>NZ_CP174314.1:4790000-4792593 GCF_052467515.1 Microbulbifer mixtoriginis (SeqCode) | reverse complement strand
GGAGGCTCCGCAAGCACTTTATGTAATAAATCTCCAAAATGCTTTTTGGTTAAAAAAAAGACTGTAAATGCATCCCCTGATGGTGGAAACGGAAAATATAACTATGAATAAAATCCCCACATCACTATCGGGGAATATACGCGTAGTTTTTTAGAAGCACGGCACTATCCACACTATTTGGCAGCCAGATTGAATAACTATTAGGGATACTAGGCTATAGGGGATAAATTTCTGGGAGTATTTAGTAGCTTACTAACTCTGGTAGTTTTGAAGCCATTAAAAATACAAACCTAAAGTTCATGAAAGTAGTTTTAAGTATGTATCCAGTGGCAAATTTTTGCAGAAGCTCTGAAAAACTTGAGGAAGAAACGTAAAGATCTTTTAGGGGTTTATTTTTTGGAGTGGAAACTGACTAATTTATTTGGAGCTATTTTTGCAAGCTACTGGAAACACTGGGCCCACACTGTATGGCGAACAGCTCTCGTCAGCCTGCGGTGTATGGCTCCGGGGTTGCGAACGATTCACAGAGCAGCGCAGGCACGCGAGATAGTGAAAATATTTTACCGTACCCCAAAAAGAAACCCCGGTAGCGCAACCGGTGAGGGACTCTTTTTTTAGAAACCTGACAGCCGGTATCGGTTGAGCCTGCCGAAGGCAGCTCGGAGGGTGAGAGCCACAGGCTCGAATCAATATGACTTTGCGCGCAGCGCGTCTCTCTTCTTTCCCTTTCTTAGTTTTTAATTTTTTAATTTTTTAATTTTTTAATTTTTTTCAGCCATAAAAAAAGGGCCACCCTGTTGGGTGGCCCTTTCGGATTAGAAGCCTGACGATGACCTACTCTCACATGGGGAAGCCCCACACTACCATCGGCGATGTTGCGTTTCACTTCTGAGTTCGGCAAGGGATCAGGTGGTTCCACAACTCTATTGTCGTCAGGCAAACTGGCTTGGGTTGGCGTTGGTCTTATAAGCAATCTGCTTGGCCTGCCGTGTTATCGCTGTTTGCCTCGGTCTGTTGACCGGCGATAACCCCAAATAAGTCGGTAAAACAATCTGTAGTAATACACCGCAAGCGATCATTGTGTGTCTTTCATTCCACAATCCGCTAGCTTAGCTAGTCGTTAGTAACCATCTCTGTTGTATGGTCAAGCCGCACGGGCAATTAGTACTGGTTAGCTCAACGCCTCACAACGCTTCCACACCCAGCCTATCAACGTGGTAGTCTTCCACGGCCCTTTAGGACTCTCAAGGAGTCAGGGAAATCTAATCTTGAAGGAGGCTTCCCGCTTAGATGCTTTCAGCGGTTATCCCGTCCGAACATAGCTACCGGGCAATGCCACTGGCGTGACAACCCGAACACCAGAGGTTCGTTCACTCCGGTCCTCTCGTACTAGGAGCAACTCTTCTCAAATTTCCAACGCCCACGGCAGATAGGGACCGAACTGTCTCACGACGTTCTAAACCCAGCTCGCGTACCACTTTAAATGGCGAACAGCCATACCCTTGGGACCGGCTTCAGCCCCAGGATGTGATGAGCCGACATCGAGGTGCCAAACACCGCCGTCGATGTGAACTCTTGGGCGGTATCAGCCTGTTATCCCCGGAGTACCTTTTATCCGTTGAGCGATGGCCCTTCCATACAGAACCACCGGATCACTATGACCTACTTTCGTACCTGCTCGACATGTCTGTCTCGCAGTCAAGCGCACTTATACCATTATGCTCATTGCATGATTTCCGACCATGCTGAGTGCACCTTCGTACTCCTCCGTTACTCTTTGGGAGGAGACCGCCCCAGTCAAACTACCCACCATACACTGTCCTCGATCCGGATAACGGACCAGAGTTAGAACCTCAAACATACCAGGGTGGTATTTCAAGGACGGCTCCACAGTAACTAGCGTTACTGCTTCAAAGCCTCCCACCTATCCTACACAAGTAGGCTCAAAGTTCAGTGCAAAGCTGTAGTAAAGGTTCACGGGGTCTTTCCGTCTAGCCGCGGGTACACTGCATCTTAACAGCGATTTCAATTTCACTGAGTCTCTGGTGGAGACAGCGTGGCCATCGTTACGCCATTCGTGCAGGTCGGAACTTACCCGACAAGGAATTTCGCTACCTTAGGACCGTTATAGTTACGGCCGCCGTTTACCGGGGCTTCGATCAAGAGCTTCGCCGAAGCTAACCCCATCAATTAACCTTCCGGCACCGGGCAGGCGTCACACCCTATACGTCCTCTTACGAGTTTGCAGAGTGCTATGTTTTTAATAAACAGTCGCAGCCACCTGGTCACTTCGACCGGCCTCAGCTTAGGGAGCAAGTCCCATCACCAAAACCGGCGTACCTTCTCCCGAAGTTACGGTACCATTTTGCCTAGTTCCTTCACCAGAGTTCTCTCAAGCGCCTTGGTATTCTCTACCTGACCACCTGTGTCGGTTTAGAGTACGATTCACTATTGCCTGAAGCTTAGAAGTTTTTCCTGGAAGCAGGGCATCAACCACTTCACCCACAAGTGGGCTTCGTCATCAATTCTCAGCCTTAGGGACCCGGATTTGCCTAAGTCCCCAGCCTACAACCTTAAACATGGACAACCAATC
>NZ_CP174314.1:4012500-4785000 GCF_052467515.1 Microbulbifer mixtoriginis (SeqCode) | reverse complement strand
GTACTGTCTTGACTATAAAAAGTGCTAAGACAATCCATGTGATAACCTCGGAAACAATCACAAAACGCATACGCCGCTCCTGACGACGTACCCACTTCAATATAGCAGTAGGCACTTTTGTACTAACCTGCTGCTGCTTCCATAAAGTTTCCAGTTCAGACCACTGTTCTTCACTGCTCGCTTTATTCACTACTCACCTCCTGACAAGCAGATGTTCAGCCGTTCTTTTGCTCGATTCAAGCGCACGGCAATATTGCTTTCACTGATACCAAGCACTTCTGAAATTTCCATATAGCTTAACCCCTCTAAACGCAGGGTCAGGGTTTGACGTAAGCCCAGTGGTAGTTTTTTAACCGCAATTAGCAGCCGCTCTGACTTACGCTCTTCTGCCAGGCGCTCATCGGGACCCGCTTGATTGTCTGGCAGCGTCATCAATTCCTCCTCACCCGCATGTTGAGGTTTTCTTCTTGCTATTTCGGTTACACAACGATTGTGAGCAATGCGATAGACAAAGGTTTTTAAGCTGGCATCCCCTCGAAAGGAGGGTAACGCTCGCCATAGCCCCAACCATATCTCCTGGAGCAGATCCTCATGTTCTGCAGTAGTGCGCACATAGCTGCGCGCTATTCGGGAGATACCCTCGGCATACTCGCTTATCGCCTGCTGAAATAATTGATCCCGTAAATCCACCGGCTACTCCATTTTTTTGTAATGAGTACTGTACCGGCGACGCCAAGAACCTTACAGAAAATTTCGTCTACATCTTCAATCGGTGTCGATATCTTTGTTTGATCCGATAACTCAGATTTACCTCAGGCTTTACATACCGACACAAGCCAATACAACTACACTTGGTCTGCAGAATTTCTGAGGACACACTTATGAAGGCTCTCTATACGGCAGTCGCCACGGCGACAGGTGGACGTGATGGACAGGCGGCTTCGTCGGATGGCGCCCTAGACGTAAAGCTCAGTATTCCCAAAGAGCTGGGCGGGGATGGCGGAAGTGGTACCAACCCTGAGCAATTATTTGCGGCAGGCTATTCGGCCTGTTTTATCGGCGCAATGAAATTTGTTGCGGACAAGGAAAAGGTCGCTACACCGAACGATACCAGTGTGCGAGCTGAAGTTGGCATAGGACCCAGCGGGAAAGGCTTTGGGCTGGAAGTTGATCTCTATATAGAGCTACCGGGCATGGATCAGGTGGTAGCTGAACACGTGGCCTTAAAAGCTCACGAGGAAGTTTGCCCCTACTCCAATGCAACCCGCAATAATATTACCGTGAGGCTGCATATTACGGTTTAGAAGCATAAGGCTGCCAACCCCTGGCAGCCTTACAGGCCACTTTACCCTCTTACTCTTGGCGAGTTGAGCGCGCAGCCCCATTGGTTATTTGGAAAACCAACCTTGCTGCAGTGCGCGCACCATGATCTTCAATATCGAAATAGGGATTAAACTCGGCCATATCCGCCAAGCAAACCTTATTTGAGTCCAGAACGGTATCCAACAGCTCTTCGAGTAATTCCAGCGGGACTCCACGCCCAGAGGGGGCACTAACCGCAGGCATTACTGCTGCTGGTAGTACGTCCAGGCATACTGTGAGATACACAAAGTCCACCTTATCGGCAAAGTCCCGGATCTGCTGCTTTATTTTATCCAGATTCCAGCTGCTAATTTCTCGATCGCGAATGACTTCTGCACCCAGTTCATCGGCGCGATTGTAAAGCGCCGGCGTGTTGGCATTATCGGCAGCACCGACACAGAGATAATTAAAAGGGCGGCCATTGATCTGACACTGTTCCGCAATTTGATAGAAAGGTGTACCCGAGGAACCCTTGGGTGAAGGGATGCGCAAATCCAGATGGGCATCAAAATTGATAATACCCAGGGTCTTTTCCCGATGTAGCTCGCGCATCCATCGCGCTATGCCCTGATAACTACCAAACGCGATTTCATGTCCACCCCCCAAAACCAGGGGAAAGTGTCCGTTAGCCAGCAACTCATTGATACGCGCACCGAGTAGTGCCTGTGCGGATTCCAAATCCTCACGATCGACTCGCACATTGCCGGCATCATAAAGAGGTAAATCAAAGGTGGCGGGCAGATTGGCAGTCGCCAAGCGTAGGATTCGCGGCCCTTTCGCAGCGCCAATACGCCCTTTATTGCGGCGCACACCTTCATCCGAGGCGAAACCGAGGATGGCAATTCCAGGGGGGTTATCCAGCTGCAGCGGCGAAACACGTTGGTGCCAACGCTCCCCGGCGCGACCGTCCTCGCTGTCTGTGCGGCCACTCCATAAGCGCATATCAGCCAGCTGTAACATCTTTACCTCCCAGGAAAATCTGTGCGGGTTTCAGCGCGCCAAATTCATAGGCCAGCTGATCTGGGGTATCCATCGGCCATAACACCATATCTGCGCGCAATCCTGGCCGCAGCACTCCACGGGAGCAGCAGAGCCCCAAGGCGCGCGCGGCTGCGCGAGTCACCCCGGCCAACGCCTCCGCTGGGGTAAGGCCAAATAGGTTGCAGCCCATATTCATCATTAACCGCAGAGAACCGATAGGGCAGCTACCGGGATTCAGGTCTGTGGATAAAGCCATGCAAACCCCCGCCTCGCGCAGTTTCTCTACCGGTGGCATCTGGGTCTCGCGCAGAGTATAAAAAGCTCCCGGGAGCAATACTGCCACGGTGCCGCTTTCAGCCATGGCCAGCACATCCGCATCGCTAATATATTCAATATGATCTACGGAGAGGGCGCTGGCTTTGGTTGCCATCTCAGTGGCGCCAGTGCGTGCCAGCTGCTCGGCATGCACTTTAATAGGCATGTCCAACTGCTTGGCGGCATCAATCACCCGCTGACACTGCTCTACCGTAAAGCCGATGGTTTCGCAGAACATATCCACCGCATCGGCCAGTTGCTCGCGCGCAACTGCCGGCAATATCTGCTCGCAAATCAAATCGATATATTCATCGGCACGACCATCGTATTCCGGCGGCAGGGCGTGAGCAGCCAAACAGGTGGTAACGATTTCCACCGAATTGTGCTGCGCCAAACGGCGAGCGGTGCGCAGTTGCTTCAACTCCGTATCCAGATCCAGGCCATAGCCGGATTTGATCTCGACAGTGGTGGCCCCCTCGGACATCAAGGCGCGAAGGCGGGGCTCCGACAAACGGTATAATTCCTCAGCACTGGCGGCACGAGTGGCCCTCACAGTGGAAATAATGCCACCACCAGAACGGGCTACTTCTTCATAGCTCTCCCCGCCCAGGCGGCGCGCAAATTCTCCGGCGCGGTGACCGCCGTAAACCAGATGGGTATGGCAATCGATCAGGCCCGGTGTCAACCACTGCCCCTCACCGTCGATCACCTTATCTGGAGCACAGTCCGGTAACTCGCGACGCGGCCCCAGCCAAACAATCTTGCCGCCGGTTACCGCCACTGCGGCATCCTCTACAGCACCGTAGCCCCCGGCAATCGAAGGGTCCATGGTAGCGGCGTTCACATTCGTAATCAGTAGGTCACAGCGTTCTGTCATAAGCTTCTAGCGGCGCGCTTTTCCTTCTTTAACCATAGATGCCCAGTGCAATACCGAGCGGGATTTGGGCAGTCAGCATACAGACCATCGCCCCGGCTTGACAGTCATCTTTAAGACAACCATAGTAGCTTCTATTATTTCTTGTATATACAACCATATACAAGCCATAAAGGCACTAAATCCGAGTATGAATACTGCAAGCGAACCCCGCTACGCGGCGATCAAGCGCCATATCCGGCAAAACATCGAAAACGGCAGCTGGCCTGTGCATTTCCAGGTGCCCTCAGAAAATCAGCTGGCGCAGGAATTCGGTGTCAGCCGTATGACCGCCAGACGCGCTTTAAGTGAATTGACCGATGAGCGGGTGCTGATGCGCTCCCAGGGACTCGGTACATTTGTGGCCGAACCAGTACCGGCTGGCTCCCTGTTAGAAGTGCGCAATATTGCTGATGAAATTTCAGCACGCGGCCACAGCTACAGCAATCGAATTTTGCTGGCACAACATTGTATGGCTAATGCCGAAGTAGCCCGTGCCCTGGAAGTGCCGGAACAGGCCAAGGTTTTTCACACCATTATTGTGCACTGTGATAACGGCGTTCCCATTCAGTGGGAAGAGCGCTTTACCAATCCGGCCCTGGCTCCCGAATACTTACAACAGGATTTCGCCCACACCACGCCAAACGCCTATCTTTCCAGGGTCGCACCATTGACCGAGGCGGATACCACGGTTGAGGCAATCTCAGCAGAAGCTTCTATTGCCTACGCATTGGAGATCGCCACCGGCGATGCCTGCCTACAGGTGTGGCGGCGTACCAAGAGTAGCGCCGGTACTGTGAGCTTTGCCCGCCTGGTGCACCCGGGTAAACGCTACCGCCTGGGGGCTCAGCTGAAATTCTAATTTCTGCATGTATCTCATACGTCCCAGCAACACTGGATTGCCAATCATAGGGCGCAAGAATTTTTACCAAATAATTTGAGAGGAATGTATGTCCGCTGATAAACGCCACGACCCCAGCCGTAAAATCCGCGCGCCTCGCGGCAGTGAGCTCAATGCCAAAAGCTGGCTCACCGAAGCTCCCCTGCGCATGTTGATGAACAACCTGGACGCCGAGGTAGCTGAACGCCCGGAGGACCTGGTGGTTTACGGTGGTATCGGCCGCGCCGCGCGGGATTGGGAGTGCTACGACAAAATTGTCGAGGTACTAAAGCGCCTGGAAGACGACGAAACCCTGCTGGTGCAGTCCGGCAAGCCTGTCGGAGTCTTTAAAACCCACGTCGATGCACCCCGGGTTTTAATTGCCAACTCCAACCTAGTACCCCACTGGGCCAACTGGGAACACTTTAACGAGCTGGATAAAAAAGGCCTGGCCATGTACGGCCAGATGACTGCCGGCTCTTGGATTTATATCGGCTCCCAAGGCATCGTCCAGGGCACCTATGAAACCTTTGCTGCCGTCGCACGCAAACATTTTAATGGCGAAGCGAAAGGCAAATGGATTCTTACCGGCGGCCTCGGCGGCATGGGTGGCGCTCAGCCACTGGCGGCGACGATGGCCGGTTTCAGCATGATCGCCGTAGAGTGCGACGAAACCCGTATCGATTTCCGTCTGCGCACTGGCTATGTAGACAAAAAAGCCACCAGCCTCGACGAAGCCCTGCAAATGATTGAAGCCGCGATGGAAAAAGGCGAAGCCATTTCCGTTGGCCTGCTGGGCAACGCAGCAGATATTTTCCCGGAAATTGTAAAGCGCAATATTCTGCCAGATTCGGTTACCGACCAGACTTCCGCTCACGATCCTTTAAATGGCTACCTGCCCCAGGGCTGGACCATGGAATACGCTGCGGAGATGCGCAAAAAAGATGAAGCCGCAGTAGTAAAGGCAGCCAAACAGTCTATGGCGGTTCAGGTTGAAGCCATGCTGGAGCTGCAAAAGCGCGGCGCCGCAACCCTCGACTACGGCAACAATATTCGTCAGATGGCTCTTGAGGAAGGTGTGGAAAATGCCTTTGATTTCCCCGGCTTTGTACCCGCTTATATTCGCCCTCTGTTCTGCGAAGGAGTAGGTCCTTTCCGCTGGGCGGCCCTGTCCGGCAACCCGGAAGATATCTACAAGACCGATGCCAAGGTTAAGGAACTGATTCCCGACAATCCGCAACTGCACAACTGGCTCGATATGGCCCGCGAGCGGATTCACTTCCAGGGACTGCCCGCACGTATCTGCTGGGTTGGCCTGAAAGATCGCGCGCGCCTGGCACTGGCATTTAACGAGATGGTAGCCAACGGTGAATTGGAAGCACCGGTAGTGATCGGCCGCGACCACCTCGACAGCGGCTCTGTAGCAAGCCCCAACCGCGAAACTGAAGCCATGATGGATGGTTCCGACGCTGTCTCCGACTGGCCACTGATGAATGCCCTACTGAACACAGCCTCCGGCGCTACCTGGGTATCCCTGCATCACGGTGGTGGCGTAGGCATGGGCTTCTCCCAGCACTCTGGTGTGGTCATTGTCTGTGACGGTACTGAAGCTGCGCGCAAACGTATCGAACGGGTTCTCTGGAATGATCCCGCCACCGGCGTAATGCGCCACGCCGATGCCGGTTACGAGATCGCAAAAAAATGCGCAAAAGAGCAGGGCCTGGACCTGCCCATGCTGAACGACTGATTTTTTACCGCAATAAAAATACCGCCGGCGGAAATCTTTTACAGCCCGAATAACTTTGATCGGGCTGCACCGCCGGCGCCTGACAGGGTGTTGAAAAAGCCAACAAGCGACTTTTTCGAGCCATCTTTGCGGCACATGTCCACAAAGATGAGCACTCAAATCAAGCATTTGCAGTGCTTGATTTTGCGGCAGGCGTTTTCGCAGCGCCCGCGCAGGCTGTTTTTCAACAGCCTGCTAAGCAGTAAATCTTTTTTGGTGAATGAGTTTATGTATCAATTGGAAATCGATCCCGGTCAATTGAGCCTTGCGCAACTGCGCCGCGTAGCCCGCGAGTCGGTGCAGCTGTCCCTGGCGAAAAGCGCCTACCCCGCTATTGAAGCCTCTGCCCACACTGTTGCCCAGGTTATTACCGAGGGGCGCACGGTTTACGGAATTAATACCGGTTTTGGTTTATTGGCCAACACCCGCATTGAAAAGCACGACCTGGAAAACCTGCAGCGCGCTATTGTTCTGAGCCATGCCGCCGGTACCGGCAACTTTATGAGTGAAGCCACCGTGCGCCTGCTGATGGTGTTGAAAATCAACTCGCTCGCGCGCGGATTCTCCGGCGTGCGCCCGCAGGTCATCGAAGCTTTAATGCAACTGGTCAATGCCGGTGTCTACCCCGCCATCCCTGAGAAAGGTTCTGTCGGCGCTTCTGGCGATTTGGCGCCCCTGGCTCATATGAGCGTGGTACTTCTCGGTGAAGGGGAAGTATTTATCAAGGGCGAGCGCAAGAGTGCTCACGAAGGCCTCAAATCTGCGGGACTAGAGCCTATTACCCTGGCCCCCAAAGAGGGCCTCGCCCTGCTAAACGGCACCCAGGCTTCTACCGCCTTTGCCCTGCTCGGCCTGTTCGCCAGTGAAGACTTGTTCGCCGGCGCCCTGGTAACCGGTGCCATTACCCTGGAAGCCGCCAAGGGCTCACGCCGCCCCTTCGATGATCGTATTCACAACGCCCGCGGCCAACAGGCTCAGCGCGACGTAGCGGCAATTTATCGGGACCTGCTCGGTGAAACCAGCCAGATCGGTGATTCCCACCAGTTCTGTGAAAAAGTGCAGGACCCCTACTCCCTGCGCTGTCAGCCCCAGGTAATGGGTGCCTGTTTGCAGCAGATGCGCTTCGCTGCCGAAGTATTGTTGGCCGAGGCAAATGGTGTTTCCGATAACCCACTGGTATTTACCGACGAGGAAAATCCGGATAACTCCGACATTATTTCCGGCGGTAACTTCCACGCGGAGCCTGTTGCTATGGTCGCCGACAACCTGGCGCTGGTATTGGCAGAAATCGGCTCCCTGTCCGAGCGTCGTATGGCGCTGTTGATCGACAGCAACCTATCCGGCCTGCCTCCCTTCCTGGTGGAAAATGGCGGGGTGAACTCCGGCTTTATGATCGCCCAGGTCACCTCAGCGGCGCTTGCCAGTGAGAACAAATCCATGGCGCACCCAGCCTGCGTGGACTCACTGCCCACCTCCGCCAACCAGGAAGACCATGTATCCATGGCCACCTTTGCCGGCCGTCGCCTGCGGGATATGGCCGACAATACCTGTGGCATCCTGGCGGTGGAGCTACTCGCTGCCTGCCAGGGACTGGATTTCCGTGCGCCGTTAAAATCTACGGAAAAACTGGAGGCCGCCAAGGCAAAACTGCGCGCGCGAGTCCCCTTCTATGACAAGGACCGCTACTTTGCCCCGGATATTGAAGAGGCGAAGCAATTGCTGAGCAGCGGCGCCTACCTGGAATCCATTGATCCAGCCCTGCTCCCAAGTAGTCATTAATTTCCTTTAATTTCTATAAATTAATTTTTATAGAATATTTCGTTACTAAATACCGGGGCCAAAACCCCGGTATTTTTTTCTCTGTCTTTGGTCCGCCAGCAACAGCGACTCTAAAGTAGCTGTTTGTCCGCGGTCGCGATTTAAAACAAAAAAAATCAGTAAAGAGACAAGCTTTTCTTTATCGGCTACCGCTAGAACAATTTTTTTTCTTTGTGGGGAAATTTGCGCCAAAAGTGCTAGGCTGACAATTAGACGTTTTACCCGCCAAAAGGTGTGGAGGTCTAGATGAAACCGCTGTCGCTTCGACTGCTCCGCCACTCGGGCTATGCGCTGGCTATTGCCACAGGGTTTGCCCTGTCAGCCTGTAACGGGACAGGTTACCCCTGCGGAGGAGGCTATGACTGCTCAGCTAGTTATTATGGATATAGCCCTTATTACAGCAAGTCATATTACAACCTGCGGGGCCGCTATGCCCACTGCCACCCCGATGGAACCTGCCACAACATGCAGCATTGCAACTTTTACTGGGATGGGAATTTTTATCGCCTGAGGCCGCCCGCGGTGGTGAACACAAGTTACCAGGTAATTGATCTGCCGGATCCGCCCTACCAGGCCAGGCCCTACTGAGAAAGAAATTCTGTGTGCGCCCATTTGGCACACATAAAGGGGCTTGGCCCCTGCCGGGCCTCTCCGGGGGGAACTTTCGCTTACCGGAGATTGCACTATGAATAGAGCTGTTAAGACGGCTTTTATTGCCGTCACGGTATGCACGGCCCTAACTTTAGGTGCCTGTGCAACCGATAGTTACTATAACGGTGGCTACTACGGCGGTTACTATAGAGGAGGGGGAGTGGCCTACACCTCTTCCTTTGTTTACCCTTACGCAACCCCGAACTACTATCCCTCCAGTAATATCTATGTCTCTTACCGCACACCGGTTTACCAGTATTACCGGGCAACCCCACGCTATGGCTATTATTATCGCGGTGCCTATTCCTATTACCGCGCACCAGGTTATCGCGGCAACCCCCGCTACCGGGCCAGGTACTTTTATCGCGGGCTTCCCTACTACAACCGCTTTAACTCCCCCGGTGCTGCACAAATCCGCTATCGTGCCCAGCACCGTTACTATCGCGGCGGCCACCGAGGATATCGCAGCCACCGCAGCTATAGGGTACGTGGACACCATCGCGTCCGCGGTGGATATCACCATAGAAGACGCTAGCGTTTAGCTGCTATTAATCCAGCCTTGAAATAGCTGAAATCCAGATATTTCATTTTGCCCGCAAAATGCCGGTACAGATCAATAACATTACTGGTATTTTGCGGACTCACCAATCCACAAAACAACATCAATACAAATTTTAAATTGGTCCGCTAATAACTTTGAATTAATCATTTAGAAATATTCGATTACTTATTTGCACGCAAAAAAAGAGTGATCAGAAAAATCTCTCTTCGATAATTCACATCCACTCCACAATAGTGACCAGCGAGTTTACTCACTGGGTACCAACGCCTGTTTTATCTTTAGCCATTCAACAGCTCTGTCGCTACTTTTTGCAAATTGGCGTTCTTTTCTTCACTTTGACAGCTATTACCACTACTCTGAGTTAAGAAAGCGAATCCTGTAAACCTTGCGAGGTAAGTGCAGTGCAGAAACTCCTGCCGAAACTGCTTGCTGTGACACTGGTAATAAGCATTACCGGCTGTTCCACAACTAAATCACAGGGCACCCCAAAATCTTTATCACTCAACGGAAAAAAATTTCACTGCGTTGAACAGGAACTGGAAACAAAAACTCTAGTGCGCTGCGCACGTTCCGGCTAAAACGAATTTATTAAATGCCAGAAAAATACAGATAAAAAAGTAGGGATTTCGATTTAAAAATAAAAATTGAATTTTCGCCCAGAGCGGAAAAAATGCTTACTTAACTCTTACGACCCGTAGGGTATCAGTCTGGCCGCCGGCATCTTGTCGATAGCCACGGGAAACCAAGACAAAATCCCCCGATTTTAAAAGACTGCGCTGCTTCAAATGGTCGATTGCCTTGTGGTCACGGGAGGGACCATCCATACCCGCCACCGCCATTAAAACCGGATCGACGCCGCGATAAAGGGCAACCCGATTACAAACTCTACGGTGCCGGCAAAAGGCGTAAATAGGAATGGCTGCGCGAACCCTGGACATCAAAAGGGCTGTGTTGCCCGTTTCTGTCTGGCAGATAATAGCCTTGATATCTCGACAGTGATTGGCAATGGTGATTGCAGCCATGGCGATACAGGCATCCCCGGCAGGGTAATTGCCACGCAAACTATCCGAAGGGCGCTGTGTTGCACGGTGTTTTTCCGCCCCAATAATTACCTCGTCCATATGCCGAACAGTCTCCACCGGGTAGTCCCCGCTGGCGGTTTCTGCCGACAACATTACCGCATCGGTGCCATCCAACACCGCATTGGCGACATCACACACCTCCGCCCTCGTAGGCACAGGGCTGGAGATCATTGACTCCATCATCTGTGTTGCCGTAATTACCGTGCGATTCAGATAGCGGGCAAAACGAATTAAATGTTTTTGCACCCCCATCAATTCCGCATCGCCAATCTCTACTGCCAGATCGCCGCGCGCCACCATGATGACATCGCTCGCCAGAATCAGCTCCTGCAAGTGTTCATCAGAAGAGATCGCCTCGGCCCGTTCAATCTTGGCAACAATCTGGCTGCTCCCCCCCGCCTGCTGTAGAAGCTCCCGCGCCCTATGAATATCCCGCGCATCGCGAGGAAAGGACACCGCCAAGTAGTCCAGCTGCAGATCGGCGACAACTTGAATATCGCACAAATCCTTGTCCGTTAATGCAGGCGCGGTGAGGCCACCGCCCCGCTTGTTAATTCCTTTTCGATTGGAGAGCCAGCCCCCATCCAGTACCTCAGTGATAACCGCACTGCCATCAATTTTCTTGATCTGCAGACTGAGTCGCCCGTCGTCCAGCAGCAGGGTATCTCCTGGGCGGCAGTCCTCGGCCAGCTCGGCGTAATCCACCGAAACCCCGGCGCTGTTGCCCTGCTCCCTTGGCCAAGTGGGGTCCAGAGTAAACTCGGCACCAGTGCTGAGATGCACACCACCATCGGTGAACTTGCCCACACGAATTTTCGGCCCCTGAAGATCACCCAATATGGCGATATGACACCCTTGACGAGCGGCCTCTGCCCGAACCTGCTCGGCGCGGCGGCGGTGCTCGTCGATTTCACCATGGGAAAAATTCAGGCGCACGATGTTCACCCCGGCGGCGACCAGTTGCCCCAGGGTGTCCCCCTTATCGGTTGAGGGACCCAGTGTTGCGACTATTTTTGTCCGCCGGATCATGCCGCACCTAGCCTCGTTTTACTGCCCGGATAGCACTCGCTTTCACAGGAGAAGCATAGCTTGTCACACCTGTCGTCTCTCAACAGAGGCCAGCGACTAAGCTTTGCATAGAGCGGGTTATAGGCTAAAGCGACAGGCCCGTTTGAGATTGTAGGTGCAAGGGTCAGGGAGTAACTCGCCGATGAGCAGGTTGGTGCAACTGTGGCTGCTGGGGGCCCTGCTGGTCATTGGCGGATGCCTGTCGAACAGTGCGGAAGAAGCCCGAGTTGTGCAGAATGCGGGAACTGCAAGTTCGGTCTGCAATAAGAAGTGGCAGCTGGTACGCCTGCGTATTAACGGCGCTGCAGTGCCGATCCAGAAGCCTGCAGATTTTACTTTCGTGTGTAATCTCGATGGCAATGTGATGGGGCGCAGCGGTATTAATACCTACCGTGGCGAGTTGCAGATAACTGAAAACGGCCTGATGCTGTGGGACAGTTCCAGCTTCGCCTCGACCAAGATGAGCGGCCCGGAGATCCTACTGCAGCAGGAAAATGTCTACCTGCGCGCCCTGGCCGGTACTCGCCAGGCATTTACCAAGTCCCGCGGTAAGCGTTTGATCCTTCGCGACGCCTCTGGCGATATTTATATTGAATATGTCAGGGCAGGATCTTGAACACCACCACAGACCACTGATAGCTTTTACGATTAAATGTCGCAAAAACAATGAGAACGACATCATGCCCCGATCTCACTTACCCTTGCAGCTTGTGGTCCCAGCCGTATTGAGCCTGCTTTTTTCCGGGTGTATGTCTTTCAGGGAGCCCGCTCCCCAGCCCCCCAAACAGCCGGCGTGGTCTGCCTGTGAGCACGACTGGATACTCTCAAAACTCCGAGATGGCGAGAACACCTACGAGTACACGTTACTGTGGAAAAAGTTCTGGCGCGAGCGCCCATTCTTTACCTGTGATCGCTTCGGCTACGTACGGGGCAACGGGGGCATCAATCCCTATCTAGGGCGCTTTTCTCTCGAGAGCAGCGGCGAACTTTCCTGGCCCAGGTCGCCGATTATCTCCAGAGTGGGAAACCGCCGCCCCAGTGATGAATTAGAGGCCGACTACCTGAAAGCCCTGCGCAAAACCCGTTTTCTCGAAGTGCTGGGTGACAAGCTGATCTTGAGCAGTAATGACAAATCCACACGGCTCGAATTTAACCGGGTCGATGACATTATGCGTTGAATTCCCGATACCAATGCCTGTAGCGCAGCCATAAAAAAGGCGACCCAAAGGGTCGCCAATATTACAATCAAGAAGAATCAAAAAGATGAGTCAGATGCGCATTCACTTTGGAAAGCCTCGGCGCGCATCATAGTGCCCACAGATGACAGAAAAATGACATAGCGGTCCTTAAAAACGCCGCTGATGTCTCTCCAGATTCTCCTGACGCTTGCGCTCGCTTTTGCGCAGTAAAAGGTAAGTAGCGCCCATACCACCGTGTTGTTTTTGCGCGCTGTGGAATGCCAGCACCTCATCCAATTGCGGCAGCCAGTGATAGATACAGCTTTTCAAAAGTGCGGGCTGCTTGCGGCCCTCGCCCTTGCCGTGGGTAATAAGCGCACAACGCACATCCGCCTCGACACAATCACGCACAAACTCCACAACGGCACTGCGCGCCATTTCCACCGAGTGGCGATGCAGGTCGAGACGTGCATCCACCGTGTACTTGCCCAGGCGCAGATTGCGATACACACCGTTCTGCACCCCATCGCGCTTGAATTCAATAGGGTCCCAGGGCGCCACAAGCTCAATATACTCACCGGAAAGGGGGTTCATTTCACGCTCGGTCAAACGCGTCGCAGCAGCACGGCGCTCGCGCAAGATACGCTCGGATGGCTCGCTCTCCTTGCGCAGGGTGACGCGGCGCTCCTGCACCAGCGGTTTCACGTCTCCCAGCTCACCGAGAGCGTCTTTGAATAGCTTGCTGTCGCCGCTCATGAAATACCCCCGCCAGCGTCAGTCCAAAAATAAATCCTTAGTCAGGTCCCCCGCATTATCGGGGTTGTGGGCATAGTCGGTAAAATCTTTTACCCCGCGTTCCACCAGAAGTTCCTCATCGATCAGCTGACACCCGCTCAAGGCGGCTTCCTTGGTGATCAGTACTTCGTAGGCAGCATCGGCCATAATCGCCGGCCTGCGGCTCTGCTCGAACATCTCGCGGCTACCCACGGCAAACTCAATAGCGGCGGTAGCCACCAGAGTGCGCGGCCACAGAGTATTAACGGCAATCCCCGCCTCGCGCAACTCCTCCGCCAATCCCAGGCTGAGGATAGTCATGCCAAACTTGGACAATGCGTAGGGCGCAAAAGGCCCCAGCCACTTGGGCTGTAGGTTGAGCGGTGGACACAGGCTGAGGATATGGGCGCTATCCGATTTCTTCAGGTAGGGAATCGCCAGGTGCGCCGTCAGATACACTGCACGGCTGTTGATGTCTTGCATCAGATCGTAACGCTTGGGCGGGGTGGACTCGACATTGCTCAGGTTGATCGCGCCGGCGTTATTGATCACTGCATCGATACCACCAAACTTGTCGGCTGCCTGCGCCATCGCTTCCTGCACCCGCTGCTCATCGCGCACATCCACCTGCAGGGCCAAGGCCTTACCGCCAGCGCTCTCCACCTCCTGCGCTACTGAGAAGATGGTGCCGGGTAGCTTCGGGTGTGGCTCTGCGGACTTGGCGGCGATCACAATATTAGCGCCATCCGCCGCGCACTTGAGCGCTATGGCACGGCCAATACCGCGGCTAGCGCCAGTGATAAAGATGGTCTTGTCCTTAAGCGCCCCTGTGTTTTCTGTCAGGGTTACAAACTCTTCACTCATTTTTTTCAGCCTCCGGGGCAGTCACTGCCGGACTGTAAATTTCCTTGAAGATCGCCGGCATGCGCTTCGGTCTACCACTGGAAAGTTCGATGCATACCAACCGCCACTGGGCCCGCAATACCAATGCTCCATCGGCGGCGCGAAAGACTTGAAAGTGGCGGGTCATATTCAGGCGCCCATCCACCTCGGTGAGCCAGGTGCCGAATACCAGTTCATCCGCCTCTTTCGCCGCCAGTATATAGTCATACTGCCCATGACGAATGGCCATTCCCCGGTCGAGGTCCTGGTAATTTATGACATCCAGACCCAATGCGGCACTGTGGGCCCAGGCGGTAGCCTCGCACCAACGCACATACTCGGCATTATTGGCATGGTGTAATCCATCCACATGCTCAGCACTTACCCTGACTCTGTGGATAAAGGGATTGGGTAAATCCCATTGCATAGGCAGCCCCCGCTGGATCTCATAAATGACTGGTATTTATTTTTACTAAAAATGGATAATGGTTACTTGTTGCCTAGATTCTCACAATAACCGACACACTTGGCGATAGCGAAGGAGGCCAGCTGGTTGTAGGCAAGTAAGCTTCCACACAAACAAGCCAGGAACCTCATGGGAACCCGTACCAACCAGCTGACCTTGAAAGAACGATACCAGATTGAGGTCCTTAATGGGCAGAACTATTCAGCCCGAGCCATTGCACTACGCCTCCATAGATCCAATAAGACCATCTCTCGTGAGCTTGGTCGTTGCAGCCCTTACTGTGCCGAGAGTGCCCACCGTCAGACACTGCAACGACGGCACGGAGCTATTAAACATACCAAGCTCGACTTTGCCATGCAGGTACAAATCGACCACCAGCTAAAAAATGCAAGTCCTGAACAAATCGCTGGGCGAATGCAGCTTGAGAGATGTGCGAAAACGGTTAGTTGTTCAACAATTTACCGCTGGGTCAGTCGACTTAACTGGAGGTCACGTCTGCCAAGGAAATCCAAACCTTATCGGAAACGGGCAGGTTCCGAGGCAGGCGTAAAGCTTATTCCAGAGCGCATAGATATTGATCAAAGACCTGCGATTGTCGATGAAAACACTGAGATTGGTCACTGGGAAGGCGATACAGTTTATGGTCAAGATGGCTATCTGGTGACACTGGTTGAACGAGTTTCCAAATTATTGCTCACTCGCAGAGTCCCAAATAAGAGCAAGAAAACAGTGAGTCGGGCAATCAAGCAGATGTTGAAGCCATATCAGGCCATCTGTAAAACCATCACCTTCGATAATGGAGGAGAATTTGCAGGTCATCAATCGATTGCGCAGAAGCTAGGATGCAGAATATATTTTGCGAAACCTTACCACTCTTGGGAACGTGGGCTGAACGAAAACACTAATGGCCTTTTGAGGCGCTTCTTCCCAAAAGGAGTGGAAATTGGCAAGATACCAAAAAGCCGTATTGATGACGCAGTGTTTCGAATCAATACTCGACCTAGGAAAGTATTAAATTACTTGAGCCCGCTGGAATTTTTGGTGGGTAACCGTGTGTCACTTATGTTGGCAATCTAGGCATTTAAAATTAAATGTTAATGGAAAATCAACAAATGAATTCACCTCTGTTGGTTTGGAGTTTTATAGGAATGGGCTTGTAACAGGTAACTACCATGGCTGGTGTCGCTCCCTTTGAAAATGAAGATCACCTAAAAGACCTGGTTAAATTGGCTAAATCGTTTAATTAGGATGGTAGCCGAACGGTTTACACCGTGGTCGATAAACCGCCAACGTTGGTGATGTTCGTCAAGTTACTTTTACCCATGATTTTAATGTTAATAAGATGGCTAAGTTTGATACTTGGAGCGTGGATTTTTCGTTAAAACAATTTAATAGCGTGGCTTAGCAAAAAGAGGAGCGTTCTAGCCCTACCGTCGAGCCTGTTGTAGATAGCGTTACTGGGAAGGTGATTAGCACAACAATAGAAGAGGCGGAAGATGTAAATCATGGCAATGTTTATAAATTGCTAAAAAACATATAACTATTTGACCATAGAATAAAGATAACCAAGCAATTAAAAATTAATGGTAATAATTACAAATTAGTTAGTGATCAAGTTCGCTTGCAAATGCAGACTTCAGGTCATTGAATTTTGTTGGTTTCTGGTGATGAAAATCCAGTAACGGGAGACCGATTAGAAATTAATACTCAATTAAGTAATGGGGGATTACGTCGAATTTTCTATGGCTTTGTCGAGTGTGTAACTCCTGTTCAAAATGGCTTGCATAAGGTGGTGGGCCATGAATTCTCAGCGCCACTAAATCAAACCACACCTATTAATTTACGCCATGCAATACCGGATAAGGTTCTAGAAATAATTAGCAGTAAAACAAGATTGGAATTCATCTTGCCCAATAGTAACTGGGTAAATATTACTCCGGCTAGATTTCAACATATCAGTGGTGGCTATAGGGTGCTGGATTACTTATTAAATGCCAGGCAGTTGTCGAAAGGTTTTTGACACCAATAAACCGAAAGAAAAATTTATATTGACGAGATTGGAAAATCTGTACCTAGTAAGAAGTTAGTTAGATTGCCTTCTAATATTTTTCAGTCAGTGAGTGTTAATGGAGGAGTCTTGCCTTTGCTACCAGAGTTACGCTCTGGTGTACAAATTGAAGTAGCAAAAAAACACTCTTTATAAATAGTCTGGATTTTCAAAACGAAACTATGCGTTTAAATTGGCTGGCAAACCCTTAGGATAAAAAAATAAGGGCTGTAGCATGAACCCAGAATTAAGAAAACAAATAACCAAGGAGTTTCCAGAGTTGGCTGCGGTTATTACTTGCCCGTCATGATTGAAGTATTAGCCGTACCTGATACCCCTAAGAAAAGAGGCATTAATGATAGTTACCGACCACGCTTAGGGTTGATGTAGCTTTGTTGGATAGCCAACTGAAAAATACATCTATAAAAAAATATACTGTGCCAATTTCTTTTCAGGGTAGCGGAGGTGAACGAGGTTTTTTTGATTTACCGCCAAATGGAATGCTGGTGGAAATCGTTTGGTCAAACGTTTCACCTGAGAGGCCTTTTGTTCGTTCTGTGTTGGGTGAACATCAAGCCTTACCTTGGATGGATGAGCTCAGCATGCCATGGCAGCAAAGTGAAGATGTAAAGCAGAGCGTGGATGCATCGGGAAAATAGAACCGAAAAACCAATGAAGATATTAAAGATAATTGCTTTAACTATGAGTTAGAGTCCCACAGAAAAATGGAAACCTTGGATGAATAATTTAAGCGTGTACTTCGACATAGCATTGAAGACATAGATAAAAAAACAAATTTAAGCCAGCGCCATACATATTATATCGGCCAGCGTATTTAATTTATTATCTCTGGGAAGTATTAATCAGGCGGCAGGAAAGCATATAACCCGTACCGCCACTAAAGATATTAGTGACCATGCTGGTGGTGAGTCT
The DNA here is from genome assembly GCF_052467515.1 of Microbulbifer mixtoriginis (SeqCode). NCBI lineage: Bacteria > Pseudomonadati > Pseudomonadota > Gammaproteobacteria > Cellvibrionales > Microbulbiferaceae > Microbulbifer > Microbulbifer mixtoriginis (SeqCode). Next base: position 4,767,302 of record NZ_CP174314.1, on the reverse strand, counting down.
GAAACAGTAGCAACAAAAATTAATCTAGGATCAAAAACAGTTGATTTAGTTACTCAGGCTGAGGCTTTGGCTGCACAGGTAGAAGCCTTGGATGATGCTATCAAAAGCCACACTCATGCTAGTGTGGCTGAGTATGCTAAAATAGATAAACCAGATTCATTCAATAGTGTTAAATCTGATGCAATCAAAATAAAGCCTTAGGCAACTGAGATTAAAGTTACTGAGACTGAAGTTTGATATTCTTGTTATTATGCAATTGATGCGGCTGTATTCTTTTCTTTTGAAAAGTTATTTTCAATTTTACAGCTTAGTATTTTTACTTTAACTTCATATTTGGAAGCCCACCTGATAATTCCACTTTCATATTCTTTTTCCATTTTAGGAATCTTTACTGAAAAGGTATTAACCCTCTCACTTGAGGTTAGGTATTTAAAATAACCTACTGAATTTGAAAGACGCCATCCGGTGCTTACTAGAGCTTTTATGTCAGTGTCGGTTATATCCCCTTTAATAAAAATAAGAAGTTTTTCGCCGACTTTTTCAAAAACCCCTTCAACCTCAATTAAATCAAAAAAAGTATCAATAGGAAGGGCTTCATCTGGTTTGTCTTTAGCAATAATAGTTGTTGGCAGGTTAGTATTTCTGCTCGAAATTCTTTCTAGCGTCTCGATTGTTTCACTTTTGCTTTGAACTCCACTGTGGCCTCCTTCTTTATCGTATTCTATGAACTCACAAGGCCCATAAGAAATTAATGCTCCCCTATTTTCCCCATACCATTTTATAAATGGTAGATAATGGTTGTTAAAGTGAGTTAAGTCCTGGGTGTTCTGTAGAAAAGTAATTTGTGGGATGTACTTCTTATCAGATAAATATCTCATAATATTTATTTTCTGGTGTGTAGGTTTGTACCCAGTGTTATCAATGAACTTATCAAATATTTTGTAATTAAACTTACTCAAATCAGTTTGCGCATTTCCCGCAATGCATGATGACCCTCTAAGAATGCTGGCTAGTAATATACCTGCATAACCTCCACCGGAAGTGCCATAAAATATAATTTTATTATTTCTTAATTTTAATGAGTCTCGGATTTTTGTAATCGCAGATACAACAGAGCGTAAGAATGACCCGTTAGGCTTCCCTAGATACCAAGCAAGTTCTAGACTGTCATTAATTTCTACAGATTTGTCAGAAATAACAATAGAAGAGAAAGGGGTGTCTTTTGTCCATGACTGACGATGAAAAACTGGAGGTTGTTTGATTTTACGGTTAATTGATCCATTTAAATAAATAACTAAATGGTCAGACTCTTTTATATCTGCATAAATTGGTAGGTCTTCACCAAGAAGAGTTCTGTCCAAGTAACCAGAAAAACCTGGATTTAAATAATCCGTAAGTAACATGTAGCTCCTTAATTGTCTTTTTAATTAATTACTTATTTAAACAGTTAGATATACAAAATAGTGTTTAACTTTTTATGTATTGGCATGCATCTATTTACGTGTCTATTTTTTAAGCTGATAAGAAATTCATATGGTTAAGATCAAAAACTTCACTCATTAGGGTCTTGCATAAAACTTGGCTATAGCCAACGTAAATTAGACCAAATTTCTCTTTGATAACGCTTATCACTTACCAATACCACCCCAGGCCAGTGTTCACGCGAAAAAACAACCCCCCCCAGAAAAAATTCTCCTCCTCATCTCCCGCGAGACTTTTTTGACACTTTTTTTTGCACGTTTTAGATGGTGCATAAACGGGCGTGAATAGCCGCAGAATACGGGGTGTAAAGATAATGGGGTAAATGCACGGTTTGCAGCTTTAAAACGTACCTGCGCAAGTAGCCAGTTTTATTTGTATGGCGTGAATTCAATAGGGTTACAGGACAATTTAGGGGTTGCACAATTTTGTGTAACTTTCCTCTACAGCCCGCATTCCTTCGTTTGTGTAACTGGGTTTTTTCAGGGCTGGATTTTTAGGCTAAAAAAGAAAAAGCCCTGTAAACACGAGGGCTTGTAGGGCTTTTTTTGAATTCTGGATGGTGGGCCCAGCGAGACTCGAACTCGCGACCAACGGATTATGCGTCCGCGTTAGCCTGTGCGCCTTCCGCTTGTTGCTGCGCCTGATTCAGGGCTTGGGCAAACAGGGCGTCGAAGTTGACCGGCGGCAGCATCAGAGCCGGGAAAGAACCCTTAACAACCGCGTTGTCGATCACTTCGCGAGCGTATGGGAACAGGATCTGTGGGCATGCAGTATTCAGGGCCTGAGCCAACTGCTGACCTTCCAGTCCCTTGATACCGAACAGACCGGCCTGCTTCACTTCCACCAGGAAAGCGGTGTCTTCTTCCAGCTTCACGGTGATAGTGAGCGTCAGTGCCACTTCGTACAGGTCTTCTTCAACCTTGGCGGTCTTGGTGTTCAGCTCCTGATTTACCTGGGGCTTCCACTGTTTCTTGAAAACCTCAACGCCCATGGGAGTCTCGAAGGAGAGATCCTTCAGGTAGATGCGCTGCATCGCGAATTGTACTTGTGGAGCCTCTGCGCTTGCCGCGCCGTTTAATTCTTCAGCCATGTTACTGCCTGTTTTTATAAAAAGTTTATTGATGCCTTCCGTGAGAAAGACTCCCTGTATGAGCCTTCAGATTGGGGCCTGCAAATACCGTTTCAAGGCCCGGACCGGATTAATAGCAAATATAAAAAGTCGCGTGAGGCACGCGGCGTCAACCTTTATCAGCCAGCTGACTTAAGCAAGCCGTTAAGCTTACCGCTGCGCTCAAGGGCCATCAGATCATCGCAACCGCCCACATGGAAGTCGCCGACCCAAATCTGCGGCACCGACCGGCGCCCAGCCTTGGCCGCCATCTGTGCGCGCAGCTCAGGTTTATTGTCCACCGCAATCTCGCGATAGTTCACACCCTTGCTGTCGAGCAGCTGCTTGGCGCGAATACAGTAGGGACAAAAACGGGTGGTGTAGATGACTACATCCTGCATAATAAAACTCCGCCTAAAGCCATCTATAAAACTACTGAGCTAGCCCTTGCCTTTGACCAGGGGCAGATTCTGATTAGTCCACTCGCTCATACCGCCCTGTAGGCGACGTACCTGGAAGCCCTTCTGCTTAAGCAGGCGGCCCGCAGGACCTGCGTGCTGACCCATTTTATCGGCGACAATCACCACCTTATCTTTAAAGGGTTCCAGTTCGGCGAACCGCTCGGTCACTTCCCCGTGGGGGATATGCAGTGCATCGACAATATGCCCGGCGGTAAACTCGCTGCGATCGCGCACATCCAACACCTTGGCCCCATCACTGTTGATCAGCCGGGTCACTTCGTGCAGGGAAACTGGTACGCCCGCCTTGTAACGCTCGCTCAAAACCAGCGCATAGAGCAGTGCCACGAGCAGGCCGACCAGCAGCCATTGCTCACTTAAAAAAACGAAAAAATCCACTCCGCCCCCAAAATCCATCGTGGTTATCGTTACGGCGCAGCTGCGCCAAAGCTGGCGGGAGTATACACGATTGTGGCGAATTTCTAACCAGCAAAATCATACTCCAACGGCATGGATATAGACTCAAATGGACTCACCCAACACTATTCGACGTAGTTAAACGATGGCCGAACGGGTTAAAATCCGCGTCCGCAATCCAAACCACCCGATAGAGGAAATCCGTCGCTATGGCCGCTTCGCAAGCCCCGCACAAACGCCCCTTGGTCCTGCTGATTCTGGACGGCTTCGGCCACAGCGACAATGCCGAGTACAACGCCATTCGCGCCGCGAAGTCTCCAGTGTGGGACAACATCTGGGCGACGCGCCCCAAGACCCTGATCCAGACCTCCGGTATGGCGGTGGGGCTGCCCGAAGGGCAGATGGGTAACTCCGAGGTGGGACACATGACCCTGGGAGCCGGCCGTGTGGTTTACCAAAATTTCACCCGTATCAATAAGGCCATTCAGGACGGCGACTTCTTCCGCAATACCGCCTACACCGCTGCGGTAGATAAGGCCATCGCCAACAACGGCGCGGTACATATTATGGGACTGCTGTCCGAGGGCGGCGTACACAGCCACGAGGACCATATTGTCGCGATGGTGACCCTGGCGGCCCAGCGCGGAGCCCGCGCCATTTACGTACACGCTTTCCTGGATGGCCGCGACACGCCGCCGCGCAGCGCCGAGCCCTCCATCGCGCGCCTGATGCAGGTGTGCGACACCGTCGGCAATGCCCATATGGCCACTTTGGCAGGCCGCTATTTTGCTATGGATCGCGACCAGCGCTGGGAGCGCACCGAATCTGTCTACGACATGCTCACCCTGGGTACCGCAGAACACAAAGCCACTGACGCCCTGGCGGGATTAGCTGCCGCCTATGAGCGCGGTGAAAATGATGAATTCGTTGCGCCGACAGTGATCGGCGAGCCCGCTCCCATCAAAGATGGCGATGCTCTGATCTTTATGAACTTCCGCCCAGATCGCGCACGCCAACTGACCCGCGCCTTTACCGAAGCAGACTTCAGCGGCTTCGAGCGCAAGGCCCAGCCCAAGCTGGCAGACTTTGTCATGACCACTGAATACGCCGCAGACATCCACGCAAGCTGCGCTTTCCCACCGGAAAACCTGGTGAATTCCCTCGGTGAATATCTGTCAGCCCAGGGCAAGACCCAGCTGCGCATTGCCGAAACCGAAAAATACGCCCACGTGACTTTCTTTTTCAGCGGCGGCCGCGAAGCGCCCTACAAAGGCGAAACCCGCGAGCTGATCAAGTCTCCAGACGTAGCCACCTACGACCTGCAGCCGGAAATGAATGCGCCGGAAGTAACCGACAAGCTGGTCGCGGCGATTGAGAGCGGCGAGTACGACACCATTATTTGCAACTATGCCAACGGTGATATGGTCGGCCACACCGGTGTTTTTGAAGCGGCGGTAAAAGCGGTAGAAGCCCTGGACCAATGTGTTGAGCGTGTCGTGGATGCAGCCCTGAGCGCCGGTGGCGAAGTGCTGATCACCGCCGACCACGGCAATGTGGAAGAGATGTTCGACACCAACTCCGGCCAGGTCAGTACCCAGCACTCCACCCTGCCGGTGCCTTTTGTATACATCGGCGAACGCAATGTGCAAATGTGTGACGGAGGCAGTCTGGCGGATGTGGCGCCAACCATGTTAGCGTTGATGGATCTGCCACAGCCGGCGGAAATGACCGGCCACAGTTTGGTAAAAATGGACTGATGAAAACTCTCGTACTCTTCCTGATTGTCCTGCTGTCACTGCCCGCCTGGAGCCAGGCGGAAGCGGACCAGCAGGCACGCCTCGCGGAAATCAAGCAGCGCATCGACTCCCTGCAGCAGGAGCTCAATCAGGTGCGCGGCCAGCGCGACCAGCTGCTCAAGGATCTGGAAGAGAACGAGAAAGATATCTCCGGGCTGTACCAGCGCATAGACCAGATCAAGCGGGACATGCGCAGCCGCACGGACAAGCTGCGCGAACTGCAGCGAGAGCAGAAGCAGCTGCAAGAAGCGCGGCGAAGTATGCAGCGGCGGGTCGAGCAGGAGATCGCCGCCGCTTACCGACTGGGCCGACAAGAACAGATCAAGCTCCTTCTCAACCAACAAAATCCACAGAATATCGCCCGCCAACTTCGCTACCACGATTACTTCCTCCAAGAACGCAGCCGCGTTATCGACAACTACCTGCAAACCCTCGCCTCGCTGGAAACGGTTTCCGCCTCGATCGAGCGCGAGCGCAATAGCCTGCAGGCGGAACGGGCACAGCTGCAGGAGCGCCAGGACAAATTGCGCAGCGCGCAACAAACACGCAAGCGCACCCTGGAAAAACTCGCGGCGCGGCTCGCCAATGGCGGTGGTGAACTCAAGCAACTGCAAGGGGACCGAAAACGCCTGCAGACCCTGATCGATGAAGTCGGGCGCGCGATCGCCACCTTGGTAAATCCGGACCAGCACAAACCCTTCGCAAAGCAGCGGGGAAAATTACAGTGGCCGGTCAAGGGCCGCCGCGCCAATGCTTATGGACAGCGCCGCGCCAATGGAATCAGCTGGAAGGGAGTGATTATTCGCGCCGCCGAGGGGGCGCCCGTGCAGGCAATCCACCGCGGGCGCGTCGTCTTTTCCGATTACCTGCGCGGCCACGGCATGCTGGTGATTGTCGATCATGGCGATGGCTATATGAGCCTCTATGCACACAACCAATCCCTCAGCCGCAATGTCGGTGAGTGGGTGGAGAGCGGTGACACTATCGCTCGGGTAGGCAACAGTGGCGGCCTCACCCACAGTGGGCTTTATTTTGAAATACGCCATCGCGGCCAGGCCCGCGATCCCACCGGCTGGTGCCGTGGCTGACACTTTGCCGCTCTCTTCTGCGACGATACGCTCATTTTTTCCCCTGACGCCGGACTTGTGCACCAGTGCAAAAGGGAGTTGTAAGGCAGTTGGGCTTTTCACGACTAAGCCTGTGGCACAGTAGAATTTGGCGGCGCATTAGAATCCCTGCCAATCTCTGCGGTCTACACTTTCGCAAAGCAGCGAAGAAATAAGGCAGAGGTCACAACAATATGTTCATCTCCAAGGCGCTCACCACATTTCTCGGAGCCGCCGCCCTCACAGCCCTGCCGTTAATGGGTCTCAGCGAAGGTGGCCAACAACCCAATCTCGCCACCGAGAACAGCGGGCGCCTCCCCCTCGAAGACTTGCGCAGCTTCGCCAAGGTGTTCGAACAGATCCGTCAGGGCTACGTGGAAGAAGTGGATGATCGCACCCTATTGGAGTACGCCATCAAAGGTATGCTGCAAGGACTCGATCCCCACTCCTCCTACCTGGACCGCCGCTCTTTCGACGATCTACAGGCCAACACCACCGGCGAATTTGCCGGCCTGGGGATTGAGGTGGGTATTGAAGATGACCATATCACTGTGATCACCCCCATGGATGACACTCCCGCCTCGCGCGCGGGTCTCAGAGCCGGTGATGTGATACTGCGCCTGTCCGGCAAATCCATGAAGGGTGTCGGCCTCGATGAGGCGGTGGAATGGATGCGCGGCCCCAAAGGCAGTAGCGTCACCCTGACTATCGCCCGCAAGGGCCGCAAACAGCCCTTCGACGTCACCCTCAAGCGGGACACCGTGCGTGTGCGCAGTGTGCGCAGCAAGGTGCTCGATGAAGGCTACGGCTATCTGCGCATCAGCCAGTTTCAGTTGGATACCGGCGCAGATGTGGCGGAAGAGCTGATCAAACTTCAAAAGAAAGGGGCGCTCAAAGGCCTGATTATCGATCTGCGCAACAACCCCGGCGGCGTGCTGCAGTCTTCGGTGGAAGTGGCCGACGCCTTCCTTGAGGAAGGGCTGGTGGTCTACACCGAAGGCCGCAATGAGGCTGCCAACCTGAGTTACTCCGCCGAACCCGGCGACCTCACCGAAGGCGCCCCGCTGGTAGTGCTGATCAATGCCGGCTCCGCCTCGGCGGCGGAAATTGTCGCCGGAGCCCTGCAGGACCATCGCCGCGCCGTGGTGATGGGCACAGACAGCTTCGGCAAGGGCTCGGTACAGACCGTGATTCCTATCAATAGCGAACGCGCCATCAAACTCACCACCGCGCTCTACTACACCCCTAATGGCCGCTCCATCCAGGCCCAGGGCATCACGCCAGATATTGTTGTGGAAAGGGCCAAGATCACCCGTTTGAAAGATATGCAGCGCCCCACCGAGGCGGACCTGGCCGGCCATTTGAACAATGGCAACGGCGGGGCTGATCGCACCTCGGAAGACCGCGCGCGGGAACGGGAAGAGGGAGAGCGCGACAACTGGATGGATCGCGACAACCAGATCTTCGAAGCACTCAATGTACTTAAAGGGCTGAATCTCTACGCTCACAGGGACCGGGGTCTGCGCGAACGCTTTGCCCGCGCAGATAAACAGTAGTAACTGGCGCGCGGCGGGCTCAAGCCCGCCGCCAGCGCATCCGCCCCAGCAGTGACATCCAGCCTTCGTCAGCCCGCAGGCTAAACTCGCATCTCTATTCCCGCTTCCTGCATAAACGCCTTGGCTTCGGCGATGCTATATTCTCCAAAGTGGAAAATACTGGCCGCCAGCACCGCATCGGCGCCGCCCTGCAGAACACCTTCGGCCAGGTGCTGGAGATTGCCGACGCCACCGGAGGCAATGACCGGCACTGGCACCGCCTCGCTGACCGCGCGGGTCAGGGCCAAATCAAAACCGTTCTTGGTGCCATCTCGGTCCATACTGGTGAGCAGTATTTCCCCAGCACCCAACTCCGCCATCTGCCGAGCCCAGGCCACAGCGTCTATGCCGGTGGGCTGGCGCCCGCCATGGGTGAATATTTCCCAGCGGTTCTCCCCCACCTGTTTGGCGTCAATCGCCACTACGATGCACTGGCTGCCAAAACGCTCGGCGGCCTCACGCACAAACTCGGGATTTTTCACCGCTGCGGAGTTGATCGCGGTCTTGTCTGCACCGGCATTTAACAGGTTGCGGATATCCTGCAGGGTACGTACACCGCCACCCACGGTAAGTGGAATAAACACCTCGTGGGCCATTTTTTCCACGGTGTGCAGTAGAGTGTCGCGCTGCTCGTGAGTAGCGGTGATATCGAGAAAGGTAACTTCATCCGCACCCGCCTCGTTGTAGCGGCGGGCAATCTCCACCGGATCGCCGGCATCGCGGATATCGACAAAATTAACGCCCTTTACCACGCGTCCGGCATCGACATCGAGGCAGGGAATAATGCGTTTCGCCAGTGCCATTACTTGCTCCGTTGATCGCAGAGCTGCTGCGCCGCGCGCAGATCCAGCTTGTCCTCATAAATCGCCCTACCGGTAATCGCGCCATAGATCTCACCGGTTTCCAACAGCTGCTCGATATCCTCAATGCTGCTGACACCACCGGAGGCGATTATCGGCACCTGTACCGCACGAGCCATTTCCAGAGTGGCCTCGATATTGACTCCCTGCATCATGCCGTCGCGAGCGATATCGGTGTACACAATGGAGCTGACACCACAATCCGCGAAGCGCTTGGCCAGCTCGGTGGCCTTTAGCTCTGACACCTCGGCCCAGCCCTCAGTGGCCACCAGGCCATCTTTGGCGTCAAGCCCAACAATTACGTGGCCCTCGAATTCGCGGCAGGCCTCCTCGACCAGTTTCGGCTGTTTCACCGCGGCGGTGCCAATAATGGCCCAGGTCACACCGGCATCCAGATAGCGCTCAATGGTATGCAAGTCGCGGATGCCACCGCCGATCTGTACCGGCAATGTGGGAAATTGCTTGGCAATGGCAGTTACAGCTTCACCGTTGACTGGATTGCCGGCAAAGGCACCATTCAAGTCGACCAAGTGCAAGCGCTTGGCCCCTTGGTCCACCCAGTACTGGGCGGTAGCCAGGGGATCATCGGAAAATACGGTGGCGTCGTCCATCTCGCCCTGGCGCAGGCGCACACACTGGCCGTCTTTTAAGTCGATAGCGGGAATTACAATCATGCTCTGTCTTTCGTCGGCGGTAGTTATTGATGTCAGGAAAGGTCTGCTGGGCTTAGGCCCGGCCATTCCAGCTGACAAAGTTCTTTAGTAATTGCAGGCCAGTCTCGGCGCTCTTTTCCGGGTGGAACTGGGTGGCGAAGATATTCTCACGCGCCACCGCAGCCGCCAGGGGGACACCATAATCGGTGCGCCCAGCCAGATCCCGATTATCATCAGCCGGCACATAGTAACTGTGCACAAAGTAGAAGCGGCTGCCATCGGCGATACCGGCCCACAGTGGATGCTCGCGGGTTTGTTGCACCCGGTTCCACCCCATATGTGGAACCTTTAAACGTTCACCCGCGGCAACTCTCGGCAGGTCCTTGCCAAAAAACTTCACCGGTTGCGGGAAGATATCCAGGCAATCGATACCGTTATTCTCCTCGCTGTGGCGCATCATGATTTGCATACCCACGCAGATACCCAATACCGGTGTACCCGCGGCGATAGCGTCTTTGAGCAACGGCGCAAAGCCCGCGTCAACAAATCCCGCCATACAGTCACGAATGGCGCCCACCCCCGGTACCAACAAACGCTCCGCCCCCTGGGCCTGCTGCGGGGTTTGCGCCAGTACCACTTCGGCTTCCGGCGCCACCTTATCCAGAGCACTGGCAACCGAGTGCAGGTTGCCCATACCGTAATCGAGGACCGCGATCTTGCCCATCACAACACCCCCTTGGTAGAGGGCATGGTGCCAGCCATGCGCGGGTCAAGGGTGAGCGCCATGCGCAGGGCGCGGCCGAAGGCCTTGAATACTGTCTCTACCTGATGGTGGGCGTTGTGGCCGCGCAGGCAATCGATATGTACTGTTACCAATGCGTGGTTGACGAAGCCCTGGAAGAATTCATAGAACAACTCGGTATCAAAATTACCGATGCGTTTCTGAGTGAAAGGCACATCCATCACCAGACCGGGGCGACCGGAAAAATCGATCACCACGCGGGAGAGAGCTTCATCCAGGGGGACATAACTGTGGCCGTAACGGGTCATCCCCTTCTTGTCCCCCAGCGCCTGAGTAATGGCCTTGCCGAGGGTAATACCGATATCTTCCACCGTATGGTGGTCGTCGATATGGGTATCCCCATCACAATGAATATCCAAGTCGATCATGCCGTGACGGGCAATTTGATCGAGCATATGCTCGAGAAAAGGAACGCCGGTAGCAAACTGGCCGTGCCCCTGGCCGTCCAGATTGACGCTGACTTGAATCTTGGTTTCCAGTGTGTCGCGGGTGACGCTAGCCTTGCGCATCGAAAGCGTTCCTTTTATGAGCAATAAGACAGAGGGCGCAGATTATAAGATGAATGATGCCCTCTGTGGTTCGCTAGTGTCAGATGAAACTTGATTCGTAACCGTAAGCACCTATCATGCGCGGTATGGTTACCTTAAAGCGCCGAAAATCCCATTACTGGGCCAGCCTGTTCCTGCTACTTGCATTAGTAGCAGCTCAGCCGCTGTGGGCGGAGCACTTCCATCTTGGTAACAGCCAGGTGGAACTGTGTGACCTGTGCTGCATGCATTCACCCGCAGCACTCGGCAGCGAGCCACTGCTCGTTCAGGCTGAGCCCCAAAGTCACTACAACCGGCCCTCTGCGCTAGCAGCGCGCGATCGCCAGCCGGAGCGCCAGAGCGCGCGCGCCCCTCCCCTGTCCCTGTCTCTCAGCTAACCCTAAAAAAACCAACAATTTATTTTTGTGGATGCCCGCGCCTGTGCGCGTACGGCAGCATCCGCCTGTGACAGGACATAAAAAAACAAATGATCAAGTTCAATACTCTGGCCCTGGCCATTGCCAGCCTGGCTGCGCCCACTATTTACGCCGCTGAATACAACTCGCCCTTGGAAGAGGTCAACGTTACCGTATCGCCGCTGGATAAACCCGCCGATGCTGTGGCGGCACCAGTTTCTATTCTCTCCGGCGACGCACTGCGCAAATCAGCAGCCGCAACCCTGGGCCAGACTTTGCAAGACCAGCCCGGCGTCGCCAATGCCTCCTTCGGCAGCGGCGTCGGCCTGCCGGTTATCCGCGGCCAAAGCGCCAACCGGGTAAAAATACTTAGTGACAACCTGGATGTATCCGACGCCTCCAATACCAGCGCCGATCATGCCGCCAGCATCGAACCCCTACTGGCCGAGCGCATTGAGATACTGCGCGGCCCCGCCGCCCTGCGTTACGGCAGTGGCGCCGTGGGCGGTGTGGTGAATATTACCGACGGACGCATTCCCACCGCCGTGCCCGAGAAAGTGGAAGGCGCGGTAGAGCTGCGCCACAACAGCGCCGACAATCAGGATGCCTCGGTATTTCGCTTCACCGGTGGCGCCGGGCAGCTGGCCTGGTATGTGGACGGTGTCTACCGGGAAAATGACAATACCGAAATCCCGGGCCTCGCTATCGTTGAGCACGGTGAACATGAAGAACACCATGATCATGAAGAGCACGCCGGCGAAGAAGGCGAACACGAAGAGGCCTTCAATACCGATGGCTTCGTGGGCAACACCAATGCCCGCGCCCACAGCTATAGCGGAGGCGTTTCCTGGATCACCGACAGCGGCTTTATCGGTTTCTCCATAAACCGACTGGAAAACAATTACGGCATCCCCCTGGGCACCCATGAGCATCACCATGACGATGAGGACCATGCGGGTGAAGACCACGATGATCACGACCATGATGAACACGAGGAGCACGCCGAGGCCGGTGAGATCGATGCGGTACGTATCGACCTGGTGCAAACCCGCTATGACCTAAAAGGTGAGCACCGCTTCGACGGCGATTACTGGGACAAACTGAGCCTGCGCATCGGCTACAACGATTATGAGCATGTGGAGCTGGATGCCGGTAATCCGGGCACCCGCTTCACCAACGAGGCCTGGGAGAGCCGGGTTGAAATAACCCACGATGCCGGCAACGGCTGGCGCGGGGCCTACGGCCTGCAATTGACCGACAAAGACTTTGCCGCAGTGGGTGGCCACGCCTTTATCCAGCCTTCGCGCACCCGCAGCGCTGGCTTTTTCACCATGAAAGAGCGCGAGTGGGGTAACTGGCACCTGGATCTGGGCGCCCGCCTGGAGCGAGTGGATATAGATCCGGAAACCGCCAGCGACCGCGATTACAACCTGATCGGCGCCAGCGCGACGCTGCAGTACTTCCTCGCCGAGCACCAGCATATCAGCTTCGGCGCTACCCACTCCGAGCGCGCTCCTGTGGCAGAGGAGCTGTTTGCCGACGGAGCGCACCTGGCGGAATCCCGCTACCTCTTGGGCAACAACCAGCTGGATAAAGAGAACGGCGTTAACCTGGAATTGGGTTATCACCACCACAACGAAGCCGCCAACGGCTGGCACGCTGCGCGTATTGAGGCCAGTGTGTTCTACAACCAGATCGGTGACTATATCTACGCGCAAAACACCGGCGGTGAGGAAGAGGAATTACCGGTCTATGCCTATGCCAACCGCGATGCAACTTTCTACGGTGCCGAGGCCTCAGTGACCTTCCCCTTACAGGGAGGCCACTATGTCACCTTATTTGGCGATATGGTGCGCGCCAGCTTCGATGATGCCATCGCCGGCGAAAGCTCCGATGTACCACGTATGCCGCCGCTGCGTATGGGCCTGGCCCTGGGGGCCGAGTACGATCAGTGGGGCTGGGAGTGGCGCACGGTACAGGCGGCAGACCAAGACCGCGCCGGTGCCTATGAGGAGCCCACCGATGGCTACACTAGTATGGATCTGAGCGCCGAGTACAACCTCAATATCGGCGGCAGCGACGCAGTGCTCTTTGCCAGCGCCCGCAACCTGCTCGACGAAGAAATCCGCAATTCCACCTCTCTGCTGCGCGACTATGCCCCGGCACCAGGCCGCAGTATCGAAGCCGGCGTGCGGTTTATTTTCTAAGCCACAACTGCTTCAATGGCCCCGCGGCGCACCCAGCTCCGCGGGGCTGCATCTCCTACACTTCCCGGATAGGCTCTCGGTGAACACCTGTGGGAACATCAACCCCCACCGCGGCGTCTGAAGTATTACTACACGCTCGACGTACCTTCTAAAAAAACACAGGGACAATCCACTCCATGGCCTGGATCAAGCGCACATTTATCGCTCTATTGGTCGTTTTCCTGCTACTCGCCGGCGCTGTCGCCTGGCTGTTGGCCGGCCTCGACATCAATCAATACAAGCCGCAACTGGAAAAACTCGCCGCCAAACAGGGCATTTCCCTGCAACTCCAGGGCGATATCGGTTGGCAGCTGTGGCCCAAATTGGGGCTGCAATTAGATGATGTCACCATGGCGCCATTGCAGCTGCCGAAAGAGACCCTGGTGCGCGCCGACAAAATCGCCGTGGGTGTGGCCCTCAAGCCACTGCTGCAGCGCCGCGTGGAAGCCGAGGAAATCGTGCTGGTGGCACCGCAGATCGAACTCTCCGTGGACAAAGAGGGGCGCGGTAATTGGGAGCTGATCAGTGAGGCTCTGGAGGCAAAGAAAAAACAGCCACCCAAGCTGGAGATTCCCAAGGAAACACAAGAGCCCGCCGCGCAACAGGTTGAGCTCAGCCTAGATAAACTGCGTATTGAAAAAGGCCTGCTCTCTTACAGTGACGCCCGCAGCGGCAAGGCCTACAAGGTTGAAAACCTGAGCATAACCGCCGACAACCTGGTGCCCGGCGGCGAGCCTGGGCGACTCAACGCCGATGCCAGCGTGACCGGCAGCGACTTACGTTACCCGCTCAAACTTAAAATGGATAGCACCCTGGCCCTGGATGAAGGCCTCAACGGCCTGCGCCTGCAACCTCTGCAGCTGGTGCTCACTTCCGACAACAACGCCAAAGCCACGATGCACCTGCGCGGCTATGTGCGCCGCGACAACGGCAACCAGCCCTGGCGCGTGCAGATGAATCTAAACGCCAGCGCCGATCCCCTGCGCCCCTGGCTGGAGCTGACCGGCAGTGAAATAGTGACCCGCGATAGCGCCGCACTGCAAAAGCTGAGTATCGAAGCCAGCATCGAAGGCACCGAACAAAAGATCAACCTGACCCCTCTGCAACTGCAACTCGACGGCACCACCTTTAATGGCAACGCCCAGCTGCGCAATGCGGAGATGCCGGGGTTAGATCTGAGTCTGCGCGGCGGCGCTTTCAATCTGGACAACTACTTGCCACCCACCGATGAAACAAGCGCTAAGCCGGACGAAAAAACCAGTGGAGAGTCAACAACCAAGGCGCCCTCTACTGAGGCCACCGCACAGAGTGTGGAGTCTACCCAGACCCCAACTTCCGCGGAGACCCTGAGCGCCCAACAGACGGAAAAGAAAGCCACCACCAAAGCCGGTACCCAACAGGTATCCGCCGAGCCCCTACCTCTGAGCGATCTGCGTGGCTTTAACGCCAATATCAACCTGGCCCTGGACCAGTTACAGGCCGCCGGCCTACAGCTGGACAGCCCCGAAATTCTACTCACCGTGGATAACGGTCTCTACCAGCTGCAAAAACTCAGCGCCGACCTCTACGGCGGCCAGCTCAATAGCAACGGCCAGTTCAATGCTCGCGCCCAGACCGCAGAGGGACAGGTGCGCGGCGGCCTTGTCGGTGTAGATATCGGCAAGGTCCAGAAGGCACTGTTCCCCAATGAAAAAGTGCAGGTGGCCGGCGAAGCCAGTGTCAACTGGGACGGGCAGACCAAGGGCAAGACCTCCACAGATCTGCAGCAGAACCTGCGCGCCGCCGTCAATGTGTCCAGTAAAGAGCTGTCCATAGCGCCCTTCAACCTGGAGAAGAGCATGTGCCAGCTGTTCAGCTACGCCGAGAATACTCCACTGCCAGAGAGAAACTGGCCCGCCCAGACTGACCTACAAGATGTGCGCGCCACAATCGCGGTGAAAGGGGACGAAGTAAAAGTGACCGAGATTCTCGCCGGCATCGAGAATATCGCCATGACCGGCGATGGCGAGGTGGACCTGAAGAAACAGGACTTCGACTTCGCCCTCGGCCTCGCTCTAGTGGGTGAGAGCACCTCCGCAGATGGCTGCACCGTAAAGAACAAACGCTGGCGCAACCGCCCGCTGCCACTGCGCTGTAAAGGCGACTTCGACGATGTGGGCCCAACAACCTGTAAACCCGACAGCCGCCGCCTCGACGACTTGGTGCGCGAAGAGCTGAAATACAAAGCCAAGAAAAAATATGGCGATAAGGTGGAAGAAAAAGTCGACGAACTAAAAGAAAAGCTTAAAAATCTTTTCGGCCGTTAATGTAAGCCGCACCGGGTTTCGCCCGGTGCGTAACCCCGCCCCCAATATTGCACGCTATTCCATCTCCGAATCCTCTCCATAGCGCCAAAGCCACTAGAGAAATACCGCGCTAAATTGCAGCAACCAATGACCGCGAAGCGCATAGAGTGCGAATAAACCGTTAAAGAACGGGGTTAGTGCGATTTACTTAACTCGGCCCCTAGCCGGTGCCGGGAGCTGTCATCAGGTGCTTCTACATCACCCCGGCCATCTTTTACTTTTATTTATATTTTTTCCCATTGCGCGACAATTTCCTTATTACTTGCACTTTCTTTTCCCAAGATCAGTACAAGCTTGATCGGCCATATAAAGGGAATAACAAATGCCATTAATGCAACGAGCGCAAGACAATCAATCCAAACAGGTGATCACCAAGCTGGTTACTAGCGCTGCGAAAAACACACCTGCAGAGGAGGCCTGGGGTAACCACCACGTGAACTGCTATGCCTGGGCCGCAAACTGCGAGAAGCCCCACAAGGGCAAGCCAGACCCTGGCTCCAACTCCGGCTATGTCGCGGGCTTGGATAATGACCGTCTGATTGAGGGCGCCAAACGCGATGGGATGGCCTATGTAGCCAACGCCCCAGCAAACAATCCCCCGCCTTTCACCAAGGGTTATTACTGTGTTGCCCTGTATAAGTCCACAACCGATCACCACTGGTACCGACGGGACCCGGAAACCGGCTACTGGACGCACAAACCAGGCGCTCACGGAGTGAAAAACTACGGGCCCGGTTTTGTGATTCTGCCCAAGCAGCTGGAGACGGCAAACCATAATTATGGTATGGCTGCCACAAATTATCACTTTGTCGGCTATTTCTATGTGCCGGAAGAGGGTATTCAGGTCTGAGGGCTAAGCCCAGGTCGTCACAGTGTTACTCAGCCTGAGCTAGATAAGATGGGCAGCAAAGCCTGCCCTCACCGAATTTTCACCAGAGCGGTCCACCCAGTGTCCGCAACGCTAGTGGAAGCTCCCCCAGGCTATTCGCAGCCGGCGGGGGGTCTAGCAGAGACAATTTCTGCTTCGGGCAGATAGTAATCTCCTCCGCTCAAATTCCAACTGATCAATGCTGATCTGATAGCGCGTTTACCCCTCCATTGGCCGCACAGGCGGTATCCCTCTCGTTATAACCCGCTAGCGCATCGACCCGCTGCCACAGCGCCGCAAGGCTGACTTTGAAGATATAGATACGGCAACACCCGGCATAAATCGCTTTGAAGACCCAGTGCACAAAAGAGCTTCAATACAACACCAAGAAAAAATATGGCGATTGGGTAGAAGAAAAGGTCGACGAATTGAGAGAAACCATGAAAAATCTCTTCAGCCGCTAAGGCTCAAAGCAAAGTGCACCAAGGTTAGCCCGCGCACAGCCCAAGGTTTCCATCACAAACATCAGCCCGCAGTATCTCCATGACCCCAAAGCAGTTCCAAAACGCCGTTCTCAAATGGTTCGACAAACACGGGCGCAAGGACCTGCCCTGGCAGCAGAATATCAATCCCTATCGCGTGTGGGTTTCCGAGATCATGCTGCAGCAGACCCAGGTCAGCGCGGTGATCCCCTACTTCGAGCGCTTTATGCAGAGCTTTCCTACCCTGGAGAGCCTCGCCAACGCGCCGCTGGATAAGGTGCTGGCTCACTGGAGCGGCCTCGGTTATTACGCCCGCGCGCGCAATTTACATAGATGTGCACAGACGGTGTTGCAGGAACACGGTGGGGAATTTCCACAGGATGTAGAAGCGCTCACCGAACTGAGCGGCATTGGACGCTCCACCGCAGGCGCTATCGCCAGTATCAGCATGGGACTCAGAGCACCGATTCTGGATGGCAACGTAAAACGGGTACTGGCGCGCTTCCACGCCGTGGAAGGCTGGCCAGGGAAGAGTGCCGTGGCCAATCAATTGTGGGAGCTGGCCGAGACCTACACCCCGGACAAACGCGTTAACGATTACACCCAGGTGATGATGGATCTGGGTGCCACCCTGTGCACCCGCAGCAAACCCCGCTGTGAAGAGTGCCCGTTAAAGAAATCCTGTGTGGCCCACGCCCAAGGCAATCCGCAGGATTACCCCGGCAAAAAACCGCGCAAGGAAAAACCGGTGCGCAGCGCCACCCTGTTACTGCTGGAATACCAGGGCGAAATTTATCTAGAGCAGCGCCCCGCCAGCGGTATCTGGGGTGGCCTCTGGTGTCCTCCTCAGGCAGAAGATGCCAAGGCCTGGCTCAAACAACAACGCTGGCGCGCCAGTGAAATACACACGCTACCGCTACTGCGCCACACCTTTACCCACTTCCACCTGGATATTACACCGCTGTGGGTACAGCTCGACAAAGTCCCCGCCCAGGTGGCAGAGAGCGGCGCCGGCTGGTATAAACTGCGACAACTAAACCGCGCCCGCGCGGCCCAGGAACTGGGGCTACCCGCCCCGATCGTAAAGCTGGCAAAACAACTATTGGCGCTGCAGGCACCCCTGCTCGCCCCAACTACGGCCGACTAGAACCAGGAGGAGTCCATGTCCAGAACCGTATTCTGCCGCAAGTACCAAGAGGAATTGGAAGGCCTGGACGCACCGCCCTTCCCCGGCCCCAAAGGCGTCGATATCTTCGAGCATGTTTCCAAAAAAGCCTGGCAGGAGTGGATGTCGCACCAGACCATGCTGATCAATGAAAAGCACCTCAACATGATGGAACCCTCCAGCCGCGCCTACCTGAGCGAGCAGATGATGAAGTTCCTGAGCGGTGAAGAGTACGACGCAGCCGACGGCTACGTGCCCCCGGAACAGCAGTAAACGGACCCCGCAAAGCCTCCCCGCAAAAGAAAAAAAACTTTTTACAATCAAGGGGTTGACTCAGCCCCGCGATAAGGCTTTAATACGCGCCTCGCGACGCAGGGGAAGCCCAGCAAGATCGCAAAGCCCGGATAGCTCAGTCGGTAGAGCAGGGGATTGAAAATCCCCGTGTCGGTGGTTCGATTCCGCCTCCGGGCACCATATTAAAACCCGCGCAAGCACTCGCTTTCGCGGGTTTTTTAATTCTCCCCCTCTCTAAAAATTGGCGCCATATTTCCCCAAAGTGTCACATTGTGTCACCGCAAAATCACGCTGACACTTTGCCGCCGCTCAAGCCTTTTGGTCGTGCAATCTTTCTTCACCTTTCTTCCCAACTCTTCAAAGTGTGAAATCCAACTCTTAACCACCCCCCGCACCAGCTCAGGCCCTCGCCGCCAATCTCATTTCATCAACTAAAAGAGCACCCAAAATCGGGAGGAGTGAATGGCAGCCCCTTTTTCGGTATGTTTTTTTCACCAGTGAGCCTAGGAGCCCTTAGCTCCTGTGGGGTTTGTGGGAAAATTGGTGGTTTTGATTACTTCAGGAAGGTGTGAAGAGTTTTGAAATTTGGTTGGATCGTTGCTGCTGCGTGTTCCAGATTTTAAAGCATCGCCTTAGGATGATAGGATTTTGACGGCTCATCAATAAATTACGCACTTCAATTGATTGGTTTCTAACTAAAGAGAGGGAAAGAAAATAAAACCTCTAAAGGCAGAACTACTTAAAGGGTATACTCTTTGAAAAAACAACTCCAGCAATTCCAGAAATTCCAGTAACAAAAAAATTAATTAAAACGAATGAAATACAAATCAAAAACACTTGATGAGCATGAGAACTACTTAAAAGAACTTGATGCAATCATAAAATATTCCCAAGTAATATTCGAAGGGTGCTGCAACAAGGATAACAAAGATGCGCCTTACCAATCTATTATGGGACTACATGCCTCAATGATAGAATTAAGTACGGCCTTCTCTAAACTCTTTCAAAACAAATTATATATAGCAACACTGCCAATCGCTCGCACTACCTATGAAGTCTATATAGACATTAAAAACTTAGAAAAAAATCCAAATTATGCGAACTATCTGTTCGCCGAAAGACAGAACAGGAAAAAAGATTCCATAAAAGGTAGATCAAATGAAAGGGAGTCAAAGAAAAGGAGGGGTGATTATTATAAGCTTTATAAACCAAACGAAGAATTCAAAGAATTAAGCGTGGCTCAAAAATTCAAATTAGCCGAGCACAACCAAAACAGCATAAAAATCTACGACTATTTTTCCGCACACACGCACAGCGGAGTCAATCTATTCATGGCGAGATTAGAAAGTGGGTACAAAGTTAATGAGCTATCCGGGGAGTCATTATTTAAAAGCAAATCAAATTACCTAGAAGCTGAAGCAATAACCTACCTGTCGTATATGTTAAAAGATGCATCTATAGCTGTATCAAAAATACATGGCCCAGCATATTTAAAAGAAGTAACTGATACTTTCCTAGAGATTGAGCAGCATTTTAATAACATACCATCAACCATCAACCATCAACCATCAACCATCAACCATCAACCATCAATTAATATTAAATAGTTAAATTTCAGTGTGTCGACTCAAAGCAATACAGCTAGAAAAGTAACTTTACTGGTTAAGCATTTCCGTAGTGTGGTTTGCTAGCCAATCCATACTACTTTCAATTCCACGCATCTGTGTAAGCGTTAGCTCTAACTCCTTTCGAAGATTCACGCCCACGGCAACAGACAAGCTCCAACATATTTTTTATAGTTCAAGATGCTAATAGCGTACATCGGCCTATATGATTGCCTGAAAGAAAAAGATTGATCTGTATTGTCTCTCCATCAAAGAAATTATTTCTAGTGACTAGGGGCCGCCAATACCAGCTTGGGCAAGTTAGTTTTTGTGCTGTTCTTCAGTATCTGGGCAAGGTTCCACGAGAAACTCGCCCCACTCAATCGAGTATTCGGTAAACTTCCCTGTCACAATATTCAAATCCTGTAACCAAGAATAAAAATCTGCTTACTTAGACTTCGCAATCTCTTCCACCAGCTCCATTGCCGTTACTTCTGTAGGTGCTGAACCTCTGAAACTCTTTGCTCTACCATTCATAAGGTGGACTCTCTCAGAAAAAAGCCGTATCTGCTTATATTCTTTTCCATAAACAACATCCTTTAACACAATAAATAACTTAGGCCCTTATTGGCCTAAGTTGAGACCCCAAACTATCCGCGCTGCTTTTGTTGCCGTTGATTGCTGCATCCTGGTCAGGTTTTTCCATTGCGAAGTGCATGTGTAGTGAGTATGCCAGCCAGGGCCGACACTACGCCGATTAAATCTTCTAATACCTTCAGCACATTTAAAAATTCACTGCTTAGCCAGACCTCGCCGCCGTCTTTTACTTTGATAGCTTGGCGGACCTTGGCCAATGATTCGTGAATATTCCCTATTTGCCCTTTTAGGTAACGGTCTGCGTAGTGATTGGGGTCACTTGAGCCTATCAGATTTAAATTTTCCGGCGCCGAAAAATTGAAACCGCCGCCTAACAACAGGCCTAAAGACCCATAAACCTCAAAAAAAGCTTCACTAGAATATTTACAAAGGCAACTTAACCGCCAAAGCCCCAACCTAAAAATAAGAAACCTCTCTCTAAAACTAGTAGTTATCTCTCTAAAATAATTAGATAACCGCCCAGCAAGATTCCACAGAAAATTCACGACTAATATTTCAATACAGAAACCACTCATTCTCATTTGGTTTTGTCGTTATTGATTTACAGATATTGTGTGATCTAATGTGAAAGGGAGTTCACAATGAGAATTGTTACAGCAAATTTTCTGGCACCCATAGTAGTTACCGGATTAGCCATTGGCTTTACTCCATCCGCGCTATCCCAAGCCACAGATAGTGCAACCAGTTTGATAACCCTCCAATTTGATACAACTATCACAATAGATAATGTTGATCCAATTACTATTTCAAACCCCACACCGGGAAATGACGCAATAGCCGACGACAGGTTTTGTGTTGCCGGAAATGGTTTTTCACTTTATGGCATAACCTTTGAAAATGATGGTGCTGACCCTACATATAGCTTAATTGGATCTGACGGGACTTCAATTAGTTACGATGTGGTCTACCAGAATGATGGTGCACTTCCTGAACCGGCCCCAGCTGGACAAGCCATCACCAACAACGTCCTTCAAGCGTCCAACTGCGCGGATGATAACGCCACTTTTGTTATTATTATCCCCGAAAATCAGTGGGAGCCCAATCAGGCATCGGCCCCCTTTTCTGGAACACTACGAATTACCGTTGAAGCCGAATAAAGCAGCAAAAATAATTTAGAAAATCAATCATGATGCACCGGACATTAACTCCTGTGCATCATGTAAGTGAGACCTCCCACTAAAATAATATTTAAAAACTCTCACCTGCCTAAAAGGCTACTACTTTCAAAGCAGCCATAAATTGTAAATCTGAAATTAAAAAACCATTCAGCCCTATAACAAAGATACAAAACTATAAAAATTACATGTCCACTACATACAAGAGCCATTTATAATTTACCACACGACCATTAAACGCCTGCGAAAAAGAAGTCACTTTCTTTGACTTCACATTCTCTCCTGGATATTCCATGGAATACTAACGCGCTTGGCGGTGTTCGTTGTCACAGGGAGACTGTATTTCGGCGGCCTCAATAATACGGCGTAGTGATTTCTTGCGAACATTCCCATAGGTTTCCCGGCTCCAGTTTGCGGAAGCGGATCGGCAAGTAACTATTTGATGTCAACTATTTTTTGCTGGCACTTACTACTAATCAACCGCCGCAACGTAGAAGTAAGCAGAAAAGACAAAAGTAATATTGATGTTTTCTTGCAGTCTTGCATTAACTTAAGAATATAAAATATAACCCTACTCACAGCCTCGACGGCCCATTACAATTAACCGCTTTACTGTTTTGATTTAAGTGTAATGACAATGAGTGAAGCCCCCCGTAACCTTCTACATCAGGAAACCTTAGCTGTACGCTGGGGTGATATGGACGCCTTAGGGCATATCAACAACGCTACCTACTTCACCTACTTTGAGCAGTGCCGCTGCAGCTGCAGCTGGTTAGCGGCTATTAAACGCTCCGGCGCGGTAAGCAGTAATCAAGGAGATGGCCCAGTACTACTCAATGCTTCGGCCAATTTTCATTTACCTTTGGTATTTCCAGCCAACATTACTGTTAGTATGTATGGCGGCACTCCTGGGCGTAGTAGCTTTAATAGCTATTACGAGATCAGAGATGCGGATAACACCGATAAAGTCTACACCACCGGTGAAGCTAAGATTGTTTGGGTAGACCAACAGGCTGGAAAATCTATGCCAGTGCCTGATGATATACGGACTTTATTGCCCACCGCTTAAATTGGATTCCGTCAACCGACTAAGACGGAAGAAGGAAAGAATAGACTACTCTCTGGAAAAATCAGATACGGATGTCGAGTGCAAACCTGCAGAGATCTTTTCGCAACACATCTCGGGTCAGTGTGTTCTTTCCTTTCAATACACAAGTGTTAATTGATAGTAAATTAAGAACACTGATTGGAAGTACAGAGTTTACCTCTCTGTTACGAAATTAAAGGGATGTTGTAATGATTGAAGATGTTAAAAATCTTGGACATAAATGCTTACGCTTACTAAGCTCCCCCACTGAGACAAACAGTTTTTTAGGTGGAATTCCCATTGTTTGTCAGGAAGTCAAGTGGCCAGAAAATAATGATGAACCTTTAAGCTTTATCGCCCAGCTGGATTTATCTGAAATTAATGCCGACCAGTGTATTGATTGGCTACCTAAACAGGGGCGACTTTTATTTTTTTATGACCTTAAAGAGTGCCCTTGGGGCTTTGCCCCAAAAGATAAGAACGGATGGGCCGTCATCTATGAAAATGGTAGCGAAGAACCCTTTGAACAACCGTTACCCATCAATATAGATCCCGAATCTATTGCTCCAGAAATCAAATATTTAAGGTCTTCTCGGTTCACCAGCTACCCCGACTTAGATCGTCTAGATATTTCTTACACAGAAATATCGGATGAAGATCACTGCGATTATTATGAATTTATCGCGAATAATTATGGGGATGATCCTTACCATCAAGTGGGAGGTTACCCAAAGCCCGTGCAGAATGACACAATGGAGGAGAAATGTCAGCTGGTTAGCGGTGGCGTCTATTGCGGTGAACCTGAAGGCTTTACCTCAGAAAAAGCAAAACAACTAAGGGACCAGCCAAATGACTGGAAATTACTACTACAGTTTGATTCCGACGATGATGTTGAGGTTATGTGGGGAGATTGTGGCATGCTTTATATCTGGGTTAGGGAAAGTGACGCAAAGAAATGTAACTTTGATAATTCTTGGATGATTATGCAGTGCAGCTGAACCTAAGCCGCTCACGATAAAAAGGCGGTTAATTCCGCCTTCTATTTCATTCATCTTGAAAAATTTCACTATCTCACAAGACGTAATTTACAGGGTGGTTATTCCACGGTTTCAATAAGCGCTGCTCAAAAGCAGCTGCTTAGAGGGTAAGTACCACCTCTTTACTATTCCAGCCAGAACATGGCCCCTATAATTTAGCCTATAAACATTCATGCTACGCTTTTCTTTCTGTAAAACATCAATGACCTTTTACGGAAAAATGTTTATGAGTGATTATTTTGACCTGGAGCGGTTCTGCCAGGCACAAAACGACTCTTATGCACAGGCCCTGCAGGAGTTGCGGCAGGGGCGCAAACGCAGTCACTGGATTTGGTATATTTTTCCGCAGCTCAAGGGACTGGGACACAGCGCTACGTCACAACGATATGGGATGACAGGTCTAGAGGAGGCGCAGGCTTACCTGAAGCACCCGCAACTTGGACCGCGATTGCGGGAGTGTTGTCAGGAGTTATTACACCTGCAAGATCTCAGCGCCCTGGAAATATTCGGTAGTCTTGATGCGATCAAGGTCAGATCCAGTATGACCCTGTTCGCCCTTGCTGCGGGTGGCGCTGATAATCTATTTATGCAGGTTTTAGAGAAATATTATGAGGGCAAACAGGACCCCCGTACCCTGGAGATCCTGCAAAGCTTCCATTAACCTCTAGCCCCAAACCTCCCGAAAAAACACTTAAGCAGTTTGGGTTTCAGGTTCTTCCAGACTGTCGCTGCCCAGTAGTTTATCCATCACCAGACAGGCGGTGAGATCGCCCGTGACGTTAACGGCGGTCCTGCACATATCGAGTATGCGGTCCACACCGAGAATCAGTGCAATACCCTCTGGTGGGACACCTATCCCAGCCAGGATACTGGCGAGAATCACTATCCCCACACCCGGTGTACTTGGGGAACCGATTGAAGCGCCCACAGTAGTTACGGTAAGTCCCACCAGTTGTGCCGTGCTGAGGTCAATGCCATAAACCTGGGTGAGAAAAATCGCCGCAATTACCTGATAGAGGGCAGTGCCGTCCATATTCACCGTAGCGCCAAGAGGCACAATAAATTTGGCTATAGAAGGTTTCACTCCCAGGGAAGTCTCGGCAGTGCGCATTGAAAGCGGCATTACGGCCGCGGAGCTGGAGGTGGAAAAGGCCAGTAGCTGTACGCCACTGATGCGCTGCAGAAAGCTCAGAGGCCGCATTGGCGTGGCCAGTGCGACAATCAACAGATAAAACAGCAGTAGGATTAGTAGCCCCAGAATAACCGTACCGACATAGACAGACATCCCCACGATTGCGGTTAAACCCACGCGAATGGCGATATCTGCCAATAATCCGAATACCGCCAGCGGCGCGAACAGCATGGCCCAACCGACTATTTTCAAGGCGATTTCCTGCACTATGCCGAAGGCATAGACTGCAGTTTCACGCTGCTTTTGCGGCAGCAACATCACTGCCACTCCGGTAAAAATCGCGTAAACCACCAGCTGCAGCATATTGCGCATGGCGATGCTCTGATTCAGGTTGGCCGGAATCAGTTCGGCAATTCGCTCCGGTAGCGGCTTGGATTCCAGCATCTGTGGTGGTGGGCTGCCGGGTAATTCAGTAGCTGCCGTGAGCAGGGCCTCATCGATATAGTTACCCGGTTGAATAAATTGGGCCAGGACTATGCCGATAATCACCGCTACTGTGGTGGTGGCAATAAAATAGGGCGCTATACGCAAGCCAACCCGCTTGAGCTGGGATACATTTCCACTGCCACAGAGCCCGAGGATAATGGAGGAGACCACCAGTGGAATCACCACCATTTGGATCATATTCAGGAATAGGGCACCGGGCAGCTTGAACCAGCTGGCCAATATTACGCTGAGATTCTCATCGACCAGCCCAGCCCCTTCCGGCGACAGCAGCAGGCCAATACCGAGCCCCAGCACCATAGCCAACAGGATTTGCATCCACAGGCGGGTGCGCATCAACAGGCCCAGGGATTCCACCATCCTGAACAGGTAAACATTGGAACCATAATTCATACGAGAATTACCAGATTCAAATTCATTAACTCGGCACCCAAAAGGAAAGCCACCAGTATCCTGCAACTCTTGAGCAAAACTCTTTAGTCAGATCAAGTGAGGGCGATCACGCAATCCCAGGCAATGATTGGTAAGAGTGGTTGCAGAAAGATGACACCGTGAGTCCCTAGTGGAAAAGGGCAAGGGGTAGATCGTTCACCACTCTAAAAATACTACGGCCTGATTACCCACATTCAACACCAATGCTTTATCTAATAGCGAGGCCGCTAAAGAATACTCTTGCACGTTTTTACTGATGATCCGTCGCTGGAGCAAATTGCTGCGCCAATAACTCCCTAATCCATTTATGCAGCGGGTCCTGCCCGCTGCGACTGTGCCAGGCGGCGATCACATCGAAACCGGGGGGCTGGTCGGCAATCGGCAGGGTACTCAGGCGTTCATCGGGCAACAGGCGCGACGGCAGAAAAGCCACGGTATTGGTGGAGGCAATACATTCGGCTGCAGCGGCAAAAGAGGGAACCGACAACACCACATTGCGCTGCAGGCCAAACTCCTCGAACCAGGTATCGGCCATGCCACGCAGTTCTCCGCGGGAGGGAGACACCACCAATTGCGGTAGCGCCGCCAACTGTGCCAATGCCAGGGTCTCCCCTGTTAACTGGCCGGGTATTTTTGCATGCCGGCAGCACACGCAAACATAGTGCTCTCGATACAGCAGCATTGTCGGGCAGTTGTCCGGCACAAAACCGGGTGTACTGAAGACCAAATCTACCTCACCGGTTTGCAGCTGCTGCGCCATGCGGTCGATTTCCAGCTTGAGCACAACCACTTTGAGACCCGGGGCCTGTTCACGCAGTTTTTTCAGCAGACCCGGCAATACCACTCGCTGTTCAAAGTCGGTGGCACTGATAGTAAAAATACCAGTGTACTCGGCCGGCAGAAATTCGTGCCCACGCAACAGTGAGGCGATTTCGTTTAACACTCTATCGATCCTCGGTGCCAGCCGTTCTGCCAGGGGAGTGGCTACCACTCCATTGCTGGTCCGAATAAATAAGCGATCGCCAAAGATCTCCCGCAATCGCTTGAGCTGTTCACTCACAGTCTGCTGAGTCACACCGAGCTGGTCGGCCACCCGGGATAAATTTAACTCCCGCAGAATTGCCTGCAGCAACCGCAGTTGCTTTAGTTCAAGCCGGTCCAGGCGATCGTCTCTGTTGCCCCTAGTCAAACCTGTATCACTCACAATCGTTACTTGATTTTCATTGTATCTGCTCCAGCCTAGCATTGCCGATACATAGACCTTCATGAGTGAGGAACCCACTATGCCAGGCGCGACTCTGCAATCATCGACACCGGGCTTAATGCGGGCAAGTATCAACTACGCAGACCCCAGCGCAGAGCTGGTCTACGACCAACGCCATACAGGCCCCGGCCCCGCTAGCCTGATCGATCAGGTAATCCCCCACCTGGTGACAGTTCATGACGGCAGGCAACTGCAGGCTGCGGGGGAGACCTTCCGTTTGGACGAACAGGGGTTTGAGCTGGTAGAGCCCAGCCTCGGTATCGACCTGCACCAGCTGGATGACACTTTAAAAGCGCTGGATAGCAACAAGCCTTCAGCCAATAGCACAGTGCTTTCGCCAGAATCCCAAGACACCTTGATCCGTACTCAGTGGTATCCGGCGATTGAGCGATGGCTGGCTGCTTATTTGGGGGCGGACCAGGTTGTGACCTTCGATCACACGCTGCGCGCTCAGACTAAAGCAGACGCCATCGCTGAGCAGAGCCGCAGTCGCCGCGCCCCGGTAAAAATCGCGCACAACGATTACACGCCCTGGTCTGCCCAGCGCCAGCTCAAGCAGACGCTACCGGAATACGGCTTAAATCCGGACGAATATCCCCGATTTAAGTTTGTGAACCTGTGGCTGCCGCTGCTGCATCGGGTTGAAGAGTCCCCCCTGGCTATGGCGGACCTGCGCAGCGTGGAAGCAGCGGATTTCCACAAAATGCGCCTGATTTACCCAGAACGGGAAGGGCAGATTTCTGTCATCAGCGCCAATCCTCAACACCGCTGGATTTGGTTTAGTGATATGCGCCCCGGCGAAGGGTTGCTACTGCGGGTTTTTGATAGCGAACACAGCGATGTGATTACCGGCAGCCCCCATAGCGCCTTCGACTTACCGGAAAGCGAAAATGTCCCCCGGCGTACCAGCCTGGAAATTCGCACTATCGCGTTGTTTAAACATTAAATAAATTGAAATATCGATCAAAACCCCATGAATAAAACCCTGAACTCAATAGATCCTTTAAATAACGAAGTTGTCGGCAGTGTCGCTATTTGTTATGAAGACGATTTAAAAAAATTGCTGCAACAGGCCAAGCAGGCACAGGTTGAGTGGGGCAAAAAATCCATTCAGCAGCGTGTACAGCTTGTACAACAAGCCTATAAAAAGCTTGAACCCATACAGGCGAAATTGGCAAAACTGATCAGCCGTGAGATGGGTAAAGATGCGCGGCGGGCCAGCTATGAGGCTAGCGGCGCCATCCACAGTGGCCCCTGGTTGGCCGGAGATTCCGGTGAGGCCCTGCGCAGCCAGCGCCAGGGTAATAGTGAAATTCAATATCGTCCGTTGGGCGTGGTCGCGGTTATTTCCCCCTGGAATTATCCCCTGGCAATGGCCAATAACCTGATCGTACCGGCACTGATTGCCGGCAACAGCGTGGTTTTAAAACCCTCCGAAGAAACCCCTCTGGTTGCGGACCTACTGGTAAAAACCCTGAACCAGTCGCTGCCCAGCGGGGTATTACAGATTGCCCATGGGGATGGGAAAACCGGAGAAGCCCTGGTCAAAGCGGACATCAATATGGTCGCTTTCACCGGCTCCCGTGCTACCGGCCAAGCCATCATGGCCAATGCTGCTCCCAAGTTAAAACGCCTGATCATGGAGTTGGGCGGCAATGATCCCATGTTGGTTTTGGCCAGCGCCGATATTCACCGCGCGGCACAATTCGCCGTGGCTTCCAGTTTTGAAAATGCCGGGCAAATGTGTACTTCAACCGAGCGTGTTTATGTGGACGAGCGCATTGCGGACCAGTTTGAGCGAGCGGTGGTTGCCATTGCAAAAAATTATCGCACCGGTGGTTGGCCAGAAGGGGATGTCGATATAGGTCCATTGGTCAATCCCCGTCAGCATCAAAAAGTGGTTCAGCATATTCATGACGCCATAGAGAAGGGCGCAACGCTTTTGCTGGGAGAAAAATCCCCCAAACCTCCTTTTGTTCCTCCAACGGTCATCAGTGGAATCAAACCGGGTATGCAACTTGAGGACGAGGAAACTTTTGGCCCGGTAGTCGCAATAGACCGATTCAGCACCATTGAAGAGGGGATTCACAGAGCAAACGACTCTGTATACGGCTTGGGGGCCGTGGTATTTGGCAAAGCGGATGCTCAGGAAGTCGCGAATCAACTACAGGCAGGCATGATTGGTATTAACCAGGGTGCCGGTGGAACACCATGGGTAGGTGCCAAACAGAGTGGCTTTGGCTACCACGGCGGGGCTGAGGGACACCGACAATTTGCCCAGCTCACCCTTATTAATCATTAATTAAAAAACTCGAGTGCAGATATTTTGGACGAAGTCATTATGCCAAGCTCTCCAGACATTGCGATGAATCCATCAACTGAGGCCAACAGCAGCCTTGAGCAGGATTTCTTTATTATCGCCAGGGAACCCGGTGCGGAGCATCCTGCTCTGCCCACCTGGGCCGCACGACTGGAAAACCCAGCCTCACTCAAAGATAGCGCCCCGTCTTTGGTTCAGCGCAGAGAGATTGCTGAGGTGCCCGGTGCTTTTCAATTACTCAATGTATTTTCCAGTGAGGAATGTCAGCGCCTCATCGATATCACTGAAAATATCGGTTATCTGCCAGATGCCGCCGTTTCTTTGCCCAGGGAGGTACGCCATAACGACAGCCTTACCTGGGTAGTAGATGAAACTACCGAACGGCTAATCTGGCAGCGGTGCAGCGCTTTTATGCAGGACCCCAATGGCTACTTTGAAGGGCGGGAGCCAGTGGGACTCAATCAGCGTTTTCGCTTTTATCGTTATGGTGAAGGTGATTACTTTCAATTTCACACCGATGGAGCCTGGCCGGGCAGCCGAATCATAGATGGCAAGTTGGTCGCTAATGGTTTTCCAGACCGTTTTAGCGAAATGACTTTTCTAGTTTTACTCAGTGAAGATTTTGACGGCGGAGCCACACGTTTTCGTGTCAATGCAGATAACCCCTACCAACAGCCCAGCCGGCACTCCATGATGGATATTGATGTAAGAACCCCCGCTGGATCCGTACTGTGTTTCCCCCATGGTATGCACGCCTTGCATAGGATCCACAGCTCAACGCCAATTACTCGTGGAATAAAATATATTATTCGTACAGATATATTATTTCTTCAGGATTGATTAACAGGGTTAACAATTTTATTTAAAAATCTTAATAAAGCATTCAGTCGCAGGGAAGCGTCTCGAACTTAAATAACAATAAATCGCTACTTAGAGCTTCCCTAAAGTCTCTGCATATAATCTATAGCCCGACTTATATACTACGCCCTCCATCGAAGTGTTGCCGTAAGTTTTATGTCAAGCTGCACTGCCAATCTGATCGCAACGGCACATTCGGGTGTGTACTTATGGAATTAATAGAATATTTACAGAGTCACTTTTATAGCAAAGAGGAGCTTCTATCGCTAAGCGGTTTAAGGCAAGAAGAGTTTGCAAACTACCAGAATGCCCTTGTTATGCCTAAAGCTTCCTACACGATGGTACTGGGCCTGCAATGCCATTCATTCTTCGGCACCCATAATGAATCCCATAACCAGGAGTTCTACGCCAAAGGTTATGTATCCTGGTTAAAAGACCTTCGGCTACAAAATAATCCAAAACAGATTTTTGATTTATTTAAAACAAGATACACGGATACAATCTATCAGTTAAAGTCTATTGGCCATAGCTGTTCTGACATAAAAATGAACAAGGGGCTTACCACACATATCGAAAACGAATGGAAACACTTTATCGATGGTACTTATGGGCTATGCACCAAAAGCGGGCTCCCCGAGGATATAGCACGTAAAGAGCTGGCCTCTCTAGTGATCAAGGAATTAACAAAAGAGGATAATCTCAGCAGAATAGGCCTACAAAAATTACAGAGGGCTGTTGACCTGCTAGAGAGCGCCAGCAGCCTTTTTGCACCCCATGAGCGGCATAAGAGTTCGAGGCAAATACTGATTCATGATATTCGTCAACAATTTAATCTCAGAGAAAGACACTGTAAAAGCCAACGTCAAAAACTGAGAAACATATTGTCGCCACAAGCCAAGAAAAGCAGGGTGGACAACACCTATACCAAATGACCATATGATTTGGCATGTACTAAACGTATATGCCTCTATAAAATCCCGCCCCTTTAATTGGCTCAAGCCTCTCCGCACTTTTATTAGAGATATTCCATGAAAAGCAGAGTTTACTGCCTTATATCCTTTCTATTGCTATCCGTCTTAACGGTATCAGCCTACGCCAGAGATTGGCGGGAATATAAAAGCACTAACTTTACCGTCTACTCCGATGTTTCATCGAAAAAAGCTGAGGCCTTATTGCGCGAGCTGGAAAAATTTCGCAGTGCCTCACTTATGGTAACAGGCATGGAAGATCGTCCTGAAAATTCTAGGCTTAGGGTCTATCACTTTAATAAGTCTAGAGAATTTGAAAAATTCTCCGGAAAAAGAAGTATCGCAGGCTTCTACATCAATACCATCGATGGCCCCTTAATTTTTTCTCAGGAAAACAAACGTGGCATATTGAACGGCCAAGCAATCATGTTTCATGAATATGTTCACCATCTTATGCGTGAACGGGGTTCCATGCGTTACCCCAGGTGGTATTCAGAGGGCTTCGCAGAATTATTAGCCAGTGCGACTATTGATAAGGATTCCATCACCATCGGCAACGTTCCGGAGTGGAGAGCTTACTCTCTGGAAGAAGGCACTTTGAAAGCCAGGGAAATTCTCCAACCAAACTACAACAGGAAAGGTTGGAAACATGCTAACCAGTATTACGCCAGTGCATGGTTATTATTACATTATTTATTTTTTAGCGAAGATGCCAGAAAAAATGCATATCATGAAAAAACCAAAAATTACCTAGCGGATATCAATAATGGAGGAGATCCACTAGATCTCTTTACACAACATTATGATATCCGAGAGGAAGATTTAGATATCGCATTAACTCGCTACCTAAAAGAACGGCGTCTGTCGGGCTACAAGGTTAATCTAACCAAAAACGTCTTTAAAATCGAAAAGCGCAAACTGAACCATAATGAAAAATCCCTATTATTGGCGAAGCGAGCGGTTGACCTTGAAAGATATGATCAGGCGTTAAGCTATCTGAATAAAGTAAAAAAAGATGCTGCCAAGTTACCAGGAGTTATCGCTCTGAAAGCGAATCTATTAATGCACAATCAGCAGGAGACTGCGGCACAGGCTTTACTTCAGGAAGTATCAGAAATATCAGATTTGAACCATACAGCGGCAACGAATCTATCTGTTTACCATTTATATAGCTTACATGATACGCTTGAA
This sequence comes from Microbulbifer mixtoriginis (SeqCode), assembly GCF_052467515.1. NCBI lineage: Bacteria > Pseudomonadati > Pseudomonadota > Gammaproteobacteria > Cellvibrionales > Microbulbiferaceae > Microbulbifer > Microbulbifer mixtoriginis (SeqCode). Next base: position 4,734,513 of record NZ_CP174314.1, on the reverse strand, counting down.
TCCCGGCAATGGGATGAGGGGAGCTATACCAAAACGGTGCATTATGCAGATATGGCTATAGCGCTAAATCCGGCTTCCCTATCGGCTTACCAGTACAAATGGATGGCTCAGCAGTACAAAGGCGAAAGTGTGGCCGCACTGAAAACCATGATGGCAGCCTATCAGAAGAATCCAAATAGTATTGAAATAAATAGCGCTATTGGCTTTCACCTCGCAAAACTTAAAAAGCCAAAGCTTGCAAAACCATTTCTGGAGAGAACTCTGGCCTGGTCCCACAATCACAAGGTTCGATCACGGGCTAAAAAATTGCTTGATTGGGTAGCAAAGGAAACCTCCACTGACAGTGGAGTGAGTTCAGGACAGGTATCCTGAGTCCGAGCACTAGATCAAGCGCATAGCACGTAGAGAATTACTCTCTACGTGCTATGAAAGCGAAGAAATTAGCCTCTCCTCTAACTCTTCTTTTCCTCTTCCCGCAAAGTCAGCACTTCATATCCATCCACCGTAACCAGCACTGTGTGCTCCCACTGCGCGGAGAGCCTGCCATCTTTGGTCACCACGGTCCAACCGTCTTTTTTGAGTTTGGTTTTGCGATTGCCCTGATTGATCATGGGCTCAATCGTAAATGTCATTCCCTCGCGTAAAACAGCTCCGCTGCCCGCTCGGCCAAAATGCATTACCTGGGGTTCTTCATGCATTTCACGGCCAATACCATGGCCACAGTATTCACGCACCACACTGAACCCGCGCTTTTCAACATACTGTTGAATCGTATGGCCCACATCACCAAAAGTCGCGCCGGGTTTTACGGTGTGAATACCGGCCCACATGGCATCGTAGCAACACTGCACCAGTTTTTTGGCAATGGGAGTCACATTACCGATCATATACATCTTGCTGGAATCGGCGATATAACCGGACTTTTCCAGGGTTATATCCACGTTGACGATATCGCCATCGCGCAACACCTGCCCCTCACGTGGCATGCCGTGGCAAACCACCTCATTAATCGAAGTATTGAGAGAGTAGGGATAGTCGTATTGCCCTTTGCTGGCCGGGCGCGCCTGCAACTCCCGGGTAATAAACGTTTCCACCCGGTCGTTAATTTCCATGGTAGTAATACCCGGCTTCACAATACCATCGAGCATGGCGAACACCCGGCTCAATAATTCACCGGAGTTACGCATCAACGCCTGTTCCCTGGCGGTCTTTATTTTTATGTTATTCACGAGTGAGCTCTTCCAGAGTAAATGATTCGGTGCGCAGTAGTTTCTTGCACAACTGGCTGTAACTGAGCTCTGGATTCAGCTCGGCCAACATGCCGATCTTTATCCAATACTCGGCCTGGGCGTTAATAGAACGCGCCAATGTTGTACTCGCTTTACGAATTTCATCATGTAATTCATCCGAGATTTTAACGATACCCATTTTATACACCGCACATACTATTCATATACAAAGTGTATATTTCTTTTCATTAAAAGTACAAGCCGACCAGCAAGATCAAAAATATGCAACTTGTTGCATAGTCAATATTTGAACGATATGGTTGAGAGATAAAAACAATAGTGATGAGGCCACCATGTCCGAAACCACCGAGAAGAAACGCAGTGCCCCCAAGCCCAGCCGCCTGCGTATTGGCCAGCGTTACCGTGCCAGTCGCTTGAACGGCCCCTACGATGCCCTGGTAATCGGCTCTGGAATCGGCGGCCTGACTACTGCGGCTATGCTGAGTGCCACCGGTAAGAAGGTACTGGTCCTGGAACAGCACTACACCGCCGGCGGCTATACCCATGCCTATGACCGCAATGGCTACGAGTGGGATGTCGGCGTGCACTACATTGGCGATGTGGGCGAGCACCCGACCATGACAGGCCGGATTTTCGACTTTATCAGCGGGGGTAAGTTGCATTGGGCGCCGATGGACGCCACCTACGATCGCATTTGTATCGGCGAAGAGCAGTTTGATCTGCGCGCCGGTCGCCAAACATTTATCGATGAACTGGTTAAACATTTTCCCGACGAGCGGGAAAACATCGAGCGCTATCTGGGCCGCCTCAACGAGGTGGCCAAATCCATGCAACGCATTGCGATGGAGAAGCTGTTTCCCGGCTGGTGCGGCCCACTCCTGCGGCTTTGGCGTAAACTGCGCGACCCCTCCTGGCTGAACAAAACCACCCGCGAAGTGTTGGCTGAAATCACCAACAACGAGAAACTGATCTCCGTACTCACTGGTCAGTGGGGCGACAACGGCATGGCGCCGGCACAGAGCAGTTTTATTATTCACGCCCTGATTGCCAAACATTATTTGTATGGGGGTTACTACCCCGTGGGCGGTGCCAGCAAGATTTCCGAGACCATTATTCCGCAAATTCAGGCCAGTGGCGGCGATGTATTTACCTATGCCAAGGTGGAAACCATTCTGTTAGATGGCAATAAGGTTCGCGGCCTACGCATGAGTGATGGCACCGAAATCGAGGCGCCCGTGGTGATTTCCGGAGCGGGGGTATTCAATACTTTCGAAAAATTACTGCCCCAGAGTGCCAGTGAGCGCCTCGGTTACCTGCGCGACCTAAAAACCGTCACTCCATCTATGTCTCACCTGTGCCTGTATATCGGCCTGGAAAAGACCGCCGAAGAACTACAACTACCGAAAACCAATTACTGGCTCTATACCAGTGAGAACTACGAGGAGGATATGCAGGCCTTCCTGCAGGATAGCGACAAAGATATTCCGCTAGCCTATATCTCTTTCCCCTCGGCCAAGGACCCCACCTTTACCCAGCGCTATCCTGGGCGCGCCACTATCGAAATCGTTGCACCAGCCAATTACGATTGGTTCGCCCAGTGGCATGACAAACCCTGGGGCAAGCGCGGTGATGACTATGAAGCCCTGAAAGAGGCCTTCAGCCAGCGCTTATTGGAGCACCTTTACAAGCATTTCCCCCATCTGCGCGGGCAAATCGATTACTACGAGTTATCCACACCGCTGTCGACAGATTATTTCTGCTTCTATCCACGCGGTGAAATTTATGGCCTCGACCACGATCCCAAACGTTTTGAACAGCGTTGGCTGAGACCCAAGACTCGACTCAATGGACTCTATCTCACCGGCCAGGATGTGATGAGTTGCGGTGTCGCCGGGGCAATGATCTCGGGAGTATTAACCGCTCAAAGTATTCTCGGTTTGCGCCAGGGGGCGAAGTTGATGCGCCAGGTTATTAGTGGGCAGCCTTTTCAAACACCGGCAAATAACGGTGAGGCGCTAGGCAAAGCATCCACCTGATTTGTCGGCAATAACGCTCATTCGGCAACTGCAATAATAAAAACCCGGCGATCAATGCCGGGTTTTTATTAAATTTATGGGCTCGGAGATGTATTTAATCGCGGCAATCTGCTCGGCATTCGATCGAAGTTCAAGACGCGGATAACCAGGCGTCGATTTTCCCTTTGCCCAGCCTTGCTCTCGTTATCAGCGATAGGATCTGTATCGCCATAGCCCTGTGCACGCATGCGGTCGCCATCGATACCGCGCTCTATCAAAAAATTGCGTACCCAGTCTGCGCGCCACTGAGAGAGGTGCAGGTTTTTCTTTGGGTCACCGTCATTATCCGTGTGCCCCTCAATCGTAATACGCATCTCGGGGAAATCGCGCATGATCACCAATAGCGCCTCCAGATCGGCGATGCTATCCATACGCGGGGCAAAGCCACCGGGGTCAAACTCCAGGCGCAATCTAAAAGTATCCCCATCTTTACGGGAATTTCCGCGTAAAAAGCGCACCAAATCATCGGCAAAGGGAGCCGCCTGCCGCGCCTCTTTCTCACTGTCTCCGGACTGCACCGCAGACTGAGGCTCAAGGGCATATTTTCTATTGGGATCGGGGGTGGGGCAGCCGGCAAGTAATAGCACCAGCAGGGCGAGATAGCAGACGAATAAAGGCTTGCCCGCCATAGACAAAACTTCCGGTTTGCAGACGTCAAATTCAGTGTAGAACAAGCTGCCGGCGGCAGGAGATATCTAGCCGTTAGAGGAAATTCAACACCGACATCATATCGCTAACTACCCTGGCACCGCGCTGCTCCAGCTGTGGCGCTCTCTGCTTATGGGTACTGTAACCGACTACCCGCATGCCAGCGGCTACCGCAGCTTCCACGCCAGCGTTAGAATCCTCCACGACCAGACAACGCCCCGGCTCCACCCCCATACTGGTGGCCGCATGCAGGAACAGCTCCGGCCAGGGTTTACCGCGGGAAACATCCTCAGCACTGTAGATCCTGCCGTCGAAGTAGTCGTAGAGACCGGTTTTATTTAGGGTGAGATGCATTTTCTGGTGAGAGCCCGATGAGGCCACGCAACTGCGCATGCCGATCTGCTGTAAGTGATCGAGCAAGCCCTCAATACCGACTACGGGTTCCAACTCGGCGTGGAATGCTTCGCGAATACGGCGCTCGGTATTGCCAAAATAATTGTCTGGCAGGGGGCCGCCGAAACGCTTCTCGATTTCCAGTAGGCAGTCCCTGGCGGGCCGGCCGCTGAATTGCTCATCCAGCTCCTCCGCAGTGGTGGCCATACCCAACTTATTCATTTCTTCAGCGAGGATGCGGCAAACGATACTCTCGCTATCCACCAACACACCGTCGCAATCAAAAATAATTAAATCTGTGGAAGACATGGGGCTCCGTAAAATCAGCGCGCGGAAAGCAGCATAATACCGATAACCACACCGAGTATGCCGCTGATACGCAAGAAGTTTTCATTGCCCTGGGAGATCTTGATGGCCAGCGCCTTGCCGCGCTCAAAACCCATTTGCAGCATATAGGCGCCACTCAGCAGCACCAATACGCCCAGGGCGTTGAAGAGGATATACCAGTGGCGCGTGTCAGCGATCAACAACAGGAAGAGACCGATAAAGATGCGCAGCCAGGCGGAAAAGAAATAGCCCGTTTCGCTGAGTCGCTCACTGATGGTTTGCGCCAACTTGGGCTTGGCAATAACCGCCAGCGACAACAAGACAATCGCGATACCCAATAACCCTACAATCACTCGAATCATAGTTTCCCTTCCTGGTTTTCATCCTATCCAATTTTGGCTTGCGTCGGCTCCTACAGATCACCCCATTGGAACTGTAATACAGACAGTGCGGCGATAGGCGCGGTTTCGGTGCGCATAACCCTCGGTCCCAAGCGCAGTGGCATAAAGCCTTGGCCCAAGGCCAGATCAATCTCCGCCTGGGACAATCCACCCTCTGGCCCCACCATCAACAGGGCCGAATCCGGCTTGCCATTGTCCGCTTCCCAGCGGCGCAGATCCAGCTCGGTGCGGTGGTGTAATACCAGCTTGGTTTGCGGTGCACCCTGTTGTGCTGAGGTCTGCAGATAGTGCGGTAGTTTTACCGGTTCGGCAATTTCCGGCAACAGATTGCGCTCACACTGCTCACAGGCGCTGATGGCAATCTGGCGCCAGTGGCCGAGTTTTTTTTGCAGGCGCTCGCCGGATAGTTTGACTTCGCAGCGCTCGCTGAACAGCGGCTGGATGGCCGCCACCCCCAGCTCGGTAGCCTTCTGTATCACCCAGTCGAATCGGTCACCGCGGGAAATGCCAATTGCCAGGGTTAACGCCAGAGGCGACTGGCGATTATCTTCGCGAAACGCACCAACACCCACTTGTACACGCTTACCCGTTGCCAGCAATTCCGCGCTGTACTCGCCGCCCAAACCGTCGAAAAGAGTAATAGGGTGGCCGGCGCCGAGGCGCAGGACTTTTACCAGGTGCCGGGAAGCGCCCTCATCCAACTCGATTTGCGAAACACCGGCCAGGGCCTGCTGGGAGAAGATACGCGGAATGCGCATGGGTAAAGATCCTGTAAAGCACTATAAAAAAGCCGACAGAGATGTCGGCATTTTGCAGGCGGGTAGTTTAGGCACTAATGCACAGACCAGGCAATGGCGGAAAACCCCCACCATTGCCCGGCGTGAAAATCGCGATCAGGCAGTTTCCAGAGACACCGGAGTGTCAGTTTGCTCCTGGCGCTTGCCTTTCGGGCGCAGCACTTCGATCACCTTGTACAGGTTCGGCACCAGTACCAGGGTTACCGCGGTGGCAAACAGGACGCCAAAGGCGAGGCTGATTACCATGGGAATCAGGAACTGCGCCTGAATAGAGCGCTCGAACATGATCGGTACCAACCCGATAAAGGTAGTGATAGAGGTGAGGATAATCGGGCGGAAACGATCGCGACCCGCCTGTACCACCGCATCCATCACCGCCCAACCCTGGGCGCGCAGCTGGTTGATGCGGTCCATCAATACCAGGTTATCGTTCACCACAACCCCCGCTGCGGCGAGGAAGCCGAGCATGGACATGATGCTGATATCGTGGCCCATCAACAAGTGGCCTACTACCGCACCGAAGAAGCCGAACGGTACTGCGGTGAGGATCAACAGCGGCTGCGAGTAAGAGCGGAAAGCAATGGCCAGCAGGGCGTAAATGGCGAACAGAGACAGCACGAAGAACGCCAGGATCGCACCGTTGAACTCTTCCTCCTCCTGCATTTCACCGGCAGTTCTCAGGGAGAAACCGGGGAACTGGCGCTCCAGCTCAGGCACCAGAGTCTCGCGCATATCCTTGAGAATTTCCTGCGCAGTGGAGGTATTCGGCGTCAACTCGGCAAACACGCGTACGGTGCGCTCGCGGTTGTTGCGGCGGATGGTGGTGTAACCGGGCACATAGACCGCATCGGCCACCGCAGAGAAGGGCACTTCTCCCTCCGCCGTACGAATACGCACGCGGTCCATCTGCTCTTCGCTGGCGCGCTCTTCCTGCGGGTAGCGCACCATCACCCTAACGTCCTCGCGACCGCGGGGAATACGCTGTACCTCTTCACCATAGAAACCCTGGCGCACCTGCCTGGCCACATCCGCCAGGTTGATACCCATGGTGGTGGCGTGGGGCTTCAGCTGAATTTCGATATCGCGACGCGCACTGGTGAGATTGTCACGCACATCGTAAACACCGGCATAGCTGTTCATCTTCTTCTTCACCGCATCGGCGGCAGCGCGCAATTCGTCCATGTCCCCGGAAGCAGTACTCAGGTTCAGGCTCATACCGTTGCCTCCATCGTTGATGGTGGCATCAATATTCAGGTCTTCAACACTGGCCGGCATTTCACCGATCAGCTCGCGCCAGCGCAACGACAGGGTTTTGGAAGTCACATCACGCATCTCTCCGTCGGTGAGCTGCAAGATCACAAAGATGTTGCCGCGCCAGTTGAACACCATGGAGTTCATTACGAAGGGCTCGCCGTCGTTGAGCTTCAGCATCTCCTCATCGGTAGCGAGCTTATCTGCGGCCTCCAGCACCTGATTCATCACGCGCTCGGCCTCATGGAAAGGCTCACCATCGGCCATGCTGGCACGCAATTCCAACAGATCCGACGGTACCTGTGGCGAGAAGGAAGAACCCACATAACCACTGGTAAAGACACTGATGGAAAGTACCAGCGCCATGAAGAAGACCATCACCGTGGTGCGGCTGTTGCCAAGGGACTTCTTGAGCAGCGGCAAGTAGTACTTGTCACCGGCGGTCTTCATGGCCCCGGCGAAGCGGCCACGCAGCTTCTGCAACTTGATACCCAGGGCGGATTTGGCGGGTTGCTCTGGTTTCATGCCCACCAGGTGCGCCGGCAGAATCAGCAGAGACTCCACCAGGGAGAACACCAGACACAAGAGCACCACCACCGGCAGTGCCAACATCATCTGCGCGGTATAACCGGGCAGGAACAGCATGGGGATAAAGAACACCATGGTGGAGGTCACGGCGAAGATCACCGGCGCGGAGACCTGCTTCACACCCTCTTCCGCAGCGGCCAGACCGGTAACACCGCGATCGTGGGCCGCATGCACCGCTTCCCCCACAATAATCGCATCGTCCACCACAATCCCGAGAATCAGCAGGAAGGCGAACAGCGACAGCATATTCAGGCTGACCCCGGTAATCGGCAGCAACCAGAAAGCACCGAGGAAGGCCACAATAATGCCCACCGTTACCCACATCGCCAGCGCCGGGCGCAGGAACAGCATCAACATGATAAAGACCATGGCGAAGCCGCTTAAGGCGTTGGTGGTCAACAGGTTCATGCGGCCTTCAAAAGCTTTGGAGAAGTCGAACCAGACATCGAACTCCATACCCGGCGGCAACTGGGTGCGCGCCTCCGCCATAAACGCCTTGATACGCTCGGCGGTGGCCACCACATCCAGCGGCTCGCCCTGAACCACACGCAGGTTCATAGCCGGATTGCCGTTAAAGAGAATGACGTTGTTGTATTCCTCGAAGCCATCGCGCACGGTGGCCACATCGCGCAGCAGCAGTACAGAGCCATCTGCACGGCTGACTACCGGAATACGCTCGAAGTCCTCGGCGGTGTAGGCCTGACCACGGGTCTGCACCTGGATATCACCGCGATCCGAACGCACCATACCCGCGGGCAGATCGAGGGAGGAGCGGCGCACCGCATTGGCTACGTCATTGAAGCTCAGGTTATAGCGGCGCAGGTCCAGCTCGGAAACCTCGATGGACAGCTCATCCGGGCGTTCGCCCCAGATATCCACACGGCGCACACCGGGAATCAGGGTGAGTTTGTCGCGCAGGTCCAGCGCGGTCTCCTTGAGCTGACGCTCGGAAACCGGACCGCCAATGGCGATCATCATCAGCTGGGTATCCCACTCCTGCAGGCGAATCACCGGGCGCTCGATACCCTCGGGGAAGGTGTTAATACTATCCACCTGCACCTTGATATCGTTGAGCAGACGCAGCTCATCGTAGCCATCCACTGCTTGAACTTCGATAGAGGCGTGGCTGCGGCGAGAGGCGGAGTTCACCTCCTTGATGCCCTTCACCTCAGAGATAGCCTCCTCTACACGCACGGTTACCTGCTGCTCGACCTCCGCCGGGCCGGCACCGGGGTAGGATATTTCCACCTCGACAATACCGGGCTGAATCGCTGGAAAGACCTCGCGATCAATCCCACTGATTCCGAAGAAGCCGCCGATGATGATCATAATCATCAACAGGTTGGCGGCCTTACTGTTGCGCGCAAACCAGGAAATAATGCCGTTCATCAGTGGCCTCCGTGGGCAGCGCTATTCGTGGCTGCGGTCTCACCGGAAGTACTTGAATCGGCTTCGGCATCGCTCTTAACGCTATCGATTAGACCGGCAGGCTTCTCGTTGAGAGGATTAGCGGTAAGTGCCATACCCTCGCGGGAGTAGCCCAGGCTGGACACCACGACGCGATCACCAACGGCGATATCACCGCGCAACCACACCTGGTCGCCGATACTTTGCAGCAGCTCCACAGTTTTGAACACCAGCTTGCTCTCTTCATCCAACACCAGCAGGTGGTCGCCCTCGTGCAAAGCCTGGCGCGGCAAAACCACTATGCCATCCAGAGTGCGACCGGCAATATCGGCCTCCACAAACAGGCCATTCATCAGGGGAACAGCACCCTCATAAGGGTTCTGCACCTGAGCCACGGCATAAATAAAGCGGCTATTGGTATCGATGCTGGCCTCGGTGCGCACCAGCTGGGCACGCCACTCGCGCTCAAGCCCAGCTACCATCGCCCGCAGGCGTACTTCGGGGCCATGTTCGAAGGATTTACCCAGAGGCAGATCGAGCAGTGCCAGCTGTTGATCGGTCAGAGGCAGGCGCACTTCGGCGATGCCGGTGCTGTGGATTTTTGCCAGAGGCGTGCCGGGGGTGATGTACTGGCCCAGATCGACATAAGTCTCCACTACGCGCCCGGCAAACGGCGTTATCACTGCGGTGCGCGCCAGATCGAGTTTGGCTTGGTCGCGATCCGCTCGCGCTGCGGCCACTGCGGCCTCGGCGGCTTCAAGGTGTGGCTTGCGCAGAAACAGGGCGTTGGCAGCTTCGCTGCCCAGATTGCGCCACTCGCGCTTGGCCTGCTTGGCGCGACCCTGCTCTTGAGCCAGGGCGGACTTGGCATCGGCCAGCTGTGATTCGGCACGTGTCACTTTATGGATGTAGTCGGCTTGCTCGAGCTGCAGCAATGATTCCCCCTCGGCAAAGAAGCCGCCGGGCACAAAGGCCTCGCCCACATCTTCAATCACACCGCCGACACGGGCCACCACCTCAATTTCATGGCGAGCATGCACGGTGCCCTGGCTCGGTACCAACAAAGTCTGGCGCCCCGGCTCCGCATACAGGACATCCGCCACCGGCGGTACCACCACCTCCGGTGGTTTTTCTTCCGGCTTCGGCTTCAATAGCACCACCGCAGTAATGGCGGCCGCCCCGATAGCCAAAACGGTAAATAAAAGCTTGTTCTTGCTCGACACTTTCACAGGCACCCTCTACCCCATTCTGTGACCGATACTGGTCAAATTTTAATTAGCGCGCATTCTACTGGAGTTCGACGCAGATAAGAGTCGATTCGGATGCAGGTCGCCGCAGGAGTTTGTGCTTTATCGCAAACCTTCCTCGCTGGCCCCTGGTAACGCATAATGCCCGCCCCAATTTACCGTTGCAGGAGAGACAACGGGCCGCGCAAAGCCAAGGAAACCGATAGGCTATTTCCCGGTCAAACGCCGCTCCTTAAGGTACGAACCCCCGGAAAACGGATATAGACATCAAATGCTGGATATCAACGCTCGCATCGCAGAAGAACTCAACGTACGCTCCCAACAGGTAACTGCCGCAGTATCCCTGCTGGACGAAGGCGCCACGGTGCCCTTTATTGCCCGCTACCGGAAAGAAGTAACGGGAGCTTTAGACGACACCCAACTGCGCACACTGGAAGAGCGCCTGCGCTACCTGCGCGAACTGGAAGAGCGCCGCGCAGCCATCCTCAAGAGTATTGATGAACAGGGCAAACTCACCGCAGAATTAGCGCAGCAAATCAACGGTGCCGACACCAAGAACCGCCTCGAAGATCTCTACCTGCCCTACAAACCCAAACGTCGTACCAAAGGGCAGATCGCCATCGAAGCGGGCCTCGAACCTCTCGCCGACGCCCTGATTAACGATCCATCCCTCGATCCCGCCGCAGAAGCGCAGCAATACCTCAACACCGATCATGAAGACGCCTCCTTACAGGTAAAAGACATCAAGGCCGCCCTCGACGGGGCCAAATTTATCCTGATGGAACGCTTTGCCGAAGATGCCGAACTGCTGGGTAAACTGCGAGACTTCCTCAAGCGCGATGGCCAGGTTAAATCCAAGCTGCTCGACGGCAAAGAGGAAGAGGGAGTCAAATTCCGCGACTATTTCGAATACGCCGAGGACTGGTCCAAGGTGCCATCCCACCGCGCCCTGGCGATTTTCCGCGGCCGCAACGAGGGCATCCTCGCCATCAGTGTTGGATTACCAGAAGAGGAAGGTACTCCAGCCACCGCCAGCCATCCCTGTGAGTCTATGATCGCTCGGCATTTCGATATCAGCGACGAAAGGCGCCCGGCGGACAAATGGCTCGGCGAAGTGGTGCGCTGGACCTGGCGTATCAAGCTGCTTACCGCGTTGGAAACTGACCTGTTGGGTGAGCTGCGCGAGAAAGCGGAAGAGGAAGCCATCAAGGTCTTCTCCCGCAATCTCAAAGATCTGCTGTTAGCCGCACCTGCCGGACACAAGGCCACAATCGGCCTGGACCCGGGACTGCGTACCGGTGTGAAAGTTGCAGTGGTAGATGCCACCGGCAAGATACTGGACCACACCGCCATCTTCCCCAATCCGCCGCAAAACCGTCATCAGGAATCCGCCGCGGTTATTGCCGCCCTGTGCAATAAATACAATGTAGGCTTGATCGCCATCGGCAACGGCACAGCCAGTCGCGAGACCGATAAATTTGTCGGCGAGACCATTAAGCAATACAAATTAAATGCGCAAAAGGTGGTGGTAAACGAGGCAGGCGCCTCCGTGTACTCCGCTTCCGAATTCGCCGCGCGGGAATTTCCCGATCTGGATGTCACCATCCGTGGCGCCATCTCTATTGCCCGTCGCCTGCAAGACCCGCTGGCTGAGCTGGTAAAAATCGAGCCTAAATCCATTGGTGTCGGCCAGTATCAGCATGACGTTTCACAGACTCAGCTGGCGCGTTCCCTCGACGCTGTAGTAGAGGACTGTGTAAACGGTGTCGGTGCCGAATTGAACTCTGCCTCAGCGCCGTTGTTGGCCAAGGTTTCCGGCCTGACTGCCTCCATCGCCAGCAATATCGTCAGCTACCGCGATCAACACGGCGCCTTTAAAAACCGCAAACAGCTGATGGAAGTACCGCGCCTGGGGCCCAAAGCCTTTGAGCAGGCCGCTGGCTTCCTGCGAATTAATAACGGTGAAAACCCGCTGGATAAATCCGGCGTACACCCCGAATCCTATATCGTGGTGAAACGCATCGCCGAGAAAAACGACCGCGAGATCAACAGCCTGATCGGCGACTCCGCCTTCCTGCGCCGCCTCAACCCGGCGGATTACACCGATGAAAAATTCGGTGTGCCCACCGTTACCGATATCATCGCCGAGCTGGAAAAACCCGGCCGCGACCCACGCCCGGAATTCCGTACTGCGCGCTTCGAAGAGGGCGTTGAGGAAATCAAAGACCTGCGCCCGGCCATGGTGTTGGAAGGCACGGTTACCAACGTCACCAACTTCGGTGCGTTTGTGGATATCGGCGTGCACCAGGACGGACTGGTCCATATCTCCGCGCTTTCAGAAAAGTTCGTGAAAGATCCCCACGAGGTGGTTAAAGCCGGCGATATCGTCAAAGTGAAAGTGATGGAGGTGGATGTCGCACGCAAGCGCATCGGTCTTTCCATGCGCCTCTCCGACGAGCCCGGCGAGCAGGGCAGCGGCGGTATCAACAAAGGCGACCAGCGTGAAAACCGCCAGGCCCAGCGCTATAACAAGCAGCAGGGCAATCGACAACAGAAGGGCGCCCAAGGGAATAGCCGTGGCAGCATGGGCGATCTGTTAATGGCGGCAATGAAGAATAAAAAATAATACGACAGACCAACAAATAAAGGGCGATCACCAGATCGCCCTTTTTTATTTAATGAAAAATCAAAGCCGGTTGTAAAACTAGCATTAACGATTATTCAGCTGAGAATGCCTCTGGTAATTCACTGGTAATACTCAGGCGCTCTTGCGTCTCCGGATGCACAAATTCCAAAGCACTCGCATGCAATAATAATCTCGGGGCCGCAGCTAAGGCTTCTGAGTGTGCATAGAATGGATCACCCAATATCGGGTGTCCCATCGCCTGCATATGCACCCGCAGCTGATGGGAACGGCCTGTAACCGGCAAGAGGCGCAGTAAGCTGCTGTCTGCTGTACTAGATATTTTTTCCCAACGCGTGAGAGAGGGCTTACCCACCTCATGATCCACTTTTTGTTTTGGCCTGTTTGGCCAGTCACAAATCAGAGGCAGATCCACCTCACCTGAGTCTGCAGTGGGTACCCCCCACACTCTAGCAAGATAGGTTTTATCGACCTTGCGATTTTGAAAGAGTGTGCTGAGTTTGCGGTGAACTTCCGGGCTCCGCGCCATTACCAACAGGCCCGAAGTATCCATATCCAGCCGGTGTACTATCAGTGCTTCAGGGTATTTTTTTTGTACCCTGCTTGCCAGACTATCTTTATGGGCCGGGTCTCTGCCAGGCACACTGAGGAGACCGCTGGGTTTATTTAAAATTAGAAGGGAGGAATCCTGATAAATGACCGATAAAAAAGGCTCGGTTGGTGGGCAATATTTACGCATTATTTAACTCTTACAACCTGCTAAATACTAATGCCCACACCCGGTGGCACTATAAAATATCAAGGAGGACTAGCGAGCCTCAAGGCCCAGGTCCTTTAAAATACTCTCTGAGGCACCAATCTGATTCATCGTATAAAAATGCAATCCCGGTGCGCCCCCCTCCAATAAGGTTTCACACAGGTCGGTAACTACTTCGAGACCCAGCTTACGGATATCATCGGGGTCGCGATAACTTTCCATTCGTTTTTTCAGCCAGCGAGGAATCTCTGCGCCGCAGTTACGCGAAAAACGCACTAAATTATCGAAGTTAATAATTGGCATAATCCCCGGATAGATCGGTGCATCGATACCGGCTTTCTCACACTGATCTATGAAATAAAAATATGAATCCGGGTTATAGAAGTATTGAGTCAGGGCGCTATTCGCTCCCGCCTCAAACTTTCCTTTTAAATAGCGTATATCATCATCATAACTGTTGGACTCCGGATGAATTTCCGGATAGGCGGCAACTTCCAGGTGGAAATGATCGTCAGTATGGCGGCGAATAAAAGCCACTAACTCATTCGCGTAGACCAGTTGCGCCACCGCACCCATTCCAGAGGGCATATCCCCGCGCAGGGCCACAATACGATTTACACCGGCCTCTTTATATATATCTAATAATCCTAGAATGGTCTCTTCATTGTCTCCGCCAAATGACAGGTGCGGCGCGATGGAAATACCATCTTTGCGCATATTGGTAACAATATTGGCGGTAGTTTCACGCGTGGTACCACCGGCACCATAGGTGACTGAAAAGAATTCGGGATTAAACGCCTGTAAAGCCTCGCGGGTTTTATACAGCTTGACGCGGCCTTCGGGGGTTTTGGGTGGGAAAAATTCGAAACTGATGCGAATGGGATTTTTCATTATATTTTCCAGGCCCTCCGAAATTCAGATGCCGGCACAGCCGGCATCTTTTATGAGGGTATTAATATTTATAGCTTTCGGGCTTATATGGACCGTCGACAGAAACACCAATGTATTTGGCCTGCTCCTCGGTCATACGGGTAATTACTCCATCAAAACCTTCCACCATATAGCGCGCGACTTCCTCGTCGAGGTGCTTGGGCAGTACCTTGACGTAGAGTGCAGACACTTTTTGATCGGAGGCCAGGTCGGCAAACTTCTCTTCAAACAGGTGAATTTGCGCGAGAACCTGGTTGGCAAATGACCCATCCATAATACGGCTGGGGTGACCAGTGGCGTTGCCCAGGTTTACCAAACGGCCTTCGGACAACAACAGCAGGTGATCATTGGTTTCGCTATTGCGCACTATTTTATGCACCTGGGGCTTCACTTCTTGCCATTCCCAGTTCTCACGCATAAAGGCGGTATCGATTTCATTATCGAAGTGGCCAATATTGGAAACTACAGCGCCGCTCTTCAGTGCCGCCAGCATATGCTTATCACAGACATTGGCATTGCCGGTGGTGGTGACAATCAGGTCAGTATTGGCCAGCAGCTCTTTATTAATGCCTTCGGCGGTGCCGGTGTTAATACCGTTAATGTAGGGAGAAACCAGCTCGAAACCATCCATACAGGCCTGCATGGCACAGATGGGATCCACTTCAGAAACCTTTACGATCATACCTTCCTGGCGCAGCGAAGCGGCGGAGCCTTTACCCACATCACCGTAACCGATAACCAGCGCTTTCTTACCCGCCAGCAGGTGATCAGTGGCGCGCTTGATTGCATCGTTCAGGCTGTGACGACAACCGTATTTGTTGTCATTTTTGCTCTTGGTTACGGCGTCGTTGACGTTGATCGCCGGAACTCTAAGGGTGCCTTCACGCAACATGTCCTGCAGGCGATGTACGCCGGTGGTGGTTTCTTCACTAATACCGTGGCAATTGTTCAGGACGGCGGGGTATTTACGGTGCAGCAGTTCGGTGAGGTCACCACCGTC
The DNA here is from genome assembly GCF_052467515.1 of Microbulbifer mixtoriginis (SeqCode). Classification (NCBI taxonomy): domain Bacteria; kingdom Pseudomonadati; phylum Pseudomonadota; class Gammaproteobacteria; order Cellvibrionales; family Microbulbiferaceae; genus Microbulbifer; species Microbulbifer mixtoriginis (SeqCode). The sequence goes on along the minus strand of NZ_CP174314.1, from coordinate 4,718,798 downwards.
GTCGAGAATCATATTCGGCTGCCAGCCGGCAACATCGGCACCCACGGTACGCTCTAAACACCACTCATACTCTTCTTCCGTTTCACCCTTCCAGGCAAACACAGGAATTCCGCGTGCGGCGATAGCGGCAGCAGCGTGGTCCTGAGTGGAGAAAATATTACAGGAAGACCAGCGGACTTCAGCACCCAGGGCAACCAGGGTTTCAATCAGTACTGCGGTCTGAATGGTCATATGGATACAGCCCATAATACGCGCACCGGCGAGAGGCTGTTCCGCGCGGTATTTCTCCCGCAGAGTCATCAGCGCCGGCATTTCACCTTCGGCAATTTCAATTTCACGGCGGCCCCACTCGGCCAGTGAGATGTCCGCGATCTTAAAGTCTTTAAATTCAGTGCTCATTTGATTCATTCTTTTGAGTTCCAGTAATGTTCTTTTCACTCACTGAGGCGCCGCAGCGCCTCCTGATAGCAACTCACAATATGGAGCCGCGTTTATCCAGTAGATTACAGGCCCGCCTGCGCACGCAGCGCATCGACCTTGTCAGTCTTCTCCCAGGGGAAGGCGGTGAAAGTTTCACTGCGCGCTTGGCCGTTGCCATCCACCCAGTTATAGGTGTGGGTAAAGGGATCGCGACCAAAGTGGCCGTAGGCTGCAGTCAGCTGATACATGGGGTGCAGCAGATCGAGGGATTTTGAAATGGCATAGGGGCGCAGATCGAAATTCTCGCGCACCAGCTCCACCAGTTTCTCTTCGGAAACCACGCCAGTGCCAAAGGTATTGATGGCAACCGAGGTAGGCTCGGCAACGCCGATGGCATAGGACACCTGAATTTCACAGCGCTTGGCCAGGCCTGCGGCGACAATATTCTTGGCCACATAGCGACCGGCATAGGCCGCAGAGCGGTCCACTTTGGACGGGTCCTTACCGGAGAAGGCACCGCCGCCATGGCGCGCGGAACCGCCGTAGGTATCCACGATAATTTTGCGCCCGGTCAGACCACAGTCACCGACGGGGCCGCCAATCACAAAATTACCGGTGGGGTTAATATGGAATTTGGTGTCCTTGTGTAGCCACTCTGTCGGCAGGGTGTGGTGTACGATCAACTCCATCACCGCATCGCGCAAGTCGGCTTGGCTTACATCGGGATTGTGCTGAGTGGAAAGCACCACCGCATCGATAGCGCAGGGACGGCCCTGGTCGTCGTAGCGGAAAGTAAGCTGGCTCTTGGCATCCGGGCGCAACCAGGGCAGCAGACCGGACTTACGTGCCTCAGCCTGACGCTCCACCAAGCGGTGGGAATAATAGATAGGCGCCGGCATAAAAGTCGGTGTTTCATTGGTGGCGTAGCCAAACATCAGGCCCTGGTCGCCAGCACCCTGATCTTCTGGCTTGGCGCGGTCGACTCCCTGGGCAATATCCAGGGATTGCTTGCCGATAACGTTGATCACACCACAGGTTTCCCCATCGTAACCCACGTCGGAGGAGGTGTAGCCAATATCAGTTATCACCTTGCGCACCAATTCCTCCAGGTCAACCCAGGCGGAGGTGGAGATTTCCCCGGCAATAACCGCGATACCGGTCTTTACCAGAGTTTCACAGGCAACGCGCGCCTGCTTGTCACGAGCCAACAGAGCATCCAATACCGCGTCGGAAATCTGGTCGGCGATTTTATCCGGGTGCCCTTCAGACACGGATTCCGAGGTAAACAGTTTGTATTCACTCATGTGAGAGTCTCCATGTGTTCCGCCGCGGGCGGTTAGCAAAATTCTGGGCCTGACAATCGACTGCAGTTGTCAGGGTTTTACAAATTCTCTGATCTGAATCTGAAAGCCATTGCGCAGCGCACTGTAGACACTGCGGCCGTCCCTTAAACCGGCAGTTTGTGCCCACTGGCTCAGCTGTTCGGGGGCAAATCCCAGCCATAGATCACCGCAGGCTTCCCGCGCCCAGTCCTGACCGTGCTCCTGTAGCTCTGCCACCAGTAACTGGCCACCACTTTTCAGCGCGCCTTGTAAGTCCTGGAAAATCTGTGCGGGGTCGGGGGTGTGGTGCAATACCATATTCACCACAATACTGTCCGCACTGGCTGGGCGTGCCGCTGCAGCACGGGTGTCACCACAGACAAATTCGATATTGGCCAGGCCCTGCTCATCGGCGAATGCCTGGGCGCGCTCCAACATAGCCGAGGACAGATCCAGCGCAGTGACTGTGGCAAAACGCAGGGATAACTCCTGTAGGAACTCCCCCTCGCCGGGCCCCACCTCTAGGGCATGGCGGCCAGAGTTGAGCAGCTGTGCCACCTGCGGGCCATACACGCTGTAACTGGCGATCAACTCCTGCTGCTCGCGAAAGCGATTGCCGTAGTCCGCAAAGAAGCGACGCGAGGCTTCGGCGCGCTCCTCCGAGATACGCGCCACCGATTGAGCCCGCGCGTCTGATAGCGGCAACTGGTCCAGGTTGGCGAACAGCTGAGCGAGCAGCGGTGTGCTGCCTGTGCGCCGGTAAAAGAGGTTGTTGCCCTCGCGGCGCTTGCTCACCAACCCCGCTTGGGCAAGCACCTTGAGGTGGTGACTCAGGGCCGGTTGGCGCAGATCAAAAATTCGGCAGAGTTCCAGCACGCTGTAGGAGTCCTGGCTAAGCAGGCGCAAAATCTCCAGACGCAGGGGATCCCCCGCAGCTTTTAGGGTCGCCGCCAGTTGGGGAATTTCCGCGCCGGTGCCGGATTGAGAAATGGGCTGGATTTCAGACATGCGGACGAGTCTATCAGGCACACCCCTCTATATCAAAGAACTTTGATATAGCTTCATAAAATTATTTTGATGTAGGTGCTTATGGCCACCATCTGCACATAAACCAGGGCAATTGTTGCTTCACTTAATAGCAATTTCCCTCCGCAAGCCTTTGCGTGAGACACACCTTTACGGGAAAATACGCCCCCATTTTGTCGCTGCGGGAAGCGCCTGTAGAGCACCCCGCGGCCATCCGAAAATCAGAGAGTTCTTCCTATGTCTTCTACTCCCTCTCGCACAGACAAGGCCAATGCTATTCGCGCCCTGTCTATGGACGCCGTCCAGAAAGCCAACAGCGGACACCCCGGTGCGCCTATGGGTATGGCGGATATCGCCGAAGTGCTGTGGAATGACTACCTGAAGCACAATCCAGCCAACCCCGAGTGGGCCGACCGCGACCGCTTTGTGCTCTCCAACGGCCACGGTTCCATGCTGCTGTACTCGCTGCTGCACCTGTCCGGTTACGACCTGCCGATCGAAGAGCTGAAAAATTTCCGCCAGATGCATTCCAAAACCCCGGGCCACCCGGAGTACGGTTATGCGCCGGGCGTAGAAACCACTACCGGCCCTCTCGGCCAGGGTATTACCAATGCCGTTGGCATGGCATTGGCTGAAAAAGTTTTGGCGGCACAGTTCAACCGTCCGGGTTACGAGCTGGTCGACCACCACACCTATGTATTTATGGGTGACGGCTGTTTGATGGAAGGTGTTTCCCACGAAGCCTGCTCCCTGGCCGGCACCCTGGGCCTGGGCAAACTGATCGCCTTCTATGACGACAACGGCATTTCCATCGACGGAGAAGTAGAAGGCTGGTTTACCGACGACACGTCCAAGCGCTTTGAATCCTATGGCTGGCACGTAATCCCCAATGTGGATGGCCACGACGCCACCGCCATTAAAGCCGCCATCGAAGAGGCCCGCGCGAACAGCGATAAGCCAACCATTATTTGTTGTAAAACCGTGATCGGCTTCGGCTCCCCCAACAAGCAGGGCCGCGAAGAATGCCATGGCGCACCTCTGGGTGACGATGAAATCTCCCTGGTACGCGAAACCCTCGGCTGGGCCCACGCCCCCTTCGAAATCCCCGCGGAGATCTATGCCGACTGGGACGCCAAACCCAAAGGTGAAGCCCAGGAAGACGAGTGGAAAGACATTTTCGCCGACTACCGCGAAGAGTTCCCCGAGCTGGCTGCCGAATTCGAGCGCCGTATGCGCGGCGAACTGCCCGCAGACTTTTTTGTAAAGGCCGATGACTATATTCAGCAGTGCCAGGACGATGCGCAGAAAATCGCCTCGCGCAAGGCGAGCCAGAATGCACTGAACGCCTACGGTCCGCTGCTGCCTGAATTCCTCGGTGGTTCCGCCGACCTGGCCGGCTCCAACCTCACCATCTGGTCCGGCTCCAAGGGCGTCAGCGCAGAAGATGCCTCCGGCAACTACGTCTACTACGGCGTGCGTGAGTTCGGCATGAGCGCCATGATGAACGGCATCGCCCTGCACGGCGGTTTCGTCCCCTATGGCGCCACTTTCCTGATGTTTATGGAATACGCTCGCAACGCCGTGCGCATGGCCGCACTGATGAAGCAGCGCGTGATCTTTGTCTACACCCACGACTCCATCGGCCTTGGTGAAGACGGACCCACTCATCAGCCGGTTGAGCAGCTGAGTGCTTTGCGCTCTACCCCCAATCTACACACCTGGCGCCCCTGCGATGCCACCGAATCCGCAGTGAGCTGGAAAATGGCTATCGCCCGTAAAAATGGCCCCAGCACCCTGGTGTTCAGCCGTCAGGGCCTGGCGCCACAACCGCGCAACGCCGCACAGCTGGCCCAGGTAGAGAAGGGCGGCTATGTACTGTCCGACTGCGACGGCACCCCGGAAGCGATCATTATCGCCACCGGCTCTGAGGTGGAACTGGCCATGGCCGCCCAAGAGAAGCTCGCGGGCAAGAAGGTGCGTGTGGTTTCCATGCCCTGCGCCGAGGCCTTTATGGAACAGGACGAGTCCTACCGCGAATCGGTACTGCCCTCCGCCGTGCGCGCACGCGTGGCCGTAGAGGCCAGCCACCAGGATTACTGGTATAAGTTCGTCGGCTTTGACGGCGCCATTATCGGCATGAGCAGCTTCGGTGAGTCCGCCCCCGGCGGCGAGCTGATGCACCACTTCGGTTTCACCGTGGAAAATGTGGTGGAAACCGTCGAGAAAGTGCTGAACTAATTTCAGCACTCTAGCCGGGCGCCCCTTGCACACAATATCGCAAGGGGCGTCTCGGCTACGCCTTCAATTCCTATCCGGCATATACCGCTATGACCACCCGACTCGCCATTAATGGCTATGGCCGTATCGGCCGCTCCGTTCTGCGCGCTCTGTACGAATCCGGCGCCCGCGATACCCTACAGATTGTCGCCATCAACGAGCTGGCAGACTGCGCTACCATCGGCCACCTTACCAAGTACGATTCGGTACACGGTCGCTTCGCCGGTGATGTCTCAGTGAAAAATGACACACTAACAGTTAATGGCGATTCCATCGCAGTTACGCATTTCGAGCGTTTGGAAGACCTGAATTGGCGCGAAGAAAATGTCGATATCGTGCTTGAATGCACCGGTAGTTTTAAAGAGCGGCGCTGTGCCGAACTGCACCTGGCCGCAGGGGCAAAAAAAGTTTTATTCTCCCAGCCCGCCAGCCGCGATGTGGATGCCACCATTGTTTATGGGGTTAACGATCACACCCTGAACGGCAATGAAACTATTATTTCTGCCGCCTCCTGCACCACCAATTGCAGCGTGCCGGTAATCGCAGCGCTCGACAAGGCGTTTGGTATAGAAGCGGGCGTGCTGACCACCATCCACTCCGCCATGAACGATCAGCCGGTAAGCGATGCCTATCACCACACCGATTTAAGAAAAACACGCTCCGCCGTTACCTCAATTATTCCCGTCGACACCGCACTCGCCCGCGGCATCGAGCGCATATTGCCGCACTTATTTGGAAAGTTCGAAGCCCAGGCTATGCGCGTACCCACGGTCAATGTCTCCGCTATTGATCTATCGGTTCAATTGCAAAAAGACGTAAGTCAAAGTGAGATCAACGCTTTACTAAAATCCACAGCTGCGACCGAGTTTAAAGGCGTACTCGGCTTCACCGAAGAACCCCTCGCCTCCTGCGACTTTAATCACGACCCGCGCTCGGGAATTATTGATGCCAGTCAAACACGGGTTGCCGGCGGAAAATTAGTAAAGATATTGATTTGGTTTGATAATGAGTGGGGGTTTGCGAATCGGATGTTGGATGTGGCAAGCAAGTTGGGAAAATAATAGAGTGAAAAACACTCTATTATTTTTCATTTGGCGTCTATTCATATATTTTGGTTTCAAAGCATAATTACCATACTCTTACACTGAAAATAGATCACTTCTTCACCTTATTATAAGTACAACTGTATATCTCTCGTACCAGTTATAACTTAACCGGCTTCAGTCGACAGAATGCAAATTGACAAATCTCAACCTTCATACTGTAAATGTCAGGGCCCTTTAGGGAAGACTTTTGAGAGAAGCTGTTTGAGCATGTAAAAATTAAATCTATAGCACTTATAAATCTGCTCACAGAGTGTTCTTGTAACTCAACAATAACCCTATGTGTCTATTTAAATTACTCTTCACTTTCAATCGACTCCTCTTCTTTAGAGTCAAATCATAGATTTCCTAATATTTTTTGTCGGTCATTATTATAAAGTGTGGTTAAACTTAAGGTTTTGGCACTTTAGAATTTAACCATAAGGCTATCTTCTGGTCCAAGATTTCGCCGCAATTTTTAGCTAACCGCCATTCAGCCTCTCTCCAGAAAGTCTACAGTTACAGCCAGACAACAGCTATTTTTTAGCTTATAGAGTTAGTATCGTACCTTTCTCACCTGACTGGTAGTAACCTGTCGATATTTTCACCTGGTAAGGAGAGGCGCTGAAACCAGCAACTGACCTCTCTCTTTCCTAATAACACTTACTATCGAAAATTAAAGCTTATAGAAAATATAAGCTATTGATAAGGAATATTGATTGGTCTTTCAGATAATTTTTTCACTACCGAGTGGTAGATTAAAGTTGATTCCAAATTAAGCCTACTACCATTCGAATCACTTGGAACATTTTCCCCTTCAGTATTAGAAAAAAACTGAAAGTTACTTTTAACATGAAGAGTTTGGTCGTCGACAACACTGAATATTTCCCAATTACGTACCAGATGTAGCTGACAATCAGAATTCATAGGTGGATTCCAAGACAATGGGTCACAATCTTTATATGATTGATCAGAGTACTGCCTAATTTCTATATTATTTTTACTATTAAGTTTCCACAGTCCATGACGAATACTAATCTCATCATCCTCTAGGCTTCCACTTAAATCTGAGTCGTAAGCACTTATCATCATTACAGCCCCATCATTTTTTAATTCAACCCAATAGTGATCTAGCGGCCACCAGAAACTGTATTTTGGATCTGTCAACTGGTAAATACCTGAAATCTCTGTCTCTTCCCAACCCTTTAAATTCTGAACGAAACTCGTGTAAAATCTTGCTGTTTTTTTTCCTTCAAAGTCCTCAAGTACAAATACCCAGTCTAGATCTTTGTATTCATAATTTAAAAAACAATAAATTAACTTAACTCCATTTGGCATTTCCACCACGATTTTGTCATCATAATCTAAATACCAAACTCCAGATCTCTCAAACTCAAACAATTCACCACTTTCATTAATTTCTGGGAAGGTAATATCAACAATACCACCACTTTCATAACTTCCATGAAAGCGCATATCTAAGACTTTTACGGTATATTTTGAAGTTATTTCAACCATAGGATTAATAATTTCACTTGGTGTAGTCACTATAGGAAGGCTATACAACTTCCCTAACTCAATTTTATCAGATATAGGAAGCATTCCAGATGATCGAAGTGCAATTGCCAAATCTGTTCTATCTCCAAATACTGAATTCTTATATTCTTCATTTTGAGAATGCTCATACTCCTGCGCATCGATAACAATCAAGTCGTGATTTGAGCCTTCAGAAAGCCAATTTATTTTATTAATTTTATAGTGTGTTTCTTCGTAGGATGAATCAAATTCATTGTAATTAAAACTTATTACTAGATCTGCTCCATCTATAATAATAGCGTTATTAGTTTGCACCCAAGTAATATCTACGCTATCCACTAAACTATTAATTTCACCTGTGCCATCATCCCTTAGAATTAATCTTACCCCCTTTGAAGGTAGATAATATGAATCAGCGATAAAAGAAAATTTAGATGGTGAGGAAGCGAGAATCCCTTCCTCCCTAACAATTTCCTTTTTTGTTTCCACAAATAGATCAAAAACACTATCTGTGACTTTAGCAACATAAAGAGATATTTCGTTATAATTTGTGGCTAATTCATAAATATCAATGAATTTCTCAGGTAGGCCAAGACCATTTTCAACTAAATAAGGTGAATCATTAATTAACATCTTTAAAGATGTGGCAATAGCAAATACTACAGAGGCATCTATCTTGTGATAGGCCAACTCATATTGAGATTGAGATATAACTGGGCCATCATTTGTAGTTTCTATAACTGCTGAGAGAGCAGTTGAAAGAGAGGTAATATTTACATCAAGTAATTCAGCACGTACTAGAACTCCGTCTTCACCAGATTTCTCTAGTAAAGTTCTTACAGAGCCAAGTAGACTCACAAGTCTTATACTACTTTCGGCAGGAAAAATGGCTTCAGCTCTTACAAAGCTATCAATCTGAGATTCAGGGATATCTATATCGATAGAGTAATTCCCTAACGCATCTACCTCTCCATAAAATTCAGTATCAGCTACCTGTAACCTCACCTCAGCATGGATAAAGCTCGTAGTTTCCACATATCCTTCAATCGTCAAGCTAACCGTTTTCTCGGGGAGCTGATTATTCTTGTCTTTATCATCGCTGCTACAAGCTGATAGAAGTAATAAGCAACCAATTATTAGAAAATTGGATAAGAATTTAGGGTACATCATTCTACTCATTCATACTGGATGGAATTCTGAGGGACGGGACTATAAAGAAACAAGCAGAGCCAGGCCAGAAAAATTAAGAGATGAAGTTTTGAAATTACACTAACTAGCTGTCACAAAATGCAAATAAATATCTGAACATGGCTTGTTGATAGTGATAGGATCAGGTTTGATCCTTCTTATGGTTAGAAAAATTCCCAATAAAAACCCTTTACCAAGAAAGGGGCGTCTAAGAAATTTTTATATTAATCATGTAAAATGCAACTCATTTCATCTAGCCCTCCTTGCTTTATCTCTGAGTTTGACCGGCGATATTCATCCCCCAACTGGCGTAAACGTTCTTCGCGATTAACTTTACTTAAATCCCCCAACCTTTGCGCAGCATTATAAAAAGCCTCCCAACTACCACTATCCAAATAAAGCTGCTTAAAGGCAGGCACCTGGGATTCATATTCGGCGGCTAGAGCCAGGGTGGCATTATTCGTTTTTTCTATGTAGCTCTGGTAGCGAGTTGGATTGGGCCAGTTTGCAGATAGCTTTCTATAGCATTGACGTAATCGGGATAAAACCCGGGCTTTTTGTTCGTGCTTTAAATCATCTGGCTGTGAAGATTGATAGACTGTTTGTAATTGGCTGCGTGCGGCTGCCATCAATTGACGCACAGACAAGGTTTCTGAGCGGGCTTGAGCTGCGGAGCTGACCAGGCCCTGACTGCTGAGCCAGCCGGGTAGGGCAATTTCTGAGACGGCGGTGGCAAAGCTCTCGTTGAACTGGGTATCACCGGAGATATAAACCCTTCTATGGGCCAGCTCATGAAATAAAAGACCGGCTAGGCGTTCCTGAGGCCAATTAACAAAACTGGATAATATTGGGTCGTTAAACCAACCGAGGGTGCTGTAAGCGGGCACCGCGCCCAGATATACATCATAGCCCTGTCCGCGCAGTTGATTCGCTTTTGCCTCTGCCGCAGACTTGCGAAAATAACCTCGGTAGCTGGCGCAGCCGGCGATAGGGTAACACCAGCGCTTAGGCTCAAGGGAAAACTCCGGCGCTGCCAGGACATTCCAAATCGGGTAGGTGTCATCTAACTGTACATAAGCGTTATAGGCATCACCTACCGGCAGTTGCAAAACTTCAGCTGCATAGGCACGAATCTGCAATACCAGTTGTAGCTGCTGTTGTAATTGCTCACTGGTACCCGGTTCATTAATGACTTTTTCTATCGGCTGACGCCCAGACAAAATACGCCACTGGCCGGCAGCTGCTTGGGCGTAATAACCGACGGTTTCACACCCCGCCAAATACAGTGATATGATAAGCAGCCATAAGCGCAAATTAAGCCATTTTTTTGGCAGGCCCGTGATAAGCAATCTGCTATACACTTCCTTTCCTATTGTCATTTTAATGTGATCTGGCCAGGGCCTTTTCTTCCCCTTCAATAGCCTCTAAGGGTTATAGCATGATGCCAGTTAGCGCGGTTCTGACAGTATTTGCCCTGGCTTTTGCCGCCATTGCATGGCTGCGATTAGTGAAAGTGTGCTTTGACGACAGCACTATAGCTGGATTCCTCGCTCTTTTTATACCTCCCTTGGCACTTGTGCTGCTTCTCCCTCGCTGGCGCCAGGAGCAGGAGTTATATCTACTATGGGGCGCAGCACTTGCCTGCCTGCTATTAAGTTTTGTGCTGCACTGATGAAAAAACTCCCTATGCTCTAAAGTGCATATATGAATCTAGCTAACTCTATCAAGTAAAATACTGGTCAGTCGCAGTACTGCACCTTCTCCTTTAGGAAAAGTAGCCCCCTAAGAACACCTGCACTTGGTATCCGCTTATATACGCCCAGCTAAAGACCACAGATCCTTCTCTTCTCCAGTAACTCAAGCCCAGTTGATTTAGGTCAAGAGGTTTGTAGCACTACTCCATACACTGCATAACTGAAGCATTGGCGTACTGGAGAGAAAGATGGATGCCTTAATTGATCTATTTACCAGCTTTTCCGGCTTGCTCAGTCTGGCCGTAATCGGGTTTATATTCCTGATGGCATTCTATTTTTATCGACTGGTTAGCAACAATGTGGAAAAAGCAGTAGCGGAGCAGGAAAAGAAAGAGCGCGCTGCAGCCACCCGTGTCAATAAAACGGCGGCTGCATCTCGCTAATACCTGGGGTCTCAGGGTAGTACCATTGCCGCAAGTTTTTTGCGGCGCAGGCGGTTATTTTAAGAAACAGGAGTTTCGGATCTTAATCGCTAATTTCCTCAGCTGACCGTTTGGTTTTTGTTGCGATGGGGGCTTGCCAGTAGTGGCGCAAAAACCAATATCGTTCGGCTTTTTATTGCATGGAACGCAGACTGTCTACCCACAACCAGCTCTGTTTGAGAGCACGGCGTTGGATTTTGGTTAGGGCAGGTAAAACAACAGGGCGACTGCCCCGGCTGCGAAAGCAGTCGGGGCATTTTATTGCGCAAGCAAAATGTTGATTTGAAAAACTACTTCGAGCCGTTTAACTGATGGCGGAAATGTAATTTTTAAAAATCCGCAAATCAAGACTGCTCGGCTTGCTCTTTTGACCGGCGTGATGTAATCCAGCGACCAAACAAGATTCCCACCTCAAACAGCAACCACATGGGTACGGCCAGTAGGGACTGGGAGATAACATCCGGTGGGGTGAGCAGCATACCGATCAGGAAGCAGCCCACAATCACATAGGGACGTTTACTCCCCAGGGTTTTGGCATCCACTGCGCCACTCCAAATCAATAACACCGTGGCGATGGGTATCTCGAAAGCGAAGCCGAAGGCAAAAAACAACTTCAATACTAAATCCAGATAGCTGCGCATATCCGGCATAACTTTGATATCTGCGTGGGCCGAGCCAACAAAGAAATCAAATAAAATAGGAAACACTACGAAATAGGCAAAGGCCACACCGGCGTAAAACAATAATACGCTGGTGACCAAGATTGGAATCGCAATACGCTTTTCATTTTTATAAAGACCGGGAGCTATAAAAGCCCAGGCCTGATAGAGCACAAAGGGAATGGCGATGAAAAACGATACAATAAAGGTGGTCTTAAATGGCGTAAGGAAGGTGGAGGTCACCTCTGTGGCAATCATGCCTGCATCGCCGACCAAACGCTCCTGTAGCGGATTGGCAATAAAGTTGTAGATATCCGAAGCAAAGGGTACCAGGCAGGCGAACAAAACCACTACAACCAGTAACGTGCGCAGCAGCCGATCCCGCAGCTCGATCAGGTGATCGATAAAGGGCTGATGGCTGTCTTGTGATTGATCGCTCATGGTTGCTTATCTTTTTCCTGTTGCGACTCTTTTTCTACGTTTTTAGGCGTATTTTCCGGGTGCTCCGGATTCAGTTCGGGATCACCTAAATCGTGCCAGTGCTCCGGGTATTCCGGGTCCTGCAACTCTTCAACGGTTTCATCCTGCTCCGGTAAATAGTCTTCTTTTTCCGCGCGCGGATGTTCGGGCTCCTGGGGCACTTTGGCTGGAGCTTTTTCCTTAGGTTTGGCCGACTCGCTGGGCTGTGGCTCCTCCTGCTGCTGCAGGGATTCATTCACCTCGCGGTTAGCCTCACTAAAGGTACGCTCCATTTCCCGGCGACTCTCTTCGATCTCCTTGAGGATGCGCTCATTGTGCAGTTCTCGGCGGATATCGTCGGCACCGACTTCCCGTTCCAGTTCCTCACGCGCACCTTGCAAGGTTCGCTTCAGGCCAGACCACCAGCGCGCTGTCGTGCGGATGGCATCGGGCAGGCGCTCCGGGCCCACCACAAGCAGTGCCACTACCGCGACCAGTAGCAGTTCAAAAAAGCCAATATCAAACACGGGGCATTACTCGCGTTAACAGTGCCGAATTATTTGTCCTGGGACTGCTTGTCTTTTTCTTTCGAGGTGCTGCCCTGTTGCGGCTTTTCTTCTTCATCGTGCTGAAGACGCTCAGGGTCTTTGTCTTTATCTTTGTCCTCATCCTTATCATCGTCCTTCACCGCTTTGCGGAAGCCTTTCAGTGCACCGCCCAGATCACCACCGAGGTTTTTCAAGCGCTTGGTTCCGAAAAGCAGCAGGACAATGACCAAGATAATCAACAGCTGCCAGATGCTAATTCCACCGAATCCCATAATTGTCTCCATGTCATTTAATACGGCAGCCGATTTGCATTGCCATTGGCCACCATGGGTAAAACCACAAATTATCAGAGGACTGTTACGCCAGTCCTTCCAACTGAATTCTTATCCCTCTTTACTGCGGGATGCCTTTTCCTCCAGGCCAGAGAGGCCAAAGCGTCGACCCAGTTCACGCACTACATCCTGGGAGTCCGCTCCCAGGTGCGAAAGCATCACTAATGAGTGAAACCAGAGATCCGCCGTCTCGGCGATCATATCCCGGTTGTCGCCACTGGCCTGCGCATCTTTGGCGGCGAGAATTGTTTCGGTGGCTTCTTCGCCCACCTTTTCCAGTATTTTGTTGAGCCCCTTCCTATGCAGGCTAGCCACATAGGATTTATCGGCATCCTCTGCGCACTTGCGGCTCTCTAGTACCGCATCGAGTTGTTGCAGCAGATCACTCATTTCCGGGCTCACTTGTAGATGGCTTTGGGGTCTTGCAATACCGGTTGGCTAACGCGCCATTCACCGTCCTGCAAGAGGTTGTAAAAACAGCTGCTACGGCCCGTATGGCAAGCAATTCCGCCCTCTTGCTCAACCATTAACAGCACGGTGTCACCGTCACAGTCGAGGCGAATCTCGCGTATTTTCTGTAGGAAGCCGGATGACTCCCCTTTGCGCCACAGGCCCTTGCGCGAACGCGACCAGTAGACCGCATAGCCCTCGCTAGCGGTCAGTGCCAGAGACTCGCGATTCATCCACGCCATCATCAGCACGCGACCGCTTTTAAAATCCTGGGCAATGGCGGGTACCAGGCCATCGCTGTTCCAGCTGACCTGATCAATAAAGCCGCTTGTTGGCACAGCTTGAGTCAATGTCTCTTCCATCAGAATTCCAAGTGTAGGCCGGCGCGACGCCGGCAAAATACTGCCGCCAGTGTCATTAGGGCCAGAGCAGTAAAATCAGGGCTGCGATGCCCAATACCCAACCAGAGGGTGGCAACTGCTCCAGCCACTGCGGCCGGCTTAAGGCCAGGGCGCCTACAGCGAGCAGCACACCGCCGAGCCGACGCAAATACTGCCAGCGCCCACGGCGCTGACTGCTCGCCAGTTTTTCACCGATATTTTCCAGTTGTGGCGCCAATTCCCGCGACTGCTCAAGGGCTGAATAGACCAATTGCGGCATCTGTGGAAACTTCTCCAGCCACTCGGGACCGTAGCGCTTGATCTCGCCCACCAGTGTTTTGGGGTGGATGCGTTCACGCATCCAACGCTCCAAAAATGGATGAGCAGTCTTCCACAGATCCAATTCCGGATAAAGCTGGCGTCCCAAACCCTCTATATTCAACAGGGTCTTCTGCAATAACACCAATTGTGGCTGCACCGCCATATCGAAGCGTCGCGCAGTCTGGAACAGGCTGATCAATACCCGCGCAAAGGAAATCTCCCCCAGGGGTTTCTCAAAAATCGGCTCGCACACGGCGCGAATTGCCGCCTCGAAGGCGTTTACAGGGGTATCCGCACGAACCCAGCCACTCTGTACGTGCAGTTCCGCCACCATGCGGTAATCGCGCCGGAACATGGCGAGCAGGTTGCGCGCCAGATAGTACTGATCTTCTCGCGATAAGCTGCCGACAATGGCGGTGTCGATGGCGATATACTGCGGACGCTGCGGGTGTTCCCGGGAGACAAAAATATTGCCCGGGTGCATATCCGCGTGGAAAAAGTTGTATTCAAAAACCTGCTTGAAGAAGATCTCCACGCCGCGTTCGGCCAACAGCGGCATATTGGTATCCTGCTCGCGCAGCTGCGCTAAATCAGTGACAGGAATACCATTGATACGCTCCAGCACCAGCAAGTTTTCGCGGGTGTAATCCCAGTAAACTTGGGGGATATATAGCAGTGGAGAATCAGTGAAATTACGCCGCAACTGGGTGCCGTTGGCCGCCTCGCGGGTTAAATCCAACTCACCCTCGATGGTATGACGGTAGTCTTCCACCACTTCCACCGGGCGCAGACGGCGGCCCTCTGGCACGAAGCGTTCGATAGCCCGGGCAATCACCCGCAACAGGCGCAAATCTTCCTGAATCACTTCGCCGATGCCCGGGCGCAGCACCTTGACCACGACTGACTCGCCGCTGTTAAGCACGGCGGCGTGAACCTGTGCCACCGAAGCTGCCGCTAGGGGCTCGTGCTCAAAGCTGGCAAAGACTTCATCGACACTAGCGCCAAGGGCTTCCTCAATCAATGCGCGACACTGATCACTGGGGAAGGGCGGTACTTTGTCCTGTAGATAGTCGAGCTGCTCAACCACATCCGGCGGCAACAAATCCGGCCGAGTGGAGAGCAGCTGACCGAATTTCACAAAGATCGGTCCCAGCTCTTCCAGGGCGCGGCGCAGTCGCTCGCCGCGCTCCATCTTTGGTTGCGGCAACAGTTTGAGTGGAGCCAGTAATCCCCGCAGCCACAGGGGGCGGCGTTCGGCCGGTAATAACAGATCTAAGCGATGGCGCAGGAAAACCCGCGCGATAGTAAAAGTACGGGATATAGGCAAGACTACTCGGCCTCCCCGCGGGAAAACTGTTCCTGCAGCAGGCGCACCCGCGCCTCCAGGCGCTCGGTGGCCAGGGACAACTCGGCGAGGTCATCCGCGAAAGCTTCAAATTGTGCCTGTGGTGGCGTCAACTGCCATTCCTCACTGATCGTCTCTGCGGCCGCAACCGGCGCGCGACTAAGGCTGGCACTTAACCAGCTACTAGCACTGCGCAGCACATTGCCGATGGAGTGGGCGGGAATATCGCCAAACACTTGCGCAAGTGGTGCCTCCCAATCGATATCCAGATCGCTCATGATCCACTGCAACTCGGCCAGTAGGGCACTGGAACCGCTGATAGAGACACGCAGTGCCGCAGGCGTGGCATCGGGGTCCTTTAGTAATCGCACCAGGGAAATAGCCGAGCCGCTGATGGTGGTCGTTACATCTCCCTCCCAGTGCTGGCGCACGCGCACCTGATCGCCCTCAATACATAGGCAGCATTGCAACTTTGGAGCCGTCAGGTCGAGCGCCATGATTTTGCCATCCAATTCCTGCAGGCGTGCTCGGGTCGCGGGATCATATTGCAAGGCAGTATTAATAGCGGTTTCCAGCGCGGCGTCAAAACCCGCGCGATAGGTGGGATCGCTCATGGTGGTTATTGGCCTCGTGCCATCACTTGGGGGTCAATCACGACGGGCACCTCTCAGGGCTTGATACCACGGTGCAACGCCACAATGCCACCGGTCATATTGTGAAATTCACAATCGACAAATCCAGCATCCACCATCATCTGCTTGAGCGTTTCCTGATCCGGATGCATGCGGATGCTCTCCGCCAAGTAGCGGTAACTCTCCGCGTCGTTGGCCACCAATTTCCCCATAAATGGCAGCAGGCGGAACGAGTAGTGATCGTAGACTTTTTCCAGCAGTTTCGATTCCGGCTTGGAGAACTCCAGTACCAGTAAGCGCCCACCGGGTTTCAGTACCCGCAACATGGAGCGCAGCGCCAAGTCTTTATCGGTGACATTGCGCAGACCAAAAGCGATGGTAATACAGTCGAAGGTGTTGTCCGGAAAGGGAAGGTACTGGGCGTCCGCCTGTACCGGCACTACGTTGCCGGCAATGCCACGATCGAGCAGGCGGTCGCGGCCTACCCTAAGCATCGATTCATTAATATCTGCCAACACCACCTGACCGCTGGCGCCCACAATACGCGAGAAACGCGCGGTGAGATCACCGGTGCCCCCGGCGATATCCAGAATTTTCTGTCCCGGCCGCGCACCGGACAATTCGATGGTGAAACGCTTCCAGAGGCGGTGAATACCCCCGGACATCAAGTCGTTCATTACGTCGTAACGCGCCGCCACTGAGTGGAACACTTCCGCCACACGACCGGCCTTTTCCTCCACCGGGACCTCTTGGTAGCCGAAGTGGGTGGTCTTGCGATCCTTCATGCTGTGCTGCCTGCTGAGCCAAATTCAGTGCGCCATTGTACATCGACCAAGCCGGCGGAACAGTGCCCATGATTCGCCCAGTGGCAACTCACTAAAATTAAATCACACTAGAGAAAATACTGAGTCCAGGGCCAATTCATGGATTACCGACTCGACAGCGACATGCCCGCTGCACTGAGTCTGCGCACTGCGGCTCACGCAGAAATACGCGCCGCCTGTGATAATGCCCGGCTTCTGCCAGGTGAACATGCCATTCATGAGCTACGTAAACACTGCAAGAAACTACGTGCTCTACTGCGACTGATTTTTCCGAAAGAAAATTCACTCTTCCAACTCGAGAACGATCGCTACCGGAAATTAGCGCGATCCCTATCGGCGGGCCGCGATCTTGTCTCCATGCGCACCGCGCTACTTACCCTAGCTCCCCCCAACCACTTTGAAAAAATGCATAGAGTGCTGCACCAATTACAGCGGTCGCTGCGAGATGAGGAGAGCCTTATTCGGGTCGAAGGGTTACTGCATGAGGCACAAAAGAGTATTGAGTGTTGGCCCCTGCAAAATATTGATTGGAGAGATATCGACGTAGGATATTTACGCGGCTACCAGCGCGCGCACAAAACCTGGCTAGAAACACGCGAAGGAGACAGCGCCCATAAACTACATCAATTGCGTAAAAGGGTAAAAGATCACTGGTACCACTGTCGCCTACTCAGAGAGAAACACCCCCAATCTATTGCGCTGCGCTGTGAACCGCTCAAACAACTCGCACAAATACTAGGGGACTGGCGTGATCTATACCTACTGTGTCGCTTTGCCATCACTGTGGGAGAGCCATTAGGGGAAGAGTTAATCAAGTTATTGGAGATGGGGGACTGGCACAAGATGCGACTGCGCAGGAAAATAGAAGACGGTTGCGCCATTTTCTTTGCCCACAAAACACTTGTGATCTAAGTGATGCTGGCACCGAGGGCGCTGAAACTACTCACCAAAAAACTAAAAAGGCGCAGGAGGGTTTCCCGCGCCTTAAACTCGCCAACTTATTTGGCGCTCTGCTCCAGCAGGCCGCCGGCGCGGGCCATCACATGGAACAGGTAGTTCTGCTCATTGGTGCCGCTTACTAGGTGCGCACCGGGTCCTCGGGCCCAGACACCTACATCTTCACCGCCGTGGGTCTCCCCGGAAAGAGGAACAAGAACTTCCTGGTGGAAACCAGGAGCGGTGGTGTCCACATCGGTAAGATCCTGACGCCCTTGAACAATATCGTCATAGTAGCGGTCATCAGCATCGGTATTGTCGCCGTAATGTGCAAAACCGCGACCATTGGCATAGTTCAGGGTGGTGTAAGGCAAGCCGGTTTTATCCAGCTTGGGCATCTCTTCAGCCACACCGGTCTTGTCATTTTTAACTACCTTACCGAGGATTGGGTTGCCACGGGTAGTCCCACCGGCAATGGTCATCACGTGACTGTGATCCGCGGTAACAACGATTAGAGTATCCTCGGCACTGGTGTTATCCAGGGCTACCTGCACCGCCTTGGCAAACTCTTCCGCATCGCTGAGAGCATTGTAGGCATTGTTGGCGTGGTGACCGTGGTCGATACGCCCGGACTCCACCATCAGAAAGTAACCCTTGTCGTTTTGCTGCAGCATCTCGATGCCCTTGGCAGTCATCTCACTCAGGGAAGGCTCGCCGCCAACATCGTTGCCACGATCGGCTTCATAGCGCATATGAGAGGAGTTAAATAACGCCAATAGCTTATCGGTGTTAGTCACATCCAGCTGGTCAAACCCGGCTTTGTCTTCCATGTAGTGCGCGGTGGTTACGCCATCGTTATAACGGGTTTTCCACGCTTCAATCAGATTGCGCCCATCGGTGCGCTTACCAGTCTTGCCTTCCGCATCGGTGAAGTCCGCTGGCAGGAAGTTGCGGCGTCCGCCGCCCATTACCACGTCGATACCATCGCCGGCCTCCAATTCAACCAGGTGGGTGGCGATATCGCGACAGCCATCCGGAGCAGTGTATTCCCACTCACGCTCAGGCACCTTGGCATAGGTGGCTGCGGGCGTGGCGTGGGTGATACGCGCGGTGCTGATGATACCGGTGCTTTTCCCCAGTTCCTCGGCCAGCTCCAGGGAGGTGGTCAGGGGGCGTTCAAGGCTGGCGGCGCAGTCACCGCGAGCGACATCTTCGGCCACACTCAGGATACCGGCCTTGGTTTTCACACCGGTAACCAAAGCGGTCATGGTGCCAGCGGAATCCGGGGTCTGCTGGTTGGTGTTGTAAGTTTTTACCAAACCGGCAAAGGGCATTTTTTCGAAGCTCAGCTGGTATTCCTCGCCGTCGAGGCCCAGTTTTTGGCCGGCGAAGATACGCGCGGCGGTGACGGTGGAAATACCCATGCCATCGCCCACAAACAGAATAATATTTTTTGCGGCACCCGGCGTATTGTTGATTTTCTCTGCGCTCGCCGCAGCTACCGCTTTCTGGCCATCTTCGAACCAGCTGCTTTCACTTTGGGTTGAGGAAAGGCCTAAGTAATTCTGCTGCTGCGGTGTTTCAGTAGCATCCGGCACTTCGGCAACATTGTTGGAGCTGGAGTTATCGTCGCTACAGGCACTGGCCAGTACGGCAACGGAAAAGGCCAGCAGGGTCTTTTTAAACTGTTTCATGGTCAATACCCCCAATTATTCTTCTGACAGCGACAGGTCGGTCGCGGCAGTCATTATGTGGAAAACCGCGTTCTGTTCCAGATGTCCCTGCACTTTTTCGGCACCGGCGCCGATCGCGTGCAGACTGATATCCTCACCGCCGTGGCTTTCGCCCCCCAGGGCAACCAGGGATTCCTGATGGAAACCAGGCATCTCAGTATCCACATGTGTCAAATCATGGCGACCGGCGGCGATATCGTAGTCATCGCGCTTGTCCGCATCGGTTTCAGTACCCAAATCGGCAAAGCCACGGCCATTGGTGTAGGTCAAGGTGGTGTAAGGCTTATTGTCCTCGGCCAGGGAGACGGCCTGATTTGGCGCACCGCTGTCATCGTTACCAATCACCTTGCCCAGGATAGGGTTACCCCTGGTGGGATAGCCCGCCATATTCATTACGTGGCTGTGGTCAGCAGTCACCAGGATCAGGGTTTCTTCCAGGTTCACTTTTTGTAGCGCTGCCTTGACCGCGTCAGATAACTCGATCGCTTCATTCAGCGCGTTATAGGCGTTACCGGAATGGTGAGCGTGATCGACTCGGCCAGATTCCACCATCAGGAAGAAGCCGTCATCATCCTTTTGCAGCATATCGATAGCGGTGGTGGTCATCTCGACGATACTGGGCTCTTCGCTGTTCTTGGCGATGCGGTCAGCATCGTAGCTCATGTGATCTTCGGTAAAGAGACCCAGCAGCTTATCTGTTTTAGCGATATCCACTGCCGACAGTTCGAAACCATTTTCGACGTAAACCGCATTCTGCTCACCGTCATAGCGCAGCAGCCATTCACCCGTTAGATTGCGCTCGTCTTCACGCAGACCACCTTCAGCCACCGGTGTAAAGTAGTTGCGGCCACCACCGAGCATGACTTCCATGCCATCGCCGATGTTCATTTCCACCATTTGTGTAGCGATATCGGTACAGCCCTCATCGGCCGCGTGTTCCCACTTGCGGCTGGCGCTATGTGCATAAGTGGCTGCCGGAGTGGCATGGGTGAGGCGTGCGGTAGAGACGATGCCGGTAGCCTTGCCGCGGCTCTCCATCATCTCAAGGAAGCTGTTCAAACCCAGCTCCTTACTCGCAGCACAGTCAGCCACCAGGCCCTTGCCATCCACATTGATCATACCAGCGCGAGTTTTCACCCCGGTCATCATCGCGGTCATGGTGCCGGCGGAGTCGGGGGTCTGCTGGTTAGTGTTGTAGGTTTTGATCAGGGCACTGTGAGGAAACTCCTCAAAAGAAAGGCTGTTCTCTTCACCGGGTTCACCGCGACGCTGGCCCTCAAAGATACGGGCTGCGGTCAGGGTGGAAATCCCCATGCCATCGCCAACAAACAGGATGACGTTTTTGGCAGTTTTGGCTTCACGGGAGAGGGAAGTGCGTTCTTCCAGGCGATCGGATGCCTCGGTGAACCAGTCGCTATTGGTTTGGTAATCGGGCAGGCTCGCGGCAGAAACTGCAGAAGCGAGAGGAATCAAACAAAAGGCGCTGAGTGCGCGGGCAAGTTTTTTTGCCACGGTGGGCCTCCGGAACTCGTGAATTTGGCGAGCATTAGAGTCCGGAAATATGACAAAAGAATTACGCGCCGATTAACATCTCGTTTTCTTTGTCATAAAGATTTGTACTCTTGTTACAACTGCAAAAAGACAGCCATATAATTGTTACAGTATTGCGAAATAATGCGGGAAATTATTGTTTTTCCTCGCTTTTTTAATACTTTGTGAGGGAAGGAAAGTGCGCCACTGAAGGGCGCACTTGGCAGCTAACCGATAAATTTCACCACACTTTCATCCGGGTCGCGCCCCTTGCCCGCCGCGCGCAAGCGCTCCAGGTAGGCCTCCCAGTTGGCGGTGTGTTTTTCGGCTAGTTCACGCAGGTATTCCCAGGTGTAAATGCCGGTGTCGTGGCCGTCATCGAAATCGATTTTCAGACCGTAACGACCGGCAGCTTCGACCCTGTCGATACCCACATGGATTTTTCCATCCACCAGCAGGGCGGGGCTATTGCCGTGGCCGCGCACTTCAGCGCTGGGGGAATAGACACGCAGATACTCTGCCGGCAGGGTGTATTCAGCGTCGGTGTACACCAGCAGTAGGTTTTTCTCTGCGCGATTTAAACGGATTTTTTGCAGTTTCATTTACAGGATAAAACGCGAAAGGTCCTCGTTTTTACTCAACTCACCCAGGTGGCTGTCCACATAAGCCGCATCCACTTTGAGAGACTTGTCGCCATCGCCGGCATCGAAGGAAACTTCTTCCAGCAGGCGCTCCAGTACCGTATGCAAGCGGCGTGCACCGATATTCTCTGTGCGTTCATTCACTTCGTAAGCCACTTCAGCGATACGGCGAATGCCGTCTTCGGTAAATTGCAGTTCCAGACCCTCTGTCGCCAGCAAAGCCTTCTGCTGTTCGGTCAGAGACGCGGAGGGTTCGGTGAGAATACGCTCAAAGTCCGCGGAAGTCAGCGAGCTCAGCTCCACGCGGATCGGCATACGCCCCTGCAGCTCGGGAATCAGGTCTGAGGGCTTGGACAGGTGGAAGGCACCGGAAGCGATAAACAGAATATGGTCTGTCTTGATCATGCCGTACTTGGTATTGACGGTGCTGCCTTCGATCAGTGGCAACAGGTCGCGCTGCACCCCTTCACGGGAGACATCGGCACCGCCGCTCTCCTGGCGCTTGGCCACCTTGTCGATCTCATCGATAAAAACGATACCGTTTTGTTCGGCAGCGCGAATCGCACGGGTTTTGATATCTTCATCGTTCACCAGCTTGGCGGCTTCCTCATCGGTAAGCTGTTTCAACGCCTGCTTGACCGGCAGCTTGCGCTTGCGCGTCTTGCCCTGGGACATATTCGAGAACATGCCCTGCAGCTGGTTGGTCATTTCCTCCATCCCCGGAGGAGCCATAATCTCCACACCCATAGGCGCGGCGGCCATATCAATTTCCACTTCCTTACTATCCAAATCGCCCTCGCGCAGCTTCTTGCGGAACAGCTGGCGGGTGCTGGAATCCTTGTCGTTGGGCTCAGCCGAACGCGCAGGTGGCAGCAGGGCGTCGAGAATGCGTTCCTCGGCCGCATCCATAGCGCGCTGTTGCACGCCGGCCATGGCCAGTTCGCGCTCCTGCTTCACTGCCATCTCGACAAGATCACGCACGATAGATTCCACATCGCGGCCGACATAGCCCACTTCGGTGAACTTAGTCGCTTCAACCTTAATGAAAGGCGCGTTGGCGAGCTTTGCCAGACGGCGCGCGATTTCGGTTTTACCCACACCGGTGGGGCCGATCATCAGGATATTCTTCGGGGTGATTTCGGCACGGAGATCCTCTCTCACCTGCATACGGCGCCAGCGGTTGCGCAGCGCAATCGCTACCGCGCGTTTGGCATCCTGCTGGCCAACGATGTGGCGATCGAGTTCATGGACGATTTCACGGGGGGTCATCTGGGACATACAAATTCCTGCAAAACGGTTATGCGGGCCAGGTTGCAGCCCGCTGGACTCAGGCGCTTCTTCTGAGAGCGCCCGGTCAGTAAGTCAATTCTTCGATAGTGTTGTTGTGGTTGGTGTAGACGCAGATATCACCGGCAATTTTCAAGCCCTGCTCAACGATCGAGCGCGCGTCCATATCGGTATTGTCGAGCAACGCACGCGCCGCCGACTGGGCAAAGGGGCCGCCGGAACCGATAGCAATCAGGTCATCTTCCGGCTGAATCACATCGCCGTTGCCGGTCACAATCAAACTAGCGCTGTCATCTGCCACCGCTAATAGAGCTTCCAGGCGACGCAGGGCGCGGTCTGTGCGCCAGTCTTTGGCCAGCTCCACCGCAGCGCGGGTCAACTGGCCACCGTGAGCTTCCAGCTTGGCTTCAAAACGCTCAAACAGGGTGAAGGCATCGGCGGTGCCACCGGCAAAACCAGCGATAACCTTATCTTTATAAAGTCGGCGCACCTTGCGGGCATTGCCTTTCATAATGGTGTTGCCCAGAGACACCTGGCCGTCGCCGCCAATCACAACTTTGCCGTTGCGGCGACAGGATAAAATGGTGGTTCCGCGATACTGTTCCAATGGAGACCTCTCGGATTACGCGTGTACTGTGGCTGTGCAAGGCCTGTTGCCTTACACGCCGGGAAAATTAGTCAGATTAGATAAGTGAGGACGGGACGCACCGATTTCAATAAGAGAAGGGCCAATTGCTATACTGAGAACCCGTCATCCATTGCGGATTCGCCTCTTGGCTCTGCTTCCCTCCCGCTACTTCAAGCCGCTTTTCACCCTGGTTATGACCTGCGTGATGTCGGGAGTAATCTCTGGGGCGATTACCTACTCCCACCAGGGATTCAGCGAAGGATTTCTGCCGATATGGGGCCGGGCCTGGTTACTGGCCTGGATAATTTCACTGGGATTGCCGCCACTGATCAGACCGGTAATAAAAAGTCTGCTGGGCAAACTGGCGGCGCCAGACGAGGAATCCAGCAGTTGATTTAATTTGCAGGTCGCTTCAATACCAGCGGCATCAGGCGATGTTCTGCCAGAACCTGGCGGGCTTTGGCCATGCGCGAGCGGTTGTCGAAGGGTCCAACCAAGACCCGATGCCAGGTGCCGCGGCTATCACTGGCAGACTCCACTTTGACATCCAGATTGGCCAGGGTGAGCTGGGCGCGCAGGCGCTCGGCTTCCGCCGCCTCCCGGAAAGAGGCGGCCTGCAAGATATAAACCTGCGCTTTGACCTTATCAGCAGCCCCTTGTTTATTGGAGGAAGACTCCCCACGAATGGCGGGCTTGGCCACCTTGGGTGGCGGTACCGAAACTTCGTTTTCCTTGAGCATGGTATAGAAATCAAAGCGCGGTTCGGACGGCGCCTGCGCCGTCGGTTTGGTTGCCGGAGCTCTGTCACCAGCGGCACCTTTGCCATTGCCGGCCACACCGAACTGCAGCAGCAAAAACACCGCAAAGCCACCCACGGCATTGCCCAGTACAAACCACACCCATGCGGGTTTGCCCGAGGCACTTTTGCTGCGGCGTTTCGTGTTGCGACGGCTCATGGTGGAATTCTTCCCTGGATAGTCTACTCAGCGGGCAAATTGTACCGCCAATTTACACAAGGGCATTGCTCTCTCGCAAAATTCACGACAATTCCTGCGCATCCATGTCCACCGCCCAGCGCAAGCGGCGATTCTTATTGCTCTCGGCCCAGTCACATACCCGGGCCAACAGGGGTTGTAACTGGGCGCGATTTTGTGCGGTCACCTGAACATAAAAACGGTAGCGACCAGATTTGCGCTCAAGCAGCGCCGGCACCGGACCCAGATATTGCAACTGGGGTGAGGGCGGCACTAGGGATTGCATAAATAGGCGTGCATTATGCAAAAATTCCTCGGCCCAGGCGGGCTCCTCACACTCGGCTCGCACCAGTGCCATGGCGTGGGTCGGGGGCAGCTGTGCCACCGCACGATCGCGCAACAGCTGGCGCGCAAAAGTCCCATAGCCTTTTTCCAATAACATTTGCAGCAGCGGGTGCTCCGGGAAGCGGCTCTGCACCAATACGCGGCCACTCAAGCTGCCGCGCCCGGCGCGCCCCGCCACCTGCTCCAGCAACTGACCTGTGCGTTCGGGCGCGCGAAAATCGGCACTGAACAAGCCGCCATCGGCATCCTGGATCACCACCAGGGTCACCCTCGGTAGATGGTGCCCCTTGGCCAGCATCTGAGTGCCCAGTAACAGACAGGGTTCGCCATCGCGGGCCGGCGCCAGCAAGCGATCGAGAGCCTGCTTACTGGTGGTGGTATCCCGGTCAACGCGAATTACCGGGTAATCGGCAAAGCGCCGCGCCAGCAACTCTTCGCTGCGCTCGGTGCCGCCTCCCAGGGCAGAGATTGAGCGGCTGTGGCACTGCGGACAAGTATCCACCAGGGGGCGGCGATAATCGCAGTGGTGACAACGCAGCTGGCGCTGGCGTCGGTGCATGGTGAGTTTACTGGAACAATGCGGACAGTCGGCAATCCAGCCGCAATCATCACAGTTGAGTGCCGGTGCAAAGCCACGCCGGTTAATAAACACCAGCACTTGCTCTCCGCGAGCCAGTGTCTCGCCGATATGACGTAAAACCTGAGGCGAAAAACCCTCTTCCAGGGGCTCGCGTAGGGTCGGCACCACGTGGATCTGCGGCGGGCGCGCATCGCCGGCGCGCTGGCGCATGCGCAAATGTTGATAGCGACCATTAAGGGCGTTGTGCAAGGTTTCCAGGGAAGGCGTTGCAGAACCCAGCAGCACCGGCACATCACTGTTGCGCGCCAAAACCACCGCCAGGTCACGGGCGGAATAGCGCACACCATCCTGTTGCTTAAATGAAGCGTCGTGTTCCTCATCTACTAACACCACACCGAGTCTCGGCAGTGGCGTCATAATTGCCGAGCGGGTGCCAATAACGATATCCGCCTGGCCCTCAGAGGCGGCGAGCCACGATTGGGCACGCTCGCCCTCGGCCAGCCCCGAGTGCAGGGCGGCGATACTGTGCTCGGGAAAGCGCGCGGCGATGCGCCGCAAGGTCTGCGGAGTGAGACCGATTTCCGGCACCAATAACAAGGCCTGGCGCCCTTCGGCCAGAACCCGCTCCATTAACCGCAGGTAGACCTCGGTCTTGCCACTGCCAGTGGTGCCTTCTAACAAGGTGGCGGAAAAGCAACTGCAATCTACCGCAGCGAGTACCTGCTGCTGCTCACTATTCAGCTGCGGTGGCGGAGTGGCCTCCGCAGCCGGCATCGGCGGCGGCACCGTAGGACCCGAAACCCACTCCACCAGTTGGCGCTCCTGCAAGGCGCGAATCACCGCCGGAGTATGCCCCTGGGTTTTCAGGTAGGTGCGGCTCTGCTGGCCGGCGCGCAGTAATTGTTGCAACAGGGCCTGCTGCTTGGGCGCCCGCGCCAGTGCAGATTCCGGTAGCCCCTTGCCTTCGGTAGTGAGTTGCAACCACTGCTCAGCCCAATGATCAGCCGGCTTGCCCTTGCGCAAGGCGGCGGGCAGGGCGGCGGCGTAAACCTCTCCAACCGGGGCCTGGTAATAATCGGCGATCCAGTTGAGAAGTTTGCGCGCGCCACTGTCAAACAGGGCTTTGCTATCAATCAGTTCCTGCGCCGGTTTCAGCTGTGCCTGCGGCGACTCCAGCACTACCTCCACCAACACGGCTACCAATTTGCGCCCAGCAAAAGGTACCCACAAGCGCTGGCCGGGTTTCAATTCAGCGGGATTGAGGCCCTCCGGGGGCAGATAATCGAAGAGACGCCGCAGTGGCACTGGCACCGCCAACCGCAGGATAACTCCCTGTTGCACTGTCTTTGGTACCGTCTGCTGCACCCCGCCCCCAATAACCTCGGTAAAAGGCGCTAGTGTACTGGCTGTTACGACAAGGTACAGAGACTGCAAATTTTACTTGCCTCCTCTAAAATTCAGAGTACTCTATAAATCAACTCTAATATTTAGAGTTCACTAAGTTAGCAAGGAAGACAGCCATGACCGATATGGAAAAACTCAAAGACAGCCTGGATTTTGTCAGCGATGCCGTGCGCAGCAACCAAGTGGAGAACGGCATCCCATCACTCTATTTCTTGTGGGGACTACTAATTTTTATCGGATTCGCTTTGGCGGACCTGGCCCCGCAACTTACCGTGTATTACTTCCTGGTGGCGAGTACCGCCGGCGGACTGTTCAGCTGGTGGCTGGGCGAGCGCACGGCACGCCGCACTGGCATCAATAACAGTACCTTTGGTCGCAAGTATGGTTGGCACTGGATGGTAACTGGGATCGGTTTCCTGTTGATATTGGCCACAATGATCGCCAAGCCCAACGCTGCTGGCCCGGAGCAATTTCTGCTTTTAGCCGGACTCTCCTATAGCCTCGCCGGTATCCACCTGATCCGTCCACTGCTCTATAGCGGTATATTGATGCTGGCCAGTTACCTGCTGATCATTTTGCTGACACCGCCCTACGCCTGGGTACTGAGCGGCCTGGCGATCGGCTTTGGACTTGTTTGGACCGGCCTGGTACAGCGGGCCAGGCAAGCTAATGGAGCGACGCAATGAAAGCCCTTGCGGACTTGGACCCGGTCCTCGAACACCGGGTACGCCTCGCAATTTGTGTGATGCTAGCGAAATACGAGGAAATCAGCTTCTCTCTCTTCAAGGAGCAGTTGCAGGTGACCGATGGCAACCTCGGCGCGCAGCTGCGCCGCTTGGAAGAGCAGGGCTATATTGCTCTGCGCAAAGACTTTGTAGAGCGTAAACCCGTCACCTGGTACCGCCTCACTGAGAGCGGGCGAGAGGCGCTGAACAAGCACCTGCAGGCTCTGCAGCAACTTATCGCCGCCGCGGAATAACACCATTACCCGACCTTGTATTTGGACTTGAACCCCGGCGCTAATCTGATAGTATGCGCCGACTTTTTAATCAGCCTGGAACCAATCCGGTTCCTGCTCCAACGACGATGCCGTGCCCGGCAACAGATCGGGTGGCGGTTTCGGAAAGAGGCAATCATGAAAGCAGATATCCATCCTAACTACACCGACATCACCGCTACTTGCTCCTGCGGCAATGTTGTTAAGACCCGCTCCACCCTGGGCAAAGATCTGCAGATCGACGTCTGCTCCCAGTGCCACCCCTTCTATACCGGCAAGCAGAAGCAGGCTACTACCGGTGGACGCGTGGACCGCTTCAAGAAGCGTTTCGGCAGCCGCATCGGCAAGTAATCCGAATAAAGAGGTACTTTGGTACTTCAGAAAGGGCGCCCTGGAATTTTCCACGGCGCCCTTTTTTGTGCTGCAAATTCAGCGCTCTGCACAGATCCAGAGCGCTGGGGCGAAATCGATTTGTATCGCTTAATATATTCGTTATTAGCAGTAAATTTATCCTTCAAATTGAATATTAGACGGCTGATCATCCTGAATTTGGCCAGATGTTAAGGGCAAAATAGTAATAAGCAGCTGTTTCATTGCCTCTGTGAGCTTGTGACCGCAAGCACCCCTCGGTTATTCTCTGAAACCCGCAGTAACCGGGATGACGCCTGAAGTGTCGCCCCCCGTTTTCGAGAGAACAGCCCCCAAATGACGGATTCATTGCGCCAGGCAGCGCTCGATTACCACGCACTCCCCAGCCCCGGCAAACTTTCAGTCGAGCTGACCACCCCCGCTGAAACTCAGGAGGACCTGTCGCTGGCCTATAGTCCCGGTGTGGCGGAACCTGTGCGTGAAATTGCCAAGGACCCAGAAGCTGCCTATCGCTATACCGGCAAAGGCAACCTGGTGGCGGTCATTTCCAACGGCAGCGCCATCCTCGGCCTCGGTAACCTGGGCCCACTGGCCTCCAAGCCGGTGATGGAGGGCAAGTCACTACTGTTCAAGCGCTTCGCCGATATCAACTCGGTGGATATCGAGGTGGACGTCAACAGCCCGGAGCAGTTTATTCAGACAGTTGCCGCCATCGCCAATACCTTCGGCGGCATCAATCTCGAAGATATTAAAGCGCCTGAGTGCTTCCATATTGAAGAGGCACTGATTGAGCGCTGCCCAGTACCCGTATTCCACGACGACCAGCACGGCACTGCAATTGTGACCGTTGCCGGCATGCTAAATGCCCTGGAGATCCAGGGTAAGAAAATCAGCGACGTGCGCATGGTGTGCCTTGGAGCTGGTGCCGCCGCCACCGCTTGCTGCAAACTGCTGCTGGCCGCCGGCGCACGCAAAGATCAAATCACCATGCTCGACAGCCGTGGGGTAATTCACTCCGGCCGCACCGATATCAATGCTTATAAAGGTGAGTGGGCGCGGGATACCGATATGCGCACCCTCGATGACGCTATCACCGGTGCCGATGTATTCCTCGGAGTATCGGGCCCAGATCTGCTCTCCGCCGAACAGCTGCAGCGCATGGCGCCGAAGCCAGTGGTATTCGCCTGCTCAAATCCAAATCCGGAGATCAAACCAGAGCTGGCCCACAGCGTACGCGACGACCTGATCATGGCTACCGGGCGCTCGGATTACCCCAACCAGGTCAACAATGTACTCTGCTTTCCCTTCATATTTCGTGGCGCGCTGGATGTGCGTGCGGCGCGTATCAATGAAGAGATGAAGCTGGCCGCAATTGAAGCGATCCGTAAGATCGCCCATTTACCGGTGCCAGACTCGGTACGCGAGGGCTACGGCGGGGTAGAACTGAGCTTTGGCCCAAGTTATATCTTGCCCAAACCCACGGATCCACGCCTGCTTCCGGAAGTTGCCGCCGCAGTAGCGCGCGCAGCGGTAGACAGCGGCTGTGCCCGCCTGCCTTACCCCGAAAACTACCCGCTGCAAATACTCTAGGGCCGGTTAATTCATCCCTAGCAGCCCGCCTTATCCTTCCGGGGCGGGCGTTTGCCGCTTTCACCCCCACAGACTTCTTGAGCCATAAAGCACCCGTCGCTAAACTGCCTTTCTGTCACAGCATCAAAGTTGCCCAACACAATGAGTCACGTGTATGTGCTGACAAACCAGCACCAGCAGTTCCTGAGCAAAAGCGGCGAATGGCTTGATGGCCGCGAGCCCAATAAACTGTTTCGCAGCGAACATAAAGATGTCGCCATCAACCAGATGTTCGAGGCCAATACCCGTGATGTCGGCTTGCGTATCGAACTGCTGCAGTGTGCGCTGAACCCCAAGGCCCAGCCACTGATACCAGAAGAAGCCCTGGCTGATTTATCTGCGGCGCCCGAGGATCCAGAGATCGAGCCCGGTGTACCAGAGGAGATCCCGGCTGCAGAGCCCACCGAGCTGGAACCACAGCCAGAGCCGGAAGTGGCCCCGGAACAGGCTCCTGAGGTCGCGCCAGCACAAACCCCGGATGAGACGCCCGCACAACCCGGCGAGCACAAATCGGAATCGGAGTCTGCCGCCTGAGCGGAGATTCTTTTAGCACCGGCACAAGTAGCCCCAACGGCGACAACAAGAAAGAGTTCCGGTAGTACCAAGGAGATTCGAGTGCCTATTCCCCACCTGGCTGCCCTATCCCAGGCCAAACCCGTGCAACTGCTCAAGGGCATACGTCGCGGCCTGGAAAAAGAGAGTCTGCGGGTCGCCCACGACGGCACCCTGGCGCAAACGCCACACGCGCAGACACTGGGCTCCGCGCTGACCCACGAGAGCATCACCACCGATTTTTCTGAGGCGCTGCTGGAATTTATTACCCCTCCGGTGGCTACCCCGGAGGAAGCCCTGCGGATTCTCGACCGCATTCATCGCTTTACCTACAGCCAGATCGGAGACGAGCGCCTGTGGGTCAACAGCATGCCCTGTGTTATCGGCGCCGATAGCGATATCCCGGTAGCCCGCTACGGAGATTCCCACAGCGGCACTATGAAGACCATTTATCGGCTGGGACTCGGACTGCGCTACGGCCGCGCCATGCAGACCATCGCCGGTATCCACTACAACTTTTCTCTGCCGGATGAATTCTGGCTGTGGCTGCACGAGTTCGAAGGCAGCAGTGAAGCCCTGTGCGAATTCAAGACCCGCCGCTACTTCGACCTGATCCGTAATTTCCGCCGCAACTACTGGCTGCTGATCTACCTGTTTGGAGCCGCACCTGCGGTGTGTTCCTCTTTTGTCGAAGGACGCCAGCATAAGCTCGAAGCTTTTAACGGCGACGGTCACACCCTACACGCTCCCTTCGCCACCTCCCTGCGCATGGGCGACCTGGGCTACAACAGCGAAGTGCAGCAGTCTCTGGTGGTTTGCTATAACAACTTGCGCAGCTACCTCTCCACGCTCTGTTCAGCGATAAGCCGGCCTTATGGCCCCTACAACGAGCTCGGAGTCAAGGATAGCGATGGACAGTATCAGCAGCTTTCCGCCGGCGTGCTGCAAATCGAAAATGAATTCTATTCACCGATCAGGCCAAAAAATCCCGCCAAACGCGGCGAGACTGCCCTGGCGGCACTGGATAATCGCGGGGTCGAATATATCGAGGTGCGCTGCCTAGACCTAAACCCGTTTATGCCGCTGGGCATCGATGCGCAACAAATGCGATTTATCGACAGCTTCCTGCTGCACTGCCTGCTGACAGAGAGCCCGGAGACCGATGAGGTCGATTACCGTTCTACCCAGGAAAACCAACAGCGTATCGTCTATCGCGGCCACGAGCCCGGCCTCAAGCTGCGCTGCAATGGAAGCGAACGGGAGCTCAGTGAGTGGGCTTCCCAGCTACTCGGGGAGGTGGATACTGTAGCCGAGTTGCTCGACAGCGCTTGGGGCGGCGACCAATACCGCAGTGCCGTAGGAGTTCAGTGCGCCAAGGTCAAAGGGGAGATACCCACCCCGGCCCAGCAGATCCTGGCAGAAATGCAGGAGCAAAACCTGAACTTCTACCATTGGGCTATGCACAAAGCCGAGCAACACCGCCGCTACTTTCTCGAGCGCCCTCTCGACAGCGAGTCGGTGCGTGATTTCTCTCGTGAAGCCGAGGAGTCCCTGCTCAGACAAAAGCGTGTGGAAGCGGAAGACAAGGGCTCCTTCGAGGAATTCCTCAGCCACTACTACGCGCAATATATGTGTTGCCATGGCTAGCCCTGGCAACATAGAGCACCGGCGCAGGGTCCGGATATCCGCCCATAGGGATTGAGCGCATGAACTATCTCGCCCACCTGCTGCTTTCTGGTCCCGACACCCGCTGGCGCCTGGGTGGGCTACTCGGAGATTTTGTGAAGGGTCCACTCAAAGGCGAGCGACCGGAGGCCATTGAGGCCGGTATCAAACTGCACCGCCGCATTGATGCCAGCACCGACAGCAATGCCTCTTATCGTGAGGCCCTGGCGCAGTTGGACCCCAGCTGGCGCCGCTATGCCGGTATCGCACTGGATATCTGGTTCGACCATCTGTTGGCACAGCATTGGCAGGAGTGGCATCCACAGAGCCTGGAAGAATTTTGCGACCAGTGCTGGAGAGACTTTCGCAGCCACAGCCGGTATATTCCGCCGCAGGCACGGGCATTTATGGCCCGTGCCGAGCAAATTAAATTACTGCAGAGTTACCGCGAGGAACGCATCATCGGCCTTACCCTGGAGCGGGTAGGTCAGCGCCTGCGCCAACCGGTTGCGCTGCAGGAAATACTGCCTGAGCTCAGTAGCGGGCGGGCAAAACTGGAAAACAATTTCAATAAACTACTAACCGACTTGAATCTCGAAGCCCAGCGCTTTCGGCAGCACTATTCAGGATCCGATAAACCATGACCTTACCCAACCCGCGCATTACCTTTCTGTTGGTATTTCTAATTGTCGTCTTTTTGCTCGGCTCCGCCTTTTATCTGGAGTACGCTCGGGGCCTGGAGCCCTGCAAGCTGTGTATTACCCAGCGGGTGATGTTACTTGGCATTGGACTGGTCTCTCTCATAGCCTTCCTGCACAATCCAGCAACGATCGGCCGGCGCGTTTATGGGTTGCTGGTTTCCATTTGGGCTCTGGGCGGCCTCTATTTTGCCGGGCGCCAGCTGTGGCTGCAGAGCCTGCCGGAGGGCCAGGTGCCCGCCTGCGGACCCAGTGTCAGCTACATGATGGAGGTCTTTCCTATGGCCGATGTACTTAAGGCACTGCTCACCGGCGACGGCAACTGCGCCGAGGTCCAATGGACCATGATGGGCCTCAGTATCCCCGGCTGGTCCGCTATCGGTTTTGCCGGACTGATCCTATTTGGCGGCTGGCAGGCATTTCGCAAAGCCTGAATCAACCGGACACTAAACCGCGGCTCAGCGGAGCCGCCCTTTGCCAATGACAGCACCATCCCCACGCGAGCTAGCCCATTGGGTGCTCGGTCTCACAATCCTGTTTGGCTGCGAACGGCTCGGTAGCCTGATCGGAAAGGCACTCGCCCTACCGGTGCCCGGTGCTGTAGTGGGGATGTTGCTGCTACTGGTGGGCCTAATGGTCTACGGCTGCGTGCCCCGCGGCCTGGCAAAAGTCAGTGCACAGCTGCTCTTTTTATTGCCACTGCTCTTTTTACCCGCCGCCACTGGGGTCTTCTTTCTGCGCGATATCTCCTTATCCGATTGGCTGGGCCTGCTCGCCGCAATTCTTTTTGGCACCCTGATCAGCCTTACGCTGTGTACTCTGTTGCTGCGCCGCCTACTCAGAAAAACCGATATAGTGCACAACAATGAACAGTGAGTTACTACACAGCCCGCTGTTTGCCCTGCCATTGAGCTGCGGTGCCTTCTGGTTTGGGGTACTGCTGTACCGACGCACGGGTACGGTACTGTTACACCCGATAATCACCGCAAGTCTGCTAGTTTTTGCAGCTCTCTATAGCCTGGATATTCCCTACCGCGACTACCAGGATGCCAGCGGTCTACTCTACGTCTTACTGGGTCCGGCCGTAGTCGCGCTGGCCGTACCGCTGAAACAAAACCTGACAGTGATTCGCCGCGCTGGCTGGCCCCTGCTGGTAACCATCACCGTCGGAGCCCTGTTGGCCCCAGCAATTGCTGTGGGGATCGCACTGTTACTCGGAGTGGGGAAGTCTGTACTACTCGCCCTTAGCGGAAAATCCATTACCACACCCATCGCACTTGCAATTGCCGAAAAAGTTCACGCGAGCTTAAGCCTGACCGCAGCAATCGTGGTGCTCACCGGCGTAGTAGGAGCCCTGGCCGGACCACCGCTGGTGCGCCGCCTAGGTATTCGCGACGAGCGGATTCTCGGCGTGGTGCTCGGTATCAATGCCCACGCCGTGGGCACGGCGCGCGCACTGGAAATCAGTGCGCTATGTGGCGCCTGTGCCGCCCTCGCTATGGGACTCTGTGGCGCCTTAAGCGCGCTATTGTTACCGCTAATTATCGCCCCCTGAGTCACCTGCCGACGCGAGCAGTGAAATTCACACAGCCGTCACAGCATTCTGACGTACTTTGCGCCTGACTCCTTGCTGCCGGCGGGGGAATCTCCTATCTTCCTAAGGGCCTTCGAGATCAGCAAAAAGCTAATAAGCTGCCACTGCAGCAACAGTAACAGTAACAAAAGGACATCTTGGCGATGCTGGAAAATTGCAAGTCGGCGCGGGAGCGCTGGGGTGGTGTCAGCGAAATTATTGACCGCTGGCTTCAGTCACGACAAAACCTATTAGTGAGTTTCTACCACCTATCCGAAAAAAAGGAATTCAGTGAGGATGATCCCGAAACCGAAGACCGTGTCCGTCAGCTGTGCCAGCTGTTGGTGGACTATGTCTCGGCCGGTCATTTTGAGGTCTATGAACAACTGATGCGTGAGGGGCAGGCCTTCGATGATAAACAAGGTCTGCAAAAAGCCTGTGAACTCTACGATGATATCGATAGAACTACAGATATCGCCGTTGATTTCAACGATAAATATCTGGAGACGGACGACCTTTCCAGCCTGGCACCGGATCTGTCCGAACTGGGAGAGGCGCTAGAAACCCGCTTTAGCTCCGAAGATAGAATGATCGCCCTGTTACACACCGCTCACAAAAATCGGATCGCCTAGCACAGCCACTTCGTGTTGCATGCAATTTTTCGTTGCCCAGGGACTCCTATTTTCTGCTCGCCTTCACTCGCCGGCTGACGACCAGTTAGCCGGAATATATCTGCGAATGCATTTAATCTTTAAATAAAACCAGGTAGCCAAGTGAAATAAATTCAAGCACAAAAAAAAGGGCGCCTATTGGCGCCCTTTTTCAGTAAAGTTCGAAAAGTCAGATTATTCAGATGGAGCTTCTTCTTTCTTTTCTTCTTTTTTCTCGGAACCCTCATCACCAGCAACATTTGCTTTGTGCAGTTCCACTTCAAAAATCAGAGTGGCATTGGGGCCAATTTTACCGCCTGCACCACCGGGACCGTAAGCAAGCTCAGAGGGGATATAAAGTTCCCACTTGGAGCCTTCTTTCATCAGTTGCAGAGCTTCTGTCCAGCCCTTGATTACCCCGTTTACCGGAAACTGAACCGGCTCACCGCGCGCGTAAGAGCTGTCGAACTCCTCACCGTTAATCAGGGTGCCTTTGTAATCAACTTCAACGGTGCTGGTAGCGCTTGGCTTGCTGCCGCTACCCTCTTTAATCACTTTATACTGCAGGCCAGAATCAGTGGTGACTACACCATCTTTCTTAGCGTTCTCTTCGAGGAAAGTCTTGCCTTCCTGCATATTTTTGTCGGCGCTCTCTTTAAATTCTTTCTCCTGCTGAGCCAGCATTTCCTGCTGTTTCTTCTGCATCTGCTCCTGGAAAGCGGCAATAGTCTGCTGCTTTTCTTCATCGGACAAGCGATCCTCGCGGCCACTGGCAACGTCGTTCAGTGCCATCGCAACCACTTTGGGATCCAGCTGCACATCTTGAGCCTTGAGGCGCTTAGCCATATCTTCGGCAATGATGTAGCTGACCTTCTTCTCCTGAGTATCCAGGGCAACTTCTTTTTCCTGCTTCTGTCCCTGTTCGTTACAGCCGGTCAGCGCCAGGCCAAGGGCAATTGCTGCAGCCAAAGGGTATTTATTCATGGGTGTTGTCTCTTTGTCCGTATTGCGTTTATAGATTCGCGCTTGACCTTGGTCCAACGCCAACAGCGGTATTTCAAGCAACTCTGTTCAGGCCCTAAGCCACCAGGCGCACAGTTTCCGCCAGTGCGCCCAAGTCTAACCCAAGGCGACTCCCAGTGCATACTGATGACGCGCACACTGTGCAGGACACCACATTCCCCTTGCTGGTTCCAGCCGCTTCACAAAAAATCTGCAGACAACGCTTTTTTCGCAGTACACGGCATACATTTTTTTTAAAAACAGCGCTATTATCGGCCAGTAACCGGTTATTGTTCTGGACTGTTTGAAGTGCTTTTCAGTTTGGGGCAGTGCGCGGTGCGCATATCTCTTGCTAGAGCGGTATCCATCGTATTTAAAGGAAGAAGAGCGCACTATCCGGAAGTGCCAATCGATAATAAACGTCAGGACATTTACTCATGGCTGCCAAACCAAAAGCTGTCAATCCGGTTGCAGAGCTGGAAGCACAAATTTCCAAACTCGCCGCAAAACTGGACAAAGCCCGCAATAAGAAAATCACCGATGCCGGCAAAGCGGTACTTAAGGCCGGAAAAAACCTGACCTCAGCAAAAGACAAGCTGAGTAAGGCAAAGGACAAGCTGGGTGAAGCCCGCGCTAAGGCGAAAACCACCAAGACGCCCGCAGCTCTAAAGCGTGTGGAAACCGCTAAAAGCAATGTAGAGAAATTTAACGAGGTATTTCAACAGGCTAAGCAAGCTGCTGCCGACGCCAAGTATCTGCAAGCCAGAGCCAAGGCAGAGCTCAAAGCGGCGGAAACCGTACGCAAAGTCGCAGCCAAAACGGAAAAAGAGCTGCTTAAGACTCAGCCTAAGGCGAAAAAACCCACCGCCACTAAGCAAGCCACCAGTAAAACCTCTGCTAAGTCTGTAAAAGCTGGCACGGCAAAATCTACGAGAAAGACGGTAGCAGCAAAGGCCAGCGAAAAGAAAGCTGCTGCGAAAAAGACGAGTACTGCTAAACCGTCTAAGAAGGCAGCAGTTAGTAGCACAAAGAAAACCGCTACCAAGCCGGCAAAAACTACCACCGCGAGCAAGCAAAAAGTAGCAAAACCCGCCAGCAAGAAAGCTACCCAAACTAAAGCCGCAACAGCGACAAAAACTTCTGAAGTTGCTAAACCTGAGCAGGTAAAGGCCAAAGAAGGAAAGCCGCAACAGGAAAAACCCAAGCAAGCCGCACCCAGTGAAAGCAAAATTCAGGAAAAACCCACTGAAGAAGCAAAGAACCTGGCATCTGATGAGCAGCAAAAACCACTGGAACAAACTCCACCAGCACCATCGATTACGCCAACTACACCGGCCAATAGCCTGTTTTCCACAGAGGGTCACCGTGGCGAATAGGCGCTCCTAATACTTTGTAAACAGATTGGCACCCGGCCGGTTCTATTAGGGTGGGTGCCAAGTAGCCAGTCCATTACGGTGTAATTTATTGGAAGTATGGGATTGGTAGTAGGTAGAAACCTTCCAATTTTATTGGCAGCACACTGTGTTTGCTAAAGCCGCTGCCTGAAAAATTCAGACGGCATCCAGATTTTCGACCGAAGCCATAAAACTCTCAATCAGACCTGCCCAGTGAACCTGATCTTTTTGTAAAAGCCCATATTGCTGCCCCGCAAGCTGTAGCGCAGGCTTATCTCCCGGCCATGCCTCCAGGCAAATTTTCCAAAGTGCCGCCAGCTGCAAGCGTTCCAATTTCAATTCATAACGCTTACACATTTCGTACACACGCACTGTATGAGGGCGAAAGCGCCCCAGTAAGCGACGCAGGTGGCGCACACTGATAATCATTCTACGACGCGGTGCCAAACCGCGATCAGCCACACGCCACCCCTCCTCACTCAACTGGTGTCCACAAACCACTGCATAGCTAGCCCAAAGCATTAAACACACGTCGGCCCCTTTCGTGTCCTGGCAGTCGAGCAAGAAGTCTTCAACCCCTTGATGACGATAGAAGTCCAGACTGAACTGCCACAGTGGGTTTTCCTTGGAAGAGGATGGAGGTGTGCTATCTGTCACGTTAAAATCCAGGCCCTTTGCGGTTCGGCGCGCTCAAGCGGCGGCGAATACGTACAAATACGTCGAATAGCCTAGCATTCATCGGCCTGTTCATAAGAGGTTTTTTCCAGTGATTAATTTGCAAGGTGTCTCCCTGCATCGAGGCGAGCGCGACCTGCTAAACGGTGCAGACTGCCGTATATTCCCCGGCCACAAGGTGGGAATTATCGGCGCGAATGGCTGTGGTAAGTCAACACTGTTTAAGTTGCTACTGGGTCAACTGGAAAGCGACGCTGGACAGGTGGATATCCCCGGCGGCTGGCGAATTGCCCATATGGCCCAGGAAGTGGAGGCTAGCGATCAGTCGGCCCTCGACTATGTACTCGACGGCGATCGGGAACTGCGCAACCTGCAAGACCAGCTCAAAAAGGCTGAAACCAGCGGGGAATCCGATGGCCACAAACTGGCCGAGCTGCACGAGCGTATGGCCAGCATCGACGGCTATAGCGGGCCCGCGCGTGCCGCACAGTTACTCGACGGCCTGGGTTTTGCGCACGCGGAACAACAGCGCCCGGTGCGCAGCTTTTCCGGTGGCTGGCGCATTCGCCTCAATTTGGCTAGAGCATTGATGTGCCCCGCGGATTTGATGCTGCTGGACGAACCCACCAACCACCTGGATCTAGACGCGACCCTCTGGCTGGAACAGTGGTTACAGCGTTTCCCCGGCACCCTGTTAATTATTTCCCATGATCGCGATTTCCTCGATGCAGTGGTTGATGGCATTGTCAGTTTTGAACAGCAAAAACTCGTGCTTTATAGCGGCAACTACAGCGCCTTCGAACGCACACGCGCCGAGCGCTTAGCCCAGCAACAAATACAATACGAAAAACAGCAATCCGAACGCGCCCACATGGAAGACTTTGTGCGACGCTTTCGTGCCAAAGCCAGCAAGGCCAAACAGGCGCAGAGTCGTTTAAAGGCACTGGACCGCATGGCACAAATCGCCCCAGCCCATGTGGACTCACCCTTTCACTTCACCTTGCCATCTGCGGATAAAACTTCCAATCCACTGATCGACCTGCGCGAAACTGATATCGGCTATGCCGACAAAGTGGTCGTGAGGAAAGTACAGCTGGGTATTCAGCCCGGCCGCCGTATCGGCCTGCTCGGTCCCAATGGCGCGGGTAAGTCATCGCTAATTAAAACCCTTGCCGGCGAGCTTGCCCCCAAGAGCGGTGAGCGCCAGTGTGGCGAACACCTGGCTATTGGCTATTTTGCCCAACACCAGCTCGAAGCTCTGGATGGAAAGGCCTCTCCTTTATTACACCTGCAACGACTGAGT
Organism: Microbulbifer mixtoriginis (SeqCode); assembly: GCF_052467515.1. NCBI lineage: Bacteria > Pseudomonadati > Pseudomonadota > Gammaproteobacteria > Cellvibrionales > Microbulbiferaceae > Microbulbifer > Microbulbifer mixtoriginis (SeqCode). The sequence goes on along the minus strand of NZ_CP174314.1, from coordinate 4,679,256 downwards.
CCCGAGGCCAGTGAGCAGTCTCTGCGCGACTTCCTCGGCGGATACGGCTTTATTGGCGACCGGGTCTTTGAAACCGTAGCCGGCTTTTCTGGTGGAGAGAAGGCCCGCCTGGCATTGGCGATCCTCGCCTGGCAAAAACCCAACCTACTACTGCTCGATGAGCCCACCAACCACCTAGACCTGGAAATGCGCCATGCTCTTACCATGGCCCTGGCTGAGTTCCCCGGTGCGGTTATTTTGGTATCCCATGATCGCCATCTACTCGCCAATACCGCCGATGAATTTATTCTGGTCGCAAATGGTCGTGCGGAACCCTATAGCGGTGACCTCGAGGACTACAAACAGTGGCTACTGGGTTTTAACCGGGAAAAGCGGCGTGAGGAAAAATCAGTAGAAAGCGGTGATAATCAGGAAAAACCTGCAGAAGATAAAAAGGCCCAACGCCGTGCCGCTGCCGCCCTGCGAGAACAACTAAAACCCTTGACCAATAAATTAAAAAATATTGAGCGGCAAATGGCCGCAACAGAGGAAAAACTTCAAAAAGTTCAAGGCAAGTTGGCCGATGAGCAACTCTACATGGGAGATCAGCAAGATGAAATTGCACGTCTCAATAAAGAGCAAACCGAATATCGCGAAGCTCTCGACCTTCTGGAAATGGAATGGCTGGAAATTTCCGAGCAACTTGAACAATTGCGCGGGGAGTAACTAGACCGTTTGCCTATCAAAGTAGCTCCTGGAGGGCATCGTCACCGCCCTCCAGGAGCTACCCCGGAAGTCTTTAAAAAGGCATTAGCTATCTGCGAATACAGCCATATTCATCCACGGCGGTACCGACCGGTGTATTCGGGCACTGATCGATATAGGCCGGCACGCCATCAAAGTCGATATCCATGGGGCAGCCATCGGGGCCAACATCCACACCTACCGGGGTCTGTGGGCACTGATCGGTTGCATCGATAATCCCGTCCGCATCCTCGTCGTACCAAAAGTCCGGGTACTCGATCCACTGGTAGCCAATCGCAACGCTGGCAAAACCATCCAACCCACCGTGATCCACCCCCTGAAAAAGTCGCACATCCGCACGGGCCTGCCAGCGGGGACCGAGGCTATATTTTATCCCCAGACCGAGATTGACCATGGTTTGGCGATCGTGCCAGTTGCACAGATATCTCCGGTAGGGGTGCCAGTCAGGATATTTATAACCGTGTTTATACCGATATTTACAGTCGTAACGTTCTATCCCATCCTCGTCCGTGTAATATCTCCTGTAACGTTTTTTCGGCGCTTTATCATAATTAATGCGCATCTCGCCAACGCCAAAAGCCACATATGGCTGCCAACAAAAATCACCACAAAATTGCCCACCAAATTGGTAGAGTAGGTCCAGGTGGTAATTGTAAATCTCGAGTTTTTCGGGAAAATCATCCACTCCAACAATAAAGTAATCGACCACCCCCTCCATCGCCCAGTAGTTGGTCATATTAAATCCCAGGCCGCCACCACCACCGGTGGTATCCTGCAAAGTCAATCCGTGAAAAGGAGTTCCGTTTAAACGGTCACTGTTAAACCAGTATTTGCCGCCATTGGCATAGAGATTGAGGGTACCGACAAAATCGGCCGAAACATTGCTGACAGAAAAAAGCAACACAGCACCGCAGAGGATTGAAATGGAAGTATGGCATTTACCCATTACTGACACCGAAATCTTTTTAAAACTATCCCCCTTTCAATTTTTATTAATTTGATTAACTACTTTAAATTCAAATTAATTCGATTATCTTTGTGTTATTTGTTCTGCATTTTTAATAAAACTACTATTTAATGCCGCGCCCAATATGAAAATCATAGACGGGAAATAAAAAATATACTTATAAACAGCGGAGAGTTAACCGATGCTGGCGCCAAACATAGATAACTACGTAAGAAACCTGGTTCGCCCAGAGTTGATTCAAACTTCGTGCCGCCCACCAAAAACTATTCGAGAATACGCCACCGATTTTCAACAGAATTCTCGCTGCAGTTGGAAGTACAGCCGCAGTAAAGATGGACTAACCCGAATTGATCAGTTAGTGACTCAGGCTGCACTGATCCAGACTCTGGATTACACCCGCATATCCAACACATCCCAAAGCCTTATAGAGGCAATGTATACCTGGTTGACCGGCTTCAATCCCTCTAACCCGATACAACAGCTCACCTCGGATGGAATACAGCGACGTCAAAACGCCATTACCACATTGCTGGGCGGCGCCTATTGCTGGTATCGCCAAGCTAGTGAAGCCGCATTGTCAGAACCTTTGGCTGTGGGCAATATTCAGAACCACAATGACATCCCTTTCAATCTGTATCGTTATCGTTTTAGCCGCTCAGGTTTTAACCTGCATATGACACCGGGGCGCCTGTACCGGGGGGATACCCGGCCGCCACAAATGCTGTGGCAGTCAGGGGGGTTTTTTCCAAAAATGGATAACAACAACCGCCACGACCCCCATCTCGGTAGCGGCGCTTCCTGCCAGGTGATATCCAGCACTGACGATCCCAACGTGGTAGCGCGCTTTGCCTGGCACAACAAAACTTACTGTCCGGTGCGTTACTACTACCTGCACCAAACCGACAGGGTGGATAAAGCCATCGCCGGATTTGTCTATGAGTTCGACAAAACTGGACATGAATGCGTTGAGGTCGCCAACGTCACCCCCGGTCGTGAGGTAGCCTTCCTGGCAATTCCCAACCAATATATTCGCCGCTTCCGTATGCGCTACTATGCCGGCAGCCAAAACAATATCGTGTTATCGGATTGGATGTACTACAACGAAAACTCGGTAAGAAATATTCGTATCACCGCAGACAAACAGCGCTGGGAATCTTTCAAGAAGAACTGGCAGCTGTACGTTTAAAGAAAGGGTGGGGTACTGCCGCAGGTGGGGGAGAACGCCGACTTACAGTCGGCGCTTATTGCTAAAACTCTCCAAGTGGCAAATTGGATGTTATTCGACCTCCGGTGCCGGCTTGGAAGGCTTTTCAACAGTCTCTTCGCTCGGCGCCAGAGCAGGAGCTTCTCCGGGCAGGCGGCGGTACACCAGGTCCCAGACACCGTGCCCAAGACGCTGGCCGCGGCGCTCAAACTTGGTTTCCGGGCGCCACTCTGGACGTTCGACATAGTCATCATTGGAGGAGGTATTTTCCAGCAGCGACTCCGCTTGCAACACTTCCAGCATATGCTCGGCATAATTCTGCCAGTCCGTAGCCATATGCATAACACCGCCGGTTTTCAGCTTGCTGCAAATCAGGCGCACAAACTGCGGCTGCACGATGCGGCGCTTATGGTGCTTCTTCTTATGCCAGGGGTCGGGAAAATACAATTGGAACCTGTCCAGAATGCCATCCCCAATGCAGTCATTCAAAACATCCACCGCATCGGCCATATAAATTTTGAGATTCTCAACCCCGGCTTTACCGGCATTGTTAATCAGCCGACCCACACCGGGAGGATGCACCTCAATACCAATAAAATTCTTATCCGGTTCGGCCTGGGCCATGGCAAGCAGTGAGTCGCCCATACCAAAACCGATCTCCAACACAAGCGGAGCCTCACGGCCAAATGCCTCAACTGGATTCAGAGGGCCATCGAAGAGCGACAGACCATATTTTCCCCAGTAAGTATCAAAGGCGCGGCGCTGCCCCTCAGTCATCCGCCCCGCACGAATCACGTAGCTGCGGATAGATTTTTTCTTGTACTCGGTGCGGTAGGGAAACTCTTCCGCGGATTCGTCTTGCATTGTTCGCGACCTCTTATGCGAAACGGTTTTCTCTTATTCGGGTTTTGATAGGCGACAGCCCGGCTATTTGGGGGCATTCACGGCGGCAATAAACAGTGTCACCCAGCCGGCGATCATCAATAACCCACCAATCGGTGTAATCGGCCCCAGCCAACGCGGCCCACCCAGGGTAAGGGCGTAGAGACTACCGGAAAAAAACACCAAGCCAAATATAAAGAAAGCGCCGCTCAGAGTGAGTGACAGACGTTCTCCCCAATTCTGTATCAGCAGCGCCACAGCCAATAGCGCCAGGGCGTGGATCATCTGGTACTGCACACCGGTCTTGTAGGCTTCCAATAGCGGCTCGGCGACCTTGCCACGCAGGCCGTGTGCGCCAAAGGCACCGAGAGCAACGCCACTGGCGCCAAATAATGCGGCGAGTAGAAGGTAAACTTTAGCCATGGCTTATCCCATTTTTTTGCGCCCGACGAAGCGGGTCCATGCATCGCAGAAATAAAAAAACCGCGCTGTTGCGCGGTTTTTTCCGAACTGCCAAAGTGCGCTATCAGGCCTCCATAGCCGCACGCACTTTTTTCATGGCGTTCTTCTCCAGCTGACGGATACGTTCGGCGGAGACTCCGTATTTATCTGCCAACTCGTGCAGAGTGGATTTCTCCTCGCTCAGCCAGCGTGCCTGGATAATATCGCGGCTGCGCTCGTCGAGCTGCTCCATAGCATTGGCCAGACTGTTGAAGCTGGTTTCCTGCCAGTTATCCCGCTCCAACTGAGCTGCCGGATCATAACTGCGGTCTTCCAGGTAGTGTGCCGGCGCTTGCCAGGCGGTGTCGTCATCGTCGTCCACCCCCGCATCAAATGCGGCATCATGAGCGGCAAGGCGGCCCTCCATCTCATGGACCTGGGCGACATCTACATTCAAATCTTTAGCCACCGCCTTGGCTTCATCGTTGCTCAGCCAGGCCAGTTTCTTCTTCTGACCACGCAGGTTGAAGAACAACTTGCGCTGTGCCTTGGTGGTAGCGATCTTCACGATGCGCCAGTTGCGCAGGATAAATTCGTGAATTTCCGCTTTGATCCAGTGCACCGCAAAGGAGACCAAACGCACCCCTTTCTCGGGGTTAAAGCGTTTAACCGCCTTCATCAGACCAACATTGCCTTCCTGCACCAGATCCGACTGGTTGAGTCCATAGCCAGAATAAGACTTGGCAATATGTACGACAAAGCGCAGGTGGGACATGACCAGTTGGCGGGCCGCGTTAATATCTTCGCGATAATAGAGGTCTTCTGCCAGGCGCTTTTCTTCCTCCGCGGACAGCACATCGAAGCTGCTGACGGTCTGGATGTAAGCTCCCAGGTTGGCGCCCGGAGACAGCGTATGCACTGGCTGTAGGCTGGTTCCCATTCAGGTTTCTCCTCTCATTATTAGTCGGCCGATTCCAGCGGCCGCTGTCGTCGGACACTTTATCCGGCAACAGGCTGGACTCAGTGTAGCACTTGCACGAGCGGTTAAGAAAGTCCGCCGCCAACTGCCGTATTCCCTTGTATTGCAGCCGTTTAGAGGGACCAAATCCCACCTAGGTTCCCCAATTCGCTACAGCTTTACGCTTCTTGGCTAAACCAAGGCGTGTAAACACTCGTCTCAGCTGGGTTCGATCTCGCGCAAGTGACGGCCCGCCGCCAGCCAGGCCCCCAGCAGCCCAAGCAAAGCAGCGCCACCGATAAGGCCAACAAAATAGCTGAAACCGGGCCCCACTAGGCTGTAATTACTGCCGTAGCTGGAGGAGAGGCCTGAGATCGGCCCGGACAATAGCAACACCGCCCCCAGTAACAGAGCCCATGCCAGCAGTCCGCCAAAAGCCCCATAACAGAGACCACTGTAGAGGAAAGGTCTGCGCACAAAAGCGTTTGTGCCACCCACAAGCTTTACCACCAGGATTTCCTCTCGGCGGCTCTCAATGTGCAGGCGAATCGTATTGACCACCACCAGGATAACCCCCAGCGCCAACAGCAGCGCGAGCCCTGCGGACATCCGTTGCCCCAGCTCCGTCAGCTGGGTTAGGCGCTGCACCCAGGCCAGATCGAGCACCACCGAGTCACTCAGGGCGTGCTCCTGTAGGTTATCCACAATGCGCTGCAATTTTTCGCTGTTATGGGTATCTCGCGGGCGCAGCAGCAATACTGCCGGCAGAGGGTTGGCATCGAGCCCCACCAGGAGGTCGCCGAGCCCGGATGCCTGCTCGAATTCCGCCAGCGCCGCTTCCGGAGAAATATAAGTCACCTCTGCGATGGCCGGGTCGCTGCGCAGTTTGGCGGCGAAGGAGTCTACTGCCGTTTTCTGTGCTCTCTTATTGAGAAATACTGAAATCTGCGGCTGGCCATCCCAGCCAGCCACAGCGCGCTGAAAATTTGCCAACCCAAGTTGCAAAGCGGCGGGCAGGGCCAGGGCGATAGCGATCACCAGGGCGGTCATAGCACTAGCCATGGGCGTAGCGAAAAAACGATGCAGGGATTCCCGCGCTACCTGGCGATGGTGGTCGAGCCAGGACTGCCAGCGATCCGAAATACCGGTGCGAGCAGCCACCGCGCCACTGCTACGCGGGCGCTTTTCAATGCCACTACTCGCCGGGCGCTGGGCTCTAGACTGGGTGTGCTTCACGGCTCGGGACTCCGTCGTAGATCAACTGACCGGCTTGCAGGGTCAATACCCGCCGGCGCATGCGCGCTATCAATTCCAGGTCGTGGCTTGCCACCAATACAGTGACGCCCACAGCATTAAAGTCGGAAAACAGTTGCATGATCTCCTGTGACAGCTGAGGGTCCAGATTACCTGTAGGCTCATCCGCTACCAGGATCGCCGGCTTGTTCACCACTGCGCGGGCGATACCCACCCGCTGCTGCTCCCCTCCAGACAGGGTAATGGGATTATGTTTCTCCTTGTCCAGGAGGCCTACCTTGTCTAGAGCGGCACGCACCCGGCGGCCCACTTCGCGTTTGCTGCAGCCGGCCACTGCCAGTGGCAGAGCGATATTGTCGAACACACTGCGATCAAACAGCAGCTGGTGGTTTTGAAAAACGATACCCAGGTTGCGGCGGTAATAGGGGATCTGGCTATTGCGCAGGCGGTTGAGATTCTGCCCTGCGACCAAAATCGAGCCTTTAGTGGGGCGCTCGATGGCGGTCAACAGCCGCAAAAGTGTGCTCTTACCCGCACCTGAATGACCGGTGAGAAACACCATATCGCCGCGGGGGACTTCCAAGCTGATACGCACCAGGGCGTCCTGCCCCGATGCATAGCGCTTATTCACATTGTCAAAGGTGATCACGATTTTGTTCTTGTTATTCCCTAAGAGGGTTTAGTAGCGATCAAGCGGTATCGCGGCCAAACAGCGCCGAGACAAATTCGCGCGCGCGGAACGGCTGCAGATCCTCAGCCTGTTCACCCACACCGATAAAGCGCACAGGAATACCGAAACGCCGCGCCAGGGCAAAGATCACCCCACCCTTGGCGGTGCCGTCAAGCTTAGTGAGTACCAGGCCGGTGACACCGGCCGCCTCACGGAATTGCGCAGCCTGGTTAATTGCATTCTGGCCGGTGCCGGCATCCAGCACCAATAGCACCTCGTGGGGAGCGCTGGGATCCAGCTTGCCCATTACGCGGCGCACCTTGGTCAACTCTTCCATCAGGTTGGACTTGGTGTGCAGGCGGCCGGCTGTATCGGCGATCACCACATCAATACCACGGGCCTGGGCCGACTGGACAGCATCAAAAATTACCGAGGCGCTGTCCGCACCGGTATGCTGAGCCACCACCGGCACATCGTGGCGCTGCCCCCAAACCTGTAACTGCTCTACCGCAGCGGCGCGGAAAGTGTCGCCGGCGGCGAGCATTACCGATTTGCCTTCGCCGAGGAAACGGTGCGCCAGCTTGCCGATAGTGGTGGTCTTACCAACGCCGTTAACGCCGACTACCAAAATCACATAGGGCTTTTTACTGGTATCCAACACTAAAGGCCCGTCGACACTGTCGAGCAGCTCTGCCAACTCCTGCTGCAGCGCTTTATAGAGCGCATCCCCATCGGCCAGCTCGCGGCGCGAGACGCGCTCAGTGAGGCGCTCAACAATTTCACTGGTGGCCTCGACACCCACATCTGCCATCAGCAGCTGGGTTTCCAGCTCTTCCAACAGATCTTCATCGATTTCTTTGGCTCCGAGGAACAGGTTGCCCATGCCCTCGACAAACTGATTGCTGGTGCGGCTGAGCCCGCGGCGAATACGTGCAAAGAAACCCTCTTTCTTTTTCGCTACGGGTTTTTCCTGCACGGGGGTGGGCTTGGGCGCTGGCTCCTGAACCCGAGGAGCCGGTTCTGACGCTGCTGCTGTAGTATCGGCTGGCAACTCAGATTCAGGGCTAGACGGAATTTCGGGCTGCGCATTGGCTGTACTAGCGGGCGACGGCTCAACAGCTTCTGTGGAAGGTTCCTGCACATCAGCAGTCGCTTGTTCCATCTCTGGAGCGGGCGCCTCTGCTGACTCGGCAGCGGCCTCCTGGGGTGCAGCGGGCTCTTTATCGGTGACAGATGGCTCCTGCCACTCTTCCGCCGGGGCCTCCTCTGGTGAGCCAACCGCTTCGGCCTGCTCCCCTTGGGGCTCGCTTTGTTCGGGCTTGCGCTTTTTCTTTTTGCGCAGGAAATCAAAGATCATTCGTTTATCCGGGTGTACCGCTTGCAGAAAGACGCTAATCTTAGCATCGCTAAGCCCCCAGTAGAGAGTTACCTTGGCCAGAAGTTCATCGCGCAAGCAAAGCACACAGCCCCTTTCCCAATTGCGCATCATCGGAGGGCAGTGGCGCGGGCGCAAATTGCAATTTGCCCCGGTTGAGGGATTGAGGCCTACCGGCGATCGCCTGCGCGAAACCCTGTTCAACTGGTTGCAGTTTCACCTACCTGGCGCACAATGCCTCGACCTCTTCGCCGGCTCCGGCGCCCTGGGTCTGGAATCTCTATCCCGTGGCGCGGCCTCAGTGGATTTCGTCGAACTGAATCCCCAGGCTGCACGCACCCTAAACCAGCAACTCCAGCTACTCGAAGCCACAGATGGCGAGGTGCATAACTGCCGGGCAGCAGATTTTTTGGTCGGTGGTGGCAAGCCTTACGATATTGTCTTTATCGATCCGCCCTTTGCAGACGATTTGTGGCAGGAGAGTCTCGGCGCTCTCACTGGCAGGCTCTCAGAAGGTGCTCTGATTTATATCGAGACACCCCGAGACATTGTTATTTCTGCTGCGAACGACTGGTCGTTAATCAAGGAAAAGCGCGCTGGTCAGGTCTGTATGCGACTGTTTCGTAATAACTCCGATGCAACCACTGAACACTGACTGGTCAGCGGGTCAGGTTAACGCATTCGGTTTTGAGCCTTAGCCGTAAATTGTTTACCATTCGCATCCCTTTCAGCCCGCATTTATCCTTGGCGTATGAAAAAAGTTGTCTACCCCGGAACTTTCGACCCAATCACCAATGGTCATCTCGATTTGGTGGAGCGGGCCTGTCGCCTGTTTGACCACGTCATCGTGGCCGTAGCCGCCAGTAATCGAAAGAATCCTTTATTTACACTGGATGAGCGAGTGGAGCTCTCCCAGCGCGTACTCGGCCACCTGCCCAATGTGGAAGTCATCGGCTTCGATATCCTGCTGGCTGACCTGGTGCGCCAGGTGGATGCCTATGGGGTTCTACGCGGCCTGCGCGCAGTATCCGACTTCGAATACGAGTTTCAGCTGGCTAATATGAACCGCCAACTGGCGCCGAATATGGAAAGCCTGTTCCTGACCCCAGCAGAACATTTGTCCTATATTTCTTCCTCTTTGGTTAGAGAAATTGCCTCTCTCGGTGGAGATGTCGCAAAATTTGTTCCAAGTGCTGTACAAGCGGCACTGGAAGAGAAATTCCGCTAACTCCCGAATTGGTTATTTCTGATACACTCGAGCGGATTTTTCCACAATCCGCGGAGTGTTTCGTGCGTCACATTCTCCTCGCTCTCGCCCTTGTTCTATCTCCGGCCATGGCCGATGAGCCGCAACCGGAAGTCGATACCGGCCGCAGTGCCATCAAGTCTGCCACGGCCAAATCCTATATGGCGGTGACCGCCAACCCCCACGCGAGTCGCGCCGCCGAACAAATCCTCGCGCAGGGCGGTAGTGCCGTGGATGCAGCCATCACCGCTCAGTTGGTGCTCGGGTTGGTGGAGCCCCAGTCATCAGGTATTGGCGGTGGCGCCTTTATGCTGAGCTACGACGCCAAAGATAAACAGCTGCGCTATTACGATGGCCGGGAAACCGCTCCGGCAGAGGTGGATGAAAACTACTTTATGCACGACGGTAGACCGCGTTCATTTATGCAGGCGGTTATTGGCGGCTACTCCGTGGGTGTCCCTGGCGTCATCCGCATGTTGGAAATGGCGCACCAGCGCGATGGCAAACTGCCATGGGAAGTTTTATTCCAGCCAGCCATCCAGCTAGCCGAAAGCGGCTTTGAAGTCTCTCCGCGTCTGCACAAATTGTTGAGCAGGCTACCCCATGTAGATGCAAGACCGGCGATCGCCAGTTATTTCTTTGACAGCGACGGCAGGCCCCTGCCGGTGGGCCACCGGCTGAAGAATCCGGAATATGCCCGCACCCTGCGCATGATTGCCAGCGATGGTGCGGACGCTTTTTATAAAGGAGAGATCGCCGAGGCGGTCGTCAAGGCCGTTCGCGGCGACATTGAAAACCCCGGTCTGCTCAACCTTGAGGATATGGCCAATTATCGGGCCAAACTGCGCCAGCCTCTCTGTTCCGCTTTTCTCGAATACCAGATCTGTGGTGCGGATGCCCCCTCATCGGGCGGCACCACCGTGGGCGGCATTTTGGGCATGCTGCAAGCTTTTCCCATCGCTGAAATGGAAGCCGGGGACGACCTGCTCACCCATTTGTTTATCGAAGCCTCAGAACTGGCCTTTGCCGATCGCAACACCTATTCGGCCGACTCAGATTTTATCAAAGTGCCCAGTAAGGCTTTGGTATCCCCCGCTTACTTGAGCGAACGTGCGACCCTAATTGACCCTGACAGCGCCAGCATAGCCAAGCCCGGCAATCCGAATACTGGGGCGACAAAGCGCCTCACGGCCCAATCACCTGAGATGCCCAACACCAGCCATTTGGTCGTTGTAGATCGCTACGGCAATGGCGTCAGCATGACCAGCAGCATCGAAACGGGCTTTGGCTCTCGCCTGCTGGTAAAGGGTTTTCTGCTGAATAACCAGTTGACCGATTTTTCCTTTACCCCAAAAACGGCCGAAGGGCAGTTGGTGGCGAATCGTATCCAGGCCGGCAAGCGACCTCGCTCTTCCATGTCGCCAACGGTGGTATTTAATAAAGATGGCAGCCTGCGCCTACTGGTGGGCTCACCCGGGGGGTCACGTATTATCGACTACACCGCCCGCACCATTCTCTACCACCTGGGGCTGAATATGCCGATTGCCGATGCCATCGCAGCCGGCAACATTGGCGCTATCGGGCGGCGTGTTGAACTTGAACCCGGTTTCTTTAGCCAGGAAACCATCAATAAACTCAGGGCACGCGGGCACGAGGTCGTCGAGCGCGATCTCAACAGCGGCATTCATGCAATCGCGGTAAAAAACAATACACTCCACGGCGGTGCCGACCCCCGCCGGGAAGGTAGTGCGCTAGGGCACTGATTTTCTGGAGGAGGCATATTGCATGCCTCCTCAAAACCATCCCCCCTAGAAAGCTGCCATTCATAAACCAGCTTTCCGGATAGCGTGCCCCTTCTTTAGAGTGGTCCATACTTCCTCCTAACTAGCGTAAGCCAAAACGCAACTGGAGGGCCCCTCTTGGACCACCGCAAAGTAGATGCCACTGGCATCGAACTCCTGCACGACCCCAGCACCAATAAGGGCACTGCTTTTACAGAAGCGGAACGCAACAAGTTTGGCCTTAACGGCCTGATCCCCTATGCTCTGGAAACCATCGAAACCCAGGTAGAGCGGGTGATGATGCAGCTGAGCCACAAACATTCGGATATCGATCGATTTGTCTACCTGACCGGTCTACTGGATACCAACGAGACGCTCTTTTACCGAGTGGTGATATCTGATCCGGTGCGCTTCCTTCCGATCATTTACGACCCCACTATCGGTGAAGCCTGTACCAAGTTCAGCCATATCATGCGCAGGGTCAGGGGTGTCTATCTGTCTATTGCACAGAAGGGCAGTATCGCCGACTCCCTGTCTCACTGGCCGGACCGGGACATTCGATTTATTTGTGTCACCAATGGCGGACGAATTCTGGGGCTCGGGGATATCGGCGCGAATGGCATGGGTATCCCCATTGGTAAACTGCAGCTTTACACCGCCGCCGGGGGCGTACCGCCAGAACATTTACTGCCACTCTTTTTAGATGCCGGCACCGATAATGAACAAGTACTCGCAGACCCACTCTATGTAGGCCTGCGTCGTAAACGCCCGGATACCGAGACGCTTTACCGTTTTGTGGATGAATTTGTGGACACTATCCAGCAGCGCTATCCACATTGCTGCCTGCACTTTGAGGACTGGACCGGTAGTGACGCCGTCCACCTGCTGCAACGATATCGAGACAGGGCCTGCTGCTATAACGATGATATCCAAGGCACTGCGGGTATTGCCCTGGCCGGCATGATCAACGCCCTGAAAATCAAACAGGGCTCGTTAAAGGATGAAAAAATCTTCTTCGCCGGTGCCGGCTCTGCCGGCATAGGGCTTGCAGATTTATTTGTGAGTGAACTGGTCAATGAAGGGCTCTGTAAGGAAGAGGCCCAAGCCCGCATTATTATGTTCGATGAAAAGGGACTGCTGGTAAAAAGTCGTGAAGACCTTTTCGACTTCCAGCGCCCCTACGCACACGACCAATCCCCAACTTCACAATTATTGGAGGCCATAAAAACTCACAAGCCAACCACCTTGATTGGCGTCAGTACTGTTGGTCAATTATTTACCCAGGAAGTCGTGGAAACTATGGCCGCACACAACCCGCGACCCATTATTTTTGCTCTGTCCAACCCAACCGAACATGCCGAATGCAGTGCGGAGCAGGCCTACAGTTGGAGCCAGGGCCGAGCCATCTATGCCGCCGGCGTACAATTCCCCAAGGTCACACTGCATGGAAAAACCTATTTGCCAGGCCAAGCGAATAATTTATATATCTTCCCCGCGGTAGCAATGGCAATTTATGCAACAAGTGCTAAACGTGTGCCCGATTCACTATTTATTGAGGCCGCCCGTGGAGTTGCTGAGCAAGTTGGTCAAGATCTGCTGCAGCAGGGCTGTCTGTTTCCGCCACAATCAAAAATTTTAGAAATATCCCAAAATACAGCCGCAAAAGTCAGCAAGAAAATCTTTGAACTTGGGCTCAGCACACTGGAGCCGCCAAAAGATTTTTTAGAATTTATAGAAAAACATACTTATAAAGCTGAATATCTTTCTTATATTTGAATTTAACCCAATGCAACAAAGGTCAGAAGGTGTCTAGTTGTATTGATCTTGGTTCATTGTCTGAATTTCTTAAAGATTTCCGGTCAAATACCGAGCGCCCCTTATAAAAAGTCTTTATCACTTTGGCTTCATCAACCTGACTTTTAGAAACATTAAATATATTTCTATCTAAAACAATAAAATCAGCCCACTTACCCTTTTCGATACTGCCCGTTTCCTTTTCCAAGCCTCCAGAATAGGCAGCATTAATTGTAAAAGCCTCAACCAGGTCATCAATAGAAATTCCTAGATTTAATCCCCGATAAATAACCGCCATTGGATCCACCATGCCACGAATCTGAGAGGGGTCAGAAGATAATAAAGAGACACTCATGGGAATATATTTTTCTCCACCCTCTAAAACTCCACCCCCAGTTGAACCTTCTCGGCCGCTATACAAGAGGAAAATATTTTTTGGCTGTACAAATACGGCACTATGCATCTGGGAAAGCTGATCCAGAGTGGACTCTTTATCTAAAGAAGCATTAACAATTGCATTGCGTATTTTGGTGTCGCCCCCCTCCAAATTTTCCAGTATATTTAAAGCTTTATCAGTTTCCTCTCCTCCAGAAACCAAAATCTGTATGGGAAATTGGTGAGCGTTCGCCCTTTGCGCCAAACTAATAACCTCTTTAAGCGAACCAGTAGTTCTTGAGATTGGTTCAGTAGTGATCCATACCCTTAAATTTTCTGGTAACCATCCAATATAACTTATCGAAATCAGCCTAAAGTCATCGATTGTTATTTGACTAACCTTTTGCTGCAACGAACTAAAATCTTTGTCGGCAAAATCTGTACTAACCGCCATTGAGGCCAGCACGCGAAAACCCATGGGTTCAATTTCGGATATTTGATCAAAATAACGCTTTTGACCTTCCTCATCTTTTAATACAACAACGGAATCATAGAGACTTGTCACACCATTACTAACCGCTAAATCTTGCATACTGAGCAAGTCTTTTCGGTAATCTCCGTTTATGTCCTGCGGGATCAATTTCTCTATTAGTGCGACAGCGCCAGGACCCCGCAACCAACCAGTAGCAATGCCGTGTTCGTTTTTTTCTATAAATCCATTAGGAGGATTCACACTATCGTTATTAATTCCTGCGGCAGCCAGACCTTCTGAATTTGTCCAGATATTGTTTCGGTCTGAAGAAAATAAAATAATCGGGATCAGGTCATTAATTTGATCGAGAATCCCTTTGTGCGGAGGCTCAACAGAAAATGCCTGCAAATTCCAACCATCACCCACAATCACTTGCTGTTGCGGATTCTCTCGAATATAACGCGCTACCGCAAAACGGTAATCTTCAATGGAGCCTCCAGAAAATAAGTTGATTCTGGATGCCGCCCCCCGAATTTTTGCCCTTTGGAAAAAGCCAGGTAAAACCAGCTTACCATTCAGATCTACAATTTCAGTATCCCCGCCAATATAAGCCTCAACACCTGCCTCAGTGCCGACAAAGACAATTCGCCCATCCCTGATTGCCATCGCCGCAGCAATAGATCGGGCTTTATCCGCGGTATAAATAGTGGCGTTGCGGATAATTAACTGAGCGGGCTTGCTTGGGGTGGGATTGGCGGTGGGAATGGAGCCTACGCTCTTTTCTAGAGGATCACAGGAGAGGAGCAAAAGAACCGATAGCAAACTGAATAAACGCATATAGCTTCCCACGGATTTGCCCTATCCCCTCAATTTTCCACTGTGAAAAAATTCAGCGAGACTAGTAATTCAACGATTCTCTCAAGGCCACAGCCAGTGATAGCCGAAAGAGCCTCTCGTACAGGGGCCTAGCCCGCACTCCAATAGGGTGCTGGCCAGGTTCGCCATGGCAATAGTGAGAAACAGCACCGCGATAAATTTCTCGGGAAAGGTGAATCGACGCGGTGACAGGTTGCGCCGCAAGAAGCCCAACATCATTGCGACCCCGCAATAAGTAAGCAGCCCAAAAAAAGCCACGGCCGCCCAGGTATAGAGATGCAAGCCGAGAAAGGGCTCTCCAAATCCGGGGTTATTGGGCAGAATATGCAACAACACCTGGCGCCCGGCAGCAGCCAGCCCGGCAATACTCGAGAGGATAACAATTCCGTAGTGAGCGGGACGTACACCAAATCGCAGGTTCATCAGCAAGCCCAAGCCAGCCATGGTAAAGGCTACACGCTGAAGCAGGCAGATGGGGCAGGGCAGTTGGTGCTCGTAAAGCTCGATGATAAAAGCCGCCCAGAGAACCGCAGAGAGGCCGAGAAGAGCCAGGGCATCGAGCCTTCGGACCATATACACCATAGCGGCACCCCGGCTAGAAGGAGAGGTCCAGCGTTGTGTTCGAGTGATAAATCAACCAGATGATGTAAATCACCATAGTCAACAACCACCACAGGGTGGCCGCGCGCTGGCGGCGCTTCCATATATACCAGGCTGCAATCAGAACGGTGAGAAAAGGCAGTACCAATACCACGGGCCATCTCCACAGACAGCAATACTCTGATATTAGTAGTAAATTCCCGCCAATGCCCTAGCGCAAAGTAAGCTCAACGCTGGCAACGAGTGCAAAAGAAGGTACTGCGCTGGCCCAGAACCATATCCCGCACCGGACTCCCACAACTGGGGCAAGGTGCTCCCGCGCGGCCGTAGACATTGAGTTCCTGGGCGAAATATCCCGGCTTGCCATCACCACCGATAAAGTCCCGCAGGGTAGTGCCACCTTGGGCAATGGCACGACTCAATACCTTTTTGATCGCCTCTGCAAGGCGCAGATAGCGGGCTTTTGAAATAGAGCCCGCTTCACGATCCGGGCGGATACCTGCCAGGAATAGCGATTCACTGGCATAAATATTCCCCACCCCCACCACGATACGCCCATCCATTATGAACGTTTTCACCGACTGTTTACGCTTGCGGGAAGCGGCGAACAGGTAGTCACCACTAAAACTCTCCGACAGCGGCTCTGGCCCTAAATGACTGAGTAGATCGTGGACCAGGGGGTCTGCTGCGGTCCACAGAAGAGCGCCAAACCGGCGTGGATCCCTGTAGCGCAGGGTCAGGCCACTATCGAGTCGCCAGTCGATATGGTCGTGCTTCTCAGGGGATTCTTCCTGCTCGACCAGGCGCAGGCTTCCAGACATCCCCAAATGCCAGATGGCACATCCCTTATCTGTATGCACCAGTAAGTATTTGGCGCGACGCTCCAGCTTCAGAATACGGGCATTTTTAATGTGCTTGGCGAAGTCCGGGTCTACAGGCCAGCGCAGTCGCGCCTGTCGTACCACAACCGATCGCACCCACTGTCCCTCTAGATAGGGAGCGAGGCCACGGCAGGTGGTTTCTACTTCTGGGAGTTCAGGCATTTCTCATCTCACGATGGCTGTAGCCGAGGAGCGGACACAAAAAAGCCCGGCAAGAACCGGGCTCTTCTGCGAGTACGCGGAAGGCAATTACTTGATTTTGCCTTCTTTGTACATAACGTGCTTGCGAACAACGGGATCGTACTTTTTGATCTCCATTTTCTCAGGCATGTTGCGCTTGTTCTTGGTAGTGGTGTAGAAGTGGCCAGTACCGGCGCTGGAATTCAGACGAATCTTCTCACGCATTGCTCAATCTCCAATCAGTTAGCTGAATACAGCTAATTATACTTTTTCGCCGCGGGCGCGCAGCTCAGTCAGGACAGCGTCGATACCTTTCTTATCGATAACGCGCATGCCTTTTGCGGAAACACGCAGTTTCACAAAACGCTTCTCGGACTCAACCCAGAAACGGTGGCTGTGCAGGTTCGGCACGAAGCGACGCTTGGTGCGGTTCTTAGCGTGGGATACATTGTTTCCGGTTACCGGACGCTTACCGGTTACCTGACATACCTTGGACATCTGTTGGCCTCTTCAAAACGCTTGTGCCCGCATGGCGCCAATCCTGAAGAGGAAAAGGGTGTGCGGGAACATAAAAATCGGGATTCTAATCCGGTTCCTGGATGGCGGCGGAACCTGTGCAGAATCTGGCCCGGCCGCAAAGAGCGGCGTTTTATACCAAAAGAGCCCGTAGGGAGCAAGTTTTGTACAGTACTTCTGCGCCAATCGCAGCTTCTCAATTGCAGTGCCTACAGCAGCCCCTGCTCCGCAAAGGATAGGGCCTGGCCCTCGCCCACTATCAGATGATCCAGCACCTTGATATCCACAAGCTCCAGGGCCTGTACCAAACGCTCGGTAATCCAGATATCTGCCTGGCTAGGCTCACAAATGCCCGAAGGGTGATTGTGCGCCAGAATCACTGCCGCCGCACCCCGCTGTAAAGCAGCCTGCACCACCTCACGGGGATAAACACTGGCGGCATTCAGAGTGCCCTCGAACAATTCCTCAAAACTGATAACACGGTGCTGGGTATCCAGGAAAAGGCAGCAAAAGACCTCGCGGCAGCGATGGCGCAACTGCATAGCCAGGTAGTCTCGCACTGCCGCCGGACTGCACAAAGCACTGCCCTTCCGCACCGTTTCTGCCAGGTGTCGTCGCGCTATCTCCAGAGCCGCTTGCAGCTGTACAAACTTGGCATCCCCCAATCCGCGGGCGCGACAAAACTGCTCCCTACCTGCCTCCAACAGGGCACGCAAGCCGCCAAACTCACTGAGCAGGCCCCGCGCCAAATCCACTGCGGAAACGCCCGGCAGCCCCACCCGCAAAAATATCGCCAACAACTCTGCATCCGACAGCGCCGCGGCACCCTGCGCCAACAGCTTCTCCCTGGGCCTCTCAGCCGCCGGCCAATCCTTGATCTTCATAATCGTTTCTCGCCTTCCCTGACTGTCTTTTTTTGTGAACTCTCTCCCCAACTCACCACAAGCACGATTTTCGCGTCTATTCTGCGCCTTATAAGTCCAGACGCAGAAATGCTAATCTAACCCGCTCGCATATATTCGGAAACTGTATCTATGTCCTCACTGGCCGATAAACGCATACTTTTGGGAATCAGTGGCGGTATTGCCGCTTACAAGAGCGCCGACCTGGTACGCCGCCTAAAAGAACGCGGTGCCCAGGTGAGAGTGGTAATGAGCGCCGGCGCGCGCGAGTTTGTGCAGCCGCTGACTTTCCAAGCCCTATCCGGCAACCCTGTACACACCGATCTGCTGGACCCAGCCGCTGAAGCCGCCATGGGGCATATCGAGCTGGCCAAGTGGGCCGACCTGATCCTGATTGCCCCCGCCAGTGCCCAGATGATGGCAAAACTGGCCTGTGGCATGGCCGACGACCTGCTCACCACCTTGTGTCTCGCCAGCGAAGCACCAGTGGCCCTGGCCCCCGCCATGAATCAGGCCATGTGGCGCCACCCAGCCACCGCTGCCAATGCCAAAACCCTGCGTGACCGTGGGGTACAGCTGTGGGGACCGGCGGCTGGCAGCCAGGCCTGTGGTGACGTGGGACCCGGCCGCATGCTGGAGCCCGCTGACTTGGCCCTGCAGGCCGAGTCACAGTTCGGCTCTAGCGACTGTCTGCGCGGCAAGCGCGTGGCGATTACCGCCGGCCCAACCCGCGAGGCCCTGGACCCGGTACGCTACCTGAGCAACCACAGCTCCGGCAAGATGGGGTTCGCCCTGGCCGAGGCCGCCCGGAAGGCCGGCGCCGAGGTCACACTGATCGCCGGGCCGATAAATTTGGCCACTCCCGCACATGTGAAGCGCGTCGATGTCATCGATGCGCGGGATATGCGCGATGCCGCCGAGCGTGCGGCCGACCTCTGCGATATTTTTATCAGCGCTGCCGCTGTTGCCGATTTTCGCCCCGCCTCGGTGGCGGAACAAAAAATCAAGAAACGCGAGGGCTGCGACGAGAGCGCTATTACCCTGGTTAAAAACCCGGATATCGTCGCCGGCATCGCCGCGCGCAGCGAGCGACGCCCCTTTACCGTGGGCTTTGCCGCTGAGACACAGCAAGTCGAACAGTATGCGCAAAGCAAACTGCAACGGAAAAACCTCGATATGATTATCGCCAACGACGTCAGTGGCAGTGAAACCGGCTTCAATAGTGACCGCAATGCCGTCACGGTGATAGATCGCCACGGCAATACACAACTGCCCGAGGCTCTAAAGGCCGACCTAGCGCGACAGTTAATAGAAATTATTGCCGTCAAAGCGCAGAAATAAAGATCAACAGGCAGGAAAATCAGTGGTTTTCAACAAGAAAAATCAGAGCCAAGGACTATTGCACAAGGGGTTGCTGCTGCCTTCGTTGCTGGCGGCCGTCGCCTGGCTCTGCGGCGCCTATCTAATCGTTGAGCATATAGTCACCCCCCACAATCAAGCGCAAGTACAACAGGCAGCCCGGGCGCAGGGAAAAATCTTCGCGCAAGATGTAGAGTCTCTGTTAGCCGAACGCACGCGGCAGCTGCAACAAATTGAACGCAATGGACAACCCCTTGAAGAACAGCTAAAAACAGCACAACTACCGAAACAATCGCGAATTCAGGTCTTTTCAGAGGCACAAATCCGCGTGGGCGCAGGTGAAAAGCCAACCCTGAACTTCGCGCTAGTAGATCTGCTTAAGCGTACCCGACAAGACAGTCAACAGCCCCTAGAGATACTGCGTACCGGCCCCGACAACAGCTGGCAGCTTCACAATGCTGTTAACCTGGCGGGGCAACAACTTCTGATCAGCCAGCCCTTCGCTGTTTTGCAAACATCCCTGGAAACGCTCGATAAAAACCAGGGACAGATTCAGCTGCTTCAAAAATTTCCCGATTCGATTGCACAGCCCCTTTGGCGCGGCGGGCAGGGCAGTGGCTTCAGCCATTCTGAAGCAATTCCGGATAGCTACCTGCAGGTGCAGTTCAGCCCCTCCCCTGCATTTATCCAGCAACACAGCTTGCCACTTCTGTGGATCTATCTCACAGCCGGCGCCGGCCTACTGCTCTCCTTGCTGGTACTTCTACGCTTCCTGCCCCGAGACAACCGTGCCCCCTGGGAGCGCAGCCAGAAAGGTGGAAGAAGCGAAAGTGAAAAATTCCCTGCGCCCGAGTCGCAGCAGGATGCTCTGCTGGCGGATGAAGCTTTACCCCAAGGGCTCGCATCGGCACCCAGCATCGCTCCCGAAGCTTTACAACAGAATATGACAAATCGCGCTGAGGCAAGGTCTGCGACCAAATCAGGTAAGCCCCAACATCCGCTAACTACCGAGTTTCCCCCTCATGTGTTTCGCGCATACGATATCCGCGGCATCGCCGGTGAGGAAATTGATGAGCCCTTTGCCTACCAGCTGGGAAAGGCCCTCGGTACCCTGGCACAGCACGCCGGAGAGCAAATCCTGCTAGTGGGGCGCGATGGCCGCAACAGTAGTGCACTGCTCAGCAACTGCCTGATGGAGGGGATTCTCGATAGCGGCTGTAACAGTATCGATCTGGGCCTGATCCCATCACCACTGCTTTACTACGCCTGCGCCAAGGGCAAGAACACCAGCAGCGGTGTTATGGTGACCGCGAGCCACAATCCGGCGGAATACAATGGCTTCAAGATTGTGCTCAAGGGCCGCCCCCTCTCTGAAGAAAAGCTACAGGGCCTGCACCAGCTTATGCAGCAGGGGCCCTTCAAAAGCGGGGAAGGCAGTAACCGCGAGCAGGATATTAAAGACAAATATATTGACGAGATCTTTAACAACGTCGCCCTCGCCGGACAACCGCACCTAGTAGTGGATGCGGGCAATGGAGCCACTTCCGTTTTGGCACCCCGGTTGTTTGAGCAGCTGGGCTGCGCAGTCACTCCGCTGTTTTGTGAAGTGGATGGGGACTTCCCCAACCATCCACCCGATCCCACGCGCCCGGAAAACCTGCAAGCATTGATCGACAAAGTGGCGGAAACCGGCGCAGACCTGGGCATAGCTCTGGATGGCGATGGTGATCGTGTCACTCTGATTTCCAGCAGCGGGCGCATCGCCTGGGCCGATCAGCTGGTTATGCTACTGGCGAGAGACATCCTGGCACGCAACCCAGGGGAGACGATTGTCTTCGATGTGAAAAGCAGCCGTAGCCTTGCTCAATTGATAAACCAGTACGGCGGTCGCCCGGTAATGTGGAAGACCGGCCACGCGCCGATGAAAAACAAAATGCTAGAAACCAAGGCAATTCTTGGCGGTGAGTTATCCGGCCATATTTTTATTCGGGATCGCTGGTTTGGTTTCGACGATGGTATCTACGCAGCGGCGCGGCTCCTGGAGATTATGGCCCTGCGGGAACAGAGCCTGGATGAACTCCTCGACTCACTGCCGCAAATGGAGAGCACCCCGGAAATATTGTTGCCCGTAGAGGAGCAGGAGAAGTTCTCCCTGATTGAGCAGTTGCGCGAACAAGGCAATTTTGACAATGCCGATATCAATACTACCGACGGTCTGCGCATAGAATTTTCTGATGGCTGGGGGCTGGTGCGCGCCTCCAATACCACCAGCGCGTTGACCCTGCGCTTCGAGGCCGAAAATAAAGAGGCTCTGGAGCGTATTCGCAAAGTAGTCATGGCGCAGATCAAGAAAATTGCTCCCACAGTTGTCGTTCCCAATTGGGAACTGCTCAACTAGCGCACCAGTTTTAAACCTGTGTGGCACAGGCAGGTGCCGCAACCGACTAGCGCTCCGTGCTTTAATCAAAAAAATCTCGACCGCGCAGTATCTACAGCAGCGGCTGGACAGCGGGAAAGCTATCCAACCGCACCCCACCATAAAGGAATTGCCATGTCCCTCGATAAGAAGTCCGCTCTGCGTATTGCTCAGGTTTTGAATGAAGCCTTGCCCTATATCCAGCAATTCACCAATAAAACCGTGGTGGTAAAGTTTGGCGGTAATGCCATGGTGGATCACGAACTGCAAAGCGACTTTGCCCGCGACATTATCCTGATGAAGCTGGTGGGCATGAACCCGGTAGTGGTACACGGCGGCGGCCCGCAAATAGGCCTGCTGTTGAACAAACTCAATATCGAATCTCACTTTGTCGATGGCATGCGCGTAACCGATAGCGAGACCATGGATGTGGTGGAAATGGTATTGGGGGGCACGGTCAACAAGCAAATTGTCAATCTGATCAATCAGAACGGAGGCCGCGCAGTGGGCGTTACCGGCAAGGATGGCTTGTTAATCGAAGCGCGCAAACTGAGCCGCAAAAATGAGAGCGCCGGCCTGCACGCCTCAGAAATTATTGATATCGGCCAGGTAGGCGAGGTGGAAAAGGTCAATACCGATGTCATCAATATGCTGATCCAGGGCGGCTTTATTCCGGTAATCGCCCCTATCGGCGTCGACAAAGAGGGGGTTTCTTACAATATCAATGCCGATCTGGTGGCCGGTAAGGTCGCCGAGTGCTTGCAGGCAGAAAAGCTGATGCTGCTCACCAATGTTGCGGGCCTGCAAGATAAGCAGGGCGAGGTACTCACCGGCCTGACGACGCCTCAGGTGGAAGGGTTGATTGAAGATGGCACCATTCATGGCGGCATGCTGCCGAAAATCAGTTGTGCACTCGACGCGGTAAAAGACGGGGTCACTTCTGCCCATATTATCGACGGTCGGGTACCTCACGCGGTCCTGCTGGAAATATTTACCGATACCGGCGTCGGCACCTTGATTACCAATAGTGAGACATAAAGCCATCGCACAGTAGCGCTTGGCAATTGAAGACAGACGTCCGAATCGGTAGGATTCCGCCGCCGAAATATTAAGGCGACAAGAGCAAAAATCACCGTCCACCCCCCAAGTGGACTAAAGGCAATCAATGAGCAGCGAAAAAATCAATCGGCGCCAGCAAATTCTGGAATCTCTGGCACATATGCTGGAAGCCAGTCCCGGCGCACGTATTACAACTGCAGCCCTGGCCAAGGAAGTTGGCTTTTCTGAAGCGGCGCTTTACCGCCACTTCCCCAGTAAGTCAAAAATGTTCGAAGGCCTGATCGAGTTTATCGAGGAGACTATTTTCAGTCGCATAGCGCTGATCCTTCAGGAAGAACCCTCTGCTTTGGAGCGATGCCAGAGAATCCTGCACCTTCTGCTGGCTTTTTGTGAGCGCAATCCGGGTATTACCCGACTTCTCACTGGCGATGCGTTGACCGGCGAAACCGAGCGTTTGCACGGGCGTATCCTGCAGCTGTTCGATCGTCTGGAAACCCAAATCCGTCAGATTTTGCGTGAAGCGGAACTGCGTGAACACCTGCGTCCAACCCTGCCCCTGGGCGGTGCCGCCAACCTGTTATTGGCCAGTGCCGAGGGCCGTATCGTGCAATATGTACGCAGCGGCTTTAAGCGCAAGCCCACCGAGTACTGGGCCGAGCAATGGCCGGTTTTGACCTCCGGCTTTTTCCGCGAGACCGTCGCCGCAGCCAGGTAACTGGCTGTGCGGTATGGAAAGTGAAAGATAACTGGAAGGACGCACGTGTAACGAAGCCAGAAAGGCGCTAATGGTCCTGCACTATCAGGATCTGTTAGTAATTTCTGCGTAGCGCGCGGCGGCTTTATCAAATTCCTCACCGATAGAACTGGCCTCGTCGGCGCGCCGTTTAAGGCGCTCGCGCAGTACTGCCACTTCTTTTTGCAAATCGGCAATACGCTGCAGGAGCTCCGGAGCCACCTCGCGCCCACCGCGCTGGGTGCGCGCCGCCTGTGTCTCTTCCTGGGTAATTTGACGAGTGAGACTGGTGATATTCGAGTGCATGATCGCCATATCCTGCTCAACAATTGCCAGCTTGCGTTTGCGCGCACTCTCAATGTCGGCAAGGCTGTTATAGCGTTTGAGCAGCTTGCGGTCCGCTTCCTCGCGTGCTTCCTGTCGGCGCTGCGCTTTGAACTCCTCGGGACTCAACTGCGGTGGAACCACTTCTATAACACGGCCAGAAAGGTTGAGAATTTCGTAGCCCTTAGCCACGTACTCCGGCGGCACCATTTCATTGAGTACCATGATGCCCTGCTCATCGGTATAGCGATAGAGTAACTGCTCACCGCTGGCGGCACTCGCCAGGGTACAAAACAACGGAATGGCAGGAACCAGGAAACATTTTATGGGGGCGATTGCCATCGCTCTTCTCACTAAATTGATGCGGCCCGCTATAACGAGCGGGCCTCTCACTTAACCCGTTACGCCGTAACGCTGCCGGTAATCGACAATTTTTTGCAGGGTTTCACTATCCTGAGACTCCTGCTCGAGGAAACTGACTATATCATCCAGCTGTACAATGCTAATGACTGGGATATTAAACTGCTGTTCGACCTTCTGAATAGCGGAGAATTCACAATCTTCGCTGGCCTTTTCCTGACGATTTAAACCGATGACCACACCGGCCGCTTCGGCACCGTGAGATTCGATGATTTGCATCACCTCACGCACCGCAGTACCGGCCGTAATCACATCATCAATGATCAAAACCTTGCCATTCAGCGGCGCACCCACTAAGGTTCCGCCTTCGCCGTGATCCTTGGCCTCTTTGCGGTTGTAGCAGAAAGGCTTATCGATACCTTTCTGAGCCAGTGCCACGGCAGTCACCGCACCCAGCGGGATACCCTTGTAAGCCGGTCCGAAAATGACATCAAACTCCACTCCCGAAGCGATAATCGCCTCGGCGTAAGCCTGTCCTAGTGCGGCTAATGCCGCACCGGTGTGGAAGCGGCCAGCATTGAAAAAATAGGGGCTTTGACGGCCTGACTTCAGAGTGAAGTCACCAAAACACAACACCTGATGATCCAGGGCCAATTGGATAAAATTGCGCTGATATTGCTGCATGGAAAATTGTTAACTATTAGCTAAGGTGAAGGGAGACCTCCCCGTAGCATTTCTTCCGGGGATAGGCATGCAAATAATGTTTCTAATGATACACAGTCCGCTGGTAAGGGGCTAATAATGCGAATAGTAAGCTTGTCTGTAGACGGCGTTCATCAGGCCGCACAGCGCGGTCTCTACGATTGGTTAGCTGAGCAGGATGCAGACATTATCTGCCTTCAAGACCTGCGCTCTCTGGAGCCGGAGCTAGACCACCCCATATTCCACCCCGATGGCTATTACAGCTACTTCTTCGATTCGGGAACGCCCCATGAAAACGGCGTGGCGATCTATACACGCAACCAGCCCAAAGCCATTATTTTCGGTATGGGTTTCGCCAACGGCGAGGATATGTATGGGCGCTATTTACAGGCAGATTTTGAACGCCTGAGTGTGGGTTCTCTGTTAGCGCCAATAGCCACTGACGAGGCTTCACTGGAAAAAAAGGTCCAGTTTTTCGACGACATGCAAGCGCACCTGCACAAAATCAGCCGCAAGCGCCGCGATTTTATTTTCTGCGGTAACTGGGGCATGGCACACCGTCGTGCCGATGTGCAGAACTGGCAGGACCACCAGGATAACCCTGGTTTCATGCGTCACGAACAGCGCTGGCTGGACCAGCTGTTCAATGAAATTGGCTATGTCGATGCCTTTCGCCGCGTGGTCAAAGACACCGATGAATTTACCTGGTGGCCGAGTGGCACCGTAGGCGAAGGTGATGGCTGGCGTACCGACATGCAGATCGTTTCACACGGGTTGAAAAATCGTATTGAATACGGTGCGATTAACAAGAATGTGAATTTCTCCAGCCACCTACCACTAATGATGGATTACGACCTGGAAGTATAAACCGTTAAGGACTCGGCCCATTTCGGCTGAGAGTAGGGGAGCCGAGTCCTGTCGCGAACCGACCCGCTTTACAGCGGGAGCGGTCCTAACTCAGCAAAATACAAAGCCTCACTCATCCAAGGCTTTTTGCTGTATCTCGATCAGTTCATCGATTCCCGCTTTACCCAAGCCCAGCATCTGCGCGAACTCTTTCTCGGAAAAAGGCTTACCTTCAGCGGTACCCTGTACTTCGATCATACCTCCGTCTGCCGCCATCACCAGATTCATATCCGTATCAGCCGCGCTGTCCTCTGGATAGTCCAGATCCAAAACCGGCTCGCCGTCATAAATTCCGACAGAGACCGCCGCGACAAGGTTGAGCAACGGATCCTCAGCGAGAATTTTTTCCCGCTGCATATGGCGCAGCGCATCCACCAAGGCTACACAAGCGCCGGTAATAGCCGCCGTGCGTGTGCCACCATCGGCCTGGATAACATCGCAATCCAGGGTGATCTGATTCTCTCCAAGCTTTTCCAGATCCACCGCTGCGCGCAGGGAGCGGCCAATCAGACGCTGGATCTCTATAGTGCGGCCGCTCTGTTTACCCTTGGCTGCCTCACGCGGCATGCGGGAACCTGTAGAGCGCGGCAGCATGCCATACTCCGCGGTGATCCAACCGCTGCCCTGACCGCGCAGGAAGCGCGGTACTTCACTCGACACTGAGGCATTACACAGAACTTTTGTGTCGCCAAACTCTACCAACACAGAGCCCTCGGCGTGGCGGGTGTAGTTTCGGGTAATTTTTATCTGGCGCATCTGCGCCGCCGCGCGGCCACTGGGACGCTGCATAGCTCACCTCGGTCAATGAATGAAAGCCCTGCATTATATACCCCCACATGGATATCCGAACGCTGTGCTATGATGCCGAGCCGATAAATACGCCTGCAGGGGATGAGCAATGGCCAATAACCGGGAACAGAACAAAGTGCGAAGCATGACAGCCTTCGGTCGCGCCGAAGCCGCTTATGCCACAGGAAACGCCATTTGGGAGCTGCGCTCGGTCAACCATCGCTACCTGGAGCCGCACTTCCGTCTGCCCGAGGTCGCCCGCCCTCTGGAAGCGCAGTTACGAGATATTTTGCGGAAAAGTTTATCCCGTGGAAAAGTGGAACTCACGCTTACAGTAAAACCCAACAGTGTGGAAACGAGTGGGCTTGAAATTAATCAGCCGCTGGCACAAGCATTGATTAACGCCGCCAAACAAGTGACCGGCGGTGAAGGCGCCCAACCACTCAACCCCCTGCAGATTCTCCAATGGCCCGGTGTTATTAGCGAACCGGAAGCCAATACTGAGCAGCAATCCGCCACTATTTTGCAGGCGTTTCGCGAAGCGCTAGAACAACTGCGCGCGAATCGTGAGCGTGAGGGTGCGGAGTTAGCCAAATTTATTGAAGCCCGCTTAAAAGGCATTGAAGAACAAGTCGCCCTAGTGCGGGAACTGCTACCACAGATTCTAGAGGCACAGCGGGAAAAACTGCGCAACCGCCTGGAAGAGCTCTCTATAGAATTGGATAAAGAGCGCTTGGAACAGGAAATTGTGCTGCTCGCTCAAAAAGCCGACGTCGATGAAGAACTCGATCGCCTAAATGCCCACACTGTAGAAACCCGCCGGGTGCTCGCTGGAGGCGGCGCTATAGGTCGGCGCTTGGATTTTCTTATGCAGGAATTTAACCGCGAGGCCAACACTCTATCCTCCAAGTCCGTGGTAACCGACACCACCCAGGCTGCAGTAGAGCTGAAGGTCTTGATCGAACAAATGCGTGAGCAAGTACAAAATATTGAGTAAGCATATTATGGGGCTTTTTTAAAACCAAAATAAGAGCCCCGTATTCACGTTCTGCTAAACAACTATCTGCTGCTTTACCCAACTAACATTGAAATACATTTTATATGCGAAATAATATTAAATGGGTTGGGGCTATATTCTTAGCTGTAACCATTATTGAAATTATTAATATATTATCCGGCCGCTCATTGAATGACTTCGGCCTAGTCCCTAGATCCATCGACCATCTGCCCCATATTTTTACCGCTCCATTGCTACACGGAAGCATCTGGCATTTTCTATCCAATATAGTAACCCTGTGCGTTTTCAGTTTTTTGCTGTTGCAATATGGAGTGAAAACCTACCTAAAAGTCACTCTGACGATTATTGTCACCACTGGTCTTGCCGTTTGGCTATTTGCTAGAGGCGGGAATCATCTGGGCGCAAGTTCAGTAATTTATGGCTATTTTGGATTCTTATTGCTGGCCGGCTTTATCAGCAAGCAGTTTGTTCGACTATTGATATCCATTTTTGTCGGATTGGTTTATGGCGGGCTTATTTTTGGTGTGCTGCCACAAGGAATGTATATCTCCTGGGAATCGCATCTATTCGGTTTTCTGTTTGGTATAATGGCTGCAAAAATATGGGCCCACACACCCACCCCTATTACGGACCGACAAGCTGTATCTAAAAATTCATAGTTTTTCTCTAGCAAATTCACAGCAGGCACACAGGGAGCCGGATGACCGCTCACTGTGTGCACTCAAAAAAATAAAAACAAGTTTCCGGCCATAGTTCGTATAGACGGCTGAATGCTGTTTTGAAGTCATTGTGATGTCAGAAAAATTACCAGTCAGTATTCAGCGCGAACTCTGAAAGAAGCTACCACTGGGGATTAGCATGCGCTGTGACAAAAATACTTAAAATTACCTCGCACCAGAAAGGCATAAAATCATTTCCTGCCAAACAGTGATTTACTGTTTTTTTCTGCAAAACCGATAACCACCCCTCACCAACTGAGCTCGTGAACTAAGACACACCTTCTCACTGACTAAGTTCTCATTACCTGACTTTTTTCTAAAAAATTATAAATTTGTCGTCATAAGCCACACAATTTCAGGTTCCTCAGCTGAGGACAATAATCTCAAAGTCGTTATATATCTGTGCCAATGTGAAACTTTGGTACTAATTTTGGTCTTTTTAACCGCCAAATGCCTATTCTGGCGGCTATTCGGGACTTTCTATTGGCGGATATATTTCTGTCAGTGAAAGATCTTTTCAGGAGTGACCGATAGACCAGCTGATTGGCTGGCTGTCGGATAACAATAATTTCGAAGAGCAAATAATAATGACTTCACCACTCAAGAACCTTCGGCAGAAGACGGCTCTAGCGAGCGTTTTTACACTGCTATGCACTGCGCCCTTCACTGCCCAGGCACAACAAGCAGACAACGCTCTGCTGACGGACCGCATCATCGTTAAATACAAGGAAAGTGCCAAGGTTGGCCGGGCTGCCAGCATGGCCAGGGAAACGGTGGAAAAGGCCTCCCGTCGCGCCGGCCACAAAATGCGTCACCTGCGCCGTATGGCCACTGGTGCTCAGGTAATGCGCCTGGAAGGTCGCAAAAACAGAACGGAAATGAACGCGATTATCAACCGTCTGAAACAGGATCCGGATGTGGAGTACGCTGAGCCGGATCTGATGATGCGCGCAATGGCTGTGCCCAATGACTCTAGCTATCTCAACCAGTGGCACTACTTTGAGTCCACCGGCGGTCTGAACCTGCCATCGGCCTGGGATGTCACTCAGGGTGAGGGAGCGGTTGTCGCGGTGCTCGACACCGGTTACCGCCCACACCCTGATCTGGTGGGCAATATTCTGCCGGGCTACGACATGATTTCTGACACTTTCGTGTCTGTAGACGGCGATGGCCGTGATAGCGATGCCACAGACCCAGGCGACTGGTATACGGACAAAGCCTGTGGCGATGATCCTCGCATCCCCTCGGAAAGCGACAGTAGCTGGCACGGCACCCATGTCGCCGGCACCATCGCGGGCGTCACCAATAACAATATGGGTATCGCCGGTGTCGCCTACAAAGCCAAGATTGTACCGATACGCGTGCTCGGCCGCTGTGGTGGCTATACCTCAGATATCGCCGATGGCATCATCTGGGGCGCCGGCGGCTCTGTCAGCGGCCTGCCATCCAACCCCAACCCCGCACAAGTACTCAACCTGAGTCTTGGTGGTGGTGGCAGCTGTGCCACGACAACTCAGAATGCTATCAACACCGCACGCAGCCTAGGCGCCACTATCGTAGTCGCTGCCGGTAATGAATCCGATAACGCCAGCCAATACACTCCCGCCAGCTGCGATGGCGTAATAACTACTGCCTCAACGAACCGCGATGGCGGCCGCTCTTACTTCTCCAACTACGGCAGCGTAGTGGATGTTGCAGCACCAGGGGGAGCGCAGAGTTTTGCTAACGACCCGAACGGCATTCTCTCCACCCACAATAGTGGCAGTACCGTCGCGGGCAGCGATAGCTACGTCTATATGCAAGGCACCAGTATGGCTGCCCCACATGTTGCCGGTGCTGCCGCACTACTGTATTCGGTAAACCCTGACCTGGGCCCGGACGACATCGAATCGATACTCACCACCACCGCACGCAGTTTCCCATCTTCATGCAGCGGCTGTGGTGCCGGTATTGTCGATGCTACAGCAGCAGTGGCCATGGCGAGCGGCGGTAGCGATGGAGACAACGGTGGCGATAACGGAAATGGCGGCGGTGTCAGCTGGACCGAATCCAACCTTTCCGGCAGCTCCGGCAGTTGGAACGACTTCACCATCGAAGTCGCTGCGGGTACCACAAGCTTGAATATAGAGATGTCTGGCGGCAATGGCGAGGTCGACCTCTATGTCCGCCATGCCAACTACCCCACTCTGCGCCGGTACGATTGCCGCCCCTACCTCTGGGGCAATGAAGAGAGCTGTACTATTAGCAACCCTGACTCGGGTACCTGGTATGTCAGTGTTTACGGTTACGACTCCTACAGCGGCGTCACCCTTAAGGCTGAAACCACTCCCTAATTGACGACATAGGCCGGCGCCAAAAGCTCCGGCCACGGAAGAGGTATTTTGGTGCGGATTAGCAATAAAGAACCAAAGTACCTCACCCAATTAGTGCGCGGGAAAGGGAAATAACGAGCTGTGCGTTACGCGGCTAAGTAAGAGGCCTTGCCTCTGCCCCCTGCACCAACCCCGAACTTTGCCAGCTGTATCGACAAAATTCCTTAATGCACTTTTTTCGGGCACATATTTTGCCTGTGTTCTAACGGTGCCACGCTTTTTTTGCAATTCAACCGAAAGCCAAGCACCCGGATTTCCCCTCTTGTCAGCTAAATACTGACCAGGGTGATAACCATCCATCACGGAGAGATAACAATAATGAAAACATCACTGAAAAATCTATTGCATAAGTCCGCACTGGCCGGCGTATTTTCACTGCTGTGTGCAAGCCCCTTCGCCGCCCAGGTCGAAGATACCAGCAACGCTCAAATCACCGACCGCATTATCGTCAAATACAAGCAGGGCGCTAAAATAGGGCAGGCGGCCAGACTGGCCCCAGAAGCCGTAGATAAAGCCTCCCGCCGCGCCGGCCATAAAATGCGTCACCTGCGCCGTATGGCCACAGGTGCTCAGGTGATGCGCCTCGAGGGACGCAAAAACAAAGCAGAGCTCGAGGCTATTATCAGCCGCCTTAAGCAGGACCCCGATGTCGAGTATGCAGAGCCCGACCTGATGATGAAGGCCATGGCCGTACCCAATGACCCCAGCTATTACGACCAGTGGCACTATTTTGAGTCCACCGGTGGCCTTAATCTGCCAGCAGCCTGGGATACCACTCAGGGCGAGGGTGTGGTCGTTGCAGTTATCGATACCGGCTTCCTGCCCCACGCAGATCTGGCCGCTAACCTGCTGCCCGGTTATGACATGATTTCCGATACCGATGTCTCTGTGGATGGCGACGGCCGCGACAGCGACGCCACCGACCCCGGCGACTGGTATACCAATACCTACTGTGGTGACCCACGATATCCGGAAGCGGACAGCAGCTGGCACGGTACCCATGTCGCCGGCACCATAGCGGCAGTGACCAACAATAATATGGGCGTAGCCGGTGTGGCCTCCAAAGCGAAGATCGTACCCGTGCGAGTACTCGGCCGCTGTGGCGGTTACACTTCAGATATTGCCGACGGTATCATCTGGAGTGCCGGCGGCTCTGTCAGCGGTGTCCCAACCAACGCCAACCCCGCCCAGGTACTGAACTTGAGCCTGGGTGGTAGCGGCAGCTGCGCTACCACAACGCAGAATGCCATCAATACCGCACGCAGCCTCGGTGCCACCGTCGTGGTTGCCGCCGGCAACTCCGCTCGCAACGCTCGCCGTTACACGCCAGCAAGCTGCTCGGGGGTTATTACTGTTGCCGCCACTGATCGCTCCGGTGGTCGCGCCTACTACTCTAATTACGGTAATGTGGTCGACGTAGCCGCACCGGGTGGTGAGACCAATGTGGTGAGCAGTGATGGTGTGCTATCCACTCTCAACAGCGGCAACACTGTAGCCGGTACGGATTCCTATGCTTACTATCCCGGTACCAGCATGGCCACCCCCCATGTAGCCGGTGCCGCAGCTCTGATCTATTCGGTGAACCCCAATGTGACACCCGATCAGGTAGAGTCTATTCTCACCAGCACCGCGCGCAGTTTCCCATCCTCTTGCTCGCGCTGTGGCTCTGGCATTGTCGACGCTGCTGCGGCAGTGGCAGCGGCCAGTAACTGATTCCCCCAAATAGCCACCGCTTGTGGATTTTATGAAAAGGCCGGCAAATGCCGGCCTTATAGCTTTCCCGTGCCGGCCCACGCAATCTAACGAACAAACGCGGCAAATTGGGGGTCAACCGGCGTATCTGCAAGATGATTGATGTAATTGCTCATCACTTTCTGCACAACCCCAACAATAATCTCCAGCAGGTTTTGGCGGTTATAGCCCACTGCGTAAAACCGCTCTGATACCTCATCTGAAATCACACCGCGCTCACGCACAATCGCCAGGGTGGTGTCCCGCAGTACTTCAAGTTTTTCAGTAGGTAGGGGCGTCTTATTGCGAAGGGCCTCATTCACTTCGTCCGCTACTTTCATCGCCTTGGCAATAGCGCTGTGTGCCGGTACACAGTAGTGACAGTTATGCTCCACATTGATGCTCTGCCAAACCACAGTCATTTCTTCGGCATTGAATGAGGTGTCCAGGAAGTACTGATGTAAATCCTGGTAAGCCGCCAGGGCTTGGGGCGACTCTGCCATAACCCCGTGCAAGTTGGGGATAGAGCCAAAGGCCTTGATAGATTTCTGGAGGAGGGGTTTGCTGTCTTGCGGTGCGCTTTCAAGATCGTAAATCTGGAACTCTTTCATCGCTGAACTCACCTTTGATGTTTGGGTTAAATACTTGAGCGATCGGTCAAGTATTGTGAGACTAACCAATGTTGAGCGATCGTTCAACAACAAAGAGTAATTGGCGGATATCTCTTGAAAGGGTAAAATTTGAGCAATTGCTCAAGTGGAGGCAACATGGCGAATACCGCGAAATTTGACCGCCAGGAAGTATTGCAGCGGGCAACCTGGCTTTTCTGGCAAAAAGGATTTCACGCCACATCGACTCGTGATCTACAACAGGCCACCAATCTTCGTCCTGGTAGTATTTATGCCGCTTTTGGTAGTAAATCTGGACTTTTCAAAGAGGTTCTCAGCTATTACGCGCAAAATCGCGACCAATTACTCCTTCAATGCATAAATGACGAAGGCAGCAACCTTGGAGGCTTGCGTGCCTATTTCCATCACATATTGCTAGGTGACGATGTTGATGCCCCAAACGAGCTCTGCCTATTAGCTAAAGCCATCTCAGAGCTGGATGAAGGGGAAGAAGCACTATTGGCCGAGGCCCGCGCTTTACTGGCTGCACATGGGGCAAAGTTCCGTCAGTATCTGGAGAGTGCGGTGAATGCTGGAGAGCTTTCCAAACAGACAGATTCGGCGCTGCTCGCTCGCCAATTACAGGTTCTAATGATTGGGCTGCGAACTTATCTCCGCGCCACCTCGGACCGCGCTGCAGTTGAGCAAATGATCGAACAGTTGTTTGACCCAGCCTGCGTGCAGACCACAAGTTGAGAAAAAGGCGATTATGCGCGGCCTCTTATACAAACGCTGACGGATTTCGGAATCCAGCCCCTGCGGTTATTTGAACAGCACAGCCCCTATGGCACATTCAAGAGAAACGGTATCGAGTTATAACAATAAGAGGTCACCGTGGATCTGATTACCTTCGCCATCCCTTTTTTCCTGATCGCCGTACTCACAGAACTCGCACTGGACCGCTGGAAAGGTTGGGGGCTTTACCGCCTCAACGATGCCCTGGGAAATTTGAGTACGGGTATCCTAAGCCGCATACTTGGGCTTACTTATAAAAGCCTATTTCTAGTCATTTATATCCCGCTATACCAGCTGCTGCAGCCTTACTACCAAGCAGTCGGCTTCGACTGGTCCATGAGTAATGGCTGGCACCTGGCGCTAGCTGTACTCGCCTACGATTTTTGTTATTACTGGAAGCACCGCATCTGCCATGAGGTCAACGTGTTCTGGGCGGAACACCTGGTGCATCACCAGAGCGAGGACTACAACCTCACCACTGCCTTGCGCCAGTCTAGCGGTGGGCTGCAGTTGGATTGGGTATTCTATTTACCCCTGCTGCTAATTGGCTTGCCAGCGGAAATGGTGATCATGGCCGGAGCCATAGATCTGATTTACCAATTCTGGGTACACACGCAAAAAATTCCCAAAATCCGCTGGATGGAATGGTTGCTGATTACCCCCTCTAACCACCGAGTACACCATGCGCAGAACAAGGTGTACGTAGATAAAAACTACGGCGGAATCCTGATTATATGGGACCGCCTGTTTGGTACCTATCAAGAGGAGCTGGAGGGGGAGCCCTGTATTTACGGTGTGCGCAAACCCCTTAATACCTTCGATCCTCTGGCGGCAAATCTGCAACATCTGAAACGCATGGCGCAAGACGCCTGGTATACAAAAAACTGGTGGGACAAATTTACCCTTTGGTTCCGCCCCACCGGCTATCGTCCCGCAGATGCTGAAGCGGCAATGCCAGTCCCCTCCACCAATCTGAAATCTTTCCAGCGTTACAACCCACAGATTCATCGGGCCCGGCGCAACTACGCGCTGGGCCAGCACCTGTGCTATTCCGCCGCCACCCTGGCACTCCTGTGGTACTACCAGAGCCTGGAGATTCCCTTACTGCTGGGGGCAGTAGCACTGTTGGTTTTTGGCCTGGTAGTCAATGGGCGAATTCTCGATAACCATCCACTGACCAAATATCTGGAACCCTTGCGCCTGGCCCTCTACTGCGGGGTGCTGCCGATGTTAAACACACAATTTGTCCCAATTTTTAGCGCTTATATTGCGATCAGCGCTCTGGCCTGGGGGTGGTTGGCAATCACTTGCAAAGAGGATACAGTCGCTGTCGTTTGCGATTAGCAACAAGGAGTGAACCTCGATTGCAGGATGTTGGTGGTGATCGAGTGATCTCCCGCTGGGCGATCCCGGCCGGGCTCAGAAGGCAGTTTATAGCGCCTCCTGAAACTCCCAACACTTACCCCCCAATTCCGGCCGGGGTTTAGCCTTTTCCTCCTCCTTTTTCCTGGAATTGCGCAACTGCCAGTCACCGCTCAGGTAACGGCTTCGGTTATAATGCGCGCTTTGCCCCCGAACAGGATCAGTTGTGCAAACAGGAACCCTCTATACCGTATCCGCCCCCTCCGGCGCTGGGAAAACCAGTCTCGTCAAAGCACTGGTGGATAGCGACAGTCAGGTCACCGTTTCTATCTCCCATACCACCCGTTCAATGCGTCCGGGCGAGGTCAACGGTGTCGATTACCACTTCGTGTCGCGCGAGGAGTTTCTGGCAATGCTTGAGCAAGATGCCTTCTTCGAGCACGCTCAGGTATACGGTGATAATTACTACGGTACTTCCAAGGGCAGTATCGAGGAAATTCTCGCTGGTGGCCGCGATGTAATCCTGGAAATTGACTGGCAGGGTGCCGCTCAGGTGCGCCGTCTGCACCCAGAGACCGTCGGTATTTTTATTTTGCCGCCCTCTCAGGAGGCCCTGCGCGAACGCCTCACAGGTCGAGGCCAGGACGACGAAAGTGTGATCGAGCGTCGTATGGATCAGGCCATTGATGAAATGACCCACTACGTGGAAGCCGACTATCTGGTGATTAACGACGATTTCGAGCAGGCCCTAATAGAGCTTGGCTCCATCTTCACCGCCCAGCGCCAACGCCTGGAAAAGCAACAGAAACGCCACGGTGAACTGTTGCAGGCACTGTTGCGCCATTGAGCCGGTTGATCGAATTGCGTACACTCCCCGGTCCGGTAAAATAACCGGTCCCCCGAACAGAATTCGCCCACCCGGGCACAGTGAATGGAACCGAAAGTTTATGGCACGTATCACCGTTGAAGATTGCCTGGAGCACGTCGACAACCGCTTCGAACTCGTTATCGTGGGTAGTAAGCGCGCCCGCCAGATTGCCACCGGCGGACAGGATCCGATGGTTCCAGAAGAGAACGACAAACCCACGGTTATCGCCCTGCGTGAAATCGAAGAGGGCCTGGTTGATGCGAGCATTCTCGACCAGCCAGATCGTGAAGAGGCCCCGGCACCCATGGCAGCCCCGGCCTATCTATCCGACCAGGAAATCTGATTTCGATCTGTTCTGACCTAGAGTTTATGAGTTTTACGAGAGGCGCGCGCGGCATTGCACACCATCGATAGTCTGGCCCACCGCCTCTCCTCATACCTGCCTCCCGAGCAAATCCAAATAGTCCGTCGCGCCTATTTCTACGCGGAACAAGCCCACGACGGTCAGCAGCGACGTTCCGGTGAACCCTATGTGACCCACCCTCTGGCGGTGGCCACAATTCTCGCTGGCATGCATATGGATCACGAGAGCCTGGCTGCTGCCATGCTCCACGATGTGATCGAAGACACCGGAATCCCCAAAGCCGCACTGGAGGAGCAGTTTGGTGGCGAGGTTGCCGATATTGTCGACGGTGTATCCAAACTGACCCAGTTTGAGACAGACAGCGCCGCGGAAAAACAGGCGGAAAACTTCCAGAAAATGGCTCTGGCCATGGCGCGCGATATCCGCGTGATTTTGGTCAAGCTGGCCGACCGCTTGCACAATATGCGCACCCTCGGCGCACTCAAGCCACAAAAACGCCAGCGCATCGCTCGCGAAACCCTGGAAATCTACGCACCCATTGCCCACCGCCTGGGTATGAACGATGTGCGTATCGAGTTTGAGGACCGATCCTTCTTTGCGATCCACCCACTGCGCGCCAGCCGACTGCGTGCCGCTCTGGTAGCCGCGCGCGGCAATCGCAAGGAACTGCTGGAGCAGATCCAGAACGCCATTGAGCTGCGCCTGCAGCGTGAAGGAATCAGCTCCCTGGTGATTGGTCGAGAGAAACACCTATTCAGCATCTACCAAAAGATGCGCGCCAAGAAGAAATCCTTTAAAGAGATCATGGATGTCTACGCTTTCCGCATCATCGTGGACAGCGTGGACACCTGCTACCGGGTGTTGGGCGTAATGCACAGCCTCTATAAACCCGTCATCTCCGAATTCAAGGATTATGTTGCCATCCCCAAATCCAATGGATATCAGTCACTACACACAGTGCTGCTGGGAATGCACGGGGTGCCTATCGAGGTGCAGATTCGCACCAAGGAAATGGACGAAATGGCCAATAGCGGTATCGCCGCCCATTGGCTGTACAAGGCTTCCGGCGATGAGGTGATCAACACTGGTGGTACTAGCCAGGTACGTGCACGCCGCTGGGTACAGGGCCTGCTGGAGATGCAGCAGCGTGCCGGCGACTCCCTGGAGTTTATTGAGAACGTTAAGATCGACCTCTTCCCCGACGAGGTCTATGTATTCACCCCTAAAGGGCAGATTGTCGACCTGCCCGCCGGTGCCACCGCCGTGGATTTCGCCTACTCAGTGCATACAGATATCGGCAACTCCTGTGTGGCCGTGCGGATCAACCAGCGCTTGGCGCCCCTGTCACAGCCGCTGGCCAGCGGGCAAAAGGTGGAAATTCTCACCCGTAAAAATGCTCAGCCAAACCCAAACTGGCTCAACTTTGTTGTAACCGCCAAAGCCCGTAGCGCCATTCGACACTTCCTCAAACATCAGCGCCACCACGACTCCATTACTCTGGGGCGGCGCCTGCTCGAAAAGGCCCTGGGTAAATTTAATACCCGCCTGGAAGAACTGACACCGGAGCAACTGGAAAAAGGTCTGCAGGAAGCCAAGTGTGCCACTCTGGAGAAATTGCTGGAGGAGATAGGCCTCGGCAACAAAGTCGCCTTCTCGGCGGCCAAGCTGTTGGCTCCCGCACACAGTGAAGAGGCGGAAGCGAGCAATATCTCCTCGCCACTGACCATTGATGCCCAGGAGGGCATGATGATCAGTTTCGCCCGGTGCTGCCGCCCCATTCCGGGGGATACCATCATCGGCCATATCAGCTCCGGCAAAGGCGTAGTGGTACATCGGGATACCTGCCGCAATACCAACGAATTCCGCGAACACCCGGAAAACCTGATGCTGGTAAACTGGTCCCCAGACGTACGCGGAGAGTTCCTCGGGGATGTTCGGGTGGAAGTGGAGTCCGAGCGCGGCATTATCGCGCGCCTGGCCACCCGTATTACCGAAGAGGGGGCCAGTATCGAGCAGATTAATGTGGATGAAAAAGACGCCCATAACAGCGTAATTTCCCTCACATTAGAGGTCAGTGGCCGTATTCATCTGGCAAGAGTCATGAAAAGGCTGCGTAACCTGCCGTCGGTGATCCGTATCTCGCGCCCGTAAGATACTTGGATATCGTTCTGGCGAGCTAATTATCGACTCACTGAGAGCGAGCTTTTACTCCGCTTTTTGGCCTATGGCTTCGCTGCCATTCACTACAAAAGCGCGCTATATTTACTGGCTTTCCGCAACAAATAGCAATAAGTAATGGAGTGCCCAATGCCCAACCGCGCAATTATCAAAACAGACAAGGCTCCGGCAGCAGCCGGTACCTACTCCCAGGCGGTAAAGGTCAACGATACGGTATACCTGTCCGGGCAAATAGGACTGGATCCCGAGACTCAGCAGATGGTTTCCGGTGGTTTTGTCGATGAGGCCCACCAGGTTTTCCGCAACCTTGCAGCCGTTTGTGAGGCCTCGGATGGATCGCTCCAGCATATTGTGAAGCTCAATCTCTACATCACCGACAGCAACAACTTTGCCGCAGTGAATGAGGTGATGGCGGAGTTTTTTCAGGAGCCCTACCCAGCGCGTGCCACGGTGGTCGTTAAGGAGCTGCCGCTTGGTGCCCAGTTTGAAGCCGAGGGGGTGATGGTGCCTTAACCCAGCAGAGCGCCAGCCTGCAGTGCCGGACTTCCGCCCGGCACTGCATTTCTAGATTTCTCTCTCGTAGATTTGCCGCTGTCAGCCTTCCGCTTCCAATAGCGCACTGTAGCCCACTTTGTAATCGGGATACTTGAGCTGGTAACCACTAGCGAGCAAGCGCTGATTACTGAGTTTTTTCGAGCGGCGTTCGCTGGTCTGCACAATCTCACGCAAATGGGCGCTGGTATAGCCCATAGCCTTCACCAGCCACTGCTGTAGTTCATACATGGGGACCGGCTTACTATCGGCGCCGATATACAGCGGCTCTGGTATCCAACCCTGCTTGTGCCTTTCAACCAGGTGCAACAAAAAGCCAATGCAATCGTCCACATGAATACGATTACTGAACTGGGGGGGCTGGGGCGGAGCACAGCGACCGGCGCGTACCTGGGAGAGCAAGCGGTCACGCCCCGGACCGTAAATTCCGGCAAATCGTACAATACAGACCCCGGGAATCGCCGAGCGTATGATCTCCTCCGCCGCGAGCAGCGCCTCTCCCTGAAAACCACTAGGTGCAGGAGGCGTCTGCTCATCAAGAAAATCATCACCGCTCTGGCCATACACGCGGGTTGAAGATGCCCATATCACTAAGCGCGGCGGTTTTGGCAGGCGTGAAATGGCCTCACCCAAAGCCCGCGCGGTTTCCACGTAAGCGCGCTGATAACCGCCAGGGGTATGTTCATCCGGAGTAAATGTGGCGAGGACGATATCGGCACCATCCGTCAGCAGGCGCTCGATATCCCCCACCTTGGTGGCATCCCCCCGACGCCAATTAACCGCATCCGCTCTGCGCTTACTCGCCAGAGCCACCAGAGGGTTGCGTCGCATGCCGTAAACACTGTACTGCTTGCGATCTATATTTAGAGCGAGGCGCGCCCCCAGATCACCACACCCAAGGATCCAAAGCTTCTCTTTTTGTGTCATATAGTTCCCGACAATCTTGCGCCTGGGACAGCGTCGACTGCCATATTCCCTTGATATTGTGCTGTTGCGTCCCGCAGAACTCCTCAGATGAGAAGTCCCTAGTCTTATTTATTAACTATTAAACGGTGCGCCAAAAAAAATCCGCAAACGATTGCGGTTTTGCCATCCATGAATAACGATGCGAGGCACTTTCACGCCTCACCATTCCATCTGCCGCTCTGGTATTGAACTAATTACCGCGCCCTTTGAGTAGGCGGTAGACAGCGAGAAAGATAATCGCACCAATGGTGGCTGTTATTATGTCGCCAAATCCGAAACCGGTCACGGGGCCACCGAATCCAATCAGGGCACCAAGCCAACCACCGATGAAGGCACCGATAATGCCAATCACCATTGTGACTATCCAACCACCTGGGTCTTTACCTGGCATGATCCATTTGGCTAAGGCGCCGGCAATCAGTCCGAGAATAATCCAGGATAAAACTCCCATGGCGTTTCTCCATTCTGTTGGCCCTCATAAGATATAGCAAAATTTTGCGCCTCAATTCCATAAAGCCGTCCACAATTGGTAATTTTTCCCAACTTTGTGCCTGAGGTGACAGCTTAGCGCTAGGGTGTGGTCAGCAGCTATTATTTATGAATAATAGCTATCAAATACTATCGCTTAATTGTCTTTACCATGACTCTCAATGAACTGCGCTACATCGTCACTCTCGCTCAGGAACAGCATTTCGGCCGCGCCGCCGAGCGCTGCTTCGTCAGCCAACCGACCCTGTCTATCGCAGTAAAAAAGCTGGAGAAAGAGCTGGGCGTCGCCCTTTTCGAGCGTTCCAAAACCCGGGTACAGGCCACGCCATTGGGGGAGCGTATCGTCGCCCAGGCCCAACTGGTACTGGAACAGTCTGCCGCTATTAAAGACATCGCCAGCGCCGGTAAGGACCAACTGGCGAGCCCCCTCTCGGTCGGGGCGATTTTTACTATCGGCCCCTATTTGTTTCCGCACTTTATTCCGCAGCTACAGCACCTGGCCCCAGATATGCCTCTCTACGTAGAAGAGGGCTACACCGCCACTCTGCGCCAACGCCTGCGCAAGGGCGAGCTGGATGCGATCATTATCGCGTTGCCATTCACCGAGCCCGATGTGGTCACCCAACCACTTTATGACGAACCTTTCGTGGTATTGATGCCGGCTGGGCACCCCCTTGCCCAGCAGGAATTCATAGATCCCGAGCAGCTCACCAAAGATAATGTGCTGTTGCTTGGGGAGGGCCACTGCTTCCGCGACCAAGTGCTAGAGGCCTGCCCACACTTGCAGGTCACTATGGAGAAGGAGAGCGGTGGTGGAGGCATTCGCACAGCCGCCGATGGCAGTTCGCTGGAAACCCTGAGACACATGGTGGCCTCGGGTCTCGGTATCACCGTATTGCCATTCTCCGCTGCCACTGCTTCGCAATATGCCAGCGGGCTGCTGGAAACACGCCCCTTCAAGGCACCGGGGCCCCGGCGCACCGTCGCATTGGCTTGGCGTGCCAGCTTTCCACGCCACCGAGCTATCGATATATTGCGTGAGGCCATAAGCCAGTGTCATCTGATCGAGCCATAAACAACCTTGCAGATCAGCCGGTTACCAACCTCAAAGGGATAGGAGACAAGTTTGCCCAGGTCCTGGCCAAACTGCATATCCACTCCCTGCAAGACCTGCTGTTCCACTTGCCGTTGCGCTATCAGGACCGCACCCGGGTGGTGCCGGTGGCCGGGCTCACTGCCGGGATGGATGCGGTTATTGAGGGCGAGGTAACTGCCGCCGATGTAGTTTTCGGCCGCCGACGCAGTCTGGTAGTCAAGCTTCAGGATATGAGCGGCAGTATCACTCTGCGTTTTTTCCACTTTTCTGCTGCGCAGAAAAACCGCTTTGCCCGCGGCGTACGCCTGCGTTGCTTCGGCGAGGCGCGGCGTGGCGCCGCCGGCCTGGAACTCTACCATCCCGAGACTGAAGTTGTCGGCAGCGAAAACGCCACTACCAAGGAAACCCTGACACCGGTTTACCCCCTGACCGAGGGCGTCAGCCAGGGGCGTATGCGCGGTCTGATGCAGCAAGCCGTGGAGCTCCTGCGCAGTGGAGCCGTGACCGAACTGCTCCCTGCAGATTTACTACCA
The DNA here is from genome assembly GCF_052467515.1 of Microbulbifer mixtoriginis (SeqCode). NCBI lineage: Bacteria > Pseudomonadati > Pseudomonadota > Gammaproteobacteria > Cellvibrionales > Microbulbiferaceae > Microbulbifer > Microbulbifer mixtoriginis (SeqCode). The sequence goes on along the minus strand of NZ_CP174314.1, from coordinate 4,636,839 downwards.
AAGCCATTGCGTTACCCCCTGAGTGAAGCCCTGGTTTATTTGCACTCGCCACCTGCCGGCACCCAGTTGGAAAAACTCGCCGCCGGCACACACCCCGCACAACAGCGCCTGGCCCTGGAAGAGCTGCTCGCGCACCATTTGAGCCTGCTGGAATTGCGGCGCAACAGCGCAAGAGTTGCGGCACCGCCACTGCCCACAAACAAATCTCTGGAGAGAGATTTCCTCTCGCGCCTGCCATTTTCGCTCACCGGTGCACAGCAAAGAGTCTGTGAGGAGATCGCCGAAGACCTCGCCCAGGACCTCCCCATGATGCGCCTGCTACAGGGAGATGTCGGCGCCGGTAAAACCCTGGTAGCGGCCATGGCTGCCCTCAAAGGCATCGGCGCTGGTGCTCAGGTGGTGGTGATGGCGCCGACAGAGATTCTCGCCGAGCAGCATAGAATCAATTTCTGTAACTGGCTTGAGCCTCTCAGCGTACAGGTAGCGCAACTTACCGGCAGCTTAAAAGCCGCCGAGCGCCGCGAGCAGTTGGGCAAAATTACCAGTGGCGAGGCGCAGCTGGTGGTAGGCACCCACGCACTCTTCCAGGAGGGTGTAGTGTTCCATAACCTGGTGTTGGTGATTATCGACGAGCAACACCGTTTCGGGGTGCGCCAGCGTTTGCAGCTGCGCGAGAAGGGCGCCGCCAGCGGTGCCACCGGCAGGTTACAGCCGCACCAGTTGATTATGACCGCCACCCCGATCCCCCGTACCCTGGCTATGTCCGCATTTGCCGATCTGGACTGCTCCATCATTGATGAGCTGCCTCCCGGTCGCCAGCCTATCAACACCGTGGCGATCTCTAACGACCGTCGCGACCAGGTGATGGAAAGAGTGCACAGTGCCATCGCCGAGGGGCGCCAGGCCTATTGGGTCTGCACTCTGATTGAGGAATCCGAGAGCCTGCAGGCTCAGGCCGCAGAGTCCACCGCCGAGGAATTAGTGGAGATGCTCGACGGGGCGCGTGTGGCCCTGGTACACGGGCGCCTTAAGCCGGAGCAGAAAGAGCAGGTAATGAGCGCCTTCAAAGCTGGTGAGGTAGACCTGCTGGTGGCAACCACGGTGATCGAGGTGGGGGTAGACGTTCCCAACGCCAGTCTGATGATTATCGAAAACCCAGAGCGCCTGGGCCTCGCCCAGCTGCACCAGCTGCGCGGTCGGGTTGGGCGCGGCTCCATAGCCAGTCACTGTGTGCTGCTCTACGGTACACCGCTGTCACAAAATGGACGGGCGCGCCTACAGGCGCTGCGTCAGCATAGCGACGGCTTCGCCATCGCTGAGGAAGACCTGCGTCTGCGCGGACCAGGGGAAATTCTCGGCACCCGCCAGACTGGAGAGATCCAACACCGTATCGCAGATCTACAGCGGGATGCGGAACTGCTGCCACAAGTGCAAAAAATAGCCATATCCCCACACTTGACGGAAGGGATGCGACAGCAGCTAATTAAGCGCTGGTTACAAAACAAGCCTCGTTTCGCCGAGGCTTGAAGAGAACGCCCTAGTGGGCGCCTACTGTACTGTTGTCGTTGATGCTGACACTCTTGTAATTGGCGTCGTAGTAAGTCTCCTCGTCCAAGGCGCCTTCACTCTTCGCCACCACACTGCTCACCACCGCATCCCCGGTGATATTCACTGCGGTGCGCACCATATCCAGCAGGCGGTCTACGCCGATCACAATGGCAATCCCCTCCAGCGGCAGTCCCACCTGCTGCAGCACCATACCGAGCATAATCAGGCCCACTCCGGGCACCCCGGCAGTACCAATAGAAGCCAGGGTTGCTGTCAGGATCACAGTCAGGAAGCCGGTCAAGCCGATCTCAATACCAAAGAACTGAGCGATAAAGACCGTAGCCACACCCTGCATAATCGCGGTGCCATCCATATTGATGGTTGCACCCAAGGGGACTGTGAAAGCAGCCACCTTGTTGTCCACACCTAAGCGCTTCTCAACTGTCGCCAGGGTTACCGGTATGGTTGCTGCCGAGGAAGCTGTACTAAAAGCAAAAATCATCGTCGGACGCATCTTTTTCAGCAGCTCAAGGGGCTTTAGGCCACTCAACAGCTTCAGTAGAATCGAATAGACGCCCAGTGCATGAATAATCAAGGCTGCCAGTACCACCAGGAAGTATTTACCCAGTTGCAGTAAGCCTTCTAAGCCCAAACCTGCAAAAGTTTTCGCCAACAGGGCAAAAACTCCGTAGGGAGCAAACACCATCAACACCCCCACCATGCGCAGTACAACGCTATTGAGATCGTTGAAGAAAGCTGCAATGCGCTTCCCTGGCTCGCCGCAGCGGGAGATCGCATAGCCCATTAATAGAGCAAACACGATAATTTGCAGCATATTGCCCTCGGCCATGGCTGCGACCGGGTTGGTGGGAAAAATATTTACCAGCACTTCAGAAAGTGGGGGAGATTCTTTTGGTTGGAAAGAAGACGTTGCCGCAGCAGCAGCCTCGCTCACACCTACCCCAGGCTGGAAGATCAGTGCCATGCACAGGGCCAGGGTAATAGCGATAGCCGTTGTCAGCATATAGAGCAGCACAGTTTTACCCGCCAACGGACCGATCCGGCTTCCTTCAGACAGGGCACAGGCACCACTGATCAGAGAAACCAACACCAACGGCACCACCATCAGCTTCAGAGAGGCGATAAAAATTCGCCCAATAATGTCAAACAGGCCACCTGTCAGGTAGAGGTTGATTGCGTTGGTAACACCCTCACCGAGCAATTGGCTCATGTTCAGGATATTGATCAGGATTCCCAACCCAATACCCGCGATCATCCCCAGCAGAATTTTGGTCGTAAGCCCCATAACAAGCTTCTCTTTATAAATTCATTGTTTTCATTAAAGGGAGCACTATATCCATTGCCGCCCCGGTGAGCAAAAATCCAACGGGGTGGCGCCAGCCGCCAGTGGGCAGGGTACAATGCCCTTTTTACCGACTGCGGAGTTATCGTTGCACCAGTCTCCATTTGTACCTGCGGGCGATTGGCGGGGGCGGCCGTTTGAATCGGCACAGTCCCAACCACCTGAAAACCTGATGCCGTGGCTGGCATACACCGGTTCGCTCACCGCTGCACTGAAGCAACTGAGTGGAGGGGATTTCAGTGTGCGGGTACTCGGTCAGAGCTGGCAGCTACCCCGAGCGGAGGAATGCCGCGCGCTCAATTTAAATCGGCACAGCCGCGCCCTGGTGCGGGAGGTACTACTGATAGGGTGTGGCCAACCCTGGGTTTACGCACGCAGTGTCCTGCCCCTGCGCAGCCTGCAGGGCAAGTCCCGTAACTTACGCAGTCTCGACGACCGCCCTCTGGGGGAGCTGCTGTTCAGCGAACCAGGGATTCGCCGAGGCGAAATAGAATTCAACCAATTGCGGCGCAACCCCGACTTGCAGGCTCAAGGACTCTGCGACGGCGGCGACAGTGCCTGGGGGCGCCGCTCAATTTTTTGGCTGCGGGGCAAGCCCCTCTTGGTCGCAGAGGCTTTTTTATCGCAGTTCTGCCCCGATGGCCCACCTGCAGTCCCCGCAAACCAATAATCAAATACAGGGAGATTAGCCACCGTGATTAGCCAACAAATCGCCGCGCGCTGGCCCGCCGCAATGCCCTATTGGCAATTGGCGCGTATGGATAGGCCCATTGGCTCCCTATTACTTTTGTGGCCCACTTGGGCCGCACTATGGCTTGCGGCGGGGGGCTGGCCAGGGCTGCACCTATTTGCAGTGTTCACTTTGGGCGTCATCCTGATGCGTGCGGCCGGCTGCGCGGTAAATGACTTCGCCGACCGAGAGATTGACGGCCATGTTAAGCGCACCGCCACGCGCCCCCTGGCCACCGGCAGCGTTACCCCCAAGGCGGCTCTGGGCCTCTTTGCCGGGCTCAGCTTCGCAGCTTTTCTGCTGGTGCTCACCACCAATCAGCTAACGATTTTATTGTCATTGCCAGCGCTGGCATTGGCCTTCTGCTACCCCTTCGCCAAGCGGCACACTCACCTGCCTCAAGTCGTATTGGGCGCAGCATTCAGTATGGGGATCCCCATGGCCTTCGCCGCGGTGACTGACGAAGTCCCTCCACAGGCCTGGCTTCTCTATGTCGCCAACCTCTTGTGGACCCTGTGTTATGACACTTTTTACGCCATGGTAGATCGGGATGACGACCTAAAAATCGGGGTTAAATCCACGGCAATTCTGTTCGGGGAAATGGACAGAGCCATGACCGCCGCTCTGCAGCTTTTGGTTCTAATGGCACTGGTGTTGATCGGCCAGCGCTTCGGCCTCGGCGCCATTTACTACTTGGCAGTTACAGCTATAGCCGCACTTTTCGCCTACCAGCAATGGCTGATTCGCAACCGGGAGAGAGAGGCCTGCTTCAAGGCATTTCTCCACAACAACTGGGTAGGATTGGTGTTTTTTGCCGGAATATTCCTGCATTACCTCTTCAATTGATCCAGGTCTGGGAGTTCAGGCATAACCGTCATATATTTGTCATATAAATCCCGTTTAATCCTCGGCCATAACCGGGAACTTCTGACAACAGAGCGGATATGGCAGCCAAATGCACAGTAAAACGATCCTGATTGTCGACGACGAAGCCCCTGTACGCGATATGCTGCGGGTGGCTTTAGAAATGGCAGACTACCGTTGCCTGGAGGCGGAAAACGCCCAGGAGGCCCACGCCTTAGTCATCGACGAAAAGCCAGACCTTATTCTTCTAGACTGGATGCTACCCGATGTATCCGGAGTAGAGCTGGCCCGCCGACTTAAGCGCGATGAGCTGACCACCGCGGTGCCCATCATCATGCTCACCGCCAAAGGCGAAGAAGACAATAAAATCAAAGGGTTAGAGACGGGCGCCGACGACTATATCACCAAGCCCTTCTCCCCCCGCGAGTTGGTGGCGCGCCTCAAGGCGGTACTGCGCCGCGCCGGCCCGGCCACCCCTGAAGACCCCCTCAGCGCCGGCGATCTGGTACTGGACCCTCTAAGCCACAGGGTCACCATCAAGGGACAGCCGGTGGATATGGGGCCTACTGAATTTCGCCTGCTGACTTTCTTCCTCTCTCACCAGGAACGCGCCTACACACGCACCCAGCTGCTGGATCACGTCTGGGGTGGCAATGTCTATGTGGAGGAGCGCACCGTCGACGTACACATCCGCCGCCTGCGCAAAGCCCTGGCACTTGACGGTCACGACCGTTATATCCAGACAGTGCGCGGCACCGGCTATCGATTTTCTGTGCAAACTGCCGAAAAAGTGTGACAATCTTCAAAGATCGGCACTGACTCCCGCGGTAACCATTGGTCACTCCCACAGAGGACCGGGTTTCTAAGATGTATTAAGTGCGGGGGTGGACATCAGCCCTCCCGACAACTGCCAGGTAACACGGCAAGGCTATGTTGGATCGCAGTATTGGCGAATTTTCGCGCTTCTTAATTATTGCTCTGGGCTGCTTGACCCTCGGCTTCACCACGTCCGAGTGGTCGCTCACCCTGATTTTAGGGCTGGCAGCCTACCTACTCTCAGTGCTGTGGCAGCAGCACCGCTTCAATCGCTGGCTGGCCAATGGCCGCCGCGGCCCCGCTCCCACTGCTTTTGGTATCTGGGGTGAAATCTATGACGACTTCTACCGTATGCAGCGCCGTCACCGCCGTGAGAAGCAAAAGCTGCATGTCATGTTACGACGTGTTCAGGACAGCACCAGCGCTCTGCGCGAAGGCATTGTAGCCCTGGAAAATGGCGACCACCTCGCCTGGTGGAACCCCGCCGCCGGCGAGCTGCTCGGCCTGCAATCTAGCGATCAGGGGCAGTCCCTGGTGAACTTTGTGCGCGACCCTGGCTTTGTCAGCTATATGCACAGCGAGGACAACAGCCCCCGCGAACCGCTGACCTTGCCCGCGCCGGGTAATGAAGCCCTGCACCTGCAACTGGAAGTGACCCGCTACGGCAAGGATGAGGCCCTGGTGATCGTTCGCGATATCACCCGCTTGCACAATCTCGAGCAGATGCGCCGCGATTTTGTCGCCAACGTTTCTCACGAGTTGCGCACTCCTCTTACCGTAATCGCCGGCTACCTGGAAACCCTACAGAACAGCGATATGGCCCCCCCTGCCTGGCGGCGCCCGCTGGTTCAGATGGAGGAGCAGGCGGCACGTATGACCACCTTGGTCAACGACCTGCTTCTTCTGGCACGCCTGGAAACGTCAGAACGAAAAACGGGTGACGTCTCTGTAGATGTGCGCGAGTTGATGGAGCGAGTTGCCCGTGAGGCGCGCAGCTTTAGCGGCGACCGTCACCAGATCAGTGTGGCGTGCGAAGGGGATTACAGTATCCGCGGCGATGCCAGCGAGCTACACAGCGCTTTCGCCAACTTGGCGCTCAATGCGGTGAAATACAGCCCGGGGAACGGGGAGATACAACTGCGCTGGTGGCAGGATAACGATGGCGGTCACTTCAGTGTGCGGGACCAGGGTATCGGTATAGACCCGCTTCACATCCCGCGCCTTACCGAACGTTTTTACCGGGTAGACCCCGGCCGCTCCCGCGACAGCGGCGGCACGGGATTGGGCCTGGCTATCGTCAAGCATGTACTGTTGCGCCACGGTGCGGAAATGAGCGTGCACAGTGTCCCAGCCCAGGGCAGTACTTTCACCTTGCACTTCCCCTCTACCAAGCTGAAAGAGAGCCCCTCCCGGGAACTAATGGAGACCGAGGGCGCGGATTCCTAATCCACCCCCTCAATGATAAAACTATTCAAATTCCGGCAGCTTTACCGGCTCACCATTTTTGATGTAGGTGGTCTCTTCTTCATCGTGCACCGGGGTGCTCTCCCGGCGCAGGATCAGGTGGTGCAACTTTAAATCCCCATCTCTTAACAACAGATGCTCATTGCCATTGTCATCCACAGGCAGAGGCTTGTTTCCCACCAAGGCATCGCGCAGAGCGCGCAGCCGCGGCACATCTTTATAGCGATTCAGATCATTGGAGAGACGCGTTTTCATGCGCTCACTTTCATGCAGGGCTGCAGCAGTTTCACGATATTTGGCGAAAAAAAATACAGCAGCAATGGCAAACGCTACAACAACAGACACTTCAAACCAAACGGGCATAATCACTCCTTGTTATCGTATTTACGCCAAACGACCAGCTGATTGTTCGCTGGCAGGTAATTTAGCTCTTCCCGACGCATGCCGACATCACTGGCCAATTGATCCAACCACTCCAGATCACGGATACCGCTATCGGGGTTGCGCTCTTTGAGGTAGGTATCGAAATCCGCATTGCTGGGCCCGATAAAACTGCCATCAATCTTGAAGGGTCCATATACAACCAGCAAGCCATTGGGTTCTAACAGAGTGTGCAGTTTGTGAAAGAATCGCTGTACTGACTCCCTCGACATAATATGCAGGGTATTCGCGGTAAACACCGCATCGAAATTCAGCGCTGGCCAGGGCGCATCGACATCCAGAGTCAGAGGTTCGCGCAAGTTCTGTGCAGGCGCACTCGCCAACCAAGCTCGCACACCGGGCAGCATTTCCGTCCGCTCCGAGGTCTGCCAAATTAAGTGGGGCAGGCGCGGTGCAAAAAAGACCGCGTGCTGGCCTGTGCCGCTCCCCACCTCCAATACCTTATGGCTACCATCCAGCAGGCGGCGCAGTTGAGTAAGAATTGGATCGCGATTACGCGCACAAGCCGGTGCATCCGGCAGGCTGGTATCGCTCATTGCTGCTCATCCCGAGTGAAAACCCAGTCGCGCTCATTGGACATGCCCGAGTTATAGGTATAGCCAGCCACATCAAAGCCCTTAAGCTCCTCCGCTTTCTTCACCCGCTGCTCAATCGCCCAGCGGCTCATCATGCCCCGCGCTTTCTTGGCAAAGAAGCTGATCATCTTATACTGACCATTTTTTAGATCTTTAAAATGAGGGGTAATGACCTCTGCATCGAGCGCCTTGGGCTTTACCGCCTTGAAGTACTCATTAGAGGCAAGGTTGACCAATTCCCGACTCTTCAGCGCATGCAACTGGGCATTGAGCGTCTCAGTAATTTGCTCTCCCCAAAATTCATACAGATTTTTACCGCGGCTGTTTTCAAACCTGGTGCCCATTTCCAGGCGGTAGGGTTGCATCAGGTCCAGCGGGCGCAACAGGCCATAGAGACCGGAGAGCATTCGCAAATGCTTTTGCGCATAACTGAAATCGCGCTTGCCCATAGTTTCAGCGGCCAAGCCGGTATAAACATCCCCCTTAAAGGCGAGTAGAGCTGGGCGCGCATTTTTATTTGTAAAAGGGCGTTTCCAGTCTTGAAAGCGGTCGTAATTCAACACACCGAGCTTGTCGGAAATCTTCATCAAGCTGGAGATTTGCTGTGGGCTCAGATCACGCAGTTCGCCAATTAATGCCGCTGACTCCTTGAGAAAGTCTGGCTGAGTGGTTTCCAGTGTGGGTATTTCGCTCTCGTAATCCAGCGTCTTGGCTGGAGAAATCACTATTAACATCGGGTGCCTTACTTGTGCTGCTTCGCTTTCTATTTGAACCCAACCGCTAGGATCGGGGCACTGCTCTATTCGGGCTTCAATATATCCTGCCACCAGTTGAGGGGTGTTTGGCCATCCTTCGGATCGTAGACATTGCCGTAGTACCAAGCACTGTTGGCACCATCACAGATACTATTGAGAATTTCCTCAATCTTATCGAAACCACAGCTGACATGGATGCTGTAAACCAGCATGCGCGGAACTTCCAGATCCAGCTCTCCTCCAAGTTTTTCCAGCTGCGGGCTCAAGCGGTCGGAGAGTTCGGCACTATCGCCGCGACAGAAAATACGGATCGCCAGATTACCGGAGCGCTTAACCAGCTCAAATTGCTGGGTATCTTTATCCACTTTAATGCAATCGCCACTGGCGATGCCTTTAATAAATGCGGGAGAACGTACCAGCTGGCAACTGTCGTCCTCATTGACTCGTACCTGTAAGCGCTCTACCACCGGCTCGCCATCGGGGTTGGTGCCCGCAAATAACTCTATTACCTGAAGTGCCGTCATAACCTCTATTCCCCGACTGTGTACAATGGGTGATCGTTGAATAATCGGCATTATACAGGGAGGCAAGCAATGATCTCGTGTAACCAGGCTTTCTTCGCCGCAGTGGCGTTGACGGCAACCTCTATTATCAGTGGCTGTGTCACCAATCCAGTGACCGGAGAGCAACAGTTTTCTCTGGTATCGGCCCAGCAGGAATTGAACTTAGGGCAGCAGCAATACCCTATTAACCAGCAACAACAGGGCGGTCAGTACACCATAGATCCCAATTTGCAGGAATATGTGAACCGGGTCGGGCAAAAGCTGGCAAGATTCTCAGACCAGCCGCAGCTGCCCTACGAATTTGTGGTATTGAATAACTCCGTTCCCAACGCCTGGGCACTTCCCGGTGGCAAAATCGCCATTAACCGGGGCCTGCTGGTCCTGCTTGAGGATGAGGCAGAATTGGCCGCTGTGCTCGGCCACGAGATTGTCCATGCCGCCGCCCGCCACTCCGCCACCGCCATGTCACAACAGCAGGTGCTCGGAGCCGGACTGGCTGTACTCGGTGCGGCCACCAAAGATTCCGCCTATGCGGACCTTATTTCTACTGGCAGCCAGCTGGGAGGTTCTGCCTATATCGCCCGCTACGGGCGCGGCAACGAACTGGAATCCGACGAATACGGCATGAAATATATGGCTGCCGCCGGCTATGCCCCCCAGGGCGCCGTGCGACTGCAGCGCAAATTCGTCGAACTCTCCAAAGGGCAGCAGAGCAACGGCCTGGAAGCCCTCTTCGCCAGCCACCCCCCATCACAGTCCCGCGTCAGCGCCAATATCGAGCACAGTAAATCCCTACCCAAGAACGGGGTCACCAACCGCGATGCCTATCAAAAGGCCATAGCACAACTAAAACGCGATGCCGATGCCTATGAAAATTATGATGGTGCCATAAAAGCAGCCAATAAAAAGCAGTTTGGTACGGCACTGAATTTGATACGAAAGGCACAGAAGCAACAACCAAAAGAAGCCTCTTTCTTCGCTCTGGAAGGAGATTTGCTCGCCCAGAAAAAACAATTTGATAAAGCCCACCAGGCCTACGACCGTGCCGTACAGAAAAATCCTGCACTATTTTCCCACTGGTTAAAACGCGGCATGGCTAGTGCGCAACTTAAAAATTACACTGCTGCGGAGAGGGACTTAAACCGTTCTCTACGTTATTTGGAAACAGCTTACGCACACTTCTATTTGGGCGAGGTGTATGAAAAGCAGGGGAATAAGCAAAGCGCTTTCAAGCACTACGAGACAGCAGCCGGGGCAGGGGGAGAAATAGGCACTAAGGCGCAGGCGCGGATACAGGCATTGACTGGAAAAGCTTAAGCCCAATTTCTCCTAAAAATCGATTAAAAAGGGCTACTTATAAGTAGCCCTTTTATTTAGCTATTAATTACAGCTGAACAGTCAAGCCTAGCTCAAATTTATCAATGTCTACATCGAAATCTGCACCAGCGGCATAGGCTTCATTACCAAAGCTGCGCAAGTTCATACCTTCCGCAAAGATAGTGCTATAAGCGGCCTCAACAGCGATATTTCTACTAAAGAAGTGTGAAAAGGCTACCTTATAGTCATCGTTCTCATCAAACTTTACACCAAAGGACGTATTTGAAGTGAAGTAGTAATCTGTACCAACTTGCCAGTAATCATCACCATTATCAATATTGGCATAGGCAAGTTCAGCGGCTAGGTATTGATTACCGCCTAAGCTCGTAAAGTACTTAGAAGAGAACACCTGAACATCGAAGTCATCATCTGTTGCAAAATCAAAACCGATATAATCGGTACCACTTAGCTGATAATTATAACGAGCTTCAACTAAAGTTTTGTCTTCCTCGTCAGTATCAACATGAGACGCTTCTACCAGAAAGTTGGGGGTGAAAAAGTACCCAAGTGTTAACTTGTTTACGCCACTATCGTCTACTTCTGTAATATTAGCACCGAATACTAAGCCATTATCAGCAAAGTATTCACCTGCAAATGCAAAATTATCAAGGTCTTCACTTTCTACATCGTAGTGAAGAAATGCTGCCGAAACATTGCTAACTTTATTAATATATTCAAATTCTTTAAGCGGTCCTAGTGCCTCTTTACCGCCAAAGTAGTAAGTCGTTTCTGCACCGAACTGATTTCCATCAGCACTATCAAAATCAAGATTGGAATATCCAAGTGTAGAAATAGAGTTGTACTCCTCAGCAGTTGCAGTAGCTGCAAGAAGCATCAGGGGAAGAGCTGCGAGCTTGAATCTCATATCAAAATCCTTCGTTAACGTAGGGATCCAAATTGGGCTGCGGATTGTAACAAAAGATTTTTTGTCCGCAACAACAGTTAATTACACAAAGTCAGTTTGAGAAGACTTTGCGACGAAGGGAGTGAGAACAGAGGTTAGATAGAATAAAAAGCGGCTAGCCTAGATGTAATTATCCGTAATCAAGTACTTTAAATGCTTATTCAATGACCGAGTAAAATTTACAGTTTTTATTTTTTAAAAAATAATTTATTCAGCTTCTATTCAGCTCTGACAAAGCATTCTTAAGAAAGTTCATCATCAGTAGAAGAAGCTACTACTTCTCTAAATTCTTTAAACTCTCCTAAAGGTCGTATTCCCACAAAAGGAGCCACGTTTTGAATAATTTCATCAATCGCTAACGTATGTTTAGCCTGCATAGCATCGCGTTCTGTTTTACTGTGCCAAGTGGCTATCGCTATGAGGCTATTTTCGTCACCGATCTTTTGCAAAAGTTCCGTGCCCATAGCCCCAGGTGCCCGCTGAATTAACTGAGACGCACGTACCCAGGCATCGGCATATTCTTCCGCTGTGAAACCTTCCTTGATTTGAACTTCAAAAATATATTTCATCGCCAAGCCTCTAAATATTTCAAGTTCTTAAAATCTGCCTGCAATAAAAAAGGCCGCTATGAGCGACCTTTCTTTGGCTGAGGAAACTCAGGATTTCCTTAAATTCAAATTCCTCTCGTGGCCGTGGCGAATATCCGCCCCCTCCACCAGGTAGACCACCTGCTCACAAATATTCTTGGCGTGGTCACCGATACGCTCCAGTGAGCGCAGTGTCCACAGCACATTGATTACACGGGAAATACTGCGCGGATCTTCCATCATATAAGTCACCAGCTCGCGGACGGCAGTGCGGTAATCCATGTCCACCTGTTCATCCTCGGCGAGGGTGCGCAATGCGGACTCCACATCGAAACGAGTGTAGGCATCCAGGGCGTCGTTGAGCATTTTGCGTACAGCATTTGCCAGATGGCGTATCTCGGTATAGCCGCGCGGTGAGGTGCCCTCATCGGTCAGGGCAATCGCCATTTTCGCGATTTTGCTGGCCTCGTCACCGATACGTTCCAGGTCGCGGGCGATACGGGTTACCGACATCACCATACGCAGATCCGAAGCGGCGGGCTGGCGCTTGGCGATTATTAAAGTCGCGTGCTCGTCCAGGGCCATCTCGCACTTGTCGATTTCCTCTTCGACGCGCAGGACTTCCTCGGCGAGCTGGCTGTCGGCATTCGACAGAGCATCGACGGCATCGGCTACTTGGCGGGCGACCATGCCGCCCATTTCCAACATCTCGGTCTTGATTCCCTCCAGGTCCTCATTGAACTGGCGGGAGATATGCTGATCGAAGTGCATTTCCATAGTTATCCCTCGGAGCAAGATTGGCTTAGCCGAAGCGGCCGGTAATGTAGGCTTCGGTTAGTTCGTGCTCCGGATTGGTGAACACGGTCTCTGTATCGTTGACTTCAACCAGGTGCCCCAGGTGGAAGTAAGCCGTACGCTGACTAACGCGGGCCGCCTGCTGCATGGAGTGGGTCACGATGGCAATAGTGTAGTTCTCGCGCAGCTCATCGATCAGCTCCTCAATACGCGCAGTGGCAATAGGGTCCAGGGCGGAGCAGGGCTCATCCATCAGGATAACCTCCGGGCTCACGGCAATGGCTCGGGCGATACACAGACGCTGCTGCTGACCGCCAGACAGGCCGGTGCCCGGCTTGTCCAAACGGTCCTTAACTTCATCCCAGAGGCCGGCGCGGCGCAGGCTGTTTTCCACAATTTCATCCAGGTCGGCGCGGCGGCTGGCGATCCCGTGGATTTTGGGGCCATAGGCCACATTTTCATAGATAGACTTGGGGAAGGGATTGGGCTTCTGGAACACCATCCCCACCCGAGCGCGCAGTGGCACAACATCTACCTTGGGACCATAAATGGGGTCGCCATCCAGGCTCAGTTCGCCTTCCACCCGACAGCCTTCGATGGTGTCATTCATGCGGTTGAGGCAACGCAGGAAAGTGGACTTACCACAACCGGATGGGCCGATCATCGCCACAACTTCATTGCGGCCGATATCCAGGCCCACATTGTGAATAGCCTGGGTTTCACCGTAGAACACATTCACATTGCGCATGCGTAACTTGGCGGTATCAGTGAAGGGCTGGCCCACTGTTTTCCGCACCTCGGCTTGGCTCACTGCCATTTTTTCACCGGTCAGTTCGGGTTGCGCCGCTTCAGAATGTCCGGCGGCATCCAGGGTCATGGTACTCATAAATAATCCTGTTTTCCGATTATCCGCGCTGTTACCAGCGGCGCTCAAGTTTCTTGCGCAGCATTACTGCACTGGTATTCATAAGAATCAATACACTCAGCAGCACCATAATGGCTGCAGAGGTACGCTCCACAAAGGCGCGCTCTGGGCTGTCGGCCCAGAGGAAAATCTGTACCGGCAATACCGTGGCCGGATCAGTAACTCCGCCGGGTACATCCACAATAAAGGCAACCATACCGATCATCAGAAGGGGAGCAGTCTCTCCCAGGGCCTGGGCCATACCAATAATCGCACCGGTGAGCATACCGGGCATGGCCAGCGGCAATACATGGTGGAAAACCACCTGCATACGCGAGGCACCCATACCCATCGCCGCTTCGCGAATCGAAGGCGGCACCGCTTTCAACGCCGCACGGCTGGAAATAATAATTGTCGGCAATGTCATCAGGGTAAGTACCAGACCGCCAACCAGAGGCGCTGAGCGCGGCAACTCAAAAAAGTTGATAAAGATCGCCAGCCCCAGCAAGCCGAATACAATGGACGGCACTGCCGCGAGGTTATTGATATTCACCTCAATCAGATCGGTCCAACGATTCTTCGGCGCGTATTCTTCCAGGTAGATAGCGGCAGCTACCCCGATTGGGAAAGACAGCGCCAAAGTCACCAGCAATGTAAACAGCGAGCCCATCAAAGCGGCGCGGATACCTGCCTGTTCCGGCTCGCGCGAATCGCCGTTGGTAAAGAAAGTGGTATTAAAACGCTTCTTTAGTTCGCCACTTTGTAGCAACTGTTCGATCCAGCCGGCTTTCTGTTCGGATGTGCGGCCACGGAAGCCCTCTTTGGAATCCTTCAGGCTTTTAACAAAAGTATCCACATCGTCGTCAGCGGCAAACCATACTTTCTCGCTCGTACCGAGTAGCTCTGGGTTTGCAGCCAGGCGATCACGCAGGTTAAAGGGTGCCCCCGAGGAGACCAGGCTATAGAGCTCACGCTTGTCACTGCGGCCAGTCACCGAGGGAAAACGCTCGCGCAACGCCGCGCGGATCACCCCGGTGAAATTGGCCAAGGCAAGACTCTCGTCATCGACCGTCTCAATACCGAGTACCTGCGCATCGTAGTGCACTTCCAGCTCAATGGCGGTCTGCACAAAGGCGCCGCTACCCTTGCTGATAATATCGCTGAATAGAATGACAACCGCGAGTATGCCGAAAGCGATACTGGCAATGCCCAGCCCGCGAAACAGTTTTTCCTTGCGATGGCGGCTGGCGAGGCGCTTCTCGATGCGCTCACGAACCTGCGTCTGGGTGAGATTAGTCATACTGCTCCCGGTATTTTTTCACTACATGCAGGGCGATAAAGTTCAGCACCAGAGTGGAGATAAATAGCATCAGGCCAAGCGCAAATGCGGCCAGGGTCTTGGGACTGTCAAACTCCTGGTCGCCGACCAGTAGTGTCACAATTTGCACGGTAACAGTGGTGACCGAATCCAGAGGGTTCGCAGTCAGGTTGGCGGCGAGGCCCGCGGCCATCACGACGATCATGGTTTCACCAATTGCGCGAGATACCGCCAAGAGTACACCGCCGACAATTCCCGGCAGGGCGGCGGGAATCACCACCTTGCGCACGGTCTCCGATTGGGTTGAACCCAATCCCAGAGCGCCATCGCGCAGGGACTGCGGAACTGCATTAATAACATCGTCAGATAATGAAGAGACAAATGGGATAATCATAATCCCCATCACCAGGCCAGCGGCCAGAGCGCTCTCACTGGAGGCCTGTAAACCCATTGAGGTGGCCAGGTCACGAATAAATGGGGCAACAGTCAGTGCCGCAAAAAAGCCGTATACCACGGTGGGTACACCGGCGAGAATTTCCAAAATAGGCTTGGCCACGTTGCGCACGCGCTTGCTGGCGTACTCGGCCAGATAAATAGCGGCCATCAGGCCCACAGGCACCGCCACCAACATAGCGATTGCGGAAACCATCAGGGTGCCGGTAAACAGGGGTACCGCACCAAAAGCTCCGCTGGAACCAACCTGATCGGCGCGCAGGGCCATCTGCGGGCTCCAGTGCAGGCCGAACAAGAATTCAGTCACTGGCACCGACTGGAAAAAGCGCAGCGACTCAAACAGTACCGAGAACAAAATACCCACAGTGGTAAAAATCGCGGCGCAGGCACAGGTAATCAGAATAGCCTTCAGGACTTTTTCCACTTTCTCACGGGCACGCAGCTCCGGAGAAAAACGCAACAGTGCAAATGCCCCCAGGCCCACCGCCAATACCAGGCTTAAAAAGGCCTGTAGAGTATTGGAATTATTGCGCAACTGACTGAGGTGCTCGGCAGCCAACTGTAACTGTGGGGATGACTCTCCCACCAAATGGCCAGCGGCGAGGTTTTGAATTTGTGCAAAGAGCAGGTTCTGCCCGGCAATGGTATCGGGCTTGTCGGCGATGCTGTGCATCACCATAGAGCGAATAATGGCATCGTCAAAAATCAGCCAGGCACCCAGTAGTAAAAGTGCCGGTAAACCACACCAAAGCGCGGTAAATAATCCGTGATAGCTGGGCAGTGAGGCCAGATTACGCAGGCCTCCGCGGCTGCGCGCTGCACTCAGTGCACGACTAAAGCCGGTACCGTAGGCCACTAAAATCAACAGCAGCAAAAGGGCGAACAGTGTGGGGGTTTGCATTGAATTACCGTGCTAAAAATGTCGATGTCGGCATTATCCCGACTTTTCCCTGTGTTTCCACTTGGCTTTCATAAAAACGGCCAAGCCCTCTCGAGCTTGGCCGTCAATTCCCTTTGACTGTACTACTCCAGGATAAATTTACTTCGCAGCAAGATTGCTCAGGGCATTCAGCTTGCGAACGTCGGTAGCAATTTTCTGGCGTTTCTCTTGGGGCAAAGGGATCATACCTTTGTCAGTCAGGTAACCTTCATCACCCCAAGCGCGCTCATTAGTGAACTCCGCCAGGAATTGCTTGATACCTGGCACTACGTCGGCATGTGCCTTCTTCACGTAAATAAACAGCGGGCGGGAAACTGGATATCTCTGATCGGCGATAGAGTCGAAAGTCGGAGCCTGTCCTTCGATCAAAGAGCCTTGTACTTTATCGGCATTCTGGTCGAGGAAGCTGAAACCAAAGATGCCCAGGGCATTCGGATTGGCAACCAACTTGTTGACGATCAGGTTATCGTTCTCACCGGCTTCAACATAAGCGCCGTCTTCGCGTACGTTGTGACAGATCGCCTTGTAAGCGCTCTTGTCTTTTTTCTTCATGGCCTTAATCCAGCCAAATTTCTTACAACCACCTTCCATTGCCAGCTCCGCGAAGGCATCGCGGGTACCGGAAGTGGGGGGCGGCCCCAAAACTTCAATTTTGGTATTGGGCAACGCAGGGTTTACGTCTTTCCAGGTCTTGTAAGGGTTGGCTACCAGCGTTTCGGAACCATCCGGGTTCGGTACTTCTTTTGCCAGGGCCAGGAAAATATCTTTGCGGGAAAGCTTGAAAGGAGTTGCTTTCTTCGCATTGGCCAGCACGATGCCGTCGTAGCCAATCTGTACTTCCACAACATCAACGCCGTTGCCGTTACACATCTCCAGCTCGGACTGCTTAATGCGACGGGAAGCACCAGTGATGTCTGCAGTGCTTTCACCAACGCCTTGACAGAACAGCTTCATGCCGCCGCCAGTACCTGTGGATTCAACTACCGGAGTCTTGAACTGGGTAGCACGGCTGAAACGCTCCGCCACAGTGGTGGTAAAAGGGTAAACAGTGGAAGAACCCACAACACTGATGTAGTCGCGAGCCGCCAGGGCTACCTGAGAGGTGGCAAGGGTCAATGCCGCCAGGGAAGTAGCCAAAATTTGCTTGTTCATGTGTAACTCCGATGAGTGTTTTTTATTTCACGCGGCGATGCTAGGAACAACGGATGACGATTCTATGAATAAAACATGACAAAAAAGTTACAGCCGGAAATTTACCCCGCTGGTGCCCGGGCAGGCAAAGCGGTAACCTGCATACAAACGAGATAACAATAAGATGTAAAGAGAGAAGCCCCCATGCTATTTCTGATGCGTGGAGCGCGTGCACTGGAGAGTCTATCCAGTCGCACCGGCCACCTGCTCGCCTGGTTTACCTGGGCCATGGTCTTAATACAGTCCTGCGTTGTGGCTCTGCGCCACCTGTTCGACAGTGGCTCCATAGCGCTACAGGAGTCCGTAATCTATCTGCACGGTGCCGCCTTTATGTTGGGCCTGGCCTATGCGCTGCAAACTGACGCCCACGTGCGTGTCGATGTCTTCTATCGGCGAATGGGTCCCAGGGGTAAGGCTTGGGTTAATGCTGTGGGTTTTCTGCTATTTCTTTTGCCAGTCTGCACTTTTATGTTGCTGAGCAGCTGGCAGTTTGCTCTGAATAGTTGGTCAGTGCTTGAGGAGAGCGCCAATGCCGGCGGCCTTCCCGGTGTTTTCCTGCTGAAAAGTCTGATTCCCCTCGCGGCAGTAACCCTCGGTCTCGCCGGCACCGCCCAGTTTATTCGTGCTCTGCTACAGCTTATGGAGGTTTCAAGCCCGGTAAGCGAATCTGTAGCGAAACCACGATTGCTCAAGCAGGTGGAGGAGGCAGAGGCATGATCGAGCTGATACCTCTATTGATGTTTGCCGCCGTTTGCGGGCTACTGATGTTCGGTTACCCGGTAGCTTTCACGCTCGCCGGTACGGCCCTAATCACCGCCGGGTTGGGTATCGTGTATGGCGCTTTCGATGCCGAGCTACTGCGTGCCTTCCCCGACCGCCTCTACGGCATTATGCAAAACGGCACCCTGGTTGCCGTGCCGCTCTTTGTCTTGATGGGAGTCATTCTCGAGAGAGCAAAAATCGCCGAAGACTTGTTGGTCAATCTGACCAAAGTATTTATGGGCGCGCCGGCGGGTATGGCCATTTCTGTAGTGGTCGTCGGCGCACTTCTGGCCGCTAGTACCGGTATTGTGGGCGCCACCGTGGTGACTATGGGATTAATGTCCCTGCCCTCTATGTTGAAGCAGGGCTACTCCCCAAAGCTCGCCACCGGCACCATCTGCGCCACCGGCACCCTCGGGCAGATTATTCCCCCCTCTATTGCTCTGGTGCTGCTTGGGGATACTCTCTCCAACGCCTACCAGCAGGCACAACTATCCGCAGGTATTTTTAACCCCAAGCCGGTCAGCGTTGGTGACCTTTTTATCGGTGCCATTATTCCCGGCCTATTGCTGGTAGCAGCCTACATTGTTTATCTATTGTTTGTGGCGCGCCGTTCTCCGAGTAAGGCCAAGACCGCGCAGCAGCAACCTCTGGAAGTTTGGCCGCTACTGAGTAGCCTTTTTCCTCCTATCGCTTTGATGCTATTAGTGCTGGGGTCAATTATTACCGGTGCCGCAACGCCTACAGAAGCCGCCGCCGTAGGTGCTCTGGGGGCGGGATTACTGGCTTACAGTCGCGGTGCTCTGCATTGGGCGCAAGCGGGGGAGGTGGGTCGCAGCACTCTACAGGTAAGCGCGATGGTGTTTGCCATTCTTATTGGTGCTTCATTGTTCTCACTGGTCTTCCGTGGATATGGCGGTGAAGAACTTGTCACCAGTATTTTCCACAGTCTGCCTGGGGGTGTTATTGGTGCGACCTTGCTGGTCATGCTGGTGATCTTCTTGCTCGGTTTCATTCTCGACTTTATTGAGATCACCTTTGTGGTGGTGCCCATTGTTGGGCCGGTGTTGTTGGCGATGGGTGTGGACCCGATTTGGCTGGGCATCATGATTGCAATCAACTTGCAGACTTCCTTCCTTACTCCACCCTTTGGATTTGCATTGTTTTATCTTCGCGGCGTTGCGCCAAGTTCAGTGGCCACTTCCGCTATCTATCGCGGCGTTATGCCATTTATCGCTATTCAGCTGTTGATTTTGTGCCTCCTAGCACTCTGGCCTGCTCTGGTGACTTGGTTGCCGGGGGTGGTTCAGAATTAACCCAAAAGACAACGATCGGTAGTGATAAGACCTTGTATCGCTACCGATTGGATCCAGCCCAAAACGATCGTACTAACATTGAAACTTAATAAACCCTTCGCCCCTTAAATTCATCGGCACATCTTGATTCCCTACGGCAAGTCACCAGCACCTGCTAAATTGGCATTAAATTTTTTAATTTGCTCGCCAGACCTTCAATAAACCTCTGTGGATATCTCTCCTTAAAAATAGATCCATCAAAAGGAATTAAACACTGCTATCGATATCCAAGCACGAATAAAAAATTAAAAAGGATTTAAAAAATGCTAAATATTACCAGCCTTTCCAAGACCTACGATAACGGCGTGCATGCGCTTAAAAACGTCAACTTGGATATTCCCAAGGGTATGTTCGGATTGCTCGGCCCCAATGGTGCCGGCAAGTCTTCTTTAATGCGTACTATCGCCACGCTGCAATTTGCAGACAGCGGCTCCATCACTTTTGATGGTATCGATGTGGCCAGTAACCCTCAGAAAATTCGCAGCACCTTGGGTTATCTACCACAGGATTTCGGGGTTTATCCGAGAATCAGTGCTGAAGATATG
Source organism: Microbulbifer mixtoriginis (SeqCode) (assembly GCF_052467515.1). Taxonomy (NCBI): domain Bacteria; kingdom Pseudomonadati; phylum Pseudomonadota; class Gammaproteobacteria; order Cellvibrionales; family Microbulbiferaceae; genus Microbulbifer; species Microbulbifer mixtoriginis (SeqCode). The sequence continues at coordinate 4,616,589 of NZ_CP174314.1, read as the reverse complement.
CTCGATCATATGGCAGTTCTAAAAGGTATTAGTAATCGCAAAGAGCGTCGCGAAATGGTGGCTGAATTACTGCACCAGACAAATTTATTTAAGGATCGCAAAAAAAACCTAAGCGGTTACTCTGGGGGTATGCGCCAGCGCTTTGGTATTGCCCAAGCCCTGATCGGTGACCCACGCCTGATTATTGTCGACGAGCCTACCGCTGGTCTCGACCCTCAGGAGCGCAATCGCTTTCACAACCTGCTTAGCGAAATTGGCGAGAACGTAGTGGTAATTCTTTCCACCCATATTGTCGAAGATGTTGCCGATCTGTGCCCCAATATGGCGATCCTGGCCGCAGGTCAAATTGTGGCCCAAGGTAAACCCGAAGAACTTATCTCTAAATTGCAAGGACGTGTATGGCGGCGCACCGTCGATAAATCTGAGCTGGAAGAATGCCACAATAATTTTGATGTGATTTCCACTCGTTTATTAGCCGGGCGCCATGTTGTGCATGCGCTGGCAGATACCCAACCGGCAGTAGGCTTTGAGCAGCTGCAACCGGACCTTGAAGATGTCTACTTCTCCACCCTGTTTAGCAATAAAAAAGCTCAAGTGGCTAGCGCCGCTTGAGATGGGGGGGGATTTCGAAATGTTTTTATCGGTTGCTAAGTTTGAATTTCACTACCAGTTGCGCCAGCCACTGTTTTATGTGACCAGCCTGGTATTTTTTCTACTGACTTTTGGTGCTATGACCGTCGACAATATACAGATCGGCGGCGGTGGCGGTAGCACCCTGATCAACTCTCCCTACGCGATTATGCTAACCCTGTTAGTAATGTGCGTTTTCAGTATTTTTATCACTGCCGCCTTCGCAGCCAATCCGGTGCTGCGTGATCGCGATATGAAAATGGAAGGTATTGTCTTCAGTACCCCTATCAGTAAGCGTGATTATTTATTGGGGCGCTTCACAGGATCATTCGCCGTAGCCTTCCTGGCTTTCTCATCTACGGCGCTGGGTATGCTGTTCGGTTCATGGATGCCTTGGCTAGACCCAGAGCGCTTGGGCCCCACTCAAATATCCCACTACCTGCAAACCTTATTCATACTTATCTTTCCCACCATGCTGTTTTGCAGCGCCATGTTTTTTAGCCTGGCAGCCATAACTCGCAGCATGATGGCCACTTACCTGGGGTTGATCGCCTTCCTGATACTCTATTTCACCAGCCAGGGAATCATGGATGAACCCGCCTATCGAAGTGCTGCCGCACTGGCTGACCCCTTTGGTATCGCCGCCTTCCAGGAGACAACTCGCTACTGGACCGCTTTCGATCGCAATACCTCTATGATCGCACTAGAGGGAAACTTTCTAATCAACCGCTTACTATGGCTGGGCGCCAGCTTATTATTTATCGGCTTAGGCTATAAATGCTTTTCATTTGTCGAACGTAAACCTCTCTGGTCGCGCCGCCGCACCACAGAAGCTGCAGATAGTGAGATACCTAGGTACATCAAGCCCCTACCGCGAATTACTCCAAACTTTGGGGCAGCCACGGTTTGGCAACAATTCCGTATACGCTGCGGTTTTGAAGTAAAAGCAGTAGTAAAAAGCCTAGCTTTTTGGGTAATCCTGGCACTAGGTGTTCTGAATGTCTTGGGCGCATCCCTGAGCCTGGAGGCAGTATTTGGCACCTCGGTATACCCGGTGACTCGTTCTATGGTCAGTCTGATAGAAGGTGCTTTTAGCCTCATCATGTTGATTATTCTGATCTACTATGGGGCTGAATTGGTGTGGCGAGAACGCCAGGCCGGTTGCCATGAAATTATGGATGCCGTGCCCACACCCAGCTGGATTTTCGTAGCGAGCAAGTTTATTGCAATGCTGGTAGTTCTGGCCGGTATCCTGATAGCCTGCATGCTTACCACTGTGGCTGTACAGCTGGGCAAGGGATATACAACTCTTGAGCCTGGACTGTATTTTTACGGACTCTGGTATCAGTTTGCGCTGCCGTTTTACTTGATGGCAGTCCTATCAATCTTTGCCCAGGTGATAACCCGCAATAAATTCCTCGGCATGCTGCTGATGGTGGGCTACTTAATTAGCTCCAGTGTCCTTGATGGCCTTGGGTTCGAACACAACCTCTATCAATTTGCAGACTGGAACGCCGCACCTTACTCGGACATGAATGGTTATGGTCACTTTGATCAGGGTCGGGCTTGGTTTGCGTTATATTGGATCAGCTTCAGCCTGATACTGGCCATCTTGAGTTACGGGCTCTGGCAGCGCGGAACCCTGGCTCCTCTAACTAGCCGGGTCAAAGCCCTGCGCTTCCAATTGGGGCTTTCCAGTCGATTAACTGCCTCCACAACCCTGCTACTGTTTATCGGCACGGGCGTCTTTATTTTCTACAACACCAATATTCTCAATCACTACGAAACCAGCAAGGATCGTGAGCGACTGGCTGCAGACTATGAGAAGAAATACAAGGCCCTGGAGGATAAACTCGCACCACATATCACCGATGTCAAAGTGGATGTGGATATCTTCCCCAATGAACGCCGCTATGAAGTGCGCGGCCGCTATTTCCTGGTTAACAAGCGTGTGGAGTCGATTGATGAGGTAGTTATAGGGCTGGATCGCGGCCTTACAGTTAACCAGTTATCCCTAAATCAGGCCAAGTTACGCGAAAAGGACGAGCAGTTCGGACACTATTTCTTCGAGCTGGATCGCCCACTTGAACCCGGCCAGTCCCTCACGCTGGAGTTTGATCTGAGCAGGATCAATCGCGGCTTTATGAACTCCGGCTCCTCCACCACCTTGGTGCAGAACGGTACCTTCTTTAATAACTACGAAGCGCTGCCCTTTATCGGTTACAACAGCAATTTTGAGTTGACTGATCGTCACCTGCGTAAAAAGCACGATCTACCGCCGCCGCAGCGCATGCCCAAACTGGAGGACAAAGAGCACTACCGAAAATCCTATCTTCGCAGCGACTCCGACTGGATCAACTTTGAAACCACCGTCAGTACTTCCTTGGGACAGATAGCACTGGCCCCCGGCTACCTAAAAAAAGACTGGCAGGAGGGAGAGCGCCATTATTTTCATTACAAGATGGACGCGCCCATTCACAACTTTTTTTCCTACCTTTCAGCGGACTACACAGTGGTCAAAGATAAGTGGCAGGACGTTGCCATTGAGGTCTACCACCACAAGCCCCACGACTACAACATAGATCGTATGGTTGAGGGGGTGAAAAAGTCCCTGGAGTATTTCAGTAAGGCATTCAGCCCTTATCAGTATCGCCAACTGCGTATCGTCGAGTTCCCGGGCTATGAATCCTTTGCCCAGGCATTCCCCAACACCGTACCTTTCTCTGAATCTATCGGTTTTGTCGCCGATCTGCGGGACCCGGATGAGATTGATTACGTCTTCTATGTAACCGCCCACGAGGTGGCGCACCAGTGGTGGGCGCATCAATTGATTGGCGCCAATGTACAGGGAGCGACTCTACTGTCTGAAACCCTGGCGCAGTACTCAGCACTAATGGTGATGGAGCGGGAATACGGCCATGAAAAAATGCGTCGTTTCCTCAAATATGAGCTAGATGGCTACCTGAGCGCTCGGGGTACCGAGTTGCTTGAGGAGTTACCTTTATCTCGCAACGAGAACCAGACCTATATCCATTACGACAAGGGCTCGCTAGCGATGTATGCCCTTAAGGATGCGATGGGTGAAGATGCCGTCAATGCGGCTTTGGCTTCCCTGTTAAAAGAAAAAGGCTTCTCCAGTGATCCCTATCCCACCAGCATGGATTTAGTGGCAAGACTCCGAGCCCACGCCAAACCACCCCAGCAAGAGCTAATCACCGATATGCTGGAGCGAGTAGTCCTCTTTGATCTCAAAGTCGCAAATGCCACCTATGAGTTGTTGGAGAACGGCAATTATCGCGTATTACTGGAGCTGGAAGCGCACAAATATGAAGCCGAAGGGGATGGACAGGAACAAGAAATTCCCATCAATAACTGGATAGATGTTGCCATTTTTGCAGAAGATCCCGACAAGAATACCAGTTCAGACAATGTGCTCTACTTGGCCAAACAGGAGATCAGTGAAGAGACCACCCTGCTGGAGTTTGAGGTGAAGGGCAAACCGAGCATTGCTGGCTTTGATCCCTATATCAAGATGATCGACAAAAACCCGGACGACAATCTGTTAGCAATAGAGACACTTTAGGGCTCTTGTCACTAATTTCCCGGCCACCTAGGGGGGTGGCTGGGAAAAACTTCCCTCGTTTTCGTTGGAAAAACTCAGACAAGTACTGGTCAAATACTACTCAATTTGTGCTAGAATGCGCCACCTTCCCTCAGGTGGAAACCAATAACTCTAACAATCTGTGAGTAGTCGATGTCCGCACTTTCAGCCCTTGATGAAAACCCGCAACCAACAGGCACGCTTACCCTGCAAACCCTGGCTATGCCCCGTGATACCAACCCCCAGGGGGATGTATTCGCTGGTTGGCTGATGTCGCAAATGGACCTGGCTGGAGCAATCTTGGCCCAAAGCATTGCGCGCGGCAGGGTAACTACCGTAGCGGTCGGCAGTATGGTGTTCTTACGCCCGGTTCCGGTTGGCTCTACGGTCAGCTGCTATGCCGAAGCTATAGAGGTAGGGCGTTCCTCTATTAGGACAATGGTTGAGGTATGGCTGACACGGGTGGACTCTGGTGAGCAGGTAAAGGTCACCGAGGGTGAGTTTGTTTTTGTCGCTATCGACGATAGAGGGCATACCAGACCGCTGCCCTGAAACGACTTGCAAAACTATTTCGGGAAACTGCCTTAAACCAGTTTCCCTTCTATGATATTAATTTTGCCTTTTATTCCTGTTTCTTGCTTTCCCCATCAAGTTCACGCGCCTGGTAATAAGCCTCTTCACTTATCTGGTGATAGGGCCGCACATCCCGCTCAAAATCCTTAAAGGCTTTATAGATACGCGCAAATTCTGGGTCCTTATTTGCGGTCTCTTGCATCAGCTGAGTATTGATCTGCTTTAAATGGGCAAGTACATCGTCTGGTAAACGCTTAACTTTGACTCCGTGTGTTTCCACCAACTCACGCAGGGCGCGATTATTACGTGCGGTGTACTCATCCAACATATCCTGGTTTGCTTCGCGGGCAGCCACGCGCACAATGGCCTGTAGGTCTTTGGGCAATTTCTCAAAGGCTTTTTTATTGACGATAAATTCCATCATTGAGCCGGGTTCATGCCAGCCGGGATAGTAGTAGTACTCGGCAACCTGATGGAAACCGAAAGCGAGATCGTTATAAGGTCCAACCCACTCGGTCGCATCAATAACACCAGTCTGCAGCGCGGTATAGAGTTCACCACCGGGAATAGTCACAGCGGTACCACCGGCCCGGTTTAATACTTCACCGCCCAGACCGGGAATTCGCATTTTTAAGCCCTGCAAATCCTTAACAGAGTTAATTGGTTTGTTAAACCAGCCGGCCATCTGTACCCCAGTAGAGCCACCCGCTAGGGGGATCAGGTTGAACGGTTCATAAATCTCTTTCCAGAGTTCCAAACCACCACCGTGGTGCAGCCAGCCATTCATTTCCTGGGCGTTTAAACCAAAAGGTACCGCGGTAAAAAACTGGGCCGCTGGAATCTTGCCTTTCCAATAATAGGCCGCACCATGTCCCATCTGTGCAGCGCCCTCAGATACCGCACCAAAAATACCTAGAGCGGGTACCAGCTCACCTGCACCATAAACTTTAATTTTGAGGCGGCCGGAGGACATCAACTCAACGTTTTTTGCAAAGCGCTCTGGGGCCTGGCCAAGGCCGGGGAAATTTTTTGGCCAAGTGGTGACAAGCTTCCACTCGAACAATTCTTTGTTGTCATTATCGGAAAAGTGTTGTGCAGGGCCCTGTGCTGCGCGGGAAGTGACCAGTGCAGCAAAGGTAACAACGAGTAGGGCCAGTAGGCCCAAAATAATAGCGGGATACCAGTTAACTTTTTTCATCGCTTTTAATTATCTTTTTTCTTGTAAGGCGCTGATCATCGATAAATGATCTTTTTTAAATGGTCGGGAATTTGGGAAAAACCGAAATCAGTGTAGAAAAAATTTCTAATCTGACTTGGTTTTTACCAAAGCAAACAATCTATAAAGGCTGAAGCTTAGCCATAGCCACTACCAGCCATTTACTGCCAACATCATCGAAATTGACCTGTACACGTGCACGGGGGCCATTGCCTTCGAACTGCACTACGGTGCCCTCGCCGAACCTGACATGCTCAACCCGGCCACCCAGTGCCAATGGTGGTAAATCATCGAAATCTGGCGCCGGGTCGGAAAACTGGCCCACCTTGCCATAATCCGCCTGGTAGAGGGGACGGGAAATTTCGGTCTTCAAGCGCACTTCGTGCACCAAATTTGGCGGAATCTCACCGATAAAGCGAGACGGACTGTTGTAGGTCTCGCTGCCAAACAGGCGCCGGTTTTCCGCGTAGGTAATATACAGCTTACGCATGGCGCGGGTGATACCCACGTAGCAGAGACGTCGCTCTTCCTCCATGCGGCCGGGCTCCTGTGCAGACATCTTGTGGGGGAATAGGTTTTCCTCCACGCCCGCCATAAACACCAAAGGAAATTCCAGGCCCTTGGCGGAGTGTAGGGTCATCAGCTGGACGGCATCTTCAAACTCATCCGCCTGACCTTCACCGGCATCGAGGGCGGCGCTGTCGAGGAACTGGTTAATAAGAGGGATTTCCTCCTCATCTTCCTCGCCCTCGGGCAGGTCCACACCGGCAAAAGAGCGACAAGCAGTGACCAATTCCTGCAAGTTCTCCACTCGTGTCTGGCCCTTCTCACCTTTTTCTTTGCCGTGGAATTCCAGCAGGCCGCTAGTCTCAATCACATCCTCAGCAATGGCATCCAGCTCTTTCTCTTCCGCATTTGCAGCCAGCTGGTTGATCAGATCCAGAAAGCTCTGCAGGGCGTTGCCGGCGCGCGCAGCCAGAACCCGCTGTTGCAACATCAGCTTGGCCGCCTGCCACAGGGAGCAGCCCTGCTCGCGGGCATAGGAGCGCACCATCTCCACCGTGCGCGCACCAATGCCACGAGTGGGGGTATTTACCACCCGCTCAAAGGCGGTGTCATCATTGCGATTGCTGATCAGGCGCAGGTAGGACAGGGCATTTTTGATTTCCAGGCGATCGTAGAAGCGCTGGCCACCGTAGATACGGTAGGGCACCTGTTCGCGCAGTAGCCCCTCTTCAAGCACCCGGGATTGGGCGTTGGAGCGGTAGAGGATGGCAATGCTGTCGCGGCGATTGCCATCGCGCACCCAGTCATTGATACGCTCGACGATAAAGCGCGACTCATCCTGCTCGTTGTAGGCGGCGTAGACGGCGATAGGCTCGCCTTCTTCACCCTTGGTCCACAACTCCTTGCCTAGGCGACCGCTGTTATTAGCGATCACCGCATTGGCGGCGTTCAGAATAGTGGAAGTGGAGCGATAATTCTGTTCCAGGCGCACCGTCTGCACTTCACGCAGATCTGTAGAAAAGTGCTGGATATTCTCGATCTTGGCGCCGCGCCAACCGTAAATGGACTGGTCATCGTCACCCACAGCGGTGATATGGCACCGCTCCCCAGCGAGCAGGCGCAGCCAGGCGTATTGAATCGTGTTGGTATCCTGGAACTCATCCACCAGGATATGGGGGAAACGCCGGCGGTAGTGGGCCAGAATACTGTCGTTATTCAGCCAAAGTTCGTGGGCGCGCAGCAGCAACTCGCCAAAATCTACCAGCCCACCGCGCTGACAGGCCTCTTCATAGGCGAAGTAGATGCGCACCATGGTCTGCAACCAAGGATCGGCGCCGGCATTGATATATTGCGGGCGCAGGCCTTCATCTTTCTGCGCGCCAATCCACCACTGGGTTTCCCGCGGCGGCCACTTTTTATCGTCCAGCCCCAGATCTGCCTGTACCCGCTTGATCAGGCGCAGCTGGTCGTCGGAATCCAGAATCTGGAAGTTCTGCGGCAACTTGGCTTCTTGCCAGTGGGCTTTGAGCAGGCGGTGAGCCAGGCCGTGGAAGGTGCCCACCCACATGCCAAAGGTATTCACCCCCAGCAGCTCTTCGATACGAGCGCGCATCTCGCGGGCCGCCTTGTTGGTAAAAGTCACCGCCATAATGGAGTAGGGCGAGGCGCCCTCCACCTGCATCAGCCAGGCGATGCGGTGCACCAGCACCCGGGTCTTGCCCGAGCCGGCACCGGCCAGAACCAATTGATTGCCGGGCGCGGCAGCTACCGCTTCGCGCTGGGCGTCGTTGAGGGGGTCTAAAATCTGAGATACGTCCATGGGCGAAGATTGTACCAGAGCTGCTGCATAAGACCTGTGTAAATAAACAGGATTTTACCCCGGCTGACAATGCAAAGCCTCTCGCCAGCCGGGGGCGCAGCGGCTAAACTGCGCCAACTGGCATAGAGAAGGAAGTCCTGTGAAACCGGCGGAAGTAACGCAACGAATCAGTGAGCAACTGTCATCCATGCGCAAATCTGAGCGCAAGGTGGCGGAGTATATTCTCGCCAATCCCGATGAAATTATTCATATGCGCATCGTCGACCTGGCCACAGAGGCCCAGGTGAGCGAGCCGACCGTGGTGCGCTTTTGTCGCGCCGTGGGCTGTTCCGGCTTCCAGGAGTTCAAGTTGAACCTGGCGCAACAACTGGCTTCCAGCCCCAGCTTCGGCCAAATCGCGGTGACCGAGACCGACACCATTGCCGAGTACAAACGCAAGGTGTTCGACTCAACAGTAGATACTCTGCTAAAAGTGCGCGATAGAATTGACGACCGCGCCCTTGAGGCCGCTGTCACTGCGATGGCCGCTTCCAAGCGAGTGGAATTCTTCGGCTTTGGCGCCTCTGGTGCTGTCGCCGCCGATGCCCAGCACAAGTTCTTCCGCCTGCAATTGGCCACCGCCGCCCACTCGGACCACCACATCCAGAATATGTCAGCCATGTCTATGCAGCCGGGCGATGTAGTCGTGGCTATCTCCCAGAGTGGCCGCACCAAGGCACTACTGCGCTCGATGAGCATGGCAAAGGAGCAGGGCGCTCTGGTGGTTGGCCTGGCACCCAGCGGTTCGCCGGTGGCGCAGCAGGCCAGTATCCCGCTAGAAGTGGATGTGGAGGAGGATATTGAGATCTATACACCACTGTCCTCACGCATCGCCCATCTGGTGGTGATCGATGTGCTCGCCATCGGCGTTGCCCAGCGCAAAGGCCCCCAGCTGCAAGAGCACCTACTGAAGCTGAAGCAGGGTTTGTACACATTGCGGGAAGACAAACACTGAGGGAAGTTTGCAAGAATGCGGCACTGGATAATGTGTCGCGGCCCCTCTACCATGCCTGCTGTATCCGGCGATCTACTGCCACCGCCAACAAGTGCCCCTAGCCGTTCCAGAGCAATTCCATGACATCCACCGCATTATCCGCTGAGCAAAAAGCACCGCGCTGGTTGGTGGTATGGCTAGCGGCGCTGGTCTCCCTGACGCCATTTTCCATCGACAGTTACTTGCCGGCTATCCCGGCCATGGCCGGTGCGCTCGATACCGAAGTGGAGCGGGTGCAGTATTCGGTCTCCAGCTTTTTACTGGGTTTTGCCCTAGGACAGCTCTTCGGCGGCCCCCTCTCCGATCGTTGGGGCAGGCGACTGGTCGGCACTATCGGCCTGTGCATTTATATCGTCAGTTCACTGCTGATCCTGTTTGCCGACCATGTCGATCAACTGATTATCCTGCGCTTTTTCCAGGCCGTGGGGGGCGGTTTTGCTACAGTGATTTGCGCCGCCATAGTGCGCGATCTGCACAGTGGGCGTGAAGCCGCCAAAATTATTTCTATGATCAGTACCATCATGCTGATCGCCCCCCTGATCGCTCCAGTAATCGGCTCTCTACTGCTAGCAGTGGGTGGCTGGCAGAGTATTTTTGTATTCCTGCTACTGTACGCCGCTGGCATGCTGCTATTAGTGCGCTTACTGTTGCCAGAAACTGTATCGCGCTTTACCCGCGCGCGGCGCCAGTTGATGCCATTAGCTTCACTGATTTCCACTTATGGACAGGTGCTACGCAACCGCCGCGCCCTCGGTTTTCTCGGCGCCCAGGCCTGTGTCAGTGGTTCGATGTTTATCTATATCACCACCGCACCCTTTGTCTTTATGGACTACTTCAGTGTCAGTCCGAGCCGCTTCCCGCTGTTCTTTGGCGCCTGTATTCTGGGGCTGATCTGTATGGTGCAGGTCAATATCCGCCTGCTCAACCTGTTCCAGCCGCGCAATATTTTATTGGCTGGCGTCACCCTGCAGATACTCGGCTGTGGTTTGCTATTACTCGGCACTTTGACCGGTATTAAAGAACTGACTCTGTGGATGGTACCGCTGGTATTGGTAATGAGCTGTATCGGTATTACCGGGCCCAATGCCGCCGCCTGTTATCTGGAGTTTTTTCCCAAAATCAGCGGCAGCGCCAACGCCCTGTATGGCGCCACAATTTTTATCACTGGCGGTGTGCTGGGCGGATTGGTCAGCAGCCTGCACACCGGCACCCTGGTTCCTATTGCCGCGTCCATGTTTGGGTGTGCAGTAGTGGCCCTGTTCTCCACTCTGGTAATCGCTCAGGCACGCACACCCATCGACTCGGATATACCAATCACCAGGCGCTTTACCCCGCGTTGAAGAGTCAGTTTTGTGTTCATCTATTGAAAAGGGGGTATTTCGGCCCGGCCATATTGGCTAAGTACTCAGGGACCATATTTGCCACTTCTGTTCCGGAGCTCCACCTAGTTGTTGATAAAAAGCTTGTGCATCTACATTAGTAGAAAGAACTTCCCACTTTATTTTGGCACTACCCCGCTCATAGGCCTCTTTTATTAAATACCCCATCAATGCCCTTCCTACCCCTTTACGGCGATATTCTTTGTTGCCAACTACGTAAAGTTCTTTAATCCACAGCCAGGGAGTTAAATCGTAGGTAAAGGGAAGGGCATAAAAAACCAGGTAGCCAATAGCTACACCACTGTCTTCGGCCACTAAACATTGGAAGTCTGCCCGCTTAAATAGTCGATTATTTAATTCTTCCTCAGTAACCTTGAACTTATCTAAGTAGCCTTCGAATTTAGCTAGCCCACGCATCATCTCCAATAATTGACGAATATCACTAGGCTTTGCGTTACGTATAAGCATTTATTTGTTGCCAAATTTGATGGATTGGTAGAGGGTGCAATCTTCACCCTCTTTATTTCCGGTCTTGAGAGATAAAATCTCACTTTGACCTTAGGCGCTGATAGTTTCCTTTTCTCCCACCAGTTTGAATCCTTCATCTATCCATCCGGTTATACCACCAATCATTTTTTTCACTGGAAGCCCCAATTTTGCCAACCGGACAGCAGCCTTCTCTGTTGCATTGCAATGGGGCCCTGCGCAGTAAACGACGAACAAAGTGGAATCTAGATAGCGAGATACAAGCTCTTTATTGATGTGCTGATAAGGTAAGGACTCAGCGCCCAAAATGTGCCCCTGACGAAAGGCTTCTTCACCACGAACATCCAGCAGCACGAAGTCCTGGCGCCCATTGGTTAGGGCATGATGAACATCCCAGCAGTCCGTCTCAAAGGCCATCAGTTCTTGGAAATGTTGCAGGGCTTTTTGACTGCTAGCTGGGGCAATACGACTTACAGCAGAACTCATAACTATCTCCTTGGTTAACACTCACTCTTTGTCGTGTATATATTCTGTTCTCTGGCTATTTATTTAACGATTGGCTTAAAAGCCATATAGCGTTAAATTTGAGCCAATCTGGGTATCGAAGTGAGAAATCAAGGGAGGGCATGATGGATAAGGGAAAAGCAAAGCGCGTAGCGATTCTGGTTCATCACCAGGTTGCCTTATTTGAACTTGGCTGCGCGACCGAACTGTTCTGTTTACCCCGCCCCTGTACCGATACGTTCTATGAGGGAGAGGTTGTTTCCTTCACTGCCAAGGCACAGCTGGGGCTTGGGGGGGTATCCCTACAGTGCAGACAAGTGAGCAGCCTGATGGATTACGATTTGCTAGTCGTACCCAGCTGGCCGACTACACCACAAACCAAGGACTGCTCCCTACAATCTGTATACGCTGCTGTGGAAGCCTTTGCGGCGGAACGCCGGCAAATTCTGACTTTTTGTTCTGGCGCATTTTTACCTGCCGAAATTGGTTTGCTGGATGGAAGGCAAGCCACCACTCATTGGCGCTATGCGAATACCTTTAAAAAGCGATTCCCCAAAGTAGAGTATGTAGGGGATGTACTTTATGTCTGGCAGGACAAATTGGCCTGTTCTGCAGGAAGCTCAGCAGCAATAGATTTGGGAATAGAGTATTTACGGCGTAGCCATGGTTATGAATTGGCTAATTCTGTAGCCAAGCGCCTGGTGATGGCTCCTCATCGGCAGGGAGGACAGGCCCAGTTTGTAGAGACCCCAGTTCCCAAGCGGCCCGATCATTTCGCGGGCGCCCTGGATTGGGCCCTTGCCAACCTGGATAAACCCATCATGGTGGGCGACTTGGCGAAACAAGCGCATCTCTCTCGTCGCAGTTTCGATAGAAAATTTCGCCAATCCATGGGGCTGGCCCCTAAAGAATGGTTAACGCAACAACGGCTTCGTATAGCGCAGAAAGCTCTGGAGTCAGGCAGTGAGACCATTGATCATGCAGCACAAGTTTCTGGTTTTGAGAGCAGTGCAACCCTTCGCCATCATTTCCGTAAAACTTTCGGTATCTCTCCGGGTCAGTACCAACGACAATTTGCCTGTCCAGGTAAGGCTGAAGATATGTGTAGGGAGTAAATAAATCGAGGACTATTCCTGAACGAGATAAGATGCTTTCAGTGAGTACAGCCACAACTTCGACCAACGCTAGCGGAGCTGGTGCACTGTTTATTTGGCGGTAATATACTCTTGGGCCCTCAATCTAACTGAGATTTTCCTCTTGCAAGGCCTGCTGAACTGCCGGGCGCGCTGCCATACGCTCCTGAAAAGCCTGTAACCTGGGCCACCGTGTCATATCAAAATCCTGCACCTTGAGCCAGCGGTTTATCAGGTAGAGATACGCATCCACGACAGATAGAGAATTCCCCAACAGATAGTCGTTCTGTAGCTGCTCTTCAATATAGTCTATGCGACGTAGAATCCTTTCCCGAGCTTTTTTCTTTTCTTCCTCAGTGCCTTTCCAAAACAGGGGCAAGAAAGATTTATGAACCTCCGCACTGATAAAATTCAACCACTCCAACAAGCGGTAATGGTCCAAAGTGCCCAACGGTGGCGCCAAACCGGCATCGGGCTTTTGCTCGGCGAGAAACTGCATAATAGCGACGCCCTCTGTGAGTAACTCGCCCCCCTCTAGCTGCAGTACTGGTACATAGCCCTTAGGATTAACTCTATAAAAGTCGTCGCCGTTTTCCAGGGTATGCGTCTTTAGATCCACCTTGCAGAGTTCGAGATCAATACCCGCCTCCAGGGCGACAATATGTGGGGATAGAGAACAGGCTCCTGGCGCATAAAAGAGTTTCACGGTGACCCTCCTGAGTGGACTGTGCGGCATCGGGCAATATAGGCGCCTACTGGCTTCACAAGGCGCTATTTTTTGCGAATCCAGTGATCTAGGCTGAAGCGCCCAGCACCCGCGCAGGCGAGAATCAGGTAGCCTCCAGCAATGGTGATGTTCTTCATAAAGCTGGTCATCTCTGCGGGATCGCCTGGTGAGTAATGCACCATCCAGGCACTAGCCAGGCAGAAGAGAAAAAGAATCACTGCGGAAAAGCGGGTAAAGAATCCGAGCAATATCGCCAGGCCACCGACCAGTTCTACGATAATCACCAAGGGGAGTAACAGGGCGGGGATTCCCATGGAAACCATAAAGGCTTCCGTCATTTTGTAGCCGCCGATCTTATTCCAGCCGGCAAAGATAAACAGCAGGGACATTAATACCCGCCCGACAAGTTTAGAGGTATCACATAACAGGGGATGATGTGCCACGGCCTTCTCTCTTCTTTAACTGTTACATTGGGCTCTACCTGATGCCTCCAGTGTAGTTGGGAAGCCATATCGAAATGGGGGCGATGCCGACAGCAATGTATTCCACTAAGAGAAACTTGCACCGCAATTGAGAGTCAGACGAAGCGGAAATTAACGAATGACAGTTTCGGCAGGCGCGGAAAAGTTGTTGTGGATATAAATAGAAAATGCGGTTGTGCCGCACTGAGGAGCCGTTACAATTGCGCGCCCCCAACCAGGGCGCAGCCGGCGGATCCATACCTGACACCCCTGTGCCCAGAGCCCTGTCAGGGAAACTCGAGCGGGGCCCTGCGCGACTACACTAACGGCACGCTCAGCAACTGATAATTTCGCCCGTAGAAGCATCGCTTTTAAGGGGTGGGCAAGGCCCCGCAATTCTTATCCCTGGAGTCCACGCACGGCATGGAAGTCTATTACACCTTTTGTTTTCTTGCCGCGGTGTCGGTCTTTCTCGGTTTCCTAAATCAGTATGTGCTGCGTGCACAAACCACAATTGCCATCACCACTGGGGCCCTGGCCTTGTCGCTCATTGTCACCGGCCTGGGCAAATTGGGGGTAGTGGAGTTGCGCACCTGGGCCGACCAACTGCTACCGTTGCTTAACCTGGAAGACATCCTACTCAAGGGAATGCTGGGCTTCCTGCTCTTCGCCGGCAGTTTGCATATCGACCTGTTGGAATTGCGCAATCAAAAACTGGAAATTGGCTTGCTGGCGATTGTTGGTACTTTGATTTCCACTTTTGCGGTGGGCGGCCTGCTGTATTGGTTCCTCATGTTGATCAATATGCCGGTAGCCTTCATTTACTGTCTATTATTTGGTGCCTTGATCTCCCCCACCGACCCCATCGCCGTATTGGCCATTATGAAAAACCTTAAGGCACCGGAGCAGGTTTCCATTCAGGTGGAAGGGGAGTCCCTGTTCAACGATGGCTTCGGTATTGTGGTATTTGCGGTAATTTACGCGGTGGCTTTCGAAGGGGGGCAACCAACTGTACCGGCAGTGGCAGAGCTATTCGTGCTGGAAGCGATTGGGGGAATTCTGCTCGGCCTGATTATCGGTGGGCTATTCCACTGGCTGATCTGCTGCACCGACGACCACAGCCTGGAGCTGTTGCTCACCCTGGTCATTCCAACTGCCGGATTCTCATTGGCCAATATCCTCGGTGTCTCCGGTGCCCTGGCGATGGTAGTGAGCGGAATTATTATCGGCAACTTCACCCGCGAGCGCGGCTTTTCCAGGGTGAGCCAGCACGAACTGGATAACTTCTGGAATATCACCGAGGATTTCCTCAACGGACTGCTGTTCCTGTTGGTGGGCCTGTTCCTGATTACTATCGATCTGCGCCCGGCGGACTACCTGCTAATGGTGGCGGGAATTGTCATCGTACTAATGGCACGAGTCCTGGCTGTGGGGGTGCCCTTCCTGTACCTGAAAAGGCGCCGCAGCTACCACCCTTACACCAACCGGATATTGATCTGGGGTGGTCTCAAAGGCGGCCTGGCCCTGGCCCTGGCTATGTCCATTCCCTCTGGCAGCGCTTTTGTTCAGGGGCAGGACCTGCGCTACCTATGGGTGGTTATGACCTACGGCGTAGTGCTCTTTTCTATTGTGGTGCAGGGCTCTACCATAGCGCCATTAATACGCCGCAGTCGCGAATTTGCCGAACCGGAAAGCGCGCCCGCCAGCGATCAGCAACACACTGCTAACTAGCGATAATCGATCAATGGAACACTCTAACTTCCTTGTTGAAGCCGTCATCTTTATGGGGGCCGCGGTTATCGCTGTGCCTATCGCCACACGCCTGGGCCTGGGTTCCGTACTCGGATACCTACTGGCCGGGGTGGCCATTGGACCCAGCGCACTGGGCCTGGTGGGGGATGCCAGCGATGAAATGCATGTGGCCGAATTCGGCGTAGCGTTGATGCTGTTTTTGATCGGCCTGGAGATGCAACCTAAAAAGTTGTGGCAAATGCGCGGCGCCATCCTCGGCACCGGCAGCGCGCAACTACTCCTGACCGCTGCTGCAGTGGCGGCAATAGCGCTGTGGTTATTCGATATGAGCTGGCGCACCGGCGTAGCGATCGGTTTGATCCTGGCCCTGTCCTCCACCGCTATCGTCCTACAGTCCCTCAATGAAAAAGGGCTTCTCAAAACTCAAGGCGGGCGCAGTGCCTTTGCGGTGCTGTTACTCCAGGATATCGCTGTAATCCCCATTCTCGCCCTGCTGCCATTGCTCGCGGGTACTACCGCCGAATCCCACGCCAGCGGCTTGGAGGGATGGGGATATGCCGCTGCAGTTATTGCCACCATCGCTGCCTTCGCTATCACCGGCCGCTATCTGCTGGGACCGCTGTTACGCCTGGTAGCTGGTAGCCAGGTACGCGAAATGTTTACCGTTACCGCCCTGCTGATTGTCTTCGCTGCAGCGGCGGTAATGAGCTGGCTCGACCTCTCACCGGCTCTGGGTACTTTCCTCGCCGGAGTACTGTTGGCGGAGAGTGAGTTTCGCCACGAACTGGAGGCAGATATTGAGCCGTTCAAAGGATTGTTACTGGGACTTTTCTTTATCGCTGTAGGCGCCAGCCTGAACTTTGCGCAGATCGCGCAAAACCCACTGCTGTTGTTTGGCCTGGTAGTAGCCCTGGTAGTGGTGAAATTTGGCGTTCTGTTCTTATTGGCAAGGTTTCTGCGCATGTCCAAGGGCGAGGATTGGTTATTCGCTCTATCCCTGGCCCAGGCGGGAGAATTTGGCTTCGTTTTGGTGTCCTTTTCCACTCAAATCCAAGTACTCGACGCCGAAGCCAGCAGCTTGTTGGTAGCACTGATCGCCCTGACTATGGCGCTCACACCGATTCTGTTACTGGTATTTGAAAGGTTTATTCAGCCGCGTTTTCTTATCGGCCCGGAAGCCCCACAGGCAGTCGAACACGAACCACCGCTGGATTCCAATTCACCGGTCATCATCATCGGTTACGGCCGTTTCGGCCAGATTGCCGGACGCCTGCTCAATGCCTGTGGTTTTAGCACCACCCTACTAGAGCGCAACGCCGAACAGCTGGATTTGGTTCGTCGCTATGGTATTGAGGCCTATTACGGTGATGCCACGCGGGAAGACCTACTGCGCGCCGCCGGCGCCGCCCAGGCACGCCTGGTGATACTCACATTGAGTGATCAGGCCGCGTCTTTGGAGATCATCGCGCAGCTGCAAAAACACTTTCCGCACTTAAAGATTCTCGCGCGGGCGCGCAGCCGTATGCACCAATACGCGCTGATGGAAGCCGGGGTAAAATATATTTTTCGCGAGACCGTCGATCCCGCCTTGGCAATTGGTGAGAAGGCCCTGGAGCTGCTGGGACTCAGCCCCTTGCAAGCGCGCCGCGCTGCACGCAAGTTTAAACAGCACGACCAGCGTATGCTGGAGGCACTGTTTCCCTACTGGCGCGATGAGGCACAGCACATCGCGCAAAGTCGTATCTATCGTGAACAACTCTTGCAGGCTCTACAAGAAGACCGCCGCGATAGGGACCTGCACCTGGATCATTACTGGGAAGAGGCGAAAGTGGAGACCGAAAGGTCTTAAGTGGCCCCATGCCTGTGCCGATAAAAGACTTAGAAACATAGCGCCAATATAGCTTTTACCCAAATTAGGGTATTGGCTGACGGCGCAAACTTTTGAGCGCAATGTGGTTGAGTGCGACTTAGTGGCCAACTGCGGAGCTGTGATCGAGCACAGCGATCACAGCCCGACCTGGTATCAGAGTTTCACTCACATGTCCCTTTCCACACAAATCCTTGGCTAATAAAATATCGCCAGCTCTAAAAATATGCTGCTCACCAGAGCTGGTCGTTATTTTCACCTCACCTTCCAGATAAAAAATAAACTGCTCTCGTGGCGCGCAGTGCCAATCAAAAATCTGATGCTCATCGAACTCACGAAAATATATCTGCCGCACCTGATAGGGATCAGAATAATCCCCAAGTGGCTGATGGTTCTTCTGGATTATTTTCCGCTCTTTAAAGATAGATACGCCATCAACACTTAGCAGCTCTATATACTTCATACCTTTCCCAACCTATTGCGAATATTGATCCGGGAAAACCTCTATTCCTTAGACAAAATACTGGCCTCTATCAGATCAACTTCGAGCACTAATTTTCTGTGCAACTCATCATCAATCTCTCGGCTCACACGGAGTTCCAAAAGACGCTGTCGCTCTGCGGCCAATGCCGCCAGACGAAAACGGCGTTCCACCCGTGCCCTCAACCATACCGTCTCGCCCGCTTCATCATCACCGATGTTGATGCGCCGACGGTATATCTCCAGCAGGTGATCGATCGCCTCGTAGGCAATCTCTTTATTTTTCCAGTGTACATCTATTTCTTTACGCAAACTGATCAGCCGATGTTCAGCCGCCTTGGCGGCAGAAACCCTTGCTCCCTTTTCATCGCCAATCGCCGCAAGACTGGGCGTATCTGGTAAGCGCCTAAGAAGAAATGGTAGGAAAATACTGGCGACCAATAATGAAATCAGAATTACCCCCATAGCTATCGCTATAGATGCTTCACGGCCAGGCAATGGTTTGCCATCAGGCATTAAAAGAGGCATTGAAAATGCACCAGCAAGAGTGATAGCCCCACGCACACCAGCCACGCTCAACACACTGACCAGAGCAAATTGAGTAGAGAGAGAGGGAAGGTTGCGGCGAAAGCGCGAGAGATAAAGCGATACCCAAACCCAGATAAAACGCAGCATCAAAAGAACAAAAGAAATTGCCAGGACATACAATACAATCCAACCTAATCCAATATCCTGAGCCCAACTCGAATCTACATCGATAAGGCGCACCAGCTGTTCCCCCAGCAGCACGAAGATAATGCCATCGAGCACAGTTTGTACGGTATTCCAAACTGCTCTACGGTCCATCCGTGTAGCGGATTTTTCTGAACCATGCAAGCTGGTGTAATGAGTGGCAATTCCCGCACTTGCAGCAGCAAGAATTCCCGACACACCTACACTTTGACCGGCTTGGTAGGCGGCAAAAGGGACCAATAAGCTTACCAAAATCTGGATCGCCGTATCCTCACCGCGAAGGTACACCAACCAGCGCAACAGATAGCCACAGATAAATGCCACCCCCGCACCAATGGCAACCCCTCCTATGGCAACCCAAAAAAAACCGGTTACGGCCTGTGGAAAAGAAAAACTGCCAGTCATCGCCGCAGCCAAAGCAATACGAAAGATATCAAGCCCAGAGGCATCATTAAATAATGATTCTCCAGCAAGAATATGCTCAAGCCTTGGGGGAATATTATTGGTGCCCTGCACAACCGATACGGCCACAGGGTCCGTGGGGGCAAGTATTGCTGCTAGTGCAAATGCCATGGCGATCGGCATAATCGGCAACAACCAAGCGATAAAAAACCCCATGCCAAATACGGTAAATATTACCAGCCCTACAGCCAAGGTAATTATCGAACCTAGATCTCTGAAAAGAGCACCCTTGGGAATGCGCCAGCCAGCCAAAAAAAGCAAAGGTGGAATAAAAAGCAGAAAAAATATTTCTGGGTCTAATGGTATTTTTATGCCGAACACGGCGCCGAGAAGAACACCACCTAAAATTTGAATAAGAGGCAAGGGGACAGGAAAAGGCAAAACTCTAGCGACAATCAGGCTGAGCGCCACTACCAGCAGTAACAGTAGAGCAACAACGAGATAGTGCATCGCACACTCATATTCCTTTGAAAGACCGCGGCACTGCAATTTTTAACCCGACTTAACAGGTCAGCCATTCCGCCAGTATAGGAAAGAGGATTACCGAGGCTTCACAAAGTCATTGAAAGTGTGGGCTTTAGCGCCTAAGCAAGATCACAGACGCTTTAAGAAACAAAGATCCATACAAGAGGGAAAAGAGTTAACCGAAACGCTGTAAACCTAACAATTAATTTCGAATAGGCACCTCTGGCATCGGTAGAGAGATACTCTCTAGAGAGAGTTCATTAAAAATAGGGAAAGATTATTAATAACCTAAGGTCTTTCTCATAAATTAGAGTTCCTTGTGCATAATTTTGGGAAAGTTGGATTTTTTAAAAACTACTTATCCACATCAACAGCCACCTGCTGCCGTAGGGTAAATTTTAAAACTCCAACCTGTTAATAACACTCCCTATCTTACCCACCGAAAAAGAACGCAGACCAGGTAACAGAGTACCTGTGGAAAACCAGCGGATAATAATCCATCCAGCCAGAAAAATATTAACAGGCCTCTATTTAAACCCGACTAACTGGCGAGAAAATCACACAGCAACCGATTAAACCTCTGTGGTGCTTCAAGAAATAGGAAATGGCTGCCTCCATCTGCAGCCTCGATAATCTCCAACCGAGAACCTTTAATTTGTTGATGAATCCATTGCTGGCACTCTACTGGGTGAGGGCTGGCACGGCCGAAGGCGATCAAAGTGGGTTTTTCAATTCTGGGGATAAAATCCCGCCAATCGCGAGTAACATTGTCAATAAACAGGCGCGCCGCCAGAGCGCGCGGGAACTGCAAATTGACCCCAACCAGCTCTTCCCTCTGATCCTGTGTCATTGCCGGAGTCACCATTGACATCAAAATGTCACGGGTTGCCTGCTCGCCCTGGGAGCTACGCAGTTGACCGGTAAACTGGAAGAGCTGTTTGGCAGTGAGGATTGCACCGGCCTGCAAACGCTCTTGTTCAGACCAATAAGGCTGGGCAAGTAAGGCGGCGGGTTCATCAATAAAAATCAGTTTGGAGACTCGCGTATCGCCAAATATCTCCAGGTAATTCCAGATCACCGAAGCACCGGCCGAGTGGCCAAGTAGATAGAGAGGGGCCGGGTCCAGGGCTGTGATCAACTCCTGTAAGTCCTTCGCCAAGCGGGCAATACGGTAGCCATACAAGGGTTTTTCTGACTGACCGTGGCCACGCATATCGAGAGCAATGACTCGGTAGCGATCACATAAACCGGCAAGTTGATGCTTGAACAGGGCCGCCCCTTGAGACCAACCGTGCAGTATCAGTAGGGTCGGACCAGTCCCGGCACACAGATAGCTGAGCTTTACCCCATCCGACGTGGTAAAGCTCAAGCGCTGCGCGGATTTGTTCATAAGCCATCCATGGCCTTGGGGAATTACTCTACCGTCACCGACTTAGCCAGGTTCCTAGGCTGATCTACATCGGTGCCTTTCAGCAACGCCACATGATAGCTGAGCAACTGCAGGGGCACGGTATAGAGGATAGGTGCCAAACTTTCTGGGGAGTCCGGCACTTCCACTACGGTAACCCCTTGCTCGCTGGTGAAGCCGGCCTTGGGGCTGGCAAAGACAAACAGCTGTCCACCGCGCGCACGCACTTCCTGCAAGTTGGACTTAAGCTTTTCCAACAGCTCGTCATTGGGGGCCACAACAATTACTGGCATATCCGCATCTACCAGTGCCAGCGGGCCGTGCTTGAGCTCACCTGCCGGATAGGCTTCTGCGTGGATATAAGAGATTTCCTTAAGCTTTAATGCGCCTTCAAGGGCGATAGGAAACTCGACACCACGGCCGAGGAACAACGCATGATTCTTCTCCGCAAAAGCCTCACTGGTATGTTGAACTAGTGCATCGAGGCCGGTGAACTCTTCCATCAGCTTCGGCAGCTGATGTAGCGCACTAACTAGTTCCGCTTCACGCTCACTGGGGAGGCCGTTGGCCTTGGCCAACGCAATACTGAATAACTGCAGGGCCACCAATTGGGTGGTGAAGGCTTTGGTAGAGGCCACACCAATTTCCGGGCCCGCTTCCGTCATCAGCGAAAGTTCAGACTCACGCACCAGAGAACTGTTGGGCACATTGCAAATCGTCATAAAACCCAGGTAACCAAGTTTTTTGGCCTGACGCAGAGCCGCCAGGGTATCCGCAGTTTCGCCGGACTGAGAAATAGTCACGAACAAAGTACCCGGACGAACAACAGTCTTGCGGTAGCGGATCTCACTGGCCACCTCCACGGAGCAAGGCACTCCCGCCCAGTCCTCCAGCCAATAGCGCGCCACCATTCCCGCGTGGTAGCTGGTACCGCAGGCGACGATCTGTACCTGCTCTACCTTGGGCAGGATTTCCTGGGCGCGGCTACCCAGCGCCTGGGACAACACCGAAACCGAATGTTCTCCAATGCGCCCGGCCAAAGTCGCCGCCACAACCTCCGGCTGTTCGAAGATTTCCTTCTGCATATAGTGGCGATAGCGCCCCTTGTCGGCAACGTCGTGGCCCCTATCCAGCTTATGCACCGGATGGCTCACTTCTTCACCTTGCTTATTGCGAATGGAAATCCCACTGCGACGCACTTCCGCCACATCCCCCTCTTCGAGGAAAATAAAACGATCGGTTACCTGGCGCAGTGCCATCGGGTCTGAGGCGATAAAGTTCTCCTCAATGCCAACGCCCAAGACCAAGGGGCTACCGTAGCGCGCACAAGCCAGGACCTCAGGCTCCTCTCTGCTGATCACGGCGAGGGCGTAGGCACCCTCCAGCATCTTGGTCGCCTTGCTAACCGCATCCACCACCCCCAGGCCCTCTGTGCTCAGGGAGTGAATCAGGTGAACCACCACTTCGGTATCGGTATCGGAGGCGAATTCATAGCCCTTGGCCTGTAGCTCCTCGCGCAGAGCCTGGTGATTCTCAATAATCCCGTTGTGCACCAGGGTGATATGTTCAGACATATGTGGATGGGCGTTTTCGTCGGAAGGCACTCCATGGGTAGCCCAGCGTGTGTGGGCAATGCCTTGATGGCCCTCAGTGGGATCGACCTTCAGCTTGGCCTCCAGGTCTACAACCTTACCCAAACTCTTGCGCAACTGTAGCTGGCCTTCATTATCGCGAAGGCAGACGCCCGCAGAATCGTAACCGCGGTACTCCAGGCGGCGCAGGCCCTCGAGAAGAATACCCGTTACATTGCGCTGGGCCAGTGCCCCAACAATCCCACACATACCGATCTCCTCTCAAATCCTAAAATTTTTGTTTGTTCTTTCGTTAGTCGCCTGCAACTGATTTTGGCGATGCGCAAATCACCCGCACCCCCAAATCTTGCAATTGCTCGCGCGCACTCTCTTCCAAACCAGAATCTGTCACCAGTACATCGACTTTTGACCAGGATAGCTCCAGGTTGGGAATACGCCTGCCAACCTTGCTGGACTCCGCCAATACCACAACTTCCCGAGCAACTTGCGCCATCACCCTGGATAGGCCTATTTGCTCGTTAAAAGTACAAGTGCCTCGCTCCAGATCTATGCCATCCGCACCAATAAACGCTCTGTCAAAGTCGTAATCGCGCAAAACCTGTTCCGCCACCTTGCCTTGAAAAGCCTCGAAGTGGGGGTCCCAGGTGCCACCTGTCATTAACAGGGTTGGCTCGTTTTCCAGTTCCCGCAGGGCATTGGCCACATGCAGCGAGTTGGTCATAACCACCAGACCGCGCTTAGATTCCAGCTCGGGGATCATCGCCGCAGTCGTGCGGCCGTAATCAATCACGATGCGATGGTGGTCGGGAATCAAGGCCGCCGCAGTGCGGCCAATGGCGCGCTTCACTTCCGATGGCCCTTCCTCTACAACTAATTCCCGCGGTACCGGTATGGCACCACCACGGCGACGCAGCAGCAAGCCGTGGTTTTCCATCGCAGTAAGATCCTTTCGAATCGTAACTTCTGAAGTTTCGAAACGCCTTGCTAAATCTTCGACACTGGCCTCCCCAGTTTCATTCAAAAGACTCATAATCCCATGGCGGCGTTGTTGGGTATTGCGTTTCGACATAACTTGCCAACTTTCATTTCGAAACTTAAAGATAGCAAAATGAAAGATAAATTCCCACAGGAATTTCAAAAAGGCAGAGGCCCAACAGGGAAACAGCAGAAATGATGCCGCTACTCAGGTGGAAAGCGCGGCTAGCATCGCCTGGAGAAAGCGCGCCAATTCACCGCCGGTCACCGCTCGATGATCAGCACTAATAGAAAGCGGCAACAGTGGCCGCATAGCCGGCCAACGGTCTATGACGACGACTCCTTGGCAAACCCTGCCCGCACCGACAATAGCCACCGTAGGGGGCAATACAACGGGTGTCGCATAGCGCCCGGCAATAGCACCAAAGTTGGACAAGAGAATCGTTGCGCCCTGCAAATCGCTCTGGGCGATTCCGGTCTCCCTGGCCTGATGCTTGAAGTCGGCCACCTGGGCCATCAGTGAGTCATCTGATCGCGTGGCTACATCTTTGAGCACAGGGACATAAAGGCCTCGCGGGGAATCTACCGCCAATCCGATATTGACGGGCTGTTGAGGATACAGCTGATCATCTTGGAAATACGCATTGAGGGTAGGCTCCGCAGCACAGGCAGACTGCACAGCGCGAATCAGTCTCAATAATGCCGGTTCGCTGCCCCACCAGCTGGAGATATCCGCATCATCACACAGAGTAATCTGCGCTACCTGGTCCCTAGCGCGGCTCATGGATAGGCCCATGGCACGCCGCGCCGGGGACATAATTTCCCTAGGCTCTTGAGCTTTTACCAAATCCCTCTCAGGCAAAGGCTTCCTTGTATTTTGCTCAGCTTGACCGGTAGCTATTTCCGCTGCACTAAATTTTGCCCCCGCGGCAGAGCGCACCTGTGCAGCTGTGATCACTCCCCCGTCCGTGGAGAGCTGTTCCAAATTCACCCCCAGGCGCCGGGCTAGGGCACGAACCGAGGGTGTTGCCAGCCGTTTAGGTCCCTCAGTAAGGCCCTGCTCGGCGCCGAGGACATCTTCACTCTGTTCGAGCTTCCCAACCACCGTTCCACTGTCAGCCCGCGGCCGATTAGGTGCCGATGCGCCGCACACTTGTTCCTTTTCAGATTCTTCCTGAATGACAGACTCTTTGGGAGAAGAAGCCTCAGCAGGCACTGCTGATTGCGATGTCTCTTGGTTACTGCCTTCAGCGACAAAGCCCACTAAGGGCTCACCCACATTGACGGTTTGATCCGGCTCTGCAAACAGCTTTTCTATTCTGCCTCCCCAAGGAGCTGGAACTTCTACCAGAGCTTTGGCGGTCTCAACGGTTACCAGGCTTTCGTGGGCGGCAATTTCATCTCCTTCGTGCACATGCCATTCCCGCACTACTGCATCCGGCAACCCCTCACCGAGGTCGGGCAGGGTAAAAATTTTCATGCCACCCCTCCATTTGCGTATTCAAGCACTTCGCGCACCGCCGTCATAATTCGCGGCACACCGGGTAGGTAGACATCTTCAAGCTGGTAATAGGGCATCACCGTATCGAACCCCGTTACTCTTTGTACCGGTGCATGCAATAGGTCAAAGGCGTATTCATTGATCTGTGAAGCCACCTCAGCACCCAGACCACAAAAACGTGCGGCTTCATGTATCAAGACACAGCGGTGGGTTTTCTCCAAAGAATCAATAATGGTGTGAATATCCAGGGGTTTTAGAGTGGCGAGATCGATCACCTCCGCTTCGATGCCTTCAGTGGAGAGCTGCTCGGCAACCTGCAGGGTCTCCTTCAGCGAAGCTCCCCAGGCGATCAAGGTGATATCACTGCCCTCTCGCAAGACAAAGGCACGGTCCAGCGGCAGAGCCTCACCATTGTCGACGACTTCCTGGCGCACCGCACGGTAGATCCTCTTGGGTTCGAGAAAGACAACCGGGTCTGGATCGCGGATCGCCGCCAGTAACAATCCATAGGCCCGCGCCGGAGAAGAGGGCACCACTAAGCGCAATCCGGGAATATGGGCGAACAGTGCCTCAGTGCTCTCCGAATGATGCTCTGGTGCATGGATTCCGCCTCCATAGGGGGCCCGGTAGACAATCGGGCAGGAGAGACGACCGCGAGTGCGATTGCGATAGCGCGCGGCGTGGCTGAGGATCTGATCGAGACCGGGATAGATAAACCCCATAAACTGAAATTCCGCCACCGGTCGCAGGCCCTGCACCGCCATACCAATCGCAATCCCGGCAATCATATTTTCCGCCAGCGGAGTATCCAGTACCCGTTCATGGCCAAAACGCGCCTGCAGGCCATCGGTAGCACGAAAAACGCCGCCGTTCAGTCCCACATCCTCACCGAAGACAACCACCTTGGGGTCTCTCTGCATTTCGAAAGCGAGCGCCTGGGTAATCGCTTCTACCAGGGTAATTTGCGCCATCAGCTGTCCCCCTGCAATTGTTGGTATTGCTCGATAAAGGCCTCGGGCAAGGTTCCATAGAGGTGATCGAAAATAGCCGTAGACTTATCTCGAGGAGTTTGCCGATACACCCGCACTGCCTCCTCCAGTATCTCCTTCAACTCCCGCTGTAATTCCTCTTCCTGTGCATCTCCCCAGATACCCAGGCTTTCCAAATAGATTCTCAGCCGCCTGAGCGGCTCCCTACCCCAAGCTTCTTTGACGCCCTCTTGTGGTTGGTAGCGGCTGGCATCATCCGCAGTGGTGTGATCGCACAGACGATAAGTCACCGCCTCAATCAATGAAGGCCCGCCACCTTCATGGGCCAGTTGCAGCGCCTCTAACACGGCCTGATACACAGCGATCACGTCGTTGCCATCAACCTGTAAACTGGGGATTCCGGCGGCGATTGCCTTCTGTGCGAGGGTCTTACAAGCAGTCTGCCCAGAACGGGGTAGGGAGATGGCCCACTGGTTGTTATTGATCACCACCACCAGCGGCAACTTCCAATCCCCTGCTAGGTTGATCGCCTCATAGAAATCTCCCTTGGAAGTGGCGCCGTCACCGCCACTGGTAACCGCCGCACGTATAGGCTCCCCCAGCTGCTCGTGTTTATATTTGAGCGCAAAGGCAACGCCGGCCCCATGCAACATTTGCGTGGCAATAGGTACGCTTAGCGGTAGATCCTCGCATACGTGGCGATAGTTCTGGCCGCGTTCATCTCCTCCCCAAATAGCGTAGATTTCCTCTATACGCACACCGCGCTCCAAAAGAGCACCGGTTTCCCGGTAATTGGGGCAGTAGACGTCTTCTTTTGCCATGGCGGCACCGACACCCACACCGATCGCTTCCTGCCCAAGGCTGGACGGGTAGGTACCGAGTTGACCGGTGCGCTGCATCTTCACCGCACGATCATCGACCATACGCGCCAAGGTCATCTGCCGGTATAGGGCAACCAGAGTATCCGGGGTAGCGAAATCGGGTAGCGCCTGCGTAGTTTGTCCTGACTCATCCAGGTACTGTAGAGAGGCGATATCAAAGCTGGCGAGCAGCTGCATTCTGGGCTTGTGCATCGGGCCATTCCTTTTGTTCCCGAAGCGCAAGTTTAATGGAAAGGAGGTATCCCACCGGGTGGGAGGAGTGAAATCCCGCCGGAATTCGATTTTCCAGCGGGTTTCCCCTTTTAGGAAGGGTAAAAACTAATTTCGTTTGATGGGACGTTCCCAACCGGTGATATTGCGTTGCTTGCCCCGCGCCACGGCCAGCTCTTCACTACCCACCTCCCGGGTAATGGTCGAGCCCGCTCCTATGGTGGCACCACTGCCAACTTTCACCGGAGCAACCAGAGCGGTATTGGAACCAATAAAGGCGCCGTCACCAATTTCAGTGAGGGACTTATTCACACCATCGTAATTACAGGTGATGGTGCCGGCACCGATATTCACAGACTCACCCACAACTGAATCCCCCACATAGGAGAGGTGATTAATCTTGCTACCGACTCCCACCTTGGCCTTTTTAGTCTCTACAAAGTTACCCACCTTGGCTCCGTCAGCCAGCTCGGTGCCAGGGCGCAGGCGAGCAAAAGGACCG
Organism: Microbulbifer mixtoriginis (SeqCode); assembly: GCF_052467515.1. Lineage (NCBI taxonomy): Bacteria > Pseudomonadati > Pseudomonadota > Gammaproteobacteria > Cellvibrionales > Microbulbiferaceae > Microbulbifer > Microbulbifer mixtoriginis (SeqCode). Next base: position 4,588,704 of record NZ_CP174314.1, on the reverse strand, counting down.
ATGGTACAAGCTTCACCCACATGGGCACCTTCAATGACAGAATTGGCCTCTACACAGGTACCATCCGCCAGACGGCAATCTTTTAGCAGGCAATTGGGGCCAATCTGTACTCCCTTGCCCAGTGAGACATCACCTTCGAAGATACAGTTGATATCAATGGATACATCGGTATCGCATTCGAGGCTGCCACGGATGTCGATCCGGGCTGGATCGAGCAAAGTGACACCGGCATTCATCAGTGCCACTGCGCGGGTATGTTGTAAGGCCCGCTCCATCTGAGCCTGCTGGGCGCGGCTGTTGACACCGGCGACTTCCAGCGTGTCACTGGCACGCTCGCCCGTCACCGCGATCTCCTCACTCACAGAACGTGCGATGACATCGGTCAGGTAATACTCGCCCTGGGCATTCTCACAAGACAACTCAGGTAACCAACGAGCCAGCAGATCTGCCGGCGCCGCCAGGATACCGGTGTTCACCTCACTAATAGCCAGTGTATCGGCATCCGCATCTTTCTCTTCTACAATCGCCCGCACCCGACCCGACGTATCGCGTACTATGCGCCCATAACCGGCCGGATTGGCCATTTCTACCGAGAGCAGGGCTGGGCCATGATCCGCAGCCGACAGCAGGGACTGTAGAGTTCCCGCCCTGACCAATGGCACATCACCATAAAGTACCAACACGGTGGCACCCTCGCGGAACTGAGGGATAGCCTGTGCCACAGCGTGGCCGGTGCCCAGCTGTTCCGTCTGCTCAACAAACTTCACACCACTATCGGCAAAGCGCTGACGTACCTGGTCTGCGCCGTGTCCGACAACCACGGTAATTTCAACCCCCTGCAACTGTCGCGCCGTCTCAATGACATGTCCCAACATGGGAATTCCGCCAATCGGGTGCAGCACTTTGGGCAGGTCCGATCGCATACGGGAACCTTTGCCCGCAGCCAAAATTACTACGTCAATAGTCATAATGGTCTGAAATCTCACTAACTCCTTAAATTTGTCAGCATTGTGGCTACTAGTCAGCTGTAACTCAACCCGATGTAACAGCTTGTCGCTTAACTCATCGTGATTGCCGCCGGACGGCAATCCCGGTAATTTAGCCTCCTGAAGATCAATACGTTGCCCATTACAACAGTACAGTCAGAGCCAACGCAGACAATGCGGTGGAGGGAAATTGTCCATGAATACAATCGAGCAAAAAAAACCACGGCGCCATTTATTGGCTCTGGCAGCGCTTATGCTGTCCCTGCCTCTGGGAGCCGTAGCAGAAGCAGAAAGCGCTGAAGAAAAAGAAGGAGATAAGGCGGAAGCCCAATCCTGGGATATCAACAAGCCGCCCTACGAATTTAAACTGATCCAGTTGGACACCCGCGAGACCACCTGGAGCAACCTGGATATCAGCCCAGATGGCAAAACCATCCTGTTCGATATGCTTGGCGATATCTACACAGTGCCGGTAGCAGGCGGCGAGGCAGTAGCCCTGACCAATGAAATCGCCTGGAATATGCAGCCGCGCTTTAGCCCGGATGGCAAGAACATCGTATTTATCAGTGACCGCGACGGCGCCGACAACATTTGGTTGATGGATCGCAATGGCGACAACCTTCGCCAGCTCACCACAGAGAAGGAAAACCTGCTGCACTCGCCCAACTGGAGCCCCGATGGCCAGTATCTGGTAGCACGTAAAGGTTTTATGTCCGGCCGCAGTATTCCCGCCGGTGAAATCTGGATGTACCACTACGGTGGGGGTGAAGGTCGCCAATTGAAAGAGCGTATCGGTGGCGATATCGCCCAGAAGAATATTGCCGATCCGGCCTTCTCTCCAGATGGACGCTACGTCTATTACTCCATCGATACCACACCCGGTACCGTATGGGAGTACAACAAGAACTCGACCAAAGAAATATTTGCCATCAAGCGCTACGACCTACAGGACGGTGAAGAGGAAACCTTTATCTCTGGTCCCGGTGGCGCGGTGGCGCCAGTGCCCTCTCCGGATGGCAGCAAACTGGCCTTTATTCGCCGCCAGGACAACCAGACCTCCCTGTTCCTGAAAGATTTGGATACTGGGCTGGAAACCCCTGTTTACGCCGGCCTTGAGCGAGACCTACAGGAAATTTTCGGCCCTCATGGTAACTACGTTCAATACGACTGGATGCCCGATGGTGAGTCATTGGTCGTTTGGACTGGCGGTAAATTCCTGCGCATCTCCATCAACGGCGACAGCGTTGCGCCGATTGAAGCCCATGTGAAGGTCGAGAAACAGGTCGCGGATGCGGTGCGCTTCCCTGTGGAAGTAGCCCCGGACACCTTCGATGTGAAAATGATTCGCTGGGCGCAAAAATCCCCCAACGGCAAGCAGGTCGCTTTCCAGGCATTGGGCAAGATTTACATTCAGGATATCGCTAGTGGTGAGCGCCGCCGGCTGACCCGCCAGGACGACCACTTTGAATTCTATCCCAGCTGGTCCCGCGATGGTCGCGAGATCACCTATGTCACCTGGGACGACCAAAAACTCGGTCATGTGCGTGTAGTATCCGCCCGCAGCGGTCGCGGCAAGAACATCACCAAACAGCCCGGCCTCTACGTAGAGCCGAGCTTCTCCCCCAGTGGTGACACCGTGGCCTACCGCCGCTTTACCGGCGGTTACCTGCTCAGCCCCGAGTACTCTTTAGAACCGGGTATCTATCTGGCAGACGTCGACGGCGACTGGCAACGCCGGGTCGTGAAGTCCGGCTACGAGCCACACTTCGGCGCTAGCGAGGACCGTATCTATTTCTCCGAGTACCAACACGCCGGCGGCGGCAAGCGCGTATTGAAGAGCACCAACCTGGAAGGCAAAGATGAGCGTGAGCACCTGCACGGCGCTGAGATTACTTCCTTCCGCCTGTCTCCGGACAGCAAGTGGGTCGCCTTTACCCAAGACTTCAAAGCTTTCGTCGCGCCCTTTATGCACACCGGCAAGTCCGAGGTGATCGGCCCCGATAGCAAAGCGGTCAAAGTCACCCAGGTATCCAAGCGCGCCGGTGAAAACCTGCACTGGTCCGCCGATAGTGACACCCTTGGCTGGGCACACGGGCCCAAGCTGTTCGAGCGCGAACTGAAAGACGCCTTCGAATTTGTCGCCGGTGCCCCGGAGGAACTACCAGAGCCGGTTTCTGAAGGCATCGACCTGAGCTTTGAGCGGTCCTTCGACAATCGCGCTGGCCTCGTTGCCCTCACCGGTGGCAAAGTCGTCACTATGCGCGATGCGGAGAACACCCGCGAAATTATCGAGGATGGCGTGGTTCTGTTCCGGGGCAACCGCATTGTCGCGGTGGGCCCAGCTGCAGAAGTGGAAATTCCCGCCGAGGCGAAGCGTATCGATATCACCGGCAAAACTGTATTGCCAGGGCTGATTGACGCTCATGCCCACGGCGCTCAGGGTCGCGAAGAAATTATCCCGCAACAAAACTGGAACCTGTTCTCCAGTCTGGCATTTGGCGTGACCACGATTCACGACCCCTCCAATGACAGCAGCGAGATATTCTCCGCCGCAGAAATGCAAAAGGCCGGCCTGATTACCGGACCGCGTATTTTCTCTACTGGCACCATCCTATATGGCGCCAAAGGTCCAGGCTACAAAGCCAAGATCAATTCCCTGGAGGACGCTCAGTTCCACGTCAACCGCCTCAAGGAAATGGGCGCCATCTCGGTGAAGAGCTACAACCAGCCCCGCCGTGACCAGCGCCAGCAAGTGCTGCAGGCAGCCCGCGAAGCCGGCATTATGGTAGTGCCCGAGGGCGGCGGTAAGTACCAGCACAATATGAACATGATTGTGGACGGGCACACCGGTATCGAGCACTCACTGCCGATCGCCAATGTCTACGGCGATGTGGAGCAACTGTGGAGGCAAACCCAAGTGGGTTATACACCGACCTTCGTCGTAGCCTACGGCGGCCTCTGGGGTGAGGAGTACTGGTATGACCGCACCGAGGTATGGAAGAACGAGCGCCTGACCCGCTTTACCCCCGATTTTATCGTTAACCCCCGCTCTATCCGTCGCCCCACTGCGCCGGATGCCCACTACAACCACTTTAATGTGGCCCGTCAGGCCAAGCAGCTGCGTGACCAAGGTGTCACCGTACATATTGGCGCCCACGGCCAGCGCGAAGGACTTGGAGCCCACTGGGAGATGTGGATGATGGAGCAGGGCGGCTTTACCCCCTGGGAAGCCTTCCGTGCCGGTACCATCGATGGTGCCCGCTACCTGGGTATGGACGGTGATATCGGCAGCATTGAAGCTGGTAAGCTGGCTGACCTGATCGTGGTTGACGGCAACCCCTTGGATAACCTGCGCCTGTCAGAGAACATTACCTACACGGTAATTAATGGCCGTGTGTTTGAGGCAGAGACCATGAACGAAGTCGGTGCCGGCGAACGCTTGGCATTCTTCCACGAACGCCTGCCTATCAGCGCTATGCCCGCTCCTACGGCAGAAGCAGTACAGGAGAAGATGGAACGCCACCACTGGGTACATTAATTACCAGAGTCTTAGTTTGTATCCGGTGGTTTCCGCCGGATACAACTTCTAGGGCGCGGAGAACTATCAAAGCGCCCAATTACCTATCTCTTATAACCCTACTAAAGAGAGTTTTCGGCGAGGGCAAATTATTGGTGATGTAGCCATATTTCAAAAGACCCACAAATACGGCCCCACCAAAGGTATTACCCAACGTGGCTAAGATTTGAAAGCGCAGTACTTCCATCAAACCTACCGAGCCATCACCACCTATCCAGGCACTAAATATTGCTACGGCCCCTGCTACGCAATGCGGCAGACTGCCCAGACCGATTACAAAGGTCACTATTGCAATAAACATTATTCGACTAATGGTGTCAGTACTGGATGAAACCAGCCAACCGAGTAAACCCATTAGCCATCCAGCCAAAATTGCACCAAGACATAACGCACTATTATTCGCACTAATCAGCTTTTGACCATAGTAATCAAAACCTGCTGAGACAATGTTTTGACTGACTGAGGCATAACCCACCAGTATCAACGCAAATAAAAAAGTGCCAATCATATTGCCGAGATAAATGAATCCCCAGATACGCCCCAGATCACGCAAACGCTGCCTTCTATCGGCAACTGGTAAAATTGCCAATGTCGTATGTTCGGTAAAAAGATCTGTGCGCCCTATAATGACCAAAATAAAGCCAACCGGGTAACTCATCGACAACACAAGGTGTAACGCCGATTTATCCAGCTCTTCATGAAAACTGCTAAACAGCACCATCATCAAGAAAAAACTAAAACCAATTTCCAATCCCGCAGCAATAGATGACCACAACAGAGAGCGACTCTCACGTTCATATTCATGCAGGCTGGCATCCATCTGTTCACACAAAACCACCCGCTCACTCTTGGGTCTATCGCTATTGATACTCATAGAAAATCAGAATGGGAGATGAAAAAAATTACATCATGGGAAGATGCGACACAGCATTCAGGATAGCTGCTTTGGACTTGAACAAGGCTCTAACTAGCCTCGCCATTAAATTAAAAAATTCATAAAAAATATGAGGTAATTATTCACTCTACATAATTACCGGTGAAGTTCAAATGCATCCAATACTTTTCTCCAGACTTTAACACTCATCCATTAAAAAGCCTCGCATAGCGAGGCTTTACATAGTAATCTCAAAAAGTGATAACTAAACTTCATTAACCTCTTCTATTAGAGCTTTATCCAATGCATGCGCTCGCTGGAAAGCTTCACGTTTAGATAAGCGCTCAACATACTCCTGAAACTCTATTCTCTTCTCTATAGTGCCAAACTGCAGCCCCCATTCTAACTGGGCGCCTATATAAACATCCGCTGCAGTAAAACGCTCACCGAGAATATAGGGGCCGGACTTAATCACCTTAGAAAGTGTGTCTAATGCCAACTGATAGGAACCGTAACCGAGCATTAGCTGCTTGTCTGCACCTACCTCTTCCCCAAAGATATATTTATTCACAATGGCAGATTCCATAGGGCCAGCCGCAAAAAACATCCAGCGATAAAAGCTCGCTCTCTCATCATCATTCATTGGCGCCAATTCTGACTCAGGGAACACTTCCGCCAAGTAAACACATATAGCTGAAGCTTCTGTAATAATTCTCCCACCATGAACCAGAGTAGGTACCTTACCCATTGGATTGATAGCAAGATATTCGGTGGTCTTCATAGGTTCACCGTACTCAAGTACCTCTGTACGATAAGATAAGCCCAATTCTTCTAGCATCCAGCGTACTATGCATCCGCGGGACTGGGGGTTAGTATATAAAATCAAATGATCTGACATGATTCTCTCCCTGAAAACGGAGAGAATAGTTTATTTTAATACTATTATTTTTCGAGAGATTTTTACGCCAGTAGGGAAGTTCTTGCTGTGGGATTAGAATAAACTTGTAAAAAATTAATCTTGTAAAAAGGTTATAAGGCTTATTTTTTCATCACAGCCATTCAGCCAACTCTATCGTGATGTATTCAGGACCCTCAATGTATACCAACTTTCTGCTCAAATACTCTATAATCTGACCACGAATATGAACTCCATTTTTCTTCAAGTAGTCCACAGAAAACTCGATATCATCAACCCTCAAGCAAAGATGGTTATAGCCAGGTCTTGCCAGATTTAATAAATTGGAATCAGAAAATATCCTTGGTGTACGGAAGTGTAACAACTGAATTTCAAATCTTGGCTCAGCATTCTTCAAAACCATTGTTAAATGGTCTGCCTGAACATTGGGGACCTCCAGATATTTAGAGATTTTATTTCCTGAAATAACATCAGTAATCTCCAATTCAAAATCTAATAATTCAAAGAATTTTTGGCTTTTTCCCAAATTGGTGACAGCGATGGTTACATGATCAGGATTCTTTATCATCGACTAATCCTCCACTTTCTCTATCGATTCCTGGAAATTGCTCTACCAATTCTCTCGTACTGTTGGAGTAAGTTGGGCATACTCTCGGCGCCAATATATTCTTTTGAATTTTCGGCAAATCCTTTCCAATGAAAAGGAAACATCACTTCCACCTTGGAATTTGAAATAGCAAAGTTATAAGCTTGTCGAGCTCGAGAAATAAGTTGTGCCTCTGATAAAATTCCATAATCTCGATTAGTGGTCTTGAACCCTCTCGGAATTAAATAATATTTAGCATCCATATGCTGAGTTTTATGCATCAATTTTTCAACAATTTCGTCCTGAAAGTTCACCCCAACATAGTGATCAACACCGAATAAATTGTAGTTCTCTGGTACGATTAGCTGGAATCTAGCCTGACTCACAGTGTTGTGTGTAAATGTAATAGCAAGTTTTGCCTTAGGAAAATCTCTCCTTATCAATTCTCCAATCTCCTCAAGGTAATTTTTCAAATCTTTATCCGGTAACAGAGATCTTTGGAAGGGTTCATCTAGCGGATCAAAAGCGTAAATAATATCTTTAAAAGGCAGCAACTCTTGCCTGGCTTTTTCCCATCTATCCAGATAATCCTCCTGCTTACTTTTCCCAAAATCCTTAAAAAAAATAGGGGCCAAAGCCACCCAGATCTTTAACCCATGCTTCCTGGCAATTGCCATTAGGTCTTTATCGAAGTACCAAATATCAACGAAAGTAGAGAATCTTGCGACTTCAGGGATATCATCTTCATCCCAACCGGAGTGATAAAACCCAAATTCTTTTAGGTGGCTTGGCACCCTATTTTTCTCAGGAGTGATTCCTGTGACAAAAATATTACCGGGAATATAAAAATGCTTGGTGTTACTGAGATATTCGGCAGGAGTGGGGGCGTCATAGAATTGAGAGTGGCTATTTACACCCAAGAACAACAAAAAAAATGTCAGAAAAATCGAAACTTTTCGAAATGAGGCCTGATACAACTTATTGAGAACCATAAATCAGCGCCACTTTAAATTTAAAACATAAACTTAGCTTAGGCAGCCAATAACTAGTATAGAGAATGTGACAGAAAGATATTATGATTTTGTACGCAAGGCACTTATTTACACAGGTTTACGAAATGAGCTCAAATAAAGACAGAATGTATAATTTAATTATCTACTAACACCAACCACCTTTGGAAAGGTATCACGCATACAACAAACTAATATAGAGAAATGTGAAAGCAAGAGTGACATGATTAAATGTACACAGAGGTCGTACTTTCACCCAGAAGCATGGACAGTTGACATAAAATTTTTTCTAAAATAAAGATAACTTTTAAATAAAACCAAAATCTCATAAAAAATTAATAAAACTATTTATTAACCTGAAACAACTAGATTTTTGGCATACAACATTGGAGCGAAATTTTGTGAGAAAATCGATTAAATCACTAATAAAGACATTAGTATGTCTGTATAAATAGATTCTCTCTCTACGAAAATCTGTCAGCAGCGTTTCAATTCAACAATATATACCCGGCCCCCTTGAAAACTAAGCTAGGAGGCTCATAAGCGCCAGAAAAAATATTGCTGGCGCAAGAACAATTAAAAACTATTGTGTTACAGTTAAATACTGCTTTGTTTGCATATCAAAAACAGCGATACTTCTATTAGGCATAGCCAGATATACTTTATTCTCTTTAGTATCAATCACAGGTGAAATCAGCATATCCTCATTATTCTTCTCCTGAAGATTCAGCAACAAAGTTCTATCTCCAGTTTCCAGATCTACAGCCAGAAGCTCAATATCAATTGGGAATTCATCTCCTTCAGTATGATTATAATCCTCAATAATTATTTGATTATTTAACTCATCAAACACCATAAAGCCAAGTTCATTCATACTTGGTCCACTGCCAATATCCTTACCTGATACTGTGGTTATTTCCTGACTATTCAGGTCAATTTTGTTGATAGTTCCATGAACATCCGAAATGTAGACGTGCGAAGAATTCGAGTTCAAGGATATATATTGTGGATGCCACATATCCATATACGTAAAATCTGTTATTACATTTCGATTTCCTGTCTCTATATCAACAGCAATCAATGAAGATCCAGATATAGTTAATATTCGATTTTGTGTCGAATCTACAGCTAGAGCTCTCGACCCCATAAGGTTTTCACCAACTCCTATTTCCACTCCTGAAATTATGGTTCGATTCCCGTTATTAGGGTCTATTTTGACGATACTATTGGATACAGATTCCGTTGTGTAAATATTTCCATTTCTATCGTCTACAGCCAGATTATTAAAATAGCCTTTAATGATACCTTCGCCATAGTTTGGTCCTGATAGAATGGATCTGTGCCCAGTTTGTAGATCTACAGAAATAACTTGCTGAATCTTATCGAAATCAGAAAATAAATCAGAGTTACCATAACTATCATTCAGAACGATAATACGGTTATTATCTTGGTCAAAGATAGGATCTTCACTTACAGAAATTAAGGGCCCATCCCCTCTAATTTTTCTGGATAAGCGACTCCTCTCTCCACTTTCCTTATTGATTGAGAAAGTATGCCCAGTCAGGCAGGAATTAATTAGAATAAAAGGCCCTACATCCAAAAAGCCATTTCTAGCTGAGTCGAAATTGAGATTTTCTTCACCGGCATCCAGTTCAGAAGAAATTACCTCTCGATCACCTGTTGTTAAATCAATTTCAAACAATCTACTATGGTGGTCGCCCACGTAGGCTTTGTTATTCTCTAAATCGACAGATAGACCTTTTATACTGTAAAAAGACTCTCCTGCACCTATATTTTTCCCTGAAATTTCACTTGCCGCCCATGTAAATGGATTTAATTCCAGTAATGCCTTCTCTTCGAGTACAAAAAATCTGCCACCTTTAATTCCAAGTCCCTGGTTTAGGTAGCCTACGGAACTTCCATCTACATACTGAAACTCTGATATTTTTTCTCTCTCACCTGTGGCAGGATCAACTTTTATTAAGGAGCTCGGCCAATAATTTTGAACATAAATATCTCCACTACTATCATCAATTGAAATCTGGGGCCTCTTGCCAAAAGATAGTGATTCATCATCAGTTTCTGAAATGCTGTTTACTACATTAAAATCCCTATCAACCAACAACAACCTGTCTTTTTCAATAACTAAAAAATTTCCTGTAATCGCATCGTATTTCGCACCGACGACATCAGTAAGACTTGAGGAGATAAATCTCTCTTGCATCTTTTCCAGACTAATTTCCCTAACAGGGTTAAACGTATAGGCTACATTTCTATCATCATCGTATGCCAAAGGGCTGCAAAACCTATAACTGTCAAAATTGTCATAGGCGTTTACAGTTAAAAAAGCAGCTTCCGGGGTTCTATTTCCATTAACATCAGTGACCTCTACATTGATGCCCGTGGTTTCACCTGCAGTCAACGGTATTTCTACTTGCCAAGTTTTAAAGCCATCATCGGAATCAGCTTCTATCCCGTTTACCAGCACATTTTCCACCCCAACATTGTCTGTCGCACTCCCGCGGACGATCAATGTTTCCCGATCACTCCACAATCCGTTGGCAGATGGAAACAGGATACTGGCGCTTGGGTTTTCGTTATCTGTTTTCTGTTCACGATTATCATCGCCTCCGCCGGATGAGCCGCCACCACATCCGGCCAGTAGGTAAATTAAAGTTGATATTGTGAAGAGTTTTTTAAAGGTGGGCTTCAATGTAGATACCTCGTACAACTTAGATCTACCCCTATGGGCACATAGAGTAGGGAGTGACTTTCAAAAACAGGGGGAAGGTAAAGTGAGAACCAAGAATACAAAAAAAGCAGCCGAAGCTGCTTTTTTATCGCCTTGAAGTAGGCGCTTTACACGAATGCAAGCGCTGCTTACTTGCCGGCCGCCTTGCGGATTGCCTGCAGAGTGCGCAGACGCGCCTCGGCTTCGGCCAGCTGGGCTGAGATACGCGCATAATCAACTTCAGAAGGCGCTTTGTGCAGGGCGTGTTCCGCTTCTTCGCGGGCCTTCTGCGCGGCTTCCTCGTCAATTTCACGCTCGGCTACATCCGCGAGGATGGTAACCATGTTCGGCTGCACTTCGGCGTAGCCACCGCTGACGAACAGTACTTCCTCTTCACCACCGGGCTTGATGATGCGTACCGGACCGGGCTTCAGGGCAGTAAGCAGTTGCGCATGGCCGTAGGAGAGACCCAGCTCACCTTCGATACCACTCACAATCACCATCTGCACCAATCCGGAGAAGAGAGACTGCTCGGCGCTGACAATGTCACAATGTACTGTCATGGCCATAGTATATGCCTCTCTGGCTTAGCCTTTGGTTTTGTTGGCTTTTTCCACGGCTTCGTCGATGGTTCCCACCATGTAGAAGGCCTGTTCAGGCATGTGGTCATACTCACCGTTCAGGATGCCCTGGAAGCCACGGATGGTTTCTTTCAGGGAAACATATTTACCTGGTGCACCAGTGAAGATTTCCGCAACGTGGAAAGGCTGGGACAGGAAACGCTCGATCTTACGGGCGCGGGCTACGATCTGCTTGTCTTCTTCAGACAGTTCGTCCATACCCAGGATCGCGATGATGTCCTTCAGCTCTTTGTAGCGCTGCAATACGGACTGTACGCCACGAGCCACTTCGTAGTGCTCCTGACCGATTACCTGCGGGTCCAGCTGACGAGAGGTTGAATCCAGCGGGTCAACAGCCGGGTAGATACCTTTAGCGGCAATGTCACGACTCAGTACTACAGTGGAGTCCAAGTGCGCGAAGGTGGTCGCCGGAGACGGGTCAGTCAAGTCATCCGCCGGTACGTATACCGCCTGGATAGAGGTGATAGAGCCAGTCTTGGTGGAGGTAATACGCTCCTGCAGAACGCCCATCTCTTCCGCCAGAGTCGGCTGGTAACCTACCGCAGAAGGCATACGGCCCAGCAGTGCGGATACTTCGGTACCGGCCAGGGTGTAACGGTAGATGTTGTCGACGAACAACAGTACGTCTTTGCCTTCATCACGGAATTTTTCCGCCATGGTCAGGCCGGTCAGGGCTACGCGCAGACGGTTGCCGGGCGGCTCATTCATCTGGCCGTAAACCATCGCCACTTTGGAGTTGGCTTTGTTTTCCAGGTCAACAACGCCGGATTCAGCCATCTCGTAGTAGAAGTCGTTACCTTCACGGGTACGCTCACCAACACCTGCGAACACGGACAGACCGGAGTGCTCGGTAGCGATGTTGTTGATCAGTTCCATCATGTTTACGGTTTTACCTACACCGGCACCACCGAACAGACCAACCTTACCACCCTTGGCGAACGGGCAAACCAGGTCGATTACCTTGATGCCGGTTTCCAGCAGTTCGGTAGAGCTGGACTGCTCTTCGTAGGTCGGTGCAGCGCGGTGGATAGAGGAGCGCTCTTTCTCACCGATGGGGCCACACTCGTCAATCGGGTTGCCGAGCACGTCCATGATGCGACCGAGGGTTTCCAGGCCTACCGGTACAGAAACCGGAGCGCCGGTATTGCGCACGGGCAGACCGCGGCTGATACCTTCGGATGAACCCATGGCAATAGCGCGTACCACGCCGTCACCCAACTGCTGCTGCACTTCCATGGTGAGGTTCTTGTCCTCAACCACCAGTGCGTCGTATACATTCGGAACAGAATCGCGTGGGAATTCCACGTCGATGACCGCTCCGATCACTTGCACAATTTGCCCGTTACTCATTTCCGGATCCTCAGCTTTAAATTCTTTCTAGGCTGACCATTACTGCTAGGGGCAGCGGATTAAACCGCCGCCGCACCGCCGACAATTTCGGACAGTTCCTGGGTAATGGCCGCCTGGCGCGCCTTGTTGTAGACAAGCTGCAACTGATCGATCAGCTCACCGGCGTTATCGGTGGCGCTCTTCATCGCGATCATACGCGCTGCCTGCTCACAGGCTTTGTTTTCAACTACTGCCTGGTATACCTGAGACTCGATATAGCGAGCCAGCAATCCATCCAGCAATTCAACCGGATCCGGCTCGTAGAGGTAGTCCCACTCGTGCATGAGTTTTTCATCTTCGTCTTTCGGCAGCGGCAGCAATTGCTCAACCCGCGGCTTCTGTGACATGGTGTTGATAAACTCGTTGGATACCAGGAACAGGCGATCGATATCGCCTTCTGCGTAACGGTCCAGCATTACCTTAACTGAGCCAATCAGCTTGTTGGCCTGGGGCGCATCGCCCAGGTCGCGAACTGCTGCGACAACCTTGCTGCCGATGGCGTTAAAGAAACTGGCCGCCTTGTTACCTACCGCGCAGACTTCTACGTCAACGCCTTTTTCGGACCACGCCTGCATCTCGCGAATAGCCGCCTTGAACATGTTGATGTTCAGGCCACCACAGAGTCCGCGGTCAGTGGATACCAGGATAAAACCGACCCGCTTGGCCTCGCGCTCCTGCAGGTAAATATGCTGGTACTCGGCCGAAGCGTTGGCGACGTGGCCGATCACTGCGCGTATGCGCTGGGCGTAGGGACGCCCCAGTGCCATGCGATCCTGAGCTCTACGCATCTTACTGGCTGCAACCATTTCCATTGCGGCAGTAATCTTCTGCGTGCTCTTGATGCTGGCAATTTTTGTGCGTACTTCTTTTCCGCCTGCCATAGTGATTTACCTTGTTCGCTGGAAGTTAGATTCCGAAAGAGCGGCAGTGCCGCTCTTTCGCGCTCTCCAGGGAGTTCTTACCAGCTGCTAGTAGCGACGAACTTCTCGATAGCGGCTTTGAAAGCTGCGTCGATTTCGTCGTTGTAGTTACCAGTCGCGTTCACTTTCTCCATCAGCTCTGCGTGTTCGCTGTTCATGTAAGCGAGCAGGGCAGCTTCGAAATCGAGAACCTTGGCAACTTCTACTTCTTTCAGGTAACCCTTGTCGGCGGCGTAAACGGAAACAGCCATGTCCGCGATAGACAGCGGAGAGTACTGTTTCTGCTTCATCAGCTCGGTTACACGCTCACCGTGATCCAGCTGGGCCTTGGTAGCTTCGTCCAGATCAGAGGCAAACTGGGAGAATGCCGCCAATTCGCGGTACTGAGCTAGAGCGGTACGGATACCACCGGACAATTTCTTGATCACCTTGGTCTGCGCTGCACCACCTACACGGGATACGGAGATACCCGGGTTGATCGCAGGGCGGATACCGGAGTTGAACAGATCGGTCTCGAGGAAGATCTGGCCGTCGGTAATGGAAATCACGTTGGTCGGTACGAACGCGGATACGTCACCGGCCTGGGTTTCGATGATCGGCAGGGCGGTCAGAGAGCCGGTCTTGCCTTTCACTTCACCATTGGTGAATTTCTCTACGTAGTCGGCATTTACACGCGCGGCGCGCTCCAGCAGACGGGAGTGCAAGTAGAAAACGTCACCGGGGTAGGCTTCACGTCCAGGCGGACGCTTCAGCAGCAGGGAGATCTGACGGTAGGCCCAAGCCTGCTTGGTCAGGTCATCGTATACGATCAGGGCATCTTCACCGCGGTCGCGGAAGTACTCACCCATGGTACAGCCGACGTAAGGAGCCAGGAACTGCATCGCTGCCGGATCGGCGGCACCAGCGGCCACTACGATGGTGTGGTCCATAGCGCCGTGCTCTTCGAGCTTGCGCACTACGTTGGCAATAGAGGACTGCTTCTGGCCCACGGCAACGTAGATACACTTAACGCCGGTGCCTTTCTGGTTGATGATGGCGTCGATCGCCACAGCAGTCTTACCGATCTGACGGTCACCGATGATCAGCTCACGCTGACCACGGCCAATCGGGATCATGGTATCAACCGCTTTCAAGCCGGTTTGTACAGGCTGGTCAACGGACTGACGGGCGATAACGCCAGGCGCTACCTTTTCTACCGCGTCGGTCAGCTTGTTGTTCAGTGGACCCTTGCCGTCGATCGGGTTACCCAGCGCGTCTACAACGCGGCCGAGCAGTTCCGGACCAACCGGGGTTTCCAGGATACGGCCGGTACAACGACACTTCTGACCTTCGGCCAGAGATTTGTAGTCGCCCAGGATTACAGCACCAACGGAGTCGCGCTCCAGGTTCAGCGCCATACCGTAAACGCCGCCTTCGAACTCGATCATCTCACCGTACATCACGTCGGCCAGGCCGTGGATGCGGATGATGCCGTCGGATACGGAAACAATGGTGCCCTCATTTTGGGCTTCAGTGCTCACATCGAGATTTTCGATGCGGCTCTTGATGATTTCACTGATCTCAGAGGGATTCAGTTGCTGCATGCTCTGTTCCTCAAGTCCCCCGCCGGCTGACGCCGACGGGGAGAGTAATTTAGGAGTTCATCGCCTCGGCGAGCTTGGCCAGACGGCCGCGTACGGAACCGTCGATGACTGTATCACCGGCGCGGATGATCGCGCCGCCCAGCAGGCTCTCGTCCACCGAGCTGTGCAGATGTATTTCGCGTTCAAACTTCGCTCTGAGTTTTTGGCCCAGTGCTTGCGCCTGTGCATCGCTCAGGGCGTGCGCGGAAACAACTTCCACCTCAAGGGTGGCTTCCGCCTGCGCTTTCAGCTCTTCGAACAGCTCGGAAATTTCCGGCAGCAGCTGCAGGCGGTGGTTTTCCGCCAGCAACCGGATGAAATTTTTTCCGTGCTCGCCGAGCTCGTCTGAACAGATCAACAGGAATTTATCTGCGCGCTCTTCACTGGTGAGCTGTGGGTTATCCAGCAGCTCACGCACTTTTTCGTTCTGGCTGACCGCCGCCGCAGTTTCCAGCGCAGTGCTCCAACCACTGAGGTTGGAGGCTTGCTGCGCATAGGCAAATGCAGCTTTAGCGTAGGGCCGGGCCAGTGTGCTGAGTTCCGCCATGGGGTTCCTCGCTTACAGCTCGGCTGCCAGTTTGTCGATCAGGTCGTCGTGCGCCTTAGCGTCGATATTGACCGCGAGAATCTTCTCCGCACCCAGGACAGACAGGTCTGCCACACGGCTGCGCAGTTGCTCTTTAGCGCGATTCACTTCCTGGTCGATCTCAGCTTTAGCTGCAGCTTTCAGGCGATCGCCCTCGGCATGCGCAGCCTGCTTTGCTTCATCGATAATCTGATTAGCGCGCTTGTTGGCGCCATCGATAATCTCGCTCGCCTGATCTTTGGCTTCTTTCAGCTGCTCGGCAGCTTTGCGCTTGGCCAGTTCCAGATCTTTCTGCGCGTGCTCGGCGTCAGCGAGACCATCTGCGATCTTCTGCTCACGCTCTTTCATCACGCCCAAAAGCGGCGGCCAAACAAACTTCCAGCAAAACCAGACGAAAAACAGGAAAGTAATCGACTGGCCGATTAGAGTCAGGTTGATATTCACACCGACACCTCTTGCTCTTTAAATAGGGTTAAGGGCAATTGGAACGGCGTAATTAAACCAGACCAGGAGCTACGGCGAAGATCAGGTACATAGCGATACCAACACCGATCATCGGAACCGCGTCAAGCAGACCAGCCATCAGGAACATTTTGCCCTGCAGAGCCGGAGCCTGTTCAGGCTGACGAGCGGAACCTTCCAGCAGCTTGCCACCCAGAGTACCGAAACCGATAGCGGTGCCCAGGGCGCCCAGACCGATCAGCAGTGCACTTGCGATGTAAACCAGACCTAATGCTTCCATTGTGTTCTCCAAATCAAAGTTAAAGAGTTGTTGTAAAGGTCGAAAAAAGGGTTAAAAACTTATTGATCGTGCTCGTGCTCATCGTCGCGATGGTGTGCCATCGCCATGTACACGGTGCTCAATACCATAAATACGAACGCCTGCAGCACGATTACCAGTACGTGGAAGATCGCCCAGCCCATGTGCAGGAGACCCGCACCAATAAAGCCGAGAACGCCAACGCCAAAGACAATCGCAATCAGGATAAAGATCATTTCACCGGCGTAGAGGTTTCCGAACAAACGCAGGCCCAGGGAGATCGGCTTGGCGATCAGGGATACTGCTTCCAGCAGGAAGTTGACCGGGATCAGCAGGATGTCAAAGAACAGCTTGCCGGTATGGAAAGGGTGCAGAGTCAGCTCTTTCAGGAAGCCGATGGCACCTTTTTCGCGAATACTGAAGAAAATCATCAGCGCAAACACCGCCAGGGCCATACCCAGAGTGGCGTTCGGGTCGGTAGTCGGAACCACTTTAAAGAAGAGGTGATCGTTGCCGGAGATCTTGGCGGCAGCCATTGGCAACCAGTCCACCGGCACCAGGTCCATCAGGTTCATCAGGAACACCCACACAAAAATGGTCAGCGCCATCGGGGCAACCATGGTGTTGCGGTGGGGGAAGGTTTCCTTAACCAGCTTGTCGATAAACTCGGTGACCAGCTCCACAAAACTCTGGAAACCGGTGGGCTTGTCCACACAGGCCTTTTTGGCAGCGCGGGCAAACAGGAAACAGAAAATCAAGCCGAGGCCGATAGACCAACCCAGGGTATCCACATGTAGGGCCCAAAAGCCCATATCCGCGGCTTCCTGAGAGGAATGCGCCATAGTCCAGGTGGACTCACTAAGCACAGAACCATCGGCGCGGGTGTACCCGGCCGGCAGCTTGCCGTAAGTCATATTTTGCAGGTGGTGTTGGATATACCCCGTCGCAGTTAGAGCTTCGCCCGCCATAGTTCCTCAACAATCGTAAAAGTAAGAATTCTTTTTTTCTTATCCACCGGCTAGCGGACCATTCGCGCCACCATAATCCACTGCACGATCACACAGAGGACGTAGCTGATAAAAAGCGCTGCCGCATTCAGCGGCTTGACGGTGGCAAAAACTGCCGCAAAACCCGCCATGGTCAATATAAATTTGCCGGTTTCCGCGCGGTAGAAATTGCCTACCACGCGATGGGCCGCGCGCGCACCGCTATCGCGAAAGGCGCGCCTGCCGAAATATGCTCCGGGCAGTGCACATAGGGCACCGCCGATAAATACGGAAAGCGCCGTCACCGGTTTGCCACTCAAGTGCAGTACCGCACTGGCCACCGATATCAGCAGAAGCTGTACCGCGGCAATTCGTAATACCGGGGGTTTTCTCATAGACGGGATAAGCCGACTTCTGTGCGCTGTCCGCCCAAAATTTGGGCGTGCGAATTATGCTGCAACAGCATCGCCGATTCAACCGGCAAATGTCGCCAACTTATTTGATTTTCGGGAGGTTTTGCGCGGAATTACTCGGCGCAGTGAGTAATTGCCAACAGTTATTGCGCGCGCCACTAGGACGCGCATTTCGCCACGGCTTTAATCCTCGGCGTAACCGAGGTGGGCAAGGATTCCGTCCAGCTCTTCCAAGGTGGTAAATTTCAGCACCAAGCGACCATTGCCCTTTTCGTTGTGATCGATAGAAACGGGCACTCCGACCTTTTCCGCCAGACGCTCGGTAAGGCGGCGGATATTGGGGTCGGGCTGGGGCTTTTCCTGCTTCGGCGTGGCCGGCTGTTGCAGGCGACGCACCAGCGCTTCCGTCTGGCGCACGGTGAGGCTGCGCTCGACAACCTGACGTGCTGCGGAACGCTGGGTGGCACCGGAGAGACCGAGCAAGGCCTTGGCGTGGCCCAGCTCCAGGTCACCGCGCTCAAGGAAAGTGCGCACCTCTTCACTGAGGCTCAATAAGCGCAGTAAGTTGGTCACGGCAGTTCGGGATTTACCCACCGCATCGGCCACTTCCTGCTGAGTCAGCTTGAATTCATCCTGCAGTCGCTTAAGGGCCACAGCCTCTTCGACCGGATTCAGATCTTCACGCTGGATATTCTCGATCAATGCCATGGCGATGGCGGCTTCATCGGAAACGCTGCGCACCAGCGCTGGCACTTTCTCCAATCCCGCCAGTTGGGCGGCTCGCCAACGCCGCTCACCGGCAATAATCTCGTAGCTTTGCTCGCCGATACCACGTACGACAATCGGCTGCATAATACCCTGGGCGCGAATCGAGTCCGCCAGTTCCTGCAGGGACTCCTGTGGAAAATCCCGGCGCGGCTGGTAGCGACCGCGCTGCAAAAACTCGATCGGCAATTCTTTCAACTCACCGTCGACCACGGCGGTTTCAGCTTCACCGGTAGCCTCGGCGATCGCGGTGCTGTTTTTATTGCTGATCAGGTGGGATAAACCCCGGCCCAGTCCTTTGCGTTTGGCGGCCATAGTTATTACCCCTTATACCGCTTCCGCCATAGGGCGGTTTTTCTTTTTAGTAGATTGATTGGCGGGATGGCGGCGATTGATTTCACAAGCCAATGCCAGGTAGGCGATAGCGCCCTTGGAGTGGCGATCGTAATCCAACGCCGGTTTGCCAAAACTGGGCGCTTCCGCCAAGCGCACATTGCGCGGAATACAAGTTCGATACAGGCTATCGCCAAAATACTCCTGCAACTGCGCCGACACTTCGCTGGTAAGACTGTTGCGCGGATCGTACATGGTACGCAAGATGCCTTCGATTTTCAGATCCGGATTAGCAGTCTGCTGGATCTGGGTGATCGTATCCACCAAGGCTGACAGTCCCTCCAGGGCATAATATTCGCACTGCATAGGGATCAACACGCCGTGAGCTGCACAGAGTGCGTTTACCGTCAGCATATTTAGCGACGGCGGGCAGTCGATAATCACGTAATCGTAACGATTGCTCACCGTTGCCAGAGCGCGGCTCAGACGAGATTCGCGCCCCTCCAAATTCAGCAACTCCACCTCTGCCGCAGACAAGTCACCGTTGCCAGGGATCAAATCAAAACCGCTTTCTGTGGATACAATGGCCTGCTCTACGGGTAATTCAGCGGCCAGCACATCGTAACCGGACACCTCCAGGTCGCTTTTATCCACACCACTACCCATGGTGGCATTGCCCTGGGGGTCCAGGTCGATCAGCAATACGCGCCGCTTGTTGGCAACCAAAGATGCGGCCAGGTTGACGCAGGTAGTGGTCTTACCGACCCCGCCTTTCTGGTTGGCCACAGCAAATATCTTGCTCAAGATTCTTGTCCTTTGTTGTTTCCGGGTGCGTTTGCCCCCACGCTGACTCAGCTTCGGGCAGCGGCTATTGTGTCCCACGAAAGGGGAGCAGGATTGGGCGGGCGACAAACCCGCCAAACTATCATCTTATTCTGTGCGACAGAGCTGAATCATATGTCGCTCACCGTCGCAGCCGGGCACCGACAACCGGTGCACCTGCTCGACCTTAATGCCTTTTGGCAGAGCGCTCAACTCATCCTCAGGCAGCTTGCCCTTCATGGCATAAAAACGACCCCTGGGTGCCAACATATGCTCACTGCCATTGACCATATCTTCGATGGAGGCAAAGGCGCGGGACACCACACCGGCAAAAGGCTGTTCTGGCACAAAGGCTTCTACCCGCTCATTGACTACCGTGATATTGGGCAGGGGCAGGGTGCTGGCCACTTGGAACAGGAAGCGGGTCTTCTTGCCATTGCTGTCGAGCAGGGTGATGGCGCGCTCCGGATGCACAATTGCCAGAGGAATCCCTGGCAGGCCGCCACCGCTACCCACATCGATCAAAGAGCCTTCGCCACAGAGATTTACCACACTGAGGCTGTCGATAATATGGCGCTCCAGCATCTGCTCCGGGTCGCGTATGGCGGACAGGTTGTAGGCACTGTTCCAGCGGGCAAAAAGCGCCAGGTATTCCAGTAGCTGATCCTGCTGCCGGTCACTGAGTGCCACCGACATCTGTGCCGCCGCCTCTAACAGGCGCGGACGAAACTGTTCCATTGAGTGAGAAATGGGTCTATCCCCCAGTAGTCCCGCGAAACTCAAACCCCGCAGGGCCTCGCGGGATACCCTGTGGAAAACCGATTTATACCGCTTTTTTGCGCTTCAGCAGCCCGCGCTTTTTCAACTGGATCAGCAGCAGGGATATGGATGCGGGCGTCACGCCCGGTATCCGCGAGGCCCGCGCCAGGGTATCCGGGCGGGTCTCTCCCAGCTTTTGCTTGACCTCATTGGACAGACCGGAAATATCGCTGTAGTCGAAGTCCGCCGGGATCGGGGTATCTTCGTAGGCCTGCAAGCGCTCAATTTCCTCGCGCTGGCGATCGATATAACCGGCGTACTTGGCCGAAATTTCCACCTGTTCGGCAACCTGCTCGTCGGTTACCGCTTCCCCTTTGAGGCCCGCCACATCTTGATAGCCCAGTTCCGGACGGCGCAGCAGGTCCATCAGGCTGTATTCCCGCGCCAATGGCTGCGGCAGTTTGGTTTCTACGGAGGCGGCCTGGGATGTCTTTGGGTGCACCCAGGTCTCTTGCAGTCGCTGGGTTTCCTTAGCGATCGCCTCGCGCTTTTCACTGAACGCTGCCCAGCGGGTATCGTCGACAAGGCCCAATTCGCGACCTTTTTCGGTCAGGCGCAGGTCAGCATTGTCCTCACGGAGCAGCAAGCGATATTCCGCGCGGCTGGTAAACATGCGGTAGGGCTCTTTGGTGCCACTGGTGATCAAATCATCTACAAGCACGCCCAGGTAGGCTTCATCCCGACGCGGGGACCAGGCTTCGCGCTCCTGCGCCTGTAGTGCGGCATTGGTGCCAGCCAGGAGTCCCTGGGCGGCCGCTTCTTCGTAGCCGGTAGTGCCATTGATCTGGCCGGCAAAGTAGAGCCCCTGGATAAATTTGGTCTGCAGGGAGGGCAATAGATCCCGCGGATCGAAAAAATCGTACTCAATCGCATAGCCCGGGCGGGTGATATGCGCCTTTTCAAAGCCCTTGATGGAGTGCACCAGCTCAATCTGCACATCGAAAGGCAGACTGGTGGAAATACCATTGGGGTATAGCTCGTTGGTAGTCAGCCCCTCGGGCTCGATAAACACCTGGTGGCTGTCTTTGTCCGCAAAGCGGTGCACCTTGTCCTCAATGGAGGGGCAATAGCGCGGGCCGATCCCCTCAATCACACCGGAATACATGGGCGAGCGATCGAGCCCCCCTTGGATAATTTCATGAGTGCGGGCATTGGTGTGGGTAATCCAGCAGCAGACCTGGCGCGGGTGCTGATCGCGGCTGCCCAAGTAAGACATCACCGGTGTGGGACTGTCTCCCCACTGCTCCTCCAACTCACTGAAATCTACTGAGCGGGCATCAATACGAGGAGGGGTGCCGGTTTTGAGGCGGTCGACACGGAAAGGCAGTTCGCGCAGACGATCCGCCAAGGCAATCGAGGGTGGGTCTCCGGCGCGGCCGCCGGCGTGGTTATCCAAGCCGATGTGGATACGCCCACCGAGGAAAGTCCCGGCGGTCAGTACCACTGTCTTGGCTCGAAAGCGTACTCCTGCGTTGGTGACAACGCCCACAACGCGTTCACCTTCGACAATCAGGTCATCTGCCGCTTGTTGGAAGATCTCCAGGTTTTCCTGTGCTTCCAGGATCGAACGGATCGCGGCGCGATATAGGGCTCTATCGGCCTGGGCACGCGTTGCCCTTACTGCGGGACCTTTGCGGGCATTGAGGACCCGGAACTGAATTCCGCCCAGGTCTGTTGCCGTTGCCATAGCGCCACCGAGGGCATCGACCTCCTTCACGAGATGACTCTTGCCAATACCGCCAATGGCCGGGTTGCAGGACATTTGCCCGAGGGTCTCGATATTGTGGGTCAGTAGCAGAGTGGAAGCTCCCATACGTGCCGCTGCCAGTGAGGCTTCGGTACCTGCATGGCCTCCGCCGATCACGATCACATCATAGGTCTTAGGGAATTCCATAATGGCTGTTACTGGTTACAACTTGGGGCGCACATTTTATAGTCAGTAAGTGTCCTCAGCAATTGGCTTTATTCAAGCCGTTTAGGAAAGCTCTGCCTTTGTCTTTCTCTCTCCTTCCTGAATATCAACTTCTGATCGAATGAATTTCAAAACTCTGTCTTGCTTTCTTAAATACTCTTACTAATGAATATATGTATATCTTAAAGAGTATTTTTTTATATTTATTGTTTTTATTAGACCTGCGGCAACTCGGTATAAGCACAAAAAAACCTTTAAAAACAATAGGTTACAAAGATGAAAACCCTGCCGACAAACCCTTGGTGGACACAGGGGTAACCGGGGTATGAGGCTGTGAAAACTTGGGACAACTTTGCCCTACCTACTCTTATTAGGAAGTTATCATCATACGATTATTCTATTTTGCAGGTGCTTATCCCCTCTTTTGCCCACAGTCAGTTTTTTTTGACTAGTGTCTGTGGTGCTTTACCCAGACTTTCTGGGGGATACCTGTGAGTAGTCGAAGGCAATGTATAAATCTGTGCATATACCCATTGAATGGGTGTGGGTTAATGGTGAGATAACTGCCAATAAGCTTATCCACGGGAAATCCCCGTGGACATGTATAACTTCTTTCCCTTAAGAGCCATTTAAACAGCTATCTCAAGCTTATTTCTCACCTATTTCGTGGAAAATATGCGGGAAAGCTGGGGATTAAATAGAACTTTTTTAACAACCTAGGATAGATCTGGGCTCTTCCTGTGAGCAAGAGGTGTGGAACTTGTGCCAGAAGGAGAATAAGAAGAAGGAGAGTGGGGAGGTACTATAGGGAAGAGAAGAGGACGCTATTAGCTAGCGCCCCCAATTGGATAAGTGCGTGGAACTCCTCACCTTCTTATTTTCCGATACAAAAGCTGCCGAAAATTTTCCCGAGCAGCTCGTCCGCACTCATTGCACCTGTGATCTCCCCTAGCGCCTGTTGGGCTTGGCGTAAGTCTTCCGCGAGTAACTCACCTGCACCATGGCTGTGGAGCTGCTGGGAACCTTGCTCAATAAAGGCACGGGCGCGCTCAAGAGCCTCTAAATGACGTCTACGCGCACTAAAAGTGCCTTCGGCAGCACCACTGAAGCCGATAGACTGTTTCAAATGCTCCTTCAGTGCTTCGAGGCCCGCACCGGTCTTGGCGCTTATGGCTATAACCGGCACTCCTTGAGTGTGAGCTTGGAGGCCGGCACTGTAATCGCTGAGATCAATTTTGTTCAGTACCAGTGTGAGCTTGTCTAAGTCCTGAAGCTGGTTGGTAAATTCCGGCCAGGCCTCTGCCGGGTCCAGTGAGTGAAGTTGCTCTGCATCCATTACCAGGAGCACGCGATCCGCCTGGTGAATCTCCTCCCAGGCGCGCTCGATGCCTATTTGCTCTACTTTATCTGGCGCATCCCGCAGGCCGGCGGTATCGGCGAACTGCAGGGGCATGCCGTCAATGTGGATATCTTCCCGCAAGATATCGCGGGTGGTGCCGGCGATATCGGTGACGATGGCAGTATTGCGACCCGCGAGGGCATTGAGCAGGCTCGACTTGCCGGCATTCGGACGCCCGGCAATGGCCACCCGCATACCCTCTCGCATAATGGCGCCCTGGCGCGCTTGGGCTTCTACGCCAGCCATTTGTGCCAGTAGGGCCTGGATATCCGCAGCCACCTTGCCATCGGCGAGAAAGTCGATCTCCTCTTCGGGAAAATCGATGGCGGCTTCCACATAGATACGCAGGTGGGTAAGGCTTTCTACAAGGTCTTCGATCTTGTCGGAAAAAGCGCCCTGTAGTGAACGCATGGCGTTGCGCGCCGCTTGGGCACTACCGGCATCAATCAGATCGGCGATCGCTTCGGCTTGGGTGAGATCCATTTTGTCGTTGAGGAAGGCGCGTTCAGAAAACTCCCCGGGACGTGCCTGGCGGGCTCCCAGTTCGATCGTTGCCTTCAGCAGTTGATCGAGAATGACCGGGCCACCGTGGCCCTGCAGTTCCACCACGTCTTCTCCGGTAAATGAGTTGGGGCCTGGGAAGAATAGGGCGAGTCCCTGGTCGATCAGTTGCTCACTGTGGAAAAAATTTCGGTAATGGGCATAGCGCGCTTTGAGCGGTTTATCCCCGCAGATTTGCTGGGCAATGGACAGGGCTTTGGGGCCAGAGAGGCGGATTACACCGATACCACCGCGCCCTGGTGCGGTGGCGACGGCGGCGATGGTGTCACGATTAAGGCTTTGTTGTGTCATCGGCTGAGTGTACTCGACATAACGGAAAAGGGCCGCAGTAGCGGCCCTTGTTGTTTGTGATCTGTGGATACTTGATCAGTATTTTCCGGCATCCACCTGCTTGTTGATATACCAAGTTTGACCGATGGTGATCAGGTTGTTGGCGATCCAGTACAGTACTAGGCCAGCCGGGAACCACAGGAAGAATACCGTCATCATCACCGGCATCAACTGCATGATACGGGCCTGGGTCGGGTCGGTGGGGGCCGGGTTTAGCTTCTGCATAAACCACATGGACAGGCCCATCAGTACTGGCAGGATGAAATAAGGGTCCTTTGCCGACAGGTCGTGAATCCAGAAGATCCAGGGCGCGTGGCGCAGCTCTACGGTTTCGGTGAGCATCCAGTAGAGGGCGATAAACACCGGCATCTGCAGTAGGATCGGCAGGCAGCCCCCCATGGGATTGATCTTCTCGCGGCGGTAGAGCTTCATGGTCTCTTCCGCCAACTTCTGACGATTGTCCTTGTACTGCTCCTGCAGTTTTTTCATCTGTGGAGCAAACTTGCGCATGCGCGCCATAGACTTGGTGCCTGCGGCGGACAGCGGCAGCAGCAGTGTCTTGATAAAGACGGTGAGCAGGATAATCGCCCAGCCCCAGTTACTGACAATATGCTCCTGGATAAAGTGCAGTACGCGGAACAGCGGCTTGGCAATCCACCACAGCCAGCCGTAATCCACGGTCAGGTCTAGGTAGGGTGAGATCTCCTCTAGGCGGTAGACATCCTTGGGGCCGGCATAGAAGGAAGCGCTCAGCTCGCCCTGAGTCGCGGCGGGGATTTGTACCGGCTGGGCGGTGAAGCCCATACGGAAGAGTCCGTTGGACAATTCGCGCAGCTCAAAAGTGTTGCGTTCATCCTGTGGGGGAATCCAGGCGCTAAGGAAATAGTGCTGCACCATGGCTACCCAACCGCCTTCGACTGTGGTGCGGGTGGGTTTCTCGGCGATTTCCTCAAAATCCTGCTTGAAGTAATTTTCTTCGTTGGTGTGAAGAGCGGCACCGAGGAAGGGTGACATACCAAAACCGGTATCAGTCACCGGTTCACTGGCATCGCGCTTGATCTGGCCAAACATGGCGGCGGACCAGGGCTTGGCGCTGGTGTTATCTACCAGGTAGGCCACCTGAACGAGGTAGTCCCCACGCTTGAAGGTGTAGCGTTTGGTGATATTTGCACCTTCTTGCTGCAGGGTCAGGTCCACAATCAGCTGATCCTGCCCTTCCACCATGGCGTAGTTGGTCTTTTCAACCTTAAATAGGGGGCGGCCAGCGGCGCTATCGGTACCGTTGTTACCGATCAGACCACTCTGGGCGATATAGGTGTGATAGCGAGTCTGGTTTAACAGGATTAAGGGCTGGTCAGGCGTATCCAGCTTTTCCTGGAACTGTCGCAGGGCCACTTTTACGATATCACCGCCACGAGGATCAATGAGCAGATCAAAGACGTCGGTGGTGACATTGATGAGCGTGCGTTGGCCGCTATCGGTGCCTGTCTCTGCTGGCGCTTGGGACTCCAGTTGGGGTACATCGCCATTGCCGTTTTCGCTGGTCTGCGCCGGGATTTGGCTGCCGCTCTGTATATCGTTGTGAACTATGGTTTCGCGGTCGAGTTCAGGAGTGTGCTGCTCTTGAAATGCATTCCACTGGAAGATAAGTGCGAGGAGAACCGCGAGAATTCCACCTAGCAGCGTATAGCGTTGCCAATCCATCTTAATACCTAGAGCGTGTTCTTGTGTTTGGTGGGGGGAACCGGGTCCAGTCCACCAGGGTGCCAGGGGTGGCATTTTATAAGGCGGCGCGCAGTTAAATAACCCCCCTTTAAGGCTCCGTGAGTTTCAATCGCCTCTTCGGAGTATCGCGAGCAGGTCGGGTAAAAGCGGCACTGGTTACCTACCCATGGGCTGGCCAGATAGCGGTAGACGTGTATCAGCTTGATCAGTAGCCACTTCATGACTTCGATTGTGGCTGTTGCGCGCGCTTGGCCAGCTTGCGCCAGAGCTTGTTTAGTGTCTTCGCCAGTGAGGCCTTATCCAGATCTGCAACCCCCGGGCGAGCCAATACTACAGCATCCAGCGGCGGCAACTGGTGTTGCTGCAAGCGGAAGGTTTCTCGGGTAATTCGCTTGATTCGATTGCGGTCGGAGGCGTTGCGCACATGCTTCTTGGCAATTACCAAGCCGAGGCGCGGATGCTCAGAATCACTGGGGCATGCGAGGATCAGGAGGTGGGGATGCGCGGCGCGCACAACGTTTTCATTGAAAACCTTGCGATACTGCGCCGCATTAAGCAGGCGCAGAGTCTTGGCAAATCCAAAGCTGCTGCGCACCTGCTGCATAGGGAGAATCTCTAAAAAGAAGAGATATTATGCAGACAGTACTTTGCGGCCTTTAGCGCGGCGGCGGGCCAGGATTTTACGGCCGTTTTTAGTTGCCATACGAGCGCGGAAACCGTGAGTGCGTTTGCGCTTCAAGTTGCTGGGTTGAAATGTGCGTTTCATAGTCTTGCTACCTGAGACTTTGTGTTCAAGATTTCTCGGGACCATCCCCGGCCGCGGCCTGGGCTCCGGTCCGGCACAGAGCCGGCGCAGACGGAGCTACGCGCTGCGAAGGCCGCGGATTGTATAGAAAGGCAGCAGTGAAAGCAACGCACAGACGGGAGATATTCGGCTTGTTTACCACTAAATCACTGATGCCAAATAACGGCTACCAGACAAGCCCTTGAGCTACCTGATGTATTTCGTGATGCCCACCGATTGACCCCAAGATATGCACAGGTAGTTGTGGATAAAGTTCCAAAGGCGTAGGCTTCAATTGTCTAATTGTTACGCAAATACCTGATTGCATGGACATTTTTGCGCAATTTTTTCAACAGCGCCACGCTTTCTTGTGGATAACCCATCGATGGAAAGGTATACTGCGCCGATCTTATTTGACGGCTAGGGCACTCCAGTCCTTTCATGCCGTTGTCTCCGTGGTCTTACCATTTTGGGGTTTTGGGGGGTTTCTTGACTGAATCCGTTTGGAAGCAGTGCGCGAGCTGTTTGCAGGATGAGCTGCCATCTCAGCAGTTCAATACCTGGATCAGACCGCTGCGCGTCAATCCCGCGTGTGCAGAGGGCGAGTTGCGACTGGTTGCACCAAATCGCTTTGTACTGGACTGGGTTGGCGGTAAATTCCTTCATCGTATCCGCGAGCTGGTCCACCAGTTCTCTCCTGGACAGCCACTTCAAGTAGGGCTGGAGATCACTGCTCGTCGCCCCGCGCGTTTTCAGCGTAGTCGCGCAGCAATGGAAGCGGCTCCTGTACCGGCTCCCGTGCCCCCTACGGCTCCGGTTGCCAGTGCTATGCCGCCGCCGATAGCACCTACAACTTCCCCAGCACCTTCTGTTTCATCGGGTTCGGTGGATTTTTCCACAACACCTGGTGTGGTTTCTCCCTCTGTCTCTCAGGGGTTTATGAGCCATGCGGAGCCACAGGCTCCAGTTTCCAATCAGCCGCTGAATGGTGGCGGCTTTGGTGGTGGCCCTGGTGTAAATCCTCATTCAATACTGGAAGAGGAGACCAACTCCAGACAGGTCAGCAAGGGGGAGCAGGCGGTATCCGATATTCGTCCTGCGGTAATGAGCGACATGGTGCGTTCTATCCCGGAACAACCCGCGCGGCAGGTTGAGGTTGAGGGCGCCATTAAGCACGGCAGCTCCCTCAATCGAAACTTCACCTTTAAATCTTTTGTTGAAGGTAAGTCCAACCAATTGGGCTTGGCTGCTGCGCAGCAAATCTCCGACAACCCTGGTGGCGCCTACAACCCGCTCTTTATTTATGGTGGTGTGGGCCTGGGTAAAACGCACCTTATGCATGCGGTGGGCAATGCGTTGTTAGAGCGCAATCCCAATGCCAAAGTGGTCTACCTGCACTCTGAACGTTTTGTCGCGGATATGGTGAAGGCTCTACAGCTCAACGCCATCAGCGATTTTAAGCGCTATTACCGTTCTGTGGATGCGCTGCTGATTGACGATATTCAGTTCTTTGCTGGTAAGGAGCGCTCTCAGGAGGAGTTTTTCCACACTTTTAATGCGCTTCTCGAGGGTGGCCAACAGATTATCCTGACCTGCGACCGCTATCCCAAGGAGATCGACGGCCTTGAAGAGCGCCTCAAGTCCCGCTTTGGTTGGGGCCTGACTGTGGCTGTGGAACCGCCTGAACTGGAGACGCGGGTAGCCATATTAATGAAGAAAGCGGAGCAGTTCGGTGTAGAGTTACCCCACGATTCCGCTTTCTTTATCGCGCAGCGTATCCGCTCTAATGTGCGCGAGCTAGAAGGCGCCCTGCGCCGTGTGATAGCCAACTCCCAATTTACCGGCCGTGCCATTGACGATGTATTGGTGCGCGAGGCCCTCAAGGATCTACTCGCCTTGCAGGATCGTTTGGTGAGTGTGGACAATATTCAACGCGTGGTGGCCGAGTACTACAAGATCAAGGTGGCCGACCTGTTGTCCAAGCGCCGCAGCCGCTCTGTCGCGCGTCCGCGTCAGGTGGCTATGTCTCTGGCTAAAGAGTTGACCAACCACAGTTTGCCAGAGATTGGCGATGCCTTTGGCGGGCGTGACCACACTACGGTCTTGCATGCCTGCCGCAAAATTCGCGAATTGCAGGAGTCTGATGCGGATATCCGCGAGGACGTAAAGTTACTGACACGGTCGTTGACCACTTAATCGAATAACTGACAAACAAGGCGAAACTACCGATGAAATTCAATGTGAGCCGGGACGCCCTGCTGAAGCCCCTACAACTGGTAGCCGGTGTCGTTGAGAAACGCCAGACCCTGCCGGTCCTGGCCAATGTATTGATGCAATTACAAGGTCAGGAGTTGTCCCTGACTGGTACTGATCTCGAAGTGGAAATTGTCGGCCGCTTGCCGGTGGATGGCGTGGAAATGGAAGGTGAAGTAACTGTTCCAGCACGTAAGCTGCTGGATATCTGTCGCTCATTACCGGATGGCGCTGAATTAAAATTTGAGCGCGATGGCGAGCGCCTGGTATTGCGCAGTGGCCGCAGCCGTTTTCAGTTATCCACTTTACCCGCAGCGGACTTCCCCAATCAGGAGGAAGCCAGTGCCCAGACTCGATTCGATATTTCTCAGCGCGAGATTCGCCGTCTGATCGAGGCAACCAGCTTTGCCATGGCCCAGCAGGACGTGCGCTATTACCTGAATGGCCTACTGCTGGAGTGCCGCCCACAGCAGCTGCGCGCAGTCGCCACTGACGGTCACCGCCTGGCACTGTGCGACCGCGATGCTCCGGGCTTGAATGTATCGGCACCCATTCAGGCGATTGTACCGCGCAAGGGCGTGTTGGAATTGGGGCGTTTGCTGGAAGATAGCGACGTGCAGGCGCAGGTAGTATTGGGCAATAACCATATCCGTGTGATGAGTGGCCAGTTCACCTTTACCTCTAAGCTGGTGGATGGCAAGTTCCCGGATTATGAGCGCGTTCTGCCACGTGGTGCCGGCAACGTGGTCTATGCCGACCGTCAGGGCCTGCGTCAGGCTTTCTCCCGAGCAGCGATTCTTTCCAATGAAAAATATCGTGGGGTACGTTTGCAGGTCTCCGAGGGTTTGCTGCAGATTGTGGCCAATAACCCCGAGCAGGAGGAGGCCGAAGAGCAAATGATGGTGGATTACGTGGGGGAGCCCATGGAAATAGGCTTTAACGTTTCCTATTTGCTCGATGTTACTGGTGCTATTCACAGCGACCAGATTCGCATCAGTCTGGCGGATGCCAACAGCAGTGCTTTACTGCAGCAACCTGAGGACGGAGATGCCCTCTACGTGATTATGCCGATGCGTCTGTAAGCCCTGGTTAGTAAGCATTTGGCCCACAATCGAGAAGGGACCGCACTGTATTATCAACAGGCGGTCCCTTTATTTTTTCTGAATATTGCCGCTGAAATTTTCCCAGCCAGCGGGGCGAGGGGTCTATGGCGCTGACCCGCCTTCTGATTTCTAATTTTCGAAATATCTCTCATGCCGATCTGCTTTTGGACACTGGGGTTAACCTGTTCTGTGGCGTCAATGGCAGTGGCAAGACTTCCATTCTTGAAGCTGTTCATATGTTGGCTACAGGCCGCTCTTTTCGGTCTCGCCAGCACAAATCGGTTATCCGCCATGATCATTCAGGGCTCACGGTTTTTACCCAGCTGGATACGGGCTTCAATCTTGGGGTCGAGCGCCTAGCTGATGGCGGAGGCCGTGTGCGTATCAACCAGGCTGCGGCTGAGTCCAGTTCACAGCTTGCTAACTGTCTCCCATTACAACTGATTAACAGCGATAGTTTCTCCGCCCTGGATGGTGGCCCTGGAGTGCGCAGGCGACTTCTGGATTGGACAGTGTTCCACGTGGAACATCTCTTTGCTCAGCAATGGAAAAACTATCAAATCGCACTGAAGCAGCGAAATGCCTTGTTGCGACGTGGTAAAATCGATCCGGACGCGATCGGGATTTGGGAGCATCAGTTGTCCCAAAGTGGCGAACAGGTGGATACCCTGCGTCGCAGCCAATTCGAGCAATTGCGTGCGGCCGTAACAACGCTACTGGAAGAGTTACCTCCCAGCCTGCTAAATCGGGTGGATATGAGTTATCGACGCGGTTGGCGAAAAGAGGTTGAACTGGCCGAAGCGCTTAGAGAGTCTCGGGATAGTGATCTCAGTCAGGGACATACCCGCACTGGGCCTCACAGAGCAGATCTCCGTTTTACCGTTGCAGGTGAGCCTGCACACAATGTTTTATCCCGTGGCCAGCAGAAAATGCTGGTATGCGCCGTACGCACGGCTATGGCGCAGTTGGTTTGTCGTCACCGAGAGAAACCGGTATTTCTTGTGGACGACCTTCCAGCAGAGCTGGATGATCACAATCAGCAAGTTTTTGCCCAGTGGGTTGGTCGTTGTGCCAGCCAGGTACTGGTAACCGGAATAGATGAGGGCACTACAAGCCGCCCCTGGCGACAATTGGAAGCCCCTTGGAATTGCCCAAAAGTGTTCCACGTGGAACATGGGAATATCAGCGCCGATGCATCGGCTGCATAATAAGTTGAATGGAGCGAATAAATGTCAGAGCAGCAAAGCTATGACTCGAGCAGTATCAAGGTACTCAAAGGCCTGGATGCGGTGCGCAAGCGCCCCGGAATGTATATCGGTGATACCGACGATGGCACCGGCCTGCACCACATGGTGTTCGAGGTGGTCGACAACTCCATCGATGAAGCACTAGCAGGCCATTGCGATGAGATTCGCGTAACCATCCATCCGGATGAATCGATTTCCGTCTCAGATAACGGCCGTGGTATTCCAACAGAAATCCACCCAGAAGAGGGGGTTTCTGCAGCAGAAGTAATTATGACCGTGCTGCACGCCGGTGGTAAGTTCGATGACAATACCTATAAGGTATCCGGTGGTCTGCATGGCGTGGGTGTGTCGGTAGTAAATGCGCTGTCAAAAGAGTTGAAGCTGACTATTCGCCGTGGGGGTAAGATCCACGAGCAAACCTATCATCACGGTGTGCCCCAGGCTCCACTGGAGGTGGTGGGAGATAGTGATACCACCGGCACCACCGTGCACTTCAAGCCCTCTGCAGATACCTTCAGCAATATCGAATTCCATTTCGATGTACTGGCCAAGCGCTTGCGCGAGCTGTCCTTCCTCAATTCCGGTGTACGCATTGTCTTGAAGGACGAGCGTAGTGGTAAGGAAGAGGTCTATGAATACGAGGGCGGCTTGAGTGCCTTTGTGGAGTTTCTTAACCAAAACAAAACTCCCATCAACAAGGTGTTGCACTTCCAGAGCCAGCGCGATGACGGCATCGCCGTAGAAGTGGCGCTACAGTGGAATGACAGTTTCCAGGAAAGCATTTTCTGCTACACCAACAATATCCCTCAGCGCGATGGTGGCACCCACCTGGCAGGTTTCCGCGCGGCGCTGACTCGCGGTTTGAACACCTATATTGAGCGCGAGGGCCTGGGCAAAAAAGATAAGGTCAACACCACCGGTGACGATGCCCGAGAAGGCCTCACCGCGATTATCTCTGTGAAGGTACCAGACCCGAAATTCTCCTCGCAGACCAAAGACAAGCTGGTTTCCTCTGAGGTGAAGCCCGCTGTTGAGCAGGAGATGGGACACCATTTCAACGACTACCTGTTGGAGAACCCCCAGGAAGCCAAGTCCGTCGTTACTAAAATGATCGATGCGGCGAAAGCCCGTGAGGCGGCGCGTAAGGCGCGTGAGATGACCCGTCGTAAAGGTGCCTTGGATATCGCTGGTCTGCCCGGAAAACTGGCAGACTGCCAGCAGAAAGACCCAGCCTTGTCGGAAATCTACCTGGTGGAGGGTGACTCTGCCGGTGGTTCTGCTAAGCAGGGCCGCGATCGTCGTACCCAGGCGATCCTACCGCTGAAGGGCAAAATCCTCAATGTGGAAAAAGCGCGCTTCGACAAAATGCTCTCCAGTGCCGAAGTGGGCACCTTGATCACCGCACTGGGCTGTGGCATCGGTAAGAGCGAATTCAACCCCGATAAGCTGCGTTACCACAGCATCATCATCATGACCGATGCGGATGTGGATGGAGCCCATATCCGCACATTGCTGCTGACATTCTTCTTCCGCCAGATGCCGGAGTTGATTGAGCGTGGCCATATCTATATCGCCCAGCCGCCACTGTATAAGATTTCCAAGGGTAAGCAGGAGCAGTACTTAAAAGATGAGGGTGCTCTGACTCAGTTCCTCACCAACGCCGCCCTAGAAGGCGCCACATTATTTGTGAACCCGGATGCCCCTGGACTATCTGGCGCTTCCCTGGAAAGCCTGGTGGGCGAGTATCGCAGTGTGCTGGCTACTATTGATCGTCTGTCCCGCCTGTATCCAGAAGAGGTGCTGCGCAGCATGATCTACCTGCCCAGCTTGTCTCAGGAAGACCTGCAGTCCCAGGACAAAGTCGCGGCTTGGAGTGAGAAGCTCCAGGAGAAACTCGGCGATGAAGAGAGTGGTGGAACCCGTCGTCACGAAGTGACGGTTCAGGAAAACACCGAGCGCGGCCTATTCCTGCCCCATATCCATATCGTGGCCCACGGTGTCGGCAGTGACTACCTGATTAACCACGAGTTCTTCGATTCCGCCGAGTATGCGTCTATCTGCGCTCTGGGTGAGAAAATGGTGGGGCTGTTGGAAGAGGGTGCCTTTATCCAACGCGGCGAGAAGCAGCACCCTGTTGGCAGCTTCCCTGAAGTGATGGACTGGCTGATGGGCGAGAGCCGCAGAGGCTACGGTATCCAGCGCTATAAGGGGCTAGGTGAGATGAACCCGGAGCAGCTTTGGGAAACTACCATGGACCCAGAGAGCCGTCGTATGCTGCAGGTAACTGTTGAAGATGCTATCGCAGCAGATCAGATCTTTACCACCCTAATGGGGGATCAGGTAGAGCCACGCCGTGACTTTATCGAGACCAATGCCTTGGCGGTAGAAAACCTGGATGTTTAAGTCTTCCAGACGCTCTTGCGCTTAAAAATAGATGGATTACCTGGGGCGGTTTTATACCGCTCCAGGCAAATATCGATCGAAATCACCCCGCCAGCTTGCCTTTCAACTTATCCTCAAGGCGCCTGAATAGACTCACAACAAACTCTCGAAAGACTTTAAAGCGCAGCACATTGCGGTGTTCCGGTGTAGAGACCAGCCACAGATCGTGCAGGCTGGAAGGCTCCGCGCCGGGTAAGCGAATTACTCCATTAATCCCATCGGCGAGAAAGCAGGGAAGCCTGGCTAAGCCCAGTCCGCTTCTGACGGCTTCTAGCTGTATCAGGCCATGGCTGATCTGATGTTGATAGGGCAAATCCGGATAAGGGGTGTTTTGGGCCCAGTTCACCCTGCCATCCTCACTGCTCCAGCCGAGCCAGCGGCCGTGTTCTGGTAGTGATTCTGCAATATAGGCTGGCGAGCCGTAACAGCAGCTAGGTAGGTTGGTAAGCTTACGGGCAATAAACCTTTCGGGTACCTCTGCACCTTTGGGCAGGATTCTCAAAGCCACATCCGCCTTGTGTTTCTCGAGGCTGAGCACCTGGCTGGTCACTAGGAGCTGAACGTTTATCTGTGGGTAGTCATTGGTGAACTCATTGAGGTGCGGAATCACAAGATGGGAGGCCACGACATCAGGCATGGTAACGCGTATTTCCCCAGAGAGCCGATGGCTACCACCCTGCAGGTGCTTCTGTGCCGCGTCGAGGTACTGCTCTGCGGATTTGGCATAACCGAGCATGGCTTCTCCATCTTCGGTTAGTTGATAACCTTTGGAGTTACGGTAAAACAGCCTGGCTTGAAGCCTCTCTTCAAGAGCGTCAATACGGCGGGATACAGTGGAGTGGCTCACTCCAAGGTCTTCGGCAACGCTGCGGGCACTATGACTCCTGGCAACCGCAATAAAGAACTGAATATCAGTCCATTCAATGGATCCTTTATGCAACACAGTGTCCTATTTTGTTATATTCCGTTGCAAATAGTGTCCAGTTAATCTGTCTCCCGTCAATGTTTATTGCACCGAACATCCTGGGAGAATCCAATGAAAATCGTTCAAGTTAAGAGAGAAGTTGCCATAGACCGCCCGATTGAGGAGGTCTGGAAAGTGCTTGCTGTGGATTTTGATACCGCTTACCAATGGATGACGCTGATACCGCATTCCTTTGCCAAAGAGGGTACACCGGTTGGCAATGCCAGTGTAAAAGGGCGTGTCTGTGTACTGACAAATAAAGGCCCCAATGGTCTTGTCGCTGATGAAACCATCACAAGATTTGATGATAAAAAGCATGAACTGGATGTGTCTGTAGAAACCAAGAACACACCGCCAGGATTTCCGGTGAAGAAAAGTTTATCGCAGTTTAAATTAGAGGCTTTATCCGAAAATGGGACAAGGGTGAGCTTCACTGCGAACATGGAGCTGGGTGCCATTGGTGGCGTACTGAGCCCGGTAGTGAAAAAAATGACGGGCACACAGTTTGGTAAAATGTTGGAGGACCTAAAAAATCATTTGGAAAAAGGCCGGCATCTTACCGGTGAGGCCGCTGCTTAGTTGGCTGAATATTAAGAATATAGTTTTATAAGCCCTTCTGTTTCTGCTGTCAGCTAGCAGAAGGGAATGGGAAAAAAGCAAAGATAAAAAAATATTTTTTGCAGAGAAATCTGACAAAAGCCAAAATTATGAATTACTAGATCTGCATAAATAAGAACTATTTGATCGCGGAAGATTGGGTATCTTGGAAGAAAAACTAAGGGAAAAAGAAAGTTTTTAGAAAAAAGGCGGAGAAAAAATTCCCCCGCCGATCTATGAATTTATTTCTCCAGTAATAACCCGCACTCGCGATGTTCTTCACCCTTGGTCGGATCGAAATACACATCATTGTCCGGCAGTTCGTTTTCGTAAACGTACTCTTCTACATCAATCTCTTTCAAATGAAACATTGGCGCTACGCGAATGGTGCCGTGATTCCCCTGGGTAAAAACATCCAGGTTTTTACGATGTGCATTCTGATCGTGACGAATGCCGTTTAACCACACATCCGGTTTCAATTCCTGCATGGCGCGGTTAAACGGCTCGAGCTTGACCGTACGCGAAAAGAAGTCGTGCTCGGGAGTATCCAGGGCTGGAATACCACCGTATACAGCGTTGTAGTGGGCCGCGGACATCTTTGGAGAGTAGGTACGCAGATTGAGGCCCAGCTGTTTTACCACATTTTCAATATGGCGATAGGTCTCAGGAGTGTTGTAACCGTGATCCACCCAGATCACCGGAATATCCGGCTTGGCTCTGCTCACAAGATGCAGAAAGGCCACAGCAAGGGGGCGGAAGTTGGTAAAGACTACCGGGTTCAGGGCCTTTTCCATGGTGAATTGCATGATTTCGCTGGGTTTAGCCTCAGCAAAAGTCTGATTCAATACTGCCAGGTTGGCATTGTGATGAAAGAAGCGGCCTCTCGAAGGCTGCAGGGCATTACTGGAAGCGTTGTATCCCATAAAAATCAGCGCATTGGAAAACTAGAATGGAAGTCATGCTACCCGGATAGCTTGTCGCGTAGAAACAATAAAAAGGAGTGAATCAATAAGCTTCGGTTATAAGTAATGGGTTGAACCTCGGATTTTAGGTTATGAATTCAGGGGCGAAGACCTCCACAGGACATAAAAATCTGATGCTGGCCATATTCGGCATTGTATCCACGCTGTGTTTCCACAAACCCATGTTTTTGCAGGAAATAACGCGTGCGCAGGTTTTCACGAAATACTTGAGCTTGGAGTTGTTTACATCCCCCGGCGACAGCCTGAAGTAAGGTGGCGCCAATACCACAGCCGGTGAACAGTGGGCTAACACAGAGGTGGGCGATGTTATCCCTGTCCACCAGGGTAATAAAAGCCTCTGCAACGGCGCTGTGGCGGCCGGTAAAGACCAGGCATTGGTTAGATCGGCGGCAGTCTCTACGAAATTCACTACGGCGCTGCAACCAGAACTGACGGGGCAGCGAAGGGTGTGAATTTGTTACAGCGTGTAGCCAGAGCTGTTCCAGCCTATCCAACTCTTTGAGTTCTGCCATTCGTATCATGGGCATTCCCAAAGTGGATACATGGGCCCAATGCTAGTCAGCTCAAAGAGTAGATCCTAGGAAACATCCAGTTATTAGGATAGAAACTAAAAACAAAGAGGTTTTTTCCTCGTAAAGGCGCCAAAAAACAAAAAAATGTTCTGTCATATCCCACCCTTCTAAGTGGTAAAATACAATCATTCTTATTAACAAAAACAATTACAAATTACTTAGATTCATTGGAGGGTTCATGAAGAGATTTTTCCTGTCGCCAATGGCTTTTGCCCTGGCGGTTGCTGTCGCAGCTCCCAGCCTCGCTGAGGAACGTTTAGAGAGCGTATCCGTTATTGGTAACTCCGATTCTGTCTCCAAGCTGCCGGGCTCCGCGCACCTGGTTGATGCCGAAGAGCTGGCAAAATTCGAGTTTGTGGATATCAACCGTATGATGCGCTCGGTTCCGGGGGTCTACATCCTTGAAGAGGATGGCTACGGTCTGCGCCCGAATATTGGAATTCGCGGTGCCCAGGGTGGGCGCTCCGCCAAAATTTCCCTGATGGAAGATGGAGTCCTGGTGGCTCCAGCACCTTACTCGGCACCGGAAGCGTATTATTTCCCGAGTGCCGGCCGCATGGATGCCATTGAAGTAGTGAAGGGCCCCGCTGCGTTGCAATACGGCCCATTCACCGTGGGTGGTGCGGTAAATATGTTGAGTACCCCTATTCCCACTTCCAGCCAGGGGATGGTGCAGCTGGAAGCCGGTGAATACGGTGAGACCCGTGTGCACGCACACTATGGCACCAGCACAGAAAATACCGGCTGGCTACTGGAGACCCAGCAACAGTATGCTGACGGTTTCCGCGAAATTGATCGATCTGGCAGTGCAGATATCGCCAAAGAAGACTATCTGCTGAAAGGTCGCCTCCAATCCAATGCGGATGCGACCTACCGCCAGCAGTTGGATATCAAGCTGCAGTACTCCGAAGAGGAGTCTGGCATGAGTTATCTGGGCCTAACGGATGCCGACTTTAAGAAAGATCCGAACCGTCGATACGGTATCAGCGCCCTGGATGAAATGCAGAATCGCCACAGCACTATCCAGCTGAACCACAGCATAGAACTGAGTGACAGTTTTACCCTGCATACCCAGGCTTACTACAACAAGTTTAAGCGCGACTGGTTCAAGGTCAGCGAGGGGGACTTGATAGATGCTGTTAATACCGGCGGCAGTGTTGATGGAGTTCTAGACCCACAGGCGGTATTGGATGGCACCGAGGATTACACCTTCGGTGTTAAGCACAACAACCGTGAGTACGAAGCCAAGGGCCTGCAGATCAGTGCCGATTGGCGCTTTAGCACTGGCACCGTCGCCCATGAATTAGCCTTCGGTATACGTCAACATCAGGATGAAGTCGACAGATATCAGCCCGTAGAAGTTTTTAATCAGACCGATGGCCAGCTGGTATACGAACGTGTTGAGCTGCCAAGTTCAAGCAATAACCGTGTTGAAGAAGCGGATGCAACTTCGTTCTTTATCTACGACGATATCCAGCTGAACGATAAGCTGACTCTCACTGCTGTTCTTCGCTACGAGGATATTGAGACCGAGCAGCAGCGCTATAACGACGCAGAGCGTACCGAGAAGGGCAGTTACCGCACCAATCAGGTGGATGAATGGCTGCCAGGTTTGGGGCTTGTTTACCAGGCAAGCGAACAGTGGAGCCTGCTGGCAGGTGTGCACCGTGGTTTTGCCCCTCCCGGTGCAGGTGCAGCCGATGGCCAGGGGCCGGAGTTATCCACAAACTATGAATGGGGTGCTCGCTTCGATAACGGCAGCCTGAATGCCGAATTGATCGCCTTCTATAGTGACTATGAAAATGCTGTGCAAAACTGCTCGGTGGCGGTGAAATGCCCCAATGGTGCTGAGAGTGGAACCTACCAGTTGGGTGAAGCAGAAATCAAAGGGCTGGAAGCTACGTTTGGAAGTGAGTGGGTGCTCACAAATGGTTGGATACTACCAGTGCGGGCAACCTATACCTTTACTGATGCAGAAATCAGTGAAGATAGTGACGGCAATGACCTGCTTGCCGGCGATAATCTAGAATATCTGCCGGAAAATGTTTTTGCCGTATCCGCCGGCCTCGATAGCGGTGCAGCCTGGCGTTTAAACCTGACCGCGGCTTACCAGGACGAGATGTGTGTGAATACCGGTTGTAACCGGGGGAATACCGATAAATTCGATTACACAGAGTCTCTGTGGGTTGTGGATGCCGCTGCGCACTACGATTTCAGCGGAGACCTGACCGGTTACCTGAAAGTGGATAACCTGTTTGATGAGCAGGTGATTATCAGCCGCAGTCCCGATGGTGCCCGCGCCAACCGGCCGCGCACCGCCACACTGGGTATGAAATACGTTTTCTAATCCCACAGAGTGACAGAGCACTCAATTAGAAACCCCGGCTTTCGCCGGGGTTTCTTTTATAGCGAATAGATGCACGCTACCAGCGGCTGCCGCCCAGATGGGCAAAGTGAGCCTTAAGGTAGTTGGTCTCAGGAATTGCCGGATGTATTGGATGGTCTGCGCCCTGGCCACCGCTGGCGAGTATTGAAGCTCTACGGCCCAATCGGTGCGCCGCACCGCGTACACAGTCGAGCAGTTCATCCGATTGTAAATGCATAGAGCAGGAAGCACTTACTAACAAGCCATCCTGTGACAGTAAACGCATAGCCAGTTCGTTAATGTGGCGGTAAGCGGCAAGGCCGGCCTTGTGATCTTTGCGTCTTTTAATAAACGCGGGGGGGTCGAGCACTATGACATCAAACTTCTCGCCCTCGGCCACCATGGCCTTCAGAACCTCTAGCGCCTTACCTTGCACGGTATCCAGTCTGTCGGCAAAACCGTTGTGCTGTGCATTCAATTGACACCAGTCCAGGGCCTGCTGCGAGGCATCTACACAAACTGCGTGACTGGCGTCGTTGGCCAGAGCCTGGATTCCCCAGCCGCCCGCATAGGAGAAAAGGTCCAACACACGCTTCCCTCGTACCCAGCGGTTTAACAGGCGGCGGTTTTCGCGGTGATCGTAGAACCAACCGGTTTTTTGCCCCTGGTGAACTGGCGCCAAAAGCGGAACGCCATTTTCCTCAAAGGGCACTAGTTCTGGCACTTCTCCGTAAGCAATCTGGTTAATGAGGGGCATATCCTCAACTGCACGGCCCTGGTGATCATTGCGCAGTAAAATTCCTGTAGGTTGAGTCAGCTCGATTAACTTATCCACAACCACCTGTTGGTAGCGATCCATGCCCCAGTTGCTGACTTGTACGACTATATGATCGTTAAAGCGATCAACGACCAGCCCCGGTAGGGCATCGGAATCTCCGTAAACCATACGGTAGCTGGGGTGGTCGAAGTAGCGTTGCCGCTGTAGCAATGCAGTTTGCAAGCGCTCACTAATGTCGTCTTCGGAAAAATTGTCCTTGCGGCTCAATAGGCGGGCGCAGATTAATTGACTGGGGTTGACCCAGGCTGTGCCCAGAAGTTTACCCTGACTATCCAGAACCTGGCACTGGCTCCCCGCTTCCAAGCCTTTCAGCGGGGAGCGCTTGGTGTCCACCTCATTACTGTATATCCACAGGTGGCCGCGCTTTAAACGGCGCTCTGCGCCGCGATTCAATATTAATTCCGCCAATTGGGGTCTCCGTAAGCTGGGGTGATTCGCGGAGGCAATTGTGCTTGGCTCGGGGGATAGGTCAAGGATTTCGAGTCTTTGTGGATAAACAGGATCGATGTGCAGTGATCAAAGAGCAAAGTGCGAGTAAAAGTGTGAATAACTAGCTACTGGGTCATCTTGTGGATAACCCACAGGAATTCAGATATTAAGTAAGCAGAGTAGCTCACTAAAGATGTGAGCACTTACAAACATAATGTATTCTCGACAATAAATGTAGTCACAACCTCTGCAGGAGAAGGGGTATTTAGCAGAAATGGTTGGTAAAGTGCGAATTAATCGGCAGAATTTACCGCCAAGATAAAATTGTGCCTTGTTGGCGTTGTGGAAAACTCTATCAATGAAATTGACTCAGGACCAGTCTATTCAAATTGCCATGTTTATCTATCCGGGCGCTTCCAGCTTGGATGTGACTGGGCCACTGGAGGTTTTTGCTCTGGCCAATCATCTCCTCCGTGAGGAGGGGCGTTACCCTTCTGACTTTTACAAAATCCAGTTATTGGCTGAAGAATCCGGGCTGGTACAGATGGGCACGGGTGTAAAGCTGTATGCGGATTGTGGATATCGTGAGGTGAAAGATATCCACACCCTGTTGATGAGTGGTGGGCCGCCTGGAAGTTATAAAGCCCTCTATTCCCAAACAGATATTCTCGACTGGCTGTGTGAACAAAAACAGGTGGTTAAACGGATGGGCTCAATTTGTAATGGTGCTTTGATTTTGGCTAAGGCTGGGGTGCTGTCTGGTCATAAAGCAACTACCCATTGGGCAAATGTGGATGAGCTACGGCAGTTTGCCGATATTGAAGTAGATCCTGATGCGATTTATGTATGTAATGATCATATTTATACCTCGGCCGGTATTACCGCGGGTATTGATCTCGCTCTGGCGTTAGTCGAGGAAGATCATGGGCGTAGTTTGGCACTGGCAATCGCCAAGCTAATGGTCCTCTATCTCAAGCGAGATGGCGGCCAGCGGCAATACAGCAGCCACTTGATGAATCAGCAACAGAGTGATCGCTTTGCCAGACTTGTCGAGTGGATTTACCAAAATTTAAATCAGTCTCTCACAGTAGAAAAATTGGCGCAGGAATCTGCTATGAGTCCCCGTAATTTTTCCCGCTGCTTTCTCAAGGAGCTGGGAGTGACCCCAGCGCGCTTTGTCGAAAATATCCGTGTGGAAAAAGCCTGCCAATTGTTGTCTGAACAAAACCTGTCGCAGGAAAAAATAGCCTGTCTATGTGGCTTTCAATCCCAGGAGCAATTGAGACGCACGTTTCGAAGACATAAAGGCATACTTCCCAGTGAGTTTCGCCGGCGATTTCATTAAATAAAACTACAAAGGCAAACTCATAATCCATCGTGAAATAATATTATTTTGTGTTCGGCTGTGTTCAATTGAGAATTAAATGAATTATTGGCCTTTTGATAATTTTTTAATTCTCCTGAATGACTGCTTTTTCAACTAAAAAAGATGAATAGTTACAGTATGGGAAAAACACTTTCTTAGATTGCTTCCCAATTAAAATGTCAGAATTCGTCGTAAGTGTGTCTCTTGTTCCAATAGCTGCAATGTAATAATTCTAGGTTCAAAATTTTTGGGTACGTGTTAACCGTTAGATCTCACAGATATGGCTTAGGGGCTAAATAGATAGATCAAATGAAAAATAAAAAGTTTGTGTTGGGTATCTTTGCCCTGCTGTCTTGTATTGGCTATTTGCTCTGGCCGGTTTATCAATTTTATGCCTGGTCTCTGGATTCGTTACCACTTAGTCCATTTGGTTGGCAAGCGTTAGCCACCGAGGCACCATCGACACAAAAGCTTTACCAAAAAGAGCTGCAACCGGCAGCAGATCAGTCGCTTAAAGCCATTGAAAAGCATCGCCAGAAGATTGGTTCTCCTGCAATTTCTGCTGCAGTCTCGACTTGTGGCAAGCTTGTTTGGGCTGGCGCATCTGGATGGGCAGATTTGGAAGAGCAAATACCTGTTACCACTGAGACACGTTTTCGTATCGGCAGTACCTCTAAGGCTCTGACTGGAACAGCTCTGGCGCGCTTGGCACAGAAGGGAAGTGTTGACCTTGACAGTTCAATATCAAACTACCTAGAAGCATTGCCCAACCCGGAATGGGCAGAGATAACTCCACGCCAGTTGGCCTCTCATATGTCGGGTTTACCACATTATAAGAAGAATTCTGATTGGCTTGGTTTGTATAAGACACTGGCACTGGACACTCATTACGATAGTATGTACCAGGCCCTGGAAATTTTTGACAATAGTGAATTGTTATTCCAACCAGGCACAAATTTTTATTACAGCACCTTGGGGACTGTTCTTCTGGGAGCAGTTCTGGCTGGTTCAGAGCAAAAAAGCTATTTGAATGTGATGGAAGACGAAGTCTTTATTCCTGCCGGAATGAAAAATACTGAGGTCTCTCCATTAAATGGCAATATGGAAAGAAATATTGCCCGTTTCTATAAAAGTAATGGTTTAAGCGGGGATGAACTTCGCCTGCGTGAATGGCGACCGGTGGATTTAAGTCATCGTCTGCCGGGAGGTGGTTTTATTTCCACACCCACTGACCTGGTAAAGCTTGGTGCACACTATCTCGACGACAACTTTTTAGCTGCTGAAACCCGGGAAGTTTTTTGGTCCCCACAAAAGCTTGCTAATGGAGAGGTCAATAAGCAGCACTATGCGTTGGGTTGGCGGTACCGAGAACAAGAAATTCCATCTGTGGGAATAGTGCGTCATGCTAATCATGGTGGTGTCAGCCGCGGCAGTCAAAGCTGGTTGATGATTATGCCGGATCACAACCTGTCAGTGGCAGTAAATATCAACCGTAAAACAAAAGCTTTTTGGGATTTTGGTCGTATCTCAATGGATATTGCTGAAGCTTTTATTCGGCAACAGGGTAAATTACGTTGTAAATAAAAAAACCGGCCAAGACCAATAGCTCGGCCGGTTTCTAAAAATACCCCCCTCTCTGTCAATCATTGGAGGGAATGGCTTTCTATTGGGTATTC
The DNA here is from genome assembly GCF_052467515.1 of Microbulbifer mixtoriginis (SeqCode). Classification (NCBI taxonomy): domain Bacteria; kingdom Pseudomonadati; phylum Pseudomonadota; class Gammaproteobacteria; order Cellvibrionales; family Microbulbiferaceae; genus Microbulbifer; species Microbulbifer mixtoriginis (SeqCode). The sequence goes on along the minus strand of NZ_CP174314.1, from coordinate 4,544,422 downwards.
ACCATAACTTCGGTTTCGGCAAATACGGTCTCACCGTTACCGTGGCTGAGAATTCCCAAGGCTCGGGTACCAGGGGAGAGATCCAGCCACTCCAGATTGATAGTGCCACTACTATTTATTTGTGCCTGCGGCGGAGCTATGAGCTGGGTATTGCCGTTGTCTCCACTCAGGTTAAAGTTAAATAGGGTAAATGGCGTAGGGCCCTCCGCAGAGGCGTAGTCCACTACGAATACCGCATACTGACCTGCGGCGGGATTGACCAAATCGACAGATTCAGCGGAAGTCGGTGAGCCACTGGTGCCCACCTCTGGGAAATCGGGGCCGGGGCCGTAGACTTGTAAATCCAAGTCGTCGCTGCCACTACCATCGCCCACATCCGCATCAAATAAGGCTACGCGGGCAAGCTTTGTACCCTCCGGAATATCGAAGAAAATCAGCTGGTTTTCTCCATCCTCAACGCTACCAGGGAAAGGTACGCCTTCCGCCAAGCCGTTGATATCCACTTGATAGTTGCCGTTATAACCAAATTGTACGGGCAGGTTTACTGCACCATCGCTGCCATCGACACTGATCTTCTGAGTTGTGGATAGTGGAACCGGGCGTACAGCGATAGGACTGCGTACTTCCTGGCGTAAACCAACAGATTTCCAGCTTAATTCGCCAAATACCCACTCGTTCATGGCCGCTTCTTCGGTAACCGTAAAGGTAACTTCAAACTCGGCGCTATCTCCCTCTCTAAGGCGTAGGGTTTTAGGGTTAACACTGACCTCGACACCTGCGGGTGCCTCTACAGAAGCCCAATACCATCTCTGACCGCGGCCGACGCTGGTGACACGGCGCTTGATGGTTTGGGTGCCAACCAATTCACCGATGCCGATTGATGGCAGGTTGAGATCACTGGAATCCAAAGAATAGCCAGCGGAAACCAGTCCCTCACAGGTACTGGCCTCGATAATCTGCGGCTGATTTTCTGCGCCACAGAGGAAGGCTAGATAGTCGTTGAAACCGGCATCGTAGACTAGACCGGGGTCGAAAGCCGCGGCGGGCACTATAGCGCCAGCACCAATATCGAAGGGATCAGCGGCTTCGGGTCCGAAGGACTTTTGCAGGTTGGTGCGCGCCGTACTCATCAGTGCGGATTTGGCCATAGCCGGGCTCCAGTCCGGATGAGCCTGTTTTAACAGGGCCATAATACCGGCGACATGGGGGCTGGCCATGGAGGTGCCATTTTTGGCGGCGAATAGGTTGCCGCCACTCAGTACCGGTGAAGTACCGGCGAGAATGCCTACGCCCGGTGCTGCCACATCCGGCTTGATAATATCCGTCGCACCCACGTTGTGGCCGCGGGAAGAAAAGCTGGCGATGCGGTCTTCGCGGGAAATCTTCAGCTCTGGATCCAGGGTGCCCGTGACCCCCGAATTCTCAACCAGCATGGCGCCATCCGCATGGCGAATCATCACACCTGGGATCGTAGTATCCGGTGCCGACATAACGATCGGATCCATACGGTCTACAGCACTGCCGTCGTTATAGACAACAATGGCCACTGCGCCGGCGTCTGCAGCATTGTTGTATTTAGTACTGAAGGAGCATCCCCCACGCTTCACCAGCGCGATTTTGCCTTCAATGGCCTCGGAGTTGGTGAGTGCGGAGCAGGCCTCCAGAGGGGCACCCACAACAACAGGTGCCGATAGTAGACCTGCATCTTCCATAGTGATCGGGCCGTTGCCTTCACGAGCATCGTAGGTGCCCACAACCGCTTCAGGGGCATCCACCTGCAGGGCCGTGCCAAAGCTCTGGTCGTCTTCGGCGGCCGCCACTGCGGTAATCCAGGGGACACCAGAAGGCGTGCCCATTGTTTGTGGGCCTGGGCCATTATTGCCAGCAGAAGTGGCAACAAAAACGCCCGCATCGGCGGCAAACAGGAAGGCGATCTCATCGGCACCGGTAAAAACGGTACTGGAGCCACCCACTGAGAAGTTGATGACATCCACACCGTCGGCCACGGCTTCGTCAATAGCAGCCATGGAGTCTGCCGAGGAGCAGCCGCTATCGTCCGGGTCTGGGGCATCCCAGCACACCTTATAGGCCGCGATACGGGCACGCGGCGCCATACCGGTCAGGGTTTTCCCATCTGGGGTCACTACACCGTAGTTCCCTGCGGCAGTGGTGGCGGTGTGGGTGCCGTGTCCGTCCGCATCCCGTGCAGAGAGAAACTCGTAATCCGCCAGAGTCTTGTTGGAGAGGAAGGCGTCTGAAAAAGACTTGGCCTTGATCAGTTTGTTATTGCAGGTAAAGGCGGCGTCACCGGGGTTAAAGTCTGTGTTACCAAACTCACAGCCCTCACCGATAAAGGATTCAGGCACCGGACCATAGGAAATATTGACGCCACGATTGCCCTGCCGTGGCGTTGGAACATCCATCAGGCTCGGGTGTTCTGGATGAATACCCGAGTCGATTACACCCACGACCACATCCTCACCGGTGATTCCCCAGAGCCAGGGACTGGGTGTATTTGTCAGGCCGAGGAAGTCTGCAGTGGAATCGGTATGCATTTTCAGCAGGCGATCTTCCCAGACGCCTTTCACATCTTTATGGCTACGCAGTGCTTCGGCATCCTTTTCACTCATAACTGCGGCAAAGCCGTTGAAGGCCGCCTTGTATTCATGCACTTTGCGTGCGCCGGGCACCGCAGAAAGCACCTGTTGACGACGTGTTTTGAGAAAATCGGAGTAGTGGCGATAGCTACTACTGCGCGGGTCAGCCTTGCGACGTACATTGGACTTAGCGCTGGAGAGGCCCGCGACTGTGCCGCTGTAGGTGGAGAGTGGCTCGCCATCGAGCTGTACGATATAGACCTTTTTATTCTTTTGGATTTCGGGGGTGAGCGTGTCTGCTACTGAGGCTGCGAAACTACTGCCAGAGCACAGCAGGCCCGCAATAAGCGAGGAAATTATTTTTCTTTTCATTGAGTTGTCCCATTTTTTTATTTTAACAGGCGGGTAGAGGTGGGAGAGAAAGTGCGCTGTTTATCCAATGTCACTGACACCCAACAAGCCATCCTTGGTCTGGCAGAGCGCGCTTTCACTGGGATAAAGCCACCCGACCTGTGACTCGCTTTTAAAGTAATGTGTCGCAGGACTCAATAAACTGGCGTCATAGTCATTGTTTTGTACTATTTTTGCTAACTGGCGAGAAAGAAAAAAAAGTAAGTCACAAATGCGAGGTGGCGCAGTAGTGGAGAGGGTTTCTGATGACGCTTTTCCGCGAGATTGGAAAAGCTCATTAAATTTAGAGGGCTGTAAAAGAGATATCAGTGGGCTCAGGGGCCCACTAGAAACAGGCTGAAACTGGCTAAGTCGGCAAACACAGCGGTTTCCGCCAGACGCGGATCGGGGCTCTCTACTAGCTGTTGCAGGGTTTCTGCGCCTGCACCGGTTTTTAGTAGGACCGGCTTACACCCCTTGGCCAAGGCCAGCTGTAAATCGGCCAGTTTATCACCGAGCAGATAGCAGCCATGCAAGCTGGTGTCGAATTCCGCTTCGATGGCATCCAGCAGGCCCGCCTGGGGTTTGCGGCAACGGCAGTTGTCTTCAGGCCCATGGGGGCAGTAGAAAATCGCGGCAATTTCACCGCCTGCATCCTCTACCAGGGAACGCATCTTGGCGTGTATCGCCTCCAAGTCATCCAAGTCAAACTGGCCCAGGGCCAGGCCGCTCTGGTTGGTGGCAATCACCAGTTGGTGGCCAGCCTGACTGAGCGCAGCCAGTGCTTCAATACTGCCGGGCAGGGGCTGCCATTCGTCTGCGGATTTTACGAACTGGTTGGGGTTTTGATTAATGACCCCATCGCGGCCAAGAAGAATTATTGCCATGTCGATTCGCCTGTTTCGTTGAGGCGGGGCGCAGAGCCCCGCTTCAAGTCGCTATTACTTGGCTGGAACCAACAGGGAGATGTCGGCAACTTCGAGGAACAGTGCACGCAGCTGGGCCAGTAGGGCCAGGCGGTTGTTGCGCAGTTGCTCGTCGTCACTCATTACCATCACATGGTCGAAGAAGTTGTCCACGGTTTCACGCAGGCCCGCCAGGCCGGCGAGCCCTTCGGCGAAAAGCGCATCGCTATACAGCGGTTCAACTTCTGTGCGGGCAACCTGTACAGCGGCGAACAGGGCTTTCTCCGCTTCCTCCTGCAATAGTGCTTCATCGACACTGCTGGGCACTGTGCCATCCAGCTTGGCGAGGATATTGGAAACGCGTTTGTTCGCTGCTGCCAGGGCGCCGGACTCCGGTAGTTGGCTGAAGGCGTTAACCGCGTGCACACGGTTGTCGATATCCAGCGGGCGCGACAGCTTGCGCGCGGCAACCGACATAAATACCTCGGCGGCAATGCCCTGATCCTCGTAGCGGGCGCGGAAGCGCTCCAGTACGTATTGCAGGGTCTGCTCTACCACCTTGTCGTATTCACCCAGGGCGGTGCGCGGGTAGTTGTCGCGGGCCAATTCCAGCAATTCTCGCAGGTCCAGATCGAGGCGCTTTTCAACGAGGATGCGGATGATGCCCAGGCTGGCGCGGCGCAGGGCGAAGGGGTCGCGGGAGCCGCTGGGGGGTTGGCCTATGCCGAAGATGCCGACCAAAGTATCCAGGCGATCTGCCAGGGCAATTACAGTACCGGTGTCGCTGGCGGGCAGCTCGTCACCGGCAAACTTGGGCATATACTGCTCGTACATGGCCTTGGCCACATCCAACGGCTCGCCGTCGTTTTCGGCGTAGTAGTAGCCGGCGATGCCCTGCATATCGGCAAACTCGAACACCATCTCGGTAACCAGGTCCGATTTACACAGGCGGCCGGCGCGCTCGGCCCAGTCGCCGTTGCTTCCGGTTTTCTCAGCGATGGTGCGGGCTAGGGCAGCTACCCGTTCAGTCTTGTCGTAGACGCTACCTAAGTGCTGCTGGAATACGATTTGGCGCAGTTTCTCACGGCGTGATTCCAGGCTGGTCTTCTTGTCGGTCTCAAAGAAGAAGGCAGCATCCGCCAGGCGCGGCCGGATTACGCGCTCATTGCCGTGGATAACCTGGGCGGCATCCTGGCTCTCGATATTGGACACAGTGATAAAGAACGGCAGCAATTGGCCATCTTCATCGACTACGTGGAAATACTTCTGGTGCTCCTTCATGGAGGAGATCAGGGCTTCAGCGGGCACTTCCAGGAAGCGCTCTTCGAAGCGGCCGGTAAGGGCGACAGGCCACTCCACCAGCGCAGTGACTTCGTCGAGCAGGTCGTCGTCGATGACCGCTTCACCATTGACGTTATTGGCTTCGGCAATAACTTGAGCGCGAATGGCTTCGCGGCGCTCGGCGAAATCTGCCATGACGTAGCCGGGTTCGCGCAGAACTTGTGCATAGTCGTGGGCGGAGTGGATCTCCAGTTCCCGATTGCAGTGGAAGCGATGACCACGGCTGGTTTTTCCGGCTTTCAAGCCGAGTACTTCACCATCTACGACCTTGTTGCCAAACAGCATGACGAGCCAGTGCACCGGGCGCACAAACTCTTCGCGGCGCGCACCCCAGCGCATGCGCTTGGGAATAGGAAGCTGAGCCAGTGCCTTTTCGACAATACCAGCCAACAGGGATTCAGTTTCAGCGCCTTTCTGTTCACTGATAAAGGCCAGGCGCTCGCCTTTGTCGGTCAATTTGCGTCCCAGCTCTTCAACGGTTACGCCGTTGCTGCGGGCGAAACCCTCTGCGGCCTTGCTGGGCTTGCCTTCTTTATCGAAGGCGGCTTTGACGGCCGGGCCCAGCTTTTCAATTTGTTTGTCTTGCTGCTTATCTGCCAAACCGAATACCGCTACAGCCAGGCGGCGGGGGGCTGCGTAGGCTTTCACTTCGCCAAAAGATAACTCGGCGCCTTTGAGGCCTTGGGTAATACCATCGGCGAAAGCGCTCATCAATTTGTGTAACGCCTTGGGTGGCAGCTCTTCGGTGCCCAGTTCTACCAGAAAATCCTGAGCCATTACTGCTTCTCCTCTTGCTCGATGTCTTCCGCCAAAATATCTGCTCGCAGTGCTTCATCTGCCATGGGGAAGCCTAAGGCGCGGCGCGCATCGTAGTAAGCCTGTGCCACGGCGCGGGCCAGGGTGCGTACGCGCAGGATATAGCGCTGGCGCTCGGTCACTGAGATGGCGTGGCGCGCATCCAGCAGATTGAAGGCGTGGGAGGCCTTCATAACTTGCTCGTAAGCGGGCAGCGGCAGGCCCAGCTCAATCAGGCGTGTGCTCTCGCGCTCGCAGTGATCGAAGGTGGCGAACAGGAACTCCACATCGGCGTGTTCAAAGTTGTAGTGGGACATTTCCACTTCGTTCTGATGGAAAACGTCGCCGTAAGTGACGGGACTGCCGTCCGGGTTGCGGGTCCACACTAAATCGTAGATAGACTCGACCCCCTGCAAGTACATGGCGATACGCTCGAGACCGTAGGTGATTTCGCCGGTAACCGGGTAGCACTCGAGGCCGCCCACCTGCTGGAAGTAGGTAAACTGGGTGACTTCCATACCGTTCAGCCAAACTTCCCAGCCGAGGCCCCAGGCGCCCAGGGTTGGGGATTCCCAGTTATCTTCCACAAAGCGGATATCGTGGATAGCCGGGTCTACGCCCATGGCGCGTAGGCTATCGAGGTACAATTCCTGGATATTGTCCGGGGATGGCTTCATCACTACCTGGTATTGGTAGTAGTGCTGAAGGCGGTTGGGATTCTCGCCGTAGCGGCCATCGGTGGGGCGGCGGCAGGGCTGTACATAAGCCGCATTCCAGTTTTCCGGGCCTATGGCGCGCAGGAAAGTGGCCGGATGAAAGGTGCCGGCGCCCACTTCCATATCCAGAGGCTGTAGAATGACGCACCCTTGGCGCGCCCAATAATCCTGTAGGGCAAAAATAAGTCCCTGGAAGGTACTGAGATCGTATTGCTTGGACACCGCTATCTCCGGATCAGTATCTGCTGTGGGCAAAGGGACGCAATTATAGCGGCAGCGACTGCTGCGCTTAAAGCGCTATAGCCGCGTCAAGAGGTTTCAATGGCCATACTTGGGCAACACGACCACTTTAAAGTGGTTTTTGTATAGGAAGTAGTGAGTGGATATTAAGGGGCGCCTTGCTGTAGCGGCACTGAAAATCATCGGTAAATTGCCGTTGCACTGGTCGCGGCGATTGGGTTGGTTTGCTGGCAAAATGGTTGTGTGGACTCGTTCCGAAGGCCTGCGCCTGAGCCGTATTAATCTCAAACTCTGCTATCCGGCAATGGACCCCAAACAGCGCGAAAAGCTGGCAAGGGAGAGTGTGATCAACACGGCCATGGCGGGTTTTGAGATGGCGTCACTGTGGAATACGCCCTGGGCAAAAAATGAAAATGCCATTGTTCGTGTGCGAAATCAGCAGTTACTCAACGCCGGTGAGACCGATGGGCGCGGCACCATTGTGTTAATGCCGCATACTGGCAACTGGGAAATATTCGGCCTGTATGTGGGTACCTTGTCCCCCTGTGCTGTACTTTACCAGCCTCCAAAAATAGAAGCCCTGGACCCGGTGATTCGCAGCGGGCGCGAAGTAACCGGCGGCAAGATGGTGCCCACCAATGTGCACGGTGTACGCGCGCTGCTTAAATCATTGAAGGCTGGAGATTTAGCCCTGATTCTTCCCGACCAGGAACCGGATATGGGCGGTGACTTTGCCCCGTTTTTTGGGCGCCCGGCCCTGACTATGACCCTGGTGCACAATCTGATACAGCGCACCAAGTGCCATGTGGTTTTTGGGTTTGGCAAGCGTGTAGAAGGCGGTTTTGAGCTGGTTTTTGTCCCCGCAGAAAAAGCGATTTACAGTGAAGAGCAAAAAGTATCCCTGGCGGCGATGAACCGCGGTGTGGAGGCCTGCATCGCCCAGGCGCCGGAGCAGTATCAGTGGGAATACAAGCGCTTTCGCAGACAGCCGGAAGGCAAGAGTAAAATTTACCGCAAACAAACATAGGGGCCTGAGCGGCCCCTTTGTCTATCGGCATCTAGGTAAAATTTACGTCGCGTGGCGAAATGCCACAATTACCGGCATACGCGCGGCGCGCCAGGCGGGGAAAAAACCACTGACAAAGCCGATTACCAGCGCCAACACGGCGCCCTGCAAGAATAGGTCTGGGGACATCTCAAAACTGAACACCACCTGGGTAAAACTGCCGCCCAGGGTTGAGGTATTTAGGCCGTCGAAGAACAAGTAGGCGGCCAAAGACCCCAGTAGTCCACCAGCCACCGCCAGTACCATCGCTTCAGCAATCGTGCCGCAGAAAGCGGAAAAATTACTGAAGCCGAGGGCGCGCAGGGTGGCAATTTCCTTGGCACGGTCCGCCACTGAGGTGTACATGGTATTGAGTGCTCCAGCCAGGGCACCGAGGGCCATCACCGCACTGATAATCCAGCCAAAGGTGGCGATGTACTGCAGTTGTTTACCCTGACTGGCGAAGTATTCTCGCTCGGTCTGCGCTTCGAGATTAAGGCGCGGTTCCCGCGCAATGGTTTCCTTGACCGATGCCAGGCCGTCGTCATTGTCCAGTTGCAAGCGAATGGACTGATAACTGCTGCCACGGTTGTAATGGCTCTGGATTGTTTTGATATCTGCCCACAGCTCACTTTCAAAAATATTGCCCCCTGTGGAAAAAACTCCGACAACTGTCCACAGGTTTTTACCAAAGCGCACTTCCTTGCCAATCTCGAAACCACTGAATTCCCGCAGGACACCCTCGCCGACAATCATTTCATTGGTTCCGGGAACAAACATACGGCCTTCGGTTAAGTGCATGTTGGTGCGCATGGCCATACCGGTTTGGTTGAGTCCGCGCAGGGGGATATTGGCCTCGGTACCACTGGACTTTTTGATACCATCCACAATGACATAGAGTTCCGGTGAAACCTGTGGGCCGTTGGCGTCGCGGGCGACTCCTGCAGATTCGCTAATCAGGTTGACCTGATCCTGCAGGATCACCGAGTTGAGCTCGGTGGAGGAACCCTCGCGCATCAGGATGGCGATCTGGTTGGAGCCGGCGCCGCGCATAGTTTCTTCGAAGCCTTTGGCCATGGCGAGAAATGCCAGCAGTATTGCCACCACCACCGCCGAGGCCAGTACCATCGCCAGTGACATCCACAGGCGCCGGCGCAGGCTGCCCAGATTCATTAGGGTCACTGAAATAATTTGTGCAATTAGAGAGCCCATTGGCTTTCCTCCGGTTGGGCTTGATCAATCGGGCACCTATAGTGTTAGGAACTCGATCTGATGTATTTAGGGCTGACGATTAAATGCTGAGACAATATTCAGTCGCAGCGCGTTAAAAGCCGGTAGCAAGCCGGTAATAATTCCCAGCAGCAGCATAAAAAACAGCGCCTGCAGAGCGATATCGCCATCGAGAATCAAGTTGGGCAGGAAACGGGCGAGAAAGGTTTTTATTCCTTCAACTAACAGCCAGGCCGCAGCGAGTCCGGAGAGACCGCCGATAAATGCGACCAACAGGGATTCTGATAGCACCATGCGAAAAATACGTGCGCTGGAAAAGCCCAGGGTTTTGAGTACAGCTATCTCGCCGGTGCGCTCGCGAATTGCCAAGGCCATGGTATTGCCAACCACAATCAGAATGGTGAAAAACGCGGTAAAAACCACCGAGAAAATAATCAAACCGATATTGCCAATTTGCTCGATAAAAGCTTTATTAAAGGATTTTTCCGTACTGGTATCGGTTTCACTTTGCGAATTGGCAAAACTGTCATCAATGGTTTTGGCTACTTTCTCATTGAGAGAGGGATCGTCAGTAGTGAGTGCCATCCACCCTATCCAATCATTGCCAAATGTCTGAGTTTCCATGAAGTATTTATAATGGAATAACATTTGGCGAGTATCGTACTGCTCGGTATCCCCTTTAAAAATACCTGAGACTACAAACTCCCAGGTATAGCCACCATCTTTATGGGTAAATATATTTGAGGAGATAGGGATCCGGTCACCAATTTTCCAGCCATATATTTGCGCGAGTTTCTCACCTATCAGTGCGCCCTGACGATTGTTAAACCAAGCCTGTTTTTGCTCATCCGGAATCACTATTTCTTCGTAAACGCGTAAATAGGATTCGGGGTCCACTGCTAGCGAGACAATTTGTCTACTTTGTTCCTGATAATAACCGCCAAACCAGTTCAGGTGAGTGACATCTTTTACTCCCTCGACCGCAGCGACTTTTTGGAAATAAGAGATGGGTAGCGATTGGGTGAAATTAATCCGGTTAAAAACTACCAAGCGATTATCAGCGGATAACTCCACACTGGAATTGAGTGCAGATTTCAAACTGGTCACTGCGCCAAAAATTAAAAAAGCGATAAAAATTGCAAAGCAGGTGAGAAATAACCGCAGAGGTTTCCTCGTCATGTTTTTATAAATTAAATAGAGATCGTTCATGCCACTATTTCCCTCTGCACAAATTGTCCCTTGTCGAGATGCAGGGTGCGTTTGGCGTATTTGGCTGCGGCCGGGTCGTGGGTAACCATAACGATAGTCTTGCCGTGATCGCGGTTGAGTAGTTGCAGCATCTCCAGGATTTCATCGGCGGTGGCGCGGTCGAGATCACCGGTGGGCTCGTCACACAGAATGAGTTTAGGATCTGAAACAATTGCGCGGGCGATGGCCACCCGCTGTTGCTGGCCGCCGGACATTTCACTGGACATATGTTTGGCGCGATCGCTCAAGCCCACCAAAGCGAGGGCGGTTTCGACATTTTTGCGGCGCTGTGCTTTGGAGAGCTTGGTCAACAGTAGCGGCAGTTCTACATTGCGTTGGGCATTGAGCATCGGCATCAGGTTGTAGAACTGGAAAATAAAACCAATATTCTGCGCGCGCCAACGGGTTAGGGCGCTCTCATTGAGGGAGTCTATGCGGGTACCATCAAACCAAATTTCCCCGCTGGTGGGTTGATCGACACCGCCGAGCATATTTAACAGAGTGGTTTTTCCGGAGCCGGAAGGCCCCATAATGGCGACAAAATCTCCTCGCTCAATACTCATATTGAGATCGTCAAAAATAGAGATTTTCTCTTTACCTTTGATAAAACTCTTGCCGACATTTTTTAACTGAAACAACACATCTTCAGACATCTGTAATTTCCTTTTTTAATGAATAATTAGAGCCGTAGTTTGTGCCGTTAAAGAGCGACTTCCTCCCCGGCCAGGAAGCCGACCTTCACCCCCATATCCGGTAGGATACGGGCGTCTTTTTGATCGATACCGATACGCACACGCACCGTAGCTTTGGCGCGATCGGCGGTTGGAATAATTGCCACCACCGTGGCGGGAATATCCCACTCCGGGTAGGCGTCAAGATTCGCGTTTACCCTTTGACCAGTGGAGACCCGGCCGATAAATGCCTCATTGACATCCACTTCAATTTCCAGGGAGTTCATATCCACAATGGTACAGATACCGGTGCGGGTGAAACCGCCTCCGGCGGAGCTGGGTGCGACAATTTCGCCGGGCTGAGCATTTTTTTGTGTAACGATTCCCGCAAAGGGCGCGCGTATCGTGTGGTCCTCCAAGCGCTCCCGCTGTCGCTCGGCCTCCAGTTTAGCCACCTCAATATTTGCCCGAGCGCTGTTTAAATCGGCTCTCAAGCCTTCAACAGTGGCCTCACTCTGGGTGAGTTGTGCTTTGCTGGAGTAGTTTTTTTCACGCAAGCCAGCGAAACGCCGGTACTGACGCTCTGCTTCTTTTAGCTTGGCGAGAATACTGGCTTCCTGGGCTTGCAGTACCTGAATCTGCGCACGGGCAAATGCCAGGCTGACGCGCGCTTTGACGTCGTCGAGGCGGGCTAGCACTTGACCTTCCTGTACCTGCATACCCTCCTCGACATCTACACTGCTGATCAGTCCCATCACCTCTGCTGACACCGTAGCCATGCGTCGCGCGGTGATATATCCGGAGGCATTCAACACCGTCTCCAGGTGTGCGCTGGAGGGGGCAGATGGCGTAGTGTGTGTGTTGGTGGGAGTTGGGTTTGTGTTAGGGCTTGCGGGTGGGTCTTCGGCCAAGAGGGAGGCGCCAAAAAAACCAACTAGCAGGCCGGCGACTGCACCGGAGGAAGCCGCCAGCAGGGTTTTTCGGGGCGATGACGGTAAATCATTGGGAGCCGTATCCCGGTCAATTTTCAACTGACCGAGCAGCTCACTGGTGTTTCTGCTCATACAGCCATGTTCTTATTGATTACTTCCTGTAAAGAACAACTGTGGCAGAAACTAAAAAATATTGCTATTCGATTCGATCTGACTTGCGGCGTTGGCGCCAAATTAGTGGCGCCAAAAGGCGGGAGTTAAGAGCACCAGCAGGGTGAAAATTTCCAGGCGTCCCATCAGCATGGCGAGGATCAGAAACCACTTGGCCACCTCATTGACTGAACCGTAGTGAGATGCTGCCTCACCCAGAGCCGGGCCGATATTGCTCAGGCAGGAGGCCACCGTTGTCACAGAGGTGACGAAATCTTCGCCGGTGGCAATCACAATAATCGAGAGAATAAAAAACGACAGCACATAGACGGCAAAAAAGCCCCACACAGCATCGGTTACCCGATCGGGTACGATCTTGCGGTTGATCTTAATGGGTATCACCGCATTGGAGTGCACCAGTCGATTCAATTCGCGCATACCGGATTTCATAATCAACATGCCGCGCACCGCCTTGATACCACCGGAGGTAGAGCCGGCACAAGCGCCGAGAATACCCAGAAGAAGCAATGCGTAGGGAAGGAATACCGGCCAGGCGGAAAAGTTTTCAGAGGCAAAGCCGGCAGTGGTACTAATAGAAACCACCTGGAAGAAACCGTGTAGCAGGCTGTTGCCTGGTGAGAAGATATTCAGAATCCACAGATAACAGCTGATCAACAGGCCGGCTCCCAAAATTAGCATTACGTAGAATCGAAATTCGGAATCGCGCCAGTAGTGCTTGAGGGTTTTATTGCGGAAGGCATAAAAATGCAGGCCAAAGTTAATTGCCGCGGTGAACATGAAAATAATGCAGATCACCATAATGGCCCGGTTGTGAGCGTAGAAGCCCATACTGGCATCGTGGGTGGAAAAGCCGCCGTTAGCCACGGTGGAGAAAGCGTGTCCCACGGCATCGAACACGGTCATGCCCGCCCACCAGTAACCGATGCCGCACAGAATGGTCAGGATTACATAAATTACGATCAGTGCCCGCGCCGTCTCGGCGATGCGCGGTGTCAGCTTGGTATCTTTCACTGGGCCGGGTATTTCCGCTTTGTACAGCTGCATACCACCGATGCCGAGCATGGGCAGGATTGCTAGTGCAATAACAATTACACCGATACCACCAAACCACTGCAGCTGCTGGCGGTAGTAGAGGATGGCTGGAGGCAGGGAGTCCAGGCCGGTAATTACGGTGGCGCCGGTGGTGGTGAGCCCGGAAATCGACTCAAAAATCGAATCGGTAATACTTAGATCCGGCTGCGGACTGATAATAAACGGCAGGGAGCCGAAGCTGCCGAGGATTAGCCAGAATAGCGAAGTCACCACAAAGCCGTCGCGGGTGCGCAGGTCTTGGCGCAGGTCGTGCACCGGCAGCCACATAAACAAGCCGGTCACCAGAGTGATCACAAAGGCAATAACGAAGGCGTTGTGGGTATGGTCCTCATACCACAGGGACACGGCGATCGGTGGCAGCAGTGTCAGGCTGAACACAGTGAGGAGAATTCCGAAAACTCGCGCAATTACCGCAATTCGCATTGGCGCCTGTCAGCCTGTTATCTGTTGTTACTTTATATATATGGACGGCGGTGTTTGTAATCGCCGGACTATTCAATAAAAAATATGATTTAGAAAAAGCCGAAGCCAACCTGGAACAACTGCTCCACATGGCGTGTCTGGCGGCGATCCACCAGGAATACAATCACGTGATCGTCGCTTTGCACAATTACATCGTCGTGCGCCATCAAAACTTCGCTGCCATTTTCTGTTTCGCGCACTATGGCACCGATGGAGGCGCCCTCGGGCAGATCGATATCCTCGATTTTCTTTCCCACCACCTTGGAGGTGCGCTCGTCGCCGTGGGCGACAACTTCGATCGCCTCGGCGGCACCGCGACGCAGGGAGTGCACATTAACCATATCGCCGCGGCGCACATGGGTGAGCAGGCTGCCGATAGTATTTTGCTGGGGCGAAATGGCAATATCGATTTCCCCGCCTTGCACCAGGTCCACGTAGGCGCGGTTGTTGATCAGGGTCATCACCTTGCGCGCGCCCAGGCGTTTGGCCAGTAGCGATGACATGATGTTAGCTTCGTCATCGTTGGTGAGTGCGAGGAAAACATCGGTGTCCTCAATATTTTCTTCCAGCAACAGCTCTTGGTCCGAGGCGCTGCCGTGCAAGATAATGGTGTGGGACAGCTCCTCGGATAAAAATACGCAGCGTTCATGGCTGCGCTCAATAATTTTAACCGAGTAGCGGTTTTCCAATTTGGTTGCGAGCCGCAGGCCAATATTGCCACCACCGGCAATTACCACGCGCTTATAACCGTGTTCCAGGCGGCGCAACTCACTCATTACCGCACGGATATCGGCGCGTGCGGCGATAAAAAATACCTCGTCGCCGGCCTCGAGCACCGTGTCTCCCTGGGGAATGATCGGCCGGTTGCGTCGGTAGATGGCCGCCACACGGGTATCCACCTTGGGCATGTGCTCGCGCAGATAGCGCAGCTGATGGCCTACCAGAGGACCGCCCTGAACTGCCAATACAGTGACCAGCTGCACGCGACCGCCGGCGAAATCCAGCACCTGCAGCGCGCCGGGGTGTTCCATCAGGCGTGCGATATATTCGGAGACCAGCTGCTCGGGGCTGATCAAAACGTCGATGGGAATCGCCTGGTTGTCGAATAACTCGGGGTACTGCAGATAAGAAGAGGCGCGCACGCGTGCGATCTTGGTGGGCACACGGAACAATGAATGGGCAATCTGGCAGGCTGCCATATTGGTTTCATCGTTATTGGTGACCGCCACCAGAATATCGGCATCCTCAATGCCGGCATTCATCAGCACGTCGGGATGGGAGGCGTGGCCGTTAACCACGCCAATGTCAATGCGATCACGCAACTCGCGCAGAGTTTTTTCGTCGCTGTCCACCAGCACAATATCATTGCGCTCGGAGGCCAGAGCCTCCGCCAGTGAGCCGCCCACCTGGCCGGCGCCGAGAATGACAATTTTCATATCGGATGAGACTCGCGGCTAGCGCTGCTGTTATTCGGCCTTGCTGAGCAGAGCGTAGTAGAAACCGTCGCCGCCACCGTTATGGGGTAACAGTTGCATTCCAGCAACTTGTTTTTCACCCCAGGACTTACCGTGCAGCAGTTGCGGAGTATTGTCGCTCGCATCGTCGGTCTCCGCAACGAAGGCGGCGACAACTTCACTATTTTCGGCCGGTAACACTGAACAGGTGGCGTATAGCAGACTGCCACCGGGTTTGAGCATTGCCCAGGTGGCGCGCAGAATTTCCGCCTGCAGCCTGGCCAACTCGGCGATATCCTCGGCACGGCGCAGCAGTTTGATATCCGGGTTGCGGCGAATCACCCCGGTGGCAGAGCAGGGTGCATCGAGCAGAATACGGTCGTACTGCTGTCCATCCCACCAGGCATCCGGCGCAGCCGCATCGGCGCAAATTAACTGTGCGGAGAGGCCGCAACGTTCGAGGTTTTCCTGCACCCGATCGAGTCGCTCCTCCTCGATATCCAGGGCACTCAATTCTATAGCGGGCTGCTGCTCCAATAGATGGCAGCTTTTGCCTCCCGGCGCGGCACAGGCATCCAGCACCCGCTCGCCTTCACAGGGTGCCAGCAGTTGCGCTGCCAGCTGGGCGGATTCATCTTGCACACTCACCAGGCCCTCGGCAAAACCGGGCAGAATTCCCACAGGTACTGCTTCGAGCAGGGTGATGCCAACCGGAGAGAGGGTACAGGCCTCGGCGGACAGGCCGGTCTCGTCGAGCTGCTGCAGGTAATCCTCGCGGGAAATGCGCGCGCTGTTGACCCTCAAGGTCATGGGGGGATTGGTATTGTTAGCGCGAAAAATCTCCGACGCTTGCACTGGCCA
Source organism: Microbulbifer mixtoriginis (SeqCode) (assembly GCF_052467515.1). Taxonomy (NCBI): domain Bacteria; kingdom Pseudomonadati; phylum Pseudomonadota; class Gammaproteobacteria; order Cellvibrionales; family Microbulbiferaceae; genus Microbulbifer; species Microbulbifer mixtoriginis (SeqCode). The sequence goes on along the minus strand of NZ_CP174314.1, from coordinate 4,528,272 downwards.
GGCGGCTTTGATCGCCTGTTGCATCCAGGCGGGGTGCATAGAGCTGAACTGGGGGTTGCCGGACAATTTTCGCTGCAAACGCTCGCGTTCGCGTAAAGCGTTGCGCAGTACGCCGTTGATCAGGCCAGTGGCGCGATCCAACTTGAGACTGCGGGCGGCATTGACCGTGGCAGAGATAGCAGCGTGATCGGGGATGCGGGTGTATTCCAGTTGATACAGGCCCAGCAGGATCAGTGCGCTCACCAGGCTATCGCTGGGGGTTTTGCGCAGTAGCTTGGTAGCGATCAGTTGCAGGCGCGGGGCGGTGCGGGCACTGCCGTAGCACAGCTCGCGCAGCAGGGCGCGGTCGCGCTCCTCAACCTTGTCTTCGGCTTTAGGTAACAGGCGTGCCAGTGAACCTTGCGCTTCCAGTAGTGCGGCCACCACTCGGGCTGCTTCGGCGCGTACATCTCTACTCATAGTGATCCCAATTGTGTGCCGGGAGTGAACAGCGCCCGGTAGCCTTTCAAAATTTCCGCTGTGGGCAGCGCTTTTTTACCGGGTAGCTGAAGTACTTGCAGACGCAGGGCTTCGCGACCACAGGCCACCAGAATACCCTCGTCATCGCTGGCTAGAATGGTGCCGGGCGTATCGCTGTGACAGCCGCGTTCCAGGCTGGCGCTGTAGATACGCAGGCGTTGTTCGCCTTTACTTTCGCTATAGGTAGTCCAACACACCGGGAAGGGATTGAAGGCGCGGATCTGGCGCTGCAGTTCTTGCGCCGGGCGCTGCCAGTCGATGCGCGCCTCCTCTTTGCTGATTTTATTAGCGTAATTGGCTGTAGCATCATCTTGAGTCACCGGCTTGGCGACGCCTGAGGCCAGCTGCGCTAGGGCTTCAATCAGAGCCGGGCCGCCGAGTTCGGCGAGCTTGTCGTGCAGGCTGCCTCCCGTATCTTGCTCAGTAATGTCACAGCGGCGCTCCACCAGTACCGGACCCGTATCAAGCCCGGCTTCCATTTGCATGATTGCCACACCGCTGTGGCTGTCACCCGCCTCGACGGCGCGCTGAATGGGAGCGGCGCCGCGCCAGCGCGGCAGCAGGGAGGCGTGTACGTTGATACAGCCCAGTCGCGGGGTGTCTAGCACTGCTTGCGGCAGGATCAGTCCATAGGCCACCACCACCATGATATCGGCGCCGAGTGCCGTCAGCTCTTCCTGCGCTGCCTGGTCGCGCAGGCTCTGCGGTTGATACACGGGGATATCGTGGGAGAGGGCCAGCTGCTTGACTGGGCTGGCCAGCAGTTTCTTACCGCGCCCCGCCGGCCTGTCCGGTTGGGTGTAAACGGCGATGACAGTGTGGTCGCTGTCGAGCAGCGCCTGCAGATGCACGGCGGCAAAGTCCGGCGTGCCGGCAAAAATGATATTCACTGGCGGATTCTCAGATCGAGGGATGGAGATGGCGCCGGGCCTGCCGGCGGCCAGTTTTTATAGATCAGGCGCGTCGGCGCTGGGACTTTTCCAGCTTGGAGCGAATGCGGTTGCGCTTGAGTGGGGAGATGTAATCCACGAACAGTTTGCCATCCAGGTGGTCAACTTCGTGCTGGATACACACTGCCAGCAGCCCCTCTGCCTCTATGGCAAAAGGTTCGCCGTTGCGATCCAGCGCCTTGACGCGCACCCTGCGCGGGCGTTCTACCGTCTCGTAGAAACCGGGTACCGACAGGCAACCCTCGTCGTACTGGTGGATCTCCGGGTCCAGTACTTCGATCTCCGGGTTGATAAATCCGTACGGCTCGCTGCTGTCTTCGGAAATATCCACCACCACGACGCGCTCGTGCACATTGACCTGGGTGGCGGCGAGGCCTATGCCAGGTGCGGCGTACATGGTTTCGAACATGTCGTCCAGCAGTTGACGGTGCGCGTCGGTAACTTCTGCGACGGGTTTGGCGATCTCACGCAGGCGCGGATCGGGAAATTCCAGTATCTCGAGTTTAGCCATAACACCTGTGACAAACTTCTAGTATTCGTTGAACGTGCGCTGATAACATTATGATCGCGCTCAATATTTACCGAGTGGACCCCGATTTTCGCTGGCGCCTTGCGCCCGGGGCCGGCCACATTTCCTGTAGAAGGGTGGTTCGGCGCTGAGAATTATAGCGATAAAGAGCATAGGAATGCTTCCATGAAAAAAATAATCCTGGCCGCCGTCTCGATGTTGGCGGTCGCCCTTGGCACCCAAGCGCAGGATCAGGTGCGCCTGAACCCCAGCCATCCGGATGCCTATGTTGTGCAAAAGGGCGATACCCTCTGGGATATCTCCAGTGAATTTCTGGTACAGCCCTGGTATTGGCCGGAGATCTGGCAAGTAAACCCCCAGGTTGAAAACCCTCACTTGATTTACCCCGGCGACAGCCTGCGCCTGGTGTATGTGGATGGCCAGCCGCAACTCCAGCTGCAGCGCGGCCCGCGGGCTTATCAATTGTCCCCCGGTGTTAATGGTAACCGCTTAACGCCGCAGATCCGTCGCCAAGCCGTGGAGGATGCGATTCCAGCGATTCCCCTCGATGCCATCAATGCCTTCCTCTCGCGCACCCGTATCGTCGAGCCCAATGCCTTCGAGGGTGCGCCTTATATTGTGTCCGGTTCCGATAACCACATTTTGATGGGGGCCGGCGATACCATCTACGCACGCGGTGATTTTGAAGTGCCCCTGGCCTCCTACGGTCTCTACCGCCCGGGCCCGGTGTATGTGGACCCCGTTAGCAATGAGACTCTGGGACGCCAGGCTCTTGGGATAGGTGAAGTGGATTTGCTACAGCTGGACCCGGATAACCGCCCTGGATTTTCCGTCGCCACCCTGGGCGTGGCCAGCACCGCCCGCGAGATCCGTCTCGAGGATCATTTGATGCCGGTGGAAGAGCGCTCTATCGATGCACTCTTTCACCCCAGTGCCCCGGCCGTGACAGTGAATGGCTTGATTGTTGGTGTCGATGAGGGTGTGACTCAGATTGGTAAATTCGACGTAGTTATCCTCAACCTGGGTGAGCGCGATGGCATAGTGCCTGGCAATGTGATGGCAGTTTATAAGCGCGGTTCTTTAGTGCGCGATCGTATCGCCGGAGACAGCGTGAAGCTGCCCGATGAGCGCGCTGGTGAGATGATGGTTTTCCGCACTTTTGAAAAGATGAGCCTGGCGCTTATTCTCGAAGCGGATCGCCCCTTGGCGGTGATGGACTCGGTGCGCAACCCCTAAATAAGTGTTGAAATCGAGCGGCGCCTCTTGCTGTTTGGAGCGCCGTAAATCTGAATACAACCCTTCCTGTAAAACAGACAAAATGGTGAGCCCGCATGGATGCGTTGACCGCCAGCATGGCCCTGCTGCGTTTAGAGGGCCTGGGGCCCGCCCGCTACTGGCAGCTGCTAGAGCATTTTGGCAGCCCCGATCGGGCCCTACTGCAATTCCCCCCAACTTTGTTGAGCAAACTACCGCCGCGGGCCCAATCCCAGTGGCGTGACTGTTGTCGTCTTGGCCTGCAGAGCGAATTGTTGGAGTGGGTGGCAGCCGAGCGCGCCCGCTGTGTACAAATCGGCGTGCAGCTGCTGTACCACGGTGATGCAGGTTTCCCGAATTTGCTCGCAGAGATCTCGCGACCACCGCCAATACTCTATGTACGGGGCGAAGCTGCTGCTCTCAGCTTGCCCCAAATCGCCATTGTCGGTGCGCGTCGCGCCACGACTTCTGGCCTGGATAACGCCCGCAGTTTTGCCATGGAGCTCGCCGGATCCGGTTTTGCCATCACTTCGGGGTTAGCACTGGGGGTGGATGCGGCCGCGCACCAGGGTGCTTTGCGGGGAGAGGGAGCCACAGTTGCGGTGCTGGGCAGCGGTGTCGATTCTGTATATCCGCGTCAGAACCGCGCCCTGGCGGAAGAAATCCTGGGCGCGGGTGGCGCCATTGTCAGTGAGCTTCCACTCGGCAGTGGCGCTGAGGCGAAAAACTTCCCGCGTCGCAACCGGATTATCAGTGGGCTCTCTATGGGGGTGCTGCTAGTGGAGGCTGCGATGCGATCGGGGTCGCTGATCACTGCGCGGCTGGCGTTGGAGCAAAATCGAGAGGTTTTCGCTATCCCCGGCTCCATCCACAACCCGATGGCCAGGGGTTGTCACCACCTGATTCGCGAGGGGGCAACATTGGTGGAGACCAGCGCAGATATGGCTGGGCAATTGGGGGGGCTGTTAGCGGAGCCCGCGGATAGTGAGCCCCTAAGCAATACCCGGCTGGATAATCAGCAGCTGTCAGTGTTATTAGCCCTGCAGGGAGGGCCTCGCAGTATCGAGCAGTTGGTCGTGGATACTGGGGAGCCGGCGGGTGAACTGATGGCGCTGCTATTGCAAATGGAGTTGCTAGAGCTATTGGAGCAGCTGCCCGGTGGGTATCAATTGACGGCTCAGGGAGCTGCCTGTTGTCTCCAGAAAGAAGGCGTGGCCACCTGAATCCTCCCCTGAAGGACCAGCCGCCGAGCGATTCGCGAAGTCAAAGCGCTGCGTTAATACTCTGTGGACTCGAACACAGGAGGCAAGTCATGGCGAATAATTCCAAGCTCACCACGGATGCTGGCGCACCCATCGCGGATAACCAAAACAGCCTTAGCGCCGGACCGCGTGGTCCCCTATTGATGCAGGATTATCAACTGCTGGAGAAGCTCGCTCATCAAAACCGTGAGCGGATTCCCGAACGCACGGTACATGCCAAGGGCTGGGGAGCTTACGGTACTCTGCGGATTAGCGGAGATATTGCCAAGTACACCTGCGCCAAGGTATTGCAGCCCGGTGCTGAAACACCAATGATAGCCCGCTTCTCCACTGTAGCCGGAGAGTTGGGGGCGGCGGATGCCGAGCGCGATGTGCGCGGCTTTGCCCTCAAGTTTTATACAGAAGACGGCAACTGGGATCTGGTGGGCAATAACACCCCGGTCTTCTTTGTACGCGACCCCTATAAGTTTCCCGATTTTATCCACACGCAAAAACGTCATCCCCGCACGCATTTACGCTCCCCTACAGCCATGTGGGATTTTTGGTCGCTATCTCCAGAGAGCCTGCACCAAGTTACGATCCTGTTTTCAGATCGCGGCCTGCCAATTTCACCTATGCATATGAATGGTTACGGCTCCCACACCTACTCTCTGTGGAACAGTGCCGGCGAGCGCTTCTGGGTGAAGTTCCATTTCAAGACCCGCCAGGGGCACAAATTTCATACCGATGCCGAAGCGGAGTCAGTGATTGGCCGCACTCGCGAAAGTTATCAGGAAGCCCTGTTTGGTGCGATTGAGAAAGGTGACTATCCCAAGTGGAGTTTACAGTTACAAGTAATGCCCGAGGCCGATGCTGCCAAGACAAATTACAACCCTTTCGATCTCACCAAAGTGTGGCCACATGGGGATTACCCGCTGATTGAGATTGGCGAAATGGAGTTGAATCGCAATCCCGATGATTATTTTGCCGAACTGGAACAGGCAGCCTTCTCTCCCTCAAACGTAGTACCGGGCATTAGTTTCTCCCCGGATAAAATGCTACAGGCGCGAGTGTTTTCCTATGCCGATGCCCATCGCCACCGTTTGGGTACTCACTATGAGAGTCTTCCGGTAAATGCACCTCAATGCCCAGTGCATAACTACTATCGAGACGGCGAGATGAATACCAGCGGGATTCGCACAGGCAATCCCGATGCTTATTACGAACCCAACAGTTTCAACGGCCCGCAGCAAGACTCCAGTGCCAAGGAGCCGCCACTAAAGCTTTCCGGTGCTGCCGATCGCTACGATCATCGCGAGGGCGACGATGATTACGGCCAAGTGCGGGCGCTTTTCAATCTTTTTGATGACGCCGAAAAACAGAGACTCTTTGGCAATATTGCCAGAGCTATGGCCGGAGTTCCGGATGAGATAGTACAGCGACAATTGGTACTTTTTTCCCAGGTCGACTCTAGTTATGCTGAGGGCGTAGAGTTATCTTTAGGAAAAAAATAAAAATACTTTCTATTTCGTAAAGCTTTAATTACCTGACAATTATGGTAAAAATGTATTTCTTACTTTTTAAAAAAAGAAGATAAGCTTATGGATTGGATGATAAAAAAAATAACTGCCCTTTCATTTTTCACTGTTTGGCTGTCAGCTTGTTCAGTTCAACCATCTATTGTCGATTTGTTACCACCTTCAGAGTTTTCTAAAAAGCAGCTTTTATCTGGTTCTATTTTAATTGGAGAGCCTGTAAAAATTAATGATCTGCCAGAAGTTGATATTTTGGCAATAAATTCCGAAATGGAAATGTTTTTAGATGAAATAAAAGGTAAAGACGATACTGACCGGTTAAATAATTTTTTGCTAAAGTTGCAGGAAATTAATTTCTCTCTTTTTTATGAAGCTAATGCCACTTTAAATGCCTCTGAAGTGTTTTTGGAAAAGAGGGGTAACTGTATGGCCTTTAGTGCTTTTATGGTTGCCATGGTTAGGGAACTCGGAATAGAAATAAACTTTAATCAGGTATTTGTTCCAGAAACTCGATACTTGGAGGATCAGCAGACCTATGTTTATCAACACATCAATACTATTTCAGACCTAGGAAGTAAAAAACAGGTTTTGGATTTTAATTTTATTGACTACGAATCAGATTATCATGGGGAGGTGTTAGATGACTCGGAAGCATTTTCTAAATTCTATAGTAATTTATCAGTAGATTTCCTTTCAGAGAGGAACTTCAAACAGGCCTTTCTCTATATTCGTAAGGCATTATTATTGTCGCCTGATTCCTCAAATCTATGGAGTAATCTAGGTGCAATTTATCGATCTGCAGGCTACCGAAATCTGGCAATCAGCACTTATAGAGTCTCTCTAGAACTGGACAGCCATAATATGGTTGCATTGAATAATATGGAAAGGGCGCTCAGGGAGAGGGGAGATTTGGAGTCCGCCCAGATTCTCTCTAAACAGTTACAAAATTACCGTGAACAAAACCCTTACTACTGGTATGCCAGTGCTCAGGCAGCTTACTCAAAAAAAGATTACGCTTCAGCAATCCGAAACATCAAGGATGCAATTTCTCTAGAAAAAAATGACCATCGCTTTCATTACCTGCTGGGGCTTGCGCGATTCAAGTCTGGGAGTCGAGGTTATCGTAAGAATTTTCAGGAGGCTTTAATTCTGTCGGAGACAAAGTATGATCAAACGCGTTATAAGAAAAAGTTTGATGCTCTGGGAATACAAAATATTGAGCCAGTAATTCGAAATAAAGAATATAGACACCCATTCTCTCTATGGGACTGGTGGTATCTAGATACTTAAATAAGACATCATATAACAAAATATGATGCTATTTGTATCATGAGCACAAAGTTGCCTCTGTTTTCAATTGCTGTAGGCACACCTTGTGCATGGTTGCGCAATCCGCTAGATTTTGGCGCTTGTCCCTACTTTGACAGTTGAGAGAGTTGAAATGAGCAAGCCTTTTGTAGCGATCCTGATGGGGGCCGGCCCCGATCTGCCAGTTATGAAAGCCGCCTTCGGTGTACTAGAGAAGTTAGACATCCAGCAGTGCGAAGCGAAGTAGCAGCGATACTGTCATGAGGTACTCTCCGCTTGCTGTACAGAAGGCTGCCCGTGCTCTTGCGGCGGGTGGTGTTATCGCGCACCCCACCGAGTCCGTGTGGGGCCTCGCCTGTGATCCAAATAATCTGCAGGCCGTAAGGCGTCTGCTGCGCCTGAAGAACCGCCCACTGGAAAAGGGCCTGATCCTGGTTTCCGGTGAGGAGGAAAGTTTTAGTCAGCTGCTCGACCCACTCAGCGCCGAGCAGCGCGAAAAGATGCGGGAAACCTGGCCCGGACCCGTGACCTGGCTGGTGCCCCATCGCGACCGCATACCCTATTGGGTCTGTGGCGCCCATCCCGCAGTGGCCCTGCGTCATACCGAACACTCTTTCACCGCTGCGTTAACAAGGGCTTTTGGCGGTGCTATCGTATCCACTTCTGCCAATCCGGCGGGGTGTCAACCTGCCCGACACAAGTACCAGGTACTTCGCTATTTTGGTGATGCCCTCGACTTTGTCGGCGGTGGTTCCACTGGGGGCCGAAATTCCCCCAGTGAGATTCGCGACCTGCTCAGCGGAGAGCAGTTGCGGGCGGGCGGATGAATTCTTTAAAACGAGTTAGTGTTTCCCAATGAGTGATATTGATACCAAGGAAGTAAAGGGCTACCTGCTGGATCTACAGGATAGAATCTGCAGCGCGCTGGGTAGCGAGGACGGCCTGGAGTTTCACGAAGACGCCTGGGAGAGGCCCGGCGGCGGGGGCGGTAGGACCCGTGTGCTGGAAGAGGGAAATTTAATCGAGAAAGGTGGGGTCAATTTCTCGCACGTCTATGGTGACGGCCTGCCGCCCTCTGCTACGGCTAGCCGCCCAGAGTTGGCTGGCTGCTCTTTCGAAGCGATGGGGGTTTCTTTGGTGATCCACCCGCGCAACCCCTATGTACCCACAAGTCACGCCAACGTGCGCCTGTTCGTTGCTAAAAAGCCTGGCGCCGAGCCGATCTGGTGGTTTGGTGGGGGCTATGACCTCACTCCTTACTACGGTTTCGAAGAGGATGTGGTGCATTGGCACAATACTGCAAAGAGCGCCTGTGCGCCCTTTGGTGAAGAGATCTATCCGCGCTTCAAGCAGTGGTGTGACAAGTATTTTTACCTGAAGCATCGCGATGAGGCCCGCGGAGTAGGCGGCCTTTTCTTCGATGACTTTAACGAAGGTGGTTTTGAAAACGCCTTTGCCCTAACTCGCACCGTGGGTGATAGTTATTTGGATGCTTACCTGCCCATTATTCAAAAGCGCAAGGATTCGTCTTATGGCGAACGCGAGCGGGATTTCCAGCTTTACCGCCGCGGCCGTTATGTGGAATTTAACCTGGTATTTGATCGCGGCACCTTGTTTGGCCTGCAGAGCGGTGGGCGCACCGAATCTATCCTTATGTCATTGCCCTCGCTGGTGAGTTGGAAATACGACTGGCACCCAGAAGCAGGTTCGGCGGAGGAAAAACTCTACACGGATTTTCTGCCGCATAGGGACTGGGTATAACCCCAGGTCACGCACTACGGAGGTTCGCTGTGCAACAAACGCGATTGGAAGCCATCAACTCGCTATTTTTGGATTACAGGCGTCACTTTGAGACCGGGGATGCGGAACAGATAGCGGACTATTACCGTTTTCCTCTGCATTATTACCGTGAAGATGGCAACAAACTGGCGGTAGATCGCGGCGCCTTCGTGCAGCAGGTTGAGAAGCTGCTCAACGCTTATAAGCGCCTGGAGGTATGCCAGATACTCGGCACTGTCACTGAAATCATCGAATTGAATGATTACAGCAGCTTGGCCAGTGTACGCTGGACCCTGTTACATCACAGAGAAGAGGACGATAAGACCCTCGAACTCTACAGTTCACACACACGTTACCTGCTCACTGATACCGAGCAGGGCCTTAAAGTCGACGCTTTAGTACTGGTCGATGAAAGTGCCAAGATCCGCGAGGCGGTCAGGGCGCGCAAGAGGGCCCAGTCGTGAGTGACCACTATGCAGTGGTAGGCAATCCCGTCGACCACTCCCTGTCTCCACAAATTCACGCCGCCTTTGCCGCCCAGTCCGGCGAGGACCTGGTATACGAAAAGATACTTGCCCCTCTCGATCGTTTTACTGAGTCGGTACAAACCTTTTTTGCCGAGGGTGGGCGCGGCCTCAATGTGACAGTGCCATTTAAGCTTGAAGCTTGCGAGCTGGCTGATGCGCTTACCGAGCGCGCGGCCGCTGCCGGTGCGGTGAACACCCTGGTATACGGAGAGAGTGGAAATCTGCTGGGCGACAATACCGATGGCGCCGGCTTGGTTTCAGATATCCGCAACAATCTGGGTTGGACAATTCAGGATAAGCGGGTGTTACTTCTGGGGGCCGGTGGCGCCGCCCGCGGAGCCCTATTGCCGCTGCTGGCTGAGCATCCCTCACAGCTACATATCGCTAACCGCACCGCCGCTAAAGCCTGTCAGTTGGCAGATGAGTTTTCCCACTATGGGGCTATGACTGCAGGCGGACTGGATCAGCTGTGTGGAGGTTTTGATCTGGTTATCAATGCCAGTTCGGCGAGCCTGGGTAACCAGTTGCCCCCCCTGCCTGAACACCTTTTTACAAGCACTGGTCGGGCCTATGACATGGTCTACGGTGCAAAGCCGACGCCTTTTGTACACTGGGCCCGTGAACTGGGGGTTGAAGCAGCCGATGGTCTCGGCATGCTGGTGGGGCAGGCCGCGGAAGCCTTCTATTTATGGCGCGGGGTGAAGCCCCGTGTTGAGCCGGTGCTGGCGCAGTTGCGGCGAACACTAACAGCCTGATTAATGCGGCTGAAGTTATAACAACAAAAATTAAGAGGATGCTGGCTGTGCGCGAGTGGTTGCGTAATCTTTCTATGTGCTTTGCGGTGGGTTGTTTCGGCGGCCTTTGTTATGCCCTGGGTCTATGGGCTATGGGCAGCTACGGGTTTACCCGCTGGTTGGGGGTAGACTTGGCACCGCACCTCAGTAACGCTTATCTATACCAGCGTATCGTTTGGGGCGGGCTCTGCGGTCTGTTGTTCTTGCTCCCCTGGCGCAATGCTTGGCTATTGCGCGGTGCTTTATTATCACTGCTACCTGCCGCATTCCTGCTGTTCTACCTCCTGCCCCAGCGTGGCTATGACTATGGCGCTTTTGTGCTGGGAACTATGACTCCGCTAGTGATCGTTCTCGCCTGTGCTATTGGCGGTATTGCCGCATCCGCGCTGCTGCGACTACAGGGTAAGTAAAGTAACTGAGGCCAGTTAGGCGCCGCCGCAAGTGACTGCGGCGGCTGCTCCGATCAGGCCTCAAACTCAATTTCGATAAGGCTACAGCTCTGGGTGTGGCCCATAGCTCTCTTGATGGTGGGATATACAGAGGCGGTGGCGACGCTGACGCCCAGCTCGATTCGCTGTTTTTTATCCAGCTGCTCAGAGATACGCTGGTCCAACAACGGATCAATGTTTTTGTAACTGGCCAGCGCAGTGGCAAAGTCAAAAATATCCTTGAGAGGCTCCGGTAAATTACTGCCGCCCTGAATGCAGGCCTTTACCAGTTGCGGAGCGACATTGGCTTCCAACGCCATGCGCACATTCAATTGCAGGCAGGCACCGCAGTCCGCCACCTGCATGGCGGCCAGTTTGCTCACCCAAAAAACCTCCAGCGGTAAGAATTCCCGGTGCATCGACAGGGGCTGGAACTGTACAAATTTTTCAAAGCCCTCTGGAGACGAGCGTAAAAACTCTTTTAGATACTCCATGTCGTAGCGATATTTCTTGGAGAAGGCATCCATTTCTTGCAGCTGCTGCTGTTCTGTCATCTCTATGGCTCCTATTGCCGGTGATAGAAAGTCGGACCTCCTCGGTCCTGCAGCCAAGTTTTATCGGTATTGATGTTAGATAAAAATTAATAACCATCGGACTTATCGATAGGTGGGCTGTAATAATTACCGTACAGACGCCGAGCTTCCCGGGCGAACCAAAGGCCGGCTTTGCCTTGAGCTGTTTTTGCCGACCACAACAGGTCGACATCCAGGCTCCAGGCGCTCAGTGCGCTGGTGAGTTTCAGCTCCACCAGTTTTCCACTCTTCAGGAAAGGGCGAGCCAGCTCATAAGGCGCGTTGACCCAGCCTATGCCTTTGCAGGCCAGATCCAGGGCCTGTAGCAGGGAATCGCAGACCCAGACCTGCGACGAGAGCTGCCAGCGTTGTTGGCCCTCCTCCATGGCTGCGATTATTTGCCGGTGGCGCGCGGCCTCACGCAGAGAGCTAGGCTGCTGATGCGCCAGTGGATGGTCCGGTGTGGCCAGGCAGAGAATTTGTTGGCGTCCGAGTGTGTTGAACTCTAGTGCGCCCGGGTAGCTGCCGCCGCTTGTCACAAACGCAAAATCGGCTTCGCCTTTGGCGATACTTTGCACTGCCTGATGATGACTGGAACTGCGCAGTTGCAGCTGGGTGTGGGCAAAACGCTGGCTGAAGCTTGCCAGTACATCGTTGAGGCGATCAGGCATCACCAACTCCTCAAACAGGATACGCAGCACGGGTTCCTCGCCGCGCTGGTAGGAGTCCGCGGCCTGCTGAAAACGCTGCAGCTGCCCCAGCGCTTGGCGGGCAAGCGGCAACAGGGCCATGGCCGCAGCTGTGGGGTGTGGGAATTTTCCGCTACGGTCGAAAAGGGCGAGTCCCAGGTCCAGCTCAAGATTCTGAATACAGGCACTTACCGAGGATTGAGCACGCCCCTGTTCGCGGGCAACAGCGGAGAAAGAGTCCAGCTCGCAGGCGCGTACAAAAGTATGCAATTGATCAGTATTCAGATTGAGCATGAGTGTCGAATCGCCCGGCGATGAGTTATTCAATATCCTGGCGGAGATATTGATCCTTCAGATTCACATAATTTTGCGCAGAGTAGCTAAAAAACGCTTTTTCCTTGTCGGATAACGGGCGGGCTTTGCGGCAGGGGGAACCCACATAGAGATAACCGCTCTCCAAGGTTTTGCCTGGTGGTACCAACGCGCCGGCTGCTAAAACGACCTCGTCTTCTATAACCGCACCGTCGAGTACTATGGCGCCGATACCGATCAAAATCCGGTTACCGATGCTGCAGCCATGCAGGCAGGCCTTGTGGCCAATTGTGACGTCTTCGCCGATTGTCAGTGGCCACCCCTCGGGATTAAACGGCCCCGCATGGGTGATATGTAATACTGCACCGTCTTGGACACTGGTGCGGGCACCTATCTGAATCCGATGCATATCCCCGCGTACCACCGCCATTGGCCATACGGAGCAATCATCACCCAGAGTGACATCGCCAATCACAGCTGACTGTGGGTCAACAAAAACACGATGGCCAAGTTGCGGGGATTTCTCGCTCGCAGAATCGTTGTGGCTGCGCAGTGGGGACATAAAGAAGCTCCTGTACAATGAATCCTCTATCATAGCTGTATCCTATTTCGAGCACAGGGTCCCGTATGTCCAATCCATTGTTGAATATCCCTCTTCTGCCACCGTTCACCCAGCTGCAGCCCGAGCAGGTTGAGCCTGCAATTGCAAAACTCATCGGAGACTGCCAAGGGCAGTTACAAAGAGGCTTAGAGAACCCTGGCTGGGAGAGCACCTTGCAGCCACTTGAACAGGTTCAGGATCAACTCAAACGGGCCTTCTCTCCGATCAGTCATCTCAACAGTGTACTGAGTGGTGAATGGAGAGCGCCCTATGAAGCGGCGCTTGCTCAGGTAACTGCCTATTGGACTGAGCAGGGGCAAAACCGCGAATTGTACGAGGTGTATCAACAGCTGGCGGCCTCGCCGGAATTTGTGAGCTGGCCGCAGCCGCAAAAGAAATCTGTAGAGTTGGGTTTACGGGATTTCGAATTAAGTGGGGTCGGCCTGGAGGGTGAAGCTCGGGAGCGCTTTGCAGCCAATAGCAAGCGCCTGGCTGAACTTTCCAGCCAGTTCGCCAACAATGTTTTGGATGCTACCAATGCCTGGACCTGGCATACGGAAGATGAGGCAGATTTAACTGGCTTGCCGGAAACCGCTATAGCGGCGGCGAAAAGTGCAGCAAACACAAAAGGCAAAAGTGGTTGGTTGATCACCCTAGAGGGTCCGAGCTATTTGGCGGTAATGACTCATGCGGAGAACCGAGAGTTGCGCCGGTTGGTGCATACCGCATTTGTGAGCCGTGCCTCTGAGGTTGGGCCCAACGCTGGAGAGTTCGACAATTCAGAAGTGATGGAATCTATCTTGGCACTTCGCGCAGAGCAGGCCCAGCTATTGGGAATGGCTAATTACGCCGAGTTATCTCTGGCCAGTAAAATGGCGCCAGATTGCGAAGGCGTATTGGAGTTTCTCAATGACCTGGCGAAGAGAGCCAAGCCCGCAGCCGAGCGGGAAATGGCTGAATTACGCTTATTTGCCAGCGAAGAGTATAAGTTAGAAGAGCTTCAACCTTGGGATATTGCTTGGGTTGCGGAAAAACTCAAGCAGCAGCGTTATGCCATTAGCCAGGAAGAGCTGCGCCCTTACTTCCCTTATGCCAAGGTTCTGGAAGGTTTATTCGCCGTAGTGGAAAAGCTCTTTGGAGTTGCTGTGCAGGAAGACACTACTGTGGAAACCTGGCATAAAGATGTACAGTTTTTCTGGCTTCATCGCAATGGTGAACGTATTGCGGGCTTTTATTTGGATGCCTTCGCGCGAGAGAAAAAGCGTGGGGGTGCCTGGATGGATACTGTTGCCACACGCCGCCAAGGTGAAGAAGGCTTGCAGCTGCCCATCGCTTATTTGGTGTGTAACTTTAGCCCCGCAGTGAGAGATATGCCTTCTCTGCTAACACATTACGAAGTCACTACCTTGTTTCACGAGTTTGGCCATGGCCTGCATCACATGCTAACGCAAATTGCTATAGCGGCGGTTTCGGGTATCAATGGTGTGGCCTGGGATGCGGTAGAAATGCCCAGCCAGTTCCTGGAAAATTGGTGTTGGCAACCTGAGGCGATCGCCATGATCTCTTCTCATTACCAAACTGGAGAGCCGTTGCCTGCAGAATTACTAGAAAAAATGCTTGCGGCAAAGAATTTCCAGTCCGCTATGTTCACTGTGCGACAACTGGAGTTTGCAATTTTTGATTTTCGACTTCACGCCAGTGAAGAAGTGATGGATACGCAGAAAATTCAGCAGCTAATGTCAGAGGTACGCACCGAGGTGGCTGTAGTTCCCGTGGCTAAGGAAAATCGCTTCCAGCATGGTTTTAGCCATATTTTTGCCGGTGGCTACGCTGCAGGATATTACAGCTATAAGTGGGCAGAGGTGCTCTCAGCAGATGCCTTTTCACTATTTGAAGAAAAGGGTATTTTTGACAGTGCTACTGGCGAGAGTTTTTTGCATTCTATCCTCGAACAGGGTGGCAGCCGGGATGCTTTAGACCTGTTTGTAGAATTTCGAGGTAGAAAACCCGATGTTGATGCACTATTGCGTCACTCAGGTATTGAGCAGCTTGAATTAAATATCAGCCCGGCCTGAAAAGGCCGTTAAGTCATGCATGTTGAGCAGTAACTATGGTCGATCAGGAAAATTCCGGTGGGCATTCCAAAAAATCCAAAAAACGATTTATTGCTGGCGCTGTTTGCCCACGCTGTAGCGAGATGGATCGTATAGTCAATTACCAGGAGGATGGAAAAAATTTTCGTGAGTGTGTTTCCTGCGGATTTAAAGATGAAATACGCCTGCAGTCCGCGCCTTCTGAGCTATTAACCCGGGTTAGTACTGGGCAGAGAAAAGAGGCGAGTGAAGAACCGGTAAAATTTATTCAACCTACCAAAAAAAATAAGTAGTGAAAAAGGCAATTGTAGTTATAGCCGTGCTTGCCATTGCAATTATTGCTGGCTTGTACGGCCTAAATCATTATCGAAAAATTCAGAAACAGCAACTGGAGCAGACCTCACATCTATTGGCCAGTTGCGTCAACCAAGGACTTCTCAGCCTATTTCGTTTACAGGCAAATGATTGGCACAAGAATCCAGGCTTTGTTCTGCAACAGCAGCGATCACTTAATGAGAGTGTCGAAGGCCTACCGGAAAAGATTTTAGAGGGAAAATCCTTTAAGGAATGGGAGTATGCTGTCGATATCTGTAATAAATTAACAAGAAATAGCAATTTACAACATATTACTATTTTCAGACCGCTTGCCGACCTCGCTTCATTTGAAATGTCAGATGCTGCTACGTTTAAAAGTAGAAAGTCACTGAGAAAACGTAAGAAAACTATTGGTGCACTGAGAGAGTCAGCACAGGCAGCGGATAGATACCTGAAAGATTTACGCAGTGATATAAGTACTCAGATGAAAGTTTATAGATTTTCTGATGAAGAAAAAGAATTTATTCAAAAACAAATAAACACAGAAGTTCTGGACTATTATCAGAAAGGAGATTTTTCACTTAATAATGCCAATGTATATCTTGAAAGATTATCAACCTTTTATAAGTTGATGGCCGAAAATCCGAAAGCTTACACTGTGCGTAGTGGCAGTCTTTATTTTTATGATCGCTCTCTAAGAAGCAAAATTGATATTTTGAATCGAGCAATTTTACAAGGAGAAAGCGAGTTCTTTTCCAACTACACTCAGATTTTGGTCAGTAAGCAGATAAGAGCTTTGGGGTTTTAAAAAATTGTGAGCGGGTATTAATGCATTATTGTTCCCGCTCAATATTTGCCATCCTGAGATTATTGTTTTTATTTCCTGAAACCATGAGTTTCATAGATCAACAAAACTTCGGAAAAATTTTTAGACATTGATTTCTAATGGTTTTCAATCTAATCAATTTTTGTACATCATCTCCGATATAAATTCAGTATCATACTACTCTATTCTGTATTCAGCTGAATAATTTAGCTTATTACAAGCCAGAAACCCTCTAAAACTTAATTTATAAAAGTATTAAATTATTTCTTAATCCATGTGTCGGTTACAGTGTAGTATCGAAAGTAAGCAACAAGCCCTAAAGATCGTGCGCCAATCCACAAAAAAAGACTAAACCATATGCCATGGTTTCCCCAATCTCGAGTTAACCACCAGCTTGGGAAAAAAATTAGAATAGTAGCTATAAACATAGTATTGCGCATTTGTCGGCTTTTTCCGGCGCCAATAAAAACACCATCAAGTTGGTAACTCCATACAGCTAATAGCGGCAGAGCGCAAAGCCACCAATAAACGTTATTTACTTGCTGTATCACACTAGAGAGATCTGTAAACAACTTTATTATTATTGGCTGACAAAATATCAACAATAGAGTAATAAAGAGTGCACTTCCTAAAGCCCAAATGCCTGCGGCATTAACTATTTCCTGAAATAGTTTTTTTGATTTTTTTCCTATTGATTCACCTACTAATGCCTCAGTTGCATGGGCAAAGCCATCCAGCGCGTAAGAAGTCATCATTAATAGTTGTAATAATATTGCATTGGCTGCAAGGGTGGAGTCTCCTTGGGCGGCCCCTTGAGCAGTAAAGAATGTAAATGTTAATAACAGCAAGCAGGTTCGAATAAATAAATCTGTATTGATTTGCAGTAACTCAAGCCAAGGCTTCCACTCTATCCATGGCTGAAATTGAGGGGTTTGAAGACACTTTTTTAATGCTTTCCAAATTTTAGGATTAACACGCTTAAGTAAAAACAATCCCATCAATAAGGCGAAAGTATCAGCACAAACTGTGGCTATCGCAGCGCCTTTTGCCCCTAAACCAAGACCGAGAATAAAAAGAAAATCCAAAAGTATATTGAGTATATTTGCTGCTAGCAAAATATATAGTGGAGCCCGGCTATCCTGTCGGCCTATAAAGAAACCCAGTATGGCAAAGTTAACTAGTGCAAGAGGAGCACTTATCAGACGAATCTGTAAATAAGCCACTGCATGCGGGCTGGCTGCACTACTGGCATTCATCCAACCAACAATATTGTCTAGCAAAGGATAGGTAATAATCTGAAGTAGTATCCCTAATGCCATTGCCAATAGTATTGCTCTTAGCAACCATTCAACACCACCATCTTGACTGCGTGCAACGACACCAGTGGTGCCCATGCGAAGAAAACCGAAGGCCCAAAGCAGCATTGTCATAACACTTGCGCCAATGGCTACTCCAGAGAGGTAAACGGCCGAAGAAAGGTGACCGAGAATTGCGGTATCTACTGCCCCAAGTAAAGGAACTGAAATATTACTAAGAATCATAGGCCAGGCAAGATTCCAAACCCGACTCATGCTTCTTGAATCAATTGTTAGGTACTTCATAGGGGCTACTTATGATTAATAACTGTAAGAAAAAAAACGTATCAGTTTGGAGTTTTGTCTGATGTATTTTAAGAGGGATTAGTATCGTTTTGGCACATAAATCATCTGTTACTAAGCTGTCGATTATACCTTATTGTTCAATTTGATGATTGTTGAAGGCAGGATTGGACAGAAGGGAGCAATAAAGGAGAGCAATTTTATACAAGCAATAAAGTGGTACTGAAGTGGATAGTCTGTGTGAATGCACACGCAAATAATCTTTTTAATACAAATTAATCGTCCCGGGACAACAGAACTTGAGCTTATTGCAAAATAGGAGTTATATCATCAAATAATGATTAAATTTATTTGAAATTTCCTATGCAGGAAGCTGGTTTGAGCATAATTTATCGCTATAAGGCCTGATTGACTTTTCATTGACAATATGTTCCTGTTGTACCTGCAGTAGTTGCGACAAATAAAGAAACACAGGTTGTTGGTTGTACCTTCCGGGCGACGACATCTGAAGTAAAAATTTTTTTACTAAAATAACAAGTTGCACTGACGGCAGTAATGCGGGGATGTCACCTCGCCCAGTGTATGTAGTCTTGTGTTACTACAGTATGTCAAAAATTATTGAGTGGATTTAACCCTGTAACAGTATATAGACAGGGCTATTTCAGCTATCCGTGAAGGCCGGCGGCCAAAAATAAAATTCGGGTTTTCGAAGGAAACCCGCAACCACGGAGATCTGTAGGCGATGTTGAGAGGCTTTGATCGGCTGTTCGCCTTGCTGGCCGCTTCGCTATCTGTCCAATCCGTACTGGCGGAAGAGCAGGCTGTTGAGCGCTGGGGGGTCAATATGCCCAAAGGGGTGACAGAAGTTGCCCAAACGACCTATGAATTACACATGCTGATTTTCTGGATTTGTGTAGCCATTGGTGCTCTTGTATTTGGTGTCATGTTTTACAGTATGTGGCGTCATCGTAAGAGTAAGGGATACAAGGCTGCACAGTTTCATGAAAGTACAGCTGTGGAGCTGGTGTGGACAATAATTCCCACTGTCATTTTGATTCTCATGGCTATTCCTGCGACCAAAACCCTCTATGAGATCTATGATACCGATAAAGCGGATCTAGATATCATGATTACGGGGTATCAGTGGAAGTGGAAATACGACTACATTGGTTCGGATGTTACTTTTTTCTCAAATCTCTCAACCCCACGCAGCCAAATTAATAACGAACAGCCAAAAAGCCCAAACTACCTATTGGAAGTTGATGAACCCTTGGTTGTTCCTATTAAGAAAAAAATTCGATTCTTAATTACTGCCAATGATGTGATTCATGCTTGGTGGGTACCTGACTTAGCTGTAAAAAAAGATGCTATTCCAGGTTTCATTAATGAATCCTGGACACGTATTGAAGAGCCTGGAATTTATCGTGGGCAATGTGCAGAACTCTGTGGCAAAGATCATGGATTTATGCCGATCGTGGTAAAGGCTGTTCCCCAAGAAGAGTACAACGCTTGGCTGGATGGGCGAGTTGCTTCTGCAGTAAAAATGCGCGAGCTTACGGGAAAAACTTTTACTTTTGATGAGCTTTTTGCACAAGGGGAAAAAGTCTACAACAGCATGTGTGCAGCTTGTCATCAGCCAAATGGAAAAGGGGTTCCCGGCGTATTTCCAGCGATTGCCGGATCAAAAATTGCGACAGGTCCCCTGAATACCCATCTTGACATAGTCATTGATGGATCACAGGTAAACCCTGCCATGCAAGCATTTGGAGAACAGTTATCTGAGGTGGATATAGCCGCAGTGATAACTTATCAACGCAATGCCTTTGGTAATGAAATGGGCGATACGGTTCAGCCCGTTGATATCCTTAATTTTAAGAATAAGCAGTAAGCGCTAGGGGATTTTAACATGGCACACGGACCTCAATCTGGCTTGAAACGCTGGCTATATACCACAAATCACAAAGATATTGGTACTTTGTATCTTTGGTTCAGCTTTGCAATGTTTTTCCTGGGTGGCTGTATGGCACTCATTATACGAGCTGAGCTTTTCGAGCCTGGGCTACAAATCGTACAGCCAGAATTCTTTAATCAAATGACGACCATGCATGGGTTAATCATGGTCTTTGGAGCGGTAATGCCGGCATTTGTCGGGCTAGCAAACTGGATGGTACCGATGATGATCGGCGCTCCGGATATGGCATTACCACGGATGAATAATTGGAGCTTTTGGATTTTACCTTTCGGTTTTGCAATGTTGGCATCGACCTTATTTATGGAGGGGGGAGCACCTAACTTTGGTTGGACATTCTATGCCCCCTTGTCGACAGAATATGCACCACCGAGCGTCACGTTTTTTATATTTTCCATTCATATTCTGGGTGCATCTTCCATTATGGGAGCCATTAATATCATAGCGACCATTCTGAATATGCGTGCTCCAGGCATGACTTTAATGAAAATGCCACTTTTCGTCTGGACCTGGTTGATCACTGCTTATCTTCTAATCGCAGTGATGCCAGTACTAGCTGGTGTAGTGACGATGATGCTGATGGATATCCACTTTGGTACCAGTTTCTTCAGTGCTGCAGGTGGTGGTGACCCAGTTCTATTCCAGCATGTTTTCTGGTTCTTTGGGCACCCAGAGGTATACATCATGATCTTGCCTGCTTTCGGTATTATTTCGGCGATCATTCCCACTTTTACGCGTAAACCACTATTTGGATATAGTTCTATGGTTTATGCCACAGCTGCCATTGCATTCCTCAGCATGATTGTGTGGGCTCACCATATGTTTACAGTGGGTATGCCTATAGCCGGCGAGCTGTTCTTTATGTATGCCACCATGCTGATTTCAGTACCCACGGGTGTGAAAATTTTTAATTGGGTTTCTACCATGTTTAGAGGCTCCATGACATTTGAAACCCCCATGTTGTTCGCTATAGCTTTTATTATTCTGTTTGCCATTGGCGGATTCTCAGGATTGATGTTGGCCATTGCTCCAGCGGATTTCCAGTATCATGATACCTACTTTGTAGTTGCCCATTTCCATTACGTACTGGTTCCTGGGGCTATTTTTTCCATTACGGCAGGGGTTTATTACTGGTTGCCCAAGTGGACAGGGAATATGTACAACGAAACTATGGGGAAAGTGCATTTCTGGTTAGCTTTCATCGGATTGAATTTAACCTTTTTCCCGATGCATTTTGTCGGTCTGGCGGGTATGCCCAGAAGAATTCCAGACTACGCACTACAATTCGCTGACTTTAATCAGATGGCCAGTATGGGGGCATTTCTTTTCGGTGCGGCTCAGGTGGTATTCCTCTTTAATGTGGTACGTACAGTCATGGGTGGTAAAAAAGCCACTGATAAAGTATGGGATAACCCGGAGGGGTTGGAATGGACGGTGCCATCACCGGCTCCCTATCACACCTTTAGTACCCCTCCGGTTATTCGTTAATTTCTGGTTCTTGTGCCGATGAAATTTAGCGAAAATACGAAAGTTTCTGCGAAATTGCTGGCGCTTGCCGCCAGCATGCTGGTGTTCGCCATATTCGTGATGCCACCACTTTATGATGCTTTTTGCGAGATTACTGGTTTGAATGGTAAAACTGGCGGGCGTTACGAAGCGGTCCCTGCTGCTATCGATACCAGCAGGTCTATCACCGTTCAGTTTATTGCGAGTAATAACGACAATATGCCTTGGAAGTTTTCTCCCAGTGTAATGTCGGTGGAAGTCCATCCAGGTGAGGTTATGGATACCGTTTTTATCGCTTTTAATCCTACTGGAAGGGATATGATCGGTCAGGCCATTCCCAGCTTGGTTCCTTTTAAAGCCGCGGAATACTTTCATAAAACTGAATGTTTTTGCTTCAATCAGCAAATTTTAAAAGCGGGTGAACAGGCAGAGTTACCATTGCGATTTATCGTTGATCCTGAGATTCCTAACAGTGTAAATACCATAACCCTTTCCTACACGCTGTTCGATGTTACGGAAAGAATTTCTAAAAATATCGAAAAAAATAACGAGCCCGAGCGAGAGGGATAAAATTCATGGCTAGTGAAAGCAGTTATTATGTTCCAGAACAATCCAAGCTGCCGATATTTGCCACTATAGGTTTGTTTTTAATTGCCTTTGGTGCTGCGAATTGGATCAATGGTGGTAGCTCCTATATTTTCTTTACCGGTGCGCTGGCTTTAGCAGCAGTCTTATGGTTCTGGTTTGCAGCGGTAATCAGAGAAAATATGGCTGGTCTGAACAGTGAACAGTTAAAGAGATCTTATGTCTGGGGAATGGGATGGTTTATTTTCTCTGAGGTTATGTTTTTTGCTGCATTTTTTGGGGCCCTATACTACATAAGAAATTTCTCTGTTCCTTGGTTAGCTGGAGAAGGCGATAATGGAATATCCAACATGTTGTGGGAGGGGTTTGAGAATACTTGGCCTCTCTATGTGACTCCGGATGCAGCAGCTCATGGCGATACGGCACAATTTATAGGACCTAAAGATGTTATTGATCCATGGCATTTACCTCTTTGGAATACAATAATTCTTTTATCTTCCAGCGTTACCGTACATTTCGCTCATGTGTTTCTTAAAAAAGGTGAGCGTGGGAAATTTAATCTGTGGTTGGGAGGAACTGTTCTACTAGGTTTCATATTTTTATATCTTCAGGCGCAAGAATACTATGAAGCCTATCAACATCTTGGACTCACTTTAGAGTCAGGCATTTATGGCACAACTTTTTTCATGTTGACGGGTTTCCATGGAGCTCATGTAACTCTGGGAACGATAATGCTGCTCATAATGTTGTTACGTTCTGTAATCGCACATCATTTCAAACCTAATGATCATTTTGGCTTTGAAGCAGCAAGCTGGTACTGGCATTTTGTAGATGTTGTCTGGGTTGGCTTATTTATTTTTGTATATGTGCTAGGTGCATAATTTATAAGTACATAGGATTCGCCTCAGGTTGAATTAACTTGAGGCGATATAAACTAATATTTATCTGTCCAGGGGGCAGTATTAGCCAAAATGCCGCTTTCGAAGCCATACCAGATGGCTAATAAAAGAAGTGCGGCAAGGGAAATCCGTATACCTAAAGCATAAAGAGTACGTTTAGACTGGGGAGCACCCATATCTCGCAGTAGAAAAAATAAAGCACTGGATAGACTCACCAGTATCGCGAGAAAAAGAACGACTATAACGATTTTGAGCCACATATAATTATTTTCCATTATTTTATGTAGTAGCACATGACAGTAGAGATACCATCAGTTTCTTCAGATAATACCAGTGTATCATTGATTCGTAACTGGTCGATCACCCTGTTTTCTTTTGGGTTTATTCCAGTTTTTGTGTTGTTGGGATTTTGGCAGCTCGGTAGAGCTGATGATAAGAGAATCATAGATTTAGAAATCAATTCAAGATTGTCATCCCAACCAGAAAATCTACATTTAGTTACGAATTTAAAAAGATTCCTGCCTGTAAAATTAGATGGAAATTATTCTGATGAATATTTCTTATTGGATAATCGAACTCGCACTGGAAAAGTAGGGTATGAGGTTCTTCAAGTCTTTATATCTGGTGAACAGAGATGGCTAATAAATCGAGGCTGGATTCCATTTTCAGCTAGCCGGGATGTAATGCCTGAAGTTAATTACCCTAAAAATAAGATAAAAATCAATGGGTTTTTATACCCGGTTGAAAACTTAAAATCTATAGAGACTAAAGAAAAAATAATAAATCGTAGAATACAGATTGTTAATAAAGAAATTGTTCAGAATATGACGCTCAGTAATAACAACTGGATCGTTAGGTTAAGTGCTGACTCAGAATCAGCATTCATAACGGATTGGCAATTAGTAAATAGCAGCGTGGATCGACATATCGCTTATGCGATTCAATGGTTTGCTATGGCTACAGCTTTATTTTTTCTTTGGCTTTTTACTGCTACCAATTTTATAAAAGTAAATAAAATAAATAATTAGGGGTATGATAATGGAAGGAAGAGAAGGGTCCTCCACTCTGCAAGAAAATGGGGAAATAAAAACAAATTCTTCTTCAAAAAAAATACAGATATTTTCTATTGCAGCATCGGTATTTCTACCGATTGTTGCAGCTTATATAGTGTTTTATACGGGAGTGGGAATACCTGATGGAACAACTAATCAAGGTGAGTTACTTCAACCACCGATTAATTTTAATGATTTAAAAATATCTTCACTTGAAGAGGAGACACAGTTAATTGGGGGGGATCACCAAAAGTGGAGATATCTCATTATAAGTCCTTCAGACTGTGGTGAGGACTGTGAAAAACTATTATATACCAGTCGCCAAGTACATATTCGATTGGGTGAGAAAGCCAGCCGAGTTGAGAGGCTTCTTGCAACTCATCATTCCATGACTGAAGAAAAAAAAGAAAAACTACAGTTAGAACATCCTCGTCTAAAGATTTTCAGATTGAATGACAATAGCGTAAATACGCTACATGAACTGACCGACCATAAAAAAATTGATGATGTTAAAGCAATATTAATAGATCAGGAAGGATTCGCAATGATGATCTATGACAACCAACATAGTGGTAATCAACTATTGAAAGATATCAAACGCCTGTTGAAGTACTCCTATGAAAAATAATGGAGAGTGACATGGAATCGTCAGAAAAAAAGAAAATAAAGCAACCTATAAAAGAGCAATTTGGTTGGCGTTTGAAGTTAACATTGGCTGGATGTGTCTTAGCCATAATTGTTGTTACTTTAGGAGCATTTACTAGGCTTGTTGATGCTGGGTTGGGCTGCCCCGATTGGCCTGGTTGTTACGGCCATCTTACTTGGCCAGATAAAAATCATGAAATTCAAGCGGCTAACTATGCATTTCCAGATACGCCTGTAGATACTAGCAAAACTTGGCCTGAAATGGTGCATAGATACTTTGCAGGCATCCTGCTTTTATTAGTCGCTTCACTTGTTTACATATCCTGGCGTAATCCTAAACAACGCACTTTTAAACAGATACATTTTTTGATGGCCCTGATTACTTTGCAAGCGGCTTTCGGTATGTGGACTGTCACCTTGAAGTTATGGCCTCAGGTTGTCACTGCGCACTTACTAGGAGGAATGGCAACATTATCTATGCTGTGGTTACTCGTAGAAAGAATGAGATATGACAAATTATCAGATCAATTTAAAAATTACCGTAAACTTCATAATTTATTACCCCTTGCCGTTTTGACTGCTATAGCAGTAGTTGTTCAGATAGCCTTGGGAGGCTGGACGAGTTCAAATTATGCTGCACTTGCCTGTCCAGACTTCCCCACGTGTCATGGAGAGTGGCTTCCTAAAGCTGATTTTAAGGAAGGGTTTAATATCCTCCAACAAATTGGGCCAAATTATTTAGGTGGTGCTTTGGAAAGTGATGCACGTACGGCTATTCACTTTATTCATCGTATCGGCGCTTTAATCGTGACTGGACTAGTCCTTAGCCTTTCATTTTTTTCCTGGAAAGCTGGTGAGTATCGTTGGGCCCTTATATTGATTGCTTTGATAGGGGTGCAGGTAAGTTTGGGTGTCGCAAATGTAATTATGTTTTTACCACTATCAATTGCTGTTGCTCATAATGCCGGTGCCGCATTTCTATTATTAGGTGTTTTAACTCTCTGTTATCGTATTTACTCAGCTGGCTCAATTGAATTGCGAGAAAATAATTCTAAAAAAAATAGAATTATAAAAGATTCAGGATTGGCTGCCGAGTTGTAATGATCTATGTCTTGTCAAGGAAGAATTAGAGAAGAAGAATATTATGGCTATACAAACTGCTAAATTGAGCTTCACTAACTGGCGTGATTATTATGAACTGACCAAACCCAGAGTAGTCATGCTGATGATTCTTACATCTCTGATTGGTATGTTGTTAGCTGTTCCAGGAATGGTTCCGTTAGAAATTTTAATATTGGGTAATTTAGGTATTGCCCTTTGCGCTGGTAGCGCTGCAGCGATTAATCATCTGGTTGATCGTTACATTGATACAAAAATGGCGCGTACTAGCAATCGCCCAGTTGCAAGAGGAAGGGTTGAGCCACGCAAGGCCATACTATTTTCTCTGTTTCTGGGTATTCTTGGTATGGCAGTGTTAATGGTATTTGTGAATGTCTTAACTGCTTGGTTAACACTGATATCTCTGATTGGTTACGCTGTTATTTACACTATGTTTTTAAAGCATGCCACACCTCAGAATATTGTCATTGGCGGACTCGCTGGTGCAGCACCGCCACTACTCGGCTGGACAGCGGTAACTAATGAAATTCATCCACATGCCCTGTTACTGGTACTGATCATATTTGCCTGGACACCTCCGCACTTTTGGGCACTAGCAGTGCATAGGAAAGAGGATTACGCCAGAGCAAAAGTTCCTATGCTTCCAGTTACTCACGGTGTTCCATACACAAATCTGCATATTTTACTTTATACATTTATTTTATTTGCAGTTAGCTTACTTCCTTTTGCGACTGCAATGTTAGGTTGGTTATATCTTCTTGGGGCGGTGGTGCTAGGTCTTGGGTTTATATATTGGAGTTTGGTAATGCTACGGGGTCGAGACCCCAATGCGGGAATTGAAACCTTTAAGTACTCTATTATTTATCTGATGGCTTTATTTTGCATTATGTTATTGGATCACTATTTAATATCGGTGTAAAAAATGACTAATATTCATAAGATGGCTGAGCCTAAATTCATGCAACGCCAAAAGCGTGGTGTTCGTATAACGATTACCGTTTTACTGATGTTTATTGTGGCAGTTTTGGTTGGCTTTGTTCATAAGTTAAGTCAACCAAGGATATTAAGTGATTCTGAGCTTCGCATAAATGGTGCCGTGAAATTACAGCGAGCAAGAATTTTAGATAATTTTCAGTTAATCGCTGATACAGGCAGTGCATTTGAAACAAAAAATATGAAAGGCCAATGGACTTTCATATTCTTTGGATTTACCCATTGTCCCGATGTTTGCCCTACAACTCTGTCGAGTCTCAATAGTTTCTATAAAATCCTTGATGAAGATATTCGTGCAGATACCGATGTTATTTTAGTTTCGGTTGATCCTGCCAGAGATAAACCACTAATTTTACATGATTATGTTCGATATTTTAATAATGATTTTCGCGGTGTTACGGGGAATTTCATAGAAATAAAGCGTTTTGCTAGTCAACTTAATGTTCCTTTTAATAAAGTTATTCTAGAAAATAATGATTATACGATGGATCATGGTTCTCAAGTTGTATTAATAAATCCCCTTGGACATTACCATGCTTTCTTTAGAGCCCCACTGGATCCGGCAAAAATGAAATTAACCTATCGTTCAATTCGTGCCACTTTTAATGGTTAATTTACTTATTGGAGTATTCTCATAAATTACTCTTTGACCTGTGTATGCTTAGATGTAAGGAAGTAAAGTGCAGTTGAAAAGCCTTGACAAGGTTCACTCAACGGATGTTTCTAAAGTCCCTTGGAGTGCACCACTTATCTTATCCATATGTATTATTCCTTTTGGCTGGGCTGGCTTTCTTGCACCTCTTACCTGGATCGCTTTAACCACACTTGAAATATGCCGAGGGTGGAGGCGTGCGGCTTTATATTTTGTTTGTATTGCCCTTATGCTGTTGGCCGGCTTTAATATCATTCCTGGTAGTGAGCGAATTCAAATTTTAACTCCCTACTCAGATAGTGCAGGGAATTTGATATATGCCAGCCTCAATAGTGGTAAAGCATTAGTTGCTATTGGCTTACTCGCTTTTATGCTTCGTCTAAAACAAACCGTACGACCTATCGATTTATTTTTTTTAATAATTACTATTGCTATTCCAATCGCTATTGGGTTGGTTTTGTATGGCCCTTCGGTAAAAATATCTAATACAATATTAATAGCAGCAGTTATCAATCTTTTAGTCGTATGTATTAGTGAGGAAGGCTTTTTTCGCTGGGTGTTACAAAGAGGATTAGAAGAAACCCTTGCTGAGTGGCGATGGCTTTCTGTTCCAATAGTCACAGTTATTTTTACCATGCTTCATGTTGGGTGGTCTGCAGATACTTCAGCAGTTATTCTACTCGGTTTAGCCTCTTTTTGTTATGCAATTCTCTGGTATTTACGTAGAAATTTTTGGCTTTGTGTGATGGCTCACTGGGCGGTCAATGTATTTCATATGTTATTACTCCCTTATCCTCTTCCGGCTTAAAACTGAAAAGTGATAATAATCTAACCAAGATATTCGTTGAAGCGTACTGATAATGTTCAAGTTTTTACCGCAGATCTTATTCACGTTTACCATTTGATTGGGAGATTCTTATGAAAAAATGCTTGGCTTTTATTTTGATATTCTTGTCGGCTTGTGATGAATGGAATGTTGAAAATCACCATGCACTTGCGACCAAACTTGTACTGGAAAATATGTTAGTGGATGGTCATATAGATGTTCCATATAGGTTGTCGAAAGAAAATGTTGATGTTGGTTCCAGCGTAGAAGGGGGAGACTTTGATTATCATAGGGCCATTAAAGGTGGTTTAAACGCTCCTTTTATGTCGATCTACATACCTGCTGAAAAGGAAATTGATGGAACTGCTAAGTATTATGCAGACCAGCTGATTACTAATGTCGAGACATTGGTAGAAATGCATCCCGAAAAATTTGCGATTCCTAAATCTTTAAAAGAATTAAAAGCTCAAGTTGAGCAGGGTAAAATTTCACTACCTCTGGGCATGGAAAATGGTGCAGGTGTTGACGGAAGCTTAGATAATTTAAGGCATTTTTATAACCGCGGGGTTCGCTATATTACCCTAACCCACTCTAAGAGTAATCATATCTCGGATTCTTCCTATGATGAGTCAAGGCCGTGGAAAGGATTGAGTGAGTTTGGTAAGGATCTAGTGAGAGGGATGAATGCACTAGGTATTATGATTGATGTGTCCCATATTTCTGATGAGGCCTTTTGGCAGGTAATGGAAATTTCATCCGTTCCTGTAATCGCCTCACATTCCTCAGCGAGACATTTCACCCCAGGTTTTGAGCGCAATATGAGTGATGCAATGATAACTGCACTTGCAAAGCAGGGCGGGTTGATTATGGTCAATTTTGGCTCAACATTTATTAGTGCTAAATCTAGAGATTCCTATAACTCAATTAGTCGGCTGACTGAAAAATATATTAAAGAAAATAACTTAGATATACATAGTCCGGAAGTTGAAAAATATACGGAAACGTTACATCAGGATATGTTTGTCTATGCCGATTTAAGTGATGTACTTGATCACTTTGATCATATTCGCGATTTAGTTGGTGTTGACCATATTGGAATAGGCTCAGATTTTGATGGTGTTGGTGACAGTTTACCTGTTGGGTTGAAAGACGTTTCAGAATATCCAAACCTTGTCTTTGGTTTACTTGAGCGAGGTTATAGTGAAGAAGACATCAAAAAGATCCTCGGGGGTAATCTACTGAGAATCTGGCAAAGTAATGAAGAGTATGCGACTTCACAAAGGCACTGATTTAGACATTGGCCTCAAATTGGTGAGCTATGCTTTTAGCAATTTTATAAATTTTACTGTCGAACCTGAACACAGGTCTTTTGAAGAGATTAATTTGTATGTTTCCTCGGCTGAGGAAAGCAAGGCTTTTTCTTGGTTGGTTTGGTCTTTTAATTGCTATGCCATTTTTTCTTTGGGGATTGGCAAGTGTACTAAATATTGTTCCATCAATGATTCAATATTTTGGGATTCAAGGGATAGGTATTCCCGCGATGATTACAATATCAGGGTTGTTATTAGCTGCGATAGGGTTTTGGGACTATGATTAAATTTGGCGGTTAAATCAATGTTGAAGGCATCTGATTTCTTTATTTTATTGGCTGTTCTGATCTCATTTTTTTTATCTGGGTACTTATGGTTTAACGGCTATAAGGAACAGGGTATTTTTACTGCCTTATGGGTGCCCAGTATTTTAAGTTTTGGCATCTACTTTAAAGTATCAGCCCTTCTGGCAAGAAGATAAAGGCTATGTCTGATACATTAATTTTGATAATAGGAATTGGCGTATCTATCTGTATATTAATAGGGGTAGGGCTGACTATCTATGAATTCCATAAGGCGGGTTATGAGCCAGTTGGAGATCGATCGAAGAAGAATAAGTCTATTAAATAATTTCGAGAAACTTATAAGATAAAAAGGGAAGCCAATGGCTTCCCTTTTTGTTTGCGAAAGCCCTTTGATTAGAAGCTATAAGTCATTTTTCCGTAAATAAAGCGTCCGCGTGGATCATGCTGTGATTCTACATAACCATAAAGATCTGTATCGCCATCACCAATAGCGAAGGGTGGTTCTTCATCAAAGACATTATCCGCGCCGAGACTTAAAACCATATTTTCGAATCCGGTATAGCGTGCTTGCATATTCATGGTCAAGAAAGAGTCAACAGTGCGAGTGCTGTGGCTTTCATAGTCGAGATTACCATCGAAGTCTATATCCGGTGTATCTTCAAACTCTCCGATATAGCTGAGTCCTGCACTAAAGCTGAAGGTGTCAAAGGTCCAGTCGGCAGTAGCGTTCCAGCGGTGTTGTGGATACTCGTATTCTCCAGCTTGGTCACGGGTAATAAATGTTTCACCAGTGGAATCCAGTTCAACACGCTCAAATTCTGCCAGGTAAGAATAATCCAGACGTAAGCCAATCTCACCACCGGCTAGATCTAAGCCATCGTAAACAATAGTTAGATCTACTCCGGATACTTCTTGTTCGCCTATATTGGTAAAACCGTTTCGAAGGGATTGCAATGATCCTAAAGATTGACCTTCGAGTGGTGTATCACGAAGGCAGATAGTGCTGTTCTGATCGTTACAATGAAGGTTGTAGACATAGCCATATGGAACGTCATCAATTTTGCCTTCTTGGGTAATATTCCAATAGTCTAAAGACAGTTGAAGGCCCTCAATAGGTTCGTATACAGCGCCAATATTGAAGGACTCAGATTCCTCGGCTTCTAAGTCCGGGTTTGCGGAATAGATAATTGTGTAATCGAGCTTGCCACAATCTTCAATGCCATTGGCTTCACAGCCATAGGTATCTGCAAAGAATACGGATTCTTGTGAGTCACCAAGACCTATCTGTGCAAGAGAAGGGGCACGGAAGCCGGTGCCCCAGGATGCACGCAGAGACAATTGCTCAGTGGCAGTCCACAATAGCTTGGCCATGGGATTGGTGGTACTACCAAAGTCACTGTAATCGTCGTAGCGAGTGGCCAATGTGAGGTCGAACCTAGCGGGAAGGGGGATGGCTACTTCGACATAAGCCGAGGAGATATCACGGCTGGCGCTGGCGGATACGGACTCAGTGCCAAATATTAACCCGCGCTGGAATTGGTCATCCGGAGAATCGGAAGCTTTTTCCTCGCGATACTCCAAGCCAGTAGCCATGGCAATAGTGCCATAAGAAGTATCGATTAAATCTCCGTTAACTGAGAAATCGTAGCTAGTCAGTTCAGACTTGCCCTGGCGGACTAGATTGGTGGTGATGGCATCAATCACTGAATCCGGATTTTGTACTCCGCCAAAGGGATTGTAATTACCGGCATTAATCTGTTCTTGCAGCAGATCGGTGCGCACCCATCCTTGGGACTTATTTCCTGTCTGTTTAGACTCGCTGCGAGAGCGCTGTACAGATGCCTCCCAGTCCCAATCGGCTATAGAACCTCGCAGGCCAAAAACACCACGAAGGTTATCGGTTTCAATGCTCCATTGACGTGCTCCAGCATCTACTGTGCGGTAAAAGGCGATATCGACTTCTTCGCCAAAGGGGTTATTCGGGTGGTCTGCTGGCACATAGAGGCCCGCGTCTGTATCCAGAGGCGTAGGAGCGCCCTGCGCTACGGAGGTGTTGTGCTGAATGGCAATTTCACTAAAGAATTCAACGTCTTCAGTTAATTGTTTATGACCCAGCATTAATAATCCAGTGCGTTCTGCTTCGGGTGTGATCAGGGTCCAGGGGCCGTAATCATAGCTACACACAGGACCAACACTGAGGACTGCTATACGGTCTTCAGGGCAACTGGAATCTGGTGTTGTTTTTGTTGCCATTGGTAAGATGAAAGTGCCAGGGAAGCCCCGAGCTGAGCGGAAGTTTTCACCACCTCGGCTGGTTTGGTTGGCGGTATCCAGGCCGCTGCGCTCTGTACTGGAGAGGCGACTGTTTTTGTGGTGATCAAAAATAACGGTGAAATTGGAGTTCTCCCCATTGATGCCCCAAACAGCCGAGAAGGACTGCTCGTCATAGCCATCTGCACTGCCGTAGTCCATAGATACTTCAGTGCCTTCGAAATCCTTGCGCAGTACCAGATTGACCACACCGGCTACCGCATCGGAGCCGTAAATGGCGGAGGCGCCATCTTTAAGAACCTCTACACGCTCAACTGCAGCCAATGGAATGCTGTTGATATCGACGAAGTTAGTGGTAATTCCCTCAGCAAAGGCGCTGATAGCAACACGGCGGCCATTAACCAATACCAGCGTGGCATCGGCACCCATACCACGCAAACTCACCGCAGCAGCACCGTTGGCGGTGGAATCCTGGTTGTTGCCGCGGGTGGAGAAAGTGCCGTTACCGGCGGCGGGGTTTTTCTCAAACAGTTGCTGTAGGTTGGTATAACCGGATTTCTCGATGCTTTCGCGGTCCATTACCTGGATCGGGGTAGCATTTTCAAATTCAGAGTTGCGGCTGATGCGGGAGCCGACAACGGTGACCTCTTCAATAGCACCTTCCTCGGCGGCGAAGAGAGCCTGTGGAGTTGTTGAAGCGGCCGCGGCCAAAATGGCAGAGGCCAACACATTGCGACGGAGAGTGAATTTTTCCATGTTTATTGCTCAACTTTTTTATTGTCATAGTCCATGACTGGCCCAAATTGGCTGGTCGTCGAGCAACACTAGCAATGGCGGAAAACTGAAACAATTAGCTCAGAGCTGGGCAAAGACCCTGTGGATAAATGGGTGAAGTAAGTCGCTTTTTTTGGATGAAATAAACGCCAAAACTACTAAAGGCAGTGTATTAGAAGCTGTGGCAGCGCTTAAAGACTGTCAAAAGGAACGCTAGTAATTTTGAAGTGGACGTAGTTGGCTACAGAGAAAAAACACAGCCGCTGCCAGGACAATAGAGGGCCCGGCTGGCGTGTCCCATAAAATAGAGGCGAGCAAGCCGAGCACTACGGCGAGGCAGCCGATCAGGGATGCCAGCAGCGCCATTTGCTCTGGAGTGCGGGAGAGCCTGCGTGCTGCAGCAGCGGGAATAATCAGCAAGGCGGTGATCAGCAACACACCAACCACTTTCATGGCAATGGCAATTAGCAGGGCTAGCATCAGCATTAGCGCCATACGTATTCTCTCTACCGGCACACCTTCCACCGAGGCCAGCTCCTCGTGCAGAGTGAAGGCTAATAATTTTTCCCATAGCCAATAAAGCAGAGCGAGGATGCCCACGGCAGTAACAGACATCAGCACCAAATCTTGGCTGCCTACGGCGAGTAAGTCGCCGAGTAACAGGGAGAGTAGGTCCACCTTAATTTCGAACAGGCTGACGGTCACGATTCCGAGAGCGAGCATCGAGTGGGAGAGAATCCCCAATAGAGTATCCACGGCTAACTTCTGCCTGCGCTGCAGGTACACCAGTAGAATTGCCAGCAAACAGCAGGTTGCGCCAACGGCGAGGGTGGGCATGATGTGTAGTACAAAGCCGAGGGTGACACCGAGCAAGGCTGAGTGTGCCAGTGTGTCACCGAAGTAAGCCATGCGCCGCCAGACGGCAAAACAGCCCAGTGGGCCGCTAACTAATGCGACTAGCAGACCGGCACCCAGGGCATACCAGAGAAATTGGCTGTGCAGTAATTCGCCGAATTCGACCACTTAATATTGCTCTCTATTTTTGCCGTTCGACTTTGTACCAGAGTGATTGCACTCTCCGGCAATATCGCCACTCAGTTTGTGCTGATGGTTATGCTGGTGGGTATAGGGAGCCACGGTATCGCCAAAGAGCGCCAGGTAGGCGGGATCTTTGCTCACCTGTTCCGGGTGTCCGTGACAGCAGATGTGTTGATTGAGACACAGCACCCTGTCGGTGGCGGCCATCACCAGATGTAAATCGTGCGACACCAGCAACACCCCGCAGCCCAGCTCATCGCGAAGGGTGGCTATCAATTGATACAACTCACTCTGCCCGCCAACATCGACGCCCTGGGTGGGCTCATCCAGCACCAGTAATTGCGGTTTGCGGGAGGCGGCGCGTGCGAGTAGTACTCTCTGCATCTCCCCGCCAGAGAGGTTTGCCAGGCTGGCTTGTAACAGTTGCTCGGCACCCACCCTATCCAGTGCGGCCTGCGCTTGAGTGGTCTTTATTCCCGGTTGGCCTATTTGTAGGAAACGCTGCACGGACATGGGCATAGAGTTGTCTATGTGTAAACGCTGGGGCATATAACCGATTCGCAAGCCCGGTTGGCGCCAGACGGTGCCAGATGTGGGTTTGGTCAGCCCCAGTAGTAGTCGCAGCAGGGTGGTCTTGCCGGCGCCATTGGGGCCGATCAGGGTGACAATCTCCCCCCGAGTCAACTCCACGGAGATGTCCCGGAGTAATTGCCGGCCGGCGAGTTGTAGCGCGACGCGATCGGCGGTAATTAGCGGCGGGGAAGGGTTCAGGACAAAATCTCCGGGGCGGGTGTGAAAAACTGTATGTTTGTGGCTTTCAAGCGAGGACTCAAAAAGAGAGCCTGTTGCCAGTTGGGCTGGCGGCGTGAAGCCGGTTGTGATTATATCGCAGTTTTTCTTCGCCAAATGTCTCCGATGTCTCCCTCTTCGCGTGTTTTCTCCTTTTCTGCCCTGATGTTGTTCTGCCTCAGCCTGCTGGCCTGTGGTAAATCTCAGCCCATTGAGCGCACAGAGCTGGTGGTGAGCGTGCGCCCGCTGGCACTGATCGCACGGGAAATTGCCGGTGATAACCTGCCGGTGAAAATATTAATCCAGGGGGTCGATCCCCACCATTACGCCCCCAGTGTTGCGGAGCGGGCACGTCTGGAGCGCGCCTTATTGATGATTTGGCTGGGGCCGCAGATGGAGGGGCTGCTGGCCGGGCAGGTGAATTCGCTACCCGAGGAAAGGCAATTGCAATTATTGGGCGCAACTGAATTTGAGTACCAGGGGGCCAATGCAGCCGATCCCCACCTGTGGCTGCGTCCGCGCAATGCGGCATTGGCTGGGGCCCTGATCGCTGAGCGCCTGGCACAATTGCAGCCGCAACAGGCTGAGCTGTATCGCAGTCGCGCCCGCGACTTTTCCCAATCTATGGCCAGCCTTCAGAAAGTGCTGGACAGGGCCCTGTGGGCCTACCGCGATATACCCATAGTGGTGACCCATGATGCTTATGGACATTTCTTTGGCTCCGCTGGGGTGAATACCCGTGCTCTAAGCAATGGTAGCGGTGGCGGCCGCGGTGCACGCGCCATGTTAGGCCTCAGTGGGATGGGGCGAGGTTGCCTGTTTGGAGAAGTCCCAGAAAATACTCGGGACCGGCAAGTGGCAGAGCATTTGGGGCTGGAATATGTCGCTCTGGACCCCCTCGGCGAACAGCTGGGGCCCGATGCCAGCTATCGCGACTTGATCGAGTCACTGTTGGTACAGGCGCGCAGCTGTCTTAGTGAGATACCCGACAGCGGTGTAGATGAAGCAGAGGAGTAAACTGGGCCCCAGGCAATTTGATGTCGACTTGGGAAAAAAATGGCCCGACAGTTGAGGCGCGGGCCATACCTTATAAGAGCCGTTTAACCGGCATTACCGGATTTATTTTTGAATTGCAGAAGTTTTTCTGCGCGCGCTGAATCTCTCTCAGCCTTGCGCTGCATCTTTTCCAGTTGACGCATCTGGCGTTGAAATAACGCTTCACTCTGTTCCCTGGTGGCTTCTTCCAGCATCAGCTCGTGACTTGGTATCTGTGGATAATCTGCTGTAGCAGAGACCGTTTGCTGGGACTTTTCCGTTTGGCAGGCAGATACCGCGGCTACTGGCGTTGCTAGAAATGAGGCGGTAAATAGCAGTGCGGCGTACATCACTCCTCTCATAATAAGAATCCTTCCTGTACATCTGTGGGTAACTTTTTTGCGGAAATAAAAGGCCCCGTGCCGCCTGTGGGCGGCCATTGGCATTTGTTTCCGGGGAGTTGGCGATTAATGAAAGTCGCTACCGGCAAGACTAGACAAGCCTGAGCATTTGGTGAGATTGCTGCGTCGATTGTTAGTAACCCAGCGTCGAGATGAGTTGGCTTTGCCGCAGGGGCTGTGGTGGCGGTAAATGTTCTGCCTGGTGCTAGCGAGCGGAAAAACTGTGCAAAGGGGGGTATCCTATCGGCCAATCCAGCGCCGCGAGCGCCCGACAGGACAAATAACAGAATCCCGAGATTTATGAGTAAACAAAGCACCCCTGCCGCCCCGCTGATCCTGGTGGATGGCTCCTCCTATCTGTACCGCGCCTTTCACGCTCTTCCGCCGTTGACCACCAGCCAGGGCAAACCCACCGGCGCCGTGCGTGGTGTGATCAGCATGCTGCGCCGCCACTTGAAGGAGCATCCGCAAAGCCCAGTGGTAGTGGTGTTTGATGCGAAGGGAAAAACCTTCCGCGATGAGATGTTTGCCGAATACAAGTCCCATCGCCCTCCCATGCCGGACGACCTGCGCGAGCAAATTCAGCCGATCCACGACATTATCGATGCCATGGGGCTACCGCGCCTGGTGGTAGATGGGGTCGAGGCGGACGATGTGATCGGCACCCTGGCCCTGGAAGCCCAGCGTAAGGGCCAGGAAGTGATTATCTCCACCGGTGATAAAGACATGGCGCAATTGGTGCGCCCCGGTGTCACTCTGGTCAATACCATGTCCAACACGGAGATGGATAGCGAAGGGGTTGTGAAGAAGTTCGGCGTGGGGCCGGAGTTGATTATCGACTTCCTCGCCTTGATGGGGGATAAATCCGACAATATTCCCGGTGTCCCCGGAGTGGGGGAAAAGACGGCGCTGGCGTTGCTGCAAAATCTCGGCAGCCTCGAAAATATCTACGCAGACCTGGACGCCATTGCACCGCTGGGATTCCGCGGCGCCAAGACCCTCGGTAAGAAAATGGCCGAACACCGCGAGGCGGCAGAACTCTCCTACAAACTGGCCACCATCAAGACCGATGTGGAGATGCCTTATCACCCACAGGATCTGCATAATGCGGATCCCAATACCGATGTCTTGATAGAGCTGTTCACTGAGAATGAATTTCGCGGCTGGCTGGAAGAGCTGACCAGTGAAGAGTCTGAAGAGGCCATGGCTGAGGCGGTTGAGCGGGATTATGTCATCGTTACCGAGATGACTGAATTCGACGCCTGGCTTGAACAGCTCAAGGCATCTGAGATCTTTGCTTTCGATACCGAGACCACCAGCCTTAACTATATGCAGGCAAAACTGGTGGGGGTCTCTTTCGCAGTCGAGCCCTATCGAGCCGCTTATGTGCCTCTGGCCCACGACTATATGGGCGCACCTGAGCAACTGCCCTTCGATGAGATTCTCGCCAAGCTGAAACCTCTGTTGGAAGACGAAAAACAGAAAAAGGTGGGGCAAAACCTCAAATACGACAGTCATATCCTGGCCAACTACGGCATCGAGCTGCGTGGTATCGCACGGGATACGATGTTGGAGTCCTATGTACTGGACAGCACCGGCAGCCGCCACGATATGGACAGCCTGGCACTAAAATACCTGGGCGAGCACACGGTACATTTTGAGGATATCGCCGGTAAAGGCGCCAAACAGCTTACTTTCAACCAGATCGAGCTGGATAAAGCCGGTCCTTATGCTGCTGAAGATGCGGATATCACTTTGCGTCTGCACAATGAGTTGAGCGCACGCCTACAGAGGGAGCCGACGCTGCAAAAGATACTCGATGAAATCGAGATGCCACTGCTACCGGTGCTCGCACGTATGGAGCGCAACGGCGCCTATATCGATGCGAAAATGCTCGCCGAGCAGAGTGCCGAACTCGAGCAGAAGATGCGCGCGTTGGAGCAAAAGGCTTACGAAGTGGCCGGTGAGGAATTCAACCTGGGTTCCACCAAGCAGCTGGGAGTCATTCTGTTTGAGAAATTGCAGATCCCGGTGATCAAGAAAACCCCCAAGGGGGCGCCATCCACTGCGGAAGCGGTACTGCAGGAACTGGCCCACAATCACGAGCTGCCAGCGCTGATCATGCAGTATCGCGGTCTGGCCAAATTGAAGAATACCTATACCGACAAGCTGCCGAAAATGATCGACCCCAGCAGCGGGCGGGTGCATACCTCTTACCACCAGGCGGTGGCGGCTACCGGTCGGCTGTCCTCCAGTGACCCCAACTTACAGAACATTCCCATCCGCACTGAGGAAGGGCGTCGTATCCGCCGTGCCTTTACTGCGGACCCGCGCATTAATGGCGGTAGTGAAATTATTGCAGCGGACTATTCACAAATTGAGCTGCGCATCATGGCGCACCTGTCTGGGGACAAGGGTTTAGTGGATGCCTTCGCCCACGGAGCCGACATTCACCGCGCCACTGCTGCAGAGGTCTTTGAAGTGGCGCTGGATGCTGTCAGTGATGAACAGCGCCGCCGTGCCAAAGCCATCAACTTTGGCCTGATCTACGGTATGTCAGCATTTGGCTTGGCCAAGCAATTGGATATCCCACGCGCCGATGCGCAGACTTATATCGACCGCTATTTCGAACGCTATCCCGGTGTGTTGCGCTATATGGAGGATACCCGCAAGCAGGCGGCGGAAAAGGGCTACGTAGAGACCCTGTTTGGTCGCCGCTTGTATCTGCCGGAGATCAACTCGCGCAACGGCATGCAACGCCAGGCGGCCGAGCGTACCGCGATCAACGCGCCAATGCAGGGCACCGCCGCAGATATTATCAAGCGCGCCATGATAGCCGTGGATGCCTGGCTGAAAGAGCAGCAGCTGTCGACAAAACTGATTATGCAGGTACACGATGAACTGGTACTCGAAGTGCCTAAGAATGAGGTTGAGACAGTGGCCAGTGGTGTACAGGAGATTATGCAGGGCGCTGCCCAATTGCATGTGCCTCTGATTGTGGATCTGGGGCGCGGCAAGAGCTGGGATGAAGCGCATTGAGTTTCTCAATTTAAGCGACTGGTTCATCCATTAAGTAAAAGAGCCAGTTCAATGAGATACGCCGGTACAAGATGGCTTAATAGGCGTCTTTTTGATGAAAAAAGTGCCAATAAGTGTGTTTTAGTCGGCGTTTTTGCATTCTTTGCGCGAAATCGTGGAACTGTTCCGGCGACATCCCCTCTAAAAAGGCAAGATCGTTGGAATGCGTCATCATCCCCCAAGGAAGTCAGATGTTTGCCCCGGAACTCCCCCAAGTCCGGGGCATTTTTTTTGCCTTCAAATTAAACCCTTCTACAGCTCTCGCTTTTTCATGGATTAAGCGACACAAGTAATTCCCGTAGGCCCGCTGGCGTTCATCTGGTCTAGTCTGAGCACTACAAAGATTTCATTCGTTTGCCACAACGTCTGGGCGGCTAGGATTATTAACTGCCCCTGTCCCCTGGTTACCGAGAGGGCCATCAATGCAGAACAAAACTATAGCGTTGGCTGCCGAGCACAAAACTCTACAGGCTTCTCTCACGCTGCCCCAGGAAGCGCGTGCGCTGGTGATCTTTGCCCATGGCAGCGGTAGTAACCGCAACAGTCCGCGCAATATCGCCGTGGCGCGACGTCTGAACGATGATGGATTTGCCACACTTTTATTTGATCTGCTCAGCAAAGAGGAAACCCGTGCAGATGAGGCTACCAGCGAATACCGCTTTGATATCGACCTGAGTGCCCGGCGCCTGGTGGAAGTGATCGATTGGGCCGCACATGGGGAAACTACACGGACTCTGCACATCGGACTATTCGGCGCCAGCACTGGGGCTGCGGCAGCGTTGATTGCCGCCGCCGAGCGTCCGTCCCTGGTGGGTGCGGTGGTTTCACGGGGCGGCAGACCGGACCTGGCCGGTTCCGATCTACCCCTGGTTAAGGCGCCCACGCTGTTGTTGGTAGGCGGTGATGACAAGCAGGTGCTGGAATTAAATAAAGAGGCCCTAAATCATATGGTCAATGAGCCCCGCTTGCACTTGATACCCCACGCCGGTCATTTATTTGAGGAACCCGGTGCCATGGATGAAGTAGTGCGCATGACCGAGCGCTGGTTTCGTGCGAGTTTACTATGAGTAGACTGAAACTATTTAGCCTGGATGCCGGCGCCGATTTTGCTGGTCGTGTGGCTGCAGCCTTGGGTGAACCACTAGCTCGCCACGAAGAGCGATGCTTTGCCGATGGTGAGCATAAAGTGCGTCCATTGGATGATGTCGAGGGGGCGGATGTCTTCCTGGTGCAATCCCTATACAAGGACCATTGCAGTAGTGTCGATGAAAAACTGCTGCGTTGTTTGTTCTTCATTGGCGCCCTGCGCGATGCAGGGGCGGCACGTATTACCGCAGTAATGCCCTACCTTTGCTACGGACGCAAAGACCGGCGCACCAAATTACACGATCCACTGCCGACTCGCTATCTGGCCAGCTTGTTTGAGGCCGTGGGGACTCAGGTGGTCGTGACTCTCGATGCCCATAACCTGGCTGCGTTCGAGAATGCTTTTCGCTGCCGCACCTTACATTTACTGTCGGAATCTCTGTTACTGGAATTTGCGCTGAGTCAGCTGTTGGCGGAACCGCGACCACTGTCGGTATTATCGCCAGATGAGGGCGGTATAAAGCGTGCGGAGGCCTTACGCGAGGCGTTGAGTGAGCGTCTGGGGCGCCCAGTAGGTTGCGCTTTCGTCGAGAAGTATCGCAGTGGAGAAAAAATCAGCGGGGGCACCTTGGTGGGTGAAGTACAGGGGGCGGTCGTGTTGGTTGTGGATGATCTTATCGCCAGTGGTGCAACACTCTGCCGGGCGGTGGAAGCTGCCCATGGAGGCGGGGCGCAGCGTATCCTGGCACTGGCCAGCCACGGCCAATTTAGTGGCGATGCTTTCTCAAACTTGTCACAACTACCCCTGGAGGCGGTGGCAGTGACCAACTCTTTACCCCAGTTAAATTTGCCACAGAGTTTCCATCTACTCGACTGCGCCCCATTGATGGCGGAAGCGATTCGGCGCCTGCATGATTGTGGTCCGGTGAGTGAGCTTACACTTTAATTTTTTCAGCAAATTAGTCTTATCGACAAAGTAACTCTCTGCTTCACATCTGTCTTACGCAATGTTGGCGCATAAATATTCTTCTGAAATCCGTTCCATCCCTATCACGCGTTATTTTTTCCGCCCCTGAGCCGCATTTACATTTATTTACTTAAGCAATGGGAACAAACGGGGCAAATGTCCTATCGAATAAAACAGATCATTGTTGCTCCCTAACCCCAAAGCGTTCAGCTTTTTAACCCCGGAATTCCCCAAACCCGGGGTTTTTTTTGTCTGCGCGCAGGAGGATTTGTTTTCCGCCTCTCTGGACCTTTCTTATTAGCCGCTGATTTATTGGTGTCTTTGGAACCTATTTCCGGAAATTAGTGATTAAAGGGAATAGTATTCGCGCACCTCTGATCGTGGTGTTTACTGGCTGGGAAACGAATCTGAGCCAGCCTAACCTTTCAATATGTAAGGTGTTTGCATATGTAGAGGAACCCTCAGACGTACCCGTCCCCCTGGGTGCGTCTGGCAAGTGCCCCACCCCAAGGGCACTGACCCCTAGCCGGCAGCCCCCATCTGCCGGCTTTTTTTATGCCTTGTTCTCAATACCTCCCCAAAAGTCTTTTCATTTGTCTCTTTCAGTTAAATGCACTTGCAAATGATAATGTTTCTCATTATCTTTAATTTGAACCTAACAGGGGGGTTACCGTGAATTTACGTTACCTATGTGCTAATCACCGCCAGTGGCTGATTGAGAATAACGATCGTGCGGAACAGGCGTGGTTGGATTGGATGGAGCGCGGCAGGATGCTGTGCGAAGAGGGAAATCATAGTGAGGCGATTCCCTATCTGGGTTGCGCGTTTGATGTGGCGGGAATGCTGCTCACAAGCGAGTGGCCCAGCTATGCCATATCTGCAACACGTTTTAGTGAATGTGCCGCTCAATTAATGGCGGCTTACCGGAAGCAGGGAGATGAAAAACACCACCACTACCTCCTTGTTGGAGCCAGTTCTGTTCTCGCCCGCCAACTGGGAGATCGCGATAAACAGCGGCTTGCCGCTGACTGCATCAGCGCACTCTATACGGATGGGGACGACGAGCCGGCACCCTTACTTGCCGGGGGAAAGCTCGTATCCCATGGCGGGGCGAACCTGCAGTTGCACTAAAGGGGAGGCGGCAGCAGAGGTCGAAAAATCCTCGCATCTGCTCACCGTTGCTATTTGCGAGGATACCCTGGTGGATCTGTTAGCACAGCGTGCCCTTTGCGCAGAGGCGCTGCACTGTGCGACCCCCCAAGCGCGACGTCGTCTGCGCGAGTTACTACTGCGTTCGCTGTTGCCCGGGGGAGAGAACATTTCGCCGGGCGGGAACTGACAGGGTGATCTCGGAGCCCCCGACCTCCTTGAACATCGCTTTGGCTTGCAGACCGGTGGCTTTGGCCTAGATGTTCACTGAGCAGAAACGCGTGCCAAGGCGTAACTGGATCCCGTCTCCCCCAGAGTTTGCTTTAGCTTTCAGTCTCGGTTGGCATTTCAGCATCGGTCTGGGGCGCCAGCCAGGTGTTTAGCTTGCGCTCCAGCTTGTCGAGGCCGGTTTTTTTCAGTGAAGAAAAGGTCTGTAGGGTTACGCCGCGACTCAACCCCTGCTCCTTGAGGGATTTCTCCACGGCGAATAGGGCGTTGTTGGCCGGGCCATTTTTCATTTTATCGGCCTTGGTAAGCAGGATATGCACGGGCAGTCCGGCCTCTACCGCCCAGGTGAGCATATGCAGATCGAACTCCTTGAGAGGCTGGCGTATGTCCATTAATAACACCAGGCCGCGCAGGCAGGTGCGCTGCTCCAGGTACTCGGCCAGATGGCGCTGCCACTCGTCTTTCATAGCACGGGCTACCTTGGCGTAGCCATAGCCTGGCAAATCTACTAGGCGCTGGTCTTCTGACAGGCTGAAAAAGTTGATCAGCTGGGTGCGCCCGGGGGTTTTAGAGGTGCGCGCCAGCTTGTTGTTGCTGGTCAGGGCATTGATGGCGCTGGACTTGCCCGCATTGGAGCGGCCGGCAAAGGCCACCTCGGCGCCAATGTCTTCAGGACACTGTGCCAGAGTGGGGGCGCTGGTGAGAAATCGTATGGAACGATAGTTCAGTTTCTGTGGTTGGGCTTCAAATTTGTTAATTGGCATCGTTTAAGTCTGCTGATTCAGTACACTCGCTTGGCGCGCAAGTATATAATGCCGCGGTTTTCGCGTCGCAGGACTATCGGGGGCGACACGAAACGCCATATTTCAGCGCGCAACGGGACGACGTATGAACAGCATTATCAAGAACACTGCTCTGGCACTCGGTTTGGTTTTCGGCTTGGGGGCCGTACCTTTTGCAATGGCTTCTGGCGATGCTGCTGCGGGCAAGGCTAAGGCCGCCCAGTGCGCCGCCTGTCACGGTGCTGATGGCAACAGCCTGTCACCGGCTTTCCCCAAAATCGCTGGCCTCGGTGAAAAGTACCTCTATAAGCAGCTCCAAGACATCCAGAGCAAAACTCGCGACATACCGCAGATGATCGGTCAGCTGGATAACTTTAACGACCAAGACCTGCAGGATATCGCCGCCTACTTCGCCTCCCAGCCAATGCAGCTGACTGGCTCCACAGCCTTCCCGGTGATGCTTAATAGCGGCGACAGTGTCGATAGCCTCATCCTTGGCCGCAAGCTGTTCCGCGCAGGCAATAAAGAAACTGGCGTACCGGCTTGCATGGGCTGTCACTCTCCCACCGGTCAGGGCAATGCCCCGGCGGGTTATCCGCGCCTGTCCGGTCAGTATCCGGAGTATATTGAAGCGCAGCTGAAAGCCTTCCGTGCGGGTACTCGTGCCAATGATGGTGAGATCCGCACCATGCGCACCGTTGCCAAGCAGCTCTCCGATGCAGAGATCAAGGCGGTTGCCAACTATATCGCTGGTCTGACCGACTAAAAGGGTTAGCCACAGTAACGAGAGGCCGGTCACACACCGGCCTTTTTTGTGCCCGACGCTCGCTCAAGTGGGCGGGAATTGGGTAAAGTATTGCCACTTTTGCGACCTTTCCTTGCGCCTGGCGCTGGGAACTTAAATAATCTGCGCTGTCTATTGTGTCCTCAGTGGCCCGACAGTACGCCGCCAAATCAGGCGCTCGAACCACGAATGTACAAGCTGGAGAAGACTTATGAGAGCAGTTCTCGCCCCTATAACGATGGTTTTGGCTGTGTTGTTCAGCCTAGTCGCCTGCGCCCAAGAAGGCGGTGAATTCAAGGCGGGCCAACACTATCAAGTGCTGCCACAGGCGGTAGCGCAAAAAAACGCCAATAAAATCGAAGTGACCGAGATGTTCTGGTATGGCTGCGCCCACTGCTTTCATTTCGAACCGACCCTGGAGCGCTGGAAAGAAAAAATGCCCAGTGATGTCTCCTTGGTGAAGCTGCCGGCTATCTGGCAGCCAGTGATGGATGTTCACGCCCGCTTGTTCTACGTGGCTGATGCCATGGGTGTTCTGGAAAAAATGCACACTCCGCTGTTCAACACCATCTACAACCAGCGCCAAATGCTGGCGATTCGTGAAGGTCGCAACTTTAAGCCCGACCTGGCTGCTATTGAAGCCTTATTTAACAAGCATGGCGCCGATGGTGCTAAAGCGGCCAAGCTGATGAACTCCTTCGCCATTAACAGCAAGGTCAAGCAGGGTGTTGCCAATCAGCGCGCCTATAAAATGACTGGTACACCTGAAGTGGTTGTGGCTGGTAAGTACCGTATCAGCTCCTCTCTGCCGGGTTACAAGGGCAAAAGCAATGGTCAGGAATTGATGCTGCAAGTAGCGGATTACTTGAT
The DNA here is from genome assembly GCF_052467515.1 of Microbulbifer mixtoriginis (SeqCode). NCBI lineage: Bacteria > Pseudomonadati > Pseudomonadota > Gammaproteobacteria > Cellvibrionales > Microbulbiferaceae > Microbulbifer > Microbulbifer mixtoriginis (SeqCode). Next base: position 4,483,289 of record NZ_CP174314.1, on the reverse strand, counting down.
CGCCAAGGAGCGCGCCGATCGAGGCTAATAGCCCATCTGAAAACAAACCCCGCCCAGTGCGGGGTTTTTTGTATCTAGGCGTTTGCCACAATTAACGACTACCACCCCTTTCGTTATCTGCCAGTAACAGGAAGTCATTTTTGCGAAATTCATGGACTTTACTACTCTTGCTGGCCCTCTCAGTTCAATCTCTTTGGGCGCAGCAGGTCGCGGAAAATGACAAGCTTGCCGCGCGCGCGAGCAACCTGCTTTCCTATATCGCTGTGGGTTACGGGGATGCCATCGATAAAGGCCAAATTATCGATACAGGTCTCTATCAACTCCAGCAAGACCATGCTGCCGAGGCGCTGGATCTGGTGCGGAAGTTGCCAGATAAACCGGGCCGTTCAGCCCTGGAAAACAGCATGGCAGGGTTACAGGCGGCTTTGAGCCGACGCGAGGATGCTGAAAAAGTGCGAAGGCGCGCCAATGAGATAGCCGACCGATTGGCGGCTCTCTATCAAATGCAGCGTTCACCAGCCCACTCACTGCCTTCAGCCAGCTTGGCTGCTCCCCTTTTCCAACAGCGCTGCGCCAGCTGCCACGGTAGATGGGGCCAGGGTGATGGAGCCCTGCCCGATCTACGCGATGCTAGGCGGATGGCGAGTTTCAGTCTTTATGACCTCTACAATACTCTCGACCCTAACGTGGATAGCGTGCATAGCGAGCGGGTTGATGGCGACTTAAATAGTCGCCAGCGCTGGGCTCTCGCGGTGACGGTGGCCGCTTTTGCCGTAAAAAATCAGCTGCCACCCTCCGCCGATCTTGCCGAGCGCTATCCAGCACTGATCAGTCTGCCGGGTATGGCGGTAACCCGACCGATTGAGTTGCCCACTGATGCCAGGAGTGCCTTATTGTGGTGGCGGGGCCACCCGCACCTGATCCGCTCCCTCGAACACCCCCTTACTCGCGCAGAGGGGTTACTAAGCCTGGCGGAAACCGCTTATCGAGGCGGTGACAATGCCGGTGCTTATCACAAATTGATGCTCGCCTATCGAGAGGGCTATAAGCCGTTACAGCAATCCATTGAAATGAGCGACCGGGTTTTGTACAGCAAGTTACAAGCCCAATGGCAAACATTGCGCCGAGAAGTGCTCTCAAGCGCGCCCAATACTGATGTGATCGCTTCAATTCAAAATTTAGGCACCTTGCTGGGAAGAGCCAGAGCACGCTTGGAACCAATGCCGGGGGGACACATCAGCTATTTATGGGCGGCATTGCTCTTTGCATTGGCACTGGCACTGGGGGTGTCACTTTGGTGGGGACTGCGCTGGAGAAAGCGGTCTAGACTTTAAAGGGTTTGTGCGCCAAATCAGCTGATCAGCCGTGAGGAAGTCGCCGTGGCAAGATCCTTATTCTCCGCTCTTATTCTCTGTTGTGTGGTGCCGCTTCAGGCGGCTGAACCGCTAGATGCCTTTCCTGCAGAAGTTGAGGGTAAGCGGCGCCATGTTATTGAGTTGCCCAAGGTGGTCGATGAGAGCCGCTTTATGGTTGAGTTAGTGCCAGGCAAGAATGCATTGGCCGATTGCAACCTGCGCAGTTATAGCGCGCCCTTACAGCGCCAGGTTCTACCGGGTTGGGGTTACCCCTATTATGTGCTGGCAGAACCAAAGCCCTCCAAAGGTACCAGTAAAGTTTGCGGGTCCGACTCCGAATCGCGCCGTTTTATCCGCGTGCGCGGTAACGGCCTGATACTGCCTTATTCAAGTAGCCAGCCCCTGGTGGTGTATTTGCCGGAGGGCGTCCAATTGAAATACCGTGTGTGGCGTGCGGATAAAAACCTGTCTGATGCTCACTCAAAATAATGATTGCTCGTAGCCCTATCTAACAGCCTTTCTAATTCCACTCCCCCATAGTGGCGCCTCAATAAATATTTTTAATGCTTCTAATGCCACTGTGGGATTTAGCGTCTAGCCTTACTAAGCAAGGGATGTGAAAAATAGCGCCTGTGCTATTTTTCACGCCGGTTTTTTTGGCCTGTGGCCGTAACCGGCCAGGAAAATTGGCGGTGACGCCAGCCGCCGTTTACAGCAACCCCTTTCCGCGGTTCTTACCGTGGAGCACTTACGGTAGAGCAGCGCATGAAGTATTTGCGTAATCCCCCTTCGAATTTTGTGTTTGTCTCCATACGACAGAGTTGTGCCATTGCCTTAATGCTGTTCCTGTTATTGCCCTCGATGGCAACGGCGGAATCAGCTCAACAAAGGTGGGCGGGCAACTGGTTGGTAGTGAGTGAAGGTGACGACCAACTGGTTTGGCAACTCAATGCCGATGGCTCCGGTTATGCCTATGGCTTTAACTCCGGTGGCAGATTGACCCATGGCTTTGCCATTAACTGGCAACTGGATGGTGATCGTGTGCGGGTCCGCACCGGTGCTTCCGTTAGCTGTAAGGGCGGTGTGGTCTCGGTGGCGTTTCGTGGTTGGAGCCGCTCCACTCTGTTATTTGCCGTAATAGACGGGCGGCACTGGCTGCAGGCTGGCGGTGGGTTACTGAGTTTCCAGCGCCGATTGAGTGACTGGAGTACGCCTAAAGCGGGTAGTAACTGCCCCAACATTGCCAGCTGATTTTTGGGTCCGAGTAAGAAACAAAAACAGGAATTTTCCACTCAGGGAGGGGAGCGCCGAACATTGGAGTAGAGCTGTGATGCAAAAGTCCTTGGTTTTGACTCTGGTATTTTTGCTCACAGCATTTTCAGCTTTTGCCAAGGAGGAGCAGAAAAAAAAAGAAAAACAGAGTGAACAGACACAGCAGCGCAATGCAGGCTGGCACGCTCAATCCAAGCTGAATGCCAGCCAGTGGGTGGGTGCCTGGCTAATCTCCAGAGATGGGGAGGCCCGCCATGTATGGAGTCTCAAACCCGGTGGTACTGGCCGCTCCTACGCTTTTCTCCCACATGACGGAAAAATGCAATTTGCTTTTGGTTACGATATCCACTGGTATTTTGATCCTTTCACCCAAATGGCCAATATAAAAACCGGTCGTAGAATCATTTGCCGCAGAGGAAAAATATATCCCTATTTTCTCACCTTGAAATCCTATGAGAGCGATTATTCAGTGCGAGGTAAATTTGCCTGGCAGACTACCTGGACGGAAGTGAGTATCGGTCGGGATCGCCTGCATAAATCTCTGATTGTTTTTGTTGCACCACTATCTGCCTGGCATGATCCTGGCAAGGGTGCTCCCTGTCCCGAGTTCCCTCGTGTGCGTCTGGAAAAAGCGATTGATAGAATGTTGCAACGCTGGGAAAAGAAAGATTCCCCCGATTTAGAGGTGAATACTGCACCAGATCCGGGCGAGCCAGAGCTAGAAGGAGAGGAGCTGAAAAAAACCAATAAAAAGAGGGTGAAAACCCGTCAGCGAAATTAAAATAAAAAACCTCTGAGACAGTGGTGTTGTCATCCATTAATAGAACGTGATGATCAAGCAGGTCTTATGGCCATGTAGTTTTACCTGTGGGAAATCCCTCTGGATAATTACACTAGGTGGTTTCTGACTGGTAACCATTCGCTGAGTATTTTCACAGCAGGTTTTTTCAACGGCAAACCGGATATGACTGCAGAAGTTTCCCTCGCAAATATCCTGAGAAATATGTGCCCAAAGTTACATGAGGAAACCTACGTGTTTTGCCAGGTGTCGGATGCTCGGCTCGAAGAAGTCTTGACTCAAAGCCTGTGTATCTTCCGCGAAGGCGAGGGGATGAGCGCGATCTTACCCAGATACTTGGCACAGCAGTATGGGATTGCTTCCAGCGGGCCCTTCAGACAAATTACCCTGCAGGTCTTTTCCGGTCTCAGTGCGGTGGGCCTTACCGCTACAGTCGCCAGGGAGCTGGCTGATGCGGGCATAGTGGCGAATATGGTAAATGCCCTGCGTCACGATCATGTCTTTGTCCCTGAAGAGAGCGCGCAGCGAGCCTTACAGCTTTTACGCGGGCTCAGTAATCGGGTGTATTACACCTGAGCGCTTGCCAGTGCGTATTAATTACCCTGAACCCCAGCCCCACGGCGAGATTCGCCAACTACTACCAGACCTGTTCTTCGTCCCTGGGACCGTAAAACTGGCTCCGGCGGTTACCATTAACCGCAACATGGCCATTGTGCGTTGGCAGGAAGAGCTGATACTGGTGAACCCGATACGCCTGCGCCCAGCGCAAGAAGAGAAGTTGCAGGATCTCGGCCGAATAGCTCATGCAGTGCGTCTTGGCTACCATCACGGCCAGGATGATCTTTATTACCGTGACCATTTTGATCTGACTTTTTGGCGGCAGACCGGTTCGAACTTTTATCCACCCAGTGCCGATAGATTGGTGAGGGATGGTGGAATTTGTCCAATACCCGGCAGTCGCTTCGTGGAACTGCGTTACAGCCGTTACCCAGAGGCATTCTGGTGGTTGCCCTTCAATGACGGCCTGTTGCTGGGCTGTGATGCTCTGCAGTATTGGGGGAAGTGGAGCGGTTGTAGCTGGTTTGGCCGAAATCTGCTGCGACTGTCCGGTATACGCTCGGGGATGCAGGTACCGCCTGCCTGGCGAACACGGATGACTCCTGAAGGCCGGGACCAACGCTGTTGGCTGCAGGAGGATTTTGAGCGCCTCCTACAGCTGCCCTTCCTACACTTTCTGGCAGCCCATGGAGAGTTTTGTGCGGATCGGGCCCATGAGGAAGTGACCGCAGCAATAAGCCGAGCCTTTCCTGGGCTCTACAAGGCCGCCTGAATTCTATATATTAATCCTTTCAAGTAAGTGATCACTCACATCTTGGTGCTCTGCGCTAAGTCTGAACGTGGTAAGATTGCGCTCCTTTTTGGTGCGGTGTTGGTTCTGTCTGGCAGACCGCAAAGATTTATTCGAGAAGTAGTAATCCGATGAAAAGAAAAGTTCTGCTCAGCGGCCTGCTGTCGTTGCTGCTGGTGGCCTGTATGCCAGTTTCCACCAGCACAGCCCCAAGCGCGAATATCGACAATATCAGTCGGGATGTGAATTACCTGGCTTCTGCAGAGCTGGCGGGAAGAGACACAGGCAGCGAAGGCTACCTCAAGGCGGCGCAATATGTGGCCGCGCAGTTCCAATCCATGGGGCTCGCTCCGGCTGGTGAGCAGGGGTATTTTCAGGATGTACCTTTCCGTAGTGCCAGCTGGAATGGCACTGAGCCGACTTTTGTTTTAAAGGGGGGCAAAGGTGAGGTCGGCTTTGCCTTCGGGGAGGACTTTATCACCTCGCCTTCTGCGTCCAGTGAGCAGGCACGCTTGGAGGCCGAGCTGGTGTTTGTTGGCTACGGAATTGAAGCGCCGGACTATGGCCTAGATGATTATGCCGGATTGGATGTGAAGGGTAAGATTGCAGTGATATTGAGTGGTCGCCCGAAGAGTCTGCCCAGTGAAGTGGGGGCTCACTATGCATCAAGTCGCAACAAGGGTGAGACCGCTGCTCGTCATGGTGCGGTGGGTTATATCACCATTTATACCCCCGAACGTGAGAAGCGCCGCCCCTTTGTGCGCTATGCGGAGCATCGTCACGATGAGACTTTCGACTGGGTAAACCGAAAAGGCGAGCCGGGCAGCGCTATCCCCGGTTTGTATCCTGGTGTATTGCTCGATATCGATGCGGCGAGCAAACTCTTCGACGATGCCCAACAGAGCCTCGCAGCTATCTTCAGCATTATGGAAAAAGGTCAAAATCCCCGTGGATTTTCGCTCCCTTACCGTGCTGCCCTGAGTACAAGCTCTAAGCATCAGGAAGTGCGTAGCCCCAATGTTGTGGCCGTATTACCGGGTAGCGACCCGGTGCTTAAAAATGAATATGTGGTCTTCTCTGCACACCTGGACCATATCGGTAAAAAAGAAGATGGCCAGATTTATTATGGCGCTCAAGATAACGCTGCAGGTATCGCAGTAATGCTGGAAACCGCACGGTTGTTTGCGGAGTCTGGCCAAGCACCGCGACGCTCTCTATTGTTTGTTGCGGTGACCGGGGAAGAGAAAGGATTACTCGGCTCGGACTACTTTGCCGAATACCCTACCGTACCTCTGCAGTCCATCGTGGCCAATATCAATCTGGATATGCCCATGCTGCTCTACCCATTCCGCGATATTATTGCCTTTGGTGCCGAGCATTCGTCCCTTGGCCAGATTGCGGAACATGCGGCAAAACTCAGCGGTTTAAAATTGAGCCCTGATCCCATGCCTGAAGAAGTGATCTTTGTTCGTAGTGATCACTATAATTTCGTTCGCCGCGGTGTGCCCTCTATTTACCTAATTACTGGGCGCGAAGCTCAGGACCCGAATATTGATGGTACCGCTAAACAAGTGGCATTCCTGAAAGAGAGCTATCACAAACCCGGAGATGCGCCTGATGCTGGGGTGAGCTATGCAGCTGCTAAGCAATTTACCGAAGTTAATTATCTAATTGCCAGGGAAGTGGCGGATGCTGCGGATAAGCCTTCATGGTATGAGGGAGATTTCTTTGGGGACCTGTTTAGCCAGTAGTTAGCGTGCACTAGTGGTTATTGGAGATTCCCTTGATACCTGGCTAATTTGAGCAGGGAATCTCCAGGTCATGAAGCTTTCAGTCGAATTTCTCGAGTTGCAGGGCCTTTAAAACTATTGCGGTAAGTACCTATTACCTCTTTAGAAGTAAAATTGGGCCTAGGCCTAACTACAAGTGAAAGGTAGATATCTTCTTCAGGCTGCCCACTCCAACATCGGTATTCAGAATAGGGTTCAGGCCAATTTTCTACTTGGCCGACCAGTGAAGAGACTTTAAGCAGCTTACCGAGTGGATCACCACTGCACTTGGCAAGCGCCTCCTTTATGGTCCAAGATTTTATAAACTCTTGCTTTAAGAGGGCTATCGGTAAGCTTTGTAACCAGGACACCTCATAGGAGCTAAAGTAATTCTGGGCTATTGCCAGCCAATCTCTTTTGGGATGGTCTCTTTCACAGTCAATACCAACCGGAATTTTTCCAATGGAGACTGCAAGGTAGTCTGCCGTATGGCTGATTGAGAGGTTGACAATAGGGGTTCCTGAGAAATTGGCAACTGTAGGGTTCTTAGGGTCAACTTCCAGATCAGAAGGGTGGCATCCGAACCGTTCAGCAATAAGGGTTTTCGCGAGTAGGCGCCCGGCTAAAAATTGCATTTTCCGATTCGGGTTGCGAATGTTTTTTAAACGTAAATGTTCCGTGTCACTCAATAAGAAAGATGAGTTTGCCTGCCAATCCTCAGGCCAATTTTTGAATGAAGAGCAAGTAAAATAAAGCATAAAGTCTTATCTATCGATTCAGACTTAGATTGTAATCACTAACAAAGCTGAATAGCAGAACGGCTCTCATGGTAAATGGTTGAGGAAAAGATGGGGTACATGCATCTTCAGAAATGCCTCAGAAATAGACCATAAATGCCGGATTGGGCAATTAAGGATCATTCTTAAGTTTAGAGCTTTTTCCTTTAAGTTGTCACCTTAAGGGAATTTTATTCTTGGTGAGAGCTTTATCATTTTTAGAGGCCCACGAAGGCTTAAGTTGACCTTATGCCAGTGAAATTAAGGGTGCTAGTATACGAGAACTGTCCAAAGGAATAGTTCTCGTGTATTTAGGTGTAATAAAGAAACTCACCAGTCCCAATTGAAGGTTCTTTTGCTAGCGGGAATTGATCATTTTGTGTACCATTCCCGCCCTGTTGCCGGTCACGAAAAGCTCAAAAAGCCACCTAAAAACAATGGTAGAGCTGGCTGGATACTAAGGCTTGATATTGAGGGTTGGAGTCAAGCTCCATAAGAGTAGTTTGTCTATTGAATTTTTAATTTCCGATTGGCGAGCTTGGTATGCGGGGGTTTCGGAACCTGCGGACTGGCATCGATGGCACAGTGGCGAGTTAGAACTGCAGGAAGATACCCTGGCTGATGTCTCCTTTCTTCCGGCGATGCTCAGGCGCCGCCTGAGCCCATTGTCTAAAGCCGTATTTAATAGTGCTTACCCACTTCTGCAGCAGAGAGATATCCCCCTGCTGTGTTGCTCTGTGCACGGAGAGGCGATGAGAACTTACTCTCTTCTACAGGGGGTTGCTGCGGAAGAAGATTTATCCCCTACGGCGTTTGGTTTATCAGTACACAATGCGATCGCCGGCCAATTGTCTATAGCGAATAAAGTACGATCTCCAGCTCTTGCTTTAGCGGGTGGTGACTATCCATTACTGGCAGGTTTAATGGAAGCTAACGGTATTTTGCGGGAAGGTGCAAAAGAAATACTGCTGATATTTTGTGAGGAACCCCTGCCAGAAATGTATCACCCTAGCAGCCAAAGTCCCTCAGGTGTTTGTGCTACAGCTTTACTCTTAACCTTACCAGTTGAGGGAAGTAAGGGTACTGGAGTGACTTTGGTAAATTCTTCGAGCGTCAGACTAAAAACGGCATTTGAAGAGGCAGATTATCAGCTACCTCTGATAAGCGCACTTATTAAAAATTCAGGAAAAGTACCTGTTGCCAAAGGGTGGGAGTTACTAATCAATGCAAACTAATTTGGAGTCTGGCAAGAGGTATGATCGGTATTGGTTTAGGCTGATAGCCACTGCCGTTGCGTTTAGTCTATTTGGTTTTGGTGGTCTGATCCTTCGATTTATTTTATTTCCACCTCTCAGAATTTTATACCCTAATGCAAATGTACGTATGCGTAAGGCGAGGTTAATCATACATTATGCCTTCCGTTTGTTTATTGGGTTTATGCACAAAACAGGGATATATACTTATGATTTCAAGGGTGAGATTAAACTGCAAGAGCCCGGCCAATTAATACTGGCTAATCATCCCACTCTTATTGATGTCGTTTTTCTTATATCTCGAATACCTAATGCAAACTGTATTGTAAAGGCGAGTCTATTTCGAAATCCCTTTATGCGTGGAGCTGTAATGACTGCGGGTTATATTCCCAATGATGACCCGGAAAAAATAATTGAGCTTGCCTCAAAATCTTTGAAAAAAGGGGAGTCAGTGGTTTTATTTCCGGAAGGAACCCGCTCTGTGCCAGGGAAACCATTCAAGTTCCAGCGGGGGGCTGCCTATATGGCACTTCGTTCTGGTATTAGTCCGACTCTGGTTACCATTCACTGCAACCCGCCAATGCTGATGAAAAATATCCCGTGGTACAGCATTCCGTTATCACGGCCACATTTTGAATTTGATGTCTCTGAATCTTGGGAGATTCTCAAGATGAAAGAAAAAAGCGAAAGCCCATTGGTAGCCAGGCAAGTTACCCAAGAATTAAAAGCATTTTATACTGAGGAGTGTGCTGCGTGAATGATTTGGTTGAAGAGCTAAAGACACTGATTATTGAGGTTCTAAACCTAGAGGATATTACACCAGAGGAAATCATCGCAGATGAGCCTTTATTTGGTGAAGGTCTAGGTTTGGATTCCATTGATGCGCTTGAGCTAGGTCTGGCATTGCAGAAGAAATATAACATATCTATCGATGCAGAAAATGAAGATACCAAATCACATTTTGCTAGTGTGAACAGCCTGGCAAAATTTGTTAATGGTAGCCGCGCGTAAGAGAGATATGTATGTTGAAAGATAGAGAAGACATTTTTCCAAAATTGACCGAAATCCTTGTTGAGATGTTTGAGGTTGATGAAGAGGATATAACAGAAGAAGCCCACCTTGCTGATGATCTGGATATAGATAGCATTGATGCGGTTGACCTGATAGTTCGTTTAAAAGAGCTTACTGGAAAGAAAATTGCACCTGAAGAATTCAAAAGTGTAAGAACTGTTGGAGATGTAGTTGGTGCAATTGAAAAGGTAATGGCGGAGAAGTGAGTCGATTCTCGCAGCTAATATTGGTCATTGTTCTGACACTGTACCCTGTGGCAATTTATTTTGGCATAGAATACTTGTCTTTAAGTAGTATTCTGTTACTGCTGTTGATTGTTGCGGTTTCAAGGGTATTGTTTGGCGGCGCGAATAAGGCGATTGGCACCAAGCTAATGGCCGTGGCCTTGGCTTTTGTTGTTGGCGTCTCCTGGTTAAGGGGCGATTCAAGTGGACTTCTTTGGTATCCAGTACTTTGTAACCAGATTTTATTTTCACTGTTTTTATACAGTTTGAGTCAACCACAAACATTAGTAGAACGGCTTGCTCGCCTTAAGACTCCAGATTTACCACCTGAAGGTATTCTATATACACGAAAGGTTACCAAGGCATGGTGCCTATTCTTTTTAATTAATGGAAGCCTCGCACTGGCAACTGTTTTAAACGGCGATATGAAAGTCTGGACTCTTTACAATGGCCTTGTTTCATATGTGCTAATGGGAACTATGATGGGCGGTGAATGGCTACTGCGTCGTCGTGTCCAAAATAAGGTGTGAGTTAAGGCCGTGGACAAAGTACAGTTTGAACAAGTGTTTGGTTACTCGAATGACCAAGCAATAGTTAGCTATTCAAGTCGTGGGGAAATTTCTTTCGCCCAATTTAAACGTGAATTGGCATTTATTGAGCGAAAGCTAAAAAAATCCCTTAACGAAACTGGGTCCAAAAGAGCTGCCATTTTCTGTGAAGATAGTTACGAGTTTAGCCTGCTCTTTTTTGCTGCTATGTCTTGTTGTGAAGTCGTTGTTATACCGGCAAATAATAAGCGATTTACCCAGCAAAAACTGGGTGAGCAAACCCTATTACTGGGCAGCTGGGAAGATAGCTCGGCATTTAGTATAAATATTCCGGATCAATGTAGGGAGGAGCTTTCTGTTCCCAGTTGTTTTGATGCTGGTATTCAATTATTCACATCAGGAACCAGTGGTGAACCACAAACCGTTGATAAAACCTTATATCAACTGCTCAATGAGGTTAAGGCCCATAATCTTAAGTGGTCACCCCGGGTAGCTAATACAACTACTTTGGCAACAGTAAGCCATCAGCATATATATGGCTTACTGTTTAAATTACTGTGGCCACTAGCCAGCGGGCGTCGATTTGTTAGTAAGACTTATGTGGATATTGTGGGATTACTCCAAGACGCCCACAAGTGGGGGCCTGCCGTGTGGGTTGCAAGCCCTGCACAGTTAAGCCGCCGTATTTCTTCCTGGCCATGGGCGTTGGGAAAATCCTTGGTAGATATCTTTTCTTCTGGGGGGCCTTTACTGGAAGTAGACGCAAAGGCGATTGATCAGTTGTGTGGAATCCAGCCTATAGAGGTCTATGGAAGCACTGAAACCGGGGGGATTGCCTGGCGTAATCAATTACGTCAGAAAAGTTGGAGTCCACTAAAAGGAGTGAACATTGCAAAAACCAGCGATGGATTACTCAAAGTCTCTTCTCCGTGGTTACCCAAGGAGTTTATTTGTCAGGACAAAGTACAAATAAGTACAGACGGTATGTTTGAACTTAAGGGGCGGGCTGATCGCATTGTTAAGATTGAAGAGAAAAGAATTTCTCTTACACAAGTTGAGTCCCTATTAGTTGGTAGCTCATATATTGTAAAAGCCAATGCACTTGTTCGGGAGCGTAAAAGAAAAATAGTTGCCGCTGTTGCCACACTAACGGAATCCGGGAAAGAACTATTACAAAAGAAAGGAAAGGCTTCTCTTGTTCGTAAACTTAGAGAAACCCTGGCCAAGGATCTTGATGGCGTGGCTGTGCCACGTTCTTGGCGTTTTGTTGATGAAATCCCCGTTAACTTACAGGGAAAAATAACGAGAGACCTGCTAATGCAACTTTTTGATGAAATTCCGGCAGCAATGGTGCCACAGATTATTAGCAGCGAAATATTAGATAATACTCGTGAAGTTAATTTTACGGTTAATGACGATTTGCCTTGCTTGGATGGTCATTTTGAAGGCTCACCGGTAGTGCCGGGAGTAGTACAGCTGGATTGGGCTATGCATTTTGGCCGCCCACTTGTAAAAGCCGGCAGTACGTTTACCCAAATGGAAGTGATTAAATTTAAGCAGTTAATGATGCCCGGTGATGCTGTCACTTTATCTTTGGAGTTCAGCCAGGAAAAGAACAAATTAAATTATTCTTTTCGGAACACTCAAGATGGCAATTTAGAATATAGTAGTGGTAGGTTGTGCTTCAGCCATGTCTAACTTTTGTTTTGTAATACCCGTTTATAATCATGAGGGGGCAATCGCAGAGACGCTAGCATCTCTGGATGACTTTAACCTGCCTTACATTCTGGTAGATGATGGCTGTGATGAACCCTGTAGAATTGAACTGCAACGGTTAGAGCAGAGCTACGGTTCCCGGGTTCACTTGGTTGTTCGCCAGGCTAATGGTGGAAAAGGTGCTGCGGTAAAAAGTGGTCTGCGAGCTGCGAAAGCGCTTGGATATAGTCATGGAATTCAAGTCGATGCCGATGGTCAACACAGCCCCGCTGATATACCTCAATTCCTAGAGAAAAGCAGAAAGTGGCCTGATTCACTGATTTGTGGCTATCCGCAATACGATAAATCAGTACCTAAAGTTCGTTTGTGGGGACGCTATCTAACTCATGTATGGATCTGGATTAATACTCTTTCTCTGGAGATTAAGGATTCCATGTGTGGGCTGCGTTGTTATCCCTTATCTCGAACTGTAGATTTGTTAGATAACGAGTATACCGGTGATCGAATGGATTTTGATCCAGAGATCTTGGTACGGTGGTATTGGAGCAAAGGCGGTCTCTGCCAGGTACCAGTTAATGTGAGCTACCCAATAGATGGCGTTTCCCATTTCCGGGGATTTGAGGATAACTTCCTTATATCGGCAATGCACACCCGTCTATTTTTTGGCATGTTGGCCAGAACTCTGCGTATTTCGACAGTAGGGCGAAAAGCGTGAGTAATTTACACTGGTCAAAATACCGGGAACAAGGCTTTTTCCTGGGTATCAAATTCTTATTCTGGTTGCACCACTGGTTGGGTCCGATTGCCTTTAAAGTTGCGGTATACCCGGTAGTTTTATGCTATTACCTAAAAAATCAGAGTGGCCGCAATTCGATCCAGGAGTACTTGGAATTATTCACTAAACGCTACCCATCTAGCGGTATAGAACCGAATTGGAAAACCGGATTTAGAATCTTTCTTAATTTTGCTAACAGCGCTAGAGAAAAGCTTGAAGCCTGGTTTGTGGGTATCCCGGATAGTCAGGTAAATTTCCCAGAAAGAGCAGGTCTTCACCAGTTGGCCGCTAGTGGCCAGGGTGGATTAATTATTGGCTCTCACCTCGGGAACCTGGAGGTTTGCAGGGCACTTGGCAGCCTGACAAAGGTACGGGTAAATGTGTTGGTGCATACAAAGCATGCGGTGAAATTTAATCGCATGATGAAGCTGCTCAACCCCCTGAGTCAAGTGCGGCTTATCCAGGTGACAGAAGTAACTCCCGCTTTAGCGATGCGACTCTCCGAGGCTGTTGAAGCCGGGGAGCTGGTTGTTATTGTCGGTGATAGAACACCGATTAACTCAATGGGGCGCACCTGCGAGGCAGAATTCCTAGGGCGAAAAGCGCCTTTTCCCCAGGGGCCCTATATTCTTGCTGCGCTGCTCAAATGCCCGGTGTACACACTTTTCTGCCTGCGCAGTATTTCCGGATACGATATTTATATGGAAAAACTCTGCGATCGCGTTGTGATGAAACGCGGTGACAGAGAGGGGCATATTCGCTCTCTTGTCGAGGAGTTTGCACGACGGTTGGAACGCTATTGTCATATAGCACCTTTGCAATGGTATAACTTTTACCCGTTCTGGGATCAGCAAAAATGAATTCAGCAGTACTACAACGAACCCAAATAGTCTTTGATGGCACAGATCTATCTATTGATCAGGTAAATACCATTGCAGCTGGCCGTGGCGATATCTCTCTATCTGATGAAGAGTGCTTTGTCGCAAGGATAAATCGCGGTGCCGAGTTCCTGGATAGCCTTTGGCAGAAGGAAGGTGTGATCTACGGAGTAACCACTGGATATGGTGATTCTTGTACCGAAAGTATTCCTGCAGATCTGGTGGAAGAGTTACCTCATCGATTATTTACCTTCCATGGTTGTGGAATGGGGGAAGTCTTTACTCTTGAGCAGAGTAGAGCGATTGTCGCAGCCCGGATTACCAGCCTTGCAAAGGGCAGTTCAGGGGTCCGATATCGGCTATTGCAGCAATTGGTTCTGTTACTTCAGAAAGACATTATTCCGGTAATTCCCCAAGAGGGTTCTGTGGGAGCCAGTGGCGACTTGACCCCGCTGTCTTATGTTGCTGCGGTTTTGTGTGGGGAGCGCAAAGTTTGGTACCGAGGCCATCATAGAGATACTGCAGAGGTATTCGATGAATTACAGATTGAGCCATTAAAGCTATACCCAAAAGAGGGTTTGGCGATAATGAATGGCACCGCCGCAATGACTGGCTTAGCGTGCTTAGCCTACAAACGGGCAGAATACCTCGCACAGCTGAGTGCTCGTATTACCTCCATGATGAGCGTTGCGTTGGATGGCAATGCCTATCATTTCGATAGCGCGCTTTTTGCAGTGAAGCCTCACCCCGGTCAAAACCAGATTGCAAAGTGGATTCATGACGACCTCAATGTTGGTGCGGCTCCAAGACAAAATAGCCGATTGCAGGATCGCTATTCACTTCGGTGCGCTCCCCATGTAATTGGTGTATTACAGGACTCTCTGCCTTGGCTCCAGCAGTTTATTCATAACGAACTAAACAGTGCCAATGATAACCCGATCATCGATGGTGAAAATGAAAGGGTGCTTCATGGTGGGCACTTCTATGGTGGGCATATAGCCTTCGCCATGGATAGCCTGAAGAATGCGGTAGCAAACCTCTCTGATTTACTGGATCGACAAATAGCCCAACTGGTAGACGTTAAGTTCAATAATGGGCTCCCGGCAAACCTATCAGGTGTAACCGGGCCTCGAAGATCGATTAACCATGGCTTTAAGGCTGTCCAAATTGGTGCGAGTGCCTGGACTGCTGAAGCACTAAAGCAGACCATGCCCGCAAGTGTTTTTTCCAGATCAACGGAGTGTCATAACCAGGATAAGGTCAGTATGGGCACCATTTCTGCCAGGGACTGTATCAGGGTATTACAGTTAACGGAGCAAACAACCGCAGCGGCACTGATGGTTGCTTGGCAGGGCATTCAGCTTCGAGCTCGTAGTGGGGGAGTGGATTTGGAAAAATTATCTACCGCTCTTAATACCACAATCAGGCAGATAGGAGATGAATTTTCTTTTCTGGAGGAAGATAGAGAGCTTGAACAGCCGTTGAGAAAATTTGTTTCGTTAATTCAGCAAAGACATTGGCGCTTATATGAAAACTAATAAATCGATGCGCCCTGAAAAATGGGCGGCGCAAGTTGAATTACAAATTCCTTTCCACGATGTGGATATGATGGAGATAGCCTGGCATGGGCATTATGCAAAGTACTTTGAGATTGCCCGCTGTGCATTGTTTGATCAGTTGGAATATAACTACCAACAAATGAAGGAATCAGGTTTTGCCTGGCCGGTCATAGATTTGCGCGTACGATATGCAAAGCCTTTACGATTTCAGCAATGGATTGTTATTTGCGCTGAGGTTTCTGAATATGAAAATCGATTTAAGATCAATTATACAATAACAGATAGAGATACCGGTGTACGCTTAACAAAAGGACATACCGTACAGGTAGCTGTCGAAATAAGTAGTGCCGAAATGCTGTTCGCATCGCCTCCAATTTTGCTGGAAAAATTGGGGGTAAATTAGTGATGACTGTTACGCGTTTGGTTGTATTTGTTATTTGTTTTCTATTTTCCACAGTAGCTTCTGCTTTAACTTCGGAGCAGCAGGCAGTTTTGCGGGAGATAGAGGAAAATATTGTGTCATCTCCACAGATGCTTGGCACTTTTTCCCAGACAAAGAAGCTGCCGCAGCTGCCAAGGCCTCTAATTTCTTCAGGTGTCTTGGCTATTTCTGAGGAGTTAGGATTAAGCTGGCGAATAGAGAATCCAATAGAATCCCATCGAATATTTAAACTAGATGATGCTGATTCCGGAAATCGGGTCAATAGCAATATTGTAGGAAGTCATGTAGCTGATCCTCTATTAAAGATTATCAGTGGTGATTTTAGTGAGCTGGATCAGACTTTTACGGTGGGACCACAGATCGCAGAAGAGCAATGGAGAATTAACTTAATTCCCAAGCAAGAGGCTTTTAGAAAGGTTATTGAATCGATAGAAGTCGTGGGAGACAAAAAGATTCGGAAAATAGTACTAGCTGAAGCCAACATGGCAATTACTGAAATAGATATTATGAATTTACATTCAGTTGAAGCTAATAACAGTCAACTACTGAGTGAATTCTCAGAAGATAACCAGAAGTAATCCCATGTCACGTCGAGTTGTTATTTGGCTTTCCTTTGTTAGTGTAATTATTGGGATAACTGTATTACGCTATCAATCCAGCTGGCTGCAAACAGATATTTTGTTATTAGCCGATAATAACTCCGACTCGGTAAGTAGTGCTGGCATCCAGAAAAAAGTCAGTCAGCAATTACAGGGAAGTTTAATTTGGGTTTTAGTTTCTCAAGGAAAAGAATCACAACGTCTGGCCAGGCATACCCAAGAGTTGGCGCAGAAACTTAAGGCCGCTAAATCTTTAGAGTCTGTTGAATATCGTTGGGCCGATTCTGAAAGCTATAAAGAGGAGTGGGAGCTGCTCTTTCCTCTGCGCCAACAGCTACTCAGCCCTGAAGATAGGGCGTTATTAGACGCTAAGCCAGAGGAACTTATACAGCGTCAATTGAGTAAATTATACGGGCCTGACGGCGCTGGAATCGATTTGGAGAAAGATACTTTCTCAACTTTTCGCAATTACTTTACCGCTGATATTGAAGTTACTCCACAAGTCTTTGATGGAATTCCGGTACATACAGAAGGACATAAAGTTTTTACCCTGCTTTATACGCTGGCAGAACCAGTTGATTTGGCTGGAGAGAGCGATATATCACTTCTTTCTTTACAGTCAGAATTAAAGCAATGGGCTCAAAAAAATGGTTATTCGCTGCTGGTAGCTGGAGCCCCCCTGCATACAGAGTATGCTGCTGCTATGGCACAGGATGAAATACGCCTGATTGGCTCCCTTTCGATCCTTGCTATTTGCTGTCTATGTATTGTTGTCTTTCGCTCATTAAAACCTCTACTAGCCTGTACATTCGCAATTCTATGTGGCGTGGCCAGTGGCATATCTGGCGTCATTATCATTTTGGGCCAAATTCATATACTGGCTTTTGTATTTGGTACGACGGTTTCTGGATTGGCAATCGATTACGCATTTCACTTTATTTGTAATAGATTGAGGCTGGGCAAGCCAAAAGATAAGGATATATTACCTGGGCTATTGCTGGGCTTGATATCAAGCTGCTTGGCATTTTTCTCTCTTGCATTAACACCTTTTCCGCTTTTACAACAAATAGGGGTTTTTGTCGGCTGTGGTTTAATAGGGGCTTGGTTGACTGTAATCCTGCTATTCCCAGGCTGGATTAATATCAAGCATAGGCCTTTATCATTTTCCAGTCAGTTTCCAAAACTCAATATTAAGTACTACCTGTTTCCATTGATTGGGCTGTTGATTTTTGGAGCTGCGGCACTTCAGAAAATTCAATTTAGTGATGACCTAAAACTGTTTTACCAGCCTCCAGAATTTCTTACACAAGATGAAATAGACCTTAATTCTCTGATTAGAACCCGGCCAGACTCCCGTTACTTTCTGGTTTTTGGTGAAGATGAGCAACAAGTATTAACACGGGAATGGGAACTTAGAAATCAACTGGACAATTTAGTAGAAAAGGAAGTTATTAGTGGTTTTCAGGGGGTAACCAACCGGATACCTCCAAAAGAGGTTCAAGAAGCTGACTGGAAGTTATTGTCGAAGTTTTACAGCGGGGATTCTGTCAGGTCTTTTTATCAGCAATTGGGTTATTCTGAAAAAGATATTAACCAGCAGATAAGTTCTAAAATACAGCCATTCAATACCTTTAATTTCTCTGAATGGTTGCCAGTTGCGGGTCGGCAATATAAAGGATTATGGCTGGGTTGTGAAAATAATCACTGTTATTCTGTGGTACGTATTTATGGCTTAAAAGAAGATTTGTCATCTTTAGAGTTACTGCCTGGAGTAACCTATGTCGATACTACCAGAAGTATCTCTAATGTGATGTCACAACAGCGTGATCTGTTGTTGCAACTACTGCCATTAATATTCATTGTTGTATTTTTAGTGACGGCAACTAAAACAGGAATAAAGCAAGCCTTAAGTATAGTTGCACTTCCATCCAGCGCAGTACTAGGCACCCTGGCGATAGTGATTTCACAGGGATCAGCAATTAATTTATTTCATGTTGCGGCTTTATTACTTGTCTTTGGAATTGGTATAGATTACGCAATATTTAGCCATACAAGCCGGAAAGCAGAGCAGCATTATACCCTGCTGGCGATAGCAATGGCTGGGTTAACAACTTTTTTAGGGTTTGGTTTGCTAGCATTGTCTGGCACACCGGCGATTGCAAATTTTGGGTTAGTCCTGGCTATGGGCACAGTATTAACTTTGTTGTTGGCATTTCTATTTTTTTGTACTCGGGGTAAGGGATATTAGCCAATGAAAGAAATTAAGTCTGACGTTGTTATTATTGGTGCAGGACCTGCTGGAGCTGTAGCCGGTGCTTTGTTGGCTAAAAATGGCTGGAGTGTATCGATCGTTGAGCGAGAGATGTTTCCTCGCTTCTCTATCGGCGAGAGTTTGCTGGCACAGTGTATGGAATCTCTTGAAAATGCAGATATGTTGGAGGCAGTAAAATCCGCAGGCTTCCAGTTTAAAAATGGTGCTGCTTTCGAATGGGATGGTGCCCGTACTGCATTCGACTTTCGTGAAAAATTCACACCTGGGCATGGCACCACTTTCCAGGTACAGCGAGCCAAGTTTGACAAAATACTGGCCGATGAAGCCGAGCGCCAGGGAGTAAAGATTTATTATCGTCATTCTATTGTATCAGCGGATATTACCGAAAATGGTGCGGAACTGATTGCAGAACACAATGGTGAAGAGCTTGCTTTCCAGGGCCGTTTTGTTCTGGATGCAAGTGGTTTTGGACGAGTTCTACCAAAATTACTGGACCTGGATCGTCCGTCAGAGTTTCCTGTACGTGAATCAGTATTCACACATGTAGAGGACAATATTACTGATAGTAATTTTGACAGAGATAAAATACTTATCACAGTCAATCCCAATGAGAGAGATATTTGGTATTGGTTGATACCTTTCGCCGATGGCAGAGCTTCTGTTGGCGTTGTTGGTGAGAAGGAAAAGATCGCGGCTTGGGGACAGGATCCAGAACAGATCCTGAAAGGTGCTATTTCGGCCGCACCAGAGCTGGCAAAAACTTTATACAACGCAAAATTTGATACCGAGATTCAACGTATTCGTGGATATTCGAGCAATGTAACCAAGCTGGCAGGTCCAGGCTTTGCTCTTTTGGGAAATGCTGGTGAATTCCTTGATCCAGTATTTTCTTCAGGCGTTACCATCGCAATGAAGTCTGCAGAGTTAGCCGCTGAATGTTTACACCGTCAACTCTCTGGAGAGAGCGTTGATTGGGACAAAGAGTTTTCTGTGCCTTTAAAGCAGGGTGTTGAAGTTTTTAAAACGTATGTAAAGGCTTGGTATGATGGTCGTTTTCAGGATGTGATTTTTTATCAGACTGAGCAAAAAGAAATTAAAGGAATGATTTGCTCAATATTGGCAGGTTATGCCTGGGATAAGAAAAATCCTTTTGTTGCTGCTGCAGAGCGTAGATTGAATACACTGGTGGAAATATGCTCCGCTGGTTAGTGCTTTATTTTAGTATCTTTACTCTGGTGGGTTGTATTTCCCCAAGGGTGGAAAAAGATAAGTCTGAAAGCCGGTCTTTGGCGCCTCTTTTAGCTGAGCAACCGCGTCAGATGAATCAACATTTGCGTATTGTTTATCAAAACAATGTGTACGAAGTGATTGCGGCCACCTTGCTCTCTTCAGAGAACATGAGGGTTTCGCTTCTCAGCCCTGAAGGTATGAGTTTGTTAGATATTGCATATGATGGTAATGAGATCAACACTCATCACTACATGCGTAGAGCGGCAAGTCTGCCACCTGAAAAACTGTTAGCAGACATTCAGTTTGTCTATTGGCCAGTTACTCAGCTGCAGAAACAATTACCTGTTGGTTGGAAGTTGCAAGAGTCCGTAATTGAGGGGAATTATATCCGTCAGCTCTTCCACAATGGAGAAATAAGTACAGAGGCGCGCTACAGTACTAATGATATTTGGGAAGCACAGGTTGAGCTTGAGCACAAACGAATTGGTTACAGGTTAAGCATCAGGAATTTTTAGGTATGACTAATTTCTATCTTAATCATATGGGCATCATCTGTACCCTGGGAAATTCTGCTGAATCGGTAGCTAAACCCCTTTTTAGCGGTGATAGCTCTTTTATGCGACCGGATGAAAACCGATTATTAAACTATCAGGGAAACCTGGGTATTGTGCAGGAGAAGTTGCCAGAATTACCGAGTTCGCTACAAGCCTATCACTGCCGTAATAATCAGCTGGCTTTGGCTGCACTGGGCCAAATCGAATCAGAGATCGGTAGTCTTGTTGAAAGATATGGTACAAGCCGAGTTGGAGTGGTTATGGGAACTTCAACTTCTGGGATCGATTCTGGTGAATCTTACCTCAGTGGTAAAAAAGACACTGGTTACAATTACCGGCTTCAACAGCAAATGGCAGGACTTAGTACTTTTGTCGCAAAGTATCTGGGTGTGCAAGGCGTACAACTTACAGTTTCTACAGCGTGTTCATCCAGTGCGAATGCCCTTGCCAGTGCCCGGCGCCTTCTCTCTACCAATGTTTGTGATGCTGTGGTTGTTGGTGGTGTGGATTCTCTTTGTGGCATGACGATTCGTGGCTTTCATAGCCTGGGGGCACTTAGTGCGGGCCAGACCAACCCCTTCAGCGTTAATCGGGATGGTATTAATCTTGGGGAAGCTGGCGCAATATTTGTGATGACCAAAGAACCTGGGCCTGTGATTCTATCCGGTGTTGCTGCCACGTCTGATGCCCACCATATGTCGGCTCCAGATCCAGAGGGGCGCGGTGCAGAGGCCTGTATGCGCAGAGCACTGGAAAATGCGAGCTTGGATGCAACCGATATTGATTATCTAAATCTCCATGGTACGGGCACACCACAAAATGACTCTATGGAGGCTTTAGCCGTTGAAAGGGTGTTTGGAAGCCAACTGCCTTGCTCTTCCACTAAACCTTTAACCGGGCACACATTGGGAGCTGCTGGTGCACTTGAAGCGGCCTTTTGCTGGCTTGCCCTGCAAAATGATCAACTCCCCCCCCATCAGTATGATGGGCATTATGATCCAGAGATTGTGCGGCTGAACCTTTGCCAGGGCCAAGAAGCTGCTGGAGGATTGCGCTACGTAATGAGTAACTCCTTCGCGTTTGGTGGGAGTAACTGCTCGGTAATTATGGGCAGTCAGAGGTAAAATATATGCAAAAATATACTGCTGGAGAATTGGTTCCACACAGTGGAAATATGTCACTTCTCGATGAAGTAGTTTCAGTAGATGAGGAACAACTGCTGGCAAAATTGCGGGTCCGAGATGATGGAATTTTTTCTCGCAATGGTCGTGTTCCCGCCTATGTGGGAATTGAGTATATGGCCCAGTCAATCGCGGCATTTTCCGGTTACCACGCCAAGGAACGGGGCGAAGAGGTTCGCCTGGGCTTTTTATTGGGTACCCGTAAATTTGTGTCAAATGTTGAAAGTTATCGCTGTGGCGATGAACTGACGATTGAAGTCCAGCGTTTGCTGCAGGCTGAGAATGGCATGGCGACATTTGAGTGTGTAATAAAGGGCCCCTCCATCGAGCAAAGCGCGCGGTTAAATGTATATCAACCGGACAACGTGGAACAGTATTTGAAGGGTAGAAATTAAATGTCTGAGTGGATTTTAGTTACGGGTTCAAGCCGTGGTATAGGTCGGGCAATTGCCCTTCAGTTAGCTGAAAATGGTTATAATATCGTTTTACATTGCCGTAGCCGCCGTGACCAAGCTGAAGAGGTTGCAGAGGAAATTACCAAGCTAGGAAGTAAAAGTAGAATTCTTCAGTTTGATATTTGTGATCGGAACCAAACTAAAGATGTTTTGCTAGAAGATGTCGATGAACACGGTTGTTACTATGGGGTTGTATGCAATGCAGGTGTAACTGCTGACAATGCTTTTCCCGCAATGCCTGCCGAGGATTGGGATTCAGTCGTTCACACAAATCTGGATGGTTTCTACAACGTCTTGCATCCCCTGACTATGCCCATGGTTAGACGCCGTGCCCCCGGTCGAATAGTTGTGATGACTTCGGTCTCTGGCGTCGCTGGAAATCGAGGACAGGTAAACTATTCCGCGTCTAAAGCTGGTTTGATTGGTGCGAGTAAAGCGCTCGCACTGGAGCTGGCGAAACGAAAAATCACCGTTAATTGTGTTGCTCCGGGTCTTATTGATACCGATATGCTGGATGAAGATTTGCCGGTTGAAGACATTTTAAAAATGGTTCCAGCCCGCAGAATGGGCAAGCCTGAAGAAGTCGCAGCGACTGTAGCCTTTTTAATGCATGAGCGGGCTGCTTATATTACCCGTCAAGTTATTTCCGTAAATGGTGGTCTCTGCTAATGAAGCGTGTTGTTGTTACAGGAATGGCCGGAATATCTCCTATCGGACAAGATTGGGAGTCGGTTAGTGAGTCTTTGCAGAGCCGTCGTTCCGGAATTGTTTATATGGAGGACTGGGACAAGTATGAGGGACTTGAAACTCGCCTTGGTGCCCCAGTAAAAGATTTTGAAAAGCCATCTCATTACAATCGCAAACGCGTTCGCAGCATGGGGCGCGTCTCATTAATGGCGGTTCGCGCCAGTGAAATTGCTCTTCAGGATGCGGGATTGTTGGATGACCCCATTCTCAAAAGTGGAGCTGTCGGAGTTTCATATGGCTCGTCAGCAGGCACTCCGTCAGCAGTGGCTGATTTCGGCAATATGTTGATAAATCACCGCACCGACGGCCTTAATGCCACCAGCTATATAAAAATGATGTCTCATACGGCAGCGGTTAATATCGGAGTATTTTTTGGCTTGTGTGGGCGGGTTTACACCACCAGCTCTGCTTGTACTTCTGGCAGCCAGGGAATTGGGTATGCCTATGAAGCGATCCGCAATGGTAGCCAAACTATTATGGTCGCCGGTGGTGCAGAGGAGCTGTGTGCAACTGAGGCAGCAGTTTTCGATACGCTTTATGCTACCTCCACAAAAAATGATACTCCTGAAGCGACCCCGCGTCCCTTTGATAGAAACCGGGATGGTTTGGTGATCGGTGAAGGTGCTGGCACGCTGATTCTGGAGGAGTATGAGCATGCTGTTGCACGTGGAGCCAGAATTTATGCGGAAGTTGTTGGCTTTGGTACAAATTCTGACGGTAGCCATGTTACTCAACCCCAGTCGGGGACTATGCAGGTGGCTCTGGAGCAAGCTATAGCTCAATCTGGCGTAGATGCTAGTGAGATAGGTTATGTCAGCGCACATGGTACTGCCACGGACCGAGGAGATATCGCCGAGAGCCATGCGACTCGCAATGCGTTTGGTCGTGCTGTGCCTATCAGTTCCCTCAAGAGTTATACCGGCCATACTCTGGGTGCCTGCGGCGCTTTGGAAGCTTGGACAAGTATCCAGATGATGCGCAATGGTTGGTTCCATCCCACAATGAATTTGGCAGAGATTGATTCTGATTGTGCTGACTTGGAATTTATCCAAGGCCCTGGCAAGCACATCGATACAGAATATGTCATGAGTAATAATTTCGCCTTTGGTGGAATTAATACTTCATTAATATTTAAAAGAATTTCTTAATTAATAGATGAGTGACCTTTAAATAAGGGATCGTAGATGAAGTGGATACTGGCTGTAGTTACAATAATTTTCTTGGCTCAGCCAGTATTAGCTGACGATTTGTTGTTGAGTTTTGGTGGTGGACCACAGCCGGATTCAAAACAAAATAACAAGACCTTTGGCTTAGACTACTCCTTTAAAACGTTTAAAAAGAGTTATCGGCAGCATATTGATATAGGTGTAAGTTACACAGAAATTAGTACTAGTGCGGATGAAAATAAACGCATAAGGGCTTTTTCCATTTACCCGCAGTTAAATCTGTACCCAAGGCAAAGAAGTTGGGGGCAACCCTTTTTCTTTGTTCGAGCATTGGGCCCCAGTTATATATCTAGTAACTATTTAGGCGATCGACGCCAAGAGAACAACTTTTCTTTTCAGGCGCAGGTGGGTTATGGCGCAAGAATTAACTGGAGGAAAAAGGAGGATCTGGTACTAATGGTATCTTGGAAGCACTTTTCAAATGCTAATTTGTTTGATAAAAATGATGGTATAGATATGCCATTTGTCTTAAATGTTGGCATAAGGCTTTAAAAAATACTCGTATTCTCCCAATGATAGATATCATTGGGAGAATACTTAAGCTTTAAATTGATAACTGCTTAATAATCGCATCATTCAAGTTACGTACCCAGCGATTATAATTTCTGTGGATAGTATAGTATTTTTCATTGTAATCAAGCAGGTCGCTATCTTTATAAGTAATACTATAATTATCCATATCGTATTTGATATCTGCTTCAGCGTGATGTTTGCGAACGTTAATTGAAGCGATTATTTGTCCAGGGGCGACCTCACGACAAGTCCAGTTTCTTGCTATACATCCCGCGATAATTGATTTTTTAATGGTATCCTGAGTTTGTGCAGAACCATCAAGGCGGTCAGGAATACTTCTATCTTGGATATTCATCACTGGATTACTGGTACAGCCAGAGAGAGTTAATGCAAAAGCCGCAGAGAATAATATTTTCTTAAAGTTTTTCATTTAAATATCTTATTGGTAATTTTAGGGTTAAATTTCGTGGTTTTTCTTCATCCACTTCGCTACATCATTACCAAGTGTATGAACACAGCGTTGGAGTACTTGGCAAGAGTTTTTAAAATTTGCACCAAATCCACCGCTAGAATTTCTAGTATTAGTAAAACTGTCTACTAATTTTCCATTATTGTAAAGTTCCGCTTCAATAGATACCGACTTTCTATGTCCTAACCAAGCGTTACCAGAACTCAGGGCATTTAGAATACTTAGTTTGAGGCTATAGCCCTCTGACTGAGGATTTAGTTCAGACGTTGAAGAGATATAGTATCCATATTTACTAAGAAACTTCTGGGTCGAATTAGAAAACTGCGAGCCGAGATTCGGGCATTCACTAAGTATATTGGCAGCAATTACTTTCTCATCATGATAGTGAGCTGCTGAATTGATCTTAATGACATCTTTTGCCATTGCTAAAGAAGAGATACTTAAAATTGTACCAGCTAGTACGACTTTAAATCCGCTGATATTCATATTGCCTCAAAGGAATATTACAACTGCCAGGAAGTATACAGATGTAGCCAAATTGATAAATTGTCGAATTTTTATGCGCGATAATTTACCAGATAAGAAAGCCTGACAATAGTGGTTAAACGAACTTTAGGACAGATAATTTTTTACTGAAAAGAAATATCGGAACTCAATATTCATTTTATACCCATCAGTCATCTTTAAATTTCTCGACACTGACAAATGTATATTGCCGTCAAAAGCTAAAATTTAGCAGTTGATACCGTAGTGCTCGGAAAACTCAATCTTATTGAGGGTTCATTTAATTGATTTCGATGGATTGGCATAACTCCAACCATCGCTCAATCCCCGCACTTCTATATTTTTGTCGATGTAGGGCGAAATAAAATTCTCTGTGAAAATTTCTCTGTGATACCGGCAATTCGATTAATGAGCCCCGCTTCAGGGCATCAGCTAAAGAGACTCTAGATAGGCAGCTGATACCGAGCCCAGCTTCCACCGCTCGCTTAATGGCCTCTGTATGTTGAAGCTCCAACAAAATATGGAGTTTTGGTAGTAGTCCGACCATTGCACGCTCAAAAGTCTGACGTGTACCGGAACCGGGCTCCCGGGTAATCCAGGTGGCTTTGAGCAGATCTCTGTCTGTCAGACGCTTGCGTTTGGCGAGGGGATGAGAGGGGGCGCAAAAGACGACCAATTCATCACTGCGCCAGGGAATCATTTCCAGATCTGGGTGATTAAACTCGCCCTCGATAAGCCCAAGGTCTAACTCAAAGTTGAGCACCCGCTCTGTAATTGCCGAGGTATTGGCGACTTCCAGCTCCACTCGTGTGCCGGGTTGCTCTTCCATGTATCGCGCCATTACATTCGCTGCCAGGTAATTGCCAATAGTTAGGGTTGCCCCTATTTTTAGGCGCCCCAGATCGCGATGACTGGCGAGGCTCTGTTCTAATTCCTGTGCCCGTTCCAGCAGTTCCTCCGCCTTGGGCCATAGTTGCCTACCCAGCTCATTCAGGCGCAGGCGCTTGCCGGTGCGCTCGAATAAGCGCAGCTCAAACTGTTGTTCGAACTCTTTCAGGGCGGTGGAGGCGGCAGATTGGGACATGCTCAGGCTCTCTGCCGCACGGCTCACATTCTCGTGGTGGGCACAGGCCAGGAATACCTCCAGTTGGCGCAAGGTATAGCGCAAAGGGAATTCTCCACTTAATCGTTAAAATAGATAATGAATATCGAAATATCCCACTTTGCCAATAGATCTTCCAGGGCTAAAATTCAACTATTAAGAGACTCGTGGAATAATCGGTTTTAAGTTTATGTCCAAATTGAATATAGAGAAGGTGTTGGATGTCCATCATTGGAACGACACGCTGTTTAGCTTTAAGACCACCCGGGATTCGGGTTTTCGCTTTGAGAACGGACATTTCACGATGATCGGTCTGCAGCAGGACAACGGCCGTCCACTGCTGCGTGCCTACTCCATTGCTAGTGCCAACTACGAAGATGAGCTGGAATTCTTCAGTATCAAGGTACCAGATGGCCCCCTGACTTCTCGTCTGCAGAAGATTGTGCCGGGCGATGAGATCTATGTGAGCCAGAAGCCCACCGGTACTTTGGTTGCGGATCACCTGTTACCGGGCAAGCGCCTGTGGTTGCTGTCTACGGGCACCGGCTTGGCACCTTTCATGAGCATTATCAAAGACCCCACTGTCTATGAGCGTTTTGACCAGGTAATCCTTACCCACGGGGTGCGCTATGTCTCTGAGCTGGCCTACCAGGAGCAGATCGAGAATGAGCTACCTGAGCATGAGTATTTTGGTGAGATGGTACGCGAGCAACTGCTCTACTACCCGACTGTGACCCGTGAGCCCTACCGCAATACCGGTCGCCTGACCGACTTAATGTTGTCCGGAAAACTTTTTACAGATCTGGATGTGCCCAAGCCGAATGTTGAAGAGGATCGCTTTATGCTGTGCGGTAGCCCGGCAATGCTGAAGGATCTCACCAATATCCTAGATGACTGGGGATTCAAGGAGACACGCGCAGGGGTACCGCACGAGTATGTGATTGAGCGCGCTTTCGTCGAAAAATAAGTTGGCCAGTCCAGCGATAAAAAACCACCCTTGCGGTGGTTTTTTTATGGGTGAAATACAAACTCTCGAAACTATCCTGACCTTGTGAAACCCTTGTCTTCTATTTTGATTTGAGGGTGAATTTGCTGGGAGTGGCTAGATGAAGCAGTTTTCCCTGGGAATACTACTGTTTTCCTTCCTGTGGTTAGGTGCCTGCACGCGGGTACCGGAGGGGGTTGAGCCAGTACAGAATTTCCAGCTGCAGCGCTATTTAGGCCACTGGTATGAAATAGCTCGTTTGGATCACTCTTTCGAGCGCGGGTTGACCCTGGTAACTGCGGACTACAGCCTCAATCCTGATGGTTCCGTCGCGGTCATCAATACGGGTTACTCAAAAGCACGTGATGCCTGGCAATTAGCGGAGGGGCGGGCTGAGTTTGTCGGTTCCAAGGATGTAGGCCACTTGAAAGTATCTTTCCTTGGTCCCTTTTACTCTTCCTATATCGTAATTGCCCTGGCAGATGATTATAAATATGCGATGGTGTCCGGATATGACAAATCCTATTTGTGGATATTGTCCCGCACCCCAACTATGCCAAAGGATGTACTGGAGCAATTTATACAGAAAGCCAAGGCGATGGGTTATCCCGTCGATCAGCTGATATTCCCCAAGCAGGAGGCGCAGCCGGGTAATAAACCCTCCGCGCAGTCTTCAAGATAAGGGCCTGTTTAAGATTCTGCGCTCCCTCCACCAGCTTGTGCAGACCAATAACAGCAAAATCAAAGCCGGCCATTGGCGCTCAATAGGCATTTTGCCTGAGTGACGATTATCAACTGGCCCCAAGCGTGCGGCGGCCATTTGTCGGGCCTCCCTGGCATTTAGGGACCGTTGCCACTTGGGCCAGTCCTGTTTGGCAAAGATATAGAAGTTTAATACCGGCTCCCCATCCATATCAGTCTTAAGCTGATGCCAGCCAGAACCCTGTGGCCAGAAGCTGTAGCACTGGCCCTGGGAATTACTACTTACGGCGACACCACTGATGGGTAGGGAGTTTTCTTGGGAGCTTAATAATATTGGTCTCTGATTAGAAAAAAGTGGGCTGCATAGGGTGGTGCGTTCCTGAGTCCGCGGTAACTTATTGGAGAGGGTTACTGGCGGCTGACTACCCAAATGCTTGAGTTGGTAATCAATAATGGACTTCCACAGGCTGGCGAATTCAGTAGCAAACCCACTGGTTAGCCAGCGGTGGCTGTCGCTAAATAGAATAAAACCCAAGTGCTGCGTCTGGGTTGAACGTCCCCAGAAAAGGGGAGTTTCTTCATTATCCAGTAAGAAGTCACTGGAGCTGGGCTGCACGGCTATAAAGCCAGAATTGCGCAGTGGGGGAATCTCCGCATTGGCCGCTTTTTGGTAGCCAAAGCTGGAATGTAAGTGGGTGGCTTCTTCCTTTTGTAGAGGCATGGATTGGGCAGTAGCGTACTGGAGAAACTCTTCAGAGCTATCGCTAGTGACTAACCACAACAGTGACTTTGTAGTGGCCAGCTCGTTGAGCTGACGCTTTTGCAGAGCAGAAAATTGTGGCCACAAACTGCTGTCGAGTATCACTAAATCGAAGGGACTTTCATTCGTGAATAAATCCGCAGACCCGGTAAGTGGAAGGCCGTTGAGAGTTTCTTTTCTACTGATTTCAGGTGCCAACTGGGTCATCACTTGTGCTGTTACACCGGATTGGCGCAGCCAGCGAGAGAGGGCTGCCGTCTCAAAAGAGGGGCGTGCCAGCCACAGTAACAATTTGGGCTGGAGCGGTTCTCGCACCAGGATGGGTAAAGGATCTGTATGGATTTCGCCGGTTTCGCTTTCCGTCCGTACTCGGTATAGCTGGGGGCCCGCGAGTTTTGGAGTGGCAGTGAGTTGTGCCTGAATTGCTTCTCCCACTTTCAGCTCAAGACTGTCTTCAATATGGCCGTAGGGATTGAGCAGACTAATTTGTCGGTTTTCAGTCAGTGGCTGGTTGTTGTGAACCTTTAACTTTAAAGAATCACCCAGGGTAATTCGCCGCTGCCAGTCGAATTCCCAGCTGCTATCAGATTCCTGGATATTCGATAGCTCCAGGCGCACTGGTGCCAGGTCCCGCAGTTTGTCGCGGCCGAGTGGCTCCCCATTGAGGGAGATATTTTCCACACCATTGAGATTTATTGGATGTGAACTCGCAAGCGCTTTGCTGTCGATAGAGATATTGCGCTCGGCGGGAATGATTGCCGGTGGCTGCCAGAGCATCCAGGCACTCAACCAAATCGCCAGTTGCAGGCCATAGTCGAACGGTTTGGCGCCTCGGCGGCGCAACAGTACGAGTGATGCTAAACAGGCCAACAGGCACAGGCCGGGTATCAAGAAATCAATCACAATGATTTCCCCCCTTGCTGGTGTAGCCAACGGCTGAAATGGCCGTCGGCCTCTGTTTGCAAAGGCAGTGAAGGCGCAGATTCCGGTGCTGGCAGTAGCTGATAGAGCAGCTGATTCAGGGAGTTTGTGCAATCAATGCAATTCGGTTGCTGGTGGCGCTGCTGGTATAAACGCAGCTGTTTGGATAGCTCCAGACCGAGATCTAATGATTGCTCTGTGGCTAGCTCATTTATCTGCACCAGCAGATCGGTATCGAGTTCGGCGCCAGCATCTACCTGGGCCATTAGGGCGAGCACCTGTGCTCTTTGTTTTTGTTCAAAGGCACTGTCGACAGTTTCTGGCGCTACGTCTTCCCGTTCACCGCTAAGCCGGCGGCTTTCGTCTATGGGGGGCGCCTCGAACCCGACTCTCTGTAAGTAAATACGCGAAGCCTGCTGTACTTCCTTGATAAAGCGCAGAGCCCGGTGCTGATGGGGCAGGGAGGCCTGGGGCTCTATAACCGACAGGTCGCGCCAGGAACTCCACATGGCATTCAGCGCGTTGCGCAGTAGCTCCTTGGTCTGGGGGTCGAACAGGGTGGCATGTTCAGAGCTGTCATGCTGATGCCCGGCGGAAGCGACTATGCGTGCTGCCTGTTGGAAGTGGGAATCCCGCTGTACGAAGGGAGTCGCATTTTCTTCGCCATGTGCCTGGTGCTCACCTTGTTCTGTATGATCGTGGCTATGGCCGTGTTCGGACTCCTCTTCATCATCGTGCTCCTCGGTCTCTGCGTCAGAATGCTCCGCTTCCGAATCCTCTTCGCCGAGAAAGCGGCCGTAGCGCATGCGCAGCAAATTCTGTTCATAGGCTAAACCCTCGGCGCGTTTGCGAAATGCCTCCGGATGCAGCTGTTCTCGCTCGGATAGCAGGGCCTCGGTATCAATAATCAGCTGGCGTTGGCTGCGGAAGTACTCCGGCAATATTTTAATCGCCATACCCTCGCTGTCGCTCAGCCCGAAAATCTCTTCTTGCGGCCAGCGCAAGATAAAGTGTTGGCTCTTGGCAACGTTGGCGCTGGGCTCGCGGTTATCCCTGGCTTCCAGATACCAGTAGAGTTCATCTCCCGCTTCCATGGAAAACTGGTGGATGGGCAGGGTGAAATCGTAGCGAGCTGCTTTCTTATCTTCCGAGGGGCTTGTTGATAAAGCAGTGGATTGCAAACTGGTGAGTGGAATACGCTCTTCGCGAAAGCGTAAATTTTCCCCGGTGCCGCTGGCGAGGGTGACCAATAAATCTGCAGAACTCACCTGGTAATCATCATTAATGATTACTTTCACGGGAATACCCTGGGAGCTCCCTTGAATGGTATCGACGCGCAGGCTGGGTGCCTCAAAGGTAAACTCCGGGGCACTGTCTTTATGCACCCGAATATTATGGATTTCCGGCAAAAGTATTTGGCTCTCCGCGAATTGCACTGAAAGCTGGTAAAAGTCTGCCTTAGCGATAGTGCGTTGTAATTGCCATTTTTTACTGGGTAGATTACCTAGCGGAGAAAAGGCGAAGCGCTCAGTTTCAGCCAACATTTCCAGCCCTTGCACCGGCTGATTCAATTCGAGTTGCCACTCGACCTTGGACTGCTCCGGCACATCGATTTGTAGGGATTGGCTTTCGGCTGTGAGCCCAGTGTAGGCGGGCGGCTGGATATGGGTTGCCGCGCGCATTATGGCAAGCTTTTCGGCAACGGGAATAGCTGTATTTTGTTGCGTGGTCTCAGTTTTATCCCCGGTGAAGTGAGAATTGCTCAGTACAAATAACAATAGTCCCAGGCAGGCACCGAAGGCATTTGTCAGGGCACTGCGGAGTTTTTTTGGACCGAAAAACGACCGGTCGCCACTTTCCAGCAGTTGTTGCAGCGCTGTTTCGATACGCGTGCGCTGTAATTGCTGTAAAGGACTTAGGGCGGTTTTCTGTTGGCTAAGCAACTGGCTGCTGTCTTGCAGCTGTGGATATTGTCCATCCAACTGTCGACATAGGCTCTCGGGGCTGGGGCGCCAGCTGCGATCCAATAGAATTGCTACAACAATAATTCCGAGCCAGGCGAGCAATAGCCACTGTGGCCAGCCGAATACAAAAATACCCAAGCCAGCCAGAAGGCTGAGGCCAGTGGCAAGCCAGAGATAGGGCCGCAGGGCTGCCAGTTGCCAGCGCCTGCGCACAGCGTTAAGGGTTAACTGACGCTTATCCATGGTCGGCCTCCCCGTTACTATCGGTTGCCATAATGACTGCAGGTCGCGATAGGACAATTAGGCGTTCAAAAGCCAGAAGTAACAGTAGGGCGATAATTAACCAGGGTTGCAGTTGTTCAATACGACGGTTTTCCACCTCGCTGTCTTCTACAGGAAGGCCTGCCATTATTTTGCTAGCAGACCAGTGGCCACGATTTTCGTGCTGTAGCGACCAGTCTTGCCCAGACCACTGCTGCCATAAACGTTCAGGTAAATCTGCGCGGCGATAAAACACCTCGCTGTACCAGTCACTTTCGTAGCGCAGCCAACTTCCCCGTCCCACTGAGGCCACCTGAGTTGACTGGCTGTTATCCACAGCAACGAAGTTGAGATTATCGGTAGGGGGGATACTGTTGTCGGTGATTAACAGGCCGCCGCCTGTAACAAACTCCAGTACGATTTGTGGCAAGGGAGCGGTGTCTGTGTAGATAAGCCAATCTGTCTGCTCGACGCTGGGCACCTCTTCTCGTTCCAGAATATGCACCGATAGTCCCGGCATATTGCTTTGCCAGTCTTCCAGCACTGGTGCCCACCAGCTGGGCGGTTTGCCCATTAAAGCGATACTCGGTAATACCGGGCTCGGAGCTGTGGATGCTTTATCGAGGCCATGCCACTGCCAATGGGGACTGACTCTTAGTGCCTGGTGGGACGCTGGAACTCCGTTGTTTATCAACAGGATATGAGCCCTACGCAAATCCGCCCGGCGTGATAGTGCTGATAGAGTTTTCCACAGGTCCACATTTTGTGGTGGGGGTGAGGTTACGGAAGGTGTTTCTGGGGATAACCACAGCACTTTATAACCTTCCCCCACAAGCTGCGGCAGTGAATTGTGGATAAATGTATTCGCTTCGCCCGCCCCAATTCTGGGGTCCACCAGTATCACGCCCTCTTGGGGATAAATTTCCCGTTTAATCAGCGGCTGAGCCAACAAACTTGTCAGCAGGGCGACGATTAGCAGGCGCAATAGCAGCAACCACTTGTTATCCACAATAGGGCGGCGCGCGCGACTCTGTGAATATCTTTGTACCCATTGCAGCGCAGCAAAGGAGATCTGCTGTGGATTACTTCGGCGCAGCAAATGAATGGCGATAGGGATAATCAGGGCTGTGAATAGCCATAGCCACTGTGGGGATTGAAATAAGTTATTTATCCACAACATCTCAGCACAACCTGCCGTGCAGCTGAATAAATTGCCGCAATGACTTTTCCACAGGCTGCTCGATAAGGTCGGTCTGTAGTGAACATTCCTGTGTGGCAAAGCGTGCTTTTAACTCGCTCTGTGCATGAGCAAAAGCATCCAGGTAAGACTGGCGTTGCCGCTCGGCGTCCACTTCTAAAGTTGCGGGCGTACTGGCGCTTACTTCTGGATTGAGCAGCTTTAGCTCTCCGCCAAAAGGAAAAGTCTGTTCTGCCTCAATTAACAATTGCAGTGGCAGGCAGGGGCGGCCGGCGGCATGCAGGCGTGCGACAAAATCGCCGATCTCATTACCTTGTTCAAAAAAATCACTCAGCAATACCACCTGACAGGGCCGCTCAAAGTATTGCCACAGCGGCGCCAGTTGAGCGCGATCTGGCCAGTGGTCGTTGGCGTCGAGTTGTTGTAGCTGAAGAGCGATTTGACGCTGGTGGCTCTCGCCCTGGCCTTCCGGCACATAAACCGTCCGACTGCTGTTAAACGCCAATAGAGAAAAGCTGTCTCCCTGGGCGTTGAGCAGCCAGCATAGGCTGGCAATCCAGCACTTGGCGTAATGCAGTTTATTCAGGCTGGGCTCGACAAAGCTTGCCTGGTCCAGGGAGGCGCTGGTATCGAGCACAAAGCACACGTGCATACGGCTCTCCTGCTCGGTCTCGCGCACATAGTAGCGATCACTGCGGGCGAACAGTTTCCAGTCGATATGGCGGATGGAATCGCCCGCTTGATAGCCTCGGTATTGGTGAAATTCCAGGCCAGTGCCACGGCGCTGGCTGTGTTGCACACCGAGCATCACGCCCTCGGCAATATGTCGCGACAGCCACACCAGGTCGCGACAACTGGCCAGGGTTTTGGGGGACAGGTATTCCACGCTGATCAGTCCCGGCCCGGTTCCGGCACCGCTGCCAGTAGTTCTTCAATCAGCTGTGGCATCTGCACGCCATCGGCCTGGGCCTGGAAGCTGAGCAGCACCCGGTGGCGCAGCACTGGCAGTAACAGGCTGCGGATATCCTCGCGGGTGACGGCGAGGCGTCGTTGCAAAAGGGCGCGGGCCTTGGCGGCGAGAATCAGAGCCTGCCCCGCGCGGGGGCCGGCGCCCCACTTGATCCACTGTTGCAGGGTATCGCTGCCGCTGGTTTCCATACGGGTAGCGCGCACCAGTGTCGCCACGTAGCGGTACAAATCGTCGCTAACATGAATTTCCCGCACCAGTTGCTGCATTTCGCGCAATTGCTCCGCATCCAGGCTGGGGCTGGGTTTGACCCTGCTGGCACCGGTGGTGGAGCGCAGGATTTCAACTTCATCCCGCTCATCGGGATAGTCGATATGAATATTTAACAGGAAGCGGTCCAGCTGAGCTTCCGGCAGTGGATAGGTGCCGGCCTGTTCGATGGGGTTTTGTGTGGCCAGTACGAAATAGGGATCGGGCAATTTGAGTGTTTTACCGCCCACCGTTACCGAGCCTTCCTGCATGGACTCCAATAGGGCTGCCTGGGTTTTCGGCGGTGTGCGGTTAATTTCATCGGCGAGCAGGATATTGGTGAAAACCGGGCCCTGCTGGAATTTAAAAAAGCGCTTGCCGGTGCTGTGATCCTCTTCGAGGATCTCACTGCCAAGAATATCTCCGGGCATTAAATCCGGGGTGAACTGCACCCGCTTAAAATCCAGCGCACTGGCATCGGCGAGGGTTTTTACCAGCAGGGTTTTACCCAGCCCCGGCACTCCTTCGAGCAGGGCGTGGCCGCCGGCCAACAGGCAGATCAGCATCTGCTCCACCACAGGTTTCTGGCCGACAATCACCCGTGCAATTTCCTGCTGAAGATGGTCGAGGCTGTGCAGTTGTTCTTCGATACTATTTTCCAGGGTGGTCAGCATAATCAGCTCGTCAGTGCGTAAATAACAATGTTCACCGCAAATTTTGTGTTATCGATGGCGAGCCAGCGTTTGTTGCGGTAGTCGTAGTCCCATTCGCAGCCGAAATCTTTGTTGCTGTAAAGCACGGCGATACGGCCGTTTACAACAATGGCTTTCAGGTAGTCGTGTACCAGATCATCACCCCAGCCATTTAATTCAAAGCTGGTTACCGGCAATTCATCGAATTGAAAGAAACAGCGGTAGAGGTCGTGATCGTCTGGGAGCTTTTGCAGGCAGTCTTCGCCAAACAGCTCGGCCATTTGCGCTTCGAAGGATTTGGCAAAGAGACCGTCGATATCGTGGTTGCAGTCGTCGACAAATACAAAGCCACCGCGATTGACGTAGTCGCGAAAATTCTTGGCCTCTTCCGTGGTGAATTGCACCAGCTTGTGTCCGGCCAGGTAGCAGAAAGGCGCCAGCAGCATTTTCTTATCGGCCAGCGGCACTATGTGCTCTTTGGGATCAACCCTGAGATTGGTGTATTCCACCAGTGAATTGAGCAGGTTGGAGGGCATGCGCTGATCCACATCCCAGTCACCGGACTCGTACATCAAGCGGGTGAAATAAAAATCGTAGTGCTCCTGCGCACTACCCGGTGCGGTATTTTGTGCGCGTGTGCCCAGCGGCAGCGCTGCGGCGCAGCTACCCAGGATCAGGCGCTGGAGAAAAGCCTTGCGGGTGAGGGACACGGGATAACTCTGTTACTGCGTTGGTTTATTGTTAGCTAGAAAGGAAAGTAGGTACTTCACTCAAGACCGTATGAGGCATGGATGCCGATTACGAGCGTACAGGGACGTATTAACAGCGTGTCTTGAGTGAAGTGCCTGCTTTCCTTTAATCATAACGCTAGGGCCATACCGGTTATCCGGCCTGACCCCTGCGTGGATCAGTGATTAGCCCAGCTTGCGCTTGGTGTTAATCACATTGATACCGTCGAAGCGTGCAGTGGAACTACCGTGGGATACCGCACTGGTTTGCATCGGCTGTCCCTTACCGTCAAAGAAGGAACCACCCAGGCGGTAATCATCTTTGTCGCAGACCTGCGAACAGGCATTCCAGAATTCCTGGGTGTTGGACTGGTAAGCGACGTCCTCCACCATGCCGGTAATCTTGCCGTCTTCAATCTCGTAGAACAGCTGTCCACCGAACTGGAAGTTGTAGCGCTGCTGATCGATGGAGAAGGAACCGGCACCCACAATATAAATGCCTTTCTCCACATCCTTGATCATATCGTCAACACTCAGCTCCTCCTTGCCAGGCAACAGCGAAACGTTGGACATGCGCTGGAACTGCACGCTGGACCAACTATCTGCGTAGCAGCAGCCGTGGGATTTCTTTTGCCCCAGCATATGTACCTGGTCGCGGGTGGCCTGGTAGTTCACCAGTACGCCGTCTTTTACCAGATCCCAGTTGCGGGTCTTCACGCCTTCATCGTCGTAGCCGACGGCGCCGAGAGAGCCGGGTTGTACCTTATCGGCAAACAGGTTGACCTTGTCGCTGCCGTATTGGAATTTGCCGCTGCGCCATTTATCGATAGTGGCGAAAGAGGTGCCGGCAAAGTTGGCCTCGTAGCCGAGCACGCGGTCCAGCTCCAGCGGGTGGCCGACGGATTCATGGATGGTGAGCCACAGGTGGCTTGGGTCCAGCACCAGGTCGTACTTGCCCGGTTTGACCGATTTAGCCGTGAGCTTTTCCTTGGCTTGTTGCGCCGCCAGGCGTGCGTCTTCGGCCATATCGTAGGAATCGCGATAGAGCACCGTCTGCGCTTGGATCTTGTCTTCGGCGCGGCCATCCAGGTATTCAAAGCCGCGTCCTACCGGCTGGCTGAGGCCCTGGCGCGTGCGGAAGCCACCGGTTTTCTTGTCCACCGCGGTGACCGAGAAGGGCGCCCACAAACGGTGAACATCCTGGTCGATATAGGAGCCATCGGTAGAGGCAAAATACTTTTGCTCATTCACCAGGTACAACATGGAGTTGATATAGCTGGCGCCGGCATCCAGGGCAGACTTGTTCACGTCCATTAACAGGTCCACCTTGTCGGCCAGGGGGATCTGCATAGCGTTTTTCTGGATCGGTGTCTGCCAGCTGACTTCGCCATGACCTTTCACCGGGGCCAGTTGTACTGGCTCCTGCTGGTACTTGGAGTTGGCCTTGGCCGTGGCTACTGCCTGACGGGTGGCGCGGGCGACGCCATCGGCGGTCAGGTCATTGGTGGCAGCAAAGCCCCAGGTGCCATTAGCAATAACCCGAATGCCCATGCCGATAGATTCGGTGTTCACCACGTCCTGCACTTTCATCTCGCGGGTGATTACGTATTGATTCAGGTAGCGACCAATACGCACATCGGCATAAGTGGCGCCGAGTTTAGTGGCGGTATTCAGGGCGACATCGGCAAATTCTTTTTTTACCGAGAGATCAATACCGCTTTGCGTCAGTTTGCTCTCGGCCACCAGATTGCCGGACAGCGGCAACATGGAAACACCCAGGCCGGCACCGCTGAGCTGGAGAAATTTTCTTCTATCCATTTCGTTATCCTCAAGTGGTGCTGGCGGTTAAACGGCGTCAGAAAGGCTGCTGAAAGTAAAGTCGCGTACTTTCAGTGCGGGAATCATGGCGGACATGCCCCACATACCCACTCGCTGGGGGACGCCCATATCTTCGATATTGTTGAGCATGATTACCGGGCTCTCGTTGAAACGGAAGTTCTTCACCGGGTATTTAATCTTGCCGTTTTCGATATAGAAGGTGCCGTCGCGGGTGAGGCCGGTGAGCAGCATGGACTGCGGATCGACCATACGGATATACCAGGTGCGGGATACTAAAATGCCTCGGCGGGTATTTTTGATCAGTTCTTCGGTGGTTTTATCGCCGCCGATCATAATCAGGTTGTTGGGCTCGGGGACCACTTCGCCTTTGCTTTGCTCGGCCCAGTAGCGGCTGCGCGCCAGGTTTTTCACTACGCCGTCTTTCACCCATTCGGTGCGCCCCAGCTGCATAAAGTCACCGTCGGTCCAGGGTTGGGCCGGCACATCGAGACTGGTGGGATCGGAGTAGAAATTTACGCGCTTGTCGAACATCTTCTCGCCGGTGCGGTTGCCGCCGCCCTTTTTGCTCATAAAGCTGCGGCCTTCGTCGGCACTGCGCGCATCGAAGCCGCTCATCATGTAACCCACCAGGCCGGACACTGCATTGGGCTCCAGGATCACGGTGTACTTGCCCGGTTCCAGGGCGCGGGCTTCCTGGGACAGGACCGCTTTGTCGATGGCGACAGAGGAAGTGCTGCCGGTATTCATTGCGCCGAAATCGGTAACATCACTTTCGGCCCAACCGGAGCCCAGGCCATTCTCGGTGCGCATGGTTACGGTGAAGTTGGCTGAAGTGGAGGCGTGGTAGCCGAACAGGCCTTTACTGGTGGCGACTGCGGCAAAAGAGCGCTCGTCTTCCAGGTAACCCGCGGCAACCACCTTCTTTTCCTTGGCCGCAATAATGGAATCTGCGGCCGCCTTGGCGCGCTGGTCTGGGGTGATATCTGCGGTGGACTTGGCGAAGCCGTCCACGCTGACATATTTCTGTGGGCCCAGCATCGGCATGGCTTCAGGATTTTCCGGAGACAGCTTGGCCAGCTCTTCGGCGCGACGCATCACTTTTTCCAGGGAGGCATCGCTGAATTCGTTGATGGTGGCTACGCCCGATTTCTTGCCGAAACGGGCCTCTACCGCCAGCTCGATATCGTTGACGATGCCACTTGTGGAAACACTGTTGCGCGCATAGCGAATATTGCCGGTCTCGCTGCCGGCCAGCTGCGCGCTGGCTTCATCGGCGCGGCTGTATTTCAAAACCTTATCGAGAATACGCTTCGCTTCACTTCTACTCAGAATTGCCATTGCCTTTTCTCCAATTACTTATTCTTGTGCGCTCTTCAGGAAATCTTGCGCTTGGTATTGATTACATTAATTTGGTCAAAACGGGTGGTGGAGCAGCCGTGGGATACCGCACTCACCTGGCTGGGTTGGCCCTTACCATCGAAGAAGGTTCCGCCCAGGCGGTAGTCGCTGCTGTCGCATATTGCCGAGCAGGAATTCCAGAATTCCTGCGTGTTGGACTGGTAGGCGACGTCCTCAACCTGGCCGACGATCTCACCGTTTTTGATCTCATAGAACAGCTGTCCGCCGAACTGGAAGTTGTAGCGCTGCTGATCAATGGAGTAGGAGCCGCGCCCGACGATGTAAATGCCTTTTTCCACATCGCGGATCATGTCTTTGGCTGAGTACTTCTTCTCTCCCGGAGCCAGGGAGACATTGGGCATGCGCTGGAATTGCACGCTGGACCAGCTATCGCCGTAGCTGCAGCCGTGGGATTCCTTTTGGTCGATCATATGCACCTGATCGCGAGTGGCCTGGTAGTTCACCAGGATGCCATCTTTCACCAGATCCCAACGCTTGGTTTTAACCCCTTCGTCGTCATAGGCAACTGCACCGAGGGAGCCCGGTTGTACCTTGTCGGCAAACAGGGTGACTTTGTCGCTGCCGTACTGGAATTTACCGCTGCGCCACTTATCCAGGGTGGCGAAGGAAGTTCCGGCATAGTTGGCTTCGTAGCCCAGCACGCGGTCCAGTTCTAATGGGTGGCCCACAGATTCATGGATGGTCAGGCATAAGTGCGAGGGTTCCAGTACCAAGTCGTACTTGCCCGGATCGATGGATTTGGCCGATAGCTTGGCTTTGGCCTGCTCGGCCGCGAGCACGGCATCCTCGGCCATATCGTAGGAGGCTTTGTAGAGCGTGGTCTGTCCGCGAATTTTGTCTTTGTCGTGACCAGCCAAGTATTCATAACCCCTTCCCACTGGATCGCTGAGGCCATTGCGCGTTTTGAAGGCCCCACTTTTCTTATCCACAGCGGTCACCTGCATGGGCGCCCACAGGCGGTGGATATCCTGGTCGATATAGGAGCCGTCGCTGGAAGCAAAGTATTTCTGCTCATTGACTAAATACAGGGAAGAGCGAATATAGCTGGCTCCGGCTTTGAGTGCCCCATTGTTAACATCCATCAGGAAATCGACTTTCTCACTGATGGGCACCTGCAGGGCATTCTGTTTGATCGGTGTCTGCCAGGAAACCTCGCCTGCGCCTTTAACCGGTGCCAAGCGCACGGGCTCGGTCTGGTATTTGGCGTTGGCCTTGGCAACGGCAACCGCCTGGCGTGCGGCGCGGGCAACGCCGTCGGCAGTCAGATCGTTGGTGGCGGCGAAACCCCAGGTGCCATTGGCGATTACGCGGATACCGGCGCCGAGGGATTCCGTATTGACGATATTCTCCACGTTGGTTTCGCGGGTCATCACG
This sequence comes from Microbulbifer mixtoriginis (SeqCode), assembly GCF_052467515.1. NCBI lineage: Bacteria > Pseudomonadati > Pseudomonadota > Gammaproteobacteria > Cellvibrionales > Microbulbiferaceae > Microbulbifer > Microbulbifer mixtoriginis (SeqCode). Next base: position 4,442,593 of record NZ_CP174314.1, on the reverse strand, counting down.
TACTGGTTGAGATAGCGACCGATGCGCACATCGGTATAACTGGCACCGGCTTTGCGCGCCGTATTCAGGGCGACATCTGCCAGGTGTCGTTTGTGCGAGCTGTGCATGCCCTCATTGAGCAGTTGCTCGGCGCTGACCTGAATGCCCTGCAGCGGTAATAAAATACCACTGGAGCCGACGCCGGCGATCTTGAGGAATTTTCTTCTTTCCATTGGCTACCTTTATCCCCCCATAGCGTTTGGGGGTGTGCTTATTGTTATTGTGCCCGATACATACAAGAGGCCCGGCCGGGCGCCTTGTCCAGACAACAAACCTATACAGGTAACAGGCCATGATTGCTTTTGTAAAGTGTTGGTTCGGTGAAATGAGGTTTGCTAGGGGCAAATGGTTACGGAAAGAGGAGGGGGATGAATCAAGTTGCTAAATGGCTGCGCGCTGGCGCACCTCAGCAAAAGTCGTTTCTATAAGCAAATTGCCGTTACGAAACACTGGTCTCAGAAAGTTCTTGTATTGATTTACATCCTCCAGACGAATGGTTCTGAAGTCGCCATTCTCGCATTGAATCAGTGCCAGGCGTCCGCGCTTGGATTTTTTCTCTGGCCCTGTGCGCGGGTCCTTGTAGATGTCCCGCCAGATACCGTTGATGCGAATAGCACTGGCTTTCATGGCAAAGCTCATTAAGTCCCTGTCAACTTTCTGCAGCAGTCCGCCGCCCATACCGAAAGCGATATTCTCAGCACTCTGATTATGCTTCTGCATTGCCTGCAGTATTTTGGGGATAGTGAAGCGAGAGATGCTATCTCCTTGGATAACACGAATATACTCAGGCAAAACACGGTAACCTTTGCTGTTGGTGTGAGCCCCAAATATATGCATCAATCGCTCTATACACTCGACAACAATCTGTACAGGGTTGCCGGAGTCTGGGCGGATAACCAAGGTCCCACCACTGTTTTGAATCGTGTTTTTTAATTGGCCACCCCAGATATTTTCCACTGCATGCCATAAATCATAGCTATCACTGACCACAGCAACGGTTTTATTTTTTCCGGAAAAATGTTGCAGAATGTTCTGATAGGCCAATGCTTCCCCATCCCGGCCCCAGGCGGTGATGGTACTATGCTCCGCAGCCGGAATAGAAAATCCAGGCATATCGGCATGGTAAAAATTTCTCGCACCTAAAATTCCTGAGAGAGTATCTGTTCCGTAAAAATTCACTAAATGAGCCATACCACCCAACGTGGCACTTTCCAAGCTACTGGCCCCACGCGCGCCGAAATCGTGTAATTGAAAGGGGAGACTCTTCTGGCTGTCGGCCGTTTGCTGTAAATAATGCGCAATGATTTTTTTGATTTCCCGGCTCTGTGTGGCGACAGTACAGGGATACCAGAGAGCGCGCACCAGTGCGGTCTCAAGATAACTGGTCAACCAGAAACAGGATGGGCAGGTATTAACAATTTGTGCCATAACATTGTGTAAAGGAATAATGCCCCCCTCCTCTACAGCACAAATCTCTAAAGGCAGCAGCCCCCGATGTTTACTGACGATATGTTCCCAGCCCGCGCGATTAAAGGGCAAACCGTGGGTTTCTAGTAGTGTTTTTGCTTCTTCGATATTGGCAATTGTGATAGGTCTTTGTAGGTACTGCTTAATAAAAGCTTGTAAACCAAAAAATACCGTTTCAGAAAATTCCCCGCCGCGGCACTCAATATAGCTGCTAATAAATTCCGTACCTGGTGGATATTGCAGGTAGTGGCTGGCTTTATAGCTATCGACATTGAGAATCAGGTTTTCTATCGACATTACATCCGTCAGTTGGCGATGGAACTATAGGTGTGTCGCCAAAAGCCTGTTTCTGGGTGTGAAAAACAAAAATATTTTTGCGGGAATTTATCCCTGTAAGGAGGTGTAATTTAAAACAACTGGCGGTAATCAGAACAATTCCTTACAAAAATCCCCTGAATTATAGATAGCACAATCAACAAAAGATTTTTTTCCACACCGGCTGGTGCTGTCGTACCAATAGGTCACGCGAGTTTTAATTGACCCTACACATAGTGGTGTGTACTTTTGTATACATGGCAAGCAAGGGATCATTATGCTCAATAAAACACAATCTATATCGGCACGCCTATCGGCGGAAGATTATGCATATTTGATGTCGATTGATCGCAATGGGGCGGTCACCCAAAGTGAAAAAGTACGCGAAATTATTGCAATGGCGAGAGAGTCTATTGGCGGGGATTGTCTTTCCCGCAGCTATCTCTCTTCTGCGGAGGCCATGCTGCCGTTAAAGGCTCGTTATCTGGAGGAAAACCAGCGGAGCCTGTTGATTGAGGCGGTAATGGACTTGCTCACAGAAGGTGCCGCCATTATCCAAAATGTGGCCGGTAAAGAGCCAATGGCACCGGAATTGGAGAAAGACTTGTTGCCAAGTGTCGAGGCTTTCCTGGAAAAAATGTTGCTGTTATCACAACAGAGCAGTCCACGCAGCATTCACCGTGATTCCGCTGTGAGAATTCGTGAACGCCTTGAAAGTGAAACTGCGGAATAAGTATCTGCGCAAATGAGCTTTATGATTAAGCAAGCGGCAGAATTACTGTTGAAAAAAAGCGGTAATTTAGCAGCCTGTTGCGGTAAGTACTTAATAAAGTTTGTCAGATTTTGAGGGACCTGGTCTGGCTTTGGTGAAAATTGAAATAGTAAAAGGAAAGAAAATTTTGAGAGAAGGATTAATTAAGCGCATTTCACGCTTAATCTCTGTGTCTGCGAATGCAGTTGTGGACTCAGTTGAAGCTGCTGCGCCAGAGTCAGTGATGGAACAGGCAATCCGGGATGTGGATGATGCGATTAAGGATGTGCGAGATCAGCTAGGAAAAGCAGAGGTATCTAAGTATCTAAATAGTAGAACGTTAAACGAAGAAAAAACACGTCATAAACGTTTAGCTGAACAAATTACCATTGCTGTAAATGAAGGTCGTGATGATTTGGCTGAAGTCGCCATCGCCAAGCAAATGGATATTGAGGTGCAGCTTCCAATTTTAGAGAAAGCGATCAGTGAAAATGAGATAGAAATAAAGGAACTAGGTTCTTATATTCTTGCTCTGCAAGGTAAGAAGCGTGAAATGAGTGAGCAATTAAAGGAATTTATTGCAGTCAATAAAAATGCAAGAGGTAGCGTTGTTACTGATGAATATGGAAGGGATAGAAAGTCGAAAGCCCAGGTAGAACAAGCTACAGATGCATTTAATCGAGCAATGGGTAGTACAGCTATATCGACATTTGATTCCGAAATAGATGCCAGCAAGTTAGCAGAGCTTGAGGAGTTTGCACGAAATAATCGTGTGAAAGAACGTTTAGCTAAAATTAAATCGGGGGGCTGATGATATTTTTGTTGCAAGATCAAAACCTGATCTTCACTGGCGCGCTACTTTTAATGTTTATGATAGCGCTTCTTGAAGGCGTGATGACATTGATTGGTGTTGGTATTTCAGACTTGCTGGATAACGTACTACCAGATTTTAATGTTGACGTACCAGACACAGGGTTATCTGGGGGGATGACTAAACTACTCGGATGGTTACGTTTTGGGGAGGTGCCTGCACTTATCCTGTTAGTTACTTTTTTGGTTGGTTTTGGAGTAACGGGCTTATTAATCCAAATACTCGTGGAGTCATTCTTTGGGTATCTATTGCCGGGCGGTTTACTTGCTGTCGGAGTCCTTTTCCTGGCTCTCCCCCAGGTACGTTTTGTTGGCAATATCATGCGACGCTTTGCCGTGGGTGATGAATCTGAGGCGGTTGAGAGAAACTCCTTTATTGGCCGTGTAGCGATTATTACGATCGGCAGAGCAGAAATCGGTTCACCGGCAGAGGCGCGTTTTAGTGATGAATACGGAACCACACACTATGTAATGGTGGAGCCGGATGAGAGTGAAATATTTAATCAGGGGGATAAGGTGTTACTGGTTGAAGAGCTGGGAGCACATTTTCGAGTAACTCGCCCCAGCAGTATACATCTTATGGAGAATAACTAAATGGAGAATCTAGCAGTGATAGGAAACCTTCCGATTATGGTATTTATTGCCGGGGCTGTATTAGTGGCCCTGATTGTTATTGGAACTATTTTTGCACGGCTTTATACACGTGCCTCTAAAGAGCGTTCTTTTGTACGTACCGGTATGGGTGGGCAAAAAGTCATTATGAATGGTGGTGCACTGGTATTACCGGTGTTGCACGAAATTATTCCGGTGAATATGAATACCCTGCGCCTTGCGGTATCCCGCAAAGAGCACCAGGCGCTGATTACCAAAGATCGCATGCGTGTCGATGTACTTGCGGAATTCTATTTGCGCGTGAAGCCCGATGCCGAGGCGATTGCCAATGCGGCACAGACTTTGGGCCTACGCACTCTGGACCCCGAAGCCTTGAAGGAAATGATTGAGGGTAAATTTGTCGATGCGCTTCGCTCTGTGGCCGCCGAAATGGAAATGGCAGAGTTACATGAGCAACGCAGCCAGTTTGTACAAAAAGTGCAACAGGTAGTTTCTGAGGATTTGTTGAAAAACGGACTGGAACTGGAATCTGTCTCTTTGACCGGTCTGGACCAGACCCACAAAGAGTTTTTTAACCAGGATAATGTCTTCGATGCCGAAGGCCTTGCCAGCATGACCCGCTCCATTGAAGCGCGCCGCAAGGAAGTGAACGACGTCGAACAGGAAACTATGGTGCAGATCGAGAAGAAAAACCTCGAAGCCGAGCGCCAGAAACTGGAAATCGATAAGGAAAAACGTTACGCCCATTTGGAGCAACAGCGCGAGTTGGAAAATCGCGAAGCCGCACAAAAAGCTGATATTGCTCGTGAACTGGCCGCACAAGACAGGGCTGCGCGTCAGGCAGAAATTGAAGCCCAGCGTGAAGTTAGCCAATCCCAGATTGCCGCAGAGCAGGCGACTAAACTGTTGGAGATTGAAAAGGAGCGCCGCCTGAGAGAGCAGGAAATTGAGCGCGAGCGTATTCTCGATGAGCAGCGTATCTCCAAAGAGAAATCTGTAGAGATTGCGGAGCAGGAGCGGGCAATTGCCGTTGCGGAAAAATCCAAAGAGCAGTCCCAGGCAGACCAGCAGGCCAACGTTGCACTGGCTGAAGCGGTAAAAGCCGAAGAGCAGGTGCGCACTGCCAAGGACGTGGAAGTGGCAGAGCGTGATAAGCGCATCGAGATTATCGAAGCCCAGAAAGTGGCCGAGCGTCAGGCTACCGGTATTAAAGTAATGGCCGAAGCGGAGAAGTCAGCTGCAGAAGATAAAGCCGAAGCACTTCGCCTGCAGGCTTCTGCAGAGGCAGAGGCAATTCGTATCAAGGTCGAAGCAGATCGCGAGAAATACGCCGTAGATGCTGAAGGTCAGCGTCTGATGAACGAGGCATACAATAGTCTCAGTGAAGCTCAGATTGCATTGAAGAAGGTGCTGAGCCTGCATGAGAATCTGCCCAATATTATCCGTGAAAGTGTTAAACCGATGGAAAGTATTGATGGCATGAAAATTATTTCTGTCGAAGGTTTAAATGGTGTGGATGGTCGTGCCTCCAGTGGAATTCTGGATGGAGAGTCGGAAGCTAAAGGCCAAAGCCTGCCGGAAGCTTTAGTCGGCAGTGCTCTGAAGCACCGTGCGATGGCCCCCTTAGTGGATTCTCTCTTGAAAGAAGCGGGTGTTGGCAACTTAAGTAAACCCGTTGAGACAGAGAGTTAATATTTTTAAGATTTGGTAGATAAACGATATTCGGGCTTTATTTACTAGTTATTTATCTGATAAAAACTCTAATCTCGCAACCCAGGTCTTTAAAAAAGATCTGGGTTATTTTTTATGGAAAAGAAATTATGAAACGCTGTACCAGTTGTAAAAAAGGTGTGCTCAAACCAGTTGTCATTGAGCAGTTGTTTCGTGCACATACCTGCTCAAGTTGTGGTGGGAACTGGATTCTGATTGAAGACTATCTGACTTGGAAAAGAAAAAATCCCGAGTTCCAGTTTTCCGATAATATAGCTGTGCTAAATGAAATCGTGGCCGAAGATACCAAGAAAGCTATTTTATGTCCGGCAACCGGTATGATCATGCAGAAGTTAAAAATTACTGCGGCTAGTGAGCACCGTTTAGATTATAGCCCGACAGTTGGTGGTATTTGGCTGGATAAGGGAGAGTGAGAGCTTCTGAGAGCTGAGGGGCTTGCTGCTTCTTTGAACTCATTGGTTACCCATGAGTGGCAGAAAAAGGTTAGGGATACTAGGGCACAAGAGACTTTTTCTGAGGTTTATAGAAGCAGATTTGGCGAAGAGCTATATGACAAAGTAAAAGAAATTCGAGAGTGGTTACATTCCCAAGAAAAGAAAGCAGATATTCTTGCCTATTTGACCGCGGAAGATCCTTATTCTGCCGAGCGATAATTACCAGTTTTGTAGTGATGTTACTCTGGGAGCGTGATTCATTTTTGTTTCCTTTAGCTGAGTAGTTGATGTTTATGTGCTATTTAAGTTGCTAATTGAAATGGCGCATCAACACTCTTTTTTTGATGTCGTCTTTAAAGGCTGAATCGACATTTAAATTATCCGTATTTGGATTTTATAAACTGATCTATTGGTAATGGAAAAAAATTGCATAAAATTGATAAAAGCTTCTCAATTTTTTTCGTTAGGATTCTGGAAGCGCCTTTGAAGATTAAAATCTGGATGTTAACCTGATTAAGGTCGCTAATTTGGTTTGCTGCGACAACTAATATATAAAAATAACTAGGTTAGGAAAATGACTATCAAAAAAATTCTATTAGCGAGTTCCCTAATTTTTGCCTCCTCTTTAGCCGTTCCGGCTTTTTCTGCCAATCTTGTTTGCCAACTAAATGTCAAATCTGGCGGCCAAGTGTTTGGAAATGGCACTTCCCACTGTAATGGAATAGATTTCAGTTTTGGAAGCTCCACTTCTGGAAGTTGGAGTATTACCAATATCTCTAAATCTATTGATCGGGTCCATTGGATAAAAGGTTGTAATTCTGGGCTCTCATGCGGTGTGACAGTCAGAGCTTATTCATCCAACGAGGCGCAGGCCTATATCCATTACAAGGATGGAAGTATCGAATATGTAACAGCCAACATGTGGTACGAAACTGGGCATTAAGTTAATACTACGGCGCCGATTGTTCTATCGGCGCTTCTATTTACCAGTGGACATCTACTTAATCAGATAATAGTCGCGTCGATTTTCTCACTTTAAATACGTGGCGAACCCTCTCATCATCGGCTTTTATTAAAGCCATGGAATACAAGGACTATTACAAGATTCTCGGTCTGGAGCGGAATGCTGATCAGGCGGAGGTCAAGCGTGCCTATCGAAAGTTGGCACGTAAATACCACCCCGATGTCAGTAGTGAGAAGGATGCCGAGGAGCGCTTTAAAGAGGTGAATGAGGCCTACGAAGTGCTTAAGGATCCAGAGAAACGTGCGGCCTATGATCAGTTGGGTAGTGGCTTTCAGTCCGGCCAGGATTTCCGGCCGCCCCCTAATTGGGATCAGGGGTTTGAGTTTCACGGTGGTGGTTATACCGATGCCGATAGTGAGGCCTTCAGCGATTTCTTTGAGAGCTTATTTGGGCGAGGCGGATTTAGTCAGGGCTATGGCGGCAGGCAGCGGCGCCAGTACAGTGCTCAGGGGGAAAACACCTACGCGCGAATCGCCATAGATCTGGAAGACAGTTATCGCGGCAGCAGTCGGCAGATTACCCTTAAACACACGGTGTTGGGGGAGGATGGGCGCCCGCAACTGCAGGAGCGCACACTAAACGTCAAGATTCCAAAAGGGATTACTGAAGGTCAGCAAATTCGTCTGGCCGGGCAGGGTGAAGCAGGCATCGGCGGCGGTAAACCCGGTGACCTTTACCTCGAGATCATGTTCAACTCTCACCGTCTCTATCATACCGAGGGCCCAACGGTTTATCTGGACTTACCCATGGCTCCTTGGGAGATGGCCTTGGGGGCCAAAGTACAGGTACCAACACCGAGCGGGCCCCTGAAAGTTACCATCCCTGCCAATAGTGATAACGGCAAGAAGCTTCGCCTCAAGGGGCGGGGTATCCCCGCCAAACAACCTGGTGATATGTACATCGTGCTGCAGACAGTTACCCCCTCTGCCACTAGCGATGCCCAGCGCGAGGCCTATCGTCAATTCAGTAAGGCCTTTGACTTTAATCCGCGCCAATCCATGGGGAGCTGATAATGAGAGTTAGAAAGGCCGAACAGGTCACCGGTGTGCTGCTTGATGAAGAGAGTGAACTGAGTTTGAGCGAATTGTGTCGCGCCTGTGAGCTTCCTGCTGAACGTATATTGGCACTGGTGGAGGAAGGTATTATCGAGCCACGTGCGCGCAAACCCCGCTGGCGCTTTAGTGGTATTTGCGTGCGCAGGGTTCGCCGTGTCTACACGCTGGAGCGGGATCTTGGGGTCAATCTTGCCGGTGCTGCGCTAGCGCTGGAATTACTCGAAGAGATAGAGCGGTTACAAGCGCAGCTGGCGCGATTAGAGCAGCGGCGAAAACGTTAGTGTTTATTCATGGCTGGCTTGTAACAGTGGACCAATGACTTCAATTTTCTCAATCCAGATAACACCGTTGTAATTCTTAGGCAGGAAATTTAAATCCTCTGGTCGGTAGATAGCGGTAAGGCCGCCCTTTTTGTCTCGATGATCTAGCACTATGACTAAACTGCCGCTTTGGGCTACCCGCTCGATAAATCGGTTCGGCCAGCCCCAGAGTACCCAGTGCCAGGTATTGGGTGCCATAACAATACTGTTGCGGCAAGCCTCGGGGATATAGCCGCTCCACCCAATCAGCAAATATCCCAGTGCACAACTTTTTGCGCTGTCCCTACTGAAGGCCAAAGCTTTGGGCCTTAACTCCCGTATTCTTGCGATTGGGAGGGGGCCGCCGTAGACCATTAAGCGGGAATCGGAGAGTAGTTGGTGTTGGCGTAAATAGTTATTGAGTAGGTCTGCTTCATTGGGGTCATTACTTTTTATATTGATCAGGAATTGTCGATCTGGGAAGTGTTGCAGAACTTCTTTCAATGTGGGTAGTAGTCCAATGCCCTGGCCGCGAAAAGGGAAGCTTTTTCCGCCATCGAAGGTGTACCCATAGCCGATATCGAGCTTCTTTAGGTCAGTGATGACATGCTTCCGAGTGACGCCTCTTCCATTTGTACGGCAATCCAAAGTCCAGTCATGAAATACGGCAAATTCACCGTCGGTTGTGGGATGGATATCGAGTTCGACAATATCCGCGCCATGCGCAAATGCTGCTTCCATGGAGGGAATTGTGTTTTCAAGATAGCGGTGCTCAGGCTGGAATATGCGAATAGCCGTACAATCGTCACGCCCTAGATTATCGCGATTGTAGGTTTGGTAGACACCGCGATGGGAAATAAGAACGGGCTCGCCCTGGGGTGTTGGAGCCAACCAGGAAGCATTTAATAGGTAAATAGCTCCAAAGCCGAATAAAGAACCCAACATGCCAACTTTGGCAAAAAAGCTCCGCCTCATAAAAGCATCTCCGTCATTATTTCCCTTGAGGTGCTGCCAATACTAGCTGGCACTGGTCTGGAAGAACGGGCTTTTTGGGGGCAAATTATGGCGAATTCAGGCGGTAAACTTGGGGTGGTGTGAAGCCACCCCAAGTACGGTCAAAGTGCGGCTTTAGTAATGGTGGTGATGAGGTAGCCAGTGTAGATAAGGTAAGCTGTCAAAAGAGCACCGCCTTCCCAGCGGTTGATTCGACCCTGGCCACGAAAGCCATAGGCGAAGACAAACAGGGCCAGGGTCAAGCCGATCACCATGGGCCAGTCTCTGGTGAGTACTTCCGGTGGCACACTGGACATGGGAGCGATAGTGCCGGCAATCCCCACCACGGCCAGCAGATTGAACATATTCGAACCCACCACGTTGCCTATCGCAATATCGTGTTCGCCTTTGCGCGCGGCTACTATGGTGGCTGCCAGTTCTGGTAGAGAAGTACCGAGGGCGACAATAGTAAGGCCGATAATCAGATCGCTAACACCCAGCGATTCGGCGATGGTCACTGCGCCCCAAACCAGCAACCGCGAGCTGACAATCAGAAGTACCAAGCCGGCGACTACCCAGAACAGAGCCCGGCCCAGGGGCATGGCGTGTTCTTCCAGCTCCTCAGCGACCTCACCTTCCAGATTATCGCCTTTGCCGCGCAGGGCGGAGAATACACTCCAACCGATCAAGCCGAAGAAACCCAGTAACAGAATGATTGATTCCCAGCGCTCCAGCTTGTCATTCCATAGGAAGGCGCCACTCAGAAGAGTGATGGCCATTAATAGCGGCAGCTCTTTGCGCACAATTTTCGAATGTACGCTCAAGGGAATTATCAGGGCGCTGAGGCCAAGGATCAGGCCGGTATTGGTGATATTGGAACCATAGGCGTTGCCCAGGGCCAGGCCAGGGCTGCCATCCAGCGCGGCAATGGCTGAAACTACCATCTCAGGGGCAGAAGTACCGAAACCGACAATCACCATGCCGATCAACAGCGTGGGCATACCGGCGTGCTTGGCTGTGGCAGCGGCGCCTTCCACGAAGCGGTCAGCACTCCAGACCAGCACAATAAAGCCGGCGATAATGGCGAGAGCGGCGAGAAGCATAGGCAGTCCTCAAAAGATACAGGCGGATTGGGGCATGGCCCGACAAACGGTCAGCGATTGTACCGGCTCTCGGCGTCACAATCAGTGAATTGCTGAAAAGGTAGGCGCGATATCTGTAAAAAATCGAAAGTGTCCCGCCAGTCAGATGGTTCCGCTGCCAGTGTGGGCTACAGTCAATGCATGGCCCGGTAAATCTACGGGATGGCTGAGAGGCTCTGTGCCCCGGTGCAAAGCCGCTCAGTTGGTGGAGATGTCGGGTATGTTTACGCGGGTCGCACAGAGCCATGGGCGGCGGATTCCGCGACATCCATGTCACCGGCCACTCGCCGGCTAGTTAGGAGGCCTATATGCAATTCAAAGCTTCAATCGGAATACTGGCGGCTGCGCTGGTGCTGACCCTCTCCGCTTGTGAACAGAGGAAAAAGGAAGAGTCCATGGACAAAGGCGGTATGGGCACTGCTGAAACCGGGTGCTGCCAGCATGCAGAAAGTGCCTGCGCCGGGGATGTTACCAAATCCCAGTGCGACCAGATGAGCGGCAAGTTTCATAAAGAGCATATGTGCCGCACCGATACTGGTAAGTGTGCTCGTAAATAGCATCTGCTGCTGAGGGTGCGGTACAAGCCTGTGCTGCGCCTCTCTTTCTCACCTGAATCGCTTATCTAGCGGTCTTTCTTACAATTCACGTGAATGCATAATCTCCTCATATTTAGTGACTGAATGCTGCCTTTGAGTACGTATTCCTGGCCCCCTTGACATTAGTTACATCTGCAACTAACTTCCTTTGCGCTAGAAATTAACCAGCGCGCAGCCCCGATAAATGGCGCCGCGATGATAAGAGACGGAGGACTGCATGGCCGACTTATTTGAGAACCCGATGGGTTTGGATGGCTTCGAATTTGTAGAATTCACTGCGCCGGAGAAAGGCATTCTCGAGACTGTGTTTAGCGCCATGGGCTTTACTAAGGTGGCCAGCCACCGCTCTAAAGCCGTGGAGTTGTGGCGCCAGGGTGATATCAACTTTGTCACCAACTACGAGCCCGACAGCCACGCCTACTACTATGCCCAGGAGCATGGTCCCTCTGCCTGTGGCCTAGCCTTCCGGGTGAAAGATGCCAAGTTTGCCTACGAAGAAGCTTTGCGCAAGGGCGCTCAACCGGTAGATGTACAGACAGGCCCGATGGAGCTGAAACTACCAGCTATCAAGGGTATCGGTGGTGCGACTCTGTACCTGATCGACCGTTACGAAGATGGTGAGTCCATCTACGATATCGACTTTATCTGGGAAGAGGGCGTTGACCGTCGTCCGGAAGGTTGCGGCTTCCACACTCTGGATCACCTCACCCACAACGTGTATCGCGGCCGCATGGATTACTGGGCCAAGTACTACGAAGATCTGTTTAATTTCCGCGAGATCCGTTACTTCGACATTAAAGGTGAATATACCGGCCTGCTGTCCAAGGCGATGACTGCACCGGATGGCAAGATCCGTATTCCGCTGAACGAAGAAGCAGCTGGTGGCGGTGGCCAGATCGAAGAGTTCCTGATGAAGTACAACGGCGAAGGTATCCAGCATATCGCCTTTGCTTGTGATGACTTAATTGCCTGTTGGGATCGCCTGAAAGAACGTGGTATGGAGTTTATGACCCCGCCGCCGGACACTTACTACGAAATGCTGGAAGAGCGCCTGCCAGGGCATGGCGAACCTACCGAGGAATTCCAGAGCCGCGGCATCCTGCTGGATGGCACCACCGAGGGCGGCCAGCCGCGTCTGCTGCTGCAAATTTTCTCTGCCAATATGCTCGGCCCGGTATTCTTCGAGTTTATCCAGCGCAAGGAAGACGAAGGGTTCGGCGAGGGCAACTTTAAGGCCCTGTTTGAATCCATTGAGCGCGATCAGCTCAAGCGTGGCGTCATTAAAGAAAAGGAATAACATTCGGAGGCTTCTATGGGCATTAAGCGCATTCACCACGTGGCGTATCGCTGCAGGGACGCCAAGGAGACGGTGGAATTCTACCGCGATCTTCTCGGTATGGACTTCCAGCTGGCCATTGCCGAAAACGAGGTACCCTCAACCGGTGAGCCGGACCCTTACATGCATGTCTTTATGGATGCGGGTATGGGGAATGTGCTTGCCTTCTTCGAAATTCCCAACTCCCCGGAGATGGGGCGCGATGAAAATACACCCAAATGGGTGCAGCATATCGCTTTCGAAGTGGAGTCCATGGAAGAAATGCTTGAGACCAAAGCGCGACTGGAAGCGGCCGGGGTCGACGTGCTCGGCCCTACCAATCATACGATTTTCCAGTCGATCTACTTCTTCGACCCCAACGGTCATCGCATTGAGCTGGCTGCCAATACCGCCAAGCCTGGTATGCACAAAGAGCTGAAGCGGGTTGCTGAGGATATGTTGGAAGAGTGGTCGCGTACTAAAAAAGCCCCAAGGCACGCCGCCTGGATGCACGGGGAAGAAGAATTTGTGGAAAAAACTGAAGGGGAGGCACAGTGAAGTTAGCCAGCCTTAAATCCGGCCGCGATGGCCAACTGGTTGTTGTTAGCGATGATCTTACCCGTATGGTGCCAGCCGGCGATATTGCCCCCACCATGCAGAGTGCGTTGGACAATTGGGCAGCCGTCAGTGGTGAGCTGGAGAAGCTGCACGAGCGTTTGCACAACGGCGAGATTGCCGGTGAGCCATTCGATCAGAGCCTGTGTGCATCGCCTCTACCGCGTGCTTATCACTGGGCGGATGGCAGTGCCTATGTGAACCATGTTGAGTTGGTGCGCAAAGCCCGTGGTGCCGAGGTGCCTGAGAGCTTTTATAGCGATCCGCTGATGTACCAGGGGGGCTCCGATACCTTCCTGACCCCGCGCGAGCCGGTGACCATGCCGCAAAGTGAGGGCTTTGGTATCGATTTCGAGGCGGAAATCGCCGTAATCACCGACGATGTACCCATGGGAGTATCCGCCGAGGATGCGCTCTCCCATATCAAATTGGTAATGTTGGTGAATGACGTTTCCCTGCGTGGATTGATTCCTGCGGAGTTGGCTAAAGGTTTTGGTTTCTACCAGTCCAAACCCTCCAGTGCTTTCTCACCGGTATGTGTGACTCCAGAGCAGCTGGGTGAAAACTGGCGTGAGGGCAAATTGCACCTGCCACTGGTCTCACAACTGAACGGTGAGAAGTTTGGTGAGCCCAATGCTGGTGTGGATATGACCTTCCACTTTGGCCAGTTGATCGCCCACGCGGCCAGGACCCGCCCACTCTGTGCGGGTACTATTATCGGTTCCGGTACCGTATCCAATAAGCTGGATGGCGGTCCCGGCAAACCGGTAGCAGAGGGTGGAGTTGGCTACAGCTGCATCGCTGAGATCCGCATGATCGAAACCATCCAGAATGGTTCACCTAGTACACCGTTTATGGATTTCGGCAACACTATCGCTATCGAGATGTTCGATGGTGAAGGTCAGTCTATTTTTGGGCGTATCGAGCAGACAGTGGAGAAGGTTTAATATCACCTTCTTGCCACAGTCTATGTCGTAAAAAAGGGGCAACCGTTAGGAGCCCCTTTTTTATTTAGGTACCTTTTGTTTAGATTCCTTTTATTTAGACCCCAAGCCGACGCATGGAAAGTAATGGCATTTGCCGCCGTATATTGGCCAACTTTTCAGCTTCTAATGTGGCAGTGATGACTGCTTCACCCTCGCCGGCTTCGGCCAGAATTTCACCCCAGGGATCAATAATCGCGGAATGTCCCCAGGTACGTCTTTTCTCCGAATGGGTCCCCCCCTGATTGGCTGCAATTACAAAGCAGCCGTTCTCAATCGCACGTGCCTGCAACAGGGTCATCCAGTGTGCCCGCCCTGTGGTGTGGGTAAATGCCGCAGGCACCAAAAAAATCTCAGCACTGGCTATGGCTAGCTGGCGGTAAAGTTCGGGAAAACGCAGATCAAAACAGATACTGAGCCCCAGAGCCCCCCAGGGCGATGTCGCCACACAGGGCTCGTTGCCGGGTTCAATACTGGCGGATTCACGATAGCTGCCGGTAGCGTCCTCAACTTCCACATCAAATAAATGTATTTTGTCGTAGCGAGCCAGCAAAGCGCCTTGATCGTCGAATAGCAGGCACGCTGAGCGGCTGCGCTTCCCCTCAGTAGGGCTACCGTCGGCTCGCTCCAGTAAGGGTATCGAGCCTGCGACCAGCCAGATACCCAGCTCCTCTGCCCAATTTGCAAGGGCGTGTTGAATGGGTTGTCTATCTGCGTTGGCTTTACCAGAAATGCAAAAAGGTTCGGCCACGGAAAAACTACCTTTATCCGAGAAGTGCGCAAAGTTTTCCGGCAGTAGTATCAGTTGCGCGCCGTGCCCGGCAGCTTCCTCAAGCAGTTTGTAGGCCTGTGAGAGATTATTTGTAACGCTCTCGCCACTGACCATTTGCACTGCTGCAACACAAAGGCTTTTCACTAAGGATCTCCTTTTTCTCCAGTTTTATTACGGAGTATTGATAAAGCTAAAACCTGATAATGAGAATGAAATGTAACAGAGTGATAATTCTCACTTTGCTAGCCCCACTTATCTTGAGGCGAACTTTGGAGAGGGTGAACCCCATATTGGTTTAACAAGCTCTTTTTAGTGTAGGTACAGTTTCGTAGGGGGATGGCTACTGAAATTTCTCAATAGTTTTCTGCAAAAATTTCCCTTTCCATTTTTTCTTTATACTTTTTAAGCAATTAAAAAACTGGGTGGTTTTGTATATGGTCTTAGCAGAAATGGTAATTCCGCATGGAAGCCCTACCAATTAAAATTTCAGCAGCAATTTTTAGAATCCTACTACCTGTTTTTATAGTGGTTGAACAAAAAAATACCACTATAGCCAATAAAATTTGGTCAGCACCTCTTAAAACCTCCCTTCAAAATAAGCATTTATGCGGCCTGGAAAAAGAGTGCCAGAGTCGATTTAAAAAGCTTTTCTATTTCCTGTTGGCGCTGAAACTTTTCTGCTTCAATGCCGGCCCAATCTGATAAGTGGCGTAGAAAAATTCCACGAAATTTTTAAAAGGGATTTTAAAAGCGCTTTTCTTGCCTAGTAGAAGTGAGAGAATAAAAATGCCTATTTGGGTCGACAAAACCATTCTTACCGTAACTGGTACACGTGTACAGCCTGTGCAACAGGCGGTGCCCAGATACAATGGAGTAATTGTCAAGGACTTTAGCCAATGCTTCGATCCGGTGAAGGGGTTGATCACCGTGCATGAAGATACTGCTGGTGGTGTGTGTGAATCCCTCTCGGCTTTTTGGATGAAGTATCACTCCGAAGGCGGTACTTTGTGGAGCTGGTTATACCCCAATAACACGCTCGATGAGCGCCATCTCTATCATGTGATGACCTTACAACAGGCAGGCATGCACGATGATCAGGATCGGATTACCGAAGCCTGGTTGGGGGTGCAAAACCTGTATCCTGTCAGTCAGAATATTTTTGGGGGGGCTTTCCCCAATGGGCGTGGTGGTAATACGATTCGTGGTATTAATAATCCGCGCAGAGCCAATGGGCAGAGCGGTTTGTTCTCTCCCAATGCCTTGGCTCGGGAAATTATTCTCGACCAAACGGGCGGAGCGGGCTGCTATAAAAAAATCAGCCTGGATGGCACTTTCGCCGGTCACACCATGGCTGCCTGGGTAGCGCAAGACATCGCCTTCTTTGATCCGAACTTTGGCGAATTCTGGTTTGAATCCCGCGCCTCTTTCTTTAATTGGTTTACCCAATCCTTCTGGTATCAGTCCATGTATTCCGCCGGTTTGAGTGGTGGCTTTGCTATTCGCTCTTATGCGCGCAGGGGCTAATTAGTCACCAATAGTGTGGGAGTTGCAGCCACTGCGGCTCCCACAGCACTTTCAATCCACACCCTTTTATGTAATCAATCTTCAACCACCTCGTCCTCAAGTCACGAACTATCTCGGTTTCAGAGTCACGGAAAACAATCTTGCAGTGTGTCACTCATGTTAAGGTTGGCCGGTCATAACGAATATCAATTTCGATGAGCATAAACTTAGCGATTAAATGGAGAGCAGCGTGAAATCCGGCAAGGCCCTGGCAAAATACTTTAAGCGGCTATCTGGCGTTATCTTGGCCACTTGTGTACTAACCCCAGTATCTTGGGCCACAACGGCAACAGAACAGCTCCAGGATGTGATCGAAGACCACTGGCAGTATCGTCTGCGTGAGGATCCAATTACTGCGGGACGTATGGGGGTGTCGGACTATAACCGTCAGTTGCCGGGGGTGACTGCTGAGGATAGAGCACGTCGGTTGAAGTCCGAGCAAAAATTGCTGCAGCGCTTGCAAACGATAGACGCTAGCGAGTTAGCGGATTCGGACAAGGTTAATCGGGAGTTGCTCGCCTGGGTACTGGAAAATTCCATCGAGGCCAATCAGTTATTCTTGAAGCGTATACCGCTCAATACCTTCTCTAGTTTTTTCGGCACGGCCCTGGATGCGCATAGTGGCCTGGCGATGACCAGCGTCGCGGATTATGAGGATTACATCGCTCGTATCCGCGAGTTTGGCCGCTTCTTTGATGAGAATATTGCCAATATGCGCGAGGGTATTCGCACAGGTTTTGTTTTGCCCAAAATAGTGGTGCAAGGCATAGCCCCTACGGTGCGAGCTCAGGTTTATAAAGACCCAACTAAAAGCAGCTTGTATAAGCCATTTGCGGAAATGCCTGCTGCAATTACTACTGAAGAGCAGCAGCGGCTGCGCAATGCCGGCAAAGAAGCTATTGCACAGGTGGCTATTCCGGCTTTTGACCGTGTAGCAAACTTCCTGGAAGGGGATTATCTGAAAGCCGCCAGTGAGACCCTTGGGGCTGAACAGCTGCGTGGTGGTAAGGATTACTATCGCTACAACATCGGCTATTACGTCACCTTGGATATGGATCCAGCGGAAATTCACCGCACAGGTTTGGCCGAGGTGAAGCGTATTCGTGCAGAAATGGAAGCGTTAATAAAGGAATCTGGTTTTAAAGGTAGCTTTGCGGAATTTACTCACTTTCTGCGTACGGACCCCCAGTTCTATGCTAAAACGCCGGAAGAGCTGCTAAAGGAGACTGCCTATATCTCCAAGCGAATCGACTATGTGTTGCCGGAGTTCTTTAATCTGCTGCCACGCACCCCCTATGGCGTCGTTCCGGTACCCAGCGAAATCGCGCCCAACTACACCACGGCCTCCTATAATCCTGCCGCTATCGGTGGCACCCGTGGTGGGGCCTATTGGCTGAATACACACGGCCTGGATCAGCGCCCCTTATATGAACTGCCTGCACTGACTTTACACGAGGCGGTACCCGGTCATCACTTGCAAGGTGCTTTGTCTCAGGAGCTGGAGAATGTGCCGGACTTCCGCCGAGAACTTTACTTAAGCGCTTTTGGTGAGGGATGGGCGCTTTACTCCGAGCGCCTTGGCAAGGAGATGGGCTTATATACAACGCCTTATGAACATTTTGGCCGTCTCAGCTATGAAATGTGGCGTGCGGCACGTTTGGTGATCGATACCGGTATTCACTCTCAGGGCTGGACTCGCCAGCAGGCGCTCGATTTCCTCTCCAGTAATACCTCGCTATCTCCCGCGAATGTACGCGCAGAAGTGGATCGTTATATATCCTGGCCGGGCCAAGCCCTCTCTTATAAAATGGGAGAAATTAAGATCCGCCAGTTACGCGCTCAAGCGGAAAAGGAGTTGGGAGAAAAATTTGATCTGCGTGCTTTCCACGATGCACTGCTAAAAAATGGAGCCCTACCGCTTTCCATGTTGGAAGAGCAAATGCAACGGTTTATTGCGGAGCAGAAAGCCTCTTAAAGAATATTATTTTGCAATCCCACTCTTCATTGTTAGAGCGGGATTGCAAGAATAAGCCGGCGTATAACCGGCAAATTATTGATACAAGCGGTAAAGCAGCTTGTTTTCAGATAAAACCTATCCATCCCATAGCGTGTGCGTATTTTATTAGCATTCCGCTACACATCAGTACGACTACCCCTCTCAAATAGGTGGGGTTGATTTTAAAAAGGCAGTGTGACCCTATCCATGCACCTATGACTTGTCCAGCCATC
Organism: Microbulbifer mixtoriginis (SeqCode); assembly: GCF_052467515.1. Taxonomy (NCBI): domain Bacteria; kingdom Pseudomonadati; phylum Pseudomonadota; class Gammaproteobacteria; order Cellvibrionales; family Microbulbiferaceae; genus Microbulbifer; species Microbulbifer mixtoriginis (SeqCode). Next base: position 4,423,788 of record NZ_CP174314.1, on the reverse strand, counting down.
ATCAGGATACCTATAACCCACACCACTTGCCCTGCAACTAAAAATACCAATAAAGAGGCTACGTTGGTGGAGAAGTTAAGAGGCTTTGCCATTGCGGTGGCTGTCAATAAATCTTGTCCTCGGCAAGCAATGCCTGACAAAGTGAAAAATGACCCAGTCCCAGGCCCAAACATGCCGTCGTAGTATCCAATAAATGGAATTACCCCATATTGATATTTCTTGCTAGATAGTTTTGGTTCATCATTATTCTGAGCTATAGCCGGAGAAATCAGAAAGTAAATAGCAATAAATAACAGTACTATAGGGATAACAAAAGATAAGATGTCAGTATTGATAAGTTGTACGGCTATGGTTCCAATAGCTGCTCCAATAAAGGCGGATAGCATCAACCTCCTAACCCCATCCCAGCTTACCTTTTTACCCTTAATCATAATATAAGTGGCTGTTGCTGTACCGATACTGCCTTGTAATTTATTGGTACCTAAGGCAGATAGTGGTGGAACACCGCTTAAGATTAAGGCCGGAACGGTTATCAGGCCGCCGCCACCCGCTAATGTATCGAGTAGGCCGGCAACAATAGCAACGAAAAATAAGATAAGTAATAACTCTGTAGAGAAGCTAGCGAAATCCAAAAAGATACCTCCTTTCGCTTACTGTTAGATTTATTAGCTAATAAAGCCTGAATATTTTTTACAGGAAGAAACATTTATAAATTTCCCGCCAAACTAATAAGAAATAACTTATTTCTGACGAAGAAATACCCGTCTAATTTGCTTTCTCTTTCCCCTGCCACCACATCAGGAAGTCCTCTCCCACTGAATACTGGGGCAGGGAGTGGCGGCTTCTGCTAATTTCCTGCTCCTGCTCCATTTCGGTTACTTTTAATTTTGTAGCTTCAAACCAGGCTTCAGGATTGTCCACACCTTGGTTAAGGGCCTCACCGTAAAGGGCTGAGCTAAACCAGGTGCGCTGAGAGTCGTCACTGCAACCAAAGGAGCTACGGTCGGCAGCGGCTGAAGTAAAGATTACTCTGTTGGGGTTATTTAAAGCTCCTATCCACTGTCCGGAAAAGCAAGCCGAAATTATGATCCATTGGTGCTGAGCGTTAATATTGTCTAACCACTGTTGCCCATCTTTTAGAGATAGGTCGTTAAGTGGTATTTCACCTTCGGCAATTTTGAAGTCTCCATTGCGAGCACCATGGCTTACAAGGTGCACCAGAAGCAAATCTTCTTTGGGGTCCATCAGTTGGTCTAAAGCTGTTAGACTTTCCTGGATACTGGTTCGAGTGGCCAAGGGAAAACCGTAACCCCCGCCGTTACTAAGGCGCAGCAGTCGCTGGTCGATATCAAAAGCTTCATCTAGGCGTTCTGCCACCCACTCCAGCTCCCTTGCAAATACCGGAGAGGTACCATCACCACCTACTAGTAGTGTGTAAATATCACGGATGCCGGGTCTTTGTGGGGGCAGTGCGTTTATAGCGTTTCGTAAGCGTTCACTCTCACTGTAGAGGCGGGTTTCCGCTTGGGCGCCGGGTATATTCGCCAGTGCGCGCCAAGCAGCTTCGCTAGGGTAATAAATACCTTCGGAGAAATAGCCAGGTTTCTCGATAATGTTGCCTTCAGCATCCGTACTAATTTGTATTCCTTCACCCTCAGCTTCCCCATAGCTGAATGTGGCATGGATCACAGTACCGTCAGGCTGAGTGAGTTCACCCTCTCCAGAGTATGCGCCGTACTCGAAGCCGCCGGTATAACGATAGCCATCGCTATCCGAGTAGTTGCCTTGTATTAAATAGCCGTTTTCAAAAGTGCCCTGATAAAGGCTGCCATCATCGGTACTGAGTTTGCCTTCGCCATGAGGGTCAAAAGCCAAAAACTCGCCATTATAAATGTCACCGTCATCCCAATTTAACGTACCGTTTTTTAGCTCCCCTTCAAGGAATTCGCCTATCCACACAGTTCCATTGCAGGTATAGCGACCTTTGCCGTGGGGCTCCCCATTGAGAAATTCGCCTTCATAAGTACAACCATCATTTCCGGTTAATACGCCTTCGCCCGTCATGCGGCCTTCTCGAAAGTTGCCACGATAAAGGCTTCCATTGGGCCATTCGAGTTGGCCCTGCCCATGAAATAGGCCGTTTAACATATCGCCTTTGTATACCGAGCCATCTGGCAAGGCGGTTCCGCCTGCAAACTGAGTTGGCTCGCAGGCACTGAGTAAAAAAATAAGCGGGGAAAAGTAGATAGATCTCATTCCATGATCCAGCATCAGGGTTTAGGAATGAGACTAACAAAAAATGGTGCTAGGCGACCTCTATGTTTTATTCAGTTGGTCGAATTTAAGACCGTATTTATCTAAAAGTTGGCGTATCCGGTGAGAGTCGTTATTGGATTTTTTTGCTGTGCGGCTCACTTGAAACAATTTGCGCCCGGCCGCCGCCATAGAGTTGGACTCCTCACAAACTTGAATCAGTCCCGCCAGCTTGATCTGCTCGTAGTAATCCATCTGTTCGATGCGGTCACGGCCCAACAACGTTTCAATACGGGCCAAGGGCAGTGATGACTTACTCTGTGGGCTTTGCCACTTAATCTGTAATCTGTGAATTTCCTCCTCCACTACCTGGGTCGTGATACGCCCGCCGTCGGCGAGGGTGCCCATGCGCAGGATACTGGCGTTAAGATCGCGAAAGTTCGCTGACCAGCTGGCCTCTACCGAGCGGCCAAAGTTCAGGTACCTCTCTCGCGCCGCTTTATTGAAGCTCACCAAATGGCCAGACTTTGTGGAGAAGGCTTCAAGCTCAAAGTCGATATTGGGTTCCAGGTCTTCAATACGCTCACGCAGAGAGGGTAGGCGGTAGGTCCATAAGTCGATACGGGCCAGCAGGTCTGCACGAAACTTACCCTCGCGACTGAGCTGTACTAGATCCCGGTTGGTGCCAGCGATCAGCTGAAAGTGACTGCTCACTTCTTTATCTGAGCCAAAGGGCATAAAGCGCTTTTGCTCTATGGCCCGCAGTAGCATTGCCTGTTCGTCCAGTCCCAACTCGCCAATCTCATCCAGAAATAGCAGCCCCTTATCCGCCTCCATTAATAGTCCAGGGCGGTGTGTGGTGGCACCGGTAAAGGCCCCTTTGCGGTGGCCGAATAGGGCCGACATGGCATTCTCACCGCGCAGGGTGGCGCAGTTTACTGCTACCAGGCCTCCTTCCAATTTTCCACGCTGTTTGCGTAACTCATAGACACGCTGGGCCAGCTGAGATTTTCCTGCCCCCGTCGGTCCTGTAATGAGAATGGGCGCATCGGAGCGAATAGAGACCTGCTCTAACTGCTCGATCATCTGGTTAAAGGCCTGGTTATTGGTTTCGATGCCGCCTTTCAGGTAGGTGGTGCCCTCCTGGTGTTCTCGCTGGAAACGTGAGGCAATCTGGTCGTACTTGGATAGATCCAAATCGATAATCTGGTACTGACCCGGCAAATTACTGTTTTTCTGTGCAGGAGAAGTTTGCAGCAGGCGCCCAGGGAAGTATCCGGCCTCTGTGAGCAGGTAGAGGCAGATCTGGGCCACGTGGGTGCCAGTCGTGATATGTATCAGGTATTGCTCCTGATCCGGCTTAAAAGCGTAATCGCGGGCGAAATCCAGCAGGTTGCTGTACACACTCTCGAAATCCCAGGGGTCATTGAAGTTGACCCGGTGATGAACCACGTCGGTTTCAGGGGAAATACGTGCAATGTCCTCAGTGACCTGGTCTGCCAGGTTTTTCGAGTGGTTGTCGAAAAGGAGCTCCAGCCGATCGATCAGCAGGTCATCGTGCTGGCACATAGAGATATTGGGGCGCCACTTGTCCCAACGCTTGTCACTTGTACCGCGCCGGTCTTTAGTCGTGCCGAGAATACTGATAGCTACTGTTTTCATACTATCTAAAATAATAAATAGCTATCTTAAAAGATAGATTTTCTATACATCTTACTGGGCTAACCCTCCCTTAGAACGCTACCGATAAAATAATTTATTCATAAAAAACAATGAGTTACAGAAATTTGAAAAGTTTCTGCAAAAGTTGGCACTCAATTCGCTATATCAATGGCAAAAGAAGCGCGTGAAGTGGTAACGCGGTTTCATGAGATTCTTAAAGGAGCGAGAGATGAAACCATTGCCGTATGAAGTGATGCAGGCAGGTGGGGTACCGATTAAGTCCTGGACCTTAGGTGTGCCCTTTGAAGAAGAAGCCAGGGCTCAGCTTAAAAATATTTCGCAGTTGCCTTTTATCCACAAGTGGGTGGCGGCAATGCCCGATGTACATCTGGGCAAAGGCGCCACCATTGGCAGTGTGGTACCCACCCTGGGAGCGGTAATCCCCGCAGCCGTGGGTGTGGATATTGGCTGTGGCATGATGGCAGTCCGCACCAGCCTCACCGCGGCACAGCTGCCAGATAACCTGGCGGGTGTCCGCTGTGCCATTGAGCGCGCTGTACCTCACGGCCGCACTGGTCGACACCGGGGTAGGGGCCGGGATAAGGGTGCTTGGGAGAATCCGCCGGACGATGCACTTGCCGGCTGGGCGCCGTTGGCAGCGCAGTTTGAAGTGCTGAAAGAGAAACACCCAGTTTTGAAAAATACCAATAATATCAATCACTTGGGAACGCTTGGTACCGGTAATCACTTTATTGAGATGTGCCTGGATGAGCAAGGCAGCGTGTGGCTGATGTTGCACAGTGGCTCTCGTGGTGTGGGTAACCGTATTGGTACCTACTTTATCGAAAAGGCCAAGCGGGATATGGAACGCTGGCATATCCACTTGCCCGATAGTGACTTGGCCTATTTCCCCGAGGGTAGCGAGCATTTCGATGACTATGTGCGGGCGGTGGAGTGGGCGCAGGAATTTGCTCGCATCAATCGTGAAGTCATGATGGTACGCACTATTGGCGCGGTGAAGCAGGCACTGGGTATGGATTTTGAGGCGCGCATGGAGGCGGTAAACTGCCATCACAATTACGTTTCCCGCGAACAACACTATGGCAAGGAGGTACTGGTAACGCGCAAGGGCGCTGTAAGGGCGCGTGTTGATGAAATGGGCATTATTCCCGGAAGTATGGGGGCCAAGTCTTTTATTGTGCGGGGGTTAGGAAACGAGGAAAGCTTCTGCAGTTGTAGCCATGGTGCCGGGCGGGTGATGTCCCGCACCAAGGCGAAAAAACTGGTATCCCTGGAAGAGCATCGCGCGGCTACTGTCGACGTGGAATGCCGTAAAGATGAAGGTGTGATCGACGAAACCCCATCGGCCTACAAACCTATTGAGAAGGTTATGGCAGCACAAAAAGACCTGGTGGAAATCGTTTACACCCTCAAGCAGGTAGTCTGTGTCAAAGGATAGTTAGCACCGGCCAGGGATAAGGCGTTTAATAGTGAGGAATGTCGGAAGTTATGCCTAAAGGGCAGGCTCTCCGCAAGCAAGTTTGAATGTTTGTGTTCCAGTCAGCGGAGTCGGTTCTGTATGCCGGCCTGGCACCCCCGACGCTGGCGGTAGGTGTACCCACTGGGGCAATCTTCAAACGCCTACTTTGTAGCTCAATTGGTAGAGCAACCGTTAAATCGGTTTGTTACAGGTTCGATTCCTGTCAAAGTCACGTCGCCTGGAAAGCGACTTTAAGGGAAGGCGAGAGCCTGGGGTTCGAGTCCCCACAAAGAAGCCCTCTTTGTTGAAATCTATCCGGGGCCTACAGTGCCTTATGGTTTCGGTTATTGGGAATTGCAGCAATAGCTAGCCATAAAGGCACGCCGGCGGCAGTGTCGCCTTGCGTGGGTTTACGCTGTGCGTGTGGATTACAGCATTTGCATTGATTCTATTTTGGCCAAGGATGTTGGCTTCGTTACCCAGGATGGGTGCAAGAAGAACTTTGCAGAACCGCTGTATTTTGCACCCTCTGTGTATAAGCGTTGGGCCACTCTGAGATCGAGTGGGCCCCACCCTAAAGGAATAAAATGATAAGAGATCGGAGAAATGAAGTCTCTCTTTAAAATATGGAAGATTGTCAATGTGGCTGATAACGAGCGAGCACTACTGTTTCGCCGCAGCCGATTTGAAAGGGTGCTGCCACCAGGGCGTCACCGTATTTGGCTGCTCTCAGGTGATGTACGGGTGGAGACCTATGATATTACTGAGGTGGTTTTTGATGCGATTAAAGCAAAATTCCTGCTGAATACTTATAGCGAAGTGTTAGGTGAATATTTGCAGTCCTACGAATTGTCTGATCAACAAGTCGGACTTTTCTATCGGGATGGTAACCTGGTAGATATCCTTCCCCCTGGTTCATACCGGGCCGTATGGAAAGGAGGGGAAACCGTTCGTGTAGGTATTGTGGATATTTCCAGGGAATACACCATTGATGACAATGTACTGGGGCTTCTCGGTCGCGGTGCCTGTGCAAGCCAAATACGCATCGCTGCTCAGGCGGTAAGTTATAACGAAGTTCCCGATGAGCATGTGGGTCTTTTAGTTGTCAATGGAAAGTTGGAGAAAGCGCTGCAGCCGGGTCGCTATGGATTTTGGAAATACAATCGCTCTATCGCAGTGAAATTGATAGATATGCGCCTGCAAACTATTGAAGTGAGTGGCCAGGAAATTCTAACCAAAGATAGAGTTAGCCTGCGAATCAACTTAAGTGGCAGTTTCAAGATTACAGATCCACAGCGGGTGGCATTGAAGCTCAGTGATTATAAAAACCATATTTATCGTGAATTACAACTAAGTTTGCGTGAAGCGGTGGGTACCCAGACTCTGGATAGCTTATTAGCAGATAAAGATCGACTGAATATTGTTATTGCAACGGCTATCCATAAAAAACTAGCGCTTTACGGTATCGAGATTGTCAGTGTCGGAGTGAAAGATATTATCTTGCCAGGCGATATGAAGATGATTCTTAATCAGGTAGTGGAAGCACAGAAGGAGTCTGAAGCGAATTTAATAAAGCGTCGTGAAGAGACCCAGGCTATGCGTTCCCTGCATAACACTGCCAAGATGATGGATAACAATCCTACATTACTGCGTCTAAAAGAATTGGAATCCTTAGAGAAAGTCAGTACACGCATCGATAAAATATCAGTTTATGGCGGCCTAGAAGGCGTGCTTAATGATTTGGTGAAGCTGCGTCCAACAGCTTAAGGTAGCAAGCTACCAAGTAAGCTTTGAGTTTTAAGGACTTAGGCAGTGACTAAGATAGGCGGTGCTCAGGGGAAGGGCTGCAGACAGATTTCGCGGACTTCCCTTACTTTGTCCTTATGCCTGGGAATGCCGATTCTTATTAAAACTATTCGTGCAGGCCGTAAAAGCTTAGCTTTTTAAATCGTATTGTCACCGCTATTGTTGACCAGTGGAGTAAGCAAATTATGCTTTGAAAGCTGTGTCTACAATAAAAAACAATTTTAGATTTTTCCAAAAAAAATTTTTTGTCGACGTTAATACGTATGGGTGCAGAAAAAGAAGTTGGACGAAGATATAAATACTGATCATTTATCGTTATAGGTTCTTCATGAGAGAAATCGGTTCAAGGGTAACTAAAATAATCCGATGAAGAGGTTAGATAAAAATAGAAATAAAGTAACTCAAGCAGCGCAGTTAATTGAGGAAAACCTTCATAGAAATTTGAAAATTACCGATATTGCTAATCATGTTCATCTGTCGCCTTTTCATTTTCAACGATTGTTTTTTGCCTATATGGGAGAACCTGTGAATCGCTATATTGCGGTGCGCCGTCTGGAGGCCGCAGCATTGGAACTCACCAACACTCCAAACGTCAACTTACTGCAGCTTGCACTTAATTGCGGTTTTCAAACCCATAGCGCGTTTTCTCGGGCATTCAAAAAACAGTTCGGAATAAGCCCCTCTGCTTTTCGCAACTCTCCCGAAGCCACAGAAACAGGTGTGCAACAGGGCCGCCCTTATTTGATCAATCAGCCGCCGCGCCAGGTGATTGAGCCAGTCGAGATCGTCACTCTACGACCATTTTATTTTCGGTTTCAACAGTCGAGAGGAACCTATGAAGGCCAGTTTTTCCACAAGAGTGATTTGGATATTGGTGCATATTTTTTAGCGCTACTGAAAGAGGCAGTGCCGCCGGATCAATTCTTGATGAGCTGTTTTCCTAACCCCCCCCAGACGCTCAATGATGATACCGTTACAGTTTGGTACGGTGGAGCCTACTCAGAACGCCTGAACAACAAAAAAAGCTATAATTGGCGCATGTTCGACGCTGGAACATGGGCGGTCTTTGAACACTGGGGGGATTACAAGTTCCTCTACCAAACTTGGAACCAGATTTATCGCAACTGGCTTGCTCAGACAGCGTATAGGCTGCGTGATGAATTTCCGTTCGAAACTTATTCGGGAACACCGAACTACGTCGACCCAGCAAAACAACTCACTCGTATTTATATTCCACTCAGAAAAGCATGATAGGAACAGCAGGTTTCCACTTTACTTGCTAAATTCGTCCGGAACAAAATTGTTCGGGATTAAGCGATGCAACTTCATCAATACTCAGCTACCCAGATTTGTGCAGCCTTGTCGGCAGGCGATATCCAGGCCAAAGAGGTAATATACCACCAGCTAGAACGTATACAGCGCCTCAACCCGATGATCAATGCCGTTGTAACACTCAATGACAACCAGCCTACAAGTAACATGCGTCCGTTGGCGGGTTTGCCCATCACCCTGAAGGATCAAATTTACTATCACGGGATGGCCTGCACATTCGGGTCGGAACGTTTCAAGGGGTTCCACCCTACCCAAACCGCATCTGCCGTGGAACGACTGCTCAATGCTGGTGCTCAGGTTATGGGTAAAACGAATCTCCCGCCCCTCTCGATGGACTTTCAGTGCAGTAATACTCTATTTGGCACCACTAACAACCCTTGGAATTTAGAATACACACCGGGGGGGAGTAGTGGTGGCGGCGCAGCTGCGATAGTGGCGGGGATGAGCTTTGTCGATATTGGTACAGACTTGAGTGGGTCTTTGCGTATCCCCGCCTCATTTTGTGGTGTGTTTAGCCTTCTGCCGAGCGAGGATGCCATTCCCATTGATGGGACTATGCCAAACGAGGCTGCACCGCTGAAGCATTTTGCTCGAATAGGGCCGATTGCCAGAACTTGCGATGACTTGGACCTGGTATGGACACATATGAATAACCAGCCAGACGTTGGGCAGAAAGAATTTAAAATGCCAAAGGTCAACTGGAGTGTCGATAGCGGCGGGATTGAAGTTTGTAAGAGCATCGTTAAATGTTTTGAAAATGCGAAAAACGCATGGGAAGAATCTGGGGTTCACGTAGTACAGGCTCAACCAAAAGATTTCGATTTTAAACGGGCACGTCGCGCATTTGGTGAAATTATGGGGTTTGAAACAAGCGCTTTAATGTCGGCGCCTGTACGTTTTCTTGCCAGCATTCTTGGGCGTGCAAGTGCGCGCCGTTCACCAGAGTTTATCGCGAATGTCATGCTTGGTTATCGCCACAATAAAAGCCGCCTTAGCAATGCAATTGACGAAAAAAAGATATTGTCTGGTGCTATTGATGCCTTTTTGGCTGATAACAGTGTATGGGTGTTGCCCGTTACGGCGACTTCGGTTTTTAAGCATATGACACCAACCAGCGATCGCAATGGTGTGCGTGATTACGCCCTCCCTATGTACATCAATGAGCAACCGGTAAATTATTTTGATGCGATGGCAGCCTTTACAACGCCGATTTCACTGACGGGTCATCCAGTTGTGACCTTACCAATAGGATTTGATGGAAACGGGCTTCCGATCGGAGCACAGCTGATCGGCCTTAAAGGCCAAGAGAAAGAGCTTATCGAAACTGCGAAACGCTTACATAACATTCTGAAACCACACCAGTGTCCCATGTTTACGAATGGCTAATAGTGGTTTCTTTGTGTCAGTTAATCGGTGTTGCTATCAGTTTTTGGTAAGAGGATGAGGGTTAGTGGCGAGAGGTAGTCGGTAAAAATTGAAAAAATATGTGCCAACAGTAGGTAAAAGGGCATTGAGATGCCCTACATCTTTAGGCATTCATTGCCCTAAGTTAATATTCTATTGCAACGGTAACGGCAGAATTCACCAGATTTTTTGTGAAATCTGTCCTTATAGGGCCGTCTATATCGCTAGTAGCTGTTTGGCTTGCCGGCCCCATCTTTGAGGTAATCCTGAAGACTTTCCTGCAGGTAATAATCCCAGCCACTTTTACACATATCCCAACATTTCATTTCTGGAGATAGACCAATATGGGTAAATTTAATCAGAGTTCCCGTATTCTCCTCAGAAAATTCGAAACGCAGAGTACTGCCTTTCCACTCCTCGGGGTCATCTACGTTATCGGAAACCATATTGGATTCAGTACATTCAAGCTCAATCAATTTCTCGGGCTTCAATATTTTGGCGCGAAAGACCCAGTAAGATTGACCTTTGAAACCGGTTTTGGCGATGTCGCCGACCTTTAGGAAGGGTGCGCTTACCGGAGTCCACCACTGGGACATTTTTTCGGTTACTGCCTTGTAAGCATCTTCCCGGGAGCTTGGGCTAAAAAATGATGTAGTGTAGTTGGACATCACCGTTCTCCATAGGGTCATCGAAGCTGGGTCTGGAAGGCATTGCCAAGAATGCTATTTACCTTTCATTAGCAATCCAGAGATTTCACCCTTGGGGTCTAGTTTGCTGTGCATATTAATAAAGACCTTTCCATCCATTAGCGCTTTTCGATAAGGCTCTTCCACCATCCATTTACCCATAATAAATCCACTGGTGCCCTCGGAGCATTTCTTTTCCAGTCCGTGTTTATCCTTATCGGTTTTGGTCTTGGGCCAATCGGGAACCATGCCGGGGTTTGTCGGCATTCCACAGATAGTTTGGATAATCGGACCGCTCGCTTTGCCGGGCTTGCAGATAGGCGGCTCTTTGCCATCGCCAGCGCATTGCATATGGAAATGCGACATGGCTACCCCACCGGGTGATAGATCGCTGTAGCCAACCATAAAACTCAGCATATGTGTCTGGTTGTTGTAGGCGCCAATAAAGAAGCCACCCGCATCTTTAGGGGTTTGTGGATTTACCTTTTTACCGAGCATATTTTCGTTAGCGGTGGTCAGGTCAGCCTTAAAAATGGTAAACCGCTTGTCATCTCCGGCATCGGACCAGGCTTTCTCGCCAGATCCATGTTTGGCAGTTGGTGAGTCTTTTTCTTTTTTATTGTGGTTATCTGCAGTGGTGAAAGTGGAATAGGCCAGTAAAAACATCGCCATTATTAAATAAGCGATTTTGGGTAATGAACTGAGTTTCATAAACCTCTCCTCTATATTGAGTCGATCTTGTTATTACCTATACGAGAAATTTAATGCCAGACGCTTAATAGCACTCATATTCACTATGAAGAATGGTGTAGATCATGGATGGCTGGCGATAACTACTTGTAGCATATGTGCTTGGTTCTGGCCGCTTAGGGCCAATTTTGGAGACAGTATTTTTTACTGGGTATCTTGGGGAATAAAGGAATTCGTGGAAACGGGATATCCGGCTTCAAATGAAGCGATGGGTATAGGGAGGATGCAGCCAGAAAAAAATTAGGGTTATCGAAAAAAATTATTAACGTGCATTTTCGCTAAATTTAAAATACTGGATACAGTGATTGCTCATCCGTACCCAGTGACTCTGTTATCGAGGATGGGGCGCTATTATCCCGCATCCTTCCAAACCAATTCCCGCTCCCGGGCATAAAGGGGAATAAAGTTAAATTGTACCTCTGTGCCCCCCTGCGTACGCCGCTGAATATTCAATTTTCCATTCAGATTACTGGCGCGCTCCTGCATGATTGACATACCGAAGTGGTTGCGTTTTTCCGGTGCGTTGCTGATACCCACACCGTTGTCGCGGATGCGCACATTGAGCGATTGGTTATTAGCCTGAATCATGCTGATTTGCACCATATCGCCCTGAGAGTGGTATACGGCATTCTGGGTAGCTTCGCGTACCAGCTGCAGCAGATGGATTTCCTCGTGGGGAGTGAGCGGCACTTCATTGAGGTGATAGTCGAGCAAAATAGTGATCTGCGGGTGTTGTTCGCGATAGGCGAGGATGGATTGCTCGAGGATATTGCGTAGGCCGCCAGGGCCTATCTGCAGCCTGAAGGTGGTGAGCAGTTCGCGCAGCTGGCGATAGGAGGAGTCCAATCCCTCTTTTAGCTCGGTAATAATCTCCTTCACCTTGGACTTATCCACCTGCTCGCTGCGATTGGCGCGATTGAGCCTAGTGACTTGGATTTTCAGGTAGGACAGCGATTGGGCCAGGGAGTCGTGCAATTCCCGCGCGATGATCGCGCGCTCATCCAGAAGGGCAACGCGGCGCTCTTGGGCCTCGCGCTCGTTGATGGCAATGGCGGCGGTGACGCTGTCGGCAAAGGTGGCCAGGCGCTGTTGCTGTTCCTCATCGAGGCTGTTGCCTCTGGGCAGAGTACACATCAGTACGCCGTAATTGCGCTTATCCACTTCCAGGGGGAAGCGGTACACGCGGAACTCTCCCTCATCGGAGGGACCGCAGGTGCTCACGCAAACACGACAGTCACTGCCGCTGCACTGGCTGTTGCCAAACCCCTGTACCAGATGTTCGTAGGGGGCTTCGCCTTCGGGTGTCATCAGGCACAGGTCCAGGTTGTTCAAGTCGGCGACATTGGCGAACTCGCCCAGCCATTGCCCCAGCTCGGACCCGGCCAGGGGCCCCTCGCTAATACGCCGTGCCAGTCGGTATTGGAAATCCAGTGCCTCGTGGCTCTTCTGTAATTGAGCGGTTTTTTGTTCGACGCGGTGGGCCAGGTCACGATGGGTTGCGTGAATCTCGTCGCTCATATAATTGATGGTGCGCGCCAGAACCCCCAACTCGTCTTCGCTGTCGATCTCCAGGCGATTTTGGTTGAAGTTCCCTTGGGCGATGCTCATTGAGCGGCTGATGAGTTGCTTCAACGGTTGCTCCACGGAGCGATGGAGTATGTACAGGGACAGGTAAACAAGCGCCACTATGGCGAACAGGGAAGCCACCTGTACCAGGCGCAGCAGGCTGATTTTTTCCTCGGCGATGGTTTGATAGTCCAGTACCAGGGTGTCTACATCGTGAATAAATGGTTCCAGGTGGGTGGCCAACTGCAGGGAATCCATGCTGGTGCGGCCGGCGGCAATGGATTCCAACAGTGGTCGAATCTCTTCCTCCCAGCTGCTGATCACCTTGCGGTAGTTGCGCGCCGCGCGCAGGTTATCGCTGGCACTGAAGTCGGAAATACTCAATACACGGCTCAGGCGCGAAGTCACTTCGTTCGATAGTGTGGCGGTGGCTTCCATATCACCAGAGGGTGCTGTCGCTGCGAGCCGGTAGCTCATAGCGCGCAGGGAACCGGCCAGGTTCACTGCGGCGGCATCGTTTTCCGCGGCGTCAGAGATAATGTAAGAGGCCACCATGGAGCTCAGCGCGACTAACACTGTGAGCAGCATCAGGGTGCCGATTCGATAGACGATGGACTGTCGGATTCGATTCAACATATCAGTTCACTTCGATCTCGGGCCGCTGTTGGATAGCCTCTATTGTGCCGCTTACAAGCGCTCAAATTTGTGAGTACCACCAAAGAGTGCCAGTTTTGCACAAAATTTAACCTATTGCCTGTGTTTTAAATACCGCCTAAGTCATTACGGGACTTACGCCCAACCTCAACCATCAACTGGCGCCATTTTCTTACCTACTCATGGGTAGCTCAGCGCTTTTCTACCCCTTTTTGGTCAGGTGATCCTCTTTTACAGCGCTTTTATATTCCCAGCTAAACCGATGCTTTAACCGCATTTCGATGCCCTGGGAGTACCGCATGAGCCATTTCCTGGACCGACTGAAATATCTGAAGAAACAAAAAGAGCCCTTTTCCGGTGGACACGGGGAAAAGACCCATGACGACCGCAGCTGGGAAGACGGCTATCGTCGCCGCTGGCAGTTCGACAAGATCGTACGCTCCACCCACGGGGTGAACTGCACCGGCTCTTGCAGCTGGAAGATCTACGTCAAAGACGGCTTGGTCACCTGGGAGACCCAGCAGACCGACTACCCGCGCACCCGCCCGGACCTGCCCAATCATGAGCCCCGAGGTTGCCCACGTGGCGCCAGCTACTCCTGGTATATGTACTCGGCCAACCGCCTTAAGTACCCGAAGATCCGCAAGCGCCTGGTAAAACTCTGGCGCGAAGCCAAGTTGAGACACAGTGATCCGGTGGATGCCTGGGCCAGTATTGTCGAGGACCCGGCCAAGGCCAAGTCCTACAAAGAACGCCGGGGAATGGGTGGCTTTGTGCGGATTAAGTGGGATGAAGCCAATGAGCTGATCGCCGCTGCCAACGTCTACACCACCAAAAAATACGGACCCGACCGGGTAACCGGCTTCTCACCGATTCCCGCCATGTCCATGGTGTCCTACGCCGCCGGTGCCCGCTACCTGTCATTGATTGGCGGCAACTGCCTGAGCTTCTACGACTGGTACTGCGATCTGCCGCCCGCCTCTCCGCAGATTTGGGGCGAGCAGACCGACGTGCCCGAGTCCGCCGACTGGTACAACTCCAACTACCTGATCGTATGGGGCTCCAATGTGCCGCAGACCCGTACCCCGGATGCGCACTTCCTCAGCGAGGTGCGTTACAAGGGCGCCAAGACCTGCGTAATCACCTCCGATTACTCCGAGTGTTCCAAGTTTGGCGACACCTGGCTGGCACCGCGTCAGGGTACCGATGCCGCTCTGGCGATGGCCTTTGGCCACGTGATTTTGAAAGAATTCCACGTCGACAAGCCCAGCGCCTACTTCACCGAATATGTGCGCACCACTACCGATATGCCGATGCTGGTGACCCTGGAAGAGCGCGAGGGCAAGCTAGTACAGGGCCGCTTCCTGCGCGCCTCCGATCTGGCAGATGACCTCGGCCAGGACAACAACCCAGAGTGGAAGACTATCGCCGTCAACCATGATGGCCAGCTGGTGTCACCCCAGGGCTCCGTAGGTTATCGATGGGGGGAGCCATCAGCGAAAGACGGGCGCGGCAAGTGGAACATCGAACAGCGTGACGGCCTCACAGGTGAAGAAGTAAAGCTAAAGCTCAGCCTGAAAGACTGCGCCGATGAAATCGCCCAGGTGGCCTTCCCTTACTTCGGTGGCCAGACCCACGAGCACGACTACTTCCAGCACACCAACCACAGCGATGTGATCGACTACAAGGTGCCGGTGAAGTTTGTGCAGAACAAAGATGGCGAGGTGCTCAAAGTTGCCAGCGTCTACGACCTGACCCTGGCGAACTACGGCGTCGAGCATGGTCTCGACGATCCGAACTGTGCGCAAAGCTACGACGAAGACAAGCCCTACACACCGGCCTGGCAGGAGAAGATCACTGGCTGTCGCCGCGAGAATGTTATCCAGGTAGCACGCGAATTCGCCAACACTGCCGACAAAACCCGTGGACGCTCCATGGTGATTGTGGGCGCTGCCCTCAACCACTGGTACCACATGGATATGAACTACCGTGGCCTCATCAATATGTTGATGATGTGCGGTTGTATCGGCCAGAGTGGCGGTGGCTGGGCCCACTATGTAGGGCAGGAAAAACTGCGCCCGCAAACCGGCTGGACCCCCCTCGCTTTCGGCCTCGACTGGCAGCGTCCGCCGCGCCATATGAACGGCACCTCCTTCTTCTACAACCACGCCAGCCAGTGGCGCTACGAGAAGTTGGAGATGGACGAAGTGGTTTCGCCATTGGCCGACAAGAGCAAGTGGCAGGCTTCCATTATCGATTACAACAGCCGCGCCGAGCGTATGGGCTGGCTGCCCTCCGCGCCGCAGCTGGGTATGAACCCGCTGCAACTGACCAAAGATGCCGCCGCTGCGGGTATGTCCGCCAAGGATTATACCGTACAGCAGCTCAAGCGCGGCGCGCTAAAGTTCGCCAACCAGGACCCAGATAATCCGCAGAACTACCCGCGCAATATGTTCATTTGGCGCTCCAACCTGCTGGGTTCCTCCGGTAAGGGCCACGAGTACATGCTGCGCCACCTGCTCGGCACCAAGCATGGCCTGATGGGTAAGGACCTGGGCGAAGCCGGCGGCAAGAAGCCGGAAGATGTAGCCTGGCACGATACCCCCAGTGAGGGCAAAGTCGATCTGCTGGTGACACTGGACTTCCGTATGTCCACCACCTGCCTCTACTCCGACATCGTGCTGCCAACGGCCACCTGGTATGAGAAGGACGATCTCAATACCTCCGACATGCACCCCTTTATCCACCCGCTCACCAAAGCGGTGGACCCGGCCTGGGAAGCGCGCAGCGACTGGGACATCTTCAAAGGTGTGGCGAAGAAATTCTCCGAACTCACCGACGGCCATCTGGGGGTGGAGAAGGATCTGGTAACCCTGCCAATCCACCACGATACCCCCACCGAAATCGCCCAGCCCTTTGGGGTGAAGGCCTGGTGGAAGGGCGAGTGCGACCTGATCCCCGGCGTTACCGCGCCGAGCATGATCGAGGTGGAGCGCGATTATCCCAACACCTACAACCGCTTTACCTCTATCGGCCCATTGCTGGAAAAACTCGGCAACGGCGGTAAGGGCATCAGCTGGAATACCGATGACGAGGTGGACTTCCTCAAGAAGCTCAACCGCACCTGGAAGGATGAAAGCGCCCGCGATGGCCGCGCCCGTATCGACAGCGCCGTAGATGCCGCAGAGATGATCCTGTCTCTGGCTCCTGAAACCAACGGCCAGGTGGCGGTGAAGGCCTGGGAAGCGTTGGGCAAGATTACCGGTCGCGATCACACCCATCTGGCCAAGCCCAAGGAAGATGAGAAGATCCGCTTCGCCGATATCGTGGCGCAGCCCCGCAAGATCATCTCCTCACCCACCTGGTCCGGCCTGGAAGATGAGCATGTGAGCTACAACGCCGGCTACACCAATGTGCATGAGCTGATCCCCTGGCGCACCATCACCGGCCGCCAGCAGTTCTACCAGGATCACGAGTGGATGCGCGACTTCGGCGAGACCATGTGTGTGTACAAGCCGCCCATCAACCTGAAAACCGTACAGCCGGTGCTGAACCAGAAGCCGAATGGCAACAAGGAGATCCTGCTGAACTGGATCACCCCGCACCAGAAGTGGGGTATCCACAGTACCTACTCCGACAACCTGCTGATGCTCACCCTGTCTCGCGGTGGCCCCATCGTGTGGATGAGTGAGAACGACGCCAAGCTGGCGGGTATTGAAGACAACGACTGGATCGAAATCTTCAACGTCAACGGCGCCATTGCTGCCCGCGCGGTGGTGTCCCAGCGAGTGCCAGACGGCATGGCCATGATGTACCACGCCCAGGAGCGCATCGTGAATACACCGGGAGCGGAAACCACCGGCACCCGCGGCGGTATCCACAACTCCGTAACCCGCGCGGTGATGAAACCCACCCATATGATCGGCGGCTACGCCCAGCAGTCCTACGGCTTTAACTACTACGGCACTGTGGGCTGTAACCGGGACGAGTTTGTGGTGGTGAGAAAAATGAACAAGGTCGACTGGCTGGATGGCGAAGACATCAAAGAGCCGACCCGAGAGGAGGTGTAACAATGAAAGTTAGAGCCCAGATCGGCATGGTGCTGAACCTCGATAAGTGTATCGGCTGCCACACCTGCTCCGTGACCTGTAAAAACGTCTGGACCTCCCGCGAGGGGGTCGAGTACGCCTGGTTTAACAACGTCGAGACCAAACCCGGTGTCGGCTATCCCAAAGAGTGGGAGAACCAGGACAAGTGGAACGGCGGCTGGACCCGCAAGAAGAACGGCAAGTTGCAGCCCAAGATCGGCAGCAAGCACCGGGTACTGGCCAACCTGTTTGGCAACCCGGATATGCCGGAAATCGATGACTACTACGAGCCGTTCGACTTCGACTACCAGACCCTGCACAAGGCGCCGGAGCAGAAGCACCAGCCGGTGGCCCGTCCGCGCTCGCTGATCAGTGGCGAGCGTATGGAGAAGATCGAATGGGGTCCCAACTGGGAAGAAATTCTCGGTACCGAATTCGACAAGCGTAAGAAGGATAAGAACTTCGAACAGGTCCAGGCGGATATCTACGGTGAGTTTGAAAACACCTTTATGATGTACCTGCCACGCCTGTGCGAGCACTGCCTCAATCCGGCCTGTGTCTCTGCCTGCCCCAGCGGTGCCATCTACAAGCGCGAAGAGGACGGCATCGTCCTGATCGACCAGGACAAATGCCGCGGCTGGCGCATGTGTGTATCCGCCTGCCCCTACAAAAAGATCTACTACAACTGGAAAACCGGTAAATCCGAGAAGTGTATCTTCTGTTACCCGCGTATTGAGGCGGGCCAGCCAACCATCTGTTCCGAGACCTGTGTGGGCCGTATCCGCTACCTGGGGGTGCTGCTCTATGACGCCGACCGCATCGAAGAAGCCGCTGCGGTAGAAGACGAAAAAGCCCTCTACCAGGCCCAGTGCGATATTTTCCTCGACCCCAGCGATCCCAAAGTCCAGGAAGCTGCCCGCGCCGAAGGTATCCCCGAAGCCTGGCTCGAAGCTGCGCAGAAATCCCCGGTGTACAAGATGGCCATCGACTGGCAGATCGCTCTGCCGCTGCACCCGGAGTACCGCACCCTGCCCATGGTTTGGTACGTGCCGCCGCTGTCTCCGATCCAGAACGCAGTGCAGGCCGGCCAAGTGGAAACCGTCACTGTGGGGCGCGGTGCCGAGATCCCCGATCTCTCCACTCTGCGCATCCCGCTGCAATACCTGGCCAACCTGCTCACCGCCGGCGACGAAAA
Source organism: Microbulbifer mixtoriginis (SeqCode) (assembly GCF_052467515.1). Classification (NCBI taxonomy): domain Bacteria; kingdom Pseudomonadati; phylum Pseudomonadota; class Gammaproteobacteria; order Cellvibrionales; family Microbulbiferaceae; genus Microbulbifer; species Microbulbifer mixtoriginis (SeqCode). The sequence goes on along the minus strand of NZ_CP174314.1, from coordinate 4,404,912 downwards.
GCCAGTGGCCCGCGCCCTGGAACGCATGATTGTGATGCGCGCCTATATGCGCGGCATCCATGTAGACGGCGTGCAGGAACGCGAATTGCTGGAAGAGGCCGGGATGACCGTAGCCCAGGTAGAAGAGATGTACCGCTATATGGCCCTGGCCAATTACGAAGACCGCTTCGTGGTGCCTTCAAGCCACAAGGCTTACGCCGAGAACGCCTACGACATGAAGTCCTCCTGTGGTTTCAGCTTCGGAAACGGCTGCAGCACTGGCAACGACAGCACCAATATCTTCGGCGGCAAGCAGAATGCAGTGCGCGAAGTGATACCGGCCAAAGTGGTCGACTGAGGCCGAGGGGAGAGTACCGATGAAAGTATTAAACCTGATCGCCCGCCTGCTGGATTACCCGTCCGATGAGCTGGTGGCGCACCTGGATGAGTTAACCAACTGGGTGGCGGAATCCGAAGACCTGGATAAGCCCCTGCGCGATTTGCTGCTGGCGTTTATCTCTCATTACGAGCGTATGGATGCGCTCGATTGGCAGAGTGAATACGACGGTTTGTTTGAGCGCGGCCGGGCTGTGTCCCTGCACCTGTTCGAACATATCCACGGCGAATCCCGCGATCGCGGCCAAGCGATGGTGGATCTGATGAATCGCTACCGAGCCGCCGGCCTGGAACTGAATGAGCGCGAACTGCCGGATTACCTGCCCACCTACTTAGAGTTCTGCGCCACCCAAGGTGAAGCGGCCTACGGTTGGGTGCACGATATCACCCATGTGATTGCCCTGTTGAGCGCGCGCCTTTCAAAGCGCGAGAGCCCCTATCACCTGTTGATGGATGCGCTCTTGCAGATGGCCGGAGTCTTTGTAGATCTGACCGCGCTCAAAGAGGAAGTCGCCAATGAGGAGCGCGACGATACCCCCGAGGCGCTGGACAAGATCTGGGAGGAAGAGGTGGTCAGTTTTACCGGCGCCAACAATTGTGACCAGTCCATAACGCGGCCCAGCGCTGCGCAGCTGCGCGACGGCCAGCCCCTAACCTGGGCCCCCAGTGCCAAAGATGCCGCGCAGAATTCTGCCCAGCCCGCACCACAGGAGTAACAAGATGAACTATCTGAATACGCTGCTCTTTGCCATCTATCCCTTCGTCGCCCTTACGGTGTTTCTGGTGGGGAGCCTGATCCGCTATGACCGCGACCAATACACCTGGCGCACCGGCTCCAGCCAGTTGTTGGAGCACAAGCAATTGCGCATCGGCAGTTACCTGTTTCATATTGGGGTGATCGCCATTCTCGCAGGCCATTTTGTCGGCCTGCTTACGCCCAAAGCGGTGTGGCACTTACTCGGCATTGAAGCTTCCACCAAGCAGATGATGGCGATGGGGATCGGCGGTTTCTTCGGGGTAATCTGCTTTATCGGCCTCACCATTTTGATTAAGCGCCGCCTCACCAATCCGCGAGTGCGCGCCACCACTTCCAAAATGGACCTGACCATACTGCTGATGCTTTACGCCCAGTTAATCCTCGGCCTGATCAGTATCCTGGTTTCCGCCGGCCATATGGACGGTGCCGAAATGCTCAAGTTGATGACCTGGGCCCAGTCCATTGTCACCCTCGATGGTTCCGCCGCCGCAGCGGCTATCGCCGACGTAAATATCATCTACAAGCTGCATATTTTCCTCGGTATGACCCTGTTCCTGCTGTTCCCCTTCAGCCGCCTGGTGCACGTATGGAGTGTTCCGGTGCAGTACTTCCGCCGCAATTACCAGGTAGTGCGCGCCAAAGCCGCGCGCTAATCCCAGCAATCGTTAACCCGGCCCGCCAGGTGTGGGCCTTGTGTGGAGTAGAGTCATGAGTGCATTACTAGCTTCCGACGCCGCCGGGCGCGAATTCGAACTGGCTGAAGCCGTGGCCGTGAACGGCAGTGAAATTCCCGCAGACCTGATTTACCAGGAGATGCAATACCAGACCGCCAACTCCCCGCGCCAAGCAATTTACCGCGCTGCACGGGCATTGGTTATCGGTTGGCTGTTACGGGAAAAGGCCGCAGGGCAGGGGCTTTGCGCGGCCGATGAAGACTTGCACAGCGAGGCCTTCGATCACGCCGTTTCAGATCTTTTGAAAGGTGAGTTGCAAGTGCCCCCGGCCAGTGAAGCCGAGTGCCGCGCCTATTTCGAAGCCCACCCACATAAATTCCGCTCCGATCCCCTCGCCGAAGTGCGCCATATCCTGATCCCGGCCGCACCGGATGACTCCGAAGCCTGCGCCAAAGCACGCGCCGCTGCTGAGGAAATGCTCAAGCAGATCCGCAACGATGCCAATCCGCTACAGACCTTCGCCCAGTTGGCCCAATCCCACTCCGCCTGTTCCTCCGCCGAAGCCGGTGGCAGCCTCGGCCAAGTAGGGCGCGGTGATACCGTCGCGTCCTTCGAGCGCGCAGTATTCGAGCAGGGCACCGGCTTGGTAGCAGAGCCCGTGGAGACCCCTTACGGAGTACACCTGATTTATGTGGAACACTGCGAACCGGGCTGCCCGCTGGAATACGAATATGTTTCGGAGCGAATCGAGGAATACTTAACCGAAAAACGCCGCCGCCAGATGACTAGCGACTACCTGCAAAAAATGGTGCAGGCCGCGCAAATATCAGGCCTGGATTTATCGGGGGAGGCCCACTGAGGTGGTAGAGATTCGCCAACTGTTCGCACGCGATTGCGACTGGATAAATTAAATGTCCTGGCGCAGGTGCAAAACCTGACCATGACAAAAATAATGCAGCAGGGCTGAGACCGCAGTCAGCGTCTCAGCTTGCACAGCTGGATCTGCGATATTCGCAATGGCCTGATTCGATACCAGGGTATGCGGATAGACGATCGCGGGTAAGTGCAGGAGAAGGGTTGAGTTTCCTTACCTCTGTAAAGCTAGCGTGCTTGAATCCACAAGGATTTTAGTTTTCGTAGCGAAATTCCCGAGCTATATCAGCCAAATTAGACATAAACAATACGTTGTTGGCCTTTCGATGGGCATCTGTAATTATCGCAATCAAAAGATAGTGATCGGGATATGTCCAGCCAGGACAATAGACAAGGTGTGTATCACTCGTACGCTTAAACTGGACCGTTCGCAATGACCAATTTAAATTTCCACGCATATGTAAGTGCATTAGCTCTTCTTCTGCTGCGGAACTGGGACGATGGTATGGTACATCGCGTCCAAAATCTAAAGGCGCTGGATTATGTTGGTCTTCTTTATATTGTTTAAATTTGACTACTAAAGCCTGAAGGTCTAGTTCAGGCATAGACTCTTCGATAATTTCATGGGTAAAAACTTTTACGCCCATTCTGTAAAACTCCTTTTAATACGCTTCTTGTCCATTTTCTTGACAAGTTCCTCAGATTTATCAGCTGCTTTTCTAAGAGAGTTGTCAGATATTGTTTTATTATCAATATTTTTTATAATTTTCTTTGAAGTATCCTTTTCATTAATCATTCTCTACTTCCTTATGATATTTTTTTACGTGAAATTTGAAGCCCATCAATATTGCAGACGTCACCGATATCACTATCAGTATATTGAATCGCAGATAGATTTTTGATAATTTTGTTAATGTTGTAATCCAGCTTCTCTATATATTTTAGTATCTTTTTCAGAGGTTGGTTCTCAGTCGTATCATCCAGCATATACTGTATAACTTCAGCTTCACCAATATAAACCTCTATCACTAAATAACTTAAGTCACCTTCACCATAAATTGAAACTGTTGCTTCAGGATCAACAAGTGTTACTTGTTCGCCACTAGCAATGAACAATGACCATGCATATGGCCCTATTAAAGAGTTTAAATCTCGCATATTAATTTCCAGGTTAATTTTTATTCGAGCTTTAGGAGTTTAGTTGGTAAAGTTAACATATTTTTGGTTTAGCTCTCAATCCGTTAATAGTGATATTCTTTGTTATCATTGAATTTTGAACGCGTGTCCAACAAAAGCTAATGTGCTGGTGAAAAAAAGATGCTAGAACACGTTGCTAACAATATGATTCGAAGCGCTTTTGATGAGGGTCAAGAATTTCTCCTATAGGGCAAAGCAAGCTATAGGTCGTCGGTACTCTCTAATTGGATATTTAGGGTCATATCCCTCAATGCACTGAAGGTTTTCTGGATAAGGAGTGATGTTTTCAGAATAACAAAATGTGGCTGACATAGTTAGTAAAAATGAGGTTTCAATTTTCAAAAAAACTAATAAAGCCTTGCTAGAGTGATTTGTTCTTTCACACAGAATAAAGGGCAGCGTTAATATGAGCTTATCCTAATAAGCCCCCTTGTTATCTGTTTTTTTCTTCATTGATCACTGAAATAGTTCTTTCTATAAATCTTTTATAAGCTTTATTAGGTAGAAATGGGGATTTATTATTTATATTGAACTTTTCCAAAATATCCTTAACTTGTGTATCAATCATTATTTGCTCCACACCCAACTCTTTTTGATGAAGCTCTCGAATTTTATTTATCCATGTAAAAGTATTTTTCCTGAATTCAAGCAAAGATGACTTGTTTGCTGGAGTGCCATGCCCCGGTATTATCAAACTTTGATCATCACCCAGATTTAAAATGGCCTCAATGGCTTCATTAAAACCTTTAATTCCGCCAGCATAAAATGTTGGATGCCAGCTGGTATCGAATACATCACCGACAAATATAGAATTACTTTCCTTATGGTAATAGATATTGTCGATTGTTGTATGAGACTTGACTTTAATGTGAGTGAGGTCATCTAAATTGAAGCTGCTCTCTATCAGTTTTCCACCTTGCTTTTCAAAGTGCGCGTTTCCACCTGTGTGGTCAGAGTGCGCGTGTGTGTTTAAGATGAAGGAGATAGGCTTATCGTAAATTGATCGAATCGCTTGATCTAACGCACTTAACTGATTATTTCCTGGCATAGGATCAATGAGTACCAATCCATTTTCCGTCGATATTAAGCCAATATTCGTTCCGTACTCTTTTCCACTCAAGATATGTAGGCGTTCAGATACTTTTTGCACACTAACGCTACTTGATAAAGCGATAGAGCTGGTGAGTAGAAATAAAGTGGAGGTCAGAATTATAAATCCTTTCAAAACTAATCCTCTTGCATTGTGATAAATGGTTCTTTAGTGTGTATTGGCTTTGTCAGTTGCACTTTGGATACGGGATGGTATTGGGCTACTTTGGTAAGGCTAGCCAAAAACGTTAACTGCACATAATTGCTAGCCGTAGCTATTCCACGCTAATTTTAATTTCATCAATAGGGTAAGCCGGCTTAATTTTGAGCACAACTTAGTGTCTTGATGAAGACAATGTACGATATTTAAGTAACCAGTTATGTGAATTAATGTTTGCTTGTGAGGGCTAGCTATTTCATTGAATGAAAACCGATATTATTTCCTTCGGTATCTTGCGCTATTGCGATAAAGCCATGCTCTCCAATAGACATTTTAGGCACTACTACCTTCCCACCTGCTGGCTCAACTCTGGCCAGTTCAACAGAACAATCTTCGCTATCAAAATACGCTAGAGTGCTATTACCTCCAGCTTCAACACCCTCCATTTTACAAATTGCTCCACTTGCACCCGGCTCTTGTTTCATTGGAAATGCCCACATCTCGGGTTGAGGGAAGTCTTTTACTTCGTCAGGGTTGTCTAGTCGAGTTAACTCCTGCTTGAGAACAGCTTCATAAAATGACTTTGCACGAACCATATCATTTACATAAATTTCAAACCAACAAACTGCATTTGTATTCATTTGAGTATCCTCACTGTTAAGTATCTAAGTATGGTTTTTATTTCTGGAGACATAACGAAGTTTTAGAAAGATCATTCATATCTTACGTGCAATAATGAAAACTACCATGTCATGCATTCCATGCTGCCATAGAACTTCAATGGTAAAACCAGCGTCTTGAATTTCTTTCTCTAATTTTACTTTTGTTAGAATAAAGACATCGGGCATTAAGCCCATAAATTTTCCCAGAGGTGCTAAGAGCTTAATAAACCGTATATAGGAATTACCCATACAAACGGTACTACTTACGAAAACACCACCGGGTTTGAGGATTCTAGCGGCCTCTGCCAAAACATCGCTTCTATCTGGTAGTAAGTGAATAACATTTAAACCCAACACTGCATCAAAACTTGCAGGCTCAGCATTGAATTCGGTTAATGTACCTCTGGTAAATCTAATATTATCGATGCAGGCTTCCCTGGCCTTAGTTCGGCCAATCTCAAGCATATTTTCAGATATATCCACCGCTTCAATATGCTGCACATGTGGAGCATGGCAAATCGCTGTAGTCCCTGTTCCGCAACCAAACTCCAAAATATTCATATCAGGCGTAAAGAATTTCTGGGTATCTGAGAGCTTCTTCTGATAACTTGCTTCGTCAGAAATAGGGCTCCTAGCATACTCCTTTGCTTTTCTATCCCAGAACTTATCAGACCTAGTCATATCAGTTCCTGTATAAATGCCAAGGCGTTATCGACGCTGTTTTTTTCCTGACTCTTAAAGCCTCAAGCTGCGGACCGAAGCGTTCGAAAGCCTTAACATTTTAAGTTTCAAAACCCATTAAGAACACCCCACAACTTATTCCAGCGCTCAAGCTTTTCATCAGCACTCAACAGTCTTGGCTGAATTTGAATAGGGTTGCCAAGTTGATTCACGTCTTGCAATAAATTGGAATTTACTGCTCCGCGAAGTTGACCATTTATATTGCAGCCTACGGCTAGTAGTTCATTACAAGCTTTGCAATGGTAGAAATTAGCAAGCTGATCACCATTTTGTTTAGTTAAAATCCCATCACCAATGAAAACTACTGACATATTCGGATCACTAATAATACGTGACGGGTTGGCTTGGCAATAATTACAATCGCAAATGCGCGGATTCAAACCTTCGAGTGGTCCAGCTAACTGAACTTCAACCCGCCAACGCTTACATTTACACGATCCCTGAAAGAGCATAATAATTAGCGCCAATTACGATGAAAGATACGCTCGCCTCAATTGCCGGAGGCTACTGGCGCCTTTTTTTAGAGCTTTGGCAAAAAAGGTGACAGTGGCCGGAGATCAGATTGCTAGTACTTGGTACGCCCAGCATAGGCGTGAACTTATGGCGTGAAAATCCCCTGTAAGAATATCACCATTTAATGGCATTCCATTAAATGCTAACTACTAGCGAATGGCAACTGCAAAATGGTGAGATCTTTGGGGGAGAGTGCCGCTGGCAAAACTACGAATTACCGAATAGAAACATCATTTAATGCTTAGCCTAGAGGCGAAATGGTCAAGGGCACTGAAGCCATGTGATCTAATGGGTAGAGTAAATGATGCAGTTGTGTAGTGAAAGTCACACCCGTATCTAGGGATATCTGTGTAACCTACTGATATGAAGCTGTCAGCATGGCCGCTGACTCATAAGTAGGCCCAACCCGCTAGCCACCATCGCGGGGAAAAGAAGTGGTGAAACATAGCAGAGTCTCGGTCAGTATTGACGAAGATGATTAGGCAGAAGTCAGCCGATGACATAGTAGCCTAATGCCAATATAGCTACGGACTTAGTTATCTATGATGAAGAAATAAAAGTAATGTAGGCAAACGTCTACGCTGGCATGAACAAAGCAATTTTGGAATACGCTAAAAGCTATGTTGATTGCGACGAAGATGTATTTTATCAGTAACTACAGTGCTCATTGGTGCGTTAGCCGTAGCAAGAAAGATAGGTAACGAGAATTCTGTTACAAAATTGTTGCAAGCGTGTCGCCAACAGGCGGTGTTGAAATTGGGTGGAATATAAGGCTGCGCTTGTTATGTATAGTCTGCCCACCGTTGCTGTTTACCAACCTTTTGCTTGTGGGCAGGATTATTATCAATAAATTCGGAGATGCCAGATTTACTTTTAGGTAGTGCCGGGTCACTATGATAGCCGCTACCCACAAAACGAAACCCAGCCTCCCATAATCTCTTTGCTGCTTCCCAAGCAGAAGAGTCTGCTTTTGATGGTGCTGCAAAATTACGCCCCATAAATGCCATACGATGACCGCAATTTGGACACTTATGGATGATGTTCGAATCAGACTGATGTGCTGAGCCAGATGATGCATCCTCACTAGCCTGGCGCTTAAAGGCGACCTGACAATCGAAGCATGCAAACTTATGCAAGAACTCAGTCATAGTGTATAGCGTGTGGTGAAGGGGTGGGCCATGCAATAAATTATCTCGCTTATAAGCCTTATTAAGTGGCTATTGGCTGATATGGTAGAGAACGAAACTGATTGTTAAAGAGGCTACTATAACCCCAAGGATACTGAGTGCTACTTTCATTGGGATAATGGGTACTGGAGTCCTATAACGTTGCTCTCGGCCAAAGACTGTGAACGAGCTCTGCTTACCATAGGGGGCGAACATAACAAAGAATATCATAGAGCCAATGGCTATAGAGTAAGCCAACCATCCAAATACGCTGGAGACTGTTAAAGTTTCTTGAGTTGCCAGGATATAGACATAGATACCTGTACCAGGGAGCAGGCCGAGTAACTTTTTGTCCATTTTTCTTCGCATGATAACTAAATTACCAAGTGGCTAATTTTTTTGATTGTCTTGTTTGAACATAATGCTTGCCATGAAATAAAGCGATCATATGGAAACTCTTCTCCTGTGACCTTCTCTTAGGCATCGTTGGCTATATGTATAAAGTCTTCAGCTTGGTAGCCCTATAGTTCTGGACACCACTAACATCTTAACCCGTAATATTCTTTGTACCTCAGCCTATGGGGATCAAAGATTAAGTCAGATTCTCCATGCCCCCTATCTTAATTACTCGGTTAAAACGGAGTGCTTAAAAAATTCATTAAGTTTGTACAGTTAGTGCAGTGAGTTTTCGAAATAGATAAAGGCATATCCGAAAGCTAACCCAAGGAGGACAGGTCCGGGGTAACGTCTAAACAGGCGTTTTATTTTACTAGGCATTCGACCATTACGTAGGTCATCAATTAATTCTTGCTGTGCTTGAAAGGCATGTAGCGCTGAGAAGACGGCGGCGGTCAAAGAGTAGGTGAACCCTTCAGAAATAGGTGTATCAATACCAAGAGCAGTTTTGAGAGTAATAATACCGCCTATAAATGCCATCGCAAATGATAAATTGGACTTTAAAAATTCGAACTCTAATTCTTGACTCAGAAGATAATGAGGGCTTTGCTCTATGGGTTTATCATTTACTAATTCTTGTAATTTTGCTTTCATTACATACAACCGTTAACAGGATCTATTTGGATAATAGTACCTTTACCTTCCTAATGGAATACTCAAGACTTACAGTAAATTCTGTAGCAGCAGAGCAACAGTTGTTCAGCAGAAAAGGTTCGATCGTACCAATTTTATTAGTTTAGGCCATCTGGAGCTATTTTTGTAAAGTAAATTATTACAGGTATAAAGCACATGAAGGTTAAGACTAGGTTTGCGATATTCAGTACTCGCTTGCTCCTAAATATCACAAATAACAACCCTACTAACTGAGCAACGGCTGTATAAAGGAAATACAGTCCTAGTGTTCCATAAAAATTTGCTAATCCTGGAGCAATAAGGGCTGGAAAGGTCGCTACTAGCAAATATGAGATGAACCCACATAGCATCGCGATACTAAGTCTACACACTAAATAATTTGTTCTTCCCATATTAGTTTTTAATTGTACTTCTCGCGTAATGAAGCGGGTCAGACATTAAAAAGCTCTATGACAGACTGGGTAGATTTATTTTCTAATAATACATATGTAGTATAAGGTCAAAACCTTTTATTGAAAATCTTACTCTTTCCATGTCTTCTGTATATTTGCCGAGGTTATTCCCATCAAGATCCCAGACATTTTCTTTGGCGAACCACGTATTTAATTCGTGATCATGACATTTGAACTGGCTTTGTGGGACTACCTTACCATTTTTCATGGTCGGCCCAAAATTCCTACATTCTGTGCCCCACCTCCACCACTTTATATCTGGCATATTTACCATGCCTTCTCTGAGGGGAACGCCAAAAACTGTGATTTCGGACTCATAGTTTTTATAAATTATGTATCTAAAGCCCCACTTCCCTCCCGCCTCATAATTTACATCCCGAGTAAGTATTTCACCCGGCTCTAGATCAGCTACATCTATAGTAGGAGATAGTTCACCAGCATTTGCTGGAGGCTTTAGGGCACTGCCAAACATTCCAAGTATGAATCCGACTCCAATTAAAGAGACAGCACTAAGGCTGAACCAAAGTAATTTCTTGCGCTTTTTCATTTGATGTTCACTACGTATAAAAAATTAACTTCACTAAAAATGATTTCGCTATCTTCTTCATTTAGTTAGCATATATATCGTCAAGGTTTTGATTGTTCTGAAGATCATTAATACTCATAGACGCTGTCGTCTTGATGGGCTGATGGCGTTCATCATCTGGATAGATCGCGGCCGCGCGCGCTCTATCCTTCCTAGCTATGCCTATTGCTTATCGACTTCGTTTTCCCACTCTTCTTCATAGCCTAAGGCTTCAAGGTGTGCCGAAATGGAGTTCATTATTTTTTCATTCCAAAATTCAGCTCCTTCATTCCATTGAAGCTTTACTCCGTTATTTTCGTCCTCAATTGATGCATCTACCATAGCCCAAAAGAAACGACAGATATGCTCGGCTTGAGACTTGTTTAAAATAATGCCATTTTGAAGGAATTGCAGGCTAAGTTCATCATCTAACTTTTTCGCGTAAAATTCCGCGTATTCTTTTTCTTCAGGAAATTTATAAGTAATCATGGATAAGAAACAGATTCTAACCTTTGCGATAGCTAGCTATAAAATCAATCCTTAGATCTTACCGGATTTAAAGGTGGTCCAGAAGATTCAGTCTCTTCTATTTCTCGATTAACTAGAGCTACTATGTATAAGATTCATAGTTTCTGCTGGTTCTTTAATCTATTTGACTTTATGGCTGTTTCAACCTCTTTAGCTTCTTTCAATATTTTAGATTTGTTTTTCTCAACAAACTTTCTAATATCTTCCTTGCTAATCTGTTTGTTTTTAATCGTCATTTTTTCGATCTCTCATACGGTCAATTTCAGTTGGATTCGTTTGTTTTCCCGATGGTTCTTCTATTGTTGTATCCTTTGATTTCTTTTTCACTTCTTCAGCATGTTTCTTCATCTTTGATCGAATCTTATTGATTCGGTCTTTCTCTTCTTGTGAGAATTTATAGCCACTCATAATTTTTTCATCCCGACTCTTTTTCCGTGGTAAATCTCAGGCGCTGAAAATCCTTGGCTTTCGTAGTAATCAATTGCACCTTTTACTGGGTCTAACACCCAAACCTCGTCAGCACTAATCAAGTTGGCATAAACCGTAGCTCCAAAAGATAATATTGGAAAGACACCTTCTCCCAAGGGATTTGGTCTTACCGGTGTAGATTCGATAAGGTTCATTCTTACCTTTGTACCATGCTTGGATGCAAATCCATAACAAAGCCCGCAAAGTTGATTCTCAAACCAAACTGACATTTCATATCTTTTTGGCTTCTTCTGATATGCATTAAATTCTGGCTCCCAGTCCCAACTGGCTCTCGAAGATCTTAGATTAGATCCTCTCATTTCTTTCCAAGAGTCAGCCAGTCTTGCTGTCTTCAAACTAATGCCTTTTATTGATGTCTGGGGCCATGATTCCTGTGTAATAGACCAAACCTCTTCCCTGAGCGCTTGGTAGTATCCAATAACAGAAGGGTAATTGTGAAAAGCTGAATCTTCCATAGTATTTCCTATACTTAAATCAAAATATTTCCACTATATTTGAAGAGCTATTTTCTCTTAGTTGGTAAGATGCCGAAAAGTTTGATCCAGTTTCTAGATTTGCTTGGGCAGTTCATGGTGCCCAAGATGGCTGTCGCCGTAAATTGAATCATGGTTGTATATAACACCAAGCTCTGCTGAAAACATAAGTAGAGTCAAAGCTGGAGCTTATGATTTTCAGCAGGAGCGTCCTGTTAAAGTGGATAACTACCCCTTCCACTGGTTCCTTCGAAAAAGCTTCCAATTACGATTAGAGATATTACTAGGAAAATAGTCATCCCAAGTGTTTGGTAAACATTTTGGTTGACGACGGTTTCTAATCTTTATTGGGATCTCTAGTTCATTTTCCAACGAAGCATAGTATTGCTTCATCTCGTTCTTGGTTTTAGGGTGTCGAAAATACCCCATATGGATCTCCATCAGCTACGAATTGCTAATGGAAACCAAACCCTCTTTTTAACAGTAGATTTCTATAGTTCATGCTTTCCTGCCAAAGAGCTTTAATAGTGTGCTCAACTGAAGCTGGATCATATCACTTGTCGATCAATGCCAAAATGGCAAATAACTATACTTAGAGCCGATATATCAATCGGTAAGTTATCCAGTACAGACGAAAAAACACCTATGTAGAGATAGGAACAAGTGTACCGATTAAATGGGATTTTAAGTGCTTTATGAGAGTGGCATCGCGACTAAAAAGGGACAACCCTACATGTCTCACTGCAATACCTAGGCTATTGGGATATTTTCTATCGACACAAGAAAGACACATTGAGTGGCGGCTTTAATAATTAATTGCTTTTAGTTCTCACGTGAAAGCGAGTAAAGAGTAACTATCTAAACCATCACTCTTATGGATAACGCAAATTATCTAAGCTAAGGAGCATAAAAATATAGGCACTAAAATGATTTTATTGGATTTTATTCAGTTTGTTTTAGTGTCAAAGCTGCGTAAAATCGATTGATATTTATTGGTATTTTGGCCGGAATTGGGTGGCCTTTGGAAGGCCGATGCCCAAGGACCAAAGGGATTCGAGAGAAGCAAGACATCTAAGAATTTTCTAAAGAACCATCTTCTCACAGGAGAACGGTAGCGTGACGTAAGAGTTAGTAAAAGGCGCTGACCCAAGGTGCAGCAACACCAGGGGCCAGCTAACCAAATTGATACGCTAATTATCAAAATGGCTATATGGATCATACGCTAGAAACCCGCTCGTCTTCAATAAAGTGGAGTACATTCAGCGGCTTGGTGCGATTCCCCAAGCTCTGGAAGCGTTGTGCCTGCCTTTTCTTCTTCTATGCCTACCGTTCCCGCGCACCACCCCCTATTTCCTCAGAAAGTTACTTTCTCAGCCTTCCATCAGAGAAGGTTTACCCATGGTTTGAGTATCAGTAGGAAATAACTATGTTGATTTTAAAGCGCCGGACTGGTGAAAACTTAAGGATTGGAGCCAATGTCTCAATCACTGTATTGAAAGTTAAGGGCAATCAGGTGAAGATAGGAATACGTGCTCCCAAATCTCTACCCGTTCACCGTGAAGAAATATTTATACGTTTGCAAAAGGAACGAGTTTTGGGAGGTCGAAATTATTGAAAAATTGATTGCAGATATAGAAGGCTTAAAGCATCTACAACAAAACCGCAGTGAAGCACCGGTTTTTACTTCCGGTGTCTTTACTTGTTACTAAGTATGATATCAAAGATTTGGGCTTGAGATAAAACTTATAAACTGATCGCCTAACGCTGTAGTACGTTTTCCAAACATATCATTTTCGCTCATAGTAGTGTTTAAGCCCTCTGTATTAAATAATCCACTACGATAAAGCTCACTCCAAACAAGTTCATATATGGCTTTCTGATTTTTTAGCTGAGGATAAGCATTCTCAATTACATGTGAAATGCTCCCCATCGTCCAATTAGGAAATTGATGGCTATTGGCCGCAGCCCACTCCTGTGGCCCTTGAAATAGCTTAAGTAGTACGATATGCAATAAAGTGAAAGAATCTATAAGATTAAGAAATAGTTGCTGTAGAGTATCACTTGGCGCTCCAGGCAAAGCTGAGTTAAGTACTATATTTCTATAAGCATTTATCTTTTCCTCTTGGTGATTTCTCATAGCTGCATTGCTTGCTTGTACTAAAGTAGTAAAGAATTGTTCATTTGTTTGAAGGTTTTCTTCTGTAATAATTCCCTTCTCGTAAAGGTCGTTAATAGCTTCCGTGACCTGAGCCATCCATATGCTTCTTCGACGTGCCATTGGGGGTTCTATAAGTGCATTGAAAGCTTCTACCATGGCGCCTCCAAGAACCGGTATTCCAGAGACGGCTGCTCTGGTGATCCGATGTGCTTTTTCAGAACTAGGTTCAACAACTGGATCAACTAAGTCTTTATCTATCTTAATCATAATTAAAGTCTTTTTTTTATAAAAAGTGTGATGAATTGCAATTTGCTGGCTAGGTAAAGCATCAGAGCTGCGCTGGAGCACCTTATAATATAAAGTTCATCCAGAATTTACTGAAGGTTCACAGGCATGAACAAACATGTGCCCAAAATCCGTTAGGTGAAGGTAAGCATAGCCAGTTTCACCGTTTTGAAGAGTTTGCTCCGTATCCTCAAATGTCGGTTCCTGTTTATAAACTGGAAATTTAACCAAATCTAATGACATAAGATGAGATGTGTAAACATAAAAATTACTTGGATAAATTAGCTCATCAGTAGGAAATTCTTGATAGATAATTTCTTTGCCATGAAACCTGTTACCTTCTCTGTCATAAACAGAATGGTAGTGCTCTTCATACGGTTTCTTCCTCAGATGGTGAAGAATCAGGGCTTCATCTGGAGAAAGATGGCCAATTATTTTCACGAATGCAGGGTGAGCTAAATTAATATTTTCTTTATCAATAGCTTTTGCTAATAGGCTTAGATACATTTCTGATATTATGTTTCCATCTTCTAAATATCTAAGCTCATCAAATATTGGTCCAGCTATACCTGGTGCTGCTTGTATTCTATTTTCCGCCGGTACCTTTCTAATGGTTCGATCAATCCATACAGAAAGCCTGTCTTGATAAGCTGCTGCTAGTTGTAACGGCGCAGAAAACAATCTCAATGTTTTAATAGTATCAGTTAAGACATTTCCTGTTTCAGATACTGAATTTTTTAGTCCATCATCATAAATTTTGCTAGCTGTTTTACTGTCTATAATATCAGTAATTATTTTTTTTATTTCGTCATTCATATTAAAAATTCATTTGGTGTTTGATCGTGCTATGCGGGTAGGAATCAATGTGAAAATAATTCTCAGGTTCTCCACCTTTGCTATTACTCACCTTCCTGTGCAACTTCTAATAGATTAAATGATTTTTTTATTGGTTTAATTGAAAAAGAAGAAAATTCCTCAAGTAATACTTCAATGTTAACTTTCAACTCTTCAGGCTTCTTAATGAATTCTTCAAAATCAATCCATTTTACTGATTTTTGGTTTATTGTTTTCACATCCCACTCGCGATTTCTGTATGTATAGAAAGCTGAAAATAAATTAATCTTTGTTTGAGATACGAAAGGGGAAATAATACAGCCTGTATCATTCACATTAGGGTACTTTGCTTTAAATCTAACCATTAAAAATTTAAACGGTAGCTCTACGGTAGACTCAGCTCCAATAGCCACTTGATAGTATTCATCTTCCATAGGTACCTCTTGTGAATTTAAAAATGCACCTGCAGCTATTAGGCTTGCAAATCTTCCGGCTTTAGGAACTTTGCGAACACGGCTTTCTTTATTGATCTTAGCCATATAATCAATAGTGTTGCTTTCTAGCGATTTTCCAATATGTTCAGTTGGTACAGGGAATTGGGCATCGACTTCTTTAGATATAATTATTTCAAATAGATCGTCTATTTCAGTATTAAAGCTATAACTTTGTACAACCTTCTCTATATTTTCTACGCAAGAAATTGCTTCATCTTTCTCGCAATAAAGATTAGCTTCTTCCTCAACTAGTTGCACCAACGTTTTTTGTGTATCTTTTATATCTTCAGAGTAATTATTGATTTTAGTTGTTTTAATGAGTTCATTGGCAACCTCTTGGCTAATATAGCTAAAAATTTCAGTGTAATTACCTTGCATTACAAAAAAGGGTGTTTGTTTATTGTTTCCTGAAAATTCATCCGCTAATGAGTCCATAACATCTTTGTATCTAACCTCTTGCTCTGGACGATCAATAAATGCATTTAAAAAGCTGTGAGTAAAATCACTTATCTCGGAGGTTTGATATGAATACTGATTATTCTGAGATGAGTAGAAAAAATAACACTTTTTAAAGCCGCTTTCTGAATCTTGAAGATATTTTCTGAAAACATCAGGATCTTTGACATACCTTGTTCCAGATTGGCACGCATCAACAATTTTTACGGTGACTTCTGCATTCAGGCTCCTTAAAAGATTGTCAAGTTCACTATTTTCTAATGATGTTTGTCTAATTCTATTTTCTGAATAATCCGTTAACACATAAAAGAACTCATTATCTGTAAATAATCCGTGACCGCTAAAATAGAATATTACTTCCTTAACTTCTTCATCTTCATACTTTTTTATAAATGCAGCGATTTTTGATTTAACGTTTTGGCTTTCTGTGTTTTCTGTAATGTACAAAATATCATTGCACTTGTTTGTCAGGTCGCATAATATTTTTACTGCTCTGGCGTCTGCTTCACATCCTGGTAGTTTGGATGCATTCATATAGTCACTAACACCAACTACAATTCCTAAATTCATTTTAATTACTTCCTAGGTTAAAGATACTGGCTCATATTCGTAACAGCGAATTTGAAAAATATACTGCATTATATCTTTTTTGGATATATCCAAAGAATGATAAGGCATGCTGAATAGAAAAACATAAATCACTATTGGTAAAAAAACACTCTAGTGTATATAGGTCAGATGGGATAATTCTTACTTTAATTATCTTGGTTAATGATTTGAGATATTAAGAATAAATGAAGAATTGAATCTGTTGCTATAGGTATGGGAGGTTACATTTGATCCTTAGCATGCACGATATAAAAGATTATCAAATTCTTTGCGGTCTGCAGAGATTACAAACTAAAACATGATGATGATATCAACCTAAAATTGCCTCCAGCTGTAGTACGCTTTTTGGGTATCCTGAGTCATTTCATTTTTGAAAATGTACTATCGTACCGTTAGCCTTGCCTCAACCACTAGACGAAAACAACGCCGCCACTGCCAACAAAGTAGCCACCCAAATCCCACAAAGAATCTTCCAAAACAAAGAGGCATCCCCTTTCTCGGTAGGATCTTCCCTTAGGTAATCGGGGTTAGGGTTGGCGAGGTCGCGCATAAACTCTGTCAGCGTGGAATAGCGCTGTTCCAGGTCGATACTGCATCCCCGTTCCAGGGCGCGGTCGAACCAGATGGGGACTACGGGATTAAACTGGCTGGCGGTGCGGTAGCGCAGGTGTTCGAAGTCGGCGTGGGAGCGGCAGTTCTCGATTTCCTCGCCGTAAGGCAGTTCTCCGGTAAACATCTCGTAGGCAATAGTGGCGAGGGCATAGATATCGCCGCGAATACCGCTGTTGTGGCCGAGGATATAGTGGGGGTCGGAATAGCTGGCGGTGCCTAGCGCTTCCGGGTGTTCCAGGGGGCGGAAAATCTCGGCACTGCCGGCTACATAAACTGAGCCGAAGTCGATAATTTTTACCCGCCCGTCGCCGTCGATCATGATATTGGCCGGGCGCAAATCCTGGTGAATGGTTTCCTGATCGTGGAAGGCCTGTAGCCCGGTGGCAATCTCCTTAAGGATGCGAAACGCTTCCGCCGGTTTGGGGAAGCGGTTATTGGTGATCCACTGCTCCAGGGTACTGCCCTGCACATACTCCATCAGGTAATAGAGCGCGGTGCGCGGGCGGGTCTGGCGGTGCAGGCGCACTACCTGGGGGCTGCGAATACGCAGGCCTATCCATTCTTCCTGAATAAAGCGGTCGATATAGTGGATATCGTCCTCGTAATTTACCGAGGGAGTTTTCATTACCAGGATTTCCCCGGTGGCACTGTCGCGCACCAGGTACAGCTGGCTGCGCTGGGAGGAGAACAGCTCCCGTTCCACCTGGTAACCATCCAATACCATGCCCGGTTCCAATTCCGGTGGGAAGGGCAGGCGGGTAAGCTGGCGGCTGTAGTCGTCCAGGGTGGTTTGTGGCAATGCCTTTACCTTTACCACTAATGCGGAGAGGTTATCGTCACTGCCGTTTTCCTCGGCGAGGCGCACCAGGGTTTCCGCTGTTTCCTGTTCGCTTATTTCGGTATCTGCCAGCAGCTCGCGCAGCAAATCCTGTTTGATAAAGTCGTGCACGCCGTCGCTGGTAATCAGCAGTACATCGTCCTTAGCCAGGCTGAGCTGGCCGTAATCCACTTGCAGGCCGGTATCCATTCCCAGCGCGCGGGATAGCATCTGTTGGCGATGGGCCAGGGTGATGTTGTGGTCCCGGGTGAGGCATTTAAGGTTGTCGCCGCGCAGGTGATAGATACGGCTGTCACCGATATGAAAGTAGTGGGCGGTGCGGGATTTAAAGATCAGGGCAGAGAAGGTGCAGAGGAAGCCCTTTTCCTGTTGGGGAAAGTCGTGGCTCTTGCGGTATAGCTTGCTGTTAATGGAGGCGAGGATTTTCTGTCCGGCGTGGGCGACAGACCAGGTATCAGGCACCTTGTAATAGTCCCGCACAAACTGCTCGGTGGCGGTGTGGCTGGCGAGGGCGCCGGCTTCGGCAGAGCTGACGCCGTCTGCCAGCGCGGCGACTGCGCCCAGGTATTCCTGCAAGTGCGGGTTGTCTGGCCAGTGGTAGATTGCGGCATCTTCATTTTGCGGTTTGATGCCGGCACTGGTGCAGAGGCCGTGGCTCAATCGCGGTGTCTGGGCTTCGGGGTTTGCCTCGGTTTCTGTTTGCACCCCGAAATTGGTTTCGCTCACAGCTTTCTCCACTCTCTTTTTGTCCCCTCAGACCAACGGCGAAAAACAAAGAAGGGCCATTGGCCCTCCTTTGCGTTTGTTGCTGGATAACTGCTTTCCGGATCACTCCACGCTGATCAGCTGCACTGTGCCATCCGGTAGCACTTCGGCGATATTGCCTTTGGGCTCCTCCAGGAACAGGCAGGCGAAGAAGATCACCGCTGCTGCGCCGCAGATAATCAGGAAGAACTGGCTGTAGCTGACATAGGACAGGGCGGTAAGGAAAGTAACCGCACCCACGTTGCCGTAGGCTCCGGCCATACCGGCGATCTGCCCGGTCATGCGACGCTTCACCAGGGGTACGACGGCGAATACGGCACCCTCACCGGCCTGCACGAAGAAAGAGCAGCACATGGTGGCAACTACCGCAGCGGGAATCCACCAGCCGCCGTTGATCTGGCTCAGTACAAAGTAACCCACTGCCAGGCCGCCGATCAGGAACATCAGGCTGCGGCGGCGTCCCAGTTTGTCAGAGAAGTATCCACCGGTTGGGCGAGCCACCAGGTTCATAAAGGCGAAGCCAGAGGCGAGCAGGCCGGCCTTCACCGGGCTCAATCCTTCAAAGGTTTCCAGGAAGAACAGGGGCAGCATAGAAACCACGGCCAGCTCTGAGCCGAAGGTGACGAAGTAGGCCAGGTCGAGGATGGCTACCTGCTTGAAGTTGTATTTCTCCAGCTCGGGCACACCTTCGCGCAGGTGGTCTTTGTTTACATTCCAGATCATACGGGTCTGGAAGGCGAACAGTACTACCAGCAGTCCCCACATTGCGTAGGTGGCATTCTGGCTCAGCAGGGCTACGCCGCTGGGAGACAGTTTGTAAGCCAGCGCTGCCAGTGCCAGGTACATGGGCACATTCATCAGCAGGTAGAAGTAGAAATCCCGCTTGCTGGTCACTTCCAGGCCGCCGCTCTTCTTCGGTTTGAAGTAAGTGGAACCTTTAGGAGTGTTGCGGGCAACGCGGTAGTAGATGATGCCGTACAGGCCGGCGATGATGCCGGTGAGGCCCAGGGCATAGCGCCAGCCGTCTTCACCGCCGAACAGCAGGGCGATGGTGGGCAGGGTCATGGCACCGGCAGCAGAACCGAAATTCCCCCAGCCGCCGTAAACACCTTCTGCCAGGCCAACTTGTTTGGCTGGGAACCATTCACCCACCATGCGGATACCAATTACAAAGCCGGCACCCACAAATCCCAGCAGGAAGCGGAATAGGGCCAGGGATTCATAACTGTCTGCGGTGGCAAAGCCCAAACAGATTAAAGATGAGGTCATCAGCAGCCCGCTGTACACCAGGCGCGGCCCCAATTTATCCACCAGCATACCGATAATGATACGGGCGGGGATGGTGAGTGCCACATTGAGGATTAACAGGGCTTTTACTTGCTGGCTGGTGAGGTCGAACGCTTCCTTGATAAAGACCATCAGCGGAGCGTGGGAGAACCACACCACGAAAGTCAGGAAAAACGCAAACCAAGTAACGTGCAGCGTCTTTATTTTGGGATCGCCCCAATTAAATAAATTGAGGCCGCTGGATTGACTCATGACTATTTTCTCCGGCTTCTCAGAAATTTAGAGGTGGATAGGGTCATGGCCGATAGTATTTGAGCATCGCTACAGGGAAAGTACACAAAGGGGGTAGTTGGGTACTGAATAAAGGCTTTGCTGCTTGGTGTTAGCCCATTTGGGGTAGTGCCTTTTAAGGGGAGCTGCTGCCTATTGAATAAGGTTTACCCCTTGTTGAGTAGTCATAAAAAATCGTCTTATGAGCGGAGAGTTTTTGGGAGTAATTGTGATTACTGGGGTTTTTATGCATCTTGCTGGCAGGTGGCCTTTACCAATACTGCTCTTTTCAATCCGTTCGTAGCGGCGCAGCCGGTGCGCATTGATCGGGCAGCCGATGTGGTGACTAAATAACCTTCCCGAAAACTGAAAAAATAGGAGAAGCCCGTCGTGCAATATACCCAGCAACTCGCCGGGCGTGTGCTGATATTTGCCTCGGCCATGTTTGCTGCGAACTTTTCCGTGTGGACACTCTATGCGGTGCTTGGAGTGGAAGTCCGCGAGCAGCTAGACCTCTCAGCCACAGAATACGGCATTTTACTGGCCGCGCCGATCCTGAGCGGTGCGCTGCTGCGTTTTCCCGCCGGCTTGTTGGTGGAATATTTCTCGGCAAAAAAACTTATCCTCCTGCAAATGCTATTGCTGCTGCCGGTGCTTTTACTCTTGCCCTATATCGAGAGTTACGATGAGCACCTACTGGCCGGTTTGTGGTTGGGGATTTCCGGGGTCTCCTTCGTGTTGGGTATTCGCTATATCAATCCGTGGTTCGAAAGGAAGCAGCAGGGCACCGCGATGGGCATTTTTGGTGCAGGCAATGCCGGGGCGGCTATCACCCTGGCCCTGGCGCCAGCGATCCAGAATTGGCTGGGGCGTGAATGGATTGGGCCGATTTATGCGGTTGGTATTTTGCTTATGGTGGTGTTATTCGAATTTTGTGCACCTGAAGAAACCCGCTATATGCGCAGTCGCAACAAGGCAAAAATTCAGCACCATCTAAGACCACTGATGCAGATCAAGGTGTGGCGTTATGGGCTCTATTATTATTTTGTCTTCGGCAGCTTTCTCGCACTTTTACTGTGGCTGCCGAATTACTACCTGGCGGTGTACGAAGTCAGTACCCAGGTGGCGATGGCGCTGACCCTGCTGTTTGTGGCCCTGTCCAGTTCGCTGCGTGCGCTGGGTGGCTGGTTTGCAGATCGCTATGGTGCGCGCACGGTGAATTGGAGTGTGTTTTGGACCTGCTTGGTATGCCTGTTTTTTCTCAGTTACCCCCCAACCAGTATGACGATTCACGGGGTGGAACGGGATGTGCATCTAAATATCGAGGTGGGCATTGAGTTGTTTACCCTGTTGTTGCTGGTAATTGGTATTGCCCAGGGGTTTGGTCGCGCTTCAGTTTACAAGGCGCTACACGATAATTTTCCGGCACATATGGGCAGTGTCGGTGGCACTGTAGCCACAATCGGTGCGCTGGGTGGTTTTACTTTGCCGGTCCTGTTTGGTATCGCACAGGATTTAGTGGGTATTCACAGTGCGGCATTTATGTTGCTCTACGGCGTGCTGGCAGTTTGTATGTTGGTAATGTATCTGGCAATCCAGAGGGAGCAATATCAACAGCGTTTGGCCTTCGCCAGGCAAAATAATTTTTTGCATGAGGATGCGAGTAATTCTGCGGCTTTGCCAGATAGGTAGCGCCCACTACCAAAATGGAATTATGTGTGTGTAAAGGGTAGGAAGTATTTATTTTTTCTACCGAGAAAAACTGTGGTTTCAACCACGTCTGAAAAATTGTAATTTGTCACTGTCACTCCGTTGTTGCAAAGGAAAAGCGTAATGACCATTTCCAGATTTCCCAAAATTTTCGGTGCTTTACTGTTGGGGGCCTGCAGCACAGTCGCATTGCAGGCCGCTGCGCAGGATGGTGAAAATGCCACTCTTGTCGACGCGCTTAAATCCGGTGAAGTCGGGTTGAATCTGCGTTATCGCGTAGAGATCGTCGATCAGGAAGATTATGACCAGGATGGTATTAATGGGGATGCACTCGCGTCCACTCTGAGAACCCGCCTCAACTGGCGCAGCGGCAGCTACCGCGGCTTCAGTGGTTTTCTTGAGATGGACGATGTTACTGCAGTCGGTAACGACAATTACAACTCCACCGTCAATGGTAAAACTAATTACCCGGTAGTGGCCGATCCAGATGGCACCGAGGTTAACCAGGCCTATATCCGTTATAACGGAGAAAATTCCATAATTACTGCTGGTCGCCAGCGTATTAACCTCGATGGCCAGCGCTTTGTTGGCGGTGTTGGCTGGAGGCAGAACGAGCAGACTTACGACGGCATACGCTATCAGTATGGCAGCGCCGACAGCCTGCAGCTGGACTACAGCTACGTGTACAACGTAAACCGGGTTTTTGGTGAAGATAGCGCCGGCGCCGAATTTGAAGGCAATATCCAGCTACTCCACGCCAGCTACCCGGTGGCCGAAAACCATAAAGTCAGCGGTTTTGTTTACAGCCTGGATTTAGAAAATTTCGTGAATAATTCCAGCCGCACCTATGGGGTGGATTACAAAGGAAGTTTTGGCCCTGTAAAAGCTAATCTAAGCTACGCGCGCCAGGACGATACCGGGGACAACCCCTTCGACTACAATGCCGACTACTATCTGGCGGAAGTTGGCGCAGACCTGGGCCCGGTAACCGCAAAACTCGGTTATGAAGTATTGGGCTCTGATAATGGCGTTGGTTTCAAAACGCCGCTGGCTACCCTGCATAAATTCCAAGGTTTCACCGACCAGTTCTTGGTGACTCCAGGTGAAGGCATTGAAGATATGTATATCAGCGGTGCTATGAAACTTGTGGGTGGCAAGTTGAATATGGCCTATCACAATTTTGATGCGAATGAAGGTTCCGCAAATTATGGCCATGAGTGGAATATCAGCTACGGCCGCAAGCTGACAGAGGATATTTCTGCACTGGTGAAATACGCCTCTTACCAGGCTGACGATCACAACGTGGATACCGACAAGTTCTGGTTAATGGTTACCGCCAATTTTTAATTAAATAAAGCCGCTCTATAGCGAGGCCCCGGCTCTGGCCGGGGTTTTACTTATAAAAACCGACGAATTTCTTTAGAGGAATTTTTCGGTTTTTAGCCATTCTGCCTACTGAATTTCTATTTTGTGATGTTATTTCCCTTACCGGTTGGCATCACTGTGAGTACCTAAGGAGTACCACCTTTGCCCCAAGCATAAATTAACCAGCTTGATACACTGACATCAGTTTAAACACCGAGTCCCGCTACCTAAACAGCGCCGTTTTTTATTGACGTTGCAAGGTGCCGGGACCGTGGCCGTACCGGCCACCAGGGTCTAGCGGGAAACTGCGCGGCCTCCCGACATTGGAAAGGCGTTTAATGTTACAAGACAATTTTGGCCGTAGGTTTTACTACCTGCGCCTGTCCGTGACGGACATCTGCAACTACCGCTGCAACTATTGCCTGCCCGAGGGCATTGGTTGCGGACGTTCCCTGGAAAGGGAAAATCCTCTCTCAGTCGCTGAGGTGGGCACATTGGTGCGCGCTTTCGCTTCACTGGGTACGGAAAAGGTACGCCTTACCGGCGGAGAGCCCTCCCTGCGCAAAGACCTGGTGCCGCTGCTCGAAGCCGTCTGCGCTAGCGATAAGATTCGCCGCTTAGCCATCACCACCAACGGTTACCGCCTGCCCAGTCAGATTGACGACTGGCACCGCGCGGGCTTGGATCAGGTGAATGTCAGTATCGACAGCCTCGACCCGGCTCAATTCCACCATATCACCGGCCACAATCGCCTGGATAAAGCCTTAGCAGGCCTGGACCGCGCCCTGGCCTTGGGTATCGATACCAAGGTCAACGCAGTGCTGATGCGCCAGTACAACCTGGCCGAGCTGGATAATTTCCTCGCCTGGGTTCGTGAGACTCCGGTGACCCTGCGCTTTATTGAATTGATGCGCACCGGCGATAACCGCGAGTTCTTCGCCAGTAACCATGTCTCCGGTGACAATATAGAAACCCTGCTGCTGCGGGAAGGCTGGGAGCAGGTGATCCGCACCCGCGATGCCGGCCCGGCGCGGGAGTATTTCCACCCGGATTACGCCGGCCGTATCGGCCTAATTACCCCTTACGGCAAAGACTTCTGTGCAAGCTGCAATCGCCTGCGGGTATCGGCCCAGGGCAAGTTGCACCTATGCCTGTTCGCCGACCAGGGCTTTGATATGCGCGAAATCATCGCCGATGGCGACAGCGAGGCGCTGGCGGCCCATATCCGCGAGTTGATTGTGGATAAGACCGCAGGCCACCAGCTGCACGAAGGTTTTACCGGCGCTACCCGCAACCTGGCGATGCTGGGGGGCTAGGGTTATGGCCAGGGCTCTTGTTAGTAAATCGACAATCGGCGTGGTGCTGGCCGGCGGCCGCTCCAGCCGGATGGGCCGAGACAAGGCCCTGCTGGCCCACCCCCAACGGGGCAATTTTTTGCAGCATGCTGAGGCATTGCTGAGAGAGCTTCCGCTGGAAAAAGTCGTCACCAGCGGCGCCCGCCCCGGAGCGATTGAAGACCTGGTGCCAGAGCGGGGTCCACTGGGCGGCCTTTATTCGGTAGCCCTGGCAACCGGTGCCGATGCGGCCCTGGTGATTCCGGTAGATATGCCCCTGCTCGGGCGCGAGCACCTTGCAGAGTTATTGGCAGAGGGGCAGGCAAGTGGCCGGCCCTGTTATTTTGAAAACTTCTTTTTTCCCCTGTGGCTGCCTTTAAATGGCGACTGCCTGGATTATTTGCGCCGTGCCGTCGAAGGCAGTGCGCGCAATTCTGTCGGCGCACTGCTGCGTCACCTGGGGGCCAAATCCATACCCATAAAAAGTGCTGGCGATTGGCATCGCAATATCAATACGCCGGCAGATTATCTCGGCTTGAGTACGCCGGATAAAACTCCAGAAAACAGTTTTTTGAGAGACCACTGATTATGTCCGCACACGCTAGCAAAGAATTTGTACCGCTCAATATCGCGGTACTTACCGTATCCGATACCCGCAACGAGCAGACTGATACCTCTGGCCAGTACCTGGTGGAAGCCCTCAAAACTGCCGGCCATCAGCTCGCAGATAAGCGCATTACCCCGGACGATGTTTACCAGATGCGCGCGGTGGTCTCCGCCTGGATTGCCGATCCCAAAGTGCAGGTGGTATTGGTGACCGGCGGTACCGGTTTTACCGATCGCGACTCCACACCGGAGGCCCTGAGCCCGCTGTTCGACAAAACTGTCGACGGCTTCGGCGAGCTGTTTCGCCATATTTCCCTTGGGGATATCGGCAGCTCCACCGTGCAATCCCGGGCGCTCGCGGGCTTGGCAAACCGCACACTGATATGTTGTATGCCCGGTTCCACCGGAGCCTGCCGCACGGCTTGGGAAAGCATATTGCTGGAGCAGCTGGATGCCCGCCACAAGCCCTGTAACTTTATCCCCCATGTGCGCTTTGCCAGCGCGCCCTGCGAGAGCCGGGGGTAATTTGTGAGCCAATTAACCCATTTAAACCAGCGCGGCGAAGCCAGCATGGTGGATGTTACCGAGAAGGACATCACTGACCGTAGCGCCCTGGCCGAAAGCAGCATCTGTATGAGTGCAGAGGCTTTTGCACTGCTTAGCCAAGGGGCGCACAAAAAAGGCGATGTGCTTTCTGTAGCTCGTATCGCCGGCATCCAGGCCGCGAAGAAAACCTCGGATTTAATTCCCCTGTGCCATCCACTGGCGTTGACCAAAGTAGCGGTGGATTTCGAATTACAGCCGGAAAAGCATAGTGTGCATATCACCGCTTTCTGCCGCTTGGCCGGGCGCACAGGGGTAGAGATGGAAGCGTTAACCGCAGCTTCGGTAGCGGCGCTGACCATTTACGATATGTGCAAAGCCGTGGACCCGGCGATGGAAATCGGCCCGACTCGCCTGCTGCAAAAAACCGGCGGTAAGCGCGGCCACTGGCGCGGCGATGCTGCGGACAAGGCGTAAAAATTTCAGAGGTGTAAAGCGATGGTAAAGGTTCTGTTTTTCGCGCGTCTGCGCCAGCAACTGGGCATGGGCGAGACCACCCTGGAGGACTTTTCCGGCAGTCTCAGCGAGTTGCGCAAAACCCTATGTGAACAGCACCCGGATTGGAGCCCGCACCTGCAAAGAGACGATATCCGTATGGCCCTGAACCAGGAGCTGGCAGAAACCGGAGCCCAGGTGAAGGCTGGGGATGAAGTTGCATTTTTCCCGCCGGTTACCGGCGGTTAGTGGTGCCAATATGAAAGCCGTTGATCGTATTGAAGTCTGTGAAGCGCCCCTCGACGTAGCGGCTGAATATACTGCGCTGCAAGGCAACAGTGGTGATGGTGCCTGCGCCCTGTTTGTGGGTTCGGTGCGGGACTTCAATGCCGGTAGTGATGTCTGTGGCCTGGCCCTGGAACACTATCCGGGCATGACGGAAAAAAGCCTGCAACGGATTATCAATGATGCCCGCGATCGCTGGTCCCTGGGGCGTGTGACTATCGTCCACCGGGTTGGCCCCATGCAGATCAACGATGAAATTGTTTTTGTCGGCGTCACCAGCCCTCATCGCCAGGCTGCCTTTGCTGCCTGCCAATACATCATGGATCGCCTCAAAACTGAGGCGCCTTTCTGGAAGCGCGAAGCGGTTGCGGAAGAGTCCGGTAAGCCCTCAGAGCGCTGGGTCGAAGCCCGGGCCAGCGATGCTGCGGAGATGGAAAAGTGGTCCGCCGGCTGAGCCTGTTGCTATCCGCTTTACTGGTGGCCATCGCGCTGCCGGTTAATGCGGATAACTGCACCTTGCGGGTGGCGGTAGCGGCCAGCTTCCGCCCGGCACTGGAAGAGGTACTGCCGGAATTTGAGCGTCGCCATGCCTGTGTCGTGCAAATCAGCAGCGGCAGCTCCGGGGTGCTCTACCAACAAATAGCGCACCGCGCGCCCTTTGATTTATTCCTGTCTGCGGATCGCGAGCGCCCCGAACTGCTGGAAAAACAGGGCGGGGCACTGGGCAACAGTCGCCAGACTTACGCCCTGGGTTTATTGGCCCTCTGGCACCCAAAATCGGAATCGAATATCGAGCAGTTACTGCAAACCTGGCCCGATAAAATTGTATTAGCCGATCCGAAAGTAGCGCCGTTCGGCAGTGCCGCACGGCAAGCGCTGCAAAGCCTGGATTTGTGGAAGAAAAAACAAACTCAATTGGCCCGGGCCCACAATGCAGGCCAAGCCTATTTAATGCTGGATTCCGGCAATGCGCAGCTGGGCTTTGTCGCCGCCAGTCAGATGCAAGCAGCCGGCCGCGATAACTACTGGTTGCTGCCGCAGCATTTGTACAACCCCATTGAACAGCAGCTGCTGATTCCCACCCAGAGTCGCCGACCTAAAGAGGCACAATCCCTCGCTGACTATTTACGTTCAGGGGAAGTGCAGGCGCAACTACAGCACTTGGGTTACGGTGTTTTGCCAACTCAATATCGAAGTAGAGATGGAGGGAGTGGCTTATGAATATCGCCGCTGCCGACTGGCAGGCCCTGTGGCTAACTTTAAAATTGGCCGGCTTAACTACCTTGCTCCTGTTTATTATCGGCGTGCCCTTGGCCTGGAAATTGAGCCAATGGCAGAGCCGCTGGCGCCATGGCATAGAGGTATTAATTACCCTGCCGCTGGTACTGCCACCCACCGTGTTGGGTTTTTATTTACTGCTTTTATTTTCCCCTAACTCTGCGCCCGGGCAGTGGCTGTCACAACTTTTTGATGGCCCCTTGGTGTTTTCCTTCACTGGCCTGGTGTTTGCGTCAGTGATTTATTCCCTGCCGTTTATGGTGCAGCCGCTGCTGGCCGCGTTTAATGCCAATGGCCAGCGCCTGACCCAGGCTGCCGCAGCACTGGGTATACCGCCCTGGGCGGCACTATTAAAAGTTCTTTTGCCGGCGAGTCGCGCCGCTATTGTGAGTGCCTGCGCTTTAACGTTTGCCCATACCCTGGGTGAGTTCGGGGTAGTGTTGATGATTGGTGGCTCTATTCCCGGTGAGACCCAGGTGGTTTCTATTGCTCTTTATCAACATGTGGAGGCGATGGAATACGGTGCGGCGCACCGGCTGGCTTTGATGTTGATGGGAATTACTACGGTACTGCTACTCGCTGCCCGTTGGCTGGGACATAGTTTGGCCCCGCGCGGATCAAACAACGAGCAGGCTAAACCGGTAATGGGGGTGCTGGGCTAATGGAAATCACCTTACCCCTTTTCGGTACTGCGTCTACCACTTCTGATTCCACCGGATTGAGTGTTACAGGGCTGGTGACTCCGCTTAACACTGCCACTCCCTGGCAATTAGAGCTGCCTGCCTCTGGGATTTTTGGCCTTACCGGCCCCTCCGGCAGCGGCAAGAGCACATTACTGGCTGCTTTGGCGGGCCAGTGCCATTGCCGTGGCAATATCACTTTTGCTAATACAGTTTGGCAGCGCGGACGCCGCGCCCTGGCTACCCATAAAAGAACGCTTTCTTTGGGCTTTCAGGATAGCCGCCTGTTTGCCGGCCAGTCGGTGGCAGATAACCTGGCACTGGCCCGCCGTTACAGCCGCAGGCCACTGTCTATGGAGGAGTGTGATCGGCTGTTAAAGGCTTTTGGTATTGAACCGCTACTCCATCAGCCGGTAGAGCTATTGTCTGGTGGAGAAGCCCAGCGAGTGGCTGTATTACGCCAGCTTTTTAACAACGCGCCGCTGCAATTATTTGATGAGCCGCTTTCAGCGGTTGACCGCGCCCAGGTACTGCGGCGCCTATTGCCGACCCTGCGGGATTTCTGGGCCCGATATCCGGCACTGGTAATCTGGACCAGTCACGACTTTGATGAAATCCAGCTGCTGGCCCAGCGCTGTTTGTGGATGGATTCTGCTAATTTGTCTGTACCACTTTCTTTACCTGAAGTCGCCCAGCGCCTGGATAGCCACGGCGTAGGGGATAGTTGGCGCAGCCGGATAGAAGCGCGAGTGGAATCTCTAAATGATGGTCTGCTGACTTTGAATTTAGGGGGGATTTCTATCTTTGCAGAT
Organism: Microbulbifer mixtoriginis (SeqCode); assembly: GCF_052467515.1. NCBI lineage: Bacteria > Pseudomonadati > Pseudomonadota > Gammaproteobacteria > Cellvibrionales > Microbulbiferaceae > Microbulbifer > Microbulbifer mixtoriginis (SeqCode). Next base: position 4,375,393 of record NZ_CP174314.1, on the reverse strand, counting down.
AGGGTGGCAGGCCATTATTGTAAAGGCGATACCGCCGCTTTTCTGTTGGAAGCTGGAGATATCAGCCTTAGTGTAGAGAAGCCGGGCCTGTCCAGTATTCTCAATTGCCTGCCGGTAACTTTAGTTGCTAAGCAGAACCTTACCGATGGCCGCATTCGCCTGCAGTTAGTCGCTGCTGATCAGGTGTTTTACGCTGATATTTCCCGCCTCTCCTTCGAGCGTCTAAAACTATGCGAAGGGACTACCTACTTTGCCCAGTTTAAGGCCGGTAGTCTTGCCGGTTTGTAAGCCTCTTAATTCTCTTTGAATAATCTTGTACTTAAACTTTCTGCGGAATATGGAGGTTCGAAATGGCTGAGGGAAATGGCTGTGGAAAAAGGCATCGCTTCTCCACCAGTGCATCATAAAAAAGGGGAGGTAAAAACCTCCCCGAAGCAACGGTATCCCGTGAGTGAAACTGAATTAAGGGTTATAAAACTCCCCGTTTTTACGCAGGTAGAACCAGTAGTTAACCACCAGGCAAACCGCGTAGAAGATGGCAATGCCTGCCAGGGCGTATTCAGGGGTAGTGGCTTTGATCTGCTCACCGAAGACCTTGGGAATATAGAAGGCACCGTAGGCGGCAACTGCTGAAGTCCATCCCAATACTGGGCCTGCCTGCTCTTTCGGGAACACCATGGCGATGGTGCGGAAGGTAGAACCATTGCCGATACCGGTAGCGGCGAACAGCACCAGGAACAGCAGGAAGAAGGGCAGGAAGAACTCTTCCGGCGTGGCTGAGCCGTAGGCGGCCTTCATGTAATAGGCCACACCCAGGGCACTAGCCACCATGATTGCGGCACAGATTTGGGTAACCAGGGCTCCGCCGATACGGTCGGAGATCCAACCACCTACCGGGCGAATCAGGGCGCCGATAAACGGACCCATCCAGGCGTACATCAGGGCGCTGGGGCCATTGTTGTTGATGGTATCGTGAGTCATAACCCCGTCCACCATCACGTGGCTGTACCCGAAGATCACTTTGATAGCCAGGGGGAAGGCTGCCGCGAAACCGATAAAGCTGCCGAAGGTCATGGTGTAAATCACACTCATTACCCAGGTGTGCTTGTTGTTGAAGATACGGTATTGGCGTTGCAGGCTGGTTCTGATCTCACCGGGCAGCAGTTTCAAACCGAACACGGTGGCAGTGATTACCAACACCAGCACGATTTCCTTGGGCACGCCCCAGCCTGAACCATTGGCCGCTTCGGGAAGCAGCAGCCACAGACCTGCGATTGCGGTGAAGAGGCCGATTCCCAACATCATGGTCATCTTCATCATGGCACCGAGCGAGCTGCCCACATCCGGGGTGACTTCGTCGGTGCGCAGATTGTTCATGCCGAACCAGCCCACAAAGGCCAGCGGAATCAGGAACAGCAACCATACAAAACCGGCATTTTGAATCCACGCTTCAGAACCGGCCGGTATCTTGCCTATCAGTGAGCCAGAGCTGCTCACCAGAATCATGGGGTCGCCGCCAGCAGCGCCGAAGGCACCGAAGGTCATAAATAGCGGTACCAGGATCTGCATAGTGGTAACACCGAAGTTGCCCAGGCCTGCATTCAGGCCAAGCGCCAGCCCCTGCTTTTCCTTGGGAAAAAAGAAACTGATATTGGACATGGAAGAGGCGAAGTTACCACCGCCGATGCCAGACAACAGCGCGAGCAACTGGAATACCCACAGTGGAGTCTCCTTGCTCTGCAGGGCGATACCGGTGCCGAGTGCGGGGATCATCAACAGGGCTGTGGTAAATACAATGGTGTTGCGCCCACCGAACAATCGAATAAAGAAACTACTGGGTATTCGGAGGGTAGCGCCGGTGAGGCCGGCGATGGCCATTAGGGTAAACAGATCGGCTTTGGCAATGGGAAAGCCAAGGTTGAGCATTTGAACGGTAATAATGCCCCAGTAGAGCCACACGGCGAAGCCGCACAGCAAACTGGGAATGGATATCCACAAATTCCGGTTTGCGATTTTCTTGCCCTTGGACTGCCAGAATTTGCTGTCCTCCGGGGCCCACTCGTAGATGTCAGACACGGCGGCCACTCCTCCTCGAAATGATTCGTACAGCCACTATGGGCCGGGGTTTGAGCCTACTCAATTACCAACAGGAAGTAACCCTTTTGCCCTGGAGTAATAGCTACCTCTTAGGGGGTAAGTGCCGAGGTGGGACGCTATGGTAAAGTCACTGTACAGATTTAAACCAATTTTCAAATTGAAGCGGGGCTCTCTATGATTTCTTCTGCTACGGTAATGATGGTCGATGACCACCCGCTATTTCGCAAAGGCCTTAAACAATTATTTGCAATGGAGCCCGGCCTGGAGCTGGTGGCTGAGGCCAGTAGCGGAGAGGAAGCGCTGGTGCTGGCCAAGCAACACGAGCCGGACCTTATTCTGCTGGACTTGAATATGCGCGGTATGGATGGGCTGGATACACTGCGCGCAATGCGCGCTGCGGATGTCTCCTCGCGCATCGTGATACTCACCGTTTCCGATAATAATGCTGATGTGGTGTCTTGTATCCGCGCCGGTGCCGATGGCTATCTGCTCAAGGATATGGAGCCCGAGGATATTCTTGAGCAAGTCATTCTGGCTACTCATGGCAAGCTTGCAATCAGCCAGCGCCTCACGGAAATTCTCGCCTCGGCACTGCGCAAACCGGATAACTCTGGAGCGGATATCCTCTCTTCTCTCACAAGTCGTGAATACCAGATACTACAATTAATCGCCGATGGCCTGAGTAACAAATTAATTGCTCGCGAATTAGATATTAGTGATGCAACAGTGAAGGTGCACGTTAAACACTTATTGAAGAAATTGGGGATGCGTTCCCGTGTGGAAGCCGCTGTATGGATGGTCAATCAAAGGCGCCCTGATTTCCAGGATCGAAACCACTGATCACTCTGCCCCAATCGCAAAGGACTGAAGTAAGAGAAATTCTCTATGCCCACTATTGACTGCTGTAGCCAACCGGGTCTGATGCCCATAGAAAGTGCCCGTGAAAAACTTCTCGAAGCACTGAGTCCAATCAGTGGCACTGAGACTTTGCCCCTGGCACAAGCCGCCGGTCGGGTATTGGCTGAGGATGTTTTCTCCACCGTTAACCTACCCCCCTGCGACAATTCTGCGATGGATGGTTACGCCCTGCGCTTCGAAGATCTGGCCAGTGGCTTGCCGCTGGAGCTGATCGGCAAATCTTTTGCCGGTGCACCTTTTGACGGTGTGGTGAACCCGGGCACTTGCGTGCGCATTATGACGGGAGCTGCAGTACCTGCCGGTGCAGATACGGTGGTGATGCAAGAAAATGTCGATGCCCAGGAAGAGTCGATACGTATAAATGGTGAAGTTCGCTCTGGAGATCATATTCGCTGCTGCGGTGAAGATGTGGCCGAAGGGGCTAGCCTGCTTAAGGCCGGAGAGCGCATCAGCGTTCCCCATATCGCCCTGCTCGCCGCTGCCGGTGTTGGCACAGTGGCAGTAGTGCGCAAACCAGTAATTGCCCTTTTCTCTACCGGCGATGAACTGCGTCAGCCCGGCGAAGCCCTGGGTAAAGGCGATATCTACGATAGCAACCGCATCGCTCTATTGGCTGCTCTCGATCAGTTGGATCTGGAAATTTTGGATTTGGGTATTTTGCCCGATAACAAACAGGCCATTACCAATGCCTTGCAACGCGCTTCCCAAGAGGCCGATGCCATTATTACCTCCGGTGGAGTCTCCGTTGGCGAAGCGGATTACACCCGTGAAGTGTTGGAAGAGCTGGGAGAGATCGGCTTCTGGAAAGTAGCGATGAAGCCAGGCAAACCTTTTGCCTTTGGTTTCCTGCAGGGAACCCCTTTCTTTGGCCTACCCGGCAATCCGGTTTCCGCTTTGGTTACTTTCTACCAGCTGGCCGTGCCGGCCCTGAGTGTGATGAAAGGCGATCAGTGGACTGGCCCGCAGACCTTACAGGCAAAACTGTTAAAACCCCTAAAGAAAAAGCCCGGCCGTACCGATTTCCAGCGGGGTGTTTATCGCACTGATGAGAATGGAACCTTGGTGGTGGAGCCGGTTGGTACCCAGGGGAGCCATATCCTTACCGGTTTGGCTGCTGCTAACTGCTTTATCGTTTTGGCGCGAGAGAGTGGTAGTGTGGAAGCGGGGGAGCAGGTGGTGATTGAGCCTTTGGGGGTGCCGTTGGGGTAGGGCTGCTAATAGACTTTTGTGGCTGGCCGCAGCCGAAATATGTCTATCTAAGAAAGTTTGTCTGAAGCTGATGTAATCAGAGAAGATTAGCTTCGCCCTTTGGGCTCGCTGTTCTACGGCAGCTTTGCTGCCTCCGAGTCGAACCTGAGTTCGAACGAAGCCTGGGAGTGAGCCATATACAAGAAAGCCCGCATAAGCGGGTGGTGTGCGTGAGGATTAGCTTCGCCCTTTAGGCTCGCTGCTCTGCGGCAGCTATGCTGCCTCCGAGTCGAACCTGAGTTCGAACGAAGCCTGGGAGTGAGCCATATACAAGAAAGCCCGCATAAGCGGCTGGTGTGCGTGAGGATTAGCTTCGCCCTTTGGGCTCGCTGCTCTACGGCAGCTTTGCTGCCTTAGAGTCGAACCTGAGTTCGAGCGAAGCCTGGGAGCTTGCCATATATAAGGAAGCCCGCTTATGCGGGTGGTGTGCGGGAGGATTAGCTTCGCCCGTTGGGCTCGCTGCTCTACGGCAGCTTTGCTGCCTCCGAGTCGAACCTGAGTTCGAACAAAACCTGGGAGTGAGCCATATACAAAGAAGCCCGCATAAGCGGGTGGTGTGCGTGAGGATTAGCTTCGCCCTTTGGGCTCGCTGCTCTACGGCAGCTTTGCTGCCTCCGAGTCGAACCTGAGTTCGAACAAAACCTGGGAGTGAGCCATATACAAAGAAGCCCGCATAAGCGGGCTTCTTTGTATATGGCCCGCCCGAGAGGATTCGAACCTCTGACCTTCGCCTCCGGAGGGCGACGCTCTATCCAGCTGAGCTACGGGCGGTTTTGGCTATCTGCGCCAATGGGAGGCGGATTATACAGAAGGGTGGGGGCGGGTGAAAGGACTTATGGCGCTTCTACGCAGGCTTTGGCAGGGGGCGGCACAGTGCTTATAATGCGCGGCGTGGAAGTTTGCGGCAGTAAATCGATAGTCTACGGGCCAACTCACTTCGGCCCTTTGGGGGAATAGCATGAAGAGCATTTTGGGTATTGTGGCGGCACTGGCCGTCAGTGCGGCTGCGGCAGTGGCCCAGTCTGTTGACCAGGAAATTGAACAGCGTATCGCTCCAGCGGGTGAGACCTGTATGAAGGGCGAGGAGTGTGCGGCGGCAGTAGCGGCTGCCCCGGAAGCTGCCAGTGGCGGTGCCCGCAGTGGTGAAGATATCTACAACAAGAGCTGTACTACCTGTCACGCGGCCGGTATAGCGGGCGCGCCTAAGTTTGGTGATGCCGCTGCCTGGGCACCGCGTATTGCCAAGGGCATGGACACTCTTTACACCAATGCCATCAATGGTATCAATGCCATGCCGCCTAAGGGCCTGTGTATGGATTGTAGCGATGACGAAGTGAAGGCTGCGGTTGATTATATGGTGGATAACAGTAAGTAAGCTGTTTCACTATTGGAAAAAGGCCGCTCATTGAGCGGCCTTTTTTGTTTCTCTCCTAAGCAAAACTCACCTTCCTCTAATCGACTTTTTTCTTGCGATAATTTCCAGCTAACACCCGGACCTTCAAATAAGCTTACCGAATGTCGTAAAAAGCCAAATGATGTAACTTGTCTTTAGTGATTATAAGAAAGTTCAATGTCAGATAAGCTGCAACAGTAACTGTAATAAACCGTAATTAGGCATTTAATCCCTACTAACGTAATAACTCTGTATTATCCGCGCCTGCCTGTAAGTTAGATGTATACAACAACTCAAGGAAATTACGTATGAAGCTGGGGAAACTCTTCTCTTTTGCTGCTCTATCGTTTTTATTGGCCGCTTGTAGCGGTGGTGGTGGAAGTGGGAGCGATAGCGCTAATGGCGAAATACCGGAAACGTCTGGTGAATTACCGGAAACGTCTGGTGAATTACCGGAAACATCTGAAGGAAGTGGTTCACAACAACCCCGGCTCATTATTCAAGGTTTAATTGGAGAAAATATTGACGGCTCTGCTTCAGTGGAAGTCAAGGTAGGCGATATTGATTACGATGCAACCGTTGATGGGAAAATTTTCTCTGCAGAAATCAAAAATGCAGCTTCTGATGAATTAATCAGTGTAGTTGTCCGTTATCCCGCCACCGAAGAGCGTAAAGAAGTTGTCCTAAAATCTTATGTGGGAAATTATTCACAGATCAAGGAACTAGAGAATGAAGGCTCTGTTTCTGTTTCTGAATTGCCAACACTTTATGTTAATGCCTTGTCTACCGCTTCGGCTGCTTTTTTGGAAAAAGTGAATGAAGGTGATATCACTACATCTAATGAGTTATTAAGTGCTTCACAGGTTTTACCGCAGGAAATATTGTTAGAGAGTGCTGTTGGGCTTCGTTATATTGTTAGTGGTGGTGAGTCGCCGTTATTTTCTCATGAAAATACTTATGACTTTATTCGGGATTATCCCGTGGCTGCAAAAGTAGCATTAGAGTTAAAAAATATATCTTCTTTGGGTGTTAAAAAATATGAGCAGATTTTTGATCAGCTTGTAAATGATAAAGAGCAGATTTTATCTGTTGAAAATTACTCTGGAGAGGATTTGATATTTGTCGCAGTGAATCCCAGGTCAGCACGTATATATGGATTTGCTATGAATTTAACCGGGGAGGAGTCGGGTTCTGGGTATTTCGCTGATAGGTTTTATTCTGACCAGTTAAATAACTCTGTGAGTTATACAAAAAATGATAATTTGATAACTTTGGAAATGTCTGGCTCGGATCGAGTAAATTATTATTTTAGTGAATGTTGGAGAGAAAATGGAAACTCTGGGGCCAAGCTGAATAGTATTCTATTGAAAAAATATTACGATGCTGCATTTTATTCGGTATATAAAGTTGATTATGATTATTCTTGTCAACAGTTAGGCGGAGACGAAGTATCCGCTGATTCCTTTGTGGTGAGTAGTTTCGCTCAAGTGAATACCCAGAGAATAGGAAGTTTAGAAGAGATATCTTCAGCTGCGTTTTCTATCCCAGGTTTCAGAGATAGATCGGATGACGATAGCCTTTCATTGGCCCGTTTCTGGGAGCCGTCCATTATTGATCCAAATACAAAGGGTACAATTAATCAAAGGTTTGATCATCGCTCTGGCTATGTAGATGATGGAATACTGTCATTTAATGATGCTGGGAATCTGGTTATCGAAAGTGATCGAGGGAGTAAAGTTGAGTACTATACTTTTGGTGCCGATGGTGTAGCTATGCGAACTTTGGGTGTGTTACGTCGAGATGATGATTCTATAGTTTCGGTTGGGGGCTACTATGCTACGCCGGTTGTGCGCGGTTTGGAGATGCCTGTCGCTTCAGATATTTTCAATTACGCTGGAATCTTTAATTTACTTGATCCGGAATTTCCCGATTATTATGACCAATTTGGATTTCGGTACTATGAGGATGGTAGTGGTTATCAAGTGTATAAAGGGCCAGAATACATAACTGAGGCTGAGTGGACTCGTTTTGGTTGGTCTGATAAAGATAATTTTCGAGAACAAAGATACTTTGTAGACTCTGTTACTCGTAAAAAATATAGTAGTTGTCCTGAAGGTAACATGAATTGTGTTGAGTGGCGTTATCGAGAAGTCGAGCCACTATTTTTTGATGGTACCTTTTATTATCTTCGTGTTTATCAGGAAATTGATAATTGTAAATTGAATGGCAGAGGCTCTTGTGTGGATGCCTCCGGTTATATTGATCGCTGGAAGGTGTCTGCAATACAATAATTTGTTAACGCTTCTAGCTGTTTAAGTGAAATGGCAGGTTTAGAGGAATATATACGAGTGTATGTAAGATATTGATGGCAATATGAAATATAGTTCTCTAGCCAGCTGATTATCTGAAGTAAAAAGGCCGCTTATTAAGCGGCCTTTTTGTGGAGTTGATTGAGTGGTCTAATTCCCCTAATCAAACATACTCAGCAAAGACCCCAAAGTTTCCTCTCCCTTCGCCTGATTCTGCTCCGGCGTCGCCTTGCCAAACCCCTCTAGCAATACATCCTCTTCCGGTAACTCGTCAATAAAGCGGCTGGGTGTGGTGTCCTGGGTTTCGCCGAACTGTTTGCGCTTGCCCGCCAGGGTCATGGTGAGGGTGCGCTGGGCGCGGGTAATGCCCACGTAGGTGAGGCGGCGCTCTTCTTCGATGTTGTCGTCTTCAATACTGTTGCGGTGGGGAAGTAAGTTCTCTTCCATACCGATCATAAACACGTGGGGGAATTCCAGGCCCTTGGCGGCGTGCAGGGTCATCAGGCTGACCTTATCGGTGGCTTCCTCTTCTTCCTGGCGCTCCAGCATATCCCGCAGGATCAGTTTGGAGATGGCCTGTTCCAGGCGAATATCCTGCTCCAGCTCATCGTCGGTGCCCTCCATAATCTTGTTGAGGCTCTCCAGCAGCCAATACACATTTTCCATGCGCTTCTCGGCCACCTTCTCGCTGCTGGCGTTTTGCGAGAGCCAACCGGCGTAGTCGATATCTTCCAGCATTTCACGCAAGGCGCCATTGGCGGTGGTATCGCGACAGTTGCGCTGTACTCCTTCGAGCCACAGGGCAAAGCGATTTAGGCGCTCGTAGCCCTGCTCGTTGATATGCTCCTTAAAGCCCAATTCCGAGCAGGCTTTGAACATGGAAATCTCGCGGCCCTTGGCGTAGTTGCCCAGGGCTTCCAGGCTGCTGGTGCCAATTTGGCGGCGCGGAGTATTGATAATGCGCAGGAATGCGTTGTCATCATCCGGATTCACCAACAGGCGCAGGTAGGCCATCACATCCTTGATTTCAGCGCGGGCGAAGAAGGAAGTACCGCCGGACATCTGGTAGGGAACCTGGTGTTCCTGCAGTTTCATTTCGATCAGGCGCGCTTGGTGGTTGCCGCGATAGAGCACGGCAAAATCCATGAATTTGCAGCCGCGACGGCTCTTTTGCAGGAAAACCTCGTTGGCGACTCGTTCTGCTTCTTCAGTTTCATTAGCCACCTTGAGCACGCGGATCTCCTCACCCAGGCCGCGATCGGACCACAATGCTTTGTCGAATTCGTGGGGGTTGTGGGCGATCAGGTGGTTGGCCACTTTGAGGATGCGGCTGGTGGAGCGGTAGTTCTGCTCCAGTTTGATTAGGCGAAGGTTGGGGAAGTCGGTCTTCAGCGCACTCATATTCTCCGGGCGCGCGCCGCGCCAGGCGTAGATAGACTGATCATCGTCTCCCACCACTGTGAGGCCGCCGCGCCCGCCCACCAGCAGCTTCACCAGCAGGTACTGGGAGTTGTTGGTGTCCTGATATTCGTCCACCAGCAGGTAGCGTATCTTTTTGCGCCAGCGTTGTAGCAACTCTGGATCTTTGTCGAACAACTGTACCGGCAGCAGGATCAGGTCGTCGAAGTCGACGGCATTGTAGGCCTTGAGGGCTTCACAGTAGCGATCGTAGGCAACCGCGATGGCCTGCTCACCGGGGCTCTGTGCCTGCTCCAGGGCACGGCGCGGGGTGAGCATATCGTTCTTCCAATTGGAGATCTGGTTCTGTACCCGATCCAACAGGTCCGTATCCAGGTCGCCATCCCTGAGCATCAGCTCCTTGATCAGGGCGCGGGCGTCTTCCGCATCGAAGATGGAGAAACCGGGCTTGAAGCCGGCGGCGCGGTATTCTTTGCGCAGGATATTCAGGCCAAGGTTGTGAAAGGTGGATACGGTGAGACCGTGACTCGCCTTGGAGCGCTTGCCATCCGGGCCCGCCAGCAGTTTGCTGACCCGCTCTTTCATCTCCCGTGCCGCTTTGTTGGTGAAGGTGAGGGCGGCGATATTGCGCGCGGCGTAGCCACACTGCTCGATCAGGTAGGCGATCTTGCGGGTGATTACGCTGGTCTTGCCGGAGCCGGCACCGGCCAGTACCAGGCAGGGGCCATCGACATACTTCACGGCTTCGGATTGGCGGGGGTTGAGCTGGGTCATAGATAGAGTTGTATCTTCGCGTGACGAGAAAATGGTGGATTCTAACAGCCTTAGCCCGGATCCACCCGGCATGAGTGCGAATGCCTGGACAGGTTTCTCCTTTGCCCTAGGAGTTGGCTATAGCAGGGTCCTGCGCACTAAATCTATTGCTCAATAGAATAATTCATCACAGCCTTTTATTAAGAAGACTAAGTTAACTAATGGGTATGCTTTAATAGAGAAAATACAGATATCTTTCAGTAAGTGGCAGGATTGAGGCAAATCGATTTTATTCTGTTTAGAGCGCCCTATAAAAAACTAATTATTGAATATTATTGATCTATCTTACTCTTTGTAGCTTTGAGACGCAGAGTCTATTCTACTTCGAATACCAACTTAAAAGTTTGGCTCGGATTCGCCTATTTGATTATTTGAACGATATAAAGTTAGGTCTTTTATACTTCCTTGGTCAGCACTATGTGATTAAATTAATAATTTATTTAAATGACTGAGCGGACTCGAGGCCACTTTATTTGTTGTATAGGTATATCGCAATACAGCTACGGTATCTTTTTGATTTTTACTGAGTTTTGGTCAGGATTTAGCAGCCCTAATCACTCCATAAGGAGAGGGCTTTGTTACCCCGAGTTGAGGGGCTTGTAGTGCTATGTTGTTATATCGGCTAACTATTTTTGTTTTATATTCTGGTGCCTCATGAAAAATATCCATGGAATTGGATTAGTATTTATTGCCTCGTCTGCATTGTTTGGGTTTAACTCTTGCTCGGATTCGGATTTTTCGAGCGGATATAGGCCTTCGCCCTTGCCTGAATTGTTGTGTAGGAAATATCCAAAAAGAATATATAAAAAATTAATTTCAAATCATAATGGTGAGGTTGAAAATCCTATTGTAGAGCAGTTTAGCGCTAGCTGGAATTCCAGTCTAAATACTCATACCGTCGAAGCAATAGATGATAGCTTTATTTATGTTGATACATATGATTCCCCCAGAAGTTTTATATTGAATCATAAAGATTTCTTTCCTGTTAATTACTTAAAGTCACACCATCTTGACTTGATTGGTGGCGTCGGGGCAGATGTTGTTAATACATTTGATGATGAAGTTATAAGCTTAACAAATATTTATGTAATTGATCATTATTCTGCTGAACATGTGTATCATTGGGAAGAACATGATGAGCAGGGTAGACCTATAAAGGGGGTTTATTCTTATATTGATGATGGCCATGTTTTATGTGAAAAACTATCAATTGAATTTGTCTACAAGGAAGAAGATAGAGCTTTTGAAGAGATCTATCAGGTTGTGGAGGATACGATAATCTATGGTGACTATTCAGGTTTTTCGGGATGTAGTGATAGGGTTTTTAAAGAGTATTACGATGATTTTGGCAGTGTGTATTTAATCGAGCGTATATATAGTGATTCTGGAAATTACTTCATGTATGAATATGAATATAAATATGAAAAGGTGGCTTCTGTTTGTGAAGTTAAACAAGAATAGGTCTTTCGGCTTTACAGATAAGAAATTGATAATTTTTTATTTGAAATATAAGAAGTTTGTTGCCTTAAACATTTAGGTTTGGAAATACTTTAAAATTCAGACTCAATGGGTAAAGAAAATTCAGGCTACTAAGTAGTATATTTATCTTCCAATCTATTTTTAAGCAATATGGGTGTCGACCTTTTCAGTTTGTACTAAAAGGGGGTTCCACTAGTTTGGCTTATAATCCCCTTTGATAGCAAAAACCTTTAGCTACAGTGTACTTTGCCAATGGGATTAGCTATAACTGCACCTTTTCCCTGCCTGTGTAACCCCATGCAACAACCCATCGCCGGCTACCATCTGGATGAAGAGGATCACTGGGTGGCGGAGCTCGCCTGTGGCCACTTCCAACATGTACGCCACAATCCTCCCTGGACCAACCGGCCCTGGGTGATCACTGAACAAGGGCGCGAGTCCATGCTGGGTTTCCAGCTCAATTGCAAGAAATGCGATGAGGGCGCACCGCCCGATACACTCGAAAAGGTTGTAGAGCCATGACAAAACTCTGGGTTGATGCCGACGCCTGTCCGGTCGCTATCAAGGAAATCCTGTTTCGCGCCGCTGAGCGCACAGCCACAGAACTGACGTTGGTGGCCAACCAAGCGGTACGGGTGCCGCCGTCGCGCTATATCCGCTCCGTGCAAGTGACAGCCGGTTTTGATGTGGCGGATAACGAGATAGTGCAGCGCTGCGAGGCAGGGGACCTGATTATTACTAGCGATATCCCACTGGCAGCAGAGGTGATCGACAAGGGTGCTGAAGCCCTTAATCCCCGTGGGGAGCGCTATACCAAAGCCAATATCCGCGCGCGTCTGAATATGCGGGACTTTATGGATACCCTGCGCTCCAGCGGCGTGCATACCGGCGGACCACCGGCCCTTAGCCAGGCGGACCGCAAAGCTTTTGCCGATCAGTTAGATCGATGGCTGGCAAAGAGTCGCAAGTAACTTTAAGGAGAATTGCCGTGGAGAATTTGAGGCTGAAGCCAATGGAAGAGTGGCAATTCCCAACATTGATGTCTTGGCTACCTGATAGGGAGCAGTGCCAACAGTGGGGTGGTCCTGATTTCAGGTTTCCGTTCGAGGGGAGGTCCTTCTTGGAGGATTGCCGTTGGCCGGAGTTACCCAGCTACGCACTTCAGGACAGCAGCGGTGATGTGCTGGCTTTTGGGCAGTATTACCAACACCTGGGCCGCTGCCACCTAAGTCGTTTAATTGTCTCTCCCAATCATCGCGGAGCCGGATTAGGGCGTGCGCTGGTAGTACAGCTTGCACAAACAGGAACTAGAGCTCTGAATGCAATCGAGTGCTCTTTATTTGTCCTGCGTACTAATCTAGCGGCACGGACTCTCTACCAGAAATTGGGTTTTGAGGAAGCGGCTTATCCTGGGCAGCGAAAATGGCTGGATCAGTGCGATTTTATGGTTGCACCTTCTAAAGGTTTTCAGCAGAAACAAAATATTGAATAGCGAATATTCCATGCTTGAATTAATACAACCCACGACCGAACGCTTACAGCTACGCCAGTGGCGAGAGGAAGATAAGCCTGTATTTGCTGAAATGAATGTCGACGCCAGGGTGATGGAGTTTTTCCCCTCATTGCTGACGCGACAGCAGAGTGACGCCGGTGTGGATCGCAGTATTGCGCATATTGAGAAATACGGCTGGGGCTTTTGGGCCTTGGAGCTGAGAGAAACCGAAGAGTTTCTCGGGTTTGTCGGTATGAAAAATGTGACTGAAGATTTGCCCTTCGCACCGGCGGTAGAGATTGGCTGGCGCTTGGCCTTCCCTTATTGGGGAAAAGGCTATGCCAGTGAAGCCGCAAAAGCATCTTTGGATGTAGCTTTTAATACCTTGAATCTCAGTGAGGTCGTTTCTTTTACACCGTTACAGAACCTTCGCTCCCAGCGGGTGATGGAGCGGTTGGGTATGCGGCGGGATTCTCTTGTCTTTGAACATCCGCAGGTTCCAACTGAAAGCCCTTTGTTAAAACATTGTTTATATCGTATCAATGCTGATGAGTGGTCTATAGAGCATTCAATCAAATAATTTGTCAACTCTGGGTGCTCTTTTGCTGAAAAAGGGGCCCCTGATTAGTTTCGTATTCATTTGCGGCCTCAAGGTCCTCCCTGCGCAGCTTACTATGTGACTCACACTCTGTATTGCGACATCTTGAAAGGCTTACACATTCCTGCGAAGTCGCGCCTTATCGAGAACCATTCTGAAAGCCAAGGGCTCCATGAATATTGAGTGATTCCCTGGTAAATTTTCCCACAATCAGATGTTTTTTAGGGTGTGTATGTTCTGCTGGAAAGGAATACATACACCTATAGAACGGTTTGCATTTCTTTTAGTCCGTTTGATGCTTTATGAAGGCAGAAAAAGTTCGCCAAATTTAAGTTAATCATTTTTTAGTTAACTGGACTTTCATTACTTCAAAATGGTCTTAAAGGTATAGGTGTTACCAGGAATTTTCTCAGCGCGTAGCTACCCAGACAATGGCCAGATTGATTCAGCCTGATTCAAAGCGATTAGTCCTTCGCCAATGGCGAGAAGAGGATCGTGGTGATTTTGCTCATTTAAATGCAGATACTCGGGTTATGCGGTTCTTTCCCTGCACCCTGAACCGAACTAAAAGTAATAAGCTACTAAATACCCTTAAGGAACATATCGATGAATACGGGTGGGGGTACTGGGCGGTGGAATTGAAAGAGAATGGACAATTTATTGGTTTCGCTGGTATTAAACATGCTTCGGCTGAGTTGCCTTTCTCTCCAAGTGTGGTACTTGGTTGCCGCTTCATCAGGGATTTCTGGGGGCGGGGGTATGCCAGTGAAGCGGCCAAGGCTGTCTTTGCAGTAGCATTCGAACAATTAAATCTTACTGAGGTAGTGGGGTGTACTGCATTACAAAACCTTCCTTCACAAAGAATGATGCATGGTCTGGGTATGAGTCGTGACGCCTCAATCTTTGATCATCCACTGGTACCGGAAAATAGCCCCCTGCGGCCTCACTGTTTGTATCGGCTCTCGTTTGATACCTGGTGGGAGCAGATAGGCGGAAAATCCTATTAAGTGGTTTAAATTAAAATTATAGATAGTCTTTAAGCTATTCAATGGAACCTATTTAATGGACTTGCGTCATAAACAGCACTCTCAATAAACATAAGAAACAAAAGCAAATGGAGGTGTTTTATGATGAATCTGTTTCGTTTAAAGGCAATAAAAGCTGTCCTTATAAATATTCTGCTGTTATTCAGTTTGCCAATGGCTCATGCGGAGTTCATAAAAAATACGAGTAAACGTCCGGATACCTCAACCCTTTATTGGTCTCTAGAATTTCCTGCCCACAGCGAGTCTCACGGCTTGTTATTGATCGCTCAGGGCTCAGGTTGTCTTCCTGCCATTAAGAATAAGACAGTACAACAAGTTAAGAAGATTGCCCCAAAATTTGCCGTGCTATTGGTAGAGAAATACGGGGTTACCCATACGGATGGCCCCAATGACCAATTTAAAGATTGCTCACAGGCTTATGTGACGAACCATACCGTTGAGCAGCGCACCCGGGATGTTGTGCAAATTGTTGATGAGTTAAAAGGTTCTGACTGGTGGAATGGCAAGCTGGTACTCTTTGGTGGCTCAGAGGGCGGAGATGTAGTTGCCCGTTTGGCCCCCAAATTAAATCCAGATGCGGCTGTAGTTTTCTCTAGTGGCCTCGGGCAATCTTTTGCTGAGGTACTTAAGTCCTTGGTTCCTCCTCATGTAGCGACAGAAGTCGATGCCAAACTCGCTTACGCACGGACGAATCCTGAAAGCGTAGAAGTCTGGGGGGGGAATTCTATGCGCTGGTGGGCCGATGTTGTCGATCGGGTACCAGTCAATGACTTATTAGATAGCCATGTTCCTGTCTTATTGATTCAGGGTACAGAAGATAAGTCCTCTCCTGTCAGCTCCGGCCGTGCAGCGCGTGATGCTTATACAAGCGCGGGGCGATGTGAATTAACTTATTGGGAGTATCCAGGTTACGATCACTATTTGAATGATACCGATGGTGTGAATCACCGAGGAGAGGTTTTTGAACGAGTTGCTGGATGGATAGAAAATACCTTACTTAATGGAGCACCCAGATGTATATCCGGTGTAAAGAAAATAGAGAGCAATTGATGAATATAAGAGCCAAGCTAGCCGCGATAGTAATGACAGTTTACGCCAGTACCACGATGGCTGAAAATTTCTCCGTATTGCCGCAACTGGAAAATTACAAAGTGCCAGAATCCTGGCGCCAGCCAGTAGCGCCTCTTAAAATAGCAGATAATACGTGGCAAATAGGTACAGAGGGAATTACCTCACTGTTATTAAAAGGCAAAGAGGGATCGATTCTAATTGACGGTGGCATGGAGCAGACGGCTGAGCATTTATTGGAGAATATGCGCAGGTTGGGAGTCGCCCCCTCGGATCTCAAGCTAATCTTGCACAGTCAGGCCCATGCAGACCACGTAGGTTCCTTAGCTGAGTTAAAACGCGTGACTGGTGCACAGGTAGTAACCAATGCCGAGTCGGCTGTGTTAATGGCTCGCGGTGGTGCCAATGATATTCACTTTGCCGACGAACTTTTATATCCCCCAGTAAAGACAGATCGTATTCTGCATGATGGCGAGCAAGTGGTTCTGGGAAATTTGCGTTTACGTGTACATTTTATCCCAGGTCATACACCGGGCAGTATGGCCTGGACCTGGGAAGATGTAGCTGATGGTAAAGCTACAGACATCGCTTATGTGGATAGCCTTACAGCGCCGGGTTATCAACTGATTGATAATAGCCGCTACCCCAATATCGTAGAGGACTTCCGCACAAGCTTCGCCCGTGTGCGCGATTTACCTTGTGATTTACTACTTACCCCTCATGCACCTGCCAGTGGCTGGGAGTTTAAAAACCAAGCTATACAGAACAAAAGGGTAACTTGTGGTCAATATGCACAGAAAGCAGAAGCAAGCTTAAATAAAAAGCTAGAAGCTGAGAAAAATTCAGATGATTAATTATTGATGCCATTAAAATACACCCGGCATAATTAATGCCGGGTCAAAAATTGATGTACCTTTGGTACAAGATAGAAATACATTAGTGGGACCAGAATGGCGGTCATTATTAAAGCCTTTAAACCAATTGCAATTTGCAATTCCAGTGCCTGTATCCCCAGAAGTAATAGAGTAACAATGGGATAAACCAATGCCCATATGCACAGGGCGTGTACTATCGGTCCCTTCATTTTTTCAGTTCCTCCATAAATTTGGAAATTGTCTTAAAATACCCAGGCAAAATTTTCTGTAAAAATTTTTTTCCATTCTTAGTGAGTGCTATACATTTTGCTCGGCCATCACTGGAATCTGCTACCATAGCGATAAGCTCATCTTCCACCATACTTTTCAAGGTTCGTGTCATTACCGGCCGAGAAACATCAATTCGTTCTGCAATTTCTGAAGCTAGTAAGCTGTCTCTTTGTGGCTCCCGGTCGATAACAATCATTACTAGGAAACGCAGCTGGGAGGTTCCGTGCTCAGTAAAATAGCTCTCCAGCTCTCGTAAAAGTAGGCTTGCATCCCGCATCATGGTAAGTGCGCCCTGAACGGCTGTGAGATCTTTTACTGAAAAACGTTTGGCATATCCTTCAATCATTTGTTGCGAGGGAAGATCTTTGAGGAAAAACATTAGGCCAGTCTCTTGAGCTTATTGATCTCCACCGGCTCTTTTAGCCACTCTTGATAGGCTTCGAATATCGGAGCGATATAGGGCATGGTGTAATGCTTTTCTAAGTCTTCCTGGCTGCGCCACTCCTCGTATAAAAATAGGCATTCCTTATCCTCGTGCACTGCGAACTGCAGGCAGCCCTCCTCTTCGAGAGTATTTGGCACTATGGATAAGATGGCCTGTTTGGCTTGCGCAAAGAATTCTGTCTTGGGGAAAATTCTGGCAATAATGAATAGGTGATTATTCATAAGGTTAACTCAGCAGCGTATAATATAGTTACCATGATAACTATAGTTTTTGACCTGTCAAATATCAGTGCAATATACAGCTGATGGCGCTGTAGCAATGAGAATTCACTCTGGCGGTATATTCGAGATTTAGAGGGCGTAAAGAGCTTTTAATGTGTATGAACGCTTGCCTGGCGTCTGTCTAGGTTCCGGTAAGCCAACGCTTCGGCAATTTGTGCTGTACCAATTCTTTCCTGTTTGGCTAGGTCCGCCAGAGTGCGCGCGACTTTAAGCACTCGATGATAGCTGCGTGCGGAAAGTCCAAGTTTTTCTACTGACTGTCGCAGTAGCAGTTTTTCGGTATCACCTAGGGCGCAGTGATTTTCCAGCGGCGCCCCTTTTAGCAAGCTATTGATCGTTCCCTGTCGCTGTAACTGCTGTTGGCGGGCATTACAGACTCGCTCACGCACACTCTCAGATGACTCACCGGGAGGAGAGTCCTGTAACTGTATTGCACTCATTGCGCCAACTTCCACCTGCATATCAATACGATCCAGCAGGGGTCCGGACAGCTTGTTGCGGTAGCGGTCTATCTGGTCCGGTGTACAGCGGCAACGAGTTTCCCCCAAATAACCACAGGGGCAGGGATTCATCGCAGCCACTAATTGGAAGTGGGCTGGGAAGGTAACTTGCGCTCTGGCGCGGGAAATACGCACCTCGCCATTCTCCAGCGGCTCACGCAATATCTCTAGGGCATGGCGGGGAAACTCCGGCATTTCATCTAGAAATAAGACCCCGCGGTGGGCCAGGGAAATCTCCCCTGGGCGCGGTGTGCTACCGCCGCCCACCAGCGCGGTTGGGGAGGCGCTGTGGTGGGGGGCGCGGAAGGGCCTGTGACTCTGGTGGGGTAATCCAGCGCTGGAGTACACAGCTGCCACTTCTATAGATTCACGGCTGGTTAAAGGCGGCAATATACCGGGCAAACGGCTGGCTAACATGGTCTTGCCTGTACCCGGTGGACCATAGAACAAAAGGTTGTGGCCTCCTGCTGCAGCGACTTCCAAGGCCCGTCTTGCCTTGAGCTGGCCGCGAACATCAGCGAGGTCTGCAGTGTGTGTAATTACTCGCTCTAATTGCTGCTCGGCGCGGGGTAATTTTTCCCGGCCATGCAGTTCTGCACACACTTCAAGAAGCGAGTTGGCGTTAGCGATTTCGCTGCCAGCCAGGGCGGCTTCGCTGCCGTTTTCTTTCGGCACTATTAATAGGCGTTGAGCTGCAGCACTGGCGATGGCTGCAGGAAGTGCGCCGCTGACCTGGCGTATTCCG
Source organism: Microbulbifer mixtoriginis (SeqCode) (assembly GCF_052467515.1). Classification (NCBI taxonomy): domain Bacteria; kingdom Pseudomonadati; phylum Pseudomonadota; class Gammaproteobacteria; order Cellvibrionales; family Microbulbiferaceae; genus Microbulbifer; species Microbulbifer mixtoriginis (SeqCode). The sequence continues at coordinate 4,356,397 of NZ_CP174314.1, read as the reverse complement.
CCGGTAAGGGCGAGCTCTCCGATAAATTCGTAGCTTTCCAAGGGCTCACTAGGCACTTGGCCGGAGGCGGCGAGTATGCCTATAGCGATGGCGAGATCGTATCGCCCGCCGTCTTTGGGTAGGTCCGCGGGGGCCAAATTAACGGTGATACGCCGCTGGGGGAATTCAAAGTGGCTGTTAATTAGGGCACTGCGTACCCGGTCGCGGCTCTCGCGCACAGCAGCTTCGGGCAGGCCGACGATATGAAAGGCGGGGAGCCCGTTGGCCAGGTGGGTCTCAACGGTGACCAATGGGGCGTTAACACCCAGCTGGGCACGGGTGTAGCTAACTGACAGGCTCACATTTTCATCCTTGATGCGGCGGCTTGTGGAAGAACTAATCCTCGGGTTTGTGTTCTCTCTGTGCGAGAGCCTGCTCCAGTATTTCCACCTTGTCTTCCAGGCGAGCCAATTTTTCTCTGGTGCGCCTCAGTATCTCCACTTGAGTATCGAACTCGCGCTGGGAGACCAGCGGCAATTTATCCAGTGAAACCTCCAGCGCACTGCGCAGGTCATTGGTAACTACTGTGCCTTGCTGTTGCAGTTCTTTTAAGAGTTGTTGCAGTTTGTCCGCAGCCACGGGCAACTCCTTGCTGTCAAAATCTTATTTAATGGCACCAGATTGTAACCCACACCCTATAGCCACAAAAGCTGACTCTTTGTGCACTATTCTGATCACTGCCTCTGCAAGATTCCCCACTTCTGTGCACGCGATGACAAACAGTTCCATCTTGGTGCGTGAGACTTTGCGGGCTCATTGTTCGTATTTATTCCGGTTGTCTGCTTTCCCGTTAACTTATTGATTTTATTGGATATTGCTGTCCTGGCATCAAGTCTGCAATGAAAAGGCAGGTGTGCCATTTACGATCACTGGGAGTCTGGGAAAGTAGCGGTTCACAAGACGCAAGAGACCCTCTGTCATACCCGACAGTGCAGGACCGATTGCAGGCGGCGCCATTACAGCTCTTGAAATACAGCCTATAGAAATTTAGGAGAAATAAAGTGGAAGTTAAAAAGCATAAAATTGCCACTATTTTCGCTGGCGCTTTACTGGCGTTGGGCACTGCCAATCTAACAAATGCTGAAGAAAATACCTCTTCCAGCAGCTCTCAGGAAGAGGGCATCAGTTTCAGCGCCAACCTGGGTATGGTTTCAGATTATCGCTTCCGAGGCATTTCCCAAAAGGATAGAAATCCCGCAATTCAGGGTGGTCTGGATCTGGATTTTGGCAATGGCTTTTACGTGGGTACCTGGGCTTCGCAAGTGGATTTTGCTTATGGATTTGATGAAACCGATTACGAGCAGGATTTTTACGGTGGTTTCTCCGCGGATATCAATGACTCCATTAGTTACGACGTCGGCTATATCTATTACGCCTATCACGGTAGTGACCAGGATGAAGATTACTGGGAAATTTACGGCAACCTCAGCATTTCAGATCTGACCCTCGGAGTTGCTTACTCTCCCGACTATTGGGCGCAGAGCGACGAATTTTATTACACCTTTGCGGAGTACAGTTTCTCACTGCCAGCAGATCTGAGCCTGGATTTGCATGTTGGTTACAACATTTTTATGGAGCGTAGTGAGTTCCTTTATGAGGACGATGATTATATCGATTACTCCGTAACGCTCAGCAGAGACTTCGGTGGTTTGAATCTGAGTGCAGCTTACGTTGGTACCGATGTCAGTAAAGAGGAATGTTGGGATACCGATTGGTGTGAGCCAACCCTGGTAGTTGGTGCTACTTATACTTGGTAATCAATTCGCCCGCGATATTTCGCGGGCATTTTTTTGGGGGGAATCCATGAAATTAATCACCGCAATTATCAAGCCTTTTAAGTTGGATGCCGTGCGCGATGCCCTCAGAGAAGTGGGTGTTAATGGCGTGACTGTTACTGAGGTAAAAGGGTTTGGTCGGCAAAAGGGCCATACCGAATTGTATCGGGGTGCTGAGTATGTTGTGGATTTTTTGCCGAAAACCATGCTGCAGATTGCCGTAGAGAATTCTGAGTTAGACAAAGTTTTGGAGGCACTGGGCTCCAGTGCACACAGCGGAAAAATCGGTGATGGAAAAATATTTGTTGCCAACCTGGAGCAGGTAGTGCGCATACGCACCGGCGAAACCGGCAGAGACGCTATCTAACTCGATAGCAACAAACATAATTTTAAAAATATACAGACTTGAACGGAGAGAAACATGGAAAACCAGATATTTCAGTTGCAGTATGCAATTGATACTTTTTATTTCCTGATGTGCGGTGCCCTGGTGATGTGGATGGCTGCGGGTTTTGCCATGCTGGAAGCCGGCTTGGTGCGCTCAAAGAACACTACAGAAATCCTCACCAAAAATGTTGCGCTGTTTGCAATAGCCTGCATTATGTATCTGCTCACCGGATACGCCATTATGTATGATGGCAACTGGATGCTATCTGGCATTGAGGCATTTAGCCTTGACACTGTACTGGCCGATTCCTCCAGTAATGGATTTGAAGGCGATTCCGTTTATTCGAGTGCTTCTGACTTTTTCTTCCAAGTCGTATTTGTCGCCACCGCTATGTCCATCGTGTCCGGTGCCGTGGCCGAGCGTATGAAGCTGTGGAGCTTCCTTGCTTTCGCGGTGGTATTGACTGGCTTTATTTACCCACTGGAAGGTTCCTGGACCTGGGGTAGCCAGGATGTCTTTGGTCTATTTAGCCTGGGTGACCTCGGTTTCTCCGATTTTGCCGGTTCCGGTATCGTACATATGGCCGGCGCCGCCGCCGCTTTGGCTGGCGTGCTGTTGCTGGGCGCACGTAAAGGTAAATACGGACCCAATGGTCAGGTTTATGCGATTCCCGGTGCCAATTTGCCACTGGCCACACTCGGTACCTTTATCCTGTGGATGGGCTGGTTCGGCTTCAATGGTGGTTCCGTATTAAAACTGGGCGATGCCGCCAGTGCGCATTCTGTAGCTATGGTGTTTGTTAATACCAATGCCGCTGCAGCCGGTGGTGCTATCGCCGCACTGATTACCGCCCGTTTGCTGTTCGGCAAGGCCGATCTCACGATGCTGCTCAACGGCGCGCTGGCGGGCTTGGTGGCAATTACTGCCGAGCCCTCTACTCCTACTGCTCTGCAGGCCACTGTGTTCGGTATGTTTGCCGGTGTTCTGGTGGTCTTCTCCATCATTACTCTGGATAAACTCAGAATTGATGATCCGGTAGGTGCTATTTCCGTGCACGGTGTAGTTGGTCTGCTCGGCCTGTTGCTGGTCCCCCTTACCAATGAGGAATCCACACTTGTTGGCCAGTTTGTTGGAGCACTAACCATCTTTATCTGGGTCTTTGTAAGCTCCCTGGCGGTTTGGTACCTGCTCAAGCTGGCAACCGGTATCCGTGTCAGTGAGGATGAAGAGATGGAGGGTGTTGACTTGGCCGAGTGTGGAATGGAAGCTTACCCAGAATTTATGAGCAAATAGTCGCTCGGTAGTGGCGTCGCCTTAATATTGGGGTGACCGTCGCATTGAGGTTCCCGCAAAGAAGATAAACCAGGGGAAAACACAAGATGAAATTAATAACGGCCGTAGTGAAGCCCTTCAAGCTGGACGATGTGCGCACTGCCCTTTCTGAGGTCGGTGTCCAGGGAATGACGGTAACAGAGGTGAAAGGCTTTGGCCGCCAGAAGGGCCACACCGAACTCTACCGTGGTGCGGAGTATGTGGTGGACTTTCTGCCCAAGGTTAAACTGGAGCTGGCCGTCGATGACAGCATGGTGGATGCGGCGGTAGAAGCTATCACCAAAGCGGCGCAAACCGGAAAAATCGGTGATGGAAAAATCTTTATCACCGCGCTAGAGGAAGTGATCCGAATCCGTACTGGGGAAACCGGTAGCGAAGCGGTGTAATGTTTGCCGATTAATCAGGGTATTTCTATTAATAATGCCCAGTGTGTTTAAGGCCCCGTAAGGGGCTTTTGCTTTTCTTTATCCCCTAAAAATGATCCCTGTCGTCTCCTACTAGAAGGTTTCTCCCTACCTGTCACTTAAATCTCCATAACAAACTGCAATATCTCCTCGATTTTTTCCCAACAAAAAACTCTACGGGCTCCGGTGCCTGCAGCTGGCAGCGTAGATTGTAAGTGCCTATATATTAATCGCCGCTTTTGATGCGGTGGGCGATTGCTACTCCGGTGGCTTTCAATTTCATTGGCGCCGCGGGAAGGGGCGGCACAGAGGTACTCCCTCTGTAACAGGAGTAAGGGTTACAGGGTTTTGCTATGAAAGATAGTTATGAAGATCAGGGTAAGAACGCTCGCAGCAAGGATACAGAGGAATTTGCCGAAGAGCGCTCCATTACCTCCCGTGAACGCGCCAGAAGCCAGCTGAGTTCTGATGTTGAGGAATTTCTAGCCGGTGGCGGGGCGATTAATGAAGTCGATCCAGACGTCACCGCCGACCCGCCACGGAAACCGCAGCCAAAATACGGTAGTCGACCTATTTAGTGCTTTCAACGTTGCCGCCCCTGAGATCAGGTCGGCGGCAAAATCTTTTCTGCAGGAAACCCCGAAGCCTGTTGGCCTCAGGGATTCAGTAGCCTGGGCAGCAAGCGCTCCAAAACTTCGCCAATGTAAGAGAGAAACAGAGTGCCGAGGCTGGAACGGTAGTATTGAGGATCGGATGACCCAACTGCCAGCATGCCGAGCTGATTGCCGAGCGGGACCACTGCGGCGGAGGCAATTTCCTGCCATTGGTCTCCGAATAAATACTCTCTTTCCCCGGGACGCAAAATTCCACATATTGGGCGGCCATTACGCAATATGGCGCCAATGGCCGTCTCTGCGCTGGAGAGTGTGCTGGTGCGCACTTCACCGAGCTTGTCGGCTGACACGCCCAGCGGCCCAAATAGAGTTAGGCTGGTAAATTCCACATTGAAGTCATGGGAAAAGCTGTTGTACAGAGCCGTGGTGGCCTCACCAATCGTCTGTGCTTCCAATAGGGCGAGGATCAGACGGCGGCTATTAAAAAACAACTGATCATTATCGCGTGCATTGTGCAGTAATTGGTCGAGGCGTTGCCGCATCTCAATATTGCGCTCGCGTAGCAGATTGGTCTGATGTGTCATCAGCGACACGGTCTTGCCATTTTCCCGCGGCAGTTTGATGGTTTCGAGCAGGTCCATGCGCTCGACAAAAAACTCAGGGTTTTGCATTAGGTAGCGAGCTACCTGGCGCGCGAGCAACTTGTCATCGCGCTGGGTTTCCCTGTGGTTGCCGGCGACAATCTCATCAGAAGTTTGATTGGCGTCTGTGTGTTCCATCGTGTTCTGTTCACATTGGCGCGGGCGCGTGGTGAATCCTGTGCTCTATCGAAATTAGAGCTGAGGCTCGCCCGCTAAATTATTTAAACAATGATTTGCCCGTGGAAAACTGTAGTCGCGGGCCCGGTCATAGTAACCGGCTGATTCGGCCCACTCCAGTGGATTGTCAGGGACCCGCCGGGAAGGCGGATTTCCACCTGCTCATCCATCAGGTCGCGCAGGTGGGCATACACCATGGCTGCGCAGGCACCGGTGCCACAGGCGTGAGTTTCACCTACGCCGCGCTCAAATACACGCAACTGTGCCTGGCTGCGGGAGTCGACTTGCAGAAAACCCACATTCACCTTCTGGGGGAAGCGGGGATGTGCCTCGATTAAAGGGCCGAGGGTCACTACCGGGGCGCTGTGAATGTCGTCGACCAACAGTATGGCGTGGGGGTTACCCATGGAGACTGCACCGATGGTAAAGGTCTCGTCACTGGCTTCCAGCAGGTAGCTATCCGCACGGCGATCGGCATTGAACGGAATCTTCTCCGGCTCTAAAACGGGGGCGCCCATATCGACACTGACCTGGTCGTTATCCAGTACACGCAGGTGCAGCATACCCGCAGCAGTCTCGACCTTGAGCCGTTTTTTTCCCGTCAGGCGGCGTTCGCGTACAAAGCGGGCGAAACAGCGTGCACCATTGCCGCAGTTTTCCACCTCGCCGCCATCGGCATTAAAAATTCGATAGCGAAAATCTGCCTCTGGCCCCCGTGGCGGCTCTGCCAGTAGTACTTGATCACAGCCGATGCCTAGGCGCCGATCGGCGATTCGGCGAATTTTATCTGGTGACAGCTTGAGTCTCTGGCTGATGCCATCGAGCATTACAAAATCATTGCCGAGTCCATGCATCTTGCTGAATTTAACGCGCATTCCATTTCTCTGTAAAACTGATTGAGCGGGCCATCCTAGGGGTGCTCGCCACCGGTGACGCCGGCATTGCTGGCGTCCCGGAATTCTGTTGGTTGGTAATTAAGAGGCAAGGGTGACACAAAGCGTTAGACCTTTTCAGGCACCGGGGTCTCACCCCGAACCAGGTCGTCGAAAGTTTCCCGTGTGCGCACTAAATAGCTATTCTCGCCATCCACCAGCACTTCCGCTGCACGCGGGCGGCTATTGTAGTTGGAACTCATGGTAAAGCCGTAGGCGCCGGCGGACAGCATGGCCAGTAATTGCCCCTCGCGCAGAGCCAGGGCGCGGTTCTTGCCGAGGAAGTCACCGGTTTCGCAAACGGGGCCAACGATATCCCAGAGTGTGTCCTCACCGTCGCCCGGAGTAACCGGCACTATATCCTGCCAGGCCTGATAAAGGGCAGGGCGCAGGTTGTCGTTCATGGCGGCATCGACAATGGCGAAGTTGTGTCCTTCGGTGTGCTTCAGGTATTCAACCCGAGTTAACAGAACGCCGCCGTTAGCGGCAATCGAACGACCGGGTTCCAGTATCAGGCCCAGCTGGCGTTCGCCGATACGCTCCAGAACCGCTTGTAGATAGTCTGCAACTACTGGGGGCTCTTCACCCCGGTAGCGGACCCCGAGACCGCCGCCCAGATCCAGGTGTTCCAGCTGGATACCTTCGGCGGAGAGGGTGTCCACCAGCATCAACAGCCGGTCGAGGGCATCCAGGAAGGGGGCCACCTCGGTGAGCTGGGAGCCGATATGGCAATCCACCCCGGTAACTCTCAGGTGAGGCGAGCGCGCTGCGTATAAATACACATCCAGAGCACTGCTGATGGCGACGCCGAATTTATTTTCTTTGAGGCCGGTGGAAATATAGGGGTGGGTTTGTGCGTCTACATCTGGGTTGACCCGCAGTGAGATTGGGGCAACAGCTTCGCACTCCGCCGCTACTTGCTCGAGGCGGCGCATTTCGGCCTCCGATTCGATATTGAAGCAGTGCACACCCACTTCCAGGCCACGGCGTATCTCGTCTGCGGTTTTACCCACACCGGAAAATACTATTCGCGAGGGATCTCCTCCCGCCAACAATACCCTTTCCAGTTCACCCCCGGAGACGATATCAAACCCAGCGCCAAGCTGGGCCAAAAGCGACAGGATACCCAGATTGCTGTTGGCCTTCACCGCATAGCAGATCAGGCCCGGGTGGCTGTCCAGTGCTTCGGCATAGGCTTGATATTGGCGCTCGAAGTGGGCGCGGCTATAGACGTAGGTGGGGGTTCCGAAACGCTCGGCGACCTCTTCCAGTGATACCTGTTCTGCCCACAGGCTGCCTTGGCGATAACTGAACTCACTCATTTCTGCGGTGCTTGCTCCTCTGGGTAGCCCTCTTCCGGGTAGTCTTCTGGCGTAGAGTAATCCCCAGGTTCTGAATAGTCGTTTGGTTCGGAGTACCCTTCCGGTACAACAGTTTCTCCGGCTGGAACAAGTACCGGCTCATCCGGCTCCACCGCCGTGCTACTAGTGGGCACCGTAGTGGGCGGGCCTGTGGTGATAGCTGGCGCGGGTTCGGCCGGCGCCTGAGGCAGGTACAGCGGTCCTTTCTGACCGCAGCCACTGAGGAGTGCGGATGCACTCAGCAGGGCGCAAAGGGGGTAGAGCATTTTCTTTGGCATGGGTGACATCCTGCACTCGGGCTTTAGAGCGGTGTTCGGCAAAAGCCTGATAGTATAGCGAGCCAATAGATTGAACACAGTAGACGGTAACAGAAGTAATAAAAGATGAGCCAAACGGAATATGAAGCGGCCATTGAGCATACCCTGATGGCGATTGAGGATGCCCTGGACGATTGTGACTGGGATATCGATTACGAGCGCAGTGGTGCCGTGCTCACTCTGACCCTGGAGGATAATGGCAGTCAGGTTATTCTCTCCCGGCAATCTGCCAATCAGGAACTTTGGGTAGCTGCCAAGTCTGGCGGTTACCACCTCACTTTTATCGCGCCCGGCTGGAAATGCAGTACCACCGAGGAAAATCTACCGACCCTGCTCAATCGCGTGCTGAGCGAGCAGCAGGGTGAATCGGTCGAACTGGGATTACCGCAGTAATCCCGGTTTACTGATCGGCCGTACCCCAGGCGCCCGGATGCAAAAAACGGGCTCCTAGTCCTGCTGGGGCCGGCCTTAATGACGCCCTTCAATTTGCACTCGTGCTTGTGCACAGGCAGCGCGAACCTGGTCGGGAGCGGTGCCGCCGATATGGTTACGGGCGGCTACCGAGCCTTCCAGGGTGAGCACTTCAAAGACATCCGCACCGATATCAGCAGAGAATTGCTGCAGCTGTTCTAAGCTCAGCTCCGCTAGGTCTTTCTGCTGCTCAATGGCAAAGGAAACCGACTGGCCGACGATCTCATGGGCATCGCGGAAGGCAATGCCTTTGCGCACCAGGTAATCCGCCAGGTCGGTGGCAGTGGAGAAACCCTTGGCAGCTGCCGCCAGCATATTTTCTTTTTTTGCCTTGAGTGCGGGCACCATATCCGCAAAGGCGCGCAGGCAGTCCAGTGCGGTATCGGCAGCGTCGAATAAAGGCTCTTTGTCTTCCTGATTATCTTTGTTGTAGGCCAGTGGTTGGCTCTTCATCAGGGTCAGCAGTGCAATTAGGTGGCCGTTCACACGGCCGGTTTTGCCACGCACCAGTTCGGGCACATCCGGGTTTTTTTTCTGCGGCATAATTGATGAGCCGGTGCAGAAACGATCCGGTAGGTCGATAAAGTCGAACTGGCTAGAAGCCCAGAGCACCAGTTCCTCGCTGGCGCGGGAAAGATGGGTGAGCAGTAGGGCGGTGAAGGCGCAGAATTCAATGGCGAAATCCCGGTCGCTCACCGAGTCCAGGGAGTTCTCGGTCGGAGCATCGAAGCCCAGCAGTTCGGCAGTGCGCGCGCGGTCGATTGGGTAGCTGGTGCCGGCCAGTGCTGCGGCACCCAGGGGCGAGCGATTGACTCGTTTGCGGCAATCCATCAGGCGCTCGAAATCCCTGCTGAGCATGGCATTCCAGGCCAGCAGGTGGTGGCCGAAGGTCACTGGCTGCGCACTCTGCAGGTGGGTAAAGCCGGGCATAATGGTATCGGCTTCGCGTTCGGCCAGGTCTACCAACCCGGTTTGCAGTCGGGTTAATTCGGCGCCGATCCGGTCGATGCGGCCGCGCAGCCACAGGCGGATATCGGTGGCGACCTGGTCGTTGCGGGAGCGGCCAGTGTGCAGTTTTTTACCGGTGGCACCGATGCGTTCGGTCAGGCGCGCCTCGATATTCATATGCACATCTTCCAACTGCACCGACCAGGGAAAGTCACCCGCCTCAATTTCCACTGCGATCTCTTTCAGGCCATCGGCAATCTGGTGATATTCATCACCGCTCAATACCCCAACCTCGGATAGCATCTGTGCATGAGCGAGGGAACCCTGAATATCTTCCAGCGCCATGCGCTGATCGAAGGTGACAGAGGCAGTGAATCGCTCTACGAAAGCGTCGGTGGCTTCGCTGAAACGGCCGCCCCAGAGTTTGGCGGCGGGATTAGTGACGGAGTCGGGTTTGTCGTTGCTCATGGTTTTCCTGGCTGCAGTGAGGTGAAAGGCCGGGGAGCTTGGTGGTATCGTGCGCTTTGAATATAGGGACAATCAAGAATAACAACTGCATGTCATTTCCCAGGCCGTCGGGCATTATATCGCAGAAAATTCGAAAAACTGACACTGATAGCAAGGATTCTGCGCTTTGCAGGCAGGTGCCTTTTCTTCCGGATTTATGCAGTGTCACCGCCCTGGCCGCATTGGTGTTGATGGGAGAATTGCTGGCCCTGGTTCTGGTGCTCGCCTTGGACGGGCTGCACGACTTCAGTTGGCAGCGCCTTGGCCTAGTGTCCCTGGTGATTCAGTGGGTGATATTGCCCTGTGCCGCCGTGCTTTGCCGGCTGCGCCCCTATCTAGCCAAGTTACCCCACAAACATGCCGGCGCTATCAGCTTTATCGCGGTGTTGGGCGTGCTTGGATTAGTAATGGGGATTCAGCGCTATGTGCGTGCTCTATTGCTGCAGGCGGATTTCGACTGGTGGGGACTGGCTAGTGATTGTCTCCTTGGGGCTATCTGCGCCGGGGTGGTATTGCGCTACGCCTATTTACAACAGCAGTTATACAACCAGCAACAGGCGGAACTGGGCGCGCGTATCGAGGCGTTGCAATCGCGCATACGACCGCATTTTTTGTTTAACAGCATGAATAGCCTGGCCAGCCTGATCGCGGTAGACCCAGATCGCGCTGAGCGTTTGGTGGAAGATTTGTGCGTGTTGTTTCGGGCCAGCCTCGCCGACCCAAAGCTGGTGCCGCTGTCGCAGGAAATACAATTGTCCCAACGTTATCTGGAGATTGAGGCTCTGCGCCTGGGCGAGCGTTTGCAGCAGCAGTGGCAGCAGCAGGGTACTTTGGAGGATATACAAGTACCCAGCATGTTGTTGCAACCATTGCTTGAGAATGCCGTTTTACACGGTGTGGCACAGCTGCGTGAGGGCGGCACAATTACTGTGGCCGTGAAAACCGAAGGCGGTGTTCTGTACATTGATATTGAAAACCCACTTCCGGCAGAAACTGTGCATTTCACCAAGGAAAGCAACGGTATGGCAGTGGAGAATATTCGTCAGCGCCTTGCCGCCTATTACGGTGATCGCTTCAAGTTTACCGCCGGTCGGGTGGAGGACCACTACCGAGTGCACCTACAACTACCCTTGTTTCCCCGGGAGGTGGTTCAGCGTGAAACAAAACCGACCATAAATTCCAGTAGAGATACTGAGGTGATGGAGTGACCCAGTTGCGAGTCCTGATTGTCGATGATGAACCCCTGGCCCGCGCGCGCCTGCAGCGGCAGTTGTCTACAATCGAAAATTGTATTCCTGTTGGTGAAGCGGCGGATATTGAATCCGCGTTGATACAGGTGCAGATACTGGACCCAGATCTGGTCTTGCTCGACATAGAAATGCCCGGCGGCAGCGGCTTAGAACTTGCCCAGCAGCTTTCCACACGCGAGTGCCCACCCGCGATAATTTTTTGCACTGCCCACGATGAGTTCGCCCTGCCGGCCTTCGCCACCGCCGCGGTGGGTTATCTACTCAAGCCTGTCAGCGTGGAGCAGTTGCGCCAAGCGCTGGCAAAGGTGCAGTGCCTCAATAAACCCCAACAAAAACTTGTTAGTGGTGACGAGAAGGATCGCGGTCGCAGCCGTATCAAAGCGGTGAGCCGTATGGGGGTCGAGCTATTGGAAGTGGACAGCATTCGTTGTTTGGTTGCCGACAGCAAATATGTGGTGGCCCATCACCCTGCCGGTGAGACGATTCTTGATGAGTCATTAAAAGAGTTGGAAAGCGAATTTGCCGAGCGCTTTGTTCGAGTGCACCGCAGTGCACTGGTGGCAGTAGCATTTATTACAGGCTTACGCAGAGACGGAGCGAATTATCGGGTGGAGCTGGAAGGGGTAACACAAGCCCCATTGGTAAGCCGGCGTATGCTGTCTTCGGTAAAAAACCTGATCACGGAGATTTGCTAGTAGCTAAACCATTCCGCGCAGGAAAACGATTAGCACAGCCGTTAACATCAGCAGGGCAAAGCAAACTCTGATTAGACGTGCCTGTTTAGGTTTATGAAAAACTGACCGCAAACTTCCTCCCAGACATAGCCAGATAAAATCGACCACAGCCGCGACTATCAAACAGACCATTCCGGTAGCAATGTAACTTAAGTTGCTTTCTTCAATTGGCAGTAAAAATTGGGAAAAGATGGCAAAGAAGGCGGCATAAGCTTTGGGGTTGAGTAGATTAAAAATAAACCCATCCAACAGTGATGGCGCTTGAGTTTCCGCTGATGGGTTTTTCTCCATTACCGGGGCTGTGGCAATTTTTATGGCGATATAGCCAATATACAAAGCCCCGCAAAGTTGTACGGCAAAGCGCGCCTTGGGCCAGGTTGCCAGCAGGGCCGCTATCCCGGCGGTTGCGCCCATAATTGCAACGCTTAGTCCCAGTAGGATACCGATAAGAAAATGGCTACTTTTCCTGATCCCAAAAGTTGCCCCAGAAGCGGCCAGCGCGAGTGGTGCGGGACCGGGGGAGCCAAGTAGCAGAGCTGTTGCTGCAACAAGGGAAAAAAGTGCTTCAAACATATATTCTTATCTTCCACCTGCGACATCAATAAATGAGCCGGTTGTAAAGGTTGATTCGTCACTGAGAAGCCAGGCCACTGCCTTAGCCACTTCTTCGGCTTGCCCGCCGCGTTTGAGTGGAATTGCAGACTTTACTCGCTCAATTCTATCTGGTTCGCCGCCATCAGCATGCATTTCCGTGTAAATAAAACCCGGCCTTACGCCGTTCACTCGAATTCCCTCACCGGCGACTTCTTGGCTGAGTCCGATGGTTAGAGTATCTACAGCACCTTTGCTAGCCGCGTAATCGATATATTCATTAGGTGACCCTGAACGACTGGCGGCGGATGAGATATTGACAATGGTTCCTCCGCTGCCCCCGCTTTTTGTTGACATCCTCTTAATCGCCTCGCGACAGCAGAGCAATGTACCGGTGATATTGGTCCGAAGGATCTCGTTGATACGCTGAGAATCCATTAATTCAACACGCATCTGCGGTTTAATGATTGCGGCATTGTTTACCAAGCTGTTAATCGGGCCGAGATTTTGGTCAACCTTTTCGAATAGACGAATAATCTCAACTTCTGAAGTGATATCGGCACGTGCCGCTATTGCAGTAACGCCCAAAGATTGAAGTTCATTTACTAGGTCTTCCGCTTGCTTCCTTCGTTCCCGATAGCTGATGGCAATCTGATATCCACGTTGAGCCAGTAGTTTTGCTGTGGCGGCACCGATTCCCCGGCTGCCTCCGGTTATCAAGGCAACTTTATTTTTCATTTCTATGGCCGCGATGAAGTGAGTAATTCGGTGAGGGGAGGAGAAGGGTAAGGAAATATTGTTCCCCAAGTCAAATAGTAGGTTGGGGCCCTGAGTATCTTGGAATAAAGCAGCTCGTAAATTATTGAGCGCAGCTTGCTGTAGACTTATCGGGAAATTAAAAGCGGTTTTTTTAGATGAGAACCGTTTACAGGTGTTAGGGCGTTGATTTTTCTGTAAACGGTTCTTGGATAGCTAAGTAGCAACCTTAGTAAAGTTGCGGCCCACCATCGCCGTACTCAGAGTCATTTTGTAGACTCAACTCGCCGGCTGCGCTGTTTAAATACTCTGCATCGGATTCAGACTTAAGCTTGATCATCAGGCGCAAGTCGTTGGCGGAGTCGGCGTGGGCGAGGGCGTCCTCGTAAGTAATTTCGCCGCGATCGTAGAGTTCATACAGCGCCTGGTCGAAGGTCTGCATGCCCTGTTCGCCGGAGCGTTTCATCAACTCCTTCATCTTGTGCACCTGGCCTTTGCGCACCAGGTCTGACATCAACGGCGTGTTGATCATAATTTCCAGACAGGCGCGGCGGCCATCGCCATCCGGTGTTGGTACCAGCTGCTGGGCAACCATGGCCTTAAGGTTCAGGGACAGATCCATAAACAGCTGTTGGTGACGGTCTGCCGGGAAGAAGTGAATGATCCGGTCGAGGGCTTGGTTGGCATTGTTGGCGTGCAGTGTACACAGGCACAGGTGACCAGTTTCGGCGAAAGCAATGGCATGCTCCATCGTTTCGCGGGAGCGCACCTCACCAATCAGGATGACATCTGGCGCTTGACGCAGAGTGTTCTTCAAGGCGATTTCGAAGGAGTCGGTATCCAGACCCACTTCGCGCTGGGTCACAATACAGCCGCGGTGCTGGTGGATAAATTCGATCGGGTCCTCAATGGTGATGATATGACCCTTGGTGTTCTCATTGCGGTGGCCGATCATCGAGGCTAGGGAGGTGGACTTACCGGTACCGGTGGCACCTACAAAAATAATCAGCCCGCGCTTGGTCATGGCCAGATCTTTGAGTACATCCGGCAGGCCGAGGCCGTCAATGGTGGGGATTTTTGTTTCGATGCGTCGCAGCACCATACCCACCAAGTTGCGCTGGAAGAAAGCCGACACCCGGAAACGGCCCACGTTGCGTACCGCAATGGCAAAGTTTAATTCCTTTTTTTCGGCGAACTCACGGCGCTGTTTCTCATTCATGGTGCCCACTACTAGCTCACGGGCTTTTTCTGGGGTGAGGGCACTACTACTGCAAGGCACTACGCGGCCGTGCAGTTTGATGGAAGGCGGTACGCCGGCGGTGATAAACAGATCCGATGCACCTTTCTCTACTACCAGCTGTAGGAGTCTTTCTATATCCATGATTGTTACCGCGTATTATTTTTTGACTGAAGAGGGGCCGTTAATGCTTAGAAGTTTTCTGGCATCTTGGCTTTTTCCCGCGCGACTTCGCGGCTGACGATACGTCGCGCCACCAGGTCTTCCAGGCACTGGTCCATGGTCTGCATACCAACGCTGGCACCAGTCTGGATGGCGGAGTACATCTGCGCGATTTTGTCTTCGCGGATCAAGTTGCGGATTGCGGGAGTGCCGCGCATGATCTCGTGGGCAGCGACACGGCCACCGCCGTTTTTCTTCAGTAGTGTCTGCGAGATTACTGCTTGCAGGGATTCCGATAGCATGGAACGCACCATGGCTTTTTCCTGTGCCGGGAACACATCCACTACCCGGTCGATAGTCTTGGCGGCGGAAGTGGTATGTAGGGTGCCGAATACCAAGTGGCCGGTTTCCGCTGCGGTTAATGCCAGGCGAATAGTTTCCAGGTCACGCATCTCCCCCACCAGAATGATATCCGGGTCTTCACGCAGGGCCGAGCGCAATGCTTCTGCGAAGCCGTGGGTATCTCTATGCACTTCGCGCTGGTTCACCAGGCATTTTTTGGATTCGTGCACGAATTCGATTGGGTCCTCAATGGTGAGGATATGCTCGTATTTGTTGTCGTTGATATAGTCCATCATCGCGGCGAGGGTGGTGGACTTACCGGAGCCGGTGGGCCCTGTGACCAAGACCAGGCCGCGCGGAGTATCGGAGATCTGTTTGAAAACTTGGCCCATGCCCAGATCCTCCATGGTTAAAACCTTGGAGGGAATGGTCCGGAATACGGCACCGGCACCGCGGTTGTGGTTAAAGGCGTTCACACGAAAGCGGGCTACACCAGGTACCTCGAAAGAGAAGTCGGTCTCGAGAAATTCTTCGTAGTCCTTACGTTGCTTGTCGTTCATGATCTCGTAGATCAGGCCGTGCACTTGCTTGTGTTCCATGGCCGGCAGGTTGATACGGCGCACGTCGCCATCCACACGGATCATCGGCGGAAGGCCTGCGGAGAGGTGCAGATCCGAAGCGTTTTGTTTGGCGCTAAAGGCGAGGAGTTCAGTGATATCCATACTGCTACCTTATGGTTCTTGTTTGGGCTCAGGTAAAATCGCCACTCATTTCGGTAAGGGCCTCAGTATATGCGCAAAGCGACAATCGTCGAAAACCTGAATGCAGTAGGTGAGCGGATTGTGACCTGCTGCAACAACTGCGATCGCGATCCTGCAGAAATCACTCTGCTGGCGGTTTCCAAGACCCGCCCAGCGGAGGATTTGCGTATCGCCTATGCGGCCGGTCAGCGACACTTTGGCGAAAACTATTTGCAGGAAGCCCTGGAAAAACAGGATGCCCTACAAGATCTGGATATCCATTGGCATTTCATCGGGCCATTGCAGTCGAATAAGTCTCGCGCGGTAGCCGAGCACTTTGATTGGATGCATACGGTGGATCGACTGAAGATCGCCCAGCGTCTATCATCCCAGCGGCCAACTAATTTGGCTCCCCTCAATATCTGTCTGCAGGTCAATATCGATAATGAGCAGAGCAAGTCTGGCATAGCTCCACAGGATTTGGAGACACTGGCGTGGGAAGTAGTGCAATTGCCGGGGCTGCGCCTGCGTGGTTTGATGGCGATCCCCGCGGCGCGACAGACAGTACAGGCGCAACACCAACCTTTTTTAGAGATGGCGCGCCTGCTGCATTCTCTGCAAGTGTTATTTCCCAACGAGGAGCTGGATACACTTTCCATGGGTATGTCTGCTGATATGGAGGCGGCGATTGCCTGCGGTGCGACCATTGTGCGCATCGGCACAGATATTTTTGGCGCGCGCAATTACTCTGAATGAAAGATCCTATTTTTATCCGAACGCTTGCCCGAAGTTCTAGGGCTGAGTTCGTGGGGAAAGTGTAAGAGACCAATGAAACGCTCAGGGACTCTCGAAGTGATATTGCTGGGGTTGACGCTATGCGCAGTGATTTCCCTGTCTATGGCGCACACCCTGCTGGTGACCTGGATGGCCTTGGAATGGCTGGCTTTTCTTTGCCTGCTTTCCTTTGCGCTACCTAAGGTCACACTGATCACCAATTTCTTAGACCGCACCGTCTCCCAGGCCCTGTGGCCTGAGAGCCGGCACTGGTTGTGGATACTTGCCATAGCGCTCAACCTGATCGCTGTTGTGGAAACATTGAGTTTAAGGCCTTAAAAAATAAACGGCCCACTGGGCCGTTTATTAAGCATTACGATTTATAAGAGCCTTTGGCACTACTCAACTAAAGTCAGTTTTTCCTTCTGTGTTTCGTCGAGCAAGTGTTCGGCAAAAAACAATGCGGTAGCCTGGGTGAAGACATCATTGTTTTCCTTTTTACGGTAGCCGTGCCCCTCATTTAACGCATTCATGTACCAAACCTGGTTACCGCTTTCTCGCAGTGCCGTCACGATCTGTTCCGCTTCTGTGACGGGGACGCGAGGGTCGTTTTTTCCCTGCACCACAAACATGGGGATCTGGATTTTCTCCACATGGTTGTTAGGGCTGATACCTTCCAGGAATTCGCGCATTTGCGGATCGCGTTCGTCACCGTATTCCACACGACGCAGGTCCCGGCGATAACTCTTGGTATTGGTGAGAAAGGTGACAAAATTGGAGATACCGACAATGTCCACAGCCGCTTTTAGGCGATCCGAATAGTGGACGCTGCTGGCCAGTACCATATAGCCGCCGTAGCTACCCCCGAAGACGGCAACCCGCTTGGCATCCAGGTCCGGCTGGGTGGCGATCCAGTCTAATAGCGCGCCAATGTCTTTCACCGAATCTTCACGCTTGTAGCCGTTGTCCATGGCCAGGTAACTTTTTCCGTAGCCGGCGGAGCCGCGCACATTAGGAGCGATCACTGCAGCCCCCAATTTCTTCAACCACAGTTGGTACTTGCTGGAAAATAGTGGGCGGTACTGAGCTTCGGGGCCGCCGTGAATGGAAATAATGACCGGCACAGGTGCCTTTATATCGCGCGGCTTGTAGACGAAGGCGGGAATCTTGCGTGGCTCGCCATTTACCTTATCGAAAGTGGGGTAGTGCACCAGCTTGGGCTCGATAAATTGCTCGGTATCCAGGCCGCCCACCTCACTAAATGTCCAGCGGTTCAGATCGCCACTGGATAGGGGGCGCCGGCCCAGATCCAAAACAAAGGTATCAGTGGGGGTTTTGGGGGTGTTCAGTGATAACGCTAACTTGTCTCCGCTGGGGTTGAACTCGATACCGCCGATCACACCAATAGGTAGTGTGTCGACTTTGCGGTAGCGATCATTGCGCGGATCGTACAAGTACAGTGCCGACATGCCGTTCTCGTTGGACACGAAAGCACCGCGGCGGCCGTCCTCACTAAGGACAAAGCTGCTGATATCCCAGGGAATACCGGCGCTAATAATTTTCTCATCGCCGCTGGCTAGATCTTTGCGGATCAGTTGGGTGAACTCGCCATTTTTATCGCTAACCAGGTATATGGAGCGGTCGTCGTAGCTAAAGCCGGCGGGAAAGTTGCGAGAGTCTTTTTCATCATCACCGGAGAGCAATGTTATTTCGCCGCTGTCCAGGTCCAACAGGTGAACTTTAGAGCGGGTGGAAGAAATATATTGCAGAACCAGTAGCTGGCTGCCGGATTGAGAGAAGTCACTGGGTCCCCACCAGCTACCATCCTCCGATTTTAGTATCAGGCGATCTTCATTTTTCTTGTCGCCAATCGTAGTCATCCAGATATCGTTGGCCCTACCGTCACGACGGGTGCTTTGGTAAGCCAGGGCTGAGCCCTGCTTATTCCAAAGAATGGCACCATTGCGAGATTCGCCATCGCTGAGCATCTTGCTCTTACCGTTGGCACTGTCAAATAGGAAAATCTGCGCATATTCGTTGCCGCCGGCGTCCATTGTGTAGGCCAGCTGTCGGTGCTGGGGGCGGGTAAGTACTTCCCCAATTGGTTCGTCAAAAAAAGTCAGCTGGCGGCGGGCTCCTCCAGCGCGCTCTACCTTGTGCAGCTGGTTTACCTCGCCAAAGCGGGTACTGATATACATACCGCTGCCTTCCATATCCCAGCCGCGAAAACTGGCTGAGCGCACATTCTGGTAGCGGTCGAGCTCTTCCACCAGGCTCGCTGGGATTGGGGGAATGTCCTGTAACTGCAGCTGGCCATTGTTCTCGGTGCGGGTCTCCACTCCATGGGCAACAGCAGCCGCGCTGAGCATTGCGGCGGTCACCAAATAGCGCCATTTCAACATTGTGTTCTCCTTGGCTAGCGCGCTCGGGCGCGCTTCTCTTGTTATTGGAATTGAGCGACCACATATTATCGGAATCCCTGCGGGGTATAACAGCCAGTAAAACTCACAGAGAATGAGGCGAATGCTCGCCGAGGTAACCCAAGTGACTGCAACAAATCCCAAAATTGTTTTTATCGGCGGTGCCGGAAATATGGCCGGTGCGGTAATCGGTGGCCTGCTGGCGGCGGGATACCCGGCCGATAGAATTGTGGCTACCGGGCGTGATCCCCTCAAACTTGAGGCGTTTGCCAAGCGCCACAATACCGTGGTGCACAGTGATAATATCGATGCGATTGATGGCGCAGATGTCATCGTTTTGTCGGTAAAGCCCCAGGTGATGCGCGATCTGTGCATGGATTTGCGCCCCCACCTGAAAGGGAGCAAGCCGCTGATTATTACTTTGGCCGCAGGTATTCCCTTGGCTGCCTACCAGCGCTGGTTGGGGGAGCATCTGCCGATTGTACGCGCTATGCCCAATACGCCGGCTCTAGTACAGAGTGGGGTGACAGGGTTGTTTGCAGACGAGGCGGTAACTGCGGAGCATCGCGCCATTACTGCGCGTATAGTTAACGCAGTAGGTATCTCCCTATGGGTGGATAAAGAAGAGGGCATCGACCAGGTGATCGCTGTGGCAGGGTCGGCGCCGGCGTATTTCTTTCAGTTTATGGAGGCGATGATCGACGCCTCCGCAGCCAGTGGCTTTGCCCGCGCCGATGCCGAGCGCCTCGTGTTGCAAACTGCCCTGGGCGCCGCCAAACTGGCCATGACCAGTGATGTAGATGTAGCTCAGTTGAAGCGCAATGTGATGTCGCCGGGTGGTACCACCGAGCGCGCTGTGCAGCGCTTTGAGCAGGGCGGCCTGCCGCAGTTGGTGGCCGATGCCATGCGCGATTGTGCCGAGCGCGCTGCAGAAATGGCTCGCGAACTGGACCAATAAACTTATCAACACAATAAATGGTGCAGGCTGCGCCGCGAGTTGATCACTCTTTAGGGATTTTCAATGACAAGTACCTTCAGCAACATCGGTGTTTTCCTGGTGGCTACCCTGGGTATCCTCTACCTATTTGCGGTATTGATGCGTTTTTTGCTGCAGTTGGCCCGGGCAGACTTCTATAACCCGATTTCTCAGGGCATCGTTAAAGTTACCAATCCGCTACTACTGCCCCTGCGCAAGGTAGTGCCGGGTCTCTTCGGCGTGGATATGGCCTCGGTAGTGCTGGCCTTGCTGGTGGGTCTAGTGATGATACTGGTTTGCGGTGCGTTTGCCGGATTTGGTCTTTTCAATCCCCTGAGTGCACTGCTGTGGTCTCTGATCGGCTGTGTCGCTACCGTGATTGCGGTCGTGTTTGTGGGAATGCTGATCTCCATTGTGTTCAGCTGGATCGCTCCGCAGAGCAGCCACCCAGCACTGATGCTACTGCGCCAGTTGCTAGAGCCTTTCTGCGCACCGGTACGCCGCTTGATTCCGCCCTTGGGGGTGATTGATATCAGCCCTATCTTCGTGTTTATTCTACTTACTGTGGCGGATAAGTTGCTATTAGGCTTTGCCAGTATGGCCAATATGCCGCGCTTTGTTTACAGCCTTTTCTGGCATATCCCCGGTTTTTAAATTGACTACTGTGCGCTTTTCTTCCACCGCGCGCACTGGATCGCATTTGGCGCAGTGTTAGACTTTTATACTAACGGCTACCGGACCAACTCAGCTTTGAGTGTTTTGGGTCGGTAGCCAGCAGAGTATAAATTACAAGAATACTGTGAAATGGAAGACGCACTCCTACGCCAACATATCTCTGAATACGATCGCTGGAAAAAGAATCTGGATCGACAATTCGCCCAGTTCAGTCAGTGGTTACAGCAGCATTTCCCCAACTCTGCCGGCGCCTGCCAAGTTGTACAACAGGCCCGTGCGCTTCTCAGCGATGATCAGTTCACCTTGGTGTTTGTGGGAGAATTTTCCCGTGGCAAAACCGAGCTGATCAATGCCCTCTTGGCACAGACCTACGGCCAGCGGCTGCTACCCTCCAAACCCGGCCGCACCACCATGTGCCCAACGGAGATCTTTAGCGATGGCGGAGAGCGCGCCAGCCTGCGCCTGTTGCCCATTGAGACCCTGGCGACCAATACCAGCCTTGAGAGCTTCCGGCGAATTCCACAGAAGTGGGTCACGCACGAGTTCGACGCCAATAATCCCGATGCGACCCGCGAAGCTTTACTAAAAGTGGCCGCCACCAAATCGGTGTTGCCGGAGGAGGCTGCGCGTTATGGCTTCGATCGCCGCCACCTGGATGACAAAGGCAATTTGGTGGAAATTCCCGCCTGGCGCTATGCGCTGATCTGCCTGCCACATCCACTGCTAGATCAAGGCCTGCGGATTATTGACACACCGGGACTCAACGCTCTGGGCAATGAGCCGGAACTGACTCTGAGCACACTGCCTGGCGCCCAGGCAGTCGCATTTCTGCTGGCCGCCGATGCCGGTGTCAGTGGCACTGATATGAATATGTGGGAGACCCACCTGGCCCCTCTGCGCGAACATCGCGGCACTCCAGTTATGGCGTTGTTGAATAAAGTGGATGTTCTTTGGGATGATCCAGATGAAGATGCGCAGCAACTGTTGCGGCGCATGCGTTCTCAGGTCGCAAAATTACTGTCCCTGCCACAGGAGAGTGTCACCGGAGTCTCGGCAAAAATGGCCCTGTTGGCGCGTCAACAGCAGGATGTCGAACTTTTGCGCAACAGCTGTTTTACTGATTTTGAAAAGCTGTTGGTTCAACGTTTGCTGGAGCACCGCCAAAAAGTGGCGGAACACCGCTCTCTGCACCAGGCCCTGACGTTGATGGCGGATACCCGCGATCTGCTCAAGCGCCGGCTCAACAGCGGCCGTGCCGCGCTGATGCATTTGCAGCGCAATAGTGCCAGCACTGAGGAGCAACTGACCGAGTTGGGCCAGTTGCAGCAGACTGTACGTGAGCAACATAAGCTCTGCCATCAGGAGTTACTCACTCTGAAGTCCAGCCAGCGCATGCTAATGCGGCAGAGTACGGCCCTACTCGCGCCTATTACCATACAACAGCTGCAACGGTTGGTTGATGAAACCAGTAAGGCGCTGCATAAGCGTTGGACACCCATGGGGCTTGCCAAGGCCATCGATACTTTTATGGAGGGAGTCGATTGCCAGTTAGCCACTTTAGAGCGGGAAGTGGATCAGGCGAATCGACTGTTGGATGCGATTTTTGAGCGTTCCAGCCTGAAGAAGGTGGACAGTGCCGAACAGTACTTCACCATTCGCCAATTCCGTATCACCCTGCGCGGCTTACACCGCCAGGCGGCCCAGCTGCGACGCTCCCCACAGCTTTTACTGGCGCGGCGCAACCGTTTGAGCGAGCGTTTTGTTACGACCCTGGCCAGTGAGGTAGGGCGCCTTTATAGCGAAATGGGTGCCGCGGCAGAAAACTGGCTTGAGCAGGCTCTGGAACCTCTCAAGCAACATACGCAATACCAAAAACATCTTCTGAATCGGCACTTGATCAAATTGACCGAGCTGAAGCAGAAAACCCGAAGTCGGCACACCGATTTGCGTACCCTAGAGGACGAGGTACTGCGCAATGATCGGGCCCTGTCGGCACTGGAGGACTTGCTGCGCTACAGTACTTCGGCACCACAGCCTTTGGCGCCAGCGCCGCGCGCGCACAATGTCACCCCACTGAAACCAGCTCTGACGACTTAACACTCTCGCCGGCGGTTGCTAATTGTCATAAGTTGCAGCACTCCCGTACACTTGCTGCAGTGACAATAACCAACCGCCAAATAACCCGACAGATATAATTACTTTGTCCACGGAAAACTCCAGCCCCTCCCGCGAGGCACTCAGTACAGCAGATCACGGCTCTGTAGGTCTTGTAACAGCAAAGAGCCATAAGTTTTGTGAACCTCTGCAGTTGGCCTGCGGGCGTGTTTTACAGGACTACACCCTAGTCTATGAAACCTATGGCGAAATGAATGCCGATAAAAGTAACGCGGTGTTGATTTGCCATGCGTTATCCGGTCACCACCATGCTGCGGGCAGACACAGCCCCGAGGACAAGCGCCCAGGGTGGTGGGACCACTATATCGGTCCCGGCAAGCCCATCGATACCAATAGGTTTTTTGTGGTGGCGGTCAATAACTTGGGCGGCTGCCATGGTTCTACCGGGCCCGTCTCTATCAATCCCGCCACGGGTAAACCCTGGGGCCCGGATTTTCCCTCCTTGCGAGTGCGCGACTGGGTACACAGCCAGGCGCGCTTGGCAGATATTCTTGGCATAGAGCAGTGGGCCGCAGTGATTGGTGGCAGCCTGGGGGGGATGCAGGCCATGCGTTGGTCTCTGGAGTACCCGGAACGCTTGCGCCATTGCGTGGTGATTGCTTCGGCGATGAAACTCTCGGCGCAGAATATTGCTTTCAATGAGACCGCACGTCAGGCGATAACCTCGGATCCGGATTTCTGTGCAGGGCGCTATCTGGAGGTGGGGAAACTGCCACGTGGAGGTTTGGCTGTCGCGCGCATGATTGGCCACATTACCTATCTTTCCGATGATGGTTTGGCGCATAAATTTGGTCGTGAACTGCGTTCCGGCAGCTTCCAGCAGGGCGTTGACGAAGAGGTGGAGTTTCAGATTCAGAGTTATTTGCGCTACCAGGGTGATAGCTTTTCCAGCAGTTTCGATCCAAATACCTACATCCTTATGACACGAGCGCTGGATATTTTTGATCTCGCACGGGAGTACAACGACGACCCGGTAGCGGCTTTTGCCCATGCGCGTTGCCGCTTCCTGTTGATCTCCTTCACTTCGGACTGGCGCTTCGCCCCCAGCCGCTCGCGGGAAATCGCCGATGCGTTGATGCACGCCAATCGGGCGGTGAGTTATGCAGAAATAGAGTCCGCCATGGGACACGATGCCTTCCTGTTGCCAAATAAGCGCTACGAGGGCGTCTTTCGTGCCTACATGCAGCGTGTAGCGCTGGAGCACAAAGCAGGGCAGCCCGCATGCGTATAGATCTCAATGTAATCCAAGACTGGATAGCACCCGCAAGCCGAGTACTCGATCTGGGCTGTGGTGATGGTGAACTGCTGGAACAGTTGCAGAAGAACAAAGACGTTGTCGGTTACGGACTGGAAATAGATGCGCAGCAGATACACTGCTGTGTGCAGCGTGGGGTCAATGTCGTCGAGCAAAACCTCGATGCGGGGCTTACCAATTTCGCCGATGCCAGTTTCGATACCGTGGTAATGACCCAGGCCCTGCAAACGTTGAGGCACCCGCATCTGGTGGTGGGTGAAATGTTACGAGTTGGGCGCGACTGTATTATCACCTTCCCCAACTTTGGCCAGTGGAAGGCACGCTGGCACCTGGCTTTTTCTGGGCGTATGCCGGTTTCCGATTTATTACCATTTGAATGGTATGACACACCCAATATTCATTTTTGTACTTTTCGAGACTTCGAGGTGCTGTGCGAGCAGAACGATTGGACTATTTTGCACCGCCAGGTAGTATCTGAGTCGAAATTAGGGGTGGTCTTTAAAGACTTTTTGCCAAATTTATTCGGTGAGACCGCGATATACCACCTGACTCGCTAAACTAATATCTGCGCCAAGTTTTTGTTCCGGGTCTCTGGGGCAAACTGCTGATATGGGTGATTATCGCTCTGGCCAAACCGCCGGGTCTGCCCGGTTATTCAGTTGAAAGGGCGCTCATAACAATTGGAGGTGACCCGTGAACCGCATCTTTAATGTCGCTGCCGCTCTTACGCTGCTCTTCCTGACCGCTAGTGCCATGGCACAACAGGCCCGTGTTATTAAGAATTACGAGGACTTCGGAGATTATCGGGTGATTTTCTCGGTGTTCAACAGTGACTTTATCCAGCCGGACATCGCCCAACAGTACCAACTGGTGAGGGCTAAAGACCGCGCCTACGTGAATGTCTCTGTGGTGAAAAAAGATGGTGGTACCAAGGGCCTCAGTGCGGAGATGTCCGGCAATGCGACAAACCTGATTCAGCAGTCGCGACCGCTGAAGTTTAAAGAAATTCGGGAAGGCGACGCGGTTTACTATTTGGCACCCTTGCGCTTTGAAAAAGAGGAAACTCTCACCTTCAATGTGGATGTGACTCTGCCCAATGGCAAGAAACAGACAATTTCCTTCCGTCGCAAGCTCTAGCGGCAATGGTGAATGATCTGAGTGAGCGATTCTCTCTGTTTATACGGCTGCAAGCTGTGTGATCAAGAAAGACTTCTCAATTAAACTGAATCCTTTGCGGGCCCAGAGCCCGTTTTTTATTTGATACGGCATGTTAAAAAGAATTGTTTTGGCCAGCGGTAACGCCGGCAAATTGCGAGAATTTTCCCAACTCTTCAACAGCTGGGACATCGAGGTTCTGCCACAGTCTGAATTCGGTGTGAGTGATGCAGAGGAGACCGGGCTCAGCTTTATTGAAAATGCCCTGATCAAAGCACGCCACGCCAGCCGCATTAGCGGCCTCCCGGCGCTGGCCGATGACTCTGGGTTGGCAGTGGATGTGCTCGGTGGTGCGCCGGGAATCTATTCGGCGCGATATTCCGGCGAGGGTGCTACGGATGCACGCAATAACAGCAAGCTGCTTGAGGCCTTGCAAGGGATCGAAGAGGTGCGTCGTGGTGCCAGTTTCCACTGTGCACTAGCCTTTGTACGCAGTTTTGATGACCCGGTCCCCCTAGTATGTAGTGCCCAGTGGCGCGGCCGTATACTCAATGAGCCTGCCGGTGAGCAGGGCTTTGGCTACGACCCCCTGTTCTTTGTGGATGCGGAAGGAATGACCTCTGCGCAGATGCCGAGAGAGCTGAAAAACCGCATTAGCCACCGCGCCCAGGCAGTGGTGGCATTTGAAACGATGTGGCAGGAAACTATGCTGGGTACCGATCTTGCAGGATAGAAACCATAGTTTGCAGTTACCGCCGCTTAGCCTTTACGTACATATCCCCTGGTGTGTGCGTAAATGTCCCTACTGTGATTTCAACTCCCACCAGGCGAGCAGAGATCATACGGATACGGAGTATGCTCTCCCACAGGCGGACTATGTGGCGCAATTGCGCCGTGATTTGATCAGCCAGCTGCCTTGGGTGCAGGGACGCAAGCTGCGCTCGATTTTCTTTGGTGGTGGTACCCCGAGCCTGTTTTCTCCCGAAGCAATCGGCCAGATCCTGATAATGGCCGAGGAGCTGGTTGGCTTCAGTGAGAATATTGAAATAACTTTGGAAGCCAATCCGGGTACTTTCGAGCAGGCTAAATTCACCGGCTATCGGGCCGCAGGGGTTAATAGACTCTCGATTGGCGTGCAGAGTTTTAGCAGTAGCCAGTTGCACAATCTGGGCCGCATCCACAGCGGCGAAGAGGCCAGTGAGGCCCTAGGGATGGCGCGGAAGGCCGGCTTCGATAATATCAATCTCGATCTGATGCATGGTCTGCCTGGACAGACAGAGGCTGAGGCTCTGGAAGACCTGCAGCGCGCTGTCTCCCTGGCGCCTGAACATATCTCCTGGTACCAATTAACCATTGAACCCAATACAGTGTTCTACAGCGCTCCCCCCTCGACACCGGGGTCACAGCTGATCGCCAGTATGCAGAGCCACGGGCGCGAGTTCCTTGCCTCGGAGGGATACTTTCGCTACGAGGTGTCCGCCTACAGTGGCAGGGGACTGGAGTCGCGCCACAACCTCAACTATTGGGGCTTTGGCGATTACCTGGGCATTGGTGCCGGAGCCCACGGCAAAGTCAGCTTGCCTGCAGAGGGGAAGGTATTGCGCAGTCGCCGTACGCGAACTCCAAGAGACTACCTATCGATTGCACCCCAGGGGGGGGAGTTGTTGCAGCGCGCACTGGCTGAGCCCCATATTGATTCAATAGAGTTTAGCGATTTGCCCCTTGAGTTCTTGATGAACGCCCTGCGCCTGGTCGAGGGTGTACCGGTAGATACTTTTGAGCGCTATACCGGCCTATCATTGGAGGCCCTGCAGCGACATTGGCCTGGGCTGATGGCTATGGATCTGGTACAGCCGCTGGAGCGCCGTATTGCTGCCAGTGCCTTTGGCTTTGACTATCTTGATGAGATTCTTCAGCGGTTTTTGGAGCAGGCCTGATATATGAGCAGGGCTTGAAAACGGAATTAATGCCCCAAAATCTGGGCTGATCGGCGCAGTACAGCTGTATTACCACAGCCGGCATCGTGAGATGATGCGCCTGCGGTGTCCCCGCATCGAGTAACTAAAGAACAGGAAAGCATTATGAGCGAGCACGCAATCATCAACGTAACCGACGCTGAGTTTGAAGCCGAGGTTCTCAAGGCTGAAGGTCCGGTGCTGGTGGACTTCTGGGCGCAATGGTGCGGTCCGTGCAAAATGATCGCTCCGGTCCTGGAAGACCTCTCTGGTCACTATGGAGAAAAATTGAAAATCGTCAAAGTTGACGTGGATGCCAACAAAGAAACCCCGGCAAAGTACAATGTACGCGGTATTCCTACCCTGCTGCTGTTTAAAGGTGGCAATGTGGAAGGCACTAAGGTTGGCGCCCTGTCTCGCGCCCAGTTGACCGAGTTTATCGATAGCCAGCTTTAATCCCGGTTAATTCATCCTGCAAAGAAGGCAAATTTCTTTGCAGGATGGGAAACACCCGTTATACTGGCTGTAATTCTGTAATAGTTCAGTCAGCTGTGAATCCAGTGACGACCAGCTGAAGAAAACGCCCCCCCATAGGTCCCTGACTATTCCCGGCGTATTTATTCCTCGAATTGAGCTTAATTGAGACGGCTTTCCCTATAACGTTTAGTGTTGGAAAGCTAAAGCCAATGAGTATTACGCTTTTGAAAGGCATGGAGTCCTGGAGTATCGGGCAAATAAACGAGCAAATCTCTGATTTTCAAACCCCTCCTCAAATTATTTCCGGCGTGTCCGCGCCAATGACAACAGAAACCTTAATAAGCAATTGGTATGAATCTCTCCGAATTAAAAACCAAACCCATTGAAGAGTTGATTGAAATAGCCAAAGGCATGGGCCTGGAAAACCTGGCCCGGTCGCGTAAACAGGATATTATTTTTAATATTCTCAAACGCCACGCCAAAAGCGGTGAAGATATTTACGGTGATGGCGTATTGGAAATCCTTCAGGATGGTTTTGGATTTTTGCGTTCCGCTGATTCCTCCTATCTCGCGGGTCCGGATGATATCTATGTTTCCCCCAGCCAAATTCGTCGATTTAATTTGCGCACGGGTGACTCAATTTCCGGAAAAATTCGCCCACCAAAAGAGGGTGAGAGATATTTCGCTCTATTAAAGGTTAACGAAATTAATTTCGATAAACCGGAAAATGCCCGCAATAAGATTCTTTTTGAAAACCTCACCCCGCTTTTCCCCAACGATCGCTTAACCCTGGAATGTGGAAATGGCTCTTCCGAAGACCTGATTGGCCGCATTATTGATCTGGTTGCGCCGATAGGTAAGGGCCAGAGGGGTTTGATCGTGGCGCCGCCAAAAGCCGGTAAAACGATTATGTTGCAGAATATGGCTCAGGCTATCACGCGCAACAATCCGGAGTGCCACCTTATTGTCCTGCTGATCGATGAGCGCCCGGAAGAAGTTACCGAAATGCAGCGCTCGGTGCGCGGAGAAGTGGTTGCCTCTACATTTGATGAGCCTCCGGCACGTCACGTACAGGTTGCCGAGATGGTTATCGAAAAGGCCAAGCGCTTGGTAGAGCACAAGAAAGACGTGGTCATCCTGTTGGACTCTATTACCCGTCTGGCGCGTGCCTATAACACCACGGTACCCAGTTCCGGTAAGGTATTGACAGGTGGTGTGGATGCCCACGCCCTCGAGAGACCTAAGCGTTTCTTCGGCGCCGCACGGAATATTGAAGAAGGCGGAAGTCTGTCTATTATTGCTACTGCACTGATTGATACTGGCTCGAAGATGGATGAGGTGATTTTCGAGGAGTTTAAAGGCACGGGTAATATGGAGTTGCAGTTGGATCGTAAGATCGCGGAAAAACGTGTTTATCCGGCAATTAATGTTCGACGTTCGGGAACACGTCGAGAAGAGCTGCTGATGCCTGAGGGCGAGCTGCAGCGGGTATGGATCCTGCGCAAGTTACTACATGATATGGAAGATGTAGCCTCAACTGAATTCCTGGTGGACAAGCTGAAAGACTTCAAGACAAATGACGAATTCTTCCTGTCCATGAAACGGAAATAATTTTTTTATATAAAAGGCGCCCATATCGGCGCCTTTTATATTCTGGTTTGCACAAAGTGATTATTTGCGCGAATTAATGTTGAAAAGGCGAGCTATAAGGCATATAAAGTTCCACATCGTGGCGCTGGGTATGAAATTTATAGTTTGGCGCCCGACCGAATTGGCCCAGGGATAACCCCGCAAAGGGCCAATCTCAAATGGATAATCTGGTGGAGCTGGTTATTCATTTGTGACTGCACGACAGCCCACACATCTAGTGAGAACCTTTTGTGAATATCTATATTGGAAATCTGGCCTACGCGGTAACCTCTGACGACCTGCACGAAGCTTTCGGCGCATTCGGAGAAATCTCTCGGGCTACTGTTATTACTGACCGTGAGACTGGCCGCTCTAAGGGCTTCGGTTTCGTAGAAATGCCTAACGACGACGAAGCGCGCAAAGCGATCGAAGAGATGAACGACCAGCCTCTGTCTGGCCGTAACATCCGCGTGAACGAAGCTAAGCCTCGCGAAGATCGTCCGCGTCGCCCTCGCTTCTAAGCTACGGCTAGCTTAAGTTTTTTGCGACCCGCAGCATTTTGTTTGCGGGTCGTTTCTTCCTTTTCTCAATTGGCACCCTATCCTGGGGCTGTTCCCCATTTTGTAATTTCTGTTTTACACTGCGCGCTGGATTTTTCTTCTTGACCGGCAGCCCATGAAATACAAAGACCTGCGTGATTTTATCCAATTGTTGGAAAAGCGTGGCCAGCTCAAACGGATTAAATTCCCTGTAGACCCCAATCTGGAAATGACAGAAATCTCTGATCGCGTTCTGCGCTCGGGAGGTCCTGCATTACTTTTTGAAAATCCTATCGGTTTTGATACGCCGGTGCTCGCCAATCTGTTTGGCACCACTGAGCGAGTAGCGCTTGGGATGGGGCGTGAGAGCATTGATGACCTACGTGAGGTGGGTGAATTACTCGCCTTCCTCAAGGAACCTCAACCGCCTGAGAATTTGCGCGATGCCTGGGAAAAACTGCCGGTTTTCAAGCAAGTGCTCAATATGGGGCCGAAGGTGGTCAAGGGTGCAGCCTGTCAGCAGGTGGTAGTAGATAAAGCTCAATTAGACCTCACCAAATTGCCAATTCAGACCTGCTGGCCGGGAGATGCGGCTCCATTGGTAACCTGGCCATTGGTGATCACTCGTGGGTCAGAGAAGAAGCGCCAAAACCTGGGTATTTATCGCATGCAGTTAATCGGTAAAAACCGACTGATAATGCGTTGGCTCAGCCACCGGGGAGGTGCGTTGGATTACCGTGATTGGTGCCGGAAGCACCCCGGGGAGCCCTATCCTGTAGCTGTAGCACTTGGCGCAGATCCGGCCACAATACTGGGAGCAGTGACCCCGGTACCTGATAGCCTGTCGGAATACGCCTTTGCCGGGCTATTGCGTGGAGATAAAACCGAAGTAACTGGTGCATTGCTCAGTGATCTGCAGGTTCCCGCCAGTGCTGAGTATGTGTTGGAAGGTTTTATCTACCCCGATGACATGGACGATGAAGGCCCCTATGGGGATCATACGGGCTATTACAATGAGGTGGACCGTTTCCCGGTGTTTACCGTGGAGAAAATCACCCACCGGAAAAACCCCATCTATCACAGTACTTACACTGGCCGTCCGCCGGATGAACCCGCGATCCTTGGCGAGGCACTCAATGAAGTATTTGTGCCTATTTTACAGAAACAATTTCCTGAAATTGTCGATTTTTACTTGCCACCTGAAGGCTGCTCCTATCGGCTAGCTGTAGTAACTATGAAAAAGCAGTATCCCGGTCATGCCAAAAGGGTAATGATGGGAGTCTGGTCTTTCCTGCGCCAGTTTATGTATACCAAGTTTGTTATCGTTACCGATGATGATGTGAATGCAAGAGATTGGAAAGATGTAATTTGGGCTATGACAACCCGTATGGACCCCGCGCGTGATACGGTGATGGTGGAAAACACCCCGATTGATTATCTGGATTTTGCCTCGCCAGTTTCTGGCTTGGGTTCGAAGATTGGTTTTGATGCTACTAATAAATGGCAGGGAGAAACCAACAGAGAGTGGGGTAATCCTATCGAGAAAGATCCACAGGTGGTCCAGAGAGTCGATGAAATCTGGTCCAAACTAGGTTTTGAATAATTACTGGTCCTACTTTATTTTAGTTGTTCTTCCATAGGGCGTCCCAAGAGGCGCTCTAGTTGCTAATTTCTTAGCATTTAACCATTTTCCATATTCCCGCATCTATAGATAAAGCTGATAACGTCAAATCTCGGTATCAGCTTTATGGCCGTCTTTGATTAATTGTGGGGAATATTTAAATGAGAGTACTTTATGCTGTCAGCTTAATGATTGTTGGCGTTTTCGGATTTTGGGCTATATTGCCAAGCCAGCAGGAGAGAAGCGCCGAGATTACCAATATTGAAGAATTTCTGCCCACAATTATGAAAGAGGCGGCTATTCCTGGTATGGCCGTCTCAAGAGTAAAAGACGGTAAGCTTGTTTTTCAGCAAGTCTACGGAATGGCGGATGTGGAATCTGGTGAGGCAGTTACCCAGAATACCCCTTTTAATATCGCATCAATTAGCAAACCTATTATGGGCGTAACGTTATTGCAATTGGTCGATAATGGAAATTTGGAGCTCAATCGGGATATCAATACCTATTTACCATTTAAGGTGGATAATCCACATACAAGGGGTGAAAAAATTACTTTAAGAAATCTGGCAAGTCACACTGCAGGTATTGCGGATTACTATGACTATGCCACTTATTCTGAAAACCGCGACCCAGAAATTAGTCTTGAGCAACACCTCCGTGCTCTCCTTACTAAGGAAGGTAGTCTGTACAATAATGGAGACCATTATCTGAAATCTATGCCGGGGAAAAGACGGCAATACAGCAATTTATCTGCAGGTTTGGCGGGCCTTCTAGTGGAGTCTGCAATAGGCCAAACCCTCGCTGACTATAGCAAGGATACCCTTTTTCACCGTTTGGAAATGGAAAGTGCAAGCTGGAAACTTAATGGAATGGATCTGAATTCTATAGCTGTGCCTTATAAAGTAGAGCAATGTGTACCATTTGTCGGCCTGTGTACTGATGATGAATCAAGCAAAATAAATTATTTTGTGGGAAGGTTTATTAAGCCACCTTTCGAATATAAAAAATTTCATCCATATCCTCACAATGGTAATCCACAGTATCCGGATGGTGGTGTTCGCGTAAGTATTGCAGACCTTAGTGATTTCCTACTGGCAGTCCTTCATAACCGGGATAAATCAGGGGCGAAACTCTTGTCTGATACCATGTATGAAGAAATGTTTCGTTTGCAGTTGCCCAAATCGGTTTCTGATTCGCAACGCTTTTTTTTGGAGAGATCGCGATGGGCTTGTGGGGCATATGGGGTCAGATCTGGGGGTTTTTACTGCTATGTATTTTGACCCAGACCGTAAGGATGGCTTTATTATACTAATGAACCGTGGTATGGATAGTAAGTCAGCCGAGGCGATGAGGCATATTGCCAAGCGCTTAGTGCAAATATAATAATCATAAATAAGATAAAATAATCAAGATTTTATCTGAAATTTCTCAAAATCCATTAATAGGTTTTTCGGTGATTGAGGAAGTTCCAATGGGTATCATTGGGTTGAGCTCTCTCACTATAGGAAAAGGAGTACCAATTATGATTAGAGCCAAAGAGGATATAATTAAATTTCTTTCAGTCGTCCTGTGTTGTTTTCCACTTATGGTGAATGCAGAAGAGACTAACCTGAAGAGTAAGGAAGCTTTCGAACGAATAAAATCACTTAGCGGAGACTGGAAAAAGGAAGGCGATACTGGGGGGGATTTTTATATTAAATTTTCCCAGACTGCCGGAGCCTCTGTTTTGGTAGAGAATTGGCTGTATAAGGGTAAATCTCATTCGCTCACTATCTATCATATGGATAATGGCAATTTATTGGCAACCCACTATTGCCCTCAAGGAAATCAGCCCCGTTTGCAGCTTAGTTCAAGTGGTGAAAGAGGACAGCTGGTATTTTCTTTCAAAGATGCTACCAATCTTTTGGATTTAGAAGCCAATCACCAACATAGTTTGGGCTTTGAGTGGTTGGAGAGTGAAGGGATCATCCGTACAGAGAGCTATATGGAAAATGGAGCTCTAAAGCCTTCGAGTATGCGTCTAGTACGTAAGTAAACTGTCAAATCAATCAATTCTGTATATCACTCTTTCTTGCAATAAAGCTGGTAGTGATTCTTCTGCCAGCTTTTTTTTGTGCGTCTAATTCAACCAAATGTGACTTAGGTAGTATGATGTAATCTCTTCTATACTTCGATGCTATATTGCATGTTAATTATGCAGTCGACCAATATATTTAACATTTGATGACATTCTTGTCTGGCTTTTAGTGGTCGATAAACAAATTACATCATGATGGTCCTGGGGATTAGGGCAAATAACTACAATATGAGGGAGGGGTGATAAATGGAATTGATTCTTTTTGTAATCATTATGGTGGCAGTCTTAGTCCTGCCATTAAAAATGGCTGCTGCCATGATGGGGGCGAGAAATACAGGCGTTTTCCACTGTCTTTTTGCTTTATTGTTGGCATTAATTGTACAGAGAATAGTGGGCGGCATGTTGCCCGGTGTGAGTGACAGCGCCGGAGTTCTCTTGACTATTCCACTGGCGGCTATTGCCTATATGTTGGTATTGGGTACTGGATTTTTGAAAGCAATAATTATTGCGATTCTGCAGGGAATAATTACTTTCCTAGCGATGCTTCTTTTTGCTGGTATGTTCGCAAATATCTAATAGCTTCGGGCAATTTTTTTCTTATTCAGCTTGGTCAGGTAGCTTTCAAATAGCTTTTTTACGGATGTCTTCTGTTCCTGATCCAAGTTATCTCTCCCTTTAAGTGGTGCTGTTTTATAAATTTTTCTTTTTTTCTGGTGTAAAGGTAAACAGAAGCTTCGCTGCTTTACGATATAGATTTAGTGAAAATCCCCAAGCTAGAGAATTTTATTGCTGTCTGGAAAGCTTTTATTTTTCCATTGAGGCTATTTCAGTCAAGTGGGGCTGATTTAGGTTGAAAGGAATTTTTCAATCGGAATCCTGCTGAGACTCCTCATCAAGGAACTGGCTCAGGGGTTCGAAATAATCGTTGAAGGCCTCGAACTGCGGAATGTGCCCGACCCCATCAAGTTCGGTTAACTTCCCATCTGGAATAATGGCAGCCGCTTTTTTACCCAATAGGTCATAACGCCCCAGAGTCTTTTTAATGGGTTCGGCAGCGCGGGCGCGGCCAATCGCGGTGCGATCCCGGGTACCGATAATCAGTAAGGTAGGCACAGTGAGATCTGCGAATTCATAGATAACCGGCTGTGTGAAAACCATTTCTGAAGTGAGGGCATCAATCTTGGCTATATGCTTAGAATCAGGACCCAGTGACCATCCGGCCTGAATATCGAGCAGGGAATCGTAGGACTTTCTCCATTTTCCATCAAAATAGGCCCTGGACATATAGCTCTTAATCCCTTCGGGAGTTTGTGCCTGTTCTCTAAGGATGGCTTGTTCCAGGGGTTCGTATGGTACGACGCGCTTCCAGTCCTCCAAGCCGATTGGGTTTACCAAGGCGAGCTTTCTCACCATCCCCGGGTACATTAAAGAAAAGCGTATAGCCAGCATGCCTCCCATGGAGTGACCAACGACAGAAACCTGATCCACTTTGAGTTTGTCGAGCAGAAATTTGGTATCTGTAGCCATACCGTGCAGGTTGTATTGCATCAATGGCTTACTGGACTTTCCGAAGCCAATTTGGTCTGGAGCAATAACACGGTAGCCCTGTTCTGTGAGCGCGGCGATACTATCTTTCCAGTAGGCACCGGAAAAATTTTTACCGTGCAGAAGCAGTACTGTTCCCTTAGAGGGTACAAGCTTGTTCGCAGAAATATCCATATAGGCCATGGCCACAGGCTGGCCTAATTTGGATAGCTCTAGAGTCTTAACCGGATAGGGGTACTCGTAGTCACTCAGCAGCTTATTTTGTGGCTGGATTGGGTTGTCAGCAGCCAGCGTCACCTGTGATAAGAGAATGGAAAATAAGATAGCGAAGGATGAGAGATATTGCTGTGACGGTGTCATGGAGCAAGCCTCAAAAAGGATGCGGAGGCTTACTATGGGGCAAATAGTATAACAGGAAAAGGGCCCAGATTATCTGGACCCTTGGAGAAACGGTTAGGCGTGCACCCCGAGCAGGGGTTTGTCCTGACTGGGCATGGATACAGGAGGTAAGTTTGGAACAGCTTGCATCAGCCCTTCCTCAAACAAGCGCGAGGCTTTGTCCTTCTCGCCGAGTGCTTTAAATAGCCGTGCCAGTTCTGCAGAGGTTGCGGGGTCCTGACGTAACAACAGGCTCTTCTCAAAATACTGTTGTGCCTTTCCCCACAGTTCGTTGCGTAAGCTCAGGCGCCCGAGACAGGTGAGTAGGTCGGCACTCTCACCATATTCCTTGAGCCAGCCCTCTGCAGCAGAGAGCTGAGCCGCTGCGTCGGCACCGGTAAGGCGGCCGTATAGATCGGCCAGCTTGGGAGCCCACTCTCGGTTTAGTAGCCAACGCAGGTGTTTTTCCGCGGCGCTGTCATCACCGCTTTGGTGCAGCAGACGGGCAAAGAGACTGCGAAGCTCTACGTTGCGTTGCCAGCGGCCATTCAAGCCGTGCCAGATGTCATGTAGTTTCTCTCTGTCGTTTCGGTTTGCGGCTTCGATGAGTTGATGTTCGTAGACTTCCCGCTCTAGTTTTTGTCGGTCTTCTTCGGACATATTGGCGTGTTTTTCTAATTCAGGGAGAAGTTCTCTCAGGTTGCTCCAGTCCCCCAAAGCGTAATAGGCCTGCTTGAGCATCTGTAGCAGAGCCGGGTGCTTAGGTTCTAATTGCTTGGCTCGCTTGAGGCTGGCGATACACTGTTCGTAGTGTTTATCCTGTAGCTGCATACGGGCCTGACTCAAAGCCACTGCCAAGCCAGTGTCATCGCCACAGGCTTCGGCTTTTGCCAGCAACTCATTGGCTTCTTCGCGAAATCCAAGCTCATGAGCGCTGCGTGCGGCAGCCAGGTAATTAATCAGTGGCGCCTCGGAGCGCGGCGCACTTTTTAAAAGTTGTCGTCGGGCACGTGACCAGTTGCCCTCCATAAACTCCACCAGGCCACTAGTGAGACGTCTGCGGGCGACCCGCTGGCGGCCAAAGCGCAGGCGATCGACGCTGCCGCGCACAGCGCGAAAGAGACTGCGGCTTATCCAGGTGAGAAGAAACAGGGCGAGCAAAAGGGCAACTAGCGCGACTATGGCGAACCAGAGATTCATCTCATAGCCTTTGTTGAGTTCGCCACCGAAGCCGATTACCAAATACCCGGGGTAATTCTGATTTATCTGCGGCAGTAGGGCACCGAGAAGTAATAGGGCGACAGCAGCAAAAAGGACCTTTCTCACTGGCTGACCTCCTCGGTGGTGCCGGTGCCATACCCTAACGTTTTGTGCAGCCGCTCAATGTAATTGTAGAGAGCCACCTGTGAGGCATTCAGGTCTGGCATTTGCGCCTGAATGGGCTGTTTGCTGAGTTCTGCCAGTTGTTGCGCGAGTGTGTTGCGCTGGGAATTGGCTGTGCCATAAGTCAGAAGCAGCTCGCGGGCGCTATCAAGAGCGTCCTTGTAAACGGTGCTATCGCCGCGCAATAGAGCCAGTTGTGCCTGCTCCATATTTAGACGCAGGGTTTGGCGAAAGCGTGCCTCGCTTTGAGGGGAGAGCATTACCGGGTTGATATCGCCATCGATGGGGCGAACAGAGTCGCGTAGGAAGTTGGTAAAATTTTGCCAGCTGCGCTCCCATGCGGATTGGTTATCAGGCGTGGGCTCTGTTTTTGCCACCTCCCTTGGAGTTTGGGTCATATCGAATTGCGGCTGTATAGAGGCGCGGATCAACTGCTCTTCCAGGGCGCGCAGGCGTAAATAGAGGCCTTCTCGATCGATATTTTCTACGAGTTTCAAAGCGGTGATATCCCGTGCCAACTGTTGGCGCACTCCGTAGAGATCGGGAAGATTTACTTGGCGCAAAATGGTGTCGACCTTTTCAACAAGGCCCAGAGCGGCGCGGCTATTGTCTTCGAGCATCAGCCGTTGATTGGCCATTCGCAATAGGTAGTCGGCCTCGGCCAGCTGCCAGTCCTCCCGGCTCACATTACCGAGCTCACTGAGCCGGTTGCCCTGGGCGGTGAGGCTGCGCTGAAGAGCCGCTAGCTGTTGCTGTAGCTGCAAAATAGTGTGCGTTTGCGATTGTATTTGATTGCGCAACTCAGTATCTGTCTGTTGAAGTTGATCAAGCTGCTGGTTCTGTGGGGAGACGCTCGGCGCTTCTGCCTGCTGGGGTTCTATGGGAGGAGGTTCGGCAGTAGATTGTGCAGCGGGTGCAGTAGAAGTTGTCTCTTCGCGGGCTTGGCTGGAAGTATCAGGCCCGGTAGAAATATTTGGCGATGTGACTTCACCTTGTGATTCGGCTTTCTGTGTGGATACAGTTTGTTTGGCAGGGAAAAAGTCCAGCTGTGCGATGCGGTTGCGCAGTTGGGGCCAGCTGTACCAGGCAAAAGCGATCAAAGCGATAAGCAGCAGAATAAAGACCAGCCACCACCAATGCCCACCGCCCTTTTTAGGCATCACATTTTTAGCGGCCTTATCAGTTTTGCCTTCTGCTGCTTTGGCAAAATTGCTCTTGCTCCCCCCCTTGTCCAGTGCATCGGAAGTGAGTTCGTTAGCCGGGGTGGAAGGATTGTCCTTGGGTTTTTCGTTGGTCATGGGCTTGGGGCGCAGCTGGTAATTGTCGTCGAATTATAGCGAGTGGCACCGACCATAATAGCGCCGGTGGCGTCGTTTTGAGATTTTTAACCCAATAGGGCAGCAAATTCGAGAGCAATTCAGTTTAGCGCCCTGAGCAGTGCCTCTAGCATAGCGCTGTCTCCGGCATTCTGAGCACTGCTGGTATAGATAAAACCCAGAGCACGGGCTTGCTCCGCGACGCGCGCGCTGGGACAGATAAGGGCAGCCTGGAGGAGGTGCGCGCAATTTGCACGCTCAATGCAGCTGTGTAGGTTCGCGAGAGTCTCGCCACTGTGGACCGTGATGGCATCCGGGGTGAAAGAATACCCCGCCAAATCCGCTGGGGCATCTGCAGGTAGGGACCTACGGTAGAGTTCACAGTAATCCACACGCCCACCCCGTGCGCGCAAGGTGTCGCCAATAAGAGTGCGTCCGCCAGTGCCGCGGAAGATCAGTACCCGAAGTCCTGAAACCTCTTGTAGGGTGGGTAGGGCGAGTAGGTCCTCGGAAGTCATGTGTTCGCCGCTGTGCTCGCAGGTTATACCACGCATCAGTAATGCTTTAGCCGTGGCCGCGCCAATAGCGAGGTAGCGTGGCCCCTGGGGTAACTGTGGCCAGTAATCCTCCAGCCAGTCTACGGCGTAGCACACAGCATTTTGGGAGACGAAAATGGCAAAATCTACCTGGTCGAAATCGAGAATCCGTTTTTTAATGGCCTGCTGAGCCGCCTCATCAATGAGGGGCTCAATAGCCAACATGGGGATAGTGTCAACCTCCGCGCCCGTAGCGCGCAATAGCGCGCCCCAGGTGTCGGCTTGATGGGCGGGGCGCGTGATCAGTACGCGCTTGCCTTGCAGGCGCTTGGCCATATGGATCTGTCCTGGGCTTAAATCGCGTCGAGAATTTTGTCGGCACCTTGCTCCAGCAACTGTTCAGCGAGTTGAACGCCCAGAGCTTCGCCATCAATGGCTGCACCACGGATTTCGGCGCGGATCATGCGGGTGCCATCGGGGCTGCCGACCAAGCCGCGAAGCCACAGAGCGTCGCCTT
Organism: Microbulbifer mixtoriginis (SeqCode); assembly: GCF_052467515.1. Taxonomy (NCBI): domain Bacteria; kingdom Pseudomonadati; phylum Pseudomonadota; class Gammaproteobacteria; order Cellvibrionales; family Microbulbiferaceae; genus Microbulbifer; species Microbulbifer mixtoriginis (SeqCode). The sequence continues at coordinate 4,317,276 of NZ_CP174314.1, read as the reverse complement.
CCAGCTCGGCATAACAGCCGATGGGAACCTGACAGCCGCCGTTCAGGCGCTTAACCAGTGCGCGTTCTGCACTGAGTCGCGCGGCGGTTTCATGGCAGTGCAGTGGTTGCAGTAGGGCTTCCAGCTCGCTGTCTTTGCGGGCTTCGATGCCGACAGCGCCCTGGCCGCCGGCGGGCAGCAATACAGTGGAGGGAAGAAAGCTGCGAATGCGCTCACGCATCTCCAGGCGCAGCAGCCCGGCGGCAGCGAGAATAATGGCGTCATACTCCCCCGCATCCAGTTTGGCTAGGCGAGTGTTTACGTTGCCGCGCAGGAACTTGACCTCCAGATCGGGGCGTTGCGCCAGAAGTTGGCACTGGCGGCGCAGGCTCGAAGTGCCCACAATCGCGCCTTGTGGTAGTTCCTCCAAATTGGCAAAGCGGTTGCTGACGAAGGCATCACGCGGGTCCTCGCGCTCGCAAATAACTGGCAGGTAGAGGCCTTCGGGAAATTCCATCGGCACATCCTTCATAGAGTGTACGGCGATATCCGCGCGTCCCTCCAGCATGGCCACTTCCAGCTCTTTTACAAAGAGCCCTTTGCCGCCCACCTTAGTTAGGGGGATATCCAGCACCTGATCGCCACGACTGGTCATTGGCAGTAACTCTACCTCCAGTTGAGGGTGCTCCTGCTGCAGGCGATCCTTAACATAATTTGCTTGCCATAGGGCCAGGGCGCTCTCGCGCGTAGCGATGCGGATACGGGAAATGGGCATTGGGCTCGATCACTCATTTGTGTGGGCGGGTAATTCTATCAGAGCGCCGGCAGCTATGGCTCAGCTGGCACAGATTCTGAGAGCGGATATCAGGAGCGTGTGCGCAGCCAGTCCTCGAGAATGATACGCGCGGCAATGGAATCCACTGGATTATCGGCGTAGCTGCCGCGGTGGCCACGTTCCGCTGCCTCTTCTTTGGCTGCGCGGGTACTGAGGCGCTCATCAATCATTTCTACTGGTTGCCCAGTGCGCCCGTGCAGGCGCTGGCCAAATTTACGCGCACGAGCACCAAATTCACTCTCACTGCCATCCATATTCAGTGGTAAACCCACTAGCAAATAATGTGGCTTCCACTCGTCGATTAGTCGCTGGACCTTGTCCCAGTCGGGTTTGCCATCCTTTGCCGGCAGTGGTGGCAGCTCTTTGGCACTTCCGGTCAGGCTCTGGCCAAAGGCGAGGCCAATGGAACGGGTGCCAAAATCGAAGGCGAGGGCGGTAATGGGTTTACTCATCAGAGGGAACATCCGGTATTAGAGGGATCAATCTTGGGCCGAATGATAACCGGGAAGGGCTAGGCGTGTCCGGCCTGTGAGCCGAGCCCTGAGAGGTCGATACCGTGTCGAGCGGCGGCACTTTGCCAGCGTTTTTGCACTGGGGTGGCAAACAGGATTTCGGGTTCTGCCGGTAGAGTCAGCCAGGCGTTTTCCGCCAGTTCCTGCTCCAGTTGTCCTGGCCCCCAGCCGGCGTAGCCTAGAGCTAGCAGCACATCGTCGGGGCCATGTCCTGAGGCCAGTGACTCGAGAATATCCCTGGAAGCGGTAAGACTGATTTCCATATTGATTTCGCTCGTCGAGTCGAAATGTACACCGGCACCGTGCAGGACAAAGCCCTGCTCGGGAGAAATAGGCCCGCCCAGCAGGACAGTTTCATCGCCACGTTGGCTGGAGTCCTTCAGCGACAACTGCTCGAAAACCTCTCGCCAGTGCACTTTGCTGGGGGCGTTGATCACTATGCCCATAGCCCCCTCTTGGCTGTGCTCAACAATTAGAGCGATGCTGTGCTTGAAGCGCGGGTCCTCCATGCCGGGCATGGCCAGTAGGAATTGGCCGCGCAAGCTGCCATGGGTTAGGTCGCTGTCAATGTTCGAATTGGGCATAGTTGGATTCTAGGTCGCTTGCGTGCAAGGCAAGTTTAGCCGCGCTCGGGCAGCTCACCTGCGGTAGTGGAGAAGCCAGTTAAATCGAAGCGCCAGGTGCGGATAATTTCGAGGCGGTCAGCCTCCTTGCGAATCTCCGCTGGGAAAGGCGCAAAGGGGGCTGCCAGGCGTACAATTTGCTGGGCGGCATCGTCGAGGATTCGCTCTCCCGAAGAGTCCAGAATCATGACTTCCTCCACCGCGCCTGTGGGTAGCAAGCGCACCATCATGCGCAGGCTGCCAGTGATTTTCTGCTGCAGGGCTTCCGCGGGGAAGTTGTCGCTACCTATTGCTTCCACCTTCTGGCGCCATTCGTGCAGATAAGCGGCATCTGCAGAGGCTTTTGTTGCCACTGAGGTCAGGCGTCGCACTCGCGGGCGTTGGGCAATAGTTTGGCGAATTTTATCCAGGCGCGCTTGCAGGCTGGCAATCTTTGGATTTGTCCTGGCTAGATCATTTGGGGCATCGCCGCGCTTCTCTTCGGAAAACTTGTCTTCAGCGGGTAGCTCCGGGGCCTGCAGAGGGCTGTCGCCGATGGTGGTGATCAACTGGCGGCGCTGGTCAGCAGGCCGTGCGGCTTGCTGCTGTGGTAGAGGATTTACATCGTGAATTTGCGTATCGGCAAATTCGGCGCGACGATTGCTGGACAGCTCCTTTGGGGTATCTGCCGTGCCGCTGGCCTGCTGGTTGTGTTGGGCCAGGTAGTCGGCATCTTCCGGTGCTTGTGCCGAGTTATATTGTGACAGAGTAACTTCCAGGGTTGGTGCGGCTTGCCGCCCTTCAGGTTCGGCAAAAGCCACACCAAAAATCAAAAGCGCGTGAATGGCGCCAGCGAGAAACAGCGAGAACGTAAAACGCTCGGGCTGGTCTGCATAATTTGGCGTCGTGTTGGCGGTGGAATTCATTATCTATTATCGGTTACTGCTTATATCTTGCCGAGCGTTACGCTCGGCATTCCCATCCGGCCCGTTCACTGGTGGGAGTCATTCAAGTTAAAGGCGCAGTTTAGCGCTTTTGTGCCAGACGGTGTGTGATGGCGCTCATTAGTCGCGCACCGATATAAGTATCGTAGGCCGCATCAATCTCACGCACACAGGTTGGGCTGGTGACATTAATTTCCGTTAGGTAATTACCGATAACATCCAGACCGACGAATAACAGCCCTTTTTCCTTCAGGGTGGGGGCGACTTGTTCTACGATCCATCGATCTCGATCAGTCAGTGGCCGCGCTTCACCACGGCCACCGGCGGCTAAGTTGCCGCGAGTTTCACCCGCCTCGGGAATTCTGGCTAGGCAGTAGGGTACGGCTACACCATCGACAACCAGAATGCGCTTATCGCCATCTTTAATTTCGGGAATATAACGCTGCGCCATGATTTGTTGGCGGCCGTGTTGGGTGAGCATCTCCAGGATGGCGCCTAAATTAGCGCCGTCCGGTTTGCAGTGAAAAATACCTGCGCCACCCATGCCATCGAGGGGTTTGAAAATGACATCCCGATGGGTTTTATGAAACTCCCTCAGGCGCTGCATATCCTTGCTGACCAATACAGGCGGGCAGCACTGGGGAAAAGTCGTTGCAAAAATTTTTTCATTACAGTCCCGCAGAGACTGCGGTTTGTTAACGACTAATGCACCTTCGCGCTCAGCCGCTTCAAGGATGTAAGTGGAGTAAATGTACTCATTATCGAAGGGGGGGTCGATACGCATTAAAATGGTATCGAGTTCTCCAAGGGGCATCTCCCTGGCTTCTTCCAGGCTAAACCAACGCTCGGCATCGTCAAATACCCTCAGTGGTCTGCCCTTACCAATGGCGCGGCCATTGTCCAGATACAGGTCGCTTTGCTCAAAATAAAACAGCTGGAAACCGCTGTCTTGTGCGGCCTGTAACAGTGCGAGTGTCGTATCTTTCTTAAAATTGATCTGGGCGATGGGGTCCATCACCACACCGAGGGAGTAATTCATCTTAGCTTCCGTAGTTGAAGGGATTTTTGATCCCGCGCCGCGGTGGTTGTGGCTGATTGAAATGTTGCCACTGCCAACTTGTAGGGTGGATAAGGTAAGAGCAGCTTCGTCTAGGTGCAACTTAATTAGATAAGTTGTCTGGATTGGCAATAAAAAGTGGTGATTATTTGCACCATAAGGTCTGCGGTGCTTCAGCGCGGCTAGATTCACCTGGGGTTCTGTGATAAAAGTTCCACCCAGTGTGCGATCTTGGCAAAGAGAGACACCCAGGCCCCGCAAGCGGCTCAAAAAAGGGTGCAGATAAAAATTTTCGCGTGCCCGAAAATAAGTAAACAGGGGATTCAATAAAGACTATGGAGCTTAACTGGGAAAGTCTGACTGTAATGGTGATTGACGACAGTAAGACAATTCGCCGCACTGCCGAGACTCTGCTACAAAAAGCAGGTTGCACGGTCGTCACTGCTACAGATGGTTTTGATGCGTTGGCGAAAATCGCGGACTCCCGTCCCGATGTTATTTTTGTCGATATCATGATGCCGCGCCTGGATGGCTATCAGACTTGTGCGCTGATTAAAAACAACAGTGAATTCCGCTCCACTCCAGTAGTGATGTTGTCGAGTAAAGATGGTTTGTTCGACAAAGCGAAAGGCCGCGTTGTTGGTTGTGATCAATATCTGACAAAGCCATTTAGTAAAAGCGAGCTGTTGGGAGCAATTTCCGCTCACGCAAAGCCGCACCACGCAGCCTAAGTAATCACTAACAAAAAGGGTCTGATTTTTTGGGCCAACCCCTTCGCTCTTTGGGGGGGATGAATTAACAGACATACCGTTCACCACATCTGCCTGTGGTGGAAGGTTCTGTAGTCTGGCAGTGCATTGGCAGTAAGTGCAGACTTGGCACATGCCATCAAAATAAATACAACAAATCGCCAAGCACTGTCATTTATTGAGCAGTTGCCAATTCGAAGAAGTCATGGGGGAAATGATGGCAAGAGTATTAATAGTTGATGACTCTCCTACCGAAACACACAAGCTGACCACAATACTTGAAAAGCATGGCCATTCGGTAATCACCGCGCCCAATGGTGAAAATGGTGTGGATGTTGCACGCAGTCAGCGACCAGATCTGATTTTGATGGATATTGTGATGCCTGGGTTAAATGGATTCCAGGCCACACGCCAGCTGAGTAAGGATGGCAATACCGCGGGGATACCGATCATTATGGTGACTACCAAAGATCAGGATACCGACCGGGTTTGGGGTATGCGCCAGGGCGCAAAAGCTTATCTCACCAAGCCCGTTGATGAGGGCAAATTGTTGAGTGCAATTGGGGAGGTGTTGGCCTGACGGCCAGCTGCTCAGCGTGCAGTCACAAACCCCCTATCTAGCACTTGTTGATATCGCTCGGCGAGCTAAAGCGCAGGCCACCGGCCTGCCCGGCCGCCGAGAAATCAAACCCTATTGGACCGGAATCGGTTTCTCTTTACTCGGCCACAACTTCGTCGCCTCAATGGATGATGTTGTGGAATTGCTCGAAGTGCCGCAGCACACCTTTATTCCCGGCGTTCAGCCCTGGGTAAAAGGTGTTTCTAATGTTCGCGGCCGCCTGTTACCCCTGATTGATCTCGCAGCCTTTTACGGCGGCCACCTCTCGGGCCAGCGCCAACAGCGCAGGGTTCTGGTGTTGGAGCGGGAAAAAACCTACGTGGGGTTGATTGTCGACAGGTTGCACGGAATGCAGCATTTGGCATTTGAATATGCCCGTGAAGCACCAACAGATTTAATTGAGCCATTTGCGCCGATGGTGCATGGCCAGTTTATTTTACAAAAGGACCGGTGGCTGGTGTTCGACATGCGGGCTCTGCTCAAAGACCCTCATTTCATGGATGCTGCCACTCGTTAAGGTCCAATTGAATTTTCGGCATCTCGCAGCTTTTGAGATGTTGGGGGGACCCTAAAGCGGTGCAGGGATATTCGCACTGGCTGAGGGCCATTGTCATTAAAGCGTTAAATATTCAGTGGTATTAAACCGGCCTAATGCTTGGGCCCGCTAGGAGTAAACTATGAAAACAGGCTCCCAGAGCTCCTTTTCCGCGTTTCGCAGTAACCCTGCTGCGCTGGGTTTGGGTCTGCTGGTACTCGCCGTACTGGCGGGGCTGATTGTCAGTATCTATTTGGTGCAGACCCGCAGTGATCGCGATAAAGAGTACCTACAGCAAGTTGCTGAACTTCGAGCACTTTCCTATCAGCTGGTCTCCTATGCACCGGCGGCCACTTCCGGAGACGACGAAGCGTTTGCCGAGCTGGAAAAAGTTTCCGGGCAGATGGCTAACGCCTGGAATCAGCTGCAGGGAATGGATAAAGGCAGCCGCAGGGCGCTGGACGCTGAGCTAGCGACTTACGGTACCGTTTGGCGTAAGTTGCGCGAGCAGGTAGAAACGATTACCGGTAACAAAGAAACGATTATCTTCCTGAACGATGTTGCCACCACTTTGAGTGACTCCCTGCCGGAATTGCAGGCTGAGCACAACAATATTGTGGAAATTCTGCTAGCTAATAATGCCCCCGCTAATCAGGTTGAACAGGCTCAGTTACAGGTATGGCGGGCTGAGCGAATCGGTCGAAACATCGACAAGATGCTGCAGGGTGATGACGATGCCGAAGGCGCAGCCGACCAGTTTAATACCGATGCTAGCTTGTTCGGTAAAGTGGTAGATGGCATGAAGAGCGGTGATGTAGTGATGGGTATCTCCCGCATTACCGATGAGGAAGCGCGCCGCTCGCTCGATGAAATTACCGAACTGTTTGAATTTGTAAGTTCGTCTGTTCGCGAGATCTTCGAAGCAACCCCGGCACTGTTTGCATCACGTCAGGCAACCAACGGCATTATTGCATCCTCGCCACAGCTGCTTGAGGCTCTCAGTACTCTGAACGACCGTATTGTGAACCTGGCCGATGAACGTCAGCCAAACAATATGACTATTACCATTTTGGCTGCAGCATTCGTGCTGTTAATTTTTGCCATGATGGGAATGGCCTTCTCCGGTACCCGCCGCAGCCTGATGGAAGAAGCCGAGACCAATGAGCGCAACCAGCAGGCGATTATGCAGCTGCTGGATGAGCTTGCTGATCTCGCCGATGGTGACTTGACCACCTCCGCAACGGTAACCGAGGCCTTTACCGGTGCGATTGCAGACTCTATCAACTTCACCATCGACCAGTTGCGTGTGCTGGTATCTCGAATTAACGGCACCGCACAGGAAGTATCCGGGCTTTCTCAAGAAACCCAGCAGACAGCCCTGCATCTTGCCGAGGCTTCCGAGCATCAGGCTCAGGAGATTGCCGGGGCCTCTGCCGCGGTGAACGAAATGGCGGTCACCATTGACCAAGTATCTGCTAACGCCTCCGAATCTGCTCAGGTTGCCGAGCGCTCGGTACAGATCGCCAGCAATGGTTCCAAAGTGGTACAGAACACCATTAAGGGCATGGATAATATCCGGGAGCAGATTCAGGACACCTCCAAGCGGATCAAGCGCCTGGGTGAATCTTCCCAGGAGATCGGCGATATCGTAAGTCTGATTAATGACATTGCCGACCAGACCAACATCCTCGCACTGAATGCTGCCATTCAGGCGAGCATGGCGGGTGACGCCGGTCGAGGCTTTGCCGTGGTTGCGGACGAGGTTCAGCGACTGGCGGAACGCTCTGCCGCGGCAACCAAACAGATTGAAGGCCTGGTAAAAGCGATTCAGTCTGACACCAACGAGGCGGTAATCTCCATGGAGCAGACCACCACAGAGGTGGTACGTGGTGCACGTTTGGCACAGGACGCCGGTGTTGCGCTGGAAGAGATCGAGAATGTATCCAGCAACTTGGCCTCTTTGATTCAAAACATCTCCAACGCCGCCCGCCAGCAGGCTTCCTCTGCTGGCCACATCTCCAACACCATGAACGTGATTCAGGAGATTACTTCGCAGACCTCTGCCGGTACACAGGCGACTGCTCAGTCTATTGGTAATCTGGCGCAGACCGCCAGTGCCCTGCGTGAATCTGTTGCCGGCTTCAAACTGCCGCAAGAGGAGAGCGTGGAAACCAATAGTGAAATGTACGACGTGGAGTTGCCGGAGATGGATGCGGAAACTTTCACGCTCGACAGTGAGGAAAGCAACTCCTTGGAGTCCCGTGAAGACCGGGCTCTGGCCTAACCCACAAAATAAAGCCCGGCGCCTTCGTTGGCTGCCGGGCGGAGAGGGCGCACGGAGCAATTTCCGCAAGATTGCGAACCCTGGATCGCTTCGGGTAGAGCGCCTGCATAGAGAATGAATTATTGGGGACTTGGCGTGAGTCACGACAATCCGAACTTCATGGCCCTGGACTGGCTGATAGGCGAAATTAACGAGACTCTGGCACAGGCACGCCAGTTCCTCGAGACTTTCGCAACGGATCCGCAAGCCGGTGAGACCCTGCTGCAGAACAGCTTGTCCCTGGTGCACCAGGTACACGGTAGCCTGCATATGGCGCAACTCAATGGTGCGGCGATGCTGGCTGAAGAAATGGAGCAATTGCTTCAGTCACTGGCCGGTGGCACCGTTGAAAATACCGATGAGACGCGCGAATTTATGATGCGCGCCCTGCTGGAATTACCTCTCTATTTAGAGAAGGTTTCTTTTCAGCGCCGTGATAATGCGGTGCTGTTGCTGCCCCTCCTCAATGATTTGCGCGCGGTGCGCCGCGAGCGCCTGATTACCGAGGGCGCACTCTTTTCCCCGGACCTCACTTCATCGAATCGCATCACCGGAAAGCGCCAACCTTTGACTGCAGACAATGTGCGCTTGCAGGAGCTGGTGGGCAAGTTGCGCAAGATGTATCACGTTGCCGCAGCAGGGCTAATCCGCGATGTAAACAGTGGTGAGAGCCTCTCTTACCTGGTGAAAATTGTCGAGAAGTTGCAGCTTCTCTACAGCGGTAGTCGGCGGCAGTCTCTGTGGGAAGTATTACTGGGTATCCTGGAAGCCCTGGCAGAGCACCGTATCAATGTGCAACCAGCATTGCGCCATCTGCTGCGTCGAGTCGATGTAGAGTTCCGCCTGCTGCAGGGTCGCGGTGCCAGAGTACTGGATGCCGAGCTGGATGCAGACTTCCTGAGCAACCTACTCTTCTACGTTTATCTGGCCGGTCCAAATGGTAGCCGTTGCCAGGAACTGTACCAACGCTTTGCCCTGGATAGGGCAGTGCCGGGCACGCCCCGCCCAGATACAGAAGATGTCTTGGCCATGGGGCCTGAAGCATTGGGTACTGCAATAACTGCACTGCGTGAAGAGTTGCAGCTGGTGCGTGAGGCGCTAGAACCCAGTGGCGCAGCCTCCGAACTTCCTCCCCTCAGTGAGACTGCTGCTATCGCCAAGCGGATTGCAGACACCCTCGGCGTTTTGGGTCTCGAAGCGCCGAGAGGTCGTGCCCGCGGCATTTATGAGTACCTACGCGATGCTTCGCGCGGCACTGATGTCGAAGAGTACCTGATGCGCGCCGCAGGTGAGCTGGTGCAGCTTGACTCAGCCCTATCGGCTGCTGTCGACCGCAATAAGCGCGGTGATAACGAACAGCCGATTATGGGGGATGCTACAGATTCGGTGCTGCGCGAAGCGCGCCTGGGCCTGGAGGCGGTTAAAGAGGCGGTCATGGAGTATGTGGCCAGCCACTGGGATATCAGCTATCTAAGCCGCGTACCCCAGCGCTTGCAAGAGGTATGTGGTGGCCTTGAAATGGTGGGCTACCAGCGTGCAAGCAAAATTATTGCCGCTTGTAATCACTTTATCAGCGATGCACTGATCGACCGGGCAGAGCAGCCGGAATGGCGAATGCTCGATACCCTGGCCGACGCGATTACGAGTGTCGAATACTATCTGGAACGCCGAGTTGAAGGCCTGGATGATACCGAGATGTTGCTGGCTCTGGCGGAAGACAGTGTCGCGAACCTCGACATTGCCTTTACTGACGCTGAGGTATCTGCGGAGGAGGCTGAGTCCGTCCACGAAAGCGCGGTGATTGAAGAGGATAACGCTGGACTTGAGCTATTTTCACCGGAGTTTTTCGATAGCGCAGACACCGACAAAGATAATCGTGAAGAGCAACTTCTCAATGTTGTCTCTGCACCGGCTGAGCTTGAGATCGAATCCGTCCCTAATGTTGAACAGCCAGTGGAGAAAACACTGGATCTGCAGCAAGTGGAAGCCCCTGCTGCGGAAGAAGCTAATGAGCATGAAGACAACTGGTTCTCAACAGTTGAAAGTACTGTCGAGCCTGAGACTCTTTCCGAGGCCCCGGCGGTAGCTGCAGAAGAAGAAATTTCTGTAGCAATGGCAGCAGACAGCGAAGATGTGTTGTCACCTAACGAAGTGGAGCCGCTTGCAGAAACTGGGTCAACCTCAGAGCCTGTTGAGAGCGAATCGCAAGAGTTAGTCGATGATAGCGAGAGCTTGATCGATGATGAGATCATCGAAATTTTCCTCGAAGAAGCCAGCGAAGTACTCGCGCATATCGGCAATTATTTTCCGGAATGGGCCGCTAATTTTGCCAACTCAGACGCCCTGGTGGAGTTCCGCCGTGGCTTCCATACCCTGAAAGGCTCCGGCCGTATGGTGGAGGCGCTGGATATCGGTGAGTTGGCCTGGTCCGTGGAAAATATGCTTAATCGGGTAATCGATGACAGCATAAAGCCTGAGCGCGCCCATGTGCTGTTAATTGAGCGGGTATATCAGAAGCTGCCATCGATGATCGAGGCATTCCGTCTCCGCAAGAGCGATCCGGACAAATCCCTTACCCTGCAGTTACAAGCCTGGGCGGAGCAGCTCAGCCAGGGGCATATCCCCTCGGAACTGCTGGTCGAAGATGCCAATACCGCAGCTACTGCAATCGTTGAGGAAGAAGAATGCAGCGACGAGCGGGCACAGTTGTGGGAGATCTTTGCCCAAGAGGCCGATACCCATCTGGGTGTCGTTGATGACTACCTTGCAGACATGCGTGCTGCGGCTCCGGTTTACGGTGTACCCAGCGACCCCCTGCACCGAGCCCTGCATACCCTGAAGGGCTCTGCGCATATGGCAGAGGTCAAGGTGGTGGCCGAAATGATGGCGCCTCTGGAGCGCTTCGCCAAAGAGCTGCGTATTTACCAGGTGCCCATCGATGCGGATATCTTCGAGCTGATTGGCGATGGCGCAAATTACGTGCGTCAGGTTTTGGCACAGATCCGCGCTGCAGAGCCCATTGAGGTTGAGAGGGCCGAGCAATTCCTTGCCCGTGTTGCCGAGTTGCAGGAACGTTCCGTAGGTCACCTGATCCGCGAGCGCGAAGCGAATGAGCCCAGAGCAGTAGATCCTCAACTTCTTGAAGTGTTGATGGCAGACGGTATGCGTGTCCTGCTGGATGCGGATCAGATGCTCAATCAGTGGCGTGCAAACCCTGCCGATAAATCTCAGGTGAGTGAAGTTGCCGAAGAGCTCAATACCCTGCAGGAGGCCGCCAGCCGCGCTCAGCTACCGACCCTGGCAGAGCTGGCACAGTTACTGCTGGAGGTTTATCGCAAAGTATTGGCCGATCAGCTAGAGGAAGAACCCGCCTTGTGGGCTTCCCTTGAACAGGGGCACAACGAGTTACTCGATCTAGTGGATGCTGTCGCCGCTGCCCAGGACTTACCTGAGGTTAGTGAGGCGGTAGAGGAAGCTCTGCGCTATCTGGCCGAAGGCGAAGTGAGCGAAGATGTATCAGAGGATGACTACGACCTGAGCGAACTGGGTATCGAGGCACAAACTCTCGACCCTGAAGCTGGAGTGGCTGCAGAGGTTTCTGATCTAGAAACTGAAAATATTGAAGAGCACTCAGTTTCCGTCGACGAGGTGCAAGCCTCCGTACTGGAGCCGATTTTTGCCCCTACCGCTGAGTCCGTTTCTGCGACTTTGCCTGAGGTAGAGTTAGAGTCCGCGCAATCAACGGAAGTTGAAACTGTCGATGCTCCAATGGTGGAGATGGTAGACGAGAGCGCTGTGGAATCCGAGGACGTCTCACCCGAGCCAGTCTTGGATGACCTCTATGACGCACTGTTCGAGGTGGCCGAGACTAAAGACATCTGCGCTGACAAGGCAGCTGAATCTGAACAGAGTGCAGTAGAGCCTGCTATTGAGGCTGTGGAGCCTATTCACCAAGCGTCTACTTTGGAAGAAGTGGTATCAGAGTCACAAGCTGGGCTGAGTATTGCCGAACAACAGCGCCTGTTGGCAGATATTGATCCCGATGTGGTCGATGTCTTTATGGAGGAGGCTGGCGATCTTACCGACGAGCTGGAAGAGCTGATTCAGGCTTGGGAAGACACACCAGAGAGTGGTGAGCAGGCTGAGGCGCTCAAACGGGTTCTGCATACCTTCAAGGGCGGTGCCCGCATGGCCGGCCTTATGGGGCTTGGTGAAGTTGCTCACCGCTTTGAAACAGCGATTGAGGGCATGCGCGATATTGTGAAACCCTCTGCACAATTCTTTAGCGAGGCGCATTTCACACATGACCGTATTGCCGAGGGAGTAGAAACAGTTCGCGCCTGGATGGCAGGTGAGCAGTTGGAGGCCTTTGTTCAACTGATCACCACCGATTGGGCCGATATTCAGAACCCGCTTGGCAATGTGTCTGATCCTGTCACTCAAGCTATCACGGAGGAAGTACCTCCAAGTGTTGATGCTGAGCTTGTGACTGTTGCTGATGAGTCCATCATTGTCGATAAACAGGAGCCACTGTCCGCAGAAAGCGAGGAGCGTCCTGAATCTGAGCAGCAGCTAGAGCCCTCTGAGTCATTGCCGCAGCCAGTACAATCTTCTGATGCCGGCAATGTTCTGCCATTTATCCGCAAGCCCGAGGGTGTGGAAAATGAGGTGGCGGCTCCCACCCGGAACCAACCACAGGAAATGGTTCGGGTTGCCGCTGAGCTTTTGGAAGAGCTGGTGAACCTTGCTGGTGAAACCGCAATCTCCCGAGGCCGTCTCGAAGAGCAGATGAGCGAGTTTGGCCTGGCTCTTGATGAGATGGATTCAACCCTGTTGCGTCTCAATGAGCAGCTGCGTCGTCTGGATCGTGAGACCGAGGCACAAATCTTGTTCCGTCAGGAGCAGCTAGCCGAGCAGGATGGTGATTTTGACCCGCTAGAGATGGACCGCTACTCATCTATTCAGCAGCTGTCCCGTTCCCTGCTTGAGTCCACTTCTGACTTGATGGAGCTGCGCTCCACCCTGGATAACAAAGCCCGCGATACCGAGACACTGTTGCTGCAGCAATCCCGTGTTAATACCGAGTTGCAAGAGGGGTTGATGCGCAGTCGCATGGTACCTTTCTCACGCTTGGTGCCCAGGCTTCGCCGTATTGTGCGTCAGGTAAGTGCTGAGCTCGGAAAACAGGTGGAGCTGGTGTTCTCCAATGTCGAAGGGGAACTGGACAGGTCCATGCTGGAACGTATGGTGGCACCTCTGGAGCATATGCTGCGCAACGCGGTAGACCACGGCATTGAAATGCCTGATGCACGCCGCGCGGCAGGCAAGGCCGAACGCGGTCGCATCGATGTGGCTCTGGCCCGAGAGGGCAGTGAGGTGGTGCTGACCATTCGCGACGATGGAGCAGGGGTGAACCTGATCCGTGTGCGGGAGAAGGCTGTGGAAAATGGCCTGATGCGCCCGGATGCGGAGCTCTCCAATACCGAGATATTGCAGTTTATTCTCCAGGCAGGTTTTACCACTGCGGAAAAAGTTACTCAAATTTCCGGCCGTGGTGTCGGTATGGATGTAGTTTCCGCCGAACTCAAACAGATCGGTGGCAGCGTGCATATCAATTCCGAGGCGGGTGCCGGCACGGAATTTGTAGTGCGTCTGCCGTTTACTGTATCGGTCAACCGCGCACTGATGGTGAAGATTGGCGAAGACTTGTTTGCCCTGCCACTCAACACTATTGAAGGTATCGTACGCCTGAGCCCCTTTGAGCTGGAGCATTACTACCGCTCTAGCGATGCCCGCTTTGAATATGCGGGCGAGCTGTACGAGGTGAACTACTTCGGCACCCTGCTGAAATCTGGTGCCCAACCGAAGCTCAGTGTTGATGATATGCAGTTACCGGTATTGCTGGTGCGCTCCGAAGGTCACGCTATGGCCCTGCAAGTGGATGCTATCCGCGGCAGCCGCGAGATTGTTGTAAAGAGTCTTGGTCCGCAGTTTTCTGGTGTACAAGGAGTTTCTGGGGCAACGGTAACTGGTGATGGCAGTGTGGTGGTGATTCTTGATGCCCATGCCCTGCTGCGGCGTCAGGCAACCCAGTTAGCACGCCCGGATATCCCACAGCTGCAGTTGCAGGTAGAAGAGCAGTCCGAGCGAGAAGAACGCCAGCAGACTGTAATGGTGGTGGACGATTCCGTAACGGTACGCAAGGTAACCACACGCTTCCTGGAGCGCGAGGGGTATCTGGTCAGTACCGCCAAAGATGGTCAGGATGCGGTGATTCAGCTGCAGGATAAGGTTCCAGATCTGATACTTCTGGATATCGAGATGCCCCGTATGGATGGCTTCGAAGTGGCGCGGCATATTCGCTCCAGTAGTCGCTTGCGAGATATCCCCATCGTGATGATTACTTCCCGTACCGGTAGTAAGCACCGTGATCACGCTATGTCTCTCGGAGTCAATCACTACCTGGGTAAGCCCTACCAGGAAGACGTATTGCTGGAGGCTATTCGAGAATATGCCGGCACTTCGGCCGTCGGCAGTTGAACGAATACCAAGAAATGAAATATTGCATGCAAGAGGTGGGCAATGAGTGAAGTTGAAGCGCTGCCGCTAGATGTTCCCCAGGAGGTGAGCAGCCTGCTGTTGCCGCTACAACAGGGCCAGATGTTGGTTCCTGTAGAAAGCCTTTCCGAGGTGATCGCTATGCAGGTACCTATGGCGGCATACGATGTGCCTGAGTGGTATCTGGGGGACCTCATTTGGCGTGAGCAACGCCTGCCGCTGTTGTCTTTTGATGTGATGCGTGGCGAAGCACTGGGTGGAACCTCAGATAATGCCCGTATCGCGGTGCTGAGTAGCGGAAACCCCGATGGAGACCTGCCCTATTTTGCTCTTATATTGCAGGGGACACCGCGTTTAGTAAGGGTGACCCAGGAAGAACTAGTGCTGCGGGAGCAGACCCTGAGCCCAGGGGAGCTAATGCACGTGGCACTTTTAGGTGAAGAGGCCGTCATTCCCGATCTGCAGAGCGTAGAGCGTGCCTGCCTTAGGTATAGAGAGTCAGAATAGTGGCGTAATAGCGCGTGTCTCTTGTGTGACAGGTGATAAGAAAGTAAACAACAACCAATAAAAGAAAAGGGGCCATGGGCCCCTTTTCTTTTATTGGTATGCCCACTCATTAAGTGGACTTATGGCAGGGATGCCGTATCTTAGAAAAGCTCTTCGGGTGGTGGCTCACTCGATCGGTCCCGGCCCGGCATCTCATCGTCGGAGTATCTGGGGCGATAGGGGTTGTAGGCCTCGCGCCCGGGTACCCTATTGGTGCGGAATATCTCAAACATGCCGCCATAGGAGGTACGTAGGCCGTTCTTGGGGTTGATACGCACGGTCGTTATGCTGTCTGGCTGGGGCAGGTGACGCTCGGGCAAGCCTTCCAGGGCAGTACTCATAAAATCTATCCAGATAGGCAGTGCCGCAGAGCCACCGTACTCATTTTTACCGAGTTCGCCGTAAGAGTCGAAACCCACCCAAGCACTGGTGGCTAGGTAGGGGCTATAGCCTGAGAACCATGCGTCGCGCGGGCCGTTGGTTGTTCCTGTCTTGCCAGCAATATCACCGCGCTTCATAGCGAGGGCGCGTCGGCCGGTGCCTTTTTTGATCACATCCTTGAGAATGGAATCCATGATGTAAGCCGTCTCCGGGGTCATGGCGCGCGGTGCCAGGGGGCGTGCCTGGGGCTTGGATGAATCCAGTGGGCCAACCGGGAGTACTTTCAGCTCCGGAGGCTCTTTGCCTTGGTCCGGGCCCTCTTCACCGGGTTGAATTGCCGCTAGGTCGAGTGGCTCCTGATTATTGAATCCTTGGGACTCACTGCCAGGCTCAGGACAGTCATTGCACACAGTGAGTGGTAGGGCCTGGTAGAGGGTTTCGCCATTTACATCTAAAACCCGGTCAACAAGATAGGGTTCCACTCGATAGCCACCATTGGCGAAAGCTGCATAGCCACGCACCATTTCTAGGGGCGTCAGGGCCGAGCTGCCCAGTGCGATGGTGAGGTTGCGCGCCAATTTGCTGCGGTCAAAGCCGAAGCCCTCGACAAAGCCGAGGGCGTAATCGAGCCCCAGTGCCTGCAGCAGGCGAATGGAGACCATGTTACGTGACTTATACAGAGCCATACGCAAGCGGGTGGGGCCAAGGAAGGTGCCACCATCATTCTCCGGGCGCCACACATCCTGCAGGTTGGTTTCCTCGAAGATTATTGGGGCATCGTTAATCACACTGGCGGCGGTATAGCCGCGCTCGATAGCCGAAGCGTAGATAAATGGCTTGAAACTGGAGCCCGGTTGTCGCGCCGCCTGGGTGACGCGATTGAAGTGGCTCTGGCGGAAGTCATAACCACCTACTAAGGCGCGTATGGCGCCGTCTTGGGGATCAATGGAGACTAGGGCTCCCTGGGCCGATGGCACTTGGGTTAGCTCCCATTCCTCAGTAATTTGTGGCTCCAGGGGGCTGGAAGAGACTTCTTCAGGCTCTGCAAATGGATCGGGGTTGGGTGTGTCTTCAAAGGCGCTAGCAAGTTGGGCTGCCCCACCTGCGCTGGTAGGTTCGCCCTGGGAGCCGATAACCTCAGTGTGCTTAATCTCAATGCGGCGCAGGCGCACCACATCACCAGGTGCAAACATCTTCTCAGCAGACTGTAAGCGTGGTCCTCGTGAACTTTCAGTAATATAGGGGCGAATGGAGTCGAGCCCATTCTCCCAGGGAACCTCGACCACACGGCGGTCGCGCAGCTGTACTTGCAACAGCTTTGGCTCCACCGCAGTGACTACCCCAGGCTCAAGCCCACCCAGCACAGGGATTTCATTGAGCAGATCAATCAGTTGGTCACTGTCATGCAGCAATTCCGGTGGCAGTCGCTGTTCCGGGCCACGATAACCGTGGCGAGAATCATAGGTTTCGAGGCCGTGTTGCAGTGCCCTGCGCGCCTGGTCCTGCAGGCGGCTGTTGACCGTGGTGATGACCTGATAGCCATCGGTGTAGGCACTGTCGCCAAAAAGCTCAACAGCTTCTTTGCGCGCCATTTCGGCGATATAGGGGGCATCCAGATCCAGATCGCGGCTGTGGTAGCTGGCGGTCACCGGTGCGGTAATGGAGTGCTTGTACTCATCCTGATCGATATACCCCAGGTCGAGCATGCGCTTTAAGATCCAGTTGCGGCGCACCAGGGCTCGAGTGGGGTTGGCGATGGGGTTGAAGGTGGAGGGGGCTTTGGGCAGCCCCGCCATCATTGCCCATTGCGCCATGCTCAGGTCCTTGATGTCGCGACCGTAGTAAACATGTGCGGCAGCTTGAAAGCCATAGGCGCGGTTACCCAGGAATATTTTGTTGATATAGAGTTCCAGAATCTCATCTTTGCTGAGTTCGCGCTCAATTTGCAATGATAAGAGAATCTCATTGAACTTGCGGATAAAACGCTGCTCACGGCTCAGGAAGAAATTGCGCGCCACCTGCATGGTTAAGGTACTACCACCAGACTGGATTGAGCCGGTCTGCACGAGCTGCGAGGCTGCCCGCATCAAACCCTTAATCGAAACCCCACTGTGTGAGTAGAAGCTCGCATCCTCTGCTGCCAGTATTGCCTTGATAAATGGTTCTGGCGTTTGTTCGATGGTGATAGGGTTGCGGCGTTTCTCACCAAACTCGCCTATCAGTTTCATGTCTTGTGAATAGACGCGCAGTGGGGTCTGTAGGCGAATATCCCGCAGGCTTTCGACTGAGGGCAGCCCGGGTTTCAGGTAGAGGTAAATGCTGGCGAAAACCATGGCTGCGCCGGCTGCGCCGGCGAGACAGAGCCAGAGCAGCGCTAGTAGACGATTTCGGGCTTTTACTGTCATGAAACTGCTTCTGTGTACTTCATTTGAGTGATTCGGTGAATAATTATACGAATATTGTGCGCTATTACCTATGCAAATGCCGGTTGAAGCGGTAATTTAAAGTGCTATAACATCAAACTTTCATAACCCACGGAAAAGATAAGAAAAATGGGGATTTTCCCTTTTCTGGATAAAGGCCCGAAGGCCATGTTGGGACTCGATATTAGCTCGACCGCAGTAAAGTTGCTGGAGCTAAGTCGCAATGGTGACAAATATCGGGTCGAAAGCTACGCCGTGGAACCCCTGCCGCCGAATGCGGTAGTGGATAAGAACATCAATGATGTTGGCGCCACGGCGGAAGCTATCCGCAAGGTAGTGCGCCGTTCCAAAACCCGACTGCGCCGTGCGGCTGTCGCCGTATCCGGCTCCGCAGTGATCACTAAGACCCTGGAAATGCCCGCTGATCTCTCCGATGAGGATCTGGAAGCGCGTATTGCCTTGGAAGCGGATCAGTACATTCCCTATCCCCTCGAAGAAGTTAGTCTCGATTTTGAGGTACAGGGGCCATCCGAAAGAGGGGATGACCAGGTGGAAGTGTTACTGGCAGCATGCCGCAGCGAAAATATCGAACAGCGGGTTTCCGCCCTCGGTGAGGCTGAGTTGGAGGCGGGTGTCGTGGATGTGGAAGCTTACGCTATTGAGCGCACTTACACTCTACTGGAAGATCAGTTTCCTCCCCAAGAGCAGTTGGTTGTTGCGGTAGTGGATATCGGTGCGACTATGAGTGCACTGTCTGTACTGGTTGATGGCAAGACAGTTTATACACGGGAGCAGCTATTCGGTGGTCGGCAGCTCACCGATGAGATTCAGCGGCGCTACGGCCTCTCCGCCGAAGAGGCCTCTCTGGCGAAGCACCAGGGTGGCAGCGGATTGCCCGATGACTATTATGCCGAGGTTCTGGAGCCGTTTCGGGATGCGGTGATTCAGCAAGTCACCCGCGCGCTGCAGTTCTTTTACTCTTCGACTTCCTACAGCGATGTGGATTACATATTGCTCAGTGGTGGGGTTGCCGCGATGGAAGGTTTGTCTGATTTGGTCGGTGAAAAACTGGGCAAACCCACAGTGATTGCCAATCCTTTTTACAAAATGACCACCTCATCTCGGGTTAACCAACAGATATTAGCCAAAGAGGCTCCAGGGCTGATGATCGCGGCAGGGCTCGCCATGCGGGAGAAGGAGTACTGAGATGGCCAAGATTAATCTACTCCCCTGGCGCCAGGAATATCGCGCACAAAAGCAGAAAGAATTTCAGCAAGTATTAGTGCTGGTGATTATTGCTGCTGCGGCGTCGGTCTTTCTTTGGATGAAAACGGTTGATCGGCAAGTTGCTTCCCAGAATGAGCGCAATCAGATATTGCAGGTCAAGATTAATGCTCTAAATAAACAGGTAAGTGAGATTAAGGACCTGAAAAAGCGCCGCCAGGAACTGATTGATCGTATGCGTGTGATTCAGGAGCTCCAGGGGAACCGTCCTCTAGCTGTTCGTTATTTTGATGAGCTGGTACAGGCAACTCCGGAAGGGCTTTGGCTCCTTGAACTCACCCGCAAAGGTTCTCAATTGGAGTTGTCAGGAATAGCAGAATCCAACAACCGTGTATCATCTTTTATGCGCAATTTGGACCAATCCGACTGGTATGAATCTCCAAACTTAACGGATGTTACTGCTAGCCCTGAGTATGGGGAACAAGCGAGTGCTTTTCAGTTAACAGTAAATTTGAGTGGTCGTAAGAGTGACGATGCTAACGATAGTGATTTAACTACCACTGGCGTTGAGTAAAGGAATTATATAATGGCATTCGCAGAAACTCTTAAACAACTCCAAGATTTAGATATTAATGACATCGACTTTTCAAGAGTTGGAGTCTGGCCGATAGCTGGTCGTATTACTCTCTTAATCATTGTTTCAGCAGTTTTAGTTTTTATTGGGTATTACCTCTGGATAGGTGATCTTTATAACAGCCTGGAACGTGCGCAGAATAAAGAGAAAGAGCTGTTTTTGCAGTTTGAAAACAAGCAATTTGAGGCTGCAAATCTGGATGCGTATCGTGAGCAACTAAGGGAGATGGAGGGCACCTTTGGCGCACTGCTAAAGCAACTACCAAAAGATACAGAAGTTCCAGGATTGTTAGAGGATATTGATGAGTATGGGAGAGGTAGCGGCCTAACGATCGAAAAAGTTGCTCTGGAAAGTGAGTTGGTTGGAGAGTTTTATGTTGAGCTGCCAATTCGTATAGAGGTTCAAGGGGGGTACCATGAATTTGGTTCTTTCGTGAGTGGTATTGCTGGAATGCCTAGGATTGTGACTCTTCATGATTTTACTATCTCAACCAACCGAGATAGTGGTGGGCTGCTTGATATGGTTATCAATGCAAAAACCTACCGCTATAAAGATCAGGAGGATGAGGAGTGACAAAAAAAACAGCCATCGTAGCTACACTTTTAGCGGTTTCTGCTTGCAGTATGAATGTAGATCAAAATGATTTACATCAAAGAATGGCTGAGGTTGAGCGGAGGCCTAAAGGTCAAATTGAGCCTATCCCGACGTTTACTCCATATAGCCCATATATTTATAGTGCCGCTGCTCAAAGGAGTCCATTTACTCGCCCTGTTTTGGAGTCTGATCAGCGATTAGTTGGTAGAAGACTTGAAATAGCACCTGATTTAAGTAGGCGTAGAGAGTTGCTTGAAAGTATTAACTTTGATGCTTTGGCAATGGTGGGCACGATTTCCCGTGATGGCCAGTTATGGGCCCTGATTGATGATGGTAATGGTGGAATTCACAGAGTAACTGTGGGGAACTACTTAGGGAAAAATCACGGGCGAGTTGTGAGCGCTACACCCACGCAACTCGATGTGTTGGAAATTATACCGGATGGTACCGGGGGCTGGATTGAGAGGCCACGTGCACTCGCGCTGGAAGAGAAGGACAACGGATAATGATTAATAAGCAGTTTGCTAAGTGTTTGGCACCGTTTCAGATTTTACTGCTCGCTGTATTGATGGTTCCTGCGGCGTTACAAGCGCAGGTGAATCAACTGAACGATATACAGTTTTCAGAGCTTCCCGGTGGCCGGGTTCAGCTGCGTTTAACTTTCACGGAGGAGCCTCCAGAGCCCACTGGATATACAATAGAGCAACCGGCTCGGATTGTGATGGATTTTGCCGGTGTTGAAAGTGTGCTACCACAAAAGAAATATTCACTGGGAATAGGTGCCGCTCGCAGCGCTGTGGTAGTTTCCAGTGAGGGGAGAACTCGCCTAATTGTTAATCTGGATCAACTGCCGGTATACACCAGTGAACGTCATGGTAGCCAGCTCGTGATGGAGATTGGTGAATCTGTAGCTGCGACGGCTTCATCTCCACAATCCCCCACCCATGACAGTGGCCTTAATCTTGGTGGAAACAAGCAGTTCAATGCCTTGGGTGCTATTGCTGTTAACGGGGTTGACTTCCGGCGCGGTGAAGAGGGCGAAGGTAAAGTCATTGTTAGCCTTTCTGATCCGGCAGTAAATATTGATGTGGAACGCACCAAAGGCAAAATCTATTTGACTTTTCTGGGCGCAGAATTGCCCGAATCTCTTCGCCAGAAGCTTGACGTAACTGACTTTGCAACCCCTGTGAATGCCATTACGGTAGACTCTGATGGCCGCAATACCGTAATAGCTGTGGATCCGACAGATGCAGATTATGATTATCTCGCTTATCAAGCCGATAATCAGTACGTGTTGAGCGTAAAACCTCTGTCCGCAGCGGAAATTCGCGAGAAGGAGAAAGAGTTTCAATTCACAGGGAAAAAGCTTTCGTTAAACTTCCAAGATATTGAAGTTCGTTCCGTGCTCCAAATTATTGCTGACTTTACTGATCTCAATCTGGTGGCAAGTGATACCGTGCAGGGGCGAATCACATTACGGCTTGATGGGGTGCCTTGGGATCAGGCTTTGAATTTGATTCTTAAGGCCAAGGGCTTGGATAAGCGCCAGGAAGGTAGCGTCATTATGGTAGCTCCAGCTGCTGAGATTGCAGAAAGAGAGCGCCAGGAGTTGGAGAGCCGTAGGCAACTGCAGGAGCTGGCTCCATTAAGAACTGAATATATTAGTGTGCGCTATGCTGACGCCGGAGAGCTGTTTACATTATTTTCTGGTCAGCAAACTGATGATCAAGGAAAGGGCAATTTTGCTGGGGGTAAACAAGACGCTAATCAAGCAAGTATTTTGTCAGCCCGTGGTAGTGCAATTGTAGATGAGCGAACTAATACAATTATCCTTACAGATACAGAAGAAAAAATCGCACAGTTTCGCGAACTGATAGAAGTTATAGATGTTCCTATTCGTCAGGTGATGATTGAGGCCAGGATCGTCACTGCAAATAGTGAGTTCGAGCGCGAGCTCGGTGTCCAGTGGAACTATACAGGTACTCATGATATTAACGATGACTCTGTAGTCATTGGTTCTGGAGGGCAAAATAGCGCTAGTGTCGGTGGATCTGGATTTGGACCCAGTGTCTCTTCACCGGCCAGCACCCATGATCCTTTGCTGGTGGACTTAGGTGTTGGAACACCTGCTGGGCAACTAGCTTATGCGATATTAAAGGACAATTTTTATTTGGGTTTGGAGCTGTCTGCGATGGAAGATGTGGGCATGCTTGAGATTGTATCCCAGCCCAAAGTAGTAACTGGTGATAAACAAGAGGCGAATATCCAATCGGGAGTGGAAATACCTTACTTGGAGGCTACCTCTTCTGGTGCAGCTTCTGTGACATTTCGAGAAGCTGTTCTTGAGTTAAATGTAACACCTCAGATAACTCCAGATAACAATATAATAATGACGCTTAATATCGAGCAGAATAGTGTTGGGGATTTGTTTAGTGTTAGTGCTAATACGGCTGTTCCTACAATTAATGTGAACACCCTAGCGACAAAAGTACTAGTCAGTAATGGCGAAACAATTGTTTTAGGCGGTGTGTTTGAGAGCAATGTTCTTGAGGGGGAGACTAAGGTACCCTTACTTGGGGATATTCCGTACATAGGTAACTTGTTTAAGAAAACTGTACGCACAGATGATAAACGTGAGATATTGATGTTTATCACCCCGCGTATTATCGAAAGTGAGACTTTTTTATCTAAGTGATTAACCGCTCCATCTTTTTAGTCGGCCCCATGGGGGCCGGCAAATCCACGATTGGCAGGTTGTTAGCGGCACAATTGCAGCTGCCTTTTGCTGATACCGATAAAGTCCTGGAAGAGCGCACAGGGGCAGATATCCCCTGGATATTTGATGTAGAAGGCGAAGCCGGCTTTCGTCGACGCGAGAGTGAAGTGCTCGAAGAACTTTGTCTGGGTCCCCACCAAGTTATCGGCACCGGTGGAGGCATCGTTCTACTGGAGGAAAACCGGCGGTTGCTGCAAAAGTTTGGTCATGTGATTTATTTACAGGCCGGGGTAGAGCAGTTGCTGGAACGCACTTCCAAGAACAGTAACCGCCCTCTTTTACGAGTGCCCAATCCACGCGCGCGTATTGAAGAAATTTTACAAGAACGCGCCCCTCTTTATCGCGAAGTTGCGGATGTTATCTGCGACACTGATGACCTGACCCCCAAGCAAGCATCAGCCCTGGTAGCTGAGCGCCTTATGGAAAGCCTCTCCCAATAACCCCTTTTTCACTCTGTGCTAAAGTGCGTCTCATTAACTCAATGCGCTACATATTGGCGCTAGTGGGAAGGAGAGCATTGTGCACTGTTTTAATGTGGAACTGGGGGAGCGCAGTTACCCCATTGTCATTGGGTCCAAGTTATTAGCCGACTCACAATATTTACTGCCCTATTTACGTGGGCGCCAGATCTGTGTGGTAACAAATGAGACAGTGGCTCCCCTGTATTTGTCCCGCTTACTGGATGGGCTCTCTGATTTCGATAAGGTTGATGTTGTCGAACTACCCGACGGGGAAGCCTTCAAGACTCTGGATACCGTCAATCGAATTTTTGACACTCTATTGGAACAGCGTCACAACCGCACGACTACGCTAATTGCCCTAGGGGGTGGTGTTGTGGGAGATATGTGTGGATTTGCCGCTGCCTGTTATCAGCGCGGCGTCGATTTTATTCAGGTGCCCACTACACTCCTTGCCCAGGTGGACTCCTCTGTGGGAGGTAAGACTGGCGTCAATCACCCGCTAGGTAAAAACATGATTGGGGCTTTTTACCAGCCCCGGCTAGTACTTGCCGATATGGATACATTGACGACTCTGCCAGATCGTGAATTCTCAGCAGGTATTGCTGAAGTAATCAAGTATGGCCTGATCTGTGATGCACCATTTTTCCACTGGATAGAGACCAACATTGATGCACTCTTATCGCGAGATCCCAAGGCTTTGGCTTATGCCGTGGATCGTTGTTGTCGTGATAAGGCAGAGGTTGTGGCTAGTGATGAGCGTGAGGCAGGCCGCCGCGCCATATTAAACTTTGGTCATACCTTTGGACATGCAATTGAGACTGTGCAGGGCTACGGGCGTTGGTTGCATGGTGAGGCGGTGGCCGCAGGAATGGTGATGGCTCTGGAGCTCTCGCATTTACTGGGAGACGTGGACAGTGAATTGGTTCAGCGTGTTCGTCAGCTGCTGCAAATAGCCCAGTTGCCGCAGCAGTCTCCCGCGGATATGAGTGTCGATGATTTTCTACAGGCTATGCAGTTAGACAAGAAAGTGCTGGATGGCAAGTTGCGTTTGGTATTGCTGAGATCTTTGGGGGACGCAAAAGTTGTCGATGATACGCCTCAGGAAAAAGTTATAGATGCGCTAAGGAACTGTGGTGCCAGGTGACAGGGGATTCGCGAACTGCGCTTATTAGAGAGTACGATCACTTAAAATCAAGTCGACAGGAAATAAATCTGCCTTATTTTTGTTTGGCAGTTAAAAAAACTGTGAATTATTGAAAATGTAGTGGTAAGCAAGTAATATTGCGCGCCCCCCGGAAATAATGGCGGGGCAAAATAACCGCCAATAAGAACAATAAAGAAAGCCCCATTAGAGGGCTTTTTTTATCTCGGGATCTTTTACTTAGGGACCGCAGGAGAGCGTAGCGCGAGCGTTAAGCCATTTTTGCCCATATCAGGCCGCTATCGGCAGTGCCTGTGGTCCCCCAATCGATAGTGACGAGGAATTCTATGGGTAGCAGTCTGTATCAGTTGGATGAGTTTAAGGACAACTGTGGTTTTGGTCTGATCGCTCATTTACAGGGTGTGGCGAGCCATAAGTTAGTGCAGACGGCCATTGAGTCCCTCACCTGTATGACCCACCGCGGAGGTATTGCCGCCGATGGTAAAACTGGCGATGGCTGCGGTTTGCTGCTGCAGAAGCCCGATAAATTCCTGCGCGAGGAAGCGCTAAAGTTGTTCGGTCTGGAACTCACTGAGGCCTATGCCGTAGGTTCGGTGATGTTGCCTCTGGATGACAGTGAGGCGCAAAGCGCTCGTCAAATCTTTGAGTCTGAGCTGCAGGCGCAAGGAATGCGGATTGTTGGTTGGCGCACCGTGCCCACCAACCCCGAGTGTCTTGGCCCCATCGCCAGGGACTGCCAACCTCGCTTCGAACAACTGCTGATCAATGATGCCGAAGAGCCACTGGGTGAAGCCCGTTTTAATGCTCGGCTGTATGTGGCCCGGCGTAAGGCCGAGTTGCAGCTGAGTGGTGATGTTTATATCGCCAGCCTATCGACTAGTGTGCTCTCCTACAAAGGACTGATGATCCCGGCGGATCTGCCGAAATTCTTCCCTGAGTTGGCGGATCCGCGCCTGGAAACCGCTATCTGTGTTTTCCACCAGCGCTTCTCTACCAATACCATGCCGCGCTGGCCTCTGGCCCAGCCTTTCCGCCTGCTGGCGCACAATGGTGAAATTAATACCATTACCGGCAACCGCAATTGGTCGGTGGCACGCACCAACAAATTTGTTACCGAGCTGATTCCCGAGCTGAATGCGCTGGTACCGCTGGTGAACCGCGAGGGCTCCGACTCCTCCAGTTTGGATAATATGTTGGAGATGTTGTTGGCGGGTGGTATGGAGCTACACCGTGCGGTGCGCATGCTAGTGCCGCCTGCCTGGCAAAATGTTGAGGGTATGGATGCAGACCTGCGCGCTTTCTATGAATACATCTCCATGCATATGGAGCCCTGGGATGGCCCCGCCGGCTTGGTGATGACCGATGGCCGTCACGCGGTATGTACTCTCGACCGCAACGGCCTGCGCCCGTCCCGCTGGGTGATTACCAAAGACGATATTATTACCGTGGCTTCGGAAGTCGGTGTTTATAACTATGCACCGGAAGATGTAGTAGCTAAAGGGCGTCTCGGGCCCGGGCAGATGCTTTCTGTGGATACCCAGGAAGGCAAGCTGTACCACACTGCCGATATCGACAATATGCTCAAGCGCGCCCAGCCTTATAAACGTTGGCTGAAAGAGAAGGCGCGCCGTATTCGCTCTACCTTAGTGACCGCACCGGTTGACAATAATTTTTCCCACCAACAGTTTAAGGTCTACCAGAAACTGTTCAGTTCCTCTCTGGAGGAGCGCGATAAGGTAGTGCGCCCGATGGCGGAAGCCGGCCAGGAAGCGGTGGGTTCCATGGGCGACGATACGCCGATGGCGGTGCTGTCCCGCTACAACCGCTCGCTCTACGATTACTTCCGCCAGCAGTTTGCCCAAGTGACCAATCCGCCTATAGACCCGCTGCGGGAAACGGTGGTGATGTCCCTGGAAACCTGCTTGGGCCGTGAAAAATCCGTGTTTGAGGAGACGCCAGAGCACGCCGACCGCGTGATTCTGTCCTCGCCGGTGCTCTCCCATATGAAATACACCGCGTTACTGTCGCTGGATCGCCCCGGCTTCGACGCGGAGATTTTCGACCTGAACTACGATCCGGCAAATCTGGATCTTCATAGTGCAATTGAACGTCTGTGTGCCAAGGTAGAGGCTTCTGTTCGTGCCGGCACCGTGATTGTGGTGCTGTCCGACCGCGATATTCGCCAGGGCCATCTGCCCATAGATGCGCTGCTCGCCACCGGTGCCGTGCACCATCATTTGGTGCATGCGGGCCTGCGCTGTGATTCCAATGTGGTGGTGGATACCGCCAGTGCACGGGATGCGCACCAGCTCGCCTGCTTGGTGGGTGTGGGAGCGACGGCAGTACATCCCTATTTCTCCTACAGCATTATTAATCACCTGATCGATAGAGGTGAGCTGCTACTGGATGCGGCAGAAGCGCAGAAGAATTACCGCAACGGCATCATCAAGGGCCTGTTAAAAATCCTGTCAAAAATGGGTATCTCCACGGTAGCCTCTTACCGCGGTGCGCTGTTGTTTGAGTTGGTCGGTCTTTCCAAAGAGGTGGTGGACCTGTGTTTCCCCGGTGCACCCACTCGTATCGAAGGCGCCGGCTTTGCCGAGTTGCAGGCAGATATGGCCGCGCGTGCGGATATCGCCTGGAAAGCGCGTAAGCCGGTGTCCCCCGGCGGCCTGCACAAATATGTGCATGGCACCGAATACCATACTTTTAACCCGGATGTGGTGACGGCCCTGCGCCGAGCGGCCAGCACAGGGGATTACTCCGCTTGGCGTGATTACTCCAAACTGGTCAACCAGCGCCCGGTGGCAACCTTGCGGGATATGCTGGCTTTCAAGGAAAACCTCGAGCCTGTGCCATTGGAGGAAGTGGAGCCGGTTGAACAGATTGTGCGTCGCTTTGACTCCGCAGCTATGTCCCTGGGAGCTCTGTCTCCCGAGGCGCACGAATCTCTGGCTCAGGCCATGAACCGCCTGGGTGGACGCTCCAACAGCGGAGAGGGCGGTGAAGATCCGGCCCGTTTTGGCACCGACAAAGTCTCCAAAATCAAACAGATCGCCTCCGGCCGTTTCGGCGTGACGCCGCACTATCTGGTCAATGCCGAAGTGCTGCAGATCAAGGTGGCTCAGGGCGCTAAGCCCGGTGAGGGTGGTCAGTTGCCCGGCGGCAAGGTGAATGACCTGATTGCTCGGCTGCGCTACTCGGTGCCCGGTGTCACCCTGATTTCACCGCCACCGCACCACGATATCTACTCCATTGAGGATCTGGCCCAGCTGATCTACGACCTCAAACAGGTTAACCCGGATGCACTGGTATCCGTAAAGCTGGTGTCCCGTCCAGGAGTTGGCACTATCGCCGCTGGCGTGGCTAAGGCTTATGCGGATTTAATTACCATTTCCGGCTATGACGGCGGTACTGCAGCGAGCCCGATCACCTCTATTCGCTATGCTGGTTCACCTTGGGAATTGGGCCTGGCGGAAACACACCAGACCCTACGAGCCAATGACTTGCGCGGCAAAGTTCGGGTGCAGACGGATGGGGGCCTTAAAACTGGCTTGGATGTAGTCAAGGCGGCGATTCTCGGTGCGGAGAGCTTCGGCTTTGGTACTGCGCCAATGGTGGCGATTGGCTGTAAATACCTGCGTATCTGTCACCTGAATAACTGTGCCACGGGTATCGCGACCCAGCGCAAGAACTTGCGCGATGCGCACTATATCGGCACCGCAGAAATGGCGATGAACTTCTTCCGCTTTGTTGCCGAGGAAACCCGCGAATGGATGGCGAGCATTGGTGTGCGCACCATGGAAGAGCTGGTCGGCCGTGTAGACCTACTTCGCATCATTGAGGGAGAAACCGACAAGCAGAAGAAACTGGATCTGTCGCCGCTTTTGCATACCGATGCACTACTCGATAGCAAACCGCAAACCTGCCAGCAGGCCACAAATGAGCCCTGGGATAAGGGCGAGTTGGCCGAGCGCATGGTGGAAGAAATTCTACCCGCCATTGAGAACCTGACTGGTGGTGAATTCAGCTTTGAGGTGACCAACTGCGATCGCTCTCTGGGGGCACGTCTTTCTGGCGAGATCGCCAAGCGCCACGGCAACCAGGGCATGGTGGAGGCGCCAATAAAACTCAACCTCAATGGAGTTGCCGGGCAGTCTTTCGGCGTATGGAACGCCGGAGGGCTGGAGATGTATCTCGAAGGGGATGCCAACGATTATGTCGGTAAGGGCATGGCCGGCGGTAAGCTGGTAATTCGACCGCCTGAGGGTAGTGAGTTTGCTTCCCAAGACACCAGCATCGTCGGTAATACCTGCCTGTACGGTGCTACTGGCGGTAAGTTATTTGCCGCTGGCCGCGCCGGCGAGCGCTTTGCTGTGCGCAATTCCGGCGCCTTCGCCGTAGTGGAAGGGGCCGGCGATCATTGCTGTGAATACATGACCGGTGGAATGGTCGCGGTGCTAGGGCGCACCGGCTACAACTTTGGCGCCGGTATGACCGGTGGTTTTGCCTATGTGCTGGATCTGGAGCGCGATTTCTTCGACCGCTGCAATCATGAGTTGATCGAGCTGCGCCGTATCAGTAGTGAAATTCTCGAGCCGCACCAGAGTCACCTGCGCGAGGTGATTGAAACCTATGTCGCGGAGACCGGCAGCGCCTGGGGTGAAGAGCTGCTGGATAACTTCGACGATTACCTGAGCCGATTCTGGCTGGTGAAACCCAAGGCAGCCAGCCTTGCGGATCTTCTTTCTGACGTGCGCAAGCGCGGCGAATAAGGCTGGGGTGGAGAGACAGTATGAAAGACAGACTGAACAACGATTTCCAGTTTATCGACGTGGCCCGTATAGATCCGCCGAAGAAAGATATCATCGCGCGTACCAGTGAATTTGTGGAGATTTACCAGCCATCCAGTGAAAACCAGGTGGCGAGCCAAGCACACCGCTGCCTGGACTGCGGCAACCCCTACTGTGAGTGGAAGTGCCCGGTGCACAACTATATTCCCAACTGGCTGAAATTGATCAGCGAGGGGAATGTGATCGAGGCGGCGGAACTCTGCCACGAGACCAACACCCTGCCGGAAGTTTGCGGGCGCGTTTGTCCCCAGGACCGCCTGTGCGAGGGCGCCTGTACCCTCAACGACGGTTTCGGCGCTGTGACCATCGGCAATGCTGAAAAGTACATCACTGATACCGCCTTTGCCCTGGGTTGGCGTCCGGATCTCAGCCATGTGGAAAAGACCGGTAAAAAAGTCGCGATTGTAGGCGCGGGCCCAGCCGGACTGGGCTGCGCTGATATCCTGATACGCAACGGAGTGCAGCCGGTAGTCTTCGACAAGCACCCGGAGATCGGCGGCCTGATCACCTTCGGCATCCCGGAATTCAAGCTGGAAAAATCGGTGATGGAAAAGCGCCGCGAGGTGTTTGTTGAGATGGGGGTGGAGTTCTGCCTCAATACCGAGGTGGGCAAGGACATCAGCTTCGAGCAGTTGCTCAATGACTATGATGCCGTCTTCCTGGGGATGGGCACCTACAACTACATGAAGGGCGGCTTCCCCGGTGAGGACCTGCCCGGGGTGCACGACGCCTTGCCGTTCCTGGTGGCCAACGTCAATCGCAATATGGGTTGGGAGAAGGACCCCGCAGAATTTGTCTCGGTGGAAGGCAAGCGTGTAGTGGTGCTGGGTGGTGGTGATACCGCCATGGACTGTAACCGCAGCTCTATTCGACTGGGGGCAAAGAGCGTGACCTGTGCCTATCGTCGCGATGAGGAAAATATGCCGGGTTCCCGCCGTGAAGTGGGCAACGCCAAAGAGGAAGGGGTGCAGTTCCTGTTCAACCGCCAGCCGGTGGAAATTGTCGGCGATGGCAAGGTCTCTGGAGTGAAAGTGGTCACTACCGAGCTGGGTGAGCCCGATGAAAACGGGCGTCGCCGTCCGCAGGTAGTGCCCGGTTCCGAAGAAGTCATCCCGGCAGATATCGTGCTGGTCGCCTTCGGTTTCCGCCCAAGCCCGGCGGAATGGTTTGCAGAGCACAGCATTGAAGTAGCGGACTGGGGTGGTGTCGTTGCCCCGGAAGAACAGAAATACAAGTTTCAGACCTCCAACGAGAAGGTCTTTGCCGGTGGCGATATGGTACGCGGTTCCGACCTGGTGGTAACAGCTATTTGGGAAGGGCGCCAGGCCGGAGAGGGTATTCTCGATTATCTGGATATCTGATTTTCCCGGTTGCGGATGGGAGGCTTTAAGCCTCCCATTTTTATATCTTTGTAGAGCGGCACCAGCCCTCAACCTGCCTGGATGATATTGTTGCCAAGCTGTATCTAGTGGCCCCGCCCCCTGTACAATGGCCGTTTTTTTAGCCCGCTCGGTGTACCTATGTCTGATACCAAACCGTCCGAATTGAAAAACGACCGCTTTCTCCGCGCCCTGTTGCGCCAGCCCGTGGATCGAACACCAGTGTGGATGATGCGCCAGGCGGGTCGCTACCTACCCGAGTACCGCGCCAGCCGCGCCGAGGCTGGTAGTTTTATGGATCTATGCCGTAATACCGAATTGGCGTGCGAGGTCACTCTGCAGCCGTTGGAACGCTACCCACTCGATGCGGCGATTTTATTCTCCGATATCCTCACCATCCCAGATGCTATGGGCCTTGGGCTCTATTTTGCCGAGGGCGAGGGCCCCAAATTCCATAAGCCGCTGCGCACTGCCGCTGATATTGAGGCATTGGAAGTGGTGAACAGCGAACGGGATCTGGACTATGTGATGAACGCTGTGTCCACCATTCGCCGCGAGCTAAATGGTCGTGTGCCGTTGATCGGTTTTTCCGGCAGCCCCTGGACACTGGCCACTTACATGATTGAGGGCGGCTCCAGCAAGGACTTTGCTCGCAGCAAGGAAATGCTCTACAACCGCCCCGAGCTGATGCACCAGCTGCTGACCGTACTCGCCGATTCGGTGACCGACTACCTGAATGCACAGATTCGCGCCGGTGCCCAGGCGGTACAAATTTTTGATACCTGGGGCGGCGCCTTGAGTCACAGCGCCTACCGCGAGTTCTCCCTGCAATATATGCAGCGTATTCTCAGCGGTCTGATCAAAGAAGCCGATGGCCGCCGGGTGCCCGCTATCCTGTTCACCAAAGGGGGTGGTCAGTGGTTGGAAGCGATGGCGGATACCGGTGCTGATGCTCTCGGGCTCGATTGGACCACTGATATCGGCAGTGCCCGTGCCCGTGTTGGGGATCGCGTTGCCCTGCAGGGTAATCTGGATCCTTCCGTACTCTACGCCAATCCTGAACGCATCCGCCAAGAAGTGGAAGCTGTGCTGCAGTCCTACGGCCAGGGTAGTGGCCATGTTTTCAACCTTGGCCACGGTATTACTCCGAAAGTAGATCCGGCCCATGCCGGCGCCATGATCGAGGCAGTGGTAGAGCTTTCCGCAAAATATCACGTCTAACTGTGGCAACTAGTGTCTGAGTCTGTGAATACAGTCTCACTTTGTATAGGTGCTCGCCAATATCTGTCCGTGATATAAATGTGCGCTTGCCCGAGGGGGCCCGGATTTAGAAACGGGGCCCTTGCTGAGGGCGGTCTCCAAGCATTTACTACAGTGGTCGGTACCTCCCCAAGTGGCACTCGAACAGGCAAAAATTTCCGTCGGTGATCTCCAGCGCGGCATGTTTGTGTCCAGGCTAGACAAACCCTGGACACAGACTCCATTCGCCCTGCAGGGCTTTTATATCCGCGATTTGGAGGAGATTCGCCAACTACAGAAGTACTGCCGCTTTGTTTATGTCGATGTGCACAAAACCGTAGGCAGTGCCGGTGTTACCTTGCGCCGTTTGATCGGCGCTAGTGGTGCAAGTGCTAAAGGGCATGGCCGAGCCGCCGTGCGCGTCACCATTCCCTGCCGCCCAGTTGCGGTCTCTCACAAGACTTACCCCCCCCCTCAGCCCGCCCAGCGCGAGGCAGGCAATGCGCGCAAGTTGCACGGCCAGATATTGCGCGGCATGGGTGAAGTTATGGGGTTGGTAGCGAGCAATCGACCACTGCCGGTGCCACAGATGAACCGGGTGGTAGAGGATCTGGTTGAGAGTGTGCTGCGCAGCCCGGATGCTTTCGCCTGGTTGGCGCGAGTGCGAGACAGGGATGAACATACTTACAGTCACTCGGTACGCGCCAGTATTTGGGCGGTGCTGTTTGGCCGGCATATCGGCTTGGCGCGACATGAGTTGTTGCAGCTTGGGGTGGCCACCCTGTTAAAGGATGTGGGCAAGTTATCGATTCCCGCAGAAGTGCTGCAGATGCCCAAGCGCGACCCGCGCAGCGAGCTGGAGTATCGTAAATTTGTGCAACACAGCGTGCAGATGCTATCGGCAGATGCCCAGGTCGACCCTCAGGTGATTGATATTGTGCGCGGTCATCGCGAGCGCCACGACGGCGGTGGTTATCCAGTTGGCTTGCGCGGTGACAAGATTCCCGTATTGGCGCGCATGTGCGGCATCGTTACTTTTTATGATGAAGCGACGAACCCCCGCGGCGCCAGCCAGCCCATAGCGCCTTCAAAGGCCGTGGCCGAACTCTATGACCTGCGTGGCATTGCCTACCAGGAACAGCTGGTCGTCGAATTTATTCAGGCGATAGGACTCTACCCCACCGGTACCCAGGTAGAGCTCTCCAGTGGCGAAGTGGGTGTAGTGGTGGAGCAGACCTATGACCGGCGTTTGCGCCCCAAGGTGATGATTGTTCTGGATGCACACAAGCGCCAGCTGAGTAAACCGCGCCTGTTTGACCTGGCGGCTGCCGAGGATCGTGCAGAAAAGCTGATTGAGCGTGGCAAGATGCGCCCGGAGGAAAAGATCAGCATAGTGCGGGATATAGAGCCGGGGGCTTATCCGGAGGTGAATACCTCGGCGGTGCGGGATGATTACCTTTTCAATAGTGGTGGGCAGCTGTCCCGCTTTTTCTCGCGCCTGGCGAGATAGTTTATTCCCGGGGGAAGCCTTGAGAGCGGCGTAACTTACCGCTCTCCCGAAGAATCAGCCGGCGTCAGCTATCATGCTGCCGAAATACTCACCCATACGCACAGGGGTTTCCGCCTCAAGGCTGTCCAGCCAGCGCACTTGATCCGCCCCAAACAACATGACGACTGTGGAGCCCAATTTAAACCGACCCATCTCCTCGCCTTTTCGCAGGTGAATTGGTGCATTCTCAAGATAGTTGGTGGTGCGCACATCGCGAGTATGGGGCGCCACCTGGCCCGCCCAAACAGTCTCGATTCCGGCAACGATCATGGCACCAACCAAAATCATGGCCATGGGTCCGGCTTCAGTATCGAATACACACACCAGGCGCTCGTTGCGGGCGAACAGACGCGGTACGTTTTCGGCGGTTACGGTGTTGACCGAGAACAGCTGGCCCGGCACATAAGTCATGCTGCGCAGGGTGCCGTCGATAGGCATATGTACCCGGTGGTAATCCTTGGGTGACAGGTACACGGTGGCGAAGTGGCCATCGTCAAACTGGGCCGCCAATTCCGGATCACCACCCACCAATTCCAGCAAGCTGTAGTCGTGCCCCTTGGCCTGGAACACACGGCCATTGTGGATAGCACCGAGCTGACTGATGGCACCATCTGCGGGACAGGCCAGGCTACCCTCGCTACTGACAATCGGCCGTGCGCCCTCTTTGAGTTCACGGGTAAAAAAGTCGTTGAAGGTACGATAGGCGGTGCAATCGGTCTCTTTGGCCTCCTGCATATCGACACCGTACTTTTCGACAAACCAGCGGGTGAAAGGGTCTTTGATCGACTTGATTTCGGTGTTCGCCAGCCAGCCCGCAGCGCGGGAAAGAGCGTGTTGCGGAGTCAGGTATTGCAGGGTGGTAAAGAGTTTTGGATTCATACGGGTACAACATTTTCCGGTAATACTTACTGTTCGACGGGCGTATTGGGCAGGTTGCCCCACTCACTCCAGGAGCCTGGGTAGGCGCGAATATCAAAACCCAGGGACTTACCCACCAACCAGGTAAAACCAGAGCGGTGATGACTTTGGCAGTGGGTGACGATTTTATGTTTTTCATTGATGCCGAGCTTGGCGAGTAGCTCGCGCGCATCGGTGCGGATACGCAGGTCGCGCTGAGGGTCCATCAGCTGGGTCCACTCGCAGTTGATTGCGCCGGGAATATGACCGCCCTTGGTAGCCAAGACCCTTTCTCCACTGTACTCCTGGGGGGAACGGGCATCCCAAACGAGGAAGTCGGGGTTGCCAAGATGCTCCTGGATTTCTCGGGCACTCATGGCAGCATCGGTATCGATCGAGACTTCGATATCGCTTGGGGTAGCCTGTGGTTCTTCAGTGGTCAGTGGTAACCCGGCACCGCGCCAAGCGTGCATACCACCGTTTAAGTAGCTGTAATTGCGGTGGCCAATACTCTCCAGGGTCCACAGGAGGCGTCCAGCCCAGCCGCCGCCTTCATCATCACAGGCCACTACATGGGTTTCCGGGCGCAGGCCAATAGCGCGAAAAACTCGGGTCAGCTGCTCGGCGCTGGGGAGTTTACCCGGCGCAGGGGCAGTACCCGCCATCAGTGCCTGAAATGGTAGGTGCAGGGCGCCGGGGATGTGTCCGTTCAAGTAATTTTGCAGGGAGCTGAGGTCGACAACCAATAGCTCTTCATGCTCCAGCTCGGCGGCGAGCTCTTCCGCCTCAATAATCAGGTTCAAAATTTATTCTCCGATTCCAGGCTGTTGCGCAGGTGTAAAAAGCTGTTCATACGGCGCTCACTGATGTCGCCGTTGGCCAGTGCTTCGTGAATGGCACAGCCGGGTTCGCCCTGATGGTTGCAGTCGCGAAAGCGGCAGTGGCCGATAAAGGGGCGGAATTCCACAAACCCTTCCAGTAGCGCGGCCTCCTCCATATGCCAGAGGCCAAACTCGCGGATGCCGGGAGAGTCTATCAGATCGCCTCCGCTGGGCAGGTGAAACAGTTCCGCTGCGGTGGTGGTGTGGGTGCCCTTCAGGGTTGCCTCGGACAGGGCGCCGGTACGGGCGCCGGCACTCGGTAGCAGGGCGTTGACCAGTGAAGATTTACCCACGCCGGACTGCCCGACAAAGACGCTGCTGCCCTTGGCCAGGGTCTCGAGTAGGTGTGGCAGGCCCTCGCCGGTTTTAGTGGAAAGGCGCAGTACTGGGTAGCCGAGGTCGGGGTAGGGGGCCAGTAGGGTATCCAGTGCCTGGCGGTTGCCATCGTCGATCAGGTCGATCTTGTTCAGCAGCAGGATTGGCGCTATACCGGTGGTCTCTGCGGCGACCAGGTAGCGGTCGATGGCATTAGCGAAGGGCTCCGGGTAGGGGGCTATAACAATCACAATGCGATTGATATTGGCTGCTACGGTTTTCAGGTCGCCGTAGCGATCAGGGCGCTGCAGCTCTGTGTTGCGCGGCAACCGCGCACCCACAACTCCATAGCCGCCATCACTATCACTAGTGGCGGGACGCCAGGCGACGCGATCGCCGGTTACCAGGGTATCGATATTGGCACGCATGTGGCAGCGCTGGCGCAGGGAAGCATCGCTCTCACTTTCCACCAAAATTTGGGTGCCATAGTTGGCGATGACAAGACCGGTCTGTTCCTGGCCCAGTTGACCGTCGTCCAGAGCTTGTTCTGCGGACTCTTCGCGCTTGCGCGCGCGGGCCTCGCGCTCCTGCTGGATCTTGGCGACGCGCCACTGTTGGCGGCGGTTTAATTTGCGTTTACTCATGCACTGGCACCTGGAGATTAGCGGCGGATTATAGCCATTGCCGGGTAGTTGCGGTAACTTGCGCGGAAAGTTTGAGGAGACCCGCTGTGGATCAGAACAACCTGATCTGGATAGATCTGGAGATGACCGGCCTCGATCCGGAAAAAGAGCGCATTATCGAAATCGCCACCATTGTGACCGATTCGCGGCTGAATGTGCTCGCCGAAGGCCCGGCGATGGTGATTCACCAGAGCAAAGCCCTGCTGGATGCCATGGATGACTGGAATACCGAGCAACACGGCGGTTCTGGTTTGGTGGCAAAGGTAAAGGAGTCGAATATATCCGAGCGGGAAGCGGAGCGAGAGACCCTGGAGTTCCTGCGCCACTGGGTGCCGGAGGGTGCCTCGCCCATGTGTGGTAACTCTATCGGTCAGGACCGTCGCTTCTTGGTCAAATATATGCCGCAGCTGGAATCTTACTTCCACTACCGCAATCTGGATGTGAGTTCGGTGAAAGAGCTGGCCAGGCGCTGGCGTCCGGATGTGTTGGATGGGGTGAAAAAACACAGCAGCCATTTGGCTCTAGACGACATTCGCGATTCCATCGAAGAGTTGCGTCACTACCGCGAGACCTTCTTTCGCCTCAGTTAAGCTTCCGACTTAGCGGAGCACTCGGCCGATTAGAGCCTCTTTTCTGCGTCTCGATAAGGGGCTCAGGTTACGCGTTTGATCTTGCGTTTGCGTTTGCGTCCACTGCGTAGCCGCGCCAGGGCCCAATCGATATGCTCCAGCACCAGAGGCGTGGCCGTTTGCCGCGATTGTTCCAGGCTTTCGAATACCTCCTCGCTGGCCGCGCCATTGCCGAGCGCTACCGCCAGGTTGCGCTGCCAGCGCTCATAGCCGATACGGCGGATTGGCGAGCCCTCGGTCTTGCGCAAAAACTCCTCCTCGCTCCAGTTGAACAGCGCCAGCAGCTCGCCGTTGTCGAGGCCGTGGCGCGGGTGGAAATCCTGCTCTGCGGTGGGTTTGGCGAACTTGTTCCAGGGGCAGATTGTCTGGCAATCGTCGCAGCCGAAAACCCGGTTGCCGATTGGCTCGCGGAATTCCTCCGGAATCGGCCCCTTGTTTTCGATGGTTAGGTAAGAGATACAGCGCCCGGCATCTAAGGTGCGCGGGCCGATAAAGGCATCGGTTGGGCAGACTTTAAGGCAGGCCACGCAATCGCCGCACTCGTCGGCAAAATCTCCCTCATCGACAGGCAAGGGCAGATTGGTATAGATCTCGCCGAGGAAGAAAAAAGAGCCAGCTTTGGAATTGATCAGCAGGCAGTTCTTGCCGACCCAGCCGAGGCCGGCCTTGCGCGCCAGAGCGCGTTCCATTACCGGTGCGCTGTCGGTAAAGGCGCGACCCTTGGAATCGATACCCTGTTCGGCACAGAAGGCATCGATCTTCTTGGCCAGGCTGGCCAGGCGCTTGCGAATCAGCTTGTGGTAGTCGCGACCATTGGCGTAACGGGAGACATAGGCCTTACTGGAATCCTTGAGCACTTTGATCGGCTGGGTATCCGGTGGCAGGTAGTCCAGGCGCACACTGATGGCGCGCAC
The DNA here is from genome assembly GCF_052467515.1 of Microbulbifer mixtoriginis (SeqCode). Taxonomy (NCBI): domain Bacteria; kingdom Pseudomonadati; phylum Pseudomonadota; class Gammaproteobacteria; order Cellvibrionales; family Microbulbiferaceae; genus Microbulbifer; species Microbulbifer mixtoriginis (SeqCode). Next base: position 4,279,023 of record NZ_CP174314.1, on the reverse strand, counting down.
GGTTCCCTCTTCCAGTAGTGCCGGGCGCCAGCGCTTTTCCCCGTGGGCGCCCATCCACTCCATATCCGCGTGGTAGCCCTTATCGATCCAAGCGCGCAGGCGCTCACCGTCCTCCTCCAGCTGGCAGTCGGTGATACCAACTTGCTGGAAGCCCAGCTCCCGTCCCCAGAGTTTGATAAGGTCGGCTAATTCGGCGAGCAGTGATTCGGTCATAGATAAAGCGGCTCGATATCCCATGCAAGCACAATGACTGGCCGGGGCGGTATACTTTGCTGTCAGTGCAAGTGCCAGCGATACAATTGCCCATTTTGCCACAGATGACATCTTCACCACATTGCGGGAGCCGCATGGATACGCCACAACCTTTGTACAGTGCCGAATCGGTACGGGAACTCGACCGACAAACAATCGCCGCGCTGGAAATTCCTTCGATACAGCTGATGAAGCGCGCGGCCCGCGCAGCTTTCACCCATTTGCGCGCCCGCTGGACGGATATCGGCCGCATCCAGGTATTTTGTGGCGGTGGCAACAACGGCGGTGATGGCTATGTGATTGCGGCTCTGGCCGCGCAGAAGAAGATACCGGTGACGGTGTTTGCCTGTAGCGACCCCGAACTCTTGAAGGGCGATGCCCGCGAGGCCCATGCCTACGCCGTTCGCGAAGGCGTTCAGGTGCTGACCTCCCTGACCGAGCTGGACAGTGCCGATGGTAACACCCTGATCGTGGATGCACTGCTGGGGACAGGGTTTAGCGGTGAGTTGCGTCAGGATGTTGCTCATGTCATTGAGCGAATTCGCAAGAGTCCCGGTCCGGTTTTTTCTGTGGATATTCCTTCGGGCCTGAGTGCCGATAGTGGCAGCGCTGATCTGGCCGTTCAGGCCGATATGACCGTGACCTTTATCGGTCGCAAGCTGGGCCTCTACTGTGGGCGTGGCCCGGCGCTTTGTGGCGAGGTGATCTTTGCCGATCTCGGCGCCCCCGCACCGGTTTATCAAGCAGTAGAGCCCCTGGCGCAACGGTTTGAGGGCTCCAGCCTGAGGCGCCTGCCCACGCGTGCTGCGGACAGCTACAAAAATATGTTTGGCCATATTCTGGTGGTTGGTGGCGACAGCGGTTTCGGTGGCGCAGCGCTGATGGCGGCGCAGTCCTCTGCACGCAGTGGTGCCGGTCTGATCTCCCTGGCAACCCGCCCGGAACACTTAACTGCCGCTTTGACCCGCTGCCCAGAGGTCATGGCCCATCCGGTTATTTCTGGCCAGGAACTGGAGCCACTTTTAGAGGGGCCCGATGTCATCGCAGTGGGCCCGGGTCTTGGCCGCTCTCCCTGGAGCGAACAGCTGCTGGCCCGCGCCGGCCGCGCTCAGGTGCCGTTGGTGGTGGATGCGGATGCACTGAATATCCTCGCCGCCGGGCGGGTACTCGCAGGTGTAAAACGCGATGATTGGGTGCTAACGCCCCATGTCGGCGAGGCGGCGCGCCTGCTCGGCTGCGATACCGCCGAGGTACTGGCAGATCCCCGCGCGGCGGCGGTGGCAGTTCAGCAGAAATTCAGTGGTGTGGTGATACTAAAAGGCGCCGGCACCCTGATTGCCCACGAAGGCGGTGTCGATCTGATCAACAGCGGTAATCCGGGTATGGCCTCGGGAGGCATGGGGGACCTGCTCACCGGAATAGTGGCGGCCTTGATCGGTCAGCACCTGCCTTTGGTAGATGCGGCGCGCCTGGCAGTTTGGCTGCATGGCGAAGCGGGTAACCGCGCCGCGGAGGGTGGTCAGCGCGGCTTACTGGCCACAGATTTATTGCCCTGGATTCGACGGTTGGTGGACTGATAGTGAGTGAACTGAAATTGCATTTAGCGGACGAAGAGGCAACGGTGGCAGGCGGCGAAGCGCTGGGCCGCGCCTGCCTGGCCAGTGGTCTCCAGCAGGGGCTCACTCTGTACCTGAATGGCCAATTGGGTGCCGGCAAGACCACCTTTTGTCGCGGCGTGCTTAGAGCCTTTGGGCATCAGGGTGCGGTGAAGAGCCCCACTTACACCCTGGTTGAGCCCTACGAACTTGGACCCCAGCGGGTATATCACTTCGACCTATATCGCCTGGGAGATGCCGAAGAGTTGGAGTTTATGGGGGTGCGGGACTACTTCGCCACGCATAGCCTGAGCCTGGTGGAATGGCCGGAACGTGGCGCTGGCGTTTTACCTGAACCGGACTTGGAGTTGACTCTGCAAGTACCGGACAGCGGCCGCCAGCTGCTGTTGAATACCCATTCCAAACAGGGAGAAGCGGTACTCGATACTCTGGCAAAGATGCTAAATAAATAGCAATTGGCCTGGATTCAGGGATGTGTAAAAACAATAAGTGAAAGGGTTGGGAAGTAATGAGTAGGATGTGGCGCTCGCTGGTGGCCCTGGTAACTGGGCTGGTAATTGCACTGCCGCTGATGGCGGCTGAAGTGGAGGGCGTGCGCCTGTGGCGGGCGCCGGACCACACGCGCCTGGTCTTCGACTTGAGCGGCCCGGCGGAGCACAAGTTGTTCACCTTGAGCGGGCCGCACCGTGTTGTGGTGGATATTGCCGATACTCAGTTAAAGGCGCAGTTAGATACTCTGGATCTGAAGGGTACTCCCATCGCCCAAGTACGCCACGCCCGCCACAACAAGAAAGACCTGCGCGTTGTCCTCGATCTGAAGCAGCAGATCAATCCCCGCAGTTTTTCCTTGCGCCGTCATGAAGTACTGCCGGATCGCCTGGTGCTTGATCTTTACGACAAAGTGGAAAATCAAGAGAAGACCCTGCAGCAGGTAAGCACTGAACGCGACATCGTTATTGCCGTGAATGCTGGTCACGGCGGTGAGGACCCGGGTGCACTGGGTCCCAGAGGTCTGCGCGAGAAGGATGTGGTGCTGGCTATTGCGCGAAAACTACACAAAGAACTCGATCGCGAGCGGGGTTTCAGCGCGAAATTGGTCAGAACCGGTGATTACTTTATTCCCCTGCGCCAGAGGGTGAAGAAGGGGCGCAAAATGCGCGCGGATCTGTACATTTCGATTCACGCCGATGCCTTTACCCGCAAGGAGGCCCGTGGTGCCGGTGTCTATGCCGTTTCCTCGCGTGGCGCTACCAGTGAGACTGCACGTTTCCTGGCCCAGCGGGAAAATGAATCCGATCTGATAGGCGGTGCCGGTGACTTGAGCCTGGATGACAAGGATGACACCCTGGCTGGGGTATTACTGGATTTGTCGATGACCGCCACCATGAATGCCAGCCTGGATATTGGCGCCAGTGTACTGAATTCACTGGCCAGCTTTACACACTTGCACAAAAAGAAAGTGGAGCAGGCGAATTTTTCGGAGTTGCGCAACCCGGATGTACCCTCAATTTTGGTGGAAACGGGCTTTATCACTAATCCCTACGAGTCACGGCGATTGAGTGATCCCAAGTTTCAGCAGCGTATGGCAGAAAAGCTCAGTGAGGGTATAGTGGCTTACTTTCGCGCTAACCCTCCGGCGGGTACCTGGCTGGCAGCCAACAAGCCTGCCAAGTCGCGCCGCCACGTGATTAGCCGCGGCGAGACACTGTCCGGAATTGCCGCGCGTTACCGGATTTCCGTGGCCTCCCTGAAGAAAGCCAACGGTATTAAAAGCTCAGTGATCCGCGTGGGGCAGACTCTGAGTATCCCCTCGGGTTAGCCGCAAAGTTACCGCCTTATCGGCCCTTCAAATTAGCGTTAACAAGACAGAGTTATGCACGAACGTATCCAGCAATTATCTCCGCGTCTCGCCAACCAGATCGCTGCCGGTGAGGTGGTCGAACGCCCCGCCTCTGTAATCAAGGAGCTGCTGGAAAACAGTTTGGATGCTGGCGCCACGCGGCTGGAAGTGGATATCGATAATGGCGGTATCAAGCGCATGAAAGTGCGGGATAACGGCAAGGGTATCGAGAAAGAGGACTTGCCCATGGCGTTGGCGCGTCATGCCACATCGAAAATCCATGTGCTGGAAGATCTGGAAGCGGTGGCCACCCTGGGTTTCCGTGGTGAGGCCCTGGCCAGTATTTCCTCTGTCGCGCGATTGAATCTGATCAGTAGCCGCGATGAGAGCGGCAAGGGCTGGCAAGTGAGTGCCGAGGGCCGTGATATGCAGGCGCAGCTGGCCCCAGCGGCCCACCCCCGCGGCACCACCGTGGATGTGCGTGATCTATTTTTCAATACGCCGGCGAGGCGTAAGTTTCTGCGCACCGAGAAGACTGAATTTAACCGTATCGACGACACCATCAAGCGCCTTGCTCTGTCCCGCTTCGATGTGTCTATCACTCTGCGCCACAACGGCAAGGGCGTGCATAACCTGCGTGCAGGCAGCGGCCGCGTGGAGATGGAGCGCCGTGTGGCGCAGGTATGCGGTCCGGCTTTTATGCAGAACGCCCTGCATATCGATGTGGAGCGCAGTGGTTTGCGCCTATGGGGTTGGGTGGCCGAGCCGGCTTTCTCCCGCTCCCAGGCCGATCTGCAATTCTTTTACGTCAATGGGCGTGCTATCCGCGATAAGGTGGTGAGTCATGCGGTGCGCCGTGCCTTTGCGGATGTGCTCTATCACGGCCGCCATCCGGCGTTTGTGCTCTATCTGGAGCTGGACCCGGCATCGGTAGATGTAAATGTACACCCAACCAAGCACGAGGTGCGTTTCCGCGATGGTCGCTTGGTACACGACTTTTTGTTTGGCAGTTTGCATCGGGCTCTGGCGGATGTGCGCCCAGGGCAGAAAGATGAGCAAGCTGAAGAGGCTGATGGGCAAGAAAATGGTGCTGCTGAAAGAGTCAGTGGTATTCAGGCAGGAGAGTTTTCCGGCCAACAAAAAATGCCGCTCTCCAATCGCCCCTCACCGGCGAGCTTACAGCAGCAAATGAATGCCTACGGTGCCTTGCATCAACCCTATCGGGAGCCGGCGGCTGTTGCTGAGCCTGCGGTACCTTCTCCAGATGCGCTTCCGGCTGGCGCTCCTGTTGCACCAATGGCTGCGCAGGCACCCACGATTAACGAGAGTGCTAATGGAGAAGATGTTCCGCCGTTGGGTTTTGCCATCGCTCAGCTGCATGGCATATATATCCTCGCGCAGAACGAGCAGGGCATGATCGTGGTGGACATGCATGCCGCCCACGAGCGTATTGTCTATGAACAGATGAAAGTGGCCCATGCTGCGGGCGGTATTCAGGCACAGCCATTGCTGGTACCAGTGAGCCTGGCGGTCAGCCAGCGCGAGGCGGATTGCTTCGAGGAGCGCAGCGAAGTATTTACGGCTCTCGGATTCGTGCTACAGCGCGCAGGCCCGGAAACTCTACTGGTACGGCAGGTGCCGACCATGTTGCACGGTGCTCAGGTGGAGCAGCTGGTGCGCGATGTATTGTCAGATTTACTTGGGCAGGGTGACAGCGAGCGTATAGGCGAGCAAATCAACGAAGTGCTCGCCACCATGGCCTGTCACGGGTCTGTACGTGCCAACCGCCGCTTGACGATTCCGGAAATGAACGCGCTGCTGCGGGATATGGAACGCACTGAGCGCAGCGGCCAGTGCAATCACGGCCGTCCGACCTGGACCCAGGTTAAACTGGCGGATATGGATAAGTGGTTTATGCGCGGTCAATAATCGCGTTTTGGAAGTAGGTGGTGATTTGAGCGAGCGCACTCTGGACGATAAACCCCGCGCAATTTTTTTGATGGGTCCCACGGCATCGGGCAAGACGGATTTGGCCATGGCTTTGGCCGATCGCCTGCCGGTGGAATTAATTAGTGTGGATTCGGCTCTCGTTTATCGGGGTCTCGACGTGGGCTCGGCCAAGCCCAGCGCGGAGGAGCTAGCCCGCTATCCCCATCGCTTGATCGATATCTGTGATCCCAGCGAGTCTTTTTCTGCCGGCCGATTTCGCAAAGATGCTCTCGAAGCTATGGACGAAATCAGCGCAGCCGGTAAGATCCCTTTACTGGTTGGCGGAACTATGTTGTATTTCCGTGCTCTCCTGGAAGGAATGGCAAAGTTGCCAGAGGCCGACCTGAAGTTGCGCGCTGAGATTGAAGTGCGTGCCGAACGTGAAGGCTGGCCGGCATTGCATGCGGAACTCGCACAAGTCGACCCGCAATTAGCCGCGGAACTGCACCCCAATCACTCAGTGCGCATCGAGCGGGGACTGGAGGTTTATCGGATTACCGGTGTGCCTCTTTCCCAGTTGCGTCGAGAACAATCTGGTGGCGGGGTACAGGAACGCTACCACTTGACTCAGCTGGCGATTATGCCCCGGGACAGGTCGCTGTTACATCGGCGTATCGAACTGCGCTTTAAGCGGATGCTCGAAGCTGGGTTTGTGCAGGAAGTGCGCGGTTTATTTGATCGTGGCGATCTGCATGAGGATCTACCGGCGATTCGTGCGGTGGGCTATCGTCAAGTGTGGCAGTATCTGGAAGGGCACTGCGATTATGATGAGATGGTTGCTGCGGGAATTGCGGCCACCCGCCAGTTGGCCAAGCGACAGCTGACGTGGTTGCGGCGCTGGCCCGAGTTGGAAATTTTGTACACTCAGGACAGCGAGGGCAGGGTGCGTGAGAATGATGAAATATTGGCCGAAGCCTTGAAATTTCTCGCTTGAGCATCCATAACGTGGTTGGGCTATAAAACGACAAGCTCAGTCAGTCAGTTTTCACAGGGTCGGCCTTTTCCGGCTCGCAACTACACTACTTATTACGCGTATTCGACCTCAGTCGTTTTTTGATCCGCGCACTTCGCGGATACGATTGCGGCCTGCATACCGCATTCAGCTTTTTGACAAGGAGAAAAAAGATGTCAAAAGGGCACAGCTTACAAGACCCTTACCTCAACGTATTGCGCAAAGAGCGTATCCCGGTTTCTATCTATCTGGTAAACGGCATCAAGCTCCAAGGGCAAATTGAATCTTTCGACCAGTTTGTGGTGTTGCTGAAAAATACCGTCAGCCAAATGGTTTACAAGCACGCTATTTCCACTGTTGTACCGTCCCGCGCAGTGCGCGTTCCCCTGTTGAACCCAGCCGCACAGCATGGCGGCGAGGGCAATGGTGAAGGCGGTGAGCGCGAATCTTTCAGCTGATTGAGTTGCGCTTAACGAGACTCGCGCCCCGTTACCGGGGCGCAAGCAGCCGAGTGAATCCGGAGTTGGACTTGCGGCTGCCATTTCAATCTAGGGAGTCAGATAGGCGCCCATTTCCTCATATAGAGATTTCCCATTGTTTTTCGATCGACCGGAATCTGGTGAACTGGCAGTACTGGTACACCTTGAACTCTCCGCTATAGACAGCCCCGATGATCCTCGCGAATTTGAGGAGCTGGCCCTCTCTGCCGGAGCCGATCCGGTCAGTTTTATTTTTGGACAACGTGCCACTCCAGACCCTAAAACCTTTGTTGGTCGAGGTAAGCTGGAAGAGATTCGCCAGGAAGTGAAAGAGCAGGGTGCCGAGCTGGTGATCTTTGATCACACCCTCTCACCCAGCCAAGAGCGCAATATTGAGCGTGAACTCAAGTGCCGGGTGCTGGATCGCACCGGCCTGATCCTGGATATCTTCGCCCAGCGCGCGCGTACTCATGAAGGTAAATTGCAGGTGGAGCTGGCACAGTTGCGCCATATGACCACCCGCCTAGTGCGAGGATGGACCCACCTGGAACGGCAGAAAGGCGGTATCGGTTTGCGCGGACCGGGCGAGACCCAGCTGGAAACGGATCGGCGTTTATTGCGCGCGCGTATCGATTCCATTGAGAAGCGCCTGGAAAAAGTTCGCCGTCAGCGAGAGCAGGGCCGGCGTGCGCGCTCCCGTGCCGAAGTGGCTACGGTTTCCCTGGTGGGTTACACGAACGCCGGTAAGTCGACACTGTTTAACAGGCTTACTGATGCCGACGTGTATGTGCGCGATCAACTGTTCGCGACCCTAGACCCTACTATGCGAAGGGTTGAATTACCCAATGTCGGCGCCATGATCCTTGCTGATACGGTAGGTTTTGTTTCGCACCTGCCACACAAACTGGTGGAGGCGTTCCGCGCGACCCTGGAAGAGGCTGCGCAGGCAACGCTGCTTCTACATGTGGTGGATGCCGCCGCGGAAGATCGTCTGCACCTGATGGAAGAGGTTCAGACCGTACTGGAAGAAATTGGTGCTGCGGATATCCCGCAGCTGCTGGTGTACAACAAAATCGACCTGCTCGCCGACAGTGAGCCCCGCATTGACCGCGATGAAGAGGGGGTACCGCGTGCGGTTTGGCTCTCTGCGGTGACCGGTGCTGGTTGTGACCTGCTGGTGGAGGCGATTGCAGAGCGCCTGGGAGAGCAGATGGTACAGGGGCTGCTGGTGGTAAAACCACAGCAATCCCGCCTGCGCGCACAGCTCTACCAGATCAACGCGGTGCAGAGCGAACACTATCGGGATAATGGCGATTGCGAATTGCAGTTATTGCTTCCGCGCAGTGATTTCCAGCGTTTACTGGCCCCATTTACAGATGGTGGTGAAGAGCCGGAGTGGCTGCCAAAAGAGGCACTTCCCGATGATAATGAGGCGCAAGAACACTAGCGCCAGCACATTTTCGTGTGGCCGATGCGGCCCCAATTGCGACAAACTTGCCTTCAGCAGAGGTCTGGCGGCAATATTTTGCCGGCGGGGAATGCTAGAATCCGCCGGAGTCAAAGCTTAAATGATCAGAGTTGGAGTAATTTAGATGGCCTGGAATGAACCGGGTGGTAACAACGGCAAAGACCCTTGGGGTGGCGGCGGTGGTAACCGCAATAACGATGGCCCACCGGATCTCGACGAGCTGTTCCGCAAAGTCCAGCAGAAACTCGGCGGATTGTTTGGCGGTAGCCCAAGCACCGGAACGGGTAAGTTCCCATGGATGCTGGTGATTGTTATCGCGGTATTAATTTATGCGGGACTCGGTATTTATCAGGTCAACGCCAACGAACAGGCGGTGGTTTTACGCCTTGGTAAATACCACTCGACCGAATCGGCCGGCCTGCACTGGAATCCACCGTTGATAGACAGTGTAACCAAGGTCAATATGACTGAGGTGCGTACCGAGCGCACCACCGGACAGATGCTGACCGAAGATGCCAATATCGTTGAAGTGGTATTGACCGTGCAATGGCAGGTAAGTGATGCGGAGTCTTTTGTACTGCGTGTACGCGAACCTGTGAAGAGTCTACAGGAGGCCACTGACAGTGCCCTGCGCCACGTAGTGGGCTCTCTCACTCTGAACGGTGTGATTTCGCAAAACCGGACCCAAGTATCCACCGACACCCAACAGCGCCTGCAGGAGTACCTCGATTTGTACCAGACGGGTATCCGCATTGATGTGGTGAACTTGACTGACGCCAAGGCGCCCCGCGAAGTGCAGGATGCCTTTGACGATGTAACCAAGGCTCGCGAGGATGAGGTGCGTCTGCAAAATGAAGCCCAGGCCTACGCCAACCAAGTGATTCCGGTTGCCCGCGGTCAGGCACAGCGAATTATCGAAGAGGCCGAGGGCTACAAGGCACGCGTTGTAGAGAGTGCCCGCGGTGAGGCGGTGCGCTTCGAGAAACTGCTGTCCGAATACGAGCGCGCGCCGGAAGTGACCCGCGAACGCCTATACCTGGATGCGGTGCAGGATGTGATGTCTAACACCTCCAAGGTGATGGTTGATGTCGAGGGTGGCAACAACATGATGTACCTACCGCTGGATAAGCTGACGCAAGAGAGCACATCCCAGGCTGTCCAACGTAAAGACACCTCCCCGATCGTAATCGAAGAGGTCTACCAGCGTATCGTCGAGCGCCTGCGCCAGGATGCCGCCAGCAGCCGCCGCAGCCAGACTGTTCGCTAGGAGGTGATGGAATGAACAACAAATCTTTGGGAATTATTGTTGCACTGCTGCTTGTCGTCCTGTTGGTTTCCTCCAGCGCCTTCGTGGTGAAGGAAACGGAAAAGGCCGTGTTGCTGCGCTTTGGTGAGCTGGTGCGCACCTATACCGAGCCGGGTCTCTACTTCAAGATTCCGTTTGCGGAGAAGCTGCGCAAGTTTGATGCTCGTATCCAAACTGTGGATTCAAGCCCGGTGCGTATGCTCAATAGCGAAAACAAGTTCATGATGGTGGACTCGTACGCTAAATACCGTATCTCGGATGTGAGTAAGTTCTACATTGCTACCCGTGGCGATGAGCGCAATGCGGTGCGTCTACTGTCTGAGCGGATCAACGATCAGCTGCGTAACCAGTTCGGTGTGCGTGACCTGCATGAGGTAGTCAGTGGTGAGCGCGATGAGCTGATGGCGGAGATCACCAAAAACCTGAATAAGGTTGCTCAGGGCGACTTGGGTGTGGAGGTGATCGATGTGCGCGTCAAGCGCATCGACCTGCCACCAGAAGTCTCCGAGTCCGTGTTCCAGCGTATGCGTGCAGGCCGTGAGCTGGAGGCAAGGGATCACCGAGCCAAAGGCCAGGAGGCCAGTGAGCGGATCAAAGCCAATGCCGATCGCCAAAAGGTGGTGATTGAGTCCGAGGCCTACCGCCAGGCCGAAGAACTGCGTGGTGCTGGGGATGCGGAGGCGGCATCGATTTATGCCGCAGCCTATACCAAGAACCCCGAGTTCTACCGCTTCACGCGCAGCCTGCAGGCTTATAGGGAATCTTTCCGCAGCAAATCCGATATGTTGCTGGTGGATCCGGATAGTGAGTTTTTCCGCTATCTGAAGGACCCTAAAGGGCAATAAACCAACTTGCGGGGCAAATGGCAGCGGATTATCCCTAACCCCCAGCTGTTTGCCCGAGGTCGTGGCTGTCCTTGCGACAGCCCTACCTTCCTGCCGGCAGTTGGTGCTAAAATCACGCAAACCGGGCCTCGCCCGGTTTTTTTGTGGAAGCCGACGCGCCTCATTAACTCTGAAAAGTCCGTTTCACCATGACTCAAGCCGATCGTTGGATGCTGCCGGATGGCATCGCGGAGATTTTGCCCGCGGGAGCTGTTCAAGTTGAAACCCTGCGCCGCCGACTGTTGGACCTCTACCATTGCTGGGGGTACGAGTTGGTGATACCGCCAATGTTGGAATTCACCGAGTCCCTGCTGGTTGGTATGGGGCGTGATCTCGACCTGAGCACCTTCAAGGTCACAGACCAGATTTCCGGCCGCACACTCGGTATTCGCGCCGATATTACCCCGCAGACCGCGCGTATCGATGCGCATAGTTTTCCTCGTGCGGGGGCTAACCGCCTGTGCTACGCGGGCCAGGTCCTGCACACCCGGCCACGTACCGCGATGGGCTCGCGTGCGCCGATCCAGATAGGTGCGGAATTGTTTGGCGTGGACAGCCTCAGCGGAGATATCGAAGTGATCTCCCTGATGCTGGAGAGCCTGCAGGTTGCCGGGGTAGAAGATATTTATTTGGACCTCGGCCACGTAGCGATTTACCGAAGTCTCGCCGAGGCAGCCGGGCTCGGTGACAGTGAGCGTGAAGAACTTTCCGCGCTGCTGCAGAACAAGGCCAGTGCCGATGTTTACAGCTGGGTGTCTGAGAATATTAGTGATTCACAGGTATCGGGCTGGCTGCAAGCTCTCCCCAGTCTTGCCGGCGGGCTCGACTGCCTGGAACGAGCCGCCACTCAGTTGGCGGGAGCGCCGCAGGCTCTGTTGGATGCTTTGTCTGATCTGCAGCAGGTCGCCGAGGCTCTGGGGCAGCGCTACCCGGCGGTGACCCTGTTCTTCGATTTGAGTGAAGTGCGTGGATACGACTATGAAACCGGCTTGGTATTCGCCGCTTACACACCGGGCCACGGGCAGGCACTCGCCAATGGTGGCCGCTACAACGGTATCGGTGCAGTATTTGGCCGGGACCGCCCGGCAACGGGCTTTAGTAGTGATTTAGTGGCTCTCAACACGCTGGGTACCAGCGCGATACCCGCTGAGGGCGCCATACTCGCGCCGGAGGTAAGTGGTCCCCAGGGCGCCGGGCTGTGGCGCGCAATTGATGAGCTGCGCGAGCGGGGAGAGGTGGTCATTGCCACTCTTTCCGATAGTGCAGAGAGCGATCTTCATTCGCGCTGTGATCGCGAGCTGGTATTCGAGGGCGACTCCTGGATGGTAAAGCCCCGGGATTGAACAAAGGCGGGCGCAGCGGATGTGCCAATAATGTGCCTATATTGGTGCGGTGAACCCCGCAAGATTCATTGATGTAGGGGCCTCTCGGCCTCCTGCAGAACGAAACCTGAGTTAGAGATTGATACAGATGGGCAAGAATGTAGTAGTGCTGGGTACCCAGTGGGGCGATGAAGGCAAGGGTAAAATTGTCGATTTGCTGACAGAACAGGTCTCCCTGGTGGTGCGCTTTCAGGGCGGACACAACGCCGGCCATACCCTGGTGATCGACGGTGAGAAAACCGTACTGCACCTGATCCCCTCCGGTATCCTGCGCCCCAGCGTGACCTGCCTGATCGGCAATGGTGTGGTGCTGTCACCGGAAGCATTACTCAAGGAAATGTCTGAGTTGGAAGAGCGCGGTGTTCCAGTGCGCAAGCGCCTGCGTCTGTCCCCAGCCTGTCCCCTGATTCTGCCGGTGCATGTGGCACTGGATCAGGCCCGTGAAAAGGCGCGCGGTGCCAAAGCAATCGGTACCACCGGTCGCGGTATCGGTCCCGCCTATGAAGACAAAGTTGCCCGCCGCGGTCTGCGCCTCGGTGACCTGTGTAACTGGGAGAACTTCTGCAATCAGCTCAAGGAGCTGATCGACTACCACAACTTTGCCCTGACCGAATACTACAAAGTCGATCCGGTGAGCTACGAGGACACTCTCGAGCAGGCCAAGATCTGGCGTGAGCAACTGGTGCCGATGATCATCGATGTGGCCGACCAGCTGCATAAGGCCCGCGAACAGGGTGAGCACATCCTATTCGAGGGGGCTCAGGGTTCCCTGCTGGATATTGACCACGGTACCTATCCGTTTGTGACCTCCTCCAATACCACTGCTGGCGGCACCGCCACTGGTTCTGGTTTTGGCCCCCTCTACCTGGATTACGTACTGGGTATCACCAAGGCCTACACCACCCGCGTTGGTAGTGGCCCTTTCCCCACCGAACTCGACTGTGAAGTAGGGCGTCACCTGGGTGAGAAGGGACATGAATTTGGTGCCACTACCGGGCGCCAGCGTCGCACCGGCTGGTTCGATGCGGTCGCCGTACGTCATGCTATTCGTATCAACAGTATCTCCGGCTTGTGCCTGACCAAGCTGGATGTGCTCGATGGTCTCGAGGAAGTGAAGATCTGTGTCGGTTACCGCAACAGTGCCGGAGAAGAAGTACCGGTACCTTTCGACGCTGCCGGTTGGGAAGGGGTAGAGCCTGTATACGAAAGCATGCCTGGCTGGACAGAGAATACCTTCGGGGTGCGTCGTGAGGCGGACCTGCCGGCTAATGCCAAGGCTTATATCGCCCGTATCGAGGAGCTGGTGGGTGCGCCGGTAGATATTGTTTCTACAGGTCCGGACCGCAATGAGACTATCGTCCGCGCCTCTTCCGCTCTATGTGAAATGGGAATCCATAACGCGAGCGTATAAGCCTCTAAAGCCTGCTTGTGAATCTACGGTCAAACCCTGGCCTTGCTATTTTTAGTGAGGCCTTTGATCATTAGACCTGATTCAAGTTATCGGTCGAGTGGTTTTGAAGCCACTCGCTACCAGAATTCAATCGGGCCAATTTATGACCTCTTCCGTTTCCGTTGCCAGCCGCTATAGCTTTGCTGAAGAGATTGCCAATAGCGTAACCCACGGTATCGGAGCCGTTCTGGCTATTGCTGGTTTGGGTGTTCTCACTGGTTTCGCCGCACTGCGCGGGGATGCCTGGCATATCGTCAGCTCCAGTGTCTATGCCTCCACCCTGATTCTTTGTTTCCTCGCCTCGACTCTTTATCACGCCGTCAGCCATATAGGCGCCAAGGCGATATTGCGAACTCTGGATCACTCCTCGATTTTTCTGCTGATTGCCGGCACCTATACGCCCTTTACCTTAGTGACCCTACGCGGGCCCTGGGGCTGGTGGTTGTTTGGCATTATCTGGGGCTTGGCACTGCTGGGCCTGATTATCCAGTTCACTCCCTTGAAAAAGATCCGTGCACTGTCGATCACCCTCAGCGCCCTGATGGGCTGGGTGGTTATCGCTGCAATCAAGCCCCTGGCGAATAGTCTTGAGACCGGTGGCCTATGGCTGTTGGTGCTGGGGGGGCTCTGTTATACCGGCGGTATTGCTTTTTATTTGTGGCGCAGCCTGCGTTTTCACCACGCTATTTGGCACCTATTTGTTCTGGCTGGCGGTATTTTGCATTTCTTCGCCGTACTCTTTTACGTCATTCCCTGATTTTGTGGCCCTGGTCACAGGGCCTCGCCATCACCAGAACTTCCTTTCGACTCCACTGTCCCCATTAATGACGGATCAAGCGGATGACACCATTGGAGAAATCCGCCTTCCGGAAGAGAGAGGCTCGTTCTAACCTTGTGCGAGCGAAATGTCGTGTCAAAGGTACTCCCATGCCCAGATTGCAACGGTTCCCCGCACTGCTCTATGTTCTTACCCTCTGTTTGACGTTATTCACTCTACAGGCTCAGGCTGCCGATAAGCCGGACCCGGCTTTTGAAAAGTGGGTAAAGGAGTTCCGCCAAACGGCCATTAAGAATGGGATTTCCCCCCAGGTTTACGACCAGGCTTTTAAAGGCATTACCTCTCCTGACCAGTGGGTGCTGGATAGAGCCAGTTACCAGCCGGAATTCAAGGCGCCGGTGTGGCAGTACTTCGACAACCGTGTGCAAAAGCGCGCTATCGAGCGGGGCAAGCGGGAAAAAGAGAAGATGCAGCCCTGGCTCGATAAAATCGAGAAGCGCTTCGGTGTGGACCCCAATATCCTACTGGCAATCTGGTCGGTGGAATCGAGCTTCGGAGGCATTCTTGGCAATGAGACGGTAATGCGCAGTGTAATCCGCTCTCTCGCAACCCTGGCCTATGCAGATCCCCAGCGCAAGAAGTTTGGTCGACAGCAGTTGTTGGCAGCACTGAAAATCCTGCAGGCCGGTGATGTTGAAGGTCAACACCTGCTTGGATCTTGGGCAGGGGCTATGGGGCACACGCAGTTTATCCCCACCAGCTACCAAGCTTATGCCGTAGACATCGACGGCGACGGCAAGCGTGATATTTGGAATTCGGTGCCGGATGCACTGGCTACCGCTGCTAATTTACTTTCCAGTAATGGCTGGCAGAAAGGTAAGCCCTGGGGCTATGAGGTCACCATTCCCGCCAAGAAAATGCCGGGCGGCAAATTGACAGTTGCGGAGTGGGAAAAGCTCGGAGTCAAGCGCGCCAATGGTGAGCCCTTTCCAAGTAAGAAAGCGGTGGCGGAGCTGAAGCTGCCTGATGGGCGCAATGGTCCGGCTTTTCTAGTATTTAAGAATTTCTTTGTACTCAAGCGTTATAACAACTCCGATCGTTATGCTATAGCCATTGGTTTACTTTCGGATCGTATTGGCGGCGGCGCGCCGCTGGTGAAAGACTGGAACCGCCCATTTACTCCCCTCGACGGCAGTCAAGTTGAACAGTTGCAAAAACTGCTGAAGCAGAAGGGTTTCTACAGTGGTGAGATTGATGGTAAAGCTGGTCCGGGAACCCGAAAAGCGATAAAGGCTTTCGAGAAGAGCGCCGGTGTGGAGGAGAAGGGCTTTCCCAGCAAAGAGGTATTGGAGTTGCTTCAGAAACAGTAGGGCGCCTCTAAAAGTTCTCATCCGGTAGTAGGCTGTCCTGCAATAACTCGAGGTTTTCAACTACCTCCTGGGGTTCGTGGAAATAGGCGATGTGATACATCGCCTCGCCCTCCTGCACCAGTGGGATGTTCTGCTTGCCGATTATGATTCCCTCGCCATTACTGCGTACCTGGTCTAGTTCATTGCCATAGGGGTCGGCAACAGTGGCGAGCAGGTCACCTGCGTACACTTGATCACCAAGCGCTTTAAGGTGGGTGGCTATGCCGCTGTCGCCGGCTCTTAGCCAGCCACTGCTACGAGCGATAAAGGGCTCTATCAAGCTGCGTCTGCGCCTTACCGGGAGCATACCCAGATGCCTGAGAACGTTAGTCACTCCTTTCAGGCCAGCGCGAATGCACAACTCATCAAAGCGCAGGGCTTCTCCTGCCTCATAGAGGAGGATTCTCACTCCCCGATCTGCGGCCGCCTGGCGTAGGGAGCCATCGCGAATCGATGCATTTAGCAATACGGGTACACCGAAAGCCTTGGCCATAGCACGGGTCACATCGTCGTCGAGATTGGCGCGCACCTGGGGAAGGTTACTGCGGTGGGCGGCTCCGGTATGTAGATCGATGCCGTAATCGCATTTGGCCACTATCTCACGCAGAAACACATGGGCCATACGCGCAGCCAGGGAGCCTTTGGCAGAACCGGGAAAGCTGCGATTGAGGTCGCGGCGATCGGGTAGGTAGCGGGTGTGCTGGAGCACACCGTAGACATTGACCATAGGTACGGCAATCAGGTTACCGCGAAGGGATTTTAGACTGCGGCTCTGAATCAAACGGCTGATGATTTCGATGCCGTTCAGCTCATCGCCGTGCACGGCCGCACAGACAAAAATCGTGGGACCCTCCCGTTTACCGCGCTGTACATAAACGGGTATGGCCATTTCTGTATTGGTGTAGAGGCTGACTACAGGCAGGTCTATATGGCGGGATTCCCCCTTGGCCACTGCGATACCGCCAATTTCAAAGTTCGGGGATTCTTGCATGGTTACGTTCGCAATTGAGAGCTCTAAGTTTAGGGAATAGAGCAGGCCAGGGTGGGCCCCGGTGAGGGGCGCCAGTAGGATTTTAGAGCCTGATTAGCGGCATATTGGACGTAGTGTGAGAGAAAATCCTTGAGCCGTTCAGCCACATTTGCAGGGCGGGATTCCAATATCCGGAAGTGGTGTACCACAGGCCAGTCTCAATATCGGCGATTAAGCCGATACCGCGCCAGGGGCCAGGAGTTTGTCCAAAAGCTCGGCCATTTCTGTCCTCGGCATCTTTTCCCTGAGACCATTGCACCGTGCCCTGTGCGTCGAAAATAGCCAGCGGTTTTCCCTGTGAGTCAGTGTGATAGTACTCACAGCGGCCGGAGCTCCAGTGGCAGAGTACGGATCCGTTTAAGGGGTGTGTTATCCAATGGCCGATGCCGCGGGATTTACCATCGATCTGGTGTGCTTCAGCCCAGATGCCCAGGCCACTCCAACTGCTGGTGACCCGGCGCTGGCGTGACGATTTGCGATGGGTGCAGGTTTTACTCAGACGGCGCCCGAACGGGTCATAGCGGAAATAAGTTTTAAAATCGCCGCATTCTGCGGTGCTCATCAGCCCCCAACCGTCGTACTGGTATTGATAATCTCTGCGCCCGGGAATTTGCCGCTCGGCGACCACGTTGCCGCGCTTATCCCTGTCGATTTGTGCCTGGGGAAACCCGGTCTGGCGTATTGGAGTAGTGAGCTGTAGCGGGGGGCACTTATCGAATTGCCAAGCGAGGGCGAGTCCACTTTCCAGGCTAAAAGGGCTTCCAAACCGATGTTTGACCGTACTGCGCACTTCTCCCTGAATATGAATAGTGTTTTGCTCTTTGAACTCACTGCGCAGCACCGGCTCGCCATTGGCATCCACACCGTAAAGTGCGCCACAGGGTGTGAGCGTGTAGGCCAAGTCGAGGTTGTCGGAGCTGGCGCTTTTCAACCAGCCGCGTGAATCGTACTGATACCTCAGGCTGAAATCGCGCACGTCACTGCTGTCGTGGTTCTCGGCGATAACCCGGTTGCGTCGGTCGTATTTAAAACGGACAGATGAATGTAAATTGTTAGCTTGAATCAGGCGTTTTTCAGCATCGTAATGGAACTCATTAATTTGGCCATTATTATTGCGTATGCTGGCGAGGGTGCCTCTGTCGTAATAGTGGAAGTACCAACGGCAGTCGTTATCACAGTATTCACTAAGGCTGCCATCAACGTTGTAGTTCCAAGTGAGTTGGCGCTTGTCCGGGGTGCGGTGGCTGATCAGTTGGCCGAGTCCATCATATTGCCAGCAGTAATCTCCGGTGGGGGTTTGCAGCTGGGTCAACTGGCCCTGGGTATTGTGGTGTAAAGCCCATTGGTTGCCATCGGCGAAATGTATCTGGCAAATACGGCCGCAGCTATCGTAGTCCCACTGCAAGCTTTGGCTGTTACTGGCATGGATGGCGTGGGGTTGGCCACGCTCGCAGTAATCGATTCCATATTGGTAGCTGCCTATGTGGGACTCGCGTAATTCGCCGGTGGGGCCATAGCGCCACTCACGCCAAGTTTCCCCATTGACGACCAGCGTGGTCATGCGCTGCCAGTGATCGTATTCGAAACCCCACTGCTTTTCCCCTCGGCGCACCGTTTGTAACTGCCCCTGGCCATCCCAGGTAAACTCAATGCAGCCGCCCTCGGGATCTGTAATTTGCGAGAGCAAACCGCGATCGCTATAGAGCAATTTCCACTCTTGCTGTTCCGGGTCGATAATTGCCTGTGGCCGTCCCTTGTCACTGTAAGTGAACAGCCATGATTGTTGTTCACTTAACTGTACTGCCTGTGGGTAGCCGTCTTCACTGTATAAATAACGTTTGCTGTTGCTCCCTTCGGTGATGCGCCGCAAGCGGCCAAATTCATCGTAGCGGAAGAAGGTACGCTGTCCATCTGCGTTAATCTGCTGGCAGAGATTCCCGTAACAGTCGTAGAGCCAGCTTTTTTGCCGCTGCCCTTGACGCTCTTTGGTGAGCTGGCCGAACTGGTTGAAGTGCAGCTGTTGTGGAGTTCGATCAGTATTTTCTACCTGGCAATTCCCACGGTTGTGTTGCCAGGTTAATAATGTTTCCGACTCCTCTTGTATCAGCCTGTGGCAGTGCCCTTGCAGGTCGTACTCAAATTGACGCTTGCCACTCACACCGCTGTGCGCTTGCACAAGCAATAAATCGTGATAGTGATAGCTCTCCAGATCGTGGTTACTGTGGACTTCGGTTAGTAGACCGCCCTGGAATTCATAGCTGCACAGATTGCGCTGATCGTCGGGAGCGTGGTTATTCAGCAGTTTGGTAAGGCGCCCGCCGCGGCTTTCGAAGTCGAGTACCCGCCCCCAGGAGCTGACAATTTTTCTGGGTAACCCTTCGCTGTAATCAATGGTTAGGGAATTGCCGAACTGATCTCGAATCTCGGTAAGCGGGAGTGCACTGTTGACTCCATCTGCGCGAAAAATTTTATCGGGCTCATTAAAGGTGGAGAGTCGATAGCTGTGCAGACTCTGCCGGAATAGCAGCAGTCGTTCGAAGCGGTTATAACAGCCGTGCCCAATCGCGGGTAACTGGAATTGAATCTTGCGGCCTTCGGCATTAAACAGTTCTACTTGGTTATCCTGCACCAGTAACTGTTCGCTCAGTGAATGACGCCAGCCAGCTCCAATTCCACTGTCTTCATCGATACTAGAGCGGTAGTATCGTTTCCAAGAAAATGGCAGTGGCCCCGGTATTGTGAGGTCCACACATTCGAAGTTCAGTTCGCCGGTTGCAATGATTACCTGTTCGTGTACCCGACGGCACCGGCTAAGAGCGGGGACATGAGTCCCCAGTGGGTTGGTACCGGGTGTATTAATAAATTGAACTGGGCCCTCATTGACTCCGGGTAACAGCTCGACTTCAGGTGCAGCTGAAATTGTATAGGTGTTGACCTCGACAGTGGGTGGTTCTGGCCACAGAGGTCGGTGGTGGCCGTCAGTAATTTGGGCCTCGGGAAGTTCTTCAATAGCCTCCACCCAGCGATAGGCTGCCGCAGGATTTCCCTGGGGGAAGGTGGCTGTGGAGGGGCTTAAGACTTTGAGCAGGTTGGGGACCAGCTGGGTGAGACGTTCCGGTGTCATTCTTCAGCTTCCGGCAAACAGTTTTATCGTTGCGCTTTTCTGATAGTTACATCTGGTGATTTTGGTCTTTGGGTTTCGCTCTGCTCTTGTGCGAGTATCTGCGCTGCGGGTTGGGAGGAGTATTCAAGAATACCCGCACTGATATTGTCGCGTCCTCCCATTCTGTTGGCATCATCAATAAAGCGATAAACACACTCCAGAGCAGGGCGGTGAGTGGCAAGCACTCGCTCAATCGCATGATCGTCCAGATATTCAGTTAAGCCATCAGTGCAGAGTAATAGCAAAGCGTTCTCTGTTAATTTCCAGCTATTAATTTCTGCTTCTACAGAATTGGAAACGCCCAAAGCGCGGGTTATGTGATTTCGTACACTGGATTGCTGTGCCTGCTCCTCGCTTATTTGACCACTGTCTATCATTTCCTGAACAACACTGTGATCGCGTGTAAGGCGCTGTAAGCCGAAGTTATTCCATAGATAAGCGCGAGAATCACCAATATGCGCGACGATCAGGAAATCGTGCCACATAACGGCGACAACAATTGTTGTTCCCATTTTTGCAAAATGAGGGTTGGTATTTTTTGTGTTTAGGAGGGCGTTGTTGGCACTGTTGATAGCGTCGATCAAAGTCGCGCGTAAAATCAATTGTTGTTGCTCGGGTGTGCAGGAGAGAAAGGTATGTTTTAAAAGGTCTTCTAAATGGAATTGAACAGTTTCTGCCGCTATTTTGCTAGCTGTGGCACCGCCTGTGTATCCCCCCATACCATCCGCTATCACGATATAGGCGAAAGGTTGGTCGGCGCTGGCATACCAGCGAATACTATCCTCGTTTTCCTCGCGAACTTGACCAATGTCAGTACGTCCGTTGACCGCCAGACTTATCTGATCCATGTCTGGTGCAACTCCCCTTTATTTAAATAGCAACAAAATGCAGCGTAACATGATTACAACCACTAACCAGAGTTCATGTTAACTTGGCAGTAGACTAAGTTTGAAATTTTTTTCCCTGATTTGCGATAATAAAACCTTTATTCATCACTAGAAAGGCATTGCGCCTTATAAAAAAGGATTTGCTGGCAAAATGCCTCGTTTGCCCAGGCTCAATCTAATAGATATCCCTCAGCATATTGTGCAAGTTGGTCACAATAATTTGCCGTGCTTCTTTGATGAGGAGGATTATCAATATTATTTGATTAGTTTGCGCAATGCTGCTGATCAGTACCATGTGGATGTGCATGCATACGTCCTGCTGCCCAATATGATTCAGATTATTGCCACCCCGAGGGTTCCAGATGGCATACCTTCAATGATGCAATCTCTAGGGCGTCGTTACGTACAGTTTGTCAATCACCGTTACAAGCGTTCCGGCACCATTTGGCGAGGGCGTTATAAATCCAGCTTGATTGACTCCGATGCCTACTTGCTGACCTGCTACCGCTATGTGGAACTGCGCCCTCTTTATTTGGGACTTGCTGACTCACTGGGAAATTATCAGTGGTCAAGTTTCAATCATCATGTAAACACTAAGCATGATAATTTGATTAAAGATCATCGTTTATATACCGACTTGGGTGAAAATGCCGGGCAACGTGCACAGGCTTATCGCCAGCTTTTTCGCTATAGCTTTGATAGCCGGCTACTGGATTACATCGCTGAAACCATTAAGTTGGGGCATGTTCTGGGTGGAGATGCTTTTAAAGATAAGATTGAACAAATCGCCAATCAGAGGGTTCGTCCGCTGAAAAGGGGACGACCAAGAAAGTCGAATAAAATCGAAAAACAAGTAATGGAAACCAAATAGATAAAAACGCATGATGAGTACAAGAGGTTTCGTTGTGCTGCGTATTTTTTTTACCTGTGGATAATTAACTGTGAGCAAAGCCACTATAGCTGCCGGATTTCAAATCCACGGCGATAAAAATAAAAAGGAAGAAACCATGGACCATGGCAGTGATATTCTAAAAGTCGCAATCTTGGGCGATTTTAGTGGTCGCTCCAGCCGTCGTCAGTGCGAGCCTGAGACTATTGCTCAGCGCAGGGTATATGTGCTGAACCGGGATACTTTTGAAGGAGTATTCAGTGATCTTAGGGTGAGCCTGCAGTTGCCGGTGATGGATGAGCCGCTGCAATTACCTTGTTTTGATGATTTACACCCGGATTACCTCTACAGCCGCCTACCGCTTTTCAAACATTTTATAGCGCTCGGTCAACGCCTGCGTGATCCTGGCCAATTCCAGCAAGCCGCAGAGGAGATTCGTCAATGGAAACCGGAGCTGACTGAAACCGGACAAGAGGCTGCGGATTATTCATCTGAGCAGTCAATCCTCGATGAGATTCTCGCGGCGGGTCGCGAGCGCCTGGCTAGGGAAAATGGCAGCGCTTTCCAGGTGGATCAACTGATTAGGGACATTGTTGCCCCCTATGTACAAAAAAGTGTGGACCCCATGCAAGGGGAGTATTTAAACGCCTTGGCAGAGGCGACCTCTGACACTATGCGCAAGGTGATGCATCATAGTGATTTCCGCCAGTTGGAGGCGAGCTGGCTCAGTCTGCATTTCTTGATGAGGCGACTAGACGAACACCCAAATTTGCAGCTGCACCTGATTGATGTCAGCAAGGAAGAGCTGCTTGCCGATTTTGCCAGTGCTGAGAGCGATCTGGAAAAGTCTCAGGTTTTTAAATTACTGGTTGAGCGTGAAACAGTCGCCGGTGACCGTCCCTACAACCTCGTGTTGGGTGACTTTTTTATTACGGACGAGGAGAGGGATCTGCATCTGTTGATTGATCTCTCCACTATTGCGGAAGCGGCTGGAAGTACTCTGCTTCTTGGAGGGGACACCAAATTGGCCGGCTGTCCCAGCTTGGCAGGATCGGTTGATCCAGACGATTGGTATTATCCCTTGAGTGAGCGCTTTGCCGAAAGCTGGCAGGCGGTACGGGATTACTCCGCCAGTGAGTATGTTGCACTGGCTGCCCCCCGCTTTATGTTACGGCTGCCATTTGGCCGTGAGACCTCCACCACTGAGCATTTTGATTTTGAAGAACTAACCCCCGATCAGGGCCACCAATACTATCAGTGGGGTAATAGTGCCTATCTGCTCGCCTTGGCTATCTGCCAGGGTTTTTCCACAACTGGCAGATTCCAGGCTCCCACCTCTGCAACCTATGAAAGCCTGCCTTTGCATCTGCGTAAACTGCCCCAGGGACAGTGGATTACCCCCTGTGCTGAAGCGTTGCTTACCGATCGTGCAGCAGCAGAGTTTAGTCAGGCGGGGCTGAGTACTATGCGCTCGGTACAGGGCCGCGATCAGATTGTCCTCCCCAGTTTGAGATCTCTCGCCGGTGGAGAATTAAAAGGGCCCTGGAGTTAAAAAGTATTTCCCGGTCACGGCATTCTCTGTAGGCCGGGTTTGAATTTCTTGTGTGGAAGGCCATTGTGCCCGAATCATTTTCGCTCTCTTTGGTAGTTTGTGTCCCAGCGGATGAGCGAAGTACAACAACTGTGTGAGTCAGGAAGACATGGATCTAATTCTCTCAGTATTGGCCGACCCCGCAGGGGCCAATATGCTCAAGCACACCAAACTGTTCACTAAAGATGGGGGTAGTCTGGGGCGCTCTGCTGATAATTACTGGGTGCTACCCGATCCCGAACGTGTTGTCTCATCTCAGCACGCGCAAATTTCTTTCAGTGATGGGCAATTTTTCCTGACAGATACCAGCACTAACGGTACCTATCATAACGATGGCGATAACCCGCTGGGTAAAGGCAATAAACTCCCTCTGAACGAGGGGGATATCATCAATGTGGGTGAATATCGCCTCAAGGTGACGTTGCGACAGCCTCAGGCCGAAAGTGACCTGCCAAAGGGATTGGGCAGTGCCGATTTTCTTGATACTTCCGATCGCACCACCTTCAATGCCAGTGCTATGGCCAAGATGCAGAGCCAAGCGGAGGCAAAGCAGCTGGATAACTGGTTGGAACCCGGTGGCAGCAACGATATTTCCCAGTCTGGCGAATGGGGTTACGTCCCACAGAGTAGTCAGAGTGCTCCCGCGCAGGATGATTTACTGGCTGCAGATCCGGGTCCACTGGACCCCATGTCGGCTTTTGAGCAGCCTCAGTCTTTCGGGGCGTCAGATGTGCAGGGACTCGGTTCACTTGGTAGCGAACCCCAAGGGCAGGCGGCGCCAGGGCAATGGTCCGATGATGAGTGGTGGAAAGATGGCAGTGCCCAGGACCATGTGCCGGCAGATCAACACTCTGTGCAAATTGCTCCACAAACTCCGGCCCAGTCATTTGAGGCTCCTCCCTCCACACAGCCTCAAGCACCTCAGCCGCAATCTTTCCAGGCACCAGCTCCGCAACCCCAGGTAGCTCCTCAGCCTCCGCTTGCGCCCCCATCACAGCCAGTTGCCCAACAGCGGCCCCAGTTCACCCCAACGCCAGTGTCACCACCCCCGGTACAAATGCAGCCACAAGCCCCACCGGCTCCACAGGCTCCACAGGATAATCCTTTTGCGGATTCTTTTGCGGCAATACAGGGACAACAGGTAGCGGGCGCACCGGGCTTTGATACTGCACAGGCGCCTCCTGCAAGCCCTATGGGTTTTGCCTCTCAGGGGCAGAGCTTTTCCCAATTGCAACAACCGGCTCCTGTTCAGCAGAGCCCGGCGCCTGAAGTACCGGTAGCGCCGGTGCAGCCAGCCCCGGTTCCTCCGGTATCCAGTGTGCTGGCGGCAACGCTGGGCCTGAATATGAATCCCGGGCAACAACAAATAGCCGATCAACAGGCCGCGGAGATCGTCCGCGAAACGGTTTCCCGCCTGATCGACCTCCTACGTGCGCGCAGCAGTATCAAGAATGAGCTGCGTGTACAGCGCACTATGATCCAGACAGAGGCGAATAACCCACTGAAATTCAGTGCCACGGAAAGAGATGCGCTGGAGGCGATGTTCGCCGGTAATGGTGCTTTTTTACAGCCCAAGGAGGCGGTGCAGGATAGTTTCGATGATCTCTCCGATCACCAGGTCGCGGTGCTGGCGGGGATGCGCGCTGGTTACAGTGCGATGTTGCAGTATTTCAGCCCGGACAATATTGAACGTCGCCTGGGGAATACCTCTGGTGTATTCGGCAATAAGAATGCAAAGAAATGGGAGGGCTTCAGCGCGATGTATCGGGAATTAGTGGGCGATCCGGATGCTTGTTACCGCAAGCTTTTCGGTGATGAGTTTGCTGTGACTTATGAAAACCAGTTGTCTGAGCTGAAGAACGCCAGACAGCTGAAAAATTAATAGATCGGAAGAGGGAATTGGTCGTGTCCATAACAAAGTTACTGAAATTCACCCTACTCGGAATACTGGTAGTCAGTCTGGCAGCGTGCCAAACAACTAGGCGCACCCTGAATCTGGATACCAGTGTCGAGCTCTCGGTCAACATCCGCAGTGACGTCAATCCGGACGATGATGGTCGTGCATCGCCGGTGGTAGTGCGTGTGTTTATGTTGGCAGATGACCGCCAGTTTGCCCGAGAGGATTTCCTTAATCTTTATGAAAATGCGGAATCCCGTCTCGGCAAGGATCTCCTTGATACCGTTATCCTGAAGGAGTTCGCACCTGGTGAGCAGCGTGTGGAAGAGCTGCCTTTGACTCCAGAAGTGAAGTACATCGGTTTATTGGCAGAATTTGTGCAGTATCAAAAAGCCGATGCACTCATGGTGCTGCCGATAACCGACCACAAAAAGAATAGTTATCAGATTGCCCTGGCCGACACGCGTATCGGCACACCCGATAATATCGCCAAGCGACGCCGAGGCATTGTTTCACCGCTATCTCGCAACGATACCAGTGGGAAGAAGGGCGACACGGTGACAATTTCCAGTGAGGACTATGACTTGATGAAGAAGCGTCTTCAGGAAGCGGAAAAATCCAAGTAGAGCGTCGCTCGGCACAGGTTTAATTAAGCCCACTTCAAGTGGAATTGGGTTTTACAAGGAAGACATATGTCGGTTAACAACAAGGTGATCTGGAGTGAGGGCATGTTTTTACGCCCTCAACATTTCCAGCAGCAGGACCGCTATCTCGAACAGTTAGTTGAGGCTCGCACAGCTTCGCTGGGGCCCTATACCTGGGGTGTGCTGGAGCTGGCGATCGATAGTGAACCGCTCTCTATGGGAAAGATATCGCTATCCCGTGTACGTGCGATATTTCCCGATGGTACGCCAATTCTTGCACCGGAAAATGAAATCCTACCGGATGTCCTGGATGTGCCGGTTAACACCCGCGATGAGATCGTCTATCTATGTGTACCGATGAAGCGTCCCGGCAGCCAGGAATCCATCCGTGACCAGGAAGATTTTCCCCAGGCGCGCTACCAGACAGCAAACTTCGATGCGCGCAATAGTGCCGCAGCCTCCGGGGAGTCTGCCCGTATCCAGGTGGGCAAACTGCGAGTGTGTCTCAAGCTTGAGAGCGATGATCTCAGTGGGTACGCGTCTATTGGTATCGCCAGAATACGCGAGCGCCAGCCGGAGAAACCGGTCGAGTTGGATTCTGACTATATTCCACCGCTATTGAATGCAGAGACTTCAGCGGTAATCAAAGCCTATATCGAAGAGGTTAAAGGCCTGTTGGATCACCGCGGCTCCGCGCTGGGACACCGCTTGAGTGATAGTGGCCGCAGCGGCTCAGCAGAGATTGCCGATTACCTGTTGCTGCAGGTTATTAATCGTTTTGAACCCCTGCTAAAACAAATTACAGCTCAGCCACGCCTGCACCCGCACAGTTTGTTTGTGGAGTTGCTGCAATTGGCTGGTGAGCTGTCGACATTTACTTCATCGACCAAGCGCCCACCGGAAATCCCCAGTTACTCGCACGAAAACCTACAACTCAGCTTTGCTGGGTTGTTTTCAGCCCTGCGCCAGTCGCTCTCTACAGTTCTGGAGCAGACTGCTATTGCCATGGAATTGGTGCAGAGAAAGTTTGGTATTTATGTGGCCCCGGTCTCCGATCCCTCGCTACTGAAAACGGCCAGCTTCGTGATGGCTGCTAAAGCCGATATGCCCGGCGACCTGTTGCGCAGTCGTTTCCCCACGCAGGCCAAAGTGGCGCCAGTGGAAGCTATCCGTGAGTTGATTTCCGCTCAGCTGCCGGGATTGTCATTGCGCCCCTTGCCAGTGGCGCCGAGACAAATTCCCTATCACGCGGGTTTTACCTATTTCGAAATGGAGCGCAGCGGTGAGCTTTGGCAGGCCATGCAGAGATCTGGAGGCTTTGCGGTGCATCTCGGCGCGGAATTCCCGGGGCTGACCATGGAGCTCTGGGCCATAAGGAATAATTGATATGAGCAACGACAGCTTCAGCACTCCACCGTCGCCCAATGCAGGTGACAGGACCGTAATGATTCCCACTCCAGGTGCCGCAGCTCCGGTGCAGCCCGGTTCATCTGCACAGCCGCAGTTCTTTGCCAATCCCGGCAGTTCAGCGGATATGCAGATTCGCAATAGTTTGAATCCCCTGGTCTCCGCAGCCTCCAAGCTGCTGGGGGTGATTATCAAGCTGCGCACTACCATGAATCACTCCAATGTGCCGGATCTGCACAAGCGGCTGACCAAGGAAATTCAGGCATTTGAGCGGGAATCCAAACAGCTGGGCCTGGCCCCTGAGGCAGTGCTTACCGCGCGCTATCTGCTGTGTACCGTTGTGGATGAAGTGGTGCTGACTACGCCCTGGGGTACGGCGAGTGGTTGGAGTCAGCACTCGTTGCTCAGCCTGTTCCACAAGGAGACGTTTGGTGGTGAGAAATGTTTTTCCATTCTGCAGCGTATGCTGGAAACCCCTGCTTCCCACCTGGAGTTGTTAGAGCTCTTTTATCTTTGCCTCAGTCTCGGTTTTCAAGGCAAGTATCGCTTGGTGCAGCGGGGCCACGAGCAGATTGAGCAGATTCGCGATGAGCTTTATCGGACCATAGAGCAGCACAAATCGGCAATGGACCGTGATCTCTCTCCCCACTGGCAGGGTTGTGTCGAGCGCAAGTCGGGCCTGATTCACTACATGCCTTTGTGGGTGATTATGAGCGTCGCACTGGGGTTGTTGGTTGCCACCTACAGCGGCTATCGCTGGTGGCTTTACGAAACGACTACCCCTGTGGCTGACCGAGTAGTGGAATTAACAGGCAGTGACAGCGAGCCCCCGCAAGGGGAAGGGTGACACTCGGACCGAATTGATCCGGTGCCGATTGAGCCCGGGAGATGGAGCTATTCATGAAACGCTTGCGCGACTTTTTTACCAATAAATGGGTGCTTGGCATTATCGGCCTCGCAGCCCTGTCTGTTCTGATTTGGTTTGGGGCGGACTACATCAAGTTTGGCAGTGATAACGCCACACTGTCCCATACAGTTCGCATTACCATCATTGTTTTTATTTTCGCAATTTGGTTGGTGTGGAACCTGAGCCAGTGGCTGGTTGAACGGCGCCAAAACCAGGCTCTGATTAAGGGCATTGAAGAGTCTCAGGAAGATACCCAGGATCCGGATGAAGAGCATTCCCTCGAGGAGCTTGAGGCTTTATCGGGGCGTTTCCGCGAGGCCATGGATGTATTGCGCAACGCTCGTTTTAAGTCAGAGAAGGGCAAGGTGTCCCTGTACCAGCTGCCCTGGTACGTCATTATTGGTCCACCCGGCTGCGGCAAAACTACTGCGTTGGTAAATTCAGGGTTGGAATTTCCCCTGGCGCAAAGCCACGGTAAAGAAGCCCTGGGAGGAGTTGGCGGCACGAGAAATTGCGATTGGTGGTTTACCAACGATGCAGTTTTGATCGATACCGCCGGCCGTTATACCACTCAGGACAGCCACCGGGTTTACGACAACAGTGCCTGGCGAGCATTCCTCGGGCTATTAAAACGCTATCGTCGTCGCAGGCCGATTAATGGTGCCCTGGTTGCCATCAGTTTGCAGGACCTGATGGTACAGACCGATGAGCAGCGCCAACATCAGGCCAAGACGATTCGTTCGCGAGTGAATGAACTCCAGCAGGAGCTGGGTATACGTTTCCCTATTTACCTCACCTTTACCAAGTGTGATTTGGTAGCGGGCTTTAGTGAATTTTTTGACAACCTTTCACAGGCGGAGCGCGAGCAGGTCTGGGGTATGAGTTTTCCCCGTGAAGCCAATGCCGCTGTCGGCGCGCCGTTGGATAACTTCAGGGCCGAGTTTAACCAGCTGATTGAGCGCTTAAATCAGAGGGTATTGTGGCGTGTGCACCAGGAGCGCAATGTTGAGAAGCGCGCGCTGCTGCAGGGATTTCCCGCCCGCATGGAGAGTTTGTCAGATATTTTAGCGGACTTTATCAAGCAGACCTTCGAGCCAAACCGCTATGAAACTGTGCCTATGGTTCGCGGTATATATTTTACCAGTGGTACCCAGGAGGGCAGCCCGGTAGACCGTATGATGGCTTCGGTAACAGCGGATTTTGGCCTGGAGCGCAGTGTTGGGCCCAAATTCCAGGGGGTTGGAAAAAGTTTCTTCCTGAATCGCCTGCTCAAGGATGTGGTATTCCCCGAAGCTGAATTGGTGGGGGTCAATCGCAAGGTAGAGAGCGCTAACCTGTGGTTGCGCAGAGGGGTATATGTCACTTTAGCTGCGGCATTTGTGGGTTCGATCTTTCTCTGGAGTGGCAGTCTCGCATCCAACAAATTGTCCATGGGTGAAGTCAATGACCACCTGGCGGCCTATGAGCAAGCCGAGGAAAAGCTTAAGGGCAAGAGGCCTACACCGGCAAATGTTTTGCAGATGCTCGAACCCTTGCGGCAGGCGACTTCGGTGTATGACCGCGAGGAGCACCCCTGGATCTCCAATCTGGGCTTGTATGACACCCGTATAGATCAGACGCTGGATAACCTCTATCGGCAAAAGCTTGAAGAGATCTTTTTACCGGCGCTATTGCGAGATATTGAAAGTAACCTCAGTCGCTTGGGGAGTGATGACCCTGCACTGGTCAGTACCCTCAAAACCTATCTGATGTTCTTCAACCCGGACAAATTGGACATCACGACCGTTGAGGGCTACTACAGTGCCCGCTGGGAACGCCAATTACCCGGCGAAGCTCAGGAGCAAGATAATTTACGCTACCACCTCGATCAATTGTTGGCGCGTCCAATACCTGAAAGTGTTCAACAAAATGAGCGTGTAGTGGCTCGCGCCCGCCAACAGCTGCGACGCATCCCTGTGCCGCAAAGGCTGTTTGCGCAATTGCAAAATAGCGATCTTGGGCAGACCTCTGTCGACTTGTATCAGGAAATCGGCGGTGATACCCAACAGGTGTTTGGTGTGAGAGCTGGCGATTCACGCTTTAGCACCCCCTTCCTATATACCAAGGCGGGTTATAAGGACGTGGACTTTGGTGCAGATTCCCAGTTGATGACCACTATGGCGGATGAGCGCTGGATCTACGGTGGGGAACTCAGTGGTGAGGACTTTACCGAAGCCGACCGGACGAAACTTGGCGAGGATGTAAAGCGTATTTATCTGGGGGAGTATCTTCAGCACTGGCAATCCTTCCTTGGCGGTTTCAGCATTCGCAGATTCAACAGCACTTCCCAGGCGCTTGAGGTTCTCTCAACCCTGTCAGACCCAATTTATTCCCCATTACTGGCAATCACGGAAATTACTTCGGATAACACACGCCTGACATTGCGACCGGAGCTGTCGGTGGATGCCAAGGGGGTGCCATTACCGGTATCCAGTACAACTCGCCGACTCGGTGGTGCGGCACTGGATAGCGCGGCAGGGGCGTTGAAGGACCGATACAAGCCTAATATTGTCGATGTGCGCTTTGAGGAAATACAGCGCATTACACAAAGCGAGAAAGGCAGACCCGCACGGGTTCAGGAGTATCTCCAGTCTATCAATAAGATTCAGGAATATCTGACTGAAATTGACAGTGCTCCAGACTCCAATGAAGCGGCGTTCGCCAGTGCCAAAGCCCGTTTTGCTGGGGGCGGCGATGCGATTAAGCAGCTAAGAGTCAAAGCGGCCAATGCGCCGGCGCCTTTTGATAAATGGCTGACCGAAATTGCTGACAGCACTTGGGCTCTGGTTATGTCGAAAGCCAAGGGGCATCTAAACCGGGTATGGCGTGAGCAAGTTTATCAAAGCTACGCCAGCAGCCTGGCAAATCGCTATCCGCTGCGCAGTGACCGGGACCAGGAAGTACCAGTTATTGAATTTAATCAATACTTCAAGCCTGGGGGCATTGAGCAAAAGTTTGTTACTGAATACTTAAAGCCTTTCGTCGATACTAGAAATTGGAAAGTGAAGTATGTGGAAGGGCAGGGTATGAGCCTTTCAACTGAAACGCTGTCTCAGCTGCGTAGAGCGGAGAAGATTCGTAAGACCTTCTTTAAATCGGGAGAAAGCGCAGCTTATTCTTTCCGTATAGAGCCAACCAAGCTGGATTCCAGTGTGCGCCTGTTTGAACTTGAGCTGGGAGATCAGCGTGTTCCCTATTCGCATGGCCCCAAGACCAGTAAAAAACTTACCTGGCGCGGTGGTGAGAGTAATCGGGTGCGGATTATCTTTGAAGATCTCAATGAAACCGTACACCGTAAACATTTCGAAGGAGATTGGGCTTGGTATCGACTTCTTGCAAGCTCAGATCTTGAGACAGGGCGAAGCAATGCGGAGCGTTTGGTGACCTTCTCTGAAGAAGGGCGGAAAGCACAATTCAAACTAGTGGCTTCGAATGTAAATAATCCTTTCGATCGCAGTTTACTGCGTGGTTATCGGTGCCCGGAGACTCTGTAGTAGGGAGTGAGTGACTTGCAAAGCAGCATAGGTATTTTTGGCAAGCTTCCTGGGCATGGAGATTTTATCCAGCGTCAGCTTCCAGCGAGTTTCGTCAGGGTGTGGGATGAATGGCTGCAGCGTGCAGTGCATGGTTCCCGAGAAATAATGGGTGAAAACTGGCTGGACTACTATTTGACCAGTCCGGTCTGGCGCTTTGCCCACAGTAAAGGAATCATTGATGAGACCCCCTGGGTAGGGGTTCTAGTGCCTAGTGTGGATAGTGTGGGGCGTTATTTTCCTTTGACTATCGCCGCACCGTTACCCTCTTCTATGGACATAATTAACTTTATGTCAGATGCAGATAGGTGGTATCGGGAACTTACAGAATTGGCTGTCAGCGCACTGCAAAATATGCTCCATGCAGATCAGTTGTTCGAGGCCTTTAGTGAGGTGCCGGTAGAACTGGGGCAGCTTGCTACAGCTGCAGCACAGAGTGAGTTCTTTGTCGCGAGTAATGATGCCTCGGGTAACGAAAAGCGCTACGCGGGGTTACTCGGACAGGTATGTCGTAAGCAGTTCGCCAGTTACAGTCTGTGGTCTTGCGAAGGATCACAGCATCTAGCCCCAACCAGCGTGCTTTGCCCCTCTTTACCCAGCCCTGAATTTTACTGCTCTATGTTGGGTGCCAGTCAGCAAAGACAGTGAATAAATAGGTAAAGGATATCTAGTGTGAAGCAAATAATAGTGGCTTTAAATAGTAATAAGCATCGGCGGCATAGTGTGTTAACCGGTGATATTTCACACAGTGAAACTCGACATATCTGTCAAGTGTACCTACCCGAGTTCACGGCCCTGGCTGGAGAATGTCCGATCATATTTTTAAAGTCTCAAGAAGAGAATGCCCTGGAAAGTTGTGCTTTATTAGGAATAAAACCGGGGCAGAATCTTTTTATTCAGCAGGATAAATGGTTGGGTGGTTATATCCCGGCAACATTGAGAGCTTATCCATTTTACTTGCATTACAAAGATCAACTGGAAACAAATCCAATAATTTGTGTGGATTCATCCTCTCTCTCACTTGGTAGCTTAGATGGAAATAGAAGTAGGCTATTCGATGATGAGGGGCAAGCGACAAATGCATTATTGCAGGCCAGAAACTTACTGAGTGGAATTCATCAGCAGAAATCAAATAATAAAGAGTTTATTCGTTGCCTCACTGAGATGGAACTCTTTCAGGAGCAGGTAGTGGTAGTCGATTTACCTGGTAATACCAAACATCGATTAACCGGTGTATTTTGTGTTACTTCAGAGCGTATGAATGCATTGGATGATAATGACTTCTTACGCTTAAAAGAGCGTGGCTATTTAGCTCCAATATACGCTCATATGCTGTCTTTACATCAGTCAACAAATTTAAGCCGGCTATTCAAAAAGTATCAAGCGAGGCTACTTCACTAGAGGGTTAAGGCTAAACAATAAAAACCCTATTGTTTTTAAACCATTTGAGCTTGGTGAAGCAATGGCAACTTACTCCAGGTGCATTAAAGCTCATGGCATAAGTGAAATTAATTGAGTAGCCTATTTAGGAAAAAGCTACCAGTGTACAGGGCTCTTTGGTTGTCCAAATATCCGCCAACCTATCTATAACTGCAGGAAGCAAGGGTTAAGGTATGTCATATATCGTGGTATTTACTGGGGAGATTAGAGCACTTTTTGAGCGGCGAAAGGCAATATCAGCCCTGGGTAGCGAGTTTGGATTTAGTTTTACACAAATTAAAGCGCTTATGGCTAGCAGCCGCTCACAGCTTAGAAAGACTGCAGATCGTGCAGAAGCCTGTCGTTTTGTTCAGAAATTATGGGTGGCCGGTTGGCACTCCAAATTATTTTTGGACTCTGACTTGTTGCACTCTACTAAAGAATCCGTTGAGCGTGGTGCTTCTCATTTACCTGTGGTTATGGGAAAACTCCACTGTGAAGGCTCGCAGCTGCAACTGTGCGCACCGCGTAATTGGGTAGTTTGTAATAATTTGAATCCAAACGCTGAAATTCAGGCTGGTGATACCGAATTAAACCGGTACCTGATTGTATTGGAGCAAAAGAGAACTGAACTTCCCGAAGAGCTAAGCCTCACGGACTATGCCGAGGCTCAGATGCAGCAGTGTTTGAGCAAAGTATCTAATGGCAACCTTCTAAGTGGCCCACAAGTGCTAGAGCGCGATTGGCAAATGGGTTTGTTGTACGAGATGAGTGCTAATGTCGGCAAAGATTCGGTTCAATATATGGTTGTTTTTTTTCGCGGCAAAGAGAGTTTCTATACCCTTTTTCTATGGACCTCTTTGCAAAGCTTTGCACAAGCAAAAACAGAATTTATTCAGATAGTGGCAAGTTTTCAATGCTCTCCGGAAAGTGAGACTACCGCAGAAAGTAAGGCCTCAGCTGTAATTGCTGTGTAATCGGCTTGTCAGCGGCTGTAAAATCTAAAAAAATAACAAAAATTATTTGTTTAATATTGTGCGCTGTGCACTTTTTTTAAGGTATTGCGATTACATTGTGTCATTTGCCTTGATTAGATCTTTACAACGTGTACTCTTCTCGGAAATCTTCTTGAAGGAATTGATTGGGTAGAAGGGACTTTTTTCATGGCATTCCCAAATACAATAAATATCGAAGAACTCACGGCTCCTATTTCTTCAGAGAGCCCTGTCGGTGAGGATATTCGGGAGGATCGATCACCGACCTCTGATTACTACTCCATCAAAGATGCGCGAAATAGTGCTAGGGCCGCAGAGCGCTCGGCCATGTTTGATGACACAGATTCTGATCTGCTGGCCCCTTGGCGTGATGTGGCAAAGGCCGCAGAAAAGATTCTGACAAAGAAAAGTAAAGATCTGGAAGTGGCCAGCTGGTATACAGAGGCCCTAATTCGTCTCCATGGCTTTAGTGGCCTCAGAGATGGCTTTCTATTAATTGAGCAGCTGGTTACCAATTTTTGGGATGGCCTATACCCAGTTCCTGATGAGGATGGTATTGAAACTACGGTTGCACCACTGACGGGCCTTAATGGTGATGGCGGTGACGGTACGCTAATGATGCCGATCCGTAGTGCACCAGTAACCCCGGAGGGGGATTACGGAGATTTCTCTTTTTTCCAGCATCAGCAAGCCCGGGATGCAGATCGTATCGCAGATGAAGATGCTAAAGCGGCCCGCATTGAGACTCTGGGATATAGCCTGGAAGATGTAGATCAATGTGTGAACAGCGCGACTAATGAATGGGCTAAGAATCTGATAGAAACTATAGAAGCTACTATTAGCAGCTATAAAAATATCAATGATGCTTTGCGCTCTAGTTGCGGTCATGATGCACCGCCATCAACTAATATTTCCTCTCTACTGGATGAAGTATTGCGTACAGCGAGATTCATTTATAAGAGTCAGCTTGATGCGCTAGCACAGAATGAGGCACCGGAAGTAACTGAAGACACACAGAGTAACTCCCCCATTGAGGAAGCTGTTCCCAATGTGGCATCAACAATAGTTGCGAATGCTATTGCAGCACCCACCGGACCGGTTAGCTCCCGAGAGGATGCTCTTAAATTACTAGAACAGGCCGCGAAATATTTCCGTACCTACGAGCCACATACTCCTTTGGCTCCAGGGTTGGAGCGATTAATAGGCTGGGGTCGTATGACAGTCTCTGAATTGATGACTGAGTTACTACCAGATGAGCAGTCCCGAGCCCTATATTCCCAGTTGACAGGTGTTCGTCTCGATGGAACGGATACCCAACGTTATGTAGCTCCGCCGGTAACGAGTAATACCCCATCACCAATTCCAGCTGCATCTGAGCCAGCATCAACAGCCACTGAAGCTGCATCTGCAGCTGAGGATAGCTGGGGTGGGCAAGCACAAGAAGAAGCCAGCTCGGGTTGGTAATTAATTAAGAACAGCAGTCCCTAAATCTAGGAAGGAGACCTGAGATGTCTGAGAGTATCCACAATAAACTTAAGCGTGTGCGCAAACCACGTGTACATATAACTTATGATGTTGAAACCAATGGTGCGGAAGTTAAAAAGGAACTTCCCTTTGTTGCTGGTGTAATGGGCGACTACTCAGGGGATAACACCGAAAATCGCAAAGCATTGAAAGATCGTAAGTTTGTTCAAATTGATCGCGATAATTTTAACGATGTAATGACCAAGGTTAATCCAAAACTGAATCTTCAGGTGGAAAATACCTTGTCTGGTGATGGCAGCAAAATTGGTATTGATCTAGATTTCAATCATATGGATGACTTTTCTCCAGAGAAAATCGTCGATCAGGTTGAGCCGCTGAAACAACTCTTGGAAGCACGCAGTAAATTACGTGACCTTCTCAGTAAGGCAGACCGCTCTGAAGAACTAGAAAAAGTTTTAGAAGACATCCTGAAAAGTACGGAAAATGTCGGTGCTATTTCCGAGCAGTTGGGGTTGAACAAGGATAAAGGAGAGGACTCAGAATGAGCACAGAAGTAGAAAATATTGCGGAAGGTGAAGCTGAGGAACAATCGGTCAACCTACTGGAGCAGGCTATTGCCGCGACCAAACAAACAGAACCGCAGGAAGCCCAGGATCTGATCGCAAACCTGACAGAGCAGGTTTTAAAAGGAACCGTAACCTGGGACCGTAACCTTACCCAGACAATCAAAAAAGCAGTCAGTGCAATTGACCAGGCTATGTCTAAGCAAATGGCCGCTATTCTGCACGATGAAAAATTCCAGAAGCTTGAAGGTTCCTGGCGCGGACTGAATCACCTGGTGATGAATTCTGAAACAGGTGCAACCATGAAGATTCGCATGCTCAATTTGAGCAAACGCGAATTGTTCCGAGACCTGGATAAAGCAGTTGAATTTGATCAGAGCCAGACCTTCAAAAAGATTTATGAAGAAGAATTTGGTATTGCAGGTGGTGAGCCATACGGATGCATGATAGGTGATTTCGAATTCACCAGTCACCCTGAAGATATCGAGCTTCTGAGTAAAATGTCCAATGTTGCGGCAGCGGGTTTCTGTCCGTTTATTGCTGCAGCCGGTTCCGGTATGTTTGGATTTGATAACTTTACCGAACTGTCGAAACCCCGTGACCTCGGTGGAATCTTTGAGTCAGCTGAATATATTAAGTGGCGTAGTTTCCGAGATAGTGAAGATTCTCGTTTCGTTACTCTGGTTATGCCACGGACTCTGGCCAGAACTCCCTATGGCGCAAATACCAAGCCAATCGAAGCTTTTGACTTTGAAGAGTTTGAAGTTGATGAATCTGGAGTTTCACGCCCTGCGGACCACGACCAGTACTGCTGGATGAATGCCTCTTATGTAATGGGCACCACCATGACCAAGGCCTTTGCTGAGAATTCCTGGTGTACAGCCATTCGTGGTGCCGAGGGTGGTGGTAAAGTGGAAGGTCTGCCCTCACATATATTCAAGAGTGATGACGGCGATATGGACCAGAAATGTCCAACAGAGATCGGTATTACTGATCGCCGTGAAGCGGAATTGAGCGCTCAAGGATTCTTGCCGTTATGTCACTACAAGAATACCGATTACTCTGTATTTTTTGGTGCTCAAAGTGCGCAAAAACCAAAAGCCTATGACGACCCGGATGCTACCGCGAATGCGGCGATTTCTGCACGTCTTCCCTATCTGATGGCTACTTCTAGAATTGCCCATTACCTGAAAGTAATGGCGCGTGACAAAGTAGGCTCCTTTATGGAGGCTAGTGATTGTGAACGTTGGTTGAATAAGTGGATTACTCAATACACCAACTCAAATCCGGACGCAAGCCCAGAGATGAAGGCAAAGTATCCGCTTTCAGAAGCTCGAGTTGAAGTGAAGGAAATTCCAGGTCAACCTGGGTGCTACAGTGCTGTTGCCTACTTGAAGCCCTGGTTACAAATGGAGGAGTTGACCACCTCCATGCGTATGGTTGCCAATATCCCATCTGCCGGATAAAAACCTGTGCCCGCCTCGGAATAAGGGGCGGGCAATTTTTTGAAAAGTCTTCATCAAAGCTTTAAATTACTTGAAGCTGTCAGAAATGCTAATGGGAGTTTTCCGGTGCCCTGCGCAACAAAAAAAGAATTTACGGAAGATTATTTAGATATTTTGCCGGAAAATTTAGCGAGTGGAGATCAGGGTCAATTACAGCGTTTTTTACGCGAACCAGACGAACTATTCTCTTTTGAATACTGGTTAACAGAAATATGTCCTTGTCCAAAAAAGGAGAATTTTTCTGTTCGCCAATATTTGAGCCGTATTATTGTTGAGCTTGATGAGCTTATATGCGATCAAGTTAATCGAATTCTTCATAACCCTCGTTTTCAGCGTCTAGAGGCAAGTTGGCGTGGGCTATCGATGCTGGTATTTGATACACCACATTCAGACAATATTAAGATAAAACTGCTAGATGCCAGCTGGAAAGACTTGAGCAAAGATATGGAGAGGGCCCCAGATTTCGATCAGTCTGGACTTTTTCATTTAGTTTATAACGAAGAGTTTGGTACTCCAGGTGGAGAGCCCTTTGGTTTGTTAATGGGAGATTATTATATCTCGCATCGGCCGATGGCAGATCACCCTTACGATGATATTTTTACCCTGCAGGGCATAGCCCATACAGCCGCCGCCGCTTTCGCGCCATTTATCTGTGCTGCGACACCTCAACTTTTTGGCGTCGATCATTTTGATGATTTGGCCAAGCCAATTCGCTTCTCTGAGGTTTTTCGTCAAAAAGAATATATACGCTGGAATAGCTTGAGAGATTTAGAAGATAGTCGCTTTATAGCCATTACTTTACCTCAAGTGCTTATGCGCGAGCCCTATAGCCTAGAATTTTCAGAATATCGTGGGTTGAGATTTGAGGAACAGGTTAGCGGATCTCACAACCGGCGATATCTTTGGGGGAATTCCTGCTTTGCTATGGGGGCAGTACTGTTACGCGAATTCAGTGAAGTTGGTTGGTTTTCCCATATTCGCGGTGTTGCACGGGATCATCTTGGCGGTGGATTGGTGACTCAGCTGCCCACCCTGGCCTATAAGCCGGACAGTCGCCCCGGTATGGTTAAGATGACCACTTCGATTCTGGTTACAGATTTTGTAGAAAGGGACCTATCAGAACTGGGTTTTGCATGCTTGAGCCACTGTTATGACACGCCATATAGTGCTTTTAATAGTGTGCCCTCTCTTCAGAAAGCTAAACAATATACATCGAAAGCGGCTACGGCGAATGCGCGTATTAGTTCTATGCTGCAACAAATTCTTTGCGCCTCACGTTTTGCTCACTATATCAAAGTGATGATTAGGGATAAGGTGGGTGCCTATATGAATGCTGCTGATTGTGAGCGCCAGCTTCAGCATTGGTTGGACCAGTATACTACTGGGCGAGATGATTTATCCTGGGAAATGTTGGCACGTTACCCCCTGCGTGAAGCTCGAGTTCGTGTGGCGGATGAGCCTGGCAAAGTAGGTAGTTATCAAAGCGTAATTCATCTTAAAAGCCACTATACGGTTGATCATTTGGTCTCCGAGCTCAAGCTCACTACGGCTCTGGCAACGATAGGTGTTGGGGCTTCATAGAATTATGGCAAGAGAAAAAAGACTGTTAGCCCCAGTGCTAGATCGACTACTTGAATCATCTAGTAAAGTAAATGTTCACCAATCCCATCAGATTTTACGCCAGCTACGTGAAGGGGTTAGACGCGACCTGGAATATTTATTTAATACACGTTATCGCTGTATTTCACCACCATCTGAACTGCGGCACTTGGAAGAGTCAAATATCAATTATGGTCTGCCAGATCTGTCTACTGTCAATTTATCCTCATTAGACAGTCGAAAACAATTCTGCCGGGATATTGAGAAGACAATTTTACATTTTGAACCAAGAATTCGCTCTGTAAAAGTTACCACTCAAGATAAGGTAGATGTGGAAGATCCCAGTATACGTTTTCGTGTAGAAGCAGTATTGCATGTTAATCCTGCATCTGAGGTTATCGTATTTGACTCTGCCTTAAACCCGGTAACACAAATGGTAGACGTGTCTGAGATTATGTAATGAGTGAAAAATTAATAGATCTCTATGAGCGTGAGCTCGCATTTATTCAGCAAACATCCGCTGAGTTTGCCCGTATGCACCCTGCAGCTGCATCACGTCTGCAGTTAGATGCAGATACCGTAGATGATCCGCTTGTGGGGCGTTTGTTGTCTGGTTTTGCATATATGAATGCCAGGGTTCAACAAAAACTTAGTGATGATTTTCCTGAACTTACAGATGCAATGCTGGAAACATTGTATCCACATTATTTACGACCCATTCCATCATGTGCGATCGTTCAATTTGAACCGGATTCAGACCTTGATGCAATAACGCAGGTTGATGCAAAAACGTTGTTGGAAAGTGACAGCTTTCAGGGACAAACTTGCAGGTTTACAACTTGTTATCCGGTGGAAATTAATCCGTTTCAACCGGTCAGCGCAAGCTTAATGCCACGCCCGTTTATTGCTCCTGGTTGTAATGAGATTCAGGGAGCAAACGCCGTTCTTAAGCTCTCCCTTAAAGCTTTGAGTCCTGATCTGAGCTTTGCGGAGATGAATCCAGAAAAAATAAGATTCTTCTTGCGTGGTCAAGCGACACATGTGTATAGCCTCTATGATCTACTTTTAACAAAATGTGTAAAGCTGGTTGTGGCAAATGGAGAGAGTGATCCAAAACCGACTTTTCTATCCCCAGAGGATATTTGCCAGGTCGGGATGAATGTAGAAGAAGGTTTATTACCCTATCCAGATACAGCATTCATCGGTTACAGGTTGCTTACCGAGTATTTTGCTTTCCCAGAAAAATTTCTCTTCTTGGATATTGAAAATCTACAGGGGGCTTTGAATGATAGTTATGCAGACACATTGAACTTGTATTTTTATCTTTCAGAGACGCATGAGGAACTGGAAAAACAATTGGTTCCAAGTATGTTTGCACTCGGCTGTACGCCTGTTATTAATTTATTCAAGCAGAGTGCAGATCCTATACCGCTCACCCATACCCAGTATGAATATCATGTTATAGCAGATGCTCGTCGTAGCGATGGACTGGAAATATATTCTATTGATGAGGTGGCAGCCACAGACGGTGATGGCGAAACCACTAAATATAGACCTTTCTACGGGATTAAGCATAGCCAACACCACGCGGAACAGTCAGCATTTTGGTTCAGTCGGCGTCGTGAAGTTATAGAAGGGGAGCATCGCAATGAGCAGGCTTCCGAAGTTGATTTGAGTCTCGTTGATTTAGATTTCAATCCGCACAGGATTAATGATCAAACACTCGATATTAAATTAACTTGCTGTAATCGGAATCTGCCTAAGAAGTTACCCAGCGGCAACTCTCAACCTTATCTTGAAGTAGTTGATGGTGATGTCCCAGCGAAACGAATTAGCTGTGTTGTGGCACCAACTGCGACATTGAGGCCTCCGAGAAGAGAGCGAGGCTACTGGAAGCTGATATCACACCTGAACTTGAATCATCTCTCCTTATCTGGAAGTCAGGGATGTGATGCCCTCAAAGAAATTTTCAGACTGTATGATTTTAGGGATTCAGCCAGTACTCGTAATTTGATTGAATCTTTATTAAAGCTGAATACAAAACCCATTACTGCTCCTATCCAGATTGATCAAAGCGTCGTTCTTTGTCGGGGAACTGAGGTAGAAATTGAACTCGACTCGATGATGCTCACTGGCACTAGCCCTTTATTATTTGCCAGCATCATTGAACGTTTTCTTGGTTTATATTGTTCTATTAATTCATTTACTAAATTGATTGCTACGATGAGTGGCAGAGATGGAGAACTTAAAAGATGGCCACCTCGCGCCGGCGAAAAAGCTTTACTGTAATAGAGCGGCTGCGTCGAGAGCCCTATCATTTCGAATTCTATCAGGCGGTGCGTATCCTGGAGCGTGCTGTGTCTTTGGCGGATGGCGGATTTTGCGATGAACCTATTGCCAGTGCGGCTCCACCAGCGAAGGAAATGGTTCGCTTCAGCGCCCAGACCAGTTTATCTTTTATTGGGTCAGACGTTTTACGTCTGGAAAAAAAGACCAGTAATAATATAGAAATACAAGATAAAGAAGTTAGTCAATGGCATATGGAGGTTGGCTTTACTGGTCTTATAGGGAGTCAGGGTGTAATGCCCTACTACCTGACGGAAATAGTTCAAAAAGAGCTCAGAGAAAATAATACCGCTCTGCGGGATTTTCTCGATATGTTTAATCACCGTCATACTTCGCTACTTTATAAAGCATGGCATAAATACCAATTGCCTGTGAACTATGAACGCCAGCGTTTACGCAATGAAAGGGTTCCAGATATTTTTACACAGGCGATTGCCTCTTTGGCGGGCCTGGGTACTAGCGAGATGCGCTATCGATTGCCAATTCCCGATGAAGCTCTTTTGGGTATGGCAGGCCATTTGGGGCAGGGACGTTGCTCTGCAGCTGCGCTGACCAGCATGATTAAGCATTTCTTTGGTTTGGATGTCGCTATAGAGCAATTTCAGGGGCAGTGGGATGAATTACCGAAAGACATTCTCTGTCGCCTGCCTTGTGATGAAGCTCCCAATGGAGTAAATAACTGTCTAGGGGTAAACACAATTCTGGGTACGCACTGTTTCCAAGCTCAAAATAAATTTCGAATAGTCATTGAACCAATGGCTTATGAACAATTTATGACTATTGCCCCGGGAACTCAGAAACTGGAATCGCTTAAAGCCTTTATCAAACTAAGTGCAGGGATTGAGTTGGACTTCGAGCTATCAGTATCTTTACCTGCGCAACAAGTTTCGCCTGTTCAGTTAAACAAAAAATCTGATCATGAACCTCTTTTAGGGTGGAATACACATATGGCCAGTGAACAGGAATCAGCAGAACTCATACAGATTACCTTAAGTGCTGAAAATATGTCGCCTGATGAAGCCTTGCCAGCAGCATAATTGTTCATTAACAATAATTTTTAAAAGGATCTTTTTACTGTGATAAATATCGATTTGAAGCGGCTTGTTGATACCATGACACCGCATATGCGTGATTCTCTTGAAGGCGCAGCCGGCCTTTGTTTATCTCAAAATCAATACAATGTTGAACTTGAGCACTGGCTGCTTAAATTATTAGATCAATCAGATACAGACCTTTATCACTTACTGGAAAAACATGACTGTAATCCGGCAAATTTTGCTAAACAGCTTGCCTCCTCTATAGCTGGATTCCGCTCGGGAAGTAGCCGACCTCCTGCACTATCTCCGACAATTGTCGAAGCGGCAAAGAATGCCTGGATGCTGGCGTCTATCGACTATGGGCACCGTGCAATCAGTTCTGGACACTTCCTCGCAGCTCTGCTGTTGGAAGAGACTTCACGTCGACAAATTCAAGAATCTTGTCCAGAGCTTAAAAATATAGCGCCTGAGTCTATTCGTGAAACTGCCCGGGCGATGTTTGGGCAAAGTGGTGAGTCGAGTCATATTGGTGCAGTCAGCGCAACTGATGATGGCGCTGCTGCCGTAGTGGCCGCCGCTAGTAAAGCGCCAGCTCTCGATAAGTATACCGTCAACCTGACTGAAAGAGCGAAGAAGGGGGAGATTGACCCAGTTCTAGGCAGAGATGAAGAGATTCGGCAGTGTATTGATATCCTCACTCGTCGTCGACAAAACAACCCGATTCTCACTGGTGAGGCAGGTGTTGGTAAAACAGCCGTAGTTGAAGGTTTTGCTTTACGAATTGCCAGTGGAGATGTACCTGAGCCTCTACGTGGTGTAGCAGTTCGGACGCTGGACCTGGGCTTACTTCAGGCCGGTGCTAGCGTAAAGGGCGAGTTTGAGAATCGTCTTAAATCTGTGATTCAAGAGGTCAAATCCTCCCCAACGCCTATTATTTTGTTTATTGATGAAGCTCACACCATGATTGGTGCAGGAGGTAAGGAAGGGCAGGGGGATGCGGCCAACTTACTTAAACCCGCTTTAGCGCGAGGTGAGCTGAGAACATTGGCAGCCACGACCTGGGCTGAATATAAGAAATACTTTGAGCGGGACCCTGCTCTGACTCGGCGTTTTCAGGTTGTAAAAGTTGAAGAGCCCAGTGAAGCAAATGCCATTGATATGATGCGTGGAATTGCCACTACTCTTGAAGCACACCATAAAGTACGCATACTTGACGAGGCAGTTATTGCTTCGGTTAAGTTATCCCACCGCTATATTCCTGGGCGTCAACTACCTGATAAATCTGTAAGCTTGCTGGACACCGCCTGTGCCCGCGTGGCCCTGAGCCAATCAGCTACTCCTGGCGCTATTGAAGATGCTCAAATTAATATTGAGCGGACTAACACAACGCTTGCTAAGTTGGAACGTGAAAATGCAGCGATGGGTGAGCACGAAGAACAGCTGACAGAACTGAAAGAATTCAAGCTGACTGAAGAGCAGAGATTATCCTCATTAAAACAACAGCTTGTTCAAGAAAATGAGCTGATTGAACAGATACAAAAAATTCGAGATCAAATTGACTCCGAATTTATGAAAGGAAAGAGTGAAAATCTGGAGCCCGATTCAGCGCTTTTAGCTGACTATCAGCAACAATTGAAAAGCCTGTCTGCAGAACTTGAAGTAATACAAGGTGATACACCTTTGATGCAGCCATCTGTTGATGAGCAGGCTAT
This sequence comes from Microbulbifer mixtoriginis (SeqCode), assembly GCF_052467515.1. Classification (NCBI taxonomy): domain Bacteria; kingdom Pseudomonadati; phylum Pseudomonadota; class Gammaproteobacteria; order Cellvibrionales; family Microbulbiferaceae; genus Microbulbifer; species Microbulbifer mixtoriginis (SeqCode). The sequence continues at coordinate 4,234,570 of NZ_CP174314.1, read as the reverse complement.
CGCTGCGGTGGTTGCCAACTGGACAGGTATTCCCGTTGGGAAAATGGTCAGTGATGAAATCGTAGCTGTTAAAACTCTGGCTGGGCGACTGAACAAGCGCGTGATTGGTCAACCCCATGCCATCGAGGCCGTTGCTCAGGCAATTCGTACTTCACGGGCAGGATTGACTGATCCACGCAAGCCAGTTGGTGTATTTATGTTTTGCGGCACTAGTGGCGTGGGTAAAACTGAGACTGCATTGGCTTTGGCTGATGAGTTGTTTGGTGGTGAACAAAACATCACTACGATAAACATGGCTGAATTTAAAGAGGAACACAAAGTATCTATGCTGCTAGGGTCTCCTCCCGGATATGTAGGGTATGGGGAAGGAGGAGTTCTAACCGAAGCTGCTAGGCGTAAACCTTACTCCGTAATCCTACTGGATGAGATGGAGAAGGCCCATCCCGGCGTACAGGATATTTTCTACAACCTGTTCGATAAAGGTACCATCAAAGATGGTGAAGGGCGTGATATCGACTTTAAAAATACCGTTATCATTATGACCTCTAACGCTGGTGAGGATGCTATTAGGGCTATATTCAGCCAGGTAGAGGAAAAGCCAGAACCAGATGTACTGCTAGATAATATACGTCCCCAATTACTACAGAAGTTCAAACCAGCGTTTCTTGGCCGTGCTAATGTTGTTGCCTACTATCCTCTGGATGACGAGAATCTGGTTGAGATTTGTAAAATCAATATGCGTAAGATTGAGAAGCGTGTTCGTGAACACTATGGCGCTTCTTTCTCATATGATGAGGATGTACTTATCAATATTGTGGCGCGTTGCCATGAAGCAGATACTGGAGCCCGCAACATTGAGGTAATTCTAAATAAAACTTTACTACCAGAATTAGCCAGTGAGTGCTTAGATAAAATGGCGAAAGGTGAAGAGGTTAAGGCAATTAAAGTGTCTGCGACTGAAGAGGGTGATTTCGCTTATAAGGTAGAATAACCTGGAAATTAGCCCAGTAGTGCTAAACTCCTGGGCTATTCATGATGTATCCAATACCTTAATCAAAAAACGCTAAATGAATTCATTTAATTTATATTGGTTTTTATCTGTTTTGGCGTTGTGTTTGGATACAATTCCTGAAAAATATACAAGTGAAGCTTCATAAGCTATATGGGCTATTCAAATAATTTTCTTACTGGGGAATTTAGTACATTTTTCTATGTTTAAAGGGGTGCCTAAGGTTTTTTGCTTTGTGCGATAGCTTAATTCACCTGTCCAATGCTGCCATATTTTCTTCGTCTAGCTATACCATGTTCAACACGAATAGTATTTTCTGAAATTGTCAGTGGGTCATTAGGTAGAACATTGTTGTCATCGCTTAGGCCCCCTACATTAGCTAGCTCTTCAAGTAGAATTCTTTCAGTTGCTACCCAAATCCAGCCTTGGGTTCTCGTAGTAATAACATTATTTGGGTTGCTGACGGTTCTATTGAGATCTGGAATTCTAATGCTTGCCCCGCCAGTATTTACTCGAGCCCTAAAGAATCGTGATGGTTGGGTTACTTGAACATTATGTAGCATGTTTTGACGCTCATCTACTAAGCAAGTAATTTCAGTTGCGCCACTTAAATAAACTCCACGATTTATTCGATCAGCGTGGCCGAGCTCATGTGCCAACGTGATAAAAATAGGGCAAGCACCGCCATCAGTCACGGTGCCATTTTGATTGAGGTTTGTGGTAGTCTGAACTGTGTTATTCCAGTGGACACATGCACTGGCTCCTGTGCTCATTACTTTCCCCATGAAACCTTGATCGTGTTTAACCAGTGGGACGTAATACTTAAAGTTACTCCATACCCTATCTTTTAACCACTTATCTGGAACTGCCGCTAATCCCGCACTTTCAGTTATTCTTGTATCATGTGGGCTGGCAATAATCCGAGAAACAAGGGTTGCACTTTGAGGTAGCTGTAAGAGTGCATTGGTCATACCAACACCCCGTGTAATTCGAGTAACCGTACGAGCACCGAAGTGATATTTTTCTGCAGAATATGCTAGGGCATTGGCTTGCCCAAGAAGAACAGTTAAAGCGTTTCTAACTTGATTAATAAATGCAACATTGGTTGAATCAATACAGAGTCCCATAAAATCCTCCTTTTATGGTTGTTGATTGTCATAAAGCTATGGCTCTTATTTACTTCAATAGGAAAGTTTGTTGTCAGCCAGTAGATTTTCACTTTTGGGTATGAATGTATGTATTTGTAGTTGACTAAGCGGTTCTTCTCGAAGTAAAAGATTATAAATACGAAAAACTAATCGAGATATTTTTGGAGCAACTTAGACATAAAAGACCTTATACTTAATTGAGTTGTATTATATTTTTGGCTTTTATGGTCTTTTCTAATTTTTTTAATTTATACTGCTAATTTGCACGTCATGACAAACAGAGTTTGTCTTATAAGTGTTATTAAATAAATTTATTGTCCCTTAAATTATTTTTTTGCTCTTATTTAAGTTAAGCAAAGGCCACTGTGAGTGGTTAACCACCAATTAATACTGTTGGACAGCCAATAACAATCTTCCCTCCATGTCCAGTTGTATCCCCCATACGGGCAGCTGGTTTTTTTTGTAGCATTACGGTAGTGCTACCCATAGCAACAGTGTCTGGTGGTCCCACACAAGTACAAGTGCTGCCAACAGTTGCGGATGGCATGCCGCCGATGATTACTGTTGGAGCACCTGGGCTGAGAATAGGGCCACCTACATGAGGTACCGTACCAGTAACCATGGGGCATACATGCATATCGGTGATACGTGAAGCTGGCTTGCCCATAACTTAATCCTTCACTCTTCCATTGCCGCCGCGGGCCAGATCCAGACCCTGTTTCATATAGCGGTCAAAGCGTTTGGCGGGGTCTACTGGGTCAGATAAGACTGCTGCTAATGTAATACTGCCAGCCACTGCGTGCGCATAGAGGTGTTCTGGCGGTTCAACCACAGGCTCGCCTTCGGCTGCGAGGCTGCCGTGACACCAGCTGGCAGCTGTTGCTGCCCAGCTTGCGGGCGTCTTGTGTTTGGTTTTATCACCCAGTGTTTTACAATTTAATCGCGACTCCTCATTGGGTTTTTTAGCCCAGGTTTCTGCTGCGATCAGTGCACTAACGTTGTCTTCGTCAGTCTCAGGACTTTGTATATCGCGTGCCGCAAGGCAGGCCCACCATACCGCTTCTCGTTTTGGCAGTCCGTGGGCTAGTAGTTTTATTGCATCCGGATAGAGGCCAGCTTCTATCAGTTGGTTAATGCTAACTTCAGGTGCGGTATCTGGCACCAGATGCTCTTCCGCCTCCTCGCTAACCTCAAAATTCTTAAGGAGCTCAGCTGCAGTTAACGCTTGTACTTTGATCAGGTCGGTCATCTGCTGTTTAATCCCATCAATTGATCATGGTAACGCCACCTTTTAAGGTAAGCATACCACCGCCCTTAACTTCAGCCGTCGCGTCTCCTTTGCAGGAGAGCATTGTTCCTTTGATGGTAATACCTGCCGGCGTTAGCTTGATACTGCTGCCACCAACCTTTAACTCAATTGAAGCCTTGGAGGATATCTTGATTGCCCCCATAGCATCGGTTGTTTGGGTGCCTTTACTCACCTTAAGGGTATGGTTGCCTGAACCGATAGTGACAATCTGGTTGCCCTTATTGACATTGAGTTTTTGGTCCCCTTTGGCAATGGTGACAACTTCGCTACCATCCGTGACGGTAACACTGCGATCCTGTTTGATTTCTAGTGTTTGCTGGTTTTCAATTTTGCCGGTTTGATCGTTATGGATCACAAAGTTATGATCCTTGCCAGCTTCCATATAAATTTCTTCATTGCCACCCTTGTCATCAAACCTAAGCTCATTGAAAGTGCTACCTTCATACTCGGTTTTCCATCCACTTTGGGTCGCTGTGTAGTTGGGTCCAGGGTTGTCACCGTTATAAACCGCCCCGGTAATCAATGGCCGATCCGGATCGCCATTGATATAGGTAACAACGACTTCTTGGTTAACTCTTGGAACAAAATTCGCGCCCCAGTTCTTACCAGCAAAGGACTGCATTACCCTTACCCAGCAGCTGTTCTGTTGAGAATTCCAGGGGAATTTAACTTTGAGCTGTGTATAGGGATCCTGTGAGCTGTCTGAAGCTGTGGCCTTGACCTCTAAAACTCGTGCTACCTGTGGTGAATGGATTTTTTTCGCACATACATTGGGCTGCGGGCGTGGCATTACCGCAGAAGGTATACAGCTAAAGGTGTTGTGGAAGTGGGTATCAATACCATTTCCATCTGCTGCAGAAGTATGCACTGAGGTAATAAGATATTTGCCCTTTTCAGAAGATAATGAGTGATCGAAATTGAAACGACCGCCTGCAGTAAAGGAGGGGCAATCACTGCGACCGTGGCTTACATCAAAAAGTGCTTCTTGCGCTTCCATTGCTCGTTCGGCAAGTGCTTTGTGATAGCTGTCTGTAAATTTGTGCTTGTGCTCACCATCAACCTGGAAATGGTTTAAGCCATAGAGGCCGCGCATATAATTTGCAACATCATTAAGTTGGCTAGTCGTTTTTACCTGCTGCTTGTTGTCTTTAGTTGCTGTGTACTCGCTATAATCTTTAAGCTCAAACCCACCACCGTGATAGTTGAAGTTTCTTCTCCAGCTACTTATGGTATTTTTGGTTGGATGGCTGCCTCCACCGTCATACTCAATGTCAGCGCTTTCACAATCATAAAAGTCTTGAGAATCATCGCAAAGAACGAGTTCGTGCTGTCCTGTGGAATGCTTGAAATAGTAGGATATGCCTTCTTCAGCCATCAAGCGATTGATAAAATCAAAGTCGCTCTCGTCAAACTGAACACAATATTCACGGGTAATATACTCAGCATTTAACTTTAACGTGAGTTTTATTACTCGGCTATATTCTCCCAGAACCTCTTCTAGAATCTGCTTGGCAGATTTGTTTTCAAAGACTCGGTTGCTGCCGGCTAAACTGGTAAACCACAGACCCGGTTGCAAAATGGCGCTATAACTGCGTACACCCTCAGCATTAACATCATGTAGAGAGAACTGGGTAACATAACCATTGATATGGCGAGGTGTTTCAGAGTGGTGAATGGAAACTGTTACCGGTTTGCCAACAATATCCTTTTGTTCAATAGCATGGTCATCAGAAAGCAATTGCACTTCATAGCGGAAAAGCTTAGATATATGCTCTTCGCCTTGCAGGGTCGTAGCAATTAGCGCATCTGTGCCAACCGGGCTATCGACCGTAATCATTCTTTTATCTTGATTGAGTGTAGCCATGGGCAGCCCCAACTATCCCTACGGTGCCTGAAAGAAATGAGAAACTAGCAGATTTGCAGATCTTTAGCTGAAAACTCAATGAGCATTCAGCTAAAGACCTGTAGACAGCCCGCAGAGATTCTGCAGGCCATCTTATCCCAAAAGGGTATAGACCTATTACAGCGGAGTAGCGGTAGTGAGGTCGTATCCAACACGCATGTTTTTGGGGTTCTTGTTGGATTTGTCTGCGTGATTGAGGTCAGCCTCAATCTTGGCAAAGCTCAGGGAGATGGATTCCTGAGGTGCGCCGCCAGCAGAAGCGCCGATGCTGTAAGAGGAGATCAGTACGTTTTCCAGCTTATACACAGCGTACTTTTCTACAGAGTTAGCGCCAGTTTGTACAACGTGGATCTCAACAGGTACGCCTTCGTCACCAGTTACGGAAGCCTTAAACAGGCCACCAGATGCAGCGTCAATACGCTTGGTGAAGGTAACTTCGCTCAGGCTCGGACGAGAAGCTTCACGGTTGGAGGTAGCGCCGGCTTCCATAGTGATACCGCGACCAACACCAAAGTTGAAGCTGTCAACTTCGATCCAGTCTTCGTAGCCCTTGGCAGTAACGTTACCCTTAGTGGCGAGGCTGTTGAAGTTCATGTAAATAGCCATGGGAAATCCCTCTTTGTTGGCTTGAGATATTGGTGGTTAGTTCCTTACTACCGCATTAGTGCGGTAACTCAGATGGTGTCGCAATGACAACTGAGGTGATTTAAACAGAGTGAAATACAAAAAAAAACCGAAATTTCAGCTTATAAAATCGACTCTGGCACTAATTATCCAGGGGAGTATATTGATTGCTGGAGGTATGCCGTCTGCGCTTATTCGACTCTGACACTAATTAATTTTCTATTGAACAGAAAAGCTTGATGTCAAAAAAAATGAGTATTTGAGGAAAAAATATTAAGAATTGTTAACGGAATCACGTTAATAAAATATTTTAAGTTAGGGATTTTCTTTTGTCAGGTGAGCTTGTAAGAAGGTGTAATTATTTGTCTTCAGTATCAGTTTCTCTTCTGAGTCTGTAATTGTCGAGTAGTTTTTTCAAAACGGTATATAGTCAAATATATTTGCTTACCTGTTCATTGTTGCCTAAAAGGCTGTTCGATATACTTTGCCCCTTATTTAGCTTGACAACCTGCCCGTAGCAATATTTTGTTACGGTCTTTGGATGTGTCGAAAAGCTTTCCCATGGAGGCGGAATTGAACGATAAGACACGTGTTGTTCGGCCGAACGGCAATCTGCCCGGACCGGATCAATCTAAAAAGGGACTGACAGATGATGGCGACGTAACCGTCGTTGTTAATCAGGACTCCACTGGGAAAAATGATCACCCTCCGGTGCGGGGTGCGCAGGCAATACTGCCCTCTGCTGCATCTGGGTTTAATCCAGATGCAACAGTTTTTAGCCCTGCACCTCGAAAGAATACCGGCCAAAAGAAAGAGCTGGGCCAACTTTCTGGTGGAATTTCTGCAAACCCTATTGATACTTCTGACTCTTTTGAGCCATTGCCATCTGGCGCTGTAACCAAAACAGTGATCAAGGGGCGATTTGAGCTAGATAAGCTCCTTGGGGTTGGCGGTATGGGAGCTGTTTATAAGGCACTTGATCGCCGTAAGCTGGAAGCGAATGACAGCGAGCCTTATGTAGCAATCAAGCTGTTAAATGATGATTTCCAGAAACATCCTGATGCCTTTATTTCCTTACAGCGCGAAGCGCGTAAGTCACAAACGCTGGCCCACCCCAACATCGTAACGGTTTACGATTTTGACCGCGATGGTGATAGGGTCTTTATGACCATGGAGTTTCTCGAGGGTGCACCGCTTGACAAACTCCTGCGAGAGCATGCGGATGTTGGGCTGGAACCCGAAAAGGCGCGCTCAGTTTTTTCTGATATTTCCCAGGCCCTCATTTACGCCCATTCCCATAAGATCGTCCATTCCGACTTTAAGCCTGGCAATATCTTTGTTACCAGTAAGAAAGGTGCGAAGGTTTTTGACTTCGGTATTGCTCGAGCCGTATCTGAAGGGGGGATCGCCAATAAAACTGGCGAGACTACGGTTTTTGATGCCGGCAGTCTGGGAGCTTTGACGCCCGCCTATGCCAGTTACGAGATGCTGAAAGGGGGGGAGCCCGCTCCATCTGATGATGTCTATGCCCTGGGCTGTGTGGCCTACGAGCTATTTTGTGGCCGGCATCCTTATGACAAGGTTCCCGCCGACAAGGCCTTAGAAAAGAAGCTACGCCCGAAACGTATCAGGGGGTTAAATCGACGGGAGTGGCGTGCTCTTGAGGCCGCTCTGCAGCTAAAACGAGAAGATCGTACTGACACAGTAGAAAAATTTGTTCAGGCATTTTTTGTCAGCAATACCTGGAAGTGGGTATTAGGTGGGGCTTTCACCATGGTGCTTGTAGGTGCTGGGGTGGGCTATAGCCACTTGGAACAGCAGAATACAGCTGAGCAAGAAAGAGTAAAGATTGAGCTTGAAAAGAAGCTCCAGGAAGAGCTACTACAGCGGCGAATCAGTGATAAAAAAGAAGCGATTAATCGTTTGGTGTCACTGAGTATCCTTACTCCAGCCTGGGAAAAGGACCTTCGCTTGGAGCTTCATGAGTATTCTGAGCTTAACCCCAGCGATGAAGAATTTCTCGATAATAAACGCCGTGAAATTTCGGAGCTGTTTCTCGCCGCGGCTACCGGTCAGTTAAACCTGGGTAATCTGGATCAAGCGGATTCCATGCTGGAAAGCGCTGCCAGCTGGTATGGCGTATCCAGCCAGGCTGTTGCGATCAAATCCCAGCTGGCTACGGATAGAGAGAACCTGCGAGCTCGCTTGGAGGCTGAGCGCCTAGAGGCAGAGCGTGAGGCTGAGCGCATTCGTCTTGCGGAAGAACGCGCTGAACGCCGACGCTTGGCCTCTATTAAAAACAGGCAAATCGACACTGTTCTGGCCAATATGGAATCCACACTTACCTGTGGCTTTGATATGAATGTCGCCGCTGTGGGAGCGCAGTTATCTCAGCTGGCAGGGCTAGATAGTGTTAAAGCCAGACAGATTCGTCCGGTTGTTGGTGAAGAGCTTAATAACTGTGCCACCAAATTGGGTGCTGAAGACCCACTAAGGACAGAGGCTCTAGTCGATGAGTTCAGGGCGCTCCTGCCTGGTTATCAGCCCCTCAAAGAATTCAAGCTGGATTTTTGTGGACACCTAATCCCAGGTAGCGGTGGCAGGGGAGATCGCTACAGCTGTCGCGATCGTCTTGCAGATGGTACCAAGGGGCCAGCAATGGTAGTGGTTCGAGGTGTGAGTGGTCGGCCCTTGGCAGTTGGAAAGTATGAAGTAAGTAACCGAGACCTCGAGCACTATTGTAGTGCAACCAAGCAATGTGCAGCCATCGATATCGCCGCGGGCGATCTGCCAGCCAATAACTTAACTCTTCAAGATGCAGAAGCGTATATCAGCTGGTTATCCGATGAGACGGGGTACCGTTATCGCCTCCCATCAGAGCAAGAGTGGTTTGCGGCTGCCAGTGCTAATGGCGAGGAAGAGGTTGCAGATCGCAACTGCCATTTAAAGTATGGCGGTATTGAGAAAGGGGTCGAGTTGGTACCAGCCCAGGACGGATCGACAAACAGATTTGGCCTAGTGAATGCTGTGGGCAATGTTCAAGAGTGGGCGAAAGGTACTGACGGGGAGTTACTTGCGCTTGGCGGTAATCGACAAGACCCCATGAGCCGTTGTCTCGCTACATCCAAAAGGTTGCATGCAGGACTCGCAGATGAATTAACAGGCTTTCGCATCGTTAGAGATGTGAATTAATAAAAAAATACGCCTTTTCTAGCCATGTGAAGGCTGGATTCGGCCAAATAAATATGAGTAATTTGGGGGAGTTATGCTTGGGCTTGGAAAAAGTAAGCTGGCGCTATTTGTGGGCGCAGGCTTCCTGCTATCAAATTTGCCTGTTTATGCTCAAGACGAGGGTTCCAGTTTTCGCAGTCGTGTAAAGCAGGCTTTTGACCAGGATACGCCAACAGTTAATGAGGCGGACGTAACCAAGGACTTCCTGCAGCGCACCTATGAAGCGGAAGATCCAAATTTGAATACTGAGATTCCAGATATCTCTCAACGTAATCAAGGCCCAAGAATTACTGTAAAAGAGTTTAAGTTTCATAGGTTAGAAGAATACCCAGATTTTGGTATTGAACGTGAAATTGTCGAAGAGATGGCAGAAAAACTTCGCGTCAAATTTATGAAAGAGGATAAAATCCTCGCTAGCGGTTATACGGTTGATAACCTAGAGGAGTTAGCAGTTTTATTGGGTAATATGCAAGCCCAATTTAATCCAGGTGGTTTGGGGCCTGCTGAACTCAAAAAACTCGTCAGTGTCATTGAGAAGCAGAATAAAGAGCGTGGTTTGAGTTACGCTGATCTGGAAGAAATTGCTGCGGAACTGACTAATTTTTATCGTCGCCAAGGACTTTTTCTCGCTCAGGTACAAATTCCTGCCCAAGATGTTGAGGATGGCGTTGTAACTCTGACGGTTCAAGAGGGATTGTTGGGGCAGGTCGCTGCTGAGGATAATAAAGAATATGCTCTAGAACAGCTGGCTAAGCCCTTTGAGAAACAAAAAGGTAAGCTAGTTAATCACGATAATATAGAAGAGGGTCTTTACCTTCTAAATGATCTGCCAGGCTTAAATGTTACCGGCTATTTTAGTGCAGGTGAAAATCCTGGTGAAACTAAGCTCAACTTGAAAGTACGCGATGCGTCTAGCTGGAAAACTTCATTTAGGGTGGATAACCACGGATCAGCTTATACTGGTGACCAGAGATTTTATACAACCGTAGACTGGTTAAACCCTTTGGGTATTGGAGATGCACTTACCATTGGCTATTTGAAATCGACTAATGTTTCCGATTTTGATTCGGACTTCGGTTCTGATCTTGGCCAGTTAAGATACAGCCTTCCACTATTTGGACCGCGCACTAGGCTTGAGTTAACAGCAGATTACAATGACTTTGTATTGCGTGATGTTGAGGATCCAGATAACCCTGTAAATGTGCTCGATATTCATGGTGACAATACCAGTTACGCGCTTACAGTGGATCATAAATTTCGTCGTTCTAGGGGTTTCAACTTGACGGGCTCTTTTGGACTCACTGATAAAAAGTCCAATCTACGTGCAATTACCAAATTTGATGAGCCTGGAGATCATGTATACGGCGGTGAACTAGGTTTTTACATGGACCACCTCTCCAGTGGTGCTATTTCCATGCTTAATATATTGAGTACCAATATTCAATATGGGGAGCATCAAAGGGAACTTGAAGGTAAATTGCAAGCAGCGCGCGGTGACCATTTTACCAAAGTGTCTTTAAATAGTAGCTCACTACTATTTTTGCCGATGCCGTTCACTAATGATCAGTCTCGCCTAATAATTAAAAGCCGTATACAGCAAAGCGATAATCCCCTGCCTGCGTTTGAGCAGATGTCCTTGGGGGGGGCTAATGGAGTTAGAGCCTTTGATGTACGAGACTTTTCTGCTGATAGGGCCGGACTTTTATCTGCCGAATGGTATCCCAGTTTCCCCGAAGTGGTGAACCCTATCTTATTTGGTCAGCGCCTAAACGATATGATGCAAATTGCGTTATTTGCCGATGTGGGTTACGGCATTGTGAATAACTATAAATCAGGGAAAGAGGATGACTGGGCCAGGCTTGCCGGAGGTGGTCTGCTGTTTAAGTTTACCTGGAATGAAATCTTCTCCAGCAAAGTATCAGTCGGTTGGCCTATTGAAAAAGCCTCTTCCATCGAAGGTACTGGTGAAGATATAGATCAGCCTATGGTCTATGCCGATTTTTCCATTTTTTATAACTAATAATTCAGAATATCATCGATAGCTGAAGCTGACCTGACCGCTCTATGCAAGGTACCGGTATGAAAGCCAAAAAAAATACTCTTGAACTGAAAAAACTGACTTCTGCAATCAAGGTATCCCGCTTAGCGTATGCTGGCATGTTTGCAGGCTTACTAAGCCCTCTGACGCATGCAGGCCCGGAAGGCGGTGTGGTAACCGGTGGTAGTGGCACAATCGATGTGAATGGTACGACCACCACAATCGATCAAAATACCGATCTGCTCTCGATAGATTGGGATTCTTTTAATCTAAGTGCTGAAGAGTTGGTTAAGTTTCTTCAGCCAAATACCTCCTCAGTCGTACTCAACCGAATTTTGGATCAAAGTGCTAGTACGATTCATGGCTCCATTGAAGCCAATGGCCACGTTATTCTAGTAAACCCGCGCGGGGTACTCTTTACCGAAAGTGCCACTATTAATGTTGGTGCCATTACCGCCTCTGGGCTCGATATGAGCCCAGAGGATTTTATGAATGGCGACTTTACCTTTAAGGGGGAGGACGGCTCCGCGGGCTTTGTTGTCAACAAAGGTGTTATCAATGCAGCCAGTGCTGTATTGGTAGGTAAACAAGTCACCAACGCCTCGTCAGGTCTGATTAGTGCAGAGCTGGTCAGTTTGGCCGCTGCAGATGAAGCGATCCTTACCTTCGATGCCGACGGCATGATCGGTGTGCAAGTCACTAAAGAGGTGATGGAAAACGACCTCGGTGTTGATAGCGCTGTTTTAAATAAAGGTAATATCGATGGTGCCCAGGTTCTCCTGGAAGCGAGTGTATCTGGTGACTTATTTACTGCTGCAGTAAATAACGAAGGCACGATTAAAGCCCAGGGAATCGACACCAGCGGAGGCAAAATCCGTTTATTTGGTTCGGGTTCCAGTGTCATCAATAGTGGCGAGTTACAAGCCGCTGGTTCCACGGGCGGTCAGGTGGTGCTCGAGGGTGATACTGCAGAACACAGTGGTGCGATTGATGTTCGTGGTAGCGCTGGCCGGGGCGGTCAGGCCATGGTTCTCGGCGATGAAGTGCTGGTCAGCGGCACCATAGATGCCCGTGGCACGGCGGCAGGTGGTGAAGCATTAATCGGTGGAGATTATCAAGGAAAAAATTCCCGGATTCGTAATGCCAAAAAAACAACAGTCACTGAAGATGCTCATATTGACGCGAGTGGTTTAGGCGAAAGCGATGGTGGTGAGGTTATTGTTTGGGCCGACCACACTACGAATTTTGCCGGAACTATTTTAGCCGAGTCAGGTAAGCAAGGTGGTGATGGTGGTTTTGTCGAAACTTCAGGTAAGGTTTATCTTAACCTTGGTGAAGATGGCATGTATGTTTCTACATTAAGCCATGGCAAAGGAATTACAGGAGAATGGCTATTAGATCCAGGTTGGTTCGATATCCTAGATGATAGTTCAGAGGATGTTCCTGATTGCATAAGTAACTGCATGAGTGTGGGTACATTACAGGACGCTTTAACTAATAATAGTGTAACTGTAAAAACAACTTCCGATAATACTGCAAATGCTGCTTGGAATAGTGGTAATGAAAGTTATTCTGGTGATTTTACTTATGGAATACGTATTCGAAATAACTTGAGTTGGAGCAGTAATACTACATTAACTCTAGATTCCCATGCTGGAGTAATGATACACCAAGATGCAACTGTAAATGCTGGTGGAGCTGGTAGCCTCTCTATCCTTGCCAAAACAGATGTAATTAATAACGGAACTATTCAAGGCCTAGTAAACTTTTCTGTGGCAACAGATGGTAGTTTCATTAATGCCGCATCGGCCGTATTGAATGATAGTTATTTTGGTTCCATAACTGCTGAGAACATTCAGATTATAGCTCAAGGGGATATCGAAAATAATCTGGATGGAGATAAGGCAGCAGAAATAGTTGCTAATAAGATTAATTTATCTGCTGGTGGCTCTTTTAATAATTACGGCAAGATAAATTTTTCAGATACTTTAGATGATCAGGGTGCTTTTGAAGGGGGTAGCTTCGAATTAAAGGTTGGTCAAAAAGGTGAGGGCTCAACTAATTATCTTGGTAAGATTTATTTTGATGGTGCATCGCAAGCTACTTTCAACGTTTTAGGTGGCAGTGGTTCTGATATATTTGTTCTTAGTGATTGGCAAGATGAAGTATTCATCACTGGGAATAATGCATTTGATCTGGTATCAACCTCAACAAACCCTGATGAGACCAATGTAAATCATCTAAAATTGTCCTTTTCTAGCATCGAAACTCTTAATACCGGTGCGGGTACAGACAGTATTATTGACGGTACTGGGCAAACCGGCAGTCAGTGGATTTTGGGATCCGGAAATAAAGAGGTCACAGGCTACAACATTGCCTTCAGTAATGTAGAAACTATCCAGGCAGATATTGGTGAGCTGGTTGGTAGAAATGACCAAGATGAAATCTTTACGCTTTCTGCTTACACAGATAATGGACAGCAAAAGACCCAGATTGATACTAAAGGCATGGCCTTTACCGGTATTGATATTTTAAGCGCTGGGGACTCAAGCTCTTTTACAGACACGATTAACAGTAGTGTTAACAATAGAAACTGGGCGCTCACAGCGAGTGATAATCAGGTAGAGCATGCCGATGTCATTATCAACGATGCTGATATATTCAGTGGCGGCAATGGAATACTGCAGGGTGCGTCCAATAGCAATGATAGCTACCAAATTGTAAAAAATGCTGATAGCACAACGGCGATCCAAGTTGATGGGATGCACTTTAATGGGCTTACCCGAGTGGAAGCCGGAGCACATGCTGGTGTTAATACAACAGATATTTTGATCGGTACCGACGAGGCCGATACGTTTGGTTTCCTTAGTGGCGAATTACATACTTACGGTATTAGCTTCACCGGTATTGAAGAAGTTAATGCTGGAGGCACAAGTAATGATGGCATTTCTGATCAACTGAATACAGAAACTGATGTAAATCTCACCGGAAATCAAGAAGAGCTGCGCAATGCCAATATCCTGTTCAAAGATATTGAACAGGTCGCCTTTATTAACAACTCGAACGGCAAGATTGTCGGATCGGCTATAGATGACAGCTTTATCATAGCCAGTACCGGTGACAAGCTCACGGCTAATAATATCGACTTTACTGGCTTCAATAAAACGATTGATACCGGCGAGGGCACTGACACCGTTAGTACGCTTGTAGCCAACAGTACATGGAGTCTCTCGAATACAGATAAAGAAGCCACAAGCAGCGGAATTACCTTTACCAATATAGAAAAAGTCACCGCTTCAGATAATCAGGGCACACTGGAAAGTAAGAACGATGATAATGAATTTGCCCTGACCAGTGATGGACGTATTGATGCTGATACTATTCGCTTTACTGGGTTTACCACAATTGAGGGTAACGGTACTGCGTCACTAGATGCCAGTGCTATTAGTGGCAATCTTCTTTTGCTAGATGACAACAAGGTAAAAGCAGATTTTACCGATGGCAATATTATCGATATTACGATATCCGGTATTAATGAAGCGGTAGCGAGTAATCTGCTGGGTGCGGATATCGCTTATACAGTAAAAGATACCAACAAAGTTTTCGCTAAAGCGATCACCTTCTCCGGTGTTGATCGTATTGTTGATACTGGCTCTAGTGGAGCTGTTACCTCTGAGACCAGCGACCAGTGGGAACTCGTTTCTGCGGATAATGAAGTTAAGCACTCAGGCATTACTTTTGCAGGAATGCGTAGTCTGACGGGTGGTAATAACACCCTCGTTGGTGCCGCTGATAACGGAGATAGCTATCAGCTTTCCCTGACAGGCGATATCACCGTTGACTCCATGATCTTTAAAGGTATTCGCAATGTGAATGCGAATACGGATGATACTAATTATACGGACACGGTAGATGCAACCGGTGCAGTTACTCTTCAAGGTAATAATGCCTTTGGTGTAACCATCGATCCTAATGGTAGCAGCTATGACATCAACTTCAGTGGCATTGATGCGGTTACTAATACAGGAATTTTAACCGGCACCACGGGTGCAGACACCTTCACCGTAGAGGGTGATAATAAGCTGCGCAGCAAAGGCATCCAGTTCTCGGATGTGAGCTCTGTATTAGCCGGCAACGATACTAATATTGCCGACACCGTGAATGCAAAGGCTGGAGAAACGGTTGCACTCACCGGAATCGCAAAAGAACTGATTACCAGCAATATCTTATTTAAACAGATTGAGGTAGCGGGTACTGGTGGTGAAAACCTTGTCGGCTCAGATTCGGACGATACGATCGAAATTACTGGGGACAAGGCCTTCAAGGCCAATGAGATAGCCTTTACCGGTATCTCAAGCCTCAATACCGGTGCGGGTACAGACAGTATTATTGACGGTACTGGGCAAACCGGCAGCCAGTGGATTTTGGGATCCGGAAATAAAGAGGTCACAGGCTACAACATTGCCTTCAGTAATGTAGAAACTATCCAGGCAGATATTGGTGAGCTGGTTGGTAGAAATGACCAAGATGAAATCTTTACGCTTTCTGCTTACACAGATAATGGACAGCAAAAGACCCAGATTGATACTAAAGGCATGGCCTTTACCGGTATTGATATTTTAAGCGCTGGGGACTCAAGCTCTTTTACAGACACGATTAACAGTAGTGTTAACAATAGAAACTGGGCGCTCACAACAAGTGATAACCAGGTAGAGCATGCCGATGTCATTATCAACGATGCTGATATACTCAGTGGCGGCAATGGAATACTGCAGGGTGCGTCCAATAGCAATGATAGCTACCAAATTGTAAAAAATGCTGATAGCACAACGGCGATCCAAGTTGATGGGATGCACTTTAATGGGCTTACCCGAGTGGAAGCCGGAGCACATGCTGGTGTTAACACAACAGATATTTTGATCGGTACCGACGAGGCCGATACGTTTGGTTTCCTTAGTGGCGAATTACATACTTACGGTATCAGCTTCACCGGTATTGAAGAAGTTAATGCCGGAGGCACAAGTAATGATGGAATTTCTGATCAACTGAATACAGAAACTGATGTAAATCTCACCGGAAATCAAGAAGAGCTGCGCAATGCCAATATCCTGTTCAAAGATATTGAACAGGTCGCCTTTATTAACAACTCGAACGGCAAGATTGTCGGATCGGCTATAGATGACAGCTTTATCATAGCCAGTACCGCTGACAAGCTCACGGCTAATAATATCGACTTTACTGGCTTCAATAAAACGATTGATACCGGCGAGGGCACTGACACCGTTAGTACGCTTGTAGCCAACAGTACATGGAGTCTCTCGAATACAGATAAAGAAGCCACAAGCAGCGGAATTACCTTTACCAATATAGAAAAAGTCACCGCTTCAGATAATCAGGGCACACTGGAAAGTAAGAACGATGATAATGAATTTGCCCTGACCAGTGATGGACGTATTGATGCTGATACTATTCGCTTTACTGGGTTTACCACAATTGAGGGTAACGGTACTGCGTCACTAGATGCCAGTGCTATTAGTGGCAATCTTCTTTTGCTAGATGACAACAAGGTAAAAGCAGATTTTACCGATGGCAATATTATCGATATTACGATATCCGGTATTAATGAAGCGGTAGCGAGTAATCTGCTGGGTGCGGATATCGCTTATACAGTAAAAGATACCAACAAAGTTTTCGCTAAAGCGATCACCTTCTCCGGTGTTGATCGTATTGTTGATACTGGCTCTAGTGGAGCTGTTACCTCTGAGACCAGCGACCAGTGGGAACTCGTTTCTGCGGATAATGAAGTTAAGCACTCAGGCATTACTTTTGCAGGAATGCGTAGTCTGACGGGTGGTAATAACACCCTCGTTGGTGCCGCTGATAACGGAGATAGCTATCAGCTTTCCCTGACAGGCGATATCACCGTTGACTCCATGATCTTTAAAGGTATTCGCAATGTGAATGCGAATACGGATGATACTAATTATACGGACACGGTAGATGCAACCGGTGCAGTTACTCTTCAAGGTAATAATGCCTTTGGTGTAACCATCGATCCTAATGGTAGCAGCTATGACATCAACTTCAGTGGCATTGATGCGGTTACTAATACAGGAATTTTAACCGGCACCACGGGTGCAGACACCTTCACCGTAGAGGGTGATAATAAGCTGCGCAGCAAAGGCATCCAGTTCTCGGATGTGAGCTCTGTATTAGCCGGCAACGATACTAATATTGCCGACACCGTGAATGCAAAGGCTGGAGAAACGGTTGCACTCACCGGAATCGCAAAAGAACTGATTACCAGCAATATCTTATTTAAACAGATTGAGGTAGCGGGTACTGGTGGTGAAAACCTTGTCGGCTCAGATTCGGACGATACGATCGAAATTACTGGGGACAAGGCCTTCAAGGCCAATGAGATAGCCTTTACCGGTATCTCAAGCCTCAATACCGGTGCGGGTACAGACAGTATTATTGACGGTACTGGGCAAACCGGCAGCCAGTGGATTTTGGGATCCGGAAATAAAGAGGTCACAGGCTACAACATTGCCTTCAGTAATGTAGAAACTATCCAGGCAGATATTGGTGAGCTGGTTGGTAGAAATGACCAAGATGAAATCTTTACGCTTTCTGCTTACACAGATAATGGACAGCAAAAGACCCAGATTGATACTAAAGGCATGGCCTTTACCGGTATTGATATTTTAAGCGCTGGGGACTCAAGCTCTTTTACAGACACGATTAACAGTAGTGTTAACAATAGAAACTGGGCGCTCACAACAAGTGATAACCAGGTAGAGCATGCCGATGTCATTATCAACGATGCTGATATACTCAGTGGCGGCAATGGAATACTGCAGGGTGCGTCCAATAGCAATGATAGCTACCAAATTGTAAAAAATGCTGATAGCACAACGGCGATCCAAGTTGATGGGATGCACTTTAATGGGCTTACCCGAGTGGAAGCCGGAGCACATGCTGGTGTTAACACAACAGATATTTTGATCGGTACCGACGAGGCCGATACGTTTGGTTTCCTTAGTGGCGAATTACATACTTACGGTATCAGCTTCACCGGTATTGAAGAAGTTAATGCCGGAGGCACAAGTAATGATGGAATTTCTGATCAACTGAATACAGAAACTGATGTAAATCTCACCGGAAATCAAGAAGAGCTGCGCAATGCCAATATCCTGTTCAAAGATATTGAACAGGTCGCCTTTATTAACAACTCGAACGGCAAGATTGTCGGATCGGCTATAGATGACAGCTTTATCATAGCCAGTACCGCTGACAAGCTCACGGCTAATAATATCGACTTTACTGGCTTCAATAAAACGATTGATACCGGCGAGGGCACTGACACCGTTAGTACGCTTGTAGCCAACAGTACATGGAGTCTCTCGAATACAGATAAAGAAGCCACAAGCAGCGGAATTACCTTTACCAATATAGAAAAAGTCACCGCTTCAGATAATCAGGGCACACTGGAAAGTAAGAACGATGATAATGAATTTGCCCTGACCAGTGATGGACGTATTGATGCTGATACTATTCGCTTTACTGGGTTTACCACAATTGAGGGTAACGGTACTGCGTCACTAGATGCCAGTGCTATTAGTGGCAATCTTCTTTTGCTAGATGACAACAAGGTAAAAGCAGATTTTACCGATGGCAATATTATCGATATTACGATATCCGGTATTAATGAAGCGGTAGCGAGTAATCTGCTGGGTGCGGATATCGCTTATACAGTAAAAGATACCAACAAAGTTTTCGCTAAAGCGATCACCTTCTCCGGTGTTGATCGTATTGTTGATACTGGCTCTAGTGGAGCTGTTACCTCTGAGACCAGCGACCAGTGGGAACTCGTTTCTGCGGATAATGAAGTTAAGCACTCAGGCATTACTTTTGCAGGAATGCGTAGTCTGACGGGTGGTAATAACACCCTCGTTGGTGCCGCTGATAACGGAGATAGCTATCAGCTTTCCCTGACAGGCGATATCACCGTTGACTCCATGATCTTTAAAGGTATTCGCAATGTGAATGCGAATACGGATGATACTAATTATACGGACACGGTAGATGCAACCGGTGCAGTTACTCTTCAAGGTAATAATGCCTTTGGTGTAACCATCGATCCTAATGGTAGCAGCTATGACATCAACTTCAGTGGCATTGATGCGGTTACTAATACAGGAATTTTAACCGGCACCACGGGTGCAGACACCTTCACCGTAGAGGGTGATAATAAGCTGCGCAGCAAAGGCATCCAGTTCTCGGATGTGAGCTCTGTATTAGCCGGCAACGATACTAATATTGCCGACACCGTGAATGCAAAGGCTGGAGAAACGGTTGCACTCACCGGAATCGCAAAAGAACTGATTACCAGCAATATCTTATTTAAACAGATTGAGGTAGCGGGTACTGGTGGTGAAAACCTTGTCGGCTCAGATTCGGACGATACGATCGAAATTACTGGAGACAAGGCCTTCAAGGCCAATGAGATAGCCTTTACCGGTATCTCAAGCCTCAATACCGGTGCGGGTACAGACAATATTATTGACGGTACTGGGCAAACCGGCAGCCAGTGGATTTTGGGATCCGGAAATAAAGAGGTCACAGGCTACAACATTGCCTTCAGTAATGTAGAAACTATCCAGGCAGATATTGGTGAGCTGGTTGGTAGAAATGACCAAGATGAAATCTTTACGCTTTCTGCTTACACAGATAATGGACAGCAAAAGACCCAGATTGATACTAAAGGCATGGCCTTTACCGGTATTGATATTTTAAGCGCTGGGGACTCAAGCTCTTTTACAGACACGATTAACAGTAGTGTTAACAATAGAAACTGGGCGCTCACAACAAGTGATAACCAGGTAGAGCATGCCGATGTCATTATCAACGATGCTGATATACTCAGTGGCGGCAATGGAATACTGCAGGGTGCGTCCAATAGCAATGATAGCTACCAAATTGTAAAAAATGCTGATAGCACAACGGCGATCCAAGTTGATGGGATGCACTTTAATGGGCTTACCCGAGTGGAAGCCGGAGCACATGCTGGTGTTAACACAACAGATATTTTGATCGGTACCGACGAGGCCGATACGTTTGGTTTCCTTAGTGGCGAATTACATACTTACGGTATCAGCTTCACCGGTATTGAAGAAGTTAATGCCGGAGGCACAAGTAATGATGGAATTTCTGATCAACTGAATACAGAAACTGATGTAAATCTCACCGGAAATCAAGAAGAGCTGCGCAATGCCAATATCCTGTTCAAAGATATTGAACAGGTCGCCTTTATTAACAACTCGAACGGCAAGATTGTCGGATCGGCTATAGATGACAGCTTTATCATAGCCAGTACCGCTGACAAGCTCACGGCTAATAATATCGACTTTACTGGCTTCAATAAAACGATTGATACCGGCGAGGGCACTGACACCGTTAGTACGCTTGTAGCCAACAGTACATGGAGTCTCTCGAATACAGATAAAGAAGCCACAAGCAGCGGAATTACCTTTACCAATATAGAAAAAGTCACCGCTTCAGATAATCAGGGCACACTGGAAAGTAAGAACGATGATAATGAATTTGCCCTGACTAGTGATGGACGTATTGATGCTGATGCTATTCGCTTTACTGGATTTACCACAATTGAGGGGAACGGTACTGCGTCACTAGATGCCAGTGCTATTAGTGGCAATCTTCTTTTGCTAGATGACAACAAGGTAAAAGCAGATTTTACCGATGGCAATATTATCGATATTACGATATCCGGTATTAATGAAGCGGTAGCGAGTAATCTGCTGGGTGCGGATATCGCTTATACAGTAAAAGATACCAACAAAGTTTTCGCTAAAGCGATCACCTTCTCCGGTGTTGATCGTATTGTTGATACTGGCTCTAGTGGAGCTGTTACCTCTGAGACCAGCGACCAGTGGGAACTCGTTTCTGCGGATAATGAAGTTAAGCACTCAGGCATTACTTTTGCAGGAATGCGTAGTCTGACGGGTGGTAATAACACCCTCGTTGGTGCCGCTGATAACGGAGATAGCTATCAGCTTTCCCTGACAGGCGATATCACCGTTGACTCCATGATCTTTAAAGGTATTCGCAATGTGAATGCGAATACGGATGATACTAATTATACGGACACGGTAGATGCAACCGGTGCAGTTACTCTTCAAGGTAATAATGCCTTTGGTGTAACCATCGATCCTAATGGTAGCAGCTATGACATCAACTTCAGTGGCATTGATGCGGTTACTAATACAGGAATTTTAACCGGCACCACGGGTGCAGACACCTTCACCGTAGAGGGTGATAATAAGCTGCGCAGCAAAGGCATCCAGTTCTCGGATGTGAGCTCTGTATTAGCCGGCAACGATACTAATATTGCCGACACCGTGAATGCAAAGGCTGGAGAAACGGTTGCACTCACCGGAATCGCAAAAGAACTGATTACCAGCAATATCTTATTTAAACAGATTGAGGTAGCGGGTACTGGTGGTGAAAACCTTGTCGGCTCAGATTCGGACGATACGATCGAAATTACTGGGGACAAGGCCTTCAAGGCCAATGAGATAGCCTTTACCGGTATCTCAAGCCTCAATACCGGTGCGGGTACAGACAGTATTATTGACGGTACTGGGCAAACCGGCAGCCAGTGGATTTTGGGATCCGGAAATAAAGAGGTCACAGGCTACAACATTGCCTTCAGTAATGTAGAAACTATCCAGGCAGATATTGGTGAGCTGGTTGGTAGAAATGACCAAGATGAAATCTTTACGCTTTCTGCTTACACAGATAATGGACAGCAAAAGACCCAGATTGATACTAAAGGCATGGCCTTTACCGGTATTGATATTTTAAGCGCTGGGGACTCAAGCTCTTTTACAGACACGATTAACAGTAGTGTTAACAATAGAAACTGGGCGCTCACAACAAGTGATAACCAGGTAGAGCATGCCGATGTCATTATCAACGATGCTGATATACTCAGTGGCGGCAATGGAATACTGCAGGGTGCGTCCAATAGCAATGATAGCTACCAAATTGTAAAAAATGCTGATAGCACAACGGCGATCCAAGTTGATGGGATGCACTTTAATGGGCTTACCCGAGTGGAAGCCGGAGCACATGCTGGTGTTAACACAACAGATATTTTGATCGGTACCGACGAGGCCGATACGTTTGGTTTCCTTAGTGGCGAATTACATACTTACGGTATCAGCTTCACCGGTATTGAAGAAGTTAATGCCGGAGGCACAAGTAATGATGGAATTTCTGATCAACTGAATACAGAAACTGATGTAAATCTCACCGGAAATCAAGAAGAGCTGCGCAATGCCAATATCCTGTTCAAAGATATTGAACAGGTCGCCTTTATTAACAACTCGAACGGCAAGATTGTCGGATCGGCTATAGATGACAGCTTTATCATAGCCAGTACCGCTGACAAGCTCACGGCTAATAATATCGACTTTACTGGCTTCAATAAAACGATTGATACCGGCGAGGGCACTGACACCGTTAGTACGCTTGTAGCCAACAGTACATGGAGTCTCTCGAATACAGATAAAGAAGCCACAAGCAGCGGAATTACCTTTACCAATATAGAAAAAGTCACCGCTTCAGATAATCAGGGCACACTGGAAAGTAAGAACGATGATAATGAATTTGCCCTGACTAGTGATGGACGTATTGATGCTGATGCTATTCGCTTTACTGGATTTACCACAATTGAGGGGAACGGTACTGCGTCACTAGATGCCAGTGCTATTAGTGGCAATCTTCTTTTGCTAGATGACAACAAGGTAAAAGCAGATTTTACCGATGGCAATATTATCGATATTACGATATCCGGTATTAATGAAGCGGTAGCGAGTAATCTGCTGGGTGCGGATATCGCTTATACAGTAAAAGATACCAACAAAGTTTTCGCTAAAGCGATCACCTTCTCCGGTGTTGATCGTATTGTTGATACTGGCTCTAGTGGAGCTGTTACCTCTGAGACCAGCGACCAGTGGGAACTCGTTTCTGCGGATAATGAAGTTAAGCACTCAGGCATTACTTTTGCAGGAATGCGTAGTCTGACGGGTGGTAATAACACCCTCGTTGGTGCCGCTGATAACGGAGATAGCTATCAGCTTTCCCTGACAGGCGATATCACCGTTGACTCCATGATCTTTAAAGGTATTCGCAATGTGAATGCGAATACGGATGATACTAATTATACGGACACGGTAGATGCAACCGGTGCAGTTACTCTTCAAGGTAATAATGCCTTTGGTGTAACCATCGATCCTAATGGTAGCAGCTATGACATCAACTTCAGCGGCATTGATGCGGTTACTAATACAGGAATTTTAACCGGCACCACGGGTGCAGACACCTTCACCGTAGAGGGTGATAATAAGCTGCGCAGCAAAGGCATCCAGTTCTCGGATGTGAGCTCTGTATTAGCCGGCAACGATACTAATATTGCCGACACCGTGAATGCAAAGGCTGGAGAAACGGTTGCACTCACCGGAATCGCAAAAGAACTGATTACCAGCAATATCTTATTTAAACAGATTGAGGTAGCGGGTACTGGTGGTGAAAACCTTGTCGGCTCAGATTCGGACGATACGATCGAAATTACTGGAGACAAGGCCTTCAAGGCCAATGAGATAGCCTTTACCGGTATCTCAAGCCTCAATACCGGTGCGGGTACAGACAATATTATTGACGGTACTGGGCAAACCGGCAGCCAGTGGATTTTGGGATCCGGAAATAAAGAGGTCACAGGCTACAACATTGCCTTCAGTAATGTAGAAACTATCCAGGCAGATATTGGTGAGCTGGTTGGTAGAAATGACCAAGATGAAATCTTTACGCTTTCTGCTTACACAGATAATGGACAGCAAAAGACCCAGATTGATACTAAAGGCATGGCCTTTACCGGTATTGATATTTTAAGCGCTGGGGACTCAAGCTCTTTTACAGACACGATTAACAGTAGTGTTAACAATAGAAACTGGGCGCTCACAACAAGTGATAACCAGGTAGAGCATGCCGATGTCATTATCAACGATGCTGATATACTCAGTGGCGGCAATGGAATACTGCAGGGTGCGTCTAATAGCAATGATAGCTACCAAATTGTAAAAAATGCTGATAGCACAACGGCGATCCAAGTTGATGGAATGCACTTTAATGGGCTTACCCGAGTGGAAGCCGGAGCACATGCTGGTGTTAATACATCGGATATTTTACTAGGCACCAATGATAAAGAAATATTTACTTTTAATGACAGTGCTGAGCTACAGGTTAATGGCTTAACGTTTACTGGTCTTGAGTCTGTCAATGCTTTGGGCGGCGATGATTATGTAGATGCCGAAAATTACTCTAATGGTCTGGAGCTAACAGGTATTGCTGGAGAGTTACGTCTTTACTCTCAGGGGTTACTTTTCCAGGATATTGAAGACGCTTACACGACAACTCTCTATGGCACCGATAATGTTGATGCTTTCAGCATAATTGAAAACGGAAATGACAACCTTGTTGTTGCCTCAGCGATCGATTTTACTGGGGTGACAATTGTCGATGCATTGGGAGGCCAGGACACCTTATCCGTCGATGAGGCAAATCTAGAAAATGGAAAAATCAACGGGATCCAATTCGTTAATCTCAGTGACATTATCTCCAGTAGCATTGTTATTGGGGCGTCCCAAGAAGGAGATTTTTATGTATTAGGGGATGGGTTGGTTTCATCTGATACTGATTCGCAAAATCCTGGATATGAATTTAATTTCACTGGTGTAACAAGTGTTAAAACAAATGGCTATGCAAGAACTGTAACTGGTTTACTTGGCCACAACTGGATAATTAATAACGCTAACACTGCGGCGAATAATGGCATTACATTTTTTGATGTCTCTTACTTAATTGCAAAGAATGCAGGTTTAGAAGGGTACTCAAATTTAGGCTGGGCTTTGACTGCTAATGATAATGAAGTAAGTCATGCAGGAATTATTATAAAAAATGCGAATTTAATTAGTGGAGGCGGTAGCACGCTGACGGGCAAAGAAGGCTTTGCTGACACCTACACCTTCCTCGACGGCGGCAGCCAGGGTCAGTTGGTGAAGGTGGACAATATGCAGTTCGCCGGCCTCAGCACGGTCGCCGCCGCCGGTGGTGATGACACCGTGATCGGTCAAGCGGGCCAAGGTTGGGCCCTGACCGACAATGCGAATGAAGTAGAGCACGGCACGATCACCATCCAGAACGCCGAGTTTATCAGCGGCGGCATCAGCACCCTGATGGGGGGAGACTTCGCTGACACCTACACCTTCCTCGACGGCGGCAGCCAGGGTCAGTTGGTGAAGGTGGACAATATGCAGTTCGCCGGCCTCAGCACGGTCGCCGCCGCCGGTGGTGATGACACCGTGATTGGCCAGGCGGGCCAAGGTTGGGCCCTGACCGACAATGCGAATGAAGTAGAGCACGGCGCGATCACCATCCAGAACGCCGAGTTTATCAGCGGCGGCATCAGCACCCTGATGGGGGGAGACTTCGCTGACACCTACACCTTCCTCGACGGCGGCAGCCAGGGTCAGTTGGTGAAGGTGGACAATATGCAGTTCGCCGGCCTCAGCACGGTCGCCGCCGCCGGTGGTGATGACACCGTGATTGGCCAGGCGGGCCAAGGTTGGGCCCTGACCGACAATGAGAATGAAGTAGAGCACGGCGCGATCACCATCCAGAACGCCGAGTTTATCAGCGGCGGCATCAGCACCCTGATGGGGGGAGACTTCGCTGACACCTACACCTTCCTCGACGGCGGCAGCCAGGGTCAGTTGGTGAAGGTGGACAATATGCAGTTCGCCGGCCTCAGCACGGTCGCCGCCGCCGGTGGTGATGACACCGTGATTGGCCAGGCGGGCCAAGGTTGGGCCCTGACCGACAATGCGAATGAAGTAGAGCACGGCGCGATCACCATCCAGAACGCCGAGTTTATCAGCGGCGGCATCAGCACCCTGATGGGGGGAGACTTCGCTGACACCTACACCTTCCTCGACGGCGGCAGCCAGGGTCAGTTGGTGAAGGTGGACAATATGCAGTTCGCCGGCCTCAGCACGGTCGCCGCCGCCGGTGGTGATGACACCGTGATTGGCCAGGCGGGCCAAGGTTGGGCCCTGACCGACAATGCGAATGAAGTAGAGCACGGCGCGATCACCATCCAGAACGCCGAGTTTATCAGCGGCGGCATCAGCACCCTGATGGGGGGAGACTTCGCTGACACCTACACCTTCCTCGACGGCGGCAGCCAGGGTCAGTTGGTGAAGGTGGACAATATGCAGTTCGCCGGCCTCAGCACGGTCGCCGCCGCCGGTGGTGATGACACCGTGATCGGTCAAGCGGGCCAAGGTTGGGCCCTGACCGACAATGCGAATGAAGTAGAGCACGGCGCGATCACCATCCAGAACGCCGAGTTTATCAGCGGCGGCATCAGCACCCTGATGGGGGGAGACTTCGCTGACACCTACACCTTCCTCGACGGCGGCAGCCAGGGTCAGTTGGTGAAGGTGGACAATATGCAGTTCGCCGGCCTCAGCACGGTCGCCGCCGCCGGTGGTGATGACACCGTGATCGGTCAAGCGGGCCAAGGTTGGGCCCTGACCGACAATGCGAATGAAGTAGAGCACGGCACGATCACCATCCAGAACGCCGAGTTTATCAGCGGCGGCATCAGCACCCTGATGGGGGGAGACTTCGCTGACACCTACACCTTCCTCGACGGCGGCAGCCAGGGTCAGTTGGTGAAGGTGGACAATATGCAGTTCGCCGGCCTCAGCACGGTCGCCGCCGCCGGTGGTGATGACACCGTGATTGGCCAGGCGGGCCAAGGTTGGGCCCTGACCGACAATGCGAATGAAGTAGAGCACGGCGCGATCACCATCCAGAACGCCGAGTTTATCAGCGGCGGCATCAGCACCCTGATGGGGGGAGACTTCGCTGACACCTACACCTTCCTCGACGGCGGCAGCCAGGGTCAGTTGGTGAAGGTGGACAATATGCAGTTTGCCGGCCTCAGCACGGTCGCCGCCGCCGGTGGTGATGACACCGTGATCGGTCAGGCGGGCCAAGGTTGGGCCCTGACCGACAATGAGAATGAAGTAGAGCACGGCACAATCACCATCCAGAACGCCGAGTTTATCAGCGGCGGCATCAGCACCCTGATGGGGGGAGACTTCGCTGACACCTACACCTTCCTCGACGGCGGCAGCCAGGGTCAGTTGGTGAAGGTGGACAATATGCAGTTCGCCGGCCTCAGCACGGTCGCCGCCGCCGGTGGTGATGACACCGTGATTGGCCAGGCGGGCCAAGGTTGGGCCCTGACCGACAATGCGAATGAAGTAGAGCACGGCGCGATCACCATCCAGAACGCCGAGTTTATCAGCGGCGGCATCAGCACCCTGATGGGGGGAGACTTCGCTGACACCTACACCTTCCTCGACGGCGGCAGCCAGGGTCAGTTGGTGAAGGTGGACAATATGCAGTTCGCCGGCCTCAGCACGGTCGCCGCCGCCGGTGGTGATGACACCGTGATTGGCCAGGCGGGCCAAGGTTGGGCCCTGACCGACAATGCGAATGAAGTAGAGCACGGCGCGATCACCATCCAGAACGCCGAGTTTATCAGCGGCGGCATCAGCACCCTGATGGGGGGAGACTTCGCTGACACCTACACCTTCCTCGACGGCGGCAGCCAGGGTCAGTTGGTGAAGGTGGACAATATGCAGTTCGCCGGCCTCAGCACGGTCGCCGCCGCCGGTGGTGATGACACCGTGATTGGCCAGGCGGGCCAAGGTTGGGCCCTGACCGACAATGCGAATGAAGTAGAGCACGGCGCGATCACCATCCAGAACGCCGAGTTTATCAGCGGCGGCATCAGCACCCTGATGGGGGGAGACTTCGCTGACACCTACACCTTCCTCGACGGCGGCAGCCAGGGTCAGTTGGTGAAGGTGGACAATATGCAGTTCGCCGGCCTCAGCACGGTCGCCGCCGCCGGTGGTGATGACACCGTGATTGGCCAGGCGGGCCAAGGTTGGGCCCTGACCGACAATGCGAATGAAGTAGAGCACGGCGCGATCACCATCCAGAACGCCGAGTTTATCAGCGGCGGCATCAGCACCCTGATGGGGGGAGACTTCGCTGACACCTACACCTTCCTCGACGGCGGCAGCCAGGGTCAGTTGGTGAAGGTGGACAATATGCAGTTCGCCGGCCTCAGCACGGTCGCCGCCGCCGGTGGTGATGACACCGTGATCGGTCAAGCGGGCCAAGGTTGGGCCCTGACCGACAATGCGAATGAAGTAGAGCACGGCACGATCACCATCCAGAACGCCGAGTTTATCAGCGGCGGCATCAGCACCCTGATGGGGGGAGACTTCGCTGACACCTACACCTTCCTCGACGGCGGCAGCCAGGGTCAGTTGGTGAAGGTGGACAATATGCAGTTCGCCGGCCTCAGCACGGTCGCCGCCGCCGGTGGTGATGACACCGTGATTGGCCAGGCGGGCCAAGGTTGGGCCCTGACCGACAATGCGAATGAAGTAGAGCACGGCGCGATCACCATCCAGAACGCCGAGTTTATCAGCGGCGGCATCAGCACCCTGATGGGGGGAGACTTCGCTGACACCTACACCTTCCTCGACGGCGGCAGCCAGGGTCAGTTGGTGAAGGTGGACAATATGCAGTTCGCCGGCCTCAGCACGGTCGCCGCCGCCGGTGGTGATGACACCGTGATTGGCCAGGCGGGCCAAGGTTGGGCCCTGACCGACAATGAGAATGAAGTAGAGCACGGCGCGATCACCATCCAGAACGCCGAGTTTATCAGCGGCGGCATCAGCACCCTGATGGGGGGAGACTTCGCTGACACCTACACCTTCCTCGACGGCGGCAGCCAGGGTCAGTTGGTGAAGGTGGACAATATGCAGTTCGCCGGCCTCAGCACGGTCGCCGCCGCCGGTGGTGATGACACCGTGATTGGCCAGGCGGGCCAAGGTTGGGCCCTGACCGACAATGCGAATGAAGTAGAGCACGGCGCGATCACCATCCAGAACGCCGAGTTTATCAGCGGCGGCATCAGCACCCTGATGGGGGGAGACTTCGCTGACACCTACACCTTCCTCGACGGCGGCAGCCAGGGTCAGTTGGTGAAGGTGGACAATATGCAGTTCGCCGGCCTCAGCACGGTCGCCGCCGCCGGTGGTGATGACACCGTGATTGGCCAGGCGGGCCAAGGTTGGGCCCTGACCGACAATGCGAATGAAGTAGAGCACGGCGCGATCACCATCCAGAACGCCGAGTTTATCAGCGGCGGCATCAGCACCCTGATGGGGGGAGACTTCGCTGACACCTACACCTTCCTCGACGGCGGCAGCCAGGGTCAGTTGGTGAAGGTGGACAATATGCAGTTCGCCGGCCTCAGCACGGTCGCCGCCGCCGGTGGTGATGACACCGTGATCGGTCAAGCGGGCCAAGGTTGGGCCCTGACCGACAATGCGAATGAAGTAGAGCACGGCGCGATCACCATCCAGAACGCCGAGTTTATCAGCGGCGGCATCAGCACCCTGATGGGGGGAGACTTCGCTGACACCTACACCTTCCTCGACGGCGGCAGCCAGGGTCAGTTGGTGAAGGTGGACAATATGCAGTTCGCCGGCCTCAGCACGGTCGCCGCCGCCGGTGGTGATGACACCGTGATCGGTCAAGCGGGCCAAGGTTGGGCCCTGACCGACAATGCGAATGAAGTAGAGCACGGCACGATCACCATCCAGAACGCCGAGTTTATCAGCGGCGGCATCAGCACCCTGATGGGGGGAGACTTCGCTGACACCTACACCTTCCTCGACGGCGGCAGCCAGGGTCAGTTGGTGAAGGTGGACAATATGCAGTTCGCCGGCCTCAGCACGGTCGCCGCCGCCGGTGGTGATGACACCGTGATTGGCCAGGCGGGCCAAGGTTGGGCCCTGACCGACAATGCGAATGAAGTAGAGCACGGCGCGATCACCATCCAGAACGCCGAGTTTATCAGCGGCGGCATCAGCACCCTGATGGGGGGAGACTTCGCTGACACCTACACCTTCCTCGACGGCGGCAGCCAGGGTCAGTTGGTGAAGGTGGACAATATGCAGTTCGCCGGCCTCAGCACGGTCGCCGCCGCCGGTGGTGATGACACCGTGATTGGCCAGGCGGGCCAAGGTTGGGCCCTGACCGACAATGCGAATGAAGTAGAGCACGGCGCGATCACCATCCAGAACGCCGAGTTTATCAGCGGCGGCATCAGCACCCTGATGGGGGGAGACTTCGCTGACACCTACACCTTCCTCGACGGCGGCAGCCAGGGTCAGTTGGTGAAGGTGGACAATATGCAGTTCGCCGGCCTCAGCACGGTCGCCGCCGCCGGTGGTGATGACACCGTGATTGGCCAGGCGGGCCAAGGTTGGACCCTGACCGACAATGCGAATGAAGTAGAGCACGGCACGATCACCATCCAGAACGCCGAGTTCATCAGCGGCGGCACCAGCACGCTGGCGGGTGGAGAACATACGGACACTTTCACCTTAAGTAAGTCCGGAGCGGATGCCATAGTGCGAGTCGACAACATGACATTTATGGAACTTGATTCTGTGGATGCAGGCGAAGGCTCAGACACTATTGTGGCTACAAGTGATATAGCTGGAGAAACCTGGGTATTGGGATTAGGCCGCGGTGCTCTTGCTGTTGCAGGTGTGAGCTTTGAGGGCATTGAGCAGGTTGATGCAGACAACGTGTCGCTGGACGCATCAACAAATAATCAGGCAGACACTTTCGAACTGGCCAAAACTGGGAAATCGCTCAAAGCGCGGGGTATTGAGTTCTCGTCTGTTGCCAGCGTTTCTGCGGGAAGTGGTAACGAAGATAGCGATACGATTCAGAGCGATGCGGGAAGTTGGCAGTTAGCTGGTACTGCAAATGCCCTTGAGGTGAATGGTGTTCAATTTAGCGGTATTGATCATGTAGAAACTAATAATGCACAGTTATACGGTACTGATGCTGATGATGTCTTAGCCCTAACTGAGTCTGGAATCGCCACTGCGGGAATAGCATTTACAGGCATTACTAAAGTCAGCAGTGAGGGAGGTACTGACCATCTTGTAGGTACCTCTGGCAAGGATACATTTGTTCTGGCTTCCAATGGTGATATTACTGCTGCGGGTATTCTCTTTACCGGGCTTGAAAGTGTGGATACTGGTGAGGGTGAGGACACTGTTAATGCAGCCGGTAGTGGCGCTAGCTGGACATCTTCCAGTAATGGCAGCTCCCTAGAAAACGGAGCGGCTCAAGCCAGGGTGAATGGCCTTACTGTTCTGTTTGATAATCTTGAGATGGTCCAGGGAGTGGGTACATATATTGGCCAGGACATCGGCAGTAACTATGTCTTCGATAGCCTCAACAGCATGACAGTTGCCGGGGTTACTTTTGCGGATCTGGAGAGCCTGAGTGCGGGCAGTGGAAACGATACTATCGAGGGGGCCAATATCGATGCGGTTTGGGATATCAACGATGCGCAGAGTACCGTAAGCGGCAATAACAAAAAGCTTGTGTTTAGCGGTATTGAAGCGATAAATGCGGGTAGTGGCCAGGATACTTTTAATTTAAATGGCGGTGAGCTTGCTTCAATAGATACCGGTGCAGGTAATGACACGGTCATACTCTCTGCAACCACCATCGATAGTATTTCCCTGGGAGAGGGGGATGACTACGTGGAAGTGAATGAGAATAGCTCTGACACAGTAGCACTCTCTGGTGGCAGCGGAAGTGATTCCTTCCAGTACAACCTTGCTGGTGATACCTGGCAGGTGAAATCCTCTGGCAACAAAGTAGGCAACTTTAGCTTCTCTGACTTTGAGTTCCTTGATAACACTTCCAGTAATCTTACTTTGGAAACAGACTTTGCTTTTGATTTTGAAAATGGCGGTGTTAATTCCGGCAGTTTCAACAAAAGCGGCGTAGGTTTGCGATTTGCTGGCAGTGGTATGCGTCTCGGTTACGATGGCAACGGCGATATTAATGTGCTCAGCAGTGCTACAGGTACTATTGGCGGTAGCCTCAAGGCCAAGCGTGCGGATATGGTGGTTAGCGGTGATGTGAATATCGAATCTGATGTCGATGTCCTCGCTATCTCCACTTCCGGGCCGGATGTTGATATTACGGTACTGGCGAAAGACAACCTACTGATTGATGAAATCAATGCAGGTCGCGGTAACGTTCAGTTGGCGAGTGAGGGCTTTGGTATGCTCACCGCTGAATCCTATGGTGATACCCATATCACAGCGGGCAATATCACTCTGGGTACCGATACTCAACTCTGGAGTATTATCGGTAGCGAGTTGGTGCCGTTGCGTATGGATGCGCTTACCAATGTGGCCATTGTTTCTGTCTCCTACTACGAGCCGGAATTTATTGGGCAGGTACCGAACTTCACTAGTAAGGGTGACGAGCTGCAGTCTATCGCTGGTGCTCAGGCATCCCAGGGATTGCGCTCCGCAATCCAAAACGGTGTTGAGGACTTCACCCAGGTTGACCCGGCGATTTTCAGTGCGGTGAAACCTTATAGTAGTGGTGTGGATGCGGTAAATTCCCCAGAAATGCGTTTGAGATCCGGTGAGTTGTTACCTGCAGCGGGACTTTCTGGAACCGATGAGGAAGATTCAGAATTCGATGCCAGGCTGGAAGAGAGCCAGGATGTTACTGTCGACTACCGTGAGCAGGAGACCTTGGCCTCCATTAATTCAGGGGGCTGATGGTCCCTAGAAGACTTTAAAATACCGAACCGGCCCCAGTGGCCGGTTTTTTTATGGGCGTTTGTATCGGAAATATCTCGGGGACTTTCGTGGGGAAGATTTAAATAAGCCACAACGAAAAAAGGCCGACTCTTTCGAGTCAGCCTTTTGGAATTGGTGCCCAGGAGAGGACTTGAACCTCCACGACCGTTAGGTCACTAGCACCTGAAGCTAGCGCGTCTACCAATTCCGCCACCTGGGCAAATCAACGTGTGCTCCGTTGAGGACGCGAACTATAGAGATCTGCAGGGGGAGTGTCAACGGTTTCTTAGCGCTTATTTCAACATTTTACCCAAAGGTCTGGAAATGTGCTGAAATCGCTTATAATGCGTTCAACAGCGGCGAAACATTGAACAAAAACTCTCTACCTCCGCCGTCTGCCTTTGACCGGATAACCTCCGGAAGCCGCCTCAATGGGCGGTTATCTCAACAACGGATGCTGTTTTGACACACAAAAATACTTCAGGCCCCCTCAACGCTGACCCTCATGCCCAGCGAGAGGCGGAAAAATATGAAAAGCCTATCCCCAGCCGAGAATATTTGCTGCAACTTTTGGAGCAGCAGGCGGAACCGGTGCCCTGGGAATTTGTTGCCGACCTTCTTGAATTAGAAGATGAAGACCGGCGTGAAGGGGTGCGCCGACGCCTAATCGCCATGTCCCGAGATGGCCAGATTGCCAGCAATCGCTCCGGTGATTTTGGTGTGCTGGACAAAATGAGCCTGGTTCGTGGCCGCGTTATTGGCCACCGCGACGGTTTTGGTTTCGTTGTGCCCACGGATGGTGACGGCGATTTATTTTTGTCCCATCGACAAATGCGCAAAGTCTTTGACGGTGATGAGGTGCTGGTGCGGGAGACTCCCGGCGGCTTTCGCGGCAAGCGTGAAGGTGCCGTGGTTCGGGTAATCAAGCACAATACCGAACAGCTGGCTGGGCGCCTTTACCGGGAAAATGGTATCTGTTTTGTGCGGCCCGATAACCCCCGCGTGAACCTTGATGTGATGGTAGCGGCAGAAGATGCCGCCGGTGCTGAACACGGCCAATATGTCGTGGTAAAAATTGTCACACAACCTGGGCGTGACCGCGTACCTCAGGGGGAAGTGCTGGAAGTGCTCGGCGATCATTTGGCACCGGGCATGGAGATCGATGTCGCGATCCGCAACTATGGCATCCCCCATATCTGGCCCGCGGCCTTACAGACGGAAGTGGATGCCATTGCCGATGAAGTGCTGGAAGAGGATAAAAAAGCGCGGGTTGACTTGCGCCAATTACCCCTGGTCACTATTGATGGTGAGGATGCCCGCGATTTTGATGATGCAGTTTACTGTGAGCTTTTGCCCGACAATAGTTGGAAGCTGCTGGTAGCCATTGCCGATGTGTCTCACTATGTGCGCCCCGGCTCGGTGCTCGATGAGGAGGCCCACAGCCGTGGCAACTCGGTTTATTTTCCCGACTTTGTCGTGCCTATGCTGCCGGAGAAATTGTCTAATGGGCTCTGCTCATTAAATCCGGAGGTCGACCGCCTTTGTATGGTGTGCGAGATGCACATTGATCGCAGCGGTGAAATTACCGATTACCGTTTCTTTGAAGGTTTGATGCGCAGTCATGCGCGTCTGACTTATACCCAGGTAGGGCAGGTATTAGAAGAGCGGGACAATCGCGATAGTGGTCTGCGTAAGCAGCTCGCCGCACTGGTTCCACATCTGGATAATTTGCACGATTTGTACCTGGCGTTGCGCAGTGCCCGCGATCGGCGTGGGGCGATAGATTTTGAAACCACCGAAACCCGTATTCTGTTTGACAGCGAACGCAAAATTGAGCGCATAGTGCCGGTTACCCGCAATGATGCGCACAAACTGATCGAAGAGTGCATGTTGGCGGCCAATGTTTGTGCGGCGGATTTAATGGAGCTGTCGGAATTACCGGCTCTCTATCGCGTGCACGATGCCCCGAAAGAAGAAAAACTCAGCAACTTGCGCGAGTACCTCGGTGAGCTGGGATTGCGACTGCCCGGTGGCTCCGAGCCACAGCCCGCGGATTTTCAGGCGTTACTGGAGCAGGTCGAGGGCCGTGCGGATGCCCATATAATTCAAGTGATGTTACTGCGTTCCATGAATCAGGCGGTCTATCAGCCGGAAAATCGCGGCCACTTTGGTTTGGATTATCGCGCCTATGCCCATTTCACCTCGCCCATTCGCCGCTATCCCGATTTGCTGTTGCATCGTGCCCTGCGCTGGCTAATTCGCAATGGCAGTGCCAATGAAGCCGCAGTGGTGCAGAAGGTGTACAGCGTGCCGGGCGCCAGACCTATCGATCGACAGCAGATACTGCCCTACGATATGTCGGCGATGTTACAGCTTGGCGAACAGTGTTCCATGACCGAACGTCGTGCTGACGATGCTACCCGCGATGTGGTTAGCTGGCTCAAGTGCGAATATCTGCAGGACCATGTGGGTGAGGTTTATTCCGGCGTAATCAGTGCGGTAACGGGGTTCGGTTTATTTGTCGAGCTTAATGACCTTTTTGTTGAGGGGTTGATCCATGTGACCGCGCTGCCAAAAGACTATTACCGCTTTGAACAGGCGCACCAGCGTTTAATCGGCGAACGCAGTGGTAAACGCTACCACCTCGGTGACTCAGTTAGCGTTCAGGTGGCGCGGGTCGATCTTGAAGAGCGCAAAGTAGATTTTATCCTCGAGGAATTGGTGCCGCGTCAAAAAGCCTCCCGTGCTAAGAAAGAAACGACTAATGTCAGTGCCCGCGCGATGGAAATGGCTGTGGAGCATCAATTGGAGCGGGAGCGACGCAGCAAGCAGAAAAAAGACAGCAGCCGTAAATCACATACCAGCCCCTGGGGAAAGCGCGCAGAAACCTCAGCGGAAGTAGCGCCTATTCGCAAACGTAAGGTCGGCTCCAAAGAAGCGGTACCTGTCGGAGAGCTGACGGAGGATAAGCCCAGTACGAGCAAGAAAAAATCAAGCGAGGATGCCGACAAGCAAAAAACTGAGGCGCCGGCAAAGCGTCGCGGAAGCAAGCGCACTCCCACGCGCAAAGGCGGTAAACGCCCAGCGGTAGCTGCGCGCAAGGCTGCACAGAAAGCAGAAAAGGCCAAAACGCGTAGCGGCAAAGTTAAAAAGAAGAAGAAAGCTTCTTCTACCAGTAAAAAGAAAAAGTGATCGAGGCATAAGTTGAGCCAAGAATTGGTATATGGCCTGCACGCGGTGCAGGCTTTGTTAAAGGGTTCCCCACAAAATGTGCAGGAGTTGATGCTATTGCGTGGGCGCAAAGACCAGCGCTTGCAAAAAATTATTCAGCAGGCGGAAAAAAATGATATCGCACTGCGTTTTGTCGACCGTCGCACTCTGGATGATAAGGTGGAAGAGGGCGCTAATCACCAGGGGGTAATCGCTCTTTGTGCGAGTAAAACCCAGGTTCTGGATGAGAAATTTCTGTTTGGCATGCTCGAAAAGCTGGACCAGAAAGGTGAGGCGCCATTTCTCTTGGTCCTGGATGGCGTGACCGATCCCCATAATTTGGGTGCCTGCTTGCGCTCAGCGGAGGCTGCCGGTGTGCACGCGGTGATTGCGCCCAAGGATAAATCCGCAGGTTTGACCCCGACAGCCCGCAAGGTGGCCTGTGGTGCGGCTGAGGTTTTACCCTTTGTTACGGTGACCAACCTCGCGCGTACCCTACAGCAGTTACAGCAGGCTGGAGTGTGGATTTTTGGTGCGGCAGGAGAGGCTACTCAGGATGTCTACCAGTCTCAGTTGACGGGTCCTATGGCTTTAGTGATGGGTGCCGAAGGCAGTGGCCTGCGCCGATTAACCCGGGAGCACTGTGATCATTTAATTAAAATTCCGATGGCCGGTGAAGTCAGCAGCCTGAATGTGTCTGTTGCCACCGGTGTTTGTCTATTTGAAGCGGTGCGTCAGCGCAGCGCCTGATTTATTCCTTTTTTTTGATTTGTAAGTCCTGGTGATTACTGATGCCGGGACTTGCAGTATCTCGGCGTAGCGCTTCACACGCAAACCTCTTTTTCCCCTCTATTTCTACTATTCACTGCTAGATTTTTTCCACTGTCACACAGCAATTTTACTGTGCAGCTTTCTATTTCACGCCGCAGGTGAAAAATTTGCGGGTAACTTTCCTTTGATATCCGGGAGTAGCGGTTTGTACGCCTGGCCCCAAAAATTACTGCGACGACGATCGCGTAATGCTCGTTTTGCTGAGTTGATACATCCACATATTCGCCAACTTTATCGTATGGCCTTTCGCTGGACAGGGAATCGCGAGGAGGCTGAGGACCTGGTACAGGATGTTTTGGCAAGCCTGCTGACGCGATCTGTAGCACTGGAAAAAATTCAGCGCTTAGGTCCCTGGTTAATCAAGGTGCTCTATCACCGCTATGTGGATCTCTACCGCCGACGCCGAAGCTCCCCCATTGATGAAGAGGTTGATTGGGAGACGGTGGCAAGCGGCACGCCAGAGAAGGGACTTTCTTCTCAGGTGGAAATGCAGCGCATTTTACTGCAGGCGCTATCGAAACTAGAGGTCGACTGGCGCGATACGGTATTGCTGCACGATGTAGAGGGGTACTCCCTGCTAGAGGTGGCAGATATTTTGGGCATAAGTGTGGGCACGGTGAAATCACGCCTACATCGTGCCCATAAAAAATTAAAAAAATTGCTCAGTGAGGGAACTATTAGCGAGGGTCATCCGTGTTAGTAATCAGAGGAAAAGCCAATGCTGAAATATGACGCTGAAGATTTTTCCAGTGAGATGTTGTTACGTCACCAGCTCCGCGCCCTGCCGGTTGAGAACCCTGGCGATGACTTGGAAGAGCGTATCTTAAAGTCTGTCCTCATTGGGCAGGAAAGCAGTCAATCGCCTTCTTTATCAAAATTATTTTTTGACGAATACCGGCGAGTGGGACAGTTGGCTGTAGCTGCGGGTTTCTTCGTGGTCGTGACATTGGGAGTGATACTGACATTCTTAAAAGATACCCCGATGGATGTTGGGGCTGGTTATGCGCAGCAAGATGTCGAAGGCACTATCAGGCGGCCAGTGCACC
Organism: Microbulbifer mixtoriginis (SeqCode); assembly: GCF_052467515.1. NCBI lineage: Bacteria > Pseudomonadati > Pseudomonadota > Gammaproteobacteria > Cellvibrionales > Microbulbiferaceae > Microbulbifer > Microbulbifer mixtoriginis (SeqCode). The sequence goes on along the minus strand of NZ_CP174314.1, from coordinate 4,196,349 downwards.
TTTTACTGCACAGCAGTCGCCGGATGCCGGGGGCACTAATCAGGGTCGTCTTACCGGAAAATATGCAACTTGATGGTTATGCGAGCAGTCAGGTGTTGCAATGGCAAACGGATATTGCTGCAGGAAGTAATCGCTTGTCGTTGCCGGTGAAAATCCTCGGTGAAAATAGCACGGGGGAGATATTGATCGAAGTGGAATACGGTGGGGTGAGCAAGCGACTGCGTCAACGATTAACGCACTTGTGAAGCCGGCCGCAATGTAGGGTTCGATAGCAATTTTTGTCACAACCTAGAGGTAACCAAGCGATGTGGAAACAGAGATTATTGGCGGCGGGTGTCGCTGCAGCAGTTATGTATAGCGGCCCTTTATTGGCGCAGGAGGCACCAGAAGACCTGGATGTCACTCTCACTGTGGTTGAGGAGGGGCAGGATGCGCAAGATGTGGTGAACAACATAGAGCTTCCGCCGGATATGCAGGAGGTGGCTGAGGAAACCATCGCGGCGGTAATGGAAGCAGTAGCGGCTACTGGGCAGGGAGCCGAACATAGTGAGGAAATTGAAGCAAGGATGCGTGAGGCCCTCACACGCCACCAGGAGTTGATTGCCAATGCGCGTCTCTCAGCAGAAGCGGCCAGGGAGGAAGCTCTGCGCACCGCTGAAGTAGCCAGGGAAAGTATCGAAGAGGCCGTTAAGAGTGCGATGAACGGTGCAGATATACAAGGCGTTATCGAGCAAGTGATGCAGGATATTCTTTCTAGTCTACCTGCGGATATTCGCGACCAGATTTCTATGGAGCTTGATGGAATGTTTGAGCAGGCTCAGGACAATTTACCCGATGGGCCAGATGCCTAATTAATTGGCATTGCAAAATTTATGACAGGGAATGTTTAGAGGTAATCCACAGTGCGAAATGGGCGAATCGGAATAGTGCTAATTACGCTGTTGGTGTTGATATCACCAGTATCAATAGCTGCAGAGTTCTTCAGTGAGGCTACGGAGGCTTTCAAGCAGGGAAAATACCGTAGGGCGCTTAAGTACTTTGAAATTGAGCGTGAGTCTGGCAATAACTCTGCAAAGCTCAGGTATAACATTGGCGTTACCTTGATGAAACTAGAGCGTTATTCGGAGGCCACGATATATTTTCTCGGCCTCCTGAATAATGCCCGCTGGAAGGATTTGGCCCGTTATAACTTGGCCATTGCCGCAGAGCGAAGTGATCGAGAATTGGTCGCACTTAAACATTACCGTATTGTGCGAGCAGGGGCGGCTACAGAAAAGCTGCGGGACATGGCTGCGCGCCGTCTGCGCTTATTGGCAGAGGATCATCGCGGCGAGCGTGAGAAACCCTGGCTGGCCACTGTCAGCCTGACGGTGGGCAATGATGACAACGCCTATGCGTTGCAAAATGAACTACTGGAAGAAGCCTCGATTGGGGATGACAATTACGCCGAGCTGTTTGCCTGGGGTCAATACCGCCTCAAGGGAACTGCTGGGAGTGGCTGGCGGGTGCAAGGTTACGGATTTGGGCGCAAATACAAGGAATATGACAATCTCGATCTAGCCAGCGCCAGGGCGGGATTATTCCATGATCGCCGCCTGTTTGGTTGGACTGCAGAGATGGGATTTGCCGTCGAAATGGTGACCTTGGGGGGGGAGCCTGTCACACAGCAAGCACGGCTGTTGGGTAAAGTTTCAGGGAATTGGGGGCGCTCCAGAATTGTTTTTTCCTATAGCCCAGGTTACTACTTTGGTGGCGAGGATTATGCTTATTTGGATGGCTGGCGTCAGTACTTTGACTTGAGTTGGCAGCGTTCATTATTTTCGACCGAGGCGAAGTTGTTTTATCGATTCGATTACAACGATCGTGAAGGGCAGGAGAAAGCAGAGGGGGATTATTATAGCTATTCACCTGCTCGTCATACTCTTGGAGGCACCCTGGTTTGGATACCTTCACCAAGATGGAATATATCCACAGGGGTGGAGTATCGCAGTAGCCTCTATAACGAAAGCAATCGTATTACCGATAGCCAAGGCGATGTGGATCTCTATTTTAGGGAATCCGATCGAATGAGATCCTGGTTAGGAGCAAAGCTTCGTATTACCCCAAATCTCCATGTTAATGGGAAGTACCAATATATTGAAAATGAGGAGAATCGGGATTTCTATACTTACGACAAAAGTGAATATAGTTTAGGGGTCGGTTATAGTTTTTGATAGCTGAACTATTAAATCGCTTGGGGGCAAGGATGGCTCCCCCAAGCGCATCTGAAAATTTATAGTGAGTATTGAGAAGTTTAAGTTATTACTTTTCGAGATTATTGATCTTTTTTATTGGATATTGGCGCCCAGGTTATTTAGATAGTTATAGTCCAAACTGTGTTCAAAGATTTGTTTTGGATATTTTTCTTGGAATAACTTATTGGTCATGTTGCTATAAAGCGCATAAGTCGATTGAAATAAAGCAGGTCCCCAGCTTAGCCTACGAATTCCGGCTCTCCAGAAATGGGCGGGCTCTTCCATACCGGCTAGCAGCATTAGATTGAGTGGCATACTAACTTCTTGTGTTAGCTTTTGTGCGTCCGCCAGGGAGGTTAAACCAGGAATAAATCCTCCGTTGGCACCGGCCTCCCGGTAATCGGACAACCTTTGCATCACTTCTTTCAGTGGATCCTGGCTGTTCTCAGCACTGTTCAGGTAAATATCGGTCCGCGCATTAATAAAAAAGGGTCGCGCCTTTAACGTGGAGCGAATAGCCAGGATTTTTTCACGCAGCAGTTGTGGGCTTTCCTTGCCATCTTCGATATTGATACCGACTATGCCAAGATCACATAAAGTTTTTACTAGCTCGGCGACTTGCCTGGGATCAGAGCTGTAGCCATCCTCAATATCAATGGATATCGGGACGCGGGAAACCCGCAAAATGCGCTTAACGGCGCTCAGGTGTTCCGATATTGGCATGCTGCTGCCATCGGCATAACCCAGTGACCAGGCCACAGCGGCGCTACTGGTAGCTAAGGCGGGAGCGCCGGCTGCTTGGCAGAGCTGTGCGCTAGCGGCATCCCAGATATTAGGAAGGACTAAGAGTTGGCTGCCTTCATGCAAAGCGTTGAATTGTTCGAAGTAATTAATGGCCATTAAATTTCCCCATGCGACGATTTATTGATCGAGTGATTGGGGTAGAAAATTACTTCGAGCCTTTTCTAACTTCTGGCCAAAAACGGAAGTGAACAGAGTAGGCGTTACTGTGTATGAGGGTATTACTGCGGCAGAAATTAAAAGGATTAGTAGAAAACTAGGGGTTGAGCACTTGAAGATATCCGCTGCCTTGGCGCCATACTTTGGATGGCGCCAAGACCTGTATCCACTCAGTAAGAGCCGGCCGGGTGCTGAGTCAACCAGTTGTCCACCTCGGCGATAATCGGGCGTGGATTTTTTATCCAGCTTAGGTGGGGGTTGCCTTTCGGATAGGTGGCAGCCATCTCACGGGTCTCGCCATCTACGATAGCAGCCAGTTTGCGCGCAGCCTTTACTGGTGCAAAGGGATCTCCGGCCAGGGCGATATGAAGAGTGGGTTGGCTGTTGGGCTTGTGTTTTCCAAAGCGTTTTTCTGGAGCGAAGCGCCCACTGAAAATAGAGCGGGCCCAGTCTTTCATCAGTTTGCGCGCTTCACGCCAGCCAAAACCCATGCGTGCGCCAGGGAAATAGCCGAGCAGACTCGAGGTGACACTCACTATTGAGGCAAAAAGTAAAATGGCGTACCTGTGCAGTCCGCTCCAGCTGCGGTGATCTACATGGCCGGAGGCGATGGTGACAACCCTGGCATTGCCGGTCAGGCCGGCACGGGCCGCGAGGGTGCTGGTTTGGCCGCCGATACTGTGGCCGAGAATCAGGGCCGGGCCTGCGGGGAAGGACTCTTCCAGCAGTGCCAGTAGTTGCGGGATAAAGGCAAATACCAGGTCATCGTAGCCGTAGTCGGCATTGCGGTTGGGTCTTGGCAGGCTTTCGCCGGTTCCCGGCAGTTCGGTGATGGCGGTGCTGTAGCCGAGTCGCTGTAATTCCTTCAACAAAAGATGGTAGCGATTGGCGGGAACGCCCATGGCGGGAATCACCAGGACTAGTGGGCCTTCGCCGTTGCGAACGGTGGTGACGGGCACCTGGAAGGCGCCAAAGCTAAGGTTGTGCGTTTCTTGGGGCATGGTACTTCTCCCTACAGAGGGAGGCACTATATGCCAGCTCGCTGCCACAAACCCATGACCAGAACGCGCAGTTCAGTGGCTGAATCTACACAAAGGCAGGGTTTCGTTGGACTAAGGCCCAGGGTGGAACGGGTGGCTGAGGGAGCAGTTGGAATAATTAGTTCACTTGTCCCCGAGCTGGAGAAGACACTGCCCTCAAATAATTGATCAACTTGCAAGCAATCCCGCAACTGCCTAGAATACGCCGCCCGCAATGGGCTCGGTCTATCCGCGCCCGTTGTACTCCTTGCCTTACCGGGCTGTCCGGAAGGCTGATTAACCCGTAAGGAGCTAAAATGCGTCATTACGAAATTGTATTCCTGGTTCATCCGGACCAGAGCGAGCAGGTACCCGGCATGGTGGAGCGTTACACCGCTGCCATCAAGGACACTGGCGGTGAAGTACACCGTCTGGAAGACTGGGGCCGTCGCCGTCTGGCTTACCCGATCAACAAGATCCACAAAGCCCACTACATTCTGATGAATGTTGAGTGCACCGAAGAAGCTCTGGAAGAGCTGACCACCAACTTCCGTTACAACGATGCGGTTATCCGTAATCTGGTAATCCGTGAAGATGAGGCGATCACCGACGAGAGCCCGATCATGAAAGCGGAAAAAGAAAGCCGTGAGCGCAAAGCTGCCCGTGCAGAGCGCACCGAGCGTCGCGAGCGCGCTGAAGAAGAGCAGTCCTCTTCTGACGCCGCAGAAGCTTCTTCCGATAACGCTGAAAGCGAAGAGTAAGGGGATTATCAGATGGCACGTTTTTTCCGTCGTCGCAAGTTCTGCCGTTTCACCGCCGAAGGTGTTAAGCGTATCGACTACAAAGATCTCGATACCCTGAAAGCCTACATCTCTGAGACTGGCAAGATTGTTCCAAGCCGTATCACCGGTACCAAAGCCAAGTATCAGCGTCAGCTGGCCTCCGCGGTCAAGCGCGCGCGTTACCTGGCCCTGCTGCCGTACACGGACAGCCACGAAGCCTAAGCCGCAGTTTGCTTAGACTCATTAATAGAGAAGCTATCTAACTATGCGCGCCGTAGCTGAGTTTATTATGCGCGGGCGCGTGCGGGCGGTGATCCTCACTATGGTGGGGATACCGCTGATAAGCCCGGCAATCCTCGCTCTAGTGAGTTTGCGCCGCGGCAGCAGTGAAGGCCTGATGGTTTTGGCCTGGGCACTGTTGCCGATCGTTGTTATGGGCATGAGCGGTCATGTACCACCACTGGTGACCGGTATTTCCGCCGGCCACTTTGCCGCAGTATTCTGCGGCGCCGTGGCACTGCGCAGTAGCCGTTCATGGGTCGCCGCATTGTTCACTTTAACAGCGGCCTCGGCGGTGGGTATTTTGCTCACCTCTGCCTTCAGCGGCGGTTTGCTCCAGGGCTTTATGCAAGCGCTCGAAAGAGCGGCAGAGCAGCCCAATACGGTTCCGATGGAAGAACTGAAGCAGGTGTTCTCAGGCGAATTGCAGATCACTGGATATCTGAGCCTGATATCGGCGATGAGCGCCACACTGGCTTTGGTTCTGGGGCGCTACTGGCAGGCGCTGCTGTACAACCCCGGCGGTTTCCGCCAGGAGTTTCACCAGTTGCGTATGCCGGTATGGCTGGCGGCACTGAGTATGCTGCTGTGGGTGGTGAGCCTGGTGACCCCGGGTTACGCCTTCTGGGGCGCAGTGATCGCCTTCCCCATGGTGGTTGCAGGTATCGCCCTTATTCACTGGCTAGTCGCCAGTCGCGGTTGGGGGATTGGTCCCCTGGTGGCGATGTACGTGATGCTGGTGATTGGTGGCTTGCCCCTGGCTGGATTCCTGTGTGGTTTGGCTCTGGTAGATAGCTGGATAGATATTCGCGGGCGCTCCGCAAAGTAGGCGCGCTCTGCACAATACAGAAATTGAGGAAACCGAGATGGAAGTTATTCTGCTCGATAAAGTAGGCAAACTGGGCAACGTGGGTGATCGCGTTGAGGTTAAAGCCGGTTTCGGCCGCAACTTCCTGCTGCCTACTGGTAAGGCAATTCCGGCTACCGCAGCCAATGTTGCTGAGTTCGAAGCCAAGCGCGCTGAACTGGAAGCCGCTGCAGCTGCCAAAATGGCAGAAGCTGAGAGCCGCGCTACCAAGCTGGCCGACCTGGCTGTAACCATCGCTGCCAACGCTGGCGACGAAGGCAAACTGTTCGGCTCTATCGGCACTCGCGATATCGCAGACGCAATCACTGCTGGCGGTGTTGAAGTAGCCAAGGCTGAAGTGAAGCTGCCGGAAGGCGCTCTGCGCGAAGTGGGCGAGTACGAAGTAGACGTACAGCTGCACTCCGACGTGACTGCTGTAGTTAAAGTCGTTATCGAAGCCGAGTAAGGTTTTGCCGACAAGCAGTTGGTGCCACAGGCGCCAGCCGCGCTACAATCGGGCGCTGCACCCTACCGGGTCAGCGCCTGTTTTGTTTCTGGTATCCAGTAAAGCCCCATGATCGACGAATACGCTACCCCCGAAGAAGAAATCCACAGTGAAGAGAGTTCACCCCTGCCGCATTCGGTAGAGGCGGAACAATCGGTGCTGGGGGGCCTGATGTTGGATCCGGGCCGCATCGATGCGGTTGCCGAGCAGCTAAGTGAAGAGGACTTCTTCAGCGCCAGTCACCGCAAGATCTTCGCGGTAATGGGTGAGCTGAGCAATGGTGAGCAGCCGCTGGATATCGTTACTCTCGCCGAAGGCCTCGCCAGTCGCGACCTCCTCGGCGAGGTGGGCGGTCCGGCCTATCTGGCGGAACTGGCCGAGAACACTCCCTCCGCGGCGAATATTGTCGCCTATGCCAAGATAGTGCGCGAACGTTCCATGTTGCGCCAGCTGATTGCCGCCGCCGGTGAAATCAGCCGTACCAGTTTCAATCCCGGTGGCCTGGCCTCCGCCGATCTGCTGCAGATGGCTGAGCGCCGTGTGGCGGAAATTGCCGAGGGACGCGCCAAAGAGGGCGGTTTCGTCGGTGTGGATAGCCTGCTAAAGAAAACCGTCGAGCGCATCGATGAGCTGTTTAAAACTGAAGGCGATATCACCGGCCTCAGTACCGGCCTGACCGAATTGGATCAGCGCACCTCCGGCTGGCAGCCTGGGGAACTGGTGATCCTTGCAGCACGTCCTTCTATGGGTAAGACCGCGCTGGCACTGAATTTTATCGAGAGCGCCATGCTCAGCCAGGAGCGCCCGACCCTGGTCTTCAGTATGGAAATGCCGTCTGACAGCCTGGTAATGCGGATGCTGTCCTCAATCGGTCGTATCGACCAGGGTCGTATCCGCAATGGCAAGCTGCAGGAAGAGGATTGGCCCAAACTTTCCAGCGCCGTACAAAAAATGAAGGGCAAAGCCCTGTATATCGACGATACGCCTGCGCTCAGCCCCAGTGAGGTGCGCGCGCGCACCAAGCGCACCGTGCGCGATCACACCAATAAGTTGATGCGCGAAAATCCGCGTATGAGTCGCGAGGATGCCGAGGCCAAGAGCCTGCCGGCGATGATTATGGTGGACTACCTGCAGCTGATGCAGGTGAAGGGCTCTACTGAGGGCCGCACCCAGGAAATTTCCGAAATCTCGCGCTCTCTCAAGGCATTGGCGAAAGAATACGACTGCCCGGTAGTCGCCCTGTCGCAGCTCAACCGCGGTGTGGAGCAGCGCCCCAATAAGCGGCCGATGAACTCGGACCTGCGGGAATCCGGGGCGATCGAGCAGGATGCCGACGTGATTTTGTTTATCTATCGCGATGAGTACTACAACGAGGACAGCCCGGATAAGGGGCTGGCAGAGCTGATTATCGGTAAACAGCGTAACGGTGAGATAGGCACCTGTCGCGCGGCATTTATCGGTAAATATACGCGCTTCGATAACCTGGCACCGGAATATTATCAGGGCGAGTAGATCGCTAGGTGCCAGTCTCTGAAACCTGACTGGTAACTGCTGCTCAGCAAATACAAGGAGGGTGATACCATGTTGTCAGAGCAACAGGTCCGCGCACTGGTGCTGGAGCGTCAGTTTATCCACAGCCCCTGGAAGGAGGGGCTCCCCGCCTTAGTAGCGCATCTCGGCGCGCTGCAACTGGATGCCATTCAGCGCATTACCCGTGCACACCACCACCAGCTGTACAACCGTTTGCCCCGTTACCGTGAGCCAGACTTAGCCGAAGCGGAACAGCGCCGCCAAATTTTCGAATACTGGTCCCACGCCGCCGCCTATATGTCGATGGAACACTACCCCTATGCTCGGGTGCGTATGGATCGTATCCGCTCTGGGCAGCGCCACTGGTATGAGAAGAATGCCAAACTGTGCCGCTATGTGCTGGATCGGGTAGGCGCTGAGGGACCATTGCGGGCCAGTGATTTTGTACGCACCAAAAGCGGTTGGTGGGAGTGGTCCGATGAAAAGAAAGCGCTGGAGCAGCTATTTCACGAGGGTGAGCTGATGGTCAGCCACCGAGAGGGTTTTCAAAAGGTCTTTGATCTCCCCGAGCGGGTGTTGCCTGCAAATACGTCGATCAGCGCCGCTACCGAACTGGAATACGGCAGTCACCTGGTACGCACTTTTCTCGGTTGCCAGGGCATTGGCCGCCCTGAGGAAGTCGCCTATCTACGTCGTGAAGACAAGCCCCTGATTCAACGGGCCATCGAAAATATGCTTGCCACTGGTGAGCTGACTTCTCATGGCAAAGAGTTGATGCTGACAGAGCAGCTGGAGCAGAGTCCGGCGCGGCCAGCGCGCAAGGTGCGGCTGTTATCGCCTTTCGATCCACTGATACTACAGCGCAAGCGCCTGAGCCGGCTATTTGAATTTGAATACCAGTTGGAGTGCTATGTCCCTGCAGCCAAGCGCCGCTATGGCTACTTCTGTCTGCCGATTTTATACGGCGATCGTTTTGTGGGGTTGGTGGACTTGAAGGCCGATCGGGATGCGGGAGCACTGCGTATCGAGACTCTGCACTGGTTGGAAAAGCCCGGTGTCTCGCTGGAGGCGAGCTTTCACCGGGCCTTGGGTCAGTTCGCCCGCTTTCACGGGCTGGAAAGTGCGGCGGCGCTTACAGCTTGACCACCACATAGACTTCCTGGCCATCGCGTTGGGTCTGCATAAAGTAGTTGCCGCCATAGCGGTAGTATTGGATGCCATTGATCACTTCAGCCGCGTAGCCTTTGGGCAGCGTCTCCAGGACCTGACCGGGCTGGAAACCTTCTGGGCCAGGATCCGGGGTTGCGGGGACTGTCGCCGGTGCCGCGGTTGGAGCTTGAGTAGGCGCCGGAGTTGCAGCGACTGGTGCTGGAACCGTAACCACTGGTGCCGGAGCTGGAACGACCGCCACCGGTGCTGGAGGCGCTACTACCACATAAGTGCGGGTAGCCGGTACCCACTGGTAATAGGCATCGGCGTACTGGTAGTAGGTTACGCCGCCCACTTGTACCGGCACGGCTCGGCTTGGCAGTGTTACCACTGAAGCGCCCAGCGGCGCATTCACGACGACGTAACCCCTTGGGCCATGACGGTAGAAGTGTCCGCCGTGGTAGTAATAGGGACGCCCGCCAACGGCAACCCGTACATGATTGGTGGGTAGTATCGGGGCGATAAAGCCAATGGAAATGCGGCTGCCGCCATGGTAGTGACCGTGGCGATGATGATGGCGGTGCTCCCCCCAGCGATCGTAGCCACGGGCGTCCGCAGATGGACTAAAGGCAAAAGCCGCCAGTGCAATGAAGGCACTGGCGCCAAGAACTAGATTCAGCTTATTCACAGTCTCTCCAGCGAAGTGATTACTCACATCGACATACTAACCCTTAATCTGACAGCAATGACAGGTTAATTGGTTAAGAATTGTCAAAGCGCTGAAGAGTGAAATCTCGCTCAGCGGTTGCGCTGGATAATGCCCATCAGCTTGTACATCAGCTGGGCTGCGGCGAAATCATAGGCGTGGAAGCCGTCAATCGGCGCGAATTCCAGTACGTCAAAACCGATAATCTGGCGTTGACGCGCCACGGATTCGAACAGGTTGAGGGTCTGGTACCAGCCCAGACCGCCGGGTACTGGAGTGCCGGTAGAGGGAAACACCGAAGGGTCCATGCCATCTACATCCAGAGTAAAGAAGACTTTCTTGGGGAAGTTTTCCGGCAGCTGGAATTCCTGCACGTTGTTGGGCACTAGCTGATGGGCGTCCAGATAGCCGACGTTGTAATCCTTGCGCGCCTGCATCTCTTCTTCGCAGTAGGCGCGAATCCCCAACTGGAACAAGGGCACGCCGGCCTCTACCACCAGGCGCATCACGCTGGCGTGACTGTGCTTGTGGCCTTCATAGCGGTCGCGCAGGTCGGCATGGGCGTCGATCTGAACCACACCGAAGTCGGTTTCACCGGCATCCAGCAGGCCTTTAATAATGCCCCAGGTCACCGAGTGTTCGCCGCCGATGCCCACTGGCATCTTACCCAGTGCCAACACTTCTTGAGTTGCTGCGGCGATATTGTCCATTACCTGCTCTGCAGCGTCGGAGACCGAGACAGGCGGGCGGGTGTAGATACCTAGCTCGCAGGGTGAGGAGAAGTTGTCGAAAGTTTCCAGCTGCCAGGAGGCCTCGAGGATGGAGGCCGGGCCCTTGCCAGTGCCGCCACCGTAGGAAACAGTCTCCTCATAGGGGATGGGGATGATATGAAAGAAGGCGTCCTCGGGCTTGGGTTGCTCAATTTCGGAGCCCAGGAAGATCGGGTAATCGTTTTCTGGCTGCATCTACGTATCCTCTGGCGGCGGGGATTGTACTGCCCGCCGCATCACTATCTTGTTGGGGCTATCAGGAGAGGCGCTCTTTGAAGTCGTCGTAACCGAAGCTCTTGATGATTTTCAGGTCGTCGGTCTCTGAGTTCCACAGGGCGATGGAGGGCAGGGGGATGCCATTGAAGGTGTTGGTTTTCACCATGGTGTAGTAGGCCATCTCCTCGAATACCAAGCGCTCACCTACCTTGAGGGGGTTGTGGAAGCTGTATTCGCCAATGCTGTCCCCGGCCAGACAGCTCTGCCCGCCCAGGCGGTAGGTGTGGGGCAGCTCGCCGGGGCGCGCGGCACCGGTGATTCCCGGGCGGTAGGGCATTTCCAGAACATCCGGCATATGGCAGGTGGCGGAGGCGTCGAGTATGGCCTGGTTCTGACCATTCCAGGCGGTATCCACCACTTCTGTCACCAGGATACCAGCGAACAGGGAAATGGCCTCACCGGGCTCCAGGTAAACCTGCACATCATATTTTTCAGAAAAATTGCGCACGGCGGCAATCAGCTCGTCGACCTGGTAATCGCGGCGGGTGATATGGTGGCCACCGCCAAAATTGATCCACTCCATCTGCGGGATCAGGTCGCCAAATTTCTCTTCCACGGCAGCGATGGTGCGCTCCAGCGGTTTAAAGTCCTGTTCGCACAAGGTGTGGAAGTGCAGGCCGCTAATGCCCTCCAGCGACTCATCGTCAAACAGTGAACGCACGATACCGAGCCGTGAGCAGGGCGCACAGGGGTCGTAGAGGTCGGTGTGGCCTTCGGAGTGCTCTGGGTTAATACGCAGGCCAAAGCGCAGTTCCGGGCGCTGCTTCTGCATATCCAGGCACAGTTCCCGGTAGCGTTTCCACTGGGAAAAAGAGTTGAAGATCACGTGGTGGGCGAACTGCAGAATTTCGCGTAGTTCATCTTCTTTATAGCCGGCACTGAAAACATGGACTTCCTTGCCCTGGTCGCGCCCGCCGTACTCTTCAAAGCCGAGTTTCGCCTCAAACAGGCCACTGGCACAGGTGCCCGACAGATATTCAGCAACAATTGGACCGGTGCTGAACATGGAGAACGCTTTCAATGCGGCCAATACTTTGGCGCCACTGCGTTTCTGCACATCGGCCAGTAGTGCCAGGTTGTCGCGCAAGGCGATTTCATCGACCACGAAACAGGGAGAGGGTACGCGGTAGGGGTCAAAGTGTCCGAAGTAGTCTAGGCGGGGAGTGAGATCCATAGGGAGCTTCTTTATCCTGCTGCGCGGGATGGGCGCCAGGGCCCATCCCGAGGGGTATGGAAAAGTGCGGAATTACTGGAAGGGCTTATCCAACCAGGTTTCCTGCCAGGGCAGGCCGTACTTGTTCAGGTCGTCCATAAAGGGATCCGGGTCCATCTGCTCCATGTTCCACACGCCGGGCTTCATCCACTTGCCTTCCAGCATCATCTTGGCGCCGATCATTGCCGGTACTCCAGTGGTGTAGGAGATGGCCTGGGACTGTACCTCTTTGTAGCAATCCTGGTGATCGCAGGTGTTGTAGACGTAGTAGATCTTCTCTTCGCCGTCTTTGCTGCCGCGGATAATGTTGCCGATGCAGGTCTTGCCTTTGGTTAGCGGGCCCAGGCTGGCGGGGTCTGGCAGCATCGCCTTGAGGAACTGAATGGGCACAATTTCCTGGCCTTGGAACTGTACCGGTTCGATGCCGGTCATACCGACGTTTTGCAGTACTTCGAGATGCTTCAGGTAGCTTTCACCAAAAGTCATCCAGAAGCGCGCGCGCTCGATTTCTGGGAAGTGCTTGGACAGGGATTCCAGCTCTTCGTGGTACAGCAGGTAGATGTCTTTGTCGCCGATGCCTTCGGGGAAGTTGAAGACACGCTTCTCTTCCATCGGCTTGGTGGTTACCCACTGGCCATTTTCCCAATAGCGGCCGTTGGCGGTAATCTCGCGGATATTGATTTCCGGGTTGAAGTTGGTGGCGAAAGGCAGGCCGTGGTCGCCGGCGTTGCAGTCGAGAATATCCAAGGTGTGGATACGATCGAAGTGGTGCTTCTTGGCGTAGGCGGTAAATACACTGGTCACGCCGGGGTCAAAACCGCTGCCCAGCAGGGCCATCAGGCCGGCTTTCTCGAACTTCTCCTGGTAGGCCCACTGCCACTTGTACTCGAACTTGGCCTCTTCCGGCGGCTCGTAGTTGGCGGTGTCCAGGTAGTGCACGCCGGTTTCCAGGCAGGCATCCATGATGTGCAGGTCCTGGTAGGGCAGGGCCACATTGATGATCATGTCCGGCTTCACTTTTTCGATCAGCTTGACCAGTTCGGGTACATTATCCGCATCGACTTCGGCGGTATCAATTTTCCGCGGCAACATCTCCGCGATCTTGTCGCACTTGCTCTTGGTGCGGCTGGCGAGAGTGATGTTTTCAAATACTTCAGGAACTTGTGCGCACTTGTGCGCAACTACCTGGCCGACGCCGCCGGCGCCGATGATCAGTACGTTGGCCATAAAGATCTCCTTAGTCTGCGGCGTTGGCCGCCGCTATCTTCTTAAAGGCTTGCCGCCTTATTTTTTAAACTTACTTTTCGAAGTAGGTGTAACCGCTCATGCTGGCGGTATAGGTATGCAGAATCTGCTTGCGCTGGGCAGCGGTGATTAACCCCTGTTTCACAGCGCGCTCCGCCAGGCGGCGGAAACGCTCGAACAGTTCTTTGGGTTGATATTCTACGTAACTCAGCACGTCGGAAATACTGTCGCCGTGAATCTCATGGCTGAAGTCGATACTGCCGTCCTCCTGGATACGTACACTCACCACGTTGGTATCGCCAAACAGGTTGTGCAAATCGCCCAGAGTTTCCTGGTAGGCCCCCACCAGGAAGGTGCCGAGGATATAGTCCTCGCCGTCTTTCAGTTCGTGCAGGGGCAGGGTTTTCTGCTCCTTCTCGCGACCGATAAAGCGGTCGATCTTACCGTCGCAGTCGCAAGTGATGTCGGCGATGATACCCGAGCGGGTCGGCGCCTCATCCAGGCGATGGATCGGCAGTAGCGGGAATACCTGGTCGATGGCCCACATATCCGGGATCGACTGGAAGACGCTCACATTGGCGTAGTAGATATCCGACAGCACCTCTGGCAGGGCCTGCAGGTCAGCGGGTATTACTTCGGCTTCGTCGAGGAGTGCGCGAATCTCTTGGGCACCCTGCAGGAACAGGTTCTCCGCATTGGCGCGCTCGCGCAGGCTCACCTGGCCGTGTAGGTACAAAGAGCGCACCTCGTCGCGATAATAAAGGGCGTCGTTGTAGCTCTCCTGCAGGTTTTTGGGGGTGATGCTACTCACCGCATCCTGCAGATTGAGCAACATCTGGTGGTCGCCGTCGCTGATCTTGGTGTGCTCCAGTTCCACCGGTTCGAAGCGAGTGGTGTCGAGCACATCGAACAAAAGCACAGAGGAGTAGGCCACGGTAGCGCGGCCGGACTCGGTGATAATCACCGGGTGGGCAACCCCTTCACTGTCGAGAGTCCCCATAATGGCTTCCACGACATCCACGCAGTACTCGTCGAGGGAATAGTTCTTGGAGTGGGTGTAGTTGGTCTTGGTGCCGTCGTAGTCCACCGCCAGGCCACCGCCCAAGTCCAGATAGCCCATGGGAGCGCCTTCTTCCACCAGATCGGCGTAATAGCGGCAAGCTTCCAACACTCCGGTGCGAATATCGCGAATATTCGGTACCTGCGAGCCCAGGTGGTAGTGCAGCAGCTTGAGGCAGTCGAGCATATTGTGGCTGCGCAGCTGGTCGACCATGGCAATCAGGTCGTTACTGCCCAGGCCGAAAATGCTGCGGTCGCCACTGGTGGCGTTCCAGTAGCCGCCCACCTTGGAGGCGAGTTTCACCCGCGCGCCGATATTGGGGCGCACCTGCTCGCGCTCTGCGCAGCGGATGATGGTTTCCACTTCCGAGGGCGTTTCTACTACGAAGAAAATCTGTACACCCAGGCGCTGCGCCTGCAGGCCGAGGTTGATAAATTCCTCGTCCTTGTAGCCGTTACAGATGATCAGAGATTCGGTGTTGTCCAGAATGGACAGTGCAGCGATCAGCTCCGCCTTGCTGCCAGCCTCCAGGCCGTGGTTAAAACGGCGGCCTGCGCTGGCGATCTCCTCGATCACCTGGCATTGCTGGTTGACTTTGATCGGGAAGACCCCGCGAAAAACATTGCCGTAGCCGCAATCCTCAATGGCGCGGGCAAAGGATTCATTAATGCGGGCGATCTGTGCATCGAGCAGATTTTCAATGCGCAGTAGTAGGGGCATGCCCAAGCCGCGCTCGGTGGCGCCGCGGGCGATTTCCATCAGAGAGACACTTTGGGATTCCCCGTTGGGACCCTCGACCAGGACCGAAACTTCACCGTCTTCATTTAAATCGAAATAGCCGGCGCCCCAGTTGCGGATGCCGTAAAGTTCGGCAGAATCGTCGCAGGTCCAGTTTTTTACTTGTTGCTGTTTCATGGCGCCTTTCCGTTGATCTGTGGCGGGCGCGAATCTTGGGCCCAGCAGTGCTGGAAAGCAATAACTATAGATAAAAAAACGTTGATTTTTTTCCCTGTAAAAAACTAAATATTTATTCGGTTTTTTTCTGGCTTCAGCGCGCTTTACGATGAGGAATTGTTGTGGAAATTTAGCCGCGAAATAAAAAAGCGGTCCGAAGACCGCTGAAGCTTGGGGGGATGGAATAGGGCGGTTAAAATAGTCCGGGATTGGGCACAACGCGGTAGCCGCGTCGTCGGTCATCCCAGCGGTAATAGGTGTCGTAGGCTACGTAGTAGTTGTAACCACCGACAACCACTGTCAGGGCCGAGGCCGGTAGGCTATGCACGATGGCGCCGTGGGGCGGACGGGTTACCACATAGCCGTGAGAAGCCGGGCGGTAGAAAATACCTTCGCTATAGTAGAAGCCGGTGGCGCCGATGCTGATACTGACAAAATTTTGCGGTAGGTGGCGCCAGCTGTAGCCGTAGCCGTAATGTGCTGGGCGCCAGCGAGGACGATGCCCATGGTGGCCACGGCGATAATGGGGTCTGTGCACCGCGCGGTGCTCGTGCCGGTGGCCTGTGCGGTGGCCGCGGCTATAGCCATCGGAGTAACCATCTTTGTAAGCGTGGCGGACTTCTCGGCGATGTCTGCGCTCCTCTCTACGCTCTCTGCGTGCTTCCTTGCGCTGTCTGCGCTCTTCTCTACGATGTTCTCTCTCGTGCTTGCGATTATGATGTCTGTCGCGTTCCATGTGACGCTGCTCGCGATGGGCTCTTCCCTGTCCGTGGTGATCCTGGTCCATTGCCCGCTGGTGTCCCCTATGTACTTCGGATATGGCAGGGGTTGCCAGGAGCAATAGGCCCGCGGCGGCGATGGCAGTAGTGAGGTGTCTCATGGCAGCGCTCCCGAGCACGGATGGCTCTTTGATGTCGTTTAAAGTCGTTTGTGGATCTTGGCGGGCAGTTTGCCCTGGCGGGTATGAACACTTCCTGAACTCTGCTCGATAATCTGAGGCGGGGGAGGTGTGGTGGGATAATTTGTAAGTGACTTGGAATCCGGCTGATATGACCTAGACAGTGGTCTGTGAGCTATCAGAGATGTCGTGGGAAAAACCTGGGGATAGCGGCACTTTTGCTAAGTTGAGACGCCTCGTCTCAGCGAGTATGATGCCGCGCTGATACATAGTGAGCGGTAGAGAGATGCAAGTCTTCCACCACGTAGCCAGCCTGCGCGAGGCGCTGGCCAAAGCCCGAGCAGACGGCAAGACCGTGGGCTTCGTGCCCACCATGGGCAATCTGCATGACGCCCATATCGAGCTGGTCAAGTTGGCCCAGCAGCACTGCGACCTAGTAGTGGTATCGATCTTCGTCAACCGCCTGCAGTTTGGCCTGAATGAGGATTGGGACAAATATCCGCGCACTATGGAGCGGGATATGGCCCGGTTGCGCGAAGCCGAGTGCGATTTCCTGTTCCACCCGGATGAGAACGAGATTTATCCCAACGGTATGGACCAGCAGACCCGCGTGGTTTGCCCGGCCATGACCGATGTGCTTTGTGGCGCGAGTCGCCCCGGTCACTTTGAAGGGGTGACGACGGTAGTCTCCAAGCTGTTTAATATTGTGCAGCCGGACAAGGCCGTATTTGGCATCAAGGACTTCCAGCAATTGGCGGTGATTCGCCGTATGGCCGAGGACCTGTGTATTCCGGTGGAAATCATTGCTGCGCCGGTACACCGCGAGAGCGACGGTCTGGCTCTGAGCTCGCGCAATGGCTATATCACTGCCGATGAGCGCCCCAAGGTGGCGGTGCTCAACCAGTCACTGAATTGGGTTAAAGATGAAATCGTGGGTGGGCGCCGGGATTTTGCCGACCTGGAAAAAGAGGCGCGCCAGCGTATCGAAGTCACTGGCTTCCGCGTCGACTATTTCTCCATTTGCTACAGCAAGGACTTACAGCCGGCGGCTGATGACGATAAACAAATTACGATTCTGGGGGCGATGTACACCAGTGCCGCGCGCCTGATCGACAACGTATCCCTGGAACTCTGAGGGGCATCCAACCATGCAAATTGAAATGTTGAAGTGCAAACTGCATATGGCCGCGGTGACCCAGGCCGAACTCTGGTATGACGGCTCCTGCGCAATTGATGAAGATCTGGTAGAGCTGGCCGGTCTGCGCGAATTCGAAAAAATCGATATTTACAACGTGAGCAACGGTGAGCGCTTTCACACCTATGTGATTCTGGCCGAGCGCGGCTCCGGTATTATCTCCATGAATGGTGCCGCTGCCCGCCGTGTACAAGTTGGCGATCGTATTATTATCGCTTCCTATGCCCAGATGACAGAGGCAGAGGCCGATAGCCACAAGCCCAAGCTGGTCTACCTGGATGAAAGCAACAAGGTAGAGCGCAGCACTAATACCATTCCGGTTCAGCTCGCTGAAGCCTGATTCTCTCCGTTACAGGGCTTTGTGCCCTGTAGCATCCCTGCCATTTAGTGATCAGACATCAATAACACTTCCTGATTGAACCTCTTTTCCAGGTAGGACTCATCCAGGGTGTAATGCCAGAGATTTTTCTTTTGCCCTTTAGTAAGGGCGATTTCGCCGATTCTGCCAGGATTGTATTTAATCGGTTGGTCGAGTTGGTATTTGGCGATGGGATCTTGATAGGCCTCCTGCAAAGAAATTATTTCCCAGCCTTCCCGCTGCAGGCGACGAGCTAAATCGCCAATAAACAACGCCGTAATGTCCATTTCGTGTAACAGTAGGACGTGTTTGGGTGAACGCCCAAGATATTTGCTCGCCATATCGTCATAGTAATTAATACTCGCCATAAGAACGTCGACATAAAACTTTGAGAGTCTCTCCATATCAACCGGTTTTCCGACTTTCACCGCCGCTTGGAAAAGCTCTTCGATATACCAGTCGTAATTATTTAAGGTGATATAGGCATTTTGGTAATTATTTTTCTGTAATAGATTTCGCATGCCATCCCGTTTTTCGATAGTTTCTCCCTCGCGCAGGTAGGGAAAGCGGAAATAGGGTCTAAAATTGTCAAATTGTTGCAGTAGATGATGGGCTTGTAAAAAATCCGACTGATAGACGGATAGCTCTGTCTCAAGAAAGTTGGGATGGCTATGGGTGTGATTGCCAATAGTATGCCCGGCCTTGTTGTATGTACCTATTCTCTCTAGGCCTTCCTGATTCAGTGATTGTGTGGTGGCAAAGAAGGCTACTTGTCCAATTTTGTGCTTTTCCAGGTTCTCAATTAGTGTTTTTGCTCGAGTTGGTCCGTCAAAGTAGCCATCGGCTTTGCGGGGGGCATCGTCAAGCGTAATCGCCAATTGTTTGGCATTAGCTACAGGAATTGTGAACAGGCAGATAATCAAAATCAGTATAGAGCGCAGCATGATTTATTTCTCTAATGGATTTGTTTAGGGGGCGTTCGCTTAACCTGGATTTATTTGTCTTACTTTTCCGACTTTCTATCTTAATTTACTTGCTGGGCAACCTTTATGCTCGTGTAATCTAAGTGACCTTTAAGCATTATTTTCTATTGTGTCCATTTTGACCGCAGGTGTATATGACCAAAATACTAGTGAGTTCTTGTCTCCTGGGGTGTGCCGTGCGTTATAACGGTAGTGATGTTGGGGTCCATAACAGCGATTTTGATTGGCTTATAGAAACCCAGGATGTCGTTCCTCTGTGTCCGGAAGTTGCAGCCGGATTGCCTATACCCAGGGCTCCGGCAGAGATTTTCGGCGGTAGTGGATCTGAGGTTTTAGCGGGCACGGCCAGAGTTATAGGAATTGATCATAAGGATCTGACAGATCAATTTATATGGGGAGCGGACGTAGCCCTGAGCTTGTGTCGAAATCAGGATATCAAGTTTGCGGTGCTTACAGAAAACAGCCCATCCTGTGGTTCGAATTTTATTTACGATGGCAGTTTTTCAGGAGTGAAGAAAAAAGGGATTGGAATAGTGGCTGCCCGTCTAAGTGAATCGGGGGTGTTGGTTTTTAGTCAGCATACTGTTGGAAGCCTCAGAGACTTAGTTGAGATCTCACGTTTGATATAGTTTTAATTAATAAGTGCTTTCTTGCTTAGGAGGAAAGGATTAGAAATGCGCTATAAAGTCATTAATTTTAGAGAAAAGCTAGCAAAGTTCTCGGACCATTGGTCTCCTAAGGTCATCGCGGAGATGAATGATTACCAGTTCAAGCTGGTAAAGATACAAGGAGAGTTTACCTGGCATGATCATCCCGATACGGATGAGGTTTTTATCGTTGTCTCAGGACAAATGGAAATTGAGTTTCGCGATAATACTATCTGTTTGGGTCCTGGGGAGATGGCTGTGGTGCCCAAAGGCGTGGAGCACAAGCCAAGGGCTGAACAGGAGTGCGAGATTTTACTGGTTGAGCCCAGAGGCGTTGTGAATACTGGTGATGCCGGAGGTGAACTGACCGCGGATAATAATATCTGGATTTAATATCCGGTAAATTGCCCAGGGCTTAATCGATAATTTTCTGTTGTTAGTCAACCTTCTGGCCCCTTGTTGTTTTAGCCGTCCCCAGTGGGTGAGGAATGGACGAATTATCTTGTACCGTGTGAATGTTTCCTACTTTTCAACTCTGCCAGCGGTGGGGGGATTGTTTCACCCAGGCAATGCTATAAAGTGAGTCGAATAAGACCCCATAAATTCAGAATTCTCTAGGCCAAGGTGCCACGCTAATAATAAGGGAGAAGATGATGTCAGATGTGCATACCCGCCCCATACCTGCCAAGTTTGCCGCCAATGCTCTGATTGGCGCTGAAGACTACGAAAAAATGTATCGACAATCGGTGCAAGATCCAGAGGCATTCTGGGCTCAGCAGGCCAAGGATTTTCTGCAGTGGGAAAAATCTTTTACCCAGGTGCTGGAGGAGGATATGCACCGAGGGCATACGGCTTGGTTTGCCGATGGTCAACTCAATGTCACGGTGAATTGCATCGACAGACACTTAGCTAGCCGCAGTGAGCAAACCGCCATTTTGTGGGAGGGAGACGACCCTGCGGATAGTGTAGCGATTACCTATCGCACTCTGTATGACAATGTGTGCCGCCTGGCGAACTTGTTGAAATCTCGTGGAGTGAAGAAAGGGGATCGGGTTTGCATTTATATGCCCATGATTCCCGAGGCGGCCTATGCCATGCTCGCCTGTGCCCGTATTGGTGCGGTGCATTCGGTGGTGTTTGGCGGTTTCTCGCCGGTTTCGCTAAGGGATCGCATACTCGACTCTGATTGTCGCTTGGTGATTACCGCCGATGAAGCGATTCGAGGGGGTAAGCATATTCCCCTCAAGGCTAATGTAGATCAGGCCCTGTCTGAGTGCCCCAGCGTTCATACGGCCATTGTGGTAAAGCATATCGGCGCCCCAGTGGACTGGGATAGTAAACGGGATATCTGGTATGCGGATGCCATCGCAGAAATGGATGGCGACTGTGCACCAGAAGTCGTCAGCGCTGAAGATCCGCTGTTCATCCTCTATACCTCCGGTTCCACCGGCAAACCAAAAGGGGTGCTACATACCACCGCTGGTTATTTGCTGATGGCCACCATGACTTTCAAATATGTATTTGATTATCGGGAGGGTGAGGTTTTCTGGTGCACCGCGGATGTCGGTTGGATTACCGGCCATAGCTATATCGTCTACGGTCCCCTGGCTGCCGGAGCCACCACGTTAATGTTTGAAGGCGTGCCCACCTATCCGGATGCCTCACGTTTTTGGCAGGTTGTGGATAAACATCAGGTCAACAGCTTTTACACTGCGCCTACAGCGATCCGTGCACTAATGGGAGCGGGGGATGCGTTTGTCACCAGTACAGAACGCAGCTCCTTGCGACTATTGGGGACAGTGGGTGAGCCAATTAATCCAGAGGCCTGGGAGTGGTATTACAAGGTAGTCGGTGATGAGCGCTGCCCTATTGTGGATACCTGGTGGCAGACGGAAACCGGCGCTCATATGATCACACCGCTACCCGGTGCTATGGCGCTTAAACCGGGTTCTGCCACAAAGCCTTTCTTTGGTGTGCAGCCGGTGTTGTTGGATGGGGACGGCAAAGAAATCGAAGGAGCAGGAGAGGGTGCTCTGGCGATTAAAAAAAGCTGGCCCTCGATGATTCGCGGAGTATATGGCGATCGCCAACGTATGATCGATACCTACTTTTCCACTTATCCCGGTTATTACTTTACTGGCGATGGTGCGCGCAGGGATGCGGATGGTTACTACTGGATCACTGGGCGTATCGACGATGTGTTGAATGTTTCCGGCCACCGCCTAGGCACCGCTGAGATCGAGAGTGCTCTGGTATTGCACCCGGACACCGCAGAGGCCGCGGTGGTGGGTTATCCACATGATATTAAGGGGCAGGGTATCTATGCGTTTGTTACCCTGAAATCAGGGCGGGAACCCAGTGAAGCCTTGCGGCAGGCGTTAATTGAACTCTGCTCCAAAGAGATAGGGCCTATTGCCAAGCCGGATGTCATTCAATGGGCGCCGGGCCTGCCTAAAACCCGCTCGGGAAAAATTATGCGGCGTATTCTGCGCAAGATAGCCTGTAATGAGTTGGATAACCTTGGAGATACCTCCACCCTGGCGGACCCTGCAGTAGTTGACGATCTACTGGCACATCGCGAAAATCGCTGACCTGAATTTAGCGCAAGTACTATTCCCTGGCGGCGCGGCTGTTGGGGACTGTAGAAAAGCCGGGCATCGCCCGGCTTTTTTGCTCTTATCGGTGCCATCGCGCGGTGGTTCAAGGCCAGTAAATTGACTCAAGGAGAAAGAGTTTGGAGCAGGTAAAGTACCTTTGTGAGCACTATCGCTTTGCAGCTGACCAGCGCCTCAAGGTTTTTAATTTTTTTGTTGTACTGACCATGTTTGTGGAGGGTGGGATTTTTACTGCGGTGGAGAAAAATTTTCACCCGCTTATATTGGCCCTGCTCGGTGGTTTTGTGATGATCCTGGTAACGGTATTTTGGTTGATGGATGTACGCAGCCGCGAGCTACTTAGGTTAGCGGTACCCGCCCTGCAAAATCTCGAGCAGCAGTATCCCGAAGAGGCCAGAATTTTTTCCAATGACGCTATCCGCCGTGGAGAAATTGCGCGTTACACCTTTGCCTATCGGGTACTTTTGGTCGGCCAGCTTATCTTTGGATTTGGTGTGGCAGCATATGGGTTGTATCACTGGTATATCACTCCTTAACCCGACCCCTCAAATTTTGGCATGGCAACTTGGCGACAGAATTTGCTGGGTTGCCGTCAGCCTCGACACTGTAATGGTTCTTTTCACGCAGTAAAGCCCGTCACGATTCCACTCCGAGCAAGGTCTAACTCCCTTCCCTGGACTATCTTGCAGATTGGCGGTGAAGCCAGCCTATGAAAGGGAAAGTAAATCCATGTTGGATCACATCAGAATACCGGTCGAAGATTTTACCTGCTCCCGTGAGTTTTATCGCCAGGCCCTGGCGTGTTTGGGGTATGAATTGGTGATGGAGTTTGATAATTCAGCTGGTTTTGGCTGGGCGGATAAGCCGGAATTTTGGATTCGCGGCGAGGAAGTCAGCAGCTCTCAGCTACATATTGCCTTTCGGGCCGAGGAACGTGAGGTGGTGCGTGATTTCTATCGAGCCGCATTGGCAGCGGGTGGTACCGATAATGGTGTACCGGATATCTATGAAGAGTATCACCCGGATTACTACGCAGCCTATGTATTAGACCCGGATGGCAACAATCTTGAGGTGGTTTGTCATTTGCCCGGCGATTTGCAGGAATAATTCAGGTAGTTGCTTAGCTAATAAAATAGAGACTTTATTATGGATGATGCTGTCCGCGCCAAGTACCTACCTATTGCACTGGTAGTCGTAGGTCTGATCTTTATATTTGCTATTTATCCGATGATGATGTGGGTTTGGCCATCTGGGTGGGGGTGGACCCCACGACAGCCGGAATATGAGCAGATGATTATGGGGATCTATGCAACTTTGGGTGTTTTTCTTATTCGCGCGGCAAAAGATCCCGCAGCCAATGCCAGCTTAATTTGGTTTACCGTTTGGTCCAGCCTGGTGCATGCCACCATTATGCTGTTTCAGGCATTGTACGATCGCACTGAGCGAGCGAATTTGTTGGGAGATATTCCTGCGCTTTTTTTGGTGGCAATTGTGCTTTGGTATCTGATGCCAAAGCGTCACTTTAAAAAAAGTGATAAAACTTGAGGGGGAATTTTATAGTCAGTGCAGCTTATTAATCCCAACTATAAGAACGATAATAAGGTCTAATTTCCCACTAAATATACTCGCTTATAAGCTCTGTCCCTGTAATAGAAACAATTTTAGGGACGGACTTGCCGATGAAATATCTTCCTTTATTTGCATTAACTATCGGCCTGATAGGCGGTGCCAATGCTGAGACATTAACTCGCGATAATGGCGCACCGATAGGTGACAATCAGAACTCACAAACTGCGGGAGAAAATGGTGGAAATTTACTGCAGGATGTGCACCTGATCCAGAAATTACAACGCTTTGCCCGCGAGCGTATTCCAGAGCGGGTTGTACATGCGCGCGGCACAGGAGTACACGGTGAATTTGTCGCTACAAAGGATATTGGTGACCTGACCCGAGCGGTGGTATTTGAGCCCGGTAGTAAGACACCAGTCTTCGTACGCTTCTCAACCGTAATTCATTCCAAAGGCTCGCCGGAAACTCTGCGTGATCCCCGTGGCTTCGCCACCAAGTTTTATACCGATGAGGGCAACTGGGATCTCGTAGGCAATAATCTGCCGGTATTTTTTATTCGCGATGCGATTAAATTTCCGGATATGGTGCATTCCCTGAAACCCTCTCCGGTAACTAATCAGCAGGATCCAAATCGCTTTTTCGATTTCTTTAGCCATGTACCAGAAGCCACCCATATGCTCAGCTGGGTTTATTCTGACTACGGCACCCCGGCAAACTTGCGTCAAATGGATGGTTGGGGTGTGCACGCCTATAAACTTATCAATGATAAGGGCGAAGTACATTATGTGAAATTCCACTGGAAAACCCGCCAGGGTATTAAAAACCTAAGTGCGGAGGAAGCGGCGGAAATCCAGTCGAAAGATTTCAGTCATGCGACGCGAGATATGTACGCGGCCATTGAGAAAGGAGACTACCCCCAGTGGGATTTGTATATCAAGGTACTGAAACCTTCTCAGCTTGATGGCTTTAATTACAACCCACTCGACGCGACTAAAATGTGGCTGGATGTGGAGGAAACCAAAGTCGGCACCATGACGCTCAACCGTGTGCCCACTAATTTTTTCCAGGAAACTGAGCAAGCCGCATTTGCGCCAGCCAATATTGTGCCCGGCATTGAACCGTCTGAAGACCGTCTGCTGCAGGGCCGTGTTTTCTCCTACTCCGATACTCAAATGTATCGCTTGGGAGCGAATCATCAGCAGCTGCCGATCAATCGTCCCCGCGCAGTAGTGAATAACTGGAACCAAGATGGAGCCGCAAATTACGGGCAGCAGACTTCCGATGTGAACTATCAGCCGAGCCGTATTGATGCCCGCAGCGAAGATCCCAAAGGCCTGTACAGCAATAAGCTGCTCACTGGCAGTACCCAGCAAAAGGCGATTGAGAAGAAACTGCCATTTGCCCAGGCCGGTGTTTTCTATCGCAGCTTGAGCTTGAAAGAGCGTCAGAACCTGATCGAAAACCTAGCCGGTGATCTGGGTAAGGTGCGCGATGACAACACCAAACACATTATGCTGAGCTATTTCTACCACGCCGATAAAGACTATGGCCAGCGCCTGACCAAAGTGGTTGGTGGCAACCTGAGCCGAGTGAAAGAACTGGCCCAGTAATATTGACCCATTGGTGGGCGGCAGTTGCCGCCCACTAAAATGTTTAGGTGAACTCATGAGATCAATTCTTTTTGCAATCGTCTTTCTCGCTCAGGGGCTAACTCTAATGGCTCAGGCAGTGGAGCCGGAAAAAAATGACTCTGACTTTACCGAACTCTCCCAGTATTTTTTTGCCGCTGCCAGGATTGGTGATACCGAGGTGCTGCGTGAATTCTCGCAAGCCGGATTTCCCCTAAATACCCGCAATTCAAAAGGCTATACGGCACTGATGATTGCCACCTATAACGGCCGCAGGGAAGCTGTGGATTATTTGTTGCAAAGGGGGGCGGATGCCTGTGCACAGGATCGTCGCGGCAATACTGCGTTGATGGCGGCAATTTTTCGTGGTGAGTTTGCCTTGGCAAGAACCCTGTTAAAGCAGGACTGTGATTCGCAACAGGTCAATAGGGCCGGCCATTCGGCAGAGGATTTTGCCGAGCTCTTTGGTCGTGACCAAATGGTTCAGCTATTGCAGCAACAGCGGTCAAGTGGCGGTTAGTCACTGCAATTCAGGGAGTGGTTCTGGTTAGTGCTATTGCACGCCACTTCCCCTTCTGCAGCCTCTTTGGGTGTCGCTAAAGCTGCGGGGCTATTCTGTGTTTGTCCCCGCCCCCGCGAGCGCGTTAGCATAGCCAACCGATATTCAGTTGGTACCCGCTATGACCCAGAGCCACCATCCCTATGAAGCCCTTACGCCGGACGTGGTGATTGACTGTGTCGAGAGCACCGGGCTGATTTCCGATGCGCGTATTTTCCCCTTAAACAGTTATGAAAACCGGGTCTACCAAGTGGGCATTGAGGGTGCGGAGCCATTGATCGCCAAATTTTACCGCCCCGGCCGCTGGAGTGATGAGCAGATTCAGGAAGAGCATCGTTTCACCCTGGAATTGGCCGAAGCGGAGATTCCGGTGGTGGCGCCGATGCAGTTTGATGGGCATACCCTGCTGGAGTCGGCAGGCTTTCGCTTTGCCTTGTTTCCCCGCCGCGGGGGGCGCCAGCTGGAGCTGGATAATTTCGATCATCTGGAGCAGGTGGGCACTATGCTCGGGCGTATCCACGCAGTGGGTGGCGCCAAGCCCTTTATTCATCGCCCGACTCTGACTCTAAAGCACTTTGCCATTGATAGCCGAGAATTTATCCTGGATGGTGATTTTTTACCGAGGGAAAACCGTGAGGCCTACTCCTCGGTAACCGGGCATATTATTGAACAGGTCGCCCCGTTGTTTGAGCGTGACTGGGACTTACTGCGTCTGCACGGTGACTGTCACAGTGGTAACTTCCTGTGGCGCGATGAGACTCCCTGGTTTGTGGATCTGGATGACTGCCTGATGGGCCCGGCCATCCAGGATATCTGGATGCTGATCTCTGGCAATCGCGCCGAGCAAACCGCCTACCTTGATGCGGTACTCGAAGGTTATGAAACCTTCTATAGTTTTGATCCTCAGCAGTTGCAGCTGGTGGAACCATTGCGCTGTTTGCGCCAGATGCACCACGCTGCCTGGCTGGCGCGCCGCTGGCAGGATCCGGCTTTTCCCCAGGCATTTCCCTGGTTTAACACGCCTCGTTATTGGGCGGAACATATACTGGCACTGCGCGAGCAGCAATCGGCACTACTGGAGCCACCTCTGACACTGGGAGCGGTTTGATATGGAAGAGTCCACTGTGAATGCCTCATGCACCGAGACAAACTCGGATTTACTATGGGAGCGAATTCGCATCGAAGTGGCACAGCAGGTCGAACGCGAACCGATCCTGGCCAGTTTTCTGCACGCCACTATTCTCAATCACAGCTCCTTGGAGGCGGCCCTCAGCTTTCACCTGGCTAACAAGTTGGACAATGCCGTGGCGCCGGCACTGCTGATCCGCGAGGTGATCGATGAAGCCCTGGCGGCCGACCCGGAAATAGGTCGTGCGGCGCGCGCGGATCTGAATGCCACTTACCTACGGGACTCCGCATGCAATTCCATGCACGAGCCCTTCCTCTACTTCAAAGGGTTTCACGCCCTGCAGGTGCACCGGGTGGCGCACTGGTTGTGGAGGCAGCAGCGGCGTTCGCTGGCCATGTTTTTACAACACCGGGTCTCGGTGGTGTTCAGTGTGGATATTCACCCTGCGGCAAAAGTGGGGGAGGGTATCCTGTTGGACCACGCTACCGGTATTGTGATTGGTGAGACTGCGATAGTGGAGGACAATGTTTCTATCATGCAGTCAGTAACCCTGGGGGGGACCGGCAAGGAGAGTGGCGACCGCCATCCCAAGATTCGCTGTGGGGTTCTGATTGGCGCCGGCAGCAAGGTACTGGGCAATATCGAAGTGGGCGAATGCGCCCAGGTGGCCTCTGGCAGTGTGGTCTTAAAGCCGGTACCGGCAAAAACCCTGGTGGCCGGTGTGCCGGCCAAAGTGGTGGGGCCGGCGACTTGTGCCCAGCCGGCAATGTCTATGGATCAGTGCGCGCTTTCGCAAGTGGAAAAGTAGTGATCGCAACCCCGCCTTGTGCGGGGTTTTTCGTTCTTTAGGGAGTTGGATAAACGGAACTATCCTTGTACCCATGAAATATAGTCTCAGCGCCAAAAACCTTGTCTGCCGCAATCTAGAGGCTCACGCCAGTTATTGTGCGGCTCTGCTCAATCCCAATCACACCAAAGAGATCACCGGTATTGTGCGCAGTGATACTGGTCTTTTATCGGGCCATCTCAACCAGGCGGTTTCCAATACAGTGATGCAGCCACGTATACTGCAGCGCTTTGCGCTGGACTATTTTGCCGAGCGCCACAGCGCATTTACCTTGTGGCACAGCGCCTCCAAGCCGCTCGATGACGAGGCTCTGGCGCAGCTGGGATTACAGCGCAAGCAATCGCAGGTGGCGATGGCCGCAGAAATTGAACGCCTGGCAGTGCAGGGGGCCGCACAGAAAGTGGATGGGTTGGTGCTGTCCCCGGTAAAAAAAGAGGCTCTGCCCGAATATGCAGAAGTACAGGCGGCGGAGTGCGGCAGTGCCCTGGAAGCCGCGGAGCTAAAAAAATTTTACACGGCACTGGCGGAGATTCCCGAACAGCGCCGAGCGCGGCTCAGGTTCTTTTTGGCACGGTTGCAGGGTACTCCGGTGGCGGCGGGCTGCCTGTTTGCCTCCGCCGATGCTCTGGGACTCTACGATCTGGTGACTCTGCAAGACTACCGAGGGCAGGGGATTGGTCGGGCTCTGTTTCACTATCTGCTGGAGCAGGCTCAGAGCAGTCATCACCGCAGTCTAGTGGCGCTGGTACCTGCGGAACGTCAGCAGTTGCCATTGGATTGCGGCTTTTTTGCTGTGGGCGAGGTGGCGCGCTATGTTTACACGCCTTGAGGGGGCTGATCAGCTTGCTGTTCTATAGAGTCTGACGAGGGTCAAGCGCGTTCAATAGGAAAGGCGATCACCTCTTCGATGGTTTTGTAACCACCGGCCAACATCAATAAACGATCCACACCAAGTGACACACCGGCACACTCCGGCATCCCCGCCCGCAATGCCTCCACTAATCGCTCCTCATAGGGATAGAGATTGAGGCCGCGCTTTTGGCGATAGGCATGGTCCGCTTGGAAACGGCGCAGCTGTTCCGCACCATCGGTCAATTCCCAATAACCGTTGGCTAGCTCCAATCCGCCCACATAGGCTTCGAAGCGCCTTGCCACTGGGGTGCCACTTTCGTCGGGAAGCACCTTGGCAAGCGCCGCTTGGTCTGCGGGGAAGTCGTACAGCAGCGTAATACCCTCACCCATGGTGGGCTCCAGGCGATGGCTCATCAGCAAGTCCAGACATTCGCTGCGATCAGCGGGGCTGAAGGCCAGGTCCATCTCCTGCTCGACACAGCGGTGTAAGTCACTATCGCTGGCGTTATGGGGGTCCAGCTGTAATTCGCGCTGGAACAACTCCCGATAGCTGAGTAACTGCACTTGTTGGATTTCTAGTACTTTGCTCAGTAGATCGGCCACTTCGTCCATCAGGCGTCGATCATCCCAGCCGCAGCGATACCACTCCAACATGGTGAATTCCGGGTTGTGGCGGCTGCCTGCTTCACCTTGGCGAAACGCCTTGCCCAGGTAGTAGCAGTCGCCGAAACCGGCGGCCAGCAAGCGCTTCAGCCCAAACTCTGGACTGGTGGCCAGGTAGGCGTTGTCACCACCGCATTGGGTGGGAATGGAATCGATATGCGGGTCGCTGGTAGCGCGGCGTGAAAGCACTGGCACTTCGGTTTCCAGCACCTTGCGCACAGTAAAAAATTGACGAATTTCAGCCAGTAACGCGGCGCGATGGCGCAGGGCTTCAATGGTGGCGCTAGGACGCCAGAGGTTAAAGGTCATGGGATTGGCTCAGGCGGCGGACGGCCGGTGGCCGCCCGCGAGAGGTGGGAAATTAATCTTCTTTGGCGCGGCCCAGGTATTCACCGGTGCGGGTATCTACTTTGATGGTCTCGCCGATTTCCAGGAACAACGGCACTTTAACCACAGCGCCGGTAGCCAGGGTAGCCGGCTTGGTGCCGCCCTGGGCGGTATCGCCGCGCAGGCCGGGATCGGTGTCAGTGATTTCCAGAATGACGTGGTTGGGCGGAGTGACTGCCAGCGGAGAACCGTTGTACAGGGTTACAGTGCAGATATCCTGCTCTTTCAGCCATTTGGATGCGTCGCCCACTGCGTCGGTGCTGGCCTGGTGCTGTTCGAAGGTTTCGGGCTCCATAAAGTGGAAGAACTCTCCATCGTTGTAGAGGTATTCCATCTCGCGGTCCATAACATCTGCGCCTTCCAAGCTTTCGCCGGAGCGGAAGGTGCGCTCCCAAACTCGGCCGGTTTTCAGGTTGCGCAGTTTAACGCGGTTGAATGCCTGGCCCTTGCCAGGTTTGACGAACTCGTTTTCTACAATCGAGCAGGGATCGCCGTCGAGCATTACCTTGAGGCCGCCCTTGAATTCGTTGGTAGAGTAATTAGCCATAGCAATTAGAGCCCTTATAAGTCATGTATCTCTATGATTTTTAACGAGTTTTCCCCTCACAAAAGCCCGGCCGCGGCCCGCTCCAGCCCTGGGAATCCCGTGCGCTCCCGCCAAAAATGGTAGCTGCAGGCGACTCGTTAGGCCGCGGCGCAGAGACTTTACCTGCGGCCCTGAAATGTTGGGGCGAGATTATACAGGAGGGCGGCGGCTTGAACGACTCCGTGCGGCGATTTGAAGAGTTGTTATGGCCGCTTGTACAGATCTTGTCTGGAGCTGCTTGCGAGCCCGCAGGTTTGGGCCCGCGGACTGAAAAAAGTAGCGGTGGCTGTGTATTAGCCAAGCGGATTATCGCTGCTTTTGTCGATATCCCGCAGCAGGCGTCTGGCATAGTAAGCGAAGGTAGCCTGACTGCGTTTTTCCTGCAGGATCCAGTCGTGGGCTTCGCGGCCGAGTTCCGGTTTTATATCCTGAATGGTGCCAGAGGACTCCGCCAGCATTTGCAACTGGGCGGCGCGCTCGCACTGGAGGGCCATGGAGCAGGCTTCCTCGACGGAGCGGCAGGCAATGATCAGGCCGTGGTGAGCGAGCAGAATAGCGCGCTTGTCATCGATCGCTTCAGCAATCAACTCGCCCTCGCTGTTGCCCACCGGCACGCCTGGCCACTCCTTGAGGAAGGCGATGTCGTCGTACAGCATGCAGGCGTCCATGTGGGAAATTTTCAGTGGGCGCTCCAGCATGGACAGTGCAGAGATATGAATTGGATGGCTGTGCACTATGCACTTAACATCCGGACGTGCACGGTAAATCCAAGTATGGAAGCGGTTGGCAGGGTTGGCCATGCCGTCGCCGGAAAGGACTTCGAGATCTTCATTCACTTCCAGCAAATTGGACGCGGTAATTTCATCAAAACCCAGGCCCAGGCGCTGGGTGTAATAATTTCCTGGTGTTTCTGCTCGGGCGGTGATCTGTCCGGCCAGACCGGAGTCGTGTCCGTGGGCAAAAAGAATACGGCAGGTGAGCGCAAGTTTTTCACGCAGAGTCCAATCGGGCACGCCCAGATGCTGCTTCATGGATTTGCTGGCGCGCTCAATCAGCTCGCTTTTATTCATTGATAGTGTTTCAGCCATTTTTAACTCCAATATTTACGGCACAGAATGTTCACCGGTTGCCGTACGCGGTGGAACTCTGGGAAAGTGCCGTTCAATCTTTTTAATTTTTTGCAGCAAGCACAGTGATTTCACTGTGGTAAAAACATCCCTGTATTGTGCCCAGCCACAATACATGGCCGGGCAAACACGGCTTAGGCGGGGATCGCTTGGGGCTGACTCTGTTTCGAGGTGCGGTAGGCAGTTTCGATAGAATCGAAGAATTGTTGGCGGGCCTGCACCAGACGGCGTCCCGCATCGAGCATGACATCAAGCTGGGAGGCATCTTTACTGCCGATATCGACCATAATATCGCGGATGGTTTCAGCATGGCCGTCGTCGCATTCGATATGCAGCAGAAAGAAAGTTAACTGTTCGTCTGCCACGCCGCGGGCGCGGAAGCCGGCTACGATATCGCTATAAAGGTCCGGTACCAGTGCCTCTGCGCCCAGGCATAGTGCGCCCAGTCCCGAGCTGGCACGCAGGTCGCGGCAGTGTTGGAACATAGTGTCGATCAGGTGCTGGGTGCCCGGCAGAATTTCTGCATTTTCCAAGCTCAGACCAAAATGCTCGAGAGTCTCGCGGTAAATCTCAGCGTGGGGCTTGGGGCTGTCGGGTTCCAAACCCAGTTCTTCCATCAGGTTTTCAGCCAGCTTATGTACTTCTTGATTACTGGGGAGGTTGGCCATCATCGCACACAGGTAACGTACGAAGTAGCTGCTGTAAATTCCCTGTTGGACCAGGAAAATTTTCAGCTCTTCCATGGTTATAGAGCCATCGCGGCAGCGCTTGAGGAATGGGTGAGCACGAGTTTGCTCAATCAGTAAATCTTTATTTGCCTCAAGTAACTCAAGCTGCATTTCCATCGAATTATTCCTTTATGTAATTCCATTTTTATTGGACGAGGAAGATGTCCGGTTTATTTTTTTATTGAAATTCGAGTGCACTGAATTCAAGAAAGACAAGGTTGTTATCGCTTTGTCTTTGGTTAAATTAACACCGTATTAACCCTGTTGTGAATGGGGGAATTGTGAAGATTTTCCTAAGGAAATTTGTATGAGTAGTAATATTTTTATGCTGGTAGTTATTTTTTTGTTAGTAACAACTTTTATTGATTCGGAGTGATTTTTTACTTTAGTGGTAGTGAAGTCGTTACTTCGCTTGCAGCGCAGGCTGTGCGCCTATATTGAAAGGGCGATATTGAGATTTTCTAATCTCAAGGCCAGTGTGGCGTTTATTTTTTTGTCGATTTTTTTTCGTTGTTTATGTGACAAAGTTGAATAATTGTGAGAGAAAAAATATTTGGCATAGGCTTGGTTTACACTCCTTGTTACTGAAATTCAGGGTGTGGACCTGACTGAACCCGATATTAATTGGCTTTAAAACCATTGTGACTGTGTGGTTTTATTGGTTTTGGATCGGTAACTTTGATCGACAGTTTTCCGCCTTTTGGGTACCGCTATCAGGCTTGGTAGGCCGAATACCTGGAGCGTCTGTGCTGGGAGCAGCTTCTGGTACAATGGCTTCTTTAGTGTTGCTCCCTTCCGTGCGTATTCCTATGGTGAAATCCCCAGCCGTCGACAGCGAAATGATCGACATCTCCGAAGCCCGCCGCTGGCAGGATGAACTTTCAGACCTGATCACTGATCCCGAAGAGTTGATCCGGTTGCTGCAGCTTGACCCGGCGCAGATGCCTTGGGCGCAACGGGCCAATAACAAGTTTGCCTTGCGGGTACCGCGCCCGTTTCTCCGCCGTATACGCCCTGCCGACCCAAATGATCCGCTGTTGTTGCAGGTTTTGCCCGGCGCTGCAGAGTTGGAAGTAGTAGCGGGTTATAGTGCAGACCCGCTAAAAGAAGCTGAGGCGAATCCACTGCCGGGGGTGGTACATAAATATCACGGTCGCCTGCTGTTTATTACAGCGGGACAGTGCGCGGTAAATTGTCGTTACTGCTTTCGCCGGGAATTTCCCTATGGCGATAATCATTTGAATCGCAAACAGTGGTCTGCAGCGCTTGATTATGTGCGCGCACACACAGAGTTGCGCGAGGTGATTTTGAGCGGTGGTGATCCACTGGTATTGAATGATCGCCAACTCGGTTGGCTCGCCGGTGAGCTGGCACAGATCCCCCATCTAAATAAATTGCGCGTGCACAGTCGTGTACCCATTGTGGCGCCGAGCCGCATTACTGATGAGATGCTGTCCTGGTTCAGCCAGTCGCGCCTGAAGCCAGTGCTGGTTTTGCACTGTAATCACGCTAACGAAATTGATGCTGAGGTGCGTGGGGCCCTGCTCAGGTTACGCGAAGCGGGAGTGACTCTGTTAAATCAAGCGGTGCTGCTGCGCGGCGTCAATGATAGCTGCGAAGCCCTGGAGGCCCTCAGCGAAACTCTGTTTGATGCGAGTGTGTTGCCCTATTACCTACATCAGTTGGACAGGGTCAACGGTGCGGCCCACTTCGAAGTGAGTGATAGCGTGGCAGTGGAAATCGTTGAGCAATTGCGCCGGCGCCTACCGGGTTATTTGGTGCCGAAGCTGGTGCGAGAAGTGCCGGGTGTCGCTTCCAAGTCGCCAATAGAGGCTTGCGTCAAACCTTCTAAAGTCGATTAATAAAAATCCTGAGGGGCAGAGGATAGAAAAATGGCGTCAAATTGATCTGTGCTAAATACACGGCAGGGCCTATCTATATAGTGGCTGCCAATCAATTGCGCAGCACAGCCCGCGGGCCAGAAAAGCAGCTGCTGGCCTGCTCAGTGATTACTTATTCGCAAAAAAAATACTCTCGGGCTTGTTTTTGGTAGGAAGAATAGTGTGACTTGAATCACGCGTACCACCCAGATGTGCTCTTGTATGCCACCACAGGGGCCCCCTAAACTACCGCATGGGGTTGCGGTGCGCTACCCTGAATAAATAGAGCAAATAATGAATAGCAACGACACTATCCGACTCCTTCTGATTCACGATATGCCTTCAGAGGCACAGCGCCTGGTGAGCATGTTGCACAATGCAGGTAGGCCCAATCGTGCCCAGCATGTCGCTAATGAAGCGGTTTTTACCCGCTTGCTGCAAGATAAAACCTGGGACCTAGTGATTGCCTCAGAAGGTAGTACTCAGGTTCCTCCAGCAGTAACTCTACGCACTATCAGTAAACTGCAAAAAGATATTCCGGTGATTCTGCTGAGTGAGCGCAGTGGCTCTCAGCCGGTGGTTGAAGGGCTGAAACTGGGCGCCAGGGACGTGGTGACGGTGGATGAAGATCAACACCTATTGTTGGTGATCCAGCGCGAGATGTCGGCTCTCGAAAACCGCCGCCAGGCGCGGCTACACGACCGTCGATATCACGCCACACTCAAGCGGGCTAAAGAATTACTCGACAGCTCCAAAGATGCCATAGCCTATGTCTCCGACGGCCTACTGGTATATGCCAACGATTCCTTTGCCGAGCGTTTCGGCTATGAAACTGGTGAGGATATCGAATACCAACCGCTGATCGATATGTTGGCGGAAAATGAGCAGGAGGGCGCACGGGAATTTCTCAAGCGCTGCGCTATCGACAACAATGAAGTTGAAGCCAAGGAGTGGCAGTTTACTGCCAGAACTGTGAGCGGCGATCCACTGCCCACCCGTGCAGAGGTACTCAGTACGACTTACGAGGATGAGCGCTGTTTGCAAGTGCGCATTGCCAGTCGTCGCGGCGATACTGAACAGCTGGAAGCCCAGCTCAGCGATATTAAAAATCGGGACCCTCTCACTGGCCTATATAACCGCCAGCATTTTTTGCAGCTACTGGACTCCACCATCAAGGCTTCGGCGGATTCACATCGCACCGGTGGCTTAATGTTTATTCAGGTGGATCGCTTTGCTGAGGAGGTGCAAAAAGTTGTGGGTGTGGCTGGTGCCGACGCACTGCAGAAAGCCATGGCAGAATTATTACAGGGCTGCCAGCGCAGCGGTGATACCCTAGCACGTTACAGTGATGACAGTTTCTGCCTGCTGAGCTCCGATACCACGCCGGATAGTATCGAGCTGCGCGCTAAAGACATACTCAAGCGAATTGCTGACACCATTTTCGATGCTGCCGGCAAGACCCAGCAGGTGACCGCCTCGATTGGGATTTCATTACTGAGCGAGGCTTCCAGTGGCTCCCAGCAAGTGCTGGAGCAGGCACAAACGGCCCATAAACAGGCCCTCGGCGAAGACGCTCAGGGCGGTGCTTTTGCCCTTTATGAGCCGGATACCGAAAACAGTGCCGATGCCGGTACCTATCACCGTGCCCGAGTGGTGCAGGCGCTGGAAGCGGGCAACCTCAAGCTACTGTACCAGCCGATCCTGAGTCTGCAGGGCACCGGCGAGCAGATGTACGAGGTATTAGTACGTATGCTTGATGAAAAAGAGGAACTGGCGCCGCTGGCTTTTCTGCAGGAACTGGGTGATGCGGGGCTGTCGGCAAAGATGGATCGCTGGGTGATCCTTACCGCGATCAAGGCCGCGGCCGCCGCCAGGGCCGAGGGCAAGGAGGTGTCGCTGTTGTTGCACCTCACTACCGCTTCACTACTCGACAACAGCCTGCCGGCCTGGCTGGGGGTGGCCTTCAAGGCCGCCAAGTTGATACCCGCCTCGGTGGTTTTTCAGTTGCGCCAGGAGGATATCACCAGCAATTTACACGCTGCGCGGGACTTCACGACCCAGGTACAGCAGATCGGCTGTCGTGTTTCAGTCTGTCACTTCGGTACCGGCCTGAATCCGTTTAAGGCGCTGGAGCATGTGAAGGTGGATATCGCCAAGATCGACCCGTCATTTGTGCGCGAAGTGCAGGACGAGGGCGAGAGTAGCGACACCCTTGCAGGGTTGGTACAGCGCCTGGGTGAGGCGAATACCAAGGTGATCGTGCCCCATATCGAGCAGGCCAGCATGTTGCCCACTCTTTGGCAAACCGGCACTGACTATATCCAGGGCTACTATGTGCAGGCTCCGGCAGATGAGATGAATTTCGACTTTAGCCTGGATTGATCCGGCTCTTAATTGGCGAGAGAAAACCGCGCGACTCGATGGGCCGCGCGGTTTTTTTATGCCGCTTAAACCTGATAGCGGCTGCGCAGGGCAGCAATGGCGTTGCGCGCCAGAGTGGCATAGCCTGGAGCCGGTGCAGGCACTTCAGCGGGAGCACTACTCTCACTCCAGGCTCTTTGTATGTGGTTGGCGCCGGCCTTTTGCTTATAGATTCGCGCCAGGTTGGTGTTGTAACTCTTACTGGTGACAGTATCCACATGGTACCAGTGGGCTTTGGTGCGAGAGTGGGATACATCCATCAGCAGGTAGCCGCGCTGGGTTACGTCAACCCACTTCAGATGAGGAATCAGTCCATCCATGGCGATGGCGGCTACATCAGTTAAATGGGACTTGTCCAGGAAGCTGGAGGTCACTCCCGGGGTGACAAACTCGCCGCCCAGGGCACCGCGGCCGGTTAGGCGGCCGTACTCGAGAATATTGAATGGATTGCTGGCCAGGTCCCAGGCCCAGGAGCTGTGGATATCTCCGGTGAGCACGACAAAATTATCGATATTGTGGTTGCTGATGTGATTGAACAGGCGCTCGCGGGAGGCGGTGTAACCATCCCATTGGTCCATATTGATCGACAGATCTTTGGCCAGAGTCAGTTGCGCCATCATCACTTGCTGCCCCAGTACCCGCCAGCGCACACCGTCCGCTTGGGATTGCGTCAGGCCGCTGTGCAACCATTGCTCCTGTTGTGCGCCGAGGATACTGCGATCGGGATTATCGGCGGTCTTCTGGTCGAACCAATTGGCCTGCTCGTCACGCGCGGCAATTCGCGTATCCAGCATCATCAAATCCATCAGGTTGCCAAAGCGGAAGCTGCGGTAAATGGCCTTGTCACCAAATAAATCGAGGATGCCGTTATCGCGGATTGGCATCCATTCAAAGTAGGCCTGGTTTGCCACAGAGCGGCGCACCGCCCAGTCGCCTTCGCCGTCTTGGGGGTTGTGGTTCTCCGCACCACCGGCCCAGGCATTGTTAGTAGTTTCGTGGTCGTCCCATACGCAAATAAACGGGTGCTGGCGGTGGACTTCCTGTAGATCGAGGTCTGAGCGATATTGTGCGTAGCGCTGGCGATAGTCCTGAATATCCACCATTTCCTTGGCGGGAATTGGCTCGCGTCCGAGGCCGCTACCGGTGCCAAAACCACCGGGACCATATTCATAGATGTAGT
The DNA here is from genome assembly GCF_052467515.1 of Microbulbifer mixtoriginis (SeqCode). Taxonomy (NCBI): domain Bacteria; kingdom Pseudomonadati; phylum Pseudomonadota; class Gammaproteobacteria; order Cellvibrionales; family Microbulbiferaceae; genus Microbulbifer; species Microbulbifer mixtoriginis (SeqCode). The sequence continues at coordinate 4,158,568 of NZ_CP174314.1, read as the reverse complement.
CTCCCAGGTGCAGTACCACATCCAGATCTGCGCGCAGGGCGATCTCGCGATACACATTGAAATAGCCCATCGGGTAATTGGAGCAGCTGGTAACGGCGAAGCGCAGGCGCTCCACATGACCGGTGGGCAGGGTGCGGGTGCGGCCGATCGGTGAATCGATACCGTTGGAGTAGAAACGATAGTAGTAACTAGTGCCTGCCTGTAGTCCTGAGGCGTCCACCTTGATGGTGTAATCCACTGCTGGGCCGGTGAGACCACTGCCGCTGTTAACCACCATGGCCATTTCCGGGTCCAGTGCGATCTGCCAGCTATAGGGCACCATGGACTGGAAGGCGGGATCATCGGAGGGGGTGATCCTGGTCCAGAGAATAACGCGATCTGCTAGGGGATCTCCGCTGGCTACGCCGTGTTGGAATGGCTGCAGGCCAGCACCATAGGCTTTCAGCAGTGGCAGCGATGCCAGGCCGGCGCCGGAAAATTGTAGAAACCGCCTCCGGGATAGTGACATGGGACTCTCCTTTATGTGCTTGTTTTAGAGGGCCCGCAGTCTGAATAGGGAAAGTGAAGGCTTTGTTAATTGATGGGGGGATTTTTGTGTTGTAGGTGCGGATTAGTCGGCAAATTCGTCCGCCAACCGATAAGTTGAGACATATGTCTATTTTTATTGCCCCTGAGAGCACGATCGCCGCTGGCGAGACTCTGTACACCTTCATTGTGACCGGTATCCAGCAGCGGTCTTTCCCGCTGTCGTTCCGCAAGCGCTTACTCTCGGGTATCCTGTGGCGCAAATTGAAAAGCTGAACCCAGGGAGTAGACCCATGTTGCCCCGTTTACTATGCACCAGCCTGATCGTCGGCGGCCTCGCCGTAGCCTCAGGTTGTTCCAAGAATGAACCGACCAAGGTCGAAGCTGACAGCGCCGATACGTCGGTAAAAGCGGCTGCGGTGATCGAGAAGAAAAGCGTTGCAGAAAAGGCGCCGCAATCCGGTGTGGATTATCACTCCTTCGCCAATAGCAATGACTACCAGGTGCAGCACCTGGATCTGGACCTGACTGTCGACTTCTCCCGCAAGGTACTCGAGGGCGAAGCCAAGTTGGACTTCAAACGCCTCAACGATAAGAACCTGCCGATGGTGCTCGATACCCGCGAGCTGGAGGTGGTTTCTGTATCGGCTAATGGCGCGCCGGTGAAGTTCTCCATGGGTGAGAAAGACAGCCACCTGGGCACTCCGCTGAATATCGAGCTGCCGGAAGATGCCGACAGCATTACTATCCGCTACCGCACAGTGCCGGGCGCCTCTGGCGTGCAGTGGCTGGAACCGCAGCAGACCGCGGGCAAGAAGCATCCGTTCCTGTTTACCCAGGCCCAGGCGATTCACGCGCGCAGCTTTATCCCGCTGCAGGATTCCCCGAAAGTTCGTATCACCTACAACGCTACCGTTCGCACCCCGAAAGAACTGCGTGCAGTAATGAGTGCGAACAACGATCCGCAGGCGGCCAAAGATGGCGTTTACGAATTTGAAATGCCCCAGCGCATTCCCTCTTACCTGATTGCCCTGGCAGTAGGCGACCTGCAGTTTAAGCCCATGGGTGAGCGCACCGGTGTCTACGCCGAGCCTTCCATGCTGGAATCTGCAGCGGCGGAGTTTGCCGATACCGAATCCATGCTGGAAGTGACCGAAAAGGCGTATGGCCCCTACCACTGGGACCGCTACGATCTGCTGATTCTGCCGCCCAGCTTCCCCTTCGGCGGTATGGAAAACCCGCGCCTGAGCTTTATCACTCCGACGGTGATCGCCGGCGATAAGAGCCTGGTAGCCCTGATTGCCCACGAATTGGCCCACTCCTGGTCCGGCAACCTGGTGACCAATGCCAGCTGGCGCGACCTTTGGCTGAATGAAGGCTTCACCACCTACCTGACCAACCGCATCATGCAGTTCGTCTACGGCGATGAGCGCTATCAGATGGAAATGGCCCTGGGTTATGACGACCTGCAGGCGGACCTGGCCGATAAAGAGCCCCGCGATGAAATTATGGCGATCGACCTGCGCGGCCGTGATCCCGATGAAGTCTTCTCCAATATTCCTTACGAGAAAGGTTCCCTGTTCCTGTATGAGCTGGAGCAGAAAGTGGGCCGCGAAGCTTTCGACCGCTTCCTGATGGAGTACTTCAACCACTTCTCCTTCCAGAGTATTACCACCGAGGATTTCGTTAAGTACCTCGACAAGACCTTGTTGGTTGAGCACGCTGACAAGCTGGATCGAGAGCGCATTCACCAGTGGATTTTCGAGCCGGGTATTCCTGAAGGTGCGCCGCACCCGCAGTCCGATGCCTTCAGCAAGTTGGACCCAGTGCGTCAGCAGTGGTTGGACGGCAAATTGGTAGCGAAGGATATCGACACCAAGGGCTGGACCTTCCACCAGTGGAAGTACTTCCTCGACGGTATGCCGGAAAAGTTGACTGAAACGCAATTGAAGGAACTGGACAGCGCCTTTGGCCTGACCCAATCCCGCAATAACGAAGTGGCCTTTAGCTGGCTGATGATTGCCGTGCGCAACGACTACGAGCCGGCATTCAATCGCCTGGAAAACTTCCTCACCAGCATCGGCCGCAACAAGTTCCTGCGCCCGCTATACCGCAATATGGTTGAAACCGGCAAACAGGATGTGGCAGCGCGTATTTTTGAACGCGCCAAGGAGGGGTATCACCCGCTGACGGTAAAAGTGAACAGCCTGGTAATCTACGGTAAAAAAGAAGGTTAGCTCTGTCTTCAACACTTGTGCGATTTTGGTGCTGTGCACCAGAATCGCCACTCTCCATACTGGTTGTTGCCAGCGCAACACTGGCCACCTACGAGCTTTCCCTAGCTTTATCTGCCCGTTTTTCCTCTTGCCAAGATTAACTCAATGAATCTGCTAAAGCTGGTTTCGGGTTGGATTTGGCTGGCGCGCAATGCTAAAAAAGGCCTGTGTAATCGGTTGTGTAGCAAAGCTGAACAAACTGGTACAAAAGAAAGAATTTTACGTCAATTTTCTGGCATAAAAATCATTAAACTGCTGTTCAAAACGGAACCCATTGCGTACCCTGCTGCTCGAATAAAAATCCATTTAGGCAAAGGGAGGTACCTATGTACAGGCGGATTTTAATATTGGCTTTTCTCAGCCTTTTGGCAGCAGGCTGCGAGTATGAACCCAGTGCCTGCTCGGATAACACTAAGCCGCGCTCATTCCCCTTCCCACACGCGGTGATATAAACCTTTTTGGGACACCTTTAAGAAGGCTGTCCCAATTCGGCAATTTGCTGGTCGTTGAGACCGAACAGGTAAAGCGCCGCATCTAATCCAAATAGAGTGATAGCTTGCGGTGCCTCCCTGCGGACTTTGGGTTTCGGATGTATGGCGATACCCAGGGCACCCAGGTTCAACATGGGGATATCGTTTGCCCCATCCCCAACGGCAACCACTTTTTCTAGCGGCACTCCCATCTCCTTTGCAGTTTCCCCCAGCAATAACCGCTTGCGCATTCCGTCCACGATAGGCTCTATCACTTCACCGGTGAGCGCGCCTTCGGCAAACTCCAGTTCATTGGCGTATATCAGGTCAACAGCCAGGCGTTCCCTTTGTAGGAAATTGGCGAAGTAGGTAAAACCACCGGACAAAATGATCGTTTTGCAGCCGAGTTTGCGCAGGCAGTGCAACAGGTTTTGGGCTCCATCTTTTAGTGGCAGTTGCCTGGCGATTTCTGCCAGGCGCTGTTCGGAAAAACCTTTTAGCAACGCCATACGCTTTTTGAAACTATCGCGAAAATCCAATTCGCCGCGCATGGCGGCCGCAGTGATGGCCGCCACCTGGTCGCCGATTCCGGTAATCTTGGCTAGCTCGTCGATCACCTCTGCATCGATCAGAGTGGAATCCATATCGAAGCCAGCCAGTGCCGGTACTCTCTGACTGGTGCCCTCCTGCAAGACCAGATCGGCTCCGATTGCTTCGGCCAGTTGTAGGCAGGCAAAACGTGCCGGGGAAAACTCCAGTTCAGCGCTGAACTGAAAGCGGATGACCGTGCACTCGTGCCGGTGGGCTAGGGTGTCGATGACATCGATATACCAGTGTTGTTCAGCACAAAAATCCAGCAGGCGCTGCAGTTGTGACAGGGTGGCTGCTGGGCTTAGGAAGGTCAGGCACCAGGGCGATTGCACGTCTGATGGTATCGCGCTGGGTAAATTCAATTGGCAACTGGCGGCGTTCGAAAAGGGGGCTGTATTGTCGTATTCCAACCCCAGCAGTGCATGGCCGCCGCTATAGGTGAGGTAGCGCACAGAACAGTCGAAGTGTGACTGGGTAATTTGTGCCAGGGGCAGATGAAATTCTTGTGCTTTAGTCTCGACGCCCATAGCGAAGGTCCCCAATTTATTCAATAAGCGACGCATTATAGCTCTAGCGGGAATCTTCGTTAAAATCAGCGCCGCAGGTTGGGCCCGCTTGTTTATTACAAATTAAAAAATCCCGTGTGGAACTATTTTGTTGCGGGATCGACCAACGGCACAGGAAATTACACTGCGTATTATTCGCGCTTTGTGAGGATAAAATTGCGCCAGGGCCCTTGGCCGTGGAGAGTTCCAAAAACGCAAGGTAATAAAAAACAAGGCAAGGTATTAAAGCCGTATTTATGTCTGTATCGATGATTTCCCTTCTGCGCAGGTTGCCAGAGCAGTTTGCGCGTTTATCTAAACGTACCCGCCAGCGTCTGCTGGCTGCGATGATCTGGCTGATACTGGCGCTGTTCTGCAGTGTGGCTCTCGGTCATTACTATGCGCAGCGCCATGCCGATGCGGTGGAGAGAGACCGAGTCTCTGCGCAGGTTGCGGCCAGTTTTCTCGCCGGGCAGAGCCTGGAGCGTATTGTTGCCGATGATCGTATCAGTATGCAGCTGTTGGCCAGGCAGCTGCTGGAATTGCCCGCTATCAGCGGTGTTGCTGTTGAGGATGTGGAATCCAATAGCCTGGCGGAAGTTGGTGATCTGAAGAGTGGCGAGACCATCAGTGTGCCAGTAGTGCTGCATGACAGTATCGCTGGCAATGTTACCGTAGCCCTGATTCCTGGTGCAGACGTCAGCTTTCCCTGGGCCAGCTTATTGCTGACGCTGGTATTTGCCCTGCCATTTAGTGCAGTGGCGGCACTGATGACAGGGGGGTTTTCCGCGCAGCGCAGTTTGCCAGCGGAAGAGCCTCTTTCCTCTGCGGATCTTCCCGAGCAAAAGCAAGACTCTATAGGCCTCTACCTGCGGCCATTGAATTGGGCTCAGTTGACCAATCAATTGAGTCGCAGTGCGCTCGAAGGAATTCAGCGGGAATTGGATGGGCGTATGCAGTTGCTGCGTCGGATCTACGGTGCCCATCCATTGAGTTGTGCAGGGCCGCAAGTTGGTTTGGGGTTTTCTGGCGCTGATTCGGCGTTTCGTGCGGTCTGCTGTGGCCTGTTGCTGCGGGAGATGCAGAGTGTCAGCCGCGCTACCGGTTTGAAGTTGGCCCTGGCGGTAGCGCCCTGTGAGCCAAGCACGCCAGATTTTTCTGCTGAACAGCTACTAAACCAATCGCGTGGTTTGTTTTTACATCCTGAATTGCTGGAGGATAGCTCTCTGGCTGGGCGTATTGAGCACCATGGTGCTGGCTGGGCTCTGGAAATCACAGGCCTTACACCTTCCTATCAAAAGTTGCTCGACAATCAGTTGCAACAGCTGCTGGGCGTCTGATCCCTCCCTTCCGATTACTTCGATGGGTTAATGACTGAATAGCCCCTCGCAGTTATTTTTGGCGTTTGCTTTACGTTTACGTCAACGTAAACTCTTGTTAGGCTCTGTTGCGTCTCGAGGAAGTACTTATGAAAGCCAAAGCCAGCATCGTAGAGCCCCAGAGTTACAGTATTTCGGAGCTGGCGCGGGAGTTTGAGATAACCACCCGCGCCATCCGTTTCTATGAGGACAAGGGCCTGCTCAAACCGGAGCGGCATGGTCAGACCCGTGTCTACAGCCCCGAAGAACGTGTACGGCTGAAGCTGATTTTGCGCGGCAAGCGCCTGGGTTTTTCCCTCGATGAGAGCCGCGAGATTATCGATATGTACGACCCCGCTCATGGCAATGTAGAGCAGTTACAGCGCCTGCTGGAGCGTATAGCGCAGAAGCGGGCACAGTTGCAGCAGCAGTTGCGGGATATTGAGAGCCTGATGGGGGAACTTGGTGAAGCCGAAGCCCGTGCACAAGCGGCTTTGGTAAAGAGCCGCAACGAGGAAAGCCCCTAGTTCACCGGTTAAAAATTTCGACAGGCGCCTGCGAAAGCCTGTGACCCGCAGAGGTTTAGCGTGTCACCCGATGTATCGAGTGGTTGCAGGTGCCGTCAGTTTAAAAGACTTATTTAATAATTATTGGAGTCACTATGAACACCTCCTACCCAACCTTGAATTTCGGTCTCGGTGAAGACATCGATATGCTCCGCGACATGGTTTACAAGTTCTGCCAGGCGGAGCTGGCCCCGCGCGCGGCGCAGATCGATGAAGACAACCTGTTCCCCGCGGACATGTGGAAAAAATTCGGTGAGCTGGGCCTTCTGGGTATGACCGTGGAAGAGGAGTTCGGCGGTTCCAATATGGGTTACCTGGCACATGCTGTGGCCATGGAAGAAATTTCCCGCGCCTCCGCTTCTGTGGGCTTGTCCTACGGTGCCCACTCCAACCTGTGTGTAAACCAGATTCGCAAAAATGGTACCCGCGAGCAGAAGCTCAAGTACCTGCCCAAGTTGTGTTCCGGTGAACATGTAGGCGCCTTGGCAATGAGCGAACCGAATTCCGGTTCCGACGTAGTGAGCTTGCAACTGCGCGCGGAAAAGCGCGGTGATCACTTTGTTTTGAACGGCAATAAAATGTGGATCACCAACGGCCCCGATGCCGATACCTATGTGATTTACGCGCGCACTGAGCCGGGCATCAGTTCCGGTGGTATCACTGCATTTATCGTTGAGCGCGGTTTTGCCGGTTTCTCACAGGCGCAGAAACTCGACAAGCTGGGTATGCGCGGTTCCAACACCTGTGAGCTGGTGTTCGAAGACTGTGAAGTGCCGGAAGAAAATATTCTCGGTGAGTTGAACGGCGGCGTACGCGTTTTGATGAGCGGCCTCGACTATGAGCGCACCATTCTCTCCGGTGGCCCTGTCGGTATTATGCAGGCCTGCCTGGATGTGGTGGTTCCCTATATCCACGAGCGCAAGCAGTTCGGCAAGGCTATTGGTGAATTCCAGCTGATGCAGGGCAAGATCGCCGATATGTATGCCGACCTGAATGCCAGCCGTGCTTACCTCTACGCCGTGGCGCGTGCCTGTGATCGCGGTGAGGACTCGCGCAAGGACGCCGCCGCAGTAATCCTGTTTACTGCAGAGCGCGCAACCCAGATGGCCCTGCAGGCTATCCAGACTCTGGGCGGCAATGGCTACATCAACGAGTACGCCACCGGTCGCCTGCTGCGCGATGCCAAGCTCTACGAAATCGGCGCGGGCACTTCTGAAGTGCGTCGTATGCTGATTGGTCGCGAGCTGTTTAACGAGACCCGCTAAGGCTGGGCATTTCTTCTCGCTGCCGGCGCCTGTCGGCGGCAGCTGTCTCCACGGACATTACGGCGGTAAGCCGCGCTCCGTGGAGGTCTTTTCTCCGGGAAAGTGAATCAGATTTTATGAATCAGTTGCAGAGCAAAATAAATACGCGCGATGCCGCCTTTGGCGAAAACCGCGAGCAGATGCAGGCGCTGGTGGCAGACCTGCGCGAGAAAGTGGAAGCCATCGCCCAGGGCGGCGGCGAGCGCGCACGGGAAAAACACCTGGCGCGAGGAAAATTATTGCCACGGGACCGTATCGATGCGCTGCTCGATCCGGGTAGCCCCTTCCTGGAATTTTCCCAGTTGGCCGCTCATGAGGTTTACGGTGAAGATGTCCCAGCCGCGGGTATTATTACCGGCATCGGCACCGTCTCTGGCCAGCCTTGTGTCATCGTCGCCAACGATGCCACGGTAAAAGGCGGTACCTATTACCCGCTCACGGTAAAGAAACATCTGCGCGCGCAGACCATTGCCGAACAGAATAATCTGCCGTGTATTTACCTGGTGGATTCCGGTGGTGCCAATCTGCCGCGCCAGGACGATGTTTTCCCGGATCGAGAGCACTTCGGTCGCATCTTCTTTAACCAAGCCAATCTCTCTGCACAGAATATTCCGCAGATTGCGGTGGTGATGGGTAGCTGCACCGCCGGTGGAGCCTATGTGCCGGCCATGGCAGACGAATCCATTATGGTGAAAGAGCAGGCCACCATCTTCCTGGCGGGCCCGCCCCTGGTGAAAGCGGCCACCGGTGAAGAAGTTTCCGCGGAGGAACTCGGCGGTGCTGAGGTGCACTGCCGCACTTCCGGGGTTTCCGATCACTATGCCAATAATGATGTACACGCCCTGCAGTTAGCGCGCCGCTCTGTAGCTCGCCTGAATCGCATCAAAAATCCCGGCCTGGATATCCAAAAGCCTGTGGAGCCGATTTATCCACCGGAAGACATTTACGGTGTGGTGCCCAAAGATTCGCGCCAGCCGTTTGACGTGCGCGAGATTATCGCGCGAGTTGTGGACGGCTCCGAGTTCGATGAATTTAAAGCGTTGTACGGCACCACCCTGGTAACCGGTTTTGCCCGTATCCAGGGCTACCCGGTGGGTATCGTCGCCAACAACGGCATCCTGTTTGCGGAGAGTGCGCAGAAGGGCGCGCACTTTATTGAGTTGTGCGCGCAGCGCAAGATTCCATTGGTTTTCCTGCAAAATATCACTGGTTTCATGGTGGGCAAACAGTACGAGGCGGGCGGCATCGCCAAACACGGCGCCAAGATGGTGACCGCTGTAGCTACCGCCAAGGTGCCCAAAATTACCATCCTCATCGGCGGCTCTTTCGGAGCCGGTAACTACGGTATGTGTGGCCGCGCCTATGACCCCAACTTCCTGTTTATGTGGCCCAATGCGCGCATCTCGGTTATGGGAGGGGAACAAGCTGCTGGCGTGTTGGCCCAGGTGAAGCGCGATCAGATGGCGGCGCGAGGTGAATCCTGGAGCGAAGAGGAAGAGCAGCAGTTTAAGCAGCCGATTGTGGATAACTACGAGCATCAGGGGCACCCCTACTACGCTTCTGCACGTTTGTGGGATGACGGCGTTATCGATCCGGCGGATACCCGCCGCGTGCTAGGCCTGTGCCTGGCGGCGGCCAGCCACAAAGAGCCGGAAGAGACCAAGTTCGGCGTGTTCCGTATGTAAGGAACCGTGGTTGCGGTGCCGCGGGCTACCCCGGTGCCGCTAGAGAGAAACGCCCCAATCGAGGAATTACAATGAGCGATAAATTGCTGTGCGAAGTGGATAGCGAGGGCGTGGCCACAGTCACCCTGAATCGGCCGGAAATCCACAACGCTTTTGACGATGAACTGATTCACGAGCTGGCCACCACCTTTGACACTCTGGCGCAAAATCCCGCTGTTCGTGTGTTGGTACTGGCTTCCAATGGCAAGAGCTTTTCTGCCGGAGCTGACCTCAACTGGATGAAGCGCATGGCGACTTATTCAGAAGAGGAAAACCGCCGCGACGCGGCCGCGCTTGCTGCCATGCTGTACAAGCTCGACACTTTCCCAGCTCCCACTATTGCACGAGTACAGGGCGCTGCATTTGGCGGCGCCGTGGGTCTGGTGAGCTGCTGCGATATGGCCGTGGCCTCTGAGCGCGCCAGCTTTTGTTTGTCGGAAGTCAAAATCGGCTTGCTGCCCGCTACCATCAGCCCTTATGTCATCAATGCGATCGGCACTCGCCGCGCGCGCCGTTACTTTGTCACTGCGGAGCGCTTCTCCGCCGAGCGCGCAGAACAGATGGGCTTGGTATCCGAAGTCTGCGCCGAGGGCGAGCTGGATCTGCATGTGCAGAAATTAGTGAATGCCATTGCCGATAATGGCCCCAAAGCGGTCGCCATGGCCAAGCAACTGGCCATGTCCATGTCCAACCGGGTTATCAACGATGAATTGCAGGGCCAGACCAGCGCGCTGATCGCTGCCGTGCGTGTATCGCCGGAAGGACAGGAAGGGTTGAGTGCGTTTTTGGAAAAGCGCGCACCCAAGTGGATGAATGGTGGCGAAGGATAATTTTATGATTCGCAAACTGTTAATAGCTAATCGCGGCGAAATCGCCTGCCGTATTATCAAGACCGCCCGCCGCCTGGGGGTGGCCACCGTTGCCGTCTATTCCGATGCGGATGCCGATGCCCTGCATGTGCAGATGGCGGACGAAGCGGTACACCTGGGCCCGGCCCCGGCCAGGGATTCCTACCTGGATATCGACAAGGTATTGGGTGCTGCTAAGCAGACTGGTGCCGATGCCATCCATCCGGGTTACGGCTTCTTGTCGGAAAATGCGGTGTTTTGCCGCGCCTGCGATAGCGCCGGCATTATTTTTGTCGGCCCGCCCACCGGCGCGATTGAGGCGATGGGCTCCAAGTCCGCCGCCAAACGTATTATGGAAGAGGCCAATGTGCCCTTGGTGCCCGGTTACCACGGCACCAACCAAAATGAAGAGCTGCTGGAAGGTCACGCCAATCGCATCGGTTACCCGGTATTGCTGAAAGCTGCTGCCGGCGGTGGTGGTAAGGGCATGCGCCGTGTCGACAGTGCCGATGAATTCCACGAAGCGTTAGCTGCTGCCAAGCGAGAGGCCATGAATGCCTTTGGCGACGACATCATGCTGCTGGAGCGCTATGTGGTGAGTCCCCGCCATGTGGAAATCCAGGTGTTCTGCGATCAGCAGGGCAACGGTGTCTACCTGTTTGAACGGGATTGCTCGGTGCAGCGCCGCCACCAAAAAGTAGTGGAAGAGGCCCCCGCACCGGGCATGACTCCTGAGTTGCGCGCGCGCATGGGTGAAGCGGCCCTGCGCGCGGCCCACGCGATTGGTTACGTGGGTGCCGGCACGGTGGAATTCCTGCTGGATGCTAGCGGTGCCTTCTACTTTATGGAAATGAATACCCGCCTGCAGGTAGAGCACCCGGTGACGGAAATGATCACCGACCAGGACCTGGTGGCCTGGCAGTTGTCAGTTGCCGCTGGCGATACCCTGCCCATGAGCCAGGATGAGCTGCAGATCAACGGCCACGCCATGGAAGTGCGCATCTACGCCGAAGACCCGGACAATGATTTCCTGCCGGCAACAGGCGTGTTGGTGCGCCACCAGCCCCCGGCGGAAGGCGAGGGTGTGCGGGTGGATACCGGTGTGCAGACCGGCGATGAAATCAGCGTGCATTACGACCCGATGATCGCCAAATTGATCTGCCACGGCCGCACCCGCAAAGAAGCCCTGGCCAAATTGGATCGCGCACTGCGTGATTACCAGATTGCCGGTGTGCGCCACAATATCGAATTCCTGCGCCGAGTGATCAATCACCAGGCATTTGCCAGCGGTTGTATTTCGACGCACTTTATCGAGGACTACGAGGCGGAAGTACTGCATCAGGAGCAGACACTGACGCCGCTGAAATGTGCTGCTATTGCCGGTTATTTGCAGCGGCGTGAAGAGCGCGATCTGCGCAATAGCGCACCTCAGCGGGATCCTTTCTCTCCTTGGCACAATGGTGATAACTGGCGCAATGCTCTGGCTGGCAGTCGCACCCAGACGGTGGACTACCGTGGCCAGCACGCTCAAATTCGCTTTGTTGCGGAGGGCGATAGCCTGCGCTGGACTTGCGATGCCTTGCCTGAGGAACAAAACAGCGGTGAGGTTCGCCTGCTGCCAGGGCGCGACTTGATGCTGGTGGATGGCTGTCGCATGAGTTTCTCCGCGGTGGATACCCGCGATGGTGGCGCTGTATTTATCGATGGCACTCAGGTGGAATTCAAGCTGTTGCCACCGGATATCGGTGAGAGCAATGACCAAGCTCACGGCCTCGATGCCCCCATGAACGGCACCATAATTTCGTTGCTGGTTGAGGCCGGCTCTATGGTGGAAAAAGACCAGCCGCTACTGGTAATGGAAGCCATGAAAATGGAACACACCCTGCGGGCTCCAGCCGCTGGCACCGTGCAGCAGTTCTTCTGTGCTGAAGGTGAGCTGGTGGATGGCGGTAGCCTGCTGGTGGATTTTGCCGGGGAGGAGCAGTAATGACTTTGCCCAAGCAAGTCAAAATCGTCGAAGTGGGCCCCCGCGATGGGCTGCAAAATGAAAAGCAGCCTATCTCTGTGGAGACCCGTATCGCTCTGGTGGACAAGCTCAGTGCCAGTGGGCTGTCGGTTATTGAAGCCGGCAGTTTTGTCAGCCCCAAGTGGGTACCGCAAATGGCCGCCAGCGAGGAAGTGCTGGCGGGTATCCAGCGCAAAGCCGGTGTTATCTACAGCGCGCTCACGCCAAACTTAAAAGGTTATGAGCGCGCAGTGGAAGCCAAAGCAGATGAGGTCGCCGTATTTGGCGCGGCCTCAGAAGCCTTCACCCAGAAAAATATTAATTGCAGTATTGCTGAGAGTCTGGAGCGCTTCCGTCCACTGGTAGAAAAAGCCAAGCAAGACGGCATACCCGTGCGCGGATACGTATCCTGCGTACTTGGTTGCCCCTATGAAGGCGATATTGATCCGGCTAAAGTGGCAGAAGTTAGTGCCGCTCTACTGGAAATGGGTTGCTACGAAATTTCCCTGGGCGACACCATCGGTGTCGGCACCCCGGAAGCCGCCAAGCGTATGCTGGAGCAGGTGATGGCCCGTGTACCTGTGGAAAAACTTGCGGTACATTTCCATGATACCTACGGCCAGGCACTGGCCAATATCTACGCAGCCTTACAAATGGGGGTCGCAGTAGTGGATTCCGCCGTAGCCGGCCTGGGTGGCTGCCCCTATGCCCGCGGCGCTTCCGGTAATGTTGCCAGTGAGGATGTGCTTTATATGCTCAATGGCATGGGTATTGAAACCGGCGTGGATTTACAGTTGCTGGCAGAGGCAGGGAACTTTATTTCTGAACAGCTGGGGCGGGAGACTAACTCCCGTGTGGCTAAGGCTTTGGCGCCCTGCTGAGTGAGTAGTGGGTTCTCTCCAGAGAGTGTTTTTCTGGAGAGGACCTTTTAGAGAATTTTAGAATCATTTTTGTCGATGCTAAAATAAACAGGGTTGCCTGTTCTAAAACTTTCTGCCTCACCCCTTCTCTATTGCCTTTTACTGATACAAGATACTTACGCCTTTCTCAGTTAATTCCATAAATATAAACCTTTAAGGGGCTGCTCAGCTTTCCGCTTAGAGAAATAATATCCCCTCTTGTTTGTTGATTTTTATTGCCAGAAATTAACGATATGCAGAGTGGTAGATTTCAAAATAAAGAGTGATAGATTGAGAGACATGTATAGAGCTCTAAAATCTAACATTTCATTAGATTCCTATTTCCAGTATTCAATAATCCTAGAAATCTGATCGCCCTCAAATTCAAATACTGTTAAGTGGTTAGAGGTAACGTCTTGATAGGTTTGTTGCCGCTCAAGTGAGACTGCTTTGTAACCAGCGATGATTGATATAATTTTATATCTAGCGCCAGTCATTTGATATTCTCCATCCTTTAAATATTTTACAGAGTTGTTGTATAGGTGCTCTCTGGTATAGGTGCCGCCATAAACTTCATGGATATAGATAAAGTCGTCGGTGTAGTGAGAAAATAGTTTGTCGATATCTTCGACTGTCGATCCCTTCATCAGCATTTTGTTTTGTAGCTCATTGATAAGGACAGCTTTTTTCTTCAAGTTTTCCTTTGTTAATTCCGGTATTTCAGTGGCAATTGCCCCTGATGCCAGTGTAAAAAATAATAATATTATTAGTGTTTTCATCGTAATTACTTATTTTGTAAAGCTCAATTCCGAGTTGTTTTTGATTTTCTTGGGTGATTGTAAACATTGATGATGTTGTTTGCTTCTATTCTTATTCTTGCTGTCTTATTTATTGTTCGGTTTATCGATTAGTTTCTAGGTGTTTAATTTTCATATTAGATTAGAGCTTAAAAGTTAATGGATTACTGGTTGTTTATTGGTTTTGGCGCCAATACCTTAAACGGCCTCATCATATCGTAGTCCTCATGGGAGAGCAGATGGCAGTGCCATACATAGAGTCCCTCGCGGTCGAAGCGGGCTATTACCCGTGTTACTTGGCCGGGAAGGGCGATGACCGTATCTTTGGGGCCGCTTTCTTCTGCTTGTGGTGGAAGGGGTTTTCCCTGTAGAGATTCTATTTCCAATCGTGCACCCTGAAATATCTTATCGGTATGCATAAATTTCTGCGGCTTGGGGATAAGTTTGCCTTTAAAAGGCTGGCGATCCAGTATCTGGAATTCCACCAGATGAATATGGATTGGATGAGCCGATACTGTAGGGTTGTATATCTCCCAGATCTCAACAGCGTTGTGCTGGATTATTTCTGTAGTGGGGTCTTCAAAAAATAGGGAGCCCTCCTTTACTGGACCTAACATTAGCAGATTGCGGCCGTAGGGATCGTCCAACCGGTAGGTGGCAAGTTGTCGTGTGCGACTGGCATGGTTAAGCCTATTAAGAGGGGTGCGCAAGGGAGTATTTAGGGTGAGTTTTAAATCTCCAATGGTACTTTTGATCTTTGATTTCTGTTTATTAGAAGTGGCGTCTGTAGATTTCTGAGCAATATGGAATTGCAGGATCTGGCCTGTAGTATTTGGATTGGTAGCAGGTGTGATGCCGCCGCGTCCATCGCTTAATACGCGTTTACCATCCAGGTTATAGACAAGTGGAATCGAATTCTTTGGGTCATTGGCCTCTACAAAGCCTTTAAAAGGGACATCCGGTCCAAAGTTCCGCAATGTCAGTTCACGCTCTTCATAACCACTGAAATCTACTAAAACATCTGCTCGCTCTGCGGGTGCCAATATCAACTCGTTCAATTTTACAGGGTAATCGAGAAATCCGCCGTCACCGCCGACTTGTACAAAGGGTATATTTTCG
This sequence comes from Microbulbifer mixtoriginis (SeqCode), assembly GCF_052467515.1. Taxonomy (NCBI): domain Bacteria; kingdom Pseudomonadati; phylum Pseudomonadota; class Gammaproteobacteria; order Cellvibrionales; family Microbulbiferaceae; genus Microbulbifer; species Microbulbifer mixtoriginis (SeqCode). The sequence continues at coordinate 4,143,541 of NZ_CP174314.1, read as the reverse complement.
TCGATCCTGAGTATCAGTGTGCGGGTATCGGATGCGTTGAGTAATCGCAATCGATAGACGTGTGGAGTGACACTGACTTTGGGCCAGGTCATACCGTTTACCAGAATAAAATTGCCAAAAAATTCGTCGAGATGGGACGGATTGGGCCAATTGGCCTTAACCATCTCATGGGAAACCGGTGATGGAGGCTGGTCCCTCCTGCCAGGAAAATACAGCTGCCCATCGGAGCTAAACAAGCTGTCTGTAATAGCGGCTACAAAAGTGCGCTCTTCTGCGGGGAGCAGCTTTTCCTGTATCAGACGGTCTTCATTGTCATCGCCTACCAGGTAAAAACCGAATAGACCTGCGTAAACATTAAGGCGCGTCATGCCCAGTGTGTGGTCGTGATACCAGATAGTGGCGGCATCCTGGGAGTTGTCGTATTCGTAAATCCTTTTCTCAAATAATGGTCCCGTCTCACGATAATTGCGGGTGTACCAAGCGAGGGGGTTGCCGTCACTTTTCCATTCTGTATGCCCGCCGTGAAGGTGGATAACCATAGGTACAGCTTTTGGATCTTTTACGTCGGCGAGGTGAATGGATCGATCCACAGGAAATAGATGCGGACCCGGTAGCTCATTCGCCCAGTGTACAAATACCGGTTGGCCTTCTCGGGCGCGAATAGTCGGGCCAGGAGAGTGGATGCGACCTGCATATTCAAAACCCCAGGCCTTAGTCATTATGCGTTTGCCATCCTTATCCCGTAGCCCCATCCAAACTTCAGTGGGGCGGGCGGGTAGTTTAATCGGGGCTGAGCCCTGAGGGCGGATTTCTACGGGTATTGGCAGTTCATTGACGAACTTATCCACAGTTGCTGGATCCAGCAGCCGCAGGGGAGTTGCTTTAGCCACATCTTCAGCAGCAGTCAGGGCAAGGGGAATTAACAGCAGCAGGGAAAAGATTACCCGAAACATTGGTTGTTTTTAGCAGTAAGTATTTAACAGTCAAGTATAGGTAAGCAGGTGGTTTCGGTGGAGTTAACTTGGACTTCAGGCAAAGGCGCGCAGGGCCCTTACCTGATGCGACCCTTCATTAGATAAAGCGATTGATCGCCGTTTTGGCATTGTCCTGATAGGTAGGATTGTCCAGGTCCGGGAAAAGCTTCCGCTGTTCACCAAGAGGTCCAGTCAATCCGCGTTCACTGCCGTAAAAAACACCTGTGCGGAAGGATGTTGTATCCAGCAGGGCATCGATATAGCGCTTGGCGCCTATCTCTACTTTGTGGACTTTGCCAAGTAGCAGCATAATCCGCATCATGCCCTTCATCATATATTGCTTGAATAACGACAGTGTATTGAAGCCCTCTGTGCCTACAGTAGCCCCCGGACTCATGGTTACGAAGCGGATATGGGGGAATTCTCGCGCCATGGAAGACATCCATAGGGCGCCCATATACTTTATCGGACCATAGGGTACCGTAGCGTCTTTGGTACTGGCATAGAGCTCTCCTTCACAGATCTGCATAAATTCCTCCACAGTGGCGCTTTTCAGCTCTGGTCGCTTCATCCCCATCTCTTTTACACCGCGAGCGGCCTCGGAGCCGGCGTAGATAGCAGCCTGCGTTAATTTATTGGCTTTCAGCAACTCGTTAGTCAGTAGTGCATGCCCGAGCAGGTTGACGGCGAAAATTTGTGTGACTCCCTCAGGGGTCTTGTTGTAAAACTCTTTCCCCCCGGTACCGCCAGCATTCATAACCAGAGCATCAACTGGGGAGTCCAGGTTCTTAACTGCCTCTCTCACTGATTGTTGATCCGCGACATCGATCAGCAATACTTCGAAGATATTCCTGCCTGTTTCCGACACCAGATCGGCTTGGGCTTCCTTGGCTTTGTGCAGATTGCGGCAGCCGAGATAGATCTTGTTAATCTGCTGGTATTCCGCCAGTTGCTTGGCGCATTTCCTGCCTAAGCCTGCATTCGCTCCGGTAATCAAAACACTCTTAATCATCTTTCTGTCTCTGTGGATATTGGGAACTGGTGCCCGGATATGGATATACCCGGCTGTTGGAGAGAAAGATAAGCGGTTAAGCGCCTCGTCTTTTGACATTTCTTGCTGTCTTAGTGGGATACCAAGACCGCAAGAAATATCAAAAATAGGGCCTTACTGGCCAATATGATTAGGTCATCACTCCAAATACGGCAAACTAAGGTGACACTATGAATCAGGCGAGTTCTATAGAAAGAAAAATTTTCCAATTGTTAGTGGTAGCGCTAGCGGTGATCTGTTTTGTACCCGGTGGTATCAGTGCATTTGGAGGGCTGAATGGCAGTGCTGCTCTGAGTGGTGGTGCTATGATTTTTGGCCCGGATAGCCCCTTGAGAGGATTTGGGGATAATCAATATCGATTTGCCTTTGGTGTTTTCTTTGCCCTGGGGTTGGTTCTACTGTATTTCCTGAGCAATATCGAAAAACATAAAGCATTGTTTTACTTCGTGGCTTTATCCCTCTTTATTGGCGGTCTGGGCCGCTTAAGCAATATTCTGGAATTTGGATTGGTGGATGATCAGGTCTTACCCCCTACGATTATTGAGCTTGCGATAGTTCCACTTCTGGTTTTTTGGCATAGGCGAGTAGCCTCTCAAGGTTAGTCATTAGAAGCTCTTAGTTAAGCAACTAAAAGTTATTTACGCTTAAGAGGTTATTGCTTTGTTACCAGTATTTTTACATATAGAGTCTTCACCAAACCTGAAAGAATCGCAGGCATTTGATCAGTATATAGGTCTGGCACCGCAATTAATGCAACAGTATGGAGGAGTGCCTATTGCCTCTTATGATGTGGAAGAGGCCCTGGATGGGGGTAGGTCACCAAAGGCATTTGTTGTGGTATCTTTTCCGGATCGGGAGGCGATCTATGCATTCTTCAGTGATCCAGCCTACCAGGCGATTATCCCTTTGAGGGACAAGGCATTTTCCCATTTACGCTTTTTTATCACTAGTGAACGAATTTAATTTAAAGACATGCTAAACCGGGAAGATATTGCTCAAAAATCTCACCGTCCCAATGTAAGCAAGTAGGAAAGGAGCCTCATATGCAGAGATTTTTTAAAAGTATCAACTTCGTAGAGCAGCATCTATACGACAAAATTTCTGTTCATGAAATTGCCGCTGCCTCTCATTACTCCACCTACCACTTCAGCCGTATTTTTAAGGCATTAGTGGGGGATTCACCGAAAGAATATTTGCGTAAGCGCCGGTTGACCGTCGCGGCAAAGAGGTTGTTGAATGAAGATATTGGTATTCTTGAGCTTGCCATGGAGTGCCAATTTGATTCCCAAGAAGCGTTTACTCGCGCGTTTAAAGCTTTATTTAATGTAACCCCGGCGCAGTATCGAAAGCAGCAGGACCCTTTCCGGTTGTTGTATAAAGATCAATTTAGCCCTCATATGCTGCACTTCTTGCAAAATGAGCTATCCATGGAGCCACAAATTATTTCGCGGCCTGCAATGCAGTTGGTGGGGGTAGCGCAGGAATACGACCATGAAAATCTCAGCTTGCCAAAGCTCTGGTCTGCATTTCAGCCCTACAGGGATAAAATCCCCAATCGAATCAGCGATGAATCTTTTGGTATCTATGAGTGTTATGAGGAAGCGGGTGATGAAATTCAGTTTAAGTATGTCTGCTGTGCGCCGGTTGCCGACCTGACTCAGGTACCCGAGGGTATGGTGGCGCGGGAACTACCGGAGCAGCTATATGCAAAATTTGTTCACCGCGGATCTATTACCACCCTGGAACAGACATTGAAGTATATTTGGGGAAGCTGGTTGCCAAAGTCCAATTACGACTATATTGAGAGGCCAGACTTTGAGCTGTACCCACCCAGATACCAGGTTACCAGCCCGACAGCGGAAATGTTTCTCCATATCCCGATCAAAGAAAGACCGTAATCGCTTGGCAATAGCGTAGTTTTTTCGCTACTCAATCTTTTCGGATGCCTGACCGGCGTTGTATCGGTAATGCCCGGTAATTTTAAAGGAAAACAGCATATCTTCCAGCACGGGTCCAGCCCCGATATTGTGTGCGACCAAGTACCGGTTGGTCTTTAGAGAGCGTTTCGCAGTCACAATACCGATATGTGGTAAATTACCGGGCAGCATCCAGGTAACGATGTCCCCTGGTAGATAATCCTCTGCCTTGTCACTTATTGAGAGCGATTGCCCTTTGCGAGTAAAAAAAGCCTGTAGATTGGGTACTCGCCGGTGATCAATATTTTTATCTGGCCTGGAAAGTCCCCATATGCGTTTAGACGGGTAGGCTTGAAAATGACCCGAGATATCCTCGTGAACTTCTTTTTGCAAATCGATCCCCAGCTTCCTATATGATCGAATCACTACGTCGGTACAAACACCGGTATCAGTCGGCACATCTCCATTTGGATAGGAGATAGACACATAAGCAGGATCATAGCGCACCTTATGATAGGTTCGCTCCAGAGCAGCTTCGGCCAAAGTCATATTTTGTGCATAGCTACTGGGTGAAATAATACCAATAAAGAAGATCAACCTTTTCACCTTATTATCTTATCCTTCTATATTTTGCTTGTTCTGTGGATTCACTTTGCTAAAAATAATATAGATAAAAATCTCTTCCATACTATCTATTGTGCATTGGTCAGAGGATGTGCATTCAATGATGTATAGATTGAGTTCTTTATTGCTCTAACTCGACCAGTTCGTTTAGTTGCTCCCAGATATACCAATAAGTTGGTACTTTACTTCCATCGGGAGCATGCCAAATACTTTCCTGTACTTGTCTCCCGCCCAGTTTTTGGTAGAAGGATTGCGCTTTAATATTATCCTGGTTGACTAAAAGGCACATGCCTCTTTGTGGAGCCTGCTGATAAGCCTTGCGCGCGCCCTCTATAAAGAGCGCTTTGCCAACTCCCATTGAGTGGTAGCCTTTGCGTACATGCAAGTTGTCCAGGTGTGTACCCCAGTCAGGGTGATTATCCATGTATAGACAGATAAAGCCGGCGATATTGCCCTCTACTTCAGCTAAAAACACCTGCTGATTGGATTTAGGGTGCTCAAAGCGATCTTTCCAGAGTCGCATCCTTTCCATTGGAACCTTATCTTCAAGGTACTGTTTGCTAAGCACGCTACGATAATTCTCCTGCCAGCTGACACTATGTATGTTAGCGATGGTGGGTACATCATGCTTTGAGGCTTTACGTATTTTCATAGTGTTTATCTACTTCCTGATCAATAAGGATAGTAATGGCGATTAATTGATGAAATTTTTCAGTTAGTTTGGAACGGTTTTCTCAAGGGTTTTTAAGTAATAAATTCCACGTTTGTATCAAATTCTTTCTGCAGATGTGCACGAAAAGAGGTGAATTTGCTGGAGGGAAAGATAAACTCTGGAATTTCTCCCGGAGATATCTGATTGTAAGGGAGAGAAAAGTAGCCGCGATCCTTAACCGAGTCGATAGCAACTTTCCTTATCTCTGATCTCTTGATTGAGTGATCACCAATGAAGATAAACTCTCCATCAAACCTTACATGGGAAACTGGATCTTCTATTATTGGTTGCTGAAACTTTTTACGATTTGTGGCTAGATAGATCAGAGCTGTGGTGATAAGAATTGTTTTCCAGAAAGGTTCTGATTCAGGAAGGTATAAAGTGACCACGTAGGTTAAAAGTAGGATGCTCCAGAAAACCAACGTCTTTAAATAAGGTTGCCTAGTACTCATTCCCTGTGCTCTATATTTTTCTTTATCTTCTCATTTCTTGGCTATGCTGCCAAAAGAGCTTATCTCAAGCTAACGCTGTATTTATCCCAGTACCATTTAAAGAACGGTAATTCAATTAGTAAAAAGCTGATTAGAGAAAAGCCAAACCAGTTAGCAGTAAATAGCAGCATATTAAAATTGTATCCGGACTCCCAAAAGAGAGCGCCGGCGATCAGTAGTGCGATACCAGTTGCCAGGAGGTCATTAATTATGACCTTGTTAAGGTCAGCGCCTGCATGCCTTGGGTAGATATAGAGATAGGCGGCGCAGATGATTATAGCGTTAACGGTTAGTAACGTTACCTCGGGTTTCAAAATTAGATCTCTCTGATTGGTACAACTTTGAATACCATTATACGGCAGGACTGCGCCAAAGTACTCTAGATATTGGGGTTATAGAGGGTTAGTTAGCTATTGGAATCTGTGGGAGTTATTGCACTTATAAAAGGGGAGAATATTTTTAGCTTTTAATTTTTTATAGCGAACACTCGTGCCGTATTATCATTAACTCACAGGCTCAGGGGTTATTTTATATCAAGCCTGGCAATTCGTTATGTCTGGTTGTTTAACGTGGCCCCTGCTAAAGGGAATCGCCCATTGGGGCTATGGAATAGGCAAGGAGGTTCAGCCCTGTTACTGCTGTCGCACTAATAACTCCATAATCTGCTACCATCAGCGCAAATTCTGCTGTTAGATCGACTCTTATGAAACTCTTGCGTTGGCTTCTGTTAATCCTACTGGCTCTACTGGTAATTTCAGCCCTGGCGGCGCCAGGTTTCATTGGTCCTAAGGTGGAGGAGGTCTGGAAGCAGCAGCTGAGCAGGATGCAGGGGGGAAGCACTACCGGCTATCAACGCGGTTGGTTTGGAGCTGAAACCAATACTGAGGTGGCGCTACAGAATGGCACTACTGAGCTGCACACTGAAATTCATCATGGCCCATTGCTGTTAACTTCTGGTGGGCCCCGTCTGGGGGTTATCTATAGCGAGACCCGCCTAGATCTAGAGCAATTAAACCCGCAGCTACGCGCTCAGCTTGAGGGAATCTATGGCCGCTTGCAGAACAGCCCCCTGGTTTTGGAAACCCTGGTTTTAGCGGATAACCGGGTACTCAATACCCTGCGCCTGGAACCCTTTAAAAGTTCAGGTGATTTTGGCCAGCTGGAATTTACAGGTGGTGAGATTGCAGTGTCGACAGATTACAGCGGCGCGGTGTTGGATGGGGTAATCGATCTGGGTAGCCTGACCCAGATGCGCGATGGCGTGGAAGTATTATTTACCGAACCGCTTAAAGGAGAGTTTCAGTTAGAGCCCCGCCGTGGCGGTAAGGCACAGCTATATCTGTCACTGTTGCGCGCCGAGCGTGATTCGGGGCCGGCGGAACTGCGGGATATTAGCCTGGAACTGGATATAGAAATGCTCGCTGCGCAGACTCTCAAAGTGGTGAGTGATCTGCAGCTACCGAGTGTGCAGTCTGCCACTCCTATTACTTCTGTGCGCCAACAGATGACCCTGCCTAAGATCAAGGCTGCCGATCTGGGCCACTATTTACGTGTACTACTGCCGGTGGCGGAGCGCAATTGGGCGAGTGATATGCGTCCACCCCTGCGCCTGCAACAACAGCTGGTAGTGGAATCTCGCAATGGTCCGGTTCTGGTGGATGCGGATATTGACTGGAAAGGAATGAAGCGCCCTCCGCGCCATCGCAACGGCAGCGCTTTAAATCAATGGCTGAATCCTCTGGTGGGCAGCATGACCCTGAGCGCGGCTGAATCGGCGTTGCTGCAGTCGCCGCTGGTAGGCCAGGCAATGATGTTGCGACAATACGGTTTGCTGATTGAGCAAAATGATGAACTGCAGATGCACCTGGAGGTGAATCGCGGGCGCCTGGAAGTGAATGGCCAGCAGTTGCCACCAGATTTGTTCCTAATGGCACTGACCGGGCAATTTTAAAATCTGATTGGCTTAACGGTTAGATTGGAGAAAGGAGTGATGTGATCGTTCCTTTCTCTTTCCGGTAAATCCATTTTTTAACAAGTCGGTATCTTGGGGACTCATTGCGTCCTAATTTATATCGACCGGACAATGCAAAAATCCTCTTGCTGTTAGATTAAAGGGGCACTGAGCCAGCTAATATCATAGTGAGGTGGCAGTACATCGTCCGGCAGGTTTTTTCTTTCCTGTGGGGGCAACTTTAGAAACTCTCCTTGTATTCCTAGAGCTTCACACCCCATCTCCCAGTTAGCGCACCAGATACCAGTAGCCACTGCGGCATAGTATCTAGAAGATGTTGTCGCATAAAAATCAAGGCGCACTTGAGAGTCTTTCTTGTGGGCAATACAGCGTGTGGTTTGACCGTTATAGGAAGACGGTGCCCACCGGCAACTTTCAAAACATCGATTAAACGCCTCCCAGGGCGATTTATCTATTTTTAATGCTTCTTTCATGGCGTTATCTACGAAAAACAGGTCGGACAGCGGCAGACGCTTATGAAATTGAGTGTTAAAAAAACGGATAAATAATGGTGCGTACCAGCTTTCGTAACCCACAGCGCAGAGACAAATAATAGAATCCTTTTTCTTATCAAAGCGCTCGCGGAGGTGGGTTTTGACACTGCGGTGATCTGCTCCGGGACCAATCCAGCAAGTCCCTAAACCCATTCGCGTAGCGTCTAAAACAATCTTTTGCAGGGTTCTGCCGATATCAAGAATGGCCGTTCGATTGTATTCCGCTGGGGCTATTGCAACGAGGAAATATCTGGCATTGACCACCGGCCAAACAGTGATGGGTGCTTTGACCCACTCCAGGCGTATCGGTGCATTGCCGAGACGTGGTTGCTGTAGGTGAATTGCAATACGAGCTTTTAGTGCTTGCTCATGGATGGGGATTAAGGGACGGGTTTGATAGGCACGGCACGATCTACGGTCACGAATCAGCGCGAAAATATCTTCTCGGCTGCGGGCTTTGGGTAGCGGTTCCGGCAAACGGATACAAAAACGGCAAGTCACAATATCAAAAAGAATAATGGCCGTTAATATCAAGGGTAGCCAGATCAACACATTGGCCAGTCCAATTAAACCTACTAGATATATGAGTCCCACCAACAGGAAGAGGCCCAGAGTGATTGGGACAGGCATTAGGTACTGCAGCCAACCAGTAAATTGAAGTTGCAACTTTATACCCAAAAGACGAATAAACAGGCGGCGAAGCCAAAGGGGATGCACTTTGTCGACCATGGCCCGCTCGTTGGGTCCAAAGCTGTCGTAAATGACTTTTGATTTGCGGGTTCTAGCCGTGGTTTCAGGGTCGCTCATCGGCATCTCCTGTAATGCAAATGACCACTTGCATTATGCGCCAGTTTATATCGTAAAGGAGATTCTATGCGGTGCACCATTGATGAAGCCAAGCTGTTTAAAGTAGTTATCAGCGAATGGATGGCTCATGGTTATGGGTGCTGTACAACTAGGGACATGGCCAGTATCGCAGGCGTTAATAAGGCGATGCTGTTCCGGCGGTTTTGGCGGTAAAACTGGTTTATTCACACGGGCGATAGATCATCACCTGGCTGATACTCCGCTGGAGTTGCTCTGTATTTTGGGAGATCTGAATAACGATCTACGGGCTTTAGCAAAAGAGCATATGGACACTTATCGATTGTATGGGGGCGTGATGTTTCGTGCTGTGCAGGAGTTGCCCCGGTATCCAGTAGTGTCTCGATTTGATTGGACATGTATCAGGCTTTTTATAGGGGGCGAGGGTATAGGCGAGCAGAGTAGGGGACTCTGCCCGCCAACGGTTATCCGGTATTGCGCATGCCTGCGGCGATACCGGCGATCGTTACCATTAGGGCACTCTCCAACACGGCGTCATTCTCCCGCTCGCGCAGACGCGCCATTAATTCGGCCTGAAGCAAATGTAGTGGATCGGTATAGGGATCGCGCACGCGGATGGACCAACGCATCACTGGGTTATTGTCCAACAGGCTTTCGCGACCGGTGAGTTGCTGCAAAGCACTCACTGTATGGGCCAGGCGTTCGCGCAGGCTTTCCCCCAGCTCTATCAGCTCCTTGTTGTCTGTGAGGCGTTCCTCATACCAGGAGGCGACACGGGTATCGGATTTCGCCAAAACCATCTCCAGCATATCCACCACGCCCTGGAAGAAGGGCCACTCACGACTCATTTCTCCCAGGGTGTCGGCTTCGTCTGCCTGTTTTAGGGCTTGTTCGAGTGCAGTGCCGGTGCCGAGCCAGGCGGGTAGCATCAGGCGCATCTGGGTCCAGGCGAACACCCAGGGAATGGCGCGTAGTGTTTCTACGCCGCCACCGGGCTTGCGCTTCGCTGGTCGACTACCGAGAGCCAGACGGCGGAGTTCCGTCTCCGGGGTGACGGTGCGCAGGTAGGCCACCAGAGCCGGGTCGTCACGCACCACTTCGCGGTAACTCTGCACCGAGACTTCCGTGAGGCGTTCCATCTGATTGCGCCACTCGGGACGAGGCTGGGCCGGTGGCATCAGGGTAGCCTCCAGTGTGGCGGCCACATACTGCTCCAGATTGTAGGCGGCAACGGAGGGGCGGCCGTATTTGAAGCGGATCATCTCTCCCTGCTCGGTAACACGGATACGCCCAGCCACCGAGCCTGGTGGCTGCGACAACAGTGCCATGCGCGTTGGAGAGCCGCCGCGGGAAATAGAGCCGCCACGGCCGTGGAACAGGGTTAGGGGAATGCCGTGATTGCGGAAAATTTGGGTGAGCGCCTCCTGAGTACTGAACTGTGCCCAGGCCGCCCCGAGGAAGCCGGCATCCTTGGCCGAGTCTGAGTAGCCGATCATTACTTCCTGGCCCTCCAGCACGCGCTGTTTGTACTGGGGAATATTGAGCAGGGTACTCATGGTGTCGGCAGCATTATTGAGGTCGTCCAAGGTTTCAAACAATGGCACCACGCGCATAGGTTGGGTTACCCCGGCAATTTTCTGCAGCAACATGACCGCCAACACATCGGAGGGCTTTTTCGCCATGGAAATCACATAGGCACCAAACCCCTCGTGGCCCTGCTCAGCAACCACCTTGCAGGTTTCTAATACCTCTCGCACATCCCCATCGCAGAAATCCGTATGGTAGAAATCCTCATCGATTAATGGCCGGCGGTTATCCAGCTCCGCCAGGAGGAAGTCCAGTTTGCTCTGCTCATCCCAGCTGGCGTAATTCCCCAGCCCCAGATAGCGTGTGATAGCGTCGATGGCATCCATATGGCGGGTGGATTCCTGACGAATGTCCAGGCGCAACAGGGTGATACCGAAGCAATTGAGCCGGCGCAGGGTGTCTTTGAGCTGGCCATCGGCGATAGCCGAGAGCCCCACCGCGCGCAGAGAGCGGTCGATCAGGTTCAGCTCAGTGAGCAGTTGTTGACCGCTGTGAAATACTGCACCCGCTGGTTTCTGCTGCTCGTTAATGCGGGCCTCCAGTTGCGCGCGAGTATTGCGCAAGCGGTAGCGCACCCGGCGGAGTATGAGCCGGTAGGGCTCATGGCTTGGGCCTGTTTGTGCCAGTAATTCCTCGCTGGCCTTGTGCATGGATAGATCGGCCAGGAGGTTTTCCACATCGCGCAAGAAAAGGTCGGCGGCCATCCAGCGCGCCAGCAGTAAGACCTTGCGGGTTACCGCTGCGGTGACATTGGGGTTGCCGTCGCGGTCGCCACCCATCCAAGAGGCGAAGCGTATGGGTACCCAGTTATCCGGCAGTGGCGGTAATCCCGCTAGGGTTAGTTCCTCCTCGATGGCGCGCATAGTCTGGGGTACTGCCTGCCATAGGGACTGTTCAATGGTGGCGAAGCCCCACTTGGCTTCGTCTACCGGCGTGGGCCTCTCACGGCGAATTTCATCGGTGCTCCAGGCAGAGAGAATTTGCTCGTGTAGATGACGTCGCAGCTCGCGGCTCTCTTCCTGAGTAAGGTCTGGTCGGTCCAGTGCGGCGAGGAGATCGGCGACGTGGTCGTACTTGCGGATCAGGGTGCGACGTGTGACCTCGGTGGGATGGGCGGTGAGGACCAGCTCCACGGAGAGATCCCTGAGTGCGGTGTGTATATCGTCGGTTGAGCGATTGGTATTCTTTAGTTCCGCCAATACCTGGCGCAGGCCGCGGTCTGTATCAGGGTCGCCAGAAAAACGCTGGTGCTGCCGGTGCAGGCGTTCGCGATGGCGCTGCTCGGCAATATTGGCGAGATTCAAAAACTGGCTAAAGGCGCGCGCCACTTCCAACAATGTATCGTCGTCGAGAGGGTCCAGCAGCTGGTGTAAGCGATCCACCTGCATCTCTCCGCTACTGCGGCTCTCCACTGCGGCCTGGCGGATGGTTTCCACAGTATTAAATAGCGAATCACCGGCTTGCTCGCGCAAAACCGAACCGAGCTCCTCGCCGAGTAGGCGGACGTCCTCCCGCAACGGGGTGTTTTGATCCTGACTCACAAGCCTTTATCTCCCTAACGATATCCGGTGAAAGTACCGGGCTTTATCTTCGCATAATTTTTTCGTAAGGAGGCTGTGCTGCCAAAATAAAAGATTTTTTCAGTAATAAATTTACTTAAATAATGATAAATAAAGGAAAAGTCTTACGATAAAAGTTGGTTTTTAGGAAATTTATAATCCAGCAGGTATAAATATCATGCCAGGTATTTTATCGGCTATTAGAGAGAGCTCTCGACCAGATTTTTTTAGGCGGGAGGTCATCAGGAGGGGAATTAAATTGGAAAAAGCGAAGAGTAAATTGGTTAGGAAGGCGTAAAATTTATGGGATTTTTAAATATCCCCTATTTGCGCAGGGCAGAAGCGCCCGCGCGAGATTTTCACGCGGGCTGGGTTTTTAGTAATAGTCATAGGCGGGGCGGCGATCGACTAGGCGCAGCCAGCCGCGAATAACCCGGTAGATAACCCAGATCCAGTTTACGGCGAGAATCACATAGCCGAGACCGAAAACCCAAAAGGTCAAAGAACCAACCACAGTCCACAGCAGCCAGAACCAGAAAGTGCGGATCTGCCAGCGGAAATGGGACTCCGCCAGGGTGCCGCGTACATCGCTGCGCTTGAAATAGTTAATCAGTACGCCAACAAAAAACGGAACCGCGGTAAATAGGCTGATGGCCTGGATCAGGTAGACCATGATGGCCAGATCTCGACCACTCTGTTCGCGGGCCTCTTGGGAGCGTGTGGGGTACTGCTCTGACATAACTTTATTCTCTTGTGGACTCTGAAAAATATAGTGTGGTCCCCAATGCGCAATTCAACTTGACTGCGTTGGAATGGTATTTTTACACGACAGTCGGTGAAGAGCCCAGGGTGTCGTAACGTCCCATGTTATTTTAGTGCCCACTCGGTGTGCACATTGCGCTCGCGCCATGCCTTCAGCTGTCGCACCGATTCCCGCATCAGTTGCAGTAATTCTGTACGCTGCTGACGGCAGTGTTCGCGTTCGCTGTCGATGGAGAGGTTGGCGGCGAGACTGCGCAGACGACTGGCTACGCTATCGAGCCCCACCTCTGCCGCTGCCCGGGCGACATCCTGCGCCTGTTTTTCTGCATCCAACCAGTGGCGGCCGGTTAGGGCGCTGGTGAGCGCAGTGATTCGTTTGGGTAGGGTGGCGCTGCGGTCACTGAGTAACTCGGCGAAGGTCAGGTGATCGAGAGTGCCCTGCTGGCGTAAAAGAGCACTGGTGTTGAGCAGCTGGGTGGGGCGGTTTTTTTGTTGTGGTGACGTCCCCTGCGTGCGCCGTGAAGCCCATTGCATCAGTTGCATTAGCTGGCGATCGGCAATTGGGTGGGTAAGTACGCCGGTAAAACCTCGGGCCTGATAGCGCTCTTTATCGCCGGTTTTGGCAGATTGCAGCAGGGCGAAAATGGGTAAATCATTGCCCCGTTCGCGGCGAATTTCTCGTACTGCCTCTACGCCATCCATCAGCGGTAGATGGGTGTCGGTCAGGATTAAGTCAAAGTTTTTTTGGAGGGCTGCGCTGCTGCCGTCGATACCGTTACACTCCCTTTGTACATGGTGGCCCATGGCTTCCAGCGGCGCTTGCAGGGATTCGTGTTTATTATTTTCCACCAACAGGATGGCGAGGCCGCTGCCGGTATTGCCGAGCACTTCCTTGGGAAGTTTCAGCTCTACGGTTTCCACCTTACCGATCTGACGTAAATCGTCCAGAGATTTGAGAGCGGCGTTTAACTGTCGCTTGCCGATTTCAACCAGCGCTTTGATATTGTTGTCCTCGCTGCGTCCAATCAGGTTGAGGGTGCCCATCAATGTATCCAGGGGGTGGTGCAACTGGTGGCGTACTATTGTGAGCAGATCGGATTTTTCCTGGCGCAGTAATTCGAGGCTTTCACGAGTTTCTTCGAGTTGCTTCTCTAGGGCGAGAAATTCACTGTTGCGGCTATGCACCTGCTGAAACAAATTACTGTTTTCAGCGCTGATATTATCGACACGCTCTGCACTCTCTTTACGCAATTTGCGCAGACTCAGTTGTCTATTGAGTGTAAAAGCACAAATTAGCACAGTTAAAATCAGCGCCGCGATCAACCAGTAAATAGGAATTTGTTGCTGCAGAGCATTTAATTCAATGGCTTGTGCGGTGGTGGAGATAAATACTGAGCCGCACAGTAGTGCTCCGGCTAGCAGAGCGTGAAAAAAAACACGACGAGAGGGCAATCCCCCAGAAGAAATGGCTTTTATCATCCTTATAACCACTTATGTTAGGGCGGACTAAATCCTGCAGTCCGCAGTGTGATTTTCGCGGTAGGTTTTGATCGATACTCCCGAAAAGATCAGAGCGTTTGATACTGCAATATGGCACGGCGTACAAGAGATATTTTTATAGGACTGGCAGGCTAACGGGTGGATAATCCGGTCAGAGGCATGAACGCTATCGCCATTAGCCAAGAGTTATTGCGCCAAAAACAGAGGATGGTTTTTTTGGAGGGGCTTGATGCTGAAGAATTGCACGCTATTACATAGGCTTATATAGCGGGAGGTTTTGCACTGGATTGGCGTATTTTACCGAGATCGGTGGCACAGTGTTCCTCGATAAAATACGCAAAAAATTAAAAATATCAGGGTTGATTCAAGCGGCCTGAGGTAGGCGTTCCTGCAATAACTGCAACATGCGCTCAGAAGGCAGAAACAGGCGAATTCCATCACAATGGGCGAGCAATTCCTGATAAAAATAATCGAAATGTGTGCAGCCCAGAATCAGTATCTGTACGCCGCTTTTCACCAGAGCCGCGACCAGATCATCCAAAGCGTGCTGACGCACGATCATCTCGGCGGCGAGGCCATCCTCAATATCTTCGACGATCTGCAGATTGCCGATACCGATCACCTTGGCGGTTGTGTTGCGCTCGAGAATTTCACGTTCAATATTGGCGCAACTTTGGCAGTTGGCGGCGAGCAGGCCAAAGTTGCGGTAGCGCTGGGTGAGTTCGGCGTATACCTCAAGGGGAGAAACCACCTCAATTGGCGAGGTGGCTTTGACCGCTTCCATATCCACCGCACCGGAAAGGGAATTGCAGTAGATCATGGCGGCTTCGGCGCCGGCCTGATGCAGCTGTTCAATCGCTTCGATCAGCTGCTGGGTGAGAGCGCCGCGCTCTAGGGCTTGCAGTTGCGTCTGTGCCTGGGGCGATGTTGACAGAGACATACCGACGCCACGCAGCTGACGCGCGGCGAGGAAATCCAGGCCAAAGCGGGTGTCTGTGGGGGTGCCGGCGACCACGCCAATGGTCATAGAACTTTTTTCAATGGCGTTATCGGTCAACACAGTCATGCTCCTCTCTCGTAATGCTCAATCGAGTATTGGTGCCCCTTAGATGGCGCGTCTGCCCAGCAGGGGAACCAGCGTATTAATCCACACTCGGCGCACCCAGTCGAGATAAATTCCATAAGGCCGCCCCAAGGCGCCTGCGATCAGCATAAAAGTGATACTGGCTGTGGCAATTTCGTTCCAGCTGGCACCGCCTAGGCGCATATTGGCCATATATAGGGGAAACTGGAAGCTGAGGAAGACAAAGGTGTCTACCAGGTAAGCATTTACAAAACCGCCGCCACTAAAGCGGTTCACAATCCAGCTGCGGTACATGCTGAAAGGGCGAGCGATCAATGTATTGAACACCAGAGCCATCAGACGCACTTTCAGGTGCTCACTCCAGCTCATACCTGCCAACACCAGCTCGATGGGGATCGCCACGGCCCAGGAAAAACTGTTCATGGCGAAGATATCGAGCAGGAAATCCCAGCGTCGCGAGTTGGGTGCGGCTGGTTCGGCGTCGGGGCCGGATGGTGTTAATGCGGGCGCGGACATGGAGCAGACAACCTCTTGAACCTCGAGCCGCCATATCAAGATGGCGGCAGGCCGGCGATTATATCTCCAAATTGCGTAAATGCTAGCCTTGCATCTCGACTGGCGAGGTCTGCCGAGATAAACGTCCTACTAATTATTAGAAAATTAATCTAATTATCTTATTGGCCTGACGCGCCTCCTGGTCACGATGGCGCCGCAGAGGTTAATATGCAACTCTTTGCATAAGACAAATCGGAGCCGCCATGTCCCTGCGCTATGCCGTACTCACCCTGCTGGATATAGAGCCCGGCAGTGGCTACGACCTAAAGCGCCGCTTCGAGCGCAGTGTTTCCCATTTCTGGAGCGCCAGCCACCAGCAGATGTATCGGGAGCTGCACAAGTTGCACGACGAAGGATTGCTGGATTGCGAGGAGCAACCGCAGGAGGGCAAACCGGACAAAAAGGTCTACAGCCTCACCGACAAGGGGCGTGCGGAGCTGCGCGATTGGGTCATTCAGCCAGCGGCACCACAGAAGATTCGCGAACCCTTTTTAGTGCGTATGTTTGCCGGCCACCATTTAAGCCAAAAGGAGTTGCGTTTGGCTCTCAATGATCAGCTGCACAGGCACCGAGGGCTGTTGGAGAATTATCGGGAACAAAATGAGCGGGTGCTTAAGAGTGACCCCGCCCTGCAGGAGCGCTATTGGCTGGCCCACCAGACGCTGCTGTTAGGCATAGAGGCGGAGAAGACCTGGATCAACTGGGCGGAAAATATGCTGCAGCAACTGGAACAAAAATGTGAAGAGAGCAGTTAAAAAAACCGGGCGATGCCCGGTTTTTTGTGCCTATGGTGCGGAAATGAGTCGAGTGCTAGCTTATAAAGCGACTTTTTCCACTACCAGGCTGCCGATAGAGTAGCCTGCGCCAAAGGAACAGATAATTCCGCGCTCACCGACTTGCAGGTCATCGCTGTGCAGATTGAAGGCGATGACAGAACCGGCGCTAGCGGTATTCGCGTAGCGGTCCAGCACTACCGGGGCGCGTTCTGCGCTGGCTTCATCCCCCATCAGTTTCTTGGCGATCAGATTATTCATGTTGATGTTGGCCTGGTGTAGCCAGTAGCGGCTCACTTCGCGGGGGTCGGTGCCGCTCTCCCCTAGGTGCTCCTCAATATGGGCGGCGGCCATGGGGCAGACTTCCTTGAAAACCTTGCGGCCGTTCTGGCGGAACAACTTTCCGGGGCCGAAAGGGTCCACATCGGCAGCGCGTGCAGCATAGCCGAAGTTGGAGCGGATATTGTTGGAGTAGACGGTCTTGGCCTTGGTACCGAGGATTTCCCAGGCAGTGTCTACGCTGCAGGTCTCGCGGCGCTCGATCACACTGGCGACCGCCACATCTCCGAAGATGAAATGACTGTCGCGATCGGTAAAGTCCACTTGCGGTGAGGCCAATTCAGAATTGATCACCAGTACGGTGCGTGCGGCGCCGGAACAGATGGCATCTACCGCGCGCTGTAGAGAAAATGTTGCCGAGGAGCAGGCGACTTCCATATCGAAAGCGAATCCATCGATGCCGAGGGCGCCCTGAATTTCGATGGCAATGGCGGGATAGGCGCGTTGCATATAGGAAGCGCCAACAATCACCATATCGACATCGGAGGCCTGTTTATTGGCTTTCTCAAGCGCCAGTTTGGCGGCTTTTAGCCCCATCTCCGCCTGAACACACAGGTCGTCGTCGTTGCGCTCGGGAATAAAGGGGCGCATGCGCGCGGGATCGAGAATTCCTTCACGGGTCACCACATAGCGGCTCTTGATACCGGAGGCCTTTTCGATAAATTCCGCAGAGGACTGTGGCTTGGGCTGCAGTTCGCCGGATTCAATTGCTTGAGCGTGCTCCAGGTTGTACTGCTTGGCGTAGCTATTGTAGGCGTCTACCAGCTCTTCGTTGCTGATCGCTTCCGGTGGGGTCCACAGGCCGGTGCCGCTGATGACAATGCCCCGTGGCAACTTGTGTTCACTCATCGCTGAATCCCTGGCTCGCAGCAAAACACCTGCGAGCAATTAGTCACTGATTAAAACCTTAGCCTTTAGCGGTGCCGGCTTGTTTGGGATTTATCTGCCAGAACGGCAAGGCAAGTTATTGTGACGTCTCTGTGACTGCCGGTCTATCTGCGGTCGCGCCGAAGAGTCATGGCGTTCTGGCCAAAACGAACGCACTGACCTTGTGTGCACCAGCTTTCAGGAGTATCTGTGCCGCCGCCTCCAGGGTGGCTCCGGTAGTCAGGACATCGTCCACCAGCCCGATATGCATTCCTTCAACGGATTCACGCAGGGCAAAACTTTGCAGTAGGTTGCGTAGGCGTTGTTGCCGGCGCAGCTGCGACTGGGTGCGGGTGGCGCCAGTTTTGCGCAACAGCCGCGCTTGCACCGGCAAATGCCATTGCTTTCCCAACTCGCTCGCGATCAGTTGCGCTTGGTTGTAGCCGCGTTGCCAGTAGCGCTGCCAGTGGAGAGGAATGGGGGCGAGTAGGTCGGGGGGCTCGTTGTGTGGGGCTATTGAGGTGGCGGCAAGTTGCGCCAGGCTATGGCCGGCGGCCAGGTCGCGTTGGTACTTGAAGCGCTGGATTAGCTGGTTCACCGGAAAGGCATACTGCCAGGCGGCCTGAACCCTCTGGCAGTGCGGCGGCTGGCGCAAACAACTGGGGCACAGGCGTGCGCTGGAGGCCAACGGCAGCGCACAGCTTTCACAAGCCTGGCCCAGATAGGGCAGGTCTCGGATACAGCTGGCACAGATACCAAAGTCACCGGCTCTATCACCGCACAGCAAGCACTGCGTCAGGTAGCGGGAGAGTCGAGCTGAAATCAGGCTGTAAACCATAAGAGAGCTTCTGAGTTGACAGCAGGTGGGGCCTGGCTAAACTGGCCAGTCTGTTTGGTCGAGTTTGCCACTGCTGTCTTCTGCAGTCACCCCGCCCGAATACATAAAAACAGCACCCCAACTCCAGTAACAGAGAGAGTAAGCTTGTGACTGCAGCCCAGACTATGCCCGCCGCCGATATCCGCCACGACTGGACCCGTCAGCAGGTTCTGGATCTCTTCGCTATGCCATTTAGCGATCTGATGTTTACCGCGCAGCAGGTTCACCGGACACACTTCGATCCCAATCGGGTCCAGGTCAGCACCCTCTGTTCCATTAAGACCGGCGCCTGCCCGGAAGATTGCGCCTACTGCCCGCAGAGCGCCCGTTACGATACTGGGCTGGAGCGGGAAAAATTGATGAAAGTGGAGAAGGTGTTGGAAGAAGCTCGCGCGGCCAAGGCTGGCGGCGCCACTCGCTTCTGTATGGGAGCTGCCTGGCGCTCACCCAAGAAAAAGGATATGCCCTACGTCACCCAGATGGTGCGCGAAGTGAAGGCACTGGGTATGGAAACCTGTATGACCTTGGGGATGTTGAATGATGACCAGGCGCAGGAATTAGCTGATGCCGGGCTCGATTACTACAACCACAATCTGGATACCTCACCGGAGTATTACGGCGAGATTATTACCACCCGCACCTACCAGGATAGGTTGCAGACACTGGGGCGCGTGCGTGCCGCCGGTATGAAAGTCTGCGCCGGCGGTATTGTCGGCATGGGCGAGGGCGACAAAGATCGCGCCGGCCTGCTGATGCAACTGGCCAACCTGCCTGAACACCCCGAGTCGGTGCCCATCAATATGTTGGTAAAAGTAGCTGGTACGCCGCTGGAGCAGGAGAAGGACCTAGACCCCTTCGAATTTATCCGCTGCATCGCCGTAGCGCGCATTATGATGCCCAAGTCCCATGTGCGCCTGTCCGCCGGGCGCGAACAGATGAGTGATGAGATGCAGTCTATGGCTTTCCTCGCCGGTGCCAACTCCATCTTCTATGGCGAGAAGCTGCTGACCACCGCCAATCCCGAGGCCAACAAGGATATGCAATTGTTCTCCCGCCTGGGTATCCAGCCGGAGGAGTATCAACAATACGCCGATGAGAGCGCAGTGGAAGCGGAGTTGAATGCACAGATTACCGAGCAGCAAAACGACGCTTTCTTTTACGATGCGGCCAAATGACCCTGGATAAAACCCTGCGCCAGCGTCTCGATGAGCGGCATCGGGACAATCTTTATCGCCAGATTAAAACTCTGGAAGCGGCGCCCAGCCCCATCGCTGTAGTGGATGGGCGAAAGCTGCTGACCTTTAGTAGTAACGATTACCTGGGACTGGCAAGCCACTCAGAAGTTATCCGTGCCCAGCAGGCCGGTGCTGAGCTGGGCGCCGGTGCCACCGCTTCCCATTTGGTTAACGGCCACCTTCAAGTTCATCAACAATTGCAACAGAGCCTTGCCGAAGTCACCGGGCGCGAGGCCGCACTGGTTTTTTCCAGTGGTTATATGGCCAATGTGGGGACACTCTGTGCGCTGCTGGGCCGCGCGGACAATGTTATTTCCGACAAGCTCAACCACGCCTCCCTGATAGACGGCGCGCGCTTGTGTGGCGCTAACAGTTTGCGTTTTGCCCACAACGACCCAGTAGCCCTGCGCCGCCAGCTGCAAAGGGCGGCCGCACGCGGTGGCAATACCCTGGTGGCGGTAGATGGGGTCTACAGTATGGACGGCGATAGGGCTCAATTGGCGGAGATTGCTGCCCTGTGTCGGGAATTTGATGCCTGGCTAATGGTGGATGAAGCCCACGGCTTTGGAGTGATGGGGAGTAAACAGCTGCCCCTTGCCGGCAGCTGCGCGGCCGCCGGTCTCGGCCAGGATGAAGTGCCGGTACTGATGGGTACGCTGGGAAAGGCCGCCGGCAATGCAGGTGCCTTTGTGGCCGGCTCGCGTATGTTGATCAATTTTTTGGTGCAGTTTGCACGGCCTTATATTTATACCACCGGTATGCCGCCGGCAGTGGCGGCAGGTTGTATTGCCGCAATTGAACTGATGCGCAATGCCCCCGAGTTGAACCAGCGCCTGCAGGCGAATATCACTTACTTCCGCCGGCGTGCGGCGCAAGCGAATTTACCTCTGACGGATTCATCCAGTGCGATTCAACCACTCCTGTTGGGCTGTGAAGAAACTGTGATGGCTGTGTCCAAACAGTTGGAGCAGCGCGGCTTTCTAGTGGGCGCTATTCGCCCACCTACCGTGCCCAGAGGTACCGCTCGCCTGAGAATCACCCTGAGTGCCTCCCATAACCACAGCCAAATTGATGCTTTGGTCGATGCCCTCGTAGCTGTGCTTCAGGAAAAAATAGCGGTGCCTTTGTGATTGAGATAGAGAACCTGGTATTCCTGCACGGCTGGGGGGGAGATAAAGGGCCCTGGCAGCCCCTACTCGAAGCGGTGCGTGAACAACTGGCACAACCTTTGACTTGTATCGAATTACCGGGGTGTGGGGAGCGTAGTGGCGAGCCCTGGCCACAATTAGAGACACTTTTACAGCGGCTGTATAACGAACTGCCTAATAACTGTGTTTTGGTTGGGCACTCTCTCGGAGGCATGTTGGCCCTGCAGTTGGCGGCCAGACCGGGACAGAAAAAAATCCTCGGTGTTGTCACCATCTCTGCCAATGCCTGTTTTGTGGAGCGGGACAACTGGCCGGGTATGCAGCGGCGTGTTTTTGAGAGATTTCGCAGGGCCTTTGTGCAGGACCCTTACGCAATCTGGGAGCGCTTTTGTGCCCTGCAGTCCCATGGTGACAGTGCCATGCGCGACCTGCTCAAACAGCTGAAAGAGCGCCGCCCCAATATCAATGCCGAAGCCTGGAAGCGGGCCCTGGACTGCCTGGCGGGTTTGGACAATCGCCATTTACTGCAGACACTCAAAGTCCCCTCTCTGCACCTGTTTGGCAAGCGGGATGCCCTGGTGCCCCAAGCTGCCGTAGAGGAGATCCAGGGCTGTGGTGCAGCGGTAGAGGTGATTGAGGGGTGTGGTCATAAACCGCATTTATCTCAGCCGCGTCAAGTGGCAGGGCGATTGCGGCATTTTGTCGAGAGCCTGTCTCCCTCTGATAGCGGTACTTCCGAGCCCTTCGATAAATCTGCGGTGGCGCGTTCTTTTGGTCGCGCCGCCGCCAGTTATGACGACTGCGCCCATATACAGAGGGCGGTGTGCCGGCAGTTGATGAAAATGGCGGATCGCCACTGGACGCCACGCACGATTGTCGACCTTGGTAGCGGCACCGGCTTTGGTAGTGAGTTGCTGCGCCAACATTTTCCCGAGGCGAGAATTATCGCCTTGGATCTGGCGGAAGATATGTTGCGCTACGCTCGCACAGAACGCCCCCAGGCTGATGATTATATTGTTGCGGATGCTGAACAGTTGCCCCTAGCAGATGACAGCGTGGATCTGGTGTTTTCCAGTATGGCGCTGCAGTGGTGCTATCGCTTGCCACAGCTGTTTACCGAGTTGCGTCGGGTACTCTCTCCAGAGGGATTCTGCCTGGTGGCGACACTGGGGCCGGGCACGCTGGCAGAGTTGCGTAATAGCTGGGCCCAGGTGGATGGCGATATACACGTCAATCGTTTCCTTCCCCTGGCAAAGTGGCGTGAAGCGGCGGTGCAATCGCAATTAAATGGCGAGGTGCTCGATGAGCAGCGCCTGTTGTATTTCGATAGCCTGCGCCAGCTGATGAAGGAATTAAAAGGCGTGGGAGCACACAATATTAATCGTGCCGCTAAGCGGGGGATGACTGGGCGAGCCAGGTTACAGCAACTGGCCGAAGCCTATGAAGGCCTCAGGCAGCCCAGAGGGCTGCCGGTAAGCTACGAGGTCATCTATATGAAGCTGGTCTGTAAACTCGATCAGGGGTAGATATCGATGGGAATCGGGGTTTTCACCAGCGCCCAGATCTCGTCCATTTCCCGATTGGAGGCCACCGCGATACAGCCATCGGTCCAGTTATTGCGGCGCAGGTGTCTCTCCATATAGGACCACTCGGGCTTGATGCCGTGGATCATGATATCGCCGCCAGGGCTGACCCCCATTTTGGCTGCCCGCGCACGGTCCTGTTTATTTGGATAGGACACATGAATGGAGCGGTAGAAGCGACTTTTAGGGTTTTTCCAGTCGAGGGTATAGCGCCCTTCGGGGGTGCGTTCATCTCCCTCGCGGACCTTGTGTCCTCTGGGATTATCGCCGAAGGAGACGGTGTAGCTTTTCACTACCCGGCCGTCGCGAATCAGCTGCATCAGCTTCTTCGACTTGTACACAACAACATGATCGACAGGAGTTACTTTTGCTGAGGCGAACAGAGGCATCGCCAGCAACAGGGCAAGAGTCAGGTATCGCATGGTCTCTAAGCTGCTTGAATGTTTTCAGTTATTTCGAGATTTCCCGCGTCCCTGCAGAGCAGTTTCCCCTTTTGAGGGAATTATTTTGTGAGCGCGGCCCCGTGCCTTTGTTATCAGTGCTTGGCTTGATTTGTTCAAAATCTGCGCTACACGACTAAATTATCATCAAGTGGCTGGCGTGAAAAGTCACCACAAGAAAAAATTTGAACTTTTTGAATAGGGGAGGCCTTGGTCTTGGGCAGAAGTTATTTTGTAGCCGGTACCGATACCGAAGTGGGCAAGACCTTTGTCAGTGCGGCCCTACTCACAGCGGCCGCGAATGTGGGATTGCAAACCGCAGCGGTAAAACCGGTGGCCTCCGGTTGTGAGCAAACTGAATATGGGCTGCGCAATGAGGATGCCTTGCTGTTACAGGAGGCCATGACTCTGCAGCTGCCTTACCAGCAGGTGAACCCTTTTGCACTGGAACCGGCAATCGCCCCCCATATCGCCGCCATAGAGGCGGGTAAGCAGCTCAACGTATCGCGCATGGCTGGAGTCTGCCGGGGTGTGATGTGTGCCGGCGCTGATCTGGTGTTAATCGAGGGGGCCGGCGGCTGGCGCACACCCCTGGGTCCCAGAGCCTTTCTTTCGCAACTGCCGCGGGAGTTGAATACCCCGGTGATTTTGGTGGTGGGTATGCAGCTCGGCTGTATCAACCACGCACTGCTGACCGCCGAGGCGATCCGCCACGATGGGCTGCCTCTGGCGGGTTGGGTGGCCAACTTCGTCCGTCCGGGCATGGCGCGGGCCGAGGAAAACCTGGCCACCCTTGAGGCCCTGCTGCCGGCCCCGTTGCTCGGTGTGCTGCCCCATAGAGAGATGCGGGATTACCGCGAAGCGGCTCAACACCTGGATATCCGCCCGCTGATACCCAGCTAAAGCACCTCATCAAAGCATTCTCAGTCGGGCCCGAGAGGGCCCAAATTGGTTGACTTTGTACGCCTTCGGCCCTAGATTCAAACAAGCGTTTGAAACACCTGAATGAGGACCGGGAGCATGGCCGACTACAAGGCGCCACTGCGGGAGATGAACTTCCTGCTGCACGAAGTATTTGCTGCGGAAAAACTCTGGGCGGAACTGCCCGGGTTGGCCGGAGCTGTGGATCGCGAGACCGCAGATGCGATTCTCGAAGAGATGGCCAAGTTGGCTTCCAACACCCTGGATCCGATTAACCGCAGCGGTGACGAAGAGGGCTGTGATTGGAACGATGGTGTTGTGACCACCCCTGCGGGCTTCAAAGAAGCCTACGCCACTTTCTGTGAGGGTGGCTGGGGCGCGCTGTTGGGCAACCCAGAGTACGGCGGTATGGGTATGCCGAAGATGCTGGGCGCTCAGGTCGAGGAAATGATTAACGCCTCCAATATCTCCTTCGCTCTCTACCCGGTACTGACCAACGGTGCCTGTCTGGCGATCGATGCTCATGCCAGTGAAGCGCTGAAACAGAAATTCCTGCCCAAGATGTACGAGGGCACCTGGGCCGGGGCCATGGACCTGACCGAGCCCCACGCCGGCACCGACCTGGGTATTATCCGCACCAAGGCCGAGCCCCGCGAAGACGGCAGTTACAGCATTAGCGGCAGCAAGATCTTTATCACCGGCGGTGACCAGGACTTGTCCGAAAATATAATTCACCTGGTACTGGCCAAGTTGCCGGACGCACCCAAGGGCCCTAAAGGCATTTCCCTGTTCCTGGTGCCGAAGTACAAGGTGAACGAAGACGGCAGCATCGGCGAGAACAATAACGTTAATTGTGGTTCCATTGAACACAAGATGGGCATTAAAGCCTCCGCTACTTGTGCGATGAATTTCGACGGTGCTCAGGGTTGGCTGGTGGGTGAGGAGAACAAGGGCCTCGCCGCTATGTTTACCATGATGAACTACGAGCGTCTGGGTGTGGGTATCCAAGGCCTCGGCGCCTCTGATCGCTCCTACCAAAACGCCCTGGAATACGCCCGCGATCGTATCCAGAGCCGCTCTCCTGCCGGTGCCCAGCAGCCCGAAAAAGCTGCCGACCCGATTATCGTGCACCCCGATGTGCGCCGTATGCTGCTCACCCAGAAAGCACTGGTGGGCGGTGGCCGCGCCCTGTCCACTTACGTGGCTCAATGGCTGGATATCTCCAAGTTCGGCGAGGGTGAAGAGAAAAAGAACGCCGAGGCAATGGTGGCCTTACTGACCCCTGTGGCCAAGGCCTTCACCACCGATATGGGCCTCGACTGCACCGTAATCGGCCAGCAGGTTTTCGGCGGTCATGGTTATATTCGTGAATGGGGCCAGGAGCAGCTGGTGCGCGATGTGCGTATTACCCAGATTTACGAGGGCACCAACGGTATTCAGGCATTGGACTTGGTGGGTCGCAAGACCGTCGCCAGCGGTGGCGCCCTGTTCGAACTATTTGCTGCGGATGTACAGCGTTTTATCGCTAGCCAGGTTGATCGCGAGGTGATGGCTGAGTTTGTACAGCCGCTGGCAACTGAGTTGCAGCGCCTGCGCGAAGCCACAGAGAAAATGATCGCCGCAACCAAGGAAGACCCCCACGCGCCGGGTGCAGCTTCGGTGGAATACCTGCATCTGTTTGGCTATGTGGCTTACGCTTTTATGTGGGCCAAGGTGGTTGCAGTTGCGTTGGACAAGCAGGAGGCGGACAGCTTCTACAAGGGCCAAGTGAAAACTGCACGCTTCTATTTTGCGCGCTTACTGCCGCGCACCCAGGCACTCGCCAGCAGCGTCAATGCCGGTAGCGCCACCCTGATGGATCTGGAAGAGGAACTGTTCTAACAGCCCTCTCGGTAGATTCTAAAAAAGCCTCGCCTTGCGGGGCTTTTTTTATGGAGTCGCTTTTCGCTTTCTCCTACACTCGGGAGAAAACAATAAAGAGCGAAACAGCCAATGACCAATATCTCCCAGAAGAGACTCTCCGAGGAAGACCAGGCCCGGGTCGATCAGTATCTGCAAAGCGCGGTCAACCAAGTGGAGCGCAAGCCCTTCCGCCCCTGGTTGTTGTTCGTCATGCTCCTGGTGGTGCTGACCCTGCTGTCGTTGATCAGCGTGTTGATCGCGCAGACCAAAGGCGTGGTGTGAGGGGCTTGCTATGGAGCCCGATAAAAACTTTCAGCCACTGGATTTTACTTGCCTTGACGATGACGAGATGCGCCGTCGCGCAGGGGACTTTTTCCGTTTGATGCGCCGGCGCCGCTCGGTGCGGGATTTCTCAGTTAAACCTGTGCCCCGCGAGGTTATCGAAGACGCCGTGCGTGCCGCAGGTAGCGCTCCCAGCGGGGCCAATATGCAGCCGTGGCATTTTGTCGTCGTTGAAAATGCCGAGGTTAAACGACGTATTCGCCTGGCCGCGGAAGAGGAGGAGCGCGAATTTTACCAGCGCCGTGCCTCAGAGGAATGGCTCAACGCATTGGAACCCCTGGGCACAGATGCGCACAAGCCTTTTCTTGAAACGGCGCCCTACCTGATTGCAATTTTTCTGAAGAAGTTTTCCAGTGCGGAAAATGGTGAGCGATTAAAAAACTATTACACCGCGGAATCGGTAGGTATCGCCACAGGCATATTGATTGCTGCCCTGCATAATGCCGGTGTGGCGACCCTGACCCACACCCCCAGTCCAATGAAATTTCTCAATGAAATTCTTGGCCGCCCTATACAGGAAAAACCCTATATGATTCTGGTGGCTGGGTTGCCCGCTGAAGGTGCTCAGGTGCCAGCTATCGGCAGAAAACCCTTGGATGAAATTGCTGATTTTATTTGAGTTACCGCTTTCCGCGCGGCAAAAATAGATACACTGGTGGAATTTGAGCTTAGGGTTCCATGCCAAGAATATTGATCGTCGAGGACGAAGGCGCAATAGCCGATACCCTGATTTACGCGCTGCAGGCCGAGGGTTTTACCACTCACTGGCTGGCGCTTGCCGGCGAGGCATTAGCACTGCTGAAGAGTGAGTCTTTCGACTTGGTGATTCTGGATGTGGGACTGCCGGATATCAGTGGCTTCGAAGCCTGTAAACAATTGCGACGCTTCTCCGAAGTGCCGGTGATTTTTCTCACTGCGCGCAACGGGGAAATAGACAGGGTTGTAGGGCTTGAAATTGGCGCTGATGATTATGTAGTGAAACCTTTCAGCCCGCGCGAGGTGGCAGCGCGGGTCAAGGCCATCCTCAAAAGGGTGGCGCCACGCCCAGAGAGAGTAAAGCTATCTGAGGCTAAAGGCCCTTTCCGTATCGATTCGGCGAGTTACCAAATCCTCTTCCACGAACAGTTATTGCCCCTGACCCGCCACGAGTACCGCCTATTGGAAACCCTGCTGGCCCAGCCCGGAAGGGTGTTTTCCCGTGCACAATTGCTCGATGCTTTGGGGGTGGCTTTGGAAGTGGGGTATGAGCGCAATGTCGACAGCCATATCAAAGGGCTGCGGGCAAAAATTCGCGAGATAGCGCCAGACTCCAAGCCAATCCAAACCCATCGCGGCTTCGGATATAGTTGTTGCCCGGAGCAATAATATGCCGCTCGGGATACGCATTTTTGCCGTCTATTTCCTGTTTGTAGGGCTGGCCGGTTGGTTTGTATTGGGCACGGTGATGGATGAGATTCGCCCCGGCGTGCGCCAGTCCACCGAGGAAACCCTGGTGGATACCGCTAATCTATTGGCGGAAATCCTGCGCGACCCGGTGATCGCCGGTAACTTGGCTCAAAGTCATTTACCCGAAGTGCTTAAAGCCTATGGTCGTCGCCGCCCGGAGGCGAGTATCTGGGGGTATACCAAGAGCCAGGTCAATCACCGCATCTATGTCACCGATGCCAACGGTACAGTATTACTTGACTCCAGTGGCCTCGCGGTGGGGCGGGACTACTCCCGTTGGAACGATGTTTATCTGACCTTGCGTGGCGATTACGGTGCCCGATCCACCCGCGAAGACCCCAATAATCCAGATTCTTCCGTCATGTATGTGGCGGCGCCAATCCGCGATGGCGAACAGATTATCGGCGTGGTTTCGGTAGCCAAGCCCAATCAAACCTTGCAGCCCTATATCGAGCGTTCGCAGCATCGTTTGATCTGGCAGGGTGCGGGGCTGGTTGTGCTCGGCTTGTTGGTAGGCGCCCTTCTGTCCTGGTGGCTCAGTCGTGCTCTGGGGAAACTAACCGATTATGCCCAGGCTGCCAGTGCGGGCCACAGGGTAAAACCGCCGCAGTTACCCAGTGGAGAGTTGGGGCAGTTGGCTGTGGCGGTAGAGCAGATGCGCAGTGAACTAGAGGGCAGGGACTATGTGGAGCGCTATGTACACACCCTGACTCATGAACTGAAGAGCCCATTGGCGGCCATTCGCGGTGCCGCCGAACTGCTCGATAGTGATATGCCGACCGAACAGCACCAGCGTTTTGTGGGCAACATCCAGCGGGAGGCCGAGCGATTGCAGCAGTTAAGCGAACGGCTGCTGCATCTGGCCCAGGTGGAGCAGCGTCAGGGGCTGGAGGAGCGAGTGGCGATACCGCTGGCGCCGCTCGTTGAGGAGCTAATCGAGGCTCAGCGAGTTCGTATCAGTGCCGCCCAACTGCATGTGGAGCAAGAGCTGGCACCGGCACTGCAGCTGTACGGTGAGCGCTTTCTGCTGCGGCAGGCCCTGGCCAACCTACTGGACAACGCGCTGGATTTTACCCCGGATGGCGGCCTGATTCGCGTCAAAGCCGAATGCTGTGGAGAATGGGTCAAGGTGTGCTTGTTCAATCGGGGCGAGGCAATCCCGGAATATGCCCTAGGGCGCCTTACTGAGCGCTTCTATTCGCTGCCGCGCCCTGGGGGCGGGCGTAAGAGTACTGGACTGGGACTCAATTTTGTTGAGGAGGTGGCGGAGTTACACGGCGGTACTCTGTCGATCCGCAATGTGCCTGGTGGCGTTGAGGTCAGTCTAAATTTGCCCGCTGCCTGATGGGTAAGGTTACTTTCCACTGGCCCCCACACAATCTCCCCAGACTCTCCATATTGCCTCCATCGGCAATCCATACTCGCAGCTCAGACTGAGGTTATCGAAATTGGATACCGAGGTCTGAACCATGAACCGAGCCCTGGCTTTTAAATTGGGCGCTATTGCTGTTTTGATTTTGTTGCTTCTTATTCCACTGACCATGATCGATGGCCTGATCAGTGAGCGAAAGCGTTATCAGAGTGATGTGTTAAAGGATATTGCCCGCAGTTCCAGCTTTAACCAGCAAATTACCGGCCCTATTTTAGTGGTGCCCTACGTCAAGAAATACTGGAAGTGGATAACCAATGAAAAAACCGGTGAGAGGCACAAAGAGCAGCGGGAAGAGCGCGGCCACTTGTATTTCCTTCCCGAGCGCTTTGTCTTCGATGCCGACCTGACAACCGAGCGGCGTGCTCGGGGTATCTATGAGGCGCTTCTGTACCACAGCGATAGCAAGGTCAGTGGCTTGTTCCGAGTGCCGGAGAAACTGGGCTTGGGAGCGAATTTGGATCAGTACCGCTTTAGCACGCCTTACTTATCGGTAGGTATCAACGATATTCGCGGTATCCGCAACGATCTGAAATTGCGCTTGAACAACCAGACATTGGAATTTGCCCCGGGCAGTCGCGCACCGATTCTCGGTGATGGTGTGCACGCTATGCTGCCAATGTTGGACTCGGAAGGCGGCCAAACCCTGGAGTTTTCCTTCGATCTCAAGCTGCAGGGTACCGAGCACTTCAGCCTGGTACCGGTGGGTCGTGACAGTCGTGTAATGATGAGGGCCGATTGGCCGCATCCGAGCTTCTTTGGCAACTTCCTGCCCAGTAGTAGAGATTTAAACGATCAAGGATTTACTGCGGAATGGCAGACCAGCTTTTTCGCCACCAACTTGGAGGAGATACTGCAGCGCTGTATGGGCAGTGATCATTGTAATAACTTGATTAACAGCCGCTTTGGTGTGAGCTTCCTCGACCCGGTGGATCAATACCTAAAAACAGATCGCGCGATCAAATATGCGTTGCTGTTTATCACCCTGACCTTTGCCACCTTCTTCCTATTTGAAATACTCAAGCGCCTGGCAGTGCATCCGGTGCAGTATGCCTTGGTGGGCTTGGCATTGGCGTTGTTTTACCTGCTGCTGTTGTCTCTGTCGGAGCATATCGCTTTCGCCAAAGCCTACATAATTTCCGCTGCAGCCTGTGTGGGCCTAATTGGTTTTTATGCCAGCGCGGTGTTGCGCAGTTGGCAGCGCGGTCTGGGTTTCGCCGGGTTGTTGGCCGCCCTATATGCACTCTTGTATGGTCTGCTCAGAGCTGAGGACTACGCCCTGTTGATGGGTTCGCTGTTAGTGTTCGGGGTGCTTGGCTGCACTATGGTACTGACTCGTCAACTGGACTGGTACAACGTCGGGCACAGCCCTACCCAGAGGGGCGGCGAGCCCGGTAAAGATGAACAACCGTAAGCTGGGATAAATCACTTCGGGGTGGTATGTAACCGCCCCGTTCTAGTTTTCGCTTCCGGTTTTATTGCCCGCCCAATCTCAGGATGTAATCCCACTCTTCCTGGCGCACCGGCTGTATCGACAACCGCCCCTGCCTGACCAGTACCATTTCCGCCAGCTGTGGATCCTTCTTGATTTCTGCCAGGGGTATCGGGCGTTTGAATTCGCTGCGCCATGCCAGGTCCACACAGAACCAGCGCGGACTATCGGCGCTGGCCTTGGGGTCGAAGTACTTGCTCTCGGGGTCGAATTGCGCCGGGTCCGCATAGGCGGCGCGCACTACCTCGGCGGTGCCCACCACCGCCGGCAGCTTGCAGGCGCTGTGATAGAACAGCACCCCATTGCCCACGGCGACCTGATCGCGCAAGAAGTTGCGCGCCTGGTAATTTCGAATACCATCCCAGCGACCGCTGCCATTGGCTTCGGCGGCGAGGTCTTGCAGGCTGTACTCATCGGGTTCGGATTTGAATAACCAGTGTGTCATGCGGCAGTTTGTCCCTGTGCTGCGCCGGTTGGTGTTTCGCCGGCGATCGGCGCCATTTAGTATGAAGCCATACAAAAGTGTCAAATCGGCGTTATTTATTTACGCCTCTAGCGGGAGATTATGGGAAACAAAGCATTTCAGTGGCTTTCAGAGCGCCTGTCGAGCCACAGGTCCCAGTACTGGGCCCTGCAAATCAGTGGTTGGGCCGGCTACACACTGCTGACTTTTGTCGGGAGCTTTTTCTGGGTGAAGGACCACTGGATCCACTCGGGTTATATCGCTGTAGCTACTGTCGCGGGGATATTTCTCAGTGAAGCCATGCGCTTCGGCTTTCAGCGCCTCTGGAACAAGCCTCCGGCGACTCGATTCTTTGGTTCACAGCTGCTGGTGATTGGTGCAGCCGCTGTGTGGGCGGCAATCAAGTTTGGCGGTTCCCTGTGGTTGTACGGTAAGGACAGCGATGAGCATCCGGCCGTGCTGGCCATGTACTGGTTTTCCTATTCCTTCCTGATTCTCACCACCTGGGCGGCACTGTATTACGGCATCAAGTATTATCGGTCTTCACAGACTCAGCGGGCCAAGGCTCTGCGCGCGGAATCCATGGCGCATCAGGCCCAGTTAAAGATGCTCCGCTACCAGCTGAATCCCCACTTTCTCTTCAATACGCTAAACGCTATTTCCACTCTGATCCTGGATAACGATGGGCGCACCGCCAACAATATGGTCACACGCTTGTCTCAGTTCCTGCGCCACTCCCTTGATAACGACCCCATGCAGAAGGTCACTCTGGCCAAAGAGGTAGAGGCGCTGATGCTGTATCTGGATATCGAGAAAGTACGCTTTGCCGATCGCCTTGGGGTACGGCTGGATCTGCAGGGCGACTCGCCCAAGGCACTAGTGCCCAGCCTACTACTGCAACCCCTGGTGGAAAATGCGATTAAATACGGTATCTCTCAACTAGAGAGCGGTGGCGAGATCAATATCAAGGCGCGAGTGTTCGCAGGGGAGTTACTGCTCGAAGTGAGCGACAATGGTCCGGGTATGCCAGAAGAGGAGTTGCGCCTCATAGGCAAAGGTTACGGTGTTGGTATTCGCAATACCTGTGAGCGCCTGCGCGCTCTGTATGGCGATGATCAGAGAGTGCGTTTCCACAACCGTCCACAGGGTGGGCTGTCGGTGAATATCCGCATTCCCTATGAACAGGAATAACGAGATGAGTGCAGTTGAAAACCTGACCGCAGTAATTGTCGATGATGAACCCCTGGCACGTCGCGGCCTGCGCCTACGCCTGGAGCATATGTCCGGTGTCGATGTAGTTGCTGAGTGCGGCAACGGCCGCGAGGCTCTGGAAATTATTCTGCAGCTAAACCCGGATGTGGCGTTTGTGGATATTCAGATGCCTGGTGTCAATGGCCTGCAGCTGGTGCAGCAAATACCTCTGGAAAAACTGCCCCAGGTGGTGTTCGTAACGGCTTATGATCAATATGCGGTGGAGGCCTTCGAGGTCAATGCAGTAGATTACGTATTGAAGCCCATCGAAGAGGAGCGGCTGCAACTGGCTCTGACTCGCGCACGGGAAAAAATGGCCACGGCAGATATCGCTATACAGCGCGAGCAGCTGTTGGAGGCGGTTGCGGATTTGACCAAGGAATCTCCGGAGGCACTGGAGCAGAAACTGGTCAGCGGCCAGTTTGCCGGCAGCGCCTACCCGGACAAAATCGCCGTGAAGGACTCTGGTAAGATCACCCTTGTACCGGCACGGGAAATCGATTGGATTGACGCTGCCGGGGACTATATGTGTGTACACGCCCAGGGCGAAACCCATGTGATGCGCATTACCATGAAGGAATTGGAGCAACAGCTGGATCCAAAATTATTCCAGCGTATTCACCGCTCCACTATCGTAAATTTAAGCCGTGTACGGGAAATTCGCGCGCATATTAATGGTGAATATCACCTGGTGTTGGACAGTGGCGAGTGCCTGAAAATGAGCCGCAGCTATAAGAGTAAAGTGCAGCATTTTCTTTGAGGTATTTTTGCGCCTAGTGGAAATAAAAATTCACTCAGTAACCTGATCGAATATTCCCGACACTTTGTCGCAACGGCCTTGTTTGCAACTCCTATTGCATTAATCTTCCTTTCCCTAGCCCGCTGTTCTCCAGCCGCGGGCATATCGCACGGCACAGGAAGTGCGGTTATTGGCCCAGAGCTAGAGTGTCTGGAATAATGCCTATGACTCCCAGAAAAATGGTATTTTTTCCAAGAAAATAAACCGGGTGCGAACCAACATACTAACTGCAGGTTTACGATCTCTGCACCAGTGTTTTTTCAGAGACAGTGAAATAGATCAGGACTTGTCTGGGTCACTGCCACACTAACCGTAAATATATAATTAAGGGCCTATGGAATGGCACTGACAAAAGCCGCACTGAAAAATCCTGCTGCCGCCGGCGTGGTAGTGGTGTTCGCCGTCTTGCTGGGGGCTTTTCTTGCCAGCCGCTTACCAGTACAGCTTTTCCCCGATATCGAAAGCCCGCGTATTGTTATCCAGGCGGGCTGGCGTGCTGCCGCACCGAAAGAGGTGGAGGCAGAAATTGTTGAGCCGATTGAATCGGTTCTGCAGGGCCTCACCGGCCTGGAAACCATGGAGGTCAATGCTGGCCGTGGCGGTGCTTGGGTAAATCTCGAATTCAGTATGGGCACCGACATGGACAAGGTGCTGATCGATGTGATCAGCCGTATGAGCAGCTTGCCGCCTCTGCCGCGAGATGCGGAACCGCCGCGGGTAATGCTAGGTGGTTGGGGCGGTGGTACCAATGCACTTACTTATTTCTTTTTGCAGAAGCTGCCTGAAAATCCCAACCACCTCGACGACTTTACCGGCCTGATTGAGGATGTTTTGCGGCCGGAGCTGGAGTCTGTGCCGGGTGTGGCAAGTGTGGAGGCCCAATCCGGTCGTGCCGCGCAAGAGGAACTGCAGGTTATTTTCGACCCTTGGAAAGCGGCCGATTTAGGTATTCAGTTGCCGGCGATCAGCCGTCAGTTGGCCTCGGCAAGAGATGTTTCTGGTGGTTTTACCGATGTCGGGCGTCGCCGTTACACACTGCGTTTTGTCGGTGAGTACAAGCCGACGGATTTATCCGAGCTGGTGCTAGAGTGGCGCGATGGCCAGCCGGTGCGCCTCGGTGATATTGCCGAGGTGCGTGTAGGGCCCTCTGAGCCCCGCGGAGTGGCTACACAAAATGGCAATCCGGCTGTCTCTATGCGCATCAACCGCGCAAACGATGCCAATATGCTTGCCACTCTGGAGCTGGTAAAACAGAAGGTTGAGGAACTGAATGAGACCAAGCTGAAAAACGAACAGCTGGTACTGGTGCAGTCCTTCGATGCCTCGGTATTCGTTTACCGCGCCCTCAATTTACTTGGCGGTAATATGATTTTGGGCATATTGCTGGCGGTGGGGGTGCTCTGGTGGTTTATGCGGCGTATGCGCGCTACTTTGATTGTGGCAGCCGCTATTCCCATTTCCCTTTTATCCACCTTCGTTGTCATGTCCGCCGCTGGGCGCAGTGTCAATGTGATTTCCCTTGCTGGCCTTGCTTTCGCTACCGGTATGGTGCTCGATGCGGCAATTGTGGTGTTGGAGAATATTGTGCGTCTGCGGGAAAAAGGCAGCAATCCAGAGGAGGCCTCGGAACAGGGCGCCGGTCAGGTTTGGGGTGCATTGCTGGCGAGTACTGCCACTACCGTAGCGATCTTCCTGCCGGTATTTTTCCTCAACAGTGTCGAGGGACAGGTCTTTGGTGATCTGGCTCTGACGATTGCAGTGGCAGTGGTATTTTCCCTGTTGGCGGCTATTGCCATAGTGCCACTGGCGGCAAAACTGTGGCTGCCCTCGATTTCCAGTGAGGATCGCCTGGCTCATGTGTGGGAGAAAATCGCCACTCGGGTTATGGCACTGACCGGTACCCGTGCGCGTCGCTGGCAGGTGATCGGTGGCTTTCTGCTGGTGCCTATTGCCGCAACTTATTTCCTATTACCCAATCTCGATTATTTACCGCCGGTAAAAAGGGATGCGGTGGATGTATGGATGAATTTCCCCGCGGCTACAAATACCAAAACTATCGAAAAGGATATCGTCAACGAACTTGACCGGCGCATGGCACCCTTTATGAGTGGTGAGCGCGAGCCGGCTCTCAAAAACTACTACATCATTACCTGGCCCAGCGGCGGCAATATGGGCGTGCGTGTTAAGGATATGGATCAGGCCAAGGAGATGGAGACGCTGTTGCGTGAGGAGATCCTGGTAGATATTCCCGACTTTCAAGGCTTCGCCGCAAGGGGCAACCTGTTTAGCCGCTTTGGTGGAGATCGCAATATCGCCCTGCACCTGCAATCCCGCGATGCTGATGGATTAATGCGCGCGGCTGCCCGCGGTGTTGAAGTGGTGGAAGAGGTGATGCCTGGCACCCCAGTGCAGACTAACCCGGGTCTGTCTCTGTCTGAACCAGAGCTGACGGTGCGCCCTAACGACCGCGCCATGCTGGAGCAGGGTTGGAACCGCCAGGATATGGGGGGGCTGATTCGCACCCTCGGCAATGGTCTCTATGTGGGCGAATACTTCGACGGGGAAAAACGCCTGGATATGATTTTCAAGGCCAAGCCTTGGAGTACACCGGAACAGTTGCAGAATACGCCGTTGGTCACTCCCCGTGGAGAGGTGGTATCGCTGAGCCAGTTGGCGAGTGTGGAGCGCACCGTGGGCCCGGGCAATCTGCGTAGAGTAGATGGCCGTCGCACTATTACCCTGAATATTGTGCCACCGGATGACATCTCTCTAGAGGAAGTACGTGCCCAGCTTGAGGAAGAGGTGCTGCCGAAAATTCGCGAGGCTCTGCCCGAGGATGGCAGTATCCTGGTAGGGGGGAACGCTAGTGATTTGGATAAAGCTCTGATATCTCTTTCACAGAACTTCCTGTTGGCGCTGTTGATTCTGTTCCTGCTGATGAGTGCTTTGTTTCGCTCACTGCGCGATGCTGGGCTGGTGCTGTTAACCGTACCGCTGGCTACTGTCGGCGGGGTCTTGGCACTGCAGTTGCTGAATCTGATCAGCTTCCAGCCCCTCGATCTTCTCACCATGATTGGTTTCGTTATTCTTCTGGGGTTGGTAGTGAATAACGCCATCTTGTTAGTACACCAGACCCGCTCAGCGGAAGGCGCGGGCGCCAGTCGGGTAGAGGCGGTGGAGCAGGCGTTGCGCCTGCGCCTGCGGCCGATCTTTATGAGTACCTTGACCAGCGTATTCGGCATGTTGCCCCTGTTGGTAGCTCCGGGCGAAGGAAGTGTGATCTACCGCGGTCTGGCTGCCGTGATTGTCGGTGGAATGGCGGTCAGTACTCTGTTTACCTTGATTTTATTACCGGCGCTGTTACAGACCGGTCGCCTGCCTGTGCCGCAATTTACCGGCTTGCGTCAAAGACTGGCCCTGAGGAGTTCCCAATGAAAAAGTTACTTGCCGGAGTTGTCCTGTCCCTCACCTCTGTGGGACAGGTTTTGGCCCAGAGTGGCGCCGTGGCGGTCACTGTGGATCGGGCTGAGACCCGCCAGATGGCAGCTAGCCAGTGGTCCGCCGGGGAGGTGGTGAGCCGTCGCGATATACGTATTTCCTCTGAACTGGATGGCGTGTTGGAGTTTGTTGCTGAGCCCGGTAGCTTGGTAAAAAAAGGTGAGCGCCTGGCGCAGTTGGATGGAACCCATTGGCGCCTGCAGTTGCGCAATAGTGAAAGTCGTATTGCCCAGCTGAAGGCGCGTCTCACCTACCTGGACGCGCAGCTGCATCGACTGAGTAAACTGGCGGAAACCAACAGCACCTCCCGTGCAGCGCTGGAGGAACAGCAGGCCGAGCGCGAGGCGATGGCCCAGGATCTGTTAGCCGCACAGATTGAGCGGGACAGGCGCGCCTATGAACTTGGTAAGACCAACATTGACGCCCCCTTCGATACCCTGGTGGTGAGTCGCGAGTTGCAGGCGGGGGAATATGTCCGCACCGGCTCCGAGCTGTTACGCGCGCTGGATATGTCCCAGCTGGAGGTGGAGGCAGATATTCCGTTGGCTGCTCTGCCCCTGATTGGTGCCGGCGACAGTATTTCGGTGCGAAGCGATGCCTTGTCCCTCTCCGAGAGTGAGCGCGCCAAAGCACGGATTATCAGCGGTCATGTGCGCCAGTATGTACCTGTGGCCAGCGAAAACTCTCGCAGAGTTAAGCTGATGGTGCAGCTGCCCGGCAAGGCTTCACAGCAGTGGGACTGGGTAGTGGGCATGCCGGTACAGGTGGCAGTCCCCCTGTCTGAGGCCCGCGACACCATGGCAGTTCCGCGTGACGCCTTGGTGTTACGCAATGGCGAAACCTTTGTTTACCGTGTGGATAAAGAGGATAAAGCGGAGCGTTTGTCGGTTCGTGTTGGCAGCGGTGATGGAGAGTGGATAGCCGTTTACGGTGAACTCGCTGATGGCGATCGGGTTATCGTGCGCGGTGCCGAGCGCCTGCAGCCGGGGCAGGAGGTGAAGATATTATCAGAGGTGGTGCGCGATAAAGATGACAGCAGTGTTCTGGCGGTGGCTGACTGAAATATTGATACCAGTCTCTTTCAATTAAATTGGGGAACAGAGTTCCATGACAATACACTTCTGCGACATTTACTTGCTCGTCGAGGTGTCTTATGCGTTTCCTGCTTGCGCTGCTGTTACTGACGATTGCCTCAGCACCTCTCGCGGAGACGCAGGTGGTGCCCCTTCTGGACGGGGCGCGCCTTATCGAAGCCAACAATGAAATTTATTTCTATGCAGATGGATATTTCTACCGGCAGGGACCAGATGGTTACACCCGTGTGGAGCCACCACTCGGGGCTAGAGTGCCGGAAGTACCAACAGGCACATCCTTTTACCTCGGTGGCAAGGATTACCGGCGAGCGGGGAATGGCACTTTCTTCGAGTTTGACCCTAAAGACAACCAATTTGTGGTGGTTACCCCTCCGGCCAATTGGCGCAATTACAATCGCAATCCCCTAGCACCCGAAGTAAGAATTTACCCGCGTGCCTATCCGCCCAATTACGAATCTACCCGAGCCTATCCTCCTAAATACGAATCCTCCCGCAATGTCAGCCAGCTACGTCATTCGAGAAATGTCCGCCGCCCTGACAGAAATCTCGGCCGTAGGGAAGTGTTTTGCAAGGCCAGAGCAGCCAATCTGGTGAGAAGTGTGCATAGACCTGGAAGAGTATCTGTGGTTAGTACTCGCGCCTATCGCAGACAATACCTCAATTGTATGCGCAGCTATGGGCGCAGACGCTACTGAGCCCCTTTAAGTTGAAGAGCCGAGAGCCTGGCCGCTCTCGGCTACACTCAAGAAATAAGCCCCTAAGGGCAAGGTCTTCCCCTTGCTGATACTGCTTCACGGACAGATGTGTATTTTATGCTGGGTGTTGGTGGTTACTTCTTTACTGATAAGCCTAAGACTCGCACCGGGCAACGACTTTCCCACTTTTTTCCGATCGCCTTCTGCCTGATTTTTTTCGCCCTTTGCTCTCTGGCCGCTAGTGCCCAGTTACCCGGTTCCAAGCCCAAGGAATTCAAGGCGGTGGTGCCTGAGTTTGCCGATCCTTCTGCAGATTGGTGGACCGGCTGGACCAATGCATCGCCGGAGCAGCGACGAGAGTGGCTACAGGCCATTAAAAAGGGTTGGCAAGAGTGGCAGCAAGAATTACCTGAAGAGGATGAGGCGCTGCAAAAAGGGGCGAAAAAAATTACCCAGAGCCTGGAGGGGGTGGAGGTCACCTGGAAGAAGCGTCAGGAATATTTAAAAGTTGAGTTGATGCCGGAGGTGAAGTTTCCGGAAAGCCCTAGTGTACTCGACTGGGCCCGCGCCGATGCGGCCATTAGCCGCGGTCAACGCCGCCTGAGTGGTGTGCAGCTAGAGGCGCGGCAGCTGCGCGCTAGCCGATCGCAATCCTTGGCGCAGTTGCGCAAGCAGGTAATTGTGCTGCGTGATGCCAAAGGTGAGGAAGAAGATCAGGCGGCACAAGCGCTTTTATTGGCGCAGATCAATCACCTGAATATTATTGAGCAGCTGGATACGGTGAATGAGTTTCTCGGCACCTGGCAGGAAAAAATCGAACTGTCGGAAACCAAGCTGCGCGGTATGCTCGACGACCTGCAGTTCAGTGAGAAGGATGCCGAAAAGCTGGAGAAATCCATCACCGACAGCGATAAGAAAATTGAGCGTATCGCCGCTACTCGCACCAGTATTCAGAGCACTACCGAGCCCTCCACTGATCCCGACGTCAATATGAAAAAGGACCTCACCCTGATGCAACTGGAGGTGGACCTTTTAGAGGAACACCTGGGTAAGCGCAAGAGTGAGTTACTGCAATCCATCAACCGCGTATTGAATCCAGAAACGGGCGAGGAGACATTGGTTGTCAGTCGCGAGCTGCTGGAGAATGCCAATGCGGTGATCGATAGCACTTCGCGGGAGCTGGCGATCCGACAGCGGCAGGTGGTGGCTTGGCGCGATGAGGAGGAAAGTGCCGATCTGAGCCGTTGGTGGGCCTACTTTGAACGGATCGGCAGTGGTCTGGCTCGGGCCAACGACTTGGAGCAGGATATCCAGCGCTACGAGAAGGCCCAACTTGAAGTTTACCGCGAGCGCCAGGGCTGGTGGGCCACGGTTCGCGAACGTTTGGCGCTAACCGGCCGCCAGGTATACAAACGCTGGCGCACTCTGGCGGATTACCAGTTGTTTACTATCGCGCAAAACCCAATTACGTTGCGCCTGATTGCCAGGATGGCATTTGTGTTGGTCTGCGCCTGGTTGCTGTCGGTGCTGACTCGCGCCTTCCTACGCCGGCTGGTACGCAGGGAACACGCCAGCGAATCCTCCATGTATAACCTGAGTCGCGTATTGCACTACACCTATATCGGCGTCGCCCTGATTGTGGTGTTGAGTATGCTCGGCCTGGATACCTCCAAGCTGGCACTGGTGGCTGGAGCCCTATCTGTAGGTATTGGTTTTGGCTTGCAGGCTATTTTTTCCAATTTCATTTCCGGGCTTATTTTGCTGTTCGAAAGGCCCTTGAAGGTTGGGGACTTGGTAGAGCTGGAATCCGGTGTTTTTGGTCGAATCCGCGATATCAATGTACGTTCAACCCGTATCACCACCCGCGACAATGTGGATATCCTGGTACCGAATACCGAGTTTGTCGCTGGGCGGGTGATTAACCATACCCTTGATGACCCGGTGCGTCGTATTCATGTGTCCTTTGGTGTTTCCTATGCCTCCGATCCAGACTTGGTGCGGGAAGCTGCACTGGAGGCCGCCTCGCGGGTCAATATCACTCATACCGACTGGAAGCGTAAAACTGAAGTCTGGCTGATGGAATTTGGCGATAGCGCGCTGAATTTTAAGCTGGTGGTATGGGTGAACAGTAACATGGTCACATCTCTGGGTGACTCCTATGCGCTTTACAATTTAGAACTGTTGCGGGAATTTCGTGAAAAGGGTATCGAGGTGCCTTTCCCACAGCGAGATCTGCACCTGCGCAGTTGGGATGCACCGGCAATGATTACTCGCGCAGGGAAAAAGTAGTAACCCAGGGAGAGCATCGGGCTTGAGTTGCGGTGAACAGGCGTAGTATTTTCCAAACGGCCGACGGTGATGTCGGCTTCATCCCTGTTATTTTTATTGCAGCCTTTTGCTATTGGGCGTTCGTGCAATATCTACAAGGAACTGCCCGTGCTAATAATCCCGATCCAGAATAAACCAGACTGGCGCCGACCTCCTCTGATGTGCTTTGTGCTAATCCTCGCCAACTTACTGGTGTTTATGTTCTACCAGGGCGGTGACGATGCCCGCTGGCAGCAGGCTGAGGAATATTACTTCGACAGTGACTTACCGGATCTGGAGGAGCAGCGCTTCCTGATTTATGTCAATGAGGAGCATCCCGAGTGGCGCCTGCAGATGGATGTAGAGGGCGAGGAATTTGTCTATCGGGAACTACTGTGGAATACGGAATTTCACCAGTGGTTACTACCCCGGCTAGAACAGGAGGGGCAAACCCAGTGGTTACAGCAGCGCCAGCATTTTGCCGGGCTGCGCGACAAGATTAGCAGCATGGCCCTGGGTCTGACGCCGGCGGAGCCCAGCGCGGCTGGACTTTTTGGTCATATGTTTTTACACGGCAGCTGGGATCACCTGATTGGCAATATGGTGTTTTTGCTGCTGTTTGGCTTATCGGTTGAGCTGGCACTGGGGGGGCTTTGGTTTATCACCCTCTATCTCCTCGGTGGCTTGGCTGCAGCTAGCCTGCATATGTTGGTTGAATCGGGCAGTTATGTACCTATGGTCGGTGCTTCTGGCGCTGTATCGGCGATTATGGGGATGTTCGTTGCTATATACGGAGTGCGGCGCTTGCGCTTTTTTTACACCATCGGATTTATGTTTGGCGAGTTCAGTGCACCGGCTCTGATGGTGTTGCCCCTTTGGCTGGGTAAGGAAGTGTTTGGCTACCTATATGGTGATGCCGGGATCGCCTATTGGGCCCATACCGGCGGCTTGCTGGCTGGATTTGTTCTGGCCTTACTGTTGATTTTTTGGCGACCACCGTTAAAGGCGATGCCGCAGGAAGAAGAGGAACTACCATCCCCGCAAAAGAGCGCGCTGGCGCGCATCGATCGATTCCAGGAAGAGGGTAAGCTGCTCGAAGCCGCAGAGGCTGCGGCCTCCGCAGTACGTCAGTATCCCGACCACCTACCGCTGATACAGCGCTTTATCGAGTTGACCGCGATTAATCCCGATAGTGAGGCGTATCACCGAGCCAATTTGGCGCTATTTACCCAGGCGGCCAACCCAACAGTTGATGCTCGTATTATTTCCTCCGGTTATTACAGTTACCTGCAAACTACGCAGAAGCCTCGAGCCCTAACTGCCAAAACTTGCCTGTTGATGGCGCGCCGCGCTGCTGAAGCCAAAAACTGGCCCTGGCTCGATGAACTCTTGAACAAGCTTATTGCGCAAAAAGTACAGCACCCGTTGATACCCAAATTAGGTATGACTCTGGTGAATTATTACCGACGCCTGGGCGAGGAGGGGCGTGCGCGGGAAATGAAGGCGTTAACCCAGGGGATGGAAATATCTGGACAGCCCTAGAGGATAATAACCTGTTTATTAAAATACATAGGCAGTTAGACAGATCCCAGTAAGCATCCATAAGATCAAATTGGCAGGGGAGCCTTATGAATAAATATATTCTTAAAAAAGAACAAATCCTGGATATGGAGGGGGAGCACAAGGTGCACTTCCTCAACCCGAATGCAGTGCGCCGCAATAAATCCTTGGGAGACATGACCGGGATAAGTGGCTTTGGCTTTCACATTATTGAAATAGAGCCTGGGTACGAATCCACAGAGTATCACTGCCACAAATTTGAAGATGAATGTGTCTATATCCTGCAGGGGCAGGCTTCAGTATTCATCGGCGAAGAAAACTATATAGTGGGTGAAGGGGACTTTATCGGATATCCGGCTAATGGCCTTCCCCATGTGATGAAAAATACCGGAAACGATATTCTGCGCTGTATCGTAGTGGGCCAGCGCCTGGATCATGATGTGGCAGACTACCCCAATAAGAATAAGAGGATTTACCGTAATAAGGGGTTGCCGTGGGAGCTAGTGGATCATAAAGATATCGAGC
Source organism: Microbulbifer mixtoriginis (SeqCode) (assembly GCF_052467515.1). Classification (NCBI taxonomy): domain Bacteria; kingdom Pseudomonadati; phylum Pseudomonadota; class Gammaproteobacteria; order Cellvibrionales; family Microbulbiferaceae; genus Microbulbifer; species Microbulbifer mixtoriginis (SeqCode). The sequence goes on along the minus strand of NZ_CP174314.1, from coordinate 4,100,410 downwards.
ACCCTCGTTAACTCCACAGACAGAGATTCTGTATGGCCACAAAAGTACGTGTTTTCTACAATTCTGCCTGTCCGGTATGCGATGCGGGTATCCGTGCTCAGAAGAAGAAAAACACCACTTGCGGTGTAGAGTGGGAAGATGTTCACCTTGATAATGCCAAAGCACAGCAGCTCGATGTGGACCTGGAATTTGTGCGAGAGCGCTTGCACGTGATTGATACACAGGGGCACCTGCGAGTGGGTTACGAAGCATTTATAGCGATTTGGGAGAACTCTCCCAGTGAACAGTGGAAAGCAAGGTTGTCAAAAACACCGGGTCTGCGATGGTGTCTTAACAAAACCTATAATGGCTTTGCCCGCTGCCTCTATCTATGGAATAGGGCTTTAAAGCACTGGTGAGATTGCTTCTGGTTTTCTACCGGGTGGAATAAACGGATAGAGAAAGCACGCACCCCTCTCCTGGAAGCGTGCTATCGGTACAGGCTACTGACTCGTTGACTCTGTGAATTTATTGGCGTGTGTTCTCTGAACTATTTAGTACTTTCCACAGAGTATCGATTTGATTGCGTAGAGTGCTGTTGGGGAATTTCTGTCTAATGAATTGCAGTAATTTCCTGGCCAGGTCTTCGCGATTCATCCCATCCATATATACCTGTGCCAGCAGCAGGTAAGCCGCATCCAGCTGTGGATAACTTTCCTTGTGTAGATTGTTCAATAATTGCGCCGCCAGCTGGTATTTGTGCTGTTGGTAGAGCACCTTGGCTAGGGTGTGGCGAAGCTCGGGTTTTACAATAGGGGGGGCCGGCTCGGTGGCCAGGTAAAGTTCCGCCGCTTTGTGTGGCCGGTTGAGTTGTATGAACTTATCCAGTAAATGGGGGCCGAGTTCCCGCAGGGCTTTTTGGTCCTGGGTTGCCAGTAGCAAGCGGTAGTAGCGTTCGTTGAGGGCTTCATCATTGGGGTAGCGGCGCAAGCCATCTACCAGCGCCTGACGTGCGGCTGGAAGATTCGATTCGCGCATTAAAATCTGTGCATCGGCCAAAGCGCGTGCGCGGTTGAATTCGTCCTCTTCCAGAAAGGTGCTTTCGTCATCCAGTTCGGCCTGAATACCCAGCTTTTGCTGCCGTGACAGGCAGATATAACCCATCATGGCGCTAGTCACGATATAGAAATAGGTAGTCGTGGCTGCAATCACCGGGCTCAGGGACCAGGGGGGTAGCTTTTCAATGGCAATGGCCATCAGCAGGTTGGGTGCGGCGGAAACCGCAGTGGTGGTAATCCACAACAGCCAGTAGGGCCAGCCGATAATCAAAGTGAATTGTAGTAACTTAAGTGGATTGATCGCCGCACGCAGGCTGTGTTCAAGGGCCAGTACAATCATCGCTGCCGGCGCGAATAGGAAGAGGGCAAAAGCATAAAGCTGCACGGCACCCATACCGAAAGAGAAGAGCTTGTAACCAACAAAACCGGCAATCAAGGTCATAGCGATGACTTTCAAGAACAGCGGTGCACTATTACCGTCCAGGGCATCGCCAATTCCGGGAGCTTCCAACTGGCCACTGGCAAGCCGCTCGATAACCAGCAAGTTGTAGCGGCTCACCAGGGCAACGATGCCCACCAGGGCCACGATTGCTAAAAGACCCAGGCCTGAGATTAGCAAACTGGCTGCAGCTGCCAGTGCTATGATCGCCAGGGGACCTGGTTTTAAGGCGTAGAGAAAATAAAAAATTCCCATCTGCCAAAAGGGCTTAGCACTGTTGCTGGCACCGATATACTCAACTGGATCGCGACACAACGGACACTCGGGTCCAAGGCCCTGATAGTTGGCACTGGAGCCTGGGATACATTCGCTACAGTATTTGCGCTGACAGGGTTGGCATTGCCAGGATGCATCGGCACTGGAATGGTAGCGGCAGGATTCAGCCATGAATTTTCCCTAAAAACTTTTCTTCCTAAAGGTTTATTGTGTTTCTTTCTAACAGTTTATCCGCCGTCATCGTGGCGGCGCAATCGTCGAGTATTTTTGATGTACTGTTAGAATGCAGCGTGAATCCCAATAAAATTGGCACACAAGTTTCAAAAAAGGTGTTGTATGACAAAAGCTATGCGCGTTCATTTGGTGGAAGGCACTGCAGGAGAACCCTGGGGCGAGGCGGCGTTACTCAGTTTTAATGGCAGCGAAGCGCATATCCATATTGGTGCGGCCAAAGGTGCTGCACTGGTGGCGGCGCAACGCGCGGCTCGACGCCTCGATGGCATGGGAATCAATGAGGTGATACTCAGCGGTGAGGGTTGGGATATCGAAAGTCGCTGGGCTTTTTGGGGCGGTTATTTTAATCCACGTATCAATAATAAAATCCACTGGGGCAGCGAGGATGCTGGCGAGCTAAAAGAACTGGCAGCACGTGAAAATGCTGCGTGTTGGGTCCGCGAGATTACCAATGGCACGCCGGATGATGTTTCTCCCAGGGTGCTGGCGGAGAGCGCGGCGGAAATGCTACAGAAGCTTGCCCCGAGCGCAGTTAACTATCGCATAGTGGCCGGGGATGACTTGCTGCGCGATGGCTTTGTTGGTATCCACAATGTGGGCCGTGGTAGCGTGCGCGAGCCGGTCATGTTACAGCTCGACTACAACCCTACAGGCAATGCGGATGCTGAGGTGGATATCTGTCTGGTGGGCAAAGGGATCACCTTCGATTCCGGTGGCTACAGCATTAAGCCCTCAAGCAACATGGCCACCATGAAATCTGATATGGGCGGTGCCGCTATGGTGACTGGAGGCCTCGCGCTGGCCATTGCGCGTGGTCTGGAAAAAAGAGTGAAGCTGTATCTTTGCTGTGCGGAGAACCTGGTTTCCGGCCACGCATTTAAGTTGGGCGATATTATTGAATACAAGAATGGTGTCACCGTTGAAGTGCTGAATACCGATGCGGAAGGGCGTCTGGTATTAGCGGATGGCCTACTCGCCGCAGGGGAAGATAAGCCTCGCTTTGTTTTGGATGCCGCTACCCTGACGGGTGCTGCCAAAATGGCTGTAGGCCGCGACTTTAATTCAGTCTTCAGTTTTGAAGATGAAATGGCACAGAAGGTACTGAATGCCGCAGCACAGGAGAATGAGAAGGCCTGGCGCTTGCCACTGGAGCCCTTCCATCTAGAGCAGACCCCCTCTAACTTTGCCGATATTTCTAATATAGGCGCTGACGGTAGCCCTGGGGCTTCAACTGCGGCGGCCTTCCTTGCTCGTTTTGTATCGGAGGAGGGCCGCAACTGGGTACATATAGACCTCTCTGGCTCTTACCAGCCAAGTGCCAATGACCTTTGGGCCGCTGGTGCCAAGGGACATGGCTTGCGAACTATTGCTCGTTTCCTATTGGATAATTAACACCCAGCAATTACTGCCAAAAGCCTTGCAAAACGCGCCTAAAATTGGCGCGTTTCTATTTTTTCCCGACCTGCGCCTGTAAATTTTCAAGAAATTATATTCCTTTTGAAAGCTTTAATCAGTGAACTTTCACTAGTTGAGGTTTTTTTAATTTAGCTCGTTAATTGGGACTTGAGCTCATAAATACGTTTTGTGTAATTCGGAAATTTATTTTAAATGTCGAGGGGTAATAGGTAATGAGTACTACGGCATCCGCAAATCATTCTGCTCAAAAATCAAATCGTTGTGCTAACTGCGAAACTGAACTTTTGGGACCTCACTGTTACAAATGTGGTCAGCCGGTCAAGGGGATGGTGCGTCATTTCTCCTCCATAATTGGAGACTTTTTTGACACTCTACTGGCATTTGACTCGCGTACATGGAAAACAGTGCCGTCCTTATTCTTTCGACCTGGATTTTTAACTACTGAATATTTTTCAGGTCGTAGAGTCCGCTATGTAAGTCCTGTAAGGTTGTTTATTTTTCTTTGTATCACCAGTTTTTTTGTTACTCAGATTAATAGTGACTGGGCTATTAACTTTGGTGGCAATAAATCTGTAGTTGTGGATACGGAGTCTGCCGAAAGAGGTCTTGATCAGGCTGTTGAGAATTTAAAAGACCTCCAAAAAAAACATGCTGAAGACAATTTGGTGGTCATCAATTTAGAGGAGGTAGAATCTGAGCTTGTTGAAGAACGCATTGAAATTAAGACAGATTTAGGCGAACTGAATACGGATCTAGATAAAGTTAATATCAATCTAAACGGAGTTACAGGGGCATCAAAGCAATCTGAATATTTCACTAAGGATGTTATTGCTTCGGGACTAAATGAAACCATTACCGAAATAGATGAAGAGTTTTTTCAAGTTGGCTGGCTTCCTGATTCTTTGGAAGGTTGGGTTAATAAAAAAGTAGACAGTGCCCATAAAAATGTAGAACGAGTCACTGAAGATCCAAATCGACTTAAGAAAGCATTTCTGGGAGCCTTGCCTTCTACTTTAATAATCATGTTGCCAATTTTCGCCATGATGTTGTGGGTAGCTTACATCTTCAAACGTCGACTTTATATGGAGCATTTGATTGTTGCACTGCACAGTCATGCTTTTATTTGTTTAAGTATTTTAACTGCCAATCTGTTTTACAGCGCAAGCGAAAAGTTTTCTGATTACAATGTAATCTCTTCACTTTTTGATAATCTGTTTTTTCTGCTAATTATTTGGGTCCCCATTTATCTATTTTGGATGCAAAAGCGTATATATCAGCAGGGGTGGCTTATTACCTTATGTAAATACTCTTTTCTGGGAGGGGCTTATTTGATTTTGCTGGCCTTGGGCGCGGCTTTGACTGTTCTCTGGAGCTTGGCAGAGCTTTAGTGCTAGTTTTTAGCTATTCGTGAAATAAAACAAATTGATCAGTGGTTATTATTTTTTGGACGTTCGTCACATAATAAGATGCAAAGAAATAGAACGTTTTTATGGTTGATACCTAGAAGTAGAAAAAAGGATAGAGGTAATGAGTTGTTCAGAAACAGTGGAACATATAAAAGGAAGTGTTGCTGAATGTGCAAACTGCAAGACCGAACTTTTGGGGCCACACTGTTATTCTTGTGGTCAGCCTGTAAAAGGAATGGTGCGCCAATTTTCTAACATAATCGGGGATTTTTTTGACACATTACTAGCGCTTGATTCGCGTATAGTACGCACTCTGGCGCCTTTGCTGTTTCGTCCTGGTTTTCTAACAGTCGAGTATTTTGCTGGACGGCGGGTACGTTATGTAAGCCCAGTACGTTTGTTTATTTTCTTATGTATAACAACCTTTTTTACAATTCAGCTTAGCACTGATTGGAAGGATTATTCATCTGAGAATGATGAGACTGTGGTTGAGGAAGTATCTGATATAAAGCAGCCCCTTGATGAAGTGAGAAATACTATATCAGACACATCAAATCAGGATGTCGAGACTGAGTTTTTGCCGAATGAGGCTCCAAAGAAAAAAGTTGGTGAAATGATCGATGAATTTCAGAGGGCTGAGCCCAAATTGGTAGTTGATATTTTTGATAGTGAAGATGATGATCATTGCAATGTAAAGGTTGGTGGAGCTTGCTGGGATAACAAAGCTGAACGCCCAAGATTTTCAGGTGTACCACAATCCCTGGTGGATAGCGTGGCTGAATTCTTGCTAAAGATCGAAAAAAATAGTGATCTAGTTGAAGCTGATCCCAATCGTTTCAAGAAGATTTTTCTTGGTTCATTACCTTCCACACTATTTATTATGCTGCCTATTTTTGCACTCATGTTATGGGTGCTTTATCTGTTCAAACGAAGGTTATATATGGAACACTTAATTGTTGCATTACATAGCCATGCATTTATTAGTTTGGCACTATTACTGACGACTCTTCTACTTAATGTTCAGGGTTGGTTTGGCGGTTATCCATGGGTTGAGCAGATCACGTGGTGTTTAATATCTATCCTTTTGTTTTGGATGCCTGTATATCTTTTAATCATGCAAAAGCGTTTATATAGGCAAGGGTGGATTATGACTTTGATTAAGTATTCTTTCTTAGCTGTTGTGTATCCGCTAATGCTTTCAATTGGAGCTACATTGGCAGTTTTATATAGCGTCGCGGAATTTTAGTATTTTCTGTTTATTTTCGGATGTTCTCACTCAGTAGTAATTAGGGTGCTAGGGTATTAAAAATACATGTTTAATACCCTTGATTATAAGAGGATAAGTTAATGTGGATGGATGAGGATATATGCTTTGCATCTTGGTTATATTTACATTTTCTCTAGCGCTGAAGTGTCTTAATTATAAAACTGAATTTAAAATTAAAAAAATCATGATAAATAAGAGAGTCGCAACTGTTTAAGGTTAAACCCCGCCAATATTTTCCAGCTATATATAGATATTCCATAAGGTCGCTTTACAATCTCTCCAGCCAATAGAATGTAGTTTTTATTTGATATATGGCTGAAGGGTGAAATAGTTAGTAAAAGAATACTTTGTGGAGGGTAACATGTTGAGACTAATAATCAGTCTTTTAGCTAGTTTACTGACATTAATTTTTGCGATAACCAGTTATGCAGATCCGATTCAGGATATAAGTATGCAGAACTATAATGCTGGTTGGTACCCTAACTTCTATCAAGGTCAGGGTCCATTGACCTGCCGTAGAACTTGTGCAATTTGGGTCGGTGCTACACCAGAATCTGAACTGACAAAGGAAATGACAGAGGAGTTTGAACGAACCAATGTTTGTAAAATCACTCGCAATCCAGAGATTATTGAAAAGCCATATGATGATCCATTGGCCCATTGGTTATATGGTAATCAATTTGACGACAAAGCTAATTGTTATGCGGGTACACCCTTTGGAGTAATTGAAGATGATCACTACATTTGCTTATGTGTATGTGATAAACCAGACCTGATCGTGAGCAAAATACATGATCCAATCTGGGACTCTGGTTCAGGGCAATCCCTGATTGCTGTAGATATCACCAATGTCGGGCAAATGGCAGCTGCCGCAAGTTTTGCTCGCCTGATCGATCCCGATACTTTGGCCAATGATGTTCAAGCAATCCCAGCCTTAGCCGTTAGTGCGACGATAACCCTCATCTTTACCTTGAATTATTGGGTATTTGATCCTGATGCGGTGCTGGAAGTGACCGCAGACTATAAAAACATCGTGGAGGAATGCGATGAAACTAACAATACGCAGGTTTATAAAAAGCAAGGTTAAAGTACATCTTATTAGTGTTCGACAATAAATTAACGAGCTAGGTGAACATTAATTACCTCACAGTTCTCCTTACCTACTGTAGCCGTTGGCATACCACCACCCTTGATATTGATATCGGACTTTTTGGGGATAATGATGTACATACGATGATAGTTACGTAATACGTAGTCTTTCTTGTTTGCGCTCAACCAAGGGTATTCGTTTGCAATGGCGGCTACCCCCCTTGCCAGGGCAATACCATCGGTACAATTATTTGGTGTGGTGGTGGCCATAACCATGGCTAGTAGGGCAGATGAAAAGAGCATAAATCTTGTTCTTTGGCCGAAGTCGGGGTAATCGAGGCACTAGGCTATCACTCGGGAAGTATAACTAAGTCGGCTACAGAGCTGTAGTGATCTATACCAGAGTTTTGTCAATCTATACTCTCTCACAGCAGAGTGACAGGTCTATACCGGTCACTCTGCTAAACCTATTTTCCCTCATGAATTCTCAACTATCCCCATACGGATTTCTTTGCTTTGCAATATCTCCATTTGATTATCCACTTCGACGGTTCTCTGTTGAAACTATAAAAGGAGAAATTTGAAGGAATGAGTACTTATGAATAGCGAATATCTGTGGCTTGCGACACGAGTACATAAGATGGCATGGAAAATGAAGCTGTTACCCACAGCGTATTTTACGTTGCAATCGGCATGTCTGTTTTTGTCGTAATTGCGTCTTTTGTGACATTTCTAGAGGAGTAGAATAGGTACAAGGAGGAATTGCTATGAGCAAAAAGATTGGTTTTTTCATTGCCGATGGTTTTCAGGCCCTGGACTTATTTGGCCCCTTGGATGCATTTATGGAGACTAACAGTTTTATCAGTGAGGCCTATTCTTGCTATTTATTAGGTTTGTCTTCAGGGGTTGTTGAAACAGCATATGGACAATCCCTTTCTGTAGACTGCGATATCTTTGAATTACCACAAGTCGATTACTTGGTCATTTGTGGCGGTGTTGGAATGCGGCAATTGGAACTGAACTCGAAGCAACTCAATGCTTTGAGACTGATAGCTGAAAATGCCCATAGGGTAATGAGTATCTGTACCGGTGCTTTTATACTGGCAAAGATTTTTCCTGAACAGAGTCATAGAGTTACTACACATTGGCGACACTGCCGACAATTGGCACAACAGGCGGTCAATTATCAAGTAGAAGAAGACCCGCTGTTTATTGAAAGTGAAGGAATTTGGTCTTCCGCCGGTGTTTTATCTGGCGTCGACCTAGCCTTAGAGATCATTCGCAGAGACCACGGCAATACTATTGCTGCAAGTGTTGCCAAAGAACTGGTGGTCTATCTACAGCGCCGTGGTGGCCAGGCGCAGTACTCAGACTTATTACAGGTACAATCTGGCGATAGCATGCGTCTCAACCCATTGCTGGAGTGGTTAGCTCAAGATTATCAAAAACCTATCAGTGTCTCCGATATGGCCGAGAGAATATCTATCAGTGAGCGCCAGTTAACTCGCTTGTTCAAGCGTCATTTACACAGCACGCCTAGCCAGTATTTAAATCAAATTCGTCTCAACCGGGCGCGGGACCTGATTACTTGCGAGCCCTTGAGCTTGGAGCAAGTAGCTCTAAGAGTGGGCTTTTCCAGTTACGATAGTTTTCGCCGGGCCTTTCACCTTCAGTTTGGGGTCTCTCCCTCATATTTCAGCCGGAATCAAGCATAAAACAAAGATTATTTTTAATTATCTACTTGTTATTTTTTTCATATAAAGCCAACACACTTGAAACTGAGAAGGTTAGTTTGTGGAAGGAAGATATACAGTAATTACAGAAATTAATTGAAACACATCATATAGATCCGCTTGTTAATGTTGATAAATATGAATTCTATGAGCAAATTCATACTCTACTTAAATCTCTGCCAGATATGAATGAAGCAGAAGTAGAGGTGGGAATAATGCGTTTAATGCGTAGTATTGGCAAAGTTTCTTTATGGCACTGGCATTATTGATGGGCAAGATGAGGTGACTTACCAGTTTTTAAAAGATGGTAGATCTATCTCAATGAAAGTGCACTCTGTGCCTATGGAAAAATTTGGTGGGTTGAGCACACAGTATCCGGTTTTGGTTCCTGATATTAATTATTTTAATATCGACTTGTCTGGTATCCGCCTGGCTTTACTAAGAAAGTACGACGCAGTTTACGTGGACTTTGATAGTTATCCAGATTTACGTGATCTTCAAGAACAGTGTGAGAATATTGTTGATATCGTACGTGATAGTAGAGTTCAGAATCTTGTTATCGATTTTCGAGATAATCATGGCGGAAATTTTTACGTAGGATTGGCTCTCTCTTCCAGTATTCAAAATTTGGATCAATTCGATTGGCGCAATGGTATATATGTAATGATTGATGAGGGTACTCAATCAGCAGCGGTGAGTAATGCGGCCCAGTATAAGCAAATTCTCAATGCCAACTTGGTGGGTACTCCGACAGGTGCTGATCCTAATATAGCCTCTGAAACTAACCGTTTTAAGCTTAAAAACTCGAAGAGAGAGATAAGTATTGCCAAGCGCTATTATCGCTTTATTCAATCTCCTACCGATGCGCTCTACCCTGATTTTCCGATGACGACAAGCTGGCGTGACTATAAGCCGGGTAGGGACGGAACACTATTACAGTTACTAAATCATATTCAAGAAAAGGATCGCGAAAATCAGGTAAAGTCATAGTAAATATTGACTTTCATTGTACTGAAAAAATAATACACTGCACTCGAAATCTTATTAGGTTTCAATACTCATTGAGCGCATCCATGAGTTTATACATAATAAATGCCGGTAGCAGTGTATTACTCATTTTCTAGGGAATAGCTCTTTAAAATAAACGGTTACCACTCCACACAAATCTTACCAAAGTGCGAACCGCTGGTTTGATACTCAAAAGCTTCCTCAAGATTGGCAAACGGAAATGTCTTATCGATAACTGGATGCACTGTGTTGCTTTCCAATGCCGCAACATAATTCTGCTGTTCACGGCGATTTCCCACAACCAGCCCTTGTAGGCGTGCTTGTTTTCCCATCAGTAATGCTGTTGGGACTTCTCCCTCTCTGCCAGTTAGCACCCCAATGAGAGAAATGTGCCCCCCCACCCTAACTGACTGAATGGATTGTTCCAAAGTGGCGGGCCCACCCACCTCGATAATATGATCGGCCCCTTTGCCATGGGTTAACTCCAGTACTTTTTCTGACCACTGTGTATGGGTTTTATAATTAATCCCGTGAGTTGCCCCCAGCTTCTTGGCGCGTTCTAGTTTCTCATCGGAGGATGAGGTCACAATTACTTGGGCGCCCAACATATTGGCAATTTGAATTACGGCAATAGATACGCCGCCAGTACCAAGGGTTAAAATTATATCTCCTGGTTTAACCTTGCCATCGCTGACCAAGGCCCTCCAGGCCGTGAGGCCCGCTGTGGTAATAGTGGCAGATTCAGTATGACTCCAGCCCTTGGGTGCCAGGGTAAATGCAGTGGCATCACGTACTACATGCTGGGCTGCCATTCCATCAATGCCATCTCCGGGTGTATTGGCGAAGCCCCAAACACTGTGGCATGCCGGCCCTGCCTGCCATTGGGGGAAAAAGCAGGAAACCACGGAATCACCGATCTTAAATTCGGTGACACCCTCACCAACGGCCTCAACTGTTCCTGCACCATCAGACATTAAAATACGGCCATCTTCGGTAGATATACTGCCGTCGGCAACCAGCAAATCATGGAAGTTGAGCGAGGATGCGCCAATGGCAACACGGATCTGCCCAGGCCCTGGCTTGCCGGGGTCATTAATTTCGCTCAGAGAGATATTTTCAAGACCGCCAGGTGCTTTTAGCGTCAGTGCTTTCATTATGTTCTTCCTTTAATCTTAAGAGCCTTTGTTTTCAGGCCTTCTAGCCAATCTTGATGGCCAATAATCATAGGATTAGGTTGGGTTATCACTAATTCAATGGCAGGCAACCGATTCTGTGCTTCTTATCTGAGGATATTGTTAACCAGGCGTGCTGAACATCCATATCAAGCTGCAGGTGCTGACTATTGTTTAACTGGTGCAGTATATCCTACATAGCGCGCTTCAACCGGAAATCGAGAATTTAAAATATACTTTGTGTACCTTTACTTAATTCAGGTCCCTGCCAATTCTGGAATTGGACATTTACAGAGTTAATAGGCATGGAGTAGTGGCCACCCATCAGTTATAGCTGGCTTTGAGATAAAATTTACCTAGAGCAATGGTTATTGGGTAATCCTGAGAGAAGCTCTGAACCAGATTATTTTACTCATTGTGGTCTTGGTAATGTTGATGACGGTCAATCACTTTTCTCTGCAGAGTTGCCAATATATTCTTTAAGCTCACGACTCTTCTGTATGGCGTTGAAGGGGTCATAGGGCTATGTACTTCAAATTTTTATTCATTATTCTCTATGAGAAAATCTTATATCTAATGAAAGGTTTAAGTGCTTGCAATATATTTAATTGGATGCTTAAAAGTCTAGAAATTAAAAATTATTTGAATGGAGAGTAACTGGCGTCATTTTCTGCTGCTATAAGTATTTAGTTGGTATACGTCTCTGGGAAACTGGTATAGCTCATGACAAAGATTTTTAATGGGAATAAGTTATTGATAGCTCTGGTTGTATCTTTATCTGTAGAAAATTTTGCGTATTCTGAGAATTATGATACGGGCGATGAGCGTGATTGGTTGTTGAATGCAGAAAATGATAAAGATCGCTTAATTTTACTGCAAAACTATCTTGGTGGTTTTTCTGTTTCCATGTGGGAAGTAGGGGATCGTTACAAAACCATATATTCGGCACTTCAGAATGAGAACTTTGACCTAGCTATATATCATTGGAAAAAAATTAAAGCTGTCATTGAGAATGGTTACCTAAAACGTCCTGCCCGGAGGGCAAACTCGGATGCAATTTTTATAAACTCAACATATGAAGCTGTACTTAGTACATTTGAGACCAGGGATATAAAAAAAGCCTGGCAAGGATTTTCCAATGCCCGCTCTGCATGTATGACATGTCATGTCGCCGAAAAAATACCTTGGATGAATGATCAAAATTTATTTAGAGATACTGCTGTTTCAAATAACTGAACACTATTTTTAATGGTTTACTGAGAGGCTTGAGCACCCTATTTGAAATTACAATACTTCGACTAGTTGTTAGGGGTAGTTTTGATATAGATCTATTCATAAAAGTTCAGGCTTCTAATCGCTCTCTATCAGTGGTGAATATCATCCGCTGTAAAAGTTTTTATGACCTTCTATGTTTCTTGGAGATTTTGGTGGTGATGGCGGATTAATAGCTTGATGTTTGAATTTAGTGGGCTTTAGAAAAGATGTGATATATCGCTAGCTACTTCAACGTTGGGAGTGCGTAAGTGGGTGCTTTTCCTAGACGCCTAGAAACCCAGTGAGTCACATGAGAAGGGATTAATTGGAGATCAAAATGGTGGGCCCTCCGGGACTTGAACCCAGGACCTGCCGATTATGAGTCGGATGCTCTAACCAACTGAGCTAAGGGCCCACACTTTGCTTGCGGGTATCGTTGCAAGCGGTTGGGCAAAGTACAAGATTTTTCCTTTCAAATCAATGCCTTTGTGGCAGAAATTTCTTCTTGTCGTGTTTGCACAACAACGTCAATCTCAGTAGCTATTATTTGAGCTTTTAACTTCCCAGCCTGGAAAGTAAGGGATGGATATCCCATTTTGAGCTTGTTGGTACGCCTGTTCAGTTTGTTGGTGTTAATTAGTACCATTGTTCAGGTTGTAGAAAGGGAGGCGTAGCCTCCCTTTTTTTATAGCTAACGATTTTCAAGTAGTGCGGTTAAATCGGCAACTTGGGAATCACAATACAACCCCAGACGATAAACCACATTAACAGGGCCACCGCTACTGCGGCAGAGCCGGTGTCTTTGGCGATCTTGGCCAGTGGGTGCTTCTCAGCTCCTATGCGGTCCACAGTGGCTTCAATAGCGCTATTGATAAGCTCCAAAGGCAATACCACCAGGCTAACAGCGATCAATACGGCGCGTTCAGCCGGGGTGTCTCCTACCCATAGGGCAAAAGGGACAAAGAAGATAGCGAGGATAACTTCAATACGAAAGGCTTCCTCATTACGCCAGGCGGCGCTGAGACCTTCGCTTGAATATTTGGCGGCGGCAATCAGGCGGGCAATGCCTTTTTTGCCTGGCTTGTTGGCGACTTCTTCAGACTCTTCCGGTTTATTGGCGACTTCTTTTTGCATGCTGCTCTCCTGCCATCCGTAGACCCTTGCGGGCGGTCATGATTGTGTCACATAAAAAAGCCCGGTCGAACCGGGCTTTTTTGTGGGGGCTTACTCGTCGAGGAAGCTCCGCAGGTGCTCTGATCGGGATGGGTGCCTCAGCTTACGCAGGGCCTTAGCCTCGATCTGGCGAATACGTTCACGGGTTACATCGAACTGCTTACCCACCTCTTCCAGGGTGTGGTCGGTGTTCATGTCGATACCGAAGCGCATACGCAGTACCTTGGCTTCACGCGCGGTCAGACCGGAGAGCACGGAGCGGGTGGCGTCGTGCAGGCCAGTCTGGGTGGCGGTGTCCACCGGGGAGGACTGGTTCTGGTCTTCAATAAAGTCACCCAGGTGCGAGTCTTCATCGTCACCAATAGGGGTCTCCATGGAAATGGGCTCTTTGGCGATCTTGAGGACCTTGCGTACCTTATCTTCTGGCATATCCATGCGTTCACCCAGCTCTTCCGGAGTGGGTTCGCGGCCCATTTCCTGCAGCATCTGGCGGCTGATACGGTTGAGCTTGTTGATGGTCTCAATCATATGCACCGGGATACGAATGGTGCGCGCCTGGTCTGCGATGGAGCGGGTAATAGCCTGGCGAATCCACCAGGTAGCGTAGGTGGAGAACTTGTAGCCGCGGCGGTATTCGAATTTATCTACTGCCTTCATCAGGCCGATATTGCCCTCCTGGATCAGGTCCAGGAACTGCAGGCCGCGATTGGTGTACTTCTTGGCGATAGAGATAACCAGGCGTAGGTTGGCTTCAACCATTTCCTTTTTAGCGCGGCGGGAGCGGGCCTCGCCAATGGACATACGGCGGTTGATCTCTTTGATCTGGCCTACGTCTAGACCGGAACGCTCTTGGCACTGGGCCAGCTTGCGTTGCGCGCGAACGATATCGTCTACGACATGACGCAGGGCGTCAGAGTAGTCGCGCTTCTTTTTGATGATCGCGGGGATCCACTCTTCATTGGTTTCGTTACCGGGAAATTCCTTGATAAAGGTCTTGCGAGGCATACGTGCACGCTTGATGCACAAATTCATAGTGATGCGCTCTTGCCTGCGCACACTATCGAGAATATCGCGAACTTCGCCGTAGAGAGGATCGAACTGGCGTGGTGCCAGTTTGAAGTAGCGGAATACCTCGGCGACGGCTTCCAGAGCAGTACCGGCTTCCTTGGAGTCGCGACCGTGGGCGGCGATGGCCTCATCGGCGGCTTTCTGCGCAGCGATCAGCGCATTCATGCGCTCGGCTAGCTCCTCTGGGTCGAGACCGCCGGCGTTTTCCTCTTCTTCCTCGCTGGAGGAATCGTCGGCGTCGTCCGAGTCATCGTCCTCTTCGCCTTCGCTTTCAGAGGACTCGCTGCTGTTGTCGCTTACTACAGCGGCTTGGCCAGCCTGGGCTCCGGGGGGCACATCTTCAGCTGGATCGAGCCAGCCGGCGATGACATCGGGGATACGGCGCTCTTCTTTCTCGATTAGCGCGTATTCATCGATGATTTGCTGTACTGCGCCAGGCCAGTAGGCGAGGGCGGCCATCAGCTCGCGTAGGCCCTCTTCGATACGCTTGGCAATGGCGATTTCGCCCTCGCGCGTGAGCAGCTCTACAGTGCCCATTTCGCGCATATACATGCGTACCGGATCGGTGGTGCGGCCTACATCAGACTCAACTGCGGCCAGTGCGGCGGCGGCTTCGGCTGCGGCGATTTCGTCGGCGGAGCTGTCACCCTCGGCCATCAACAACTCTTCGGCATCTGGTGCGCTTTCGAACACCTTGATACCCATGTCGTTGATCATGCCAATAATGTCTTCCACCTGATCGGGATCGGAAATATCTTCCGGGAGGTGGTCATTTACCTCGGCATAGGTGAGATAGCCCTGCTCTTTACCGCGGGCGATCAACTCCTTGATACGGGAGGTTTGTTGCTGGGTTTTGTCGGTCATGCACAACCCTGAATTCTGGGGATGAAAATACGGGACAAAGACGCGGGATTATAGCGTATATGCACTAGCAATAACCACTCTAGCTGTCAAGCAACGGCTCTGGTGTGAATTTTAGGGTGCTGAGGTTCCCGTTCCCGCCCGGCGGGGTGAGTGAATATAGTGTTGAGGCCGCAGTTTTCAAGGGGTTATTGCAGATTAATTGTCTTTTCTGCGCCAGTTGGCCAATAAAGCCAGTTGTTCTTCCTGACTGAGCTGGGCACCGGCTTTTAACTGGGCCAAGAGATCGCGATTACGCTGCTTGGCATCGGATTTTTCTAGGTGACGTAGACAGTCGTTAAATTCAGCCTGGGGATCGTATTCCAGATTGCTATCGCCTTGGGCTAGGTGACGAACCCCGGAAACTAGGGGAGATATCGCCAGCTTAGCCAGAATATCGCTGGATTCGGCGCCGTGATGGGCGCGCCAGTGGCCGATCAATTGGCGAAAGTTAAGTTGTGGGCGGCTCTTGAAAAGCTCCACCAGTTGGGCAAATAGCAGCAGGTCTGGGTTGTCGGCGCCGAGGAACTGTTGCAAGTCCTCAATCTGCGTGGCCAGCTCGGGGTGGTGGAGGATCAGCGCTACCAGCATACGTTCAGGAGGTAGGCGATACTGGCCGGTGCGGCGTGGGCTGTCCCCAAGTGTGGGGGAATATTCAGATTCGTCTTCGCGGGGCCAGGGCTCCGGCGGGGTGCGGTGTTGGAGTTCCTCATCCTGCTCGGTAGAGAGGGGTGCGCCGGTGACAGTTGGCTGTGCCTGTGCTTGCTGTAACTGGGTGTTGCGAGCCTTCTCCGCGTGAATCACCTCCTGCAGAGTGTCTTTGTCTAGTCCGGTACGCGAGGCCAGCTGCTGGAACATCAGTTGGCGATATACGCCTCCTGGCAGCAAATCCAGCAGTGGGGCGGCCAGCTTGGACAGGCGCGCGCGGCCGTCCATGGTCTGGAGGTTGATGTCTTCGCTGAGCAGGTCGAAGAGAAAGTCCTCCAGGGGGCGGGCCTGCTCTTCTATCAGTTGCTGGAAACGTTCTCCACCCAGTTGCCGCACCAGAGTGTCGGGGTCTTCGCCTTCCGGCAGCAACAAAAAGCGTAGGCTGCGGCCGTCCTGCATATGGGGCAGGGCAGATTCCAGTGCGCGGCGGGCGGCGGCGCGGCCGGCGCGGTCACCATCAAAACAGAATAGCAATTCACTAGTATGGCGAAAGGCCAGCTGAATGTGCTCTTCGCCGCAGGTGGTGCCAAGGGTGGCGACGGCGTAGCGGATATCGAACTGCGCCAGGGCCACTACATCCATATAGCCCTCCACCACGATCAAGCGCTCTAAGTTGCGATTGGCCTGGCGCGCCTCCCACAGGCCGTAGAGTTCACGGCTCTTGTGGAAAATCGGGGTTTCCGGGGAGTTGAGGTACTTGGGCTTTTCGTCCCCCAATACCCGGCCGCCAAAGGCGATGGTGCGGCCGCGCTGGTCGCGAATGGGGAAGATGATACGGTTACGGAAGCGGTCGTAGTGGTGACGCCCGCCTGGTTTGCTGTTGCCGTCACT
This sequence comes from Microbulbifer mixtoriginis (SeqCode), assembly GCF_052467515.1. Lineage (NCBI taxonomy): Bacteria > Pseudomonadati > Pseudomonadota > Gammaproteobacteria > Cellvibrionales > Microbulbiferaceae > Microbulbifer > Microbulbifer mixtoriginis (SeqCode). The sequence continues at coordinate 4,083,399 of NZ_CP174314.1, read as the reverse complement.
GTCCTGGCGACGAATGGCGAGCCCTGCCAGTTCAAGCTGGTCGGCTTTTTCGGGAGTGTCGGCCAGGGCGTTGAGCAGGTTGTCCCAGCCCGGTGGTGCCAAGCCGATGTCGAAATCTCGGGCAATTTCCCCGGATAATCCGCGATTGCGCAAGTAGGCCACTGCGTTACCTGCCGCAGGGTGGTTGCGTAGCTGTTCACGGTAGAATTCTGCAGCTTTTTCCGCCAGTTGATAGAGGGATTGGCTTTCCCTCTGGCGCTTTTCCTGCCCGGGAGCCAATGCCTCTCTGGGTACTTCCAAGCCGCGGGTGGCTGCCAGTTTTTCCACGGCTTCGGGAAATGGCAGGCGATCGTATTCCATCAGGAAGCCGATTGCATTGCCGTTGGCGCCACAGCCGAAGCAGTAGTAGAACTGCTTGTCTGGGCTCACGGTAAAGGATGGGGTTTTTTCGTCGTGGAAGGGGCAGCAGGCGGAGTAGTTTTTTCCGGTCTTGCGCAGTTTTACCCTACTGTCCACCAGCTCGACGATATCTGCACGGGCGAGCAGGTCGTCGATAAAGTGCTGGGGGATCTTGCTGGGCATACTGTTCTGCAATCCGGCTGGGCGTTAGGCCAGTCGGGCCTTAACCAATTTGCTGACTGCGCCCATATCTGCACGGCCTTGAACCTGGGGCTTCACCTGGGCAATCACTTTACCCATGTCGGCCATGCCGCTGGCCCCGGTGCTCTGCACGGCGGAAGCGACAATTTCGCTAATCTCCGCTTCGGTCAACTGCTTGGGCAGGAACTCTTGAATGACTTCAATCTCCGCCTGTTCCACTGCAGCCAGCTCGGCGCGGCCGGCCTTTTCATACTGGGTGATGGAGTCGCGGCGCTGTTTGGTCATCTTGTCCAGCAGAGCGAGGATACGCGCGTCATCCAGATCGATGCGCTCATCCACTTCAACTCGTTTGATCTCAGCATTGATTAAACGCAGGGTGGCAAGACGCTCTTTGTCGCGTGCTTTCATTGCGTCTTTGGTCGCTTGAGTCAGGGTGTCCTTGAGAGTGCTCATAGTGAGTGTTCCGGGATTGGCATTGATTGTGGTTTATTGGGTTGAGCGCTAAGGATAGCGCGTCCGCCGAGCATGGAAAATGCGGTTGGCAGAACGAAAAACGGCGCGCGAGTAGGGCTCGCACGCCGTTCTTTATAGCTCCGCTACGGGCTAAGCCCGTCCGGCCGCCTCGCTGCGACAGGCTTATTCAGCCTGCGGCTCTTAGTAGAGACGCTGGAACTTGCGGTTTTCGCGCTGAAGCTTTTTAGCGTGACGCTTAACAGCGGCAGCAGCTTTGCGCTTACGAACAGCGGTGGGCTTCTCGTAGAACTCGCGACGACGTACTTCAGACAGTACGCCTGCTTTTTCACAGGAGCGCTTGAAGCGGCGCAGAGCAATATCGAAAGGTTCGTTGTCTTTGATTCGTACAGAGGGCATTAGGATACCTGTTAAAATTCGTTTCTCTCGGCCATTCCGGCAATGCTCTCGCAGTTGCATCCGGTGGCCGGTTCACAGCGAGGGCGCAAATTCTAAACACTCCTATACGGGATCGCAACCCCATTTTCCAGTATGATAACCGCCCCTCGAAGTAGTCACGAGAATGAAATCAAGTGCGCGTCCTCGGTATAGAAACTTCCTGCGATGAAACTGGCATCGCTATCTACGATTCTGAGTCCGGTCTGCTCGGCCATGCTCTATTTAGTCAGGTTGACCTGCACGCCGATTACGGCGGTGTAGTCCCTGAACTGGCAAGCCGCGACCATGTGCGCAAGCTGTTGCCGTTGGTACGGCAGGTAATGGCGAAGACCAATACCAAGCCTTCCGATTTGGCGGGTGTAGCTTATACCGCCGGTCCAGGCTTGGTTGGCGCCCTGATGGTGGGCGCCTGTGCCGGCCGCGCCCTGGCGTATGGCTGGGGGGTGCCCGCTGTGGCGGTGCATCATATGGAGGGGCATTTATTAGCTCCGATGCTGGAGGACAATCCACCGGCTTTTCCTTTTGTGGCCTTGCTGGTCTCTGGTGGTCATACCCAATTAGTAGAAGTGCGCGGTCTTGGCGACTACGAACTGATGGGGGAATCCCTGGACGATGCCGCTGGTGAAGCTTTTGACAAGGCCGCCAAGATGCTCGATCTGGACTACCCCGGTGGTCCGCGTTTGGCAGCCTTGGCTGAGAAAGGTGATTCCAAGCGCTTTACCTTCCCTCGCCCTATGACGGATCGACCGGGGTTGGATTTCAGCTTTTCGGGCTTAAAAACCTTCACCCTGACCACTGTGCGTCAGCACGCCCTCGAAGATGGCCTGCCGGATGAACAGACCTGTGCGGATATTGCGGCAGCTTTCCAAGAGGCGGTCGTGGATACTCTAGTGATTAAATGTCGTCGTGCAATTAAAGCCTCTGGTTATAAAACTCTGGTCATTGCCGGTGGGGTTTCCGCGAATAAATTGTTGCGTGCACGTTTGGAAACGTGCCTGAGCAAGGATAGTGCCAGCGTCTACTACCCCCGTCATGAGTTTTGCACCGATAACGGCGCTATGATCGCCTATGCCGGTAGTTTGCGTTTGCAAGCCGGAGAACAGACGAGCCTTGCAGTTGATGTGCGTCCACGTTGGCCAATGACAGAATTGCCCAAGACCGAACTTTAAGAAATCCCAGGGGCATCCTGGCAGTAAAAAGAAAAGAGCCGATAAATGGATATTGTTTATATACGGGATTTAAAGGTGAATACCATTATCGGTATTTACGAGTGGGAGCGGGAAGTACGCCAGACTGTCAGCCTTGATATAGAAATGGCTTTCGATATCAGCGAGGCGGCGCGTACAGACAATATCGAGCACACACTTAACTATAAGGCGGTGGCCAAGCGCTTGATCGCTTTTATTGAAAGCAGCGAGTTCTTGCTGGTGGAAACTATGGCGGAACAGGCTGCGGCAATTGTCAGGGAAGAGTTTTCCGTAAGCTGGCTGCGACTGCGTTTGTCCAAGCCGGGTGCGGTCCGAGGGTCCAGGGATGTGGGTGTCATTATTGAGCGTGGCGAAAGGCCAGCAAAAGGTGCAGCAGCGATGTCTGCGGGAGTGTAAACGTGGCTCAGGTGTATCTTAGCCTCGGCAGTAATATCAATCGCGCGCAATATATCCGCGCAGCGCTGGATGCCCTTGCAGGACAGTTTGGCGACTTGAAGGTGTCTCAGGTTTTCGAGAGCGAAGCGGTAGGATTCCCAGGGGATAATTTTTACAATCTGGTGGTGGGGCTACAAACTGACCTGCCGGTAGGACAGCTGGCCCTGTGTCTGCGTGGTATCGAAGATGCCAACGGCCGCCTGCGCTCTGGACCTAAATTCAGTGCGCGCACCCTAGATATTGATATTCTTACCTATGATCAACTTACGGGGACTATCGATGGAGTGAAATTGCCTCGAGGTGAGATTGTAAAAAATGCCTTTGTTTTACAGCCTCTGGCAGAGATTGCTCCGGAAGTATTGCATCCGATCGAGCAGAAAACTTACCGTCAGTTGTGGAATGAGTACGACCAGGCTTCACAAAAATTGTGGCCGGTAGAATTTATTTGGCCGTGATTCCAATAATTTTTTAAAAAATGTAGATAAAAAAGCAGCCTTTAGAGGCTGCTTTTTTGTCAGTAAAAATTAACTCAGGCTCATTAGTGCCTCTTTGGTAAACGGAGTGATTTCCTCCGCGCGATCTTCACGTACCTTAGCGAACCAGTGTGAGTCTTGTAATAGTGCGCGGCCAACGGCAATCAGGTCGAACTCCTGGTTGTCCATACGACGAGTTAGTTCGCCTAGATCGGTAGGGTTGGCAGTACCGCCCATGCCCTGGTTATTGCCGCCGATAAAATCATCGTCAAGGCCGACACTGCCGACAGAAATTACTGGTTTTCCAGTCAGCTCCTTGGTCCAGCCTGCCAGGTTGAGATCAGAACCCTCAAATTCTGGCACCCAGAAGCGTCTTGTAGAAGCGTGGAAAATATCAACGCCGGCTTCAAGTAGCGGAGTCAGGAAGCGTTTCAGTTCTTCCGGGTTTTGCGCCAACTTGGCTTCGTAATCCTGCTGCTTCCATTGGGAGTAGCGCAGCACTATGGCGAAATCTTCGCCTACGGCCTCACGTACCGCTTTGATAATTTCCACTGCAAAGCGGGTGCGATTTTCGATGGAGCCACCGTACTCGTCATCGCGTTGGTTGGTACCTTCCCAGAAAAACTGGTCGATCAGGTAGCCGTGGGCGCCGTGAATCTCTACGCCGTCAAACCCAATTTCCTTGGCTGCTTTCGCCGCGTCTGCAAAAGCTTGTACAACTTCCCGAATGTCCTCTTTGCTCATCGCCTGGCCATTGGGCTTGCCGGGTTTGAACAGGCCTGAGGGGGAGTAGCCGGGCACTGATTTATCCGGGCCTATGCCCTCTTTGCGCACGGAGCCTACGTGCCATAACTGCGGGATAATCTGGCCACCGGCAGCGTGTACTTCGTCTACCACTTTTTTCCAGCCGGCGAGAGCGGCTTCACCGTAGATTGCCGGTACATTCTCGTAGCCGTTGGCAGCTTTATGATTAACGAAGGTGCCTTCGGTAATAATCAGTCCCACTTCACCTTCAGCTCGACGGCGGTAATAGCCGGCCACTTGGTCATTGGCTGTATAGCCCGGTGACATAGTGCGTGTCATGGGGGCCATTGCGACCCGGTTGCGCAGCTTTAGGGATTTATGCTCGAAAGGACGCAGTAGGTTGTCCAGGGAACCACTCATATTTCTCTCCTGAATGTCTCGATTCAACACTGGGACTCACTGGTCCCACTAGGTCACAATTAAAATGGTTGCGTTATAAGACCTTATTTTAAGGTTGAGTTCAATATCTGGTTTCGTATTGCAACTCTTTTGTCGGTATAATGGCTAGGGAGCCTCTGAATAACTCCGTAATGCCTCTGCGGGCCTTGAAGGCTACAGATGTTAGGCGCAGCTCGCCGCGAATGGCTCAGTCCTTTGCAAGAGCTGCAACGCAGCAGCTGTGGCCTTCAAGGCCCGCCCTTCGGGGCTTGCAGAGCGATTCACACTCCGCGTTGCGACTTCTTGAAAGGTCTAGACATTCCTGCGAAGCCGCGCCTTGATTGTGAACCGCTCTGCATGCCAGAGGTATCACGGAGTTATTTAGAGGCTCCCTATATGTCACGTAAACGCTTTGATGATCTTGATTGCTCCCTGGCTTGCGCCCTGAATGAGGTGGGGGACTGGTGGTCCCTGCTGATAATTAAGCAGGCGATGCTGGGTACCCGCCGTTTTGTGGATTTCCAAAGAAACCTGGGAATTGCTAAAAATATCCTTGTGGATCGGTTATCACGTCTGGTGGATAACGAGGTGCTGGTTCGCTTTGATGCGGGTGAACACGGCACTCGCTACGAGTACCGCTTAACGGAAAAAGGTCGGGACCTGTTTACGGTGGTAATCGCCCTGCGCCAGTGGAATCTGCGCTGGAATGGCAATAAAGATGGGATGCACCTGGTCGATAAAAACAGTGGTGAGCCTATCTCCGAAGTGGCTGTACAGAATGCCCAGGGACAAAAACTCAGTATTCGCGATGTATTATTTGTGGATGAAAATGGCCAGCCCCTAGAGCAGGCTGGCTAGCTGGCTTTTTGAGGGCTCTATCAATCCTGGCTCTTGGACAGCAGTCTGATTATGTCCAGAGCCCTGCCCGGCTCCCAACGCATAACAGAGACAACGCCGTGCATGGCCAGTAGGCGTTGGTCTATTTTCCCTTTCTCCTGAAGCTTTTGTAATTTCTCTGTGGCCTCGGTAAAGCCGCGCTGCTCATAAGTGAGTAGTAATTTGACGGTCTGCTCCGCCGGAGTGATTTGGCGTGGAACAGGGGTATACCCCATCGCGCTTACCATACTCTCAGCCGCCAGCCAGGTGGACCAGGGGTTTTGCCCGGTAATAAACTGGCCATCCACACTGACTTGTTCCAGGTAAGTGGGCCCAGCCTGGAACACCGCGCCTTGCTCACGTAAGCGATCCTCAAGCAGGAATGGAAATCGTTGCTCGGCGTCAGGGATAAGAAAAAGCTCCTCTTCGTTAGTAAAAGCACTGATCTGCCGATCGGCGATTAAGGGCTTGCCATTATCCAGGGTGACATTGGTAAGGGCTGCTGGCCCGTGGCATACCGCTCCAATAATTTTGCCGCTGTTATAGATTTCCCGCACCAGGGACTGGATATGGGGATTGTCGGGGAAATCGAACATGGTGCCTTTACCGCCGACAAAAAATACGGCCTGGTAATCCTCTGCTGATACCTGATCGATAGGAATACTGTTGTTGACCTTTTGTTGTGCCTCCGGGTCATTGAGAAAGGCATAGTCGAAAGGCCCCAGATCATCTTTATCGATCACCGCAGGCGGTTTGCCGCCTTTGGGACTGGCAATATCGACAATAAATCCGTTAGCTGAAAAGATGTAATAGGGGCGTGCCAGTTCAGTTAATTCATAACCAGTCGCCTTGCCACTGTCTCCCATCGTTTCAGTACTGGTGACAACAGCTAAGATTTTTCCTCGGCTTTCCCTGGGTAATTGTTGTAAATACGGCAGGTCACTTACTGTCGTAGTGGAAAAGTCCTGCTCTTGGGCTGGAATTAGGCCCTTAATCCAAATAATAAAACCAAAAAATACGGACAAAGTCAGAGCCAGGGAAATAACAATTTTCTTCAACATATTAATCTCCAAAATTACAGTAGCAGACGGAAAATCTTCTAGTGAGTTCGCAGGAGAATAAGGGATGGAAGGTGAAATTCAGGTGAGATTGTAATTGCTATTTAGGATGAAAGAAAAAGCTGCGCTCGAGATCGTATAAGGTATGGATGCCGATTCACTGTGCATATCGAGCGCATACGGTAAGAATTTGAATCTTAGAACGCTACTGTGTAAAAGACAGAGCGCACTGATAAGTATTGTTTCGACATTGGATTGAGATGGTCCAATTTAAGGCTTCACAGATTCTCTTGGCCAGGAAAAGGCCTTGACCAATACCGTCACTGCCTTCCCTTTTTTGGCCGGGTAAGAGGGAGGTTTCTAGATCTAATTGGTTGTCTGTGGCGTTCTCAAAAAAGAGTGTGTCCCCCTTATAGGTAATAACCAACTCAGGGCTGGTAGCGTGCTGTAATGCATTGCTGATCAAGTTGTCGAAGAGCAGACTTACCAGGTGTCGATTGGCCAGGACTCTGACTTTGTGCCCTAACTTTAAATCAACATTAAAATGCTTTTGTACAATTAACTGGTGTTGAACTAAAAGACGTTCCTCTAGTAAAGCGCACAATGGGATATCTTCCGACTGTAGAGACTCAGAGCGGGCGAGGGCTAATAGTGTCTTAACGGTTTTTTCCATACCGGTAACAGTTTCTAATAGCTCATTTTTCTCAGCTAAAGTCATTTCCCGATTTTGACTGAGAGCCAGTGTGCTTTTCAGAATGGTTAGCCCGGTGCGCAACTCATGGCTTGTATCCCGGGTAAACTCAGTTTCCCTGCGCAATGTTAGCTTGAGCTGGTTAAGTGTATCTTGCAACGTACTTGCGAGATAACCGATTTCATCTTGTTCATTGTTATAGGGCAGGGAAATTTGAGAATCGCAGTTTCTCTGCTGCTGAACTGCTTTAGCAAGGGTTACTACAGGCGCTATGGTTTTACGGGAAATACGAAAAGCACAATAGAGGGCTAAGAGTAGGGTCAAGATACAGGCGCTGGCAAAGAGCCAAAGAAGTTTTGAAGATTGTCGGGTAACAGTGAGCAATTCACTGACTTCAGCTACGAGAACGGCGGAATGGTTGTCCGGAAAATGTACTCTGCGTAAATGGAAGTGATGTTCAGTATCACTAAACAACTCAGCCTTTTCTGCATAGCTTGGTAGGGCAGTGCGCAGTTCGGCCGGAATTATTTTGCTTTCAGTGTATAGCGTTAAATAGGGTAGGCGTGGCTCTGGGGGCGCATTAGTCAGTCTTGCCTGCTGTTCGAGGTAGCGGACTTCTCCGGCCAATAAGTTATCGAGTAAATGATCTTCAACTACATAGGCCACCATCATACAAATGGCAAAAAACACCAAGCATAGCAGCAGGGTAAAACTGCCAAAAATAGCGAAGACCTTCCTCTGTAAATTACTGGTTTCGCGCATTGGGAGTTTCCAACTGATAACCGAGATTGGTGATGGTTTTCAACATAGGGGCCTGGAAAGGCTTATCCAGTGTTTGGCGAAGACTATAAATGTGGGATTTTAAGGCGTCTGTTTCTGGGGGTTCATCACCCCAAATATGGTGGATTATTGCCGAGCGGCTTACTGGTGCTGGCGACGCCTGGGCGAGCATAGTGAGAATGCGAAAACCGATAGTTGTCAGGGGCAGAGGCTGTTTATCCCGGTAGGCCGTTTGCTGGCGCTGGTTTATCTGTAAATCACCGACCTTAATTTCTTCACTGGTATGCAGCTGGTGTCTACGTGCCAGGGCGCGGCATCTCAGTATCAGTTCCCTTGGTTCGAAGGGTTTACATAAGTAGTCATCGGCACCGATACCAAATCCGCGTTCTTTATCTGCGAGAGCATCTCGGGCAGTTAACATCAGAATTGGCATGTTAACTGGCGCTTGTGCCTTGATCTTTTCGCAGACCTCTAAACCGTCCATATCCGGCAGGCCCAGGTCGAGAATAATCAGGTCGAAGATTTGTTCCAGGGCCAGCTGTAAGCCCTGGCGGCCCCGCTGGGCATAATCTATCTGCCAGCCCTCAGCGTGCAGGAATTCGGCAAGCTGGCGGGCGATAGTGGGGTTATCTTCAATCAACAATATCTTCAGTGAGCGCACCGGCAAATCTCTTTTGGCAGAGGAAGTTACAAAGCATTCTGACAGAGTGCCGGTGAAATTGAAGTGAAGCCCCGTTGTTGGACTGTTTTAGATATTGATTGGACCGCTCTAGATATTGAGGTTACGGCCGCCGTCAACGGCAATAACCTGGCCGTTGATATAGGGGGCGTCACAGATCAGGAAGCGCACGGTTTTGGCGATATCGCTGGGGTCACCGGTTCGGGCCAAAGGAATGCGCTGGGTGATTTGTGCTTTCTTGGCTTCGTTAGTTGCCTCTTGCTCCGGCCAAAGAATGGCACCGGGGGCGACTGCATTGACCCGCACCTGGGGCGATAGCTCCAGAGCGAGGCTTTTTGTCAGCATTACCAGTCCAGCCTTGGCGGCGCAGTAAATAGTATGCTTGGGCATCGGGCGCTCGGCGTGAATATCCGCCATATTAACAACGCAACCCTGTTGTTGGCAGAGTGTTTCTTTCAGGGCCTGAGTGAGAAAGAAGGGAGCTTTGAGGTTACTGCCTACCAGCCGATCCCAGTCCTCCTCGGTCGCCTTTCCCACAGGTGTGGGGTGAAATGCAGAGGCATTGTTGACCAGAACATCAATACCGCCCCAGGCCTCTTGCGCGCGCTGGGCCAGATTGGAACAGGCTTCGGCGCTATTCAATTCACTGTGCAACGCTATGGCAGAGTTGGGGCGAAGTTGGTTCAGCTCGTTTGCCAGGGCCTTGGCAGCATCAGCCGAGTTGCGATAGTGAATAACAACTCTGTGATCTCTATGCAGCTCTTCAGCAATAGCACGGCCCAGGCGTGCGGCGGCACCGGTAATCAACACATTACGCAATGTAGTTATCCTTTACTCTGGCGATTGCCTTGATGCGCTCCCGGTCCAGTGCTTGCCCGAGTTTCGCACCCTGGTAGCCCTGTTTAATCAACTCCTCGGCAGTTACTGCTGCTGCCCCATCTCGAGCGGCACGTAAAAAGTCCACCTGTGGATAATCTCTATTCTCCAGCCCCTCACGACCTCGGGCATCTGCCTCACAGGCGCGAAGAAAGTTTTCAAATCGCTCGGGACGTCGCAAGGCATCCAGACTGCGGATCATTTTCATAATGGTCTGTGGGCGCAATTCGAAGGCTCTGTGGCAATGCAGATGATATTCGCAGACCCCGATAGCTAGTGCAGTCAGGTCTTTTGGGGTACGCCAGCGCTCACAGACGGCCTTTACAAGAGGTACGCCTGCGGCCTCGTGGCCGTGGTGGCTGGGAAGAATTTCCTCGGGAGTCAGTCCTTTGCCCAGGTCGTGTAGCAGTACTGCAAAACGCAAGGGGAGCTCTGCCGGTGCGGCGCGCAGGGCTAGTAGTACGTGTTCTCCAGTGTCCACTTCGGGGTGGTGTTTGGGCGGTTGGGGAACACCAAACAAATTCTCTAATTCTGGTAACAGTACCGAGAGGGCACCGCAGTCTCGCAGTACTCGAATAAATATATCGGGGTCTGGCTCGGTAAGCGCCCGGCTTACCTCTTTCCAGACCCTCTCGGCCACCAGATATTCCACTTCACCCGCTTCTACCATCTGGCGCATGAGTATCATGGTCTCAGGGGCAACGCTAAAGCCAAGGTGATGGTAGCGGGCGGCAAAGCGGGCTACTCGCAGTATTCTTAGGGGGTCTTCGGCAAATGCAGGAGAAACATGGCGCAAAAGCCGTGCCTTCAGATCTTTCTGCCCGCCGTAGGGGTCTATTAGCTTGCCGTCGATGTCTTCTGCAATGGCATTAATAGTGAGGTCTCGCCGCAGGAGATCCTCTTCCAGAGTGATATTGGCATCGGCGTTAACGGTAAAACCGCCATAGCCGTGGCCGCTCTTTCTTTCGGTGCGAGCGAGCGCGTATTCTTCATCGGTCTCAGGGTGTAGGAATACTGGAAAATCTTTGCCGACTGGGCTGTATCCGAGGTCCTGCATTCTATCTGCATCTGCTCCAACCACTACCCAGTCACGCTCGGTGACTGGGCGATTCAAAAGTCTGTCGCGCACTGCGCCGCCAACAAGGTAGATCTTCAAAAATTGTTCTCCAGAGCTGGAGATATCATTAATTCGGTAGGTGATTGTACTGCCATAAGTCCATTTATTCCGGCAATGTCCGCAGGGGTGCTGCTGGATAAGAATGCAGGGAAGGAGGGTCAGAGGTTTTGGCAAGATAAAAAAAAGGCCCCGAAAAAACAAGGGGGCCCAGGGTCTTAGGGTATTCGCTTAGCAAACATCTAATTGCCAATAGCGGGATCGCTGACTTACCGGCCATACCCGCTGGAGAGGATCTGGCGACACACTGGTACCGCTAAATCTGAAGTCATTCTATGTGACCTGTCATACCTGTCAACTATATCTTTTAGTATTTTTTGAGGGGGTTGTATCTCTGTTCGTTAACTAAATACATGGACCGAATTTCGGGCTGGTTTTGCAGCATTGAACAGCATAATTTATAGGGGCGATCCTGTTGGGCAGGATAATTTCGCGCCTGGCTTCGGGGGATGGAGTTGGGGCTTTTGAAATTGACCTGGTCGTCAAGGATTGCAGTTGTTGGGGAGAATAAATATGAGCGAACTACATGTGCTAACCACCGGGGAAGCGGCTCGGTATTGTGGGGTCAACTTCCGGACGGTGATTCGCTGGATTGAGCGGGGGCAGCTCAAGGCTTACAAGCTTCCTGGGCGTGGCGACCATCGGATTTGTGTAGAGGACTTCGTGGGTTTCCTACGGGATAACTCTATGCCAGTGCCGAATGACCTGGCGGTACCCAGTCGCAAAGTTCTGTTGCTGACAACAGATCCGGAACTGACTTCTTCAGGCCTCCAGGCCTTGAAAAATATCGGCTGTGAAATTGAAGTGGCTGGTGACAGTTTCTCTGCGGGTGTTTTATTAGCTAATGCCAAGCCGGCGCTGTTGGTTGTCGATGCCGCATTGGTTGGTGACGGGGGCTTTCAGGTACTGGATTACTTGAGGTCGCGCAGCGAGTATAGCAGCCTGCGTATCCTGGTTGTGGCTGCTGAGGAAGATCTGGATAAAGCCCGCTGGCTGGATGCGGGGGCCGATGCTCTTCTGGCACATCGTGAAGAACGCGGTGAACTGGCTGCTAAAGCCAGGTTGCTGCTAGAGGCTGATCACTAAGCCAAGTTTTCTGCCTGGATTTATTCCTGGCCATTCGCCCCGTTTGCACGGGAGTTTTAACAGAAAGCTCCCGTGCAAAGATTCAGATAGGTTTCGGAATCAGCATTGACTCCTCTTCTCCTTCCTGCCGATCACGGCCCTGTTCAGGGCAGTGGAAACTAGCCGTAATTTCATCGCCGTTGAGGCTGTTTAGATGTATATCAAAACCCCAGAGTCTGTGTAGATGCTTTAAAACTTCCGGAGTATCTTTGCCAAGTGGCCGGCGGCGATGCTGGGTGTGATTTAAGGTAAGTGAACGATCTCCCCGTGTATCTACAGAGTAAACCTGTATGTTGGGTTCTCGATTACCCAAGTTGTACTGGCCCGCGAGATTCTCCCGAAGTTGTCGATAACCACTTTCGTCATGGATTGCACTGACAACAATTTCATTTTCCTGATCGTTGTCGCTGACACAAAAGAGTTTCATATCACGCATCACTTTTGGTGAGAGAAACTGTAGGATAAAACTCTCATCCTTGAAGTCGCGCATGGCAAACTGGAGTGTTTCTCGCCAATTACTTCCAGCGATATCTGGGAACCAGCGGCGATCCTCATCGGTTGGTTCTTCACAGATACGCCGGAGATCACTAAATATACTGAAGCCCAAGGTGTATGGATTGATGCCATTGTAATAAGGACTGTCAAAACTGGGCTGATAGATCACGTTTGTATGACTTTGCAGGAACTCCATCATAAAGCCTTCAGTCACTCGTCCTCGCCGGTAGAGTTCTGTTAGCAGTGTGTAGTGCCAAAAAGTGGCCCAACCCTCGTTCATGACTTGAGTTTGGCGCTGTGGATAAAAATACTGTGCGAGCTTGCGCACGATACGTACTAATTCTCTTTGCCAACCTTCAAGTAAGGGGGCATTTTTTTCGATAAAGTAAAGGAGGTTCTCCTGGGGTTCCTCCGGAAAACGTTTCTCATTGGTTTCCTCGGTGCCTTCTCCAAGTTTTGGGATCGTTCGCCATAGATCGTTGAGTTGACGTTGCCGATATTCTTCACGCTCCTGTTGCTGTCGCTCTTCTTCAATAGCTGAGATGGGGTAAGGGCGTTTATAGCGATCCACGCCGTAGTTCATTAAGGCATGGCAGGAGTCGAGAATGGCCTCGACTTCATCAAGCCCGTGGCGTTCTTCACAGCGGGAAATATAATTTTTGGCAAAGATTAGGTAGTCGATAATACTACTGGCATCCGTCCAGGAGCGGAAAAGGTAATTGCCCTTGAAAAAAGAATTGTGCCCGTAGGAGGCATGAGCGATCACCAAGGCCTGCATTGTCATGGTGTTTTCTTCCATGAGGTAAGCGATGCAGGGGTTGGAGTTGATAACAATTTCGTAGGCGAGCCCCATTAAACCGCGCTGATAATTATTCTCAACACTTATAAATTGCTTGCCAAACGACCAATGGTTGTAGCCCACTGGCATACCCACCGAAGAGTAGGCATCCATCATTTGTTCTGAACTGATAACCTCAATTTGATTGGGGTAGGTATCCAGGCCAAATTCGTCTGCCAACGCGCCAATGGCGAGGTCATATTCCTGGATCAGCTCAAATGTCCACTCTGAGGTGGTAGAGATAGGGTTTGCTGATTCTGGTTTTTGCGAATCGCTGCCGCTGGCAAATGTATCTAGCATCGAGCGGTCACCTTCTGGCTGAACAGTTGACGGAATACAGGGTAAATATCCTGCACATCCACAATTTGCTCCATGGCGAAGTGATTTGGGAATAGGGTACGCACACTTTCGTATTCTTCCCACAAGGCTTGGTGGTCTCTGGGAGTTATTTCCACGTAGGAGTAGTACTGTACATGGGGCATGATGTCGTCAATTAGGATACGATGGCAGGTGCTGGAGTCATCATTCCAGTTGTCGCCATCTGAAGCTTGGGCGCCGTAAATATTCCATTCACTCTCCGGGTATCGATCGCGCATAATCCGTCTCATTAACTTCAGAGCGCTGGATACGATGGTTCCCCCTGTCTCACGAGAGTAGAAAAATTCCTCTTCATCCACTTCCTTGGCGCTAGTGTGGTGGCGGATAAAAACGACTTCTGTGTATTCATAACTGCGTTGCAGGAATAGATAAAGCAGGAGGAAAAAGCGCTTAGCCATGTCTTTAGTGGCTTGATTCATAGAGCCGGATACGTCCATAAGGCAGAACATAACCGCACGCGAACGAGGTTTTGGTTGTTTGATTAATAGATTGTATTTCAGATCAAAATCATCCAAAAATGGCACCCGCCCAACACGGCGGCGCAACTCAGCGATTTCGCCTTTCAGAGCCTCTATCTTGCGCTGATCGCGCAAAGCAGTATCTTTTTGTTCCTCTAACTCTAGGGATGTCTCCAGTTCACGGATATTTCGTCTTTTACTACTAGTGAGTGCGATACGACGAGCATGAGCTGCTCTTAAGGAGCGAATGACATTTAGTCGACCAGGGGTGCCTTCGTTACTGATTCCAGCGCGGACTACTTGAAAGGACTCATTACCGGCGAGCCGTTGTTTAACCATGTTGGGCAGTTGTAGCCCTTCAAACATAAAGTCGAGAAATTCTTCCTGTGAAATTTGAAAGACAAAGTCATCCACTCCCTCGCCACTATCACTGGCTCCTCCGCCACTGCCATCACCACCTTTAGGTTGCTGGCGTGGAATACGATCCCCTGTGGTAAATTCTTTGTTGCCAGGTAAAACACGCTCGACATGCCCCCCTGAGCCATGTGAAAAAAGGGGTTCACTGATATCTCGGGTAGGAATGCTGATACGTTCACCCTTGTCCATGTCCATTATGGATCGGCTGTTCATAGCGTCACCCACGGCTTTCTTTATATGGGCTTTATAGCGCCTTAAAAAGCGTTGCCGATTTACAGTACTTTTCTTTTTTCCATTTAGGCGGCGGTCGATGATATAGCTCATAGTTCTGCCTTTAGTCTGAATAAAACCATCTGGCAAGGCCACCATGCAATCTATTCAGAAATGCTTTTGTCGTCTATTTGGTCCCCTGTAGGGGGCCAAATAGACGAAGTTTTTCAGATCTAGGAAAATAGGAATAGATACTTGAAAGTTTCTATCCGTCATTGCAATTAATACAGCTACTGAGATTTACGTACACGGAGATACCATTCTGATAACAGGCGAACCTGTTTTTCTGTATAGCCGCGTTCTACCATGCGGGCAACAAAGTCTGCATGCTTGCGCTTGTCATCCGCAGAAGCTTTGGTGTTAAAGGAAATAACTGGCAGGAGATCCTCGGTGTTTGAGAACATCTTTTTCTCAATAACAGCGCGCAATTTCTCATAGGATCGCCAATCTGGATTTTTTCCCTGATTGTTGGCGCGAGCACGTAAAACAAAGTTGACAATTTCATTGCGAAAGTCTTTTGGATTAGAGATACCTGCAGGTTTTTCTGTTTTCTCTAATTCTTCATTTAGTGCGCCACGGTCTAGGATTTCCCCAGTCTCTGGATCTCGATATTCCTGATCCTGAATCCAGAAGTCTGCATAGGTGACATACCTATCAAATAAATTTTGCCCATACTCGGCATAAGATTCGAGATATGCGGTTTGGATTTCCTTGCCAATAAATTCTACATATCTTGGGGCGAGATATTCCTTGATGAATCCAAGATAGTTTTCTTGTATTTCTGGAGGGAATTGTTCTTGTTCTATTTGTTGTTCCAGGACATAGAGTAAATGCACAGGATTGGCTGCTACTTCTGTAGCATCAAAATTAAAAACTTTGGAGAGTATTTTGAAGGCAAAGCGAGTGGACAGCCCATTCATTCCTTCATCGACGCCGGCATTATCTCGATACTCTTGTATAGTTTTGGCTTTGGGATCTGTGTCTTTCAGATTTTCTCCATCATAAATGCGCATTTTTGAGTAGAGGCTTGAATTTTCCGGGTTTTTAATGCGTGAGAGCACCGAAAATTGAGCCAGCATACGTAAGGTGTCAGGTGCGCATGGAGCTTTTGAAAGGGAGCTATTTTCCAGTAGCTTCTGATAGATTCGAATCTCTTCCTGAACCCGAACACAATAGGGGACTTTGACAATATAAATTCTGTCAAGGAAGGCCTCGTTGTTTCGATTATTTCGGAAGGACTGCCATTCAGACTCATTAGAATGTGCCAGAATGGTCCCATTAAATGGTATAGACCCGAGTCCTTCGGTGCTATTGTAGTTGCCCTCTTGGGTTGCGGTAAGTAGGGGGTGAAGAACCTTGATCGGGGCCTTGAACATCTCAACAAATTCCATCAGCCCTTGGTTGGCACGACAGAGACTGCCTGAAAAGCTGTAGGCATCTGGATCATTCTGAGGAAAATCCTCTAGCTTTCTGATATCAATTTTGCCAACCAGGGAGGAGATGTCCTGATTGTTTTCGTCGCCAGGTTCAGTTTTGGAGA
Source organism: Microbulbifer mixtoriginis (SeqCode) (assembly GCF_052467515.1). Lineage (NCBI taxonomy): Bacteria > Pseudomonadati > Pseudomonadota > Gammaproteobacteria > Cellvibrionales > Microbulbiferaceae > Microbulbifer > Microbulbifer mixtoriginis (SeqCode). Next base: position 4,066,937 of record NZ_CP174314.1, on the reverse strand, counting down.
TGGCAACCTGATCAAGAATCGATGGGCGGACCTTAACTACCCGAAACTTACTGATATCACCTTTGAATTCATGAAGGCGCTTAACAGCCCAAGGGGACATGATAGTATTTACATAGCGTCTGGCAATACCATAGTCTTCTTCAAGGATTCGCCCATCTTCATTGGGGGAGAACAAACTCAAAGGAGATTCAAAAACCGGAGACCCTTTGATTGCGTAGATCGGCACTTGCTCCATAAGTGCTTTAAGACGTTCTGCCAGTGAGGATTTACCGCCCCCAACAGGCCCTAATAAATAGAGTATTTGTTTTTTCTCTTCCAGCCCTTGAGCGGCATGTCGGAAGAAGGAGACGATTTGCTCAATTGCCTCTTCCATACCATAGAACTCGCCGAAAGCCTTATAGCGCTTGATAACCTTATTACAGAAAATACGTGATAAGCGAGGATCGCGAGAGGTATCTATCAGCTCTGCCTCTCCAATGGCCATCAGCATTCTCTCAGCGGGTGACGCATAGGCACTGCGGTCTGTCTTACAGAGTTCCAGGTATTCTTGAATACTGAGCTCTTCATCCTGGATTGACTCGTATCGTTCCAGGTAGTGATTAAAAATTGTCATGGAATTTACCTCCCTGTAGCCTGGTGGGCAGAGTCCAGCGTCCTGCTTATCATTTTGAATCAGAGCACTGACTAGTTGTTTCTGTGGCTTCCGCAAAGTGTTTGATTGGCGGTTATCCAGTCATTACTTTGTTTTAGTGTTGCCCGGCATAAAGCGCTATTCATTATCGCCGTTGCTAACCTTGTCCTTCCCCGGATTCGATGAAACGGTTCCGGCTTTTCCAGCATAGCTTTTTGGTTCACTACGGCACTGGATTGTCATTCAGAGAGGTTGAATTTAATGGCAGTTTTGGTCTTTACTTACGACTCGGAAGAAGTAAGTGGGTTAATAAGGAACTGAAATGGCGATTTTAGTGACTGGCGGCGCCGGTTATATTGGTAGTCACACCTGTGTTGAGATGCTTTTGGCTGGATTACAGCCAGTAGTGGTGGATAACCTCTCCAATAGCAGTCGTGAGGCCTTAAACAGGGTAAATCTGATCACAGGTGAGGATATACCTTTTTTTGATCTGGATATTGCTGATAAGCCTAGGCTTCGCCAAGTATTTACTGATCACAAGATAAAGGCAGTAATTCATTTTGCAGGCCTTAAAGCAGTGGGTGAATCCGTGGCTCAACCTTTGCGCTATTACCAAAATAATGTGGCTGGTACCTTGGCACTTATGGAGGTGATGGAGGAGTTTGATACTAAACAAATTATCTTCAGTTCCTCAGCCACGGTCTATGGAGATCCAGAAACGGTACCTATACATGAAAGCTTTCCCACTGGCGCTACAAACCCATATGGTGCTAGTAAGCTGATGGTAGAGAATATAATGAGGGATATTTGTTCAGCGCCAGGTAACGGTTGGAAGGTAAGTCTTTTAAGGTATTTTAATCCAATTGGTGCACATAAGAGTGGTTTAATTGGTGAAGATCCTCGTGGTATACCTAATAATTTACTGCCTTATGTTGCCCAGGTTGCTGTTGGTCGGCGCCCATTCCTACAGGTTTTTGGGGATGACTACGCTACGGTAGATGGTACTGGTGTCAGAGATTATATCCACGTGGTGGACTTGGCTCGAGGTCATCTTGCAGCTTTAAATATGTTGTGTAAACCATCAACCCCCGTAGGTTGCTATACCCATAATCTTGGGACAGGCAAGGGAAATTCAGTATTAGAGGTAGTAAGGGCTTTTGAGGCGGCTAGCGGGAAGTCTATACCCTATAAAATTGTACCCCGTCGAGCGGGAGATATTGCTGAATGTTATGCAGATCCAACCCTGGCGGAGAGTGAGCTTGGCTGGAAGGCTGAGCATGGCCTGGAACGGATGGTAGAGGATACCTGGCGTTGGCAGTCTCAAAACCCAAATGGTTACGAAGCTTAAGTAACTATCTTCTCTGATTGTAATGCTGTGTAGTGGGAGGGAGTCCACTACTTACTGCCAATTCTCTAGAAGCTGTTTCATAACTTCTTTAACGTAATTAACATGCATGCAATATAGAAAAAAGCACGATAAGTGGACAAATATCGCTCCCATCTAACAACTAAACGGCGGTAATTTCCCAACCACGCAAAAGTCCTCTCAACTTTCCAACGGCGAGCGTACCTTCTAAGCTTTCTGCCATCCTGCCTTGAGACTTTTTTCCTATTTCTCCTGTGTGGACAGATAAGGTCAATTCCACGACTCAACAGGCTATCTCTAAGAGGATCCGAGTCCGCCGCTTTATCATAAACTAAGCGATGAATCTTTGTGTTTTTATACGTAACATCAAGTAATGGGTGTAATAACTTCACTTCTGCTGGTGAGGCCGAAGTAATGGTGCCTCCCAGTGGAATACCTTCGCCATCGACCACCACCATCCACTTTGAACCCTTGCCCCGCTTGGTTTTCCCGATTTCGAAGCCCCTTTTTTTGCTGGTGCAAAGCTGCCATCAGAAAAGACCTCCTCCCAGTTAAGCAAAGACTGCTGATCCAACAGCTCCAGAAATCTTCTCCATGCCTGTAACCAAGCTCCTTGCTCTTCCCAAAATTGAAGCCTTCTCCAGCATGTACTCGGTGATGGATAATGTGAAGGAAGATCTTTCCATCGCGCTCCAGAACGCAAAAGCCATAGGATGCCCTCAAAACAAGCTCGATTATCAATGGGTTTTGGGCCTCCCTTTCCTCGTTTTAACTCAGGAAGACAAGGTTCGATCAATTTCCATTGATCATTGGTTAACTCTGACTTGAATCGGCTCACTATTGCTGGCCTTTTTTCTATGTAATTGCGTGAGAATAGCCGATTTCAAGTTATGAAACAGCCTCTAAGAACTCTGGAACTATTAACTCCACAAGGAGTCACTACTCTTTGTTATTTAGGATAGCTTATTCTTTATGGAGTGAAGAAGTTTTGAATCAATTGGTTGTTGATGCTCTATATGTTCATCGAGGAATAAACAGTGTTATTGAAAATCTGTCCTTCTCTGCCTCTGCCAGAATAATAAAAATATTGGGAAAGAATGGCTCAGGAAAGACAAGTCTTTTGCTCGGGATATCAGGTCTAATTTCTATATCCTCAGGTACTATTAATTTACTTGGGGAAATAAAGAGGTCAATCCGAAGAGAAAGGTGTGGAGTGTTTTCTGATGCGATCACCCTTCCAAGTTATTTATCTGTTGAGGAAGTCCTATCTGTTTGCCATATACAAAAATCTGACCGTTTAAAAGAATTTAAAGAAGAGTTTTTGTGCGATATTCATTCTTGTGCAAAAGTTTCCGACTTATCGGAAGGGCAGCGAAGAAAAGTGGCTATAGTTTGTGCCTTATTTAAAGAAAATGGAGTTCTTTTATTGGATGAGCCTTTCAATGCTTTGGATGAGAACTCTAGCAGAGCTTTGATCGAGCACTTATCAGGTTATTCTGGAATGCTCATTTACGCGAGTCATAATTCCGTTTCTTTTTCAGAAAAAGAAACGGAGGTAATGTTGTGAGCGTGCCTTTGAATAACTTGTTGTTTGCAGGGGTTGCCTTTAGGCTGAGAATTTGGGTTGAGGCAAATCAATGGATTTTAATTGGGCTGGCCTCAATAATAACTCCTGTATTGATGATGATTCATCTTCCTGTAAGCTTGCTCTTGACAGGAGAAGGTGGAGATATAAGGACTTCTCTCTCTATTCTTCTAGTGGCGCATACTGTTTTTGCGGTTTGTGGGATTCTGTTGTCTCCTGAACCTACGGAATTAAAGTGGTATCTGAGCTACTTCCACCCTCTAGATTTGATTAAATCTCTATGTATAGTTCAGCTTAAATACAATCCACTTTTTTGGGCGCTATGGTTGCTTCCGCTCTTAGTGTTGGTGTACTTGGGAGAGCCGTTTAGTATCTTAGGGTACCTGACTTGGTTTTTCTTATTCTGTAGCATCCAATTGTTTTCTTTTTTGACTTTAATAGGGCTCAAATATAGACAAATTCTGTTTTCACAATCAAGGACAGTTTTATTAAAAAAATCGCGTATAGTCATCAGATTGCTAATCGCGTTTTCAATTACTATTTACTGTTATGTGTTTGCGGCTAATGAGTTTTTGATTGCCTTGCGTATTTTATTGATAGTTGGCTCTTCAATAATTTTTACCTACGCAATAAATTCCATTTTGGAGGATGAGGCTGAAGTCAATTTTTGGATGATGATGAAATCTTGTGGAAAGGGTGGAATTGTTATTCAGGAGTACTTCAAAGGTATCCTAATATCCATGCCTGGGATTATGGTAGTTCTCTTTATAAATGGGCGGGAGTCAGCGGCCCATTTTTTGATTTACATGCTTGCTATAACGGGGTTCTCTTTACTTTCACTTTATAAGTGGGGGCGAGTTATTTTAGCTCCTTTATTAGCTGTCTCAGGGATGACGTTGTTGAGCGTATAAACCCTCAAGTCAGGTATACAGCTCTAAGGGCAAAACTAAATTTCTAGTAGCCTCCATTGACCCCTGAGATTTTTTATAGTTTTGTGGGGGCTCAGAGGCTGCAGTCTGTACAAAAAAACTCTTCGTCGCCCAGGCGCATAGCTGTTAGATATCCCCCCCATACACAGCCGGTATCCAAAGCATAGATATTTTCGGTATCGGCTCTTCCTTCAAGGGCGGCCCAGTGGCCAAAAATTATTTTGTCATTTTTGGTCTTTCTATTAGAAAAATTAAACCAGGGCTTGTAATCACCATGGGATGCCTGAGGCCCACGCTTGGTAACGAGGTCGAGGGTGCCATCCTCCTTGCAGAGGCGCATGCGCGTGAAATAATTGGTAATTGAACGAAGCCGCTCAATTCCGATTAGGTGATCATCCCAGCAGTGGGGTTCATTACCATACATGCCGTAAAAAAAGGCCTTTGCCATGGCTTCATTCGAGAGAGCATGCTCTACCTCACGAGATAGCTTTTGGGCTTTGGTAATACTCCAGATAGGGGGGATACCGGCGTGGACCATAGTGTATCCCTTTTTATGTACCATTAAGGGAAGGGTCTGTAGCCAGCTTAACAGACGATCGGAATCTTTTGCCCTTAGAATCTTTGCGAGATCTTGCTCTTTCTCTGCAAGATGTTTGGCCCCATGTGCCAAGGCCAAGAGATGCAGATCGTGATTGCCGAGAACAGCGGTAACTTGATAACGGTGTTCATAGAGAAAGCGTAAAGTCCCCAGACTGTCTTCGCCACGGTGAACTAAATCTCCGGCGATCCATAGTTTGTCACTGTCAAAACTAAAATGGATTTTCTTTAATAGGCGCTTTAAAGATTCGAAACAACCCTGAATGTCGCCAATAGCATAGGTAGCCAAACTCTTATCTCCCGAGGCTTAGCTTGCTCAGTATTATCCAAGCTTTGTGCAGTAATTTGATAGCTGTACAAACTCTTGCACACTCAGAGTTTCTGGGCGACGGCTGGCATCCACTGGCAGTTGATCTGGATTGAGGTCTGGGAACAGGGGCTTTAGTGCATTGCGAAGTGTTTTACGGCGTTGCTGAAAAGCGACATTGACGATTCTTTCCAATAGTTTTTCATCTTCAGCAATGTAGGGGATCTTGCTATGGGGTATTAGACGGACAATAGCAGACTCCACTTTAGGGGCTGGCCTGAAGGACTGAGGTGGTACTGGAAATAGTCCTTGCACACGGCAGTAATACTGTACCATTACTGTGAGACGGCCATAGGACTTGGTACCAGGGCTGGCTCCGAGGCGATCGACTACCTCCTTTTGCAGCATAAAGTGCATGTCCTGCACTTTGCTTTTGAAGCTGAGCAAATGAAATAAAAGAGGCGTGGAAATATTGTAGGGGAGATTGCCAACAATACGCAGAGGGCTCTCACCGGCAAATTCTCCAAAATCGAATTTCAATGCGTCTCGCTCAATAATCTTGAAATCAGGGTAGTCCCGGAATTTAAATTCCAACAGAGGAATCAGGTCCCGGTCCAGTTCCACGGCTGTGAGTGAGGGACAACGTTGTATTAGCAATTCGGTAATAGCCCCTTGGCCAGGGCCTATTTCGACCAATTTATCGGTTTCTTTAGGGGCTATTGAACGAACTATACGCTCGATGATATTTCCATCGACCAAAAAGTTCTGGCCAAAACGTTTGCGTGCCTTATGTTGGAAAAAATTGTCCATTAATTAATCTGCAATTCAAATAGTGGTATTAGGCAAACAGGATGTTATATCACCTGCTGTTTCCGAAGTTGTGCTAGTTCTATTGCCTGAGTGAGGGCAGCTTCGAGACTGCCACAACTGGCTTTGCCAGTGCCCGCCAAGTCCAGGGCGGTGCCATGATCGACCGAGGTGCGAATATAAGGTAAACCTAGGGTGATATTAACCGCCTTGCCGAAGCCATGAAATTTTAACACTGGCAGGCCCTGATCGTGATACATGGCAAGTACTGCATCGAAATGCTCTAACTGGGGTGGGGTAAACAGTGTGTCTGCCGGTAGTGGCCCGGTCAGATGAAGGCCACGTTGACGCAGCCTTTCCAGTGCTGGCTGAATCACTTCGATTTCTTCCCGGCCCAAGTGGCCCCCCTCTCCAGCATGAGGGTTCAATCCACAAACCCCAATGTGAGGTGAATGGATACGGAACTGATCGCGCAGACCGCCGTGTAGAATCTCGGTGATGAGCTCCAGACGTTTGCCAGTTATTGCTGTGCTCACATCTTTAAGTGGAAGATGTGTAGTGACAAGGGCTACTCGAAGCTCCTGCGCAGCCAGCATCATGACTACTTGTGCTACGCCTGCTCGCTCCGCAAAAAACTCGGTATGGCCACTGAAGGGAAACCCAGCTTCATTGATTACCCCCTTATGTACAGGGCCCGTCACTAGCGCATCAAATTGACCGTTTTGACATCCATCTGCGGCTATCTCCAATGTCCTCAATACATAGAAGGCGTTGGCGGTGTTTAGCTTTCCAGGTAGGGATGGCTGCTTTAAAGGACTTTCTAAAATATAGAGGCTACCTGGTGCTGTTTCCGACAGCGGGGTATCTTCAGAGAAAGATATAAGCTGAAGGGGAAGTTCTAGCTTTTTAGCAGCCCGCTCCAGCAGGCTTGGGTCCGCAATGGTAATCAGTTGTGCAGGGCTGCCATGCTGAGACAATTTTACACATATCTCTGGGCCAATACCGGCGGGTTCTCCGGGGGTCAGCGCGATTCTGGGTATCATAGAGGAGCCACACTTTATACGAATAAAAAACCGGGCGCTTTGGCCCGGTCTTCGAGGTCTTAAAAAGCGCTTTTATTGCGCTTCCTGTTCAGGGCCTTCTTGCTTTTCATCTTTTAATTTAATTTCTACATAAGCTTGGTCGCGGATTTCCCTGCGCCAATTTTGCAGTTCTTCTTCATAGCGGCGGTTGCGTAAGAGGTTGGCAGCCTGGTTGCGAATATATTGATCGGTCATATCTTGTTTGCGTCGCCCCTCGACCATCAGGATATGCCAGCCGAATTGGCTGCGAAATGGCAGGCTGATTTCGCCGATGCCGGTGGTGTTCATGGCCTGGGTAAATTCAGGCACAAATTGTCCTGGCATAGACCAGCCGAGATCACCGCCGGACAGCATGGAGCCAATATCTTCGGAATTCTCGCGGGCGAGCTCGGTAAAGTTATCGCTAGCCATCGCCTCTTCTCGCATGGCTACCAGCTTGTTGTAGGCTTCATCATCCGTGAGGATGGCTGAGGGTTTGAGCAGGATATGGCGAACTTTAGTCTGCTCCACTAGTTGCTCGCTGGCACCTTTTTGTGCATGAATCTTGAGCAGGTGGAAGCCGGCATCACTGCGGAAGGGCTCAGAGATATCACCTACCTTGAGGCCGCTTAGCGCATCAGCAAATAGGGTAGGGAGTTCCACTGTTTTGCGCCAACCCAGGTCGCCGCCGGCGAGGGCATTCTGCCCAGCTGAATTGGCGATCGCCAGGCGACGAAAATCTGTGCCATCGCGCACCTGCTGAACCAGCTCCTCGGCTTTCTCGCGAGCTTGGGTAACTTCGCTGGCAGGTGCACTGGAGCTGATGGGGATCAAGATATGTCCCAACTCGTATTGCGGGGACTTCCAGAACTCTCCCTCTTTAGAGCGCAGAAAATTGTCGATGTCTTGGTCGGTGATCTGGATTCGTCGGTTGACGCTGCCTTGTTCTACCCGGCGGATCATCAGTTCCTGACGGATCTGCTGGCGAAAGCTCTTCATGGTCATGCCATCGGAACGTAGGCGCTGACGAAATTCTTCCGGACTGACACTCGCATTTTGTTGAACGCGAGCAATGGCTTGATCAAGCTCGGATTCAGATACTGTAATGCCCGCACGGGAGGCCATCTGTAGCTGTAATCGCTCGATAATCAGTTGTTCCAGTACTTGGCGGCGTAAAACATCTACAGGCGGTGCTTGGACTTGCTGTGCTTGAATCTGGCTGGCGATAGTGTTCATGCGCTGGGCAAGCTCACTGGCCATAACCACATCTTCATCAACAACGGCGACTACCCGGTCCAAGGTTTGTACTTGGGCTGTGGCCGTGCCGGCGATCAGGACACAAGCAGCCAGAACGGATGACAAGCCTAATTTCGGCATCAATTTCTGCATTATTTTCATCACGGTTTCAGCTTTTCTCTCTGATCAAAATTGGCAATTCCTTGACTTAGCATCTGAGTGACTGTTGCGCCAAACCCAGCTAAGCCCTTTAATTGTATTTCGAGGTAGACACCTTCATCGTATCGGAGGTCTTCAGCTCGAACGACGCCGGCTAGGTCATTGTCCAAAGTGCGACGCCACAATAATCGAGCTCGATAGCAGCAGTCGTCATATTCGATACCCGCCAGGTATTCCAGTTCCCGATTCAATGACAAATCGTAAGCTGCGCCAGCCATTATAGAGGTATGCGTGTTGATAGGCAGTACAGCGGAGCTGTTCAGTTGGCGCGTTGGGCCGACCTGCTCAATACCGTCCTTATTGATAAATGTGACATTGTCACGCTTATAGTAGTAACTGAAGTTAAAAATACGTGCTTCATTATCAAAGTAGCGCAAGCTGAAGTTGCCGCGGTTGACATTGTGCTCTGTGTCATCGTAGACCAGCTCACTGCCAATACGCAGGGATTGAATTGGGCGGCTTTCCAGTCTAGCGGCAAGCTCAGAGCGAGGGGTTTCTTCAATTAGCTCTTCCAGGCCGATCTGGGTATCACTGGAATAGAAGACTTGGCCGATACTGGCAGACAGCAAGTCTCGCCCACTAATGGGCTCAATAAAGCGGGTGGTTAGCCCCAGAGCAACCCTACTTGCATCGTCAATACGATCATTGCCGGTAAAACGGCTGTGGCGAAATAGCTGGTCGTAGCTGAAGGTGAACAGTGAGGTATCGTAGAGTAGATTGTTACTTTGAGGATCAATGGGGCCTAGGTTATTGATATCAGCACCAGTGATATTAAAAAAATCCTCTTGTTTGGCATTGCTACTAAGCAACCCGTACAAGCGGGGCTCTAGAGTCTGGATATACTCATGATTAAAGGCGAAACTATCTCGCTCGAAGTAGAGGCCGGTGTCCAGAGTGAGCTGCGCAGCAGAGGCGCTGGGGGTGTCGTTGGTGCCCTCTGGTAGGAAGGTATCACTGACTTGGTAACCCAGATAGCGGCCTGCCAACCCCGGCTTAAAGTAACCCCAAAGCCACTCTTTATCCCAAAAAAGCTCATAGTCCAGTCGCAAGCGGTCTGCGGTGATAAAGTCTCTTGTTCGTTCAGTGACACTGTCGGGGTCATCAATATCTCTAATAAACCTAATCGTCTGAGTGTCCTGGTGCCGCCATACAGTGGCTTCATTTTGTAAGGCGAGTTGCCAGTCACCCCAGCGGTAATTGCCATCCACATCTAGCCGAGGCAGCTGGGCGAAAGTATCGAAACGATCATTTTCCAATACTTGGTAATCCTGGGCACGAAGGCTAATCGCCCAGTTTTCAAAAGTGAGTCTACCCTGGGCTTTTTGACTAACCTGGGTTTCCGCGTTGATATCAAGGTTGGCGGTACTTAAATCGCGAAAATAGTCTGGATCGCTCACCTTGGTGTAGTCGATGTCGGTACGCCAGATACTGCCGCTATAACCACCCTGTTGTTCCAGGTTCACTAACCAGCGATCGTCCCCTTTGTAGGGCAGGACCAGGTCTTCAGGGAAGCCCCGGTCAATCAATTCCTGGGCGAGATCACTATTGCCGCCCTTATCATTAGGGAGATCGGCTAGGCGTATTTCGGTGTTGAACACGGGGCTTAGGTGGCGGAATTCTACTTCCAGACCCGTGCCGCGATACTGGATGTAGCGTGGAGTGATGGTCGCATCCATCTCCGGGGCGATGTTCCAGTAATACGGAACAGATAGGTCCCAGCCATTCTTATCGCTGTTGCTTAGAGAAGGAAAAAGGAAGCCCGACATGCGCGCATCGCCCACCGGGAAGCGAAAATAAGGGAAATAGAGTACGGGAACATCCAGTATCTCCAGGCGTACATCCCTAGCGGTTCCCTGGCTCTCCACTTGATCGATATTGATTTCTCCGCCACTCAGGCGCCAGAAAGCCCGGCCCGGCTCACAGCGGGTATAGGTGCCATCGGTAAGGGTCAATTCACCACTGGTCTGACGTGCGACTTGGGCGGCGTCACCATGAATAAATTCGTCGTGTACAACGTATGTTGCGTCCTCAATGGAGGCCGCTTCGGTATCGGTGTGAACCTCTGCCGAGTCCCCCCGAACGAGTAAATTGGGTTCGCGCAGTTCGATAGCGCCACTTAGGAAAGCGGTGTTGGTCTGGCGGTTGAGGGTCACTTCATCGGCAAATAATTGGCGGTAGCCTTGGGTGATATGGACGTTGCCAATCAGTTCGGCAGATCCGTCATCGAGGATGCGAGATTGCTCAGCTGTGGCACGCAGTGGCGCGTCTTCAGGGGGCAAGTTGGCATCGGGGTAATCCCTAGGCGGTTCGATAAAGGCTCCGGAGCAAATCGCCGGTACTCTGGCGCTTTCCTCAGGGGTCAATTCAGAACGTGGTAACCAGTCTAAGTACAGGTAGGGGTTGTATTCGGGATCTACGGCGGTTTGGTCCGCATGAGTCCATATAGGGTGCGCGGCCAACAAACCGAGGGCTAGAGAGTGGGCTCGTGGATTCTGAGCTATTGCTAGAGCGAGGCGACGCCACCGGGAGACTTCAAGCATCAATCGATAGGTTCCGGCTATTCTTTGGTGTTTCTTGTATCGGCAGATGCGTGCGACAGCTATCCAGCCGGGGCGCGCAAAAAATTATCGCCCGATTCTACTTGAATGTAGAAGTGGTTAATAGCCGCACAGATGGTACGGATGTAAGAGGCGAGAGTGTTATAGTCGCTTCAAGCTCCCTGGGGCAGGGTTTCAATACGAGCTGCTTAATGGGAAACTGCCGCGATAGAAAGAATCATTGATGGGCCGAACAATAAATGAAGGGTGTACTGTGAGTGATGACCTGCGACAAGAGGCTTTGGCTCTTTGGGTGGGTAAGGCTTTGGAAATTGAATTTCCAGCAGACTTGGCCAACCTTGCCGGGGATGCGGGCTTTCGGCGCTATTTCCGCACTTCTACCGAGCCTAGGTTAATCGCTGTTGATTCTCCACCTGAGTGTACTAACCCGGCCCGATTTGTAGCAGTTGCCGATTATCTGCGGCGCAATGGTGTGCACACACCCATGGTAATAGCAGCTGATACAGCCAATGGGTACCTGCTATTGGAAGACTTGGGTGATACCCAATTATTCGATGTGCTGAGTAATGACAGTGTTGAGGGGCTCTATGCGGAGGTAATGAGTGAGCTGCTGAGTCTCCAGCAGATACCCCGTACAGAGGATCTGTTTCCAGATTACAACCGGGAACTATTGCTGACAGAGATGCGTATTATGCCCGAGTGGCTGGTAGGCAAGTTACTCGGCTACTCTCTGAGTGAAGTAGAAAACCGCCTGCTGCAAGAGACCTTTCAACGGTTGCTGGAGAGTGCTGCAGGCCAACCGCAAGCTCTAGTGCACAGAGACTACCATAGCCGTAATTTAATGATCCGTGGAGGTGAGCGCCCTGGAATCGTGGACTTTCAGGATGCCGTGTGGGGACCGATTACCTACGATTTGGTCTCTCTGTTGCGAGACTGCTATATCCGCTGGCCACGCCAGCGGGTCGAGCGCTGGGCTTTAGCCTATGCCGCTACTGCAGAAGCTGCTGGGGTGCTGGAACCTGTCGAGCCTAAAGAGTTCTTAACTTGGTTCGACTGGATGGGGCTCCAGCGTCATATTAAAGTGCTGGGCCTTTTTCCACGTCTATCATTGCGCGATGGCAAGCAGAACTACCTGGGGGATTTGCCGCTGGTGATACGCTATGTACTGGAAACTGCTGGGCGCTATGAGGAGCTTCAGCCGTTTGCGCAGTGGTTTGAGCAACAGCTACTTCCGCTTATAGAGCAGCAGCCTTGGTACAGTGATTATCGCTATGCCGGTGAATAGCACTAATAAGCTGTATAAAAACTGATAGATGAATTGAATGACTCAGCTCACTGAGATAGCCCCAACAACCGCTATGGTCTTGGCTGCGGGCTTTGGGCGTAGAATGCGCCCTCTTACTGACCAAACCCCCAAGCCTTTGTTGTCTGTGGCGGGCAAGCCGCTTATTGAGCATGTGCTTGAGCGACTACAGGCTGTGGGAGTTCAACGGGTAGTGATCAACCTGGGCCATTTGGGCCATAAGATTCGTGATTACCTGGGGAGTGGTGATCGCTGGGGACTCGATATCCAGTATTCTGTGGAGCAAGAAGACCGACCCCTTGAGACCGCAGGGGGTATTCTCAACGCGATGCCGCTGCTGGGAGAGGGCCCATTCTTTGTGGTTAATGGGGATGTTTGGTGTGACTTTGACCTTTCGCAGTGGGTGAATCGCCCCTTACCTGAGGGCTGCCCCGGCCGACTTTTGATGGTGCCAAATCCTCCACATAACCCCGAGGGAGACTTCGGAATTGATAATGGCCTACTGTCTGGAACTGCCAAGCCCCGCTATACCTTTGCCGGTATCAGTTGGCTGCGCCCCGAGGTGTTAACCCGCTACCCCAAAGTGCGTGAATGCTTCGGCCTTGGCGAGGTCTTTACTTTCAATGAGGACAAACTACAGGCGGACTTATACCCTGGGGACTGGTGTGATGTGGGCACCCCCGAGCGCCTGGAAAACCTGCATTGCCGCCTGAGCGCGGAAAATTGAGTTACTGAAGGAAATAATGATGTCAGATTACAAGATTGCCCCCTCGATTCTTTCCGCCGACTTTGCCCGCCTTGGTGAAGAGGTGGACAATGTGTTAGCCGCTGGTGCTGACTGGGTGCACTTCGATGTGATGGACAACCACTATGTGCCCAACCTAACCATCGGCCCAATGGTGTGCCAGGCGTTGCGCAAGCATGGTGTCGAGGCGCCCATTGATGTGCACCTGATGGTGGAGCCGGTAGACGATATGATTCGCATGTTTGCCGATGCGGGCGCAAGTTATATTACTTTCCACCCCGAGGCTTCGCGACACCCGGACCGCTCCCTACAGTTGATCCGCAGTCTTGGCTGTAAGGCCGGTTTGGTCTTTAACCCAGCCACAGGACTGGATGCGGCCAAGTATGTGATGGACAAGCTGGATATGATTTTGTTGATGTCAGTCAACCCTGGCTTTGGTGGGCAAAAGTTTATTCCGGGCACTCTGGAAAAACTGCGCGAGGCGCGCCAGTTGATCGACGCTTCTGGTTACGATATTCGCCTTGAGATCGATGGCGGGGTCAACCGTGACAATATTGCGGAGATTGCCGCAGCCGGCGCGGATACTTTTGTTGCAGGCTCTGCAATCTTCAATGCCCCCGACTACGCTGAAGTGATCGGTGCTATGCGCGAAAGCCTGTCCTGAGAAAAACTTGGCGGGCAGCCCCTTGCCCGCCGCATACGGGATTTGTAAACTTGTGCGCCTGCACAGAGGGAATTTCCGTGAATCACACTATCCCCACATCCAGCAGTTGGCGATGGCGCCACTGATCCGCTGAGGCCAACTGGTCAACAATACCGTTCGGCCACCTCTCCCGTGGGCGCCGCCTATACTTTGGCGCCAACAAGAAAAATACCCAATAGATCGGAGTCTCTATGACCCCTAGTGAATACGCCCAACTTGTGTCTGAGGGCTATAACCGTATACCGCTAGTGCGCCGTGTGCTGGCGGATATTGAAACCCCCCTGTCCACTTATCTGAAGCTTGCCGAAGGCCGCTACAGTTACCTACTGGAGTCGGTACAGGGCGGGGAGAAATGGGGGCGCTACTCCATTATTGGATTGCCCGCCAGAACCCTGCTTCGGGTGCGTGGCAACGAGGTTACGGTGGAGTGTGACGGGGCGGTGATAGAGAGCTATACCGAGCGTGACCCGCTGGCATTTGTCGAGCAGTTCCAACAGCGCTATCGGGTACCGGAACTTGCCAATTTGCCGCGTTTTAACGGTGGTTTGGTTGGGTATTTTGGCTATGACTGTGTGCGCTATATTGAACCGCGCTTAGCGCACAGTATGCCGCAGGATAGCCTGGGTAATCCGGATATCCTGCTGATGGTCAGTGATGAGCTGGTGGTGTTCGACAACCTCGCCGGTGCGGTTATCTTTATTGTGCATGCGGACCCTTCCCAGGCCGATGCCTATGAGCGGGCCCAGCAGCGTCTGGATCAACTGGTGGAAAGGTTAGCCCGGCCTTTACCGGATACAGTGCCTCTGGACCTGGATGGCAAGGGAATCGAGGAGGGTGCTTTTCACTCCCACTTTGGTGAGAAAAATTTCAAGAAGGCCGTTGATAGGGTAAAGGAATATGTTCTCGCCGGTGATGTTATGCAGGTGGTGCCATCTCAGCGCTTGTCGGTTCCTTTCGATGCCCCGCCACTGAATTTTTATCGCGCCCTTCGCAGCCTGAACCCCTCGCCCTATATGTATTTCCTCGACCTAGGGGATCACCAGGTTGTGGGCTCTAGTCCAGAGATTCTGGTACGCCTGGAAGAGGGTGAGATGACTGTGCGTCCGCTAGCAGGCACCCGCCGTCGCGGTACTTCCGAGGAGGAAGATAAAGCCCTGGAGCAGGAGCTATTGGCAGACCCCAAAGAGTGTGCCGAGCACCTGATGTTGATCGATCTGGGGCGCAATGATGTGGGCCGTGTAGCGGCGACTGGCAGCGTGCGGGTCACTGAGCAGATGGTGGTGGAACGCTACTCCCATGTGATGCACATCACCTCCAATGTCACCGGTCAGTTGCGGGAGGGACTCACCGGTATGGATGCCCTGCGCGCGGCGCTGCCGGCCGGCACTTTATCTGGGGCACCAAAGATCCGCGCTATGGAAATTATCGATGAACTCGAACCAGAGAAGCGTGGTATCTATGGTGGTGCGGTGGGTTACCTGGCCTGGAATGGCAATATGGATACAGCCATCGCAATTCGCACCGCAGTTATTAAGGACGGACAGTTATTTATCCAGGCCGGTGCCGGCCTGGTGGCCGATTCAGACCCCCAATCCGAGTGGGATGAGACCATGAATAAGGCTAGGGCGTTGTTCCGTGCAGCGGGCATGGCTCTGGCGAGTAGCTGTAAAGAAGTAGAAGTAAAGATTGAACAAAATGAGCGAAGCTAGTATTTCTCAAAAAGTATCTCTTGCCGCCCGTTGTCAACAGATAGTCGAAGCTCCCCTGTTTAATCAGGTGATCATTAGCATGATCCTGGTTAATGCACTGGCGGTGGGGCTGGAGACTTCAATATGGGTGATGGAGCGTTTTGGTACTGCATTGGGGGTTGTTAACCAATTGGTACTGACTGCTTTTATTTTAGAGGCAGCGATAAAAATAACTTCGCACGGATCGCGTCCTTGGCGTTATTTTGCCAGCGGCTGGAACTGCTTCGATTTCACCATCATCGCCTTAAGTTTGATTCCCGCCACAGGGCCCCTGGCAACACTCGCGCGCCTGGTACGGATCCTGCGGGTGTTGCGCCTGGTTTCTGCTTTCCCTGAACTGCGTACTCTGGTGGATACACTGTTGCGCAGCTTGCCGAGCATGATGCATATCGCAATCTTGATGGGAATTATCTTTTATATCTATGGTGTGGCGGGCTACTTTCTCTTTCATGAGATAGACCCAACCCATTGGCGCAACCTGCCGATAGCTCTGTTGAGTCTGTTCCGTATAGTGACCTTCGAGGATTGGACCGACATTATGTATACCGCTATGGATGCAATGCCCTGGGCCTGGCTCTACTTTGTCAGTTTCGTGGTTATGGGCGCCTTTGTCATGATTAACCTGTTTATTGGCGTGGTGCTCAATAACCTGGAGGAAGCCAAGTTGCGTCGAATGGATGAAATGTGTCTGCCACCCAGTCAAACTGAAATACTGCGCGAATTGCGCTCAACCCAGGCGGCGCTCGCACGACTGCAAAAGCGCATGGAAGCAACTACCGATACTGCACAGGCTATGGGGGCCAAGTAATGATTTTGATGATCGATAACTACGATTCCTTTACCTGGAATGTGGTGCAGTACCTTGAGGAGCTGGGCGCTGAGGTTGTGGTCAAGCGCAATGATGAAATTACCCTTGAGGACATAGAGCAGTTGGCCCCGGCAAAAATTGTGATTTCACCAGGGCCCTGCACACCCAATGAGGCAGGAATTTCCCTGGAGACGATTCGTCATTTCGCCGGGCGTATCCCCATTTTGGGTATTTGCCTTGGTCACCAGAGTATCGGCCAGGTTTTTGGTGGTCGCGTCGTACGTGCCGGCCAGGTTATGCACGGTAAAACATCGCCTATAGTGCACAACAACCTGGGAGTGTTTCACGGGCTATCCAATCCTTTCGAGGCCACCCGTTATCACTCCCTGGTGGTGGAAAAGGGCAGCTTGCCTGAATGCCTGGAAATTACCGCCTGGACGGAGACGCCTGACGGTGAGATTGATGAAATTATGGGGCTGCGCCACCGGGAATTACCGATAGAGGGCGTACAGTTTCATCCAGAGTCCATTCTCACCATGCATGGCCACGATATGTTGAAGAATTTTCTCGAGTCCTGATGCGAAGGGCAAAACGCGGGGCAGTTAATTACGCTTCGCACCAATCAATATTGAGCGGGACAAGGGGGGCACAATGAATATACAAAATGCTATCGCCAAGTTGGTGGATGGAGAGCATTTGAGCCGTGAGGAGATGCGTGAGACTGTGGGCCAAATCATGCGTGGTGAAGCCCTGGAAGCGCAGATAGGAGCCCTGCTGATCGCGTTGCGTATTCGCGGTGAAACTGTCGACGAGATCGTCGGTGCGGTGGAAACCATGCGGGCACTGGCCACTAAGGTTGAACTCGACCTTGAGAATACCGTAGACATCGTCGGCACCGGTGGAGATGGAGCAAATCTATTTAATGTATCCAGTGCCAGTAGTTTTGTTGCAGCTGCAGCTGGGGCCAGGGTGGCTAAACATGGCAACCGCTCGGTGTCTTCTAGTAGTGGCTCCGCCGATTTGCTCGAACGTGCTGGGGTTTACTTGGATTTAAGTGCGGAGCAAATGGCCCGCTGTGTGGAAACGCTCGGTATCGGTTTTATGTTTGCACCCAGTTTCCATGGCGCCGTACGTCATGTAGGCCCAGCGCGCAAAGCATTGGGGCTGCGCACTATTTTTAATCTGCTCGGCCCCATGACCAACCCCGCCGGAGTTAAGCGCAAGGTCATCGGTGTTTACGAAAAACGCTACTGTCGTTTGTTGGCTGAAGTCCTGCAACGACTTGGTTCTGAGCACGTGCTGGTCCTGCACAGCGATGACGGCCTCGACGAAGCCAGTATCGCCGCGGATACTTTTGCGGTGGAATTGAAAGATGGTGTTATTAGTGAGTTTACTCTCTGCCCCGAAGCCTTTGGTCTGCCCCGCCAGAGCCTGGATGGCTTGATCGTTGCGAGTGCCGCAGAGTCTCTATCCTTGATTCGCGACGCATTGGGTAAACGTGAAACTGAGGCAGGGAAAAAAGCTGCAGATATTATCGCCCTGAATGCCGGCCTGGCCATTTATGTCAGCGGCACTGCGAGCACGGCAGAGCAGGGTGTCGCCATGGCGCAGGACGCCATCGATAGCGGTTTGGCCGCAGAAAAAATCAATGACCTGGCTGCCTTTACCAGCGCCTTTCGCCCCGAGGAAGTGAAATCGTGAGCACACCGACCATTTTAAAAACTATTATCGCGCGCAAGTGGCAGGAAGTGGCGGAGCGCAAATCTCAATGCAGTCTGGAAGAAATACGTCTGAGCGCGCAGGACCAACCACCCGCACGGGGATTTGTCGCGGCATTGGAATACAAAATCGCCGAGGGTGAAGCCGCAGTGATTGCGGAAATCAAAAAGGCTTCCCCCAGCAAGGGGGTGATTCGCGAGGACTTTCTTCCCGCAGAAATTGCGACCAGTTATGAGAGGGGTGGCGCGGCATGCTTGTCGGTACTCACCGATAGGGATTTTTTCCAGGGCGATGACAGTTATTTGCAGCAGGCGCGCAACGCGGTTCGTCTACCGGTTTTGCGTAAGGACTTTACCGTGGACCCTTACCAGGTGTATGAGGCGCGCGCTATTGGAGCTGACTGCATCCTGCTCATTGCCGCCTGCCTGGAAGATCAGCAAATGCAGGAACTCAATGGTTTGGCCCTGGAACTGGGATTGGATGTGCTGGTGGAAGTGCACAATCGCGCAGAGCTGGAGAGGGCGTTGGCTCTCCCCAACCGTCTAATTGGAATTAACAATCGTAATCTGCACACCTTTGAGGTACAGCTGGAGAACACTTTTAAACTGCTCAATCTGATTCCCAAGGACCGCATTGTTGTAACAGAAAGCGGTATCCACACCACGGATGATGTCGCGGCCATGCGCGGACACAGCGTTGATGCATTTTTGGTTGGCGAGGCTTTTATGCGCGAGGAAGAACCGGGACGAAAATTGATGGAGATGTTTAACTGAGTGCTAGTGGGGTTTTAGAAAGTTAGCTAGATAAAATCACAGACACAAAAAAGGGCGATTGATTACATCGCCCTTTTTTGTGTCTGTGGTATTTGACTCTGGGACAGGTATTTAACGGGTGCCGTAAACCACCATGGTTTTACCTTTGACCGATACCAAGCCCTGCTCTTCCAGGGTTTTCAGCACGCGCCCAACCATCTCACGGGAACATCCAACAATACGGCCAATTTCCTGGCGAGTGATCTTGATTTGCATGCCTTCTGGATGGGTCATCGCATCGGGCTCATTACACAGGTCTAAAAGGGTTCGCGCTACGCGACCGGTAACATCAAGAAAGGCTAGATCGCCAACTTTTCGAGTGGTATTGCGCAGGCGCCCGGCCATTTGTGTGGCTAGAGCGAACAGGAATTCTGGGTGCTGACGAGTCAGTTCCTGGAATTTGGTGTAGGAGATTTCCGCAACCTCACACTCGGTTTTGGTGCGCACCCAGGCGCTGCGGGTGTCCTGATCAAATAGCCCCATTTCACCGAAAAAGTCCCCGTCGTTTAGATAGGCTACGATCATTTCGCGGCCCTCGTCATCTTCGATTAAGACGGTGACTGAACCGCGCATAATGAAATAGAGGGACTCACAGCGGTCGCCGGCATAGATAATCGTGCTCTTGGCCGGATAGCGTCGCCGGTGGCAGTGGGCCAGAAAGTCTTCAATATTGCCGATAGTCATGGGGTCTTCGATAGCAACCGTCACGGATTTATTCCTCATTTTTTGTCTCGTGCTCTATCCCGGCTTTAGCAGCTGAGCACTATTGAATTATCGCGCGAAAAAACAGTCCCCAACAGAGGTTGGTCGCGGCAAAGTTCCGCAGTGTGACCTGTGACACTCTGGCGCGGGTGCGATTGGACTGCAAGCGGGCTATTGCGTTCACTGACGAAGGGGGAAACTTCAGTAGCGAACATTTCGCGCGGAGGTGTTGTGGACACTATACCGGAAATACTCTGCCTGTCAGGATAATCTTGTACTCTGTGCTAAGCTTCGCGGCTTGAATTTCAGCGGGAGCATGGCAATGCAGGGCAAGGTAACCTGGGTTAATGATTTGACCTTCGTCGGCGAAGCCGGCAGTGGTAATTCGGTAGTGATGGAAGGGGGGCGCACTAATAACGGTGTGCGCCCGATGGAGATGATCCTCCTCGGAGTTGGTGGCTGTGCAGCCTATGATGTGGTTTCCATTTTACAGAAGGCGCGCCAGGATATTATTTCCTGTCATTGCGAATTGAATGGCGTTCGCCCGGATACCACCCCATCACCTTTTGAGCGAATTGAAATGGAATTTGTTGTGCGAGGCCGGGGAATAAAAGAATCCCATGTAGCCCGCGCTGTGGAGCTATCTGCAGAGAAATATTGCTCTGCTTCAATTATGTTGCGCAATGCGGGAGTGGAGATTGTGCATCGCTATCGAGTAGAAGAAGTCTAAGCAATACTCAGATAAAGAAAAGGCCTGCTCAAAAGCGGTTGCTTTTAGCGGGCCAGTCAATTTTTACGAACCGGTTATTAATATTTTAAATTTTGTAACTGGCTGAGGTCATCACCTTGGCTACCAGAGACATAGCGCCTTTCACCGGTGCTGGAAAACGTTTGCCTCCGGCGGCTAGCGCGGCATGAGCGTGTTCGCTCTCATCGACCAGCATTTGCTCCACTACGGCGCGACTGCGTTTGTCCTGGGCTGGAAGCTTCTGCAGGTGACTCTCCAGGTGTTCGCAGACCCTTTCTTCTGTCGCTGCCACAAATCCCAGACTGATGCGATCGCTGATTTTGCCGGCGGCGGCGCCCAGTCCAAATGACAATCCATACCAGAGTGGATTGAGCAGGCTTGGGCGGCTGTCCAGTTCTTTGAGGCGCTGCTCACACCAAGCCAGGTGGTCGATCTCCTCATCCGCAGCGCGCTCCATTTCACCGCGTACCTCGGGCAGTTTTGCTGTGAGTGCCTGGCCCTGGTAGAGGGCCTGAGCACAGACTTCGCCGCTGTGGTTGACCCGCATCAGACCGGCGGCGTGCTTGCGCTCGGTATCGCTGAGCTCGGCCTCCGCTTCGCCTTTGGCCGGAGATGGGCGCCCGTGACAGGGCTCGCCGGGACTCAGAGTGCGTAGGGCGCGGTCAGCCTGAATCAGCAGGTGATCGAGGCCACTTAAATTGCGTTCACTCATGTTTATGACTTCCTCTGCATGGCGGTAGTCAGCCCTACCGCCATGCTGGGTAAAACTACTTATCGCTACTAGTCTGTTCTCTTTCGACCGCGCGATAGCCGATATCTTTCCGGTAAAAGACACCTTCCCAATAAATGGCGCGGGCAGCTTCATAAGCATTGGTCTGAGCTTCGGCGACAGTGTCGCCCAATGCGGTGGCGCAGAGTACGCGGCCGCCATTGGTGACCACACGTTCGCCGTCCAGGGCAGTACCAGCGTGGAAGACTTTGGCATTATCGCCGTCAGCTTTCTCAAGCCCACTAATGGCATCGCCCTTGCGGTAACTGCCGGGATAGCCATGTGCGGCCAGTACCACTCCAAGTGATGGGCGCGCGTCCCATTCAGCCGTCACGCTATCGAGCTTTTTGTCCAGTGCGGCCAGGCAAAGATCCACCAGGTCGGATTTCAGACGCATCATAATAGGCTGGGTTTCGGGGTCGCCGAAGCGGCAGTTGTACTCGATCACTCTGGGAGCACCCTGCGGATCGATCATCAGGCCGGCGTAGAGAAACCCGGTATAAGGCGTACCCTCAGCGGCGAGACCTTTTACTGTGGGTTCAATCACTTCTTGCATAATGCGCTGATAAACACTGTCGGTCACTACCGGTGCGGGAGAGTAGGCACCCATGCCGCCGGTATTGGGGCCAGTATCGCCGTCACCGACGCGTTTGTGGTCCTGGCTGGTGGCCATGGGCAGGATATTCTCCCCATCTACCATAACGATAAAACTCGCCTCTTCACCCTGCAGGAATTCCTCGATCACTACTCGGCAGCCAGCGTCGCCAAAGGCATTGCCGGAGAGCATATCGCGCACAGCCAGCTCGGCCTGCTGCTCGGTTTCGGCGACGATGACGCCTTTACCAGCGGCGAGGCCATCGGCTTTGACTACGATGGGTGCTCCGCGCTCACGAATATATTCGATGGCTGGTTCAACTTCGGTGAAATTGCGATAAGCGGCGGTGGGGATCTTGTGGCGCTCAAGGAAATCCTTGGTGAAGGCCTTGGAGCCTTCCAGCTGTGCAGCGCCTTTGCTGGGGCCAAAGATGGCGAGGCCACGCCCGTTAAAGAAATCTACAATGCCGTCAACTAGTGGCGCCTCGGGGCCGACGATAGTGAGTTCCACGCCGTTTTCCTCGGCGAAGTCCGCCAAAGCGGGGAAGTTGTCGACACCGATGGCCAGATTCTGCACTTTGCCTTCGCGGGCGGTGCCGGCATTGCCTGGTGCTACAAACACAGTACCCACTTTGGGGTTTTGCGCGGCTTTCCACGCTAGGGCGTGCTCGCGGCCACCTGAGCCGATGATTAATACATTCATTCTTAAATCCCCCTAAGTCGACCACTTGGGTCCATTGGACAGGTATCAGGTGCGCTAGTTTAGCGCGGAATCGTTGCAGGTGGTGTTACACGCCTACAATAGGCGCCTCTTTGATAGTGGGCGCTGGGAACTACTCGATAACAGTGACGCAGAGGATGCGTCACTGTCACGAATCTCCTTGAAGCGAGAGAGGGCTTCGTGGAGAGTGCCGGTTTAGTGGCGGAAGTGGCGCATGCCAGTAAAGACCATGGCCATATTGTGCTCGTCCGCTGCGGCGATCACTTCCTCATCGCGCATGGAGCCACCAGGCTGGATAACCGCCTGGATACCGACAGCGGCGGCGTTATCAATACCATCGCGGAAGGGGAAGAAAGCGTCGGAGGCCATCACGGATCCTGCAACGGCGAGGCCGGCATGCTCGGCCTTGATCGCGGCGATACGCGCGGAGTTTACGCGGCTCATCTGGCCTGCGCCTACGCCCACAGTGCGGCCGTCTTTGCCGTATACGATTGCATTGGATTTTACGAACTTGGCCACTTTCCAGGTAAACAGCAGATCGCGGATTTCTTCTTCAGTGGGCTGGCGCTTGGAGACTACTTTCAGGTCGGCAGCGGTGATCAGGCCGTCATCGCGGTCCTGAACCAGCAGGCCGCCATTAACGCGCTTGTAATCCAGTGCCGGGGTACGCTCGTTGCTCCACTGGCCGCAGACCAGCAAGCGCAGATTCTTCTTCTCGGCAACGGCCTGTTTGGCCTCTTCAGAGACTGAGGGTGCGATGATGACTTCAACAAACTGTCGCTCGACGATCGCGCGGGCAGTGGCGCCATCCAGTTCGCGGTTGAAGGCGATGATACCGCCAAAGGCGGATTCGCTGTCGGTAGCGAAAGCCAGGTCGTAGGCCTTGTGAATATCTTCAGCGATTGCCACACCACAGGGGTTGGCGTGTTTAACGATTACGCAAGCGGGTTGCTCGAAGGACTTAACACACTCCAACGCGGCATCGGTATCGGCGATATTGTTGTAGGACAGCTCTTTACCCTGCAGCTGGGTGGCAGTGGAAATGCTGGCCTCAGCTGGGTTGGCTTCGGTGTAGAAAGCGGATTTCTGGTGCGGGTTCTCACCGTAGCGCAGATCCAGTTTCTTGATAAATTGGCTGTTGTAGGTGCGCGGGAACAGCTGCTTTTCCTCGCCTTTAATGGCACCCAGGTAGTTGGCGATAGCGCCGTCATAGCCCGCCGTGTGCTCGAAGGCTTTTACCGCCAGGTCAAAGCGGCTGGCGTGGCTCAGTGCACCGTCGTTAGTTTTCATTTCCTCGATGATGCTGCCGTAATCGCTGGCATTGACCACGATAGCGACATCTTTGTGGTTCTTGGCCGCTGCACGAACCATGGTGGGGCCGCCGATATCGATATTCTCGATAGCGTCCTCAAGGGAACAGTCAGGCTTGGCTACGGTTTGAGTGAAAGGGTAGAGGTTGACCACAACCATATCGATGGGGGTGATACCGTGCTCGCCCATGATGGCGTCATCGGTGCCACGGCGCCCCAAAATACCGCCGTGTACCTTCGGATGCAGGGTCTTGACGCGACCGTCCATCATCTCGGGGAAGCCGGTATAGTCGGAAACTTCTACGACTGGAATTCCGGCTTCTTTGAGCTGGCGGTGGGTGCCGCCGGTGGAGAGGATTTCTACGCCCATTGCGGAGAGCTGTTGGGCGAACTCTACGATGCCACTCTTGTCAGAGACACTAATTAAAGCGCGGCTGATGGAAACCTTGTCTGTCATTGCACTAGATCCAACTGGTTTTCGGAAAAGATGTTTAAAGGGTTTATGCGGGTTGTTCTCTGCGGCAACGAATAAAATTGCTGCCGGGAAAATAGCGAAGGGGGATGAGTTACCTCATCCCCCTTCAGAATTTCTCTCGGTGGGAAGCTTACAGCAGGCCGTAGCGCTTCAGCTTCTTGCGCAGAGTACCACGGTTGAGACCCAGTAATTGCGCGGCGCGGGTCTGGTTGTGGCGAGTATATTTCATCACCACTTCGAGCATGGGCGCTTCGATCTCCGACAGTACCATGTCATAGACATCGGTAACCATCTGGCCATCCAGGTGGCGGAAATAGTTCTCCATCGCGTGCTCAACGGCATCGCGCAGGGACTGTTGTTGCGGCTGTGCCAGCTGCGTCTGCCCCCTGGAGGATACTTCTTCGCTGCCAGTATCCGGAATCAATACTTCATTATTCATGCCGCTTGTGCCCCTCTCGTTATTCGGCGTTCAAACCACTCGTGAACGCTGGCATGTTGTACTTCTGCGCTCTCTATTTGGAAAAAGGTCTTGCGGAAGGACTCGCTGTCCGCGAGTGTCTTCAAGTACCAGCCCACGTGTTTGCGGGCGATACGGACCCCCATCACCTCACCGTAGAATCGGTGCAGTTCACCCAAGTGGGTGAGCAGTATTTTTTTTACTTCGTCCAATGTTGGTTCGGGCAGCCGCTCGCCGGTGGCGAGGTAGTGGGCTATCTCCCGAAAAATCCAAGGTCGTCCCTGTGCGGCACGGCCAATCATGACCGCCGCAGCACCAGTGTAATTGAGGACCTCGCGGGCTCTTTCGGCACTGGTTATGTCGCCGTTGGCAAAAACTGGGATTCCTACCCTGGATACAATATCGGCAATGGTATCGAATTCAGCCTGTCCGTGGTAGCCGCAGGCACGAGTGCGACCGTGAACCGCCAAAGCAGCGATACCAGCATCCTCGGCCATTTGAGCAACGGTGGCGCCATTACGGGAATCCGTACACCAGCCGGTGCGGATCTTAAGCGTCACCGGGACGGAGACAGACTGGACCACGGCCTGCAATATATCCGCAACCAGCTTTTCATCCCGCAGCAGGGCGGAGCCCGCCGCTTTCTTACACACTTTTTTTGCCGGGCAGCCCATATTTATATCAATGATTTGCGCGCCGCGACGCACGTTCTCCCGAGCGGCCTGAGCCATCATCTCGGGATCACCACCGGCAATTTGTACCGATATGGGAGCTGCCTCACCACCGTGGTCCAGACGCAGTCGTGACTTGCGGCTATTCCACAGACGCGTGTCTGAGGTCACCATCTCCGATACCACCAACCCGGCGCCGAGTTGGCGACACAGTTGACGGAAGGGGCGATCAGTAACTCCGGCCATTGGCGCCAAGATTACCGGGTTGTCGATAATGTAGGGGCCTATAGCAATAGACACGGTAGCTCCGTTTGGGCTTTGGAAGGGCGTTCTGGGCCCAGGCAAAAAGGCCGCCTATGATAACGACTGCCCCGGCGTTGGCAAAGCGAAAAAGCGGGCAAATTGATCGATCCCTGTGCGTTTAGCTTGCAGAGTGGTCAATTTTAGTGGCTTTGCACGCCAGGGTGACCAATGTCTTGACGCTCAAACCTTCCTCAAGGAGCGATTTTCATCTCGTAGTTCACCGCCTCGGCCCCTGGATCGACCACCTCAATGGCAATGTGAATAGGGCTGCCCTGGGGCATTAGCTTGCGCCCAGCCAACTCCCCTTGTAAATACTCTTGGGGACTAAAGCGGCGACTCGCTACCGCTTTATTTTTCAGGTCGCTGAAATTTAACAGCAAATTGGGAAACGCCTGGGGGTAGGGCGCTGTATTTAGAAGCACAGCGTCCACAATCAGAGCGCCCTCCAACTGGGGATGGCTGCGCACCATCAGGTTGGAGGCCTGGATCGCTCTGGCATCGCGTAATGGGGGGAGAGTACAGCCGAATAGTGGGCAGGCCACAGCGTAAATTTTGCGCCATGGTTGCTGCTTGCTGAGACGGTCGAACTGAAAGTAGCCCACTTGAAGCAGCAGTAAAATGACCAAAGCTGGCAGGAGAAGTCGCCACAGCCAGGGACTCACCGCTTTCTTCGATGGTGTTGCACCCCAGCTCATTTCCAGCGGGGCAGGTTGAATGGCGGAGATCAGCTGTTCACGAGCGGGCTCGGCCTGCGGCTCAGGAGTGTCCTCAGCTTCTGTGGCAAAGTAAGGCTCCCTGCGTTGACCACTTGCCTCAGGCTGGGATGTAGGGAATATCTCTTCGGAGCTAGGGGGCGTCTCGGATGTTGATTTTAGATCGCTGGGCTCTGTGGCAATTGTTTGCGCCTCCAGGGGCTGTTCCCAGGGATCCAGGTCATTGAGGCTATCGTTTTTATGGGTGGTGTCCCGATTGTCATAATCGGTGTCAACCCTATTGCCTGTAGTACTGTTATCGAAGTCGGGTACATCGTCCCAATCCGGTTTGAGTACCGACTCTAGGTCTTCCTCCTGGGTTTCCGCGTGGTGGTTTTCTTCTTGTAGCTCCTGCCACTCGTTATCGCCAAATGCGTCACCAATGAGGCTCTCGGAATTCGCGGGTGGTGCTTCGGGCTGGGTGTCTTCTGTGGGTTCCCCGGCTTCAAAATCGATGGGAGGCTGCTTTGCATTGGCGCTGTTGGGGGCTGCCTTATCCGCATCCGCCGGATCGTCGTCTTCCAGTTCGATATCGTCATGAATCAGGAAGTCATCGTCTTCCAGAAGAGTTTCCAGATCACTGCGTGTGTCGGAGCCATTGTCATTAAAGACAATGTTCTCATCTGCACGGAAAACTTGCAGGCAGGAACCACAGCGCACAGCGCCACGGGCAGCGCGCAGCTGCTGGTCATTAACGTGAAATGAGGTGCTGCAATGGGGGCAGCGGGTTACCAGTTGAGACATTCGACTATGGCGCAGTTTATTTTGCGCTCAAGTTTATCAGTCTGCCCGGTCCCCGCGTAGTACTGGCTAGCGTATTTAGCGAATACGGGTACCACTCAGGCGTACCCAACCCTCGTGCTCCGCATCCTCATCGAAATCGATCTGGTCTGAGTAGGCAGTTTTTACTTGTTCGGCCTGGGAGGCGAGGATACCGGACAGGCAGATACGCCCGCCGATTTTGGTCAGCGC
The DNA here is from genome assembly GCF_052467515.1 of Microbulbifer mixtoriginis (SeqCode). NCBI lineage: Bacteria > Pseudomonadati > Pseudomonadota > Gammaproteobacteria > Cellvibrionales > Microbulbiferaceae > Microbulbifer > Microbulbifer mixtoriginis (SeqCode). Next base: position 4,039,329 of record NZ_CP174314.1, on the reverse strand, counting down.
AATCAGCTGCTTGGAGAGCTCTACCAATGGGCCGGCAAGGATATTGGCTAGAATGAGATCGGCGGCTTCCTGAGGCATCTGTTCTGGCAAATAGACTGGGAAGCGCTGCGGGTCTATGCCGTTGCGCACCGCGTTGTCGCGACTGGCAATCAGAGCCTGTGGATCGATATCGGTCCCCATGGCGCATTTGGCTCCGAGTAGCAAGGCGCCGATGCCAAGGATGCCGGAACCACAGCCAAAGTCGATGGCGCTCTTATCCTGCAAGGGCTCTTGTGCCAGCCAACGCAAGCACAGGTAGGTCGTGGGGTGGGTGCCGGTGCCGAAGGCGAGTCCAGGGTCCAGTAGCAGGTTGACCGCCTCCGGTTGAGGCGGCTCGCACCAGCTGGGGCAGATCCACAAGTTGTCGCCGCACTGAATGGGTTTATAGTGAGACATCCACTCGCGTTCCCAGTCTTTATCCTCAAGTTGGTCCCAGCGGGCATTGGGTAGGAGTTCGCAAAGGAAGGAAGCGGCTTTGGCCTCAGTGACAGCAGTGTCGACCTCGGCATCGAACAGACCGGTAACCCGTGTTTGATCCCACAGGGGTACTTCGCCGAGTCCGGGTTCGAGAATGGGTTGGTCTGCGTTGTCTTGCAGGGTAACGGATACGGCACCGGCAAAAAGCAGTGCATTTTCAATTTTGTCCGCTTGGGCACGATCGGTGTCGACGCGGAGTTGTAGCCAGGGCATAGGGATTCCGTGGTGAGTAACTGCTATTGGGGTGGAGTGGCCACCCTATTCTCGCGATGTCCGCCGCCATCCCTGGCGTTCGGAATCAACGTATTGTGGCCGCAATTCTCTCCAAATTTGCCCTGGCTGGCGAGGGTTAGAGTCCCAACTTCTTCTCCAGGTAGTGAATATTGACGCCACCCTTGGCAAAGGCCTCATCGCGTACCAGATCCTCCTGCAGGGGGATATTGGTCTTGATGCCATCAATAACCAGCTCAGAAAGGGCTACGCGCATGCGCGCCAGTGCGGTTTCGCGGTCCTCGGCGTAGGTGATCACCTTGGCGATCATCGAGTCGTAGTTGGGGGGAACCGTATAACCTGAGTAGAGATGCGAGTCGACCCGCACACCCAGGCCGCCTGGCATATGAAAGTTGTTGACCTTGCCGGGACTGGGGAAGAAAGTCTGGGGATCTTCCGCATTGATACGGCACTCGAAGGCGTGCCCGCGAACGACAATATCCTCCTGTTTGAGAGAGAGCTTCTCTCCAGCACAGACACGAATCTGTTCCTTGATCAGGTCTACGCCAGTCACCATTTCAGTAACAGGGTGTTCTACCTGAATACGTGTGTTCATCTCGATAAAGTAGAAGCGTTCATTCTCGTAGAGGAACTCGAAAGTGCCGGCGCCGCGGTAGCCGATATCGATACAAGCTTGCACGCAGGATTCGTGTACCTGTTCACGCACGGCATCGGGGATTCCGGGAGCTGGAGCTTCTTCTAGTACTTTTTGGTGGCGGCGCTGCAGGGAGCAGTCGCGATCCCCTAGGTGAATGGCATTACCCTGTCCGTCGGACATTACCTGGACTTCGACGTGGCGTGGGTTCTGCAGAAATTTCTCGAGGTATACGGTGCCATCACCGAAGGCAGCTTGAGCCTCAGACTTGGTAACAGCGATAGCGTTGATCAGGTCTTCGGCGCGCTCCACGACACGCATACCGCGACCACCGCCACCGGCGGCAGCCTTGATAATGACTGGATAGCCGACTTTTTCGCCTATTTCTAGGCAGCGCTCGCTATTTTCGGGTAGGGGACCATCGGAGCCGGGTACGGTGGGGACGCCTGCCTTTTTCATGGCGGCGATGGCGGATACCTTGTCACCCATCAGGCGAATGACATCCGGGTCTGGGCCGATAAAAGTGAAGCCGCTTTTTTGTACTTGCTCGGCGAAGTCCGCGTTTTCTGCGAGGAAGCCGTAGCCTGGGTGCACGGCTACTGCATCGGTGATCTCCATAGCGGAAATCAGGGCAGGAATATTCAGGTAGCTCTGCGGCGAGGGGTTAGGACCAATACAGACAGATTCATCGGCCAGGCGTACATGCTTGAGATTGCGGTCCACCAAAGAGTGAACCGCAACTGTGGCGATGCCCATTTCTTTGCAGGCGCGCAAAATCCGCAGGGCGATTTCACCGCGGTTGGCGATCAGGATTTTGTCGAACATAGTGACTTACCCCACTCAGACGATGGTCACGAGCGGCTGATCGAACTCTACCGGCTGGCCATCTTCGAGCAGAACGGAATCGATGGTACCGGCCTTGTCGGCTTCGATCTGGTTCATCATTTTCATGGCTTCAACGATGCACACTACGTCGCCGACCTTAACCTGCTGACCAACTTTGACGAAGGGCTCGGCGCCGGGGCTGGGAGCTGCGTAAAAAGTGCCCACCATCGGGGATTTCACCGCATGGCCGCTGATCGTTGGTTTGGATTCTTTTTCTACCGCCGCCGGGGCTGGCGCAGCTTGGGCAGGTGCAACAGGAGCCGGTGCCGGTGCCATTGGAGCCGTGTAAATTGGAGCAACCGGTTGATTTGCACCGCTGACCCCGCGGCTGATACGCACCGATTCCTCGCCCTCCTTAATTTCCAGCTCGCCGATATCCGATTCTTCGAGCAGCTCAATTAGTTTTTTAATTTTGCGGATATCCATAGTTCTTTCACTCGCAGGTTTGATTCATTGATTTTGAGACGCCATACCCAGTTGGTGTATGGCCGCCTGAAGTGCCAGGGTGTAGCTGTGTGGCCCGAAGCCGCACACCACACCACGGGCTAAATCGGATAGATAGGAATGGTGCCTAAATGCCTCGCGGGCATGAGGATTGGAAAGGTGTAACTCGATAAACGGTATGGCAACGCCCGCTAAAGCATCTCTTAAAGCCACGCTGGTGTGGGTGTAGGCGGCGGGATTGATTACGATGAAATCCACGCTGGTATTGGCGGCTAAGTGGATGCGTTCCACCAAGGCAGACTCGCTGTTGCTCTGGAGGGTTTCCAGCTGGTGGCCTGCAGCATCACATTGGCGCTTGGCGGCCTGATTGATTTCCTCAAGGGTGGCGGCGCCGTAGATATGCGGCTCGCGACTGCCGAGCAGGTTGAGGTTGGGGCCGTGCAGGAGAAGAATTTTAGCCATAGTATGCCCTGGGGAAAGTTGCCGAAAAAACCAAAAAAATGGTCTAAAGTTGGCTATCTTGCGGGCAAACTCGAATTTTTGGCCTATTTGCCCGAGTGCTTTAGGCGAGTGTGCCGCAAAAGTGACTCCCTGTCCATGCCTGCTGGGCAGTTTATCGAAGTTAGCGGCAGTTCGGCGATATTTGCCTAAAAATTAGCGCAAAATATCCGCAATGTGGCCTTTTTACCCTTGGGATTGGCTACAAAGGCGGCAGTTTCCTTTAAGGGGCAGAGGATCTACTGAGTTCGCTCCCGGCAGCGGCTTCCAGCTCCATCAATAGCTCCTCGCGGGAGAGGATTTGCGGCAGGATTTTGGCCTCGCCACCATTGGCGGGGTAAAGCAAGTAAAGCGGCACGCTGGTGCGGCCGTATTTCGCCAGGAGCTCGCTGATATGTGGGTCCTGATTGGTCCAGTCCCCTTTAAGAGCTACTACCCCTAGTCTCTCAATGGCGTCGCTCACAGCATCACTCGACAGCACCACTTTCTCATTGGCCAAGCAAGTAATACACCAGGCTGCGGTCATATTGGTTAGCACTGGGCGCCCCTCCCTCCGCGCTGTCTCGAGCCGTTCGGCGGAGTAGGGCTGCCAGTAGTCACTGGTCTGTTGAAGTGCTTGGGGGGCAGTACTGAGGCGTGGCAGTAGCATTAGCGCAAAGCTCAGGGCCACAACCGCCAGCGAGCCCCGCAGCCAGTGCCACTGAGGGCTGGGCCAAAGCCATAACGCAAAGGCGATTGCCACAGCGCCGCTGAGAACCAGAGCGATACCATCGCCACCAGTCTGACGTCCCAATACCCACAGCAGCCACACTGCGGTCAAGTACATGGGGAAGGCCAGTAGTTGCTTTAAGCGGTCCATCCAGGGGCCGGGGCGTGGCAGTTTGTCCACTAGAGCGGGAACATAGGTGAGCAGCAAGAAAGGGGCGGCCATACCGGCGCCAAGGGCGGCAAAAACACTGAGCGCCACGGCTGGAGATTGTGTAACTGCAAAGCCCAGCGCCGAACCCATCAGGGGCGCTGTGCACGGGCTGGCCACGAGTGTGGCCAGGGCGCCGGAGGTAAAAGAGCCGCGCAACCCCTGACTGTTACTTAAATTGTTACCAACGCCCATCAGGCTGCTGCCGATCTCTGTGACACCGGACAAGCTGAGCCCCATGATAAAGAACAGGTAGGCCAATGCGGCTACCAACCAGGGAGACTGTAGCTGGAACCCCCAACCTATCGCCTCACCGCCGGCGCGCAATGCCAGCATGGTGGCGGCAATGGCGACAAAGCTGAGTACAACGCCGGCGGAGTAGGCCCAGCCGTGATGGTGACGTTGATTAGCATTCTGTGCTGTCTGGCTAACTGCCAGCAGCTTGATTGAAAGCACTGGAAAAACACAGGGCATCAGGTTGAGCAGCAGGCCGCCGGCAAAGGCGAAAAGTAGTGCCAGGGGGAGCGTGATGGCGCTAGCGTTACTTCCCTGAGGCGAGGAGCTGCCACCTGTACTTTGGGGAGAAGAATTTTGCGGGCCTCCCTCAATAGGCTGGATGCTTCCCGAGCCAATATCCACGCGATAGTGGCGTACCTCTGGCGGGTAGCAGAGCCCCGCATCGGCACAGCCCTGATAGTGCAGTTCTAATTGTAAGTTATTGGCGCTGTCGTTGAGGGGAATGGGGAATTCCAGTTGGCCGCGATAGACCTCGGTTTCCTTCTCGAAATACTCATCCCAGATAACTTCACCACTGGGGAGATTCAGTGGAACTGCGGTCTTTTGTCCGTTTTCTACAAGGTAAAGGGCAAGTTTGTCGCGATAGAGATAGTATTCTGGAGCTATTTCAAACAGCGCACTGAGCTGGTTGCCACTCAGCAGTAGGTCCTGCCGGTAGGCTTCGTCCACTGGCAGGAAGGTATTTTGCTGCTGGCCGATAGAAGACGCAAAAGGGTTACTTTCCGCCTGCGCAAAAGCGTTGGTTGTGGATAGGCATAGCAATATTGCCAGCAGTGCGAGGAAATTATTTCTGAAACTTTTGGTCATCACAGCCATAGATGAAAAAATTCATTATAGTCGGGCGCATGGTTCTGACTGCTGCGCCGGACGGGGGTTCAGTCGCGTCAGCAGTATAGCGATGCTAGTGGTACAAAAAAACAACAGCGGAGAATTGCTTTGCCGTCACTTGAACGCCTTCACAGCTTTGCTATCTGCCTCTTGATGGCGGCGTTACTTGGTGCCTGTGCTTCGCAACAACCGCCTCCCCCGGCGCCCAGTCCACCCCCGCAGAAAGCCAAACCATCCGTTAATGAGGTGCGGCGTAACAATGTGGCTTACTTCTTAAAGCGTGCTGAACAGGCGCTACGCAAAGGCCATCTTACCAAGCCTGCCGGCGCCAGTGCCTATGACTACTACCTAAACGTGCAGAAGTTGGACCCTGGAAATCGTAAAGCTCAGACCGGAATTCAAACAATTGTGGTCACCTACGTTGAGCGTGCCCGGGAAGCGCTGCGCAGGCGTGCTTTTACAGAAGTGGGCGGCCTACTACAGCGCGCGGAAATGCTGGCTCCGGGGAATCCTTTGGTGGCTGAGGTAGGTACACAGCTAGTCCATGAGCGCGGCCGCGCACAGCTGGATCTACCACAGGGAGAGGCTATTGGCCTGCCTGCGGCTGGGCTGCGGGCGAGATCGGAAAATTTGGTCACACAGCTGCGCCAAGTGGCCCAGCGTATTCGCAGAGAACAACTACGCGTCATAATTGTCACCGGCAATGACGCGGAAGGTCGCTGGGTTTACCAGCAGCTGCGTGAAGCGGTGCCCGGTTATCGGGTGCGGGGGGATATAAAGATTGGCAGCCCCGCGCGTTTACTTCTTATTAATCCCAGTGGAGGGGTCCAGTGAAAAAGCCAAATGTATTTGTGTGGATTCTGCTTTCCAGCAGCCTTTTGTACACCTTGGGGGCTCTGGCCCTCACCCAGTCCCTTATGATTGAGGGCTATGCCAAAGAAACTCCGCCGGGAGCACCTATGAGCGCGGCGTACCTCTCCCTGCACAACACCGGCAAACAACCGCTGCAGTTGACGGCGGTGGAGTTGTCCGGAGGGGGGGACGGAGCTGTCAATTTGCATACCACTGAGCGTGAGCGGGGCGTCAACCGTATGCGTCCACTGGAGAAACTGTCGATTGCCGCTGGAGAGAAACTACAGATGATGCCAGGTGGTATCCACTTGATGATTCACGGGGTGCGCCTTCAGGCTGGAGATACACTGCCCCTACGCCTGCTTTTTGACGACGGAAGTAGTTTGGAGGTCGTGGTTCCGATCATGGGGCGTGATGGACTTGAAAAAGATCACCACCATCATCATGGCGGTGCTGGATAAAAAAATCCTGTTGAAGTAAAGGTAAGAAAAATGAAGAAGTTATTGTTATGGGTGGGGGCTCTGGTCGTGGCTGGGTGTGCTCACAGCCCGCTGCAAATCCAATTGTATCCACAGGTTCAGGTGGCTCCCGAATCCATTGGTTCGGGCTATAGCCTCAATGTTCGCGGTGTTAATGAACTATCCGGTGGGGGGCTCGGTTCTCTAGGCGGGGTCTATGCAGACACATCTCAGGTGAGTATTGCCAACGATGCAGGTAGTGCTATCGCCGCAGGGTTGAGCCAGGGTTTTGCCAATTGGTCATTCCGTATCACCGACTCAGCACCTGAGGTGCAGGTGACGGCGAAGTTGGTGAAGCTAACGTATAACAGCCCCAATCAGGTTTACACCACCCAGGTGGATACCTCTGCTGAGATTCACTTGGAGGTTAAAGTGGGCCATGCCACCTATTTTGGAACTTACAGTTCCTCTGGCAAAGACCGCAATCTGATTAAGCCCAGCCGCGAAGAGGTGGAAAGCCGGGTAAATGGCCTGCTGAGTGCGACTATGCAGCGGGTATTCGAAGATGAGAAACTGAAAAAATTCTTGCGCGCAAATCTTTGAATGTGCAATTTAGGGATCTACTGAAGTGAGCCGGCTGGAGGCTGGATAATTGAATACAATCGGCGATTTTGGGCGATGATAAGGCTATTTTTAGCCATTTCTTGCGGTGACATGCCTACAAGGGCTACGCCAGTCACCCTTTTCCAGGGATATTTCGGTTTCCACTGGGAGTGTGGCTGTGGCCTTATTTGACACTCAATCCGCCGAATACCTCGGTTTGTTGGGGGAGCTGGAGGCTCAATTCAAACCCTGTGAGCAGATCAGCCTACAGGCTGCTGAGGCGGCGCTGGGGGAGATTGCCGATGGAGTGATCGTCACCGATCCCCGCGGTATTGTGCAATATGCCAATCCGTTGGTCAGTGAGATGAGTGGTGACCTGGTTGGACTCCTGCCTGGTCAGCCTGTGAACGAGGGCCTGCGGCTTCGCGATAGTCAGGGCACCCTATTGCCTGCGTTGATACCAGATTCCCCTTCTCACGAAGTACCCAGCGTGCGGGAGGTTCGCGCCTTTATTTGGAGACTCGGGGAAAATCGTCCACCGCTGGAAGTCTCTGTGCAGGTGATGGCTTTGTGGGATGCCGGCACATTAAAAAATTATGTGTTGGTCTTGCGGGATACCTCTGCTGCCCGACGAGTGTCTACTCGCCTGAGCTGGCAGACCAGCCACGATGCGTTAACCCGCTTACCCAATCGGCAGTATTTCGAGAGCGAATTGCAAAAGCTCCTGTCACAGTGCGTCGATAAGCGTCAGCATCATGTACTCCTTTACTTGGATGTTTATCAATTCAAAGTAATCAACGACACGCTGGGTTTTGTCGCCGGTGACCAGTTGTTGGTGCAACTGGTTGCATTGCTACAGAAGGGTTTATCTGGGGCCGATTTGTTCGCGCGTGTGGGCAGTGATGAGTTCGCTATTTTGCTACGGGATTGTACGCTCGAAGAGGGCGGGCGGGTGGTTGCGCGTCTGCGCGAATCTGTTCAAGAATTCAGCTTCCACTGGCAGGGTAATGATAGCCGTGTAGCGATATCAATTGGGGTGGTGGGTGTGGACCGATTCACCCCCAGTGCCAGCCAACTGTTGGCAACCGCCAATGATGCCTGCTGCTCAGCCAGGGATCAGGGGCGCAACCGGATAAAGTTGTTTGGAGACTCGCGTAAGGCGTTGGAAAAGCGTCGTGAGTCCACCTGGGTTGCAGAAATTCACGCTGCCTTGCGAGAGGATCGCTTGATCCTCTATCGGCAGCCGGTGGTCTCCCTGAAAGGGGAGCGCCAGATTCATCACTATGAAATTCTGGTACGCATGCGCGGGCGGGATGGAGGGGTGATCTCGCCGGGCTTGTTCCTACCCGCGGCGGAGCGTTATGGCCTAATTGAGGAGGTAGATCGTTGGGTTATTCAGCGCGTGTTCCGTTATATGGCCCAGGAGCAACTGATCGGTATTGCTACGGCCAGCTATGCCATCAATATTTCCGGAATCAGCCTGGGCGATGATACGTTTGCAGACTTTGTACTCGCATCAATGAGTGAGGAGGGGGTAACGCCTTCAAGGGTACAGTTTGAGATTACTGAGACCAGTGCCATCAACAACCTTGAAAGGGCTCTGATTTTTATCCACAAGCTGCGCGCTGCGGGCTGTAGTTTTGCCCTGGACGACTTTGGCCGTGGAGTTTCTTCGCTGGCTTACCTGCGTCAGTTACCGGTGGACTTCCTCAAAATCGACGGGAGCTTTGTGCGCAATATGCTTGAGGATGAGATCGACAGCGCGATGGTCAGTACCATTGATCATCTGGCAAAGCGTATGGGGATCAGCACTATCGCCGAGTATGTCGAGAGCCCCGAACTGATGGATAAACTCTGTCGTATGGGGGTGGATTACGCCCAGGGCTTCGGTATTGCTGCCGCTTCGGGATTGCCCGATATTGGTGAGCCCTAAGGTTTAAAGCTGAGCGGCCGGTAAAGGCCGCCCTCAATCTCTACCGTTGACTTCAGATAACCGCTGCCAATAGCTCTGGGTGTTGTTCTGCTTGTAGTCGTGGACCGTATTGGCTGACTACCTGGGCAGCGGCGCGGCAGGCGAGTTCGCCGGCCTCAGCAAAGCCCATCTCCCGGTTGAGTGCATATAGAAATGCGCCTGCGAACATATCGCCGGCACCGTTGGTGTCTATTGCGCGCACCTGCGGACTGGCAACTCGGTATTGCTTGCTGCCATCCCACAGTAGCGCACCATCGGCGCCCAGAGTGATGGCAAAGCTGCGGCAGTAATCGCTCATTGCTTCTGCCGCGGCATCCAGTGAGTCGGTGCCGGTGAAGCCCAGGGCCTCATCGCGATTGCAGAACAGCATATCTACGCCGCCGCCAATCATTTCTCGCAAGCCCTCGCCAAAGAATTGCACCATGGCCGGGTCTGAAAGGCTCAGCGCGGTTTTCACACCTGCTTGCTGGGCCTGTTTACGCAGAGTGATAGCGGCGCGGCGCCCAGTTTCGGAGGAGACCAGATAACCTTCGATATAGGCCCACTTGGAGGCTTTCAGGGCTTCGCTATCCAGTTCGGCTACCGAGAGTTGCTCGCTGATACCCAGGTAGGTATTCATACTGCGCTCGGCATCGGGGGTAATCATTACCAGGCACTTACCGGTAGTGCCGCCATCTGCTTGCTGCAAAGTGGTTGGATAGTCAACGCCAGCGGCGCTGAGGTTGCTGCGATAGAAATCTCCGTTATCGTCGGCGGCAACTTTGCAGGAATAGAAAGTGTTCAGGCCAAAATAGCTGGCGGCGATAACTGTATTGGCACCAGAGCCACCACAGGCGCGTTTGGCGGTGATCATGTGGTCCCGAAGGTCGTCTACCAGCTGTTTCTGCCGGGCATCGTCGACTAGGGTCATAATCCCCTTTTCAACACCGAGCTCCGCAAGATCCTTGTCGGATACCTCAATTTCCGTGTCCAAGAGGGCGGCGCCGATGCCGTAGAGATCATATTGCTGCATATCCATCCTTTTCGGGCGATTTGTATAGATTTCCGCCGCATTATGGCTGTGATTATGGCAAGTGCAAGATGGTTGGTTTGACTTGAAGCGGTCAGCGTTTATAAAGGCGTCATATGCCTCAATATGAACTTATAGGAGGCAATTGCGGTCAATCCTCGAACAGGTACTTTGTGTGCTTGTGGTATGACTACCGGGATACTCAGCCCGGATTCTGGCGGTTCACGGATGTTCCCCAAGGCGCCGGTTCAGGCGCCTACGGCAAGATACCAGCGGAGCTGCCACCTGCTGGTGTCCTGCCTGTGATAGTGATGAGGCTCCTGAAGATCCCCACTGTCTAGAGATGTACCGAGATGGCAGCTGGAAAACTCTTATATGGCCTCGACGAAACGCCGGCGCAGTAAAGCGTCAAAACCGAAAAGACGCTACCGCTGGTTAAAGTTCTTATTCCTGCTGGCCCTGGTGGGGGCAATGGCCCTTGCCGGCTATATGGCATACCTCGACGTACAGCTGCGGGAGCGTCTCGATAGCCGCCAGTACCAGTTGCCGGCGCGGGTTTTTGCGCGCCCTCTGGTACTGCGGGAAGGCATGGCAATGCACCCTGATGAGCTGGAAAGCGAGTTTGCCGCCCTCAACTACCGCAAACAAAAGACTTTGACGGAACCTGGCTCCTGGACACACGAGGGGATGAATTACCGGGTCTGGCGCCGGGACTTTATTCATGCAGATGGCCGTGAGCCGGCGGCTATGGTTACTTTCCGCCTGCGTAACGATGAAATTGACAACCTGCGCGATGAAGATGGGCAGCGCATCGCCGAGTTCCGCCTGGATGCCGCTAATATCGGTTCATTGCTGGGGGGCGGAGACGATCGCAATCCGGTGCGTTTCAAGGATATCCCGCCGTTGGTGGCGAATACCCTGATAGCGGTGGAAGACCAAGACTTCCTCAACCACTTCGGCATCTCTCCGCGAGGTATTGCCCGCGCAATGGTGGCGAATATCAAGGCAGGGCGCCTGGTGCAGGGCGGCTCAACCATTACTCAGCAGCTGGTTAAGAATATCTTTTTCGACCATAAGCCGAGCCTGCAGCGCAAGATCAATGAAGCCTTGATGGCGGTATTGATGGAGATTCACTACGACAAGGGTTATATCCTGCAGGAGTACATCAATGAGGTGTGGTTGGGCCAGCAGGGAGCCAGAGGTATTTATGGCTTTGGCCTGGCCTCGGAGTTCTATTTCCAACAGCCGCTGGATACTCTGGAGCCCCATCAGGTCGCCCTGCTAGTGGGGCTGGCCAAGGGTGCCTCCTACTACAACCCTTGGCGCCATCCCCAGCGCGCATTGAAGCGTCGCAACACCGTTCTGGAACTGATGCGCGAGCAGGGCCTGATTACCCAGGCAGAGTTTGAGCACTACTCCGCCAAACCACTGGGTGTGGTGAAAGGCGGTGTAACCGCACAGAATCCCTACCCGGCCTTTACCGAGCGCCTGCTCTCAGAGCTGCGTCCTTATTACTCCTACGAGGAGCTGCGCACCACCGGTTTGCGGGTTTATACAACCCTTGCGCCTTCGGTACAGAAACTCGCGGAAGAGTCCATCAGTCAAGGCGTACAGAAGTTGGAGAAAGATCGCAAAATTAAGGCGAATACTCTTCAGGCTGCCACGGTATTGCTAGATAACAACACGGGTAATGTGTTGGCCATGGTGGGAGACCGCGACCCGGATTATCCCGGCTTTAATCGAGCCCTGGAGGCGCGCCGCCAAGTGGGTTCTCTGATTAAACCGGCAGTCTTCTTAACTGCCTTGGAGCGTCCCGAAGAGTACAGCCTAGCTACCTTGATCGACGATGCGCCAGTGCGAATTGAGGAAGCCGATGGCGATGTATGGATGCCGCAGAACTTCGATAAGCTCGCCCACGGTCAGGTACCTCTCTATGTCGCCTTGGCCAAGTCTTACAATCTGGCTACTGCCCATCTGGGGCTCGATCTGGGACTGCAGAATGTGCGTCAGACAATTCGACGCCTGGGTGTAGATACCAGTCTGCCGCATGTGCCTGCAATGTTGTTAGGCGCAGTGGAGATGACGCCATTTGAGGTAGCTGGCATGTATCAGACCATCGCCAATAATGGCGAGACGGTGCAACCGCGCACCTTGATGGCTGTATCCGATGCACAGGGAGGGCGGGTACAGCACTTCCGCCCGCGCACTAATCGCGGTGTCGATCCGGTGCCCGCTTACCTATTGCGCTGGGGGCTGGAGCAGGCGATGCGCGAAGGTACCGGGCGCAGATCAGCCAAGCGTCTGCCCAGTAGTGTGCCCTTTGCCGGTAAGACGGGTACTACCAACAATAACCGCGACAGCTGGTTTGCAGGGTTTTCCCCTGAGGTTACCGCCGTGGTGTGGCTTGGGCGCGATGACAACGTTCGCACCCGTCTAACCGGTTCTACCGGAGCTCTGCCGATCTGGACGGAAATCATGCGCAAGTTGCCCCATCAGCACGGTCCTGTCGAGGCACCGCGGGGTGTTGAGTTCAAAGAGGTGAATGCGCGCGGGCAGTTTATGGACCCAGATTACTGTCGGGGCGGCTATGAGATTCCCTTCTCCTACGAAACCCACTTGCAGCCTGCGCCTGAGTGTCGCGGGCGCGACCGCTGGCGCTGGTTCCGCAACCTGTTTGGCAATGAGCGCTCCGAGGCGGCTCCAAGGGAACAGATGACACCGGGTTGGGGCAATGATACAGAGCGGCGCCAATATGAAAGTGAGCGCCGCCATCAAATGCGAGAGCAGTTGCGCCGTGATGATGCGGAGACATTGGGTGGGGATTCCAGTCTGGAGCCTTTGGAGCTCCCTCGCGAACAGTCCACAGAGGTGGACTACCGAGGTGTCCCTGTTGAGGAGGCCCAGCCGGTGGGCCCCGCGCTGGAAGACCAATGGCCCTGAACCGGTGGCGCGGCGCAGGCCGCGCAAAATTTACAAGGGTTCAGCCCTGCAGTAGCTGTGCGGCCTCCTCGGCAAAATAGGTGAGGATTCCGTCCGCGCCCGCGCGCTTAAACGCCAATAGGGATTCGAGAATTACCGCCTCGCGCTGCAGCCAGCCATTTTCAAACGCGGCGCAATGCATGGCGTACTCGCCGCTTACCTGGTAGGCAAAAGTGGGTACTCGCAGCTCTTCTTTCACCCGGCGCACGATATCCAAATAGGGCATACCGGGCTTCACCATCACCATATCCGCACCCTCTTGCAGGTCTAGGGCGCACTCGTGTAAGGCTTCATCGGAATTGGCGGGGTCCATTTGGTAACTGGCTTTGCTGCCCCCCTTGAGGTTACTGGCGGAGCCGACAGCATCGCGGAAGGGGCCGTAGTAGGCGGAGGCGTATTTGGCAGCATAGGACATGATCAGGGTATTGCTGTGCCCGGCGCCTTCAAGTGCTGTACGAATAGCGCCGATACGGCCGTCCATCATGTCTGACGGCGCCACCATATCTGCGCCGGCTGCGGCATGGGAGAGGGCCTGCTGTACCAGTACCTCAACCGTCTCATCATTGACGATATAGCCGCTGTGATCCATCAAGCCATCCTGACCGTGGCTGGTGAACGGGTCCAGGGCCACATCGGTAATAACCCCTAACTCCGGCACGGCATTCTTCAATTCCCGCACGGCACGTTGGGCCAGGCCATTGGCATCGTGGGCAGCGCTGGCGCAGTCGGATTTCACCGAGGGGTCCACTACGGGAAACAGCGCGACGGCGGGAATACCGAGCTGTTGCAGGGACTTGGCCTTATTGGCCAACAGGTCCACACTGAGGCGCTCGACGCCGGGCATCGAAGCCACCCTCTGAGTTTCGCTGCGCCCCTCGATGACAAACAGGGGCAGGATCAGGTCGTCGCAGCTGAGCTGATTCTCCCTCACCAGTCGACGGGAAAAATCCTGCGCGCGCAGGCGGCGCAAGCGGGTGTTGGGGTAGGCTCCGCGGCCGAGATTTTGACTCATAGGGAATTACTCCGGCTATCGATAAGGCCGCAGCAATCCCGCGACCGCAATTGGCGGCCATCATATCAAATTGCCGCCACCGGTGATTTCCCTCAACTTGCTTTAGAGGCTGTTTGGTGAGGTGTGAAGAAAGGACACCAACAGCTTGCCGGCGGTTTCGATATGCGTGGCTAGCAGGGATGCCGCTTCCTGTTCCCTCTTTTGTTGTAAGGCCTCGAGAATTGCGTAATGCTCTTTCTGGCTGGTGTTTTGGTAGTCCAGGCTGCGGGATTGGTAACCAATATAGCGCTCACATTGTCTGTGCAGCTGCTCCACAGTAGCGAAAAGGGTGGGGCGCTCTGCGGCGAGGTAGATAGTGGCGTGAAATTGCCAGTTAAGACTGCCGATCTGCTCGGCTGAGAGGTTGGGGTTTCCCTCCATGGTATCGAGAATGTCTCGTGCCCGACCGAGAATTTCCCCGGTGAGTTTTTTTTGCGCAAGGGTCTGTATTAGAGGTTCCAGACGCATACGCATCAGGTACAGATCTTCTACTTCCAACGGATCGAACTCGGGTACAGCGACACCCCGCTTGCCGTGGGGCGATAGCCAGCCTTCATTTTTCAACCGCTGCAAGGCGTCCCTTATGGGGATACGACTGACCTCGTAGAACTCGGCCAATTCAGCCTGCTTCAATGCTTGGCCTGCGGGAAAATGTCCCCGCTGTAAATCGGCTTTGATTTTCTCGTAAAGGTTCATTGGCCCTTTATTTATTATCCTGCTTGAAAAACCAATAACAGCCCAGTCCGCCGACCAGGCCCCAAAAAGCAGCGCCTATGCCCAAGAAGCTGATGCCTGAAGCGCTGACAAGAAAGGTGATTAGCGCCGCCTCACGATTTTCTGTATCTGCGGTAGCACTCGCTAAGCAGTTGCCTAGTGTCCCAAGCAGCGCCAGGCCAGCCAGGCCGGCTATGAGTGCCTTGGGGAAATTACTGAATAATGCCACTACGGTGGCGCCGGATAATCCTACCAGAAGATAGAAGAAGCCCGCGGCAATCCCAGCCGTATAGCGTTTGTCTGGGTTGGGGTGTGCTTCGGGTCCGGTACAAATTGCCCCAGTAATCGACGCCAGGGTCAGGGTGAAGCCGCCGAAAGGAGTGAGAAGCAGGTTGGTTAATCCTGTTCCGCTGATCAGTGGAGAAACTGGCACTCGTTGGTAACCACTGGCGGCCAGGGTTGCAGCCCCTGGGAGATATTGAGAAGTCATTGTGACGATAAACAACGGGATGCCGACGCTGATTAGGGTTGAGAGTTTGAATTCCGGTGTAACCCAAATGGGCTTCGCAGCCTGCCAGTGAATCTGGTCAGGTACGAACAATTGCAGTTTCCAGCAGACAGCCACCCCACAAGCGAGTACCAAAATAATGGCGTAACGGGGTATCCAGCGCCGCCCGGTGAAATAGGCCAACAACATGGCACCCACTAGTACAGGCTGGGATTGCAATGAGGTGAAAGTAGCGAGGCCGAACTGGAGCAATATGCCCGCCAGCATGGCGCCGGCAATTGGGCCGGGTACTAGCCTGGCTACTCGTTCGAAGGCTCCGGAGAGGCCTACTACAAGGGTCAGCATAGCGCTAAAAAAAAATGCACCGATGGCCTCGGCAATTGGGATACCGCTGAGGCTGGTCGCCAGTAATGCTGCGCCCGGGGTCGACCAGGCGGTAACAATCGGAGCGCGGTAATACCAGGAGAAGAAGATACCGGAGAGCCCCATCCCCAATCCCAGAGCACCGATCCAGGAAGTAATCATCGCCTCGTCTGCGCCGGCTGTACGGGCTGCTTCAAACACAATGGCTGCGGAGCTGGTTACGGCGACCAGCACGGCGATAAAGCCAGCGCTGATCGTGGACAGGCTGGTATCGGAAAGCAAGCTTCTCAAAATGTATACCTTTTTCATTTTGTATACATTTTTGATCACTAATAACAAAAGAACAACGTTTCTGCGACAAAGCGTTGATCTACAGTGCTTGGGGGCCGTTGTGATACTGGGAGAGAGTACAGGCACCCCCCCTGCGATGGATGCCTGAGAGAGAAGGGCTAGTCGAGCCGGGCGAAGACGCGTTCTGCGGCAGCGATAGTCTCTTCGATATCCTCGTCGCTATGGGCGGCGGACATAAACCCGGCCTCATAGGAAGCGGGTGCCAGGTATACGCCTTCCTCAAGCATTCCGTGGAAGAATTGATTAAAGCGCTCGTTATTACAGGCCATTACCTGCTGGTAATTGGTGACTTGGGGTTCTTCAGTAAAGAAGAATCCGAACATACTGCCGGCTTTATTGGCGGTGATGGGAATACCGGCCTTTTTACCTGCGGCCAAGATACCTTCTACCAGACGATCTGTTCTGGCTACTAAAGGCTCATAGAAGCCGGCTTCCTCCACTAAACGTAAAGTTTCGAGGCCCGCAACCATGGCCACGGGATTGCCGGATAAAGTGCCGGCCTGATAAACCGGTCCCAGGGGGGCGATTTGCTCCATAATTTCGCGTTTTCCACCAAAGGCGCCTACCGGCATGCCTCCGCCGATAACCTTACCTAGGGTGGTCAGGTCCGCCTCGATACCGAAGTGGCCCTGGGCTCCGGTAAGGCTTACACGGAAGCCCGTCATTACTTCGTCGAGAATCAGCAGGGCGCCGTGCTGGTCGCAGACTTCGCGCAATGTCTCGAGGAAACCGGGGACTGGAGGAATACAGTTCATATTGCCGGCAACGGGTTCCACGATAATACAGGCAATTTGGTCGCCAATTTCATCGAAGCAGGCGCGCACGCCGTCAGCATCGTTATAGCTCAGGGTAATCGTGTGGTCGGCCAGGGCGGCAGGAACACCGGGAGAGGAGGGCACGCCCATGGTTAGGGCTCCGGAGCCGGCTTTGACCAGTAGTGAGTCGGAATGACCGTGGTAGCAGCCCTCAAACTTCACAATTTTATCGCGCCCGGTGAAGCCGCGAGCGAGGCGGATAGCGCTCATGGTGGCTTCGGTACCGGAGTTGACGAAGCGCACCAGGTCCATATTGGGCCACAGGCGGCAGAGTTCTTCGGCAAGCTCGGTTTCCAGTTCGGTGGGGGCGCCGAAGCTGAGGCCGGATTGGGCCTGCTCTACAACCGCTTCAATCACTTCCGGGTGTGCGTGACCCAGCACCATCGGGCCCCAGGACTGTACATAGTCGATGTAACGCTTATCGTCCGCATCGAAGAGGTAGGCGCCTTCGGCGCGACGGATAAACAGAGGGGTGCCGCCCACAGCGCGGAAAGCGCGCACCGGTGAGTTAACGCCGCCGGGGATAAATTGCTGGGCTTCAGCAAAGAGCTGCTCGGATTTACTCATAGAATTCATTCAGAAATTGCGAAAAAGGCCAAGAATCAGCGGCCATTATCAGGGTGTGAAGCTCTAAGGACAATGCGTGAAGAGTCAGGGCGCAGTAGGGGAGGCTGGCTGGTAAGTCGCACCGACCTTAGTGTCGGTGCGGATCCTATTGTGCAATGAGGAGGGAGGTGCCCTAGCGTTCACACCAGAATAAGCGGTTGGGGATCGGCCGTCCCATCCCCAGACGACGGCTGTCGCGGATGGCGCTCCAGGCGTATTGCTGGCTGCGGCTCACTGTCTCGGTGATGGTCAGGCCGTGGGCGATATGACAGGCGATGGCGGTGGCGAGGGTGCCGCAGACCCCATAGGCTGCAGGCGGCAACCGCTCCCAGTGGAATTCACGGATCAGGCCGCGTTCATCGTAGAGGCGATTCTGCAGTTGTTGCTCATGCGGTACTCCGGTGAGTAGCAGGTAGCGACAACCGCTTTCCAACAATTCCTGGGCCATAGCATCATGGGTGTCGGCCTCTACTGCCATGGCGCGCGCCTCACGGCGGTTGGGGCAGACCATGGTGGCATAGGGCAATAACAGAGAGGTCATGGCCTCCCAAAGAGGCGGGGCCAGTACACTCTCTTTATCGGCCAGGGTGGCATCTGGGTCGATAATGACTGGAACGTCCGGGTAGTCGCGCAGCACGCTGTGCAATGCCCGCACATTTTCCACCGAACCGAGATAACCAACCTTGATAGCCGCTATCGGCATATCTTCAAGGACCGTGCGGGCCTGCTCAATTAAAAGGCTGTCATCCACTGGCGCTACGCCGAGCAGTTCCCCGGTATTGCAGACGCTGATGGCGGAGACGACGGAGGCTGCATGGCAGCCCAAACTGACGGCCGTTTCTGTATCTGCGCCTATTCCTGCGCTGCCACTGGGGTCGTGGTGGGTGACGGTCAAAATAATGGGCTGCGGTGTATCCATAAAAGATCTACATGACTGCCAATTGCTGTGCGCCTAATTTTAGTTCCTGTAAGCCCCACATAAAGAATGATTTTGCGCCAAATTAAAATGGCTTCACGACGGCCAAAATTACAATGGCGAATAGAGCCACTGTTGGAACCTCATTAAAGATACGGAAGTAACGCCCGCTGCGGGTATTGGTGCCCTGGGCGAACTTACGAACGTAGGCGCCACACATATGATGATAGGCCAGGAGCAATACAACGAAGGTGAGTTTCGCGTGCATCCAGCCGGCTGAGGTGTAATAGCTGGGATTCAAGCTGTACAGCCAAATACCCAGGCCGACGGTGGCGAGCATGGCCGGAATGGCGATCCCCCGATACAGTCGCCGTTCCATGATGCAGAAACGATCGCGGCTAAGGGCGTCGGTAGCATCTACGTGGTAGACGAAAAGACGCGGTAAATAAAACAGCGCGGCAAACCAACATACCATGGCAATAATGTGAAAAGCCTTGATCCACAACATGGAATATCCCCTCAAAAATAAAAACGGAAACGATTATTTCCGGTAAAAGTTATCGATCTGTAGCGGCAGAATAATGCCCGCGATGCGATTGTCCAGAGAACCGCTCTGATGGCGGCTGATGTAGAGAGCGTCAGCACCGGTTTTTTTCAGTTCCTGCTGGGCCTCCAACATAGTTGCCCGCCAATTTAATTCCGCCATTTGTTTGCGCTCACCGGGAATTTTTAACAAATCAATAGTTGCTGCTTTTTCCCCGATTTTTTGTTCGTGCTCAACAAGAGACTCTTCACTTCCCTCCTCTCCACTGCCCTGGAGGAATGTAGCCAAGTCAGCGGCGCGTAAGAGTTCAGGCGGTTTTTCATTAGATAGGTCGATCAATATCCATTGGGGGTGTTGTGCGATGTAACTCTGTGCCTGCTCTACAGTAATTTCCTGTTGAGCAACAATAAAACGCCGATCCATTTGACTTGCAACACCCACACCACTGAGCATCTGCTGACGCCAGGTTGGGGTACCGGCCTTGTCTAATGCACGCAGTGTCTCCAGGTAAATTCCCTGGGTGCCGAAAAATTGTCGACTGATCAAGGTGGCCACCACGATCATCATCATGCCTGGGAACAGCACATTGGGGTTGTAGGTCAATTCGAGAATAGCGAGTAGGGCGGCGAGGGGTGCGTTGAGCATGGCAGCCATCATTGCTGCCATACCCACCATGGCGTAAAAGCCAGGGCTCGCGGTGTGCTCACCCAGCCACATATTGGCAAGGCCGCCGGCGATGCCACCGAGACAGGCACCGAGGATCAGGCTGGGTCCAATGACGCCTCCGGGAATACCCAACCCGGACCCCAGAGCGGTGGCAACCAGCTTGGCCGCAACAATAACCACCAAAGTGTTTACGCCCAACTCTCCCAGCATGGCCATTTGCAATGTGTCGTAGCCCCCACCGAGAATTTCTGGGACCCAGATTCCGATGGTGCCTGTCACCAGTCCGACCACTAAAAAACGCAATAGTGGGGATCGATTATTCTGCTTGGTGAGTTTGCGGTGGGCCAGTATGAAAAGTGCAGCCAGAAAGCCGATAGCCAGTGCACACAAAAATAAAATTGGCAATTCGGCCAGGGAGTTGAGATGGATTGCCGGCACATTAAAGTCTGGTTCGCGCCCAAAAGTGAGCTGGGTGATTGCGCTCCCAGTTACCGCCGCCAACATAACCGGTAAAAAACCGGCCACGGAATATTCCAGCATTACCACTTCCATAGCGAATACCACACCGGCCAGGGGGGTGTTGAAGGAAGCGGCAATCGCGGCGGCAACACCACAGCCGAGCAGGTTGCGCGCAGAATTATTGGGTAGTCGCAGTGTACGGGCTAACCAGCTACCGCTGGCGGCACCCAGATGTACGGCTGGGCCTTCTCGCCCGACCGAATGCCCGCTAATTAGGGCGATGGCACCGGCGAAAAATTGCAATATTGCGTTGGATATCGGCATATTGCCCTGGTGGTTATAGAGACGGTCGAGCACATGCACTACACCGACGTCGTAGCGCTTGGGACTGAGCGCCAGGTAAATAACCCCGATGAGTAGAGAGCCGATTATCGGTAGGGCAAACCGCCACTGTGGCGGCAACGACTCATAATTTTGGGGGACTGAAAGAAAAAAAGTTGTCGGCCACTCCATAGCAAAACGGAATAACACTGTGACTCCACCGGCGAGTGCTCCGGTAATCAAAGCCATGCCAAGCAGTGGTGCCAGGGCTTCCCGGGCAGAGAGTTGCAGGCGGATCTGTTCCAGGCCGTTTGTCTTTGGTAAGTAACGGCTCAGGGTGCTTTTAAGTGAAATCCTGGGGCGCTGTGACACCGCACATCCTTCAAGGTCCGGGGCTTGTGTTAGAGTGCTTGGCTGATTTTATGATTATCGTCTCAATTGACGAATTTATCGGGAGAGTTTTGCAAGGTGATTAAGGTAGCAATTGTCGGAGGCACCGGCTACACGGGAGTGGAACTGCTGCGGATTTTGGCGACACATCCTCAGGTAAAGGTAACCGCAATCACCTCACGATCCCTGAAGGGCACACCTGTCGCAGAATTATTTCCCAGTCTGCGTGGTCATTATGACCTGGCTTTTTGTGAACCGAATGTTGAGCAGCTGGCTAGCTGTGATCTTGTATTTTTTGCGACTCCCCATGGAGTTGCACAAGCGCAGGTGCCGGCGCTGATTGAACGCGGCGTGCGGGTGGTCGACCTCTCCGCTGATTTTCGTCTCAAGGACATTCCCTCCTGGGAAGCCTGGTACGGTCAGCAGCACGCAGCTCCGGCCTTGGCCAAGGAGGCGGTTTACGGGTTACCCGAAGTCAACCGCGCCGATATTGCAGCTGCGCAACTGGTGGCTTGTCCCGGTTGCTATCCCACTGCGATTCAGTTGGGCTGGATCCCTCTAGTGGAAGCGGGGGTAGTGGAACCATCAGAACTGATTGCCAGTGCGGCCAGTGGTGCTAGTGGTGCCGGGCGTCAGGCCAAGACCGATCTAATTCTGGCGGAAAATAGCGATAACTTCCGTGCCTACTCCGCTGCGGGCCATCGCCATTTACCAGAGATTGAGCAGGGGCTGCGGAATATACAACCACTCGGTGCCAACCCAGTAAAGGTGACATTTGTGCCGCACCTACTTCCTATGGTCAGGGGCATCCATGCCACACTTTTTGCTAAAACCAGCTCCTCAGCGAGCCTGTCGCCAAGTGAATTGCAGATGCTATTTGAGCAGCGTTACAAAGATGAGCCCTTTGTGGATGTACTGCCGGCTGGAAGTCACCCTCAAACCCGTAGTGTGCGCGGAACAAATATGTGCAGGATTTCCGTGATGCAGCCTCAGGATCGGGATACCCTGGTGGTAATGTCGGTGATCGACAATCTTGCCAAGGGCGCCTCGGCTCAGGCGGTCCAAAATATGAACATTATGTTTGGCTTAACTGAGACGTTGGGCTTGGAGAGCCCTGCGCTGCTGCCTTAAAATCAAATAATTACGACAACCGGCAATTCCGGTTTGGCCCCAGCGAATTTTATGGAGCTCAAAGTGAAAGGCAGCAAGCAGTACCGTATGAAAGTGGTGCCTCATCGCCCCTTCTCCGGCGTGATTGCCGTAGGTGGAGTCACCTTGTTGGTTTTGGTCACCGCTGCTGGCTCTTATTTTGCGGGCCAATACCATCTACGTAAAAACCTCGATGAAAAGACTCTGGAGTACACCCGGGTGCTGGAGAAACTCGAGGCGCTTAATAGCGAGAATGAAGCGTTGCGCCTGCGTGCAGCTACCGCCGAGCAGTCTTTGGTAATCGGTGAGCAGGCCAGTGAAGCGGTGCGAACTGAGTTGGTGCAGAAAGAGAGTCAGATTGCCGAGCTGAAGCAGGAAATCTCTTTTTATCGAGGGGTCATGGCGCCAGCAGAAGGAGGGGAAGGGGTTTCAATTGGACGTTTTATTCTCTCCCAGACTGCTGATGCGCGCAGCTATCAGTACAAGCTGCAAGTGCAGCAGTCGGCAGCGCGCCGCAATGTAATCAAGGGGGCTGCCACTTTTACAGTTGTGGGTCGTCAAGATGGTGAGCCAATGCGCTACGCCCTCAAAGACTTATCGGAGCAGGTGGATACAGAGTCTATACCGCTGCGTTTTAAATATTTTCAGAACATTGAGGGTGAGTTGAGCCTACCGGAAGGATTTATTCCAGAGGGTGTGGAGCTGTCGCTCAAATCCAGTGGGCGCACGGGTTTCAATATTGAACAGCGCTACGGCTGGTTGGTACAGAAAAACTAGCATTGATGCCAAAGGCATGAGGTTTTAGGGATTATGTTAAGAAAAAAAGAGAAGCACGTAACTATGGCCAGCACCGGTAGTAACCATACCACTCTGATCGCGCGCCAGACGGAAGTCACTGGCGATATACACTTTCGAGGTAACCTGGTAATCGAGGGCAAAGTAAAGGGCAATGTTTCCGCTCATAGCGACAGCGATGCCCGCTTGCAGATTGTCGAGGGTGGCGTTATAGAGGGAGAAATCCGTGTGCCCCAGGTGGTCATCAATGGTAATGTGAGTGGAGATGTATTTGCTGCCCGCCATTTGGAATTGGCCTCCAAGGCGATGGTAGAGGGCAATGTACACTACAAGTTGATTGAGATGATGAAAGGTGCCCAGGTCAATGGCGCCTTGGTTTCCAATGCCGACCTCAGTTCTGCGGGTGAGCCCCCTATGATTGGTTATTCCGAAGACGAGACGGTGATAGAAGCCTCTTAAACTAAACCTTAAATTACTGCCCCAGCTCTCACTGATGCTGGGGTCTGTTGTGCCAAATACTTGACTGATTTGCTGGGTTTAAGCAAGATGACGCCCCCGAGGCTGTGCTCAGTATGGTTTTTATACGAGCTGCGAACGTCCCGATGAGTTGAGAGAGACTTATGTCAGAAGCTGTATCCTTTTCTCCTGCACCACTAGTAGTCACCGATAAAGCGGTGGCTAAGGTCAAGAGCCTGTTGGAAGAGGAGGGCAACCCGGAATTAAAGCTCAGGGTCTTTGTAACCGGTGGCGGCTGCTCTGGATTCCAGTACGGCTTTACCTTTGATGAACTGGTTGCCGAAGACGATGCCATTATCGAAAAGGATGGTATCCAGGTGCTGGTTGATGCGATGAGTTACCCCTATTTAGTGGGTGCCAATGTGGACTACGAGGAGGGACTGGCTGGTTCCCGCTTTGTGGTGCAAAACCCAAATGCCTCTTCGACCTGTGGCTGCGGCTCATCTTTCTCAATCTGAGCCGCTCGTCAGCTAGCCGCTTAAGGGGGATAGATAGCCCCTAGCACGGCTTCTTTTTTTGCTCCGGTCACACCGGGGCAATTACCGGGCAGGCCGAGTAATGTCTGCCGTGCCAGCCAGGCAAAGCCCACTGCCTCAAGCCAATCGGCATCAATACCATAGGTGCCGGTATCGGCAATCGACCAAGTGGGCAATCGCCTCTGCAACCTGGATAACAAATCTTTATTCCTGGCCCCGCCACCGCATATTAGCAACTCTCCACCATCAGCGAATGAATGCACGGCTTCAGCAATACTTGCAGCGGTAACTTCCGATAGAGTTGCCTGTACGTCTGCGGGAGCTAGCTCTAGCCCAGCCAGGGCCTGTTCTAGCCAGTTGGCATTGAAAGTTTCACGCCCAGTGCTCTTGGGAGGCTCTGCGGAAAAGTAGGGGGCTGACATTAAACGATTGAGCAACTCGGGACTTACGCGTCCGCTGGCTGCCCAGCCGCCGTCCCGATCGAAAGGCTGTTTTTTGTGTAGACCTACCCAGTAATCCAGCAGGGCATTGCCGGGGCCAGTATCGTAACCACAAATGCTGCCATCGGCTTTCAGCTCGGTGATATTGGCCATGCCGCCAATATTAACAACGGCACGGTTGCCTTCGGTTTTGAATGCGGCGCGGTGGAAGGCGGGCATCAATGGTGCCCCTTGGCCTCCCAGGGCCATATCGCGTCGACGAAAATCTGCGATAGTGCTGATACCCGTCAGTGCCGCAATGGTATTGGGATCGCCCAACTGTAGGGTAAAGGGGGAGCTAACGGTGCCGGGTGGCCGGTGCCTGACAGTTTGTCCGTGGCTGCCGACTGCGGTGACATCCCTCGGTTCTATACCGGCACGAGCTAATAGGGTATTCGTAGCCTCGGCAAATACTTGGCCGAGCTGTCGATCTAGCTGCCCCGCACGGTCTAATTCTGAGGGACCTGGAGAGCATAGAGCGAGGATGGCACTGCGCAATGAAGGGTGGATAGGGTGGCTTAGAGCTGCCAGGATGCGCGGCTTGATTTTCTCTTCGCCGCCAAAGTCGACCAGCACCGCGTCGATAGCATCGACGCTGGTACCGGACATCAGGCCGATAAAAAGATCGGACATAAAAATAGTGCTTGTTTAGTTGTCGTCTTCGAGTTTTGCCAGGGCGGGGCCCTGGTAATTTTCCAGCTTAGCCAGCAGTGGCTGGGTTTGGTTTTTAAAGCGCGTCAGTTCCGCTGAAGGCACAGACTTGGCCTTGGGCAGTTTACGCACGATCGTGGCCGGGTTGCGGTGTCTGCCATCCACCAGGAATTCATAGTGCAAGTGGGGGCCGGTAGCATAGCCAGTAGAGCCGACAGTACCAATAACCTGGCGCTGTTTTACTCGCTGGCCTCTCTTCACTTTGCGCTTTGTTAGGTGCAAATAGCGGGTAACGTAGCGTTCGCCATGCTGAATAAATACATAGTTGCCATTGGGCTTACTGTAGCCGGATGCAATGACTCGGCCGTCGCCCGTTGAGTAAACTGGAGTGCCGCGCGGAGCAGCATAATCGGTACCGTTGTGAGGACGACGCGACTTGAACACTGGGTGTAGACGGCGAGGATTAAAGTGTGAACTGATACGCACTATATCCAATGGCGTGCGAATAAACGCCTTGCGCATGCTTTTACCTTCAGGTGTGAAGTAATTGGCATCGCCACTACTATCGACATAGCGAACTGCGCTGTAAGTATTTCCCTGATTGGTAAAGCTGACGGCGAGAATAGGACCATTGCCGATTTTCTCTCCGTCGAGGAATTTTTCTTCAAACATCACACTGAAACTGTCGCCTTTGCGAATATCCAGTGCGAAATCGATATCCGAGCTGAAGACATCGGCCATTTCCATGATCAGGCTATCGCTCAAACCGGCATCACTACCGGCAACAAATAATGAGCTATCAATTTGTCCCTGGCGGTAAGCTGGATGGCTGTCGGGTTCACGCTGGACTAAATCGTGTTGGAACCTGCTTTCCGCATCGCGGGTGAATCTGACCTGACGGAGTTGGTCTTTTTGCAGCGCTAAACCCTGCAATTTTCCATCCGCATTGACTGTAAAGGTCAATTCTTCGCCAGGATTAAGTCGCGCTAATTTTTTCGCTTCCTTGCCACTACCCAGTAGTTGATACATCTCCCCGGCGCTCACTTTGGCGCGCTTAAACAGATCGGATAGAGTGTCACCATTACGTACGGTCAAGCTTAATGACTGTACTTTAGCCACAGCTGCTGTGGCTAATGCAATACCTTGCTCGGGAGCAACTTTCTCAACATGCACGGGTTGCTGATCAGTCACGGTCTCTTCAGTTGAAGATAAATTGACGGGAAGCGGCATACGCTTGGCTTCCACTTCCGGCGTTGGAATAAAAACTGCCAACACCAGCACACAGGCTGCGGCACTAGCCGTGAGTGCATGTACGCGGGGAAAATGTTTGGGCAAGGCGCCTATACGGACACGGGATGTCGGTTTGCGATGATTCTGCATGGTATTAACGGGCGGCGCCGGCTGTGGTTGTTATCTGCGCTTGGAATAATGAGTGTTTAAAAAACAGGCATTGAAGAGGCTTTATAGCAAAAAAGCCGCCTGGGTTCACTGGGTAATTGACCCATATCTCCATGAATTAGTTCCTCAGCACTTATTTCATCATTTCAGTGGGGCTATAAGGCCCGCTTGTATTTGCCAAAAAGTTCGGTAATGTTGCAGCGCATTTTGCCGCCGCCCGGTGGCGCTATTTTCAAGCCTAAATATGAGGGGAAAGCATGGCTGGGGTCGACATGACACTGCTTGAAGACTTGGACCGTCGCGGATTAATCAATCAGGCGACTGGTGACGGCGAACTTACGCAGCATTTGTCTGAGAGCCGAACCCTTTATTGTGGCTTTGATCCCACCGCGGACTCCCTTCATATAGGCAGTCTAGTACCGTTGTTGACTTTGAAGAGGTTTCAGGCGGCAGGTCACCAACCGATTGCTTTGGTAGGCGGTGCTACCGGTTTAATTGGGGATCCATCTTTTAAAGCCCAAGAGCGCAGTCTAAATACC
>NZ_CP174314.1:3897500-4007500 GCF_052467515.1 Microbulbifer mixtoriginis (SeqCode) | reverse complement strand
AGTGAATCGTACTCTAAACCGACACAGGTGGTCAGGTAGAGAATACCAAGGCGCTTGAGAGAACTCTGGTGAAGGAACTAGGCAAAATGGTACCGTAACTTCGGGAGAAGGTACGCCGGTTTTGGTGATGGGACTTGCTCCCTAAGCTGAGGCCGGTCGAAGTGACCAGGTGGCTGCGACTGTTTATTAAAAACATAGCACTCTGCAAACTCGTAAGAGGACGTATAGGGTGTGACGCCTGCCCGGTGCCGGAAGGTTAATTGATGGGGTTAGCTTCGGCGAAGCTCTTGATCGAAGCCCCGGTAAACGGCGGCCGTAACTATAACGGTCCTAAGGTAGCGAAATTCCTTGTCGGGTAAGTTCCGACCTGCACGAATGGCGTAACGATGGCCACGCTGTCTCCACCAGAGACTCAGTGAAATTGAAATCGCTGTTAAGATGCAGTGTACCCGCGGCTAGACGGAAAGACCCCGTGAACCTTTACTACAGCTTTGCACTGAACTTTGAGCCTACTTGTGTAGGATAGGTGGGAGGCTTTGAAGCAGTAACGCTAGTTACTGTGGAGCCGTCCTTGAAATACCACCCTGGTATGTTTGAGGTTCTAACTCTGGTCCGTTATCCGGATCGAGGACAGTGTATGGTGGGTAGTTTGACTGGGGCGGTCTCCTCCCAAAGAGTAACGGAGGAGTACGAAGGTGCACTCAGCATGGTCGGAAATCATGCAATGAGCATAATGGTATAAGTGCGCTTGACTGCGAGACAGACATGTCGAGCAGGTACGAAAGTAGGTCATAGTGATCCGGTGGTTCTGTATGGAAGGGCCATCGCTCAACGGATAAAAGGTACTCCGGGGATAACAGGCTGATACCGCCCAAGAGTTCACATCGACGGCGGTGTTTGGCACCTCGATGTCGGCTCATCACATCCTGGGGCTGAAGCCGGTCCCAAGGGTATGGCTGTTCGCCATTTAAAGTGGTACGCGAGCTGGGTTTAGAACGTCGTGAGACAGTTCGGTCCCTATCTGCCGTGGGCGTTGGAAATTTGAGAAGAGTTGCTCCTAGTACGAGAGGACCGGAGTGAACGAACCTCTGGTGTTCGGGTTGTCACGCCAGTGGCATTGCCCGGTAGCTATGTTCGGACGGGATAACCGCTGAAAGCATCTAAGCGGGAAGCCTCCTTCAAGATTAGATTTCCCTGACTCCTTGAGAGTCCTAAAGGGCCGTGGAAGACTACCACGTTGATAGGCTGGGTGTGGAAGCGTTGTGAGGCGTTGAGCTAACCAGTACTAATTGCCCGTGCGGCTTGACCATACAACAGAGATGGTTACTAACGACTAGCTAAGCTAGCGGATTGTGGAATGAAAGACACACAATGATCGCTTGCGGTGTATTACTACAGATTGTTTTACCGACTTATTTGGGGTTATCGCCGGTCAACAACATGACCGAGGCAAACAGCGATAACGCGGCAGGCCAAGCAGATTGCTTATAAGACCAACGCCAACCCAAGCCAGTTTGCCTGACGACAATAGAGTTGTGGAACCACCTGATCCCTTGCCGAACTCAGAAGTGAAACGCAACATCGCCGATGGTAGTGTGGGGCTTCCCCATGTGAGAGTAGGTCATCGTCAGGCTTCTAATCCGAAAGGGCCACCCAACAGGGTGGCCCTTTTTTTATGTACAAAAAAATTGAATGCATAAAAAAATAAAAACAGAGAATAAAAAATAAAAAGCCCAATCGAATTTTTACTCGCAACACTCCCGCCGAAAAATCCAACTCGGTAAAAGTCAATTAAAAAAGCGCAGACTCTAAAAAGCTCCGAGGAACCTTCCCTCCTATAAATAAAGCGCTTTCTTAAGTTTTTTCTGTAAGGAAAAAATGGAAATACAAAAAAATAGCGCGCTTTATTTAATCTGTACCTCAAACACCACCAAAAAAACATCTGAAATTAAAAAGTGCTCTTTAACCTAGAAAAATCATTGCGTTGAAAAAACGGCGCAGAAATATCAATAAAAATACCGGTGATTTTTTGCACGTTTTAATGAACCTGTGCAACCACGGGGCCTGGCGCGGATATACCGCAGTTATGCACAAGTCTATCCAGACTTTCTGTTAATAACGCCAAGCGCTGGAAAGTGGATAAATGGCTGGTGTTTTTTTGCCCGTTGAAAAGAGCCCCGCGGAAACAGGGGCCTGAGCGTGGATATCCCTGAGTTATACACAGCTCTATCCATGGATTCTGTTAGTAACAGCCTGTTAATGGAATGGTCATCAGCAGGAAACAGAAATATGCCTTGCTGTTGTGGGTAACTTGGAAGGATATTTGGCTGTGTGTAAAAGGGGAGTAATAAAAAGCCCCTAGAGAGGGGCTTCTGAAAGTACTTAAAACTTGAATTAATTGACCTGCTCATAGGCATTGTCCGGAACTAGATCATACTGCATTTCTTTCAAGCGTAATTCATCAAGGGGAACAAGAGCTGAGGGAAGAGTAAAGTGCCGAATAACTGTACCTGCCTGGCAGTCTATTATCTCAATATCTTCCTGTGTCTCCTGCAGACTATGTAACAAGCCCTTCAGGTGGGTTGCACTGGCATTGGAGAGGGATTGGTAATCATGTGTGCCATTGAGCCTGACAAAACGAGCTTCGGCGCCAGCTTCTTCTATACGGAGCCAGGCAATACCGGCTTCCTTTCCAGGTTCTCCAAAGACTATAGGGCCGAGAGAGTCTTCGTCAACAGGAACAAAATCTGTGTTGGTTGGGGATAGTAAGGTACCTACCCAAACCCAGCCAGGGAGGCTTATACGGCTAAGCTGCCACTCACACAACCAGACAGTTTGATCGTCATCAATACGGAATTCTCGATAGTCTCTTTGGCTAAGGTAATTGTCAAAGGAGACTTTGGCGGTGGGGTTGTCTCTGCGGAAGCTGTGTAGTTGTTGGGTCATCTCATAATTGACTTCCCAGTGTTTTTTTAATCGCCATTGCATGGGGTATTGTCCCCACTCAACGATATATTCTTCCCGCTCAGAAATGGTTTCAACCACTCGCCAAAAAGCGCCATCAATCAGTATGCAAGTTTCACCAATTTTACATCCTGGCGCGATGATGCTGCACTCGGGAGATGCTTCAGAAGCACTGACGATATGCTCAGCACGGCCCTCAATAACTTCATACCAGGGAAAACCGTGGCGCAGAGGGGGAGGAAAAGCCAGTGCTGGTCGGCCACCAAGTAAGCGACGGAAAAGTACCGACTTCTCAATTTCAAGGTCAGAAAGTGTATAGCCCTCCTGCTGGGTGATCTGGCCCCAGGCAAAAGCGGCTCGAATTAAGTGTTTTTCACGGTCTGAAAAGCTCATGGGTGCAGTCATGGGCAAGCTAAAACTGAAACCTTACCACTCAGAGCAGATGGGTGCTAATGCAATTCTTCGAGATTGAGTGGCTGGGGACAGAGATGTTGGAAGTTGGATACACTGCGATGCTTGGCACCATAGATTAAGGAGAATAATAACGTGTTAGGGGTAAACAGTCTTCGAACTGCTGTCGCCATATTAAGCGTCTTGTTATTAGTGCCGGTAATAACTGCAAAGGAATTATCTAATACGCAGGAATGCTATTTGGATGGTTGGCGGCACCCATTAAGGTGCGAGCGAATTTCAGTGGGGCACGGAGATAGCAAGGTAAATTTAGCAGTATTTGTGTCACCGGCTCTAGATGAGACGCAGCGAGAGCCTTTATATCTTCTCGCTGGTGGTCCAGGTCAGGCCGCGAGTGGTCTGATTCCGCTATTGCACACATTCCGAAAAATTAATCAGAAGCGGGCAATAGTCATGGTTGATCGGAGGGGAACCGGGCACTCTCGGTCATTTGGTTGTGGTATAGATCGGCATACACCAATGGATTTATCACTGATTTCCAAAGAATTGGAGCAGTGTTATCTACAGCAGGCTAATTTTGCTAATTCATTGAGTAGTCGACAAGCGGTTGAGGACCTGGAAAAGGTACGAAAGTATTTTAATCACAAGCAAATATCTCTTTGGGGGGGATCTTGGGGGACCCGAACAGCGCTTCTTTATCAACAGTGGCATCCGAACAGTTTGAAAACATTGGTGCTCGATGCGGTTGCACCTATCGATACTAAAGTCTTTCTGAGTGCGGCAGCTGCGGAAGACGCTATTCAAATACTGATGCGTGATTGCAGCTTAGAGTTTAGCTGCTCTAAGTTTGGAAACTGGAGGGAGGTATTGGATAAATTATTAAGTCAATGGGATGAGTCTAAATCCATGGATTTCCCTGATCCTGTGACGGGAAAGCCAATGAAGCACTCAATGTCTCGTTGGGTGCTACAAAATACCATACGTGCCGCCCTTTACTCTCCAGAAGCTGCTGCACAATTACCCTTTGCTATTCAGCAGGCTGGCTTGGGGAATTATTATCCGCTTGCGGGTATTACTGGTTTATTTCCCGAGTCAGCGTTAGGTATGTCCCTTGGCTTAACGCTTTCTATTGCTTGTGCGGAAGAATTATCCCGTATCAGTGAGGAGGAGGTTTTAGCTGATACTAATGGGTCTTTTGCGGGAAATGCTTTTCTTGAGATATTTGAACGTGGTTGTGAAGTTTGGCCTGTAGCCGATCGCTACTATGCAAAACCACAACATCGAGAGCACCCGGTGTTACTAATTTCTGGGGAAGCCGATCCAATAACACCTCCAAGGTATGCCGAAAAACAACTTGGCTACTTGACCAATAAACAGCATTTAATCATTACTAGCGGTGGTCATATTAATTCCATGAGAGGTTGTGTGCCGAGATTAATCGAAGAGTTCCTGAACTCCTCAGGGAAAGAATTGGCAACGACCTGTATTGATGAAATTTACAGGCCACCGTTTCTGAGTGGAATTTATGGGCCAGAGATAATGCAGGGTGTAACGACTACCACTGCGAGTGGAAAGCTTGGGGAGAATGCACCGTGATTAAGGTTGAGGGGATAAATAAGCAATTTTCTGGGGTTTCTATACTGCGCAATCTTAGCTTTTCTGTGCCGAATAGCCAGATAACGGCCTTGCTTGGTGCTAACGGTTCAGGGAAGACCACGTGCCTGAGAATTATTGCCGGTCTTTTGAAGGCAGATAACGGTAAAGTTTTTGTTGGTGATATAGACCCTTGTAAAAATCCAAAAGGTGCTCGTAGGCAGCTTGGTATTGTAGGTGATAGGGAGGGGTTTTATGAGCGGCTCACTGTTGCAGAATATTTATCCTTTTTTGCCTGTGCTCAAGGGCTGACTGGGTCAGAATTAGAATTTGCACTGCAATCGGTTAAGGAAGAATTAGAGCTATCGAACCTGTGGAATCGCCGAACCAAGGGGTTTTCTCAGGGAGAGCGAATGAAAGTTTCTCTCGCTAGAGCATTGGTGCATCGTCCGAGTCACTTGGTGCTCGATGAGCCAACCCGGGGGTTGGATATACTTGCTGCTCGCCTGTTACGTAAGACGCTTTTGCGCTTGAGGGCAGAGGGAACTGCTGTTTTATTTTCCAGCCATATTATGGCTGAAGTGCTCGAGCTATCTGACAGAGTTCTAGTCATGGCGGGAGGTTCGATAGTGGGGAACGGGACCCCGGATGAACTTATACAACAGACTGGCTCCGCAAGCCTTGAGGATAGCTTTGTGGAGCTTGCCTATGGGAATTTGTTAGAAAAAGACAAATGCGGTGAGCCGGTAGGATGATTTTTAAAGATCTATTTTCTCTGCAGATGCGAGCATTACTTTTTAAAGAGTTACGCGAAATTTGGCGTGATCGACGCGCCCTAATGATCACGCTAGGTTTCACCTTAATGTTCCCTGTGCTGATCATTAGTAGTGGCGCTTTATCTTTGAAAGTAATGTCTGATACCTCCTTTGATGTAGCTATTATTGGGGCTGAGTATGCGCCGCTGTTGGAGGAGCAGTTACAGACAGGGGACTTGAGAATTGAGCGCTTGCAAGAAGGGACTCCTCAAGCGCTTTTAGCAGATACATATGATGTGGTTTTGCGAATAGAGCAAAACTTTACTGAAGATTATCGAAGCCTGTTATCTCCCAAGATTTATCTGTATGTAAATAGTGCCGATCAGTCTGCGGGGCGTGCTGCACAGCTGGTGCAGCAGCAGTTGGCGCTATTTCAGCAGGTGATTGTGCGGCAGCGTTTAGCGGCCAGAGGTTTAGCAACTCAGGTTTTAGTACCGTGGCAGCTTGAGGTGCGGGATGTCAGTACGCCGTCCAGTCGAGGATTGGCAATTTGGGGACTGATGGTTCCCTTGTTACTGATAATGGCACTGCTAGTGTGTAGTGCGGCCCCCTCTATTGATACTTCTGCTGGGGAGCGTGAACGCATGACCATCGAGGTATTATTACAGCAGCCTATAAACAGCTGGCAACTTGTGGTGGCGAAAGCTGTAGCCGTTACCAGTATTGGTTGGTTTGGTGCACTTCTTTCTCTGGCAGTTTTAACTGTTTCACTGAGCTTGCTTCCCTTGGCTGAGATTGGTGTCCGCTTTTCAGCTGGTATCAATGAACTGATGGCGATAAGTCTTATTTTACTGCCCTTAGCACTTCTGGTTGCGGTATTGCAGATTCTGCTATCTCTGCGTTCCCGTTCCTTTAAAGATGCCCAGATTCAGCTGAGTATTTTACAGGCTCTACCTGTCACACTGTTAATTGTATTGAAATTGTCCAATATTGAACTGGACTCGCCCTTGTGGCAGTTGACTCCACTTATCGGGCAGCAGCAGTGGTTGAGTGCATTAATGGCTGGGGAGTCCGTTTCTGTCTCCCTGGTGATAGCTGGTTCCCTGGTCACCCTTTCTTTGGTCGGGCTGTGTATATTAGTAGGTGCCCGTGCTTTACGGCGTGAAAGCTTACTTGGGGCAACCTAGCTGGTGAACTGAGAGTTGTAATGGCATGAACGATTTTCGCGAGGGTCTGCTGAGTATCAATTTGCAGTCCATTGCTGACAACTACCTGGATCTGACTAAGCGACTGGCAGCGGGTACTCGCTGTGGCGCAGTAGTCAAAGCGGATGCCTATGGCCTTGGTATGAATCAGGTAGTGCCGGCTCTATATAGACAGGGTTGCCGAGACTTTTTTGTGGCAACGCAAACGGAAGGGGAGCGCCTGCGTAAAGAGCTGGGTGATAGCGTTCGCATTGTTATC
This sequence comes from Microbulbifer mixtoriginis (SeqCode), assembly GCF_052467515.1. Lineage (NCBI taxonomy): Bacteria > Pseudomonadati > Pseudomonadota > Gammaproteobacteria > Cellvibrionales > Microbulbiferaceae > Microbulbifer > Microbulbifer mixtoriginis (SeqCode). The sequence continues at coordinate 4,000,313 of NZ_CP174314.1, read as the reverse complement.
TTGACTGGGGTGCGCACCGGGGCAGAGCTGGAATGTGCACGCGCAGGATTAATGCCGACACTTTTCACACTAGAGCAGTTGCGCAACTGGGTGGATATTTCGGTTAGCGAGGGGATTAAGGCGCCTTGTGCGGTAAAGATAGATTCGGGTATGACTCGCCTGGGTATGTCTCCCGAAGAGTTTGACCTACTGCTAAGAGATAGTCAGTTGTTGCGCTCGGCGGATATTCGTATTTTGCTGAGCCACCTTGCCTGTGCGGATGAACCCCAGCATCCACAAAACAATATTCAGTTGCGTAGCTTTAAAGCGGCTGGGGAAAGGTTGAGGGCCCTGTGCCCTGAGGTTCAGCTGAGTCTCGCCAATTCATCGGGTATTTTCCTAGGTGAAGAGTATCACTTTGATATTGCGCGGCCGGGCTCTGCGCTTTATGGCGTCAATCCAATACCCGGGACCACAAACCCTATGCGCTCAGCTGTGGCACTCAGTCTGCCTATCGTGCAAAAGCGATTTGTCAGTCGTGAACAATGGGTAGGCTATGGAGCTACCCAACAAATAGCAGCGGGCAGCTGGTTGGCGGTAGCCCGTGGTGGATATGCCGATGGGATAATCCGGGCTCAGGGAGGGCGCGGTTGTGGCTGGGCCTATGGCCGCCAACTGCCGATAATTGGCCGGATTTCCATGGATTCCACAACGTTTGATATTTCTGCTCTCTCTCAAGAGGAGCGGGAATCTCTCCAATCGATTGAGATACTGAATAAAGACCTGACCGTAGATGAGGTGGCTGAATACGCTGGCACCATAGGTTATGAAGTGCTGACCAGCTTAGGGCACCGCTATTTCCGTCGCTATATAAAAAGTTAATTACCTTGTTAGACACTATTAAGAAAAGTCCACTGGAACCATTGCGCCCAGTTTTGGAATTATTGGCTGATGGCGAGACGCACTCTGGCGAGGCGCTCGGGTTGGCTCTAGGAGTAAGCCGGGCTGCGGTTTGGAAACAGTTACAGAAGCTAGAGCAGTACGGATTGGCTTTGGAGTCCATTAAGGGGCAAGGCTACCGCTTGCCTGGTGGTTTGGAGCTCCTGTCCTCAGAAAAAATTTACAGCACATTGGGTGAGCAAGCCGGGGCGCTATTGCGAGAGTTGATGCTATTTGATGAGGTGGACTCCACCAATACCCAGTTGCTATCACTCATGGAGGAGGGAAGAGGGCACGGGGTTGCACTGCTCTCCGAGCGGCAGAGTGCCGGCCGCGGTCGTCGTGGTCGGCAATGGGTTAGCCCCTATGGGACGGGCATCAGCCTATCCATTGGGTGGGAGTTCAATGGGGGGGTGCAATGCCTCGAAGGGTTGAGCCTCGCCGTTGGGGTGGCTATTGCCCGGGCATTGGAGCGCTTTTCGGTACCAGATGTTCGTCTCAAATGGCCAAATGATGTTTGGTGTCGCGGTCGAAAGTTATCTGGTGTTTTACTGGAGCTTAAAGGCGATCTTACGGATCGCTGTGCTGTGGTGATTGGTATTGGCTTAAATAGTGGCCTGCGAAGTGAGATTGCCACGGCAATAGATCAGCCATGGGCAGACTTGCAACAAGTGAAGCCCGGAATATCTCGCAATCAATTGGTGGCAGCGATTCTGACTGAGCTGCTACCGCTTTTATACAGCTATACCGAACAAGGTTTTGTTGCTTACCGTGAAGCCTGGATGAAGCTGGATCAGTTTGCTGGGCAAAAGGTTACTCTGCAGACAGGTAGTCAGACCTGGCGCGGAGTTGCAGTTGGCGTTAGTGAAAAGGGTGCTTTGAAGTTAAATATGGACGGGCAATTGCAACACTTCCATGGTGGTGAGATTTCTTTACGGGGGCAGGTTTGATTCTCGAACTGGATATCGGTAATACCCGGGGCAAGTGGCGCCTGTTAGATGAATTACAGGTGAGCGCCAGGGGTAGTTTTATGACTGCCGATCTGCGCGATGGGCATTTGCCCGACGGGTGGGATCTGTTGGATCCGCGGAGAGTACGCGTGGTCAATGTGGCCGGACCGCAAGTTGCGGAGACGCTGATCGGGCATATTCAGGAGTTGTTTTCACTTGAGGTGGAGTTTTCTCAGGTACTGCTGGAGTGCGCTGGGGTAGCCTGTGGTTATGATAATCACTGCCTGCTCGGCACTGATCGCTGGCTGGCTATGCTGGCTGCCTATGATCGAGAGCGGCGGGCGGCCCTAATTGTCGACTGCGGCAGCGCGGTCACTCTGGATTTGGTCGACAATAGCGGGCGTCACTTAGGGGGCTACATTGTCCCTGGTGTCGGCCTTATGCAACGTTCTTTGTATCTGGATACTCATGCGGCTAAAAGTGCGCAGGATATTGCTCTAACGGAGTCCCTCGGTGCAGGCCGTAGTACCGATGAAGCCATAAACCGAGGCCTCCTGCTTATGGTGCTTGGTGCCATCGATCGTGCACTGGAAGAGTTGCGTGGATACTGTGCTGAAGAACCGCTGTTGTGGTTGACAGGCGGCGATGCCCCAGTGCTGTCAGCTCTTTATCAGCGGGAGCACCATTTGGTTCCTGAGCTGGTAATGGATGGCTTGGCGTTAAGTAATCCTTGAAATAAATAACACCCTATGCGCTGGATAGCTCTTTTCTTAATACTGTTGAATTTCGGCGTCTTTGCTTGGTTTGTTGGTACTTCAACCTCTGATAAAGAGAGAATAAGGGTTGCCGATAAAAGGGCGGAGGTACAGGTCCAGAGTATTGCCCTGGTCAATGAGATTTCTCCTCAGGAGCTATCTCCTGTGCCGGTAGCTCCCGTGTCGCCCGCAAAGGCAAGCTCTACTGAGCAGCTCTGCACTTTGCTTGGCCCATTTGCGGAGGAGTCACTTGGAGAGGCGATAGTACAGCGCTTAAAGTCCCTGCAGGTTTCTGCCGTATTACGAGATGTGGAGATGCAAGGGCAGATGCGGTACTGGGTTTTTCTGCCACCATTGAATTCCAGGCGAGAAGCCTACAATCGTTTACGAGAATTGCAGGCACAGGGAATAGATAGTTATGTGATCCCCAAAGGTGCGTTGGCAGATGGTATTTCCTTTGGCATTTTCAGTGAGCGTTCGCGTGCTGAATCTCTGACAGGTGAGTTGATCGAGAAAGGCATACGGGCTCAATTCCGCGAGGAGCCTCAGACCCACGTCGAACGCTGGATCGTATTGGCGCCAGGCGCCTCAGATAGTTTAGCCCCGGATTTTTGGTTGCAGTTGCAGCAAGAGCATCCCGAGCTGGATCGTCGCCGCAATCTTTGTGCAGAAGTGTCCGGTTGATGGGGGTGGGCTGGAGGTCTAGGTCCCCAGCCGTGAAACAAGGTTCGCCGTATTTTTCTATACGTGGCAACAGGCGACATAAAAATTCTGATTTTTCTGCAAAAAGGGTGTTGCGTGTCGGGATAACTTCCCATAGAATCCCGCCTCCATTGACGAGGGTGACTATTCAACTTCGGCAATGGACGGGATAGGGCTGGCGTAGCTCAGTTGGTAGAGCAGCTGACTTGTAATCAGCCGGTCGGGGGTTCGACTCCTCTCGCCAGCTCCATTTTTATCCCGGCGCTGCTCGATATTAGATTTTTCAGCTAAGTCTGTGAAATTTAAAGAAAAAAATGTTGACAGTGCGGCGGAAGGTGTAGAAAATGCACCCCGCATTGAGGCAGGGGTTCCCGAGTGGCCAAAGGGATCAGACTGTAAATCTGACGCGAAAGCTTCGGTGGTTCGAATCCACCCCCCTGCACCATTTTTTACACCGTAAGGTGTTGCCGGCAAGACAGGTAGTTTTGTCTGGAGGCTCCCGCAAGCGGGCATAGTTCAATGGTAGAACCTCAGCCTTCCAAGCTGATGATGCGGGTTCGATTCCCGCTGCCCGCTCCAGCTATGGGTTCGGCTGGAATGCTCTCCAAAATGGCAAGCCTTGTGGTCGCCTAGAAAGGCGTTGATTTGCTCATGTAGCTCAGGGGTAGAGCACACCCTTGGTAAGGGTGAGGTCGGCGGTTCAAATCCGCCCATGAGCTCCATTTTTTAATAGCCGCAAGAGTGAGAGCTCTTGCGGTTGTTTGTGTCCGGGGTCGGGCTTTTCCGGGTCGGATGCGCATGTTCTGTACGTGGGTGGTGCCGCTAGCGGCTCATCTATATTAGGAGGCTGCAATGGCAAAAGAAAAGTTTGAACGTTCCAAGCCCCACGTGAACGTGGGCACCATCGGTCACGTTGACCACGGTAAAACCACCCTGACCGCTGCTCTGACCCGCGTATGTGCGGAAGTATGGGGCGGTGACGCTGTTGCTTTTGACGGTATCGACAATGCTCCGGAAGAGCGTGAGCGCGGTATCACCATCGCTACTTCTCACGTTGAGTACGAGTCCCCGACTCGCCACTACGCGCACGTAGACTGCCCGGGACACGCCGACTACGTTAAGAACATGATCACCGGTGCTGCTCAGATGGACGGCGCTATCCTGGTATGTTCCGCTGCTGACGGCCCCATGCCGCAGACTCGTGAGCACATCCTGCTGTCCCGTCAGGTAGGTGTACCTTACATCGTTGTATTCCTGAACAAAGCGGACATGGTAGACGACGAAGAGCTGCTCGAGCTGGTAGAAATGGAAGTTCGCGAACTTCTGGACCAGTACGAGTTCCCAGGTGACGACACTCCGATCATCGTTGGTTCCGCTCTGATGGCCCTGAACGGCGAAGACGACAACGAAATGGGTACTACCGCTGTTAAGAAGCTGGTAGAAACTCTGGACGAGTACATCCCTGAGCCGGAGCGTGCAGTAGATCAGCCGTTCCTGATGCCGATCGAAGACGTATTCTCCATTTCTGGCCGTGGTACCGTAGTAACTGGTCGTGTAGAGCGTGGTGTAATTAACACTGGCGACGAAGTTGAGATCGTTGGTATTAAAGAAACCACCACCACTACCTGTACTGGTGTTGAAATGTTTCGCAAGCTGCTCGACGAAGGTCGTGCTGGTGAGAACATCGGTGCGCTGCTGCGTGGCACCAAGCGTGACGAAGTAGAGCGTGGTCAGGTACTGGCTAAGCCGGGCTCCATCACTCCGCACACCAAGTTCGAAGCGGAAGTGTACATCCTGTCCAAGGACGAAGGTGGTCGTCACACCCCGTTCTTTAAAGGCTACCGTCCTCAGTTCTACTTCCGTACTACCGACGTAACTGGTGCGGTTGAGCTGCCGGAAGGCACTGAAATGGTAATGCCGGGCGACAACATTCAAATGGTTGTTACCCTGATCGCTCCGATCGCCATGGAAGACGGCCTGCGCTTCGCTATCCGCGAAGGTGGTCGTACCGTAGGTGCGGGCGTTGTTGCTAAGATCATTGAGTAATCTTTGATCTTCGTGTCGCCAGGGTTCCCTGGTGGCGCAGTAGATGAGAGGGTGGTCTGTAGCCCTCTTTATCTTCGGGTGCTAAAGCATCCAAGCTGTACAGGCCAGTAGTTCAATTGGTAGAGCACCGGTCTCCAAAACCGGGTGTTGGGGGTTCGAGTCCCTCCTGGCCTGCCATTTTAAACACTCCACTTGAAATAAGTTTAGGGGTGTCGCAAGACCCTACTTGTCAGTGGGGCTTTTGTGTTTTTGAGCACTAAGGACTTACTCTGTAGTGCGCTAAGGGCTTCATATATGAATGCTAAAGCAGAAGCGAAAACCTTTCGTCTTGACGGCCTGAAATGGCTGCTAATAGTGCTGCTGGTTGGTGGTGCTGTAGCGGGCAATTCTTATTATGCCGAATTCCCCCTGATTTACCGCGTGCTGGCAGTGACTGCAATCTGCCTGGCTGCCCTGGTTGTCGCGGTGAATACTGCGAAGGGTAATGCACTCTGGCAACTGTTGCGCGAAGCGCAAACGGAAGTCAGGCGCGTGGTTTGGCCGACTCGTCAAGAGGCCACCCAGACGACTGTGATTGTGGTGGTTTTTGTGTTGATTATGGCGCTAATTCTCTGGGCGCTGGACTCCGCTTTAGGTTGGGCGGCATCCAAACTCATCGGCTAAAGGTTGATACATGTCAAAGCATTGGTATGTGGTCCAGGCTTACTCGGGCTATGAGAAGCGTGTAGCTAGCTCTCTCAAGGAGCGAATTGAGCTGCACGAAATGGATCACCTGTTTGGTGAAGTGCTGGTTCCCACCGAAGAAGTGGTGGAGATGCGAGCAGGGCAAAAGCGCAAGAGTGAGCGCAAGTTCTTCCCCGGTTATGTCCTGGTGGAAATGGAACTGAATGACGATACTTGGCACTTGGTAAAAGAAACTCCTCGAGTGCTCGGTTTTATCGGAGGCAAGGCGGATAGGCCGGCTCCGATCACTGATCGCGAAGCGCAGGCTATCCTGAATCGAATCGACGATTCCGCCGATAAGCCCAAGCCCAAGACCCTATTTGAGCCAGGTGAAATGGTTCGGGTTATCGATGGTCCGTTTAATGATTTCAACGGTGTGGTCGAAGAGGTCAACTACGAGAAGAGTCGCTTGCGAGTGGCTGTGTTGATCTTTGGACGCTCCACCCCAGTTGAACTGGAGTTCAGTCAGGTAGAGAAAACCTGATTCCAGTATAAATTTTTTGCCCTCTTTCGCCGCAAGGTGGAAGGGGGTTTTCGCGTCCCCGGAAAATAGATTTTATTGGTCGGGGCGGGGAGCCAGTTGCAGTAACCATTAACGGTTAGGTGTAGCGGGCGTTACCACCCATCTAGAGGAGAGCTGTAATGGCTAAGAAAGTAGAAGCTTATATCAAGCTGCAAGTTAAGGCCGGTCAGGCCAACCCAAGTCCGCCCGTTGGTCCTGCACTGGGTCAGCACGGCGTGAACATCATGGAATTCTGTAAGGCGTTCAACGCCCAGACTCAAGGCCTTGAGCCGGGTCTGCCGGTGCCGGTTGTGATCTCTGTATACAGCGATCGTTCCTTCACCTTCATCATGAAGTCCCCGCCCGCCGCAGTACTGCTGCGCAAGGCCGCCAAGATCAAGAGTGGTTCCGGTCGCCCGAATACCGACAAGGTCGGTAAGGTTACCCGCGCTCAGATCGAAGAGATCGTAGAAATGAAAAAGGCTGACCTGACTGCATCAGATATGGACGCGGCCGTGCGCACAATCGCCGGTTCCGCACGCAGTGCCGGTATCGAAGTGGAGGGTCTCTAAGTGGCTAAATTGAGCAAGCGTCAGCGCGTAATCGCTGAGAAAGTTGAAGCTGGTAAAGCATACGGCATCGAAGAAGCCGTAGCTCTGCTGAAAGAGCTGTCCAACGTTAAGTTTGCAGAGACTGTAGACGCTTCTGTAAACCTGGGTATCGATCCGCGTAAATCCGACCAGGCTGTTCGCGGTGCGACCACTCTGCCGCACGGTACTGGTAAAGAAGTTCGCGTAGCTGTTTTCACCCAGGGTGCAAACGCTGATGCCGCTAAAGAAGCGGGCGCTGACCTGATCGGTATGGACGAGCTGGCTGCCGACGTTAAAGCGGGCAAGATGGACTTCGACGTAGTAATCGCTTCTCCCGATGCGATGCGCGTTGTAGGTCAGCTGGGTCAAATCCTCGGCCCGCGCGGCCTGATGCCGAACCCGAAGACTGGCACTGTAACTCCAGACGTTGCTACCGCAGTTAAAAATGCCAAAGCTGGTCAGGTGCGTTTCCGCGCTGACAAAGGCGGCATCATCCACGGTGGTATCGGCAAAGTTGCTTTCGATGCGAACTTGCTGAAAGAGAACCTGGAAGCTCTGGTAGCAGACCTGAAGAAGGCCAAGCCGGCTTCTGCAAAAGGTGTGTACCTGAAGAAGATCACCCTGAGCACCACTATGGGCCCAGGTCTGGTTATCGACCAGTCTTCCCTGAACATCTAATTGAAGCTGTGCGCTGACACTGTTGGCGCATAGTAAATCGAACTTTGGGGTCCACTTGATGCTTAGGCAGAAATGTGGGCCGTCAAAGACCGTAGGTGCCAGATGCGTTGAGGTTTAACGTGTCTGGCTTAATCCAAATCTCGGCCAGGTTGGCCGTTGAGAGGTTTGAGCCTACGCAGACGGTGTCGCCCAAACCAGTATTTTTACTGGATTTGAGCTTTATGCACCGGAACGGATCGGGCTTTAAGCCCGGTTTTTTTCAAATCCAGGAGTGACACTATGGCTATTGGACTCGAAGACAAGAAAGCGATTGTCGCAGATGTCCAGCAAGCTGCTGAGGGTGCTCTGTCTGCGGTAGTTGCGGATTCCCGCGGCGTTACCGTAAATGACATGACTGCCCTGCGCAAAGAGGCTCGCGAGAACGGCGTTTGGTTGAAAGTCGTCCGCAATACTCTGGCGCGTCGCGCTCTGGCAGGAACCGATTACGAATGTCTGACTGACAAATTCGTAGGTCCTAGCATCATTGCATTCTCTAACGAACACCCAGGTGCCGGCGCGCGCATCCTGAGCCAGTTCGCCAAGGGCAATGACAAGCTGGAACTGAAAGGTGCTGCCTTCGAAGGCGCGATCACCGACGTCGCATTGTTGGCAAGCCTGCCGACTTACGACGAGGCGATCGCCAAGCTGATGAGCGTGTTGAAAGAAGCATCTGCTGGCAAGCTGGTCCGCACTATTGCGGCCGTTCGCGACCAAAAAGAGCAGGAAGCTGCGTAATTGTATTCGCTTTAGCGAATCGCGGTTTCAAAACGAAATACGAGCAGCTACTGCTCAAACCAATTCAGGTAATGACTCATGTCTCTGACTAAAGAAGATATCATCAACGCTGTTGCCGAAATGTCTGTTAAAGACGTTGTTGAGCTGATCGAAGCAATGGAAGAGAAGTTCGGTGTAACTGCTGCAGCAGCAGTTGTAGCCGGCCCGGCTGGTGGCGAAGCTGCCGCTGAAGAGAAAGACTCTTTCGACGTAGTTCTGACTTCTGCAGGCGACAAGAAAGTGAACGTGATCAAGGTTGTTCGCGGCATCACCGGCCTGGGCTTGAAAGAAGCCAAGGCACTGGTTGACGGCGCTCCAAGCCCGCTGAAAGAAGGCGCAACCAAAGACGAAGCTGAAGCCGCTAAGAAAGAGCTGGAAGAAGCTGGCGCAACTGTAGAACTGAAGTAATTCGGTTGTTGCGATTCCCGCTATTGGTCGCCTAAAACGACACATAGCGGTAAGGCTGGTGGACTTTTGTCCGCCGGCCTTTTTGCCGTTTGCGGTACTGAGGTTTTAGCGGTGCCGGCGGTATAAAACCGTGGCAAACCTCATTTAACCATAGCGCAGTTGCGCTGCCCGAAAGCAAGCGGAGAGGTTTCTGAACAGCACAGGCAATCTGTGTTGTTCAGAGGCTTCTCGCCCGGAGGGGCTCCCGAATGGAGTCCCACGAAGTCTTGTCACTGATCAAGCTGGGGAATTTGAATGGCTTACTCATATACTGAGAAAAAACGTATCCGCAAGGATTTTGGCAAACTGCCTAAGGTCATGGATGTGCCCTTCCTGCTTGCGATACAGCTGGATTCATATCGCAATTTTACACAGGCCGACAAGCGCCCCGACGATCGCTTAGATGTCGGCCTGCAGGCGGCGTTTAAATCCGTATTTCCGATTGTCAGCTATTCAGGCAATGCCGCTCTGGAGTACGTGAGCTACACACTGGGTAAGCCCGCTTTCGATGTTAAGGAATGTACTCTGCGCGGCGTGACCTACGCCTGTCCGCTGCGTGTACGTGTGCGCCTGATTATTTACGATAAAGAGTCTGCGAATAAGTCCATTAAGGACATCAAAGAGCAGGAAGTTTACATGGGCGAAATCCCGCTCATGACCGACAACGGTACCTTTGTAATTAATGGTACTGAGCGTGTTATCGTATCCCAGCTACACCGTTCCCCGGGTGTATTTTTCGATCACGACAAAGGCAAGACCCATTCCTCCGGTAAGCTGCTGTACGCCGCGCGTGTAATTCCTTATCGTGGCTCCTGGCTGGACTTCGAATTCGATCCAAAGGACTTGGTATTCGTTCGTATCGACCGCCGCCGCAAACTGCCTGCGACAATTCTGTTGCGTGCACTGGGATATAGCTCCCAGGAAATGCTGGAGATGTTCTTCGAGACCAGCAAGTTTGAGCTGCAGGAAGACCGCGTTAGCCTGGAACTGATTCCCTCCCGCTTGCGCGGTGACGTGGCCTCTTTTGATATTAAAGATGGCCAGGGCAAGGTGATTGTGGAAGAGGGGCGTCGTATCACCCCGCGTCATATTCGCCAGCTGGAGAAAGCCGGCGTAGAAAAGCTGGACGCGCCACTGGAATACCTGTTTGGCCGTATTCTGGCTCACGATATTGTCGATGAGTCTACTGGTGAAATTGCAGTTGAGTGTAATGCTGAGATTACCGCTGAAGTAATCGCCCAGTTACGCACACTCAATATTAAGACTTTCGAAACGCTGTACACCAATGATCTAGACCGTGGACCGTTTATCTCCGATACCCTGCGTGCAGAGCCTTCCCGCACTCAGCTGGAAGCGCTGGTAGAGATCTACCGCATGATGCGCCCAGGCGAGCCGCCCACCAAGGAGTCTGCGGAATCCCTGTTTGAAAACCTGTTCTTCACCGACGAGCGCTACGATCTGTCCGCCGTTGGTCGCATGAAGTTCAATCGTCGCCTGGGCCGTGAAGACGAGACCGGCGAAGGTACCCTGAGCAAAGAAGATATCGTCGATGTACTGAAGACCTTGATCGATATCCGTAACGGCCAGGGCATGGTGGACGATATCGATCATCTGGGGAACCGCCGCGTGCGCTCCGTTGGTGAGATGGCCGAGAACCAGTTCCGCGTTGGTCTGGTACGTGTGGAGCGCGCGGTCAAAGAGCGCCTGTCCATGGCGGAGTCCGAAGGCTTGATGCCGCAGGACCTGATCAATGCCAAGCCGGTTGCCGCTGCAGTGAAGGAATTCTTCGGTTCCTCGCAGCTGTCCCAGTTTATGGACCAGAACAACCCGCTGTCGGAAGTGACTCACAAGCGTCGTGTTTCCGCACTGGGCCCAGGTGGTTTGACCCGTGAGCGCGCTGGCTTTGAGGTGCGCGACGTGCACCCGACGCACTACGGCCGCGTATGTCCGATTGAGACGCCGGAAGGACCGAACATCGGTCTGATCAACTCCCTGGCCACTTACGCTCGCGCTAACCACTACGGTTTCCTCGAGAGTGCTTATCGCAAAGTGGTTGATGGCAAGGTAACCGACGAAATCGCTTACCTGTCAGCGATCAATGAAGCAAATTACATTATTGCCCAGGCGTCTGCGGAAGTAGATGACAACGGCAACTTCATTGATGACCTGATCAGCGTGCGTCACCATGGCGAATTTACCCTGAAGGCACCGGGTGAAATCCAGTATATGGATGTTTCCGCCAAGCAGGTGGTTTCTGTCGCTGCGGCGATGATCCCGTTCCTTGAGCACGATGACGCCAACCGTGCATTGATGGGCTCGAACATGCAGCGTCAGGCGGTACCGACCCTGCGTGCTGAAAAGCCGCTAGTAGGCACCGGTATGGAGCGCACCGTAGCGCGCGACTCCGGGGTATGTGTGGTAGCCAAGCGTGGCGGTGTGATTGAGCGTGTTGATTCCAGCCGTGTGGTAGTCCGCGTGGCGGACGCTGAGGTGGAAGCCGGTGATGCAGGTGTAGATATTTATAACCTGACCAAATACATCCGCTCCAACCAGAATACCTGTATCAATCAGCGCCCGATTGTTAACACTGGTGATCGCGTAACCCGCGGCGATATCCTCGCCGATGGTCCTTCTGTAGATCTGGGTGAGCTGGCTCTTGGCCAGAATATGCGCATCGCCTTTATGCCCTGGAATGGTTACAACTTTGAGGACTCCATCCTCATTAGTGAGCGCGTTGTACAGGAAGACCGCTTCACCACTATTCACATCCAGGAACTGACCTGTATTGCCCGAGATACCAAACTGGGTAGTGAGGAGATCACTGCGGATATCCCCAATGTGGGTGAGTCTGCGCTGAATAAGTTGGACGAGTCCGGCATTGTATATATCGGGGCGGAAGTAGGTGCCGGCGATATCCTGGTCGGTAAGGTTACTCCTAAAGGCGAAGCACAGCTGACCCCAGAAGAGAAGCTGCTGCGTGCAATCTTCGGTGAAAAAGCTTCCGACGTTAAAGACACTTCCCTGCGCGCGCCCAGTGGCACCCGCGGTACCGTGATCGATGTTCAGGTGTTCACCCGTGACGGCCTGCAGAAAGATCAGCGTTCCATCGATATCGAGAAGGCGCAGCTGGATGAGGTTCGCAAGGACCTGAATGAGGAATACCGCATTGTCGAAGGCGCTACCTTTGAGCGTTTGCAGCAAGCACTGCTGGGCCAGAAGGCTGCCGGTGGTAAAGGTATCAGCAAGGGCCAGGAGCTCACCACTGAAGTACTCGCTACTCTGCCGCGTGAAGACTGGTTCAAGCTGCGCATGGAAGACGAGGGTCTCAACGAGCAGCTGGAGAAGGCAGAAGTACAGCTGAAAGAGCGTCGCAAGCTGCTCGACGAAGCCTTCGAAGACAAGAAGAAAAAACTGGAGTCCGGCGATGACCTGGCTCCGGGCGTATTGAAAATCGTTAAGGTCTACCTGGCGATCAAACGCCGCATCCAGCCGGGCGACAAGATGGCCGGTCGCCACGGTAACAAGGGGGTGATCTCTGTAATCAAGCCCGTTGAGGATATGCCCTACGACCAAAATGGTGAGCCAGTAGACATCGTTCTGAACCCACTGGGTGTTCCCTCGCGGATGAACGTTGGTCAGGTTCTGGAAATGCACCTGGGTATGGCTGCTAAAGGTCTTGGCGTCAAAATCGACAAGATGATCAAGGAGCAGCAGGAAGTCGCCAAGGTGCGCGGATTCCTGGAAGAGGTCTACAACTCCACAGGCGGTCGCAAGGAAGAACTGGATCAGTTCTCCGATCAGGAAGTCATGACCATGGCGCAGAACCTGCGTCGCGGTGTACCCATGGCTACCCCGGTATTCGACGGTGCCGATGAGAGCGAGATCAAGCAATTGCTGCGCCTCGCCGATATCCCCGATTCCGGCCAGATCACTCTGCACGACGGTCGTACCGGTGATGCTTTCGAGCGTCCGGTTACCGTGGGCTACATGTACATGCTGAAGCTGAACCACCTGGTGGACGACAAGATGCACGCGCGTTCCACTGGCTCCTACAGCCTGGTTACCCAGCAGCCGCTGGGTGGTAAGGCACAGTTCGGTGGTCAGCGTTTCGGGGAGATGGAAGTGTGGGCGCTGGAAGCCTACGGCGCCGCATACACCCTGCAGGAAATGCTCACGGTCAAATCAGACGACGTGGAAGGGCGGACCAAGATGTACAAAAACATCGTGGATTCCGACCACCGTATGGAGCCTGGCATGCCGGAGTCCTTCAACGTACTGGTTAAGGAAATCCGCTCTCTCGGTATGAACTTCGAGCTCGAGCACGAGTAAGACCGATTGGTGCAAAAGCCTGTTCGCAGGTGAATTGAGACAAGCGCCGGCACCCTGGAAGCAGTGGGGTTGCCGGCCCGCCCGGCCCGGCGTAACGGCCGGGTTGACTACCCCCTAGTGGAGGAAAGGCCTTGAAAGATTTATTAAATCTGGTGAAGTCCCAGGAGCACCTGGAAGAGTTTGATGCGATTCGTATCGGTCTGGCCTCGCCGGACATGATCCGCTCCTGGTCCTACGGCGAAGTGAAGAAGCCGGAGACCATCAACTACCGTACCTTCAAGCCTGAGCGTGAAGGCTTGTTCTGCGCCAAGATCTTCGGCCCGGTAAAAGACTACGAGTGCTTGTGCGGTAAGTACAAGCGCATGAAGCACCGCGGTATTATCTGTGAGAAGTGCGGCGTTGAGGTCACCAAAGCCAAGGTGCGCCGTGAGCGTATGGGCCACATTGAACTGGCCAGCCCGGTTGCGCATATCTGGTTCCTGAAATCCCTGCCGTCCCGTATCGGCCTGTTGCTGGATATGACCCTGCGCGATATTGAGCGCGTGCTGTACTTCGAATCCTACGTGGTAACCGAGCCCGGCATGACCACCCTGGAGCGCGGCCAGCTGCTGAACGATGAGCAGTACTTTGAGGCGATGGAAGAGTTCGCCGATGAGTTCGAAGCGAAAATGGGTGCCGAGGCAATCCAGGAATTGATGGCAGATATTGAACTGCCGGTTGAGATCCAGCGTCTGCGGGAAGAGATCCCGGCGACCAATTCCGAAACCAAGATCAAGAAACTGTCCAAGCGCCTGAAGCTGCTGGAAGCCTTCTACAAATCCGGTAACAACCCGGAGTGGATGGTAATGAAAGCTCTGCCGGTTCTGCCACCGGATCTGCGTCCGCTGGTACCGCTGGATGGTGGCCGCTTCGCGACCTCCGATCTGAACGACCTCTACCGTCGTGTGATCAACCGTAACAACCGCCTGAAGCGCCTGCTCGAGTTGAATGCGCCGGATATTATCGTGCGCAACGAAAAGCGCATGCTGCAGGAATCTGTCGATGCACTGTTGGATAACGGCCGTCGCGGCCGCGCTATCACCGGCTCCAACAAGCGCCCGCTGAAGTCCCTGGCTGACATGATTAAAGGTAAGCAGGGCCGCTTCCGTCAGAACCTGCTGGGTAAGCGTGTGGACTACTCCGGTCGTTCCGTGATCGTGGTTGGCCCGACCCTGCGCCTGCACCAGTGTGGTCTGCCCAAGAAAATGGCGTTGGAGCTATTCAAACCATTTATTTTCGGCAAGCTCGAAACTCGCGGTCTGGCCACTACCATCAAAGCCGCCAAGAAAATGGTGGAGCGCGAAGAGGCCATCGTTTGGGATATCCTCGACGAGGTGATCCGCGAGCACCCGGTACTACTCAACCGTGCACCGACCCTGCACCGTCTGGGTATTCAGGCGTTCGAGCCGGTACTGATTGAAGGTAAGGCAATCCAGCTACATCCGCTGGTTTGTGCTGCCTATAACGCCGACTTCGACGGCGACCAGATGGCGGTACACGTACCTCTGACCATCGAAGCGCAGCTAGAATCCCGCGCGCTGATGATGTCCACCAACAACATCCTGTCGCCCGCCAATGGTGAGCCGATCATCGTACCGTCCCAGGACGTGGTACTGGGCCTGTATTGGATGACCCGCGAGCGCGTCAACGATAAAGGCGAGGGCATGTCCTTCTCCGATATCAAAGAGGTGAGCCGTGCCTTTTATGCCAAGCAGGTTGGCTTACAGGCGAAGGTTAAAGTGCGTATCCGCGAAAATATTGTGGGTGAAGATGGTGAGAAACACGAAACCATCTCTGTACAGGACACCACAGTAGGCCGCGCGCTGCTGTGGAATATTGTCCCGGAAGGCCTGCCCTTCGAGCTGGTTAACCAGCCGATGAAGAAGAAGTCTATTTCCCGTGTACTGAACGAGTGCTACCGTAAGGTGGGCCTGAAGGCGACCGTTATCTTCGCCGACCAGCTGATGTACACCGGTTTTGATTTCTCTACCAAGTCCGGTTCCTCCATTGGTGTGAACGACTTCGAAATCCCGGCCGAGAAAGCTCAGTTGATCGAATCCGCGGAAGCGGAAGTGAAGGAAATTGAAAGCCAGTTTGCCTCCGGTCTGGTAACCCAGGGTGAAAAATACAACAAGGTCATTGATGTTTGGTCCCGTACCAACGATAAGGTGACCCAGGCGATGATGGCGGGCATTAAGAAAGAGCCCGTGATTGACGGAGAGGGCAAAGAGACCCAGCAAGACTCTTTCAACTCTGTTTTCATGTATGCAGACTCCGGTGCACGGGGCTCCGAAGCACAGATTCGTCAGCTTGCTGGTATGCGTGGTCTGATGGCCCGTCCAGACGGCTCCATTATCGAGAACGCCATTACCGCGAACTTCCGTGAAGGTCTGACCGTACAGCAGTACTTCATCTCGACCCACGGTGCTCGTAAAGGTCTGGCGGATACCGCACTGAAAACCGCGAACTCCGGTTATCTGACCCGTCGCCTGGTGGACGTTGCTCAGGACGTGGTAATTACCGAGCTGGATTGTGGCACTGACGACGGCCTGACCATGGCGCCGGTGATCGAGGGCGGTGACGTTATCGAATCTCTCGGTGACCGTATCCTCGGTCGTGTTGTGGCTCGCGATGTATTGAAGCCAGGCAGCGATGAAATCGCCGTTTCCGCCGGCACCATGATCGACGAGAAGTGGGTAGAGCGCATCGAAGCCATGGGTATCGATGAGGTTCTGGTTCGCTCCCCGATCACCTGTACTACTGCACACGGTATCTGTGCCCAGTGTTACGGCCGTGACCTGGCCCGAGGCCACCGCGCCAACCCGGGTGAATCTGTGGGCGTTGTTGCCGCACAGTCCATCGGTGAGCCGGGCACCCAGCTGACCATGCGTACCTTCCACATCGGTGGTGCTGCGAGCCGCGCCTCTGCTGCAGACAGCATTCAGGTGAAGCTGGGCGGTACCGTACGTCTGCACAATGTGAAGACCGTTAAGACCGAAGCTGGCAACCTGGTAGCGGTTTCCCGTTCCGGTGAATTGGCGATTGCCGATAGCGCCGGCCGCGAGCGCGAGCGCTACAAGTTGCCTTACGGTGCTGTAATCAGCGTCAACGAGGGGAGTTCGGTCGATGGTGGCCAGATCGTGGCCAAATGGGATCCGCACACCCACCCAATCATTACCGAAGTTGCGGGTTGGGTGAAACTGTCCGGTATGGAAGAGGGCCTCTCCATCCGCAAGCAGACCGATGAAATTACCGGTCTGTCCTCGATCGAAATTATCGATCCAGCCGAGCGTCCGGCGGCAGGTAAAGACCTGCGTCCGGCGGTAACTCTGTTGGATGAGAACGGTGAAGAACTGACTCTGGCCAACAGTAATGCCCCCGCGCACTACGCACTGCCGGCGCGTGCAATTCTCAGCCTGAAGAATGGTGACAAGGTGAACGTGGGTGACGTAATCGCACGTATCCCGCAGGAATCTGGCGGTACCAAGGACATCACCGGTGGTCTGCCACGTGTTGCTGACCTGTTTGAAGCGCGTAAACCGAAAGAACCGTCCATCCTGGCGGAGATCTCCGGTACCGTTTCCTTCGGTAAAGAGACCAAAGGCAAGGTGCGTCTGCAGATCACCCCGCGCGACGGCAAGCCACTGGCCAACGGTAAGGATCACTACGAGGTTCTGATTCCGAAGCACCGCCAGCTGACTGTGTTCGAAGGTGAAACTGTAGAGAAGGGCGAGGTTATCTCCGATGGCCCGTCCAACCCGCACGATATTCTGCGTCTGAAAGGCGTTGAAGAACTGGCGCGCTACATCACCAATGAGATCCAGGAAGTTTACCGTCTCCAGGGTGTAGGTATTAACGATAAGCACATCGAGACTATCGTGCGCCAGATGCTGCGCAAGGTGGAAATCCTCGAGATGGGCGATTCCAGTTTGATCAAGGGCGACCAGGTGGAATACCAGCGCGTGATCGAAGAGAACGAGCAGTTGCGCGCCGAAGGCAAACAGCCCGCTCAGTTCGAGCGCCTGTTACTGGGTATTACCAAAGCGTCTCTGGCCACTGAGTCCTTCCTGTCTGCGGCTTCGTTCCAGGAGACCACCCGCGTTCTGACCGAGGCGGCGGTTACTGGTAAAGAAGATAGCCTGCGCGGTTTGAAAGAGAACGTGGTTGTGGGCCGCTTGATTCCGGCCGGTACCGGTCTGGCCTACCACGCTGAACGCAAGCGCAAGCGCAACCTGCAGCTGGAAGAAACCTTCGGCGAAGGTCCTTCTGCAGCAGAGGTAGAAGCGGCGCTGACCGAGGCTCTCAAGTCCTCTGGTGAATAAGGCGTATCCCACTCCATCTTATGTTGGGGTGGGATAAGTCGGGGCACTTCGGTGCTCGATCTGATATTGGCGACTGTCTGTGATGTGAGCACTTACTTCCGTCGCCGATTGACTAGGCGGGTTGTCGCTTATAGAATGCGGCCCCCGCTGATGTGGGGTGTTTCGTTCGATCTCTGGGTCGACGCTACACACAGACGACAGGCCCTCACTGTTAGAGGTGGGGGCATTTTATTTTTGGAGTGATTTTTAATGGCAACGATCAACCAGTTGGTTCGTAAGCCGAGAAAACGCAAAGTCGAAAAAAGCGACGTTCCCGCTCTGCAGGCTAGCCCGCAGCGTCGTGGAGTTTGCACTCGCGTGTACACCACTACACCGAAAAAGCCGAACTCCGCACTGCGCAAAGTTTGCCGTGTGCGTCTGACCAACGGTTACGAAGTGACTTCGTACATCGGTGGTGAAGGCCACAACCTGCAGGAGCACAGCGTGGTACTGATTCGCGGCGGTCGTGTAAAAGACCTGCCGGGTGTGCGCTACCACACTGTACGCGGTGCACTTGACTGTGCCGGCGTAAACGATCGCAAGCAGGGCCGTTCTAAATACGGCGCCAAGCGTCCTAAAGGTTAATCGCCTTTAACGATTTGCGTTTCGGTTTCCAACCGGAGTAAGGCTGAGCTCGCCGGATTGTAAGGTTTTACGGCGGCGTCTCAGAATAACCCTGAAGAGAGGCAATTCCCATGCCGAGAAGACGAGTAGTCGCTAAGCGCGAAGTACTGCCCGACCCCAAGTTCGGGAACGTCACCCTAGCCAAGTTCATGAACCACGTCATGATCAGCGGCAAGAAATCAGTAGCAGAGCGCATTGTATACGGTGCCCTTGATACTATTTCTGAAAAACTGAACAAAGACCCGATCGAAGTGTTTGAAGAGTCTTTGGAAAACATCGCGCCTATGGTGGAAGTTAAATCCCGCCGTGTTGGTGGTGCGACCTATCAGGTGCCTGTAGAAGTGCGCCCCTCGCGCCGTACGGCTCTGGCAATGCGTTGGCTGGTAGAGTTCTCCCGCAAACGCGGCGAGAAGTCTATGGCTCAGCGCCTGGCCAATGAAATGATCGATGCAGCTCAGAACAAGGGCGGCGCGGTCAAGAAGCGTGAAGATGTACACCGCATGGCGGAAGCCAACAAGGCGTTCTCTCACTACCGCTTCTAAGTCTGATGATTACCAACATCGGAAATTAATACCGAAAGGCAGCACGGAAATTTCCAGGCTGCCTTTTGCCGTTATATCGAGGATACAACTGTGGCACGTAAAACGCCTATCGCACGCTACCGTAACATCGGTATCTGTGCCCACGTAGACGCCGGTAAAACCACCACTACTGAGCGCGTACTTTTCTACACTGGTCTGTCCCACAAAATTGGTGAGGTGCACGAAGGCGCCGCAACCATGGACTGGATGGAGCAGGAGCAGGAGCGTGGTATTACCATCACCTCCGCTGCAACCACCTGCTTCTGGGCTGGCATGCAGCAGCAGTTCGATCAGCACCGCGTAAACATCATCGACACCCCAGGACACGTTGACTTTACCATTGAAGTAGAGCGCTCCTTGCGCGTACTCGACGGCGCGGTTGTTGTACTGTGTGGTTCCTCTGGTGTTCAGCCGCAAACTGAAACCGTTTGGCGCCAGGCCAACAAATACCACGTGCCGCGTATGGTATTCGTGAACAAAATGGACCGCGCCGGTGCGAACTTCCGCAACGTTGTGGACCAGCTGAAAGATCGTTTGAACGCGAACGCCGTACCGCTGCAAATGACCATCGGTGCTGAGGACGAGTTTAAGGGTGTTGTTGACCTGGTGAAAATGAAGGCCATTCTGTGGAATGAAGCCGATCAGGGCATGACCTTCGACTACGCTGACATCCCCGCTGAGCTGCAGGACGAGTGCGACGAAATGCGCGAGTACCTGGTAGAAGCGGCCGCTGAAGCCAGCGAAGAGCTGATGGAAAAGTACCTGGAAGAGGGTGAGCTGACCGAAGAAGAGATCAAGGCAGCTATCCGTCAGCGTACCCTGGCCAATGAAATCGTACCGGTTCTGGGCGGCTCTGCGTTCAAGAACAAGGGCGTGCAGGCCATGCTGGACGCGGTTATCGAATACCTGCCGGCTCCGACTGAAGTAAAGGCGATCGAAGGTACTCTGGAAGACGGCGAAACCGTTGAGACTCGCGAAGCCGACGATGACGCTCCGTTCGCCGCTCTGGCGTTCAAAATTGCTACCGATCCCTTCGTTGGTACTCTGACTTTCTTCCGTGTTTACTCCGGTAAGCTGGAGAGCGGTACTGCGGTATACAACTCCGTAAAAATGAAGAAAGAGCGCGTTGGTCGTATGGTGCAGATGCACTCCAACGATCGTAAAGAGATTAAAGAAGTACTGGCGGGTGACATCGCAGCTGCGATTGGTCTGAAAGACGTGACCACTGGTGACACCCTGTGTGCCGAGAGCAACAAAATTGTTCTGGAGCGCATGGAATTCCCAGAGCCGGTAATTTCCGTAGCGGTTGAGCCCAAGTCCAAGCCTGACCAGGAAAAAATGGGTATTGCCCTCGGCAAGCTGGCCCAGGAAGACCCGTCTTTCCGCGTGAAGACCGACGAAGAAACTGGCCAGACCATTATCTCTGGTATGGGTGAGCTGCACCTGGACATCATCGTCGACCGTATGCGTCGCGAGTTCAATGTTGAAGCGAACATCGGTAAGCCTCAGGTGGCCTACCGCGAAGCGATCCGTAACACCTCTGAGATCGAAGGTAAGTTCGTTCGTCAGTCCGGTGGTCGCGGTCAGTTCGGACACGTTTGGGTGAAATTCGAGCCCGCTGAGGATGAGTCCGCAGAAGGCCTGGAATTCGTTAACGAAATCGTGGGCGGTGCAGTACCTAAGGAATATATCCCTGCGGTATCAAAAGGTATCGAAGAGCAGATGCAAAACGGTGTTCTGGCTGGCTACCCGCTGCTAGGCCTGAAAGCGACTCTGTATGACGGTTCCTACCACGATGTGGACTCCAGTGAAATGGCGTTTAAAATCGCCGGTTCTATGGCGACCAAGAAGCTCTCCTCTGTGGGTGGCGCGGTATTGCTTGAGCCGATGATGAAGGTGGAAGTAGTAACTCCAGAAGAGAACATGGGTGACGTAGTTGGCGACCTCAACCGTCGTCGCGGCCTTATTCAGGGTATGGAAGACAACCCCGCTGGTAAGGTGGTAAACGCAGAAGTGCCTCTGGCAGAGATGTTCGGTTACGCAACCGACCTGCGCTCTGCTACTCAGGGCCGTGCTACCTACACCATGGAATTCCTGAAGTACTCCGAAGCGCCGAAAAACGTTGCCGATGAGATCATCGCCAAGAACAAAGCCTAATTAACTTCTGCTCAAAGGGGGCCGGGCCAACAGCTGGGGCCCCTTTGGCAAACTTTTAGCTAGAGGACATCTAAAGATGGCAAAAGAAAAGTTTGAACGTTCCAAGCCCCACGTGAACGTGGGCACCATCGGTCACGTTGACCACGGTAAAACCACCCTGACCGCTGCTCTGACCCGCGTATGTGCGGAAGTATGGGGCGGTGACGCTGTTGCTTTTGACGGTATCGACAATGCTCCGGAAGAGCGTGAGCGCGGTATCACCATCGCTACTTCTCACGTTGAGTACGAGTCCCCGACTCGCCACTACGCGCACGTAGACTGCCCGGGACACGCCGACTACGTTAAGAACATGATCACCGGTGCTGCTCAGATGGACGGCGCTATCCTGGTATGTTCCGCTGCTGACGGCCCCATGCCGCAGACTCGTGAGCACATCCTGCTGTCCCGTCAGGTAGGTGTACCTTACATCGTTGTATTCCTGAACAAAGCGGACATGGTAGACGACGAAGAGCTGCTCGAGCTGGTAGAAATGGAAGTTCGCGAACTTCTGGATCAGTACGAGTTCCCAGGTGACGACACTCCGATCATCGTTGGTTCCGCTCTGATGGCCCTGAACGGCGAAGACGACAACGAAATGGGTACTACCGCTGTTAAGAAGCTGGTAGAAACTCTGGACGAGTACATCCCTGAGCCGGAGCGTGCAGTAGATCAGCCGTTCCTGATGCCGATCGAAGACGTATTCTCCATCTCTGGTCGTGGTACCGTAGTAACCGGTCGTGTAGAGCGTGGTGTAATCAACACTGGCGACGAAGTTGAGATCGTTGGTATTAAAGAAACCACCACCACTACCTGTACTGGTGTTGAAATGTTCCGCAAGCTGCTCGACGAAGGTCGTGCTGGTGAGAACATCGGTGCGCTGCTGCGTGGCACCAAGCGTGACGAAGTAGAGCGTGGTCAGGTACTGGCTAAGCCGGGCTCCATCACTCCGCACACCAAGTTTGAAGCGGAAGTGTACATCCTGTCCAAGGACGAAGGTGGTCGTCACACCCCGTTCTTTAAAGGCTACCGTCCTCAGTTCTACTTCCGTACTACCGACGTAACTGGTGCGGTTGAGCTGCCGGAAGGCACTGAAATGGTAATGCCGGGCGATAACATTCAAATGGTTGTTACCCTGATCGCTCCGATCGCCATGGAAGACGGCCTGCGCTTCGCTATCCGCGAAGGTGGTCGTACCGTAGGTGCGGGCGTTGTTGCCAAGATCATTGAGTAATAGTTACTTTTGATCTAAATAAAAAACCGCAGCGGACGCGCTGCGGTTTTTTTTTGCCTGATATTTTTTGTTTTTTCTCGCCATTGCAGCCTATTAAGTGTTTGTTTTAATTGGCTACTTGGAAGGGTTTTATGGATAAGTGTTTGCAAAGAAAAACCGTAAAAAAGGTTGTCGGAGAGGTTCAAGTTTAGCTTCGTAATTTATGATGAGCGTTGCTGTAGTTGTGCAATTTGATAAAGATTTATAAAGGCTTTATTTCAGAGGTATTTATTCGCGATAGCGTATTGGAGAGAGTTAAATTGGGGGTTGTTTTATCTCGTGTATAGCTTTTTGAGCGTTAGCATTTGCTGTGTTCTCATTGTGGCTCTGCAGGGCTTCAGATAGCGTAGGTGTCCTGATTTACAAGCTAAAACCTCTTCAGGGTATGTATTTGTTTTGCGTTTTGTAGAAATATTTGGGGTGGTTAAAACAAATATCCCTGTGCCCATCGATTTGCTGGTATAGCCTAGTCGCTGGGTAGGGTACTTATCTAATCTGATAGGTTGGTGGAAGAGAAATGTATGCAGTGTTTGCTGGTCAGAATCCTGTGGCTCTGGCTTGAGCAGCACCACAGGATTACATTTCTTTGTGGCGCCTTATTCAGGCTGATATTTCAAATCCTTCTGCTTCTAGGGTTGCTTATGGCCAGTCCTTACTAAGATCAGCGCTTCGACACCCGGCAAACAGTTTATTGAATTGTGGTCCATTCATTTCTACCAGTTCTTCGTGGTCACCCGCCTCAAAAAAGATTGTCTCACAGCGGCTAAGCCCACTGTCTATCAGGGTAGTAATGCCATAAGCCTGGCCGACAGGGGGTAGGGCGCCCAGCTCGCAGTCTGGGAAGACCGACCCCAGCTCATTTTCTGCAACCATCTCCAGGTCGTTGCGGCCGGTTTCAGTGTGCACTGCGCGTAGATCCAGGCTGCTGCTGGCGGGAATTACCGCCATCACGAACCCCTCCTTATCGCGCAAAAGGATTGCCTTGGCTACCTGGTCTTCGCGCACATGAGCAGCATGGGCGCTCTCTCGACTGGTGCGTGTATGGGGATGCTGTATTAGGTGGTAGTCAACTGACTGGTCATTCAAGTATTGACTTAATCTCGCAGCAATAGTCATGTCTTTACCCTCGATTTACCTAAGGTACTCCATTGTAGTTTGAGCCGATTGAAATTTGATCATGCTGTACAGTTGACAGCCTCTTGTACGCCCCGTAGAATTCGCGCTCCTTTTCGCCCGCCCTCGGGGTTGCGAGAAAGGACGTTCTTTAGTTCATAAGTTGGAGTTTGATTCCATGCAGGGTCAACGTATCCGAATTCGCCTGAAGGCCTTCGATCACAAGCTGATCGACGCGTCTACTCAGGAGATCGTAGAGACGGCTAAGCGCACTGGTGCACAAGTTCGCGGTCCTATCCCGCTGCCGACTCGCAAAGAGAAGTACACCGTACTGATTTCCCCGCACGTTAATAAAGACGCTCGCGACCAGTATGAGATCCGTACTCACAAGCGTTTGCTGGACATCGTTGAGCCTACCGAGAAAACCGTCGACGCGCTGATGAAGCTCGATCTGGCGGCCGGTGTTGAGGTCCAAATTAGTCTCGGCTAAACACTTTTAACTAACTACCGAATCCCGGGCGAAAAAGGTCTGGGTAGTGTAACGCTCTGAAATTGGGCGGCCGCAGTGGGTTAAAGCCCCGTGCACTGAGAGGTTAATAAGATGACTATAGGTATTGTCGGCCGCAAGAGCGGCATGACTCGCGTCTTCACTGAAGATGGCGTATCCATTCCGGTAACCGTTGTTGAGGTTGCTCCGAATCGCGTCACCCAGGTGAAAACTGTGGAAACCGATGGCTATACCGCTGTTCAAGTAGCAGTGGGTAACCGTAAGGCTTCCCGTGTCTCCAAGCCCGAAGCGGGCCACTTCGCCAAAGCCAATGTAGAGGCTGGCACTAATCTTTTCGAACTGCGTACTGACGCTTCCGAAGAGACTTTCGAAATCGGTTCTGAAATCACTGTAAGCAGCTTTGAAGCTGGCCAGAAGATCGACGTAACCGGCACTTCCAAGGGTAAAGGCTTCCAGGGTGGCGTTAAGCGCTGGAACTTCCGTACTCAGGACGCAACCCACGGTAACTCCCTGTCTCACCGCGCTCCCGGTTCTATCGGTCAGTGCCAGACTCCTGGCCGCGTATGGAAAGGCAAGAAAATGGCCGGACACATGGGTGCTGAGCGTGTAACCGTGCAGAACCTGGAAGTAGTTCGTGTCGATGCCGAACGCAACCTGTTGCTGGTTAAAGGCGCTGTTCCCGGTGCTCCCGGTGGCAACGTTATCGTTCGTCCGGCAGTAAAAGCCTAAGTCTGAGGGGAATTAGATATGGAACTGAATATCGCTACTCCCGAAGGCGCTAAAGGCACAGTAGCTGTCTCTGAAGTGACTTTCGGACGTGAGTTCAACCAAGATCTGGTACACCAGGCAGTTGTCGCCTACATGGCTGGCGCTCGTCAGGGTACCAAGGCGCAGAAGAACCGTTCTGATGTTTCCGGTGGTGGTAAAAAGCCCTGGCGCCAAAAAGGTACTGGCCGCGCACGTGCCGGTACTATCCGCAGCCCGCTGTGGCGCTCCGGTGGTGTAACTTTCGCCGCTGACCCGCGTGATCACAGCGTTAAGCTGAACAAAAAGATGTACCGCGCTGCACTGCGCTGCATCCTGTCTGAGCTGGCTCGTCAGGAGCGCTTGATAGTGGTTGAGTCCTTCGATGTGGACGCGCCCAAGACCAAGCAACTGGTTAGCAAACTGGCTCAGTTTGACCTGTCCGATGCGCTGATCGTGACTGAAGAGGTTAGCGAAAACCTGTACCTGGCCGCTCGCAACTTGCACAAAATCGATGTTCGTGATGTGCAGGCGATCGATCCAGTAAGCCTGATTCGCTTTGATAAGGTCGTGGTTACCGTTTCTGCGCTCAAGAAAATTGAAGAGGTGCTGGGATGAACCAAGAGCGACTCTACAAAGTACTGCTGGGCCCGGTAATTTCCGAAAAAGCTGCTGTGCTGGCCGATAGCGCCAACCAAGTAGTTTTCAAGGTTTCCACCGATGCCGAAAAAGCTGAGATCAAGGCCGCGGTTGAAAAGCTGTTTAACGTTTCTGTTGAGCAGGTTCGCACCGTGAACGTTAAAGGTAAAACCAAGCGTACCCGCTACGGCATGGGCCGTCGCAGCGATTGGAAAAAAGCCTACGTTCGCCTGGCCGAAGGCAGCGACATCAACTTTGAAGCTGCTGAGTAAAGGGGACTGTTACAATGGCAATTGTAAAAACAAAACCGACCTCCGCCGGCCGTCGACACCTGGTTAAGGTTGTTAACCCCGACCTGCACAAGGGTGCTCCTTACGCTCCTCTTTTAGAGAGCAAGAGCAAAAGCGGTGGCCGTAACAACAACGGTCGTATCACCACTCGTCATATCGGCGGTGGTCACAAGCAGCACTACCGCGTAATCGACTTCAAGCGCAACAAAGACGGTATCCCCGCTAAAGTTGAGCGTCTGGAGTACGATCCCAACCGCAGCGCACATATCGCTCTGGTTTGTTACGCGGATGGTGAGCGTCGTTACATTATCGCACCGAAAGGCCTTAAGGCTGGCGCCACCATTCAGTCCGGCGATGCCGCACCGATTGCTGTGGGCAACACCCTGCCTCTGCGCAACGTTCCGGTGGGTTCTGTAATTCACGGTATCGAGCTGAAGCCTGGTAAAGGCGCTCAGTTGGCCCGCTCTGCGGGTGCTTCTGTACAGCTGGTAGCCCGTGAAGGCCAGTACGCGACTATTCGTCTGCGTTCCGGCGAAATGCGCAAGGTTCTCGCTGAGTGCCGCGCAACCCTGGGTGAAGTGAGCAACTCCGAGCACAGCCTGCGCAAGCTGGGTAAAGCTGGTGCTGCACGCTGGCGCGGTGTTCGTCCTACCGTTCGCGGTGTGGCGATGAACCCGGTAGATCACCCGCACGGTGGTGGTGAAGGTCGTACCTCTGGTGGCCGTCACCCTGTTACCCCGTGGGGCGTTCCGACCAAGGGTAAGAAAACGCGCAAGAACAAGCGCACCGATAAGATGATTGTACGTCGTCGCGGCAAGTAAGCCGCGCGATGTCTGAGCAGCTAGAGAGGAATCGACAGTGCCACGCTCATTAAAAAAAGGTCCCTTTATTGATCTGCACTTGATCAAGAAGGTGGAGGCGGCGATTGAAGCAAACGATCGTCGACCGATTAAAACCTGGTCCCGCCGTTCCATGATTATGCCGGAAATGGTTGGACTGACGATTGCCGTTCACAACGGTCGTCAACACGTGCCCGTTTTGGTTAACGAAGAAATGGTTGGCCATAAACTGGGCGAGTTCGCTGCTACCCGCACTTACCGCGGTCACGCTGCGGACAAGAAAGCGAAGAAGCGCTAAGCCGAGGTTAAAAAGATGGAAGTAGCAGCAAAATTACGCGGCGCACGTCTATCGGCGCAAAAGGCGCGACTGGTAGCTGATCAGGTTCGCGGCAAAGGCGTTGAAGAAGCCCTGGATATTCTTGCATTTAGCAATAAAAAGGGTGCGGCGATCGTCAAGAAAGTACTGGAATCGGCCATTGCCAACGCCGAGCACAACGAAGGTGCTGACGTTGACGAGCTGAAGGTTTCCACAATTTTTGTGGACGAAGGTATGACCATGAAGCGCATTAAACCGCGTGCGAAAGGTCGTGCAGATCGCATTCTTAAGCGTACTTGTCACATCACTGTGAAAGTGGCCGAGAAATAAGAGAGCAGGCGAGAAAACCATGGGACAAAAAGTACATCCTACCGGCATTCGTCTGGGTATCGTTAAAAAGCATACCTCTGTTTGGTATGCCGGCAGCGACGAGTACGCAGACAAGCTGTACACGGATCTGAAAGTTCGCGAATTTATTCGCAAAAAACTGGCCCACGCTTCCGTGAGCCGTATCGAGATCGAACGTCCGGCGAACACCGCTCGTGTGACTATTCACACTGCGCGTCCAGGCATCGTGATCGGTAAAAAAGGTGAAGACGTAGAACGTCTGCGCAACGACGTAAGTGCGCAGATGGGCGTACCTGTGCACATCGACATCGAAGAAGTGCGCAAGCCTGATATGGACGCCGCTCTGGTTGGCCAGAACGTTGCCCAGCAGCTGGAACGCCGCGTAATGTTCCGTCGCGCGATGAAGCGTGCCGTACAGAACGCTATGCGTCAGGGCGCCGAAGGTATCAAAATTCAGGTAAGTGGTCGTCTCGGTGGTGCGGAAATCGCACGTACCGAATGGTACCGCGAAGGTCGTGTGCCTCTGCACACCCTGCGTGCCAACATCGACTACGCCACTGCTGAAGCGATGACTACCTACGGCATCATCGGTATCAAGGTGTGGATCTTTAAAGGCGAAGTCATCGGTGACGAAATGCCCGATGAGAAGCCGGCTAAGACCCGCAAGAAAGCTGCTAAATAAGGGGTACGCAGATGCTGCAACCAAAGCGTACAAAATTCCGCAAGGTACAGAAGGGGCGCAACCGCGGTCTTTCTCAGCGCGGCTCTAAAGTGAGCTTTGGCGAGTTTGGCCTCAAGGCCATCGGTCGCGGTCGCATTACTGCGCGCCAGATCGAAGCGGCTCGTCGCGCAATGACTCGTCACGTTAAACGTGGCGGCAAAATCTGGATTCGCGTGTTTCCGGACAAGCCAATTACCAATAAGCCCCTCGAAGTCCGTATGGGTAAAGGTAAAGGTGGCGTTGAATACTGGGTAGCTCAGATCCAGCCGGGCAAAGTCCTCTATGAGATGGAGGGTGTGTCCGAGGAGCTGGCTCGTGAGGCTTTCGCACTTGCTGCGGCCAAGCTGCCTGTAAAAACAACTTTCGTTAAGCGTTCGGTGATGTAATGAAGACTGCAGATCTACGCGAAAAGTCAGTTGAAGAGCTGAACCAGGAACTGCTGAACCAGCTCGAAGCTCAATTCAAGCTTCGTATGCAAAAGTCCACCGGTCAGCTGGCTCAGACTCATCTGCTGAAGCAGACTCGTCGCGACATTGCTCGCATAAAGACTGTGTTGACCGAGAAGGCAGGTAACTAATCATGGCTGAAGCAAAACTGAAGCGTACTCTGACCGGTAAGGTCGTGAGTGACAAGATGGATAAAACCATCACCGTTTTGATCGAGCGCCGTGTTAAGCACCCGATCTACGGCAAAATTGTAAACAAGTCCACAAAGCTTAAGGCACATGACGAGAACAATGATTGCAGCATCGGCGATGTTGTAACCATCGAGGAATCTCGTCCGCTGTCCAAGAGCAAATCTTGGGCTTTGCAGAAAATTGTAGAGCGTGCGGCGAAGGTATAACCCCTAGCGCATTGACTGCCGAATTGAAAGGTTTCGGAGAGAGACAATGATTCAAGCGGAATCCTACTTAGAAGTAGCTGACAACAGTGGGGCTCGCCGCGTCATGTGCATCAAGGTGCTGGGCGGCTCCCATCGTCGTTATGCCGGCGTGGGCGACATTATTAAGGTAACCGTTAAGGAAGCCATTCCCCGCGGTAAAGTGAAGAAAGGTCAGGTAATGAACGCCGTTGTGGTTCGCACCAAAAAAGGTGTGCGTCGCGCGGACGGTTCCCTGATTAAATTTGACGATAACGCAGCGGTGCTGCTGAACCAGCAACTGGCGCCGGTTGGCACCCGTATTTTTGGTCCGGTAACTCGCGAATTGCGCGGTGAGAAGTTCATGAAGATCATCTCCCTCGCTCCCGAAGTTATCTAGGCCTCGAGCGGAGAAGAGTTATGCGCAAGATCAAGCGTGACGACGAAGTGATCGTTATCGCCGGTCGTGACAAGGGCAAACGTGGTTCAGTACGTAAAGTACTGAACGACGGCCGCCTGATTGTCTCCGGCATACAGATGATCAAAAAGCACCAAAAGCCAAACCCACAGATGGGTATTGCGGGTGGCATCGTTGAGAAAGAAGCTGCTATCCAAGCTTCCAACGTAGCCATCTTCAACCCTAACACCCAGAAGGCTGACCGGGTGGGCTTTAAAGTACTGGAAGACGGCACTAAGATTCGCGTCTTCAAATCCAGCGGCGAAGCCATCTAAGGCTCTTGACGCAAAAGCAGGTTGGTAGATCATGGCAAAGCTTAAAGAGCTCTACACTAAGGACCTCGTGGCCAAGCTAAAAGAAGAGCTTGGTCTCGAGAATGTGATGGCAGTGCCGCGCATCACCAAGATCACCATCAACATGGGTGTTGGTGAAGCGATTGGTGATAAGAAGGTGCTGGAGCACGCTGTCAACGATATGACAGCAATTACTGGTCAAAAGCCCATCGTTACTAAAGCGCGCAAGTCTATTGCGGGCTTTAAGATTCGCGACGGTTGGCCGATCGGCTGCAAGGTAACTCTGCGCGGTGAGCGCATGTATGAGTTCCTGGAGCGTTTGGTTGATATCGCGATTCCGCGTATCCGCGACTTCCGTGGCATTAGCCCGAAGCAGTTCGACGGCCGCGGTAACTTCTCTATGGGCGTGACTGAGCAAATCATCTTCCCGGAAATTGACTACGACAAAGTAGACAAGCTCCGCGGTCTGGATATTTGTATTACCACTACAGCTGCAAACGACGATCAAGGTCGTGCGCTGCTGAAAGCGTTCAACTTCCCTTTTAAGGGTTAAGAGGATTCCATGGCGAAGAAATCCATGATTGCGCGCGAAAACAAGCGCGCTCGAACCGCAGCTAAGTACGCCGAAAAGCGTCAAGAGCTGAAGGCGATCATCGCCAGTTCCACTGCTTCCGAAGAGGAGCAGTGGGAGGCTCAACTCAAGCTGCAGAAAATGCCGCGCGATGCAAGCCCGGTACGTCAGCAACGCCGCTGTCGTATTACTGGTCGCCCCCACGCTGTATACCGCAAGTTCGGCCTGTGCCGTAACAAGCTTCGCGAAGCTGCGATGCGTGGTGATGTTCCTGGCCTCGTGAAGTCCAGCTGGTAATTACCAGCTGGTTTAAGGCAGATTTGAGGAGTCTCATAAGATGAGTATGCAAGATCCGTTGGCAGATATGCTGACTCGCATCCGCAATGCCCTGGCACGCGGAAAGGCGGAAGTCACCCTGCCATCATCCAAACTGAAAGTAGCAGTGGCCAAAGTCCTGAAAGACGAAGGTTACGTTACTGATTTAAATGTAAGCGAAGGCGCAAAGCCGGAACTGACCATTGCTCTGAAATACTTCCAGGGCAAGCCGGTTATTGCCGAGCTGAATCGCGTTTCCCGTCCGGGCCTGCGCGCTTACACTGGTAAAAAAGCTCTGCCTACCGTACGCGGTGGCCTGGGTATCGCGATCGTTTCCA
The DNA here is from genome assembly GCF_052467515.1 of Microbulbifer mixtoriginis (SeqCode). Classification (NCBI taxonomy): domain Bacteria; kingdom Pseudomonadati; phylum Pseudomonadota; class Gammaproteobacteria; order Cellvibrionales; family Microbulbiferaceae; genus Microbulbifer; species Microbulbifer mixtoriginis (SeqCode). The sequence goes on along the minus strand of NZ_CP174314.1, from coordinate 3,969,439 downwards.
CCTCTAATGGTGTGATGACTGATCGCGCTGCACGCCAGGCTGGTGTTGGTGGCGAAGTGCTTTGCACCGTATTCTAAGCGGGGGTTGCAATGTCTCGAGTAGCAAATAGTCCGGTAGTTCTCCCCGCAGGTGTTACCGTAGACCTGAAAGGTCAGAACATCGCTGTTAAAGGCGGTATCGGTAACCTGGATATGGTTATTCACGGTGATGTAGAAGTAAGCCAGGCTGAAAGCCAGCTGACTTTTGCCGCGCGCAATAACTCCAAACAGGCCAAAGCGCTGGCGGGTACTACCCGTGCTCTGGTCAATAACATGGTGATAGGCGTAAGCAAGGGCTTCGAGAAGAAGCTGCAGTTGCTGGGTGTTGGTTATCGTGCGAAAGCCGCCGGTAAAGCGGTTAACCTGACCCTGGGCTTCTCCCATCCGATCGATTATCAGTTGCCGGAAGGTGTGACTGCGGAAACGCCATCCCAGACTGAAATCGTACTTAAGAGCAGCAATAAACAGCTGCTGGGCCAAGTGGCCGCTGAGATCCGTGCGTTCCGTCCGCCGGAGCCCTACAAAGGTAAGGGTGTCCGTTATGCCGATGAACGCGTGTATCGCAAAGAGGCCAAGAAGAAGTAAATAGGGCATAGATATGAACGTTAAGAAAGCATCTCGCTTGCGTCGTGCACGTCGTGCCCGCGCCAAGATCCGTGAGCTGGGCGCCGTTCGCCTCACCGTGAACCGCACACCGCGTCACATTTACGCACAGATCCTGTCTGCCGAAGGCAATGCGGTATTGGCTTCTGCCTCTACCCTGGACAAGGACCTGCGCGAAGGTAAAACCGGTAACGTCGACGCCGCTTCCGCGGTTGGCAAACTGATCGCTGAGCGCGCGAAAGCCGCTGGTGTTGAAGAAGTTGCCTTCGATCGCAGTGGCTTCAAGTTCCATGGCCGTGTAAAGGCTCTGGCTGACGCTGCCCGCGAAGCCGGTCTGAAATTCTAAGGGTTGAGTTATGGCTAGAGAGAAAGACAAAAGCAACGACGAAGGCCTGCAGGAGAAGCTGGTCCAGGTCAACCGCGTTGCCAAGACTGTTAAAGGTGGTCGTATCTTCGCCTTTACCGCACTGACCGTAGTTGGCGACGGCAATGGCCGTGTCGGTTTCGGACGTGGCAAGGCGCGTGAAGTGCCTGTTGCGATCCAGAAAGCGATGGAAGCTGCACGCCGCAATATGATCCAGGTAGAGCTGAATGGTGACACCATCCAGTACGCTACCAATGGTCGCCACGGCGGTTCCAAGGTTTACATGCAGCCCGCCTCCCAGGGTACCGGTGTAATTGCCGGCGGTGCCATGCGCTCCGTTCTGGAAATGGCTGGTGTACACAACGTACTGGCTAAGTGCTACGGCTCTACCAATCCGGTGAACGTAGTACGTGCAACTTTCAAAGCTCTGGATCAAATGCAGAGCCCGGAAGATGTAGCTGCCAAGCGCGGTAAATCAGTCGAAGAGATTCTGGGCTAATCACAGCCCAGATTTAAGGTTATTGGTGGGTTAAGACCATGGCTAAGAAGACCATTAAAGTCACCCAGACCAAAAGCATCAACGGACGCCTGAAAAGTCATCAGGCGTGCGTTGCGGGTCTGGGCCTGCGCCGCATCGGCCACACAGTGGAAGTGGAAGATACTCCTTCCGTGCGCGGTATGATCAACAAAGTAAACTACCTGGTTAAGGTTGAGGGGGAATAACATGCGTTTGAATGACCTGTCTCCCGCACAAGGCCACAAGCACAGCGCCAAGCGCGTTGGCCGTGGTATTGGTAGTGGTTTAGGTAAGACCGGTGGCCGCGGCCACAAAGGTCAAAAAGCGCGCTCCGGCGGCAGCGTTCGTCCGGGCTTCGAAGGCGGTCAGATGCCTTTGCAGAAGCGTCTGCCTAAGTACGGTTTCACCGCTCGTGTTTCTCGCTTCACCGCAGAAGTACGTCTGGCAGAGCTGGCCAAGGTAGAAAGTGACGTAATCGATTTGGCAGCGCTGAAGAATGCCGATATCATCGGCAGCCATATTAAACGCGCCAAAGTGTTTCTCTCAGGTGAGCTGACTAAAGCTGTAACCGTAAAGGGTCTGGGAGTGACCAAAGGTGCAAAGGCGGCTATCGAAGCTGCTGGCGGTAAAATAGAAGACTAATCGAGGCGCCAATGGCACGACCAGGATCCGGTGGAAATCCCCTGGGCAACAGCAAGGGATTGGGCGAGCTCTGGGCTCGCCTTCGTTTTCTGTTTCTAGCGATACTTGTTTATCGCTTGGGAACACATATTCCGGTGCCCGGCATTGATCCGGAAAAGCTGTCAAATCTGTTTAATCAGAATCAGGGAACCATCCTTGGTCTGTTTAACATGTTTTCAGGCGGCGCCCTGGAAAGGATGAGTATTCTGGCTCTGGGCATCATGCCCTACATCTCCGCATCCATCATTATGCAGTTGATGAGTGCGGTGACTCCCTCTCTGGAAGCTTTGAAGAAAGAAGGGGAGGCCGGAAGGCGTAAGATCAACCAGTACACCCGTTATCTGACGGTGGTGTTGGCCCTGATTCAGGGTATCGGCATGACCTTCGGGTTGGCAGGGCAAAATCTGGCTTACTCATCTGAGCCTGCGTTTGGTTTTTACTTTGTGGCGGTAACGTCGCTGGTGACCGGTGCCGTATTCATGATGTGGCTCGGTGAGCAGATCACTGAGCGCGGTGTGGGCAACGGCATTTCCATGCTGATTTTTGCCGGTATCGTTGCTGGTTTACCCGGCGCTATCGGACAGGCGTTTGAGCAGGCCCGACAGGGTGAGTTGCATATTCTTATGCTGCTTATCATCGGTGTTATCGCTTTAGCTGTGGTGTTCTTTGTTGTAGTAATGGAGCGCGGTCAGCGCCGAATTACGATCAACCACGCCAGGCGACAAGCCGGTCGCTACTCCGCAGCACCAGCTGCGCAGGCGAGCCACCTGCCTCTGAAGGTGAATATGGCCGGTGTTATTCCGGTGATCTTCGCCAGCAGTATCCTGCTGTTCCCAGCGACGCTGGCACAGTGGTTTGGACAGGGTGGTGAGGGTGTCGGTGCCCAGATTCTGCAGTGGATGGCATTGCAGCTGGGGCCAGGGCAGCCGCTGAACATTATTTTGTTCGCACTGCTGATTGGTTTCTTCTGCTTCTTCTATACGGCGTTGATGTTCAACCCGAATGAAGTTGCAGATAACCTGAAAAAGTCTGGTGCCTATGTACCTGGTATTCGTCCAGGTGAGCAGACAGCCCGCTATATCGATAGTGTGTTGACCCGACTCACTCTGGTAGGTGCTGTGTATATCGCACTGGTATCCCTGCTGCCGCAGTTCCTGGTGGTTGGGTTTAACGTTCCCTTCTATCTGGGGGGTACCTCACTGCTGATCGTTGTAGTAGTAGTGATGGACTTTATGGCACAGGTACAATCGCATCTGTTGTCACACCAGTACGAAGGCTTGATGAAAAAAGCGAACCTGCAAGGCTACGGTCGTCGCTAGTGCGTCACCTGCTCGCAGTTTGATTGAATTGAGGTAAGGTCATGAAAGTACGCGCTTCTGTAAAAAAGATCTGCCGTAACTGCAAAATCGTGCGTCGCAAGGGCGTTCTGCGGGTAATCTGCAGCGCTGAGCCACGTCACAAGCAGCGTCAAGGCTAATAGGGGCCAGCCCCTTACAGAGAGCGTCCGTTGGGCGCCTCTGTAAAAGCTGGAAAAATTCGCTATTTGTTACAGCCCCGTAATGAATGGCAACACCATAAAGAATTTCTTTGTGGTGGGAGGTCAGCCTAAAGGTTGGACCTCCGCTAGGGGGCGTTGACTGTCGTCCACATCCGCTGCGGGAGGCCGTGGTGGGCGTGGGCTATTGCAATTTGGTGTCTGAAAAGCTATTCTTGCGCGCCTTTTTGGTGGCGCCGTCGGTTTTTTAGTCGCTGTCAGCGCCGAAATCAAAGTAGAGTCACATACTTAATATAAAGCAGTGGCTCCCAATACGTGGAGTACGCCTCTATGGCACGTATTGCTGGTGTCAATGTACCAGACCACAAGCACGCCGTGATCTCCCTGACCCACATTTATGGGGTAGGTCTAACTACGGCTAAGTCTATTTTGGCAGCGGTTGGTATCGCTGAATCCACCAAAATCCGCGACCTGTCTGAAGAGCAGATCGAAACCATCCGCGGTGAAGTTGCAAAGCTTACCGTAGAAGGCGACCTGCGCCGTGAAGTATCCATGAACATCAAGCGTTTGATGGACCTGGGTTGCTATCGCGGTCTGCGTCACCGTCGCAGCTTGCCGCTGCGTGGTCAGCGCACCAAGACCAATGCTCGTACCCGTAAGGGTCCGCGCAAGCCGATTCGCAAGTAAGCCTTAACTAAGGCGCGAAATCGCGGTTCAAGATGCCCCGGCCGGCTAATCGCCGAGGGGATTTGATACAGGATTTAGGATACTGGTATGGCTAAGCCAAAAACTACTGTTCGCAAAAAGGTCAAAAAGACCGTTGTCGACGGTATTGCCCACATCCACGCATCGTTCAACAACACGATCGTGACGATCACTGATCGCCAGGGTAATACCCTCAGCTGGGCCACCGCAGGTGGATCTGGCTTCCGTGGCTCACGTAAGAGCACCCCGTTTGCAGCCCAGGTTGCCGCTGAGCGCGCAGGTACTGCAGCTCAGGAATACGGCCTGAAAAACCTCGACGTAGAAGTGAAGGGCCCTGGCCCCGGTCGCGAATCCGCTGTTCGCGCACTGAACAACTGCGGCTACAAAATCACCAACATCACCGACGTGACGCCTATCCCGCATAACGGATGTCGTCCGCCCAAGAAACGTCGCGTGTAAGAGGGGGCTGATAGAATGGCACGTTATATTGGACCAAAATGTAAACTGTCCCGTCGTGAAGGGACTGACCTGCAGCTGAAGAGTGGTGTACGTCCGCACGACTCCAAGTGTCGCGCAGAATCTAAGCCCGGTCAGCATGGCGCTGGTCGCGGCCGTCTGTCCGACTACGGCATCCAGCTGCGTGAAAAGCAAAAAGTTCGTCGTATCTACGGCGTACTGGAAAAGCAGTTCCGTAACTACTATAAGGAAGCAGCACGTCTGAAGGGCGCTACAGGTGAAAACCTGCTGCAACTTCTCGAGCAGCGTCTGGACAACGTGGTTTACCGCATGGGCTTCGGCTCAACTCGCTCTGAAGCGCGTCAGCTGGTTTCCCACAAAGCAATTCTTGTAAACGGCACTACCGTTAACATCCCTTCTTTCCAAGTTAAAGAAGGCGACGTTATCGCTGTACGTGAGAAAGCCAAGAAGCAGCTGCGTATCCAGAATTCCGTTTCCCTCGCTGCCCAGCGTGGCGATGTCGAGTGGGTAGACGTAAACGCGAGCAAACTGGAAGGCACTTTTAAGCGCACTCCGGATCGTGTCGATCTGCCGGCAGAGATCAACGAAAACCTTATTGTGGAACTGTACTCCAAGTAACAATTAGTCCACTTTAAGGAATGCAACTGTAAACAGGTATGGCTATGCAGACTGCTGTCAACGAGTTTTTGACACCGCGTCGTATTGACGTCACCGAGTACAATCCGAATCACGCCAAAGTGGTTCTGGAGCCCCTGGAGCGTGGTTTCGGCCACACTCTTGGCAATGCGCTGCGTCGCATCCTGCTGTCCTCCATGCCGGGCTGCGCCGTCACCGAAGTAGAAATCGACGGTGTCGAGCACGAGTACAGCGCGATTGAAGGTGTGCAAGAAGATGTTATTGAAATCTTGCTCAACCTGAAAGAAATCGCGGTTGTTATGCACGGCAAAGATCAGGCGGTATTAAGCCTGAGCAAGAAGGGCCCGGGTGCAGTGACCGCTGGAGATATCCAGGTAGATCACGATATCGAGATTGTGAATCCTGAACACGTGATTGCCAATATCACAGGTGATGTAGAACTCAACCTGCGACTCACTGTTGCGCGTGGGCGTGGTTATCAGCCCGCCGACGCTCGCCGTGATGAGGAAGAGGAAAGCCGCGCGATTGGCCGTCTGCAGCTGGACGCATCTTACAGCCCGGTTCGCCGTGTATCTTACAGCGTGGAAAGCGCGCGTGTAGAGCAGCGTACCGATCTGGATAAGCTGGTTTTGGACCTGGAGACCAATGGTACTCTGGACCCAGAAGAAGCTATTCGTCGTGCAGCCACTATTCTGCAGCAACAGCTGGCAGTATTTGTGGACCTGGAAGGCGAGAAAGATGCGCAACCGAAGGCGGAAGAGCCCGAAGTTGATCCAGTATTGCTGCGCCCGGTTGACGACCTGGAACTCACCGTACGTTCGGCTAACTGTCTGAAAGCGGAAAACATCTACTACATCGGTGACCTGATTCAGCGCACTGAAGTAGAGCTGCTGAAGACTCCGAACCTTGGCAAGAAGTCTCTGACTGAAATCAAGGATGTACTGGCTTCCCGTGGTTTGTCACTGGGTATGCGTCTGGAAAACTGGCCACCGGCCAGCCTTAAAGGCGATAGCAAATTAAGCCCCCTGTAAGCATTTGGTAGTCGCGGCGATGTCGCGACTAGTAGAAAGAACCCGAGCGGTGCCACAGCTTAGCGCGACACCGCTCCAGAACGACCTGCTGAGACAGCAACTGTGGTCGTAAGGAATTGAGTCATGCGTCATCGCTATAGTGGCCGTAAATTCAGCCGTACCAGCGCTCACCGCAAGGCCATGTTCAAGAACATGACCGCTTCTCTGGTAGAGCACGAACTGATCAAAACTACACTGCCAAAAGCCAAGGAGCTGCGTCGCGTCGCCGAGCCGCTGATTACCCTGGCTAAGAAAGACAGTGTTGCCAACCGTCGTCTGGCTTTCGCTCGTATCCGTGATAAGGATGCTGTGCGCAAGTTGTTCGATGAGCTGGGTCCTCGTTACGAAGCCCGTCCAGGTGGATATATCCGTATCCTGAAGTGTGGTTTCCGCGCTGGTGACAAAGCACCGATGGCTTACGTTGAACTGGTGGATCGTCCACAAGTTGAAGACGAAGCTGCTGAAGCATAAGTTGCACTAGCAATTTTGCTACGGAAGGCCGGTCATAGACCGGCCTTTTTTGTATATACGGGAGAATTTTGTATGTCTTTTGAGCAGTTGTTAAATAATTTGAACCCGCAAATTGTTGCCAGCCTGCGGCGAGCAATTGAGTTGGGTAAATGGCCCAATGGTGTTGTGATTACTGCAGAGCAACGTAGTCTCTGTGCAGAGGCGGTTGCCAGCTGGGAGGCCCAAAATCTGCCTAAAGAGCAGCAGCTAGGCTATGTCGCACCAAAGACCTCCAAAGACCCCTGTTCTGCTAAAAAAGGTGATGAACAACCTTTGAGCTGGGTATAAGTCGCTTTAGCTGATTCTCTTACTTTCCAGCTGTTTAATAGATATTGGCGCATATCTCTTCAGCTGGGACGCCCTTCCCATTCATCCCCCCGCTTTTCTCTGCTTATATAGTTACCGACATAACGAAATATAAATTTAAATTTGCTCGGTAATTGGATATGAAAAAACTGATATTGCTTGCCGGTGCAGTAAGCCTAGCTGTTGTCGGCATTGATCATTACGATATTAATGTCAAAGAAAGTGTGGCGAGAGTGCAACAGTTTGTGCAGCCATTAAAGGAAAATAATGGGTTGGCACAGGATATCTCTGAAGAAATACCTTGGTCAGAGCTGGATACAACGGAGATGGTGGAACTACTGGACCATCCTAGGGTGAAGGCCTATCTCGATCGTGAGAAGTTAAAGCAGGAGTTAAAAGATTACTTTGCCGACCTTGGGAACTTATCCAGTGCTGAGGCCTGGGACGCAATTGAGCAGGTGGAGAGTGAGAAACGAGTAACGGGTTATGAAGCACTGTCGATGAAACTAGCCTGGTTAGAAAAAAATAGCCTTAACGAAGCTGATTTCAAGCAGCGCGCCGAGCAGCTTTTTAATATTTATCGAGAAAAGGCTCAGTCAGTGATTAGCCGCTATGACCCACATACTCAAGTGCCAGGCTTCTCTACCTATAAAGATCTAGAGCGTTCTATTGTTGAAGAGGTTCAGCAAATGACATCTTTCCCCAATGGAATGAATAAGCAAGAATATTTGCGACAACGCTTACAGGAAGCTCGGGAAACGGTTTACGGAAGCTAATCAATAAACAGTGCTGCTACTTTTAGTACTTTTAGCAGCAGCACTGCCCTACGCCTGATACGAGTTACATAAACAGGCCAATTAGGTCATAGAACCAATTACTATTGTTTTCAAAGTCGGAGACTTTGTCTGTCTCATAGGCGCGAATCATTCCACCACCGTTGTGGTTCACGATGTTGTTTAGGAAGTCCTCTAACTCCAATCCATGCTCAGCAATTTCACCGTACTTGAGGTCAATAATAGTGGTGCAGTGGCTCTCATTTAGGTTGCGAAACATTGGGAAGTAGTAGCCCCAATTACTGGTTTGATCCAAGAGTGGTATTAGATTTTCATGGGTGTCCTTTTGCCAGCGCTGGCGTAGTTTATCTAAACGAGAGTTGGCATCTGGGTCGTTGTAAATATCTTCGTAGAAGCGCTCATAGGAGTATGAAGAAAAGTTACCATCTGCCAGGAAGTGCGTGATACCCAGGCGATCTGTGGGGAATTTATCTGACAGTGCGCGGTATATCGAAGCCAACTGATTGCTGTCAAATCCTGGAGTAAAAGATTTTATCGCATTAATAGGGTTCTCTTCATTGGGATCCCCATCAGTTGTATAAGTAGTCCAGGAATGAAGCACTTCGTTGTGTAACGGTAAGGATGGGTATTGAGTGTTGTTTTCACTGTCCAGAGGCGCTTTGTAAAGCGGGCCGGAATCATCTATCAGATAGCCGTATTCGACATCCATATCCTCACGAAGCTTCGTGTAATTTAACAGAGCCCCTACGCTGCCTGCACTGCAACCAGCGGCAAGCATTTGCTTGGGTTTCTGCAAATTATTCTTTACCCATGAGGTTACTGCCTGCACATTGCGCAGGCCATTATGATGCCAAATTAGATCCGAATTCTGTCCAGTCTTATCCTTATATATCTCTGTCTTATCACCAACATAAATATCACCAGTGCAGTATGGAACGTAAACCATGTTCCACTCGCCAGTTTTATACTGGTTGTAAGGATGGTGAGTATAAATAAGGGGTGAAACACCTGCGGTAGTGAGATTATCGAAATTTGTGAAATCTAGGAGGTGTACATTACTGAGATAGTCATCAGGGATGCCATTAGGGTTGCGTGCCCCGCGAATACCAGCCTGGCCGGAGCAGCTTTCGTAGTCCCAACAGGCACCGCCACCTTCAAAATAAAAAATGGTATTGCTGGTATCGGGCACCCGATAAACAAAAAATTTATAGGGGGAGCCATTGCCACACATGGCGCCGGTACTGGCAGGAACATCTACTTTTTGCCAAGTATTAAAATCTTTAGGCTCGAAGTCATCGTTAAAGCTTGGGTCGTGCTTGGTCAGAGGATACATCCCCTGAGCTTGCTGGGTAGAGACCGGTGCATCAGCGTTGGGAGGGTCAAAGAGGTGTTTGAGGGTTTTCCAAAAATTGTAATCACCTGGTTCTGCTTGTGCATATGAGGTGATAAGGAGTGAGCTGGCAATAAATGCCATAGTTAAACCACGGAGAATTTTTATCATTATTAATCCCCTTCCGGTAATTGGTGTTTTCTCTCTGGACCAGGCCGCATCGCGAACACAAGCTGTAGAAAATAACGTCACTTCAACGCTTGCAGTTAGCTAAGTAGGACACTCGTCCAAATCGCGCTTTAGGTAAAACCCAAGAAGACTAGTTAATAATGGACTTTTGGTCTAGCTAAAGACTAATTAAAACTACTAAGTCATGCTGGACCAATTGGTCTGACAGATTTCGTGAAAAATATTTTATTAAGTTTGGAGTGTCGATGGTTTTTGGAGTGCGCGTTGGTTGGTTTGGATAAATATTGCTTAGTCACAATGTGTGACCAGGCTGCTACATAAGGGGGCGACTTTCGTAGTTTAATTGTTTTTCTTACATAAAGTGAAAAACATTAACCTAAGCCTTGCTTTAGAGGATGAAAGACTCATTATTTTCTGGTGCTAGATTATTTTTAAGGTTCTCAAGATACTTCATTTTTTTTAATAGTATCTCTCTTGCCTGTGCTTGATTGACTAGTTGAAAATTAATTTTATCCTGAGCCTTGAGTTGTCCTAATCTATGCAGGTCGGCTCGAATGATATGGGCAATACGAGGATATCCGCCGATAGTTTGCCCCTCAATAAAAGAAATAATGGGTTCGCCATTGTTAGGTATCTGAATACTGCCTGGGTAAAGTCCGGAGGAAATCATTTCATCCGAACTGTCCGTAATAGCTTTAGAGTCTACAATGATTGATGGGGATAGGCGAATCCCCATACGATTGCTCTGGGCGGATACTTGAAAGGTTTTTCTAAAAAAATTATTTAATGTTAACTCTGTAAATCGCTTTTTTTCTGCTCCGTAGATGACTCTCAAAAGTGGTCGAGATTGATAGCAGGGTTGTAGGCTTCGATCTATGTGAGCGGATTTTGCGATGCGAATATTTTTCAAATGAAAGCGTTCTTCGTAACTGATAGCCTTTCCTTTGTTGCCTCCAAAGTGACTGATTAAGTGTGTTGATACGCTGTTGAAAGCCTGGGGGGTAGAAATTTTGGCGGATAAGCCAATATATGCTCTGGTGCCACTTAGTAGTCGACCAAATTCTAAAATATCTCCCCGCTTAACTTGGATGACCTTGTAATTTTCTACAGTTATTTTATTTAACAGAACATTGAATTGTGCTCCTGTGATAGCTATTGAGATATCACATTCGAACCTAATAACTGGACCAGTTAACGTTAATTCCAATACAGGGTTGTTAAGGCAGTTACCCAATAGCAGATTGGCAAGTTGCATGGACAGGATGTCGGCTGCGCCTCCTTGGGGAATTCCACAGTGCATTAGACCTGGGCGTCCAAAGTCTTGAATGCTTGTTTGTAGTCCTGGACGAATAAAATAGATACTCATAGTTAGTTCAGTTTCACATTATAGACTGATGAATATCGTCAAATTCTGCTTGATTGATCGAATAGAACTTAATGATATCTAATGGATCTGCAATAAATGGATGGCTGCTGTAGGGTTGGAATAATTGAATGGGAGTCTGGCCGATAATTTGCCACCCTCCTGGTGTGGCCTGTGGGTAAACTCCTGTCTGGCTGCCGCCGATGCCAACAGCTCCTGCAGGAATGCACACCCGTGGATTTTTTTTGCGAGGACATTCCAGTCTAGGGTTGAGACCGCCGAGATACAAAAATCCGGGAGTAAAGCCCAACATATGTACGAGATAAGAGGGTGCTGTATGCAGCTTAATAATTTCTTTGCTGGATAAGCCAGTGTGTTTGCTCAATATTGAAATATCTGGAGCAAAAATTGATTCATAGCACACAGGAATGCGAATAGTACGGGGTTTTCGTGAGATGTTTTTGTGGGCTTTAAGGAAGTCTTGAATTGATTGTTGAACTTTCTGTGAGAGCATCTCGCTATCAAATATAGCAGGGTTAAAAATTAGTGTCAGACATTGATAGGCAGGAATTAATTCAATAAAGTTATTGGGATTTTTGTTAAGGAGATATTCTTTAAGCCCAATAATATGACGGCTAAGGTTTTCACTTGGCTCTGAGTTGAAGCGGATATCTAACGCACTATCTCCATTTGGGTAAACACTAAAATGGAGCTTAGTTGAGTGGTTTCTTTGTTTGGAGGATGTCACGATTGTATGTTCAGGCCATGATGTTGTAGGTGCTTGACTAGTGCTTTTGCGATTTTTAGAGCGGCAGGATTGTCACCATGTAAACAAATCGTATCCACAGAGAACTTCAGCGGTGTGCCATAATAGCTTGTGAAGTCTGTACCCTTTGCCAATGCGACAGCTCGTTCTAGGCAGTTTTCAATATTATTTAGCACTGAGCCAGGTAGATTACGTGGGGCCAATTTGTCTTTGTTTAAGTAGTGCCTATCTATAAAACCCTCCCGATAAAAGGTGCACTGCTTCTCTATTGCCACAGACTCCATCGCACCGTTGGCTAAACCGATAATTTTCAGAGAGGGATACTCTTTGGCGAAGAGTGAGATAATTTCTTTAGCGAGTAACCTATCTGCTTCGGCATCGTTATATAAAGCGCCATGTAGTTTAACGTGATCCAGCAGTATACCTGCTTCAGTAGTCAGGGATTGCAGCTGATCGAGCTGTTGAAATAAGGAATCAAGTAATAGGTTTATTGGGAGTTTGACAGACTTTCTTCCAAAATTTTCCCGGTCAGGATAGCCGGGGTGCGCTCCAATTTTTAAATGATGTTTTTGTGCGTTGAGAATGGAAAGGCGCATAATGTCCCGGTTTCCTGCGTGAGCGCCACAGGCGATATTGCAGCGGGAAATAAAGGGCATGATTTGCGTGTCCCTAATGCAGCTTTTTAGATCGCTACCTTCACCCAGGTCACAGTTGATGTCTATGCGCATAATATCAGTCCCTTCGACTTACACTCATCTTTAGGCCTAAACTATTTCATTTTCAACTTGTAGGGCAAGACTTCACCTCTGAAGAAATTTGCACACCTTTTGATTCATAGCAGTCGCCCAGAGGTGAGCAAAAACATGCTTTCACTTCAATGTCATTTCTTAATGCATTTAACTTTGTCCAAAGTGCTTCATTGGCGGCTGTTCTTTGAAGTGTCAAGAATTTTAGGGAGAAATGTGAAGCGATAATGGCTTGTTCCAATATTACTGTGTTTAAGCCACTCCTTGCCGCGAGAGTACTTTCTCCTTTATTTTCTAGCTCGTGAATCGTCTGATATAAATTTTTTTCTTCTTTGTGGCAGCAAGAGGTTAGAAACGCTTCAAGGTCTGAGTAAGTCTTATCATGATAAGTGAACTCTAGAGACTTCAGGATTGCGGGTCCCGAGCCGGCGTTATGTAATGAGAAAATTATAGTTGGTTTTTGTGTCGCTCCATCAAAGTTTCCTTGGTCAAATTTAACCACAGGCATAGTCATAACTCGGACTTGTTTGTTTGCGGCCTTGGCTTGCAGATAAGTGGCATAAAATGAGGCTATAGAAATTAAAATTGCGCATAATGCAATTATTAAGTTGAGCCTTTCTTTATTGAGAAACTTCATTTGTTTAGGTCTTTAAAAGGTAAGGGGAGCCTTCGAGTAATTCACAGAGGCACTTCTCTTGCTTCAGGGGGATAGCCCCCCTGAAGCAAGACAAAATACTTAGAGTCTTTTAAGAGCAGCATAGAGATTTGCCAGAAAAGTGCCGAGGGGGCCAAGCGTTCTGGCCATCAATTTATCCAAGCATGGGTTTAAGGAAACGCCCTGTATGAGAAACTTTCATTTCTGCCACATCCTCTGGAGTCCCCGCTGCAATAATCTGTCCTCCACCGGAGCCGCCTTCCGGGCCTAGGTCCACAATCCAGTCGGCAGTTTTAATGACGTCGAGATTGTGTTCGATAACCACGATGGTATTGCCGTGATCGCGCAGGCGATGTAAGACATCCAGTAATAATTGGATGTCGGCAAAATGCAGGCCAGTGGTGGGTTCGTCAAGGATATACAAGGTTTGGCCGGTGTCGCGCTTGGACAGTTCACGGGAGAGTTTTACTCGCTGCGCTTCGCCGCCGGAAAGTGTGGTGGCCGCCTGGCCAAGTTTGATATAGGAGAGACCGACATCCATCAGGGTTTGTAATTTCTTGGCAATTGCGGGCACGGGGTCAAAAAACTCTCGCGCATCTTCCACTGTCATTTCCAATACCTCGTGGATATTTTTGCCTTTGTAATGTACTTCCAGAGTTTCGCGGTTGTACCGTTTACCATGGCAGGTGTCGCAGGGCACATAGATATCCGGTAGAAAATGCATTTCGACTTTGATCACACCGTCGCCCTGACAAGCCTCACAGCGACCGCCTTTTACATTAAAGCTGAAACGGCCTGGCTTGTAGCCACGTGAGCGTGCTTCCTGGGTACCGGCAAATAGCTCTCGAATCGGGGTAAAAATACCTGTGTAGGTGGCCGGATTAGACCTTGGGGTGCGGCCTATAGGGCTCTGATCGATATCCACACATTTATCGAAATGCTCTAACCCATGAACGGACTCATATGGGGAGGCCTTCAAGGTGGTGGCTTTATTGAGTGCTGTGGCAGCAAGAGGGTAGAGGGTGGTATTGATTAGGGTAGATTTACCAGAGCCCGAGACACCAGTGACACAGGTAAACAGGCCTACGGGGATTTCCAGGTCTACGTTTTGCAAATTGTTGCCGCTGGCACCTTCGAGGCGCAGCATATAGTCCTCGTTGGGGATATAGCGCTCTTCCGGTACAGCAATTTTCTTTTTTCCGGACAGGTACTGTCCGGTGAGAGATTTTTTACATTTGGTGATTTTATCCGCGGTACCAGCCGCGACGACTTCGCCACCATGAACACCGGCACCGGGGCCTATATCGACAATAAAGTCGGCACTGCGGATAGCGTCCTCATCGTGCTCAACGACAATGACTGTGTTACCGATATCGCGTAGATGGGTAAGAGTGTTAAGTAGGCGTTCGTTGTCCCGTTGGTGTAAGCCAATAGAAGGTTCGTCGAGGATATACATTACGCCCACCAGGCCGGCCCCGATCTGGCTGGCCAGGCGAATCCGCTGTGCCTCACCGCCAGATAGAGTTTCTGCGCTGCGATTCAGAGTTAGGTAGTTGAGCCCCACATCTACCAGGAAGCGAAAGCGATCGCGCAGCTCTTTAAGAATTTTATCGGCAATTTCTTTTTGGGCACCTCTGAAGGTCAGCTCGAGATCAAAATAGTTGAAAGCATCGCCGACGGGCAGCTCGGTAATCTGTGCCAGGGTACGATTGTCCACAAAGACATGACGGGCCTCGCGGCGCAGTCGGGTGCCATGGCACTCAGGGCATTTTTGTGTGCTCAGGTATTTGGCCAGTTCTTCGCGTACAGATTGGGATTCGGTGTCCCGATAACGGCGTTGGAAGTTGGGAATAATGCCCTCGAAAGTGTGCTGCCGCACGGTAACATCGCCGCGATCATTCACATAGCTGAAGTCGATTTCCTCATCGCCACTGCCCTGTAAAATGATCTTGCGGTGCCCCTTGCGTAGTTTCTTCCAGGGTTTGTCCAGATCGAAGCCGTAGTGCTCGGCGAGGGAGTCGAGCATGTGATAGTAGTAGATGTTGCGTCTGTCCCAACCGCGAATAGCACCCTCGGAGATGCTGCTCTCTGGGTCGAGAATCACCTTATCCTCGTCAAAGAACTGCTTAACCCCCAGGCCGTCGCAACTGGGGCAGGCGCCGGCCGGGTTGTTGAAGGAAAACAGGCGCGGTTCCAGTTCGTCCAGTGAATAGTCACAGACGGGGCAGGCGTGGCGTGCGGAAAAAAGTCGGTCTTCCTGGTCACCATCCATAAAACTGATGGAAGCGATGCCATCGGTGAGATTCAAAGCAGTTTCGAAGGACTCCGCCAGGCGTAACTGCAGGTCATCGCGCACCTTAAAGCGGTCTACCACAACCTCTACGGTGTGCTTGCGTCGCTTGTCCAGCTTGGGCGTGTCGTCCAGATCACAGATAACGCCATCGATACGTGCTCGAACGAAGCCGTCACGGCGCAGCTGCTCAAATACATGCTGGTGCTCGCCCTTGCGGTCGCGTACTACGGGTGCCAGTAGCATCAGCTTAGTGCCCTCCGGCAGGGTCAGTACCTGATCCACCATCTGGCTCACGGTCTGGGCCTGTAGCGGTTCGTCGTGTTCCGGGCAGCGCGGTTCGCCGACACGGGCGAACAGCAGTCTGAGGTAGTCGTAAATCTCAGTAATGGTGCCTACGGTGGAGCGCGGGTTGTGGGAGGTGGACTTCTGCTCAATAGAGATGGCCGGCGACAGTCCCTCAACAGTATCCACATCCGGCTTTTCCATCATCGATAGGAATTGCCGTGCATAGGTGGACAGGGATTCCACATAGCGGCGCTGGCCTTCAGCGTAAAGGGTATCAAAGGCCAGGGAGGATTTACCGGAACCAGACAGTCCGGTTATCACGATCAGCTTGTCGCGGGGGATGTCCAGATCGATATTTTTCAGGTTGTGGGTGCGAGCACCCCTCACATAAATCGTGTCCACGCTCTACCTATATTGCTGCTAATACTGGGCCGGGCCACGGACTTGCTCCGCACGGGGCGATCACAACTGCGGTGCCGGGAAAACAGCCGAGTATAAACTCGCGACCCAATGTGCCAAAATCGTCTACCGCAAAAAACCAACCGATGAACAGAAAGCGCTGATGATCCCTGTAATTCTTTGTGGCGGCACTGGCTCGCGCCTGTGGCCACTGTCCCGGGAAACCTACCCAAAGCAATTTTTGCCGCTAACAGGTGAAGAAACCATGTTGCAGGCCACCGCGAGGCGGTTGGAAGGCGTGGCACAGCTACAGGCTCCGATTTTAGTGTGCAATGAGGAGCATCGCTTTGCTGCAGCGGAGCAGTTGCGCGAGATTGGTCACGGTGCCCAATCTATTTTGCTGGAGCCCTGTGCGCGCAATACGGCACCCGCTATCGCTCTGGCGGCCCTAGCAGCGCTTGAATCTGGTGAAGACCCCCTGCTACTGATACTGCCGGCGGACCACGCGGTGGCCGATGTGGCGGCCTTTCAGGAGGCACTCAAGCCTGCCCGGGCCTTAGCTGAGCAGGGACATTTGGTGACTTTTGGAATTGTTCCGACAAGAGCTGAGACCGGTTACGGTTATATCCGCCGCGGAGAAGGGCTTTCTGCTGGTGCCTGGGCAGTCGCAGAATTTGTTGAAAAGCCTGATTCCGAGACAGCTGAGTCCTATCTGGCCGATGGCGGTTATTCCTGGAATAGCGGTATGTTCCTATTCCGCGCTTCCCGTTATCTGGAGGAACTGGGCCAGCATCGAGAGGATATTCTCGGTGCCTGTCGCACAGCCTACGAGCAGGCCGCTCGAGATCTCGACTTTACCCGGGTGGATAGAGAGGCCTTCGCCGCTTGTGCCGATGAATCTGTGGATTATGCGGTTATGGAGCCCACGGAGTCGGCGGCTGTAGTGCCTATGGATGCTGGCTGGAGCGATGTGGGCTCCTGGCTGGGTTTGTGGGAGCTGGCCGAGCGGGATGACGACGACAACCTGCTGCAAGGAGATGTGTTGCAGGAAGACAGCAGTGGTTGCCTGGTGCGTGCGGAGAGTCGCTTGGTCAGTTTACTCGGTGTAGAGGACCTGGTGGTGGTGGATACCGACGACGCCCTGCTGATTGCTGACAAACAGCGGGTTCAGGAGGTGAAAAAACTGGTGGGGAGCCTCAAGCGCTCCGGCCGCAGCGAGGCCCAGCGACACCGCAAGGTGTATAGACCTTGGGGCTACTACGACTCTATCGATGCGGGTCCGCGTTTTCAGGTAAAACGCATCGTGGTTAAGCCTGGACAACAGCTTTCACTGCAGATGCACCACCACCGCGCGGAGCACTGGATTGTGGTGCGTGGCACCGCAAGGGTGACCCGCGGTGATGAAGAGCTGCTGGTTACCGAGAATCAATCCACCTATATCCCTCTGGGGGTTACGCACCGGTTGGAAAATCCCGGCACCATCCCTCTGGAGCTGATCGAGGTGCAGTCCGGCAGCTACCTGGGCGAGGACGATATAGTCCGTTTCGATGACGACTATGGTCGAGGCTAGATCTCCGCGAAAGTTGTACTGCTCCCACTACAGCCTGGCGCTCACTCGCTGTACAATGCGCGCCCACTTTGACGCTGTTCCGGGAGCTGCATGAATTCTATTGAGCGCCGAGCCCTGGGTGGGCTGGCTTCCCTTTATGTGTTTCGCATGCTCGGCCTGTTTATGGTGCTGCCGGTGCTCACGGTGTACGGTGAAGGCTATCGTGATAGCACTCCGATGCTGCTGGGGTTGGCCATGGGTGCCTACGGTTTGAGTCAGGCCTTATTGCAGATTCCGCTGGGACTTCTGTCTGATCGCTGGGGCCGAAAACCCGTAATTTATACCGGCCTGGCGCTATTCGCCCTAGGCAGTATCGTCGCTGCTCAGACAGATTCCGTATATGGGCTGATTGTCGGCCGGGTGTTACAGGGGTGTGGAGCGATCGCTGCCGCAGTGATGGCGCTGGTGGCTGATTTGACCCGGGATGAGAAGCGCGGCATTGCCATGGCCGTGATCGGGGCCTCGATCGGTGTGGCCTTTATGTTGGCGGTAATACTGGGCCCGGCACTCGCGGGTGTTGGCGGACTGCCGGCCATTTTCTGGCTGACAGCAGTACTGGCCGTACTCGGCATGTTGCTGGTATGGCGGGTGGTGCCAACACCTCAAGTAGCAAAGCGCCCTGCGGTATTTAAGGGCGGTTTCCGCAAAGTATTGGGTAGTGGCCTGACCTGGCGCCTGGTCAGCGGGGCCTTCTTTTCTCACTTACTACTGACGGCGCTGTTTGTGGCATTGCCACTGGTGCTAGTCGATCGCCTGGATTGGCCGGCGGATGAGCACTGGAAACTTTATGGTCCACTAATGCTGGGCACCTTTATCATTATGCTGCCCTTAATGCGAATGGCCGAGCGTACTGGCAAAGTGCCGCTTGCGTTGAACCTGGCGGCGCTTGCTCTGGTTGCTGGCAGCGCGGCGTTACTGCCGGTGAATGGAACAATAACAGTTGTACTGCTGCTGAGTATTTTCTTTGTGGGCTTCAATCTGTTGGAAGCCCTGCTGCCGGCCCAGTTGACTCGCAAAGCCCCGGAGGATGCCCGTGGGGCAGCTTCGGGTCTGTATGCGACGCTACAGTTTTTTGGCACCTTTGTCGGCGGCAGTCTGGGCGGATATCTGTATGGACTCGGTGGCACCAGTGCTGTAGCGGGGCTCGGTTTTGCTGTAGTGGCAATTTGGATACTGCTTTGGTGGGCTCTGCGCGAGCGGCTCTCCGATATCCGTGAGGGTAGCGCTTACTAACAGTGGGTGTCTGTTGTATGCTGCTGTATAAAAATACACTGTCTGCAGCTGTAAGTGGCTGCGTGCTTACATACTCAGAGTACGAGTGAAACCGTACCTGAAATTTAATATTGAATGATTAGTGCTCCGGGTGGGACCCGGGTCGAAGAGAGGAGAGGGCCATGGCCAGGGGTATCAACAAAGTAATCTTAATTGGCAATCTGGGTAATGACCCAGAAACCAAATATATGCCGAGCGGTGGTGCGGTTACCAACATCAGCTTAGCCACCAGCGAGAGCTGGAAGGATAAGCAGACTGGCCAGCAGCAGGAGCGCACTGAATGGCACCGCGTAGTATTTTTCAACCGCTTGGCAGAGATTGCCGGTGAGTATTTACGTAAAGGTGCAAAGGTCTATGTAGAAGGTTCGCTGCGCACGCGTAAATGGCAGGATAAGAATACTGGTCAGGATCGCTACACTACGGAGATTGTTGCCAGCGAAATGCAAATGCTGGATGGTCGCGGAGAGCAGGGCGGTTTCGGTCAGGGTATGGGCGGTGCCGCAATGGGTGCGGCAGGTGCAGCTATGGGGAGCCAGATGGGCGGTCAGCAAGGCGGTTACGAACAGCAGGGCGGTTTCCAGCAAGGTGGCTATCAGCAGGGTAATCAGGGGCGCCCGGCTCCCAGTAACCAACAGCAACCTGCGCAGCAGCAAAGCCAGGGCCCTGCCGGTGGTTTTGATAATAGCTTTGACGACGATATCCCCTTCTAAAACAGGCCTGTCCTGTGTCTGATCTACATACCGGATATAAGCCGGATCGGGTTGCGCTGATTCGCGCCGGAAACGATATCGATAGCGCGCTGCAGAAACGCCTGCAGCGTGCTGGTTTCCGTATACAGCTGCTCGCACCCGCAGAACTCGATAAGTTGCGCCCCGCGTCAATTGTCATTAATGCGTCGGCATGCGCGGATGACCAGGGTATGCCGGAAGCCCTAGAGGTTGCTGAGTCATTGGCACAGTGCTCCTGTCAGCATGTTATTCACCTCTCTTCCTATGCGGTCTTTGCCGGTGGTGAACTGAGGAAATATGACGAGGATGAGGTGGCGGCACCTCAATCTCACAGTGGGCGGCAATGGCTGGCTTGTGAGGAAGCCTTATCAGAATTTGAGAATCTGACAATTCTGCGTTTTGGCTGGATGGTGGATAGCAATCCGGATGCTCTGCTGGGGCGGGTGTTACGGGGTTTTGTGACGGGTGAGCCGGTCACACTGGATGGCTGCAATAGCGGTAACCCGGTCACGGCCCTGGATCTGGCTCGTGTTGCAGTTGCAGTGGCGCAGCAACTAGCCAGTGGCGCTGAGGCTAGAGGGATCTATCACTACGGTAGCTCGGATGACTGTACTGCGGTGGAGTTTGCCCTTGAGGTTGTGGAGCGAGCCCAGTCACTCTACGACGAGGGCAGGTTCGCACAATTCAGCGCACTGGAAACCGGGCCGGACCAGAACCGGGGGGTGGTGTTGGCCTGTGGTAAGTTGCGCGATGTCTTTGGCATACAGCAGCATAGCTGGCGCCAAGGCCTCACTAGGCAGGTGGAGCTGTGGTTGGAGCGTCTGGATGCGGAGACGCAGGAATAGCTTTAGAGTGATTGTAAAAAGGGCGCCAATGTGGCGCCCTTTTTATTTGGATCAAGATAACGGCTTTAAACTTTATCGAAAATCAGGCACGCGTTGGTACCACCGAAACCAAAGCTGTTGGACATGGCACGCTTAATCTCGCACTCGCGCAATTCAGTGACTAGATCCATCCCTTCCGCTTCTGGGTCCCGGTGCTCCACATTGGCGGAAGCGGCAATAAAGTTATTTTGCATCATTAGCAGACTGTAGATGGCCTCCTGCACGCCGGCAGCGCCGAGGGAGTGTCCGGTTAGAGACTTGGTGGAGGCAAATGCGGGCACTTTGTCGGCAAAGACTTCGCTCATGGCTTTTAGCTCAGCGATATCGCCGACCGGGGTTGAGGTGCCGTGGGTGTTGATGTAGTCCACACCGCCTTGAAGCCCTTTGCCATCCATACTTGCCAGGGCTTGCTGCATGCAGCGCACTGCGCCTTCTCCACTCGGGGCCACCATATCGTATCCATCAGAAGTTGCGCCGTAGCCAGTGAGTTCGGCGTAAATGGTTGCGCCGCGGGCGAGTGCATGGTCCATTTCTTCCAGAATCAGACAGCCACCACCACCGGCGATAACAAAACCATCCCGATCGGCATCGTAGGGGCGTGAGGCCTTAGTAGGGTCGTCGTTAAACTTGCTCGATAGAGCGCCCATGGCGTCGAACAGGTGCGTGAGACTCCAGGCCAGTTCCTCACCGCCACCGGCGAAGACAATATCCTGTTTGCCCATCTGAATCAGCTCGGCACCGTTGCCGATGCAGTGGGCACTTGTGGCACAGGCGGAGGAGATGCTGTAGTTCACACCTTTGATTTTATAGGGTGTGGATAAGCAGGCTGAAACGGTGCTGTTCATCACCTGGGGAACTCGGTAGGCGCCGACACGGCGAACCCCCTTTTCCTTGAGCGTGTGTGCGGCATCAATAATATTCTGGGTGGAGGTGCCGCCAGAACCCATCACAATGCCGGTTCGAGGGTTGGAGATGTCTTTCTCCTCCAAGCCGGACATTTCGATTGCCTCTCGCATGGCGATGTAAGCATAGGCTGCTGCATCTCCCATAAAGCGCAGTTGCTTGCGGTCTATATGTTCTTTGAAATCGATATCCACAGGGCCTGCAACCTGGCTGCGCAGGCCTAGCTCTTTGTACTCCTCCTGGAAGCGGATACCGCTGCGGCCTGCTCTTAGTGAATCGGTAACTTCTTTTGTATTGGTACCGATACAGGATGTGATGCCCATCCCGGTAATGACTACCCGACGCATAGTGATCTCCAACAGTACTTGGTAGTAAAGGCCTTTAAAGTTTTGCCCGCCTGAGCTTTATTAAAGTTAAAAGTTATCAGTACGAGTAAATAAACCAACGCGAAGGTCTTTTGCAGTGTAGATTTCACGCCCATCCACTGACACAGTACCATCGCCAATACCCATAACCAGCTTTCGTTCAACAAGCCGACTCAATTGAATGTGGTAGGTTACCTTCTTGCTGGTAGGTAAAATTTGACCCGTAAACTTTACTTCTCCACAGCCGAGGGCACGGCCATGCCCGGGATTACCCTTCCAGGCCAAAAAGTAGCCTAGGAGCTGCCACATGGCATCGAGCCCCAAGCACCCGGGCATTACCGGGTCACCGGGAAAGTGGCAATCAAAAAACCAGAGGTCGGGGTGTATATCCAGCTCGGCGATGACTTCACCCTTATCATATGCTCCCCCCTCTTTTGATATATGGGTGATACGGTCAAGCATCAGCATGTTGGGGGCGGGCAATTGTGCATTGCCTGGACCAAACATCTCTCCGCTGGAGCAGGTCAGTAGCTCCTCTCTGTTGTAGCTACTTTTTTGAACAAAATTACTCATCTTCTCCCCGGCTTTGGGTGGTTACGCAACTCATGTTGAGCGTTTTTGTAAGAGCGGGCATTCTAAGCGCTGTGTGTCGCTTGTCCAGTCAGTCAAAATTATTTTTGTGACTGTCGTAGTAATTACCTTCACAACATCTTATATGATCATTTGTGTAGAGCGCTGACACATTGAGGGAATTTGACGCCATCCTTTGTAAGTGAACTCTCTTTTTAGCTATGTTAGGTTCCCGCCGGGAGCGGGGGAGCGCTCGTTTTAAGTTCATGGGGGAGCATAATGCTCAAAAAATGTTTATTCCCGGTTGCCGGTTACGGCACCCGTTTCCTGCCAGCCACCAAGGCGATGCCGAAGGAAATGTTGCCACTGGTGAACAAGCCGTTGGTGCAGTATGGGGTAGAAGAGGCCATCGAAGCCGGCCTTACAGAGATAGGTTTCGTTACTGGGCGCGGTAAGCGCGCTATTGAGGACCACTTCGATACCAATTACGAGCTGGAGCACCAAATTGCCGGGACAGGTAAAGAGCGCTATTTGGACTCTGTTCGGAAGGTGATTGACAGTGCCAGCTTTTCTTATACCCGCCAAGGTGAAATGCGTGGTTTGGGCGATGCGATATTACAGGGACGCCGCTTAGTAGGGGATGAGCCATTTGGGGTAGTTTTGGCGGATGACCTATGTCTGAATAATGACCTTGGTGTACTTTCGCAGATGGTACAGCTTTACAAGCAGTTTCGCTGCAGCATAGTGGCCGTCGAAGAAGTGCCTATGGAGCAGATTCATAAATTCGGTGTGATTGCCGGCAATGAAATCAAGCCGGGCCTATACCAGGTAACGGATATGGTGGAAAAGCCGGCCGCTGAAGATGCGCCAAGCAACAAGGCAATCATAGGCCGCTATATTCTCACTCCAGATATTTTTGATCTTATCCGCGATACCCCGCCGGGCAAAAATGGGGAAGTGCAAATTACCGATGCGTTGCTGACCCAGGCGCGCCAGGGTTGTGTTCTTGCTTACGCTTTTAAAGGGCGGCGCTTTGACTGTGGCTCTGTGGAAGGGTTTATTGAGGCCACTAACCACGTCTTTGAAAATGTGTATCTGCCGGAACAGGCTGCCGAGGAGAAAAAATAAGTGTCAGAGCTGACCTGCTTTAAAGCCTATGATTTGCGTGGCCGCGTGCCTGATGAGCTGAATACCGAAGTGGCTTATCGGGTGGGGTGGGCATTTGCCCAATTTCTGGGGGCGAAACGTGTTGTCGTCGGGCACGATATTCGTCTTACCAGTGGTGAGCTGACGGATGCCCTGGTGAATGGTTTGCGCGACGCTGGTACCGATGTCTTCCACATTGGTGAATGCGGCACCGAAGAAGTGTATTTCGCTACTTTCCATGGTGATTTTGATGGCGGTATCTGTGTTACCGCCAGCCATAACCCCATGAATTACAATGGCATGAAGTTTGTTCGTGCGGGTAGTAGGCCGATTAGTGGGGATACCGGGTTATTGGAAATCAAGCGCCTGGCAGAGGAAAACAGCTTTGCTCCTGTTGCAGAGCGCGGTGGACTGCAGAGTTTTGAGCACAGGCCGGCTTTTGTTGAGCACTTATTGGGTTATGTTGATAGTAAAGCGCTGAAGCCTTTGAAGCTGGTAGTGAATGCGGGCAATGGTGGTGCAGGTGCAGTTGTCGATGCGCTAGCCCCTCATTTGCCTTTTGAGTTTGTGCGGGTTCACCATCAGCCAGATGGGAATTTCCCCAACGGTATCCCCAACCCAATCCTACCGGAAAACCGTGCTTCAACTGCAGAGGCGGTGCGTGAGAGTGGCGCCGACTTTGGTATTGCCTGGGATGGAGATTTTGACCGCTGTTTCTTCTTCGATGAAAACGGTGATTTTATCGAGGGCTACTATGTGGTCGGCCTGCTTGCCGAGGCCTTCCTGGTCAAGCACAAAGGCGCCAAAGTGGTTCACGATCCGCGCCTGCTGTGGAATACGGAAGATATTGTGCGTGCTGCTGGGGGTGAGCCAGTCCAGAGCAAAACTGGTCATGCCTTTATTAAGGAGCGCATGCGCAAAGAAGATGCCATTTATGGTGGTGAGATGAGTGCACACCATTATTTCCGTGACTTCGCTTACTGCGATAGTGGCATGATCCCCTGGTTGTTGGTGGCAGAGCTGGTCAGCCGAAGTGGTAAGACTCTGTCCCAGTTGGTCGGAGAGCGCATGGCAGCTTTCCCCTGCTCGGGTGAGATCAATTCCAAGGTGCAGGATGCGGCAGCGGTTATTAAAGCTGCAGAGGAAAAGTATGGTGCAGATGCACTCAGTGTCGAGCATGTGGATGGTCTGAGTGTGGCTTATGCCGAGTGGCGCTTTAATTTACGCATGTCCAATACTGAACCCGTGATTCGCCTCAATGTTGAGTCCCGCGGGGATAAGGCTTTGATGCGTGAGAAGACCGAAGAGCTACTAAAGCTGATTCGTTCATGATTTCCTGATCAGCTCTGAATAGGCTTCATGAGCTGCCGCCTTGAAATAAAAAAAGCCCCATTTTATGGGGCTTTTTTTATGGGTGCTGGTTTACGACATCTGGCCTTCTCGTATCTAGGGCTAGGACGATACTCCGAGCTTGCTAGACATTTCTCTCCACGGCAAAGCTGGCTAGTTGTTGTAGTGCGGTTTTTTGATCACTCTCGGGTAGGAAATCCAGCTGAGCTTTGGCATCCTCCACGGCAGCGCGGGCCCGCTCCATGGTGTAATCCAGTGCTCCGCAGGCCTCAATAGCCTCGACAATTTCTACCAGCTTTGCTGCACTGCGCTGTTCAATTGCCTCCTTTACCAGAGCCGCCTGGTTTTGGCTGCCATTGGCCATGGTGTAGATCAGGGGCAGTGTGGGCTTGCCCTCCGCAAGATCGTCGCCGACATTTTTGCCTAGTTCTTCCGGGTTGCCTCGATAATCCAGGGCGTCATCCACAAGCTGGAATGCGAGGCCTAAATGGCGTCCATACAGTTTCAGGGCATTTTGTTCCTCGGCAGAACAGTCGGCCAAAACGGCGGCGGTCTCACAGGCCGCTTCGAACAACGCCCCGGTTTTCTTGTAAATTACACTGAAGTAGTTTTCTTCGCCGACCTCTGGGTCGCCGGCGTTTACCAGCTGCTGTACTTCACCTTCGGCAATGGTATTGGTGGTGTCAGAGAGGATTGCCATGATGCGCATGTCCTGTAGGGCAATCATCATCTGGAAGGCGCGGGAGTATAGAAAGTCTCCCACCAGGACGCTGGGTGCATTGCCCCATTTGGCATTGGCGGTAAGGCGGCCGCGGCGCATATCGGAGGTGTCCACCACATCATCGTGTAGCAGGGTGGCGGTGTGGATAAATTCGATAATGGTGGCCAAATCAATATGGCCCTCATCATGATAGTTACAGGCCCTGGCACATAGCAGCACCAGCAGAGGTCGCAGGCGTTTGCCGCCGGCCTCAACCAAGTAGTGGCCTATATTTTCCACCAGGGGGACATCCGAGTGCAGTTGGTCGAGAATACGCTGGTTGACCGCGGCAAAGTCTTCGGCGGCGACCCGGTGAAAAGGCAGCATTTGAGAGTTCCTTAATACGACTAGACAGGCGCCCCCGAAGGCTCGGGCGGCAGAGGGCCGCTATTGTATCAACCCGGCGAATTGATTAGAATCTGCGCCCCGTCGATTGCGGGCTCCGCGGCTTTACTGTTGCTGGTGCCGCCGGCGAAATAGATGTTAAACAACACGGCGCAAGCTCCCGAAATGCGGAGCAGTGACTCGATAGTCCTCCCGCTGCTTCGTGTCGTCCATACCGGAGCATAGAAATATGTACGCTGTTATTGAGAGCGGTGGCAAGCAACACCGTGTAGAAGAAGGCGAAGTACTTCGCCTGGAAAAGCTGGAAGTAGCTACTGGCGAAACCATCGATTTCGACAAAGTGCTGATGGTCGTTGATGGCGACAAAATCAACATCGGCGCTCCCGTTGTAGACGGCGCTAAAGTATCTGCTGAAGTGGTAAGCCACGGCCGCGGCGAGAAAGTGAAGATCATCAAATTCCGTCGTCGTAAGCACTCCATGAAGCGCCAGGGCCACCGTCAGTGGTACACCGAAGTTAAAATCACTGGCATCAAGGCATAAGAGAGGAGTAACGACTCATGGCACATAAGAAAGCTGGCGGTAGTACGCGAAATGGTCGCGATTCCGAGAGTAAACGCCTGGGCGTGAAGCGCTTTGGCGGCCAAGCTGTAGCGGCAGGCAACATCATCGTTCGTCAACGTGGTACCAAGTTCCACGCTGGTGTTAACGTTGGTATGGGCAAAGATCACACCCTGTTCGCCACTGCGGACGGCGTTGTGAAGTTTGAAGTTAAAGGCCCCAACAACCGCAAGTTCGTTTCTATCGAAACTGCTTAAGCGGTCGCAAGCCCTAGCTTCATAAAAAGCCCCGCTATTGCGGGGCTTTTTTGTTGGGGCAGCCCTAATAGAGGGGTGGTGGGAAGTTGGGGCGGCAGATGCCTGCGAGTGGCGGCTTGTCGGCTGGTATGATGAATATGATGGTAGGTGTGTGTATGTGCGCACCGGATGAGACAACCGCTGTGGCGGTGGAGTGATTATGAAGTTTGTCGATGAGGCGCCCATATTTGTGCAGGCGGGTAAAGGCGGCAATGGCTGCCTGAGTTTCCGCAGGGAAAAGTTTGTAGAGAAGGGGGGACCGGACGGCGGTGACGGCGGTGATGGCGGTTCCGTCTACCTGGAGGCCGATGATTCCCTCAACACTCTGGTAGATTACCGCTACCAGCCCCGTTACGCCGCTGAGAGCGGCCAGCCTGGCCGTGGGCGTAACTGTACTGGGGCCAAAGGGGAAGACCTTGTTCTTAAAGTGCCTGTGGGTACCACAGTAATCGATGTGGATACCGGTGAAGCTGTTGGTGATATGACCCGGGCCGGTGAGCGCCTGCTGGTCGCCCAGGGGGGCTTTCACGGTTTGGGTAATACGCGCTTTAAATCGAGTACTAACCGAGCCCCTCGCCAGACCACCAATGGTAGCGAGGGTGAGCTTCGCAGCCTGAAGTTGGAGTTGAAGGTGCTTGCGGATGTGGGAATGTTGGGGTTGCCCAACGCCGGCAAATCCACGTTTATTCGGGCGGTATCGGCGGCCAAGCCTAAGGTGGCTAACTATCCCTTCACGACCTTGGTGCCAAACCTAGGCGTGGTACAGGTACAGCGGCATCGCAGTTTTGTGATTGCCGATATTCCGGGTTTGATTGAGGGGGCGGCTCAAGGAGCAGGCCTGGGTATTCGTTTCCTCAAGCATTTGACTCGCTGCCGGGTGCTCCTGCATTTGGTAGACCTGGCGCCATTTGATGGTTCGGACCCAGTGGAGAACGCCCGCGCTATCGAGCGTGAACTAGCTAGCTTTAGCGATACTCTTGCGGGTCGCGAGCGCTGGCTGGTACTGAATAAGACTGACCTGGTGCCTGCTGCTGAACTGGAAGAGCGCTGTCAGTCAGTTGTGGATGCGCTGGGCTGGAAAGGGCCGGTGTTCCGGGTGGCGGCTATTCGCGGTGAGGGTACGGATGTACTTAGCGGCCGCTTGATGGATTACCTGGAGGAGCGCCAAGAGCAGGAGGATCGCGATCCGGAATTGGCTGAGGCCGAACTGGAGGCGCAGCGTCAGATGCAGCGCGAAGCCCGCGAGCGTATCGAGGAGCTTCGGGATAGCCATCGCGCCAAGCGCAGGGCTGCCAAGGGGCATGTCGATGATGACGAAGACTGGGATGATGACGATCACGATGTCGATATTGAGTATCGCTCCTGAATCGTTTGTTTCCGGTGGCAAATCTGTGCTGCCGCGCAGAATTTCTGTCAGCTCCGGCTCTTTACCGGCAATGTGATGATAATTCGATAGGCCCCTAGGGGCCGGTGTCCAGGGAGGAAGTATGGGCTCCGTATCAGTGTCCCGTAGAGGGCTTTCTAAGGGGCGGCGCTGGGTGGTAAAAATTGGCAGTGCCCTACTTACTGATAACGGTCGAGGCGTCAATAATTCGGCGATCTGCGCCTGGGTGGCGCAGATCGCCGAATTGCGCCAGCAGGGTGTTGAAGTGGTGTTGGTTTCTTCTGGGGCAGTAGCCGCGGGTATGGATCGTCTCGGCTGGAACCGCAGACCGGAGTCGATCCATCAGTTGCAGGCCGCAGCTGCGATAGGGCAGAGCCATTTGGTGCAGGTCTATGAGCAGGCTTTCGGTCGCTTCGATATACGCAGCGCGCAGATTTTGTTGGATCATGATGATCTCTCCAACCGCACTCGTTACCTCAATGCGCGCAGTACATTGCGAACACTACTCTCCTTGGGGGCTGTGCCGATCGTCAATGAAAACGATACCGTCGTAACCGATGAAATACGTTTCGGTGATAACGACACCTTGGCGGCGTTGGTGGCTAACCTTGTCGAGGCGGATGCCCTGTTGATTTTGACTGATGCCGATGGGCTCTTTACCGAAGATCCTCGCGATAACCCCGATGCGGAGCTCGTTGGTGAGGCCTCGGCGCGGGATCCGAGGCTGCTGGGGATGGCGGGGGACTCCCGCAGTGGTCTGGGACGAGGAGGTATGACCACCAAAGTACGTGCGGCACAACTGGCGGCTCGTTCCGGTGCCTGCACTGTAATTGCCGGGGGTGCCAGAGAGGGAGTGGTAACGCGGGTATGGAAGGGTGAGGATTTGGGAACTCTCCTGCTTCCGGAAGCGGACCCCTTGGCGGCGAGGAAGCGCTGGCTTGCCGGGCAGCTACAGGCGCGCGGTAGTCTCACTCTCGATAGTGGTGCTGAGAGGGCATTGCGCGATGGTGGTAAGAGTTTGCTATCGGTGGGGGTGACCGCGGTGCAGGGGCGTTTTCACCGGGGAGACTTGGTTTCCTGTCTTGATGGTGCGGGACATGAGATCGCCCGTGGTCTTGTAAATTATGACAGCAGCGAGAGTGCCAGGATTCTCGGGCAGTCATCGGAGCACTTTGTTGAGTTGCTCGGCTATCGTGATGACGATGAGTTGATACACAGAGATAACCTTATCTTGCTCTAGCAGAAGTACTGGCTTTCAGGCATAAAAAAACCCCGCATTGCGGGGTTTTTTGTGTCTGCTACCTAAAGAATTAGGCGGCGAGAGCTTTAACCTGAGCGTTCAGGCGGCTCTTGTGACGAGCGGCTTTATTCTTGTGAATAATGCCTTTGTCTGCCATGCGGTCGATAACGGGAACCGCTTCTGCGTATGCAGTTTTTGCTTTTTCAGCGTCGCCTGCATCGATGGCCGCAACTACCTTCTTAATGTAGGTGCGCACCATGGAGCGCAGACTGGCGTTATGCATGCGGCGCTTGTCGTTCTGGCGCGCGCGTTTCTTCGCTTGAGGTGAGTTGGCCACCGGTTGCTCCTGTCTGGAATCTATAAATCTGTAACTAACAGGCCCTGGGGCCCGATCGGGACGCGACATTATCCCCACAGCTGGTTGTTTGTCAACCATCTGGGCAGATAGCTTGCGCTTTGTCTGCCGGTGCTGGTGCGTGATTAGCGGGTCGGCAGTTTTAGGCTGAACTCCACACCGCTATTATCTGTGCGATTTCGAGCCTCCAAGCGGGCTCGGTGAAAGTCAGCAATCAATTTAGCGATATGCAATCCAAGGCCCAAATGCCCAGCGTTGTCACCTTCCTTACGCACAGATACCAGGGAATCGAACAGCTTGTGTGCATAGCCATTGGGTAGCAATGGACCGTCGTTACTCACACTAATTAGGTATCCGTCCTTTTCGCTGTAGACTGCAAGCTGAATCTCACTGTGCTTTGGGGCGAAACTACAGGCATTGTCTACCAGCTTATCTAAAAGCTGTGCCAATAGCTCCGGCGCGCCCTCACAGCGAAGCTCTCCATTAGGCTTTTTCAGAGAAAATTGGTGGCGGGGGTGGGCGTCGCCATAGCACTGCACCATAACTTCCAGCAGGTCCGCCAAGTCAAAGCGCTCGCGCTCTGCCTGATGAATGCTGGCTTCCAGGTTGCTAGCCGCAGAGAGGCTGTTGAGGATGCCGGATAGGCGGGCACTGCCATCCAGTGCGCGTTCGGCATAGCGGCGGCTGTCTTCATCCAGTTTGCCGGTGGAGAGGTTATCGAGTGAAGAGCGCACCACCGCGAGAGGCGTGCGCAACTCGTGGGACAATTTACTGGCGAGGGTTCGCAGGTATTGGTGATACTGATCTAGCTCGCCCAGCAGACTGGCAAAGGCACGGTTAAGTGCGCCCAGTTCGTCTCTGGCAGAGGAGAGGGGAAAGTTGCCACGCAATTTGCCACTGCTGTCGACCGCATTGCGCGCAGCGCGGTGCAGCTTGCGAATGCGCCAAGATAGCCAGCTGGCGTAGCCGAGCAAAAACAGCAGTGCGGTTGCTGCTGCCGCACAGCTAATCAACCATAACCTGTGTGCGGCGCTATCGGTCATCGACTGCATAGCCTCAGCGGACTGCAACACAAGCACCCGTCCCAGCAGAGGCCTTTCTACGACTTCGTCAGCCCGGGTTATCACGGGCACACTGACTGCTCCTATACGCGACTGTAGTGGCCCGCCAAACCACTGCTCGGCTGTATCACGTCCAATGCCACTGCTTAGCGGCAGTTCATTTTGGGGTAGCTTTGGTAGCTCTTCCCTGGCAAGCAGTTTGCGATAAATCCAACTGCGCAGCCAGGGCCGCGGTGTGTTCTGCTCCTCATTGGCCACCTGTGGTTGGCCGTTACTGGCGAGCAGGAATCCTTCGCTGTCTACGACTGCCAAGCGCAGGTCTGGGCGGGCAAAGTGGTCCAATTCCCCCTGCAGCTTGGGCAGTGGAGCAACTAAGTGCCCCGGCAGGCCATCGGCGGGAAGGGTGCTGGTACTGTGAACTGGTGGGGAACCGTTGCTACTGGTGCGGTCGAGTATTTGAATGGACAGGCTGCCACGTGTGAGTGTGTAGGGAAGGCTGAGCTCTAGTTGATACCCCTTCGGTGAAGCGGTCCAGCGCCCGCGTAGGCGCAATTCGCGTTGGTAGCTGCCTTCGCGTGGATTGTGCCAAAAGGCCTCGACAGGCCCCCGGCTCGCCACCGGCAACAGATAATGGCGCCCATTGGTAAACAGCTGAACGGTATCCCCTCCGGCGAGCAGGTTTGTGCGAGGGTCCCGGTAGGCTGGGGTCTCATCACTGACTGTTAGCAGTAGGTAGATCTGATCAGCATACTGGCCGAGTGTGATCTGGGCCTGGGGCATGTGCTGCTCATTGAGCAGTTCTCGGGGAGTAAGCTCCCAGGGACGCCAATCGTCTCCGTAACCATCTACTACTGGAGGGTGGGAGAGGGGGTTTAAGTAGAGCTGGCTTCCAGGCGGTCTAGCATGGCGTGCGGGATCGGGAGCGATTAACTCTGGTGCGCTGGCCAGGCGCGCGGCAATTGCAGCAGCTGTGGCCTCGAGGGCCTGTAGTTGGCCCTGGGCCAGTGCCGCATCCACCTGACGGAGATACTGACAGCCGGCCCAGGGCAGAGCCAGCGCCACAAGGCTCACCAATAGGAGTTGTCGGCGAAGTTTCATCTACGGGTCCCCGAAAAGCTGTAGACCGGCTGCTATGTTGCCGAGGCAATCAGAGCTGCCAGCGATAGCCCATGCCATAGGCTGTACCTATAGCGTTGAATTCATTATCCAGGGCCTGAAATTTTTTGCGGATTCTCTTTACGTGGGAGGTGATGGTGTTGTCATCCAGAACTACCCGAGCGGCCTCCATCAACTGACTGCGGGACTTCACATGCCCGGGGCGCTTGGCTAGAGCGTGGACAATCCAGAATTCAGTGACAGTGAGATCAACTACCCTTCCGTCCCAGTGGCAATGCAACCGGGAAATATCCAATTCCAGCTTGCCCTGGGTAAGGCTCTCCCCTTCATCGCTCTGGTCACGCAGTACGCTGACCCGGCGTAGCAGCGCGTTGATACGCGCCTGCATATGGGGCAGGGAGATATCCTTAGTGAGATAGTCGTCGGCGCCGAGGCGTAGTCCCGAAATAATATCCAGTTCGGAATCTCTGGCGGTGAGAAACAGGATTGGCAGACTGGGGGCCATAGCGCGCAGCTCCCTGCACAGTTCAAAACCGCCTTCCACTTCACTGCCGAGCCCGACGTCGATTACCGCCAGGTCTGGCAGTCGCTGCCGGAAAGCTTCCATGGCCTCAATTCTTGCGCTGTAGAGATCGACTCGATAACCGCTGCGGCGCAATGCATCGCGGTAATTTTCGGCGATGGCGCGTTCGTCTTCGACAATAGCGATAGTTGCACTCATGGCTGATTCCGGCTGCTTCCTTTGTGGCGGAGAATCATGCACGAAATAGCAGCTTATTGGCAAAAAGGCGGGCGCAAATGGCCCGCAAGCACAACAGGGTTTCTTTCACGGAGGAGAGTTTGTGGCCATACTTTTAATCAGTCCACAGGCGCAATAGCGATTTGAAGTCACCTTGCGCAGCCGCGAGGATTTGCAGTCCATCGCGGCTGTTTAGCAGTTGTTAGAAGTGTCCGGCCATGGATTCCGGTAGGGAAAAGCGGATATCAACACGGCGCTCCATGGCGTAAGCGTCGACATCGCCCTTGGGGGCCTCCGAGTAGGTGGAGCCCATAGCGCGACGGCTGATGCGGGAGGCGTCAATGCCCAGAGAGATCAGTGCCTGTTCAATACTTAGGGCACGTTGGTCAGAGAGCACGTTGTTGTAACCATCGCTGCCCCGTGGGTCCGCGTGTCCCTCTAGTTGTATTTGCAGGTGGGGATGGTGTTTCAGGAAGTCTGCCATGGCATTCAGCTGTTGAAGCTGGGTGGTCTGGAGTTCGTCTTCCCCGGTGGTGAATAGCATCTGGAACTGTAATGAATCCAGTGCCACTTGGCTGGCATCATTCGCGGACAGTCGAGCCGCATCCAGTTGCTGTGCCAGGTTGCTGAGCTCTGCACGGCTCTCTGTCAGTTGTGTTGCCAGCATATCAGCCTCTTCTGCTTGCTTGACCTGTTCGCCGAGCCAGGCTCCACCGATTGCGCCGGCGATAAACCCGACAGGGCCCCCTACAGCGGCACCGGCAACGGCTGCCGTGGTAAAGACCGTGGCCTGCTTGGCCGGGGTCAGTTTCGATTCGTTGAGTTCATTCGCCTGGGTACCAGAGGCGATCAGGGAAGTCAGGGCTGCAACCATTAATGTTTTTTTCATTGCTTACTCTCCTTGGAGGCTTTCTTTTACTCGGTGGGGCTGTGTGTGGCCCGTTTGAGTGCTATTAAAAAGCTCCAAGGAGGCACTGGCGTGGCGCAGTGGTGGCAAATCGCTGCGCAATTGTGGCGAAAGATGGCAACCGGTGTGTCCTGTTATTTCAGGCGGTGGTAGCGCCGGTCGCGGGGCGAATCTACGCGGACACGCACACGCTGGGGGCGGGGGCCACGCATTATCGCAATGTAAAGCACAATCGCCAGTGCCAGGGCAATAATCAAAGCGTTAATGGTCATCCTGTCTTCTCCCCGCGCCACCGATTCCGTGGGACGCGTCACTAATTCACAGCTAGTATAGGCTCGTGGGCTCCAGGTCGTAGGAGCATAAAGATATCCATCTCTCAATGACTTTTGTGGAATTGCGGTAGACTTGCCGGCCAGCAGATATCGCCCAAATCCAGGAGTCACAGCGTTGCCCCAGTCGCCGCCCACCCAAGACCAGCCCGTCGAAAAAACCGGTACATCCAGACTCCTGCGCGGCAGCTCGGTGGTGGGGGCCGCAACGATGTTGTCCCGGGTTGCCGGCCTGGCCAGGGATATGGCCCTGGCGCGCTTTGCCGGGGCTGGGGATGCCGCCGATGCTTTTTTCGTGGCGTTTAAAATCCCTAACTTTTTCCGCCGCTTGTTTGCTGAGGGCGCCTTTGCCCAAGCATTTGTGCCGGTGTTGGCGGAGTACCGCCAAAAGGGGGGCATTGCTGCAGCACGAGAGCTCAATGATCGCGTCGCGGGAGCACTCGGCGGTGTTTTGTTGTTGGTTACTTTATTTGGCGTATTGTGCGCGCCTCTGGTGACGGGGATCTTTGCATTTGGCTGGTGGTGGGATGGCAGCGAAAGGGAAAAGTTTGAGCTCGCCACCGGCATGTTGCAAATTACCTTCCCATACCTGATGTTGATCTCACTGGCGGGTTTCACCGGCGCTATTCTGAACAGCTTTGATCGCTTTGCGATCCCGGCACTGACGCCAATTATGTTGAATCTGGTGTTGATTGGTGCGGCAACTATAGGTACGGCTTGGTTCGATCCGGAGATACTGGCCTTGGCTTGGGGTGTGCTTTTGGCCGGAGTGGTGCAATTGCTGTTTCAGCTGCCTTTTCTGGCGCGCGAGGGGTTATTGCCAAGGCCCAAGTGGGATTGGAGCCACCCGGGGGTGCGCAAAATTCTGCGCCTGATGGCTCCGGCAATTTTTGGAGTCTCGGTCACTCAAATCAGTTTGGTATTGGATACGCTGCTGGCTTCATTCCTGCCCAGTGGCAGCGTCTCCTGGTTGTATTTTTCCGATCGCCTGACCGAATTACCGCTGGGGGTATTTGGTGTGGCTGTGGCAACGGTGATACTGCCGAGCTTGTCTCGTCTGCACAGCGATGGAGATCCGCGCCGCTTTCGCCATACCCTCGACTGGGCGCTGCGCAGCGTTACCCTTATCTCCCTACCTGCGGCGGTAGCCCTTGTGGTATTAGCTGAGCCGCTATTGACCACGCTATTCCAATACGGCCAGATGCAGCCCAGAGATATGCAGATGGCGGCCTGGTCCCTGCGAGCTTACGCCTTGGGGTTGTTGGCTTTTATGTTGATCAAAGTGCTAGCGCCGGGCTATTTTGCCCGTCAGGATACCTATACACCGGTGCGTTTCGGCTTGATCGCAATTTCGGCCAAGATGGTGCTGAGCCTTCTGTTTGTTATCCCGCTGAATCATTATTTTAAACTCGGCCATATGGGACTGGCGCTGGCTACCGCCTGCCAAGCGGCAATCAACGCCTGGTTACTGTACAAGGGTTTGCGCCGGGATGACGTTTACATGCCTGAGGCGGGTTGGGGGCGATTCCTGTTGCGGTTGATAGCGGCGAATTTGGCGATGATCGCTGTGCTGATGGGGCTCCTTCACGTCTGGGAAAGTTGGAGTGCCTGGGGCTGGTTTGAACGGGCCTGGCGTATGGGTGTAATAGTAGCCGCAGGGGGCTTGGCCTACCTGTTTACCCTATTTGTGTCAGGCCTGCGCCCACGTCACTTCCGCGCCACCAGTTAACTTTGAATAGACGCCAATATGGCATGAATTCTATGGGCCAGTCGCTACTGGCCGCCCTGTGGGAATCCGCTATACTGTGCGGCTCGATTTTATGAGGATGGGAAGATCGTTTTGGCCCAGGAACGCGAACTAATTCGCGGGTTGCACAACCTGCGCCCCCGCCACCGAGGATGCGTGGCGACG
The DNA here is from genome assembly GCF_052467515.1 of Microbulbifer mixtoriginis (SeqCode). NCBI lineage: Bacteria > Pseudomonadati > Pseudomonadota > Gammaproteobacteria > Cellvibrionales > Microbulbiferaceae > Microbulbifer > Microbulbifer mixtoriginis (SeqCode). Next base: position 3,933,387 of record NZ_CP174314.1, on the reverse strand, counting down.
ATCGGCTCGTTCGATGGCGTACATCTTGGTCATCAGGCGATCATTGCCCAGTTGCAGCAGCGTGCGCTTGAGCAGGGCCTTCCTTCGGTAGCCATTATATTTGAACCCCAGCCCCACGAGTTCTTCTCTGGCGAGCAGGCTCCCGCGAGGCTGATGCGTTTTAAGGAAAAAGTGCTGGCGCTGTTCGATGTGGGCGTGGAGCGAGTCTTGTGCCTGCAGTTTAACGATACCCTGCGCGGCCTCAGTGCTGAGGCATTTATCCAGCGGATACTGCTCGATGGCCTGGGCATTCGCCATCTGGTGGTGGGCGATGATTTTCGTTTTGGCTGCGACCGCAGTGGAGATTATAGCCTCCTGCAAACGATGGGCGCCCAGCATGGCTTTACCGTGGAAGATACCGCGACTATGGAAATACGCGGCTCCAGGGTGAGCAGTACCCGTATTCGCGAAGCCCTGCAGAATGGTGATTTTGAGCTGGCCGAGGCCCTCTTGGGGCGGCCCTACAAGATTACCGGCAGGGTGGCGCCTGGGCGTTCACTCGGTCGTCAGCTGGGCGCGCCCACGGCCAATGTGCGCCTGCAGCGCTACCGCTCCCCGTTAGTTGGCGTTTATACGGTGCGCACCACTGCCACAGATGGTTCTGAGCTTGCTACGGGGCGCCAAGACATAGATGGCGTGGCCAATGTGGGATTTCGTCCCACTGTAGAGGGCGAGGGCGCGCGCCCCCTGCTGGAGGTGAACCTGTTTGATTTCAATGGCAATCTCTATGGGCGAGAGCTCGCAGTGGAGTTCTGCCACAAGTTGCGCAACGAGGAGAAGTTTGCCTCGTTGGATATTCTCAAGGCTCGTATCGCCGAGGATATTGAAAATGCCCGGCAGTGGTTTAAACAAAATCCTAGACCGCACCAATAAACTGAGACGACCTAATTTATTTTTCTACTAGAGCTGAAGTAGACAACCAATGACTGATTATAAAGCGACCCTGAATCTGCCTGAGACCGATTTTCCCATGCGCGGCAATTTGCCGCAGCGTGAGCCGGCAATTCTGAAAAAATGGCAGGACAACAAGCTCTACGAAAAAATCCGCGAAGCGCGTGCCGGGCGCGAGCAATTTATCCTGCACGACGGCCCTCCCTATGCGAATGGCGATATTCATATTGGTCACTCAGTTAACAAGATTCTCAAAGACATCATTATCAAGTCGAAAACCCTGAGTGGTTTCGATGCTCCCTACGTACCTGGCTGGGACTGCCACGGCCTGCCGATTGAGCACCGCGTAGAGAAGAAAATTGGCAAAGCTGGCAGCAAGGTGGACCATAAGACTTTCCGTCAGAAGTGCCGTGAATATGCCGCCAAGCAGGTGGATGGGCAGAAGAAAGATTTTGTACGCCTGGGAGTGTTTGGCGAATGGGACAACCCCTACCGCACCATGGATTTTCAGTTTGAGGGCGATATTATTCGCGCCCTCGGCCGTGTGGTGAAAAATGGCCATCTTGCACGCGGTTTCAAACCGGTCTACTGGAGTGTGGTGGGGGGTTCCGCGTTGGCGGAAGCGGAAGTGGAGTATCAAGATAAAGTCTCCTATTCCATTGACGTTTGCTACCCAGTGAGTGAAGAGGCGGACCTGGCCATAGCCGATGCCTCTGGTGGCCATGCCGGAGAAGGCCCACTGTCGGTGGTGATATGGACTACAACACCCTGGACCTTACCTTCGAGCCAGGGGGTCTCCGTAAACGGTGAACTGGAATATGTGGTGGTGCAGGCAGGCAAGCGCCGCCTGTTGATCGCAGAAGCCTTAAAGGATGCGGTACTGGCCCGCGCAGGCTTCGAAGGGGAAGTTGTGGGTCGCATTCGCGGCGCGGCCCTGGAGCACTTGAAAGTGCATCACCCCTTCTACGACAAGTTGCTGCCCATTGTCCTGGGCGATCATGTCACTACCGATGCTGGAACCGGCTGTGTACATACAGCCCCAGACCACGGTCCGGACGATTTCCAGGTAGGCAAACGTTACGGTATCGAGACCCTCAATTACATTGATAATAATGGTGTTTATCGCGACAGTGTGCCGCTATTTGCTGGCGAGCATGTCTATAAAGTGGACGACAAGATTGTTGCATTACTTGAGGAGCGCGGTGTGCTGCTGCACAAGGGCAAGCTGGAGCACAGCTACCCGCACTGCTGGCGCACTAAGACACCGCTGATCTACCGTGCGACTCCTCAGTGGTTTATCAGCATGCGGCAAAATGACCTGCTGGATCAGGCGCAAAAAGCCGCCGATGACGTATTGTGGATTCCCGGCTGGGGTAAGGCCCGAATCGACTCCATGCTCAATGGCAGCCCGGACTGGTGTATTTCCCGCCAGCGCACCTGGGGGGTGCCTATCGCTTTGTTCGTGAACAAAGAGACCCACGAGCTGCATCCGGAATCTCCTGCGTTGATGGATAAAGTGGCGGCCCTGGTTGACGAAAAGGGTATGGATGTCTGGTTTGATCTGGATGCTCGGGATCTTCTGGGTGATGAGGCGGAACATTACGAGAAAGTTACCGACACCCTCGATGTCTGGTTCGACTCAGGTGTGACCCATTACGCGGTGTTGGAGCGCCGCGAAGGGCTGCGCTTCCCCGCCGATCTATATCTGGAAGGGTCCGACCAGCATCGCGGCTGGTTCCAATCTTCCCTGAAGACTTCTATCGCCATTAATGGTTGCGCGCCTTATAGACAGGTACTCACCCACGGTTTCACCGTGGATGCGCAGGGGCGCAAAATGTCGAAGTCTATTGGCAATACCGTTGCTCCCCTGGATGTAATTAATAAGTTGGGTGCAGATGTACTGCGCCTGTGGGTATCGGCCACCGACTTCAGTGGTGAAATGGCCGTTTCCGACGAAATCCTTAAACGCACCGCCGATTCTTATCGCCGCCTGCGCAATACCGCCCGTTTCTTCCTATCTAACCTAGCCGGTTTCGATCCGCAAAAAGACCTGTTGCCGGAGGAAGAGTTGCTGGCACTAGATCGCTGGGCACTGGATAAAGCTGCACACCTGCAGGATGAGATCCTGGCAGCCTACGATAATTACCAGTTCCACCAGATTTACCAGAAGCTGCATAACTTCTGCGTGGTTGAAATGGGTGGTTTCTACCTGGATATCATCAAGGACCGCCAGTACACCACCAAGGAAGATAGTGTCGCGCGTCGCTCCGCACAGAGCGCGCTCTACCATATTGTGCAGGCATTTGTGCGCTGGATTGCCCCAATCCTCAGCTTCACTGCGGAAGAGTTGTGGCAGTTTATTCCTGGTAATAATGCCGATAGCGTGTTTATCGAAGAGTGGTATCCGCTGCCCAAACTGTCAGCCGAAGCCGATAAAGGTGCGGCCTATTGGGCTGTAATGGCCGAAGTGAAAACGGCGGTAAACAAGGTATTGGAGGAGCAGCGCGCTGCTGGAGCAATTGGTGGGTCTCTGCAGGCGGCAGTTACTCTGTATGCCAATGATGATCTACGCGAGAAATTGCTCGAGTTGGAGAATGAACTGCGTTTCGTACTGATTTGCTCTTCCACTTCAGTGCAGCCTCTCAGCGATGCGGCGGGTGCTGAAAGCACCGAGCTTGAAGGTCTTAAAATTGGTGTGAGCAAAGTGGATCACCCCAAATGTGAGCGTTGCTGGCACTACCGTGCAGATGTGGGTGAAAACAGTGATTACCCGGATATTTGCGGTCGCTGTGTAGAGAATGTGGCTGGTGAGGGCGAGGTAAGGCACTATGCCTAAGACTAATCTGCTATTCGGCCACCCCTGGCGCTGGTATTGGCTGGCACTGGCTGTGGTGGTTCTGGATGTTGCCACTAAAGTCTGGGCTGTGGGCGAATTTATGTACGGCCCATCGGTGCAAATTGTTCCGGGCTTTCTGCAGTTCACCTATGCGGAAAACTATGGTGCAGCTTTCAGCTTCCTGTCTGATGCGGGTGGTTGGCAGCGCTGGTTTTTTGGTGTGATCGCAATGGTGTTTAGCATTGTGGTCATTATCTGGTTGTGGCGTTTGCCAGCGCTAAAGCGCTGGGAACCCTGTGCCCTGGCCCTGATTTTGGGTGGTGCTCTCGGAAATCTGTGGGATCGCATTCTGCTGGGATATGTGCGGGACTTTATTTCCGTGTACTACGGTAGTTGGCATTTCCCAGTGTTTAATGTGGCGGATATGGGTATCAGTATCGGCGCGGCCATGCTGGTTATAGAGTTGCTTTTCTTTGCAGAAAAAGACGGCGACAAGACAAAAAATAACGCGGAAGTTTAACGAACCATGAGTAATAGCGTTATCGGCGAGCACAGCCGCGTAACTCTGCACTTCAGCCTTAAGCTGGATGACGGTACCGAGGTGGACTCCACTTTCAAAGGCGATCCCGCTTCTTTTAGTGTGGGGGATGGCAGCCTGCTGCCAGGCTTTGAAAAAGCCCTCTTCGGTCTCAAAGCTGGCGATGAGGCGGAAATCGAAATCCCCCCTGAGCTGGGCTTCGGTCAGCGTAATCCGGCCAACATGCAAAAGGTGCGCCGCGACAGCTTCGCTCCGGATATTGAACTGGAGCCTGGCTTGGTAGTTTCCTTTGATAATGGAAGTGGTGAATTACCCGGTGTAGTTCGCGAGATTGAGGAAGATGAAGTAACCGTTGACTTCAACCACCCTCTGGCAGGGCAGACACTGAGCTTCCACGTAAAAATTATCGCAGTGGATTCGATTCAATAAGGGCAATTTTTCACCCGTTGAATAGATTATCGAAAGAGTGCTGAAGTAAAAATGCAAATCCGACTGGCTAATCCCCGTGGCTTCTGTGCCGGCGTCGACCGCGCGATTGATATTGTTAACCGTGCCTTAGATGTCTTTGGTGCGCCCATCTATGTACGTCACGAGGTGGTACATAATAAGTTTGTGGTGGAAAGCCTGCGCGAGCGCGGTGCCGTGTTTGTGGACGAGCTGTCGGAAGTGCCCGATGATGTTATCGTTATTTTCAGTGCCCACGGTGTATCCAAAGCTGTGCAAAGGGAAGCAGAAGATCGCAACCTGCGTGTATTCGATGCCACCTGTCCACTGGTTACCAAGGTGCATATCGAAGTCAGCAAATTCAGCAGTGATGGCGCCGAGTGCATACTAATCGGCCACGCCGGACACCCGGAAGTAGAGGGCACTATGGGTCAGTATGATGGCACTGCTGGTGGTGCTATCTACTTGGTCGAAGACGAGGAGGATGTGGCCAAGCTAAAGGTGAATGACGAGAATAATCTCGCATATGTTACCCAGACCACCTTATCCATGGACGATACTGCCCGGGTAATCGATGCCTTGCGACAGCGCTTTCCCAACATCCGCGGTCCGCGCAAGGATGATATCTGCTACGCCACCCAAAACCGCCAGGATGCTGTCCGCCAACTTTCTCTGGAGAGCGACTTGGTGTTGGTTGTGGGCAGCCCTAATAGCTCCAACTCCAACCGCCTGCGCGAACTGGCCGAGCGCTGTGGTGCCGATGCCAAATTAATCGACGGCGCTGTTGATATTGATGCCGATTGGCTCACAGGCAAAAAATCCATTGGCATCACCGCCGGTGCCTCGGCTCCAGAGGTACTGGTGCAAGAGGTGATTGGCAAATTGCAACGGCTTGGTGCCACAGTGCCAGAAGAGATGGATGGGCGTGAGGAGAATATTCGCTTCTCTTTGCCCAAGGAGCTGCGCTAGCGCCTTTCTAAATGTTGATAATTGTAACTTCCTTTTTAGGGGCAGTTGCCGATATCTGCCTTTTCAATCCGCATTCGCCCACTTCTTGATAGGATTAGAGCCTGTGCGGCCTGAACCTCCTGAGCGCAGACATGTAGTGTTCCAGCTTGGAACGCCCCCAATGGCGAGCCTGTTTTCCGGCTTTCACCTGAGCTTATAAAAGAAATATAGTCCTTTACTGGCGAGTTAGGTGCTATTTGCACTTCCTTCAGGGCTTCTTTTTTGAGAATTAAGTGTTCATCGTTACTGCGTAAACCGTCATTATCAGGATCCAGAAAAATCTCCCAGCCTAATTCCCAACTTCCGAAGTTTCTCATGGTTACTCTTTGATTGTGGGTAATAGCATTTGTACGAGTCAATTGAACAGCATTAAACAGTTCTTCGGTTACTGCTTTTAGGCGTGTCTCTTGAATCATTGAAATAAAGCTTGGTGTTGCGATCATCACCAGTACCGTCAATACAGTGAGTACTATCAGTAATTCAAGCAATGTGAACCCTTGTTTATTCTTCATACATATCTCTACTCCTTGAAGTAGTTCTCCTTATGAAGACCATTAAGCCCCCAGAAAAAGCCGCTTGTCGGTCGCTAATAGAGATAAGAAAGTGAGGATGCTAAATTGTTAACTATACCGTTGGGTGACTTTTAACTGCTAGATGCTTGGCGGATGAGTGAACGTAAGTTATGAGTAAATTGAGGAAATAATGCATCGTAAGCGATTTATAAGTACTCATGGGGAAAAGCAGACTCAAAGCGGCTTTACTTTAATTGAGTTGTTGGTAGCTATGACAGTATTAGCAATTGTAATCTCGGTCGCTATCCCAAGCTTTACAGATATGATTAATAATTACAGGTCATTTGCATTAGCCGATGATTTTATTAATGCGCTTCATTATTCTCGTAGTGAGGCGGTAAAACGCGGTACTAATGTATCAATTTGTGCAAGTAGTAATGGCTCTAGTTGTGCAGGAGAAAATAAATGGTCTGATGGCTGGATAGTTTTTGTTGATGGAGCCTTGACAGAAAATGCTATTGACCCTGTTGTTGATAGTGTTTTGCGCAGTTGGGATTTTAAGGGTGAGGAAGCTGTTATTGGTGTTACGCAAAATGCGGCAACAAAGTTTGTGCGGTTTACGGGTATGGGTACACTAGGTCGGTTTGTCCAGACGAATATCAGTGTAAAAACATCTGGCTGTACAGGAGATAGCGCAAAAAATATTGTGCTCGCTAGCTCCGGTGTTATTTCAATATCTAAAACAAGCTGTGAATAATATGAAAAAATTTAATGCACAGTATGGTGTTGGTTTAATTGAAGTGATGGTAACCGTATTGATCTTATCAACATCTTTACTTGGTTTGGCCGCACTACAGAGCAGGGCACTTCAGTACAATCATAGTGCCTACATGCGATCTCAAGCAAATATTCTTGCTTACGATTTATTAGATCGAATGAGAGCGAGCCGTGGCAGATTGGCTGATTATAATTTAGGTATTAATGATGCTCCTCCAATGGCTAGTGGTAATCAGGCACAATCTGACCTGATCGAGTGGCGACAAGCACTTAATGAGCTATTACCAGAAGGCTCTGGTGGTATTTCATGTGATACAAATAATATTTGTACTGTGGTCATCCAATGGGCTGAACATGATGCCACCGGATCAGATGGTAATGCGGATAAAAGTAACTTCCAGTATATGACGAGAATTTAGAGGGATGTATATGCGTGAACAATCGGGGATCTCCCTGGTAGAACTTATGGTATCAATTACCGTAGGTCTAGTGCTTCTAGCTGGTGTCACCCAACTATTTCTATCGAGTAACCTAACCTTTAGTACGCAAAATGCAATGTCGCGAGTTCAGGAAACTGGGCGTTTGGCGATAGAGTTTTTAAGTGAAGATATTCGAATGGCTGGCTATGTTGGATGTGCAAACCCTTCGCGTCATTCAGGTAGCGGAGATATGAAAAATTTCCTTAATAACAGCGACTTGATTAGTTATAGATATGATGTTGCTGTAGAAGGTGAGGATTCTTCCAAGGATGTCGCTGGGTTTCCAAATGGCGCACTGGCAGGCACTGATGCGATTTTAATTCGCAGTGCCTTTGGTAGTGGCGTTGGAGTAGCGGATATGAGTAATCCGACCCAGATATTTGTAGAGAATACTGGAGTGGAAAGTGGAGAGTGTGATAAAGGTAAAGATAAATATAGTGGATTTTGTGAAGGTGATATCGTTGTAGTATCAAGTTGTAGCTATGTGAGAGTTTTTCAGGCAACCGGCTTTGTTGGTTCCAGCTCCAGTGAAACTATTGGAATACAACATTCGGATGCCTCTTTTGAGCCAGGTAACAAAGTAGCAGTTTGGGGCGATGAGACTACTGACGGACATAATTCTTTTGGAAAAGATGCTCAAGTAATTAATTTAGAATCAACTTTTTACTATATTGCCAATGGAACTTCCGGGCGCCCTAGCTTATTTAGGGAAGTAAATGGAAAGCAACAAGAGTTGCTCGAAGGTGTTGAAGATATGCAGATCACTTATGGTTTGGATATCAATGATGATGATGTTATTGATGCCTATCAAACTGCAGAAAAAATCGGTTCTATTCTTGATTGGAAGAAAGTTTCAACTGTTCGCTTAGATTTACTAGTGGCTAGTATTGAAGACAGTGTTTTACAAGAAGCCCAGCCATACACTTTTGACGGTAAAGTTATAAATAACCCAGGGGATCGTCGTCTTCGGCAGGTGTTTACCAGTGTTGTAACAATAAGAAGCCGTGTGCCCTAATTATAATAAGGTCTCCTATGTATAAAGAAATCAGTACTTTCAAGCAGGAGCGAGGAGCCACTTTGTTAGTTGGCTTGGTCATGTTGTTGCTAATGACATTTATTGGCCTTGCGGCTATCCGTGGGAGTGGTATGCAGGAACTTATGGCAGGCAATATGCGGGATCGTCAATTGGCGTTTCAGGCCGCAGAGTCTGCTCTTCGAGTTGCTGAAGAAAATCTAATAACCGAGCTTAATAAACCTATTAGTACAATTTTTGATGGCGATACTGTTGGATATGGTGAGGAGTTAGATGGTTCGAAAAATAGTGGATTCTGGCTGGATTTTAGCTGGTCTGGTGTGTCGGTAAAGGCTGACCTTGATCTAGAAAATATAGCTAGCCAGCCAATTTATATTGTGGAAAAGGTGACGACTGAAGCAAGTAATACAGGTGAAACTGGTGGTGCTATTGATCTTGAGTCTGTGGATAAAGGTGTCCCTCCCAATTATTACCGAATAACTAGTAGAGGTGTTGGCGGTACTGAAAATACGGTTGTGATTTTGCAATCTACTATGAAAGATTGAGTGGTGATGAGAAAAGTAGCTATGTCATTTATATCTAGAAAAATTAAAAGTTTCTCTGCTGTAATTGCCGCATCACTAACGCTTGGAATTGCCCATAGTGCTGCGTCCCTAACGCTATCCCAACAGCCTTTATTTTTAAAGCAGGGTACTGATCCGAATATTATGTTTGTTCTTGATGACTCAGGTTCAATGCAGTTCGAGATTACTCCTTCTGAAGTGGCTAATTACTTTAATAAGCTGGATCGGGTCGTCTATGTTTTTCCAAATACGGAAACAAATAGTTCCTCTGTAAAATTTGTACCCTGTCCATATGCAGATGGGGATACATCAAGTTGTGATTACTGGGCTAATGGTGATCAGGCGATACCAAGGTTTGAAGATGATAATAAGTGGGCGGCTTATTTCCGTTCTGCTCATAATAATAAGACATATTATAATCCAGAAATACGCTACGAACCATGGTCGAAGGAGGATGGTTCTCTTTGGCCGGCGGCAAATCCAGAGGCGGCTTACCATAACCCAGCAAATACTTCAAAAGGTTGGAGAAATCTAACAGTTGATAATTATCAGCGTGCAAAATGCTGGCTATGGGATTCTGCGAATAAGAACTCCCATAAAAGTGATGCTTGTGGCAATGGTTATTTGTATTTTTATCCGGCTACTTACTTCCAATATAGCGGTAATGGTAGTCTTTTTGATTCGTCAAGCTATACCCGTAAAGAGATTCGATCCGGTCTGACTTTCCCTCGTAGCGAAGATCGAACGGATTGTAAACTATCGACTACTTCTTGTAGTTATGAGGAGGAGATCCAGAATTTTGCTAATTGGTATTCATATTACCGTTCCCGGGTATTACTTTCCCGTGCTGGAATTGGTAAGGCATTTTCTTCTCAAACAGAAGGTCTCAGAGTGGGGTTTGGAACCCTAAATAAAGGAACCAGCAATGTAGATCAGGTTAGTACGGGTACCATTATTAGTGGTGTACGCGCTTTTTCTGGAGATGATCGTGAAGATTTTTTTGAAAATCTTTACGGTGTAGATATTCCTCAGGCAGGTACTCCACTCTTAAGTGCCTTAAAGCGAGTTGGTGACTATTACAGTCGAACGGATAGGAATGGTCCTTGGGCAGGGGAACCTGGAACTAATGACTCCAGTGCTCAAGTTGCGTGTAGGGCGAGCTATACCATTTTGATGACAGATGGTTATGGTAATGATTACAGCAGTATATCTAGCTTTGGTAATGTAGATGGTAATGATGGAAATCCATTTCAGGATTCTCGTTCGAATACTCTTGCAGATATAGCCAGGTACTACTGGGAAAATGATTTACATGGCAGTCTCGATAATAAAGTCGATAGTGGGGACGCTGATCCGGCAGACTGGCAACATATGGTAACCTTTGGTGTAGGTTTAGGAGTGACAGGTAGTGTTGACTCTGATACCGCTTTTAATGCTATTGAATCTGGTGCGGCAATTTCCTGGCCAAACCCTAATAATAGTGATGCGGCGAAGCTAGATGATTTACTCCACGCTGGGGTTAACAGTAGGGGGGGGTTTTACAATGCAGCAAATGCGACTGTATTTGCATCTCAGCTTTCCGATCTACTTACCAGAATAAATGAGAGAGAGGCTTCCTCTTCATCTGTTGCAGCCAATTCAACGAGGTTGAGCACAGACAGTGCAATCTTTCAAGCTATTTTCAACTCGGGTGATTGGAGTGGCGAAATAAAATCTATTAGGCTGGAGAGTGATGGAACACTTTCTGATACGACTCTTTGGAGTACCTCAACAGCGGGAAAAATTCCAACGAATAATCGAGATATCATAACTTTTGATGGTTCTGATACGGTTAATTTTTCTTGGTCAAATTTAACCAGTAGCCAGAAGACGGCCTTAATTGGTACTGACGATGAAGATTTGGCAAAGCAAAGATTGAGCTGGGTGCGTGGTGAAGACGTCGATGGTCTACGTGACAGGGCTGTTTTACTAGGGGATGTTGTAAATGCAAGCCCTGTATTGGCGAGTAATAAAGATCAAAAATTTAAAACACTTCCAGACAATCTTGGGGGGAATAGCTATCAGGACTACCTTGAAGGTCGAAAAAATAACCGCAGTGAAATTCTCTATGTAAGTTCGAATGATGGCATGCTGCATGCCTTTGACTCATCTGATGGATCAGAAAAGTTTGCATATGTCCCCAGTGCTATATATTCAAAATTAAAGAATGTTGCAGCGCTGGATTATGGTACTGAGGATAACCCGCATCAATATCTTGTTGATGGTCCTTTGTTTGTCAGTGATGCCTACTTTGCCAAGAATAAAAGCGGTAGCCCAAAGTGGATGAATGTTCTCGTTGGAACTTATGGCGCAGGGGCTAAAGGATTATTTGCCTTAGATATTACTGATCCTGAGAATCCTGACATACTATTTGAAATTGATGGTTCTAATCCTGATATTGGCAATATTCTTGGGCGACCAATAATTGCCCCTACAGAGGATGGTTGGAAAGTTATATTTGGTAATGGTTATAATTCAGCCAATGATAAAGCTAAGTTGCTGGTGATTGATTTAGCTGACCCAGCTGATATCCAGGTAATTGCCACAAATACTAATACGGATAATGGATTGGCCGGTCCCTCATTACTGATTGACTCAAATAGAGTGGTGCATGCTGCTTATGCTGGGGACTTGATGGGTAATATGTGGAAGTTCGACATTTCCGGCAGCAAATGGCAGTTAGCTTTTTCAGGTAATGCTCCCTTATTTACTGCGAGGGACCCAAATGGAAAGGTTCAACCAATTACTTCTACCCCGGTACTTGGTTCTAATGCGGAAGTAGATGGGGCGATTATGGTTTACTTTGGTACAGGGAAATATGTAAGCCAAACAGATCAAACCGCTGGAAGCATTATTCATAGCTTTTATGGAATAGTGGATAAAGGGGTGGTTTTGTCAGGCACCAACCGTTCTGATTTGATGCAAAAAAGTATAGTTGAAACTGGTAATTCTAGGAGCGTTACCAACGATGGGGACACTAGTTGGTGGCCGACAAAAAGTGGATGGTATTTGGATTTTAATTCTACTGGTTCTTCAATAAGTGGAGAGAGAGTAATTAGTAAACCCCTGCTGATTAATGACCGCTTGATTTTCCCAACTTTGATCCCTTCGGATGATCCTTGTGTTGCCGGTGCCTCAGGCTGGATTATGGAATTAGTAGCATTGGGTGATCCTAGATTTGCTGGAGAGTCGATCATTGGTGGATCTAAAAAAGTTGACGAGGCTATTATCGGTTTTTCCGATGTAATTATTGCGGGAAGAAAAATTATTGCTCCATACATAGATGTTGGTGGGAATGCTGGAACTACTGGCGGTTTTCGGATTGGGGGTATTGAAAGGATCTCTTGGAGACGGATACGTTAGGTGAAAGTAGCTTATGAAAATGAATGTTAAAAAACCAAATTCAGGTTTTACTCTAGTGGAATTGATGGTTGTTGTTCTGATTATTGGGATCATCAGCGCTGTAGCCATCCCCTCGTATATGGAAATGATAAGAGAGGGGAATCGAACTGATGCGCAAACCGTATTAAATGACGTTGCACATAGGTTACAGCGCTGCTTTACAACTTATAGCACTTACAATAATGATAATTGTGCCGTCGCAGCATCAATCACAGAGGGAAACAGTATTGAATCTGAGAAAGGTTACTACACAGTCACAGGTATTTTAGCGGCAGCAACTTTTGATCTTACTGCGCAACCTGTTGCAGGAAAGAGCCAAAGTAAAGACAGTGAATGCACTGCGCTAAAGTTGGATGAAGCAGGAGCTAGGACGGCAACTGGATCAAATACTTCAGAGTGCTGGTGAGACTCTTCTTTTTTTACTCTTTACTTTGTTAATGGCTAAAAAGAATGTCTAAGGGATATCACACGGATCAGTGTGATATCCCTTGACCACCTTAAGTCTCCAGCCCCAATTTCTTCAACCGGTAACGCAGTGAGCGAAAACTGATACCAAGTTTCTGAGCTGCGGCGGTACGGTTCCAGCGAGTCTTGGTGAGTGCGCTTTCAATTGCTTCTTTTTCAATATCCTGCAGGAATTCATCTAGGGAGTTGTACTGGCTGGGATCAAAGCGATTGTTTTCTTCCGATTGGTTTCTATTTAAGGCTTCACCTTTAGTGCTAGTAGAGGAAGCCTCTCGATCTTGCGATTGCTCATCCTTCTCCAGTAGCAGGTCATCAAGGCAAATTTCCTGATGATCGCATAGGGTAAAGGCGCGTTCGAGGATATTTTCGAGTTGGCGAACATTACCGGGAAAGGGGAAAGCCTGTAGGGCTTGCATGGCATCGGTAGATATGCCAGGGGGTATTGTCCCTGAATTTTGGGCAATACGCTGCATAATGGCATCGACCAATAAGGGTATATCTTCACTGCGCTCGCGTAGAGGGGGTGTGGATATTTCGATTACATTGATGCGGTAATAGAGGTCGTTGCGAAAGCGCCCTTCGCTGACCTCTTTGGCTAGGTCCTTGTGAGTAGCGCTGAGGATACGTACATCGATAGGAGTTTCCTGACTTGCGCCTATAGCCCGAATACGTTTTTCCTGTATTGTACGCAAAAGCTTGACCTGCATATCCAGGGGTAGGTCGGCAACTTCGTCGAGAAATAGAGTACCGCCCTGAGCACTCTGTAGTAGGCCCGCTTTGTCTTTATGTGCGCCGGTAAAACTGCCTTTTTTATGCCCAAAAAACTCGCTCTCCATAAGGTCAGTGGGAATGGCTCCACAGTTAATGGGGACGAAAGGTTTGTCGGCACGGGCTCCCTGGGAATGAATGGACCGGGCAGCCAGTTCTTTACCTGAGCCCGATTCGCCACTGATATAAACCGGGGCATCACTGCGCGCAACTTTGGCTATCTGTTCGCGCAGCTTGCGCATATTGGGGGCTTCCCCTAAAAGCAGCTGTTTCGCGCTCTTGCTCTGTTGTGGATCTCGCTCTCTATTCAGGCGTAGGGCCAGCTGAGCAAGGTTGCGCAGCCGTTCTAAATCGACCGGTTTACTGACAAAGTCAAATGCGCCGAGCTTTAGCGCCTTAATGGCAGTATCCATATTGCCGTGCGCGGTAATCACTGCGGTGGGCAAGTCTCGAAGAACACCGCTCTGGATATGCTCGACTAGCTGTAGACCATCGCCATCTGGCAGACGCAGGTCGGTCAGGCAAAAATCGTAGTGGTTCTCTTTAAGCAGGCGTGTTGCCTCCGCTAAGCTGGCGGCGGTGTGACAGTTCACATCCATGCGCTGCAGAGTGAGTGTGATTAGTTTGCAGATATCCGGTTCGTCATCGACAACCAGGGCCAGAGGTAGCATCAATTCTCTGTCTTTTCTTGTTTTGTGGAGATTGTGGGCAAAGGTGCCGATTCTGATTATGTCAGAAATTCTTTACGAATATTCTCATACATTTTGGGAAATATTCCTGAGCAGAATCAAGTCACATTCTTTTAGTGAGCAAATTCAACTCTAAAGCAACTCATATCATCCTTGCTACGGCAGTGGTAGAGATTGGCCTGATTGGTTTCACAGAGTTCTCGGGCAATATAAAGACCCAGACCACTGCCGCGGCTGCCGGTGGTGAAAAAAGGCTCAAAAATCTTGTCTTGGTGTGCCTGTGGAACCCCTGGCCCTTGGTCTTTCACATCCAATTGAGTACAACCGCGCTCAGAATTGTAGTACACACTAATTGAGGCATGTCTCTTGCCGGAGGCTACTTGAGAGTGGTGCAGGGCATTGTCGGTTAAATTGGTGACCACCTGGGCCATTTGTGCCGAGTCAAACCTGGCTTTGAGGGGGTTCTCAGGTAGGTCGAGCTCAACTTGATCTGCCCCAATGGATCCGGCGTTATAGTCTTGGATCAACTGTTGTAGCCAGCTACTGATGTCATGTTCCTGTGGATCGCCTGCTCGGCGCCGCGAGAGTTGCATAACATTTTCGACAATCTGATTAACCCGCTGGCTCTGCCTACAGATGATCTCGGTGAGATAGTGATCTTCCTCAGCCAATTGGGAGGACTCAGACAACAGTTGGGCAGCATGGCTGATAGCCGAGAGAGGGTTGCGAATCTCATGGGCGATGGAGGCGGTGAGATGTCCGAGAGAGGCAAGTTTCAATTTCTGTGCAGCTACGGCTAGCTTGCGATTATCTTCTACGAATACCAGTGTACTGTTGCCGCTTTCATGCTCGAGCTTCGCGAAGTTTAGGTGCAGTTCTCTACCATTGTCCCCTTGTAACAGTGAAGTATCGGGTCCTTTAGTATCTCGCCACTGGCGAATCGACTGGAGTAGTGAGCTCCCTGCGAGGCTCTCAGCGTGTAACTGCTCTCCCAAGAGCCGTCGGGCTGCCTGATTTATCAGCTCGGGCTGGCCAGTAGGGCCCATTACCAGTACTCCGGTGCCCATACGCTCAATAATCTGCTGTGCCAGCCGCTGAAGGTGTGCAGCTTGGCGGCTTTGCTGGTCGGCGCGAATATTGGCACTACGAATACGTACAGACAAATACTGTAATGCGCTCACCGTGGCGAATAGCAACAGGCCTAAGCTTCCTGCGGCGACAATATCCTGACTAGTGCCTTTACCTGAGATCAAATTATACAACTCTAGGCCGATGACTCCGAGACTTGCCAGCGCCGCGAAGAAGGCACTCATTCGGCGGTCTAAAAGAATAGATCCGATTGAACAATTGATTAGCAGTAGATAGCCGAGACCGGAGTTCAAGCCACCACTGGATTCAATTAAAAGAAGGAAAACCAGAATATCACAGGCCAGAATGATACCAATTTGCCCTGTGCCTACTTGATAGGCCTGCTGGCGTAAAAAAATTAACCAGCCAAAGTTAAGTAGGGAATACACCACGCTTGTATATAAGAAAAGTAGCGGTGCAGTATCTCCAAGGGCGCCGGCTCCTATATCTGAATAGAAAATTCCAAGTAACACTAGGGCGATAGATAGCCGATAAATTGCGCAAATTCGCAATAGCTCATGGTGTTGAAAAGAGGGGGTTGTACTGGTGTCGTTGGCACTACTCAAGGTGGTTTCCCGGTATGTTGTTATGGTGACCGCTGCCGTTATAGCCCACAGGGGTTACAATGGCGGCCTGTCTTGTCCGAGGTTTAACCATGTCTACTTTGCAGCTAGTGCTGGCACAAATCAATTCTCTCGTAGGAGATATTCCAGGTAACACCGCTCGAGTGATTGAGGTGGCTAACAGGGCCCACCGTGAATTGGGTGCCGATCTGGTCCTTTTTCCCGAGTTGACTTTGTGTGGCTATTCTCCAGAGGATTTACTGCTGCGTCCCAGTATGCAAACTCGCGTTGAGGCTGCACTGGAAGCATTGAAAGTTGTTCAGCTGCCCTGTGCAATTCTGATCGGCTATCCCCGACATCTAAACGGCAAGCTATTTAATATGGCGGGCCTGATTGCCAACGGAGAGTTGGTGGCGGAGTATGCCAAGCAAAAATTGCCAAACTATCAAGTATTCGATGAGAAGCGTTATTTCACCAAAGGTGATCGACCTTGTGTCGTGGATATCAAGGGTATTTCAGTAGGCTTTAGCATTTGCGAGGATATCTGGCATCGGGAACCCATACAGCAAACCGTAGAGGCAGGGGCCAAATTGATTCTGAATATCAATGCCTCTCCCTTTCATCGCGGTAAATCTCTTCAGCGACAGGAGTTGATATCCACTCAGGCACGTGTAGCGGAAACACCAATTGTGTATGTGAATTGGTGTGGTGGTCAGGATGAGCTGGTCTTCGATGGGGGTTCAATGGCTGTGGATGCCGATGGACAGATCTGCGCCAGGGCAGAAGAATTTGCCGAGCAGTTACTGCCCGTATCGGTTTCCCAGCAGAGTGGAAGAGTAACCCTATTACCCGGTGAGGTGGCGCCTCTTATGGTGGATCTGGCATCGGTTTATCAGGCGCTGGTACTGGGAGTACGCGATTATGTTAATAAAAATGGTTTTAACGGTGTGGTACTGGGACTCTCAGGTGGCATTGACTCGGCTTTGACCCTGGCGATTGCCGTGGATGCACTGGGCAAAGATCGGGTGGAAGCAGTGATGATGCCATTCCATTACACTTCAGATCTGAGTAAGACCGATGCCGCCGATCAGGCACAGCGCCTTGGCGTCAATTACCGGGAAATTGGAATCGAGCCCATTTTCGATGCCTTCATGGGGGCATTGGCGGAAGAATTTGCTGGTAGTGCGAGAGATACCACCGAGGAAAACCTGCAAGCGCGAGCTCGCGGAGTATTGCTGATGGCGATCTCCAATAAGAAGGGGGCCATGGTACTGACCACCGGTAATAAGAGTGAAATGGCAGTCGGTTATGCGACTCTTTACGGAGATATGGTTGGGGGCTTCAACGCGCTAAAAGATGTGCCCAAGGTACTGGTGTTTGAGTTGGCGCGCTATCGAAATACGGTCTCGGAAGTCATTCCTGAAACTGTTATCACACGGCCGCCAAGTGCTGAGTTGGCCCCAGATCAGGCGGATACTGACAGTCTGCCTCCCTACGAAGTGTTGGATGAGATTCTGAATCTCTACGTCGACAGAGACTTCAGTGCCGAGCAAATTGTTAAGCAGGGGTTTGAGCGCAGCATTGTTGAGCGTGTGGTGCGCCTGGTATCACGCAATGAGTACAAGCGTCGCCAGGCTGCCGTGGGTGTGCGGATTTCAGAGCGGGGTTTTGGCCGAGATCGGCGCTACCCGATAACCAATGGTTGGAAGGCTGGCGAGTAAGCTGGACTAGAACATAAAACGGCGCCGAAAGGCGCCGTTTTATGTTCTGTAAGGGTATTACATCAGCTCCGGAGGGAGAGGGGCTTCATCGCGGTTGTACTCGGGGTTATACAGCTCGCGGCTATCGAAACCTTCGGGATCAGACTTTTCAAACAACCCGAGGGTAACACGGTGTACCAGGCTGCGACCGCTAGCGCCTTTGAAGAAGTCATAGTTGAAAGTGCCATCTTCATTGAACGCTGGATGCTTGGGATAGTTGTTGCGCAGCACGCTCAGGGCGTTGGCTTCCAGCTCCGGCATCTCCATCATGTGGTAGCCCTGTACCATCACTGCAAGTGCATCGGGTACGGCCGGAGTCTGCTGGAAGTTTTCCACAACATAGCGGCCACGGTTGGCGGCGGCGAGGTAGGCGCCGCGCTTGAAGTAGTAGTTGGCCACATGGATCTCATAGCGAGCCAGCAGGTTACGCAAGTGAATCATGCGTTTCTGTGCATCTGCGGCGTAGCGGCTTTCCGGATAGCGGGCCATCAACTGAGAGAAGTAGGCGAAGGATTCGCGAGCAGCGCCTGGATCTCGGTTGGTGAGGTCGGTAGGCATAAAGCGCTCAAACAGGCCGGCGCCCTCGGTGAAGGAGGATAGTCCCTTCATGTAGTAGGCGTAATCGACGTTGCGGTGTTGCGGATGCAGCCGGATAAAACGGTCCGCTGCGGCGATGGCGGCATCGTTTTCATAGTTGCGGTAATAGGCGTAGATCAGCTCCAGCTGGGCCTGTTCTGCATAGTTGCCGAAGGGGAAGTTGTCTTCCAGGGCGCGCAGGTTCTTGATCGCCAGATCCCACTGGCTAGTGCGAAGTTGCCGCTGGGCAGCCTCGTAGAAGGCTTGTTCAGTGCGGTTGCCAGTGGGCAGGCCCTCTTCTGAGTCATCGGTGTTGGCACAGGCAACCAATAATACCGACACCAAGGCCAGCGACAGCATTTTCCAGGCTTGCATAGCCCCTCGCTCTATCATTCTCACACTCTACCTTATTAAACTATCCGCCAAGATTAATCTGGCGCTCCAGACATTTAAACACAGTCCCGGAGCTGCCCAAAGTATTTGCAATTGTTTGATGAATGACCACCTAAAACTCGATATTGAAGTTCCGGCCAGTATGGCTGGTCGAAGATTAGACCAGGCAGCAGCCGAATTAATTCCCGATTACTCCCGCGCTCGCCTGCAATCCTGGATCAAAGGCGGCCAGCTCACCTTGAATGGTGCTGTTGCCAAGCCTAAGGATAAGCTATTTGGCGGTGAGCAGCTCAGTCTACGCGCGGAATTGGAGGCTCAGGGAAGCTGGAGCGCCCAGGCCCTGGACCTGAATATTGTCTATGAAGACGATAGTCTCATTGTGATCAATAAGCCTGCAGGCCTAGTGGTTCACCCGGCTGCGGGTAATCCTGATGGCACTTTGCTAAACGGCTTGCTGCACCACTGCCCAAATCAGGAGGTGATTCCCCGTGCTGGCATTGTGCACCGCTTGGACAAAGACACCAGTGGCCTAATGGTTGTCGCCAAGACTTTACCGGCACAGGTACACCTTGTAGACCAATTGAAGCAGCGGACGGTCAGTCGGCAGTATGACGCTTTGGTACAAGGCTATATTACCGGCCCCGGTCGCATCGACGCGCCTATCGGTCGCCATCGCCAGAATCGACTGAAAATGGCGGTACTCGATTTTGGTGGTAAAGAAGCCATCACGCACTATCAAGTACAGCAGCGCTTCCGTGCCCACACCCTGTTGCGCTGCAAGCTGGAAACCGGGCGTACCCACCAGATTCGGGTACATATGGCCCATATACGTCATGCATTGGTCGGCGACCCGCTTTATGGTGGGAGGCCTAAATTGCCCGCCGAAGCTAACAGGGAGCTGGTTGAGGCACTTCAGGGGTTTCCCCGTCAGGCCCTACACGCTGCAGAGTTGGCTCTGGTTCATCCGCGCACCGGGGAAAATATGCACTGGTGTGCTCCTATGCCAACGGATATGCTTCAGTTGCTCGAGCTCCTCAATAGGGATCGGAGTGAGTGAAATCTGTGACTATATCTTCACTGGAGGTGGAGTGTGCAGTCACGGCCCGCTCCGCAACATCGATATAAAGCAGAAAAACTATGTCCCTCGATCATTACCTGACTCCCTCTTGGCCGGCGCCAGCCAGGGTGCGTGCCGTCACTACCTTGCGCAATGGCGGTGTTAGCACCGGAGCTTTTAGCAGCTTCAATCTCGGCGCCCATGTGGGGGATGAGGAGTCTGCAGTAATGGCCAATCGGCAGCAGTTGTCGGAGGAGTTGAAGCTGCCGGCGGTGCCTCAGTGGCTGGAGCAGATTCATAGTGACAAGGTCATTGAGGCACAGAGCGATGGGCTTGTGCGTACCGCTGATGCCAGCTTTAACCTTGGCGGTGGCGCTGCTTGCGCGGTTCTCACAGCCGACTGTCTGCCGGTGCTTATCTGCGACAAGACGGGCACCAGGGTAGCTGCAGCACATGGGGGGTGGCGCGGTTTGGCCGAGGGCATTTTGCGTAACACGGTTACTGCGCTTGATTGCGACCCAAAAGAATTACTAGTCTGGCTGGGGCCTGCGATTGGCCCCGAAGCTTTTGAAACGGGCGTCGATGTTTTAGAAGCCTTTTTCGAGCATGCGCAAAGTGGCACGCATACCGAGGCGATTGCTCAGTGTTTTCGTCCCCACAGTAGGAAACCCTTGCACTTTCTTGCTGATATCTATGCCCTGGCGCGAGCTGAATTGGCTGAACTTGGCATAGAAAATATTTATGGGGGGGAATATTGTACAGTGAATGAAGCCGAACGTTTTTTTTCTTACCGCAGGGAAAGAACTACCGGACGAATGGCTTCATTAATCTGGTTGGCGGATGATGAAAGCTGAGAACACTGTAAAGAAAGGCGAGTGATTTTTGCTGTGCTTTCTATCTATTGGGGCCTTACTTGCAAAAATCAAGCTTCAGGTGTGGATTTAAACTAGATTTAAGAAAAAATATTTTGCGCATTAATGATTTACGTCAGGAATTCCCACCAATTGATTTAAATCATTGAAAACCTTCCTCCCGCCCCTATTTTATTTCCCAACACTACACTGAAGCGTGGCGCCGCTTGGCTGCTATCGACCCAGTACTACACAAAATCCCCGAGTAGGAGAGGTTGCATTCATGCGTATAGACAGAATGACAAACCCGCTGCAGGCAGCTTTTGCCGATGCACAATCTCTGGCCGTTGGCAGAGATCACAACCAAATTTATCCAGAGCACCTGTTGCTTGCGCTGCTCAACCAAAATAACGGCAGCGTGCCTGCATTTTTGTCGCAGGCCGGATTTAATCTAAATGGTCTGCGCAATGACCTGGCTAAAAGGCTGGATAACCTGCCAACTATCAGTTCCCCCACTGGGGACGTGGGTATGTCGCAGGAGCTGATGCGCCTGATGAACCTCACGGATAAAAAAGCGCAAAAAAATGGTGATAGTTTTATTTCCAGTGAGACAGTTTTACTCGCTGCGTTTGATTCTGCTGCAGGGGAAATTGCCAAAATACTCAATGCCAATGGCGATTTAAAACAATTAGAGGCAGCGATACAAAAAGTGCGTGGTGATGAAAAAATTGACGATCCCAATGCGGAAGAGGCACGTCAGGCATTGGATAAGTACACCTTGGATCTGACCGAACGCGCGATAGCCGGCAAGCTGGATCCGGTGATTGGTCGCGACGATGAAATTCGTCGTACGATACAGGTATTGCAGCGTCGCACTAAAAACAACCCGGTACTGATCGGGGAACCCGGTGTAGGTAAAACCGCGATTGTCGAGGGGCTCGCTCAGAGAATTGTGAACGGTGAGGTTCCCGAGGGCCTCAAAGACAAGCGTCTGTTGTCATTGGACTTGGGCGCTCTGCTAGCCGGCGCCAAGTTCCGTGGAGAATTTGAAGAGCGCTTAAAAGCTGTTCTCAATGAGCTTTCCAAGCAGGAAGGGCGGATCATTCTGTTTATTGATGAGCTGCACACCATGGTGGGGGCGGGCAAAGCTGAGGGTGCTATGGATGCCGGTAATATGCTTAAGCCGGCTCTAGCGCGTGGTGAGTTGCACTGTGTTGGCGCCACAACCCTGGATGAATATCGCCAGTACATCGAGAAAGATGCGGCCCTTGAACGTCGTTTCCAAAAGGTACTGGTGGATGAGCCCACCGAGGAAGATACCATTGCCATATTGCGGGGATTAAAAGAACGCTACGAAGTGCACCACGGCGTGGATATCACCGACTCGGCCATCATTGCTGCCACCAAATTGTCCCAGCGTTATATTACCGATCGTCAGCTGCCGGACAAAGCCATCGACCTGATCGATGAAGCGGCTAGTCGTATCCGCATGGAAATAGATTCCAAGCCGGAATCGATGGATAAACTGGAGCGCCGTTTAATCCAACTTAAAATCGAACGCGAGGCAGTCAAAAAAGATAAAGATGACGAGGCCACACAGAAGCGCTTAGCCAAGTTGGAGGAGGAAATTCACCAGTTGGAAAAGGAATACTCCGATCTCGAGGAAGTTTGGAAAGCGGAGAAATCCCAGCTTGCGGGTAGCCACGACCTGAAAGAGAAACTGGAACAGGCCAAGTTGGATATGGAATCGGCGCGTCGCGCCGGTGATTTAACCCGAATGTCGGAGCTGCAGTACGGTGTTATCCCACAGCTGGAACAACAGTTGAAGTCTGCTGCAACCCATGAGGCAAGTGAAGAGCCGCGCCTGTTGCGCAATCGGGTGACCGATGAAGAAGTGGCCGAAGTTGTTTCTCGCTGGACAGGTATCCCGGTTTCCAAAATGCTGGAGGGCGAGCGGGAAAAATTACTGCGTATGGAAGACGAGCTTCACAAACGTGTTATAGGCCAGGGTGAAGCGGTGGAAGCTGTCGCCAATGCGGTGAGGCGCTCCCGTGCGGGTCTCGCTGATCCTAATCGCCCCAACGGCTCTTTCCTATTTCTGGGCCCCACCGGGGTTGGTAAAACTGAGCTCTGTAAGGCGTTGGCACAATTTCTCTTCGACACCGAAGATGCCATGGTGCGCATCGATATGTCGGAATTTATGGAAAAGCACTCGGTGGCCCGCCTGATAGGCGCACCTCCGGGGTATGTGGGTTACGAGGAGGGCGGCTATCTGACTGAGGCGGTGCGTCGTAAACCCTACTCAGTAGTGTTGCTCGATGAAGTGGAAAAGGCACATCCGGATGTATTCAATATCCTGCTGCAGGTGCTGGATGATGGTCGCTTGACCGATGGCCAGGGTCGCACCGTGGACTTTCGCAATACTGTTGTAGTGATGACTTCCAACTTGGGGTCGGACCTGATCCAAAAGTTTGCCAGCGCCGAGAGTGGAGATGACTTGGATGCCGAAATTCGTTATCGACAGATGAAAAATGCGGTGATGGAAGTGGTGGGCAATCACTTCCGCCCAGAATTTATTAACCGTATTGATGAGGTAGTGGTATTCCACCCGCTGGATAAGGCGGAAGTGCGCTCCATTGCGGAAATTCAGTTGCGACAATTGTGCCGCCGTCTGAGCGAGCGTGATCTGAAGCTGGAGGTTTCCGTGGGCCTGTTGAATAAGCTTGCTGAGGTGGGCTTTGATCCGGTCTATGGCGCGCGGCCACTGAAAAGGGCGATACAAATCTGGCTGGAAAACCCACTGGCGCAAGATGTGCTCGCAGGTAAATTTACTCCCGGCACCACTATCCACGCGGATGTCGAGGGTGATCGGGCGGTATTTCGCTAGTCGGTATTATTCGTTTGTCTGTCGATGAAACAGGTGGTTATACATCTGTTTCATCGACTCTTAGAGTAGGATATTTCGTTTTCTTCCTCCTTCTTTAATCTCGCTCAAAAATTGGGTGCAGGTACCTATCTTTTCACCATTATCGTCACTTCCGTCCCTTCCGTGGCGTTCAAATATCATTTCAGGCTAATCCAATGAGAGTCTAACAATACGCACGGGATTTTCTTTATAAACTAAATCTGGTGGTCTGTTCAGTTGGTGGCTCCCAGAGTCAGACTTCCCGTCTTGTTGATCCGCGGCATTGTTGTGAATGATCGGGGGTAAATTATCAGTAAACGCATGGTGCTTATGCTGCTCGGGTGCCTGGTACTTTTTGGCGGTATTTTTGCGTATAAATTTATTGCCCAGCGTATGGTGAATCAATTTCTGGACAATATGCGTTTGCCGGCTCCTACAGTGACCTCGGCGAAGGCGCAGGTGCAAAATTGGCCAGAGGATTTAAGCGGGGTTGGTACAGTCCGTGCCGTCAATGGTGTTGAGGTTACGACAGAGGCCGAGGGTGTGGTTAGTGCTATCCACTTCAAGTCCGGCCAGTATGTACACAAAGGCGACCTTCTCGTGGAAATATTCGCCGAGCCGGAGAAAGCACAGCTGCAGGTTCTGGATGCTGAGCTGCGTTTGGCAAGGCGCAATTATGCACGAATTAAAACGCTTACCGCTCGTGGTGTGACCACTGAAGCAGAGCTCGATAGTGCACGTAGCACCTTGGATCAGGTAGTGGCCAATATCGAGGTACAGCGCGCCAGGGTGGATCAGCGTAGAGTGCTGGCGCCTTTTAATGGTGTTCTAGGTATACGCCGTATTGATCTTGGGCAGAATGTCAGCCCGGGGGACGCGGTAGTCACTCTTCAACAGCTCACGCCTATCTTTGTCGACTTTTCCCTGCCAGAGCAGAAATACTCTCTGGTTAAGGAGGGGATGCCAATCAGCCTGACTACCGATGCTTTTCCCGGTAAAACCTATCTGGGGAGAATTACCGCGGTAGACCCCAGAGTAGATAGGGCCAGCCGCAATTTCCTGATACAGGCTACGCTCGAAAACCCCAAGAAGCACCTGCGCCCAGGTATGTTTGCCCAGGTTTCTGTAAAAATTGAAGCCAGCCGTCGAGTACTTTCGGTCCCCCGAACGGCCCTGTTGTTTGCTCCCTATGGCGTATCGGTCTTTGTGTTGGAAACGGATGCCTCTGATAACAGTGTCACCGCAAACAAACGTTTTGTTAAAACCGGGGAGGAGCGCGGTGATCTGGTGGAAATTGTAGAAGGATTGCTACAGGGCGATGAGGTGGCCAGCAGCGGCTTGCTCAAATTGCGCAACGGTGAGGCTGCGGTAATCAACAATGAGAACAAGCCGCCAGAGGACCCATCTCCCACTCCTGAAAACAGTTAATTTGTACTGGGTGTTGCGGTGAATTTTACAGAAATATTTATTCGTAAACCGGTATTAGCTTCAGTAGTCAGTTTATTTATTTTTCTACTGGGTTTGCGCTCAATAACTGAATTAAATATTCGCCAGTATCCGGAACTGGAGAATGCAGTTATTACAGTCACTACTGTCTATGTGGGAGCAGACTCCGATCTTGTACAGGGATTTATTACCACGCCGCTTGAACAGGAGATTGCAACGGCGGATGGCATAGATTACATGGTATCTACCAGCGTACAGGGGCTCTCGACCATCAATGCCTATGTGCGATTTGATTACGACCCCAACGAGGTGCTGACTCAAATTGTTGCCAAGGTAAATAAATTGCGCAGCGACTTGCCCGAAGAGTCTGAGGATTCCAGTGTGGAGATGCAGCAAGGGGAAACAACCGCTGCCATGTACCTTTCTTTTTCCTCGGAGATCCTTGCTAACAATCAAATTACCGATTACTTAGTTCGGGTTGTGCAGCCCAAGCTGGCTACTATAGCCGGGGTACAGCGTGCACGTTTGCTTGGGGACAGTATTTTTGCTATGCGCGCCTGGTTGAAGCCTAAAGAAATGGCTGCGTTGGAGGTGACACCTGAAGACGTAGCCAATGCCCTGCGCAATAACAATATCCTTTCTGCAGCGGGGGCTACCAAGGGCTCTAGAGTAGCAATAGAAATACGTGCAGACACGGATATTTCCCGCCAAGTGGATTTTCAAAATCTGGTGGTGCGGGCGAGCGGCGATCAATTGGTAAGACTTAGAGATGTAGCGGATATTGAGTTGGGAGCGGAGACTTACGATAGCTCGGTGACATTTAACGGGCAGTCTGCAACTTTTATTGCTATTGAAGTCGCCCCCAATGCAAACTCCTTGGATGTTATCAAGCATGTACGGGAAAAGCTGGAGAGTGAAATTTTTCCCCAGCTACCGGAGGGGATGCAGGGAGAGATTCCCTATGATAGTACTGAGTATATTCAGGACTCTATTTCTGAAGTGGTGCGTACCATTGTTGAGGCAGTGATCATCGTTATCGTGGTCATCTACCTGTTTCTGGGGTCTTTGCGCAGTGTTTTGATTCCTGCCATCGCACTTCCTCTTTCCCTAGTGGGTGCAATGTTTCTGATGCTGTTGATGGGCTTTTCCATCAACTTGCTAACTCTGTTAAGTATGGTGCTGGCTATTGGCATAGTCGTGGATGATGCGATTATCGTTTTGGAAAATGTGCACCGCCATATTGAAGAGGGGCTCACGCCTCGCGAAGCAGCCATTGTAGGGGCTCGAGAACTAGCATGGCCAGTAGTAGCCATGACTACCACTTTGATCGCCGTGTATATTCCTATTGGCTTTCTCGGTGGCCTTACCGGAACTCTGTTTATCGAGTTTGCCTTTTCTCTCGCCGGTGCCGTACTGCTATCGGGTGTGGTCGCGCTAACACTTTCACCAATGATGGCTTCTAGGATACTGAAGCCGCGTGACGGTGGGGGGACACGCTTGGAGGCCTGGTTGGAGCGGCGCTTTGCGAATTTACAGAAGGGTTTTGAAAAGCGCCTGCACAACGCATTAGAGGAACGCAGCGTTATTTTGCTTTTCGGTTTGATTGTTTTGGTGAGCTGTTATTTTCTTTTTATTACTTCACCGCAGGAGCTGGAGCCTACAGAAGATCGGGGCTTGGTCCTCACTATATCCACAGCAGATGCTTATGCCACACTGGATTATGTTGAGCAATATACAGGGGAGTTGGTGGATATTGCTGATCTCTATACTGAGGTGGAAAATATTTTCCTGCTCAATGGCGCCGGTACTTTTAGCAGTGGTGTCAATAATGCTACGGCGGGCTTTGTATTAGGGCCCTGGGAAAAGCGCAAACGTGACACTGCACAAATGCAGGAACTAATCAGTGAGGATGTGCGCAACATCGCTGGTCTTAAAGTGGCTGTGGTTGTGCCGCCGAGCTTGCCCACTGCAGGTGGTCAACTGCCGGTGGAATTTGTTATCGGGGCAACAGAGCCAGTGGAGAATCTCGCCGATGTTGCCAGTGAAATCATGGCAAAGGCCTTGCAAAGCAGGAAGTTCATTTTTCTGGACTCCGATCTGAAAATTGATAAGCCTAAGGTCGTTATTGAAATAGACCGAGAGAAGGCTGCGACTATGGGGGTGGATATGGTGAACCTTAGTCGTGACCTGGGGGCAATGCTTTCCGGTGCTTATGTTAATCGCTTTTCACTCGATAATCGTAGTTATAAGGTGATCCCCCAGGTCGAGCGAGTTGATCGCCTGACTCCTGCCCAGTTGAAGCAATATTATATCCGGGCGATTAATGGGGACCTGGTTCCTATTAATACTCTGATTAATCTACGCCAAATCGTTGAACCACAGCAATTAAAACGCTTCCAGCAACTTAATGCGGTTACGATATCCGGAGTGCCGCGCCCGGGTGTCACCCTAGGTGAAGCGTTGGACGTTTTGGAAAATGCGGCGAGGCAAATACTGCCAGCCGAGTATTCTGTGGACTACTCCGGTCAATCCCGTCAATTCAAAACGGAAGGTTCTGAATTGGTCATAACTTTTTTCTTTGCACTGATAGTAATTTATCTGGTGCTGGCCGCCCAGTTTGAGTCCTGGCGCGACCCTCTCATTATGTTAGTGACTGTCCCGATGAGTGTGTGCGGCGCTATGATCTTTGTAAGTCTTGGTCTAACCACACTTAATATCTACACCCAGGTGGGACTGGTGACTCTAATCGGCGTTATCTCCAAGCATGGAATTCTAATTGTGGAGTTTGCCAATAAATTACAAATGGGGGGAGTGGATAAGCGTACCGCTATAGAGGAGGCCACTTCTATTCGTCTGCGGCCGGTATTGATGACAACGGCATCACTGGTGCTGGCAATGGTGCCACTGCTGATTGCTTCAGGGCCCGGTGGTGGGGCCCGTTTTGCCATGGGGCTGGTCGTCGCCTCGGGTATGACGATTGGCACATTGTTTACCCTTTTTGTGGTGCCTGCCATGTATCTTTATTTGGGGCGGGATTACGAAAAGATAAGGGCACAAGTGCAGGGCAATTAATGGCCTCGTGCATGATACTTTTAAGCGTCGAGGATACCTCTTGTGGTGTTACTGCGGCGGAACTCACTGGGAGTAACCCCCTCGTGTTTTTTAAAGAAGCGGGTAAATACCGCGCGCTCGGCAAAGTGCAGCTTTATTGCGATACTCTCGACAGATTCACTGGAGGACAGCAGTAGACGTTTGGTCAGGGCCAGGGTGACGCTGTCTTTTAGCTCCTGAAAAGTAACCCCCTGTTCTTTCAATCTCCTTTGCAGGGTGCGGCCGCTGGTGCGAAAGTGAGCGGCGGCCTGTTTAATGGTGACTTCCTCGCGAAGAATGTGTTTTTCCAGCCATGAGCGCAGGCTCGCAGCTAAGTTGTAACTCGATAGCGTATTGTGTAAAACAGTTTTTAAAACATTTCGGCTCTGGCTACGCAGTAACTTGTGGTAGCTGGGGATAGGAAAATCCAGTGTTTCAGAGCCAAGAATAATGGCGTTGGTATCACAGTCAAATTCTACTGGGCTTTGGAATATACGGGCATAAATAGAATCATCCTCGGGTTTTGGCCTGCGCAACTTAACACCGCATACCTCAGTAAACTGGGGGTTCAGCGTACGCAATAATTCCGCGATTCGGGCCATTAACATTTCGGCAAAGAAATGGTTTACCGGTTCGCTAAATAATTCTAAGCGCCATTGCAGAGTGAGGACTTCACATTCTTTTTCTTGTCTTGTTTCGAATCTTAGTAGCGGCGCCAGGGTTTGCGATAAAACAATTTCCGCAGGGCGCAGTATTTCCCGTGGCCGCCGCAGGGAGGGTTGCGCCTCGATAATGGTTTCTTCCAGCCACAAGATAATAGGAAAGCGACTGAAACTGAGTCCCGGCGAAGAAACTGGGGAAAGTGCTACCAGGTTTTCAATCAGTGCATTGAACTCGCTGTAACTCAGTCGCTCGTTCTCGCGGGGATTCCAGCTAAATGCGAAAGGCAGCCGCTCAATTAGAGTACCAATAGGAATACCCAGCCGCGCAGCAGCTGTAACGAAATAGGGCGCAAATATTTTAGGCACGCCGGCATGGCCGGACATATTTTTATTCTGGTCTCTCATGACTCTTTGCCGTCCGGGTGGCGTTAATTCGATCATAGCAAAGGCGTATCAATCTAAGAAAACAATAATGTGAATTATGACGAACCGGTCGCCTCATGTGGCGCACTTGATCATCCTGTGGCGCCATAAATCCTATTGCGGCACCCACCTCAGCAGATAAGTTGCAGGGGTCTGCAGTGTGTTGCGAAACGGATACCTCGAGACTCTGCGGTCAGTAAATATCCACTTATAAAATTATAAAGGTCAATAACCATGACACTGTCTAAACGACTGGGCGCAGGCCTGTCTGTTTTTTTTGCTGCGATGGTAGGCACTTCTGCAGCGGTAGCGGAGAACTGCTACATCCTGGTCCATGGACATGGAGTCGAGGGGCATACAACCAGTACAGCGAGCGATGGGAGTTTAGTGCAACCGGCACTGGACTATTGGAGCGAAACCTATTTCGATGAATATAAAAACAGCAGTTTTATCGACCAGCTGCTAATCAGCGGCGGCAATTACGGAGTAGTGGGGTACAACTCTACCGATGAGGGTGAGCTGCCCTACTGGCACGATAAAACCTCCGGTGAAATTGCACGGCAAATTATTCAGATCCGCAGTGGAGCCGGAGACAGGTTCGAACACGAAAACCAGTGTTCTGCCGATGATACCTTCTGGATTATTTCCCACAGCCAGGGCGCTGCGCAGATGATGTATATCGCTGGCAACGCTGTTGAAGGATCACCTTACTACAACCGTGCTTACAATCAGTACGACACTGATACTGAAGTACAGGATGTTAAGAAGTGCTCGACAACTTGGTGGGGCAGCAAGAGCTGTAAAACCGTTTCTGAGGAAGTACAGGTTGCCAGCCTGAGTGATGCCAACGCGGTTACTGTGGATTTTGATAGTGCGATTAGCGGAGTGGCTGCGATCTTCACCACTGGTGGAGCAATCACCGGTACCGAGGGCGTGGATCGTATCTGTAATGGCACTTGGTATGATGAGGTGATCAATGACCTCTTCTTTGGCAGGGAGTGTGCCGCGGTGCGCTATATGCAGACCAACGATATTTATACCGTGCGTAATTACGTGGGCACTAATCTGGGTGCGCCTGTCTATACCATTGGCGGCTACGCGGGCTTTCCCGGTGCAGAAAGCGTTTCCTCGGCACTGCTGAATGGTGAAGATGATGGTTATATTAATCTCGCCTCCCAGATGAACTGCTCTGGTTCCGGCAAACGAAGCCTCTGGTCAAACCTCAAGCAGTACGACACCTTCATGGGTATTGCCTACGGCAGTGCCACCTTCTCCTGTGATAACGACAATAAGGGTACTGCTCGTTCCTACAATCTGGCCAGCATTTATACCGATCACGATGCTCAGCGCAATGGCGGTATTTTGTCTCCGGATTACGATGGCATCCCCGATGGTTTGAATTGTGGGGTTGGTAAAAACAGCGCCGGCCGAATTGCCGCCTGTACTCAGTAATTTTTGCGGGAGCTAGCCCATGTCCGTCAGCAACAATCGCCTCAAGGGGCGCTTAGTCATCCTGGGATCCATTGTCCTTATCGCCGCAGCTGTGGCTTATTGGTTCACTGGTGAGGGTGGGGAAGTATCCACAGCGGTTGTTGCCAAGGCGGAAGCTGGCGGGCTCCATGCCCCAAAGCCACAGAGGGCCGAGCTTCAAGAGGTAGCGCTGGTTGAAGAGAAACCGGTCGAGGATAAATCTATTCAGGTTTGGCAGGAGATCCAGGCGCGGCCAGTCAAGACCGAATTGCACCAGTCACTGCTCTCTGATCTGGCAAAATTTCACCGCTATCCACCGGAAAATCGCGCGATCAAGAGCGCTTCGCAGGATCCGATTTCCCAGACCCATGCCCCAGACCAGCGCACTACCTATAGTGACAATGGAGACACCTTGACCCTGTGGACTGATCAGAAGTTCTATCTGTATGGTGATACCGTGCGTGTCTTCGCCTTTCAGACCGATAGCGATGGTGTCAAGGTACCAGCGGACCTGACCGCCCTGATGGTGTTGGATGACCAACATGTGCTGGGTTCACTGACCTTTGAAGATGGCAACGGGGACTTGGTTTACGAGGCGGAGATAGAGGCGGGAGCTTACCAAGGACAGTCGCTGCCAACGGGTATTTATAAGATCATCGTGGATACGGATATCGATGGCCTGCGCGATGCAGCGGCATTTACACTGTCAGAGGATACGGGCAGCTATACCGGCAACTTGCGGGACTCGCTTACCAGTGAGGGTAATTTACTAGTGGAAGCCGAAGTGGAAATATTGCAACAGGGCCGTTTTTACTTCCGTGGTTCCCTCTACAACGATGAGCAGACGCCCATTGGCAGCACCCAATATGCGGTTGAGCTTTCTCCAGGGCGCCACTGGATCCCCTTCGAATTTTACGGTCTGATGATCCGCGATGCCGATCAGGATGGCCCCTATCTGGTTAAGCAGCTGAGTATTGCGCGGGTGACGGTGCCCAGGGCAGATAGGCTGTTTGAACCCGGCTATTACACCGAGCGTTACAGCCTGGAGCAGTTTAACGAAACGCCCTATAAAGAGCTTTAAAAGCTAGGGCTTAGCAGTTATCGCGAATACTCTGTTTTTCCTTGGTAATGCGTTCCTGGCGTTCATCTTCTCCCAGCATACGGTGATTGCCCTGTTCGTCGATTTCACGTACCCGAGCGTGGGTAGTCAGGGCTTTCAGGTTTTTCTGGGAGGACTCACAGCGTTGTGCGCGTGCAGCTGCCTGGGCGCGGGCTACTTGCTCATCCACTTTTGAGGGGCTCTGGACTTCTTGTTTTGTGGTATTTTTTCTCTCGGGAGTGGGCTTGGCAGCCACTTGGTTGGCTTTTTCTGCAGCTATCGCAGCCTGTTGTTCCGCTTCCCATTGTTTGTAGCGCTCCGACTTCGGCTTCTTTATAACTTCAACTTTAGTGCTACTGGGTGGCTGCTCCCCAAAGTGCACCACGCCGTTCTCATCCACCCACTTGTAGATGCCGTTGGCTTGAGCGGCCAGTGCCAGGCCGGAGAATAGCATTGCGAGTGCGACGCGCATTGGATTACCCCTTATCGTTGTATCTTTCCTTACCCGACATATTGTACCGGTAACGGTGGACTTTCCTGTAACTCTCTTAACACTTTCAGTCATGTCTATTGACAGTCAATGTTGGATTGGCAAAATCGACTGTTTCCTCGGCGAGTAGTCGTCTCCGCACACCCGCGGCCAGGACACTAGCACAGGTGGACCACCCCTCCGCCGCAATTCCGCCGAGAGGCTCTCCCTACCCCTGGAGGCCTGCTAGCCTGCAATTCGGACACCGCCGTGTCGGTTTCAGGCTGGGTGTTTTACTACGCGCGATGATCTCATCCTAAAAATCGGCATGTAAACACGCAACAGGCTGATATCTGTCATCATTTTCCTTTACAATTGCCGTTCAACATTCTTGTTGTTCGTTCGGTTAGCGGTTCTTTGGTGATGGCTATCCTACCAACTAGGTGAATTGAGGAGACTCAAGTGGAATTACTTTCCGGCGGCGATATGTTGGTTCGCGCGCTGCAGGATGAAGGGGTAGATCTGATTTTTGGCTACCCGGGCGGTTCGGCACTGCATATCTATGACGCCATCTTTAGGCAGAAGTCCATCAAACACATTTTGGTGCGGCATGAACAGGGTGCTACTCACGCTGCAGACGGCTATGCCCGCTCAACAGGCAAGGCGGGTGTTGTACTTGTGACCTCGGGTCCAGGGGCCACGAATGCGATTACCGGAATTGCTACCGCCTATATGGATTCGATTCCTATGGTGGTGATTTCGGGTCAGGTGCCCAGCGATAAGATCGGTGAAGATGCCTTTCAGGAAACCGATATGGTTGGGTGCTCGCGGCCAATCGTAAAGCACAGTTTCCTGGTGAAGAACGCCGAGGATATTCCCGAGATCGTTAAGAAAGCTTTCTATATAGCCACGACTGGCCGCCCTGGCCCTGTGGTGATTGATGTACCCAAGGATGTAACCAACCCCGCCGAGCGCTTTCCCTACCGCTACCCGGATAAGCTGCGCATGCGCTCCTATACTCCGGCGGGCAAGGGCCACAGTGGACAAATTCGCAAGGCGGTGGCGTTGTTGCTATCGGCGCGGCGACCGGTAATTTACGCTGGCGGTGGTGTGGTTCAGGGAGATGGCTCCGAACTGCTCACTGAGTTGGCTCGCCATTTGAATTATCCCGTGACCAATACCTTGATGGGACTCGGCGCTTTTCCCGGTAGCGATAAACGTTTTCTCGGTATGCTCGGCATGCATGGCACCTTCGAGGCTAATACCGCTATGCATCATGCAGATGTCATTCTGGCGGTGGGAGCGCGTTTCGATGACCGCGTTACCAATACTCCCAGCAAATTTTGTCCGGGAGCCAAGATTATTCATATTGATGTGGACCCGGCTTCTATTTCCAAAACCATCGTCGCCGATATTCCCATCGTTGGTACTGTGCAGTCAGTACTGGCTGATATGCTGGAAGCCTTTAAATCCAGTGAGGAACAGCCGGACCAGTCAGCAATCGTTGACTGGTGGCGTCAGATAGACGACTGGCGTGAACGTCACGGCCTCTATACCGTTCCGCGATACAAAACTGACGGCGCCCTGATCATGCCGCAGGAGGTCATTCGTGCGGTTTACGATATCACCGAGGGCGATGCCTTCGTGACCTCTGATGTTGGACAACACCAGATGTTTGCCGCCCAGTATTACCATTTCGACAAGCCGCGCCGTTGGATTAACTCCGGCGGGCTCGGCACCATGGGTTTTGGTCTGCCTTCTGCCCTGGGAGTGAAGATTGCCCACCCAGATAAAGAAGTTGTCTGTGTGACCGGTGAGGGCAGTATCCAGATGTGTATTCAGGAATTGTCCACCGCTACTCAATACCATCTGCCGGTTAAGATTCTGTGTCTCAATAACCAGGCACTTGGCATGGTGAAGCAGTGGCAGGAAATGCAGTACGAAGGGCGCCTTTCCAACAGTGTCTACGAAGAGTCTCTGCCGGACTTCGTCAAGCTTGCAGAAGCCTATGGCCACCTGGGTGTGAAGATTGAGCGAAGAGAAGAATTGCATGAAAAACTGCAAGAGGCCTTTGCGCATAAAGATCGCACGGTGTTTATCGATGTCTACGTCGATCCCTCTGAGCATGTCTACCCGATGCAAGTCATGCCGAGTGGCTCCATGCGTGATATGTGGCTGAGCAAAACCGAACGGACATAGGGGTTAGGGAAATGCGGAGAATTATTTCGGTTTTGATGGAGAACGAGCCGGGAGCGCTATCCCGAGTTGTGGGATTGTTTTCCCAGCGCGGCTACAACATTGAGAGCTTGACTGTGGCGCCTACAGAAGACGCCACTTTGTCACGCCTCACCATGGTGACCATAGGTGATGATCACAAGATCGAGCAGATAACAAAAAACCTCAACAAATTAATTGATGTGGTGAAGCTGGTTGACCTTACGGAAGGCTCTCACATTGAGCGGGAATTATTGCTGGTAAAGGTGCGCGCCAATGGAGCCCAGCGCGATGAGGTCAAACGAAGTGTAGATATTTTTCGTGGGCAGATAGTGGATGTTACCAGCAGTATGTACACGGTTCAGGTTGCCGGTACCGGTCAAAAACTCGATGCATTTTTACAGGCATTGGGAGAGCACACCATTATGGAAGTCGTGCGCTCCGGGGTTTCTGGAATTGCCCGCGGTGAAAAAGTATTAAGTGTTTAGATAGCAGGAAATAGGAATTTAGTCATGCAAGTTTATTACGATAAAGATTGTGAACTGTCTTTAATTCGCGGGAAAAATGTTGCGATTATCGGTTACGGTTCTCAGGGGCATGCCCACGCCAATAACCTCAAGGATTCCGGTGTAGAAAATATTGTTGTCGGTTTGCGCAAGGGTTCTGGCTCCTGGAGCAAAGCGGAGAGTGCCGGCCTGCGTGTTGCCGAGGTAGAGAGTGCGGTCAAAGATGCTGATGTGGTAATGATTCTGGCACCGGATGAGTACCAAGCCAATATTTACAAAGAGCAAGTGGCCCCCCATTTAAAATCTGGTGCGGCACTCGCCTTTGCTCACGGGTTCAATGTGCATTTCGAACTGATTGAGCCGCCGGCAGATATAGATGTCATTATGATTGCGCCAAAAGGTCCCGGGCATACTGTACGCTCCACTTATCTTGAAGGGGGCGGTGTGCCAACTCTGATTGCGGTTTATCAGAATGCTTCCGGCAATGCGAAAGAACTGGCACTTTCCTACGCCAGTGCAAATGGTGGCGGCCGTTCTGGAATTATTGAAACTAATTTCCGTGAGGAGACTGAGACAGATCTTTTTGGAGAGCAGGCTGTATTGTGCGGGGGGGTTTCCGCCCTGGTGACCGCTGGTTTCGAAACTCTGGTTGAGGCCGGTTACGCGCCTGAGATGGCCTATTTCGAGTGCCTACATGAGCTGAAGTTGATTGTCGACCTGATGTATCAGGGCGGTATTGCTGACATGCGCTATTCTATTTCCAATACTGCAGAGTACGGTGATTATGTCACT
>NZ_CP174314.1:1150000-3892500 GCF_052467515.1 Microbulbifer mixtoriginis (SeqCode) | reverse complement strand
GAAACGATGTGGGAAGGCCCAGACAGCTAGGAGGTTGGCTTAGAAGCAGCCATCCTTTAAAGAAAGCGTAATAGCTCACTAGTCGAGTCGGCCTGCGCGGAAGATATACCGGGGCTAAAACTGGTAACCGAAGCTGCGGATGCTCTTAGGAGCATGGTAGAGGAGCGTTGTGTAAGCCGTTGAAGGTGGATCGGGAGGTCTGCTGGAGGTATCACAAGTGCGAATGCTGACATGAGTAACGACAAGGGAGGTGAAAAACCTCCCCGCCGGAAGACCAAGGGTTCCTGTCCAACGCTAATCGGGACAGGGTTAGTCGACCCCTAAGGCGAGGGCGAAAGCCGTAGTCGATGGGAAACAGGTTAATATTCCTGTACTCGCTATTGCTGCGACGGAGTGACGGAGAAGGCTAGGCCAGCATGGCGATTGGTTGTCCATGTTTAAGGTTGTAGGCTGGGGACTTAGGCAAATCCGGGTCCCTAAGGCTGAGAATTGATGACGAAGCCCACTTGTGGGTGAAGTGGTTGATGCCCTGCTTCCAGGAAAAACTTCTAAGCTTCAGGCAATAGTGAATCGTACTCTAAACCGACACAGGTGGTCAGGTAGAGAATACCAAGGCGCTTGAGAGAACTCTGGTGAAGGAACTAGGCAAAATGGTACCGTAACTTCGGGAGAAGGTACGCCGGTTTTGGTGATGGGACTTGCTCCCTAAGCTGAGGCCGGTCGAAGTGACCAGGTGGCTGCGACTGTTTATTAAAAACATAGCACTCTGCAAACTCGTAAGAGGACGTATAGGGTGTGACGCCTGCCCGGTGCCGGAAGGTTAATTGATGGGGTTAGCTTCGGCGAAGCTCTTGATCGAAGCCCCGGTAAACGGCGGCCGTAACTATAACGGTCCTAAGGTAGCGAAATTCCTTGTCGGGTAAGTTCCGACCTGCACGAATGGCGTAACGATGGCCACGCTGTCTCCACCAGAGACTCAGTGAAATTGAAATCGCTGTTAAGATGCAGTGTACCCGCGGCTAGACGGAAAGACCCCGTGAACCTTTACTACAGCTTTGCACTGAACTTTGAGCCTACTTGTGTAGGATAGGTGGGAGGCTTTGAAGCAGTAACGCTAGTTACTGTGGAGCCGTCCTTGAAATACCACCCTGGTATGTTTGAGGTTCTAACTCTGGTCCGTTATCCGGATCGAGGACAGTGTATGGTGGGTAGTTTGACTGGGGCGGTCTCCTCCCAAAGAGTAACGGAGGAGTACGAAGGTGCACTCAGCATGGTCGGAAATCATGCAATGAGCATAATGGTATAAGTGCGCTTGACTGCGAGACAGACATGTCGAGCAGGTACGAAAGTAGGTCATAGTGATCCGGTGGTTCTGTATGGAAGGGCCATCGCTCAACGGATAAAAGGTACTCCGGGGATAACAGGCTGATACCGCCCAAGAGTTCACATCGACGGCGGTGTTTGGCACCTCGATGTCGGCTCATCACATCCTGGGGCTGAAGCCGGTCCCAAGGGTATGGCTGTTCGCCATTTAAAGTGGTACGCGAGCTGGGTTTAGAACGTCGTGAGACAGTTCGGTCCCTATCTGCCGTGGGCGTTGGAAATTTGAGAAGAGTTGCTCCTAGTACGAGAGGACCGGAGTGAACGAACCTCTGGTGTTCGGGTTGTCACGCCAGTGGCATTGCCCGGTAGCTATGTTCGGACGGGATAACCGCTGAAAGCATCTAAGCGGGAAGCCTCCTTCAAGATTAGATTTCCCTGACTCCTTGAGAGTCCTAAAGGGCCGTGGAAGACTACCACGTTGATAGGCTGGGTGTGGAAGCGTTGTGAGGCGTTGAGCTAACCAGTACTAATTGCCCGTGCGGCTTGACCATACAACAGAGATGGTTACTAACGACTAGCTAAGCTAGCGGATTGTGGAATGAAAGACACACAATGATCGCTTGCGGTGTATTACTACAGATTGTTTTACCGACTTATTTGGGGTTATCGCCGGTCAACAACATGACCGAGGCAAACAGCGATAACGCGGCAGGCCAAGCAGATTGCTTATAAGACCAACGCCAACCCAAGCCAGTTTGCCTGACGACAATAGAGTTGTGGAACCACCTGATCCCTTGCCGAACTCAGAAGTGAAACGCAACATCGCCGATGGTAGTGTGGGGCTTCCCCATGTGAGAGTAGGTCATCGTCAGGCTTCTAATCCGAAAGGGCCACCCAACAGGGTGGCCCTTTTTTTATGTACAAAAAAATTGAATGCATAAAAAAATAAAAACAGAGAATAAAAAATAAAAAGCCCAATCGAATTTTTACTCGCAACACTCCCGCCGAAAAATCCAACTCGGTAAAAGTCAATTAAAAAAGCGCAGACTCTAAAAAGCTCCGAGGAACCTTCCCTCCTATAAATAAAGCGCTTTCTTAAGTTTTTTCTGTAAGGAAAAAATGGAAATACAAAAAAATAGCGCGCTTTATTTAATCTGTACCTCAAACACCACCAAAAAAACATCTGAAATTAAAAAGTGCTCTTTAACCTAGAAAAATCATTGCGTTGAAAAAACGGCGCAGAAATATCAATAAAAATACCGGTGATTTTTTGCACGTTTTAATGAACCTGTGCAACCACGGGGCCTGGCGCGGATATACCGCAGTTATGCACAAGTCTATCCAGACTTTCTGTTAATAACGCCAAGCGCTGGAAAGTGGATAAATGGCTGGTGTTTTTTTGCCCGTTGAAAAGAGCCCCGCGGAAACAGGGGCCTGAGCGTGGATATCCCTGAGTTATACACAGCTCTATCCATGGATTCTGTTAGTAACAGCCTGTTAATGGAATGGTCATCAGCAGGAAACAGAAATATGCCTTGCTGTTGTGGGTAACTTGGGGAATAGTACGAATAGGGTAGTTGGCAGGTGAGGTATAAAGAGCCTCCACTGAGGAGGCTCTTGTCGTGGTTGTGAGGTGCTTAGTTTACTCTTTTATTTTTGAGGGAATTCGGCCGAGGTCATCTTCCATCTCGGTGGCAAGGAAGGACATCACCACCCAGGCTGCGACGTTCTGGCGCAGGTTCTCTGGCTTCACCTTATCGAGGGTATCGTTAGGGGTATGGTGATAGTCGAAGTAGTCGGCACCATCCTGGTAGAGACCGAAGGCAGGGACTCCTTCGGCGACAAACACACTACTGTCTGGTCCGCCATAGGATTTGTTATGTCCGCGCTCGATGCCGAGAGGTGCTAGTAATTGCATTATTTGGTCGGCAATATCGAATTTACTCTCAGGCAAACGAGTATCAAATCTCCAG
Source organism: Microbulbifer mixtoriginis (SeqCode) (assembly GCF_052467515.1). NCBI lineage: Bacteria > Pseudomonadati > Pseudomonadota > Gammaproteobacteria > Cellvibrionales > Microbulbiferaceae > Microbulbifer > Microbulbifer mixtoriginis (SeqCode). Next base: position 3,889,204 of record NZ_CP174314.1, on the reverse strand, counting down.
ATATTACCTGCGCCAAAGTCAGACTCAGAGATGGCAATAATATTATCCAGCTCGTGACGATGTGCATCTAAATACTGCTTGGCACCGACCAGGCCAATTTCTTCGGCGCCAAAGAGAACTACGCGCAGGGTACGGCGAGGACGCTTGGGGAGCTCGGCAATCAGGCGAGCGGTCTCCATTACTATGGCGACTCCGGCGCCATCATCCAGCGCACCGGTACCTTCATCCCAAGAATCCAAGTGGGCGCCAATAATCATGACTTCTTCGGGTTTCTCGCGGCCAGTAATTTCTCCAATAACGTTAAATGATGGGCCATCACTGTGACGCTGGTTATCTATGTCGAGCTTAACTTCTACCGGCTTGCCACGTTTCAACATGGCTTCTAAAAGGTTGGCATCCGGGGCTGACAGTGCCAGTGCGGGAACAGGGTTTTCGACATCATTAATAGACATCATGCCGGTATGGGCAAAGCGGTCAGAATCAGTACCCACGGACCTTAGGAGCAGTGCGGCAGCACCTTTCTCAGCGGCTGCACGCATACCTTTACTGCGCCCTTGCACTGTAGGGCCATAGCCTTCACCCGTACGAGCTTTTTCCATGCGCTTGTTGATGAAGGCTATTTTCCCTTTTACCTGTTTAGGGGAGGCTTGCAGTAGGGCTTCAACATCGGGAAACTCGACGATTTCCGCAGTAAGGCCACCTTTGGGGGTTGCTACGCTATAGCCCAGGGAAGACACCACCAGTGGTTGGGGGTAGGGCGAAACCACCTGGGCGTGGGCATGTCCACGTGTCCAGCGGGGTACTTCAATTTGCTCTGTATAAACCCGATCGAACCCCAGGGATTTCATTTTTTCCTGGGCCCAAGCCACTGCACGCCGATCACCTTCCGTACCTGCGCGACGGGGGCCCACTTCTACCGTCAAGGATTCAACGATGCTATAGGCATCGGAAGAAGCCAGGGCGCGATCACGCAATACTTCTGCCACGGACAGATCTTCCTGGGGTAGTGGCTTCGCCTGGGCGATGCTGATCGCTGTAGTTGCAATAAAGGCCCCAGTGAGGGTCAGTAGTGGTTTAAACATATGTTTATCCTTGATTAAAGCTCGTTGACTCAAGATCTAGGTTGTTTGTTAGGTGTGTTGATAAGTAGCCTACTGCGAATATGCCGCAGTTGTTCCAGCCCCTTCTCGGTAAATAAATAGGGCGAGTGATCACTGGACTCGTGCTCTTCTATTTCGAGACACTTGAGTCGCATTGCTTCCAACTCAGGATCATGGCGCATTGGTATCGCCACTAGGGCACGCCATTCACTCTCGCTAGCCTGGCCGGTGATGGCATCCTCCAGGCCTTTAATAAAGCTGGCTCTGTCCATACGAAATCGCGGAGTGCGCAGATGCATTAATGTCCAGATCACAATGACAAAAGCACAGAAGGACAGCAGCAGAGTGAGGAACAGGGTCACTTTCTAGGGCTCCAGCAGTAATTTTATCGCGATGGACATAGTAACGAGAATAACTACAGGCTTAATCAGTTTGGCTCCATGGGAAATAACCAGGTTAGATCCTAATCTTGCACCGATAATCTGGGTGCCCGCCATAGTGATACCGACTATCAGTGAAAAGTATCCACCCAGCATAAATATAACCAGTGAGGTGATATTGGTGGCCAATACCAGCGGTTTGCATGATGCCGTGGCTTTACGCATGTTGTAACCCAGTAGAGCGGCGAATGCCAGGGCATAGAAGGCCCCTATTCCAGGACCAAAAAAACCTCCATAAAAACCAATCCCACCACCAATCAGAATGTTAAATAGCCCAGGGCTTATTCTGGATTTAGAGTCAATATCAGAAATTCGCGGCGAAAATGCGAAGTAGAGGGCGATGACGATAATTAATATCGGCAGTAGTGTATCGAGTATGTCTCCCCCGACTTTGGTGACTGCCCAGGTGCCGAGGACGGAGCCAAAAACGGCCGCTATCAAGCCCGGCCACAGGGGCTTCAGTTGTAAGTGCCCTTTTCGAAAGTAGTTGAAGCTGGATGAGAGAGTACCGAAAACGGCCTGGAATTTATTCGTGCCGAGGGCATCTAGGGGGGGGAGGCCAGCCCATAAGAGTGCGGGCAGGGTTAGCAGACCTCCGCCGCCGGAGATGGCGTTGATAAAGCCAGCGGTGAAAGCCACCGCGGCGAGTATCAAATATGTGCTAAGGGTTAAATCGCTACTGAATTCTATCACGGGAGGAATCACTGCCCTCCAAGAGATCGGTTTGCATATTGTGGTGGAACCCCTGGTATTTACTGAAGCGACGTTGGATTTCCGTCATATCCTCTTCCAGGTTTCCCGTGGGATGGTAGAGGGAGTCCAGGCAGAAACGCTTGCGAGAGAAGTCCCAGGCAATCAGCAAAATTGGTACCTCGGAAGCATAAGCAATTCGCAGGAAGCCACTTTTCCACTTAGTGACTTTCTTGCGAGTTCCCTCGGGAGTGATGCCGACCCACATTTTTTCGTTATTGCGGTATTGCCTAGCTACCTGTTTGGCGATGCCCCCTGCAGAACCACGATTGGTGGGCACACCACCGAGCCACATAAAGAGATTTTTAAAGGGGAAGAAAAAAGCTTCCTTCTTCATGAGCCAGGAAATTTTCACCCTATAGGCCATGATAAAAGGCATGGCCACGACAAAGTCCCAGTTGGAGGTGTGCGGGGCCAGGGCCACCATCACTTTTTTTTCCGGAGGGAAGGTACCCTCCAGGCGCCACCCCATCAGCCGGATCAGCAGCCTACCAATAGCAGCGGTCAGGCTGTTGCCGAGGCGGGGCATTTCTTCCGGTAATTCTTTCTGCTGACTCATTATTGATCTCTCTGTCTACTGCTCAAACATCCTGGAACTGACAAGCGATTTCAGGAAACGTCCACCCAAGTTAATGTTCGCGGGTGGCGTAGAAGCGAATATCTGGATAACGCTCCTCTGCCAACTGCAAATTCACACGGGTAGGCGCTAGGTAGGTCAAGTGTCCACTGCCATCTATGGCGAGGTTGGTACTTGCTTTGCGTTTAAAGTTTTCCAACTCTTTCACGCTCTCGCTTTCCACCCAGCGAGCAGTATTTACATTTACATTTTCATAAATGGCTTCCACCTTATATTCGTCCTTGAGGCGATAGGCGACCACTTCAAACTGCAGGACACCGACGGCGCCGACAATAATGTCGTTGTTATCCAGAGGGAAAAATACCTGGGTAGAGCCCTCTTCGGAGAGCTGCTGCAAGCCCTTTTGCAGTTGCTTTAGTTTTAAAGGATCTTTCAGGCGAATACGACGGAATAACTCCGGGGCGAAATTGGGAATGCCGGTAAACTTTAGAGACTCACCTTCAGTAAAGGCATCTCCGATCTGGATAGTGCCATGGTTGTGCAGGCCGATAATATCGCCGGCAATCGCCTCTTCCACGTGGGTTCGGTCGCCAGCCATAAATGTTACGGCGTCGGCAATTTTTATATCTTTGCCGATGCGTACATGTTTCATTTTCATGCCACGGCTATAAGTACCGGAACAGACGCGCATAAAGGCAATACGGTCGCGGTGTTTGGGGTCCATATTGGCCTGAATCTTGAACACAAAACCGGAGAACTTTTCTTCGTTTGGTTCTACCTGGCGCTCCTGGGTGGCGCGAGGCTGAGGGCCCGGGGCCCACTCGACAAATCCATCGAGCATTTCACGTACGCCAAAATTACCAAGCGCAGTGCCGAAAAATACCGGAGTCAGTTCGCCAGCTAAATAAGCTTCCAGATTGAATTCGTGGGTAGCGCCGCGTACCAGTTCGATTTCTTCGCGGATGTCCTCGGCATATTCGCCGAGTAGCTCATCGGCCTCAGCGGAGTCGAGCCCTTTGATCTGGATATCGTCGGGAATTGTGTGACCCTGGCCTTGAGTAAATACGTGAATTGTATCGGTGTAGAGGTTGTATACCCCTTTAAAATTTTTACCGGAGCTCAGTGGCCAATTGATGGGGGCGGCTTGGATATTCAAGACTTCTTCAATTTCATCCATCACTTCGATGGGGTCGCGAATATCCCGGTCCAGTTTGTTGATAAAGGAGAGAATCGGCGTAGTGCGCAGTCGGCACACATTCATCAATTTGATGGTGCGGTCTTCTACACCCTTGGCGCCGTCAATCACCATCAGCGCAGAGTCGACCGCAGTGAGTACCCGGTAGGTGTCTTCGGAGAAGTCTTCGTGCCCGGGGGTGTCGAGCAGGTTAACCGTGCGCTCCTTGTAGGGAAACTGCATCACCGAGGAGGTGACGGAGATACCCCTTTCTTGTTCCATGGTCATCCAGTCGGAGCGCGCGTGGGGACCTTTTTTCCCTTTAACCGAACCTGCCAGCTGAATGGCATTTCCGAATAAAAGTAGCTTTTCGGTCACGGTTGTTTTACCGGCGTCCGGGTGGGAAATAATAGCGAAGGTGCGGCGGCCGGCGTAGCCCGCCAGGGAAGAACTCTGGCCCATATTTTAAGATTCGATCACTCGATATTCGGAATAAAAACAGGTCTGCATTATACACGCCGGCGCTGATACAAGGGTGGGGTATACTGCGAAATTGGCCTCTGAAATTGGGGCATAAAAACCATTTCAGCAGTGTCAATAGGCGGAGCTGCCAGCACTGCTGGCACTCCAGAACATCTTTTTGAATAAATTCGACTTTTCAGTCGAGTCAAGGTCATCACAAAGAACAGTGACTAAGCATGGGGCTGCAGAAGTGGCTCGGGTGCTGGAAAACCATGGGGGAAGTATGAGTCAGGAACGATTACAGCGAGTGCGGGAGGAGTTGCGGCGACAGGGCGTGGAGGCTTTCCTGGTTCCCCGCGCCGATGAGTATCAGAATGAATATGTGCCCGCAGCAGATGAGCGTTTGGCCTGGATTACTGGCTTCACTGGATCTGCGGGCATGGCGGTGATTGGCCTGGATAAAGCTGCTCTTTTTGTAGATGGTCGCTATACCCTGCAAGGCCAGCAGCAATTGGGAGACCTGCCCATAGCCCTGGAGGATCTAAATAGCCAGGTTATTGCCCGTTGGGTGGGTGATCAGCTGCGCTCGGGTCAGTCTCTGGGCTTTGATCCTCGCCTGCATACGGAGCCGGGGTTGGCGCTGTTGAAAGAGTATTTGGCTGAACGAGATATTGCTCTAAAGCCCTTGGAGCACAATCCCATTGATACGATTTGGCTCGACCGGCCAGCATCTCCCTGTGGCCAAGCCTGCCCCCACCCCTATGTGTTTACTGGTGAGCACTCCAGTGAAAAGCGCCAGCGCATCGCCACTCTTCTCGCCGAAAAGCGTGTAGATGCTCTGTGGCTGGCAAATCCCGAGAGCTGTGCCTGGCTGTTCAATATTCGTGGAGACGACATTCCCCATTTACCTGTAGCACTATCCAGTGGAGTGCTCTTCAGAGACGGCAGCGCAATTTTGTATCTGGCCGAACCGGCAGTTGGTGAGGGGCTTTTGGAGCACCTTAATCGGGAAGTGATGGTGGTAACCGAGAAGGGCCAGTTGTTTGAAGGTCTGCGCCGCCGCCACGTGAACAGGATTTGGGTAGACCCCACAATTAGTAACTGTTGGACTCTGCAGCAGCTACGCGCTCTGGATTTGCAATTGCTATTGGAGCGTGACCCTGTGACCCAGGCCAAGGCGTGTAAAAATTCCGTAGAGCTGGCGGGCTCCAGGGCAGCGCATGAGCGCGATGGTGCAGCGCTGTGTGAATTCCTAGCCGAACTGCCCACTGCAGTGGCAGAAGGTTTGGATGAGCTGGCTGCGGTGAAGCTGCTTTACAGCAAGCGTCAGCAGCGCGAAGGCTTTCGCGGCAATAGCTTTGAAACTATTTCGGGCTATGGTCCCAATGGTGCCATAGTGCACTACCGGGTGAGCGAGGAGTCGAGCTTGCCGATGGCTCCTGAGGGAATTTTCCTGTGCGACTCGGGCGCTCAATATCCCGATGGCACCACGGATGTGACTCGTACAGTGGCCCTGGGAGAAATTCCTGCACTTGCACGAGAGCACTTTACCCGTGTGCTTAAAGGACATATTGCCATCGCTACCCTACGCTTTCCGCAGGGTACCTGTGGAGAGCAGATCGATGCGATTGCACGTAGATCTCTATGGGATGCCGGCTTGGATTACGCCCACGGAACAGGTCATGGTGTTGGTAGTTTCCTAAGTGTGCACGAAGGGCCACAGCGTATCGGCAAAGCGGTTACCAATACCCCGTTACAGCCCGGTATGATTCTCTCCAATGAACCGGGTTTTTATCTCACCGGTCAATACGGTATTCGTATTGAAAATCTGGTGTTTGTAAAAGAGAGTGTGGATTACCAAGGTTTTTTGCAGTTTGAGGAATTAACGCTGGCGCCGATCGATCGAAGTCTGATTGATACTACACTTCTCACCGCGCAAGAGCTGCAATGGTTGAACTGTTACCACCAGCGTGTGCGGAAGATCATTACGCCTCTGGTGAATGAAAAAACGGCTTCCTGGTTACAGAAAGCCACCGAGGCTTTGTAATTTGATCGCTGGGAGCTCAGCTCCCAGCATCTCTTTTGCGGCTCTATCAAAATACAGAGTACTACGCGTTTACACTGTAATAATTACTGCACCTCAAATTTGTATCCCGCACCGTAAACTGAATGGATTAATTCTTTATCCGGCAGCAAGGCCGCAATTTTCTTGCGCACTTTTTTTATGTGGCTATCGATAGTTCGATCGCTGATTACCCGGTAGTCGGAATAAATACGATCCATGATTTGTTCTCGGGAAAAAATACGGCCCGGCTCACTGTAGAGAAGCTCGAAGAGATGGAACTCCAGGGCCGTTAAGCCCACGTCCTGGCCCCCGATCAACAGTTGACCGGTGTTGCGCTGCAGCTGGATCTCCCCGAGTTTTTGTTGCTCGGAACTGTGCGTACGACGCAAAACGGCTTTGACCCGCGCGACGATTTCCCTGGGGCTATAGGGTTTACACACATAGTCGTCCGCTCCAATTTCCAAGCCGCGCAAGCGGTCAGCCTCTTCAATTCTGGCGGTCAGCATAATAATCGGTACGCTGCTGTAGCGGCGGATTGCCGTGCAGATCTCCAATCCGCCTTTCCCCGGTAACATCAGATCGAGCAAAATCAGGTCCGGGGGGTGGGTCTCGACATGGGGGATGACCTCATTGCCATTGGTGAGTATATCGGCCTGGTAGCCAGCTGCTTCAAGGTAATCCAGCAGCAAGTTGGCCAGTTCTATTTCATCTTCGACAATTAAAATCCTTGCGCCCATTATTCCTACCATTTGATCCTCTCGCTGAGAGGGAGATAAATACTAATTTCCAGGCCGCCCAGGCGAGACGGGCCAGCGGAAATACTGCCCTCGTGGGCTTGGACAATATTCTGGCAAATCGACAGCCCCAGGCCCGCCCCCCCGGTTTCTCGGCTGCGCGAGACTTCGGTGCGATAGAGACGATCGAAAAGGTGAGGCATATCTGCACTGGTGACTCCCGGAGAGGAATCAGCAAAGGTGATAATAGCCGTTTGCGCTTCCGCGCGGGCATGTATTTTAAGTTGGCCACCGCTATCGGTATAACGCAAGCTATTGGTGAGGAGGTTGCCAAACAATTGTTGTAGGCGTGCCTCATCAGCGTAAATTAGTTTGTTTTCGGCCAACTCACACTGCAATTGCAAATCGATATTTTTCTCGGCAAAGGCACTGTGAAAATCCTCAACTACCCTGATCAGCAATGGGCCCAATGAGAGGTCGAATTTGCAATAGTTCAAGGCCCCGGCATCGGATAGCGAAAGCTCATAGAGGTCGTTTATCAAGCGGCTGAGCTGGCGAATTTTATCGTGCAAAATATTGAGGTTTTCCGGTGTGGCTGTGCGTACACCATCCTGCAGGGCTTCAATTTGCCCTTTGAGTACTGCCAGTGGAGTGCGCAGCTCATGGGATATATCGGCCATCCAGCGATTGCGCGCGTGCTCGTTGGCCTCCAGGGTTGCCGCCAAGCGATTGAAGTCCGCACTCAGCTGGCCAAGTTCGTCGCGCCGCTCGATATCAATTCGGGTTTTATAATCTCCCGAAGTGAGGCGGTGGGTGGCTTCGGCCAGGCGTTGGATAGGACGTACCAGCTGCCAGGCCAGGGGCAGGGCAATGGCTAGGGCAACGAGAAAAGTGGCGATGGAGATCAGCGCAAAAGTGCGGGATAACTCCCGGATAAAACCCTGTTCATAATTATTGGAGAGCTCGGGCGGTGGATTGATAGTGAGGTAGCCAACAGTTTTATCTGCTACTTTAATTGGCTGATAGAGCAATTCTTTTTCCGGTGCTGGTCGACCAATCACGAGTCGCTTTTCACTGTCAAAAAGGCTTAGGCGCGGCCCCAAGCGGTTGCCCATAGGCGGGCGATGGCCTGGCCCGAACATACCTCGCGGTGGCCTGCCATCAGGTGGTGGGGGTGGCGGTAAGCGGTCGAAGCGGCGAAAGATAGTTTGTCTGTGCAGGTCAATCCACTCGGAGCCATTCGCTTCTAGAGATTTCCAGCTGCCCTTACGACGGTAAAAGCGTTCCAGTGCCTGGACCAGTCCTTCCACATCGCGCAACTCTTGTGCACGCATATAAGCCTGAAAACCGTGGCTGAAACTCCACTGGAAAAAAATAAACATACCACCGACAGTAATCGCCGTGGTGAGTAAAAAAGCCAGGCTGAGTTTGTTGCGAATATTTAACGACATCTTTTTTGCAGTCCTTCCTACGGACAGTGGGTATAGCGGACTCTCCCGTTCCACCATTTTGGGCTTTGCCCGTTCGGATGATTCTCCAAGCGTACACTTACAGCAAAAGGGGAGGCAATCTCAGTGACCAGTTACTTGCTGTTTATGACCAAGAATACAAAGCAGTTCAGGTACTTTGCGAAAAATCGTGCTGAATAAATACAGCGGGAAAACCTCCAGCGGCTTACTGGCTAATGTGCGCTAAATCTTGTGGCTTCTTACTTTCTTCCCTCCTTTCACCCTGAGATAAAGGCGATGTGGAAAAATGGTGCAGGACAAAGTTATCTCTGTCGCGCTGAATAAATAGAGTTGCCAAAACCCGCTTGCCCCCGCGACTCCAGGTACTGTGGTCGTGCGCATTGAGAGTCACTGTGATTTGGTTGAAGCCAGGCTTCAGCAGTTTTTTTGGTAGATGCACGTCGGCGGCGTAGAGACGCTGTATTTTTTCCCCATTGATGTAGAGGTGTGCGTGCCCTTCGAGGAAACGCTGTGGCTTATTTTTGGCGTAGCGGGGGGATTCCAGTTCGAAGCGGTCGTAGCAGATATGTAAATTGAAACCGGACAGGCTATCTCTGCTGATGTCCAGTTCAATTCTCGGTATGGCTATATGCACGGGTATCTCTTTGACCGGATGTTGATCGCCGTTGTGGCCGGCGTGGGGGTTGGGCTGGGCGGCCAGTGCGGGGCTGTTCGATACCATCAGACCGAAGAGGGAGCCAATAAGAAAATACCCGATTATTTTCATAGAAAGTTCGCCTTTAATGATGCTCGATGTCAGCGCCCAATGGTTGAAGAACACCGGTTTACAATGGTTTGCTCATCCAGTTTTCCGTAAAAGCGTGGTCCAAAAGTGAAGGGGAATGCGGGCACCAATTGGGCGTCATCGCTAAGTGTGACAGTCAAGTGATAATGGTAGCCGCGATCTTCATCTGTATGGCCGTTGTACTGGTCCAGGTATGTACCACCCTGGGCTGACAGTTCAGGATCCCAGTAATAGTCCTCGTAAAAAAAGCCGGCGGTAGTATCGAATTCGTTACCGGATAGGGAGGTATAACTGCCGTTGGTGGATGGGCCGGTATTGTTGGTATTTGCAACGCCCTTGCTAGTGTCGTATTCGTCAACCAATAGGCATGAGCGCTCGCCGGCGACGCCACAACCGGTTTCTGAGCTGGGATCGTCGTAGTCGCGTATTGCCCAGCTGCTTATTGCCAATTGTCCGTCGCCTTCCCAGGGCCCATAAATCGGGTAGCCGTCGGCGGTATAACCATAAATTGGTGAGTGGGCATCACCTACATCCCCCACCAGATTTGCCAGGCAGTCGCTGTAGAAATGATGATGGTAATCACCGTTGGCGGCATGACCACCACAGACATCCACATCATAGACTTCGGCCAGAGGGGCTAGGGTGTGCCAGGTGTTGTTGACAGACTGGCCGTCGCTCCACTGATAGATAGAGGTGCCATTTACCCAGTAGCCCTGCACGCCGAGGCTAGTTTCACAGTCCTCTGTTGCAGCTTCCGGGGATTTGGGGATGTAGCCCTGATGCGAGACATTCTCCGGGCAGACAGGGCCGGGGGGCCAGAAGCCATAGCCTGCTTCGGCACCACAGGAGGCGTTGCTGCGATAACCGATATCCTGACCAAAATTGATGAAGTCACCCAGTTGGACATTGGGGCTGCCGTTTAGGAAATCACTGTTAACCTTGGGGCGGGTGAGCAGGGCACTGAGGATATTTTCGGTGATCAGAATTTCGTAGTCGGGAATTCCGCTTGCGGATACCCGGGTGTATTCCTTGCCGCTTACAGTAACAGATTCAACACTCTGCACATTGACCAGAACTTGCTCATTACTGTTGTTCTCGTAGATATAGGGCGCGCGCTCTCCGGTGGTATTGACGACCCAGACCCCAGTGTCTTCCGTACTGCTGTCGCCTCCTCCAGTGTCTTCGTCCCCATTGCTGTCATCACCGCTGTTGCTGCCGGTTGAGGAATCACTGCCCTCGCTGCTGATTTCTGTATCAGAGGAAGAACCCCCTCCGCCACCGCATCCCTGTAAGGCACCGGTGATCAGTGTAAGGGCGATGGCGCAGGATAAAAGCGAGCGCTGGTCCGGGAGGAGCATTTCTATTCTTTTCATGGGTAACCCTGACATCAAGGGAGAAGCCACCTGAAAGTACTGCAGAAAAGAGGACAAAATATGGACAATATGCAGACTTGCGCAGCTGGTTTTCCCGATGAGAAATGCCTTTCACTATTGCGCTAAAACAGACCATTGCGTGAAAGCGGCTATGTCTGCAAAAACCTTTCTCCCCAATGGGTATGGAGAAGTCATTCATTCCCCTTTGCTGATTTTTTAACGCGATGAAAAAAATATGATGTCGCTCTCTGGCAGAGATCGACACTGTTAAATTTTGCAAAGTTTGCCTTGGGGAATAGTCTTCAAGCGTAGTGACAGTTGTGGGGGTGAGATTGCCAACCGCGCTGTGGGGGAATCCCGCAGCGCGGTTTAATTGCAGCAGCTCTTAAAAATAAATGCAAAACCTTAAGGTGTTTCGGCTTACCTTAGTGGGGGTCTCGGCGGAGTACCGCCCCCGACCTCATCGGAACAGACACTGACGATCGTCTGGCTATCCAGCTTGCCGTAGAAGCGCGGCCCGAAGGTATAGGGAAAGGCTGGAATAAGCTGCCCGTCTTCGGCCTGGGTCACGGTGAGGTGATAGTGGTAACCGCGTTCACTATCGCTGTGACCGTTGTATTGATCCAGATAGGCACCGCCGAGCGCAGTAAGGACGCTGTCCCAATAATAATCCTCATAGAAAAAACCAGACCTGGTAATAAACGTATTGCCCGATAGAGAAGTGAAAATATCACTGGTACTGGGGCCTCTATTGTTTAGTACTTCAGTGCCTTTAGTGAAATCGTACTCATCGATCAACAAGCAGCTGCGCTCCCCGGCTATGCCGCAACCACTCGGTGCGCTGGGGTCGTCGTAATTGCGAATGGCCCAGCTGCTTATGGCCAGTTCTCCATCGGCTTCCCAGGGGCCGTAGATGGGATAGCCATCGGCGGTAAAGCCGTAAATCGGGGAGTGAGCACCGCCTGAGTCCCCAACCAGATCCGCCAGGCAGCCGCTGTAAAAATGGTGATGGTAATCCCCCCTAGCCGCATGGCCTCCGCAGATATCGACATCGTACTTTTCTGCCACCGGTGCCAAGGTGTGCCAAGTGCCATCCACTACCTGGCCATCGCTCCACTGATAGATGGAAGTGCCGTTGACCCAGTAGCCCTGTGCTCCAAGCCCGCTTTCACAGCTTTCATCGGACATTTCTGGTGCCAGTGGGAAGTAGCCTTGGTGAGAGACGTTCTCAGGGCACACGGGACCGGGAGGCCAGTAGCCGTATCCTGCACTCGTAGCACAACTCTGCGTGTTACTGCGGTAGCCGATATCCTGGCCAAAGCTGACGACATCGCCAACCTGCACAATGGGGCTACCGCTGACGAAATCAGTGGCGGCCTTGGGGCGATTGATCAGCCAACCGTATAGTTTGTCGGTGATTTCGGTTTCGTAATCGGGGATACCTGTCGCCGTTACCAGAGTGTAATCTTTGCCGTCCACTATGACTGACTCCACACTCTGGATGTTCACCAATACCTGTTCGTTGCTATCGCTTTCGTAGATATAGGGTGCGCGGACGCCAGTGGTGTTCAGAATCCAGGGCTCGTGGTTCCCGTTGTTACCGCCGCCATTATCTCCGGAATCATCTTTTGGAGGGGTATCGGGGTCGTCCTGATCGCAGCCCATTAGGCTTGTTGAAACCAGGGTCGAGAGTAGAGCTGACAGGACTGTGTTGCGCCACAGTTGCCAGCGAAGCGATGCACTTTCCTTTTCTTGCATAAATCACCGTCCTTGCTGCGGAGTAAGTAGGCGTGACCGGACTCTGGGTTCGGCCACGGCTGAAACTAACGTGCAAAGTGGGAAGTAATATGCAAGCTCACTAGTGTGGCGGATAATTCATTATGAAGTGCGGCAGAGTGAAATACAGCGCTGTAAAGTTGAACAAGAGGCAGCCTCATGGACGGGAGAGTTGCGCAATGAGGCTGACGCTTGTGTTTTCCTGAACTGAAATTAACTGGCCGATAGGGGTTCTGTTGTGTCGACTTCCGCACTGCGCTTGCTGGTATCGTGGCGCAGCCACCACCAGGATAGGGCGCCTAGCAATAGGTTGGATGCGGCGGTAGCGGCAAACAATCCGGTCATGCCCCAGAAATAGTTGCCGACCCACGCTAGGGGTAGATAGATACCGAGTACCCGCAGGAACGAGATCATGGTTGCAGGTAATGGCCGACCAAGGCCGTTGAAGGCGGCGTTGGCCGACATTACAAAACCGTAACCGGCATAGCTAAACGGCACAAGGCTCAGGTAGGCGACAGCCACGGCGATAACTTCTGGGGAGTCGCTGAACAGGCGCACTACTGGCTCGCCGATCAAATAAAGCAGCACCGCCAACCCCGTCCCCAGTATCAGGCAGAAGCGCGCCAATACACTGACGGTTTCCCGCAGCCGGTCGGTGTTGCCGGCCCCGGCGTTTTGTCCCATAAAGGGGCCGACGACTGCAGAAAGTGCATAAAAAATAATCAGGGCGACTGGCTCGATACGCAGGGCCACGCCGAGTCCGGCCACGGCCTCGTCGCCGTGTACGGCCACCAGTGCTACTACAACACCGCCGGCCATGGGGATAATGACATTGGTGAGTACCGCCGGCAGTCCCACTGCGAGAACTTTACGCCAGGATTCGACTAGGGTACCGAAGTGCCATTGGGGCGCGGCCACAAGATTTTCCCGGCGGATCAAATAATAGAAGGCGAAGAAGAAACTGATGGCGCGCACGATGACAGTGGCGATCGCTGCACCCTGTAATTCCAGCCGGGGAAACCCTAGCAAGCCAAAAATCAGAATAGGATCGAGGATCACATTGAACAGGGCCACCCCCACCATGATTCGACCGGTCAGCGCGCTGTTGCCGATAGCGCGCAGAGCCGAAAGGGCAATGGTGGGGACTATCACGAAGATGGTGCCGATGTACCAGGGCACCATGTAGTCCTCGATCAGTGGCATCAGCTCTTCGCTGGCACCGAGCAGGGAAAACAGGGGGCGAATGCTCAACAGGCCGGCGACAGTAATCAGCAGAGAAATGAGGAGCGCCAATACCGAGGCGTCTGTTACTAATCTGCGCACATTCCCTACATCTCCGGCACCGTAGGCACGGGCTACCGCGGAGGAGGTACCGGCGCCGAGACCAATGGAGAAACTGTTGATGACCATCACAACCGGGAAGGTGAAGCTCATAGCCGCTAGAGGGGCACTGCCCAGCTGTGAGACAAAATAGGTATCCACGATATTGAAGGACATTACCGCGAGGATACCCCACACCATGGGCAGAGCCAGTCTCTGCAGGTGGCCGGAAACCGAGCCTTCTAGGAGTGAGGGACTGCTTTTAGATAGCGACATTCGATAACTCTTTCCAACAAATCGGTTGTTTGGGCAGATTTTCTGATACTGCTCAGGCAATGAAGGTATGGTTCGGCAGCATCCCCTGCGGAAAACTGCGTGGGATGGCTCGGCGAGAAACTTGGGGCAAACGCCCGCTGACCGTTTAAAGCTACGGTTGCGGCTCTGCCAGGGCGAGGCTCATGAGTACAGCATTCTCGCGTTTGCCGTTTTCCGCGGGATAGTAATTCTTGCGCAAGCCATCCTCAGAAAAACCCAGTTTGCGATAGAGTGACTGCGCGGCGAGATTGGAGGCCCGCACCTCCAGCAATAGCCGCCGGATATCTTTGTGTCGCTCGTCGATAATGCGGCGCAACAGCGTTTCCGCCAAGCCATGCCGGCGCCACTGGGGTACCACGGCCACATCGAGAATTTCCGCTTCGTCAAACAGCTGGCTGATTACACAGCAGGCGACAGTCTCACTGCCGCTGTTGAGTAGCCAGCACTGGTGCCCGTCTTTTAGGCTCTGCAGATATTGTGTCTCACTCCAGGGGTGGCTGTGGGCACTGAGCGCCAGATTGGCCAGAGCGGTACAGTCAGTCTCCTCGGCGAGACGTAAATCCAATTTGGTGTTGGACAACATCATTGAGCGCGGGTCTCTGCGGGATAGGCTTTGCGCAGCAGCTGCCAGAGTTCGCGCTTGCGTTGCGGCTGTTGTAGCAGTTGCGACAGACTGGGCATGGGCAGGATGCGTATACCATCCCAGTTGTTGATATCGCTTTCCAGAGGCTGAGGTGTACAGAATTCCTGTGCCTCTTGCCCCATCAACCAGATCGACCGCACTGGATAGCGCGAGCAGGAGGCCTCCAGCCAACTGGAAAAGGTATCGCGGGCCTCCGACGCGTCTGCTGCTGGGCTGAAGCGGTTTTCTGCCATTGGCCAATGCAGGCGCTCTTGCTGGCGCGGTAGCTTGTGCCAGTTAAGCGCTCGAACGATATTGCCGAACAGAGACTCTAGTGGCAGTGCGGCACCGGGCTCGTGGCTGTCTACTGCCAGCAGGGTTTCGCCGAGACGCCAGCAGTTGAGTACAAAGGGTTTCACTTGCTGGCTCGGCGCCGCCACCGGTATGGCAATAGTAGGTTTTGCCGGAGCCTGTGCTTTTGTCGCGCTAGTTAGTGCGTTGATCTCCGCCGCGACAGTATCACGCTCTTTGGTTGCCGGTGCGTCGACAATCTGTGCCGCAGACTGCGGCAGGGGGTTGCTAGCTAACGGCAGCGATTGGTCAGTAGCGGTATCAGGCTCCGCCGGTGGCAGCTTGGCCTGGCGGGGCTCGGGAGCGAGCGGTAATACAAAGCGCGGCACATAGCTGGCTATACCCAGTACCGATAGATATTCCGCTCGCTGCAGCTCGTTCACTTACACGCCCTGTTTCTTACTCTCACTGATGGCGAGCAAGTTTAACGCATCCATGTAGGCTTGTGCCGAGGCAATCAAAATATCGGTATCGGCGCCAACACCATTGACTAGACGGCCATCTCTCTCCAATCGCACGGTGACAGAGCCCTGGGAATCTGTTCCCTGGGTGACGGCATTGACGGAATACAGTTTTAAGTCTGCGCCACTATCTACGATATGCTCGATAGCTTTGAAAGTGGCATCTACCGGTCCGCCGCCTTGAGCCTCAGTCTGGTGGGGCAAACCATCGATGGATAGTTCGATAAAGGCTTGTGGCGCACTGCCGATTTTAGTGCGTACGTCCAGGTCGAGCAGCTTGAAGCGCTCGGCGGGTTCCTCGCGCAGGGCCACCAGAGAGTGCAGGTCCTCGTCGAAAATTTCGTGCTTCTTATCGGCCAGTTCTTTAAAGCGCTGGAATACCAGTTGGAACTCTTCGCCATCGCTAAAGGCGATGCCCAGCTCCTCATAACGGGCACGTACCGCGGCCCTGCCGGAATGTTTACCGAGCACCAGGCGGTTTTGCCCCCAACCCACATCTTCGGCACGCATGATTTCGTAGGTTTCGCGGTGTTTGAGTACCCCGTCCTGATGGATGCCGGACTCATGGGCGAAGGCGTTGGCACCGACAATGGCCTTGTTGGGTTGTACCGGGAAGCCGGTTACCGACGAGACCATGCGTGAGGTGGGCACAATATGGCTGGTGTCGATGCCGGTGTGTACCGGGTAGAGATCCTGGCGGGTCTGTACCGCCATCACGATTTCTTCCAAAGAGGCGTTACCGGCGCGCTCACCCAAGCCGTTGATGGTGCACTCTACCTGGCGTACGCCGTTCATAACGGCCGACAGGGAGTTGGCCACTGCCAGACCCAGGTCGTTGTGACAGTGGGTAGAAAAGATGGCTTTGTCGGAGTTGGGGACACTCTCGATAACCCGGCGGAACATGGCACCGTACTCGCCCGGTTCACCATAACCGACAGTATCGGGGATATTGATAGTGCCGGCACCGGCGGCGATCACCGCCTCGATAATGCGATACATAAACTCCGGTTCAGAGCGACTGCCATCCTCCAGAGAGAATTCAACATCGTCGGTAAACTGGCGCGCGGTCTTTACGGCTTTCACCGCTTGCTGCAGCACATCCTCCGGATCCATCTGCAGCTTGTATTGCATATGAATTGGGGAGGTGGCGATAAATGTGTGAATACGCGAGGCGTTGGCTTTTTTCAGGGCCTCTCCGGCGCGCACTATATCGGCGTTGACGGCGCGAGCGAGGCTGCAGATACGAGACTCGGTCACGGCTTCGGCAACCGCCTGAACAGCTTCAAAATCTCCGGGGCTGGCAATGGCGAAGCCAGCTTCAATCACATCTACACGCATGCGTTCCAGCATACGGGCTATGCGCACCTTCTCCTCTTTGGTCATAGAGGCGCCGGGACTCTGCTCTCCATCGCGCAGAGTGGTATCAAAAATGACTAACTTATCTTTTTTGGTGCTCATTTCTGTTTTTTCTCCTTATTTGTTTCGAGGCTAAACAAGGGGCTTCGCCGCTGTCTACGCAACGTCCAAATAAAGTTGGGAATTCTGTTGAGGGTGGGGGGGAGAAAAATTATATGCCGCGCAAGGGCAGTCGTAGCGAGGAAGCTAGGGCGAAATGGCGAGGCTGAAAAGTACAGTTGTCAGTCTTCATGTGTGGTGATACCGGCAGCGGACTGGATTTCGCATATTATGGAGGTTTTTTAAGCTTGAGGTCAACGCTCATCCTAAATATTCATTCAAATCGTTTTTTATGGGTGATTACGTCCTAATAATTATGCTATTTGTTGGCTTGTTTTCTCTCTTGGGGTGTTTACCCCAAGGATGAAGGTTCCCGGGGGCGATGAGGAAAATATTGTTTCTACTTTGCAGTCCCTATGGGATTGCTGCCTTCCAGCTTGTTTAGAAATTGCCAGAGGTCACTGTGAAGCTGTTCCACCTCAGTACGAGTAATGGCTGAGTTTTGGATGTTTTGCTGCACCCACTGCTTGGCCCGGGGCTTTAATGCCAGACCAGCACTGGTGGCCGCCACTAGGGTGACCCGTTCATCCCATGGAGCGCGTTTTCTCTCTACCAGTCCATGTTCTTGCATGCGCTTCAAGAGGGGGGTGAGGGTGCCGGAATCGAGCATCAAGCGCTGCCCAAGAGCGCCGAGGCTTCTCTCATTATCCTTTCCGTCTTTTTCGATTTCGCAGTTTTCATCTTCACGTGCCCACTCCCAGAGCACCATCAACACAAGGTACTGGGGGTAGGTGATACCCAGGTCTTGCAGCATGGGCTGATAGGCTTTCGTCATAGCCCTGGAGGCAGCGTAAAGGGCAAAACAGAGCTGGCGGTTGAGAGCCAGCTCGGAATCTTCGTCGCAAATCACAGTTACAACATCCGTTCGATTTCTTCCTGCAGGGACTCAGGGGTGTCTTTTGGGGCGTAGCGTTTAATTTCCTTGCCATCCTTACTGATCAGAAATTTGGTGAAGTTCCACTTGATGCCTTCGGTGCCAAGGAGGCCCGGTGCTCTTTTCTTCAGCTCCACAAACAGTGGGTGAGCCGTGGGGCCATTGACATCGAGTTTGGCGTAAACGGGAAAGCTGACGCCAAAATTCAGTTCACAGAACTCTTGGATTTCATCGTCACTGCCGGGTTCCTGTTTGCCGAACTGGTTACAGGGGAAGCCAAGCACGGTTAGGCCGCGGTCTTTATATTGATCGTAGAGGGCTTCGAGTCCTTTGTACTGCTTGGTGAATCCACACTTGCTGGCAGTGTTTACGACAAGGATCAGTTTGCCCTTGTAGTCCTCAAGGGAAGTGGTTTCGCCGCTGGCGGTCTTTACGGGGATCGAGTAAAGGTCTGTCATGGTGTGCTCCGCTTTTTAAGTTGTGCACAACTTAATTGTGGGCAATGTAAAAAGCAAGGCTTTTTTTTCAACTCAATGAATATAGGTGAGTTTAAGCATGGGGTTTATTATGAGAATGATTATCAATAATATTGTGCGCTTCATAACGAATATTGTTTGTAGCAACTGAAAAGGACACTCCATGCGCCTTTCCCACTATCTGGCTCGCTTGTTTTTAGCGTTGCTGGCCATTTCGATTATCCCCGCCCAGGCTCAGCAGGGGGGGCTCTCAGAGCAGGAACTGCGCCAGTTGATGCAAATGGCGGAGTATATTGGCGTTGATTACCCGGAGGCTGTGGCCGGAGGCAAGATCATCAATGCCGACGAATATGCTGAAATGGAGGAGTTCGCCGGGCTGCTGATCGACCGTGGGCAGCAGCTAAAAGATTCCACCGAGGCCAGTGTTATTCGCGCAGAGGCCCAGGCCTTACAGGCGGCGATCCAGCGCAAAGCAGATACTGATGAAGTGCAGGTACACACAGCCAGTTTGCGCCAGGGGTTGCTAGCTATTGCACCGGCATTATCACTGCCAAGTGGATTAGTCAGTACTGAAGAGACTCTCGCGCTCTATCAGGCCCAGTGTATTGCGTGTCACGGTGTGGAGGGCCACGGCGACGGCCCCTTGGCGGCGAATCTGGAGCCTGCGCCGACCAATTTCCACGAGCGCGAGCGCGCTGGTAATCGTTCTCTGTTGGGGCTTTACGATGCGATCAGCAATGGTATTGATGGCACCGCCATGACTGCATTCGCTAACCTCACCGAGCAGCAGCGCTGGTCTCTCGCTTTTTACGTGGGTGGCTTGGCATTTGCCGGTGAAAGCGACCCGGCTGCGGAAATGAAACCTAGCTTGCAAGATATGGTGATGTATAGCCCACAGGTGCTGCGCAATGATCGTCCGGAAATCTCCTCGCAGACGGTGGCGGCACTACGCGCTGATCCGAGTGTGCTGTTTACCGCAGAGGCTTCGGTAGGCGGCTCTCCCATTGGTGTGGCGCGCACACAGTTACAGGCGTCGCTGCTGGCTTATCAACAGGGCGACTTCGCCAAAGCTCGCACACTGGCTATCAGCGCCTATCTCGATGGTTTTGAGATGGCGGAAAATTCCCTGAATTCTCTGGATGCAGACCTGCGCTTGGCCACTGAGCGTGAGTTGCTGGGATTGCGCGCGCAACTCCATGCCGATAGCGATCCCCAACAGGTTCGGGCGCAGATTGAGACAATCCTGCAGCAACTAGCTCAAGCGGAGTCGCTAATGCAGGAGGGCAACCTGTCTGGTGCTGCTCTATTTATTGCCAGTCTGGTGATTCTTCTGCGTGAAGGGTTGGAGGCGCTGTTGGTGGTGATTGCTCTGACTACCATCCTGGTAAAAACTGGCCGTCGCGATGCCCTCAAATTTGTGCATGTGGGCTGGGTCGGTGCCTTTGCCGCCGGCTTTGCCACCTGGATTGCGGCGCAAACACTGATCACCATTAGTGGCGCCGGTCGTGAGGTGATGGAGGGCGTGGCCGCCTTGCTGGCCGCGGTAGTGCTCTTCTATGTGGGCTTCTGGATGCACAGTAAAACACAAGCGGACGAGTGGCAGAAATATATCCGTGAAAGCATCAACCGTAGCCTGAGTACCGGTGCCCTTTGGGGTATTACGGGGCTGGCATTTATCGCAGTTTACCGTGAGATCTTCGAGACCATCCTGTTCTATCAATCTCTACTGGCGCAGACTTCTGCAGGTCATTATGGCACTTTGTGGACAGGGATTGGCGCTGGTGTAGTTTTACTGGCGGTAATTGGTTTTGCCCTAGTGCGTTACTCGGTGAGCCTGCCGATCGGTAAATTCTTCAGCGTGACCACTTATGTATTGCTGGCACTGTCATTCGTACTTGCAGGCAAGGCGGTTGCCGCGTTGCAGGAGGCGGCCTGGATTGGTATTTCACCGCTGCCGGTGCAGTTGAGCTTCGACTGGCTGGGTATTTACCCAACTTGGCAGGGGATTGGCTTGCAGGCCTTGGTGCTTATCGGAGCGCTTTGGCTGATGAGAAAGGGGAGTGCTTCTACTGAGGCTCCAGCTAAGGTTGCTTAATAAAACACAGCCTGAAAGTATTGAAAATACCCGCTCCTAGAAGCGGGTATTTTTTTGCTAAAGAAGCTCCACTTAGAATCTGAATATACCAATTACCCTATTTGGGTGTGGAGTTCGCAGCTGTTGCTGGACTTGAGCGCGATTAAACTCTGAATTTGGGGTTCGAATAAGGCACATTTTTTACTGGTGGTTAGTGGCTGCTGGTTAAATCGATGAATTAAGTAACACTTTGGTTGAGTTACTCAGCTAAGGCTGATCTGTTTATATCCTTTGCTGCAATAGGCTGCCCTACGCTGATAAGTACTTTGGGGAAAAAGCGCATTTTTTTATGATTGGGGTTGCCTGAAACCTCATCGTGCAATCCCTTCAGAGTAAGGGGGAATATGGGGGTGGCTGTATGGGTTAAGACCTCCTTTAGTTGTTTTTGAGCATCAGCAAATTCACTGTCACAGTGATCTTTAACGGGAAAGAAGCAGATTAATTCACCATTCCCTACAGCTCGACGTATTTCCGCTGTGAACTTCTCTTTATCTCTTGTCGCGTCGTAAAAAATGGGCGCAAGACTGTAATTGTTAAAAATGAATCGCAGCAAAGGAAATTGATTAAATCCCTGGGGCAGAATAAAGCGAATCGGCCTCAGCAGAGTATCCATAAGCAGTTGGGGCGCCAGCCGGGCTGCTGGGCTGCAGACTAGCAATGCAGCTCCTGTGGCGGGAATGTGTTTGAGTTCTCCGTAGGAGGTACGGGCGAATAGATGCGAGGAGAGCCACACAAGTAAGTGCACAATAAATTCTGGTTGTTTGAAAAACAATAAAGCCATTACTGTACAGTTCACCAGAGCCATCAGGATAAATAGCTGCGGAATTGTAATTTTCAGTACATCGAGAAAAAAAATACTAAGCAGCGAGATCAGTACAATAAATAGGGCGTTTAAAACATTGTTTAGGGATAGGACTTGCGCACGCACAGCGTAGTCGGTCCTGTCCTGCATGATTGTATAAAGCGGTACAATGAAGATACCGCCAAATATGCCCAGCAAAGCGGTATATATGAGTACGGCATAAGCGCCATCACTTTGCAGGTATTCGCTGATAGATGCCCCGGACAAGGTGTCAAACTGTGCAGTGGTTATACCGAGGCCCAGCCCACCTAGAGTGATCCCCAAGGCGCCGATAGGTACTATGCCAAATGTGATGCGCCCTCTGGAGAGTGCTTCGCACATCAGGGAGCCCGCCGCCACACCAATGGATAGGCAGCACAGAATAATGGTGATAACTGGCTCGCTCGCGCCCAGTACATTCTTGGTGAGGCTGGGCACCTGTGCCAGATAGGCTGAACTGACCAGCCAGAACCAGGAACAGGCGAGAATAGCGTAAAAAACTGATGGATTCTTAACCGTTAGCCGCATTATACGCCAAGCTTGGGATACGGGGTTCCAGTCGATGCGCAAGTCTGGGGTCGGGGGGGGTGCTTGTGGGATCATTCGGCTGGCAAGATAGCCTAAGACGGCTATCACAACCATGATGGCTCCCAATTCCTCCAGTCCCGGTTGGCCCGGTTTTGTGTAACCGGCGAGTAGGGTACCGGCAATAGTCCCGACTAACACCCCGGCAAAGGAAGCCATCTGTGCCAATCCATTGCCTCCCATCAACTCGCTGCGCTTTAGGTGTTGGGGTAGTAGGGCATACTGCACAGGGCTGAATATAGCGGTGTGTGTTGCCATTAAAAACAACACAATAAAGTTCAGGATCTGGTTGTTATAAATAAGGCTATAGGCTCCCAGCAAGACAAAAAATATTTCCGCTAACTTCAATATCCTAATAATTCGGCTCTTGTCATATTTATCCGCTAGCTGGCCGGCCGTTACCGAAAAGAGAAAATACGGCAGTATAT
This sequence comes from Microbulbifer mixtoriginis (SeqCode), assembly GCF_052467515.1. NCBI lineage: Bacteria > Pseudomonadati > Pseudomonadota > Gammaproteobacteria > Cellvibrionales > Microbulbiferaceae > Microbulbifer > Microbulbifer mixtoriginis (SeqCode). Next base: position 3,866,578 of record NZ_CP174314.1, on the reverse strand, counting down.
AAAAGCCCGTTGCGAGATTGATTAAGGCATTAGCCTCGGACTCCGCCAGACTAAATGCCAGCATCACCAGGAGTGCATTTTTGAAAATATTGTCGTTGAAGGCGGCACTGATCAGTGAGAGAAACAGTGGCAGGAAGCGGCGCTTGGTAAAAAGGGTGAATTGGTTTTGCTGGGCCATTGGCGCCTTTCTTTAGTTGGGTTGCTTCCCTTGAACAAATCCAGTGACTAAACCATTGTATCAGTGCAAAAGTGAGTAACTAATAGCATAGGGTAAAGCTGAATCAGTGGATGCTTAGAGAGTAGAAGGAACTGCTGCCAACTAGTAGATGGAATCTGGTTTTATAGTGTTGATTGTTATTGTAAAAGAGTAGTTGTGGTTTTTGAGGTCTTTATCCTTAAATGGTGAGGCTGTCTTTGTAGGTTTTCTTTTTAAATATCGTCGTCTTTGTAAATGTTTTTTAAGGTTAATAATGTTCTTCTGCTTAACTGGCTTTTTGTCTTCTTGATCTGTAATAGTGCTTGAGTAATGGGAGCGTTCTGATTCCTAAATATGCCCCATAACTGTTTTCTTCTTTTCATGGTTGAACTTGAATGATCTTGCTTGTCTATAAATAGACACAAAAGTTCCTCTTTTTTTGTTGCGTTTTCTATTTCGTTGAGAATGTTGATATTCTTTTCTGTTTTTTCTGAGTTGTAAATTATAGGTTGTGTGCCCCCATTACTAAGGGGAAAGCGTATTAATTTATGATTGAATAATGACTGCGGTAAGATAAAACGAACGGGGCGCGGTATTATCTCATATAGGATTAGCGGTGCCCGGTAATTCATGGACGTGCAGATGATGAGAGTGGCTCCTTGTTCTGGTATCAGTTTCAAGTTTTCTCCTTGCACTCGAGCCACGATATTTGTATAGGCCCAGGTGGTTAGGTGCACTAACAGCTCGGGTAATTTGAAACAGATAAAAATTAATGCAAGGAGATTTAAAATTGCAAGGAATATTATAAGTTGGGTGATAGATATCTTTGCCGCATCTAGCAATATAATATTGACTATTGAGATTATGACCACGAATAGGGCGTAAGACATATTGTTCAGTGCAAGAATTTGTCCGCGTATTTGCTTTTCTGCCCGGTCTTGAATGATGGTGTAGAGTGGCACGATAAAGATCCCCCCGGAGAAACCCACCAATACTGTGTAGAGCAAAATTGAAACTGCGTTGTCGCTCATCATAAATTCTGATATGGAAGCTCCAGATATAGTATGAAAACCTAGTGCGCTAAAACCCAGACCAAGCCCGCCCAGAGTTATTCCAAGCCCACCGATGGGCACTATGCCAAGTGTAATGCGGCCTCGAGATAAGGTATTACACATAAGGGATCCAAGCGAAATACCAATTGTTAAGCAGCAAATCATCAGGGTAACCACAGGTTCGCTGGCGCCCAGTGTGTTTTTGGTGAAACTGGGAATTTGCGCAATAAAAGTTGTGCTGATTAACCAAAACCAAGAGCAGGCGATGATGGAATAAAAAACCGAAGGGTTCTTCATTGTTTGCTGTAAAATTTTCAGAGTTTGCTTTACTGGGTTCCAATTCACTTTTAAGCGGGATGACAATGGTGGTGCTGGAGGTATTGCGCGGCTGCTTAAATAACCGAAAACTGCGATACCAGACATGACAAGGCTAAGATATAAAACCCCATGTTGTCCCGGCTTGATAAAATCTGCGAGTAGAGCGCCTACGATTGCACCGCTAAGGCTGCCAGCAAAAATTGCCATTTGTGCCAACCCATTAGCACCCATCAGTTCTTTTCGTTTCAGGTGTTGGGGCATAACTGCATAGCGGGCAGGGCCGTAGAAAGTCTCGTGGGTTGCTAATAGGAATAAAACTAAGAAGCTTAGCATCTTACTGTTGGCATACAGCGCAACAGCCCCCAGAAGTACAATGGGGATTTCTAGCAGCTTAATCAGCCTAATAAATTTGCTTTTATCGAACCTATCTGCCAATTGTCCCGCTGTGATAGAAAACAGGAAAAAAGGTAAAAGATAAAGTGCGGTTGCCAGATTGATCAGAGTATTGGCTTCGTTTTTTGCCAGCTGGAAAGCGAGAATAACTAAGAGAGCATTTCTGAAGATATTGTTGTTGAAATAGACAGTGATCAGAGTAAGGAATAGGGGGAGGAAGCGGCGTTTTCCCAATAGCTGAAACTGATTCTGTCGAGCCATTGCCACTTCCTTACATGAGACAGCCTATATCTGATTGGTTATCAGTCGGGGATTCATATTTGTTAAGTGATGCTGCGAATATTCCTTGTTAGACCCGTATTCGGTCATCGTGCTTTATAAGGTTCTGAAGATGGGGTTACATTGAAGGAAGTTTGGTTAAGCATAGGACAGCAGTAAGACTACAGTAGCCTTGGTCTGGTCAAATATCCTGGCGCGTGAGGGTTTTGATGACAGGGCTGGTGTTATCCCAGCCCCAAAATATGTGTTGATCTATTTTAATTCCCCGCGCAACTCCAGTACCTCATCGTGTAATGCCTCTACCTTGGCTTCAGGCGCTTTAATCGGAGCGCCTGCCACGACACTGACTTTGGACCAGAAGCGCTTTGGCAGGGTGGTGAAGGCGTGTCCACCTTTATGACTGAAGAAGCTGCCCCAAAGTCCGCGTAGGGCCATGGGGATTACTGGCACAGGGGTGCGCGCAAGGATTTTTTCAATGCCGGCTTTAAACGGTTGCATCTCTCCGTCTTTAGTGAGTTGTCCCTCTGGGAAAATACATAGCAGGTCACCATCTTGCAAACCCTGCTCAATGTCCTTGAATGCCTGATCATAGCCTGCAGGATCCCGTGACTTGGAGCAGATGGGAATGGCGCGCCCAGTGCGGAAGATAAAGTGCAGTACCGGGATTTCGTAAATCGGCTTATACATGATAAAGCGTATTGGGCGGCGTACGGCGCCGGCTAACAGTAGGGCATCCACATAACTCACATGGTTACACACGATCAGGGCTGGTCCCTCTGCGGGAATCTGCTCTAACCCTTGATGCTTTACCCGATACATTGTGTGGGAGAGCATCCAGATAAGTAGACGCATCGCGAATTCGGGAACCTTGGTGAATACAAAGATAGCCACGGCGGCGTTCATCAGGGCGATGACCAGGAAAAACTGTGGAATCGTGGCTCCTAGGATATTCAGGAATAAAATACCCAGCAGCGCTGAAACAACCATAAACAGCGCGTTAAGAATATTGTTGACCGAGATAATCTGTGCGCGAATTTCTCGAGGCGATCGGTCTTGCATCATAGCGTAGAGAGGCACAATGTAGAGGCCACCAAAAATACCTAACAATACGATGCAGATAAGAATAGTGAGGGCGCCATCGCTGTTGAAGAAAGCGCTTAAGGTGGGCTCTTGCAGTTCCTGAAAGCCCCCCCCGGCACTGGAAAGGGCGATTCCGGCAATGGTGAGACCGGCGGCACCCAGTGGTACTAGGCCCAATTCGATATGGCCGTTGGATAAACGCTCGCACAGCATGGAGCCCAGGGCAATACCGACGGTAAAGGCACACAACAATAGGGTGACAAGGGATTCATCTCCCCCCAGTACATTATTCGTAAAACTGGGTATCTGCGTCAGATAAGCCGCGCCCAATAGCCAAAACCAGGAGATGCCGATAATGGCATAGAAAATTGATGGGGTTTTGGCAGTAGTGCGCAGGATTTTGTTGGTTTGGGTGATGGGGTTTGGGTTGATATGCAAATTTGGCGAGGGCGCTGGACTTTGAGGAATCCAGCGGCTTGCCAAGTAACCGAATATCGCGGCCCCCATAATAATCAGGCTGAGGTAGAAGAGACCGTGTTCCCCTTGCCCGGTCAGTCCGGCGAGTAGGCCGCCTACAATGGTGCCGGCGAGGATACCAACAAAAGTACCCATCTCTACCAGGGCGTTACCACCGACCAGTTCAGAGCGTTTCAAGGATTGTGGCAGGATGGCGTACTTCACCGGGCCAAAGAAGGCGGACTGCACTCCGAGCAGGAACAAAACGGCAAGGCAGAGCAGATTACTGCCACTATAAAGCGCACCTATACCGAGGGAGCCAATAACGATCTCTCCCAGCTTGATCAGTCTAATTAAGCGGCTCTTATCAAATTTGTCCGCCAACTGACCTGCAGAGGCGGAAAATAGGAAAAACGGCAGAATAAACAGGCCGGCGGCGATATTAATTAGAGCATTGGCTTCGCTTTCCACCAAGCGAAAGGCGATCATCACGATCAACGCATTTTTATATACGTTATCGTTAAAGGCACCTAAAAACTGGGTGATAAAGAAGGGCAGAAAGCGGCGGCTGGCAAGCAGTTGGAACTGGGTGCGATGGGCCATTGGTGGTATCTCTTATGAAAGCACGCCATCCATCTTAAGCTATTGCGGCAAAGATTTGTCCATCCTGTAGTGTTGATGAAATGGATGGTACAAGAATGAGGAAATATTAGGAGAGAGGGAAACTTCGAGGAAAATATTGAGAGAAACCGGCCGCCGGGGCGGCCGGTAGAGCGGAAAGCCGGTAACAGATGGCAGGATTATTGCCAGCGATTACCAGATCTTCACGCGCTCCTCTTTCGGCAGGTACATACCGTCACCTTCTTTAATATCAAAAGCTTCGTAGAAAGCTTCGATATTGGGGAGGACCCCTTTCACTCGGTACTCCGCAGGAGAATGGGTATCCACCTTCATACGGCCGCTCAGAGCTTCATCGCGGATCTTGCTACGCCAAACCTGTGCCCAGCCCATAAATACGCGCTGATCGCCGGTGAAACCGTCGATGACCGGTGCTTCTTTGCCGTTCAGGGACATTTTGTAGGCTTTATAGGCGATGCCGAGGCCGGACAAGTCGCCGATGTTTTCACCCAGAGTCAGCTTGCCGTTGATGTGCTCATCTTCTAAGGGTTCGTAGGCGTCGTATTGGGAGACCAGCTTACTGGTAAGGCTCTCAAAGTTATTGCGGTCAGAGTCAGTCCACCAGTTATTTAGATAGCCCTTGCCATCGAATTTACTGCCCTTGTCATCGAAGCCGTGGCCGATTTCATGGCCGATCACACCACCGATACCGCCGTAGTTCACTGCATCGTCGGCATTCATATTAAAGAATGGTGGTTGCAAAATTGCTGCGGGGAACACGATCTCGTTCATTGCCGGGTTGTAGTAGGCATTCACGGTCTGTGGGCTCATGCCCCACTCACCGCGGTCGATGGGCTTGCCCAGCTTGTTGCGATCATAACTGGCCTCAAACATATTGGCTGCCAGCACATTGCCCACCAGGTTATCGGCATCTACCTTGAGGGCGGAGTAGTCACGCCACTTGTCCGGGTAGCCAATCTTGGTGGTGAAGTTTTCCAGCTTAAACAATGCCTGTTTGCGGGTGTCCTCACCCATCCACTCCAAGGACTCGATGGATTCACGGTAGGCGGCTTTCAGGTTGTCCACCAGCACAGTCATGCGCGCTTTAGCTTCCGGTGGGAAGTACTTTTCAACGTAGCGCTTGCCGACCAGCTCACCCACTGCGCCATTCACAAACTGGGTGCCGCGCTTCCAGCGGGGTTCCATCTGCTCTACGCCGTGGAGTTTGGTGTTGTAAAAATCGAAATGTGCCTGGGCAATCTCACTGTGCATGTAAGGCGCCATGGCGGAAAGTACCTTGACCTTCAGGTAGCGCTTCCAGGTGGCCATATCGGTGTCGACAATGATCTGATTAGCGGCTTCCAGGTACTCGGGCTGGCCCACAATAAAGCTGTCAGCCTTGGCCAGTTTGGCTGCGCTTAGGTAGCTGTTCCAGTCAACTGCAGGCATCAGCTTTTTCAGCTCCGCAGCGGATTTCTTGTTGTAATACTTTTCGGGGTCGCGGTTGTCCAGGCGTGTACGGTGATGCTTGGCGAGGCTCTCTTCCAGCTTGAAGATTTTCTTGGAGAACGTTTCGGCATTATCCAGCTGGCCTAACTTTTGGATTTCTACCAGATACTCTTTATAGGCCTTGCGCAGCCCCTTGCTCTTCTCACTATCTTCGAAATAGTAGTCGCGGTCGGGCATACCCAGGCCGGCCTGCCACAGGTAGAAAATATAGTTCTCGACCTCTTTTAGGTCTTGGTAGATGCCGCCACCGAAGGGTACGTCGTAGCCGGCGATATCAGCGTAGGCGAAATAGTTAGTCAGATCCTTGCGGGTCTTAATTGCGTCGATTTTGGCGAGTTCGGAGGAGACAGCAGTAATGCCTTTCTTTTCAATCAGCTTTTCATTCATAAAGCTGTTGTAGAGGTCACCGATCTGCTTGGCATCTTTGCTGCTGGCGCCTTTACTGGCCTCCATGATCAGTGTTTTAACTTGTTCTGTGCTTTTGTCTCTCAGGGTTGTAAAGCCGCCCCAGAGGGATTTATCTGCTGGAATTTCGGTGTTCTTTAGCCAGGTGCCGTTTACATAGGCGAAGAAGTCATCCTGTGGGCGAACACTAGTATCCATCGCGGTGAGGTCGATACCGGAAGTGAGCTGCTGCTGTTCAGCAGTGGCCTTATGGTGGCTGGAGCCACTGTGATCGTGGGCGTGGGCTGTTAGTGACAGCTGGGTGCCGGCGAGAATGCCAGCAATAGCGACAGGTAGTAATAGTTTTTTCATTTCGGCTCTTTTGGCTAAATTTTGCACAGTTGTATCAAACGTACATGGTAAAAGGGGACAGTAAGGTTGGGCAAGAGGGCTGCGTTTAGCGGCGGATGGATTGCGGCAGATGGTGGCTTGGCTAATTTGGTTAGGAGTTACAAATTTAGCGAAATTTCTTAGTAAAAAGCCCCACAGAGTGGGGCTTTTGCGAAAGAGTGGGTCAGTCGGGTAGATTGAAGGTAATCGGCAGTGAGAAGCTGAAAGTCTCCTCGCCCAGCTGGGAGGGTACTGCGGGGTATGGCGCCGCTCTCTCTACCGCAGCGCGAGCTTCACGGTTGAGAGTACCAAAGCGGGATTCTTGCACTGCCTGAATCTCCTCTACTTCGCCGCGGGTGTTAATAACCACATTCAGGCGCACACTACCTTCCTGGCCCCGCTCCTGGGCGCGTTTCGGATAGCGAATATGACGGTAGGTGTGGCGCAGTAGATTGGAAGTGTAAATTTGGCGAGCCAAGATCATACCGGCGGTTAGGGGGGCCTCTTCTTCCTCCTCAAACTCCTCATCCATTTCTGCCAGCGCTATATCCTCGGGGTCGTTTGCGGCTAGTTGGATAGGCTCGCCGCTACTTTCGTTTTCCTGCTGCAGGGGGGCTTCCTCTGTCTGTGAGAGCCCATCGGTGGCTTCAGTCTGAGCTACCTGCTCTGTGATTTGCTCGGCCACCTCCAACACTTCGGAGCTTGCCGGAGTCAGAGTCATGGTGGGCGGGGCGAGATCCACCTCAACCAGTGTGGGCTTGGATAGCTCCTCCTCGTTCTGTGGTGCCTGCGTCGCCGCCAGGGCTTCCTCTTGGCTAATCAACTTCAACTGCAGTTCGGCGATCCGCTCGCTGCTGGGCTCTAGGCTCTCAAAAGTGGAGCGCAGGGAGTCGGGAATATTTCCGGCAGAGAGCAGTCCGTCACGAAAATCTGTCGAGGGGGGGACAGGGCCGATCCAGGCGCGCAGCAGGGTATTGAAGAAATCCGGATTGACTATCTCACCGAGGGTGATGCCATTCAGGGAAACCGAGGTGATACCGCTGTCGGCAGCAAAATCGATGGCTAACTGGTCCCCGCGGTGCAGGCGGCCTTTAAACAGGTTGGCGAAGGTCACCATATCCTCCGCCTGACTGCTCAGGGTGTCACCGCGGTTATTGATGGCGATACTTTCCATCCACTGGTTGCGGAAACGGCGCGCGGGCAGGCTTTTGGCGAGCACCCGTACTTCCAGGCGTCGCGGTGTCTCTGGGTTGTAAAGGCCGGCTGAATCACTGGAAAGACTCTCCGAGTAGACAGCGGCTATATAGAGTTCTTTGTTAAATTGTTGTTCGAGCGCAAGGCCATTTAAGAGCGGTGCAGCTGAGGTAGTTACAGCAAATGTTAACACCCAAAGTGAGAAGACAATTTTTATCGATTTCATTGTTCTATGGTGTCTGCATATCCGGACACTCGGGTCCCGGTAATTAAGATTGAGGTGTCCCTCCCCGGTGCACACAAATCAGATGAAATAGTGCGCATTCAAAGTGTGAGTGAGCACACTGTACTCAACACTTCGCCTAACTCTACTGCAACTGGAATGGAGTTCAAGCCTGGAGAGGTTAGAATGCCCCCCTTCGCAGGATCGCGGGTGCCGAGTGGGAAACGATTGTCATAGCCAACGATGTGTGTGGCAGATCGATATCGTTTAGAATCCGGCATCGCCAAGTGGCATCGGCCACACTTTTAGAAAAAATGGAAAAGTTTTCACTAATTTTGCGGTATCTATGGAAACCAAGCCCCTTATTGACTATCCGCGGGAAGCTGTCGATAAGCTTCTTAACGTCATTCATCTGTTTCGAGATATTCGTGCGGCCAGTGAGTGGCAGTACGATGTATTGTTAAAGCGCTCCCGACTTTTGAGTTTGGAACCTGGCGAACAGCTGCTGCGCGCCGGCGATGTGGATCAGTGGGTTTTTTTCCTTTTGCGGGGAGAACTGCAGGTTCAAGTGGAGGGCAATGGGCTTAATGGCGAGCGTCCCCTGGCGGTTATTCGCCCAGGGGAATTATTTGGCGATCTCTCTATGTTGTTGGCAGAGCCTCGTAGCGCAAATATTTTTGCTGCGCACAATAGCCGCGAGACCCAGGTGCTCGGGCTCGATTGCTCCCTGTTTGGGGATCTTGAAGATTTCACTCTGCTGCAGTTGCCAACAAAATTGACGTTTTATCGCAATATGGTGCATTCGCTGCGCTGGAAGTTGGAAGTGTATCGCTCTAAGTACCCCAGCCATCAACTGGCCGACAGCCATCGCAAATTAAAGCTTTACACAGGGCCGAAGAATAGCCGCGAAGAGTTAGTTGCCCTGGCCGAACAGGCAAGGGCTCTGGCCAGAATACTTCTCGATTGGAATGCGGAATTTGGTTCCGGTGAACTGATTGATGATGAGTCAGACATGCTGGGCTTTTTGGAATCGATGCTGTCTTAATTCTCACTAAATGATGCGGTCGGAGTGCCCTGTGAAGACAGTCTGACCGATTTCCCCTCTTTGCCCCACGCGAAGCACCTGCCCCTTCTTATACTCAATTTACTCAGACATCGACTGATGTTACCGGCCCCGCAGCCTTGTCAGCTGGTCTATTTCTCTGAAAATTCAATTTAGGAATACGACTGGGCTGTGTAAAATTTGGCCTACTCAAAACACTGCGCCAGCGTTGCTGCCGGCCGCTTTATTTGTGCCTGACAGGTTTCTATTTATGAGTGCACTGGTATCTATCTGGTCTAACCGAAATTATCGAATCGCATTACTCGTTACCCTACTGGCCCTTGCCTGGCTATTCAGTGGAGTTTTGCTACCTGAAGAGGATAGTGAGAGTGCGAATGCCGCCGAAAAAGCGGGGATTGTTCCCGAGGCGGCGATGCGGGTTCAGGCCCGGCGGATTGAGGCTCAGTCCTACGCGACACGGGTGTTGGTCAATGGGCATACCGAAGCAAATCGCAGCGTGCGCCTGAGAGCGGAACTGGATGGTGTGATAGCCCGGCTGCCAGTGCCAGAGGGAAGCCAAGTACAACAGGGTGAGGTGATCTGTGAAATCGAAGCGGAGGACCGTCTGGAAAAACTGGCCCTGGCCGAAGCCGCGCTCAATAAAGCGCGTCTGGATTATGCTGGCGCTGAGCGGCTAAAAAAGAAAGGCTTGCAGTCCGATACGGCCATGGCTCAGCAGAATGTTGCTCTGGCGCAAGCGCAGGCGGATTTCACCTCGGCCAAGGTGATGGTGGATAACTTGAAAATCCGCGCGCCTTTTGCCGGCGTGGTCAATAAGCGCGCAGTAGAGCTGGGTGATTTTATTCGCCGGGGAGAAGAATGTGCGACCCTGCTGGATTTGGATCCAATTCTGGTAGTTGGTGAGGTCTCCGAGAATCAAGTGGGCAATTTAGTGCCCGCGGGCCCGGCCAGTGCAGAATTACAACGTGGTATTCCGGTTCAGGGTAAATTGCGTTACATCAGCCAGCAGGCACAAGAGATCACCCGCGCTTACCGTGTCGAGGTGGCAGTGAATAATCCCGGCAACTTGCTGCGCGGTGGTTTAAGTGGTCGCTTGGCTCTGCCCACCGGTGAAATACTGGCACACCATATTAACTCCTCACTACTGACTCTGGATGACAGCGGCACACTGGGTGTGCGGGTGCTCAATGAAAACAATCGGGTCGATTTTATCAATGTCACTTTGGTGGGTGATGGAGACGGGGGTGTTTGGGTCAGTGGCCTGCCGGACCCGGTTACTCTGATCACCGTCGGTCAGGAATATGTGAGCCAGGGCGATATTGTCAAGGTGGAAATGTCTCCACCAGAACCTGCACTCAGTGTGCAATCCCAGCCTGTGGATATCACCCCTGAGCCGGTTTCAGTGCCCAGTGCACAGGATGATCAGGAAGGTAACTAGCGATGAAATTATTGGAGAATGCGATTGCGCGCAATCGCAGTGCCATTTGCCTGATGTTGCTGATTGTCTTAGTGGGGCTTGTGGCCCGCGGTGCTATGACAATTGAATCTAGCCCTGAAGTGAATCCGCCATTTGTCATGGTGCAGGTTACCCATGAGGGGATTTCTCCCGAGGATGGCGTGCGCCTTTTGGTGCGCCCCTTGGAGCAGGAAATCCGTGCGGTTGAGGGAGTTGTCGAGGTGATTGCGGTCGCCCGTGAGTCCCTGGCCTATATCGTGGTGGAATTTGACTCCGCAATTGATGTGGATGATGCGGTGGATGATATACGCAACGCGGTGGAGAGGGCCCGTGCAGAGCTGCCAAGGGATGCGGAAGAACCCACCGTTGAGGAGGCATCGGCGCAACCTTTTCCCACCATTGTGGTTACCCTCTCTGGGGAAAAAGTTAGTGAGCGGGTACTGCTCAGTAGTGCCCAGTTACTTAAGCGCAAAATAGAAAATATCAGCGATGTATTGAGCGCAGATCTACACGGCAATCGCGAAGAGGTAGTCGAGGCAACTATTGATCCGGTGCGCCTGGAGCACTATCAGGTGACCAGTGCAGAGCTGATTAACGCGGTGCTGGGTAATAACTTGCTGATTCCCGCAGGAGAATTGGATACGGATCGCGGGCGCTTTTCTGTCAAAGTTCCCGGCCTGATTGAGAGTGCACAGGATGTTTATGAGATCCCGTTAAAGAATTCGGCAGATGGCGTTGTTACCCTGGGTGATGTGACCGATATTCGCCGCACCTTCAAGGATGCTGTGAGTTTTACCAGCATCAACGGTCGCCCCGGTCTCGCTATTAATGTCGAGAAACGCAATGACGCCAGCTCCGTAAATGTGGCAGATCGGGTCAGATCGGTTGTGCAAGAGGAGCTGGGAGCTTTACCCCAAGGCGTAAAAGTGGAGTTTGTTTTTGACCAGTCCAACTTTGCGCGGGATATGGTCAGTGAAATGCAGGGCAATATTCTTACCGCAATGCTGCTGGTAATGATTATTGTGGTGGCTGCCCTGGGTTTCCGCTCAGGCATTCTGGTTGGATTGGGGGTGCCATTCTCGCTGCTGTTCGGTTCTATCGTCACCTGGTATCTGGGGTACTCCTTTAATTTTATGGTGATGTTCGGCATGTTACTGGCCCTCGGTATGCTGATTGATGGTTCCATCGTGATTACCGAATTTGCCGATCGAAAAATGGCAGAGGGTTTGAGTGCTCGTAACGCTTATATCGCATCGGTCAGTCGTATGTTTTGGCCGGTTGTCGCCTCAACGGCAACTACGCTCGCCGCTTTTCTTCCGATAATGCTGTGGCCGGGAGTGGTCGGCGAGTTTATGCGCTACCTGCCGGTGACTGTCTTTGCGGTATTAGCGGGATCACTGCTCTATGCACTGTTTTTTGCTCCGGTGCTGGGCGCTTTATTTGGCAAAAGTAATTTAACAGCTTCAACGCGTAGTTACTTAAAGCAGTTAGAGGAGGGGCAGCCCACGCTCCTACCGGGAATTACCGGTTACTATGCCCGCCTCTTGGCTTTTGTCTTGCGTCGCCCAGGGATGGCCTTTACCACCACAATTGTTCTCTTGGTCTGCATATTTATTGCTTTTGGCCGCTTTGGTGCCGGGGTTGAATTTTTCACCGAGACCGAAGAGCAGTACGGCAATGTTGAGATTAGAGCGCAGGGCAATCTCTCCATGGCGGAGAAGAAAGTGCTGGTCGCCCAAGTGGAAAAAGCGGTCCTGAGTATTCCAGAAGTACGTATAGCGCATACGACAATCGGTTCCGGTGGAATTTCCGGTAACTCCGATCGTGCCCCGGACCAGATTGCCAATATGTTGGTGGAGCTGCTGCCGGCTGAGGAGCGCGAGCGGCGCAGCCGGGAAGTTTTCGAAGATATTCGTGCACGCACAGCAAATTTTGCAGGGATCAAGGTTACGGCTAACGTAATGGAAGGCGGCCCGCCAGTTGGCAAAGATATTGTGTTAGAGCTACGCGGGCAGAACTATGAAAAATTATTGGCCGAGACTTGGCGACTACACCGGGCAATGGAAGATGATTTCGGTGGTTTACGAGATATTGTCAATACTGCACCACTCCCAGGGATTCAGTGGGAGGTGCGGGTGGATCGTGCCAAGGCCTCCTTGTATGGAGCTGATCTGACTGAAGTAGGACGAGCGGTTCAGCTGGTAACCAACGGTGTGCGAGTGGCTGAATACCGTCCCGATGATACTGATGAAGAGGTGGATATTCGTATTCGTTACCCGCAAAGTGCTCGCGGTATAGCCGCTCTTGATCAACTCAAGGTCAACACTCCGCGCGGTACAGTGCCTATCAGCAGCTTTGTACATACAGTGGCCATGCCGAAAGTAGACAAAATTGAAAGGATCGACGGCATTACCCGCATGCAAGTAAAAGCTGACGCTCAGGAGGGTGTGTTGCCAGACGATAAGGTCAAAGAAATCCGGGCTTGGCTTGAGCAGAATCCGGTAGATCCAAGCGTGGAGTTATTATTTCGCGGTGCGGATGAAGAGCAGAGTGAGTCCTTTCAGTTTCTAGGGGTGGCTTTTCTACTTTCACTGTTTTTGATGTTTATCCTGTTAGTAACCCAATTCAACAGTTTTTATCAGTCATTGCTGATCTTGTCTTCGGTGATTATGTCGACGATTGGTGTGATGTTGGGTTTATTGCTTAGCCAGAGCACCTTCAGTGTCATCATGACTGGAGTAGGGATTGTTGCCCTCGCGGGGATTGTGGTTAACAACAATATTGTTTTGATCGATACCTATAACTTTGTACGTAAAAGTGAGCCTGACCTTAGCCCCGCAGAGGCTGCCCTCAAAGCTTCCACGCAGAGGTTACGCCCGGTATTTCTCACTACTGCTACGACGATTTTAGGTTTGTTGCCGCTAGCCCTAGGTGTGAGTGTCGACATGGTAGGACGAAATGTTGTGGTCGACGGTGTAATCGCATCATTCTGGGTCAAACTGGCCAGTGCTATCGTCTATGGATTGTCCTTCTCCACACTCCTGACGTTACTGGTGACCCCGGTTCTTTTGGTTTTGCCTGGGCATTTACACAGCAAACTCTCTTGGAGAAAGTTAGCAGGTCCTCGATTGAGCTAGCATATTCAGTATTAAATTATTCTTGTGATCACTTTTTGCGGGGGCCATGGCCCCCGTTTCTTTATGGTGAATAAGAGGCTTGATTAAAAATTGGAGCAGAATCTGGAGGGAAGATTGGGAAACAAGTTAGAGACTGGAATATGTCGCTGGCCGGAGGAAATTATCAAACTTAGCCGTGAACTAGCAGGGACAAGTCTACGGCAAGTGATTGGTAGTTTTATTCAGAAGCACCAACTGCCAGCAGATTTTTCTCATGAGATAGAGGCCTATTACTTGCCATTGGCTTTATGGCTCATGAAAAGACACAAGGAAGGGCAGACCCTGGTTGTGGGGATTAGTGGTGGGCAGGGCACTGGCAAGTCAACGTTATCAGACTTTATTTGCCTGATCCTGGCGAAACAGGGGTTCAACTGCTGTACTTTTTCTTTGGATGACATTTACCTGACTCATTCCCAACGGCTGCAGCTCTCCCAAGAGGTTCACCCGCTCTTGCGCACCCGAGGAGTACCGGGCACTCACGATGTTCAATTGGGGTTAGATACTCTGGATGCTCTTTGCAGTGCTGGAGATCAGTCACAAGTTTATCTGCCGCGTTTTGATAAATCCAAAGATGACAGGGTGCCCAGTAACCTTTGGCCTGTGCATAGTGGCAAGGTGGATATTGTATTGCTTGAGGGATGGTGTCTCGGCGCTAAGGCATCGATAACACCAATTCAGCCTATTAATTCATTGGAGAGGTTAGAGGACACTTCCGGCAGCTGGAGACGTTTTATTAATCAGCAACTGGAAGGGATCTATCGTGAACTATTTCAGCGCGTGGATATCATGGTGATGCTGTGTGCTCCTGGAATGGAGTCAATTTTTGAGTGGCGCAAACTACAGGAACAAAAGTTACATAAACGTACAGGGGCGGGGATGGAGGAGTCTGAGCTGGACCGCTTTATTGAGCACTATGAACGGATAACACGAAATCTGTTAATTGATATGCCTAACTGGGCCGATTGCATTTTGTATTTGGGGAAGGATCACCACATACGCGCGGTCAGTATTGGTGTTCAAATCGGTGAGTACAAAGGATAGCCCCCGGGCTTGCCGGGGGCGGTTCAGCGGGCGCTGTTGTTCCCGCTGAACAAGCTAAGTGAGTTACTTATTACTTAGCCTTGGGCGGACGACCACGGCCGCGCTTTACAGGAGCAGCTTCAGTTGCAGCTGGGGCTGCGGCTTCGACTTTTTTGGGGCGCCCTGGCTTTTTCTTGGCTGCTTCGCTTTTAGCCGGGCGACCGGGCTTCTTTTTCGCAGTTTCTGCCTTTGGCGGGCGGCCGCGACCGCGTTTTACAGGAGCAGCTTCAGTTGCTGCGGCTTCTGTTTCTGCTTTCTTTGGACGGCCAGGCTTTTTCTTGGCAGCTTCGGTTTTGGCTGGACGACCGGGCTTTTTAGCTTCTTCGGTTTTCTTTGGGCGCCCCGGCTTTTTCTTAGGCTCTTCAGTAGTGGCTGCAGCCTTAGGAGGACGGCCTGGCTTCTTCTTAGCTGAGTCAGCTTTGGCTGGGCGACCGGGCTTTTTCTTTACCGCAGCAGCTTTTTTCTTCTCTGCAGTGGCAGCTTTCTTGGCAGCAGCTGCAGCTTTTTTGGCTTCTGCTGTAGCTTGCTTCTTCTCTTCGGTTGCCAGCTTCTTGGCGATAGCGGCTTCTTCTTTAGCGACGACTTTGGCTACTTTAGCTGCAAGCTTGTTTGCAGCTTTAATGCCGGCCAGCTCTTCTTTTGCTTCTGCAGCGGCAGTTTTGGCCTCTGCAGCGGCAGTTTTGGCTGCAGCAGCAGCATCACGCGCTTTTTTCAGCTGGTTTTGCTGGGCCGGGGTTTTCTTCTTAGCGCGGACAGCGGCAACTTTTTCTTGAGTCGCTTTAGCTTTTTCTGCGGTTTTCTTGGCACTGTTTGCCAACTTTTCTACTTTAGCGGTCAGGTCCTTCTCTTGTTTGAGACGGGCACTTTCCAGTTTTGCGGTAAGGGAGCGCAGCTCCGCTTCCAGCTGTGCAACATCGCTAGTGGCGACTGCGGATACTTTTTTTGTAGCCATTTAAATTTCCCTGCAAATGTATTGTTTTGTTAAATGGGGGCATTCCTATCAATTATTCTCAGCCATCTTCCCAGTGAAATGCACTGTCGAAGACGTCTGTTTTCGGCAGAAAACAATTGATAGTGAGTCCCCCCAAGTGAGCGGCGCTAATTGCAGCTTATTTGTATACCTAAATGCAAGTGTTTTATATGGAATTTTGCTATTTCATGTAAAAAAAATCGTTTTTTTTTATATATTTTCAATTTGAGGACCTAAAAAGAGAGTCGTAGTAGGTATTTGCGCAGTAAAGAAGGCTTTTGTTTTACTCTCGTTGCATAAACTGAAAGGTGTAATTGCAAGTGAATAGTTGAGTAATTTCCTATGGTTTATTGATGACTCTCGTTTTTGTATAAGAGATTAAACTGGAGAGCACTTACAGTTCCGATTTAGCGCAAACCCAGGTAGTGGGGTTAGTGTGTTGAGCAAGTAAAGAGTTAACAAAACTTAACGGACTGTTATCGACAAATGCTTAAGCTCGGAGCCTGCGACTATGAATCATTGCAGTCTTTATCAGATGTAACCCTACCGCGCTGAGTTAATGTGGCTGAATACTGTTTTCACTATAGTGAAAGTGACTCTAACCATGCCTTAAAAGCTCTGGCTTCTTAAGTGGAGTAAAAGTAGTGGCAGGCTCTGGAGAAATGCCCACTCTTTTCATGGGCCTCTAGTCTGGATGCACTGTCTAACAGAAGAACTTCGAAAGCCGTGGATATTACTATCCTGCACCTGCGAGAGGTTAGTGATGTACAACACCTTCAAAGTTCAGCTGAGCCGTCGCGGATCAGTAAGGCACTTCTTATACGTGTACATGTAGGCTTTGATGAATAAGATAGCCTCTTTATTTATGGGGATATTAATCTGTTTAGGTGAGTTAAGAGAAAAGCTCGGTGGTTAAGCTGGATATTGGCCAAGAATTTTCCCATTGATGCCAACAGCCGATCTGAATTCTGGTTGAGTTTTGAGTGTTTGTGGCTATCTTGAAATAGTCGTAGGAACTAATCGCTTTGTTGCAGACTAACTCAACTGGTCTGTTAACTAAGTATCAAAAAGTTAGTGGGTATTTGCTGAGTGTTAAAACGCTCAAGAACATTCACTTGGGTAACTGGGATAATGAAGGCTTTAAAGTAAATTCTTTGTTATCTAGTGACAGGTTGAGTCTTTTGTAGAGTCATCACTTCCTGGAGCTAAAAGTATGCTTCCTAAGTAGGCATTGCTATGAATAGCCTTAGGGGGCTCAGTTTAATGCTGGGCAGAGAATTCTAGGTTAACAAGATATTCCCTTGCAGTGGTTTCTGATAGTGATGATGATTGCGGTGAATTAGCTGAAAGTTTTCAAGGTATCTTAATACCGCTTGGAGATGGATTCTTCTTTATAAAGAGTTGATAACTTAAGCAGAGACTTTGGTGATAGAGGAAGGGATTGCGGCTCTATCACCGTGTCTTGGTATCTAAAGGTTACAGTGGCCCGTAGGGAAGGTAGCGGTTATTGGAGTGTTGACGAATCCAGAGAAGTTGTTCTTTTTGTAATGGTGCTTTGCGTTGGCGCAGCTCTTTGGCCAGGGGAATGACAGCAGACTCTGCCCCGGCATCCCAGCCGGTCAGTTCCATTTCTGCAAGGGTGAAGAAGCGTATGAGTTGCCATAACTGCTCGTTGTCCCAGTGTTGGCTCTCTTCTAACCATTGCTGAGCCGGCAGGCGAATCAGCTTTGAGGCCTTTAAGTCATCTTTATTTAGATTTGCGCTTAGGCTGTTATCAGAGGCGGCAACACTGATAAGCCTCTGCAATTGATCCCGGTCGAATTCCCACTGGTTTTCTTCTTGCCGGCCACTCACCTGTGGCTCCCAGGCTCCTACACTCATATTCTCTCCTTACTTAGGTACGAGGTTTTCACCATTATACCGAGGTGAACCTACTTCTGTGGGGAGCAATTCCTTAATACTTCGTGGGGTGGAGTAGAGGGAACAACTTCCGTGTGATTGGGATAATATAGAAGAGTTACTTTTTATTGAGGTCCTTATGGAATTTATCTCTAAGGCGTTACCCGCGAGTAAACGGATCGCCCTGGTCGCCCACGACAACCGCAAGGGGACCTTGATACAATGGTGTCTTCGTCACCGTTATCTTCTGGAGAAGCACAGTCTTCTGGCTACGGGCACAACTGGCGGTAAGATAGAGGAAGCTACCGGTCTCAAAGTAGAGAAGCTATTGAGCGGTCCCCTAGGGGGGGATCAGCAGCTTGGAGCCCGAATCAGTGAAGGCAAGGTAGACTTGCTAGTCTTTTTCTGGGACCCCTTTGAGCCTATGCCTCACGATCCAGATGTCAAAGCACTGTTACGTATTGCTGCCGCTTGGAATATACCCGTGGCCTGCAATTCTAGTAGTGCAGACATGATTGTTCAGTCGACCCTAATGGAGCGTGAGTTTGACCGGGAGGTACCGGATTACCAGCGTTATCTGCAGCAGCGATAGTCGGATCTTTCGATCAAAAAATGACCTGATTATTCAGTTTGCTTTTATAACCTATTGATTTTAAAGGGTTATTTCTATTGGTTATAGGTTGTACTTGCAATGCCTGGCGATTCGCGGCAATCTTGCCCACCAGATGAGACCGGTTAAACCGGCACCCTTGGTATTTGATAACAGCACGGTGTTTTATGAGTAGACGACGCGGAAAGGCCGTAGAAGAAGAGAAGGCGGATATCGACCTAACGCCCATGCTGGACGTAGTGTTCATCATGTTGATCTTCTTTATCGTAACGGCGTCCTTTGTAAAAGAGAAAGCGTTGGACGTAAATGTGCCTGATCCGAACCAGACCCAGGACAATCCGCCTGATTCAGATAAGCAAAACATCCTGCTGGTTGTGAACGCCAACGATGAGATCAGTCTTGCTGGTAGCCGTATTGATAGCCGTGCAGTTCGTGCCCGTATCGCGCAGCTGTATGCCGAGAACCCTCAAGCTATAGTGATTGTACGTGCGCATAACAAGTCGAGTGCGGACACTTATGTACAGATCGCGGATGCTGCTAAGGAAGTGAATCCGGCTATTCAAGTTTCCCTGGTGCCTTTCGAGAAGTAAACCAGAGAGAAGCGAGCGGGCCTTCGCATTGCATAAAAAAAGCCAGCAATATGCTGGCTTTTTTTATGCCTGCTGCTAATTACTGAGACCCCGCAACGGGAGCCTTCAATAGCGCAGGAAAGGCGAACGGTAAAAATTGCTTTTTGCCCGCTCATGGCCGATCCGCCAGTGCCTGCTTTGCTTCCATCCTTCGCTCTACCATTATTGTTGTAAAGAACAGTCGATATCGAGCAGCCCTCACAGATCTCATTCAGCAGGGGATCATTGTGATAGATACCAATCAGAACCTTTATCTCGCAGAACTGAAATGACTGAAAGCCGCTGGTGGTTGAGAGCCGGTCCCTGAAGGATAAGAACTCCAGTAGTGCCAGCGTTTCAAGAATATTTACTTATTGAATCAGCGTGCGGTAAATTTTATCCACACGCTTAAGGGTATGTAAGGCGCAGTCAACTGAAGAGCCATACCAGGAAGCTCTGTTCATGTAACACCTGCTTAAACCAGAGCTCGAAGCTCTGGTGTTTCATAATAAACAGAGGTTCATCGTGCTTAGAGCCATCTGATGGGGCTTCTGGCACCCTAGCAGCTCGTCTATTTTCAAGTATGAGCTATAAGTGAGAGTCATTTGGTAAATTCTGGTCGAGTTTTGATCAACGGCGAAATAATGCTCTCTTTAATCTGTAAGGATCAAAACATAACTTTTGCCAAAGTGATTAATATGATCCTCAATATCAGGCCCGGAGCTTTTTGAATGGAAAACCCCGCACAACAATTGCGTATTGATGGCACACGTCTCTGGCAAAGTCTTATGCAAATGGCTGAAATTGGTGCAACCCCTGCTGGGGGTTGTAACCGGCAGGCTCTGACTGATGAGGATCGTAAAGGGCGCGACCTGTTTGTACGCTGGTGCCGGGAAATCGGTTGTGAAATTCGCGTGGATCGCATGGGGAATATCTTTGCTCGCCGTTCCGGTACCGACAATGACCTCCCCGCAGTGATTACAGGATCGCATCTGGATACCCAGCCCACTGGCGGCAAGTTTGATGGAGTTTACGGTGTGCTGGCCGGCCTAGAAGTATTGCGTACCCTTGAGGAGGGTGGGGTTCGAACCAAGGCACCCCTGGAAGTGGTGGTGTGGACTAACGAAGAAGGGGCTCGCTTCTCCCCAGCCATGGTCGGATCCGGTGTTTGGGCGGGGGAGTTTAGCCTCGATTATGGCCACAGCCGCATGGATAAATCTGGCATAACCATTGGCCAGGAGCTGGAGCGTATTGGGTATTTAGGTCCTGAACCGGTCCAGCCGGCACCTATCAAAGCGGCCTTTGAGGCGCATATTGAGCAGGGACCTATTCTGGAAAAACAGGATCAAGTGATTGGAGTCGTTACCGGGGTGCAGGGAATCCGCTGGTACGATGTGACCTTCTTTGGTACCCCCTGTCATGCAGGGCCCACCCCAATGGAGGATCGTCGCGACCCTGTCCAGGCCATGGCGTGGCTGTGCGAGGAACTATATGGGGAAGTGAAGGCTTACTCCGAGGATGCCCGGATTACCTGTGGCGACTTGCGTGCAGAACCGGGTAGCCGCAATACCGTACCGGAAAAAGTAGTGCTCGCATTGGATTTACGCCACCCAACACCGGAGGGGTTGGAGCATTTACACCGCACTCTCTACCGGGTAGCCGAGCAGGCGCAAGAGGCCAGCGGTGTTGTTATAGATGTACGCGAAGAGTGGTTCTCACCACCGGTGGCTTTTGATAAAGACTGTATTGAGGCGGTTGACAGTGCGGTACAAAACCTGGGTTATAGCAATCGTAAGATGGTTTCTGGAGCTGGGCACGACTCGGTCTATATCTCGCGGGTTGCACCCGTGTCTATGATTTTCGTTCCCTGTGCGGGGGGGCTTTCACACAATGAAGCGGAGTCGGCTGAGCCAGGCCACTTGGAAGCGGGCTGTAATGTTTTGTTGCACGCCATGTTAAATAGCGCCGAAGCGGGCTGATTATCCTTACTAGCCAATATGCAATAAGAACGCCTGGTAAGCCTAAAAGGTTGGCTGGGTTCCTATCAATAGATTTAGGTTGATCATGAGTGAATTTACCTTGAAGTACCGCAAGGATAACGGTGGTACAGCTCCACTGACTAACTGGGGAATGGACTCGGAGTACGGCGTATTGCGCGATGTACTCATCGGGCCGGTGGATAACTTCAGCTGGCGCACGGGAAATGCCAGTGCACGCCGAGCTGAACGCTTAGGCATGCAGTTCGATCACAAAGTGGCTGAGATGCAGCATAAAGAAATGCTGGATGCCTATCGCCATGCGGGAGTGACTACCCATTTGATTCCGGCAGACAGCAGCTTGCCCTATCAGATCTACGGACGTGATTCTTCGGTAATGACACCCTGGGGACCTATTGTTACGCAAATGTTTAGCCCTTGGCGCCGGGGGGAGTGGGCCCCTATCGTTAAGAAGTATGCGGAACTGGATATCCCCATTTATGATGTCATCACCGCCGGCTCTCTGGAAGGTGGTGACTTTATGGTGCTTGAGCCGGGAGTGATTCTGTGCGGTTATTCTGGTGAGCGCACCAGTCCTCAGGGCTTTGCGCAGATGAAGAGCTGGGTAGAGAAGGAGGGTTGGGAGGTAAAGGGCTACCAGTTTGACCCCTTCTTCCTGCATATCGATGTTATGGTGGCAATGCTGGCGGAAAAGCTTGCGGCCATCTGTGTTGATGCCGTCGAGCCGGAGCTGGTGCAGTGGTTTAAGAGTCGCAATATA
This sequence comes from Microbulbifer mixtoriginis (SeqCode), assembly GCF_052467515.1. Taxonomy (NCBI): domain Bacteria; kingdom Pseudomonadati; phylum Pseudomonadota; class Gammaproteobacteria; order Cellvibrionales; family Microbulbiferaceae; genus Microbulbifer; species Microbulbifer mixtoriginis (SeqCode). The sequence goes on along the minus strand of NZ_CP174314.1, from coordinate 3,844,867 downwards.
GAGATTATCGATATTCCTTTCCCGCAAGTACTGGAACTGGGAGTTAATGTGGTGGCCCTGGGGAATGATCGAGTGATGCTACCCAAAGCCAATACTGGCCTCGCGGAGAAGTGTCGGGCTCATGGTCTTGAGGTAATTGATCCGGATATCTCCATGATTACTCCCGGAGGTGGTGGTGTTCACTGTATGTGCCAGCCTCTGCGTAGAGAGTCCGCGCTAAAGCCCTAACAAGTGCCCTGAAAGAATAGCTCGGTGATCTATGAGCCACCGGGTTATTCCCGTCAACGAATGTGGTTGGTTATGAACTCGCCTCTGGGCTTATAGTCGTTAATATGAATCGCCTGTCAAAGGCGGCTCGCGGCTATACACCCGGTTATCAAGCCTTTTGTGCTAACTAATAAGATAAAAGTGGTTTCCCTTGGGAAAGGCATAGAAATTTCGCGCTAATCAACGGAAATCTGTTTATTTGCGGTTGCACACTTAGGCCAAGATCCTATTAGTATTCCGGAAGCACTATCAGAAGCTCTGCGTTTACTCACAGCTCTGTTTTTTGGCCGCTGCGGCTGTCTATCAGTCTTAAATGATTCGAACCCGGAGAACATTATGCAAAGCGCATGTGCGGAAATTCAGGCCCAGGTAAACGAGCGTATCCTGGAAATAACCATCAATCGCCCTGAGCGCAAAAATGCACTGACTATGGCTATGTATACTGCCATGGCAGAGTTGCTCAATAGTGCAGTCAATAATAGTGAAATCCGCGTAGTTATTCTCACTGGTGCCGAGGGCATTTTTACCAGTGGCAACGATTTGACAGATTTTCTCGGTGGCTCTGCAGAGGGTGAGGAGTCTCCGGTATTCCAGTTTATGAGCGCACTTTACAACTTTCCCAAGCCAGTGGTTGCAGCAGTGAATGGCCCTGCAGTGGGTATCGGTACCACTATGCTGTTGCACTGTGATCTGTCATTTGCCGGACACGATGCCCTGTTCCAAATGCCGTTTGTCAACCTGGGGTTATGCCCTGAGTATGGTTCCAGTTACTTATTGCCTCGTATTGCCGGCCACGCAAAAGCATCGGAATTATTGCTATTGGGCAAAAAGTTTAGTGCTCAGGAAGCTGTGGAGATCGGTATCTGTAATGCGGCGGTGGAGCCGGAGCAGGCGATTGTTCGGGCCCGAGAGGTGGCCGCTGAGCTAGCGGCGAAGGCACCGGCTGCCGTGCGGCTTTCCAAGCAGTTATTGCGTCGCGCAACCCAGGAAAAGGGTTTGGAGATTATTCAGGAGGAGGGTCGCCATTTCCAGGACCGCCTCACTTCTGAGGAGTTTAAAGAGGCGGCTACTGCCTTTATGGAGAAGCGCCCTGCAGATTTCTCAAAGTTTGATTAAAAAAGTGGCCGCTGATGCGGCCACTTTTTTGTTTGCTTAATATCTGCGTTTTCTATGGTGAGGGCGGGAAAGGTAATTGACAGCTTGATCGGGCTGGTCAGTAAAAATTCCATCGACGCGCAGTTGGTAGGCGGCAAAGTGGAGGAATTGGTTAAAACTATCGAATTCCTCTGGAAGCTTCTCCGGGTCGGCGCGAAAAGTATAGGGGTGAACTTGGAGATCCCTGCGATGGGCACGGCGGACGATATTATTGGCCCTTGGCTTACCATCCTCAACTTCTATTAACATGGGGTACCAAGGGCCGATGCCATCGGCATAGCTGGTGATTTTGCGCATGCCGCCAGGCTCCAGCATCCAATCGTAATCATAATTTTGAATTATGCCATCAATCTCAATCAGTTTTTCCCCCCAGCTGGTTGCAGCAATAAGCTGAACGAGGGAAAGATCCATCCCCATGGCGGGCATTAGTTCAAACTTGATACGTTGTAACTCTTCTGCATCGAAGCACTGTAAAAAAACTTTATGTTGTTTGTCGCTATAGCCGTATTCCTTAAGTTTTTGCAAAGCGATTGTGGCGATATCTTTTCCTTCCCAGTGGTGGAAGTATGGTTTTTTTATTTCTGGATAAATACCAATTTCATATCCAAGGGATTTATTTAAACCCTGGATGAGTTCTATTTCTTCTTCGAAAGTGGATAGTTGAAAACTGGATTTCCATAGGGGGAAGCGATGCGGATATTTTGCCTGAGGCCCATCCTCGCCTATTGAGAAAGCTTCGCTAACACGGAGCTTTTTTAATTCTTCCAGCGTGAAATCGATAGTGTAGTAATGCCCATCTTCACGAGCTCGTCCAGGAAATATCTCTGCAACATTGGTGGTGCTATCGAGGTAGATATCATGCATCACGATCAGGTGATTATCTTTGCTAAGAACCAGATCCTGCTCAATATAATCTGGTCGCATAGCATAAGCCATGGCCTTTGCTTCGAGAGTGTGCTCTGGTAAGTAAGCAGAGGCACCACGATGAGCGATAACCAAGGGGGATTCGGCTCCAGCGGTACTGTTTTCAGCACAGGTGATATTTGCACTGGCAGAGCCAATGAGTAATAAGGTAGACAGAATTCTTTTGAACATTTGCAAGAGATCCCAAATAAGTGTGGGAAGCTTTCTAGCAAAAGAATATGACAGAGATATATCAATGCTAAAGTGGTTAAATATAGTGTGAACCATAGGGCATTTAGATTTGCTCAACGGTTTCAAGTGGCAAACCGGGCTTATTGCCCGGTTGAACTGGTTGCTAAGATACTTGCCTTTCTGATGGCAATTTATACTGATACTTCTTGAGGCCAGAGGTGTTGTGCAAATTGCTGCCGCAAGTCTTTCTTGCTAATTTTTCCCGTAGCAGTATGGGGGATTTCTGAGGTGATAATACAGTCATCAGGAATCCACCATTTTGCGAAGCGCCCGTGAAAAGCGGCGAGAATCTGCTTGGCTTCGAGCTTTCCGTCGGTCTCTGGCACCACGATCAATAGTGGCCGTTCGGCCCATTTTTCATGAGCGACACCTATAACTGCTGCCTCGGCAACTCCATCAAGGGTTATAGCGAAATTTTCAAGCTCAATGGAAGATATCCATTCTCCCCCAGATTTAATCACATCCTTGGTTCGGTCGGTGATGGTCAGATAGCCTAAAGAGTCTATAGTGGCCACATCGCCGGTATCAAACCATCCGTCCACCGTGAGCGCAGACTCTTCGGCTTTATAGTAGCGTTCGCAAACCCAAGGGCCTCTTACCTGTAGTGTGCCAAAAGCAATACCATCGTGAGGAAGGGGGCTGCCGAGAGGGTCTACAATTCGCATTTCTACTCCAAACCCCGCACGGCCCTGCTTCAGGCGCAGGGCCTTGGCTTCATTCCTAGGTAAATATTCATCTATGCGGGCATTGTAGGTACCAAGTGGGCTCATCTCTGTCATACCCCAGGCATGATGGGTATAGACACCATGCTTTTCTTCAAACTCTTCCATGATACTCCAAGGGCAGGCAGAGCCGCCGACGACCACACGGTTCAAGCTAGAGACCTTTTCTCCACTTTCACGTAAATATTTGAGAAGTGCTAGCCAAACGGTGGGCACGCCAGCGGCGATGGTGACTGACTCTTGTTGTATAAGTCTACTAAGCGTTTCACCACAACCCATTTTAGGGCCTGGTAAAATTAACTTAGCGCCAACAGCAGGTGCCGCGTAGGGAATGGACCAGGCATTAACATGAAACATAGGCACTACGGGAAGGATGGCTTCATCGCGGCGTATGGCGAAGACATCGGGCATTAGTACCCCGTAGGTGTGCAGTGTCATTGCTCGGTGAGAGTAGAGGACTCCCTTAGGGTTCCCTGTGGTGCCGGAGGTATAACAGAGAGCGGCGGCACTTTGCTCATTCAGTTCCGGCCAGTGGAAATCGCCAGAATGATTATCGAGAAGCTCTTCATAGCAATAGTAATTATGTAGAGTGCTTTGGGGCATATGAGCCCTGTCGGTTAAAACGATGAAACCCTCTACGCGGTTGAGTCTATCAACCATTTTTTCAATAAGCGGAACAAACATTGGGTCGATAAACAGCCAGCGATCTTCGGCATGCTCGACAATATAATGAATTTGTTCAGGAAATAAGCGTGGATTGATAGTATGGCAAACAAATCCGCTACAGGAAGTCGCATAGTAGAGTTCAAAATGACGATGGTCATTCCAGGCCAGAGTGCCGATACGATCTCCATTGTTAGCTCCAAGTCTGGCTAGGGCCTGGGCAAGTTGGGCAGAGCGTTTAAAGGCCTCTTTGTAGGTGTAGCGAAACTGAGGATTATCCGTAGTAATGGAGACAATTTCACTATTGGGTGAATTACTCAAGGCGTGCTGCATGATACCGGTTAGGGTAAGTTGTGACTGCATCATCATGCCGTTCATTTAAAGCTCCTATTATTATGGTTTTTAGCACTTGATCTATATAGGGTTGTGCGGATCGATATTTATGCCTTGCTATGAATGAAGAATAAAAAGAATACATTGTACTGTGCATAAGTTGTGAATATGTTTCTATGCACTTAATTAAAGTATCCATACACCACTGATGTTGCTGGCATAGAGTGTTCTTCAATTGTGAGTAAGGTAGACCAAAGGGTCTCTATGAAGAATGAAAAATTCTGCACGTATAGTGAATTCCGTAAGTTATTATTTAATTTTCCATACGGTATTTCTCAGGTATACAGAATATTGCTACAAATGCCAAGAATAATTGAAAGGTGGTAGCTTTTTTACTGGATTATTTTGATCCATTCACCGGGCTCTGGTTCGCCCCGAGGATAATAACCATTGAGAAGTCGCAGCTGTTCCTCAGCATATTCACCAATTTCCATGTGTCGTGCCAGGGAGGAAAAGGTAGTTTTTTCTGTAGCTTTTACGTAGCGCAGTCGTCTTATATCCTTCTCTACAATATCGGTTTCCCGCAAGGGTCTGAAACTGCGAATACTGGTTAAAAACAGTGTGTCATAATGTTCAAGATCATCCTTTTTCTGCGATGATGCATTGGCCACTTTACCTTCCAGCATAAATTGACGGCTGCCATAGTAGATAATTGCAACTCGATCTAGATCAATATTATTCTTTTCAAGTGGTGGGACTTTACCTGTGTGTCCCTCTAGTCGGTATTGATTTAGTTCTTCATCTTGTTCCAGCTTGCGTAAATCGTACTGCGCACGCAAGGCCATATCTGCGGGTTGATTCCCCTCACGCTTAGCGACCTTAATCGTAATTGTTGCTGATTGGTCAGGAGCGGTGCCTACGATGGAGGAGCGTTGATTGGCTACTGTCCACCCATCAGGAAACAGCAGTGAGAAGCCTAAACGTTTATGATTAAAACGATTTTTATTGGATTGCCTGGCATTATCACCGTAAACAAGACCATCAGTTTTTTCACGGTAATAGGCTACTTTAACATCCTTGCTCTCTTCAGGTAGGGTACCTGCGGCCTTGACTACTTCCTGTAGACGAATATCGTTGCGTGGGTGAGTAGAAAAAACGCCATGATATGTCTGCGGTTTTTTACCCTCCACACGCGCCCGTCTGCGGGCGAAGATTTCCTGATCTTTTAGTATGCCTATTACATTGAGCATTGCGGTGGGATCATAACCGGCTTTGAACATATACTGCGCACCAAAGCGGTCTGCCTCCAACTCCATTTCCCTCCCATAGCCTTTCACCGCAGCAGTACTCCAGAGATTTGCTGCATCACCAACAACCCGGCTGCCTGTTACCAATACAGATAATACTGATGCGGCACTGGCACCAGTGGCAGCGGTCTTTTGACGAACGGCATGGCGTGCAGTGATATGGCCTATCTCATGGGCGAGTACAGCTGCCATTTCTGCTTCAGAGTGAAGGTAAGTCAGCAGGCCGCGATTGATATAAACATAGCCTCCAGGTAGGGCAAAAGCATTGATATCCTGGCTATCGATAATCGTGAAATGATACTTGATGTCGGGCCTATCGCTGGCTGCCGCTACTTTTTGCCCTACGTGGTCAACATAGGCGGTGAGTACTGGGTCCTGGTAGATAGGGGTGCTTTCGATCAGCTTTTCATGCATTTCTTTGCCGATAGAAATCTCTTTATCCTCGGACATCAAGACCAGATCGGGCCGGTTGGTGGCCGGGTTGAATGCACATGCAGTACATACAAAGACCAATAAAAAGACGTACCACCGGAATAAATATTGCATTAACCCTGCCTCCCTGCTTATTTATTGTTTAAGAACTGGTGCCAGCTGCGGGTACCAAAAATTGCTGTAGCTGCACGGCCATCCCTTTGCAAGCATTGTTTTGTACCCGTGCGATCAGGGGGATTGGTATTACGATGGCGGGCATATAAGATGTGCCTTTGGCATCTGCGCTCAGCTTTCCGGACAGCTCTCGATCGCGAAAATCCCATACTGATGCTTCATAATCAGATTCCTTATCCCAGGTACCGAAACCGAAACAACCAGCTCCGCCAGTACTGATTGTGCAGCTTATAGAGCCGGCACTGGCAGTGGTTTCTGTGGAGCCGTCTATCCAGACGATGTATTTCACCCCATAAGACTCCATTCGTTCACGGACCTCTTTGTTTTCCATAAGGCGATCGAGTGAACGCACATGCATGGGGGCGGTTCTTGGCTCGAACCAGGGATACATAAGATCGACAAACTCTTTTTCGGGAATAATATTAACCCCCATCTCAGGATTGTGTAATTCTCTGCCGACACAGTCGATAAGATTGGGTTCTGTTTCGTAATCACTGGAATGGCGGCGCCCTAATATCACCACGGAATCCCCAGCCGCAAGTTCACCATCGCTACGTCTGTATTCATCAATAACTACAGTGGTGCATCCGCTAAGGATGAGCAGGGATATAACAATTAATGGCTTGAACACGATGAAACCCTCTATTCAGCCTGTGGGGACTTTACTTTAAATTCCTGTAATGACGCAGATCTAATCCTGCCAGAGAGAAATGCCTGTAGCTCGGGAACCTTTTCGAAACCTGTATATAAGGTTGCACCTGCATCGCGAAGAGCAATATTGATTGCCTGGGTTAAGGCCTGCTCTTGGGACTGTAAAAAGGCGGTTGGTGTTTTACCGTAAGCAGTGATCACCCAGTTGGCAACTTGGTTTCCCTGGGAGTCATAGGCGTTCATATCATATTTGATCCACACCTCAAAAATATTGACTCTTGTTTCTCTGGGCATGGTGAACTGAAGTTCACGGACTTCCGGAACTATAACAAGCTCAACATTAGCGGGGACATCCTTAGGGTATTCAGAAAGTGAGATAGTATTGACAAACATAGAGCGGAGAACTGTTTCAAATAGATTTCCCTGTGCTCTACCAGTATTTATTTTCCATTCCTCTCGGTCCTCACTATCCTCCTGATAGGTATAATTTTTGAAATCCTCGCTCAGATAGATACCCACGGAGAGTGGAAATTGATGACCTACAGGGGCGGGATAGTTTCCTTCAACCTGAACCGTATGGGAGCAGGCCGTAACCATTAGAGAGAGAAAAACCACAATCGCCAGATGAAATGTGGGTGTCTCCTTTATCCTGTGCTTCATGCATGACTCCTGATAACAATCAGCTAGCGAAAATCATTAAGTCCAACAAAAGTGCCACCATTACGATAGGTTAGTTCTCTCATCAGCGCGGCAAAACGTAATCCGGTAGTTTGCAAATGCGGAGGCCTGGAAAACTGTATTGGGAACCCTACTGCGTGGATGCGAATATTGCGTTTACCCTCTCCATGTTGGGCATTGACTCGATCCACAGCCAACATGACATTGCGAATTGATTTCCCTGTAAATTCATCACCTAATACATAGATGCTAATTTTTTTACTGGGATCGTAGAAACTACGCACGGCTTTTTGTATGCCCTCTACAGGACTAGAGTTACTGAAAGGGTTCCATGTTTTTAATCGTTGGAGGATCGCCTGGCGACGTCCAGGGGTATCGGGGATCCACTTGTTGCGGTAATTGAAAAACATGTAATCCCCCATGTCATTCATTACCTGAATACCTTTGACGTTGGGATACAGGTCTAAAGTATTGACCATTTCCGCCATCATGCGGTCCCAACCATAGTTAAACATACTGCCGGAGGTGTCGATAATGAAAAGAATGTATTCACTGTCGACTGGTATACCACCTATGACATTATTTTTACGCTGGTAGTTTTCGCCGAGTAGGCGACGCATTTCTTCGGTCATCGTCTGAAGAGCGATCGTCAACTCACCCTTCAACTTGCCTTCCTGGCTTTGTCCTTCCGTTTTACTGGCGTAGACGGCCTGCAGAGCTTGAAGTTCTCCACGTAGATTGGCAATGCGCTTGCGCTCAATGTCAATCTGCTCGCGCTTGGCGTTGAGGTCCCGGTTGAGGACGGTGGTTTCACCACGAATTTCTGCGATTTGTTCTTGAAGCTCTATAACCTGAGCCTCCAGATCTATCTCCGCTTCTTCCAATACAATGGGCTCGGCTGTTTTGGCAATCATTAACAGCAATACAATAGCGCCAAATCCACAGCAAATGACATCGAGAAAGGAGATGCTGAATTCTTCTTGGCGCTTTTTCTTTGAAGAACCAATCATGGCCAATCCCTTGATGGGGCGAGAAAAGATCCTTGAGTTTGCATGGCCAGTTTCCAGTATTCACTGGCCGCGAAAGGGTCGCCTTCCATTGGAGTGAGAATAATATTGATCGGAACATTCTTGGGAAGCACTTTAACCGCACGTTTGAATAAATTACGGCGTTCCCTACCTGAGACAGTGGCACTTCTGGGTGGCTTCAAGCCTTGTGTAGGCAGGCCATCGGTGATCAAAATAATGTTATCGGGTAAAGGTGTCATGGCGTGAATGGCATTGAATACCCTTTCTAAACTAGTGCCATTTTCTGGCACGATTTCATCCAATTGTTTGATTGCTTTATCCAACTGGTCACGATCATCTACATTGAGCCAGCGATCTTCCGTCCCGGTGATTGCGGCGCGAAAAGATGTATTGAAAGTATAGATCTGGTACTGACTGTCTGGTGGTAACTGGGCGGTGAGCCAGGAAACGGTATTGATGGCCCGACGCCATTTTTCTGTCTGACGTTTAACCCTTGATGACATATTGCGGGCGCGAATAACTTTGATAAGTTCATCACCGAGCATTGAAGCAGAGGCATCAAGTAAAATCAGGATGCGATTACCACCAAGTCGCAGCCCTGTAAGGTACTGACGGTCACCATCTCCACTATATTTGCGCACATTGTTACCGAGCTTCTTATTTTCTTCCTCCAAGTCCTTTTTGGCCTGTTCTAATTTTTTGAGCTTGTCTTGTAATCTTTTTATGTCTTCCTTTTCATCAATACTGTCCACTTCGGCAATATTGCCTTTTACCTCCTCTATTTGTTCGAGTATACGACGTGCAAGTCCTTGTGCCTCTGCGAGTTCATCGCTGACGATATCCAAGGTGTTGCGCGCCAATACAAGGTGCTCCTCCCCAATTTCAACTTCTTCTTGTAGCAGGTTGACTTCAGCGCTCAAGTCCTCAGTTTCTACTTCGATTTCGTGATCGGAGCCATGCTTGATAATTAGAAAAATCAGTGCAACCGCACCAAATCCACAGGACATGATGTCTAGAAAAGATAAGCTGAAAGTAGAAAAGCGACGCTGTTTACGTCTCATAGCGTTCCACACTGATTGCAGTTATGACGTCATGGCGATCCGCAATTCCGATCTTATCTCCGGCGTTTAGGTTAACCGGTGCTGCAATTTCCTCACCGTTAAGCATCAGACGAATTCCCGCATCTACTCTTAATGCAAGACGCCCCGCATGGTTGGTAACCGTCGCTGCTGGGTGCTCAGGAGGGGTGGGAGTAACCTGAAATTTATCTTCGTGCCAGAAAACAAATAGTGGTTGTTGTGCGGCAAGGGCGCGATGGCCATATAAAAGATGTGTGGCTACGGCTTCTGAAGGTGCCTCTAAATGCAGGCTGATTTCACTTTCCGGGGCGGCTCTGACACTGCTCACTAATCGCAAAGCAGAGTCAGTACTGCGCAACTCTTTCCAGCGATTCTTAATAGATTGGGCAGTGCTGTCCCTGGATAGTAGATGCATACGCTGGGCTATCTGCAGACCACCGGGAATTTCTGCCCAGCGATGGGATATAAAGCTCACACTGCCACTATCTGCAAGGTTTTCAATCATTGCCCGAACACGGGAAAGAATAGGAGCTGTAGCGTCCTGAAGTTGGCGCAAAGATATTTTTGCCGTACGATCATCTAACTCTGCAAGAACCTCTCCCTGACTCATTGCGCGGCTGACCCACTGGGGCATCAAATCATAGAGTTGCTGTTCGGATTCTGCAGAGTGCAGTGGATCAAAACGGCACTGCATAACGAAAGCATCCGTGAAAACTCTTGCCCAGGCCTCTTGAAAATGACATAGGCCTGCATCTGCAACACTCTCCGATGATTTTACGGTGGCTTGGTTATCCACCGAAATACGGGAAACGAGAGTTTGATGTAGTTGTAGTTCTACATGCATTTGCAATCCAGCGGGGGCCAAGTCACCAATAGCAGCACTGGCAGAGTCAACCAGGCCAACCACATTCATATTGCTTTCTTTAATAATCCCGAGTAACAGCGCTAATTGCTCGCGGGTAAAATTGCCTGGTACTGCTAGCACCAGTTCTTCGGGAAGATCACAGTGTTCGGATATTTCTTGTAAGTGGCAGTAGGCAAGATCGGCATGGTGGCGGCAGCGCTGGTTGGTTGATTTTAAAGATTCTAAACTCAGCCTTCGCCAAAACTGGTTGTTGACTTGGGTGGGGTGACTGCGGGCACGCATTTGCGCTGCGGTGCCTATGTGAATACGTCCCGGTTCAATTACCGCAATACCGGGGCTTTCCAGAACTTCCGTGGTATCGATAAAAACTCTTAAACCACAGTCATTGATTTCAAGGACACCTTGTCCCATGGAGTATTCCTCGCGGCGAATATCCGAGATGATAATTTTGAGTTCGGCTAGCTGATTTTGAGAAATCTCAGCAGGCGGTTATCGCAATAGTTCTGTGTATCCAAGACCAGTCTTTCTTGCATAAGCTGTAACTGGTGGGTAAAAAACATAATGACAATGCTGATCACCAGGGCAATAAAGGTTGAGTTGAAGGCGACCCCAAGACTTACGGTAACCCCGGCAATATCACCCTCTACTGCTTTATGGGCTTGAGAAAGTGCCTCGCCGATGCCGCGCACGGTTCCGATAAACCCGATCGAGGGAATTGCCCAAGTGATATAGCGCACCATTGCTAATTCCGAGTCGAGCCGATCGCCCTCTGTTTCGCACACTTCTTTCACCGAATTGGAAACCGCAGCCACATTTTTGGTAGAACCGAATCTTTGTAGCGCGGTGAGCAGTGCTCTTGGCACGAGATAACTTCGCTCCTCTTCGGGTAGTGCTTGTATGGGACGGGACAGGTCGCGAGTGTCTTCGGGTAATATAGGTGTGCCTTCGCTGATATTAAGAAGGGCTTTATCGAGCAGTTTGCGCTCGCGTATGCTGCGGTGTGCCTTTAGGCCCATGATTGCCATGGCCCACAGCATCAGTACAAAGCAAGCTTCCTGCTCGTAGTCTTTCATCACAATATAAATGGAACGTTGCTGAACGTAGGTTTCTCCTGCTGCCTCCCGTGCAAGCTGTTCTTCTATCAAGGCATCTGCGTTAGGGCGAATGATGGCAACATAAATGGCGTGAACCAGGATAATAGATCCCAGCAGAGCAAAAATCTGGAACACAAAGTCTGAGGATTTGAATTTCATGATGGTGCCCTTGGCGGCTTCTCTTTTAAATATCCACAGGATAAGAAACAGATAAATCTTCAGAAATTTCTTCTGAAGACTTGTAATCATCTGAACGATTGCCCTTGCGTTTGTTTTTTTCTGTTTTCTCCTTGTTCGCCTGAGCAACGGTCATCTCATTGGTATCTTCTTTCTCCTGGGCAAATAAGTAAGAGGGTAAAAGAATGATGAGTATTAAAATGATCCTGAACATCTTCACTCCTTCTTTAATTAATCCAGCGCGCGACCCTAAATCCAATATCATTGCGGGGAGCTTCGCCATAATCACGGTAAGATAAACGCAGTTCGGTTAACCCTGAATGACGCCAGCTGGAGCCGCGAATTACATGGTAGTCGCCATCCTGTGGGCCAATCGGATTTTCTTCCAGGCGCGATGAGAGTCCGGTACCAATGGTATAGAGGTCGTGAATCCACTCAGAAACATTGCCACCCAAGTCGTATATACCAAGAGGATTTGGACTGTAACTGCCGACGGGAGCTGTGGCTGCATAGCGATCGCTATAGGTGCGTAATACTGCCGGGACCAGCTTGGCAGCGTGGCTGTCGGCATAGTTACCAGAGTTGGCGCCGATAGGTAGTTCATTGCCCCAGGGGTATTTACGCATGGTGCCCTTATCATAGCGTGCCAACCAGGCCCATTCGGCTTCTGTGGGAAGACGATAGCCATCTGCCGCTGAATCAAACCCAACTATTTTGCCGCGCTCGGTTAGGTATACAGGGTTAAGACCTTCACGTTCACTGAGCCAGTTGCAAAATAAAGCCGCATCGGCCCAACTGACATTGACGACAGGTAGGTTGTCATTATCCAGGCTAACTCCATTCACATGCCTTGAGGTATGCATACGTTTAAAGCGTCTGAATTCTCCATTAGTGACTTCGGTGGCTCCGATATAAAAAGGACGATTGAGAGCGACTTGGCGCATCACCTCATTGGCACGGCGCCCTTGTTCACGTCGTGAGGACCCCATAGTGAATACAGCATTGGGGCGCATTAACTTCATGGTTCCATTTGCGCCATGTTGATAGGATGCCGGAACCTGCTGCCAGCGAGCCTGCTCTTTGGTCAACAATACTGCGCGTACCGTCTGCTCCAGCTTGTCGCTTGGGATTACTCTGGTATCAAATGCTTGGTAGCCATTCTTCCTCACTTCAATTTTGTGACTTTTCGTTGGGAGGTTGAATGACTGTCCGCTTTTACCCGCATATTGCCCATCAATATAAACCTCTGCATCAGTGGGTACGCTCGTTACAAATACCCTACCGTACACGGCGTTTAAGTTAACGCTGAGATCCCGTTCCATTCCGGCGGAAAGGTCTATGGTGTGTACTACAGAGGCGTAACCTTCTTTAAAAAAGCGTAATCGATGAGCTTCTCCTGATGACAATTCAAGTTCAAGAGGAGTGTGTCCGCGGAACTCCCCATCAACAGTTACACTGGCGCCTTCGGGAATTGAAACAACTCGTAACAGTCCATCGGCTGGGCCCAAATTTACCGTGGGAAGGGCTTGGTCCACACCGGCGGTAACCGCTATCGGGACATCGACAGTTTTATGTTCTGGTAGGGAGATGGAGACAACCCTATCCCCTTGCACCAGCTCTGTATTGAGAGGTGTTGTACCAAGAATTTTTCCATTGGAGGTGACAGTGGCACCTGGGGGATTACTACTAATACGTATATTGGCCCAGGCTGGACGAAGTTTTGCTTGCAAGCGATGAGTATTGTCGAGCCCCTCGACTTTGATTACTTGGGTATAGGGGAGATAACGATCGGAGAGAATTGTTACCCGAAGGGAACCTGGGCGTATATTTTCCACCAGTCCGTTTGTATTGGGCACTTCACCGCCATTAATTATTATTTTGACTGGAACCGGGGGGTCTGTTTCAACTTGCAGATGGCCTGGCAGCTTATCCAGGGTCACTGCATGGCGGCTGTGCCCATCGCTGCCGACTTCAACTTCACCACTCTTGGATAAATAACCATCTGCACTGATGGTGTAACTGTAGTTGCCGGGAAGCACCAGATGTCCATCTCCCAGTGGCAGGGCAAAGCCATCAATATTGACTTTTGCATTGTTAGGCACGGTTTCAAATATGAGGGAGCGGGCGATGACTAAGTAGGTCAGCGCCAAGAGACTTAATAACAGGCAGGCCGCTACTACCAGTGCACGCTTGGACAGGAACAGGCGAGCACGGTTAGAGCTGACTTGAACCGGTGTGAAACCTATAGGTTCGATGAGAGGTGAGTCATCGACTACAGGTTCATTATCGCGAACTGAGACCGCCTCTTTCACTGCCATTTACACTTCCCTATTGCTGTGTCGTTATGGAGTTATCGCAATAATCTGGCACCGATGAAATACGCGCTAAAGCGCAGACGATACCAAGGCTGGGTTGGATGTTTTTTTGTGTGAAATAAAGCTTAGCTCGCTGCCACCGGAGGGTTGGCGATCAGCGAGCCGTTTGTCACAGAACACCTCTTTTCCTGTGTATGAATCTTCTGATTCATCTCAGGATTTGCCCCTTGCGAATATCTTCTTTATTGGATTTTCATCTCGCTCAGGGGTTCTTGTCTTCAGCTATTATTAGCGCCGTTTACTTTCTCTGCGCACTGAATGACCACTTCGGTGACAGGTTTTCCGGGTTTTACAATGAACTCACGCCGTACATCCCGATACCCATCGCGGGTACCAATGGCTGTGTAGCGACCGGGTTTTAAGGCGATTTCTCGTTGCTCAAAATTACCCAGACGTCCAACATGGTAAATCGTGACACTGGTACTACGATCGGATTTGAAACGAACGGGTAGAGGTATCAGAGCTTGGGTAAGCGCATTTTCTAGGTCTTCTATTTGCTGAACTAAGCGTGGTGTTTGACCGTTTACTTTACGTGCATCGGCTAAGACAGTGCGGGCAAAGTGGTTGCGCTTACCTTCACTAAGGGTAAGGGGGTCTTTGAGTAATTCTTGTAACTGATCATCTAATTTGGCCCTGGCAGAAGAGCGCGCCTTCCCCGTAACTGCAGCAACCAGGCTACTATCCTTTTTCAACAAGGCCGTATAACTTTTGAGAGCATCACGCCAATCTTCTTTTTTTTCCTGTGAGCGTGCCAAGCTCAGTAGTTTATTAATTTTCTCTCGCTCCATACCATTTTTTGCCTGTTGTAGGCCGATGGTCGGTGCTTTAGCAGTAGGCTTTAATGCTTGTGCTTGATTGAAGAATTGTTTAGCGGATGTGTAATTTTTATCGGCAATCGCTGCGTAGCCCGAAGACATAGCCTTTTGATAGTCTCTCTCAGTGATTTCTATTTCAACCCTTGCCAGTAATGCTTGAGCTTCAACAGTCTCAGGGTCAACCGAGAGTGATTGCTCAAGAGATGACTTAGCTTGGTCTAGGTCGGAATCGGAGTAGGCGTCTTTTGCCTGAATATATCTCCACCAGGCAGAGGGTAACTTATCGGTCCGCTCAAGTCCCTTGAGACCTCTTGGGTGATCTTTAGAGATAGTAAGTACTAGATTAAATGCATCTAGTGCAGAATCCTTATCCCCTATATCCAAAGCACGTTTACCCTCGCTAAGGTGTAACTCAATTCGCTCGGGAATACTGTCACGCAATGTCTCTAGTGCTTGTAAGGATTCCCGGTACTTTTCCAGGGCTTGCATGAATTGCCTTTTTCGATAAAGGCTATCAGCCTTTAGAGCTAGGTCTTCAGCGGAGTAGTAATCTTCGAATGCCCATAACTCAACTCGACGTTCTTGTAGCTCCTCTTTAAGGGCGAGAATATCTTGCAGAATTTTTTGCACATCCCTGCGTTGCTGCATGATTTCAGCATCGGAATAGGGGGATGCCTGTGCAGGATTTTCCTCTGGTGTATTTACTGTTTTGGCAACAGCGGTTTTATCGGTTTGTAATTTTGGAGCTTGCACAACTTGGGGAAGTCCCCAGAAAACCCCTACCAAGCCACTGAGCATTACTGCCCCCAGCAAAAAAGGCCAGTATGAATTTTCCCTTTCCGGCTTGTCAGTTTTAGGGCTGGTTTTTTTGGGGATGCGAGCTTCCTCACCGCCAAAGCTAAACTCTGCGGGCTCGATCGGAGTTGAATCTTCCTTGGTGTTATTGCGGTGCTGCATAGTGATTCCGCCATTTTATTAAGTTACCCAGTGAAGATCTTGGGTGCTTGCTAAGGGTTAAAATCTGACCGGTTTACCTCGATAAGGTCTGCACTTCATATACTGGTTTCGGAAGACGCTGTTTCGGCTTCATAAATTTCTTTCAAGATTTCCCGCCACTGACGATATTGGTTCTCTACTGTGCCGCTCAGGGTGACGGTGCGATCTTCCAGTTCGACAATTTGTGGTTCGACTTCAGCCTCCATCGAGTCTCCCAATTCCTGCAGAGCTTCCAGATGCATCTTGGCATCTGCGCGACGATCAAAGCCGCTCTTAATTAAATAACCGCCAGCACCAATACCTACCTGTCCCGCAGCCTGGGCACTGCCTCCTCCTGCACCGGCTGCGGCGATACCGCCGATAATGGCCGCGGCTCCCATGATGGTGTGGTTGCGGGCTTTACGCTTGAGTTCGCGCATTTGCCGAACCTCCTCATAACTCCGTGCTCGCCACTCCTGGTAGGGTACTTCCATGGTTTTGGCAAAAGTTCCGTAGTATTCCTGTAGTGTGTCCACAAATAGATAATCGCGCTCACGGATTTTTCGTACTCGCTGCAACATAGGATCATTTTCTGCAGGTAAAGCGCTCAGGTAGTAAATACCTTCCTGGCTTTGCTGCAGATAGCGCGTAAAGGCTTCGGGGGAAAAGCTCCTGGCGAAACGCATTTCAGAGATAGTGCGGATTTCAGCAATCTGTTGATTGGATAGCCCTTGTCGATAATTCAACATGTCATTGGAAACCCGGTTATAGATTCCCTGAAAGGCATCTCCTTCGGTGGGGTGCTTACGATCATAGGCGTAGTGAGAAGCGTATTCCGAATATTCCTTGGTAAACCAGCGTTGACCACGGGAATCGGTAACGGTCACTTCCATGGTGAGAATTTCACCATCGGATTGGATTATCTTTCCAGAAACTGTTACATCAATATTGGTGCGGGCAGATGGGATAACTCTCACTGCCCCCCAACCCAGGCTGGACTGCAATGAGTCAGCCAGGGTGACTGCCATAAAGCGGGACTCAGCCTGGCGTAATTCGGGAAAGACCAGGGTGTCTTCGTCAACTTCAACAGTGTCTATACCGGGATCGAACTGGATAACGCCGACGTCCAGCAGGCGATCTTCCGCAATATTTTTGTCCTCAATGGTGAGGGGGGTAAATGCAGTGGTTCGTACTTCGGTTGTGGTACATCCGCTAAGTAGAGTTACCAGTAACCCAGCAGTTATCAATGCGAGCCGAGCTGTAAATAAACAGCGATAGTTTTTTCGAGTTAAAAGTGCCATCTATGCGTCCTCTGTAACTACTTCGTCGCATTTTTATATTTTCGATACTCTTCCCAGAGCTTTTCCCGTAATTCAGGATCGGTCTCCCGTGTGGCGGCTTCACGAATTTGTCTTGCCACCACATCGTCATCGGTACCACTGGGAATATCTGCAGGCACCACTGGCTGTGAGCCGCTGTGGTTGTACTCCCCTTGGCGCCCCTTAGTGGGTAAACCGGGGCCTGTTACCTGGCCGCTGGAATTGTTTTGCTGTGGGCCCCCGCCGCTGGGTGCTCCGCTTCCGGGTGGAGGAGGGATTTCGGCTTCCGCAGATTCAATGAGATCTTCCAGTGATTCTCCCGGTGGCGCTTCATCCATTGCCTCTTCCTCGCCCTCTTTTGAAGCGGAACCAGGCCTGTTACGGACATAGTCCCGTTCACGCAGGATCATGCCGTCGTAGCTCACCATAGTGGATTCGAAGCGGCCCTCAAGCTCTGCGACTCTCTCCGCGGCTGTGCTGGGAACTTCATTGGGCGCACTGCCAGCGCGAGTAGAGCCATTACTGGGTTGACCGTTGGTGGACGCACTGCTACTTGAGGCCGAACTACTCGACGAGGAGCTGTTCGAGGAAGAACTACTTGATGGGGAGCTACTTGAAGCCGAAGCTGTTTGCTCCTCCTCGGAGAAGTCGATCTCATCCGGCGGGGTGCCGTCCTGGCTAGAAGAGGGATCTGGAGGCGTACGTCTTTCATCCGGAGATTGCTGTGAATCAGTGTAGACAGGGGATGATGGAGAGCGATTGCGGGAATCTGCCTCCGGCATGCTATCACCTGCTGAGGGTTCACGGGAGGAACGTTGATTTTCACTGGAAGCTGTTCCGGACTTTTGTTGGGACTCTCGCTGTGCCGTTGGCATATTCGCGCTGGGTTGGCTCGAAGAACGACTACTGGGTTGCCCACCACTGCTACTGGACTGTGACTGGCTAGAGCTCTGTGAACTACTGCTAGAACTGCTGCTTGATGAGGCGCTGCTCTGAGACTGAGATTGCGAGCTGGAAGAGGGCATCGCCGGTGGTTGCGATTGGGTTTGCTGGCTTTTACATCCAGTAATCACTGTAGTCAGTACAACGACAGAGAACAGAGTGTGCCAGCTAATGCCCTGGCGGTGACTTTTTCGTACCGCTTTCCGAGTTGTCATCTCTTTTCTCCTAGAAGGGCTTGGCGTTATGCCGGGAGGCCGCGATCAATTCTGCGACTCCCCGGCTGCCCGGAAAATGGCTGGTGTGGAAATTTAAAAGTAGTTGTTATTTGATTATTTGCGCGCTCTCCACAACACATCACTCAGTGTCTTTTCAGTGAATCACTCAATCGAAAACAAAGCGCTGAACAATACCGCGTGTTGCTACCGCTTCACCATCTTCAAAGCGCGGCCGGAATTTGGCGCGTTTAAGTATGTTTCGGACTTTGGAGCGAATCTGTACTTTATCGGATGGGTAGGCTCTGAGGATTTTAATATTGCGGGCTTTGCCAAAGGCAGTGACATCGTAAGAAACAGTGATATGTGAGTTGGCCAGGGCTTTGCTTTCCGATTCCAAAATCGGCAGGGCAGGAAGTGCGATCGGGCGACCAAAAATATCCTCAATTTCATCGCTGGAGGCACCATTGTCCCACAGAGATTTATAAGCCTCTCCATAAGTGCGGCGCGCGGAATGCCATTTATTGAACATCATATACCAGTCGCCCAACTCGACTTTTGCTTTTGCAGATGCGGCCGGGGGCGATTGAGGGTTACGCTGGTAGACATCAACGATTCGGGTAATCGCTTTTTTGCCAGTATTGAAGCTCTTCATTCGATAGTGGTCTACCATACTGCGCTGACTTACATCGGGGCCGCCGCCAAAGCTGGTATTGACGACGAGCGGCGCCTGGGCCTCTCCTTTGTAATTGGCGAGATAGTAATTCGTTGCTTTCAGCCCGCGTAGTGCGTCCACAAGACGCAGATCGTTGGAGCCAAAATTTTTGCTGATGATATCGACTGCGAGGGTGTAGAGCTTGGTGGCGTTGATTAGGTGCTCGACCAGAGTCTCACCTTTCTTCTCAACATAAGACTGTAGGTGCCAGCGACTCAGGTTATTGATTACAGGCAACATCCGAGGATCTTTTTTACCGTAATTTTTTTCGTGCAACCAGTAGAGATACTGTTGGTTGTCGTTGGCTTCTTCCCATTGATTCAGCGCAATCTGGCTTTCTATTAAGCGTTCAATCATCGGTATCTGACTGAGGGAATAGAGGCCCTCATTCACTCTATTAACTAACATTGCACGGCGGAATTCGGTGGCGGCTTCCTCATGGGCTCCAGCTTTCTGCAGTGCAGTGGCCAGGCCCAGCAGCTGCTCATCAATACCGATACCATAGGCACCATACTCAGCTTCAAGATCTTCAATGCGTTCACGGTAATATTCGACAGCCTCTGAGGGGCGCAGTTGTCTTCGGTTTTTTTTCAGCGGTTTGGAGGCGGCTTCAATAAAGGCCTGGGGAGGGCCTTTCGGATCTGGATTCGCAGTGGCGTCATCTGCGGCAATGGCGCCGTTACACAGCAGTGCTGTGGCTGTAAACATCAAGCCGATAGCAAGGCGATTGCAGGTATCTATCTGTGTCACGATTGAACCACTTCCATTCCGGTTTACTTTGCCCACAGCTGTGCAATAGGCCTTAGCCATCACGCAGGGGTGTGGATCTCGTCTCCGCCCGATCGCCGGAAAACCGACAGATACGGTGGAAGCTCTCTCCTGAAATGTGGTTCTGTTACAACTCTGAAGGCACGTCTTTTTTACTCATAGCCGCTCAGAGAAGCCGCATCCGGAGGCTTATTTTTGCGCTCCTGGCTGCGTATTAAACAGTATAGCCAGCACAGTCTGTCATCAGAGGGATTGTGACGGAGACTTCAACCAACCGGTGAATAGGTTACCGGGATGCCTGCGGGCACTCTTTCGGTTTAGCAGCTGGGGAGAAATAGCAGTGCCGAAGGTCGGCAAGTAAGTGCCAAAAATTTTTAGAGTAAATTTAAGTGACTACTCGATGGCTCTGCGCTGCAGGGGTAAGAACAGGAGTATTTGGATTTTTATCCTATATGAATAGGTTTGATTAGGTGAAAACGGCTAAAGCCATGGGGTCTGTGGTCACTACATTTGGATTGCTGGCCGGCAGGCGCCATAATCAGCCGATTCGAATGAGAGGAGAGTGCCGGTGAGCATCTATATCGATCCCGAAGTGGCCGCAAGCCTGCGTGGATATGAAGTACCCGAGAGGTTGGGCTTCGGGACGGCAATGGCCCCTATAATGTTTCGTGCAGTCTATCAGGACGGTTGTTGGAGTCAGGGTGAGTTGATTCCCTATGCACCCTTGTCGATAGATCCTGCAGCAAAAGTGCTGCACTACGCTCAATCGTGTTTTGAAGGAATGAAGGCCTACCGGACCCAGGCTGGTGGTATTGCTCTATTCCGTCCCGAGAAAAATGCTGAGCGAATGGCCTTTTCTGCCAAACGCTTGTGTATGCCCCCGGTGCCAGAATCCCTGTTTCTCGATGCCGTGCGTACTGTTGCTTCCTATTGTGCCAACCTGGTACCCGGTAATAGCGGCGAGTCTCTCTACTTGCGGCCGTTTCTGATTGGCACCCAGGCGGACCTTACCGTATCTGCTAGCAGCTCTTATGAGTTCTATGTGATAGCCAGTCCCTCAGAGGCTTACCACTCCGGTAGCATGCGTCTTTGGGTGGAGAGGGAAGATGCACGCGCCGCAGTGGGTGGCACAGGGGATGCCAAGGTTGGCGGTAACTACGCGGCCTCTCTGTTGAGCGTAGGACGGCTCAAGGAGCGCGGTTACGATCAGTCTCTATGGCTCAATCCGTCTGACCGAAACAGCGTAGATGAACTCTCTGGCATGAACTTCTTTGCGGTAATTGAAGGGACATTGCATACGCCAGCACTGACCGGCTCCATCCTGGAGGGTATTACCCGTTATTCACTATTGGAGCTGGCCGAAAGCCTGGGCTACCAGGTCGTAGAGGAGTCCATTCCGGTTGATCGATTACTCAGCCAGATAGCTTCAGGCAGCTGCACAGAGGCTTTTGCCTGCGGTACTGCTGCTATTATCAGCCCTATTAGCGTTATTGGTGATGCAGAGCATTGCTATGAGCTGCAGCAGGCTCCAGGTCCTGTGGCCGAAGCTTTACGTCAGGCGCTTCTGGATATTCAAGAGGGGCGGGCAGAGGATCGCTTTGGCTGGATGCAGACTGTTGAACCTGCGAGCTTCTGAGCTTAGCTAAATAATTAAAAGTAACCGGCTGTAGGTTGGTGGCTGGTTACTTTTTTTAATTAGCAAAATTAGCATGGCAGCATTTGATTTTTCTCTACTTCTGCCTCTTTCCCTTTAGTCTGGGGTTGTTTGGTATCACCTCATGCTTTAAAAATGTTTCCGCGAGAAACGTGCATGTAAGCATTCCCGCCAATCTCTTTTCTACGGTTGACTTGAACGACTGTTGCTCCTACAAGTAACTCGATACAAGAAGAAACGCACTGGAGCTTTTGGGGTGGCCTTTTGGTAGTACCTTCATATTGACCGGCAGTTCCAAGATCAATTTGACTAGATAGGTCGCACTCAGAGTTCCCTAGAACCTGAGGAAAACAGAATGTTGACCCATATGTTCGGCCTGATGCTCCAACCTCGCAAGCAGTGGGAGTTGATTAGCTGCCTCCCCGAGAAAAAACTTCGCCGACAAATCTCCTACGTTATTATTTTGGCACTATTCCCTGCAATCGCCTGGTATTTTGGCACTACTCAGGTGGGTTGGAGTATCGGCAATGGGAATCCGGTAAGAATAACCGGCCAGAGTGCGTTGGAATTGGTAGCGGTTTTCTATTGTACGATGGTATTGGCGGTTGTCTCAATTGGTTACTTAATTCACTGGATGGCGAGAACCTATGGTGCAGAAACGCACCCGATGAAAGGTGTAGTCGTGGCAGGGTTTACAGCGACTCCAATATTTTTGGCAGGTATTGCGGGAATCTATCCGGTGTTGTGGTTGGATATTCTGTTGGCAACTGTGGCGGTAGCTTATGCGGTGTATCTACTTTACCTGGGGATTCCTATTGTTATGGGTGTCTCAGAGGAGCGAGGATTTCTTTTTGCCAGTGCAATTATTACTGTTTCCCTGGTTATCGCTGTAATAATAATGGTGGGCACGGTATTGTTTTGGAGCTATGTGTCCGCTCCTGTTTTCCACTGATTTTATTTTTCACAGATCACTACCTGTGAATTTTTGTGTTTATCTGCCAGTCGGTTTTACTTGAGCCGGCTGGCTTACCCCCTTCATTTATCAGCTTGTCTTGAATCTATTTTATCTCAACTCAATTGTAATATTCCTTTCTGCACCAAAACACTATGGGTGCTGTTACTCTTTGGAGGTATCTTTTGAGGAAAGTAAATCCGAACCTCTCTGAATTTCTCAGAGTATGCAATGAGTTGTTATCAGAGCGTACAGCCAAAGGTCATGCCTTTAGTGTTATCGACTCTCGCGAGAGGTCGGAAAGGATGATACAGGAATATGTTACAGACATCCCAGGCATTGACCAGGTGATAGATGATGAAATCTATACCAGTGGATACAATGTCCCTGTGAGGATATTTAACCCTAATTCGAGCTTGGCACTACCGGTTCTTTTATATCTGCACGGGGGTGGTCATATGCTGGATAGTGTTAAAGCCTATGACCCTATTTGTCGTAAAATGGCGATATCTACACAGCATATTGTGGTGGCACCAGAATATCGGCTTGCTCCAGAAAATCCTTATCCAGCCAATATTGAAGATACTTGCGCTGTAGCTCGTGGAGTTTGGGCGAGCCTTTCCCGACACAAGATCGACTATCAAAAGTTACTCTCAGTAGCGGGAGACTCTGCAGGTGGTTCTTTATCGGCAACTTTGTCGCATATAGCACAATTTGACACTGGGATTTATATAGACAAACAGGTTCTTATTTATCCTTGTGTTGACTATACGGCAGGCTGTCAATCTTACCAAAAATATGGGAAAGGATATTTTCTAGAAGCTGAGAAATGTTATTGGTTCTTTGA
The DNA here is from genome assembly GCF_052467515.1 of Microbulbifer mixtoriginis (SeqCode). NCBI lineage: Bacteria > Pseudomonadati > Pseudomonadota > Gammaproteobacteria > Cellvibrionales > Microbulbiferaceae > Microbulbifer > Microbulbifer mixtoriginis (SeqCode). Next base: position 3,821,513 of record NZ_CP174314.1, on the reverse strand, counting down.
AAAATATTTTCGGGATGGCCAGTGTAGAAAATCGGCATCTCCACTTTATATGGATTTTACTCAAAGGCTGCCAAAAACTCTGGTGATTACAGCAGAGTTTTGTCCCTTGTGTGATGAGGGGGAATTTTACTTTGAAAGGGTGAGGTCAGTTGGTGTGCACGCTGAATATATACACTTTGAGGGCGTTATACATGGATTTTTAAATGTTGAAGATTTGCTCAAAGATATTTGTGCGGAGGCTTATGAAAAAATAGGTAGGTTTCTGAATAGCTAAATTACTGTAAATTCTTTAGCCAGGCTTGTAATGGTATTTAAGAATATAGCCATTGCTGAGCTCCAATTGCTCAGAGGCTTCTTTTCCGATAGTGAGTTCAATTTCAGTAATCGCATTGATTATCTGTGTGGGCTCGACATCAATGCATTGAATGCTCATTGAGTAAATGGCACCTTCTTTACTGTCAACAGAATATTCAATAACTTGCAGAAAAAGACTATCTGTCCCATATAAGATTTTAATGCCGGGGCCCTTTAATAGGGGGATAGTATATTTTACAGCTCCCCAGGGGCCATCGCAGCGAATGGCCTGGTACTCTGAGGGTGCTGTTTGAGCAGATGTAGGCTTAGATTCCTTACTTAGGGTTAATTCACTCAATATCTGTCGAGTATGAAACTGCCATCCCTCAGGGGTTGTAATCTCAATCTTTAAAGTCGGTTGAGCAAGCACCTGAAAACTTAGAAAGGCAAATGGCATTAAAATCAACTTACGAAATTCCATCTTGATTGCGATTCCTTAGGGAATGTGGGGTACGGGCAAACGTGCTTTCAATAATTGGTTGCATGAAGCGCCAAGCTGGTAGCCCTGCATGTTTTCTAGTCTTTCAAATAATAATAGTGTCTTGAAGGGTATCTAGGGGTCAGATAGTATGCAGAAGCTTGCCTAGCAAGTTTTTTTGCGCGACTTAATTGGTACATTCGTACCTACCAAAGCCAGATGTAGTAGCTACAAACAATAATTCAAACAAAGGGTGAAGCATGAAGACCTTGTCCTACATCGGGGTGGCTCTCACGTTATTACTAGTCTCCGCCTGCGGAGAGAAGAAAGCACCTCAATCAAATCCTGCAACTAATGACGTTGATTTTCAGAAAAAACTGTTGAGGCAACTTATTGCTGCTAAGCCAGGTGATGTCATTGTTGTTCCTGAAGGGGAATTTCAGATTGATCGTAGTCTTTCTCTAAATGTTGATGATGTCACTATTCGTGGTATGGGAATGGATAAATCTATCCTCTCCTTTAAGAGTCAAATTCAAGGGGCTGAGGGACTGTTGGTCAATGCCAACGATTTCACGATAGAAAACTTGGCAATAGAGGATACGGTGGGTGATGCCTTAAAAATTAATGAAGGGCAAAACATTATTATTCGTAATATTCGTGTTGAGTGGACTAATGGCCCATCTACAGAAAATGGTGCCTATGGAATTTATCCGGTGCAGACACGAAACACCTTGGTGGAAGGTTCAGTAGCTATTGGCGCCTCAGATGCTGGCATTTATGTCGGTCAGTCTCGCAATGTGATTGTGCGAAATAATCGCGCTGAGTTTAATGTGGCGGGCATCGAAATAGAAAATACTATCGGTGCTGATGTGTATGGTAATGTGGCAACCAATAATACGGGGGGTATTCTGGTTTTTAATATGCCAAATTTGCCTCAGCCTGGGCATAGTACGCGTATTTATGAGAACTATATATTTAAAAATAATGTAAAAAACTTTGGGCATGAAGGAACCCCTGTGGCTGCAGTTCCTGCAGGATCGGGTATCGTGATTAATTCCAATGATCAGGTTGAGATATTTGATAACAAGATTGCGGATAATGATACTGCCAATATTATTGTGAGTAGCTACTTTACTGCGGGTTATTACAGCGATAAGTCGACTCAGGCAGACTTCGATCCATATCCAGAAGGTATTTATATCTATAACAATCACTTTGCAGGAGGTGGTTCATCACCAGACCACTTGGAACTTAAGGCGCTAAAGTTAGCGCGTTTTGGGCTGGGTGGAAGCTTGCCTGATGTACTTTGGGATGGTGTTGTGGATAGCAAGAAAATGTTTGAGGGCGCCCTGCCAGACCACCTTCGGCTATGCATCGATAACACGGATGTGGGCATATTGAATATTGATTTCCAAAATAACTATCAGAATATTTCTACCGATATTTCTGCTCATCAGTGCCGTCTGAAAAAGCTACCAGAGGTCGTTTTGAAATTTGACCGGCCGGATGAAGAAAAAAGCGCGGGAGATCATTTGGCTGTCTTGGAGGGGGGGAATGAATAAGTGGAAATACTTGGTGGGCTCCTTCCTTCTCCTTATTACTACATTAATGGTCACCCTTAGTGGCTGCGAGAAAGCCCAAGCCCCAGTTCAACTATTTGCCGAAGATGCTATTCCTGAGAGGCTTAGTGACTGGAATCTGGTCAATATTATTGATAACGGTTTGATCCCCAACGCAGGTGTGCTGCCGTACGATTTAAATACTGGGCTTTTTACCGATTACGCCCATAAACTGCGAACCGTGTGGATGCCCGCAGGCACCTCGGCAGAGTATGGTGAGGAGCAGTTTGAGTATCCGGTGGGCACGGTACTTACCAAGACTTTTTACTATCCAAGAGGAGAGGGTGATACAGTTCTGCGCACCGATAATTTTACTCGGGACTACCTTGAGGGGCGCAGTGGAGAAGCTTTGGATATGCGGGCTGTGCGCTTGATTGAGACCCGTCTGTTAGTAAAACGTCAGAGGGGCTGGCAGGCGATCCCCTATATTTGGAATGCGGCTCAAACTGAAGCCGTTTATGAAATCGCTGGTGATACCACACATTTTAAACTGGTGAACGACTCTGGGGATGTCTCAGAATTTACTTATGTGGTGCCCGATGCCAATCAATGCGCCGGTTGCCATGCTGACAACTTTACTGGAAAGAAGATTTCTCCACTCGGCCCGAGAGCAAGACACTTAAATCGAGATTTTACCTATCTTAGTGGAACAGAGAATCAGTTATCCCACTGGCAGAAAGTGGGATATCTCAAAGGGCTTCCCGCGCTGATATCACTACCAAGCCAGGCTAGTTATGCAGATACTTCAAAATCGCTAGAAGATAGAGCTCGCGCCTACCTCGATATCAACTGCGGTCACTGTCATAACCCGGCCGGTGCCGCTGACACATCGGGGCTGATGCTTCATCACAGTGAAACAGACTGGCGCAAGATGGGCTTGTGTAAACCACCAGTAGCGGCGGGTACTGGCAGTGGAGGGCGGGTATTTGCCATAGTACCGGGAGAGCCGGATCACTCAATTTTGAATTTCCGTGTAGAGTCCAGCGATCCGGGCGCGATGATGCCGGAGTTAGGGCGAAGTTTGGTACATGAAGAGGGGGTGAGCTTACTACGCCAGTGGGTGGCGGCTATGTCGGGAAGCTGCTCATAGTGCAGTGAGTGATATCAGGCTGGCCACTTAAGGAAGAAGGCGGCACAGTGTTTGGGCACCGTGCCGCTAACCTGTGAGATAGTCTTTATATTTCAGCCGTATGCTGCGGTCTCGGCAACTTGGGTAGCTGTTGCAGGAATTAAGCCGCGAACCATCATGGTAACTGTGCGCTCAAGCAATGGAGAATCCAGTGCAATGGAGCCACTCAAAATTTCATATTCCAACTTGAGAATAGTGCCGTGAGCGATTTGCGCAGCGGCTTCTGGATCAACAACGCCCAGCAAGTGGAAGAATTCCTGAATTAGGGACTCTCTCGCATGGCTTGACATGCGTACCGCCCGCGTCAGTTGCTCGTTGCGTAGCGCCTCATTGCGGAAGGCCAACTCAACCAAACGGCGGTCACGATCTTCAGCCTGGTTGCGCACATGTGTGAGGATGAAGCGGGTGAGCTGCTGCACCAACAGTTTGTGACTACTACTCGATGCGCGCTCTTGTGAAGAGAGGTTGCGAGCCGCATTGAAACTTTCTTCTTGAAGTTGGCGTGTGCTTTCCAATCCCTGCTCAACGAAGTAAGTGAATGAATCACTGATCAGATCGTTGAGGTCTTTAAAATAGTAGGTAGTGGCGGCCAGTGGTACATTCGCTTCGCGAGCTACGGCGCGGTGGCGGATACCGCGAATCCCCTCTTTTACGATTAGTCGCAGGGTGGCCTCTAGGATGGCCTTGCGGCGCAGGCGGCTGTCGGCTCGCTGTGCGCGGCGGCCGTGATAGACCAGATCAGACTTTCCATTGTCTACAGTCATAGCAGTATCCCTGTTCTTTTTGTGTTGGCTCCGATCGCTCTAGCAAGCTGTTCGGTCGTGCCATTCTAGCCAAACGAATTCAAAAAGAGAGAATAAAGCTATTACATTCGATTACACGAAGATTGCACAAGTCAGAGGCTTCACTTGTGGTTTTTCTACGTGAATCTCCTCAATATGGTGCACTTTTGTGTAGGGGGCTTTTATTGAATCAGAAAATAAAGATTTAGGCGTCAATCCTAGGTCTTTTTCTCACCGGAATATGACAATTACTCGGCAAGTAGGTCAGCGACAATCGAATAGCTTTCGCTACACTAAACGATTGTCGTAGGGAATAAGGGCTTGTTTGGGGCAATCTTAAGAGATTTTTCCAGTAACGCGCACCCGTTTGGAGCCAGGTACAATTCTGATTTGCTGACTGCGGCGCCGTTCAATACCCGTATCAATAGCATTTTTCGCTGCAATCAGTAGACCAGCTACCAGAAATGCACCGGGCGGTAACACCGCCACCAGCACACCGGGATAATTACTTCCCAGCAAGTTTAGGCTCCAGTCTTTGGCCATAGGCCCCAATAGCAAATCCATATCCGAAAACAAAGTGCCCTGGCCGAGTATTTCCCGCACGGCGCCGATAGCAATCAGCACTGCGGTAAAGCCAACCCCCATCATAAAACCATCGACCAGTGACGGCAGTACTGGATTTTTACTGGCGAAGGCATCGGCGCGGCCGAGGATGGCGCAGTTGGTAACAATCAATGGAATAAAAATTCCCAGCACCAGGTAGAGCTCATAAGTGAAAGCCTTCATCAAGAGTTCGACGCAGGTGACGAAGGTGGCGATGATCATTACCGAGGCGGGTAAACGCACGGTGTCGGGCATCTGTTTCCGTACTAGGGAAACTGCCAAGTTGGAACAGGTGAGTACACCAGTGGTGGCGAGCCCCAGACCAATAGCGTTGACCACTGAGCCGGTAACTGCCAATAAGGGGCAGAGCCCCAAAAGCTGAACTAGGGCGGGGTTATTTTTCCAGAGTCCGTTGTGGGTAATTTCTGCGTAACCGGGGGTCGCCATTAATTCTGCTCCGTATTGGGCTGAGCCTCATCAGTATTTTCCGCTTCAGGATTTTCCACCTCAACGGCTCGCTTGGACACAGGTGCACTGAATATTTGCTGATGGTTGTTGGCGACAAACTCCAGCACCTGATGTACTTCAGCAACCACTGCGCGGGGGGTGATCGTTGCACCGGTAAATTGGTCGAAGACCCCGCCATCTTTTTGAACTCTCCACTCACTAGAGGGAGGGTTTTTCAGTGAGAGGCCATCGAACTGAAGAATCCAATCACTTTTTTTAAGTTCGACCTTATCACCAAGGCCCGGCGTTTCACTGTGGCTGGTGACCCGTACACCAGCTATGGTGCCATCGCGGTTGACGCCTACCAGCATTTTGATTGGGCCCGAGTAACCGTCTGGTGCCACCGCCGGTACAATGACCGCTGAAATCTTACCGTCTTTGCCACGCGCTAAGTTGATATCGCCACCCTGAGAGAGCCCTAGTTGATTCCAGTAGGTCTTGGGAATTGGATAGGTGTCCACAAGTAGGTCATTGCTGTGGCGATCCAGAGGAATAATTTCCAGCAGGGCTTTGGCAGAGGCTGCGCGTATCGCCCGTTCAATGGGCTCTCGGGTGGTGATCTGGGTCACTGCCAGAGTGCCTGCAGTGACCAGGGCAAACAGGGTCAGCACAACGGCATTGGTGGCCATAGACTGCTTGAGCATCAGTGCTCCTCCAAGTCAGTGGCGCGACGCGCCCGCTTGTGGCCATAAGTGCGTGGCAGGGTGTAATTATCAATGGTGGGTGCGGCAAAGTTCATCAGCAGTACCGCAAAGGCCACGGCATCCGGGTAGCTGCCCCAGGCGCGGATAATATAAGTGAAGAGTCCAACACCGGCGCCGAAGATCAGGCGCCCCTTATTACTGGTACAGCCACTGACCGGATCTGTGATGATGAAAAAGGCCCCGAACATGGTAGCGCCGGAGAACAGGTGCAGCAGTGGTGAGCCTTCGGAAAGAGAGCTGCCGCTGTCGTAGAAAAACAGAGAGATCAGGGTCAGGGTTGCGAGCATGGCTACTGGCGCGTGCCAAGTGATAATGCCGCGAAACAATAGAAAAAGTCCGCCCAGCAGGAACCCGAAACTGATGGTTTCCCAGCCGGCCCCGGCAAAAGTCCCCTGGCTGAAAACCGGTTCCATCTCGTAGAGTTGTGACAGCAACACTGACTCGTTGAGGCGCACGATTTCCAGGGGGGTGGCACGGGTGAAACCATCCACGTTGTAACTGCCAAAGACCAGGGAGGTGGCCTCGCCAATATCCGGTGCACCACCGATCACATCCGCCGCGCCAACCCAGCGGGTCATATCCACCGGGAAACTGATCAGCAATACCACATAACCCACCATGGCCGGATTGAAAGGGTTGTACCCCATGCCGCCATATAGCTGTTTAGCCAATACGATGGCCACGGCGCTGCCGACTACCGGCAACCACCAGGCACAGTATGGAGGCAGAGCAATGCCCAGTAAGAGTGCCGTGACCATGGCACTGTAGTCACGCAGGTAGAAAGCCACGGGCCTGTCCCGCAGTTTCATGATTGCGGCTTCGCACAGCAGAGCGGTAATTACAGAGAAGGCAATATTGATCAACACGCCGATGCCGAAATAAATCACCATAGCCAGAACACCAGGTGCGGTGGCGGCCGCTACCTGCAACATCACTTTGGCCGTGTTATCGCCGGAGCGGGCGTGGGGGGAGGTGGCTCGCATCAAGGACATTACTGGCGACCATCCTGTGCGGCTTTTTGCTCTCGCATCTTGTCTTCCAACTTTTTCTGCAGCTTTTCCAAGGCAGTCTCAAAGGCCGCCAGGTTGGCATCATTTTCATTTTTGGCTTTTTGCAACCTTGCCTCGGCTTTGCCGAGACGCTTCTGCAGGGCCTCGATATCTGCGGCGAGTCTCTCGGCATCGCTCATTTGAGAGCGAGCGTCTGCCGAGGCACGCGCCTTAGTGATAGCGCGCACGGCGGCACTGGTCTCTTCCTGACTGGGTTCTCTGGTGAGATCGCGATCGGCGCGACGCCTGGCCAGGGTGAGCTTGTGTTCGGCTTCCTGCAGTTTTAACTCGGCAGCCTTGAGTTGGGCTGCCAGCTGGTCGCGTTGGCCTTCTTCTGCGGCCTCCACCTTATTGCGCAGGCGTTCGACGCGGCTTTCGGCGCTGGAGAAGGTGCGCTGGGCACGGGCGAGCAGCTGCTGGGGATCCTCCTGGCGAGATTTAACCCGGGCCAGGGCAGCGGCGACGATATCTGCTTGTTGCTTATTCTCTTTGGCTTCCTCGGACTCGGGGCTCTGCTCGCGCTGTTGGCGCGCGAGTTCGGCTGCCTTGCGGCGTGCCTCACGTTTGGCTTCTTTTTCTTTCTCGGCCTTTTCCAGACGAAGTTTGCGGAACTCAAAACGATCGCGGGCGCGGTCGGACTTTTCTTTCTCCTCCTCCGCCAGGCGTATTGCCCCTTTGGCCGCGCGGTAATATTGCACCAGCGGAATGGTACTGGGGCAGACATAGGAGCAGGCGCCGCATTCGATACAGTCGAACAGATTATAAGCTTGCAACTTTTCGCGCTCATCGGCGCGTGCATACCAGTACAGCTGCTGTGGCAGCAGTGAAGCAGGGCAGGCCTCGGCGCAGTAACCGCAGCGAATACAAGCCTTGGCTACCGGTGCTGGTGGCAACTCCTGGTTGGTGGGCACCAATAGGCAGTTGGTGGTTTTGACTACAGGGGCGCGCTCATCGTCGATGGTGTAACCCATCATGGGGCCGCCGATAATCACCTTTTGCATCTGGCCGCGGTGGATACCGTGGTGTTTGAGAATATGGTGAATGGGGGTACCGATGGGCACTTCGATATTGCGCTGGCGCTCCAGGGCTTGTCCCACAACCGTGGTTACCCGGCTGATTAGAGGTTCACCAAAGCGAACGGCGCGATAAATGGCCCTGGCCGTACCCACGTTCTGGCAGACGATGCCGACATTGGCCGGCAGGCCCTGATTGGGTACTTCGCGGCCGGTGAGAATCTGGATAAGTTGCTTTTCCCCACCAGAGGGGTACTTGGTGGGGAACACTACGATATCAAAGCGGGTATCTCTGGCGGCTTCGCGCATGGCGGCAATGGCCTGCGGCTTATTGTCCTCAATCCCGATCAATACGCGCTCGGGCTCATCAAGGATATAAGAGATGATGCCAATCCCGGCGATAATCTCTTCAGCGCGCTCGCGCATCAGCATATCGTCGGCGGTAATGTAAGGCTCGCACTCTGTCCCGTTAATGATCAGTGTGTCGATTTCCGCCCCGCCGTGGGGATCGAGCTTTACCGCGGTGGGGAAGCCCGCACCGCCCATGCCGGCGATGCCGCAGTCGCGAATTTTCTCCAGAAGCTCAACAGGCGAAAGCTGGGTGTAATCCTCACAGGGTTGCAGTTCACACCAGTGCTCCTCGCCGTCGGTACGGATCACAATACTGTCCTCGGCGAGCCCCGAAGGGTGGGGGACGGCGCAGGGCTCTATGGCCACGACTTTACCGGAACTGGGGGCGTGCACAGGGCTGCTGATCAGGCCATCCGCCTCGGCAATTTTTTGGCCCTTTAGTACGTCATCGCCGAGTTTGACCAGGGGCAATGCAGTGGCACCACTGTGTTGCAGCAGGGGCACAATCAAATCCTCGGACAGGGGAATGCTGCCAATGGGTTCGCCGGTACTCTGTTGCTTGTTTTCCGGTGGATGTACGCCGCCGTGGAAATCGTTGGGGCGCAGTTCCCGCGCCTTTTCGCTGGCGATTAGCTGTGCCTCGCGGGCGGCGCGACGCTCCTCTACCGCTTCGCGCCGCTGGTTTTTTTCCTGTAGCGCTGTGCGGTTTTCATTTTCGGGGTTCAAACTGCACCTCCCCGTTGATCTGTTTGCTGCGGGCGACGGTCGGTGGCAATCAGCTGGATACCGTCTTCGGGTTTTTGTGGATGCCAATCTTGTAGCGGCATATCTACGGGCACCATATCAATACAATCCACGGGGCAGGGCTCTACGCAGAGATCGCATCCAGTGCATTCGTCGGCAATTACGGTGTGCATATATTTGGCTGCGCCGGCGATGGCATCCACCGGGCAGGCCTGAATGCACTTGGTGCAGCCAATACATTCGGCTTCGCGAATAAAGGCCACTCTTTTTACATCTTCGACCCCGTGCTCTGCATCCAGGGGCATGGGTTCCATATCCAGCAGGTTGGCCAGCTCGTTGATGGTGGCTTGACCGCCTGGGGGGCATTTGTTGATGGCGTCGCCATGCACAATTGCTTCGGCATAGGGACGGCAACCGGGATAGCCACACTGCCCGCACTGAGTTTGCGGCAGCAGGGCATCGACCTGTTCTACCAGAGGGTCCCCCTCCACCTTAAAGCGAATGGCGGCAAATCCCAGCAGGGCGCCAAACACTAGAGCCATACCGCCGAGTACCAGCAGGGGGGAGGAAATTTCAGAAATCCAGTCCAGCATCACGTAACCCTATACCAGACCGCTAAAGCCCATAAATGCCAGGGACATCAGCCCTGCGGTGACCATGCCAATAGCGGCGCCGCGAAATGGCAGCGGTACATCCGCGGCAAACAATCGCTCGCGCATGGAGGAAAAAAGAATCAATACCAAGGAGAAGCCTACCGCGGCGCCAAAGCCATACAGGGTGGACTGTATAAATGTGTGGGCCTTCATGGTGTTTTGCAGCGCTACGCCCAGTACGGCACAGTTAGTGGTAATTAGCGGCAGAAAAACACCCAAAACCTTGTACATCAGTGGGCTGGTTTTTTCGATAAACATACGGGCGAATTGCACCACTACCGCGATCACCAGAATAAAGGAAATAGTGCGCAGGTATTCGATGCCAAAGGGCTCAAGCAAATAGGTATTTACCAGGTAAGAGCAGATAGAGGCCAGTGTGAGTACAAAAGTGGTGGCGCCGGCCATACCCACGGCGGTCTCCAGTTTGTTGGAGACACCCATAAAGGGGCACAGCCCAAGAAACTGCACCAACACATAGTTGTTGACCAGGATGGTGCTGAGCAGGATGACTGCAAATTCGGTCATATCAGGTCCGGTTGAAGCCCAGGAACAAAATGATGCTAGCGCCTTGGCGGAGTCGAGGTGCCCCGGTGAGAGGCAGAGGGCCTGGGGCTCCGTCGAATGTCGCGCAGGGCCGGTATTATGGGTGAGTCGCGGGGGGCCTTCAACTCAGTCGGGGATCTTCTGGCAGCAGAGGACCCCTGCAAGGCGCCAAGCTAGGTTCTGGCTTTGAGAATAGTTGGTACCTCTGGGCTAGTGCGCGATGCTTACGAGAGGCGATTTAAGGTTTCCATGGATTTATTGGCGTGACCCTTTACTCTCGGGGAGTATGCCCTTATCTCTATTGGATTAACCCGTAACACCAGTTGGAGCTCTGTAATGCCGGATCAACCCTATACTCCGCCCAAGGTTTGGAAGTGGGATGCGGAAAGTGGTGGGCAGTTTGCCAAAATTAACCGCCCCATAGCGGGAGCTACCCATGATAAAGAATTACCTCGGGGCAAGCACCCGATGCAACTGTACTCCCTGGGAACCCCCAATGGTGCCAAGGCTACGATTATGCTGGAGGAGCTTCTGGCACTGGGGGTTGAAGGGGCGGAATACGATGCCCACTTGATTCGCATCACTGAGGGCGAGCAATTCGGCAGTGGTTTTGTGGATATCAATCCGAATTCAAAGATCCCAGCCCTGGTGGACCACAGTACGACACCACCAATTCGGGTTTTTGAAAGCGGATCAATTCTTCTGTATCTGGGAGAGAAATTTGGCGCCTTTCTGCCGCATACACCGGAGCAGCGTACCGAGACTCTCAATTGGCTGTTTTGGCAGATGGGGGCGGCGCCCTATCTCGGTGGAGGCTTTGGGCATTTTTATGCCTATGCGCCCGAGAAACTGGAGTACCCCATCAATCGTTTCGCCATGGAGGTAAAGCGGCAGATGGATGTATTGGACCGGCAACTGGCTAAGCACCAGTTTATCGCTGGGCGTGAATACACCATTGCAGATATCGCCATCTGGCCCTGGTACGGAGCCCTGATCCGTAATGAGGCCTATGATGCCAGCGAATTCCTGCAGACCGAGAGTTACAAACACCTTGTGCGCTGGTCTGATGAAATTGCACAGCGACCGGCGGTACAGCGTGGGCGTATGGTGAACCGCACCTGGGGGGATCCCAGTAAGCAGCTCCATGAACGCCATGACGCCAGTGATTTTGATGAAAAAACCCAGGACAAAATGGCGCAAAAAGACAGCTGAGCAGTATTGAATGGCAGTTTTTTCTATTGCACGCTCAGGGTGAGATGGTTGTCTCTCTGCTTATTTAGCTTTGGCGAAATAGCTTATAGGACGCGCATAGAGAGTGCGAATTGAATGATTTGTGAGGTGTGTGGCAGCTGCCAGAGTTTTTCGGTAATAAAGCCGGCGGCAAAAGCGACGCCGAGAATGGCCACTATAGGAATTTTGCCCAGCTGCTGGTTAATTTGCCTTTGCTGTTGATCAAACAAGCGCAACGCACTGCGACGCTGTTTTTCAGCGTCCACACGGCATTGTGTAATTTCTCTATTTAATTGTCTCAGCGACATCTTGTATGGCCTCTTTTACCTGCCGTTTGGTTTCTTCAAATCCCAGCAGAGGGCGCAGCTTTTGCTGATAAAGCAACACACCGAGGAAAAGGGCAATTTGTATCAGTACAAATACAAGGAAACCGATATAGATCGACTGGCTAAAATAGTAGGCAATCAAACCAATGCCACCGCAAAGGCTGACGAGTAGTGCGGTTCCCAGGGGTACCAGCATCAACTGCAGAATAATCAGTCTTTTCCCGGCTGTTAGGGTTCTCTCCAGCTCTAGCTGAAATAAGCGCTGAATATTACCCATCCATGCAGTTATAAGAGTGAGAGTGGCTTCAACACGAGCCATAGTCTCCTCTAAACTGCCGCCAGTGTCGCTACTATCACCGTTACCGCTGCCTTCAGCGGAACCGTCCCGCCCGCGCTGTTGCGCGGTCGGGTCGGAATTCTGGTCAGCTCCCTGGCGTTTTTCTCCATTGCCCATCGGCGGTTTCCTTACCGGTTAAAACGGCAAACGCTTTGGCTTTATTTAAAAAGCTTGGCGATTGCCCAGCCGACCACAAAAGCACAGCCGACTGCGAGGATCGGTCTTTCCCGCAGGGAAGACTCCGCTTTTTCCATAACCTCTGAAGCGCGTTGCCTCTGTTGCTGGACAGAAGATCTCGCTCTCTGTCTCAGGTTTTCAGCAGCATCAGAAGCGGCCTCTCCTGCGAGATTATAGGCCTGTTGCAGCTTATCCCTGCTGGAGTTATGTGGAGATCTTGCAGTTGCCATCGGGTTGCTCCTTTTCAGGGGATGATTGCCGCAGAATTCTATAGTCGCAGCAATCAATTCACAGGAGCATTGGCTCTTTGTTTAGGGTATTAAAAAATAACTCCGAACTGTTTTGGTGAGTTTAGTTATATCGCTATTGATCGGTGTCTCTACAGGGGCTGATGGCATTTATGGTGTGAGTGTCCGTTTCCAGGCCTCAATATTGTTTACCACACCATCGAGTAAGCGCTGGCGGCTCTCACGGCTGATCCAAGCGTTGTGAGGCGTGATAATCAGGTTGGGAATATCAGTGGCCAGTAGGGGGTGACTTGCCGGTGGGGGCTCTTCACTCAAAACATCCAGTGCGGCGCCGCCGAGCTTTCCACTGCGCAGTGCGTCGGCTACGGCCTCCTCATCCACCAAACCGCCCCGCGCGGTATTGATCAACAGTGCGCCAGATTTCATGTTGGCGATAAAATCGCGATCGATCAATTTCTCCGTCTGCTTCGTGAGGGGGCAATGCAGACTGATTACATCAGATTCCTTTGTAAGTTGCGCCAGTGGTGTCCGGTCAGCGCGTTTTTCTCCACTGAAGGATTCCGCCACCAAAATCTGCATATCCAGGGCTTCCCCCAGTTTGGCGACCCTTTGCCCTAATTCACCATAACCGATTATTCCCAGGGTTTTACCGGCTAGTTCTACGACAGGATGATCGAGTAAACAGAAAATTTCCGACTGACTCCAGCGGCCGGTCATGACGTCCTGATGGTAGTGATGCCAGCGGGAAGCGAGGGCGAGAATTAGTGCCAGGGTGTGCTGTGGTACCGAAGCGCCGGCGTATCCCTGCACGTTGCGCACGGGAATGCCCAAGTCCTGTGCGGCTTGCAGGTCAATATTATTCGTGCCTGTAGCGCACACACAGATCAGCTTGAGAGAGCGGGCCTGCTCCAGAAGCGTGCGGTCCAAAACCACTTTATTAGTAATAACTACGTCCGCATCGGCGATACGTTCGGCGGTTTGCTTGGCTGAGGTGGTCTCATAGAAATCCCAATGATCTAGACTGTTTTTTAGGGACTGTATATTCAACTCCCCAAGTTTCATGGTCATTGCGTCCAGAAATACTCCGCGCATGGAATCTCCTCAATTTCCTGTGTGAGATAGCGGCATGCTACGTCAGCAGAGGTCGAATGCAATGGCTTTTATAGGACGGCTGCAGATCTTGTAGGGTTGGCTACGGTTTGTTTACGGGCCTTTCTGTCACAAATGAAGAGGGCCTTTATGGGAATATCGATAACTGCAGCATCATTGGTTTTAATCTCGGCATTTCTTCACGCGGGCTGGAATTTACTGGGAAAATCCCGCACCCCCTCCCGAGCTTTTTTCTGTATCGCCACCCTCAGTGTGGGTTTACTACTTCTCCCCCTTGGTCTCTGGGTCCTGTCACAGGCTCATTCACTGCCGCGTGCTTTCTGGTTGTTGTTACTGGCCAGCGGTTTTTTTCAGATGATTTATATGGGAGGGCTGGCATTAGCCTATCAGCGCGCTGATATCAGCCTGGTTTACCCTATCGCACGGGCTCTGCCGGTACTCCTTGTGGCACTGGCAACGGTGTTGTTAGGGCAGGTTCTGCCCTGGCAAGCCTGGCTGGGCATGTTGTTGGTGACGATCGGCTGTTTGTTGGTGCCGCTGGTGTATTTTCGTCAATGGCACTGGAGCGTGTACTGGAGAGCGGACTGCGCCTGGGCTCTGGTAGCGGCACTGGGTACGGTCGGATATTCATTGGCGGATAAGGGCGCACTGCTTTATTTGGAAGAGGCGCTTGGCGACGCGGTAACACCTGCGGTGGTGGCGTATAGCTACTTGGGCTTGCAGTTTTTTGTCAGTGGAGTCTGGTTACTGTGTGGCTGTATGAGTCGAGTGGGGCGCGGACAATTATTAGAGAATCTGCGGGATTTGAAGGTTGGTATCTTGACCGGCCTGATGATGGGAGCGACTTATGGACTGGTGCTGCTGGCGATGACGATGACGGAAAATGTAAGCTACGTGGTCGCTTTACGCCAGCTCAGTATTCCGTTGGGAGTGGGACTTGCTATCTGGCTGTTGGGTGAACCGGCACACAGACCCCAGCTGTTAGGCGTGGGGCTGGTATGTGCCGGTTTAATTGCGGTATCGCTGCGCTAAGGTGGACAGTGTCCACCCCAAAAACAACTTACATTACACGCATACCCGGCTTGGCACCTGTGTGGGGTTCGAGAATCCACAGGTCTTTACCGCCTGGACCGGCGGCCAGTACCATGCCTTCACTCACGCCAAAACGCATTTTGCGCGGCGCCAGGTTTGCTACCATAACGGTGTGCTTGCCCACCAGGTCTTCCGGCGCATAGGCACTCTTGATGCCGGCGAATACCTGGCGGGTCTCTCCGCCCAGGTCCAATGTCAAACGCAGCAGTTTGCCGGCGCCCTCGACGTGTTCCGCCTCGGCGATCAGGGCGATACGCAAGTCCACTTTGGCAAAATCGTCGAACTGGATCTGCTCGGCGATAGGGTCTTCTGCCAGCGGGCCACTGGCCGCTTTGACTTCAGCCTGTAGCTGGGCCAGTGATTCCTGTGCGGCTTCCATCACCGCATCTACCTGGGTTTTTTCCACCCGTTGTAGCAGAGGTTTGAATTTTTTGATCTCGTGGTCCGCTAGCGGTGTGGTGGCCTGGGTCCAATCCAGCTCACTGTTGAGGAATTCCGCTGCCTTTTGCGCGGTATTGGGTAGTACCGGTGCCAGCCAGGTGATCAGGGCGCGGAACATATTTACGCCTTGAGAGCAAATCGCCAGTACTTCCGCTTCTGTGCCTTCCTGTTTGGCAAGGGACCAGGGTGCCTTGTCGGCGATCCAGGCATTGGCGGCATCGGCCAGGGCCATTATGTCGCGCATGGCGCGTGCGTATTCGCGCTGCTCGTAGTAATCGGCAATACGCGGTGCGGCCTCGACAAATTGATTCCACAGCTGTTCATCGGCCAGTTCGGTGGCGAGCTTGCCGCCGGCCTTACTCACAAACTTGGCGGTGCGCGAAGCGATATTGACCACTTTGCCCACCAGATCGGAATTTACCTTGGCAATAAAATCGTCGAGGTTGAGGTCCAGGTCATCCACGCCCGCTGTGAGTTTGGCGGCGAAGTAATAGCGCAGATATTCCGGGCTCAGATGGTCCAGGTAGTTGCGGGCATTAATAAAGGTGCCACGGGACTTGGACATTTTCTTGCCGTTAACGGTGAGGAAGCCGTGTACGCACACTTTATTGGGGGTGCGGAAATCGGCGGAGTCCAGCATGGCTGGCCAGAACAGGGCGTGGAAATTGACGATATCCTTGCCGATAAAGTGATATACCTCGGCATCGCTGTCTTTTTTCCAGTAATCGAGCCAGTCGCTACCATTTTTATCACAGTAATTTTTCAGGCTGGCCATATAGCCGATGGGGGCGTCCAGCCATACGTAAAAGTATTTGCCCGGCGCATCGGGGATTTCAAAACCGAAGTAAGGCGCATCGCGAGAGATGTCCCACTCCTGCAATCCCTCTTCGAGCCACTCGGCCAGCTTATTGGCCACTTCATCTTGCAGGGTTCCGGAGCGGGTCCAGTTGCGCAGGAACTCGGTAAAGGCGGGGAGAGTGAAGAAGAAGTGTTCTGACTCTTTTTCCACCGGCGTGGCGCCAGAGATGGCGGACACTGGATCAATCAACTCCGTGGGGCTGTAAGTGGCACCACAGGCCTCGCAGTTGTCACCGTACTGATCGGGAGTGCTGCAACGGGGGCAGGTGCCCTTGATATAGCGATCCGCCAAGAAGAGTTGTTTCTCCGGATCGAAGGCCTGAGTGATGGTGCGCGAAGCGATGTGGCCATTTTCACTGAGGCGGCGATAGATCATAGCGGACAGCTCGCGGTTCTCCTCCGAGTGGGTGGAGTGGTAGTTGTCCACGCCGATTAGGAAGTCGGCGAAATCCCGCTCGTGCTCCGCCTGCATATTGGCGATATGTTGCTCCGGTGTCAGACCCAGCTGCTCAGCTTTGAGCATGATTGCGGTGCCGTGCGCATCATCGGCGCAGATGTACAGGCAGTCGTTACCGCGGGAGCGTTGAAAACGCGCCCAGATATCGGTCTGTATATATTCGAGTATGTGGCCCAGGTGCAGGGAGCCGTTGGCGTAAGGGAGTGCGCTGGTGACTAGGATTTTGCGCGTATCGGGCATCGGTTTTTCCATCGCTGTGGGGTTGCGGCCGGAGGCTCCGCTGGAGTGGCCGGAGATCGTCAAAAGACGGCGAAATATAGCAGATTTGTACTATGCCGGGGAGGTGTGGGCCATGCTCGTGTATAAAGCGGTCGGGATTGAGCCCGTCGCTGGCGCTGGGCCGCTTCATCCGACACAATGCGGTTCTGACAAGAAGCACCTAGAGGGAGATACCGTGAGCGATCACCACCACGATCATGAAGAGTTATCAAAGGAAGTGCAGGCCGAACTGGAGCGTCTGGCAGAGTGCCTTGGTCAGTTGCAGGACCCGGCCAGTGGCCTGCCGCTGGATCAACTGGATGCAGATATTGAGGTGGGCTACGAAGATGATACCGTGTACGTCGGTATTACCCTCGGCTACCCCTGCGCAAGCCAGGAAGTACATTGGCGCAAGCGGGTTACCGAGGCCTGTGAGCCCCTGATGAAGAGTGGTCCCCTAGGCGGCCACGGCTTGCAATTTGAATTATTCAGCGATATCCCTGCCACCTCATCGGCCAACGCTCCAGAGCCATTGCGTGGCGTAAAGAATATTGTCGCAGTTGCTTCTGGTAAGGGTGGCGTTGGCAAGTCCACCACAGCCGTGAACCTGGCCTTGGCACTGGCGGCAGAGGGTGCGCGGGTCGGGTTACTTGATGCGGATATCTATGGTCCCAGCCTGCCCACCATGCTTGGTACCGAAGGGGTCCGCCCGCATGTGAAGGAACAGAAGTTCTTCGTGCCAGTGGATGCATTAGGTATCGAGACAATGTCTTTGGGGTACTTGATGACTGAGGATACCCCGGCAGTTTGGCGCGGCCCTATGGCCAGTGGTGCACTCAATCAAATTCTCACACAAACACTTTGGTGTGATGCCAAAGAAGAGCTGGATTATTTAATTGTGGATATGCCCCCGGGTACCGGAGATATCCAGCTGACTCTGGCGCAAAAAACCACTTTAGCTGGTGCGGTGATTGTGACTACACCACAGGATTTGGCGTTGAAGGATGCTATCAAAGGCGTGGAGATGTTCCGCAAGGTGTCGGTACCAGTGCTTGGCATTGTTGAGAATATGGCCCTTCATACCTGTTCCAAGTGTGGCCATAGTGAGCCGATCTTCGGCATAGGTGGTGGTGAGCGTATCGCTGAGGAATACGATACCCACCTGCTTGGCGAATTGCCTCTGGCACAGAAAATTCGCGCCGATATCGATAGTGGTCGCCCCAGTGTAACCGCAGATCCCGAGGGTGAAATTGCCGGTTTCTACCGGGAAATTGCCCGCAAAGCTGCAGCCCAGGTTTGGTTGAATGCCAGCAGCGACGAGGAACTGCCGGAAATCGAAATTAGTTGAACCCAACCGCGATATTGATCACAAAGCATTAATTTTTTATTTTTTGTGGTTTTTTAAAGGGGCAAAACTCCCTATATTGAACTCCTTCGGGCGCCTCTGTGAAATTTCGTTTTTGCAGGAGCGCTCAATCTTGATAAGCCAGAATTTAACGCAGGCTTTTCATGTCTCTGTAAAGATTCGTAATAATGGCTTGTGTTGATGGCTCGCAGTTGAGCCATTGAAAAATGGGTCTTTAAATAATTTATTTATTGCGATTTTGTATTTACGGCGCCTTCGCTCGCGCTAGTGTGCCTGTTAGCCTTTATTGGTACGCTGCCGAGTTAATCGTCAGGGTTTTAGTATTTTTTTAACAGACCTAATTTATTCTGTAGATACTTATGGCAGTTTTGCCTATGACTGCTCGAATTCAGCCTCTGCGGTAAAAAGAGTAAGTATTCCTGCTGAATATCCTCTGGCAATCGTCAAGGTATTTATGTGATTTTACTTTTATTGGAGGGACAACTCGGATAATCAGAAAAGCCGCGATAATCCACTGAATATACCGGGAGATGTTTAGTCGGTTCGTGGATAACACTCGGTTGCGTGGTACAGACTTCCTGCGCCGAGGGCAATAATATCAGGAGTGCAAACCTGTGGTGGCCACCGTGTTATTGGTCTCAGGTAGGGCATACATCAGGCATTGCAGTAGCTGTAGTCGATAAAAATAACAAAGACAAAAGCGCGAGTGCTTTCATCCATGAATTTTAATATTAGCTATCGACCGATAGGGGGTATAGCGCGGGTTTTATTTTATGGGCCCGTGGGATTTGCAGAAAAAATGGAGGCGGCTGCCCGATTGGTAGAAAAGTACCGCCACCGTGTACCTTTGCGGGTATTACTGGATATGCGCTATGCGCGCACGAGGGTTACCCTGGAGGAGCAGCGGCAGTTCACCAGCTTTATAGCCGAGCACCCGGTGTTGCGCTGCGCTTATATTGCCGTTTTACATCCGCGCAACCGTTGTACTTCCCCCCTGTCGACCGACGGCACCTGCCTGTGCCGGCATAGTTCGCGGGAATTCGTTGCCGAAGCTGAGGCTGAGGCCTGGCTCACCCAGATCAAGGGCGTTCCCAGGCCGGGACTTCGCTGATTGCTACGCCTACTGGGCTTTGGCCTGCTCAGCTTCCGCCTGGCGGCGCCGCTCTTCTTTTTTCTGCAGGCGTTTAGCGGTAGTCATTTCACGGGCATCTTGGCCCATGTGTTTTTCCCCGCGTTTTTTCGCCAGTTGAATCTGCTTCTCGCGCTCGCGGAAGCGGTGGCGATCGGC
Organism: Microbulbifer mixtoriginis (SeqCode); assembly: GCF_052467515.1. Taxonomy (NCBI): domain Bacteria; kingdom Pseudomonadati; phylum Pseudomonadota; class Gammaproteobacteria; order Cellvibrionales; family Microbulbiferaceae; genus Microbulbifer; species Microbulbifer mixtoriginis (SeqCode). The sequence goes on along the minus strand of NZ_CP174314.1, from coordinate 3,801,856 downwards.
GTCACTCACTTTGTCATAGCAATGCGGACAGCTAACTCCCTGCTCAAACTGTTCTGACTGCTGGTCCTCCTTGGTGATAGGCATACGGCAGGCATTGCACTGATCGTACTGGCCTCGCTCCAGATCGTGGTTGACGGTGACGCGCTCATCGAAAACAAAGCACTCCCCCTCCCACAGAGATTCCTCTTTGGGTACTTCTTCCAAGTACTTGAGTATGCCACCGTGCAGGTGGTAAACCTCTTCAAAGCCCTGTTCTTTCAAATAGGCGGTGGACTTTTCACAGCGGATACCACCAGTGCAGAACATGGCGACTTTTTTGTGTTTGGCTGGATTCAGGTTGTCTTTGACGTACTGGGGAAACTCTCGGAAGGTTTCGGTATTGGGGTTGAGAGAATCTTTGAAAGTACCTACCTGGAATTCATAGTCGTTGCGGGTATCCACAACAACGACTTCTGGGTCGCTGATTAGGGCGTTCCAGTCTTTTGGTTTGACGTAGGTGCCAACCACTCGGCGGGGGTCAATGCCCTCTACGCCCATAGTGACAATCTCTCTCTTCAATTTGACCTTGCTGCGCAGAAACGGCATCTCGCCTGTGTAGGACTCCTTGTAATCCAGCTCGGCAAGGCGCTCGTCTGACTTCAAGTAGGCGAGGATGGTGTCGATGCCCTCGCGGGAACCAGCAACAGTGCCGTTAATGCCCTCTCGGGCCAAGAGTAGGGTGCCGCGCACTTGGTTTTCCAGCATAACGTCAAGCAGGGGAGTGCGCAGAGACTCAAAGTCCTCCAGAGTGACGAACTTGTAGAGTGCACAGACAACGAATTGATTCATGGTACTTCCTTAAATGCAGTCCGGAGCGTAAATCCGGGGCAGAAAAAATCGCCGCGCATTTTATCGCAAAAAAAACAGCTTGTCGTACATTTAGCAAGCGCTCCAGCTGTTGTCCCAGCACAACAATATTTGTTGACCGGGGAGCCGCAACTTGTCAAAGTTCTGGCCGAATTTTCAGGGTCATAGCGAGGTGAACCCCATGGGCGAAGAATTTGCACCGAAAGAGTCAGAATTGAGCCAGATCTACCGCGAGGGCGAGGTATCTGTGCAAATCGATATATTCGAGGATGGTGAGGGCGGTTGGCTGCTCGAAATTGTCGATGAGAATAACAACTCCACCGTGTGGGAGGATGCCTTTGAGACAGAGCAGGATGCCCTTGAGGAAGCCTTGGACGCTTTGCGGGAAGAGGGCATCTCTACTTTTGTCGGCCCTGTTCAGGAAGCGGATGGCGGCTGGTAGATAGTTTTGCTGTGACCTCAAAGTGCATCTGCTGCTGGTGGATGTCTTCCCGGTAGTCCTGGGAGGCGGCTCTTTGCGCCCAATATGCCGATAACTGCTATGGTTATGGTGAAGGGAATCGCGACTGTGTGACAGCACACCCCAATCACAGCGCCGTCGCGAGGCAACTGTGGAGCTTTTGTCTCCGGCGGTGCTACCAAACCAGCGGTTGCCTTCCCCATGATAATGCGCGGTATTTTTATCATGGTCTGCTTGCAGATCCCGCTCCTTCCCCTCCATGCCGACCCCTTGGTGCCACTTGCCCAACAGCAGCTTTATGCAGACCTCAAGGAGGTTCGCCTAGTTGCGAAGCTGCATGGATACGCAATAGTGGCAGGGCGCCACTGCATTGATTGCGATGAGAATCTAGCGATATATATACGACGTATTGCCAGGCCGGGTGAAGTAGTTGGTAATAATCAGTCAGATGGTGATCGTTATACCTATCCGGGTAGGTATCTCGACTATATGACGAAAAAGCTGGTAGAAAAAACCCGCATGTTTTACGGCTATTGCTATGAGGGGCTGCCCTCACTGTTATGGTTGACCGAGTACCGGTCGGGGGATATTTGGATCAAGTCTGAATATCTGCTTTTACTCACGGGTGAAAATCTGGAGCACCGTTACGTAGAGGGGCATCAGCCGAGTGTTTTCCATTTGGAGAGTGCGAACTGTAAGGAATTACCGGGGATTTTGATGGAAATGGAGCCCTAGAAATTGTGGCCTTTTTCAGTCATTTGAGGAGAGAGTGAGCCTGCTTGTTTCAGGGGCTTCTTTGCATAAGGGCCCCGAGAGAACAATTATAGTGCTCTCTAATTAAGTCCTTATTAATAATGGACCGGTATGTAATTAGCGGTCATCCACTTTTTACTCTGATTCCTACTTAACGACAGAAATAAAAAAACCCCGCTGGAGGGCGGGGCCAAAAGGGTCGTTGAAATCAGTTCTGCTTTACTTTACCGGTTCAAAAACAATTTTCAGTTTCTTCTTACCCCAGGCGCGAGCCTTGCGGATATCTTTTTCCATCCAAACATCAATACGGTTTGTGAAGCGTTTGTTCATGCGGTCACGCACAGTGTAAGTACCGGGCAGACCTTCAATCTGTACTTTAGCGCCGTTGGTCAGGCCGTGCTTTTCCAAGTCACGGGAAACGGCAATGATTTTATCGCCTGGACGCAGGCGGTTGTTCCAGGCAGCTACCCAGGGGTCGCTATCTGTCTGGCCGGGCACCGAGTTATACGCGGTAGCGTCGACAACCATGGTTTTCTTAAGAGCGGCTGATGCATTGACACTTACACCAATAGCAAGCAGGGCGGCGATGAAAAAAGCAGTGTTACGCAGAGTCTGTTTCATGATGTCCCATTACCTCCAGGAATCAAATGGTCGCAAGCCAAAAGGTGCTTACGAAATTTCCAAGTGCTTTTGGAAATGGTTGATCAATATTTAATCAACGCTGGTTATATTACTGGGGATTTGGGTTGAGGCAACTTTTTCTTATTTGGCGACAAAAGACCTTAAAGAATGGCTGGTTATTGTGAGTGCTTGAAATCAATAACCCTTTTTAGTCTTATGTTTAAGATTTTTGTTTGTGTTTAGACGATACTAATGGTTACAGAATTCCTATTTTTTTCTAATTAAGAAATTTCATTTTTTAGGTGAGATTTGCAGTGACAGCGATGTCATTCTACGGTTTACAAACTATTTTCTTGGATCGGCTTTCTAATTCGTACGAGAAAAGTAAAAAATTTCCCTGAAACTATTTGTGACCATTCCGCCAAAACTGTCTGCTTTGAAGGGAAAACCTGATTTTAGGTGGAAAAACTGCTTCGTCACTGATTTTTTTTTGGCGAAGAAATGGGGTAAATAAGAGCTAAAGGGTGGCTACCTAACTCTGTTGTAGAGGCTCGACTATCTGTGGTGAGACTATAGGATGTAGACTCTGCTGCAGAGATGCAGAGATGCAGAGATGCAGAGATACAGAGATGCAGGGATACAGAGATACAGAGATGCAGGGATGCAGGGATACAGAGATCTCTTCTTTCAACGTTCCAAGCGCATAAGTTTGAATAAGCCTCTAACTAATCATTACTAATAATCGATGGCATAAAGTTAGAGAGCAGTAATTCTCTCTATTGATTGTTTACCTAACGGCAGAAATAAAAAAACCCCGCTGGAGGGCGGGGCCAAAAGGGTCGTTGAAATCAGTTCTGCTTTACTTTACCGGTTCAAAAACAATTTTCAGTTTCTTCTTACCCCAGGCGCGAGCCTTGCGGATATCTTTTTCCATCCAAACATCAATACGGTTTGTGAAGCGTTTGTTCATGCGGTCACGCACAGTGTAAGTACCGGGCAGACCTTCAATCTGAACTTTAGCGCCGTTGGTCAGGCCGTGTTTTTCCAAATCACGGGAAACGGCAATGATTTTATCGCCTGGACGCAGGCGGTTGTTCCAGGCAGCTACCCAAGGGTCGCTATCTGTCTGGCCGGGCACCGAGTTATACGCGGTAGCGTCGACAATCATGGTTTTCTTAAGAGCGGCTGATGCATTGACACTCACACCAATAGCAAGCAGGGCGGCGATGAAAAAAGCAGTGTTACGCAGAGTCTGTTTCATGATGTCCCATTACCTCCAGGAATCAAATGGTCGCAAGCCAAAAGGTGCTTACGAAATTTCCAAGTGCTTTTGGAAATGATTGATCAATATTTAATCAACGCTGGTTATATTACTGGGGATTTGGGTTGAGGCAACTTTTTCTTATTTGGCGACAAAAGGCCTTAAAGAATGGCTGGTTATTGTGAGTGCTTGAAATCAATAACCCTTTTTATTTTTATATTTAAGGGTTTTGTTCGCACTTATACGCTATTAATGGTTACATAATTCGTATTTTTTTTTTGATTAAGAAATTTCATTTTTTAGGTGGGATTTACAGTGACAGCGATGTCATCCTACGGTTAACAAGCTATTTTTCCGGATCGGCTTTCTAATTCAGACGAGAAAAGTAAAAAATTTCCCTGAAACTATTTGTGACTGCCCCACCAAATTAGTCTGAATTGAAGAAAAAACGTGTTTTAACGCAGCAAAACGGCTTCGTCGATTCATTTTCTGGCAAACAATTTGGGGAAAAGTGAGGGCTAAAGGGTGGTTCCACGGTTCTGCTGTACCGGTTCTACCTGCTGGCGAAGCGCGGCCAAATAGTCACTATCCTCTTTTAGGTCGGGTAATTTGTGCTGTAAATCCAGTTCTACCGCTTTCTCCAGCCAACGAATGGCCTCTTCAATATTTCCTTGCCACTCACAAACCTGCCCAAGATTGAAATAAGTAATAGAAAGGTTGTGCCATTCCTCCTGATTGAGCAGACCTTCAAGGGCACTTTTATAGAGGAGATAAGCAGTGCTGAGGAGGTGTTCACGCTGCGTGGCCAACTCTTCGCTGGCAGCTTGGCGGTGGTAAGTGTGTGCCAGGGCAGAGCGCACTCTTGCGCTGGAGTGAGGTAGTTGTGCACCTGAATCCAGGTAGCGCAGAACTGATTGAAACTGGGCCCGCGCCAGCGGGTAGAGATCTGGCCTCGATTTGGCCCCCAAGGCATTTAGTACTATGCCGTAGCGGTAGCGCAGGGTGTGCTGCTGGGAGGGATAGGCGCCGAGAGCGGAAATGGCTTTTTCATAGAGTGGCAAGGCATCGCCAAAATTACCCTCGCGGGCGAGTGCCTCCGCTTCGTTGACCCAGTGGATCGCCCCCAGGGTTTCTCCCCCGTGAGATTGAGCGCTGTGAGTCTGGGTATTGTTGGGGAGAACGTCCGAAATAAGGGAGACTGCCGCTAATAGTGCGGTTAGGCAGAAAAGTGCATAAAAAAATATGTATAAATGAGGCAGTGGTTTATGCATAGGGATTTTCGCGCTTGGCCCGATGACGTATGGGGCCATAGTTACGGCCCTCATACGTCAGTAAATCCCTAGTTATCGAGTTGTGCCAGTAATCCCTGCAGAGGATGGCGCAGACTAACACCTGCAAAGCGGCTGGCCTGGCAGCGGCAGGAGTAACCGGTGGCGAGTTGGTTGTGCTCCCCACCATTGAGTTTGGGAGCCCAGGACTGCTGGAAGATCACCCGCGATGTTTCCTTATGCGCGGTCTCGTGGCCATAGGTCCCAGCCATACCACAGCAGCCGAGATTTTCACTCTGCAGCTCCAGGCCCAAGGCGGCGAATACCGTTTGCCAATCCTTGAGTGAGGCGGCGGCATTGGTTTGCTCGGTGCAGTGCGGCAGTAGTTGAAAGCTGCCAGGTTTTACCCGAGCGCGCTGTTGCTGCAGGTGATCTTCTTGTTGAACCAGCCATTCTTGTAACAAATGTACTTTCGGAGCGCGTTCCCCGAGGAGTTTCTTGTATTCAGAGCGATAGGTAAGGGTCATGGAGGGATCAATGCCCACCAGGGGGATACCGCTCTCCGCCAGGTTGTTAAGCATCTCACTATTGCCTTCGGCAATTCGTTGGAACTGGCGTAAAAAACCATGAACGTGGAGGGGTTTACCGTTGGCCCGATAGGGAGCGAGAATCGGCACAAAGTCCAATTGTTTGAGCAGGCGCAAAATATCCGCTACCACTTCGGCATCAAAATAGCTGGTGAAGGCATCCTGCACAATGATGACCGCGCGGCTGCGCTGGGAGGGCCCCAGAGTATCCAGGCAGGCTTTTGTAGCGGTGGGTACTCCCAGTTCTCTCATGCTGGTTTGCAGGGTTTTTTGTGAGAGCTGTGGGCTGTCCACCATGCCGAAAACACGCTCCATCAAAAAAGATACAGGCTTCAGCTTTAGCGGCCAGTTGTACAATTGCGGTAGTCTGGCTAGATGCGGCATCAGGAATTCCAGTCCGCCCACGGCGTAATCCTTTAGCGGGCGTAGGTAGCGGCTGTAATAAAGCTCCAAAAACTTGCTGCGAAATTCCGGTACATCCACGCGAATAGGGCATTGCCCTACACAGGATTTACAGGCTAGGCAGCCCTGCATGGCTTCATTGACTTCGTGGTTGAAGTCGTACTCGCCGCGGGTTTTTGCCAGGGTATTTACGATGCGTTTGGGCAGGCCGACAAAAAAAGAGCGCTCGCGGTATTTACGCGCGCTGGCTACTGCGTCTACACCGTGTTTACTCAATAGACGCAACCATTCTCGCATCAGCGAGGCCCGCCCTTTGGGGGAATGGATCCGGTTGCGCGTGGCCTTGTAGGAAGGGCACATGGCATCGTCTGGATTCCAATTAAAACAGGCACCGTTGCCGTTGCAGTGCACACCCTCGTCGTATCCCTCCCATACTTGCGCGGGAATTTGTCGATCGTGTTCACCGCGGGTGCTCACCACATCAATTTTCAGCAGGCTGGCGCTGTCATCGGGTGTGGCAATTTTGCCGGGATTTAATTGATTGCGTGGATCGAAAGCGGATTTAATTTTCTGCAGCTCTGGATACAGCTCGCCGAAAAATTCCGGGGCATATTCGGAACGAACACCTTTGCCGTGTTCTCCCCACAGCAGCCCTTTATATTTTTGTGTCAGTGCCACCACCCGGTCGGTGATGGGGCGAATTTGTGCGGCCTGTTGTGGATCTTTCATATCAATTGCCGGGCGTACATGTAATACGCCGGCATCCACATGGCCGAACATACCGTAGTCGAGGCCGGCCTCATCTAGCACTGCGCGGAATTCGGCAATAAAATCGGCCAGGTTTTCTGGTGGTACGGCAGTATCTTCTACAAAGGGAATCGGGCGCTTTTCCCCCTGGGCGTTGCCCAGCAAACCCACTGCGCGTTTGCGCATGGCCCAGATACGATTCACCTCGGCGTGGCCGCGGGCGATAGAATAGCCGAAGCTCTTGCCTGGCTGGCCAATGGCAGCCTCGATATGTGCAATAAATTGCTGCAGAGCTTTTTCCAGTTCCTCCTCGGTATCTGCAGCGTACTCCACCAGGTTGATACCCTTGACCGGGCGATCCTCTGCGGGAAAAAATTCACTGACGCTGTGCCAGACGATATCTTCCATGGCCAGCTGCAGTACTTTGCTGTCCACTGTTTCGATCGACATGGGGCCTGCGCCCATTAGGTCCTTGGCATCGCGCAGCGCTTCCTGGAAGTGGTCGTATTTTAAATTGACCAGAGCCACACTCTTGGGAATGGGCAGCAGATTGAGTTTGGCTTCTGCAATAAACCCGAGGGTGCCTTCGGAACCGCACAATACGCTGTTGAGATTAAAGCGATTGCCTTCACGAATATGGGCCAGGTCGTAGCCGGTGAGGCAGCGATTGAGCTTGGGGAATTTCTGCTCGATGAGTTCGGCTTTTTCCCTGGCAATCTTGTCACAGGTTTTATGCACCTCTGCGACGCGGCTATTTTCAGCGCATATTTCTTGCAGCTGAGTGTCCCCTATAGCGGTGGAGTGCCACAGCTCCCCCCCCATTAACACTGTGTGCAATTCCAACACGTGATCGCGGGTTTTGCCGTAAACACAGGATCCCTGGCCTGAGGCATCCGTATTGATCATGCCACCGATGGTAGCGCGGTTGCTGGTAGAAAGTTCTGGCGCAAAAAACAGGCCGTGGGGTTTAAGTGCGGCATTCAACTGGTCTTTTACCACGCCAGCCTGTACGCGAACCCAGCGCTCTTCCACATTGATCTCAAGGATCTGGTTCATATGGCGGGAGATATCCACCACCAGCCCATCGGTAAGCGATTGGCCGTTAGTACCGGTGCCACCGCCTCTGGGTGAGAGCACTACGGAGTGGAACTCCTCCCGTTCGGCCAGTTCCGCCAGTAGTTGCAGGTCGCGGTGATTACGTGGGTATACCACTGCCTGAGGTAGAACCTGGTAAATAGAGTTATCGGTCGCTAAAACGGTGCGGCTGGCGTAACTGGGTGTGGTGTCACCGCGGAAACCCGCGTCTGCAAGCTCCTGCAAAAACTGCAAATAGAGCGCCTGAACCTCGTCGACTTCGCGCAATGCTGGAATCATGAGCTAATCCGTACTTTCGGGGAGGAGGAGGCCGCAAATTGCCGGGGTAGCTGGTGAGATAAAGAATCACAGCCCTGCCGCTCGGTAAAAATGCGGCCCTGCATTGTAGCTATGGTGTGTATGGGCGCAAGCGGCCATAGAGACTTGATTACTTTCCAAAAGTTGTACAAAGCTATCTCTTGTACAACTAGTTGTGAGAGTCTATAAAAGAAGAACGTGAACCGATTCTGTGCAGCAAAACTATGCATATACAGCTCTTGTCTCAAAAAATTCCGGTGGGCATTAGCCGCTGTGCCGTGGGTGATCCGGTGCGTTACAACGGCAGCCACAAGCACAGTAAAGTCTGCACCCAACTGCTGGGCAATTGTTTTGAGTTGCAGGCTTACTGCCCGGAGGTTGCCATTGGCATGGGCGTGCCCAGACCGCCTATTCACCTTATTGTGAGTGACCGGTTGCGTGCGGTTGGCCGGGAAGATCAGAACTTAGATGTTACCGAGGCTCTAGAGGACTACGCGGATACGATTGTCCCTGAAGTGGAGAATCTGCGTGGTTTTATTCTGATGCAGAAATCTCCCAGCTGTGGAGTGCGAACCACTCCCCGCTATAAAGAAGATGGTACCGGGGTGCTGGCGCACGACTCCGGCTTATTCGCGGCACGCCTGCGCCAGCATTTTCCCCATTTGCCGATGGAAGAAGTGGGGCGGCTTAATGCCAGCGATTTGCGCGAGAATTTCCTCACCCGTGTTTTTGCTTACGACGCCTGGCATCGCTATGTGGCCACCGACCTGCGCCCAGCCAGGGTCATTGAATTTTACACCGCTTATAAATATCTACTGTTGGCGCACAGTCAGCCAATGACCCGTGCATTGGGTCAGTTTGTTTCTAACTCGCGCGCATTGCCGGTGGAGGAGTTTGCCTATGAGGTGAGAGGTAAAATAATGGAGATTCTCAGCCAGTTGGCCAGTCGAAAGGACCGCACTAACGCTCTGATGCACAGCCAGGGCCACCTAAAGAGCTACCTGAGCAAGGAAGAGAGAGCCGAACTGGCGCTACTCATTGACGAATATCGTCAGGGTAATAAGCCTCTGTCGGCAGTGCTTACCATGTTGCGCCATTATTTGCCGCGCACTCCTCACCAGTTTATCCACAGCCAGGTGTTGCTCGCCGCTGAGCCGGCAGAGCTGGGTTTGTGTGAATTTCGCTGAGAATTGTGATGGTTGAGATTGCCCCCCCTACTGAAGCCAGCTTACCAATTCGTGAGGTAGCGCGTCGTACCGGCGTGCACCCTGTCACCCTTCGGGCCTGGGAGCGGCGCTACGGCCTGTTAACACCGGCCAGAACCAGCAAGGGGCACCGACTTTATAGTGAAGAAGAGGTCAGGCGTATCGAAGAGGTACTGGCCTGCCTGGCCCGAGGTGTAGCTATTGGACAGGTGCGGGAATTATTGGCACGTGGTCCATCCTCCCTGTCAGCCAAAGAGAGAGAGGCAAACACTGCAGGTGGTTGGCGTGAGATGATAGATGAAGCCTTAAACTTGTCACAAAACTTTGACGAGCCAAAGCTTCGCCAGCAACTGGACCACTGGATTTCCACCTTACCGGCATCACTATTACTCGATCATTGGCTCAAGCCGCTGCATACCGAGTTGGCTAGGCTGAGGCGATCGCAAGCCGCGCAAGGTTTCTTTTGGCAGCTGGTTAATGAACAGTTGTTATTGGCCAACGGCATAGCTCGCAGAAATTTAAATAAAGATCGTTTGGCTTGCGAGAGTCGAGTCCTATTGCTGGATTTCCCCGGTGAAGATCAGCGGGCCTTTGTGCAATTATTTTGCGCCACACTTTTGGCTGCCGGTATTGGCGTAGTGGTTTTGGATTATCGGGCCGTTCTGCCGGGGCTTACTGAAAATATGAGAAAGCTGAATGTGCATGCGCTGCTCTGGTACAGCCATCGGGCACAGCCAAAACCCTTACTTGAGGAGGAATTACCACGCTCATTTCAGGAGCTAAGCAAGCCTCTAAGGCTTGTGGGGGATTTCGTAGAGTTACAGTCTGCCAGCTTGGATAACCTAAAGAAAATACCGATGATATCAGTATTATCAGGTACTACAGACTTCGTGGTAACGCAACTGCGGGAGCAGCTGAAGCGATGAGCCGTCAAATATCAATACAGCGGGGCCTAGTCTGGTTCCGCAGCGATTTGCGTATACAGGATAATTCGGCGCTGTATCATGCCAGTACTCGATGCGAACAATTGGCCGCAATTTTTATCGCCTGTCCAGAAACCTGGAAAAACCACGATGAAGGCGATGCACTGGTTTCTTTTCGTATGGCCTGCTTGCAGAAACTCCAAGGGCAGTTGCAAACTTGCAATATTCCCCTGTACTTCCTCGAAGTCCCTGAGTTTTCTCTGGTTCCGGAGGCGCTGCAGCAAATTATTCAGCGTCTGAAAGTAGAGGCATTGTTTGCCAATGCTGAGTATCCTCTGAATGAGCTGCGTCGAGACAATGCCGTTCGAGAAAAACTGCTGGAACACAATGTTTCGGTTGAATACTACAGTGACCGCACCTTATTACCGCCAGGAGCAGTGAGAACGGCGAGTGGTGATCCCTACAAAGTGTTTACCCCTTTCAAGCGTGCCCTAATCCAGTTATGTGCAGGGAGCGAGGTTAAGCCCTTGCCCACTCCCAGGAAAATACCACCTTCTGCCAATAGCAAACATTGGCCGAAGTGGTTCGCAGTGGATGTAAAAGGAAATCGAAAACTAACGCAGAAAATACCTTACCATTTATTGGGCTACTCGCTCAATATTGATGGATCAGGTAGGGTTAAAGGTTGGGAGAGTGGTGAGCAAGCTGCGCAAAAGTGCTTGAAAGTTTTTGCCAAAATTATTGATCAATATCAGGCCGAACGAGATTTTCCAGCGAAAGATAGTACCTCTCGCCTTTCCCCTTATTTAAATAGTGGAGCTATTTCTATTCGCCAGTGCGTCAAGATGGCCCTCAGCCAGAATAAAGGCCTTTGGCAGGGTGGAGATGAAGGGATTGCTTGCTGGATCAGCGAACTTATCTGGCGGGAATTCTATACACATTTACTGACTGACTTTCCCCGCTTGAGTATGGGCAGGCCATTTAAAGAGGAAACAGAACAAATTCCTTGGCGCTATGATGAAGGATTATTTTCCCTTTGGGCAAGTGGCGAAACCGGAGTGCCTATTGTCGATGCTGCAATGCGCCAGCTAAATGAAACCGGCTGGATGCACAACCGCTTACGAATGATTGTCGCCTCGTTCTTGAGTAAAAATATGCTGATCGACTGGCGTTGGGGTGAACGCTATTTTATGCAGCACTTGATTGATGGTGACTTTGCCTCAAACAATGGCGGCTGGCAGTGGACCGCCTCAACCGGTACGGATGCAGCACCTTATTTCCGGGTATTTAACCCTTATAGCCAGTCGCAGAAGTTCGATCCTAACGGAGAGTTTATTCGACATTATGTCCCGGAAATTTCCTCACTAAGTAACAAGGAGATTCATGAGCCCCCAATGATTGAAGGGTATCCCCAAGTAATTTGTGATGTGGGTGCCGGGCGCAAGCGAGCGATAGGGGTATTTGCCAACCTTAAATAATCATGTTCATAGACAACACTCTAACTAGATAAACTTAAGAGAGAAAAACACCATTTGATAGTGTTCAAAACGACTCATCTTCTCTGTATACATTAATAGAAATAGAATCCTCTAAGTCGACGGTAACTTGAAAAACTATGGGCCTACAGCAGATCTGGCAGTCTTCTGTATATTCTTGCGCAAGTACAGAGGTATCAATGAGCACACTAAAGTGTTCGCCGCAGTAAGGGCATTGAATAGTAGCTTCTATGGTTGAATTCATACTAGCCTCTAAAAAAGTAATATTTACCTTTGTATAAATTATTTCCTCACTAGCTGCTTATCAGGCTTTAGAGGCTCTTTAAACTCGTGAGTTGGCATTGTCATATATTTAATTGTAAGGTGATTAAATTGTCTCATGGATGAGCATTATTACTTGATCTAGTTGTTGTTTTGCTAGGGTAGTTTCCCCCTCTTTGCTCCTCAGAGGATAGCCACAGTTAATTCTAAAGTAGTCGTGATATAAATCATTAGTGCTGAACTCCTTTCCAAAGTATAAGTCTATCCCCATTTCCAAAAGCTTATTGGCCATGTCTTCAGTATTTAGGCCGGGAACTTGAACCCATAAAACTAACCCACCCTCTGGAGCGCTAACTCGTATATTCCTAGGTAAATTCTCAATGAGATACTGGCGGTACTCTTGCACTTGTTGATGCAGGTTAGATCGAAGACTGTTTATGTGTCTGGCATACTGCCCGCTGCTAATGAAGTCAGCTAAAGCGAGTTGTGTTGGGCTGCTGATGCCTAGGTTTTCATGAAGGAGCCGATCTTGGTAGCGTTCTAGATATCGCCCTGGTAAGCACCAACCTACTCGATAACCAGCAATTAAAGTCTTTGAAACGGAACTGCACCAGAGCACATAGCCTTCCTGATCCCAATGGTAGGCTGGAAGTGGCAGGGTAGGCTGATGGCTAAGCTCTATATAAATATCATCTTCGATAATAGGTATCTGGTATTGAGTTGCCAGGCTTGCAAGCTTTTGCTTCTGGGGCTTGCATAGGGAAATACCCGTAGGGTTTATATTACTGCAATTAAATAAACCAGCGTTAATAGTTCTCATATACATGTGCTGCTCGAGTTGTTCCAAGTCTATTCCTTTCTCCGTCAGAGGAATCTCTAAAACTTTCCGGCGAAGCTTTACCAGCAGATGTAGCAATGTAGTAAAGCAGGGAGAGCAAACAGCGACCGTATCACCTGGTTTAGTAGTGACCTCTACAGCTATACGTACTGCATCCAGGCAACCATTTGAGATAACGAGTTCGTGCTCGCTAAAATTAAAACCGCTGTTTGAAAAATGTCGACTAAGCGCTTGTCTTAGGTGGGGTTCACCTAAGGGGTCAGGATAAAAGTGGACTTTATTTCCTTGATCTCGAATTGATCTGTACATACTGCGTTGCAGGGCCTCTGTGGGTAATAGATCTATAGCGGGTAGCGAAATACCAAGAGGCCCCGAATTAGTTAACAGGCGGCGTTTGGAAAATTTGGTCAAGTCATTGGATGATTTTGTAATGGCGGATTGATTGCGAGAGGAGGAGACAAGCGGCTCTGAGGCAAAAAAACCAGACTTAGGTCTTGAGCGCACCCACCCGAGTTCTTCCAAGTAACGATAGCAATTTACTGCTGTAGTTAGGCTTACCTCTTGTTGTGCAGCAAAGCTGCGTAGAGAAGGTAAGCGTTGTCCTGGTTGTACACGTTTTTGCTGAACATCGTTGATAAATTGTTTGGCTAATATTTTGTATCTCACACATCTTACTCCCGTGAATAGGCATGGGAAGCCTATCGCTTTGAATCTTAGGTTGTACCCTTTTAATACTTTTGATCTGTATCTGTTTTTTTTGTGTAAATTTATCATACTTGAAATAAGTGACGGTTAGGTTTTTTTATTTGGTGAGTGTATTTTGTCTGGATTTATTTCAAATTTGGCAGGGTTGGTGGGGTGTTATATTTTTATTGTTGGGTAGTGCTTTATGTGGGTATTATTTTTTAATCTGGAAATCTGGAAATCTGGAAATCTGGAAATCTGGAAATCTGGAAATCTGGAAATCTGGAAATCTGGAAATCTGGAAATCTGGAAATCTGGAAATCTGGAAATCTGGAAATCTGGAAATCTGGAAATCTGGAAATCTGGAAATCTGGAAATCTGGAAATCTGGAAATCTGGAAATCTGGAAATCTGGTACGGCTGTGAGGTTTTTGTTGAGTGTCTAGTTTGATTAGATGCGAAGAATTAGTGTGTAGGTAAAAGTTAGGTTTAGTAAGAAGCTTTTACTTTGATGGTATGAGTGTGCTTGCAAATATGATGGCGTATTTGAGCTTTTTTCACAGTCTTTTGTGTAATGTTTGATAGTTTTAAAAAGTTATTTGTCGATCTTTTATGTGGGGGTGCCGTTTAGATTAATTTTTTCTGAATTCATCGCGTCAAGTTAAGCTTTTCTTATTGTTTGGCTATGGCGTGTTCATTTTTTAATGTGGAATCTTTGTTTTGTGGCTTTAGGCAGCAAGGGGTTTTTGTGTGTGTTGGTTTTTAGGTGTTCCGTATTTCTGGTTGCTGCAAGCAGGTTTCCGACATTATCTGGTTAGAGCAAGATTATAAGGTTCATAGAATGTTACATTTGCTTCGAGTTTTCTTAATACTTCAGTTAGTTTTTATGGCTGGTTTTGCACGTTCTGATTCTGATTCATTGGATGGGCCGGATACGGCTGAATATGGTTCTTTTGAATTGTCATTTAAACCTATAGCTTATGATTCCAATAAGTCTATAACCTCGGCATACTTAGCAATCTATAGGAATGACCTTCATATTGAAGATCTACCTTTAAGTGGAGGTTTTCGGAGCTATTATAAAAAAGCTATATTTCTTCCTGGTGGAGGTAAATATAAATTCTTTTATCAGTATAAATATTGTGATAAACGAGATGGGCCTCATACGCTAATACCATATTGTCCTGGGGGCATGAAAGAGGATACTGCGGGTAGTCATTTTATGTATGTGATTCCCGATAAAATACCTAGCCCCGCTCAGATTAATTATGATACATCAAGTGTTGATGGAGTATTTAAAGTAAGTTGGGTAGATTTTTCTGATGCAGACGAATATAAGCTGGAGCGCAGTATAAATGGAAGTGGTTGGAGCCCAGTGTACAGTGGCGGAGAAACTAGTTTTAGTGAAAATATTATTCCAAGTAGTATTTATCAGTACCGAGTGAAAGCTTGCCTTAGCCAATATGACAAATGCAGTGATTTTAAAACTGGACCGACAAAACTGGTTGCCCCTGCTATACCATCTTTTGTCACTGTTCCTTTATCTGTTGATAAGGCTTATACAGTCGATTGGTCTCTAGTTGATAAAGCTGATACATATCAGCTGCAGTTGCGTCTTGAAAATGGAAATAGTGAAGGTTGGCAAACAGTTTATGAGGGGTCGGCAACCACTTATACATATGAATCTCCATTGATATATGGCGATCATGAATATCAGGTAAAGGCAGTCAATCTAGCAGGAGAATCCGATTATAGTAGCAGTCTTATTGTTACTATGGAAATGGATCCAGCTGTTCATGCTCTAAAACAGCTTTATTATATCGCCGCTGATGACGTTCCACTTTCGGAAGATGCTCCTGATATTGGGATTTTCTCTAAATATGCAGCTGCCTTTCGATATTTGGATTTGATGTATAGCTTAGAGTTGGATGCAGAATCAGAACAAAAAATCATAGTCAGCGAATATTTAAGTAGTGGCATATCTGCTCCAAAATTTTCTGATTTATATGGTGCTGAAGAACGCGCTAGGGCGAATAATGCGGGAGAAATCTTAGAAGATTATTTAAAGAATGAGCAGTCAATCGATGAAGAATTAGAGTTGTTACTGTTAGATTATTATTATGATCAAGCGGCGGCAGAAGTCATTTTGGCAAACCAATCCTTGGATGAAGCGCGTATTGTTCGATTGCGTGGGGAACCTCTAGTAGATGAGATTCTTCATGTTAATGTAGCCTATGATGTGTTGGAAACTGGCTTTGAACAATATTTGAAATTATTGGATGGGGAGTTCAGCGGTTTATTACCCAAATGGAGTGAATATAGAAGTCAAGCGAGTCCGCGCTATACAGATCTAGATAGCCAAGAGCAAGTGGATGTTATTCCGGATAATGTGAATCCCGATAATTTACTGTCTGGTTATAAAGATATAATTCTATTCTACCAGTTGATGAATAAGTTGGCTGAGACGAAAGTCAAGCAAGTTCGTCTTTTAGTTGTTTCCGGGGGAGTAACCGATGATATCGCTGCCGAAGTTCATGAGTTATATGAGTCTTTGACTGAAATCGAGGGTAAGCTGAGGAAAGAAATATTTAATGATGCTGACTTTACTCAGCTGGGTGGAGATTACTCTGGTTTGGCTGAAGCTGTTTACGAATGGCAGAGCCAAGTGAATCGACTGGAGAATACCTTGGGTTGGATAACCGGAGAAACGAATATTTTAGGGTTGCCCCAGGATGTTTTGTTGTTGTATCAAGGTTATGGTATTGATGGAAATACAGACTTCCACTCCTATGATGTATTGAAAAAGTATTTAGGTTCACAAACAAGTCCAATTAATTTAGCAGTAGATAGTTTTAACGATGCAAACGATAGCTACAATGCATTTCGGTACAATGCCGATGCCCTTGCTACCGAATACGCTGATAGACATAAGCAGCTCAGTGATCGATTGTATGCCCTCTTAGGTGTGGAATTTGGGCCTACCTGCCACTCTATGGAGTGTGTTAATGAGAATATAAATAACTATCCCAATAGTGCCGTCTCTATTCAGGCCTTAAATATCGAACTTGCTGGTCTAGCATTGGAGAAAAATATCCAGCGTATGACAAATTTACATGCAGCAATGGATATTGAAGTTCAAAAACGTGAGGATGAAACGGATATCGAAGATGGTATACTAAAAGTTAAGATGAAAACTGCTGAGCAGGATATTTCGCTATTTCAACAGATAAAGAATGCCAATGTGAGAGCAGCAAAAGTTAGGACTGCTACAGGATTTATTGCAGGTATTGGGAAAATATTAGGGTCTATAAAACTAGATGATCCATTGAAAATTGTAGAAGCTTCTGCATCTACCGCAGCAGGTGTTGCAGAGAACCTTAGTGAAATAGATCGTATAGAGACTATCGGCAGACTGGAAGAGCAAAGGTTGCGTTTAGCAGCAGAAGAGCGTGCAGCGTTACACGATTCTGAAAGCCAGTTATTAGATGTGGCTAGCGAAGCCAGGATACGTACAATGTGGCTGGAGGCTAGTGTTATCGAGCTGGATATTGCTCAGTCTGAAGTGGCAGTGCAGCAGGAAGCAGAGCGCCTCGAAGCGATGCTGAATGAAGCTGTGAAAGTCATGAATCAGATGTTTGCCACTAATGAATTTTTAAAGCAGCGCTATTTTGCTGATCCTATTCACGGTATCCGTTTAACAGATGATATTTTACGTGCCGAACGCAATTTTGAAGATGCACAAGAGAAGCTGTTTTATGCAACCAAGGCTTTGGAGCATAAATGGCAATCTCCCTTTATCGGGAAGTATGGTGAGACAATCAATACTATCTTTAGTCTGCGTAATCCAGATCAGTTAGAGGCTTATAATGCTGCTTTAGAGAGCTTTGATTCGAACTCTAGCCTCGACTCTGTTGATCAGGTAAGAGATGTTATATCGTTGAAGGAGGATATTTGGGGTTACGTAGACAGGGTTAACGATGTCATCCAGACATATCCCCACCCCGATCCCACTAAGGAAGGGGCGCCGCCACTAGACGCCTTGTCAGCATTTCGTGCGAGGTTAGATTTATTATCATATGAAGATAACTATGGTACTTGGGTAAGTATCAATTTCGATACAGTGAGAGAGCTTGTGGGGAGTATTACTTTCTTTAAAGGGCCTGAAATAGGTGAAGAGAAGGTTAAATCTTGGAAAGCTGAAGAGGATACTAAGCTTTGTCTGATGAGTGCGGGTTCCTATGGGGATAAGATTGAAGAAATTACTCTTAATATACCTCTCTCGTTTGTTGTTGGTCGCAGCACGGAAACCCCTGCCTATCTGACTTATGCCGGTACCAGTTATATGCGTAGTAAATCACCGGCATCGCCCACACAGAATGATGAATTGAATTCACGCAGTGTTCGGTTTTGGACTTATTCAGGTATTTCAGGATTTGAACCCTATAGTAGTGCTACTGTAGAAATGGCTGCTTATTTAGATGTCAATGGCAATGGACCTGCGGCAGGATCGAATAGTATAAGAACGACTGAATTTAAAGAGCGCAGTGTGGCAGCCAGCGATTGGCGTCTGACAATACAACTGGCCAACAGTGTTGAGCAGCTTGTGCGTCTTGACGCTATTAATGATATTGAATTAATTATTGATCACCGCAAAAGCACTAGAAGGGGGCAGGGGATGTGTAAAGATCCTAAAATTGCTCCTGAAAATATGCGAACTCACTAATTGGCCTTGGTTTTCTAAGAGGTAATCTGTATTTAGCAATCCAGTAGTACCTAGCTTGCTGGATTGCTTTTTTTAAAGTAGAGATAATAAGCTTATCTCGGCATATCTATTTTTAGGCTCGGATTAAATATCTGACTGCTTCTTAAATTTTAATTCTAAATTTCCGTCTAAAAACTGGGAATATTTATGTTGCGCAATATATTGCTCTATTGCAGTTTGCTTGTGTTTCCGACGTTATCATTTGCAGTAGACGAACACACCGCTTTACAAGCTCCAATTCTTAACTTACCCACGGGCCCTGGTACTATTTCCGGCCTGGGTGAGGCTTTTACCCCCAATTTAAATACCGGTACCAGCTCGCGTTTAATCAAACTGGAAGTGCCCCCAGGACGTAATGGTTTGATTCCAGAAATATCTTTGGAATATAACAGTGGTTTTGGTAATGGATTGCTGGGGTTGGGGCATCAGCTAGTGGTTCCCTATATCCAGAGGCAGACCGATCAGGGCTTACCTAATTATTCTGAGTGGGGGGAAAGCGATGGTTCAGATAATGATGCGGATGGGGTTACGGATGAATTTGATGAATTTGATACATTTATCAATCACCGAGGTGAGGAGCTAGTTCTTGTCGAGGATGGCGTTTACCGCACTAAAAATGCCACAGATTATGCTCGTTATCAGCGTTTAAAAAATGGTTGGCTGGTGACCCAATCCAATGGGTTACGTTGGTATCTCGGTCAGGATTCTGCTAGCCGTATTAGTGACTTTAATGATGAAGCGGTATTTTCCTGGTATTTACAGGCGATAGAAGACGCTCACGGCAATCGCATTGAATATCAGTACCGCAAGCTGGATAACAGCGAGCAGATTTATCTGGATACTATTCAATATAATAGTAATGGAGATATGGCGGTAAACTTTCACTACGAAGAGCGCCCCGATATCCTTACAAGCTATAAAGCCGGCTTTGAAGTTAAAACTGCTTATCGCCTACAGCGTATTGAAACGCAAATTGCTGAGCGGCATTTGCGCCGCTATGAATTTGCTTACGAACCTTTGACTGAGTGGCAAAGCCTTTCCCTATTACAGGAGATTCACTCCAGTGCCGGCGAAGGGGATTCAATTGTCCTCTTACCTACAGTGCGCTACGACTATACCCACTACCAGCAGGGTGAAGTATTGATGTCGTCAATTCCGGCGGCCAGCCAGATACCGCTCAATAGTGCCGATGTGGCCTTTCTGGATATGAACTGCGATGGCCTACCGGATGTGATTAATACCGGGCCCAACCGGGATGCCTACTGGATCAACTTGGGTCCCGGTGAGGATGGCCTGCCGCAATGGCAGAGCTACCGGCAGATGAGCACTTATTCCACCAGCCGTATTTCCAATGACTCGGTTACCTGGGCGGATATCGATGGCGATGGTCGGGTCAATATGCTGCAGTACAATTCTGGCAACACGGCATACTTCCATCTTGATGACGAGCAAAATTGGCAGTACAGCGGCACTCTTAGCGGGCTCTATATTCCTCTGAATAGCCCCCGCGTTGCGATGCTGGATATCAATAATGATAAGCGTGTCGATGTATTGGCAACCACCACTAACAGCAGCGGTATGGTGACTTCGCATACCGTACAACTTAACCTGCCCGGTGGTTGGTCACAGCCGATTCAATTGCCGATACCCGTGGGCAGCCAGGGGGTGCGCCTGGGTGACCCCAACGTATTCCTGCGGGATATGAATGGCGATGGTATGGCAGACTTGGTGTGGGTCAATAAAGGCTATGCTGCTTACTTTGCCAATCGCGGTCTAAACGGTTTTGCCCCCGCGGTAGAATTTACCAACACCCCGGCTACGTTGTATAACCTGAACAATGTGCGGGTGACCGATATCAATGCCGATGGCCGCAGCGATTTGCTGTATCTCAATGGGATCCAGGTATCGATTTGGTTGAACCAAGGCCTAACAAACGGTGATCACCAGAAAGCCCAATTTAGCCAAAAACAATTAATCCAGGCCCAAGGCAATATCTCTGCTGAAGAAGTACGCTTGGTGGATATTAATGGTAACGGTTCCACCGATATTGTCTGGTACAGCCCTGGTCGGGGCAGTAATACTTTTTACTTTGCCGAGCTATTTCCCTCCGAACAACCGAACCAACTAAAACGCATCGACAATGGCTTGGGTGCTGTAACAACTCTGGAGTACGGCACCGTTGTCGATGAAATGGTAAGGGACCGCGATGCCGGTAACCCCTGGTCGTCGAATGTACCGGTGGCCATGCAGGTCTTAAAGCGCATGCTGGTAGAGGATAGCCGGGGTGGTGAACCGCAAACCACAGAAATGGACTATTGGGAGGGCTTCTACGATGCCACCGATAAAGAGTTCCAGGGCTTTGCCCACAGTGAAGAGCGGCGTATTGGTGATGCCAGTACTCCGACACTGGTTACCCGTTACGAATACCATCTGGGGCAAACTGCCGATGGTATCGATCAGGAAGCCCTGCAAGGTAAAGTGAAACAAGTGGAAGCCCGCGATGCCTTCGGCGGGGTCTTCTGGCGAGAGGAAAAACAGTGGGAGTTACGCCAGCTACTGCCGGGTTATGGTGGAGAGAGTCGCAATGTAGCGTTTGCGGCCATGACCGAACGCCAGCAGCACCTGCTGGAGCGAAATAGCGGCACCCCGGTAACCCTATCGTGGGAATACGATTATGATAATTTTGGTAACACCACCTACATCAAAGAGTTAGGGCGTACTGATGGCAACTGGCAGGATGAACGCATTACCCTGTGGCGTTTCAGTGCCGAATCGGCATCGGCACGGGAAAGCGGGTTCCTAAACCTGCCTATAGAACGCCGGGTTACCGACCTCAGTGGTCAGCTGGTCGGTAAAGAGCAGTGGTTCTACGACGATGAAAGTTTTACCGGCGGTAATTTCGGCGAAGTCTTCAAAGGCAACCTGACCCTGCGCCGCACATGGCGCGATGCAAGTAGTGCGGATGCCTATATTGCTGCAGAGCGACACCACTACGATGAGTATGGTAACCGTATCCAGAGTTACGACCCTCTATGGGGGAAGGCGGCGGGGCACGAGACCAAAATTACTTACGACTCGCAGTATCACACCTTTCCCACGGAGGTCAGTGTTAATACCGGCAGCCGCTGGCTCAGCGCACAGGCCAGTTATGATCATGGCCTGGGTATTTTGACGGATTACACCGACTTCAACGGTCAGATCACCCAGTACCGTTACGATGCTCACGCGCGTCTAACCGCCATCGCCAAACCGGGGGATAGCCTGCACTTCCCCACAGTTGAGTACGATTATCAGCTGGCGAAAATAGTGGATGGTCACCATATCAGTTGGGTGGAAACACGTCAGCGGGAAAAAAGTGGCGCTGGAGGCACTATCGACAGCCGCCAGTTTTACGATGGCCTGGGCCGTGCCTTGATGGTGCGCAGTGAAGCCGAGAAATCTGGGCAGGTGGTTGTCAGCGAACACAGCAACTTCAATGCTCGGGGCCAGGTAATACGGACGGCTTTGCCGTATTTTGCCCAAGGCCTTGCCTATCAGGCTAGTGATAAAGGCCAGCACTTCCGTCAATATCTCTACGATGCCCAGGGGCGACCTCAGGAGGTACACCAACCCTACGCCACACAGAGTGGTGAGGCAGTCTTTAGCCGTATTACCTATTTGCCCATGGCGCAGATTCATAAAGATGAAGAGCAGACCCGAGCAAACAGTGCCCATACTGGCGCCGCCAAGAAACTGGTTTTTGATGGCCTGCAAAATGACGAGGGTGAGTATCGCCTGCGGCAACTGGATGAAATCGTTGGGGCCAGCACCCAGGGCGGTGCCGGTGGTGCAACCTGGTCGACCTATTACGACTACGACCTCAATAACAACTTCACCCGCCTGCAGGATGCGCAAAAGAATGTGCGCAGCATGCACTATGACCATCTGGGTAGGCTGCTGTATTTAAATGATCCCAATCGCGGGCAGCGCTGGCAGTATTTTGATGATGCGGGCAACCAGCTGGCTACTCGCGATGCCTTGGGCCAGGAGCGGCACTACCGCTACGACGGCGCCAATCGTCTGTATGCAGAATATCAGCGTACACCGCAGGGAGAGGCGCCGGAAGGTGTAAGCTGGCAACCCAATTTACAATTGGGCTCTGCTGCTCCAGTGGTCAGCTACGAGTACGACCAGCGCGGTGAAGAAAGCAGTGCTCTATTGCTGGGTCGCATGGCTAAAGTCACCGACCAGGCCGGCTATACCCAGTGGAGCTACGATGCACGCGGCCAGGTAACCCAGCGCCAACGCAAAATTACCGGCCCACAAATTGATAGCCCCCTCTATACCACGCGTTTTGCCTATGACAGCGCCGGGCGGGTCACCCAACGGTACTATCCCGATAACTCCCGTGTGGACTTTGAATACAACACCCGTGGTTTACTCGAGCGCATCCCTGGGGTTGTCGAGCGGCTGGATTACAGTGCCAATGGGGCTTTGCAGTACCAGGCATTGAGCAATGGTATTGAGACAAATTGGGACTTCGATGAGCGCCAAAGACTCACCGGCCTGCGTACTCTGCGTACGGGTGATGCAATCCCTCTACAGCAGTGGGGTTATCAGTTTGATGCGGTCTCTAATGTCAGTGCCATTGATGACCAGCGCCCCGCTGATGCCATCGCTGCTGTGGCCGCAGAGTTGGGTATCACCAGTGCCCAGGTTGCCTTGCTGAACAAGAATGTTGTCTACGGCTATGACGATGCCTATCGCCTCACCGGTGTTGCCGATGACAGCGAGCAGGTGTTTTACAGCTACGACAAAATTGGCAACTTACTGCAAGTTAGCCGTGAGAGTAGTGGACTATCGGAAATAGCCGCTGGCGGTCTCAGCGAGGTGACCAACCTGCGCTACGGTGGCAGCAGTGACAGCAACAATACCGGCGCTTCCAATCGTATCGGTCGCGGCAATCTGCCAGGCCCCCAGGCTCTGAGCTGGGCAGAAGGGGATATTGGCTACGACGCTAACGGCAATCAGACCCAGGCTGGTGATCAGCTTTACCTCTGGGACTACAATCAGCGTCTGGTTTATGCCGGTAACGCTGAGGCTGCAGATCAATACGGTTATGACTTTAAACATCAGCGCCGCTACAAGATCACCGAGCATGAGGGCGGAGCACGCAGCGTCACCCTGTATATTGACGAAGACAGTGAGGTGCGCGACGGCCAGCTGTTTAAGTACATCCAGGTGGGCCAGCGCCGTATAGCGCGCAGCGATCAAGATGGTGAGCTCTTCTCCCCCAGCGAGTACTACCTGCATACTCACCTGGGCTCCACTTCTATGACCCTGGACGAAGCGGGCAGGGTTGTGAATGCCTTTAGCTATAAATCTTATGGTGATGTTGAGGCTAGCTTCGGCGATAGCACTCATGCACCTTACGGTTACACAGGCAAGGAGCGGGATGAGTCAACCGGGCTCAATTACTTTGAGCGGCGTTATTTACAATCCACCGTAGGTACTTTTATTAGCCCGGACCCAGTGCTGAATCATGAGGCGCGCTTTAAGGATCCTCAGCGCTGGACACCGTATCGTTATGCGCGGAATAACCCGATTAATTTTGTTGATCCGAAAGGGGAGTGGGTTGTAGGTGTTGGGGGTGGTCCTGGTGATCCAACAAATGAAGTAAAAGTTACTGTGAGTGGAACACCAAACGAAAATTGGACATGGACCTGGGCTTACCCAGAAGGTTCTAAAGATAAATTTTATGGGGTTCCTTTATATAATATAACGGTATCATTGGGAGACCAAACAGAAACTTTTGAAGTGGTAAGATTTGGGCCAAGAGATGATGGTAGGAAAATGTCAGTAGCGGGACTGGCGGATGAGCAAACCCATACTATATTTTGGGACGGAACCTATAGTCTTCACAGTACGGATCTAGGGGAACGTGGTGCCTGGGTAGTCTATGGGAATTTCTTGATCCATGACGGGCCTGATAATAGAAATCAAGTATTTGGAACTGCTGGTTGCTTAGAAGTATGTGGGCCAAGTGGTTTCACTAGGTTTAATGAGGCTATTTTAAGGCTTTCTGGAAAATCTAAACTAAGTGAAATTACAAAAGAAAATAGCAGGATTACTATTACTTATAAAGAGGCAAGCAGGCCTTGGTTTTCTGACTTTAAAAATGGCCGAATAAAAAAATAGATGGTGATGTTTGTCTGATTTTTTTATCCTCAAGGAGCTGTGTAATGATTTGTTTGATCTCTTGTGGTTTTGGATGAATCAATTAAATTCATGAGGTAGATTTACAGTCATACGTAAGCGAAGATTCAGAGTTCTAGGTGGGTAATATTCTGGGGCTTTGATATCTTCATGATTGTGCATGTTTATATTTTTCTTCTATTTTCCTTTGATGTTTCTCTGAGGGTGCTCCCTTGTTGACCCTTTAGTTTTTTTTAAGTTTTAGGGGACAATGGAGGAATCCTGGACACCCATAGAATAGAGAAAGGCGCCAGCAGTGTTGCTGGCGCCAGTTCCATTGCCTGTTTCTTCCTGTTTGCTAGTTAAGTTGAGGTGAAGCGCTGAAGATCTATGCTGGCCTTAGAAAAATTGCGGTTATGGGTGAGCGTGGGAAACAGTATCGAGAGAATGGAGGGGAATTAGCAGGGTGTTGCAGAAAGGTAGCGCTGACAATCGCTTATGCCGTGTACCCAGCGTTTATTGAGTCGCCTGCAAGCGTTTCGTACGGTCCCAACAGACCCTATCAAGCCTTTAAAGCGGCTTTCAAAATTTCGGTTGAGATAGAGCCAGTGTTTCGGTGAAATTCCTAGCCGCTCTAGTATGGGAGGAGTATTTTCGGCAATGGCTCCGTGCTTTCTGGGGGCTAAGTGCCTTCCGCTCCAGTCGAATAGCTCTAAATAATGATCCAGCCGAAAAGGAAGTCCTTTAGGCATATTCAGCCGCTCACCGCCTACAAGTGGAAGTAGTTTTTTGGGCTGCTCGCCCAAGATTGCTGCACGAATACGCTGTTGAATGGAAGTGTGATCAGAATCTTCTGGGGTTTTTGCCATATTGGCGCGGATGGGGTTGAGGTCGACATAGGCCATACAGGCGGCAAGGGCCCTTTCATCCAGTAAAGCTTGAGATTTAAAGCGACCTTCCCAGAAGCGCCCCGTGCACTTGTCTTCAGCATTGGCTTGGCGAGCGATAGACTCATTTAAGCAGCGCATAAACCAGCTGATATCCGTTAAGCGTTCTCGCCATATCGAAGCGACATCTTCTAGTGCCTTAAGCTCGCAGGGATCAAGAGTACCGCCGTTTAGATAGCGCTGTGCCAAATTAGAGGCCTTGAATATTTTTTGCCAGCGATCAATTACCTCGAAAAGAGACCACTTATCAGCAGATTTTTTGTCAATATAGAGTACCACATGGTAGTGATTGCTCATTACTGCATAGGCGGCAAGATCCAGGGCAAAAACCTCAGCCAAATTATGCATACGATTTTCAATCCACTCGCGCCGATACTGGTAATTTTTCCCGGATACAGGATCCCGACCGCAAAGGAATGCTCGCCGTACACAGCGGGATACGCAGTGGTAATAAGGCGTTGCGTCAAGAGATATCTGGGTGCTTCGCGGTAGAGTCATTGATTACACGCGTATTAATATGGATGAATATCCAGTATTTTGTGGGTTTGCGCTCTTTTGTCAATGGTGTTGGCGGTTTATACTTTATGTTTGATGAGCGTCCAAAAATGTCATCGGAAATTCTACCTTTCTGTAATTCTTGCTAATAATTTAGCTAGTAAATTAGTAGTATTGGGGGAGTTGAAGTATATGATTACTCAAGGGGAGTATATTTATTTTTTGAATTTGGGTGTTGGCAGTTTTAGGGTTTAGTGCAAGGGAGAGATAGTGATTCCATTTATTTTGCATGAGTTCTATAGGTTTCTTATAGTTTTCCTAGAGGATGTTTTTGTTAAATGGGGAGTTTGATCGAATTAGGCTGTGTCGGTCTTTTTGTTTCTGCCTTTCTGGCGGCAACAATCTTGCCAGTAAGTTCTGAGATTGTATTGACCACCCTGCTGATCAATGGTTTCTCGCCAGTTGTATTGGTGACTATTGCAACAATTGGTAATGTAGCCGGTTCATTAGTGAATTATGCTCTTGGCTATTGGGCAAGTTTGGGGCTTATAAAAAAATGGTTGAGGATGTCAGAAAATGAATTTTTAAAGGCTGAGCAGCGTTTTAAAAAATATGGCCTGATTTCATTAGCTTTTGCTTGGGTTCCAGTTGTCGGAGATCCATTAACCGTTATGGCAGGGGTGTTAAGAATACGATTGTTATGGTTTTTGATTTTGGTGACGGCAGGTAAGCTTTTGCGCTATGTAGTTGTTAGTTATATGGTGTTGCAGGTTTCCTGAATTTGGGAGGCTTGACTGTGTTGTTTGCTGAGCTATAAGCGAGTAAATTTCATATAAAATCCATGAGTGTTATATTCTGGCTATATGTACTAAATGGTCGGTCCTCATCAGTTGATGGGGTGCTGAGGGGAAGGCGCCCTCAGTTACTCAAGTCAGCTATTTAGAAAAGAGTCTTTTCCCCTGATTTGATAAAACAGTGAAGCCAGGCCAAAAATAAAGCCTATGGGCGAAGTTATTAGACTGAGTAATGCAGCAATAATACCGGGAATTTTATAAATTCTAGCCCCGCTTTTTATCTTTCCTCCTATGCTGATAAGTGCTACACACCAGCTTAAAAATAAAATAGCTGGGGCTGCTGCTTTGATAGTAAAGGCTGCCCCCTGACTGTATATATAAATGGCAGTTAATAATATGCCAAACAAAAGTGTTAGCCATCCATTGAATTGAAGGAGCTTGCCTGCGACTCTTAAGTCTTTCATAGTTTAAACCGAATTTTTTGTCTAAATTTGCTTAAATCTTTGTTTTAAAAGTTGATATGTTTGTCAGTTTCCCCACTTAACCAATTTCTCCAGTTGATTTCCAGGCCTCTGATCCCGCCAATATAGTCTTTATCGACCAGATAATACGAGTGCGTACGATCACCACGCTCCAGCTTATGGACTAAACGAATTACAAAGCTTTTACCGACTGGTGTTGATAATAGAAAGTATAAAAATTGCCCGGCCTGTGCTTGTAAAGGCGCAGTCCCATTTCTTTGTGCATGTCGCCATCTTGTGTTAGGGAGTCTAAGGAATGTACTGATATCCATAAGCCTCTCATGGCGCTTGAGAGGATTTACCCATCTATAATTTTCCCAGTGACTAGTGATGCGCAGTTGCCCATTCACTTTAGTGAGGGTTTCCATCTGCTCGGCCAAACCTTCATTTAACCAGGATTGGGTGTAGGGAGTGACAGTATCGGTTATTGCATGACTAACCTCGTGTTTAATAGTGCGGAATGTTCTGGCTCGGTCCTCTTGGATGTAAACAATAATTTGGTTATCTTGAGAGAAATATATCCCATAAGAGGCTGATGGTTCTTTTCCCATTCTCTTTCTTAGGTGTTCGTAGTAGGCCTTCTTATCTTTTAGAACCAAGACCTTAACGGGTACCGTTTTATAAAAGTCAAAAAACAGAACGCGATCGTAAAATTCATAGACGAGGTTGACGTCTGTAACAATCTTGTTTAATTCCTGATTGCTCAAGTTGGTGTCAATGGCTTCGACGGAAATATCATATCGAGACCAATCAGACTTGTGCTTTCTAGGCTTAATAACTTCTTGTTTAACATGTTCTATTTTCTTGTCACTGAAGTGAACTTGACCATTCTCATCGGTCCACTTGTAGATATTGGCTGTCGCGCTTAGTGGAATTAGAGACAGAAGAGTAGCTAATACAGCTGGTAGGTGAGGAGTCACTGCTTGAAACTTTTAACTAATTGAAAGTTGGTACTATGATTCTTTGACTGACACCTGACTCAAGAGGCTACAATCGCCTCTTTTATCGCGGCCTCAGCTAAAAGGTGGTTAGAGTTTAACGTTGGTAACGCAGAATTACTATCATCGATAATCAATGGTATTTCGGTGCAACCCAAGACTACTGCATCACATCCATCCTGTTTGAGGTTGTTAATAGTGTCCTGGAAGTATTGCACTGTTTCCTTTTGAAATACCCCAGTGACTAACTCGCCCATAATCAGCTGCCCGATCCGTTTAACAGCCTTCTTAGGCGGCCGTAACCAACCTATGTTTGCGGTCTCTAGTTTGGACGGATATACGTCGCTCTCAACTAACCATCGGGTACCGAGTAGGCCCAGCTTTCTATAGCCCTTGATGGTGGCTTCAGCAATAACACTGTCGGCAATATGTAGCCAGGGTAGGGGGGATCTCTCTATTACATAGTCAAAGGCTTGGTGAATAGTATTATCGGGGCAGATCAGAAAACAGGCCCCCTGGGATTTGAGCTTGTCAGCGGAAGAGAGCATTAGATCGCCAACTCTTTGAAGATCATTGGAATCTAAATATTCTACATATCGAGCCAGAGAATGAGTGTGCATGGATATCTCGGGATGAGTATGTTCACCAAGATATTTGCCACTTTCTGTGCAAATTGTCTTATAGCATAGGGCTGCGCCCTCAGAGGAGCAACCAACAAGACCGATGTGTTTTGTCTGATTTAAATTCTTCTTTAAGTTCTTCATTCGAGGAAATCACTCAGGCCGAAGTTGATCTAGTTGCGTCTTTCTTTGTTAGTCAATACTTCTAATTGTTCACTAACTTCCTTGAGTTGCTGTGGATTGTTTGTTGTGTTTTGAATGATATGTAGAGACTTTTGGTAAGCAATATCAAAAGCCTCCTCTTTTGAAGCGATAATATCTGGTAAAACGCCGGTACCTTCCCAGTTGCTTTTGGTAATTGGATTTACAGCTCTTGCGATAGGAATTGATACCTTGAACTCCTTATCAAGGCTGAGAAATTGTATGGGATGCGCTCCACCTTTGGTGACTTCGCCAATAATTGTGGCTCGTTTAAGATGTTTTAGATAATAAGTAAATGCTTCCGCGGCCGAAAAGGTATCTTTACTGGTTAAAATGAAGACTGGAACTTTGGCTTTTCTTTTGCCATTGAGGGTTTCGAGAGTCCAGAATTCGGTGGTGCTATATGTTGCTCTCCAGTAAATACTGTTTAGGTGGGTGGGCTTCTCAAAAAGATAACTGCTAATTAGGCGGCCCATATTGCCATCACCGCCGCCATTATTTCTAAGATCGAAGATGATGGCATCGGTATCTTCAATCAAGGTCATTACGGCTTCTAGACGTTTCTTTGAGACTTCGTTGACATGATCAAAGCCCCAGAAATCGATATAGCCAATGTTACCTTCGAGCACTTCAACGCGCGTAAAACCAGAATTTTTCCTGGCCAGTTTACTGAACCAATCCTCTCTCTTCGGTTGTTCCTTTGGGGTGTTTGGATCGTACCAACGTACACCAAAATGCTTATCGTGTTTTTCCAGTGCCTTAGTAAGTAGATCGGCTGTTTGTTTTGGAGTTTTAGTTTTTTTTAGGGCCTCGGAGTGTGCAATTTTTTGCAAGCTTTCACGAATTGAGGGGATGTTCTCCTGAAGTATATAGCGGTTGGAAATCTCAAGCTCAAGGGCATTGATGAGAGACTTTTTTTGCTCTGCTGAGAAAGTGGCGGAGAAGCCGTGCGATGAGATAAGCAAGAATACAACCGCTAGATATTTCTTCATTACAGTAACCCTCTGTTTTCGTTATTCCCTCGTAATCAATATATGGGCCTGGATTGCAGAAAAAAGAGGCCGCCAAAGATAATTTCTGGCACATTTGCCTCAGTTAAGTCGGTAGGGAGGGGTTGACTGGGGGCTTGGCTGTAAGTGATGGATGTATGACTCTTATCTTTTCTTCTGCTGTTGAAATGCGCCCAAGACTGAGCGCCATCTATGGAGTTTGGATTCGTTTATAGAGCCAGTTTGGAGAATCTGTTTCTGTGTGTGACCGGAGGGAGCAGATGTACTGGCATCTGCCTAATAGGTTGTTCGGTCGCCTGCGATAGATATTTTATGACCGATTGGTGCCAAATAGTCTATCCCGCCTTTATGCGTAGACAATGTCTTCAGAATTTTCTGCGGTAATACCCATAGAAACTCCTGAGTAATGCGAAATAAGCGCCTATATAGCGGTATAGATTACTTTGATGGTTGCTACCTTAGCAGGCATAAATGGCAGATAAATAGTGAAAAACGTGACAGATTTTACCCCCCAATTCAGCCTTCAAAGTGAGGCTCTGAACTGTGAGGATTCCAATGTCTGGGCGGTCAGTGACCGGGCCCATGATCTTGCCGATAAGGGGGAGGATGTCATTTTCCTCTGTGTGGGGGACCCCAACTTCGATACCCCCGAGCCAATTCTGGATTTTGCCCGCGCTCGCCTGGGTGTCGGGCGGACTCATTACTCTCCCGCCGCCGGTGAGCCGGTGTTGCGCAGAGCTATCGCGGATATCGAGAGTAAGGTTTCACCCCACCCTTGCAATCCCGATGATGTTGTGGTGTTTCCCGGCGGTACCAATGCTATCTACGCGGTACTTTCCTGCCTGTTGAACCCTGGTGAGGAGATTGTTATCCCAGAACCGATGTATATCGGTTATGTCCCCATTTGTGACAGTCTCAGGCTGTCTGTAAAGCGGGTAGCCTGCCCGGCGGAACAGAATTTTGCGTTCGATGTGGACTCGATCAAAGCGGCAGTCACTGAAGAGACCCGAGTGGTCATGATCAATACCCCGGTCAACCCCACCGGTGCAATGGCAACTCCTGAACAGTTGCGTGAACTGGCTGCCTTTTGCCGTGAGCGCAACATCTGGCTGGTGTCCGATGAAATGTACTCCATGATCACTTTTGCCCGCCGCCATACCTCATTGCGCACAGCAGCAGAGTCTCTGGACAATATTGTGGTGATTGATGGTCTGTCTAAGTCTCATGCCATGAGTGGTTGGCGTCTGGGCTGGGCGGTAGCGCGTGGCCCCCTGGTGGAGCGCCTTGCGGCATTCGCCGGAGCCACTATCTTCGGCTGTCCACAGTTTATCCAGGAAGCTGCGGCTTTTGCCCTGGAGTTCGATACCTATTTCGTGAAACAGATGCGTGACGCCTATGAACGTCGCCGCAATTTGATCGTTGAGAGAATCGGCAAAATTCCGGGGCTTAGCTGTTACAGCCCGGATGCGGGTATGTTTGTGATGGTCAATGTTTCCGAGTTGGCCAGCTCTGGTCAGGTATTCGCCGAGGCCCTGCTGGAAGCCGAGCGGGTATCAGTATTGCCGGGTACACCTTTTGGTGAAAGTGCGGTGAATCATGTGCGTTTGACGCTAGCGGCCGATGACAGTGAGTTGTCGCGCGCTCTGGACCGAATCGAGCGTTTTGTCACCTGCGCTAATCGCCAGGCTAGTTAACCCAAGTGGCGGTAGCCAGCTCTCAGCCTCTCTTGCCGGGGGCTGGCTTTTTCATCTCTGGAGGTTATAGAGTTTCAGCCTCCAGCGATTACCGCTATCCTTGCCCCCTTTCAGATTCAAAAGAAATCAGTTCCGTGAAAATTGACCGGCATAATTTGCGTATTTTGCAGGCTCTGCAAACTAACGCCCGTATTAGCAACCTGAATTTGAGTGAACAAATTGGCTTGTCGGAGAGCGCCTGCCTGGCCAGGGTGAAGCGCCTTACCAGTGAGCGTTATATCCGTGAGTTTCTCGCCGAGATCAATCTGGACAAGGTGCGCCACGCTGAGTTTTATGTGAATGTGGCCCTGAAGCGCCAGGATGCGCGCACCAGTGAAAACTTCCGGCGAATTATCAGTGATATCCCACAGATCGTTTCCTGCGTGAAGATGTCTGGTGAATTCGATTATATGCTGCGCTTTATTTGCCCTGATGCGGCAGACTTCAACCGGGTTTCCGAGCAGTTATTGGCCAATGAGGAGGCCGCTATCTCGCGTATGACTTCGCATTTGGTGATCGAGAAAACCAAGCCTTTTACCGGTTATCCACTGGAGCTTCTCTTCCAGGATTAGGAACAGGCCAGGCAGTGGGCAGGTTTAATGCCACTGCCTGCTCCTTATTTGTGGAGCGGCTTTCGTTTGCACTTTCTGACATGCTGGTCAAAAAGTGATCCTTATTCTTCGACGATATCGACAGCGAATAGAGACTGTTGCCAGCTGGTCAAGAATCCTTTCTCTTGCTTTCCTTGCTGTTTGTTCAATAGCTTGAAGCGCCCCAGCTCAAAGAGTTGAGCATGATTAATAGTTATCCTGCCTAGAGATTGCGGAGAGCTGCTCAGTCTGCGCCATGCGTATGACAATTTTGTTGCGGTAAGCCCTGCCTTCTTGTACAAGCGTGTTAAATGTGGTGTCTCTAGTCGGCCAGATTAATTTCGGGCTGGCCTAGGTGGCGGGTACCCATGCTGTTTTGAGCCGTTTTCTTCGGGGATTCTAATCGGTTGAATTAGATGTCAGGCGGGTGGTCTGGCTTGATCCTGTGCGGAATTTAAAGGACTTACCTCCCTTTTATGTCCATTTTGTGAGGTTGGTGATCCAATTGAAAGAGTGGCGGCTGTAACCTCATATATACTTTAGACAGGCTTCTGTGCAGCGAAAGTGGTTGGAAAGCTGCTATCCAGAGGCTGGTAATCACCGCTGGTGCAGGGGAGTGGCAGTTGAAATATTTAGGGCGAGTCTACCTGACTCTCAATTTATTGGCTTTTGCGTCTATCGGTCTTGGGGCCCTGTTTAATCCGGAGTCGTTTGCTGCGGCTATCGGGTTTTCATTTACCTCACCTACCGCTGTGCCCGAGTTTCTTGCAACTTACGCCGGCTTTATGTTGGCAATCGCCGTTCTCTTACTGATTGCGTTGGCCATGCGCCCTCACCGCCGTGCCGCCTATGCTTCACTCTCAATCTCTTACATTGGATTCGCGGCTGGCCGTCTCTTTGGCATGTTTTCCAGCGGTAGCTTCGATGAACGCAATTTACTGTTCTTCGCCCTGGAAGTGATCATGGTAATTTGGGGACTCTACTGTTATCGGGAATCTCGTTGGCTTCCCCTGCAACACGGGCATTAATCCAAAACAGCTAAATACTGGGATCGCCCTTAGCTCTGTTCACCGGTGACTTTGGCCTGTGGGTAGTTCTTACTTTTCGCGTTAATACTGAGAGAAGTCTGGCCTGGTGTTTGCCGCATCCTGTCACTGATGGATATGAGTAATGTCTCAATTCCAAAGTTTGGTGGAAGCTCTGGTTATCCTGGTTGCGCTCTGTGCCTGCGCGATTTGGCTACGCAGTCGCGGGGTGATTCTTAGAGAAGAGCAAGGAGTATTTGGGCGTCTGGCAACAGACTTTGCGCTGCCGGCAGTAATTTTACATAGCTTGATTAAAGTCCCTTTTTCTTCCCAGGCTCTTCTTCCCGCACTGGCCTTATTTGCTGTGAGTATTGCAATCATGGTGCCTGCGTGGGCAGTGGGTAAATTGATGGGGCTGGGGCGTAAGACCCTCGGCTCGATTGTGTTGGTTGCGGGTTTTGGCGGCTCTTCGACTTTAGGGTTATCGCTGATTCGTCGGATTTTTCACGATAACCCTCTGGTTATGAGAGACAGTGTTCTCATTGGTGAATATGGCGCACTTTTATCTGTATTTACTGTCGGTGTTGCTGTGGCCATTTATTTCGGCCGGGATGAGGGAGAGCAGGTCAATGTTTGGCAGGCCTGTAAGCCTTTCTTTGTATCACCAATTTTTATCACGATGGTTTTAGGCACAATTATTTCCCTATTTGGCCTGCCCCAGGGGAATGTTACTGTGCAGCTGCTGGAGGATATATTACGGATTTCCGGACAATCCTTGATAGTGCTGGTGGCATTTAGTATCGGTCTGGCCCTGCGCCCCATCGCTGTGCGCCAACTGGCGGGCCTGATCCTGGTGGTCGTCCTGTTAAAGCTGGTGGCAGAGCCTATGGTGGCATGGGCTCTGGCAATGCCAATTGAGTTACCGCACATCGAGCGGGAGCTATTGGTTTTACAGGCGGCAATGCCCTCTGGGGCGATTGCCGCCGTACTGGCGAAACGCTATGGATGCGATGGCGGCGTTGCATCCGCAATGGTGGTTGCCACCTCTTTTATCAGTTTGATAACACTACCGTTGACACTTTACTTTGAAAGCCAGTGATTGCACTGCAGCCATTGATCAGGCTGTTATTTTCCCAGAGTTGTCATCGCTGGAGTGCTGTTCCAGCGTGGTAGTTTCCACCTGCTGTCCGCCGTGTAGTTTACCGTCTACAGCCTGGCGGAAAACTTCTTTGTAGTCCTTAAATTCCGTGCCCATTAGGCGGTCCCACCAAGTGAAGTAAAAACCGTAATTGCCCTGAAAACGCTGGTGATGCAGGTCGTGATGAGTTGTGGTGGTCATATTATCGAGCACGCCATCGACCCAGCTGCGTGGGTGGAATTCGCGGCCTGTATGCAGCATGGCGTTGCGGAAAATCATTATGAAAAGGAAGCTAAGCCAGATACTTGGGTGCAGTGGTATCGTTAGGGCGATCAGTGGAGAGAAAAGCCCGTTGATAAATATCTCACCGATAGAGAAGCTGTAGGCAGTCCAGGGAGTTGGGGTTCGCGACATATGGTGTAGCTTGTGGAAGTGCTTAAACAGCTTTGGGTGGTGCATTGCCCGATGGGTCCAGTAGAAATAGGCGTCATGCAGGAGAATTACCACAGGCAGGCTCAGGACGCTCCACCAGAGCGGGTAGTCATTCCAGTTCCAATACAGCTTGGCGATCCCCATATCCTGTAGCAAATTTATGCTGATGCCAAACAGGGTGAAAATACAAACGGTCAGCATGGAGTAGCTGACTTCCCGGCGAATATCCCCCCAGTTAGCACGCCGTTTTTGGATGCGGCGCCGGTTCATCCAGGCGCGAAACAGCCAGCTCGCGCAGATACTCATCACAGAAGCCGCCAACACATAGCGAAATAGGGTCAATTTAAAGTGGGTGGTTCCGTAATCAGCCACATCTGCGAAGAAATCCATCTTTTTCACCATCCTTTTTCATCGGCGTTGCTAAAGGGGTAGCGTTGGATATTGAGGATCTATTGGGATTCTAGGTGCTACTCACATGGGGAGCTTTTGCATCAGTGCTTGCAGTCTGGGGGGCTTTGCTGACGGAGGCTTACGGAAAATGAAAAAATGCTGACGAATTCCGAATTGCTGCCCTCTTAGGCGGGCAGCTTGTCGCGACGGTACTCGGTTGGGGTCTGGTTGTGACGACGCTTAAAAGCGGCATTAAACGGGCTGAGAGATCGGTAGCCAATATCCAGGGCGATGGTCAGCACGGGTAGATGCGCCTGTTCCGGATCGGCCAGACGAGCGCTGGCCTCATCAATGCGAAATTGATTGAGATATTCGTTGAAGTTTCGATAGCCCAAGTGGCGGTTTATCAGTGTACGCAGCAGGTGCTCGCGGGTATCCAGTTGCTCCGCCAGTTCGCGAATGGTCAACCCGGTGTGTCTATAGCCTCCGCCTTCCATATGCTTTTGCAATTTAGCCAATTGCATCTGCTGCTGCTCATCCAAGGTTGGTAAAGGTGCTGGAGGTGGGGCTACCTCTTCAGGGATATCTGTTGCTGGCTGTGGTAGAGAGTCGCCCAGGGCGCTGGGTGAGAGCGCAAGCAGCCATAAACAGGCTGCCAGGGACAGCAGGCTGGCGAGTAGGGCGTGAAGAGTTGGCACACCATTGGGGACGGGGCGGTAGGCAAACAATGATTCAGCACTGATAACGATCAGCATATAAGTGCCTACCGCAATCAACAGTATGGCGCGCAAGCGACGGCGCTCCTCCACCAAATCCGAGTGAAACTGCCCGAGTAGAGTGAGCATGCCCAGGCCAATCAGACCTAAGCGGGTAAATTGGGACAGATTAAAAAAAACCTCTTCGGCGCTATTGCCTAAAGGGATTGGCGAGTGACTAGCGGCGACACTAAAGGCAATGGAGAGGCCGATAGGCATCCAGCCCCAGCGGGGAAAGGGTTCTTCCTCGCGACAGAGCAAGTGGGTAAACAGCCAGAAGGCGGCGGGCACAAGAATCACCGGCAGGTGAATCAGCAGCCCCATGAGCCCGACAAGGGGAGGGAGTGTCGGTAACAGTAAATAACAGATAACACCGATCAAAACCAAAATCAGCCAGCGGCCCGCCGCGAGACGTCGGTGATTGACGGAAACCTTGGTTGCGGCCAGTAAGAGTAAGGCGCAGGCCCCGCCGGAAAAAAATAAATAGCCTGAGGTCACGACTTATCTCCAGCGGTTGGCCCAGGCATCCAGCACCTTACTGCTATAGGTGTGGCGGCCATAGCTGCCGTTGTAGTAGGCGAGGGCGTTGGCCAGATTGCCCTTCGCTTTTTTGATGTAGTGCTTGAGAATGGTACAGCCGTAACGCAGGTTGGTATCCATATCAATCAGGTTGTCACCGGGACGGCCGATCTCTTTCTTCCAAAATGGCATTACCTGCATCATGCCTTGTGCGCCTACCCGGGATACTGCGTAGGGGTTAAAGGCACTCTCGATCTGGATTACCGCTAGAACAATTTCCGGGCGTAAACCCGCTCGGGTTGCCTCGCGATGCACAGCCTTAAGAACGTGCATGCGCCTTTTAGGGTCTTTGATGTAGCGTGCTAAGGGCTGGGATTTTGACATCAGCCACACCTCCGCATCGAAGCGATCGACAAAGCTGTCTGCCTGAGTAATGGCCTCACGCAGGGCGAGCCGCAACTCGGGGTCCACTTGCTTGGTGTTAGTCTGGGATATGGCACTGCAGCAGATAAGGCAGAACCCCATCGCGGTAATAGCTTTTCTTATCATGCTGGGAATTTTACGAGATCCAGGGAGATTGGGTAGCGCCTTTTATGGACCTTTTACGCAAATCTGGACAGGGAGAGGCATTTGAATTGAATGGGGCTGTGAAATACCAACGGACTTAAAGTGCTGTGTTGGTATTTCACGGAGGTATTTTGAGATAGATAAAGAAAATCTATCTCATCATCAGATTAGCGCAGGTCGAATTTCTCCAGCAGTACTTCCTCCAGCTGGGATACCGCAAACTCCTGGCTCTCAGCATCGGCGCGGCCCTTGTATTCCACAATGCCTTTCTCCAGGCCGCGGTCGCCGATAACGATGCGGTGGGGGATACCGATTAATTCGACATCCGCGAGCATGCCACCCAAGCGAGCCTTGGGCTCATCCATTAGCAGTACATCCACGCCTTTGCTGCGCAGGGATTCATACAGGTGCTCACACTTTTCCCGTACCACATCGCTCTTGTGCATATTGATGGGCACAATTGCCAACTGGAACGGCGCTATGGCGTCTGGCCAGATAATGCCGGAGTCGTCGTGGTTTTGCTCAATAGCGGCGGCGACAATCCGGGATACTCCAATGCCGTAACAGCCCATGGACATGACCTGCTCCTTGCCGTTCTCATCGAGTACGGTGGCGTTCATGGCGCGGCTGTATTTGTCACCCAGCTGGAAAATATGGCCGACTTCGATTCCGCGTTTGATTTCCAGGGTGCCCTGGCCGTCGGGGCTGGCGTCACCGGCAACGACATTGCGCAGGTCTTCAACGCGGCCGAGTTCCACGTCGCGGCCCCAGTTCACGCCGGTGAAGTGGTAATCGTCGCGGTTGGCGCCACAGATAAAGTCCGCCAGGTGTGCCGCAGCTCGGTCCACAATGGTTTCGAGCTTCATGCCAACGGGTCCTAAAGAACCGATATTGCAGCCCAGTTCATCGGCAATACGCTGCTCCGGGGCGAACTGCAATGGGCTGGCGATGCCGGCCAATTTTTCTGCTTTCAGTTCGTTCAGTTCATGGTCGCCGCGCAGTACCAGCGCAACCAGGGGCGCGGTTTCACCCTCTTCGCATTCACCCAGCACGATCAGGGTTTTTACCGAATGGGTGGGGTCGCTGTTCAGGAATTCGCTGACATCGGCGATGGTTTTTTGCCCTGGCGTGTGTACTTCCTGCATTTCCTGGCTCGGTGCGGCGCGCTCGCCAGCAGGGGCCAAGGCTTCGGCCAGCTCAACATTGGCGGCGTAGCGGGATTCGGTGGAGAAAGCGATATCATCTTCACCGCTCTGTGCCAGAACGTGGAACTCATGGGAGCTGGAGCCGCCGATAGAGCCGGTATCCGCCAGCACCGGGCGGTAGTCCAGGCCGATACGATCAAAAATGCGGCAGTAGGCGCCGTGCATAATGTCGTAAGTTTCCTGCAGGGAATCCGCATCAATGTGGAAGGAGTAGGCATCCTTCATGGTGAATTCACGCGCGCGCATCACACCAAAACGCGGGCGAATTTCATCGCGGAATTTTGTCTGTACCTGGTAGAAATTGGCCGGCAGCTGCTTGTAGCTTTTGATCTCATTGCGGATCAGGTCGGTAATAACTTCCTCGTGGGTTGGCCCCAGGCAGAAGTCATTGGAGTGGCGATCCTGGATACGCAGTAATTCCGGGCCGTACTGCTGCCAGCGGCCGGACTCCTCCCACAGCTCCGCCGGCTGCACTACCGGCATCAATACTTCCAGGGAACCGGCACTATTCATCTCTTCACGCACAATGCGCTCTACTTTGCGCAGTACGCGCAGGCCGGTGGGCAGCCAGGTGTAGAGGCCGGAGGAGAGACGGCGGATCATACCGGCGCGCAGCATCAGCTGATGGCTGATTACTACCGCGTCGTTGGGCGTTTCTTTCTGGGTGGCGATAAGGTAACGGGATGCGCGCATAGGAATAAACTGGGTTCAATTATCGGTAAGCTGGTTATTTTACGCTATTCATCAGCTAATAAATATTGCCGGATAGACTCCCGTATGGGATCGGTTATTTTTTATGGAAGCTACACCCTGCTGATATTGATAAGGGCGTGGTTAAAAGGGTAATTGGTGTAGCTAAGAATGGGGCTATGGCCAATCTTTAGATGGTATATAGGGGCATAAAAAAACCCCGCAGTTGCGGGGTTTAGTGCCTGAGGCTGGGAGTCTTAGGACTCAGCCATTTCCTTCAGCTTCTTCAGCGGGCGAACTTTTACCTGGATGCTTGCAGGCTTGGCCTTGAAGACAGTCTCTTCACCAGTGAAGGGGTTGATACCTTTACGGGCTTTTTTGGCTGGCTTCTTCACAGTGGTGATTTTCATCAGGCCCGGCAGGGAGAATTCGCCAACAGCGCGCTTCTTGATGTGGCCTTCAATAATATCGCTCAGCTCGTCCAGAACAGACTGTACCTGCTTGCGGGACAGTTCAGTATTTTCTGCGATCTGGTTCAGCACCTGGGTTTTGGTGAACTTCTCTTTGATCGCTTTTACTTTCTTAACTGGAGCGGCAGCGGCTTTCTTGGCTGGAGCCTTTTTGGCAGCAGTGGTTTTGCTGGCAGCTTTCTTGGCGATTGCCATAGCTTACTTCCTTCTTTGTTGTTCGGTGTATATCCGGTAAAAGTGTGTTCGGTCTCCCGCTGCGCTGCATCCACAAAACGGCGTCTCAGCGGGTGATGGTGGGAAGTATATATAGTTTTTGTTTGGCCGCACGGGAAAATACTAGAAAAATAGTGCTTTTTCCTTATTTTGTACCTGTTTTGAGATCCCAAACCCCTTCTACAAAGGCCAAAAGGGGGTGCCTGCTTCTTCCCTCTGGGGGGCTCATGTATACTCTGTCCCCCTTTTTCCAGCATCGGGTACCGAGTAATGCCGATCTATGAATACCAGTGCAATGCCTGCGGCCACGAGATGGAGGCCTTGCAGCGCATGAGCGACAACCCCCTCAAAGACTGTCCAGCCTGTGACAAGGCCGAGTTGCACAAGAAGATTTCAGCAGCTGGATTTCGCCTCAAGGGCGGCGGCTGGTACGAGACAGATTTTAAGACCGGCAGTAAGAAAAATTTGGCCGGCGATGCGGCCAATGGCAGTAAAGCTAAAAGTGGCCAGCCGGCAAAAACGGCGAAGACGGCTTAAACCCGCTGTGCGGAGCCGCTTGTGCGGTGTACTCTCTATTTAACCTTTTTACCTATCGATAACGGGAATTTTCATCCATGCGCAGCGACTACTGTGGCGTCCTTCGTTCCGCGGACATAGACCGTGTAGTAACCCTCTGTGGCTGGGTCGACCGCCGCCGCGATCACGGCGGTGTAATCTTTATCGACCTGCGCGACCGCGAGGGAATTGTTCAGGTGGTATTCGACCCGGATGCGGCCGAGCATTTCGACATGGCCGATCGCGTGCGCAGCGAATATGTTCTCAAGGTCACCGGCCGTGTGCGCGCCCGCGCGCCCGAAGCCCTTAATCCGAATATGGTGACTGGTGAAGTTGAGGTTTACGGCACTGAGCTGGAAATTCTCAACACGGCAGAGACGGTGCCTTTCCAGCTGGATGAGCACACTGCTGTGGGTGAAGACGTGCGCCTCAAGTACCGCTACCTGGACCTGCGTCGCAACGAAATGCAGAACAACCTGTATTTCCGCTCCAAACTCACCACGGCGATTCGCAATTATCTGGATGAGCACGGTTTCCTCGATATCGAAACCCCGATCCTGACCCGCGCTACCCCCGAAGGCGCGCGCGATTACCTGGTGCCGAGCCGCACCCACGATGGCAAATTCTTCGCCCTGCCGCAGTCTCCGCAGCTGTTTAAACAGTTGTTGATGGTGTCCGGCTTTGATCGTTATTACCAGATTGCCAAGTGTTTCCGCGATGAAGACCTGCGCGCCGATCGCCAGCCGGAATTCACTCAGATCGATATCGAGACTTCTTTCCTCGACGAGGAAGAGATTATGTCGATCACTGAGGGCATGGTGCGCAAGCTGTTCAAGGAATTGAAAGGCATTGAGTTGGGTGAATTCCCGCGTATGTCCCATTACCAGGCGATGTTGCGCTACGGCTCTGACAAGCCGGATCTGCGTATTCCGCTGGAAATGGTAGAGATCAAAGACCTGATGGCCGAAGTGGACTTCAAGGTGTTCTCTGGACCGGCCAATGATCCTAAAGGTCGCGTAGCGGCTATCAAGGTGAGCGGTGGTTGCGACAAGCTGACCCGCAAGCAGATCGATGACTACGGCAAGTTTGTGGGCATCTACGGTGCCAAGGGTCTGGCCTATGTGAAGGTGAACGACCGCTCCGACCTGGAGAATGGCCTGCAGTCGCCGATCGTGAAATTCCTGCCCATTGAGACTCGTGCTGCCATTCTTGATCGGCTTGAGGCTGAGAGCGGCGATATTATTTTCTTCGGCGCGGATACTGCCAAAGTGGTCTCCGAAGCGCTGGGTGCGCTGCGCTGCAAACTGGGTGAAGACCTCAATCTCTACACCAGTGAGTGGGCGCCCCTGTGGGTAGTGGCCTTCCCGATGTTCGAGGAAAATGAAGACGGCAGCCTCACCGCGTTGCACCATCCGTTTACTGCACCTTCCTGTAGCCCAGAAGAATTAGAGCAGAACCCACTGGGGGCACTGTCGCGAGCCTACGATATGGTGCTGAATGGTACCGAGCTGGGCGGTGGTTCTGTGCGTATCCACGACCAGGCCATGCAGCAGGCGGTATTCCGTATTCTCGGTATCGATGAAGAAGAGCAGCGCGAGAAATTTGGCTTCCTGCTGGATGCTCTCAAGTATGGTGCGCCGCCCCATGGAGGCCTGGCCTTTGGTTTGGACCGCTTGGTAATGTTGATGACTGGCAGCGATTCTATTCGCGATGTGATTGCCTTCCCCAAAACCCAGAGTGCCGCCTGTGTCATGACGGATGCTCCGGGCACGGTGGATGCCAAGCAGTTGCGCGAGCTGAATATCCGCCTGCGCCAGAAAGAAGAAAAAATCAGCTGATTTTCCCCCGACGGGCCGGGCGAAGCGGGTCTGTCAAATCGTGGTGATGGGCATTTCGCTTCGCTTATTGGCCCATCCCTCGCACAGATTGAAGAGAGACGGAACATGGCCGGACATAGTAAATGGGCCAATATCAAGCATCGTAAAGCGGCTCAGGATGCCAAGCGCGGCAAGATCTTTACCAAGATCATTCGTGAGCTGACCGTAGCGGCCAAGGCGGGCCCCAACCCGGACGATAACCCGACATTGCGCGCGACTATCGACAAGGCTCTGGGCGCGAACATGAAGCGCGACACCATCGATAAAGCCATTGCCCGCGGCGCCGGCAATGCGGAGGGTGATAACTATGAAGCTGTGGTTTATGAAGGTTACGGTGTCGGCGGTGTCGCAGTACTGGTGGAGTGTCTGACCGACAACCGCAACCGTACAGTGGCCGAGGTTCGTCACGCTTTCTCCAAGCGCGGCGGCAACCTGGGTACCGATGGCTCCGTAAGCTACCTGTTCACCCGCAAAGGCCAGATGTTTTACGACATTGGCGTGGATGAAGATGCGCTGATGGAAGCGGCCCTGGAAGCGGGTGCTGAGGATATCGAAACCAACGATGATGGCAGCGTTGAGGTGACTACCGAATTCCAGGATTACCTCACGGTGAAAGATGCACTGGTAGCCGCAGGCTTCACGCCGGACAGCGCCGAAATCGCCATGATTCCGTCCACCACTATCCCGTTGGATAAAGAGGGGGCAGAGAAGGTGTTGGCCCTGATCGAGATGCTGGAAGATCTCGACGATGTGCAAAATGTTTACACCAACGCGGATATTCCCGCAGAGGTGATGGAAGAGCTGGGCTGAGCCCCAGTTCAGACCGGGGCGGACAGTGTTTGCTCCGGCTTACCCTCATATCGCTTCAGCAGACAGCCACTTTTTCTGTGCTGTCTGCGATCTCCCTTGACGCCTCGCTCCCACCTTGGGACACTCCCGCCACTATATAAACATACAGATATTTGGGGAACACCTCTTGACCCGAATCCTGGGTATCGACCCCGGCTCGCGTAAAACCGGCTATGGAATTATTGATGTAGAACGGGGTAAGGCCCGCTATGTGGCCAGTGGGGTAATTCGTATTCCCGAAGGCCCCCTACCTGAACGCCTAAAGCTGATTTTCGATGCGGTTTCTCAGATCGCCCAGCAATACCAACCGGCGCAGATGGCAATTGAAAATGTATTTATGTCTAAGAGTGCGGGCTCAGCCCTGAAACTGGGCCAGGCGCGCGGTGCAGCCATAGTGGCCGGGGCCAATAGTGGTCTCGCCGTGGCTGAGTATGAGGCGCGCAAGGTCAAGCAGGCGGTGGTGGGCAGTGGTGCAGCCGACAAGCTGCAGGTGCAGCACATGGTCAAATCCTTGCTGTCACTACCGGGGACTCCCCAGGAGGATGCCGCCGATGCACTCGCCGTGGCTCTCTGCCATATGCACACGGAGCAGACCCTGCTATTTACCGCCGGCGGAGCGCGCAGCCGCTTTCGCCGCGGTCGCCTCAGCGTTTAGAAAACTCTGCAGAACTTGGCCCTCATTGTGGGCAGCGATAGATAAACCTGGAACAACACATGATTGGAAGACTGAGTGGCACTCTGGCCGCGGTACAGCCCCCTTTGTTACTGATTGATGTGCAAGGGGTGGGCTACGAAGTACTCGCGCCTATGACCACAATTTTTGAATTGCCCGCTCTGGGACAGCCGGTTCAAGTACACACGCACTTGGCGGTTTCCGAAACGGCCCAGCAACTCTACGGCTTTATCCGCGACGCCGATCGCAAACTGTTCAGGACCCTGATCAAGGTCAGTGGTGTGGGCCCCAAGATGGCCCTGGCGATTTTATCCGGTCTCGATGGTGCGGCTTTGGCACGCTGTGTGGCTGAGGATAATGTTGCGGCACTGGTAAAGGTACCAGGCGTTGGCAAGAAGACGGCCGAGCGTTTGATTGTAGAGCTGCGCGATAAGTTGACCCC
The DNA here is from genome assembly GCF_052467515.1 of Microbulbifer mixtoriginis (SeqCode). Lineage (NCBI taxonomy): Bacteria > Pseudomonadati > Pseudomonadota > Gammaproteobacteria > Cellvibrionales > Microbulbiferaceae > Microbulbifer > Microbulbifer mixtoriginis (SeqCode). The sequence goes on along the minus strand of NZ_CP174314.1, from coordinate 3,757,528 downwards.
GGATTTCGGTGATTCCAACGATATCCCATTGATGGCGGCAGCCACAGCACCCAAGGTAGATCATACCGGCGAGGCGGAGAGCGCCCTGGTGGCCCTGGGTTACAAGCCCACTGAGGCCAGCAAAATGGTGGCCCGCGCGAGCAAGGAGCAGCCTGAAGCCGACAGTGCCACCCTTATCCGCCTGGCCCTAAAGGGCATGGCACCCGCCTAAAGCGGGAGGCTTGGAGTTATTGCGATGATTGAAGCCGATCGTTTAGTGGCCCCCGAACCCGCGGGGCCCTCTGGGCAGGAAGAGCAGTACGACCGCGCTGTGCGCCCCAAAGCGCTGGCCGACTATGTGGGTCAGCCAGTGGTGCGCGAGCAGATGGAGATCTTTATTCAGGCGGCCAAACTGCGCAAAGAGGCCCTGGATCACACCCTGGTATTCGGCCCGCCGGGGCTGGGTAAAACCACCCTGGCAAATATCATCGCCGCCGAAATGGGAGTGGCCATTAAGACCACCTCGGGCCCGGTACTGGAGAAGGCCGGTGATCTAGCCGCGCTAATGACGAATTTGGAACCTGGGGACGTACTGTTTATCGACGAGATTCACAGGCTCAGCCCCCATGTAGAAGAGGTTTTGTATCCGGCCATGGAGGATTACCAGCTGGATATTATGATCGGCGAGGGGCCGGCGGCGCGTTCAATCAAGTTGGATCTGCCACCCTTTACTCTGGTGGGGGCCACTACCAGAGCGGGCCTGCTCACCTCGCCCCTACGCGATCGATTCGGCATAGTGCAGCGGCTGGAATTCTACAACGTGCAAGACCTCACCAGTATCGTGCGTCGCTCCGCCAGGTTGATGGGGGTTGAGATGGATGAAGGCGGAGCCTTACAAGTGGCGCGTCGCGCCCGCGGTACCCCGAGGATTGCCAATCGCCTGCTGCGCCGTGTGCGCGATTACGCAGATGTTAAGGGCGATGGTGCGGTGGATGCTGATATCGCCGATGCCGCTTTGAATATGCTCAATGTGGATGCAAAAGGCTTTGATTCTTTGGATCGACGTATGCTGTTGGCGATGATCGAGAAATTTGATGGTGGTCCAGTGGGGGTGGACAGTCTCGCCGCTGCTGTGAGCGAAGAGCGGGATACTCTGGAAGATGTATTGGAGCCCTACCTGATCCAGCAGGGCTATATTGCCCGGACACCCCGTGGGCGAGTAGTTACCGGGCTCGCCTATGAACATTTTGGCCTGCCCAAGCCGGATAAGATCAGTTGATGATTCAGCACTTGGTGCTTTTGGGTTGGGTGGCTGTGGAAGTGAGGGAAATTCAATGAAGGAAGAGTTCGGTATTCCTGTAAGGGTTTATATCGAAGATACCGATGCGGCCGGCATCGTGTATTACGTGAATTATTTGAAGTATATGGAGCGCGCGCGCACAGAACTGTTGCGCTCCCTCGGGTATGATAAGCCGGCGATGCCGCAGGAAGGTGTACTGTTGGTGGTACATTCCGCCGAGGTCCAGTACCGTCGTTCCGCCAGGCTCGATGATGCGTTGCGCGCCACGGCGGCGATTGGCAAACTGGGGCGTGCCGCAGTGACTTTTGAGCAAAAAATTTGGCGCGGCGATGAGCTAATTTGCGAAGGCGTGGTCAAAGTGGCCTGTGTCGCTGACGACAGCCGCAGGCCCTGTGCCCTGCCGGAACCTATTTATTCAGCATTAAAGGCAGTTATTTAAGAAGATGAACGCCGGTGAACAACTTTCTCTTTGGGGGCTAATTCAGAACGCCAGCCTGTTGGTACAGCTCGTCATGTTGCTGCTGTTACTGGCTTCTGTGGTGTCCTGGGTCATGATTATCCAGCGTGGGCTCTACTTATCCCAGGCCAAACGCGCGCTCAATAATTTTGAACGTCGTTTCTGGTCCGGCGCAGATCTGAACAAACTGTTTCGCGAGGGCAACGAGCGCGCTGAAAAAGGAAAGACCGATGGGGTCGAATCCCTGTTTCGCGCTGGCTTTACTGAGTTTACCCGCCTGCGCCAGCAGGGCAGTAGTGGCCCGGAAGCGGTTATGGAAGGTACCGAGCGCGCCATGCGCGTGGCCATGTCCCGGGAACAGGAAAAGGTAGAGATGAACCTGCCGTTTCTGGCGACTGTAGGCTCCGTTAGCCCCTATATCGGCCTGTTCGGCACCGTTTGGGGGATTATGAACTCCTTCCGCGGTCTCGCCACTATGCACCAAGCCACCATTGCCACTGTAGCCCCGGGTATCAGTGAGGCATTGGTGGCAACGGCCATGGGTTTGTTCGCGGCGATTCCCGCGGTAATGGCCTACAACCGTTACTCGGCCAAGGCGGAGTGGCTGTTGTCCAGCTACGAAACTTTCGCCGAGGAGTTTTCCTCTATCCTGCACCGCAAAGTGCACTCCGGCTGAGTAGTGAGTAGGCGAACCCTATGAGTGTGTTTCGCAAGGGAACCAAGAAAAAGCTGGTCTCCGAGATCAATGTGGTGCCCTACATCGATGTGATGCTGGTGCTGTTGATTGTCTTTATGGTCACGGCACCATTGTTGATGCAAGGGGTCAAAGTGGACCTACCAAATGCGCCCTCGGCGCCGATGGAGGACACCGATGAGGAGCCTTTGATTATTTCGGTGCGTGCCGATGGCACCTATTACCTAAATCTGGGTACCGATGAGCAGGAGGCCAAGTCTCTCACTGAGATCAAGGAGACGGTGGCCAAGGTGTTGCGGCAAAAGCCGAAAACTCCGGTGCTGGTGTGGGGCGATAGCGAGGCCCGCTACGGTTTAATCGTCAATGCCATGACCGAGCTGCAGCAGGCGGGTGCACCCAGTGTCGGCCTGGTGACAGAGCCACCGCAGGGGTAGGGTGCCGGTGAATAAAGGCTTTTATGTATTGGCGATAATAATTAGCCTCCTGTTACACGGGGCGCTAATCACTGCCATTACCTATGGTTGGGAAGCCAGCAGTATGGCCGAGCGCAAACCGATGCCGAAGTTTGTGCAGGCCAAGCTGGTAACCATTGAGGCGGCGACGCCAAAGAAGAAACTGCCCAAAAAAGTAGACAAAATTCAGCAGCGCGCCCAGCGCGAGGCTGAGCAAAAACGCAAGGCCGAAGTGGAGCGCAAGCGCCGCGCGGCCCTGGAGCAAAAGAAAAAGCAGGAAGCGGAGAAAAAGCGCAAGGCCAAAGTCGAAGCCGATCGCAAGGCTAAGCAGGAGAAGGCCCAGCGCGAGAAAGAGCGCAAAGAAAAAGAGCGTAAGGAAAAAGAACTCAAGGAGCAGCTGGCCAAAGAGCGAGAGAGCTCTTTCAATGAAGCGCTGGAAGATGAGCAGGAGCTGCTCGATGCCAATGATGGGCAGCAGGCGGTGATGTCTGTAGCCCAAGCGATTCAGCAGCAAATTGAAGCCGTGTGGAGTCGCCCACCGAGTGCCCGTAACGGCATGTTGACCAAGGTAAAAATAAATTTTGTCCCCACCGGCCGGGTGGTGGCAACTAATATCGTCGAGGGCAGTGGTAATGCGGCCCTGGATCGATCGGTACTCACCGCCATCCGCCGGGTGGAAGTCTTTCCTGAAGTGGCCAAGTTGGCCCAGGAGGAGCCGGTGATATTTGAGCGGGAAGTCCGCACCACAATTTTGAACTTTAAAGTCGAAGATCTGCGCCAATGATCAAGAGTTTACTGAAGACAGTCGTCATTATTGCAATCGCCTCGGTGAGCCTGGGGGCTCGCGCCCAGCTGGTGGTGGATATCACCAGTGGTATCGATGACCCCACCCCGATCGCGGTATCCCCATTCAGCTGGTCAGGCGGTGGTGTCCTCAAAGAGGATGTCTCTGGAATTATTTCTGCCGACCTGCGCCGCAGCGGCCTTTTTTCTCCGGTACCCAAGGAGGACATGCTGTCCTTCCCTAAAGCTCCGGAAGATGTGGTGTTCCGCGATTGGCGTATCCTCGGCACCGAGTACATTGTTACCGGCCGTATCGAGCCTCAGGCCTCGGGCTACCTGCTGACTTTTGACCTGGTGAATGTTTTCGGCCAGCACAAGATGTTCACCAAACAGGTACGCGGCGGCCAAACCCAGTTGCGCGATATTGCCCACCGCGCCGCCGATGAAATCTTTGAGGCCATCACTGGTATTCGCGGCGCCTTCTCCACAGAGATGGTGTATGTGCAGGAAGAGAAGCGCGGTGGCAAGCCCAGCTATGTGCTTATGCGCTCGGATATCGACGGTGCCCGTGCCAAGCAGGTTCGCCGCTTTAGTGCGCCAGTGATGTCGCCCATGTGGTCGCCCAACGGCCAGGAGCTGGCCTATGTTTCTTTCGAGACCGGCCGCCCGGCGATTTTCCGCGAAAACTTGCGCACAGGCGAACGCAAACAACTAACCAACTTCAAGGGCATCAATAGCTCGCCAACCTGGTCTCCTGATGGAACCAAGTTGGCTATGGTGCTCTCCAAGGACGGCAACCCGGAGATCTATGTACTGGATTTGGCGAGTGGTAAGTTCACTCGCATGACCAGACACTTCTCCATCGATACCGAGCCGAACTGGATGCCGGATGGTAAATCGCTGGTTTTCACCTCAGATAGGGGAGGGAAGCCACAAATTTACCAATTGACTCTTGCCACTGGTCAAGTCGACCGCTTAACCTTCGATGGCGACTACAATGCGCGGCCGCGTGTTTCTCCTGATGGGAAAACGTTGGTCATGGTACATCGCAACCGGGGAACCTTTACCATCGCCACGATGGATATTAACTCGGGCAGGATGCGTGTCCTCACGGAGACCACCCTGGATGAGTCCCCCAGCATTGCACCCAATGGGGCCATGCTGATGTACGCAACCAAGCGCGGAGACAAGGGCATTCTGGCTGCGGTATCGCTGGATGCCGGGGTGAAGTACAACTTACCCTCACAGAGAGGCGATGTCCGTGAACCGGCATGGTCGCCATACTTTGATTGAGGCGGGGGCCCAGCGCTCTGAAGCGTAGGGTATTTATAAGACCAATTTTAAAAATCTTTCAGGATTTTCGATAACACTAAAAGCGGAGTAGCTTATGTTGAAATCAGTAAAAACGGGCCTGGGGTTGGCCTGTGTTCTGGCAGTAATGGCCGGTTGTAGCAATACCAGCAGCGACAACACCAGCGGTGAAGAGTACACTCAGCCTGAGGTTGATACTCAAGTTGAAACTAACGTTGTAGATGAAGCTGAAACCATGGCTCCGTTGGAAAATGTGGTTTACTTTGACTTCGACCAGTCCCTGCTGAAGCCGGAAACCCGTGAACTGCTGATCCGTCACGCCGACCGCATGCGCAGTAATTCTACTGCTGTTCGCCTCGAAGGCCACGCTGACGAACTGGGCACCCGCGAGTACAACCTGGCTCTGGGTGAGCGCCGCGCCAATGCTGTACGCGACTTTTTGGTACTGCAGGGCGTAGACGCAGCTAACCTGGAAGTAATCAGCTACGGTGAAGAGCGCCCGGCTCAAATGGGCTCTAACGAAGCTGCCCGTGCGATGAACCGTCGCGTTGTTATTAACTAATCGTCAAAATGGATGCCAATGGCTTTTACGATTAGAAAACTGGCGATCGCCGCTGCCATAATGGCTGCGGCATCGCCCGTATTCTCCCAAGCCCCGATTGTCGACCTGACTGCCAGCAGCCAGGAGCCGTCGCCCGTCTCAAGTGACGCTACTAACGAGGACATCTACCTCGCCCGCGCCACAACCCCCAGTCCCAAAGCTAAGACCAACCCCCAGGCTGAAGCCTACTACCAGATGCAGGTATTGCAGCAGGAAGTGCGCGAATTGCGCGGTACGGTTGAGGAGCTGCGCCACGAGATTAAGCGTCTCAAACAACAGCGCACTGAGGACTATATGGATCTGGACCGGCGTATAGCGCGCCTGAGTGGTACAGAGCCCTCAGCTCAGCCGCCGGTGGATACTAAAGGCAGTGGTGGCGCCTCTGTTGGAGGGGGTTCCTCAATGCCACCCAAGCCCCAGGGGCCGAAAGACGGCAAGAGTGAACGCGACCGCTATCAGGCCAGCTTTGGTCTGGCTCGCAATGGTGACTACGGTGGCGCCAGTGCCGAATTCAAGAGTCTGCTACAAGACTTTCCCAACGGTCAGTATGCCCCCAATGCCAATTATTGGCTGGGTGAGATAGCGCTGGTACAGGGAAATTTGGAAGAGGCCCGCGGATGGTTTGTGGCCCTGCTGGACGGCTACCCGAACTCTAATAAAGTCTGGGACGGTCGTTACAAGCTCGGAACGGTTTACCACCAGCTGGGAGATCAGCAGAAAGCGCGCAACCTGCTGGAGCAGGTGGCGGCGAGTGATGCCCGTGCATCAAACCTGGCTAAAAAATATCTGCAGGAGAACTTCTAGCCCGGTGCGGCAGTAATAACTGCTGCTGTTGCCTAATTTGCATCGCTGGTTTTTTGAGCAGAAAAAGCCTATGATCCCGCGCCCGGATGGCATGTGCCATTCGGGCGTTTTTGTGTCGGGTGTGTATGACCAATCTGTCTAAAGAATCACTCAGAATTAGTGAGATTTTCTACTCCCTTCAGGGGGAAGCGCGGGAAAGTGGCCTGCCTACGGTTTTTGTTCGACTGACCGGTTGTCCGTTGCGCTGTACCTATTGTGACTCGGAATACGCTTTTTATGGCGGCGAGCGCATGACCCTGGAGCAAATATTGCAGCAGGTGCAAAGCCATCCCGCTCGCCATGTTTGTGTAACTGGGGGCGAGCCCCTGGCCCAGCCCAATTGCCTGCCCTTGCTTGAAGCCCTTTGCGACGCCGGCTACTCGGTATCATTGGAGACCAGTGGCGCCATGCCGGTGGATCAGGTGGACCCGCGGGTGTCCCGGGTTGTGGATCTGAAAACCCCAGCTTCCGGAGAGCAGCACCGCAACCGCATGGAAAATATGCAGGTGCTCACCCGCGATGACCAGATCAAATTTGTGATCTGTGACCGGGGCGATTACGAGTGGGCCAGGTTTACCCTGGATCAGTACAACTTGCCAGAGCGTGTAGGGGAGGTACTTTTCTCGCCCAGCTATGAGCAGTTGCCGGCGCGGCAGCTGGCGGAGTGGGTGCTGGCCGATGGGTTGCCGGTGCGCATGCAGATGCAGCTGCACAAATTGCTGTGGGGAGATATCCCGGGTGTCTGATTGGCCCGGTGATTGTGGATTGAAAAATTGAGGAAGAGATGACTGCAAAGAAAGCGGTAATTTTGCTGTCCGGTGGCCTCGACTCGGCCACAGTGCTCGCCATGGCGCGTGCAGAAGGTTATGAATGTTATGCCCTGGGTTTTGATTACGGTCAGCGGCACGAAGCTGAATTGTTAGCGGCAAAGCGCGTAGCCGCTGATCTCGGAGCGGCTGAGCACAAAGTGGTGAAGCTTGATCTGCGTTCAATTGGCGGCTCGGCCCTAACTGATGACAGTATTGAGGTTCCTGAAGAGGAAACCAGTGGCATCCCGGTTACCTATGTACCGGCTCGCAATACGGTATTCCTCTCTATTGCCCTTGGCTGGGCCGAGGTGCTTGGAGCTCAGGATATTTTTGTCGGCGTCAATGCGGTGGATTACTCGGGCTATCCGGATTGCCGGCCGGAGTATATCGAGGCCTATGAAAAGATGGCCAACCTCGCTACCCGCGCTGGGGTAGAGGGAAACAAGCTCTCTGTGAGAGCGCCGCTGATGCAGATGAGTAAGGCGGATATTGTACTCGAGGGAACCCGTCTTGGGGTTGATTACAGTTTGACGGTATCCTGTTACCAGGCGCGCCCAGATGGTGCGGCCTGTGGTCGCTGCGATAGCTGTCGGCTGCGTGCTGCGGGATTTGCGGAAGCAGGCCTGGCGGACCCTACGGTGTATGCCAGCTGATTGTCAGTTGGTGTCATTTTTATGGGAAATACCTAACCCCTTAAATTTGTTAGATTTTTTTTCGGGTTAGGTATTGTCTTTTCAGAATAGATCCGTAAGATACGCAGCTCCTCACATCGAGGCACGGAAAAGGGTCGTTAGCTCAGTTGGTAGAGCAGTTGGCTTTTAACCAATTGGTCGCTGGTTCGAATCCAGCACGACCCACCATTTCCGCCGGGGATATCCACAGTAACCCCACAGCTTTTACAGACCTGCGAGAGAAGTAAAAGCATCCTGAGTTGGGACATACCAAGTTCGCCCAACTTCCTAAGGGTCGTTAGCTCAGTTGGTAGAGCAGTTGGCTTTTAACCAATTGGTCGCTGGTTCGAATCCAGCACGACCCACCATTTCTTTGCTGCATTCATTTTTATTTTTTACTTCTCTGTGAACATTGGTTTGCTCGCGCCAGAAAATTCTCTACTTGTCTGAGCCTTTAAGGCATTTATTGGTCTCTACAGAGAGCAGTTTTTAGCGACAAATACAGTCTGCTGCCATCTCCCCTAAATATAAGCAACTGGTAAGGCCGGGTGACTCAATGCCGAAAAAGGCTACTAGTTGTGGTTCTTGACTTTCGCCCCAGTGGAATACTTTGAAGTCCTGGGTTGGGCCGCCTTTTGCCGAGAGCTTTGGGCGAATGCCAGCGTAATCTGGCTTTAGGCTTTCTGCGGGGAGCTCGGGCCAATAAAGGCGAACACTTTTATAAAACCTTTCCCCTCTTTTTTTATCCACCGTGTAATCAATTTTTTCTACCCACTCAACGTCGGGTCCAAAGCGGGCATAGCCCTCCAAATCCAGTGTGAGATGAGTGCCCAGTCCGCCGGGTTCTGGCAGGGGGTAGATCAGGTGGGAAAAAGGGGGTTTGTGGTCGAGAGAAAAATAATTCCCCTTTGCCAGGAATTGGCTTGGGACTAGTTGTCGAATACTTTTGTCGTTGATTTTGCAGAGCAATTGGTGGCTGTGTAGCCCTGCGGCTACGATCAAATTCTTGGTGCCGAGTTGATAGCCATCTCTCATGGTGAGTTGGTAGTAGTCACTTTCCCGCGATATTTTTTTCACTGCTGTGTCTAGTGCCACTTGGCCGCCATGTGCTTCCAGGGCGCCCTGCAGTGCTAATAGTAGGGCGTGGCTATCGAAGATACCTGTGGTGGGTGAATAAATTGCACTGTGACACTGCAGTTGGGGTTCCATTACCTTGGCTTCTCTTCCGTTCAGCAGCTGTAAATGGCCGGCGCCATTCTTATCTCCTTGGGCTTTCAAGGCTTTGAGTTGGGGGAGTTGGGCTTCGTTGGTAGCCAGGATTAATTTGCCGATGGCTTTGTGTGGGACCGCATGCTCGCGGCAAAAACGATACAGCTTGGCTTTGCCCGCGACACAGGCTTTAGCCTTTAAGCTGCTGCTTGGGTAGTAAATGCCGGCGTGGATCACCTCGCTGCTGCGGGCGCTAATCTCTGTGCCGATATTGGTGTGTTGTTCCAGAACCAGCACATCCTGCCCTCTAATGGCCAGGGCATAGGCGCTGGCGAGACCAATGGCCCCAGCACCAATCACAATGTTTTCAACCTGCTCCATTTTAAGGGCTCCCCATTAACAGGAAGGCTTTTTTGCCTGGATGCGGGCGCGCAAAACTACTTCCCTGGTCTCTCGGGTTCTGCAGCCCAAGCCTGGGGCGTAACTTATCTTGCGGTGCTGTCGAATTACCAGTTGTTGATACTTTAGGTGCGCTGATATGGCGTCGCAATGCGTTATACTGCGCGTTTTTCGCTGGTGGTAGTTAGCCATGACCCAAAAGTCCGTTGTTGCAGAAACGGTAGATTCCCTCTCCCTGGTGCAGGCGCACTTGGCGGAGCCGGTTGTGTCTCAGTACAGTGAGGAGGAGTTGCAAGCCTGGCGCGAGCGTATCAAGCGTCTGCTTAAAGAGCAGAATGCCGTGTTAGTGGCTCACTATTACACAGACCCATTAATCCAGGCGTTGGCCGAAGAGACTGGTGGCTGTGTATCTGACTCTCTGGAGATGGCCCGCTTTGGTGCCAAGCATAGCGCCGATACCCTGGTGGTGGCCGGTGTGAAGTTTATGGGCGAGACCGCCAAGATCCTGACGCCGAATAAGCGTGTGTTAATGCCCACCCTGGAGGCCACCTGCTCCCTGGATTTGGGCTGCCCCCCGGATGAGTTTTCCGAGTTCTGTGATCAGCATTCGGATCGCACAGTTGTTGTCTATGCCAATACCTCTGCGGCGGTGAAAGCGAGAGCGGACTGGGTGGTTACCTCCAGTATCGCCCTGGATGTAGTGGACCACTTGGATGCCAACGGTGAAAAAATCCTGTGGGCCCCGGATAAGCATCTCGGTGGTTATGTGCAGCGCGAAACCGGTGCGGATGTTCTGCTTTGGGATGGCTCCTGTATTGTGCACGAGGAGTTCAAGGCGAAAGGTGTGGAGGACCTGAAGGCGCTCTACCCGGATGCCGTAGTGTTGGTGCACCCGGAATCCCCTGCCTCGGTGGTTGCACTGGCGGATGTGGTGGGTTCCACCTCGCAGATAATCAATGCAGCCAAGACCCGCCCAGAGAAGCGCTTTATCGTGGCGACCGATCAGGGCATCTTCTACAAGATGCAGCAGGAGTGCCCGGATAAAGAATTGATGGTTGCCCCCACTGCTGGAGCTGGCGCCACCTGCCGCAGCTGTGCGAACTGTCCTTGGATGGCGATGAACTCCCTGGAGAATTTGTGTGGGGTGTTGGAGCGCGGTGATAACGAGATCTTTGTAGATACGGAGTTGGGCCGTAAGGCGATGATCCCGCTGCAGAGAATGCTGGATTTCCGCAAGGGTTAAAGGCGCCTAGCGGGCTCCAGTGCAAATAAAAAAGAGCGGCTAGAGGCCGCTCTTTTTGTTTGTGCTTTGTTTGTGTTGTTAATGAGTGGGGTCAAAGCTCCTTGGCTTTTTCCTGCATCTTGATGACGTCTTTAAGGCGCTGTTTCAGGATGGCATTGGTTTGATAGTCGTCTTTGGTCATGCGAATGCCGTGGCGCAGGTGCTGCAGGGCCTTATCGAAAACACCGATCAAAATATAGTATTCGGCTCGTGCCTCGTGCACCCCGACGATATCCCCGGCCAAGCCATGGGTCTCGGCCAATAGGTACCATACGGCGGGGTCTTTCTTGCGCACCCTGCTGTATTTGGCCAGCATGCGCTCTGCCGCCAGATAGTTGCCCGCTTTAAAATGAGCGTTGGCGAGCCCCATCACCAGGGCGTGGTCGCCGGGGTTGCGGTCCAGTGCCTGCTGTAAGCGCTGGGTGGCGCCTGAATAGTCTTGGCGCACCAGGTCAATATCTGCGCGCGCCAGGACAAAAGCGGCTTTTGAGGGCTCCTTATCGAGGAGCGGCTGCAGGGTGTCCAGAGCGGAATCCGGCCTTCCTGCGGCGATTTGTGCCAATGCCAGGCCGTAGCGGGCGGCATCTTCGTTGTCATGGATACCATTAAGTTCGGCTTGGAAGCGTTTAACGGCCTGCTGTGGCGTGGCTTCAGTGGCCAGGCGAATTCGCGCGCGCATCATATGGTAATCGCGGCTATCGCTGGGTTCGACATCCTCCATACGCTGGGAGCGCAGCTTGGCATCGGCGATACGCTTCTCTGTTACCGGGTGGGTCAGCAGGAACTCTGGAGGGCGGCGGTAATAGCGGGTGGCTTTGAGCATCTGCTCGAACATCTCGCCGGCGGCATCTGGATCGCGGCCGGATCTTGCCAAGGTTTCGATACCGACCCGATCGGCCTCCTGTTCATTCTTGCGGCTAAAGCGCAGCTGGCTGTCGAGCGCTGCAGCCTGAGTTGCAGTTATGGCGGCGAGCCCCGCTTCGCCACCGGCGGTGGCGGCGAGTACCAGAGCGCCGAGCATGCCGGCCAGGGTGGGTAGGGTGTTGTTGCGCTGGGCTTCCAGGGAGCGGGCGTAGTGGCGCTGGCTGAGGTGGCCCAGTTCGTGGGCGACCACCGAAGCAAATTGATCTTCGTTTTTCGCAAATAGGAAGAGGCCAGTGTGAATACCCATAATGCCACCGGGTACCGCAAATGCGTTCATGGTTTCATTGTTTACCACGACCACATCAATATTCTTGTCCTCCAGGGGGCTGTATTCTGCCAGGCCCTTAACGGTTTTTTCGACGTACTGCTGCAGCAGTGCATCGGAGGAAGTCTTAACCTGGCTACGAAATATACGTAGCCACATTTGGCCCAGTTCTTTCTCGCGCTGGGGGGATACCAGGCCGCTGGTGCTGTCTCCAAGTTCCGGCAGGCGGATTCCCTCAGAGTCAGCGGTGGCTGCAATGGGAGTGCTGCCGAGCAACAGGCCTAAGCCGAGTGCCTTTAGGGTATTGCGCAATCGCAGTGAGAGAGGCGCTTTGTTTGATCGACGAGGCAGGCTTTTTTGGGGATCAGTCATTTTGATTACTGCTCGGTCTGTCCATGAAGGATCTATAGTCCAACTCTATACGCAACCCCGTTGAACTGTCGAGGGTTAGACAGGGTGGGGCGGTAAAGGTTCTGGCCGGCGCCAGTGGGAAGGTTAAAAAGGGTTAAGCATTGTCGGTAACTGGCGCAGATTACGCGTTATAATCCGCGGCTCTGTAAAGCTTGTGACCAGATAGCCAATGGCCGTGCCCCCTTCCGATACCGTTGATAAAAACTCCGTGCCGGACTGGCATGCGGCGGTAACGGTGGACGCCCGCCAGTTGCCCTGCCCCCAGCCTCTGCTGGCTATGCGCAGGGCCCTGCGCCAATACGAGGCGGGGACCTTACTGTGTGTGATGGCCACCGATGAGGGTTCCTGGCGCGATTTTCACAGCTTTGCCGCACTGAGTGGTAGGCCCCTGCTGCGCGCCGAGAGGCGTGATAATACCTTTCTATATTGGCTGTACGCTGGCAAATGAAGAATCAATCCCGAGAGTCTATGTTGTCGATTGTTAAAGGCTGGGTGAACCGCTACTTCAGTCAGGAAGAAGTGGTGTTGCTCGTGCTGCTGCTCACCGTAGCGCTGGTGGTACTGGCCACGCTCGGAGGTGTGCTGGCGCCTGTGCTTACGGCCCTGGTAATCGCCTTCCTGATGCAGGGCATGGTGCAAAAGTTGAAGTCCTGGCGGGTGCCCCATTGGCTCGCGGTAACACTTTCCTGCCTGGTGTTGGTGGGCACTATCGTGGGCCTGCTATTTGTGGTGCTGCCGATTATTTGGCGCCAGCTGGTGCGCCTCGGTGCGGAGTTGCCGAATATGGTGCAGCGCGGCCAGGAGCTGTTGTTGCTACTGCCGGAGCGCTACCCGCGCCTGATTTCTGCGGCGCAGATCGACGAGGTTTTTAATACCCTCGGCAAAGAGCTGGGTGGCATGGGGCAGACCCTGCTGGCCTTTTCTCTCACCAACCTGCCCATTTTTGCCGGCTTGCTGATTTATGTGGTGGTGGTGCCGATCCTGGTGTTTTTCTTCCTGAAGGACTCCGACCAGCTGATCCGCTGGTGTACCTCTTTCCTGCCAAAGCAGCGCCCCATGCTGCACCAGATCTGGCACGAGATGAACGACCAGGTGGCCAATTATGTGCGCGGCAAAGTGGTTGAGATCGGTATAGTGGCAGCGGTGAGCTACGCCGCCTTCCTGTTGCTGGGGGTCAATTACGCCCTGCTGCTGGCGGTGGCGGTGGGCCTGAGTGTATTGATTCCCTATATCGGCGCGGCGGTGGTGACCATCCCGGTGGCGGCCATTGGCCTGTTCCAGTGGGGTTGGAGCAATGAGTTTTTCTACCTGATTATGACCTACGGCATTATCCAGCTGCTCGATGGCAATGTATTGGTGCCATTGTTGTTTTCCGAGGCCGTCAATCTGCACCCGGTGGCAATTATCCTGGCGGTACTGTTTTTCGGCGGTATCTGGGGCTTCTGGGGCGTCTTCTTCGCTATTCCGCTGGCGACCCTGCTTAAGGCCATTATGAGTGCCTGGCCCACCAGCGAGCACCAGGCCGAGTGGGAGGCCAAGCGTATATCGGAGTAATGCCGGCGAGCCCGCAGGGAGCCTCTGAGCCATTGTTATTCCGCAACCTGGCCCGCCCTATAGAGCTTTAAGAGCGGGTCACACTCTGCGTTGCGACTTATTGAAACGTCTAGGCACTCCTGCGCAGCCGAGCCCTGCCTGTAACCGGCCTGAGAGCCAGAGGCATCACGAAATTGTTCGGGGGCTCCCGCCAACTTCTTTTCTTTGTATCGACGCGGGCCATTGCTAGAATGCCGCGCTTTCTTTTATTTGCTCCTTCGAATAGGTGAGAGCCCATGAGCCTGGCTGACAAAGTTCTAGCGGTCAATAATGACCTGCCGATCCGTACCGATAAGCCTGTCCACAGCGGCAAGGTCCGTTCTGTTTACTGGCTGAGCGAAGAAGATAGCCGCCGCCTGATTGAGGAAAAAGGCTACCCGGTTTCCCCGGACACCCCTCTCGCGGTAATGGTGATTTCCGACCGCATCTCCGCATTCGACTGCATCTGGACCGGCGAGGGCGGCATGCGCGGCGTGCCCGGCAAGGGCGCGGCATTGAACGCGATTTCCAACCACTGGTTCAAGCGGTTTAAAGAGCAGGGTCTGGCCGATAGCCATATTCTGGATATCCCGCATCCGCTGGTGTGGATCGTACAGAAGGCGCGCCCGGTGATGATCGAAGCGATCGCCCGCCAGTACATCACCGGCTCCATGTGGCGCTCTTACCAAAAGGGCGAGCGCGACTTCTGCGGCATTGAAATTCCCGATGGCCTGCAGAAAGACCAGAAGCTGCCAGAATTGCTGATTACCCCCTCCAGCAAAGGTATTCTCAAGGGGATCCCCGGCGTGCCGGAAGTGGATGACGTCAATGTCACCCGCAAGAATATCGAAGACAATTTTGCGGCCTTCGGCTTCCGCAGCGCGGGCGATATCGACCTGTACGAGAAGTTGTTAAAAGAAGGTTTCGATTTGATCTCCGCCGAGCTGGAAAAGCTCGACCAGGTCTTTGTCGATACCAAGTTTGAATTCGGCTATGTCACCGATGCTAATGGTGTAGAAAAGCTGATCTATATGGACGAAGTGGGTACCCCGGACTCCTCCCGTATCTGGGACGGCGAACAGTATCGCGCGGGCAAGGTTGTGGAAAAATCCAAAGAGGGTTTCCGCCAGGCCCTGCTCAATCACTTCCCCGATGCCGATATCCTGTTAAACAAAGACCGCATGGCTGAGCGCCTGGCTCTGGCTCGCGACAATGAGCTGCCAGAATCTATGCTGATGGATCTCTCTAATACTTATATTGGTATTGCTGAGAAGATTATTGGTACGAAATTGGAGATATCAGATAACCCCAAAGCGGAATTGCTTGAAGTATTGCGTAAGGATTATGGTCTAGTCGACTGATATCAGATTGATTGACAAAAAAACCGGCGCTTGCGCCGGTTTTTTTGTGTCTGGAAATTTTATTCCTTATTGGTTCGATGGTCTTGGTGCAGATTTTCTCTTAAGAAAGTGCATTAATATTGATTCAGTATTGATTGATTTTTGGAGGTTCTGCAGTTTAATTTGTACGTCTGTTATTCAAATTCTTCCCTCTGTCAGCTTTTTTATTTTATCCATAGTTTTGTTGTTGCTGTTCAAATGGTTGTGGGGTGGTTTTGATTGTATATTTTCTTCTGGGTCTATATTCGGATGGTTTGTAATTAAGTGTGATACTTCACTCTTATGTGTGTGTTAAAGTGCTGAAGCTTTCTATGAGATTTAATTTTTTGTTTGAGAAGTTTTTGCTTGTTCTTAAATTGGGTATTGTTTTTGTTTGGTAATTATTGAAAAGGATTTTTTATGGAAGCTGATGGGCCTCTTATTTTAAACTTGGGTTCTGGGCGTGAGCACCCAATAAGTAACGGCGAGATTCGGGAAGTGTCCGGATTTGAGGGTAGTAAAGTTATTAATTATGACTTTGTTGATCGTTCACATGCTCCATATGCTTCTTTCTGGGAGCCGGGTGACTTTAGGCAAAAGTTGAGTAAGTTGAGTAAGTTGAGTAAGAAGGAGTTGAATGAGGAGGACAGGTTGAAATGGGAGAATATATATAGTGCAAATGTTAACTTTTGCCTTTTTTTGGATGATTGCTCAGTAGATGTTGTAATTGCGGTGAGCCCTCATGGGTATTCCGTGTTAAATGAAGAGGTGTATAGGGTTCTGAAGCCTGAAGGCATAGTAATTATGTTGGGGAATGGGGCAAATAAGTTTTTCACGAAAGAGAAATTTTATAAGAGTAAGAATTTGTCAAACTTAGGAGATTTTTATACGTTGTTTGAGCATGCAGAAGCTAAAGATAGGTTGGTGGAGTTAGAGGCGCATTTATTTGGTCGTGAATCATATGTTACCGGTGGGGCTAAGAAGACCAATTTACATGAGTGTAAGATTTTTAGAAAAGTCAGGATTTTTTAAGTGTAGAGTCTACTTGTATGTTAATTTATGGGGTTGGTAGTCTGAATTATTGTTCGCCAGCTTTTATAGTTTAAATATACTCAGTTTGGAGTGTTGTATGCTCCTGTCTTCCTTGATATGTCCGGCATAGTTTATTTGGGTTTAGGGTATAAATTGCGTTGGGACTCAATAAGAATTATGTCAAAAAGAGTTATGTCTGAAAATGATTTTAATGGAGGGTGAGAGGAGATAGCTAAAAGCTAAATTATCTCCCTTCACCACAATTCGCCATAATTCCTCCCATTTTCCACCCGATTCCCTGCCACCTTTCGCCCGCTTGCCCCTGTTTAATCACTTCAACATCCAATTTAAAAGTGGAGGGAAGTGAGTGAACAGGGTGATGTTGTTTGGGCAGCGGTTTCATAAAGACGATCTGATGTTGCCGACGGAGGAATATTACCGCCGCCGCCAGAAGAGCGGTGGTACCGGACGCTGGTTGTTATTTATAGTGGTGGTATTGGCCGTGGTCATTGCGGCAATCGGAGCCGAGGTCAGTGCCCAGGCGCTTACGTCTAGTAATGGTGATATTACCTCTGAACTGATTACCCTGGATGATGTGCAGGCGGGGGATTTACTGTTCACCGGTGCGGAGCCGGGCCGCTATGTGCCCGCCGTGCACCTGCACAGTAGTGTCAAAATGGTGGTGCGCGGTCTGGTTGCGGAAGTGCAGTTACAGCAGGCTTTTCAGAATACCAGCGATAGCTGGCAGGAGGCGGTTTACGCACTGCCGCTGCCCGAGCAGGCAGCGGTAGTTGGCCTCGAGATTCAATTGGGCGAGCGCCGTATTGTCGGCAAGGTGCGCGAGCGCAAACAGGCGGCAAAGATTTATAAGGCCGCGCGCGCGACGGGTAAGCGTGCGGCGCTCTTAGAGCAGCAGCGCCCCAACCTGTTTACCAACAAGGTAGCGAATATCGCACCGGGAGAAACGGTGCAGGTGAATATTCGCTACCTGCAGCCGGTGGCCTATGACAGTGGCGTCTTTTCTTTGCGGCTGCCAACCACCCTGACTCCCCGTTATATCCCCGGTGAACCCATTCCCTCACAAGCTTTCGGTGGTACCGAGCTGGAGTTGGCCACTCAGAGCAGTGGCTGGGCGCTGCCCACTGATCAGGTACCGGATGCCGCAGCGATTACCCCGTTGATGCAGCCGGCGGCAGAGTTGGAAGCGGTGGGCAGTCACAATATGGCCATTGAGGTAGAGCTGGAAGGCGGCTTGCCGCTGGTGAAAATCGGCAGCCCCTATCACGATATTGCCATCGATGAAAAAGCCGGAGAGCGCTACTCGATTCGTCTGCGCAAGGGCAGGGCAAAAATGGATCGGGACTTTCTTTTAAACTGGCAGCCGGAGCCCTCGGCCATGCCGCGTGCGGCGCTGTTTAGTGAGCATGTTGGTGAGCGTGCTGCCGGTGTGCAGGCGGATGGCAGGGAAAGTGCGGATAAAAAATCCGGTACCTATTTGCAGCTAATGCTGCTGCCACCAGATGAGGGTGCTCGTGCCCAGCGCTTGCCGCGGGAAGTGGTTTACGTGATCGATACCTCCGGCTCCATGTCTGGCAACTCTATCCGTCAGGCCAAGGAGAGTCTTACCCTGGCGCTCTCGCGTCTAGATGGTAATGATCGCTTTAATGTGATCGAATTTAATAACAGCTCCCGCGCTTTTTTCCCGCGTCCAGTGGCAGCAAGTGCGGAGAATATTCAGCGTGCGCGCCGGGAGGTGGAACGCTTAAATGCCGATGGCGGCACCGAGATGGCTGCGGCGCTGCGCCTGGCACTGGGCCAGCAGTTGCCCGATAACAACAGCCTGGTACACCAGGTGGTATTTATTACCGATGGTGCGGTGGGCAATGAACAGGCGCTGCTCGAGTTAATCCACCAACACCTGGGCGATGCGCGTTTATTTACGGTGGGCATTGGCTCGGCGCCCAACAGCCATTTTATGCGTAAAGCCGCCCAGTTTGGCCGCGGTTCTTTCGTCACCATCGGCGATCTTTCCGAGCTGCACAGGCGCATGCAGACCTTATTCGCCAAGCTGGAAAACCCTATGGCCACCGATCTGCAGTTGAGCTGGCCCGAGGGTGTGGTGGCGGATGCCTATCCCAAACGAATCCCCGATCTCTATCGCGGCGAGCCGTTGCAGCTGGTGGCCAGGGTGGAAGGGCAGTCGCTGCAGGGGGATATTCAGTTGCGTGGGCGTATGGCCGGTAAGCAGTTTGTGCGCAACCTGGCGCTGACCCTGGAGCAGGCCCCCAGTAGCAAGGGCATCGGCAGTTTGTGGGCGCGCAACAAAATGGAATCCCTGCGCGACCGCCAGACCCAGCTGGGTGAGGAGAGTGATGCGGGCCAGGCTCTGCGTGCACAGATTTTACAGCTCGCCCTGGATCATCAACTCGCCAGCCCCTACACCAGCTTTGTCGCGGTTGAAGAAGAGCTGGTGCGCAAGCCCGAAGAAAAGCTCTCCCAAACTGCGCTCACCAGCATGGTGCCCAGAGGGCAGGTGTTGCAGCGCCAGGCTTACCCCAGTACGGCCACAGGTGTTTATGCGCAGCTGTTTGCTGCCCTGAGCTTGCTCAGCCTGGCAGCATTGTTGCGCCGGGGCCGCTCAATGCGCGCCAATTTGATGGGGGCAATCCGCCGCCTGCTGCGTAAGGTAGTGCCGGATTTGCGCCGCTGTAACAGTGGTCTGGAGGCGCAGCTGGGGAGTGCGCCGCAGTGATGCGCCTGCTGCTTTTTTCAGTGTGCCTGCTGGTGGGGTTGTGGCAGTTGGGCTCCGCCTCCTGGCTACTGGCCAAGGCGCAGCTGGCTCAGTTTCTGATTGCCAGTGCCTGGGAGGAACAGTTGCAGGGCGGGGTTCCGCAAAAGCCCTGGCCCTGGGCGGATACCCGGCCGGTGGCCAAGCTCAAGCTGCAGGGCCAGCGTCCTTTTATAGTGCTGGCGGGAGGCAGTGGAGAATCCCTCGCCTTTGGTCCCGGCTTGCTTAATGGTTCCGGTAAGCCCGGTGATTTTCGCACCACAGTAATCGCTGCGCATCGGGATACACACTTTGCCGGGCTGCAAACCCTGCGGCACGGCAATGGCATTTACCTGCAGGGTGAAGACGGGCGCTGGCACACGTATCGGGTGACGGAGCTGCGTATCGTAAATAGTGAGCGCGAACGTCTGCCGGTTTTTGCCGAGCGCGGCCTGCTACTGGTGACCTGCTATCCCTTCGATGCTATGGCGGCGGGTGGTCCACTGCGCTACTTGGTCTACGCTGAATACCAATCTGGCGGGGAGCTGGTGCAGCTGTGACTGGCACCTTTATTTGAGACTCGATTTTGTAATTTGATTTCTCAAACTTTCCATAAAATATTCCGGTAAAACAGCAAAATGGCAAATAATTGTTTTGCCGTTTTGTTTTGTTTGTTACTAACCGCCCTATCTGGAAAATTTTTTGTAGTAATACTACAATCGCTTCCGCTAATAACCGGGAATGGGGCTTTGTCCGCCACGTTAGAGTGGGGCCCGGAACAGATAATTACAGTCAAACTAAGCATTCGCGGCACAGACTGGCGCCGCTTTTCCTCTCCGCCGCGATCGGGTGAAGATTCACACATTGCATTTCCGCCACCAACGGCGGTGAATTGGCGGAAGCCTGAAAAAAAGGAAGCATTTTTTCGCCTGCGCTGTAGTTTGCCCGCGTACCGATTTTTGAGAAATAGACCGACTCGACGTCGCCTAATTCGCCGAGGAGCATTTGATGCACGAAGATACCGATAACCTCGAAACGCAGGAATGGCTGGATGCGCTGCAGGCGGTTATCCGCTACAGCGGCAAAGAGCGCGCCGCCTTCCTTCTAAAGCAGCTGTCTGATCGCGCTACCGATGTCGGTGTGCAGCTACCCGCGGCTATCACTACCCCTTACCGCAATACCATTCCGCCCAATGCGGAAAAGCGCATGCCCGGCGACCTATTTATGGAGCGCCGTATTCGCTCCCTGATTCGCTGGAATGCCTTGGCAATGGTGGTGCGTGCCAACCAGAATAACGACCACCTCGGCGGCCATATCTCCAGTTTCTCCTCTGCCGCCACACTCTACGATGTGGGCTTTAACTACTTTTTCCGCGGCAATGAAGGTGAAGAGCGCGGCGACCTGATTTTCTTCCAGGGCCACAGTGCGCCGGGTATTTATGCCCGTTCTTACTTGGAAGGACGCTTCGATGAGGAGCAGCTGGATAACTTCCGCCGCGAAGTGAACGGTAACGGTCTCTCCTCTTATCCACACCCCTGGTTGATGCCGGATTACTGGCAGTTCCCCACAGTTTCCATGGGGCTGGGACCGATTCAGGCAATTTATCAAGCGCATATTATGCGCTATATGTCCGCCCGTGGTTTATCGCCGCGCGGTGACCGCAAGGTGTGGGCTTTCCTCGGCGACGGCGAATGTGATGAGCCGGAAACTCTGGGCGCCATTTCCCTGGCCGGCCGCGAGCAACTGGAAAACCTGGTGTTCGTGGTTAACTGTAATCTGCAGCGCCTGGATGGCCCGGTGCGCGGTAACGGTAAAATTGTGCAGGAGCTGGAAGGCGTATTCCGCGGTGCCGGCTGGAATGTCGTTAAAGTACTCTGGGGCCGCCTGTGGGATCCGCTGCTGGAGAAAGACGACAAGGGGCTACTGCAGAAAGTCATGGACGAAGTGGTCGATGGCGAGATGCAGAACTTCAAGGCCAACGGCGGCGCCTATACCCGCGAACACTTCTTCGGCAAGTACCCGGAGCTGCTGGAGCTGGTCAAGGATATGTCCGACGATGAGATTATGAAGCTCAATCGCGGCGGCCACGACCCCTATAAAGTCTACGCAGCTTACGCGGCAGCCATGGCCCATAAAGGCCAGCCCACTGTGATCCTGGCGCAAACAGTTAAAGGCTACGGCCTGGGCTCCGCCGGTGAAGCGGCGATGGATACCCACTCCGTGAAGAAGCTGGATCTGGATTCCCTTAAGCGCTTCCGCGACCGTTTTGCCATCCCGCTCACCGATAAAGAGCTGGAAGAAGTGCCTTACTACCGTCCGTCTCCGGATAGCCCGGAAATGAAATATATGGCGGAGCGCCGCAAGACCCTGGGCGGTCCGGTTCCCCGTCGCCCGATTGAGTGCCCAAAACTGGAAGTGCCAGGTCTCGATGCCTTCAGCGCGCTGACCAAAGGCTCCGGCGAGCGCGAAATTTCCACCACCATGGCATTTGTGCGCGCTATCGCCGCACTGGTGAAAGACAAGAATATCGGCAAGAACATCGCGCCGATTGTGCCTGATGAAGCCCGTACCTTCGGTATGGAAGGCCTGTTCCGCCAGCTGGGTATCTACTCTTCTGAAGGGCAGCGTTATACCCCGGTGGATCACGGCCAGATCATGTATTACAAGGAAGATAAGAAAGGCCAGGTGCTGGAAGAGGGCATCAACGAAGCCGGTGCCATGTCTGCCTGGATGGCGTTGGCTACGGCCTATAGCAACCACGGCGTGCCGATGGTGCCTTTCTATATCTACTACTCCATGTTCGGCTTCCAGCGTGTGGGCGACCTGGCCTGGGCCGCTGGCGATATGCAGGCGCGCGGCTTCCTGATTGGCGCCACCGCCGGCCGTACCACTTTGAATGGTGAGGGCCTGCAGCACCAGGATGGTCACAGCCATGTACTGTCCTCCACTATCCCCAACTGCCGCAGCTACGATCCGGCCTACGGTTACGAGTTGGCTGTGGTTATGCAGCGGGGCCTCAAGGAGATGTACGAGGAGCAGAAGAATGTCTTCTATTACATCACCATCGAGAATGAAAATTACCTGCAACCGGAAATGCCCCAGGGCGTGGAAGAGGGCATTATTCGCGGTATCTATAAACTCCAGTCCAACGTTAAGAAAGGCGCCAAGGGCAAGACTGCCAAGAAGCATGTGCAGTTGATTGGTGGCGGTACTATTTTGCGCGAAGTGCTGGCAGCAGCGGATATCCTCGCCGACCAATTTGGCGTGACCTCCGATGTTTGGAGTCTCACCTCTGCTGTGGAAGCGGCCCGCGAAGGCCAGGATGTGGCGCGTTGGAATATGCTGCACCCGGAAGCCGAGTTGCGCAAAGCCTGGATCACCGAGCAGTTTGAGGGCAATACCTCACCGGTGATCGCTTCCACTGACTACATCCGTTCCTATGTGGAGCCCCTGCGTGAATTTATCGATGGGGACTTGACCACCCTGGGTACTGATGGTTTCGGCCGCAGTGACAGCCGCGAGCAGTTGCGTCGTTTCTTCGAGGTGGATCGCAACTATGTGGTGATTGCCGCTCTGAATGGGCTGGCTAAGCAGGGTGTGATTGATGCGAAAGAAGTGTCCGAAGCGATCGTGAAGCTCAATATCGACGCCGAAAAAGTTAACCCGCGCATCAGCTAAGAGAAGGCAGAACTCCTATGGCAAAACAAGTCATTAAAGTGCCTGATCTCGGCGGTGCCGATCAGGTGGATGTGATTGAAATTACGGTTGCCGTCGGTGATACCGTCGCGCAAGAGGATTCTCTGATTGTGGTGGAGGGCGACAAGGCCTCCATGGATGTGCCGGCCCCGGTGGCCGGCAAAATCCTCAGCATCAGCGTAAAAGAGGGCGATAAGGTCTCTGAAGGCGATGTGATTGGCGAGATCGAAACCGATGTCGCGGAAGCACCGGCAGAGGCGCCCGCTGCAGCCCCCGCCCAGGAAGACGCTGCGCCGGCGGCAGAGCCTGTAGCTGAAGCCCCTGCGGCAGCAGCGAGCGGCGAGCCGAAAGAGGAAACGATCCAGATCCCGGACCTGGGCGGTGCCGATGCGGTTGATGTGATCGAGATCAGTGTGCAACCCGGTGATACCGTCGAAGAGGGTGATTCTCTGATTGTGGTGGAAGGCGATAAAGCCTCCATGGATGTCCCTTCCCCCAGCGCCGGTACTGTAGTTTCTATCGCCGTTAAAGAGGGCGATAAGGTTTCCACGGGCGATACCCTCGGTGTATTGAACGTGGTTGCCGCAGGCGGTGCCGCCGCGCCCGCAGCTCAAGCCGCGGTTCCGGCAGCTGCTGCGTCTGTCGAGAGCGCTCCACAGCAGGCCCCTTTATCTGTTGAGCCGCCGTCAGTGCCGCAGAAAGATTACCAGCTGGAGCGCAATCTCACTGCTGCAGCCCAGGTTTATGCCGGTCCCGCCGTACGCAAATTGGCCCGTGAGTTGGGTGTTACCTTGAACAAGGTGAAGCCCACTGGTCCGCGCAACCGGGTCTCCAAGGACGATCTGCACAATTATATCCGCGAGCAGGTGAAGAAAGCCGAGAGCGGTGCGGTCGGCGGTGGAATTGGTATCGCCAAGATGCCGGATATCGACTTCAGCCAGTTTGGCCCGGTGAACGTGGAGCCGATGAGCAAGATCCACAAGATCACCGCAGCCAATATGTCGCGCAACTGGCTCAACGTGCCTCATGTCACCCAGTTTGATGATGCGGATATCACCGAGCTGGAAACCTTCCGCAAGTCTATGAAGGCTGAGGCGGAAAAGCGCGGTGTGAAACTCACGCCTGTGCCTTTCCTGCTGAAAGCGGTAGCCGCGGCCCTGCGCGCAGAGCCCAGCTTCAATGTGTCCCTGCACAATGATGGCGAGCAGATTGTGCGCAAGGACTATGTACATGTGGGTATGGCGGTGGATACGCCAAAAGGCTTGATGGTGCCGGTTATTCGCGATGTGGATAAAAAAGGCTTGTATGAGCTGGCGGCTGAGGCCACTGAAATGGCCCTGAAAGCCCGCGATGGTAAGCTGAAGCCCAACGAGATGCAGGGTGCCTGTTTCACCATTTCAAGCCTGGGTGCTATTGGCGGTACCGGATTTACCCCGATCGTCAATTCGCCAGAAGTGGGCATCCTCGGTGTTTCCAAGCTGGCGGTGAAGCCGGTGTGGAACGGCGAGGAATTCGAGCCGCGGCAGATGCTGCCATTGGCGCTGTCTTACGATCACCGCGCGGTCAATGGTGGCGATGCCGGACGCTTTATGACCTACCTGGTGAGTGTGCTTGCGGATGTGAGGCGCCTGCTGCTATAGCCTATTCATAAGCTACAGCACAACCCTCAAAAAGCGGCCTATGGCCGCTTTTTTTATGGGGGCCACTCAGCTGAAATTGGGCTTTTAAGAAGTTGTGAGTTCTTTCTGCTTTTTTTAGTCAGAGCGGACTCGTAGGTGCCTTACTGGGAAGGAACTTTTAACCCGTTACCCACAAAAGTACCTAAAATGGCGCGTAAAACTTTATAAAAATGAATTGCACGCAGAAATGACCTGGCGCCAACTGGCTGGATAATCCTCGCCGGCTAGACTTTTTTGAAAGACAGCTATCAGCGCAACACTGAAAGTGGAGTGTCGGATCATGAGGCCTTCAAGGAAATTCGCTCTGCCGCTTGTAGCGGCTCTGGCGGTGCAGGGTTGCTTATTCTTACCCGCAGAAGAAGTGGAAGGGGAAGACCCTTTCTTTTTCGAGGCTCAGGCTAGCGGGCAGGAAGGTGGCTTTGTCGAAGCCGACTCGATTCTTTCATCGCCTGCTCAGGCCTTGCCTGTTAATAATGAGTGTGAAGGGCATTGCACTCACCAGGTGTACGACTCCACCGCCTGGTTCTTCCCGGTTCTGAGGGTGTACTAAGCAGCGAGCTGCGAGTCTGGGAAGGTAGTGCGCAAGGTTGTGGCTGCACCGTCCGATCAT
Source organism: Microbulbifer mixtoriginis (SeqCode) (assembly GCF_052467515.1). Classification (NCBI taxonomy): domain Bacteria; kingdom Pseudomonadati; phylum Pseudomonadota; class Gammaproteobacteria; order Cellvibrionales; family Microbulbiferaceae; genus Microbulbifer; species Microbulbifer mixtoriginis (SeqCode). The sequence continues at coordinate 3,732,403 of NZ_CP174314.1, read as the reverse complement.
TTACCGAAGTACGCGAATTAGGTTTCGCGTGGTGCCGATACGGAGGCAAGCCCATGAAAAAATTCCCCATAGCCATTGCCGCGTTGTGTACCAGCTTGCTGCTTTCAGCTTGCGGTACCCCGGATACGCGCAACCAGGTGGTCTACCCAACCAGTGCGCCGATACCCCGCCATGCGGAATATCGCGCATATCCCTCTCAAGCAATGCCCGCAGCTCCCTCAACACGCAGGTCCAGTCATTCCAGTTGCCCCGGTGACTCTGAGGAATTGGCGCCCGGATCAATTTGTCCTGAGAGTGCCCGTTGCTTTGATATTTCCGGTGGAAGGCGTTGTATTTCCTATGAAGAGTAAAGTTTTACTGTCATTGATTGTGGCGCAGCTGCTCGGTGGCTGTGCCGATGGTTTTTGGCAGGATTTAAATGGCACCGCAATTTATTATTCCTATAAGCACAGTCCCGTTCCGCCCGATGAACTGACTGCATTCCCACGCTTTTGCCTGGTTTGTGATCCCTATATGGGTGAACTGGACAACTGCATTGCTGCGGGAGTGCCTTGTTATCAATTGGATACTGGCGACTGGTGTGCCGGGCCCTATTCACCATTTGAATTAAGTTACAGCTTCTATTGATCGATATTGCTCGTGACTGCTCCGGGTGAAGTCAGGGGTAAAATTATGGAAGCGGCAAAGGTATTGCGTTACTTCAGCAGTGTTTTAATACTTTCTTTTATCGAAGTGCCTATATAGTACTTTAAGCCGTTAAGTGTGCCCTTGATATTCACTTCCGGGTAGTAGTCATAGCCCAGCTTTTCCAGCAGGATATGCAGGTTTTTCTTGATACCAATGGCGAACCAGCTGCAGGGGAAGGAGATAATGCTGGGACTCTGCCCGTTGAGCAGGTAAATTTTTCCTCCCTGAATATGGTCCACTTGATTGAGCAGGTTGTAACTGGGATCGGCCATGTCAAAGTTATAAAATAACTTGGCCTCGTGATCTATATCCACCTGCTCACAAGTGTGATGCGCATAATAGCGCCGCAGTATTTTCTGGTCATCGCAGTAATTGGGATACATTCCGCGGGCTGCCTGGAATAGGTTTTGTAGCGCTTTATTTTTTCCAATAAATATTCCCGTGGAAAAAACATGTTCGTTGGGAAAGAATTTTTTTTCAAAATACCCCTGAACACCATCGTGCCGGTAGTCATTGGAAAAAATAATGTCCTTGCCAAAGGAGTGAAAGTTTTTTTCGAGCAGGCGTACTGACGGTAATATCAATGAGTCGAAACCGTCGAGATAGCAGATTATGTCCTCCTCAGGTAGCGTTTGAAAAAAAGGAAGCAAAATATCCATTTTGGATGAGAAGTCTTTCCAGGGGTGATCGCGCCCAAGAATGGTAAGTGATACGCCATTGCGTCTGGCGGATTCCTGGAGTACGGGAAACATTCTTTCCGAGTGGGTGGCAATGGTGGCGATATGCAACATTTTTTAGGAGAAACCCCTGCGCCTACAACTTTCTAAGCCGGCAAAGGTTTCTTTGCCACCTGTGAGAAGTCTAGCCGACCCTTTTATCTGAAGTGGCAGGTCTGTACAACTCGGGGGCTGCTCTTGTCTCGATACGTCTATACATTACTTGGCGAGTGGCAGTGCTTGCCGGATTTCTTTTAATTAGACGAGCGTGTAATGAGAGGCGCCAGAAGAAGCTGGATAATCAATGTCTGCATCGCAATTGATCAGCTCGGTAATGCTATTGCTGGTGGCAATCCCGATGCCACTATTTCTGGTCGTTGCGGTTATTTCTCACGGGTGCAGGAGACACGTTTACGCCGTTATTGGCGGATTTTGGAATGGGTGATCAATTTTACCTTTATCCCTATCGATGGGCCGGATCATTGCTACCGGTCTTATCTGTGGGATCGCGCAGAAAAGCATGAAGAGGGCAGTGACTTTATGCGTGTGCTGCTGGGGGTGATCGTGATTTTTTTCTGCATGCCTCTCTGTCTGTTTACCTGGCTTTATGTATTGGTTTTCCCCAGTGCCCGCTGGAAAAAGGAAGAGCCATAGCAAAAAAAAGCCCCCGAGCAGAGCGCAGCGGGGGCTTGAAGTTGAGGGTTATTTCTAGCTATGCGCCGGTTGTTCCATTGAATCCTGAATTAGTGCTGGTTCATTAGTTTTTGTTGTGTTGGACAAGCTGCCACCGGCAAGTTTGCGCAGCGCAACATAAAACACTGGGGTCAGGAACAAGCCAAACAAAGTTACGCCAATCATGCCGGTAAATACGGTAATACCCATGGCGTTGCGCACTTCGGCGCCAGCGCCGCTGGCCAGCACCAGGGGAACCACGCCGGCAATAAAGGCTACGGAAGTCATAATGATTGGACGCAAACGCAGCCGGCAGGCCTCCAAGGCTGCCTCTACGGTACCCTTGCCGTCCATTTCCAGCTCGCGGGCAAACTCCACAATTAGAATGGCGTTTTTACAGGCGAGCCCCATTAATACAACCAGCCCTACCTGAACAAATACATTGTTGTCGCCGCCAGTAGCCCAAACACCGAATAGTGCAGCCAACAGACACATGGGCACGATCAGAATAACCGCCAGCGGCATCACCCAGCTCTCATAGAGTGCGGCGAGTACCAGGAATACCAGCAGTACTGCCAGTGGAAATACCACCATAGCGGCGTTGCCCTGGTTAACCTGCTGGAAGCTGAGGTCGGTCCATTGGATCTGCATACCCGGAGGCAGGGCTTGGTCGGCTACCTGCTCAACCGCCGCCAGTGCTTCAGAGGAAGACAGCATGCTGGGATCGGATTGCCCCATCAAATCGGCTGCGGGATAGCCGTTGTAACGGATGACCGGGTCGGGTCCGTAGCTTTGGCGCAGGGTCACCATGGTGCTGATGGGCACCATTTCTCCATTCATATTGCGGGTGTAGAGATTGTCGAGATCTTGCACTTCATCGCGGAAAGGCGCATCTGCCTGGGCAACCACCTGGTAGGTGCGACCGAACAGGTTGAAGTCATTGATATACATGGAGCCGAAATACAGCTGCAAGGTGCCGAACAGGTCGTCCATACGCACGCCCTGGGCTTTGGCCTGCAGGCGGTCTACCTCGGCGTCCATCTGCGGCACATTGGCCTGGTAGGAGCTGAAGGGATAGCTGAGGCCGCTGGCCTGGCTCAAGGCCCCAGCCAGCATATTGGTGGCATTTTGCAGCTCACCGTAGCCGGCACCACGACGGTCCTGGACATAGAGGGAGTAACCGGAGCCTGCGCCCAGCCCGAAGATGGGTGGTGGCATAAAGGTCATGGCGAAGCCTTCCTTGATCTGGGAGAGCTTGCCGTTTAGCTCCGCGGCGATTTCGGTGGCACTGCGTTCGCGCACATCGAAGTCGTCGAATAAGATAAATACCGTGCCCACGTTGGGGGTATTGGTGCCTTGCAGGGCGTTAAAGCCGACAAAAGCCGCCGCGTTGGCAACGCCCTCTGTTTCCAGAGCCAATTCACTCACGCGGCGCGCAACTTCTTCAGTGCGATCCAGGGAGGCTCCTTCCGGCAGGCGGATACTGCCCACCAGGTAAGTCTTATCCTGAACCGGAATAAAGCCTCCGGGCACCTGTTGGAACAGGGCGAAGGTACCGCCGAGCAATATCAGGTAGACCCCAAATACGATACCGCGGCGTTTGAGGCTGTGGCCCACCACCCGCTGGTAGCGTTCAGAGTTGCGCTGGAAGAAGCGGTTGAACGGGCGGAATAACCAGCCGAACAGGCGCTCGATAATGCGCGCGGGCATATCCGGCTTGGCACCGTGGGGCTTCAGCAGGGTAGCCGCTAGAGCCGGGGACAGGGTCAGGGAGTTGATCGCGGAGATAATGGTGGCGATGGCAATAGTGGTGGCGAACTGGCGGTAGAACTGGCCGGTGATGCCGTCCAGGAAGGCCATGGGCACAAATACCGCACAGAGCACCAAACTGATGGCGACAATCGGACCGCTCACCTCGCGCATGGCCTGGTGGGCAGCGGCTAAGGGTGTCAGTCCTTCCTCGATATTGCGCTCGACGTTTTCCACCACCACGATGGCGTCATCCACCACGATACCGATGGCCAGTACCATGGCGAACAGGGTCAGGGTGTTGATCGAGAAGCCCAGCATCAGTAGCACCGCAAAGGTACCAACAATGGATACCGGCACGGCCAAGAGTGGAATCAGGGAGGCGCGCCAGGTCTGCAGGAACAGGATAACCACCAGCACTACCAACAATACCGCCTCAAGCAGGGTCTTGATCACAGAGCTGATTGAAGTGCTGACAAATACGGTTGGGTCGTAGGCAACTTTCCATTCCAGGCCTTCGGGGAACTGTTCTCCCAGTTCCGCCATTTTCTCGCGCACTGCAGCGGAGACTTCCAGGGAATTGGAGCCCGGGGACTGGAAAATCGGAATGGCGACCGCCTGGCGGCCGTTTAGTAAGGCGCGTAGAGAGTCTTGGGATGAGGCCAGTTCAACCCGCGCCACGTCACGCAATCGGGTAATTTCACCATCGCTGCCGGTCTTCAGTACCACATTGCCAAACTCTTCTTCGCTTTGCAGGCGGCCCTTGGCGTTGATAGAAATCAGGAAATCAGAGCCATTGGGCATCGGTGAGGCGCCGATCTGTCCGGCGGACACCTGCACATTTTGCTCACGCACTGAGCTGACGATATCCGCTGCAGTCACGCCCAGGGCCGCCGCTTTTTGCGGGTCTACCCACAGGCGCATGGCATAGTCTCCGGAGCCAAAGACCGCGGCGAGGCCCACACCGGGAATACGCGATAGCTCATCGCGGATATGCAATACCGCATAGTTGCGAATATAGGTGGCATCGAGGCTGTCGTCTGGAGAGATCAGATGCACTGCCATCATCAGGTTGGGCGACTGCTTCTGCGTGGTTACCCCTTGGCGGCGCACGTCTTCCGGTAGACGGGGTAGCGCTTGGGATACCCGGTTTTGTACCTGAACCTGGGCCTGGTCTGGATCGGTGCCGAGTTTAAAAGTGACATTCAAAGTGAGGGTGCCGTCACTGCCGGCCACCGACTTCATGTAGATCATGTTTTCCACACCATTGATGGCTTCTTCCAGTGGTGTGGCAACAGTTTCGGATATCGTCTTGGGGTTGGCACCAGGGTAGCGGGCACTTACTTGCACGCTAGGCGGTACAACCTCAGGATATTCACTGACTGGTAATGACGGGATGCTAATCAATCCCACTACAAAAATAATGATCGACAGCACCGAGGCAAAGATGGGCCTGTCGACAAAGAAACGGGAAAAATTCATACGCTGCTACCTGGGAAGCGGCTTTCAGGCCGCTCGGATTCCATTGATAGGATTCGTTGGGCGTTCGGTGCCCAAAACTCGGTGTCCAAAAGTGGTGGAAACACCTAGGCTCAGTGTCCGGCGGCCTGAGCGCTACTGCCTTGACCCTGCTGGGCGATCATCTCGGGTGCGACCGGCATGCCGGGGAAGAAGATCTTCTGGAGGCCGTTGACTACAATTCGTTCGCCAGTTTGAAGGCCGCTACGGATTACCGTGCGCTCCCCCTGCCGTGGGCCCAATTCTACCGGGCGACGTTCCGTCAAGTTCTCCTGCGTGACCACATAGACATAGCGGCGATCCTGGTCGGTGAGTACTGCCTTGCTATCGATCAGTACTGCCTGGGCCATTTCTTCGATAGGCATTTCCACGCGGGCGAACTGCCCTGGCTTAAATGTGCCTTTGGGGTTGGAGACTACAGCTCGGAACTGGATAGTGCCGGTGTGGCTGTTGAGGCGGTTGTCGATAAAATCCAACTGACCTTTATGCGGGTAGCCGTGTTCGCCTGCTAAGCCGATATGAACTGGGGGCCTGGCATCGCTGTTAAGTAGGTTGCGACTGGCGGCAAAAGTCTGCTCGTCACTTTCGAAATACACATACATGGGATCTACAGACACGAGGGTGGTCAGCAGGGTTGTATCCGCGTTGGCCAGATTGCCGCGGGTTATCTGGGCGCGGCTAACACGGCCACTAATAGGGGCTGTCACCTCGGTGTATTGCAGGTTGAGGCGCGCGTTTTCCACAGCGGCTTCGGCGGCATTCAGGGCTGCGTGCTTGGCATCCCGCGCGGCGATGCGGCGGTCGTATTCTTCTCGCGAGATGGCTTTACTGTCGAGCAGCTGCTGGGCGCGACGGGCCTGCTTCGTATTGAATGCCAGTTCGCTGCGTACCCGCTGTAAATCCGCTTCAGCGGCACGCAGTTTGGCTTTGTAGGGGCGCTGATCGATAGTGAATAGCACATCACCTCGCTCTACCAGGGCGCCTTCAGTGAAAGATACCTGGTCGATATACCCGCTGACACGGGGGCGTAGTTCAACGGTCTCCGGAGCGACAACGCGGCCGGTAAAACTGCGCCACAGAGTGGTTGCCTCGGTGCTAACCTGGGCAACTTCTACGGCCGGAGGGGGCGGTTGCTGCCCAGTGGGCTCTTCGCTGCCGCAGCCAGCCAGGACCAGTGCGGAGAGGCCGAACAGTGTGGCGGTAAGTTTCTTCACCATAACGCGTGTACTCCCTTTGCTTCGGAAGAGAGGGGCCGTTTGGCACTCCTCTCAGTTGGGAGGCAACTTTAATAGGGCGCAATAGGGGGGCGGTATCCGGTAACTATGGCTTGATTGCCTATTTCTATTTTTCTCAGTGAGGTGACAGTCTGAGAAAGACCTTTAAGTCAATCAATTAGTACTGTATATATAACTAGGTTTGTGATTCATTAATGAATTTATCACGGCTTTATACGGTAGGAGATTACGGTAAGTTATCTATTGCTGCACAGTAATTGCCCAATCCTGCAAAATCCTGCGAGAGTTGCCTAAAACTCCGTATACTGTCAGCCACCTTGTTTGATGCCGCCCAGGGCACGCGGGCGCGAGGAAAAACTATGAGCAGTGAAGAGAGAGCGGTAGCAGAAGTCATTCCGGCGGAATTGGAGTCGACCAGGCAAAAACTGATCCAAACCCTGATGCGCCAGGCACCGGAGCAAGGCTTGACGGAGACTGCACTGGATGGCTTGGCCTTGATTCGCTGCAATGAGCCGCTCGCCTGTGCCTCGTCAGTCTATACGCCTTCACTGAACTTTATTATCCAGGGCAATAAAACCCTGGAGTTGGGGGATAGGGAAATTTCCTATATGCCCCTCAGTTATGTTGCAACTTCTGTACATTTGCCGATTTTGGGGCGAGTAGAGCGGGCTTCCAAGGATGTCCCTTTTCTTGGGGTAAAGTTGATTATTGACCCCAAAGAGGTGGCAGACCTGGTCCTGGAGCTGGGAGATAAGGCGCCCGGCATTGAAGCGGGCTATGACTGCCCGGAGGTCAGCTGCGGCCTCTGTGTAACACAAATGGATCAGGGCATTCTCGATGCAGTGAGCCGCTTAGTGCACTTGGCAGGAAATCCTACAGACGCGCAAATACTGGCGCCCATGGCGAGGCGGGAGATTATCTATCGGGCTCTGATGGGTGAGATCGGTGCGCGTATGCGCAAGTTTGCCATGGCGGACAGCCAGGCTAACCGGGTGTCGCGGGTGATAGAGGTGCTCAAAGACCGCTTCTCCGAACCCCTGCGTATCAGCGATCTGGCCGAACAAGCCAATATGAGCGAGTCCTCCCTATATCACAGCTTCAAGCAGATAACCCGCATGTCGCCACTGCAGTTCCAAAAGAAACTGCGTCTGCATGAGGCACGCCGCCTGATGCTCTCAGAGGGGTTGGAGGCAGCTTCCGCCAGTTATCGGGTGGGCTACGAAAGCCCCTCCCATTTCAGCCGTGAATACAGCCGCATGTTCGGCTTACCGCCTCGCGCCGATGTCAGCAAGCTGCGCGGTGAGCTGCGGGTGCCGGCTTAGTCTGAAGTGGCATTGCCCTGTTTGAGAACAAACAGGCTACACCAGCCCTCGGGGCTGATATCGCCCTCCACCACTATGCAGGCATTGGGTGGTGTAAATAGCTGGCAGTCCACACACTTCTTGCCATCTTTCGGTGTGTCCTGGTAATTGACCGATTCCTTGGTCGCCTTGATTTGGGCGCTGGCCCGATCAGTGGCGATTATGCTAACCGGAAGAATCGCCAGGGCACCGCCGGATAACTTAAGGAACCTTCTGCGGGAAATATTCTGATGTTTTTCCATTGGCAAAATTTCCAAAACGCTTTGCTTTAGTCTTCAGAATTTCAGAGTAGCTCGGTTTGGAATTTCTGCTGGAGGGTTTGCATTGCTGCAGAAAGGAAACGAAATAAGAAGAAATCTTATTCGCTTATAAAAAAGGCGGCCATCTGGCCGCCTTCCAGATTTATCTCAAAACAGAATTACTTCTGAGAGATAAGGATTTTACCTACCGACTTGTCTCTGCTCTGCGTGACTACGCGAACTTTCAAACCGTAAGGGGTAATCGCGCGGCCGGCATCGGGGATCTCATCGCTGCTGAAGCTTCTGCGATCGTTGAATACCCGCTGGGGACGGTTGTGGATATCGGTCATGGTGATGCCGTAATCTTCCAGAAGGTCCAGTGTCAGCCGCTGGGCCCAGTCGACACCAAATGTGGCATCGTGGATCTGGTAGCGAGTAGATGCAACGGAGTCATCGCTCCACTTCAGAACCTGCTGATCTGCATCGACTACGCCGAGGAAGCCATTACCGGGGTGGACACCTACCCAGTTGTTTTCATAGCTGGTGTCCGCATACCAAATCAGGAGACCCTCGTTATAGGTCAGCATTTGACCGGCCACATTTATGTGTGCCAGGCCTTGGTCTACACCGCGGTGGGTACGCCATTCCAACAGGTAGTAGTGGTCGTGGAGGTTGTAGCCGGGGTGGCGGCTGAAGCCGGTCAGGCTGAAGTTGCCGTCGCTCTCCGCATCATCGAAGAGGGTGGCTTGGCCGTCGACATTGATGGTGATGTCATCGGCAAACAGGCCGGGGTTGGCTTCATAGGCATCGGTAATATAGGCGATGGACAGGTTGAACTGTTGGCCAGCGTAGGCACTCAGGTCAAATTCGGCATCGACCCAACCACTGGAGCTGCCGGTAATACCGAAGCCCGGATTTTGCCCATTGGGGCTGGTCTCGGTGGTAATGTTACCGGGAATAGAGACGAAGCCCTCACCCAGGTCAACCATAACCGCACCGTAATCCCAGTCCTGCTCAATGTCATACCAGGCCTTGAAGGTCAGGCTTGCGCTCTGAGCATCGGTCAGGTCGACAGGGATTACCATGGAGTTTTGCAGGTTGTTGTCACTGCCACTGAAATAGGCGTATTCACCGCTGGTTGGTACGGTCACGACCACTTCCTTTTTGGGAAGGTCGATACGGATCGCATCGTTGTTGGTGCCCTTGTGTACCGCCTCGTCAAGCAGGAGTGGGATGCCGCGACGGGGAATATCTTGCAGGGCGATGGTCTCGCCGTGCAGCCAGTTGCCGCCGTGGTTGGTTTGCAAATACTCCTTTGCCCAAGCAGAGAAACCCGTGGGCTCTGAGCCAGGGATAACACCGGCCCAGCTGCCGCTGGACATGATTGACCAGGAGGAGACGGGTTCACCGCGGCCGGAACCATCGGTGTCGTACTCGTCGGGTAGGCCCAAGTCGTGGCCGTACTCATGACTGACAACACCTGCTGCTGCATCGGCAGGCTGTACTGTGTAGTCGTAGGCCGCCATGGTGCCGCCCCAGTAATCCACTGACGCGGTAGTTCCCTCAATAGAGAAAACATCGCCGAGATTCCAGCGGTGCGCCCAGATCGCGTCTTCTCCCAGCTGGCCGCCTCCCGCTTCTTCCCCCACTGAGGAGTGGAAGATCATAATGTGGTCCACCAAGCCGTCGGCTTCCCAATAGTTGCCATCCCCATCAAGGTCGTAGCGGTCTTCGATATCGAAGTCAGCGAGGTTAACGCTGGGATCAGCTGCGGCAGCCTGCAGTGCTTCACGCACCAGAGCACGGGCATCGCCGTTTTCATTGTTACCATAGAAAGCTGCTGGCTGACTGGCAGTGTACCAACCGGCTACTGCACCTTCGACGGAGTAGCTATTACCGGATTGTTGCCAGTAGAACTGCTGCATGGACAATAGGTTTTCACCCTGAGGACCAGTGAAACCCTGTTGGGAGAACAGCAGGTCTGCATAGTGTTGTGCGGCATAGTCCTCGTAGTACATATCCGTTTCCCCTGGCTCAATGCTGTTGTGGGGGAAATCGGGGAAGTCCATCAGGATTGCGAGAACCTTCGCGGTACGCATTTCACCTTCATAGTTTTCGAGCTGAATGGGTGCCGGTGCATGGCCGATGCCATGGAAGCGCCCCTTACCTTTACCGCGCCCTAATCTGGGATGCTTGCCGCCACGGGCATGCTTCATCATTTGTACCGTTTCACTGGACAAATCCTGGGCCAGGTTCTGGCTTTTACTGGCACGTTCTTTCAGAAACTGGTGTAGAGTGCGCTCGGCTTCGCCAATGGATGCATTTTTACTAATGCGGCCTGAGCGCTTGAGCATGTCGATCAGCTTGGCTTCGTTGGCGATTACCAGGTCGAACTGATTGCCACCTTGTAGCTGAGGTGAGGGTGCAGCGTAACTGCTCGCAGCCATCAGGCTGAGAGCAAGCGCGCTGACGGGCAGCAGACTATTTACTTTTAGCATTGATCCCTTCTTTCATTTTTGTTTTAACAAAGAGCTCGGGAGATTTTTATAAATTTTAAGGGCACTTTGCCGGTGCATTACCCGAACCTTAAGGGCCGGCTGAACTATTCAGTAGCCCCATGTTGTTCAACGAAGTAAGAGGGAAGAGCCTCAGCACTTTTTTTGTGATGGACTTGGTATTTTTTTACTCGGTTATTTACGTTGCTTTGCACTGAGATAGTGGGTGCACACTCTGGAATTATTTTTTTACCTTAATCCTTCTTGGAAGGCTTAATTTCTATTTTAATTGTTTAATTTAAATTTTTGCTATTAAGCTTCTTGCTCCCAGGGTAGCCATAGTGAGATTTGCAAGCCGCCACCGTTTCGGTTCATTAACTGAATGTGCCCTCCGTGTGCATCGACAATTTCTCTACAGAGGGCGAGGCCCAGGCCCACTCCCTGTTCTTTGGTGGAGAAAAATGGCAGCAGCGCTTGTTGCAACACTTTTTCACTCATGCCACAACCACGGTCGGCAATAACCAGTTGTTGACCCAGACCATCAGTGTGAATCGATAGTTCGATATCATTACTGCTGGAACCTGCTTCACGGGAATTTTTGATTAAATTTAGTAGAGCTTGCTCAATTTGTACCGGATCAAAGTAGCCTGGTCGCTCTGGTAGTTCACCTTTTAAAATAAATTCCTGTAAGGGGGCTATGCGTTCTACAAGTTCTTGCCAGCTGACTTGTTCACAGCTTGGTGGGGGTAATTTGGCAAAGCTGGCATAGCCTTGGGTGAACTCAGTCAGGTGTTTGCAGCGCTCGGCAATAATATCGAACACCTTTCCAAGCGCTGCGGCTTTATCCGGTTTGGCGATCAGCATTTTTCCTGAGTGGGCCAGGGAGGAGATGGGGGCGAGGGAATTATTTAATTCATGGCTAATCAGGCGAATCACTTTTCTCCATACCTCTACTTCCGCCTTGGTGAGCTCCTTTGTCATCTCGCGCATAACAATCAGGCGGTGCTTGTGGGCGTTGAGTACAAATGTGCTGTTGCCAATATGCATGGAGTGGCTGCCATATTTATCCGTGTAATTAAACAGGCCGTTATCCCAATTTTGTATGGCGCTGGCAATTTCTTTCGGGCTGTTGGGCAGCAACTTTTGCAACAGTAAACCCTGAATAGGTTTCCCGCCATTGAGTAACTTTTTAGCGCTACTGTTGGAATAAATAATATGATCACTCTGGTCCACCAGGATCAAAGCCTGGGTAGAGCTTTGTATTACTGTATCCAGAAGTAATTCCCGCTGATAGATATGGGCGCGTTCGCGTCTGAGGTGTTCGCCGATATCATTGTATAAATTCGTGATCTTGCTCAGTTCAGTATCCCGGGGAGAGACCAGTGAAATAGAAAAGTCACCATCGCGAAAGTTGAGCAATCCACCCTGTAGGGATTTCAGGGTAGAGGTCAGGGGCTTTAGTGCCAGACGTATCAGGCTGATAAGAGTACAAATTCCCAGGATAAGGCCCAGGGTCCAGGAGAGACGGGCGTCCAGGCCAATAAAGCTTAATAACCACGGCAGGCCGGTGGCGATGGCTAGAGCCAATATGGAGAAGGCAAGGATACGGCCTTCCAGAGAGAAATATTTCGACATCAATAGGGAATACCGTGTTTGTCCAGTCGGCGATACAGTGCCTGACGGCTCATGCCCAGTTCCCTGGCAGCTTGGGCGATAATGCCATTACAGCTGGCCAGCGTTTGCTGTAGGAGTTCGCGGCTGGGTTCGAAATGTACTTCGGCCCTGTCTATTGGAGCCTGTTTCGGTAAGGCAAGCAGTGCTTCATCTATCGTATCTCCACGGCAGAGAACTGAAGCGCGTTGCATCACGTTTTGTAGTTCACGTACATTACCGGGCCACTGATAGCGGGTTAGCGCGGTCAACGCTTGGGGGGAGAGTTTTTTTGAACTGCCGTTATCCTGTAAAAAATTCATAGCCAGCGGGGCTATATCCTCGGGGCGTTCACACAGGGGAGGCAGGCGCAACTCAATTACATTCAGGCGGTAGAACAGATCCTGGCGAAAGTTGCCACTGGCGATGGCTTGGGGCAGATCGCTATTGGTAGCACTGATTACCCTTACCTTAACCTTGCGGGTTTGACTGCTACCTAGCCGCTGGAACTCGCCAGTTTGCAGTACGCGTAATAACTTCACCTGCCCACTGGCAGAAAGTTCGCCGATCTCATCGAGAAAGAGGGTGCCGCCATCGGCGGCCTCGAAACGTCCTTCACGGGCCTTATTACCAGCGCCGGTATAGGCGCCTGGCTCGGCACCAAATAGTTCTGCCTCCATCAGCTCTTCCGGTAGGGCGCCCACATTGATCTTTACAAAAGGTTGGTCACGTAGCATGGAATTGGCCTGCACAATTTCGGCAATTTTTTCCTTGCCGGCTCCATTGGGCCCTGTAATTAGAACTGGTACATCAGATTTGGCCACCTGCGTGGCCATCTCTAGCAGTTGTTGCATTTTATCGCTGCGGTAGATGATCTCGCGCAAGTCGAATTTATCCTGTAATTCACTGCGGGCATCGATGGCCTTTTGCTGGGAAGCTCGTTGCCGTTTTTGCAATTCACCGAGTTCAAGAAGATTATTGATGGTGGAAATCAGCTTGTTATCGTCCCAGGGTTTGCCCAGATAATCGGCAGCACCGGCGCGGACCAGCTCCACGGCCATTGCCAATTGCGTCCAGGCGGTCAAAAGAATGATGGGTAGATCTGGGTTAATTTCGCGAATGGCAAAAAACAATTCGCGCCCCTCCTCACCAGAGGTAGTATCCGCGGTGAAGTTCATATCTTGGATCACCAGGCTGATATCCCGGTTTTCCCGCAACAGTTGCAGACCTGCCTGGGGGGTAATGGCGCAGAGAGGCTGTAGGTCATGCAGTGACAACAGTATTTCTAGGGCTGAGACGATACCGCTGTTATCGTCGATAATGAGTATTTTATCCATAGGGCCAAGAGCCAGCTTGTAAGCTGAGCATTATGCAATGAGTGGGTATTAAGGGGGAACTGCAGCTAGGGCAATATGTGCCCCAGCGGAAGGCGTTCACCAAAGTATTAGGAGTTATTGACTATTGTTGGCAGGTTGGTGATCAAAGCTCAGCACCCTGGCGAGCTTCCATTGCCCATCTACCTTTTGCCAGAGATGGGTAAATTGTCCACTTTCACGCAGTACTTCTTTGTTGTTGGCGTGAATACCATAAAAATTATGCGTTCCGGTTTGGACCGCGCCGTAGTTGTTGATTGGGAATATCTTTACGCTTTTAGCAATTAACTCGCGGCGTGCCTTGATATCGCTGCCGGATTTTTGTCGTTCACACATACCGCTAATACCATCGAGAAACTCTTGTGCGGAGCTTGCCGTTTTTCCCCATTTATCGTGGTACATTTCCAAGTCTTCGGTTATAAGCTGGCTCAGTTTGTCGATGTCACAGCTGTTGAAAACTGCATCAAACAGTTGTAAATCCACAGTTGTGATTTCTTGTTCTAATTCCTTTGTGGCTTGAGGGCCGGCAACGACTGGGTGCTGCTCGGCAAGTGCTGTGGACATGAAAAGCGATATAGCTGTAAAACCTACAGCTCTAAAATAATTGCGCATAAAAAATCCTTCTATGTTTTCTTAAGAATAGTGGTCAGGCTATTAAAAGGCTGACCACCAAGTCCAATCTTTATACACTTCGTGTTGCAGTCGCCGGGGAAATATTGGCAGCGCGCAGTGCTGGTGCTAGAGCTGCAGAAAGACTGACAATCAGTACCAATAGAGCGCAGATAGTGAGTGGCAGCAGGGTTAATACCGGCTGGGAGTAATCGCGCACCATATATTGGTTGGCGATTAAGGCTGCGGCACTGCCCAGGGCAATACCAGTAGCGGCAATCAGGCTGTTTTCAATCAGAAAATAACGGCTGATATTACTGCGGGTTGCACCTAGTGCACGCCTTACACCAATTTGTTTGGCCCGCTGATTAATCCAGAAGATTGTCAGGCCGACAATTCCCAGTGCTACGATAAAGCTGAGCGTGGCTGCAACAATAGATAACACTTTTACCATTAAGTTATCGCCTGCATAACTGCGAGCGACATACTCTGAGAGAACTCTGGTTCTTATAACTCTTTGAGGATCCCTTTCTGACAGTTTCTCTACTAAGGTCTTCAACACTTCATCGCGCTTTCCCGGCTCGGCACGTACTAAATAATTGACGTCCTGAGTATTTCTGACAATGGGGAAAAAGGCCACATTGCCTGCTTTTGGCCAATCCACCCAAGCGCCCAGATGCCGTTCGACAATACCAATAATTTCTATTGGATGGGAAGTGTTGCCATCATAGAGGGGTTTTCCAATAGGATCTTGGTCTGGGTAAATTTTATCCGCGAATTGCTGGGTAATAACTGCGACATTGATATCCCGATTTTCACTGGGATCAAAATATTGCATTTCAGCACTGGTAAAGTTTCGCCCCGCCACTAATTTTAGGCCCAGAGTATTGATAAAGTTTGGGTCTGTATTGTAACGGTTAGAGACTTCTCCACCGATTTCCTGATTAGGTTGATTGTAAAAAGTGCCCGCGGAACCTGACCGGGATAAAGGTACTTGATTGGTAACCGTTGCATCTTGGACGAAAGGCAGTTTTCGCAGTAATTCTAAATCAGAAGATACAGCTCCAATCATATCGTAGTTATTAGGGATCGCCATTACGTTGATGGCTATGATCTCCTCTACGGCAATACCAGTAGGTCTTTCTATTTTTGCAATGCGATCTTTTACGATAACAGCCGTGTTGCTGATGATTGCCAGTGTCAATGCAAGCTGCAGAGCGATCAGCATGGCAGGAACTTTGTTACGCCAGAGGGCGGATAACATGGGTTTTAATTCAAGCATGACTCGTCCTTTACTGGGTTTTCAGGTAAATGGATGGATTAGTGCGACTGATACGCCAAGCTGGGTAAAGCCCTGCCAGCAGGCTTGCGATCAGGGCAAGCCCGATGGCGGCTATTACCATTATCCAATCCATCTTGGCCACTGTATCCAGTTGTCCCATGGCCAAATAACGGATTCCACTGATGCCCATAAAAGCAAGTAAAATACCAACTATCCCACCGAGAATACCGATGGTAGAGCTTTCAATGAGGTGCTGTGTGAAGATGGCATTACGGCTGGCACCAAGCGCCCGGCGCACACCCGCTTCGGGCGCTTTGCGCAGAAACTTGGCTAGTAGCAGAGCTACTGCGTTGATAACGCAAACCAACAGAAAAGCCAGAGATACCCAGCCCAATATACGATTGTCATCGCTGAGAACTTCGTTAAGAACTAGCCACTCGGAAGGTTTACTCAGGGCAAACTTTAATGGTCGCTCGAAGCGCCCTTGGTCCTTTTGTCCTTGAATATATGCGGTTAGGAAGTTTTCGTACTCAGCTTTCTGTTCGCTATCGCGGAGTTCAACCCAAAATTGAATCCAGACGCTCTCACTTTGTAGGAAACCCTCGTAGCCTTCTCCCTCTCCTTCTCCACTATTACCCCAGCCATTAGTGTTCCCCCAGCTGTAAATTTCCAGCTTGCGGTGGAGGCCAAAAGGCACGAAAAGGGATTCAACTTTTGCAAAGGAACTGTTGTTTACATCGTAAACTTTGGGTGAGGGTTCCCAGGTATCAATAACGCCAATGACTGTAAAAGGCTGGCTATTTAATATAACGGTTTCGCCAACGCTGTTTTTTCCCGAGAATAATTTTTCATTAGTGGCCTTGGAGAGTATTACCACTTGCGAGGGGGAGTTATCAGCTGCTTGTTCCCAGGTTCCTCCATAGATAAAAGGAACATCGAACAGGGCGAAGAAATCGCGAGTGGTTACGCGGATATCGGCGGTATAAGGTCGGATCGCTGAATCTTCCAGCTCCACGGTGAAACCATAGCGGTGCATGGCCACCTGGTGAGTGGGGATATCGGAACGTAGCAGGGCCTGAGTGTCTCTATAGGTTAGCTGCCAGGGAATTTCATTGGTGGTATTTGCGGCTTCATTAACATCCCAGCCATCGAGCTGTACTGCGAAAAGTACGTCATCTTTATGCTTGAGAGCATTTTTTGACATCGTGTAGTTCAAAGTAAGCACTGTCATGGAGGCACCAACACCCACCGCGATGGCCGCGACCATCAGTGCACTTAATATCGGTGTACTGCGCAGGCTGCGCAGAGCCAGGGAAATATAGTATCCAATCATTACTGCAGGCTCCTTAAGCAGTAGCGGCTTCAGGTTGCTCGGTAACCGGGCGCAGATCACATACTTGCCCATCCACAATCTGAATATTGCGATGCGCGCGGCGGGCCAGCTCGGGGTCGTGGGTGACCATCACGATAGTAGTGCCCCATTCATTGATAAACTCCAGAAGCTCCATAACCTGGCGCGCCATCAGGGAGTCGAGATTTCCGGTGGGCTCGTCCGCGAGCAGGAAGCGCGGTTCGCCGGCCAGGGCACGGGCGATGGCGATACGCTGCTGCTGACCACCGGACAGCTGTGCTGGAAGGTGCTTGGCTCGGGCAGATAGACCTACTTGTTCCAGAACTTTTTCGATGCGTTTACGGCGCTCTTTAGCATTAAAGCCTCGATAGCGCAGAGGCACATCGATATTGTCGAATAGGTTGAGATCTGGAATCAGGTTGAATCCCTGAAAAATAAAACCGATTTTCTCGTTGCGCAGGAGGGAGCGCTGGCGGTCATTCAGGTTGCTGACATCTTCACCGTCCAGCAAATATTGGCCACCGGTTGGGGTTTCCAGTAGCCCTGCGATATTGAGAAAGGTGGTTTTACCGGAGCCGCTTGGACCGGTGACAGAGACAAATTCCCCTTCCTTTACTTCCAGGCTGAAGTCACGCAGGGCGTGGGTTTCTATGGTGTCTGTACGAAAACTCTTGCGGACGTTATGCATTTTAAGCATGGCGATATTCCTTGTTTATCACTGAATTTTTTAAATCTTTAATGAATCGCGGAAGCTGAATGGGAGTAGCTTGCGCGTGTCGAATGTCTTGTTTGGCCTATTCTTTCAGGGCAACCAGCTGCGCCGTATCCAATCCTTCGGAGGCGGAAATAATGATTTGATCGCCCTCTTGCAGGCCGGAAACAATTTCTACTTGCTTCAATCCCAGCGCGCCGATTTGGATGGCCACGCGCTCTGCCTGTTGTTGATCGTTGAGACGGAATGCAAAGCGGCCGCCACTCTGATCCAGAAAGCCTCCACGTTTTACCAGTAACACATCATTGCGGTTCTCCAGCAGTACGCGAGCGGTGAGACGCAGGTTCTGGCGAAGGTTTTGGGGTTGTCCCTCGCTAAAGCGCACACGGGCGATGACTTGGCTGTCGATGACTTCAGGGGATATCGCGGTGATTTCGCCGGGCAGTTCCCGCCCTCCAAGGTTGATAGCCACGGCCATATTCAGACCCAGGTCGTCGGCGTAGTTTTCTGGCACGGCGGCTTCCAATTCGAAACTGGTGAGATCCACTACAGTGATCAGCGGTGAATTAGCGGGCACTGCACTGCGTTGGGTGACGGCGAGACTGCCGACAGTGCCATTCACTGGAGAGAGGATCTGCAGCTCGCGCACACGGCGCTCCAACTCCTCCACTTGCAGTTGTTGTTGTGATAGCTGCAGCTCCAGAGTCTGGGTTTCAAAGGTGAGGGACTCTTTCTCCAGCTCAGCATTTTGTACGGCCTGTTGGTATTCCAGCTGGGCGCGGGCCATTTCATCTTTGCTGCGCTCAAAGTCGAGCAGGGAGATAATCTGTTTCTCCATCGAGAGTTCGGAGCGCTTTAACTCCCTCTTAGCTGCAGTGAGATCGACTTTGGCCAGGTCGGCTTTTTGCTCGTTCTCCATCTGCTGGCGCTTGGCCTGGATTTTCTGCCTTTGCAGCTGCACACCGAGCTGGTTCAGTTGCGCCTTTTCCTGGGCCAGTTGGTTGGACAGCTCTGGGCTGTCGACGCTGGCGAGGATCTGACCGGCCTTTACGCTATCTCCGGCTTTCACGGAAAACTTCACGATACCTTGAGCGGGGCTGAACAGGGTGGGGCTGTTGGCGGCGACGACTTTGCCTTGAACCACCAGGTCGCGCACTAGATCACCGCGCTCCACTTGGGCGATATTGATCCTTGATAGAGATAGGGTGTTATCCACGGAGCTGGTGCTATGCCAGGCGCTGATACCCCAGGTGAGGAAAGCGGTGGCCAGGCCGAGGCCGAGGGTACTCTTAATTACTTTTGGATTCTTCCACAGCGGCACGGCTTCGATTTTTGTATCTTGCCTGGAAGTGTCTCTGATCATCTCGCTTTCCATTACTCTCTAATTGGGGCTTTTGCTTTTCCAACTTGGATGCAAAAAATTTTCTATTCGGATGCAAATCAAAAAAACTGGTTTTGTCGGGTATTCAGCAAGGGGTGTGCCAACTTTGAAATAATTTCTAACTCCTTGAAAAATATGGATTTTTTGGCTTATTGGTAGTCCAGGGCTTTTTCGGGAGTGTCCGCAAAAAGTGTCCGCTGTCCGCTTTGTCCGCTAGTGCTAAGAGGCCGGGGAAGATGAAAAAAGCTAGGGCTGGGGAGACTGAAGGCGAAGGTCTATCCGCTGAATCTTTGGTCTGTAGTGGGGATTTATGCGGGGGGACTGTGCATGTGGTAGAGTGCGCGGCCTTTTTTTGATCAATTCAAATTTATTGCGTTTATGTTCCTTCCATCGCTGCTCTCATCGACCAAAGCCGACTGGTTCGGCAATATACGTCGCGACGTTCTCGCAGGCCTGGTAGTGGCCCTGGCTCTTATTCCAGAGGCGATCGCCTTCTCTATTATTGCGGGGGTGGACCCCAGGGTTGGACTCTACGCCTCCTTCTGTATCGCCGTAGTGATCGCCTTTGTGGGCGGCCGGCCAGGCATGATTTCCGCGGCCACGGGGGCCATGGCGCTGCTGATGGTGACGCTGGTGAAGGAGCACGGCTTGCAGTATCTGCTGGCGGCGACGCTGCTCACCGGGGTACTGCAGATTATTGCCGGTTACCTCAAGCTGGGCAGCCTGATGAGCTTTGTGTCCCGGGCGGTGGTGACCGGGTTTGTGAACGCCCTGGCCATTCTGATATTTATGGCGCAGATGCCCGAGTTGATTGGTGGCACCTGGGAGGTCTACGCCATGACCGCAGCGGGCCTGGGGATTATCTATCTTTTCCCCTATATTCCGGTGATTGGTAAAGCGGTGCCCTCACCGCTGGTGTGTATCCTACTGCTCACCGCAGTGGCCGTAACTATGGGGCTGGATATTCGTACCGTCGGCGATATGGGTGAACTGCCGGATACTCTGCCGATCTTCCTCTGGCCCGAAGTACCGCTGAATTTTGAAACCCTGCAGATTATCTTTCCTTATTCCGCTGGCCTGGCTGTGGTCGGTCTGCTGGAATCTCTGATGACGGCAACCATTGTCGACGACCTGACCGATACCAACAGCGATAAAAACCGCGAGTGTAAGGGGCAGGGGATTGCCAATATCGCTGCCGGCTCCCTCGGTGGAATGGCCGGTTGCGCCATGATTGGCCAGTCGGTAATCAACGTGAAGTCTGGCGGTCGCGGTAGACTCTCCACCCTGGTGGCCGGTATTGGCCTATTGACCCTGGTGGTGTTCCTCAGTGACTGGGTGGCGGTGATCCCTATGGCGGCCCTGGTGGCGGTCATGATCATGGTCTCTATCGGCACCTTTGATTGGAGCTCCATTCGCAACCTGAAACACTATCCGCTCTCCACCAATTTGGTCATGCTGGCCACTGTGATTGTGGTAGTGTGGACCCATAACCTGGCTTATGGTGTGTTTGTTGGGGTGTTGCTGGCCGCGCTATTTTTTGCCAACAAAGTCAGCCACTTTATGTATGTAAGCAGTAAACTGGACGAGGCGCAGAGTCGTCGAACCTATAAAGTGATTGGGCAGGTTTTCTTTAATTCCGCCGATAAATTCACCGCATCATTCAACTTCAAAGAAGTCGTGGATACGGTAGTGATCGACCTCAGCCGCGCACATTTCTGGGATATCTCCGCGGTGAACGCTCTAGACAAAGTTGTGCTGAAATTCCGTCGCGAGGGCGCCCAGGTAGAGCTGGTGGGACTTAACCAAGCCAGTGAGACAATCGTCGACCGGTTCGGCGTACATGATAAACCCGAGGAAATTGAACGGGTTCTTGGAGGACATTGATGGCCGTAAGCAACAGCGACAATAACAATAACTCCTTTGGTAGTGGTGCTACACCGCCGTTGATACTCTCCTGTATCGACGGCTCTCATTACACCGGTGCAGTCTGTGATTATTCGGCCTGGCTGGCCGATAGCCTGGGTGCGCCGTTAAAGCTGTTGCATAACATCGAACGCAGTGAGGTTCCGGCGGTAACGGACTTCACCGGCAGCATCGGCCTCGGCAGCCAGGAAGAGTTACTGGAAGAGCTGACCGCGCTGGAGCAACAGCGCGCGCAGTTGCTGGTAAAACAGGGCAAACTGATGTTGCAGGCCGCGCGCAGTCGCGTGGAGGCTGCCGGTGTGGAGCAGGTACTGAGTTGCCAGCGCCACGACAGCTTGCCCGAGTCCGTGGTGGAGCTTGAGGATTCGATTCGTGTGCTGGTGCTCGGTATTCGCGGTGAAGAGCACGCGGATTCTGACCAGGGCCTGGGTGCGCAATTGGAGACGGTGGTGCGTGCCCTGCACAAGCCGATTCTGGTGGTTAACCGGGAATTCCAGCCACCTAAGCGCATTATGCTCGCTTACGATGGTAGCGAAGCCGCGAGCAAGGCCCTGTCGCTGGTGGCAGAGAGCCCTCTGTTCCGGCAGATGTCCTGCCATCTGGTCAATGTGGGACCTGCGGATGTGGCGGAGAAGCTGCTGGCGCAGGCTAGCGCTGAGCTGGATACTGCGGGGCTGGCGGTTACAGCCAGCCACCTGGAGGGCAATCCGGTTGAAGCTTTGATTGCCTATCAGTCAGAACACCAGATTGACCTCACAGTGATGGGGGCCTTCAGCCACAATCGCCTGCGTGATCTGTTAATGGGGAGCATCACCGCCAAGATGCTGCTAAAAACCCGGCAACCCCTGCTGCTGTTGCGTTGATCATTGAAGCTCTGGGGTTGCGGCCTCAGAGTGCCAACGCTGCCTCCCTGGGGCTGGTGAACCAGCGCAGTGCTTCGGCATCTGCAGGTAGTGTTAATTCGCAGTAGTGCGCCTCCGGCCGAGCTCGGCATAGTTCCTCCTCCGCGATAGCAAGGTAGTCGCTCAGGTTCCTTAGCGGTTGAGGCTCCTCTTCTTCGTTTATTGCCCCAGCGAAAAAATCCATCTCTGCCAAGCTGACAATTGGGCCGAGTTTTTCTTGCTGGAAGCGCCAGACTCCTTGAGCCGTGTCGAAGGCGTAATAGGGCAGCAGCCTCCAGCCGTGCTGTGCGACCAGGGCAACTGCCTCTAGCAAGTATTCAAAGGTGCCTTCGTCGATAAAATAATTGAAATTCAGGCGCACCCAGCCGGGTCGTAGTAGTTTTTGCCCCTTTAGAATCTGTTCTTCCAGAGCGCGGCTGTGCTCCATATCAATGCCGAGCAGTGCGTGCCCATAGGGGCCGGCACAGGAGCAGCCACCGCGGGCCTGGATACCAAACAGATCATTGAGCAGTGCCACAACAAAACCGTAGTGCAAGTCCTTGCCCTGCCAGAGAATACGCAGTGAAGCGATGGAAAGGCGAGGTGCCTGCAGGTTGCCGAGAATTTCGATATTTTCTTCACGGGACCAGCGCTGCAGCGCTCGGTTGATAAACTGCTCTTCGCGTCTGGCAATTTCTTCTGTGCCCACCATCCCCTGCAGTTTGAAGACCATGCCGGCGCGAATAGACTCAACAATGGCGGGTGTGCCGCCCTCCTCACAGCGCTCCGGGTCCTCCAGGTAACGGTGATCTTGCGGGGTGACATAGAGTACTGTGCCTCCGCCGGGAGTCGCCGGTACAGAGTTT
Source organism: Microbulbifer mixtoriginis (SeqCode) (assembly GCF_052467515.1). Taxonomy (NCBI): domain Bacteria; kingdom Pseudomonadati; phylum Pseudomonadota; class Gammaproteobacteria; order Cellvibrionales; family Microbulbiferaceae; genus Microbulbifer; species Microbulbifer mixtoriginis (SeqCode). The sequence continues at coordinate 3,709,703 of NZ_CP174314.1, read as the reverse complement.
TTTAATAGCCGCTCGTGTACCACCAGAATACCGGGGCTACCCGGCCCGCCGACGAATTTGTGCGGTGAAATAAAGACCGCATCTTTATTTGCCTTGTCCCCGTTGTCCCCAACTGCACACATGTCGATCCCCACATAGGGCGCGGCAGCCGCATAGTCCCAGAAGGACAGAGCGCCGTAGCGGTGTAGCAGTTGGGTGACGGCCGCTACGTCGGTTTTAATGCCGGTTACATTGGAGGCAGCGGAAAAACTGCCAATCTTCACGGGTCGCTCGGCGTAAGTGTGCAACATGGATTCCAGACCGCTTAGATCCAGCCCGCCTTGGCAATTCAGGGGAATAGAAACCAGTTCGACGATGCTTTCCCGCCAGGGCAATTCATTGGAATGGTGCTCGTAGGGTCCGATAAAAACCACCGGCCGTTGTTGCGGAGGGATTTGCTCCAGTAGCTGGTGTCGCTTATCCAGGTCAGCCGGCAAACGGATGTTGAGGATATCGATCAGTTTGTTGATCGCAGCGGTGGCGCCAGAGCCACAAAAAATGACCTTGTGTTCGGGGCTTGCATTGACCGCCCGGCGAATTTCTTCCCGTGCTTCCTCGCGCAGCGAACTAATCTGGGCACCGGTAAAGGAACTCTCGCTGTGGGTATTGGCGTAGTAGGGCAGTACCTGCTGACGGATGGCATCTTCGATAAACGTCAATGAACGACCGGAAGCGGTGTAATCGGCATAAACCAAAGGCCTAGGTCCAAAAGGAGTAGGAATCGGTGTGCGATCGCCGATAACAGATTCACGGATGTGCTTGATAAGAGTGGTCATGATTCTCTTCCCTGTTTTATAGGGGCACTCTAGGGCTTTGGGAGTGAAACAATGTGCCTATTTATGTGGTTTTTCAGCTCATCACCGAAACGTTGTGCCGTAACTTGAAGATTTTAGATTCTTTGTGTTGAATTCTGTTGAATAAGTGAGACGATGGGCCATTTGATGGTCGGTGTGGGGACAGGTATGGCAGCAGTACTTAACCGGCAGGACAAACAAATTCTCGAGTTATTGCAGCGGGATGCGACACTCTCTGTGGGGGATATTGCCGAGCAGGTGGGGCTATCAAAATCCGCCTGTTGGCGGCGTATTAACAAGCTGGAGGAGGAGGGCGTGATTGCCGAACGGGTGACACTGCTGAACCCGAAGAAACTCAATCTGCCACTGACCGTATATATTTCCATTCGAACCAATCAGCACAATGATCATTGGGCTGCTCAGTTCGGTGAGTTGGTGCAAGGCATCGCCGAGATATTGGAGGTGCACCGTATGAGTGGGGATCTTGATTACCTGATCAAGGCGGTGGTTACCGATATGCCTGGTTACGACCGCCTTTACAAGGCGCTGATTAAAGCTGACCTATTCGATGTCAGTTCCAGTTTTGTGATGGAGACCATGAAACAGACTACCCGCCTGCCACTGACTTACGCAGGGACAGGCTGAAGGATTAATGGCTGTGCCGGTTGCGCCACCATTGCAGGAGTTTGGCTTCTCCTCTGGCCCTGTCCCCTTCAGGAACCCGCATACTACTGCGTATTTCTTTCCAAGTATTGGAGTTCAGCCACAGGTTTAGGGTCAGTACAATCAACATAGCGACTATGGCGCCCAGGCCCGCCAGTAACATATCCTTCTGCGCATCCCAAATATCCCCCTGTGAACCGAGAAAGGCGATGCCCAATTCCGGGGAAACTGTGCGCGCCGCTTGCCACTCGATAATTTCATAAATGGAGGACAGGGCGAAGGTGACATCCACCGGAAAGAAGTAAGCCCAGAAACCGCGCAAACCGGCGAGGCGGATCAATATCTCTCGTACCGGGTAGGCCAGTAATAAGCCAAAACTAAAATGCACCAATCGGTCGTACATATTGCGCTCGCTGCCGAGCCACTCTCCCATGGAGAAACCGAATGGTACCTCCGCGTAAGTGTAGTGGGAGCCGATGACATGCAGGCACATAAACAGGGTGATTAGCGTGTAGGAAACCCTGGATAGAGGAAATACCCGGGCGCTGAGCAAAATAACGGGAAGGGCTGCAAAGACCAGATAGTTTTCCAGCAACCAGTCATCCGGATGTAGGGGCTGCCAGGCAGACCAACCCCAAGTAAAGGCGAAAATGCTCAGTAGTACCAAGCGGTACCAGTGTTGGCGAAGGGTGGACATAAATGCGGAAACCTCATTACAGACAAGGTATATCCGCGCCAGCATACACGATTGCTTATCTCCGTGGGTTGTATCGGATTACTGCCTCCATCCCTGACTAGTGCAGAGCCGCACGGTAGGGCAGTGCCGCAGTGATTCGCGCTTCCTCATCCAGTAGATGGCAAAGGCGGTCTTCTACTGTATGGCTAGGAAAGTATTCCAGTGCCAACTCTAAAAAGAGTTCATGGTGGCGGGCTTCGCTCTCAGTGATTACCCGATAAAAAGTTTTCAGCGGCCCCTCTGGTAGTACTTCGGCCACCAGGCCAAAGCGCTCGCAACCGCGCGCCTCAATAATGGCTGCGGTGAGCAAGCGATCCATCAAGTATTCATCAGGGCCGCGGCGGATTAACTGTCGCAGGGCGTGGATATAGGGATCTTTCTCGTCCGCTGCTTGGTAGATACCTCGCTCGTGCATGATTTTGATGACCTGACGAAAATGGTTCATTTCCTCTAATGCCAGGTTCACCATGGCTTCCACTAACAGAGGTTTATCCGGATAGTGGGAGAACATGGAGACGGCCATGCCAGAGGCCTTCTTTTCGGCGGCGGCGTGATCCTGTAGAAAACGATTGAAATCTTTGAGCACTACCTCTGCCCAGGCCCTCGGAGTTTTAAAGCGTAGTTGCAACATGGTGGATAACGGCAGTGACAAAATGGTCATTATACCGCCATCCACAGGAATAGCTCTCTGGGGATTAAAGAGAGCTTTAACCGGCCAATCGACGCTCGCGAAGCTCCCGCTCACGCCGCGTAGCGATACGCGCCTGCTCAAGGGTCATCCCGGCCTTGGCGTGGGGAGTGGGTTTGCCGTTGGCATCCAGTGCCACGAAAACAATCTGTTCCACCTGCACAATCAGTTGTTGGGTCTGCTTGTTGCGCACTTCGCAGTGCACGGTCAGGGAGGTCTGACCAATACCAACCACTTCAAAGCCGAATTCCACGACATCGCCGCAGCAGGCTGAACTAACAAAGTCAATCTCTGACATCAGCTTGGTGACCAGCATGGGCGTGCCCATCTGACAGCCAGCAAAAATGGCGGCCTCTTCATCAATCCAGGCGAGCAGCTGACCGCCAAACAGGCGCTGTGCGGGATTCAGATCGCAGGGTTTGACACAGTGACGGGAGTAATATTTCACGCTGACCTTCCTAACTTACTTTGGGTTTAACGCTCGACGGGTAAGTAATTGCACAGTGACTATTCGGATTGGATGCTTCCAGTATTCAAACCGATAGCTTTCGTATATGGAGTGTTCTGCACACAGCGTGCCAAGCCTGAGAAAGTCTAGCTGAGCTTTTCAGGTGGAATGCGTGCCATAACAAGAGATTTAAGCCGTATATCCGGCGTGAAATTAATCCTGATGCGCAAAAATAGTGCAAAAAGTCACTTTAGGGGTGTTTGGCCACTTTGGCCGCTATTGGGGAGGTTCTGGACAGTGAGGCTGTTTGAAGGGAAGAGGGGCTATGGGACTCCTAGGCCACAACCATTAGAATGACCTATCAGTGTGACTCAGGCGTCGATGCGCAGGGTTTGCAGCACCGTTTTCCCCGATGCGTGTTCCGCGTATCTGTGATCACATAACCACGATTCCCCAAGTGCATAGGGAGAGACTGTTAGGATGATTATCCAGCCGAAAGTTCGCGGATTCATTTGTACCAATGCCCACCCGCAGGGCTGTGCTGCCAACGTGCGTGAGCAGATTGACTACATCAAGTCGCAGCCAGTGATCGAAAATGGTCCAAAGCGTGTCCTGGTCGTGGGTGCTTCCACCGGTTACGGATTGGCCTCGCGGATTACTGCCGCCTTTGGCAGTGGCGCCGATACCTTGGGGGTGTTTTTTGAGAAACCGCCCACGGAGAAGCGCACAGCCTCCGCTGGTTACTATAACTCCGCAGCTTTTGAGGCCGAGGCGCATAAGGCCGGCCTTTATGCTAAGAGTATCAATGGCGATGCCTTTTCCGACACGGTAAAAGCCCAGGCTGTTGAGATGATTAAAGAGGACCTGGGGCAAGTAGACCTTGTGGTCTACAGTCTCGCCTCACCCCGCCGTACAGATCCCAAGACCGGTGAACTCTACAGCTCCGTATTAAAGCCCATCGGTGAATCCTATACCGCCAAAAACCTGAATACCGACAAACTGGAAATTTCCGATATCACTGTCGACCCCGCCAGCGAGGAAGAGATTGCCAACACCGTGAAGGTGATGGGTGGTGAGGACTGGGAACTATGGATGCAGGCCCTGGGCGAAGCTGGGGTTCTGGCCGATAACTGCAAGACGGTGGCTTACACCTATATCGGTGAAAAGCTCACCTGGCCGATTTATGGCCACGCCACCATCGGCAAGGCCAAGGAAGACCTGGATCGCGCCGCCAGGGCGATTACCGAGAGTGGTAAGGCAAACGCTAATGTTGCGGTACTCAAGGCTCTGGTTACCCAGTCCAGCTCCGCGATCCCGGTAATGCCGCTATATATCTCCCTGGTCTACAAGGTGATGAAAGAAGAGGGCACTCACGAGGGCTGTATTGAGCAGTTGTATCGTCTTTACACCGAAGGGCTCTATACCGATACGCCGCGCCTCGATGAAGAGAACCGCCTGCGCATGGATGATAAAGAGCTGCGCCCGGAGACCCAGGCTAAGATTGAAAACCTGTGGCCTCAGGTAACGGCGGAAAATTTGTTTGAGTTGACTGATTACAGTGGCTATCAGGCGGATTTTCTCAAGCTGTTTGGTTTTGGCACTGAGAGTGTTGACTATGAGGCGGATACCAGCCCATTGGTAGAGGCGGAGTTCCGTTGATTTTTGCGGGGCTCAAGTTGGAGCCCCTATTCACGGGGAGTCGTGTCGCTACTCCCCTTTATTTTGCCTCACCGTTAAGGTCTACATGGCATTTTCTCTTATTCCCTAATTACTTCTTCATTTCCCTGTTTTCTACCTGCGGCAAGGGGTCATAATTCCCTTTTTGTTTTTGCGGGGAGGACTTCATGGAATACCGCCAGCTCGGTACCAGCAATCTCAAAGTGAGCCAGATCTGCCTGGGCACCATGACTTTTGGCGAGCAAAATAGCGCCGATGATGCCGCCGAACAGCTGAATTATGCCCTCGAGCAAGGGGTGAATTTTATTGATTGCGCCGAAATGTACCCGGTGCCACCTCGGCCAGAGACCCAGGGGCGGACGGAAGAGTTTATCGGCAGGTGGCTCTCGGCCCGCGGTGGGCGCGACAAGGTGATTATCGCCACCAAGGTAGCCGGGCGTGGGGAGGCAAACTCCGGCGTTGGGCATCTGCGCTCGGGCCCGCGGCTGAACCGTGCGCAGATACTGGAGGCCTGTGACCAATCCCTCAAACGGCTAGCTACCGATTATATCGACCTATACCAGGTGCATTGGCCCGAGCGCCTGACCAATTTTTTCGGCCGTCTCGGCTATCAGCATGGAGGGGATGATGGCATCGCTATTGCCGAGACTCTCGATGCCTTGGAGGAGCTGGTCAAGGTGGGTAAGGTGCGCCACATTGGCATATCCAATGAGACCCCTTGGGGGATGCATGAGTATCTTAGGGAGTCGGTGATTTTAGGTAAGCCGCGCATCGCCTCGATCCAAAATCCCTACAACTTATTGAATCGCACTTTTGAGATTGGTTGTGCCGAGATATCCCTGCGCGAGCGATGTGGATTATTGGCTTACTCGCCACTGGCCTTTGGGGTCCTCTCCGGGAAGTATCTGGGAGGGGAAAAGCCCGTCGGCGCACGCTTGACACTATATGATCGCTTCCAGCGCTATACGGGCGGGCGCACTGGTGCAGCTACCGAGGCCTATGTGAAATTGGCGCGTCAATTTGATCTAAACCCTGCGCAGATGGCCCTGGCCTTCGTCAATCAGCAGCCGTTTGTGACCTCTAATATTATCGGTGCCACAACCATGGAGCAGTTGCGCCAAAATATTGCCAGCCTTGATTTAAAGCTCGATGAGGAAGTGCTGGCCGCAATTGAGGCAATCCACAGCGAAAACCCTAACCCGGCACCTTAGTGCGCGGGTGGAGATATCTATAATTGGGAGAGAAAATTGCGTAACCGGTAAGGGAAAACTTTAGGGAGCTTTTATGGAGACCACCGGGCATCACACTCTCAATGACTTGTTCGCCCAGCTGGGGCTGGCTTCAGAGGATGCGGAAATACACGAGTTTCTGATCACTCATTACCTGCATCGGCATGAGAAACTGTCCGCAGCATCTTTCTGGACCGAGGGGCAGAGACAATTTCTCGAGAGTGCCATAGAAGAAGATTCTGACTGGTGCGTCGCAGTCGATGAGCTGGACTCACTGCTGCGTCATTAATCCGCCGTGTCACTGGCCAGTTGTCCACCCCTGCGCCGTATCCCATAGGTTATACTACGCCGAATTCAACCGATTAAGCCGGGGGAACTCCCCGGCCGCGTAGCGATACCCGATGGAAAAACCTCGTTTTCGAGCGGCCCTGCTGCACCCCCGATACTGGCCGACCTGGTTGTTGTTCGGTCTTTGGTTCCTGGTGGCTCAACTGCCCTATCGCTGGCAGCTGGCAATGGGACGCAGTTTTGGCCGAGCAATGCTCAGAATGGCCAAGAGCCGCCGCACCATAGCCGAGCGCAACCTGGCCCTGTGTTTTCCCGAGCTCGGTGATACCGAGCGGGCAAACTTACTTATCCGCAATTTTGAATCCAGTGGCATCGCGTTAATGGAAACCGGTATGGCCTGGTTTCGCTCAGCGCGCTGGTTGCGAAAGCGATGTACTTTCGAGGGCCTTGAGCAGTTACAGCAAATCCAGTCTCAGGGGCAGGGTGTGTTGTTGATGGCCATGCACTTCACCACTCTGGAGATGGGGGCGGCCCTGATGGGTATGAGTATTACCCTGGATGGCATGTACCGGCCCCATAAAAATCCGGTTTATGACTATATGCAACGCAAAGGACGCGAGCGCCATACAGGTGGTGGCAGCGTTTATCAGCGTAAGGATGTGCGTGGAGTATTGCGCGCCCTGCAACATGGTCGGGCGGTCTGGTATGCTCCGGATCAGGATTATGGGATTAAGCAGGGTGTTTTTGCGCCTTTGTTTGGTGTGCCTGCAGCGACCGTCACAGGGACTTCGCGATTTGCCCGTGTGGGGCGCGCTAGGGTTGTGCCTTACGTGCTTACCCGCCTGGATGACAATTCCGGTTATCGCCTCAAAGTGTACGATCCCATCGATGAAATTCCTTCCGGTGATGAACTACAGGACGCGATTCTGGTCAACCGCTTCATCGAAGCGCGTATCCGCGAGGCGCCCGAGCAGTATATGTGGGTTCACCGCCGCTTTAAGACCCGTCCAGAGGGCGCAACCAATGTCTATGAAGGTGTGCGCAAGAAGAAAAAGAAGCGCAGGAAGGTAGCGAGCTAGTGGCACTGGCATAGATTCTGCGCCCTAAGTAACATACCAGTTCGACTTTGGCGGTGCTATTCCAGGCCGAGCGCAATAAATAAGGAGAGAGGATGTTTACCGGCAGTATGGTGGCCCTGGTCACCCCAATGTTTGCAGACGGAAGCTTGGACTGGGACAGTTTGCGTAACCTAGTTGACTGGCATATTGAACAGGGCACACGTGCACTAGTGGCCGTGGGGACCACAGGAGAGTCCGCAACCCTCGACGTTAATGAGCATGTTGAGATTATCCGTCGGGTTGTGGATCAGGTCGCGGGGCGTATTCCGGTAATTGCCGGTACTGGCGCTAACTCTACCGCCGAGGCGATCGATCTAACTGAAGGTGCCGCCCGCTGTGGTGCCGATGCCTGTCTATTGGTGACGCCCTATTACAACAAGCCGAGCCAAGAAGGTTTATATCAACATCACCGCGCTATCGCCAAGGCTGTGCCGATTCCACAGATTCTATACAACGTGCCCGGCCGCACTGCCGTCGATATGTTGCCTGAGACAGTTCAGCGCCTGGCATCTATTGGTAATATCGTTGGGATTAAAGAGGCCACCGGTGATCTGGAGCGCGCTAAAGTTTTATTGGATACCTTGCCAGAGGGCTTTGCACTCTACTCCGGTGATGATAGTACTGCCATGGAACTGATGTTGATGGGCGGCCAAGGTAATATCAGTGTCACTGCCAATGTGGCCCCAGCGGCAGTGGCTCAGATGTGTGAGGCCGCGCTGGCTGGAGACGCCGTGACTGCACGGGCAATAGACCAGCGTATTCAAATATTGCACAAAGTTTTGTTTTTGGAGTCCAACCCGATACCGGTGAAGTGGGCTTTGCGGGAGATGGGGCGTATTGATGGTGGCATCCGCCTGCCGCTGACCAGTCTCTCGCCCGAGCATCATGCTACAGTGCGCGAGGCTCTTCGCAGTGCCGGCGTACTATAAACCTGCGAATCGTGAATTAACCAGGAAAGCTTTAATGAACAAATTGACCGTTGGAGTCGCGCTTTGTATTTCTAGTCTCAGCCTGGCGGGTTGTGGTGTGTTCGGCAACGATGGCTATTTTCGCGATCGCAGTAACGATTACCAGCAGGCGGACAGCCTGGCGCCGCTGCAGATTCCAGAGGGTATCAACGCCAAACACCAGGAAGAACTCTACGAGATTCCTCAGATCGCCGGAAATGGCTTAGAGGATGGGGACTTTGAAGTGCCGCGTCCACAGGCACTATCGGTCAATGCAGGGCTGGAGCGGGTAAAAATTCAGAAGCTGGGCAACAGCCGCTGGGTATTGATTTCCCAACCCCCCGAAGAGGTTTGGCCCCAGCTGCACTATTTTCTGCGCACTTCCGGGCTGACCGTGGAGATGTCTGATGCCAGTGCCGGTATTATGGAAACCGCCTGGATGACATTTAACGAGAGCCCCGATACCAAGGATAAATATCGTCTGCAGATAGAGACTGGTGTTCAGCCGGACACCACGGAGGTCCACGTGCGCCACCTATCTGTTGCGGTGGATGCTCCTGTGGGGGGAACGGTCAACTGGCCGCAACTCTCAAGCAGCCCGGAGCGCGAGGGTTGGATGATCGATGAGATGTCCACTGCCCTGGCCACAGATGCCTCCGGTGCTTCGGCCTCTCTGGTGGCCCAGGCCATAGGTGGTAGCTCTGTAAAGGTGCAGCTGCGTGAACCCGTAGGCCACGAACCCTATATTTCCATGGGGCTCGAGATGGAACGTGCTTGGGCTACCGTTGCCCACGCTGTGAATGCCGGCGCTTATCGCTTGCATCGCGAGGATTCCGATATCGGTCTTTTCTACGTTACCTACGATGAAGAGCGCGAGTTGGCGGAGAGTGAAGAGGATGATGGTGGCTGGTTCTCCTGGGGTAAGAAGTCCAAGCAGGACGATGAGCTGGCCGAAAATGCCGACCAGATAACCCTGCAGCAGATCCTTGCCGGTATCGATACCTCTGAGGGTAGTGAGCCTGCGCTGTTCAAGGAAATCAAAGGCTTGGGTGTCGGCTCAATTCCTGAGGGCGGCTTCCCCGGCTACTTAATTGTGATTCGGGGTGGTGACGATGAGATCGAAGTGCGTATCCGCGATACCCGCGGTCAGCCTCTCTCGCGCAACAAGGCCTCCCAGCTACTGCTCTCTATTCAGCAGAACCTGATTTAATAATGGGTCTGCGCTTCGCCTCACTGGGAAGCGGCAGTAAAGGAAACGGTACATTGGTCGCCAGTGGCGACCAATGTCTGTTAGTGGACTGCGGCTTTACCATCAAGGAAACCGAGCGACGTATGTCTAGGCTCGGTATGTCTCCGGCTGACCTCGCTGCGATACTGGTAACCCACGAGCACAGCGACCATCTCTCTGGTGTCGCTCCGCTCGCGCGTAAGTATGGCCTGCCGATTTACCTGACTCCAGGGACTCTTCGTGCTCGTGATATCGGCAAGTTACCACAAGTGCACTTGATTGAAGGGCATCAGCCTTTCCTGATTGGGGATACTCAGGTGACACCTGTCGCCGTGCCGCACGATGCCAGAGAAGCTGCACAGTATGTATTCCGCAGCCGAGGGAGTAGTTTGGGCTTATTGACCGACCTGGGCACAGTAACGCCCCATGTGGAATCCCATTTTGCAGGTTGCGATGCACTGGTTCTGGAAGCCAACCACGACCCACAGATGCTGGCCCAGGGGCCCTACCCCCCCTCTCTGAAACGGCGTGTAGGTGGTGCCTATGGGCACCTGAGTAACCAGCAGGCTGCGGGATTTTTACAGCGTGTGGGTTATGAACAGCTGCAGCATCTGGTGGTCGCCCATATTAGCGAAAAAAACAATACTCTCGAACTTGCTCGTTCAGCTCTGGCAGAAATGGTGGAGAGTGTCGAGAACTGCATTTTCGCCTGTCAGCAGGAAGGGTTTGACTGGCTCACCGTTGAAGCCCGTGAGTAATCGGCACTCGGGTGCCATCTAAATTCCCTCTCAAAAAATAGTGATAACTCACAGGCCCAAGGGCGCTGCGGTCAGTGCTAGCGGTTGTTTAAAGGATAGAGACTGGATGGAAACCTTACTTATTTACTTGTTGGTGGGGGCTGCGGCAGGGACTATTGCCGGCCTCTTTGGGGTGGGCGGTGGTTTAATTATCGTGCCGGCCCTAGTGCTGGTTTTTACTGCCATGGGTATCTCCCCGGATATCCTTACTCATATGGCGGTGGGGACATCTCTCGCAACCATCATCATTACTTCTATCAGCTCAGTGCGCGCACATAATAAAAAAGGTGCGGTGGACTGGCGCTTGTTTGGAATGATGACTCCGGGGATTCTTATTGGCTCCTGGCTTGGCGGAATGACAGCAGATTGGTTGTCTGGGGCCTGGTTACAGCTGTTAATCGGTGTCTTTGCCATCGTTATCGCCATTCGCATGTGGCTGAGTGGCTTGCGGCACAGTGGGGCGGAGGAGGGTGCCGGTATTTTACCGGCAGCCCCCATATTAGCTGGCGCAGGTGCAGTGATTGGTTGGGTTTCGGCAATCTTTGGCATTGGTGGTGGTTCGCTCACCGTGCCATTTCTGTCCCGTTGCAAGGTGCGGATGCAGAGAGCCGTTGCTACATCCGCAGCTTGCGGTTTGCCCATCGCCATTGCGGGAGCTCTCAGCTTTGCGGTGCAGGGTTGGGGCAACACTCTACTGCCAGGCTGGAGCAGTGGATTTATCTACTGGCCTGCCTTTTTGGGGATTGTTGCGACCAGTACGATCTTTGCTCGCTTCGGCGCTAATCTGGCCCACCGCCTACCGGCAAAGTGGTTGAAGCATGGATTTGCAGTTTTGCTTTGCGTTATTGGTGGACGTTTCATTTGGCTGAATAGTGGCTTACTGGCTCTGTGAAGTAAGGTTGCTCAGGTCATATTGATCTGAGCTTTTGGCAAAGCGCAGTTATGGGGTGGGTGCTTTGTACTCTCCCTGTTGCCCGTAACACATCCTAGTCACACAGGGTGACTAAACTGAAGCAACATGGAAATGTTGCTTGTTTATTTATTACTCGGTGCTGTTGCAGGTACCGCGGCAGGCCTCTTGGGGATTGGTGGGGGGCTGATCATTGTTCCTGCTCTGGTACTGATCTTTTCCGCGACGGGTATTTCTCCCGAAGTGCTGACCCATATGGCTGTGGGTACCTCTCTAGCAACCATTGTTATTACTTCAATAAGCTCGGTATGGGCTCACAATGCCAAGGGCGCCGTCGACTGGCATCTTTTTTGGGTTATGACCCCTGGGATACTTGTTGGATCTTGGTTGGGCGGCGTGACTGCGGACCTATTGCCTGGAGCCTGGCTACAACTCCTGATTGGTGTCTTCGCCATAATTATGGCTGTGCGTATGGGCGTGAGTGGCTTGCGCGCAGCCTCCCAGAAGGAGAGTGATGACCGCTTACCTGGCTCACTCCCGCTGATTTGTTCGGGGGGGGTAATTGGTTGGCTCGCGGCCATTTTTGGTATTGGCGGGGGGGCGCTGATTGTTCCCTATCTGTCGCACTTTGCTGTCAAAATGCAGCGGGCAGTGGGTACCTCAGCGGCTTTTGGTTTGCCTATTGCCATCTCTGGTTCGCTGAGCTTTGTTGTTCAGGGGTGGGGTAATAAGTTATTGCCGGACTGGAGCAGTGGTTACATCTATTGGCCGGCTTTTTTAGGGATTGTTCTTACCAGCGTGCTCTTTGCCAAGCTTGGGGCTAACCTGGCGCATAAGATATCTGCCAAGCGATTGAAACTTTGCTTTGCCTTATTGCTCTGCATTATCGGCATTCGATTTATTTGGCAGAACTTCAATTTATTAGTTGGGCTGAGCTAAAGCTACTGACTGCGTATTGATTGCCTGGCTCGGCGCCAATTAGGTTCGCCGAGCTTTATTTATCCCTGAGAGGCGGGAGGCCAAAAATTAAAAGGCCGCTGTAAAACAGCGGCCTTTTAATGCTATGGCGGTTCTTCTTATCGGATACCACACATGCCTTTTTTCAGCAGCGGTGAGATAACAATCATCAATGCACCGACACCCAGGCCCCACCACATCAGATACTCATACAGGTTGGTATAAGTCGCCAGAGTGGAGGCGAGATCAGTTGCTCCATCCTGGGGAACAGCTGCCATCTTACCGATACGGGTTGCAACGGTTTCTGACAGGGCTGTTGCCAGGAACCAAGTGCCCATACTCACACTGACCACTTTGCCAATGGACAGCTTGGTCACGGCGGACAGACCAACAGGGGAGAGGCACAGCTCACCAGAGGTGTGCAACAGGTAGGCGAGCACTAGCCAGATCATTGCCACTTTACCGGCCTCTGTGGGGTATGCAGCACCTAGCACTAAGGCGCCGAAGCCCAAGCCAGCTTGGATAATGCCCAAACCGAATTTCACCGGTGTACTTGGCTCCCATCCGCGCTTGCCCAGCCAAACCCACAGGGTGGCAAAGGGAATGGCCAGCAGCATGATAAAGCCTGCGTTGAGCGAGCCAAACATGGAGGCGCGTACTTCACCGTCGCCGATGGAGCGGTCTAGTACACGGTCTGCATACAGGGTCATAGAACCTGCGGACTGTTCGAACAATGCCCAGAAGACGATAGTAGAAGTAATGAGGACCATCAGTACCACGGTACGTGAGAACTCCTCACTATAGTGGCGGACAAAGCCGTAACCAATAAAGGCTACCAGAGCCAGCAACATGCCGCCCAACCACAGGTCGTCGCCATTGAAGGCCCAAATCAGGCCAAGGCCGGCAGACAGAGCGGCCATACCAATGGCGACAACATCTTTACTCTTATTGTCTTTGTACAGCATGGAGAACAGGATCAGGCCGACGATTGCGACGATCAAGAGGCTGTTCTGAGCCAGGTGCACCATGGGCTCACTCTGTACCAGGTACCAAACCAAACCAAGAGACAGGATGGCGCCGAGGTAAACAGCCCACTCTTTATTGATCGGACCAAGCGCTTTTTCTTTCAGTACTTCCGGACGGCTCGGTTCTGCCAGGCCGTCAAGGTACTTTTGGCCCCAAACAAAGGTGATCAGGCCGAAGACCATACCGATACCGGCAAGACCAAATCCATAGCCCCAACCGTAAGTTTCTCCCAGCCAACCGCACAGCAGGGTAGCAATAAAGGAACCTACGTTGATGCCCATATAAAAGATGGTAAAGCCGGCATCGCGGCGGGAATCATTTTTCGGATAGAGTTGGCCGACAATGGTGGAAATATTGGGCTTCAAGAAGCCGACTCCCACGGTGATCAGTGCCAAGGCCATAAAGAAAACTTTGAGGGCCACCACATCCTGAATAATTACGTTTTCAGTCAGGGTGGTCCCTGCCGCAATCACGCTGCCATCATTCAAAGTAATGGCTTCTGAAAGAACTGTACCTGCCGCATAGGAGATAGCCTGATGGCCTTCCACAGCCATTAACAAGTGGCCTAGACACAGCAGTACACCGCCAAATAGTACGGCCTTGCGCATACCCAGGTAGCGGTCGGCCAGTAGGCCACCGATCAGGGGCAGAGCGTATACCAAGCCGGCATAAGCGCCGAGTACGTCGTAACCCGCGCTATCGGTAAAAAGGTGATACTTGGTGAGGTAGAGTAGGAGCAAGTACTTCATCCCATAGAAGGAGAATCGCTCCCACAGCTCTGTAGCAAAACAGATATAGAGCCCTTTCGGGTGGCCGAGCAATTCGCCCGAGCTCGGAGTGGCCGCCGTTGTGACGTCCGCGACATTAGAAGACATAGAAGTTCCTCTGTCTGTAATAGTTATTGGGGAACCTCCGCTAGCCATTCTCCCGGATAAGGGGCGGGATTGATTGGGCTGCTTCCAGAGCTTCCAGTACAGCCGACAGAGTTTACCAGCTGACTAAATTACAGGCGAACCGTTGTGGAACAATTTAGAGAAATGGTAATCAGGTGCTTCCATTGCTGCGTGATAAGTGGTAAATCCTGCGTAATATGGAATTTTAAGGGGAAAATAACAATGAAAACCCTATTGCTGCTAAGTCTGCTCCTGTTCTTGAATGCATGTGCGAGGCTACCGTCTGGTCATATTCAGTCAATTGACTTGGGAAATGCCTTAAGCGGTGAGGCTTTGCTGGGCAGAGCGGTCTCCCTGGGGGAGTTGCCGCAAGAAGATCTTCTGGGGTTGGACTCAGATATACGCGCTTATTTGAAAGAGTTAGCTCCAAATGCCAGCCCGCAACGTCGTTTGGCAGCCCTGATACGGGCCTTTGAGCAGCGCGACTTCACTGTGGAGTATGATGAAAGCGCTACCTTTACAGCCATGGAAACCTATCGGCAGGCACGGGGTAACTGCTTAGCTTTCACACTGATGATGGTGGCGATGGCCAGGGAATTAGGGGCTGAGGCCTCCTTCAACCAGGTAGAAGTACCTCCCGTCTGGAGCCACGATGAGGCTGAGACCTTCATCGTTTACCGACACGTGAATATGGTATCGGAAAGCTCGCGAGGCCGCCGCGTAGTCGATTTCAACCTTGCCGCTTATGACCCCGCTTACGATCAGCATATCCTGGATGACACAACGGCCTTTGCTCTCTACTACAGTAATCGCGGGGTTGAGTTGATGCGTGAAGGGGAGAGAGAGCAAGCCTTTTTATATCTGCGCAAGGCTCTGGAGCTGCGTCCACAGAGAAGCGATTTATGGGCCAATTTGGGAGCCATGTACAGCCACTTCGGCTTTCTAATCGAGGCGCAGCATAGTTACCAGCAAGCCCTGCATTTAGAAAGCAGCAACCTCGTTGCAATCAGCAATCTGGAGCGCCTCTACCGATACAACGACCAGCAAGCACTTGCCGATGAATATGCCAAGCGTGCCCGCTACCACCGGGAACGCAATCCCTATTATCTCTTCTACCAGGCACGGGATGCCTATGAGCAGGGCGACTTTAAGCGTGCCGAACATCGTTTGCGCAAGGCTGTATCGCGTTATGAGGGTGATCATCGCTTCCACTTCTTACTCGGGTTGGCCAGATATCAGCTTGGGGAAATGGCAGCATCAAGAAAGAGTTTTGAAGAGGCTTTCTCGCTGGTGACTAGTCCCTCAACAGTCAACGCCTATCAGAGAAAATTACACCTGATAATGCAGAACGATTAAGAACTTCTGCTACTTGTAATTAAATGTTAAGTACAAGTGCGTACTAAATTTAAATGCTTAATCGCTAAACAAAGAAAGGGGCCAGATCGGCCCCTTTCTTATTTATTGACTTGCGAGATTCGCTAATTAGAACTGGTAAGTAACACCAGCCCAGGCATAGCGGCCTTGGTAGTCGTAAGTGCCATTAGTATCGAAACTGTTAGCGCCAGTGATTGCGGTATAGGATGGATCGCGATCGGTTACGTTGTCGATACCAGCGGTTAAGCGCATAGCCTCATTTACATCCCAACCTGCCTTGAGGTTCAGGTAAGTGTGAGACGGCATATCCAACGTTTCACTATGGCCATCACCAATGTACTGGACGTCTGCGCCAAAGTCCCAGTTATCGGCGTACCAGGTTGCACTCGCCAAGCCGCGCCACTTGGTATATGCATCGCCTGTATTGCCGATGTAGTCGAGGTAGTCAGTGGTACTACCTGTTTGGGAATTGTGCTCTTCGTATTCAAGTAAGTGAGTAGCCTGAGCACGGAGGGCTAGCTTACCAGCGTCATAGTGGAAGTTTTGTACAACATCGATATCGATACCACTGGTATTGATCTCACCAACATTCATCTTAGCGCCATTTATGTCGATGATATCGTTATTATTCAGGCGTGTAATAAAGTTACAGGCAGCTTCTTTGCCTTCATTGCGGTAGCAGTCATCCAGTATTTGCTGGAGGTCAGGAGACTGGATCGCGTCTTCAACTTTTATCTTGAAGTAATCCAAAGTAATGGATAAATCTTCAGTAAATGCTGGGGTCCATACAACTCCGGCTGTAAAGCTAGTTGACTCTTCAGGTTGTAGATCCGCATTGCCGCCAATATTTACAGGAATTTGGCTGCCTACCTGTACTAAAGTTTCGGAAACTCCCAGTGCGTCACAGTTACCACCTCGACCTTTAGAATTAACTTCTTTGTTAGTCGCGCAAGGGTCGATTAGTGATGGGTAACTCTGGGCGGTGCCGCTATAGAGTTCATAGATTCCAGGTGCACGGAAGGCGGTAGATAGACTGGAACGGAAGCGTAGGTTTTCTGTCGGTGCGTAAACGGCACCAACTTTGTAAGTTGCTTGACCGCCAAAAGTATCGTAGTCGGAGTAGCGTATAGCAGCATCAACAGAGAGTTCATCTGCGTACTTGGCCCCAGACAAAATTGGCAGGTTAAACTCCGCAAAGACCTCGGTAACGGCGAAGTCACCGGAAGTTGCTTCTTGCTTATTAGCGAAAGTATCACCACTTTGGGTTTCAATACTTGGATTGAACTCGCCAGACTCTTTGCGATACTCAACACCAGTAGCAAAACCAAGAGCGCCGCCTTGGAATTGAACTGCCTCGATATCTCCAGTCAGGCTGGCGCCAAAGTTGATCATTTCATATTCATTATCTTCACGGTCGGTGTAGCCGATATAGTTAGCTACTTCATCACTGAGACCGCCGAAGAACTGAATATTCTCCTCTTCAATGCCGCTGGTGCCGTCGAGAATTTCTTGCAACTTTGTTTTGCTGATGGCGTTGGCTAAGGTGTTTTCACCTTCATTTTTGCCATAGCTTAAGAAGGTGTCCCAACCCCAGCCATTAGCCAGGTCGCCACGTGCTCCGCCAAGAATACGGAAGGTTTCCGTTTTCTGTTCTGAGTCACGGGTTCCTGTGTCTACGGGTCGCACAAGAATAGTGGAGACACCATCAGCCCAGTTCTCACCATGAGAGGCTTTCGGTTTTTCAGGTTCTAGTCCATCGGGCTTGCCCAGCTCTTCCCACTTTGCTTTAGCAGCCTCGTATTCTGCTAGGTCAATTTGATATTGGCTCTCTGCTTCATCCCAAGCTTCTGCTAGCTGTGACTGAATTTCGGCGGGAAGATGGTCTGTGGTTAGGGCCAAACCATTACCCGTGTATAACGGCTGAGCGGCCATTTGTTGGTTTGTGGTCTTTACGGTGTAGGAGCCTTCACCGTAAAGCTCAATAGAGTCAGTAAGTGAGAAGGTACCACTTCCTGTTAAGCTGGTGCGCTCCATAGCACCAGATAGCCACATGTATTGGCCAATATCGTAACGCGTGTAATCTCCAAGTTCAGTACCGCCTTCCTTTATGGTGAAAGCACCATCATCACCATAGTTAGTGAATAAGGAACCTGTGGCAGCTACAGCACTTGTTAATCCTGCCCAGTCTCGATCTTTATAAGTAATTTCATCGCGCTTGCTATGGGTAACGTTAGCGATAAATTGACCGCGATCGAACTCCTTACCAAAGGTGATGGACAACTCGCCATTCTCACCGCCACCTGCTTCAGTGGCACCTGCTCGGGCGTTAACACGAACGCCATCGAAAGAGTCTTTCAAAACTACGTTGATAACACCGGCTACAGCGTCAGAGCCGTATACGGCGGAAGCACCATCGGTTAGAACTTCGATACGATCGATCATATCAACCGGGATGTTGTTCATATCTACAGCAGAAGCGACACCGGAACTGGAAGATACGAAGCGGCGACCATTAACCAGTACCAGGGTACGCGCAGAACCCAGGTTACGCAGGTCCACAAATGACAGACCAGCACCACCGTTGTTGTCATTGGCATTGATACCGGTTGTTCCCATGGATGGAAGTTGGTTGAGCAACTCATCGATGGTGCCAACACCGGAGCGCTGGATAGCTTCAGAGTCAACTAGAGTAATGGGACCGGTAGTGGATAGTGGGTCACGAGCAATGCGGGAACCAGTAACAACTACTTCCTCAACCTCTGGTCCGGGGATGGATTCCTGGGCGAAAACGCCAGAGCTGGCGATTGTGCCCAGTGCTGCAATGGCAACGCTCAGTTTGGTCTTGATCATAGTGGAACCTTTTTATACTTAAGGTGCTTTTATGGCTATAAGATAATTACAAGATAACCTGTCAAAGCTGACTTTAAATGAAAAAGCTTCGATATGGAACTATTATGACAATTTTGATGACTTATGTACTGAATCAAGAGATGTGAAGAAAACGATTTTTATAGAGATATACCAATCACCTTAGTTTTTTCATCCTATATTTTCTTACTTTGCTTGAATTTTGTTGCTGATTAGGAAGCTTTCTCAATGTATTAATTTTTTACCCTTGAGGGGAGAATGCAACCTAGCGCTTTTATGTATCGGCGCCGGCTCTTGAAGGTGGAGGCTGACTAGAGGGCACTGCAATCATTTGATTGCAGTGCTAATTGATCGTTTATTCTTGTTGTTTTCTGCCCCAAGTTCTCATCTTATTAGTTATGTACACTAGCAATCTATTGTGTAAGAGCAACTGGATCCATTTATACTGTAATCAATTGAATATTTTTTTTATCTATCGTGAAACCATCCACTAATAGCTATTCTCAATTTTGGTGCAAATGGGGCAATACAAGTCACGGAGTGGACGTGTTTGACGTCAAATAAGCACAAGCTGTTATATAAGGGTGACCAGCAGTCTGTAGGGGTGCCATCGTTCTTATAAAATTGAAGTAAGCCGCCCCAATCAGGGTGCCAGTTTTCTGATAGGTTATATACAAATGCAATGCGCCTTTTCTCGGATGAAATATCATCTTTGTGCCTTGTAATAAAGTCCCCTGGAGCAAAGGCTGTTAATTGGGCGCTTAGGTAAGCCAGTGAAGGAATGCCGGTGATTGCTCTAACATTACACATCATCGCTTCACTAGATAGCAGGTTATAAATCTGGGCGAGATGTGGTGGGGAGTTTTGGTTGAGTCCTTGTCTTCCGTACCAAAATCCAACTCCGTTTCTTGCTAAATTATGAACGCTTTTGATGAGTGAAACTCTCTGATTGGCTTCTAATTGGGCAAACTCGTCCTTTGAGATTTCAGAATATTGGTTCCCTGAAAAGTGAGCCTGTCTAAATTTAGCATTAGCTTGAATCTCGCTTCTTATTTGGCATGCGGATTCATAGTTTAATAGATTTTTGATTCGACACTTTAGGTCAATGCTGAATACGTTATTCCAGTGGTTGAGGTCCAACCCACTGTTTAGTTTATATTTCATGCTTATGTTATTCCTGCTAATTTGTTGTTTGGCTCTCCCTGGTTTCCCTTTTTAAGATTAATCAAATGTTTATAGCGGTTTTGATTAAATTTCATCGTTTTAGTTTCTGTAGAAAGTTAGATTCTGGAAATAGTTGATATACTTGGCAATGATAAATCGAGCTTTAACTTCCATTGAATCAAAGCAGGGGCATATGAAGAGCCGTACCTATCAGTAGCGATGAGGGTCATGACCGGTTGAGGTCTATCAGGAACTGTAGTGATGGTATCGGTCCCAGATTCACACTTAACCTGATTTCGAGGTGGAAGTATACATCGGCTACCAGCTAAAAGTGTAATTTCTGAGTGGATTTCTAGGTGAGAGTATTTTGGAGTGTGCGGAAAGGTTGGCCATTTAAATGGTTGCTATCGAGCGACTAGATCTGTTTGGGAATATAAATATGATTGAAAGGGTTAACATTGTTACTCTTTTCATGGTGTTAAATAAGAATAAATGATGGTGGTTTAAGCTATGAAGTGGGGCCTGAACTTGTATCTAAAAAAATTAATAACATAAAGAATCCTAACGTGGTTAAGTTTCGTTTTGATCTTTCAAAAAAATAAGATCTTATTGTTGGCATGGTGATTCGAGTAGGCTCGTAATTAAGGGGAGGTTGGATTATTTGGGTTTGCTGCAGTTTTTGTGAATTTATAGTGGGTGGTTAGTTTTATAGAGTGCAGAATATTGTTTTGTACGGTTTCGATGCCTTTTTCTGAGTTTGAGGTGGACTTTGTAAAATTTTCTCCTTTGCCTGTTTCAAGTTTTTGCGAGATTTTTTATTTGCCATAATGTAAGGTTTCTTTGTGGTTTTTTGGGGTGGGTTAGATTCTTGTTGATATGACTTTTCGGTTTCTAATAATATTGAATCCTGGGTGCTCTTTCACAATTTTTCTGGAGAGTTGTAAAGTTATCCCTAATTTTTTTAGTGTAATTCTTTAGTTGTTTGTTTTGGAGTACTGCTTGGTGCTTCATTTGAATGGTTTGTATCTGTATACTCTCATTTTTGCATCGGTTGCTAAAGTTAGTTATTTGTGTTCCATTAAAGAGTATTTGTTGGGCCCCTAATGTTTTATATGTCATCTGATTTTGCTGTTGAAGAGTTGCGCAAAGAATATTTAAAGGCGTCGGTTGTGCAAGTGTCTAGTTTTCTTCAGGCACAATCAGCTGCGGATATTTTTTCCTTTTTGAGAGGGCAGGAGGAGTGGAATCTTTCTTTTAATAAGTTTGGGTCTCATGCGGATATTAGTTTTTTGGATTTTTGTAGTTGGAGTAGTAAGCAAAAAACTACTTTAAATGATGTTGTGTGGTCTCAGGCAGAAGAGGGCTTTCAATACCTCTACAAGAGTATACCTATATTTGATTTTTGCAGTCGTGGGTATGGTCAAGATAAGCGTTTCTTGGCTATTGTTGAGCTAGTAAATAGTCGACCATTCTTATCTTTAATGCGCTCAATTGTTGGAGATCAAAGTATATCCTTTGCTGATGTACAGGCAACTTGTTTTGATCGGGGGCATTTCCTTAAGGTGCATGATGATGGTGTTCATGGTAAAAACAGGGTGGCAGCATATGTAATAAATCTAACCCCGGATTGGGATGCGGATTGGGGGGGGATACTACATTTTTACGGGAGGAAAATAAATGTGACTCAAGGGTTGGTGCCCACTTTTAATGCTATTAATGTATTCAAAGTTCCTCAGAAGCACTCGGTTTCATACGTAACTCCATTTGCGCGAGAGAGTCGCTACTCTATTACAGGTTGGTTGAGGCGAGGGCAGGTTAAGTAGTAAGTTTAACCATCTTTTATCTATGGTTCGGTATAACATCAAATGGCGTTGTAATTCTCAGGTGTTTTGTATTATTTGATAATGGTACTGTTCCATGCCAAGTATAAGAGGGGAATAATACTAGAGTCCCTTTTTGAGGTGTTATTTGCTTTTCGATAAAATCTTTGTCTCCTAATTGGTATGGGGATTTACCAAAATAAATATCGCCCGCATCTTTTGGAGTGCGTTTGCTTGTAGATGGTGGGATTTCAACATAAAAAGCCGAACTTATCCAACCTTGAGTATGCACATGGCTAACATGGTGACCGCTATTTTTTAGCATCACGGACCATGATCCGGAGAATTTAAAGTTTATAGATTTTTTACCTAAAAAAGGGTGCTCTTTCTCCTCGGGGAGGTTCAATATATATTGGCTGGTCGCCTCTTTCAGGCTTTCTTTTAAGGTATGAATTATAGGTCTGTTTTTGTGAAGTAATCTTCCTGGGGTCTGTACTCCAGAGCGTACTGACTGGAAGAGGGGGCGTTCTTTTAAGTTGTGTATTTTGAGCAGTTCTTCTTTTAATGTTAGAAGAAATTCACCAAGATTAGAAAATCCACTTGGAGTGGGTATCACATATTCACGAATATAGTCCCCATTGGCATTAAGCCAAAGATGGCGTTCGTCGTTCAGTATTTTCCAGCAGGTTCCCTGAATAGCCCATAACAATTGATCGTCAGGAGAGTGCACTAACGCTTGACTTACTAGCTTGTTTGCCCTCTCAAAATTTTGGGTTTTCATAAGGATTGCCAAGTACTGTTTGGTAATGCTGAAATCCGACTGCAATGAATAGGCAGTTTCATAGAGTTGCAGGGCGGTTACTAAATCTCCTTTTTCTTCTTCAATTCTGGCTCGAAGGAAAGTTGATTCGAATTTATTGCTTGAATTAGGCCAATTATCTAAAGCACTTTGCGCGTCCTCAATTAGCCCCGCTGCGATGAGGTTTTCTATGTGAGGGATTGCAATTTCTTTGTTCCCTCTTTTCTCTTTTGTTAGCTTGAGGTAGCTACTGCAAAATAAATCTGTATTTCCAAGCTGCCAATAAACCTCATTCAGAGTTTTGTGGGCTTGCGCGTGCAAGGGGTTTAGATCAATTAGTTTTTTTAGCGTCTCTATAGCTGAGTCTTGGTGCCCTAGATTTAATTCTACCAGTGCTTTAGAGTATAGAGCTTCACTCATCGTTGGGGCTAAACTAAGTGCCTCTTCAAATAAAGTAAGAGCTTCTTCAGTTTTCTCTAAATCTGAGTACGTGATAGCTAGACCATAAATGGCATTTACATTTTTAGGGTCTTTTTTTCTGGCCGCTTGGAAGAAATTGGTGGCCTCTTTGAGCTGATCTTTTTTTCTGCAGATGTTTCCAAGAAGAGTTAATGTTGCAAGAAGGTCGGGAGCTATTTCTGATGCTTTTAGTGCATGTTCATAGGCTGTGTTTAGGTTGCCTGTTTCATACTCTAATATTGCTAGATTTCGCCAGGCTTCCGCGAATTTTGGATGATAATAAATGGCTTGATTGTAGTGGTGCCGAGCTAATTTTATTTGTTTTTGCTGCTTAAGAAAATTGGCGAAATTGTTATGGACAAATGGTTGATTTTTTTTTATTTCAAGTGATCTTTTGAAAAATAATTTTGAATCTTTTTTATTTGATTTTTGGGCCTGGGCAAGGGCAATTAGATGCAAGATGTTGGGTTCATTGGGGAATTGCTTATTTAGTTTGAGGGCAATAGGTAAGACTTTACTTGCCTCTCCCGTCTCAATCATTTTTCCTAAGGTGGTTAGTAACTCCTGAAGACTTAGATTTGAAAGCATACCTAATTACCAAATAAAGAAACGGCGAGCAGCCCCGCCGTTTCTTAGTGTTACAAATTACCCTGTGGGTTATTATTCAAAGCGATAGCTAGCGCTCATAAAGTAGCGGGGACCTAACATGTCGTATGTGGACGGGAAGGTGTTACCCTGCTCTGCAGAATCCCCTAGCCTAGTAGGTTCAGTATTGAGTACGTTTTTAACACCAAAATTGAGGTCAAAATTGTCTGAAACTGCGTAACCAAGGCTTAAGTCTAGATAGAACTCATCATCGAGGGAGTCTGCAACAAGCTGATTCCTTGCGTCAAAAGGATTGGTTACAACATCACCAACACTAACATTGTCGAAAGCACTTCCAGCTTTTTGCAGATCAGCAATATTCTCATCAGTAACCTGAATTGTGCGTGACCCAGTTACAGACATCAAAGTGTCATCGTCAGTGCCATCAAGGTAACGTACGAGCGCAGAAACAGTTAGAGGGCCACTCTGCCAGCTGACACGAGTGTTCCAGTTAAACTCACCTCTCGGTGATCCACAGGTAGCGCCAAAATACCCCGCACACTCATCCTTACGGTCAGGCAGCTCAGCAATTGGGGTTACATCGTACTGCAATAGATAAGAACTGTTAAAAGTAACATTCAAGTAGGAGCTGCCATCGAAGCCGAAGTCGAGGTCAGTACCATAGTTAATGTTGAGGTCAATTCCACGGGTTTCGATAAGGCCGATGTTCTGGTTAAGAACTTGGACAACATCAACATTTCCACTGTCTTTGCGAGTGATAGCCTGACAGAATGGGGAGTTAATATCCTTAATCTGGTTGTAGCACAGGTCAAGAACATTGTTAACGCTGCCACCTAGAACACTAATTGCGTCCTCAATCTCGATATCATAATAGTCGATTGCGATATCAAGGCCATCCATAGGTTCAACTACGGCACCAAAAGTAATGGTGCTAGAAGTTTCTTCTTTGAGCTCAGTGTTGCCACCGAACAAGCCTTCGATTTGAGTATCTTGCTGTTCGAAGCTGCCTGCTGGGGTGCCAGCCATTTGGCTACATAGAGCCAAGTCAGTGTCGGGTGTAATGTTGTCTTTGGCGCAAGGGTCGTTGGCGCCAGGGAACCCTGCAGCTTGACCTTGGTAAAGCTCATATACATTGGGTGCACGAACAGATTCTTGATAACCTGCGCGGAACTTAACCATTTCAATTGGTGCATAGTTCAATGCACCTGCGAAAGAACTAACGCCGCCTATGTTTGAGTAATCGGAGTAACGGTATGCGCCCCAGAGGCTAAGGCTTTCAACTCCCGGTCTTCCTGAGATAAGCGGTACGTTCACCTCGGTGAAGGCTTCCATTGCGGTATAGCCACCTTCTGTTGCTTCACCGGCATTAAAGCCAAGAACATCTCCAGAGGAAAGGAAGGTATCTGGGCGATAGCTAGATTCATCGTCGCGATGTTCCAGACCAAAAACGATACCAACAGCTTCATCTGCTGATGGAATTGTGCCTAGGACGCCGGACACACTAGCAGATATCACCTCTTGAGTGATAGTGGTTACATTGGTTGCGCCAACATTGATGAAATCAAGGGCCTCCTGGCTGATGTTGCCTTCACCCCAGATATTTAAAGGTGCACAGCCCCCAGAGGTATCCTGACAGGCTTTTCCATCATCGGTAACTAAGACTGCTTGGGCAAAACGAGATGCAGCAACGTCATTATTCAGCAAGCTAGAGTATTCAAGATTACTGTAGCTGTAATAGGTATCAAAAGACCAGTCGTCATTTATGTCACCACGGAAGCCTGCGAGAATCCGAAAAGCATCACGAGTATCGCGTGCTTGACGAGAGCCATTTTCAACCATGCGACGTGTTACTGATACAGGAACTGGGGTGTTTTCGTCTAGGCCGGCAGCAGTATTGATATCCTTCAGACTCTGTTGGAAAGCTTCATCAAAGAAGGGGGTATTCGGGTTTACATCAACGGTTAGTGCTGCGGGTACCGGGGCTAGCTCCTGGGGTACCTCGTTATGTGAAAACGCTGCTTCGCCGTAGGCGGTTACCTTATCCGAAATATCGTAGTGGGAAAATGCACTGATAAGGAAGCGCTCTTGTGGTAATTGAAGATAATTATCAGGAGCGTAGTTGAAGAGGTCATCAGGGTTTACAAAGTCACGAGAAGTGCCATCTGTATTGAAGGTCTGATATAGGTTCACGGACTTAGCATCAGGGTGGTTTGCCTTAGCAGTTGTTGCTAGGGCGCCGGGGATTCGGCTAGATCCGCCGTGAACTAGGCTATCATTAAAGCCATCTCCATCGGTGTCATCTTCGGTCCAAGTAACGTTGGTGAAGCCGCGATCACGCGCGAAAACTTCTTCGCGGTCAGTCCAGGAGGCATATACAGTTGCGTTACCCTTGCCTTCAGCGAAATTTCCACCAATGGTTAAATCGATGTTGCGCTTTGCAGCATCTCCATCTTCTGAGACGTCATAAAGGCTGGTAATTTGGACGCCTTCGAAATCATCTACCAGCTGGAAGTTAACAACCCCAGCGAGAGCATCAGAGCCATATACCGCGGACGCACCGCCTGTAATGACATCTACACTTTTGATCAAGGTGCTAGGAATGGTGTTAAGGTCTACAACTCCTGTTTGAGTTGATGGAATATAGCGGCGACCATTTACAAGTACAACTGTACGAGAGCTGCCAAGACCT
Organism: Microbulbifer mixtoriginis (SeqCode); assembly: GCF_052467515.1. Lineage (NCBI taxonomy): Bacteria > Pseudomonadati > Pseudomonadota > Gammaproteobacteria > Cellvibrionales > Microbulbiferaceae > Microbulbifer > Microbulbifer mixtoriginis (SeqCode). Next base: position 3,683,486 of record NZ_CP174314.1, on the reverse strand, counting down.
CGAAGGTCAACGCGTGCGGTGCCATCACCAGGGTTGTTTGAGCTGGGCCCAAAGCTTGGTAGAGTTTGCGGAAGCTCTGCGAGCTTTTGTTCTACGTTAAGGTTACCGGAAATCTGAAATTCTTCTGCGCCAATTGAAGTCAGTGGAGTAACAGACTCTAGATCTTGGCGTTTGATACGTGAGCCAGTTACTACTACTTCTTCAACCATCTCCGCATCTTGTTGAGCGAAAGCAGGCATGGTCGGAACCATAATTGCGGCAGCAGTGAAGCCAATGGCTCCTTTCACAGCTGCGGACAGGAGGTTCTTTTTCATTGTCAATCCTCTCTTGATCGTTGGATTTATAATCTGTTGTCAATAATGACGAGTTTTGAAAGCAGCTACCCCCAAGTGGCCGCTTTCCTCCCAACATATCCCTTAACGAGTGACAGAAAGACTCCCTCAAAAAAAATCTCATTTTTTTGCTGATACTTCGTTATGGCTGTTTTGGCAGGTCTGGGAGGGGTGTGGATTGATTCAATTGGTCTGCCGCTATCGGACAATAGGAGGTTATAGTTCGAAGGAGAAAGCCCCATACCAGTACCTTCCAGTCAGGTCGTAAGTACGGTGGTCGAAATTATTTTCTGTCGCTGTTACAGCGAGAGGAGGCGGAGTGTTAAGTAGGTTGTTGACACCGATTGAGAATCGAAATCTGCTAGAAGGGTTGAAGGAGAGTTGTACATCATGGCTAAACCAGCTGCCAATATCGTGGGTGATGATTTTATCGTTGTGAGTGTAGGTTTCCTTAGTGCTGCCGACGAAATGTACAGTGTAGCCAGCCTTCCATTGGTTGCTGCTCCAATAAATCCCAGCATTGGCTTTAAATTCTGGCAGTGAGCCTGCCCCGCCAGTTGTGATGTCTACAAAAGTGCCTGACAGTTCTTCTTCAGGTAGTCCTGCGGCTCCCTGGTTGAGGTAGTTCAGCATATGGCTTATGTTCATAGCTAGCTTGAACTGCCCAAGCTCATTCTCGGGTAGATCGTAGCGAAGCGCAACATCGTAACCACGGATGGTTCTGCGACCTTGATTGATTCTTGTTGCGAGAATTTTGGTGATTTCACCTTGCTCGTCTCTCAGTACTCTATCACTAAATAGCCCAGCATAGGCATTTTGCTCAACCAGGAACTGAGGGTTGCTGCCAATGACATCTTCCTGTTGAATGTTAAAAATTTCGACTGCAGAGCTTAGCCCCTCTATATGCTCCGGTGTCCAGGCAAGGCTAGCTGTAAGGGTTTTTGAAGTTTCAGGTGTGAGGTTGGGGTTGCCTCCAAACTCAGTAAGATACTGAATTCGTGCGCTGTCTGATTGCCCTGGGCAGCCAGTTAAAGTGCTTGCGCTCTTACTGGTACAGGGGTCAAAGATAAACTCCTGACTTTGATAGCCCTGTTGATACATATCAGTAAGAGTGGGAGCCCTGAAACCGCTGGCATAGCTGACCCGTAGATTTAAGTCTTCCAAAACCTGCCAGCGTATGGCGAGCTTGGGGTTGTAGGTATTACCAAAGTCGCTATAGCTGGATAAGCGGACGGCCCCATCGAGCCAGAGTTTTTCTTCCTGAATTGGGATTGAGACCTCGGCGAAAGTTTCTTTAATGGTGCGTGAGCCTCGAGTCGCTCCTGGGGAGTGCCCACCAATATAGGAAAGGCCGTTTAGGTCATTTGAGTCGCTGGTCAGGGTTTCATGTCTAATCTCAAACCCTGCTGCCGCTAAAATTTCTCCGGCTCTGGTTTCCCCTAGGGATCCGTCTGAGATAAAGGTGAGAGATTCCATTCTCGTACGGCTGTTAGTAGTGCTTGTGCCTCGAATAAACTCCAGTTGTTCCTGAGGGATGCTGCCGCTGGGGCCGAGGAGATTGATAGGGGTGCAGGCGTTACTCGAATTGCAGCTGGTAGGCCCTTTCAAGCCTTGAGAGAGCGCTAGGGGGTTGATAAGGTTGCTGAGCTTTTCAGATTTTTTTGCCCTTTGCAGGGAGGTATTCAGTTCCCAGTGCCACTGGTTGTAGACCCCTTTGATTCCTGTATTCAGTCTCCAGGTAGCTGTGCGGTTTTTTTGAATGCGTGGACCTAGCTCCGTAATGCGCTTCCTAACATCTGTAATTGTTTGGTTGAAGGGGTTGTAAATGTTATCTGCTGCTATTGTCAAATCACCGTTATCGAAGCGTGTGAAGACTGGGGAGGGCGCTTTGGTCGACTCTGCAGAGGTGTGTAGCCCCATTGCCTCGGCAAATAAAAGGAGGTTGTCTGAAAGGTCAAAATTAGCAGATAGGTAAGCGGAGTTACTTTTGAGTGGAGTGACGGCAGAGGTGTAGTCGTTATAGTTGTAGCGATCTTCTAGGGACCAGTCCCGATAATTATTGGAGGTTTGGCTGGTCAGAGTGGCACCGTTATCAAGCGCGATAAATCCTTCGGGGGTGGCTGATGAGCGTTTATCTGTGCCACCAAAATTTCGGCTGTCTGCAGACTCAGATAAGTTGCGGTCGCGGCTCATTATTGAGCCTTGGGTGTATTGTGCCAGGTTGAGCATGATATGACCCCGCTCGCCGTGTCTCCCCCAGGTTAAATGGTGGGATTCGGTTTCGCGATCGCCAGCTCCTGATTGCCCATAGTAGCTATCTATAGATAGGCCCTCGAAGTCCTTGCGGAGGATAATGTTGATCACTCCAGCAATGGCATCCGACCCATAAACTGCAGAAGCTCCGTCTTTTAGGATTTCGACACGCTCAACTAAAGATAAAGGAATTGTGTTGAGGTCAGTAGCCTCTCCGTTGTAACCATCTCCAATTATGCGGCGGCCGTTGATCAAGACCAGTGTGTTGCTGGCAGGAAGGTAACGGAGAGAGACGGTGGCTGTGCCGTCATCCTGTTGGCTGACTGAGGTGCTGGTGGAATTTCCCGAAATGGCTGGGAGAAACTTGAGTACATCGGCAACAGTTTGCGCTCCGGTAAGTTCAAGCTGCTCCCGGGTTAGTCTGTCGATAGGAGCATAGCCGTCTAGCTGATAATGGCGCAAATGGCTGCCGGTAAGGCTTTGGCCGGTAACTGTGATTTCTTCAGGTGCTTTGCTGGATTGCTGTTCAGATCGAGGCGGTGACTCCTTATTTGGAGTCACCGCGAAGGAGGTCGGGCCTATACGGTGATAGGAAAATGGAAGGCCTTCTAGTAGTTGTTCAATTGTTGCTTCAAATTGGTTTTGCCCTGTATTCAGTGTCTGCTTAGGTAGTTGATATAACGAAGCTGAGGAGGTTGGTACCAGAATAGAGACTTGGCACTGCCTTCCCAAAGAAATGAGGGCCTCTGGCAGAGAGCTCGCCGGAAGCTCGATTCTGGGCTTTGGGCACAGTGCATCGGCTGCACTATTTGCCGACAGCATGAGTGCTAAAAAAGCTGTAACCCAGTGCTTTACCGTCAAGAAATTGCCCATTTTTATTGCGCCCAGCAGTTTGAATTTAACTGAGCGGGTGTATCTATTGTGTTTGCGGGCGGGGAGTTGGTTATTTGCTTAATAAACGACCGCCATTTGAGACGGTTATAACCTAGTTGTGCTTGGGAGACAAGATAGTCAGGTTGTTGTTACTGCGGTCCTGCTGAAGGTCCAGGGCCGTGGTAATGGCTTCGAGTGTGTTATCTGGGTCGGATATGGCAAAAGTGCCAGATACTAGGCGCCCCTCGATTTGTGGTGCAGCGACAACAGGGGTGGCTAAGTAGCGGTTTAGCTCTTGCAAGGCCTCTTTGAGGGGAGTTCTTTCAAATACCAGGATACCGCGAGTCCAATCTGTCGCCTCTTCCGGTGAGGTGCGCTGGACTTGGGTGAGGCCTTGGTCAGATACGCTGACCTTTTGGTTCTTGATTAGCGTAACGGAGTCGGGGGTTAGGCCTGGTGTTTTCTCTGTTTCACTGACAGAGACTTTACCTTCGGTGACCGATACTCGGGTATTCTTTGGGTTCAGCTCTACATTAAATTCGGTTCCCAGTACACGGATACTTGCACTGCCTGCGGCAACGGTGAAAGGGCGGGCAGTTTGGCGAGCGACGTCAAAAAAGGCCTCTCCACGAAGGAGTTGCGTTTGTCTTTCTTTGCGGCTAAAGCTGACGCGAAATTCACTATTAGAATTCAGCTTTACTTCGGACCCATCAGGCAGGCTGATGGTGCGAATCTCACCTAGCTGGGTGATATAAATTTGTTGATCAGTCTTGCTGTTTCCTAGCCATTGCAGGCCAACCCAGACAGCGAGGAATACACCACAGGTGGCGAGTCCGCCACCGATGAACCATTGCGGTAGTCCCCAATGAATAGGTTGTACTCTTTTCTTTTCTTGAGCTTTTCCATTTTGGGTGTGGGGGCTGGGTACACTCTCAGGGAACAGTTGATCGATTGGCATATGGGCGAGGGCACCCAGGTCGCCCCAGAGCTCGACCACCTCATCGAAAGCCTGGCGATGAGCTTCAGAAGCCGACAGCCAGGCTTCGAACTCATGCTTTTCCGCGCTACTCATGGCCTCTGAGCGTAAGCGAGCAACCCAAGCACAGGCCTGGTCCAGGCTCTCATCGCTTGTTTGACTTTGGGGGTTGCTGTTCATATTTGCTCTGGTAGTTAAGGGTTAAATAACGCTTTAAGAGTGGGACTTTGGTCTCAAAATTCAGTGCATCTTACTCAAAACTGCCCGACTTTTGCGATGCCGGTGAAGGTAAAGATCTTTCTACAGAATAATCGCAACGCAACTGTCTCATGTAGCAGCAAATAATTCTGAAAGTGCCTCACTTTTCAGGTTTTGTCAGGATTTAAGCTCCACTCATGCACACTGAGACGGCTGAGAAGGTGCCCCCCTCAACAAAAATTAGTGAGGAGACTGAATGGAAGCTTCGGGTTTACGGGGAGGAATCCACTTTGCGCCGGCAGGCCTTTAGTGCCTGTAGAATATATTTCTCCACACTGCTCACTGAGATGTTCATTTCATGGGCGATTTCACTATAAGAGAGTCCGCGAGTTCTATGCAGCAGAAAGGCTTGTCGGCATTTCAGTGGCAGTTTATCCATTGCCTCATAGATGGACTGTAACTGTTGGCGTGCAGCGAGAACCCGTTCTGGGGACTGATGATCGGTATGGTCGTTACCGTGAGTCTCCCCCTCTAATGAGACTTGCTGGTTGAGGTACTCCACATGCAGCTTGCCTCGACGTAGTTGGTCAACAGCCAGATTGTTTGCGATTTGGTAGAGGTAGGCGCGAGGGTTTTCCAACTCCTTTTCATCGCTAAGTTTTTGTAGGCGCAGGTAGGCATGCTGAGCAATATCCTCGGCATCGTCTGGGCTTTTGACAATACGTGCGACAAAGCGCACCAAGGCTTGGCCGTGCTCGGCAAATAGCCTCTCCAGAAGTGTCTTCCTGGCTTTATTCATTGCGTACTGCTTTCCCCGTCCCAGGCTCGCTTTATCGTTGTGAATTGTTTGTTCTTAGTGCGAGCTGGCGCAGTTATATCACAAGGTTGGCTTGGGCTACGAGTGGCGCGAAACGATCTCTTGGAATGATAGCCTGCTATTCGCTATGCCTCGTCGTCTATGCCGGTATAATGGCGCCCGCGCCAAAGGCGCTGAGATATAAGTTGGCAGAGGTGTGCCGAGCACCGGAGACTGGATGAGCTATCAAGTACTGGCACGTAAATGGCGCCCGCGTCTTTTTAAGGAGATGGTGGGGCAGGAGCACGTGCTCCAGGCACTTATCAATGCCTTGGATAACGGCCGGCTGCACCACGCCTACCTGTTTGCCGGTACTCGGGGAGTGGGAAAGACCACAATTGCCCGAATTCTGGCCAAATGCCTGAACTGTGAGGAGGGTGTCAGCTCTGAGCCCTGCGGACAGTGCAATGCCTGCAATGAGATAGCCGATGGCCGTTTTGTCGATCTGATTGAGGTGGATGCGGCATCCCGCACCAAGGTGGAGGATACCCGGGAGCTGCTGGAAAATGTCCAGTATGCTCCGACCAGAGGTCGCTACAAGGTCTATCTGATCGACGAAGTGCATATGCTCTCGAACAGCTCCTTCAATGCCCTGCTGAAGACCCTGGAGGAGCCACCGCCCCATGTAAAATTCCTGCTCGCTACCACAGACCCACAGAAGCTGCCAGTAACTGTGTTGTCCCGCTGCTTGCAGTTCAAGCTTAAGAATATGAGCCCCGAGCGGATTGTCGAGCATCTGCGCTTTGTACTGGGGGAGGAACAGGTGCCTTTTGAAGAAGGCGCCCTTTGGCAGCTAGGCCGCGCGGCAGACGGCAGTATGCGCGATGGTATGAGTCTCACCGACCAGGCTATCGCTTTTGGCGGTGGCAAAATCAGTGAAGCCGAAGTGCGCGGCATGCTCGGTAGTATCGATACCGGCTTGGTGTGGAAACTGCTACATGCCTTGGCAGATGAAGATGCGGCGACGTTGTTTGCTACTGTCGCTGAGCTGGCTCAACAGGCTCCAGACTTTGGCGCCACCCTGGCAGAGCTCTCCGATAACTTACATCGTCTGGCGGTCGCCCAGATTTTGCCCCAGTCGATAGATAACGCCCTGGGGGATGGCGAGCGGCTACGACAGCTTGCCAGTCGCATAGCCCCAGAGAATATACAGCTCTACTATCAAATGACCCTGCATGCTCGCCGTGACCTGCCCCTGGCCCCAGATCCCCGTAGCGGCTTTGAAATGGCGCTGTTGCGCATGCTGGCGTTCCGTCCGCAGGGTGTAGCGACAATTCCAAGGGCAGAACTGCCTGAAACAACTGCTAGTGCACAAACTCAGACGGCTCTTAGAGAACAGGCGCCTATCGAGCAGGAGAATGCCGCCGAAAAAAAGTCTGAAGTTGTGGTGCCTCAGCACTCTGAGAGTGCCGAGGCTGTGCCAACTCCAGGGCCTCATGCCGAAGCGATAGCGGCTGCGCAGAATGAAAGCCCGGTTCAGAACTCGGTGCCAGCTAGAGGGGATATGCCTCCTAAACTTGAAGAACCCGCGCCTCAGCAGCCTCCATACCATGCAGAACAAGCCGGCGAGTTAGTACTGGGTGCCCAGACTGCAATAGTTGAGCGGCCACTAGAGGTACCCAGCGCGCAGCCCTCTGGCTCGCGGGAGGGGGTTCTAGCTGACCTTCGCCAACGCGTAGCGGAAGTCGAGGCCTCTCCCCCTGCGGTAGAAAACCAGGCCCCCACGAGAACGGAAGCGGTTGCTCAGGTTGCTGAAGCGCCGCCGGCACGCTTTGATGCCCTCACACCAGGTAGTTGGCCGGCACTCTATAAGCAGTTGGGCGTCAGCGGCATATTGCACTCGATCGCGCAGCATCTGGAGCTAGTGGGGCGCCAGGACAATATACTTTCCTTTACCCTGGACGAATCTTTTAGCAGCCTCTATGACGAGGTGCATCAGCGGCGCCTGGGGGACTTGCTGGGAGACTTTTTCCAGCAGCCGGTTATTGCACAGATTCAGGTGGGGCAGGTACAAGGCAGTACGCCGGCACGTTTGGCTGCGGCGACTCGCGATGCGCGCCTAGCAGCAGCGCGGGATGCCCTTACCTCAGACCCCCTGGTTCAGGAACTTCAGTCCGAGCTGGGCGCTGAGTTAGTGTCAGATACTGTTGAATCCCTGGCGAAGGCGGATTGATAGAGTTTTTGGTTACCCGGCGTCTAACCGGGCTCACACATAATAGAGATAGAGGTTACCTATGAAAGGTTTGGGCGATCTGATGCAACAGGCCCAGAAAATGCAGGCCGACATGCAGGAAAAAATGCAGAAGGTACAGCAGGAGTTAAATGAGCTACGGGTGTGCGGTGAATCCGGCGCGGGTATGGTTAAGGTCACCATGAATGGCCGGCACGATGTTATCTCTGTGGAAATCGACCCTTCCCTGCTGTCCGAAGACAAAGAGATGTTGGAAGACCTTTTGGCCGCGGCAGTGAACGATGCTGTGCGCCGAGCTGAGGAGAAGGCCCAGGAGTTACAAAAGCAGCAGGTGGGCAACCTCGCTTCTGGCATGAATCTGCCGGAAGGCTTCAAGTTTCCATTTTAAGGGGCAGAGCCCGGTTGTTTAGCCTTATATGTTTAGTCCCTTAATCGAAGAGTTGATTCGCGCGCTGCGCTGCCTGCCCAGTGTGGGCCCCAAGTCGGCCCAGCGCATGGCGATGTACTTGTTGGAAAAGGATCGCGACGCTGCAGAATTACTGGCGCGCAGCCTAGCGCAGGCTGTGGAGAAGGTCGGTCGTTGTCAGCAGTGCCGTACATTGACCGAAGAAGCCGTATGCACCCTGTGCAATAACAGCCGCCGAGAACAAACCTCTCTCTGTGTTGTTGAAACTCCCGCCGATGTGCTGGCGATTGAGCAGGCTGGTAACTACCATGGCCGCTACTTTGTGCTGCATGGTCACTTGTCTCCGATCGATGGTATCGGCCCCGCAGATCTTGGAATGGACCTGCTGGAGTGCAGGTTGGCCAGTGAGCCATTACAGGAGTTGATTGTCGCCACCAATCCCACAGTAGAGGGGGAGGCGACAGCCCAGTACATCGCCGAGCGCGCCAAAGCGCAGGGAGTGACTGTCAGTCGTATCGCCCATGGCGTTCCCATCGGCGGTGAGCTGGAATATATCGACGGCGGTACCCTGGCGCACGCCTTCAATAGTCGCACCGCCTTCTTCCCCCCAGCAGAGTAATACCGATGGTTGAAATAGATGCTACTCCACGCTGGGTGGACTCCTGCGAGCAGTTGGCGGCTTTGTGCGCACAGTGGCGACAGCAGCGCGCTGTGGCTCTGGATACCGAGTTTATGCGCAGTCGCACCTTTTATCCTCAGCCGGCCCTAGTACAGGTTGGGGATGGCAGGCACTGCTACCTCATCGATAATCTCGCCATTGAAGACCTGCAACCGTTGCGTGATCTGCTGCTGGATACGGCTGTTACAAAAATCATGCACAGCTGCAGCGAGGATTTGGAGACTCTGGAGCGTCTGCTGGGGGTGATCCCCGAGCCCATTTTTGATACTCAGATCGCCGCGGCGATTAGTGGTATGGGGGCAGGCCTCGGTTACGCCGCTACCGTGCGCGAGCTATTGAGTATTGAACTGCCGAAGAGCGAGACCCGCTCGGATTGGTTGCAGCGCCCTCTCAGTGATGCCCAGAAAACCTACGCCGCACTCGATGTGGCTTGGCTGCCGGTTCTCTATGGTGCCTTGCTAAAGCGGTTGCAGGAGCAGCAGCGGGAAACTTGGCTAGTTGAAGACTGCGCAACTTTGGTGGCAACTGCGCGAAGCCCGCAACCCCCTGAGTTCTATTACCAGAAAGTGAAAGGTGCCTGGCGCCTGCGCGGCAAACATTTGGCCGTGTTACAGGACCTTTGTACTTGGCGGGAATGTGAGGCGCGAACCCGAAATATGCCGCGCAACCACCTGCTCAAGGAAAATCTCTGTATGACCATGGCCCAGCAGTTGCCGCGGCATAAAAGCGCCTTGAGCCAGGCTGGCCTCGAGGGCCGTGCCCTGCGAGAACACGGTGATAGGTTGTTGCAGTTGATTTCCCGCGCTCTGGAGCGCAGCGATTTACCGACGCGTTTACCGCAGCCGCTCAACCGACAACAGGGGGAGTTACTGAAGTTACTGCGTAAAGAGGTCGCGAGTATTGCAGAGCGTGAAAAGCTGCCTGCAGAAATCCTAATTCGCAAAAAAGAGTTGGAAGCCCTGGTCCTTGCTCGCGACCCCCAGTTGCAGGGGCGTCTCTGTGGTTGGCGCGCCGAAGTGGTTGGTCGGCCCCTGCTTAAAGTTCTGCGACATTTACGCAAAGAGGAAATGAAGTGAAAGTCTTGTGTGATATTTATCGTAGTCCCAAAAAAGAAGAAATGTATTTGTACGTCGATAAGCGTGAGGGGACTGCGCGGGTACCTAAAAATTTATTGGAGTTGTTTGGCAGCCCCCAGCACGTCACTACCATGCTAATGACTCCAGAGCGCAAACTGGCGCGCGCAAATGCCGACAAAGTCCTGCAAGAGGTACGTGTGCAAGGTTACTATTTGCAGATGCCGCCGGTGGCCGATTCTGAAATGCGTGCGATCGCATTGAAAAACAGCAAACTGCAGCGCTGAGTTAGATTAATGGCACAATTGCCTTTTTGGCGACGTAAAACTCTAGCGCAAATGAGTGAACCTGAATGGGAAGCTCTGTGTGATGGTTGTGGGCGCTGCTGCCTGCACAGCCTGGAAGATGAGGAAACTGGTGAGCTTTACAACACCAATGTCGCCTGCCGTTTGCTGGATACAGATTCCTGTCGCTGTAGCCAGTATTCAAGGCGAAAAGAATTGGTGCCTGGATGTGTGCAGTTGCGGGTAGAGGATATAGACCAATACACCTGGCTTCCGAGCACCTGTGCCTACCGTCGCTTGGCCGAAGGGCACCCTTTGCCGGAGTGGCATCCGCTTGTGAGTGGAGATAGCCAGTCTGTACACAAAGCGGGTATGTCTGTGCGCGGCAGTGTCATCAGTGAGGAGCTGGTTCACCCGGACGATATGGAGGAGCACATCGTCACCTGGGTGGAAGCCGGTTGAGCTAGTGAGGCATAGTCACTAGTTCCTGAACTGGGCGGGAAACATAGAGTAAATAAAAAATGTCTGAAGATTTTCAACTTGCCTGGTTGGTATATACCGGCTCGACACTGGTTTTACTAGCTGCCGGCTGGTGGTTTATGCGCAATTGGCGCTGGAGCTGGCTGCGCCGCACCTTGTTATTGGTCTTGGCTGGTGTACTACTGCTGCCGGTAAAAATACCGGTGGCCGAGTCAGTAGCCATGCCCGTACTACCCCTGTATCTCTACCAGGTATTATTTGAAGAAAATGGGGCTGCACCGGAAGTGACAGCAAATTTGGTATTTGCTGCAGGTGGTGCTTTAGCGGTGATGATTGTGTGGGGACTGGTTTCGCTATTATCTAAGTTTCGTCGCAGTCGCCGCCGTCGTTTCGACGAAGACCCATACTTCAAGGAACAGTAACGGGATTTTTCATCCAGATCTTCCCTCATCACAGGGCTCATCGCAACTGGGCCCACTCACTTTTCTCCCCTTGCTTATCAAAGGCGTTCCTTCCTTTCTCTAGCCTCTCTGTGGATGGTGACAGCTGCTATATCTATTAGGCCGCTTACGCACTTGGCGTGAGGCCAGACGAGCCGGCGTACCGATAAAGACCAATAAACAAGCCCTTGTTGGGAAATCATGGATTGTATTTCCTGAATATCCCAGTGGAGTGAGTTACTTGTTGGTAAGCCAGACTCACGACAGATAAAGTTTATAAATTGCCCTTGGCGTAGATTTTCGCCCATAGTTATGGCGCAGGTTGCCAGAAGGCTGAGGAACCCTGATGCTCGACCACCTGCTGATTCTCACTGCAGTAATGCTGGTATCGGGCATTCTCGGTGGGCTGGTGAACTATTATCAAATGCTGTTTACGGAGGAGGATCCCGCCGGCCTTGCTCGCTGCCTGATTATGGGATTATGTGGTGCCTTAATGGTGCCAATCTTCCTGAAGTTTACCCAAAGCGATTTACTGATCGAAATCCAAGGCGACCCTTCGCGGCTTTTGATTTTTACCGGTTATTGTCTGCTTGCCGCTATAGCTTCCCGCATGTTCGTGTTTAATGCTGCGCGTCGCCAGCTGCGCGATGCCAGTATCGCCCGTGCTCGAGTGGAAAATATGGAGCAGGAACTGCGCACTATGCAGTTGGAAATGATGCCTTTGCTGGAACATGAGATAGAAGGGGATCTGGAGCAGGGGCCGGTGCTGGATTTCAACCAAATTCGCAAGCTGGACGACAATGCCCTGCAGGTACTCAATCTGCTAAATGACGGCGAGTGTGTATTCCGCTCCCTAAGTGGTATGGTGCAAGATAGTGGTATGGAGACCAATTCTATTGCCCGTGCCCTTAACAGCCTGCTTGTATTAGAAATGGTGGGCAAAATCCACAGTCACCTGGGGATTCGCTGGTATATCACCGGTAAGGGGCGCCAAGTAGTACACCGCCGCAGCACTCAGATGGCTTGAGCCATAGTCGATAACCCCCTTCATTTAGTCTCTACTCGGGCTGGTCATCCAATTTGATCGTTCCCGCCTCGCCACCCGCCCCGCTGTTCAATTATCATTCGCTAAATCTGAAGATAGCGTGATGACAGGATTGGAGTAAGCATGAAATTTACCGGTACCGATAGCTATGTAGCTACCGAAGACCTGCAGATGGCGGTGAACGCAGCCGTCACCTTACAGCGCCCTTTGTTGATCAAAGGCGAACCGGGCACCGGCAAAACACTGCTCGCGGAACAGGTTGCCGAGAGCCTTGGAATGAAATTGATCCAATGGCATATCAAATCTACCACTAAGGCCCAGCAGGGACTTTACGAGTACGATGCGGTATCCCGCCTGCGCGACTCCCAGTTGGGGGTGGATAAGGTTCACAATATTGCCAATTACATCAAGCGCGGCAAGCTGTGGGAATCCTTTGCTGCGGAAGAGCGTGTGGTGCTGCTGATCGATGAGATTGACAAAGCGGATATCGAATTCCCCAACGACTTGTTGGTGGAGCTGGATCGTATGGAATTCTTCGTTTACGAAACCGGAGAAACTATCAAGGCCAAGCACCGCCCCATTGTCATTATTACTTCGAATAATGAAAAAGAACTGCCGGATGCCTTCCTGCGCCGCTGCTTCTTTCATTACATCAGCTTTCCCGACCGCGATACCATGCGCAAAATTGTCGATGTCCATTACCCAGAAATCAAAGGGCAACTGGTCGCAGAAGCGATGGATATTTTCTTCCAGTTGCGCGAAGTACCGGGTTTAAAGAAGAAGCCTTCCACCTCAGAGCTGATTGATTGGTTGAAGTTGCTGATGGCCGATGATATTCCGGAAGAAGTACTCAAGAATCGCGATAACAACAGTGCTATTCCTCCGCTGTATGGCGCCTTGCTGAAAAATGAGCAAGATGTGCATATGCTCGAACGCCTGGCGTTTATGGCACGTCGTGACAACCGCTGAGCAAGCCTTGTTGCCTTTCATTAGGGGTAAACTTCTGCCCCTGATGATGTTCCGCTCGGTACCACTGAGCATTTTTTCCCATTGCTGACTGCGAATTACTATGCTGATTGGCTTTTTCCTGAATTTACGTCGCTATAAATTACCGGTATCCATCACCGAGTTGTTGGCCTTGCTGGAGGCTTTACAACAGCGCCTGGTTTTTGCAGATCTGGAGGAATTTTATTTCCTCGCTCGTGTCTGTCTGGTGAAGGATGAAAAACATTTCGATAAGTTCGACCGCGCTTTCGAGGCCTATTTCAAAGATTTGGAAACCCTCGACGATATCGTTGAGCAAATGATTCCGGAAGACTGGCTCAGAGCGGAATTTCTCAAGCAATTAAGCGAAGAGGAAAAGGCCAAAGTTCAAAGCCTGGGTGGTTTGGAAAAGTTGCTGGAGGAATTCAAAAAGCGTCTCGAAGAGCAGAAAAAGCGCCACAGTGGCGGCAATCGCTGGATAGGTACCGGTGGCACCAGCCCCTTTGGTAACAGTGGCTATCACCCGGGGGGTATTCGGGTGGGAGGGCAGGGACGTAATCGCTCGGCATCCAAGGTTTGGGAGAAGCGCCAATTTAAAAATCTGGATGACAGTATCAGCCTGGGAACCCGCAATATCCAAGTGGCTCTGCGCAAGTTGCGTAAATTTGCCCGCACTGGCGCAGCAGAAGAGCTGGATTTGAATAACACCATTTCTTCCACTGCGCGCAATGCGGGTTTGTTGGATATTAAGATGGTGCCAGAGCGGCACAACGCAATAAAAGTGCTGATCTTTTTCGATGTGGGCGGTTCTATGGACCCTTATGTGCGTGTGTGTGAAGAGTTATTCTCTGCCTGCCGCTCAGAATTTAAGCATTTGGAGTATTTTTATTTTCACAACTTTGTCTATGAACATGTGTGGAAAGACAACCAGCGGCGCTATAGCGAGAATACGTCTCTGTTGGAAGTACTGCGTACCTATGGCAAGGACTACAAGGTAATCTTTGTCGGTGATGCCTCTATGGCACCCTACGAAATTACCAGCCGTTTCGGCAGTGTTGAACATATGAATGAAGAGCCGGGTGCAGCCTGGATGGAACGTATCACCGATATTTACCACAATCTGATCTGGCTAAATCCGGTTGATGAGGAGTATTGGCAGTTTACGCCCAGTATCGGCATGACCCAGCGTCTAGTGGATGGCCATATGTATCCGATGACCCTTGAGGGATTGGATCGGGCGATTGCCTATTTAGTCAAAGGCCGCTAATAGCGGCGTCAATGAAGGTTCCTTGCAAGAAGCTCTAATCTAAGGAGTTTTAGGCAAGGAATTATCCACAGGCGGCACACTCCTGTGCCGAACTACCCGATAGATAATTTTAGAGTTAATCAAGTACTACTTTTTATTACCGCTGAAGTGTTTGGGTGGCGTTCCCTCGTGATCAGCAGTAATACTGATTTCTTCTCTGGTGGTTTCGCCCACTGTAACATGCACCTCTTCTGCACCGTGCATCCAATCCACTAGTTTTTCACGAATCAAATATAGAATAAAACCGGCCACTATGGCAGTTAGTGCGACACCGCCGAAAGTGGCGAGTGGTCCAGAAATCCCCACTAATTTACCGATCTCTGCTGCCCCTTTGTTGGCGATACCAATAAAGGCAAACCAGAGTCCCATCATCAGGGATAAATAGCGCAGGGGAGATAATTTGGTCACCACAGAAAGTCCGATAGGTGACAGGCAAAGTTCACCAATGGTGTGAAAAATGTAGGCGAAAATCAGCCACCAGATGCTTGCTTTAATGGTCTCGGAGTCGCCGATTTGTAGTGCCGCGCCGCACATAGAGAGAAAACCGATTCCGAGAAAAACTAACCCCAAGCTGAATTTAGCCGGTGAACTCGGCTCGCGATCTCCCATACCTACCCAGATAGAGGCCATAATCGGTGCGAGGATAATAATAAACAAGGGATTGACCATTTGTAGCCAGCTGGCAGGAATTTCCCATCCAAAGATATTCAGGTCGGTGCGGTACTTGGCAAATAGATTCATTGACCCGGCAGCTTGCTCAAAACCAGCCCAAAAAACCACGATAAACACACCCAGAACCAGAATGACTTTAATGCGATCCCGCTCTTCCTGTGTGAGGGGGCGGTGTTTATTTTCCTCCTCATTTTTTTTATTTTTCAGTTCCAGATGAGCGGAGGGTTCTACGCCTATTTCTCCCAAGTAGCGTTTGGCTTGAGTCATTTGCAGAATCAGGCCCAGCAGCATACCAATGCCTGCAACAATAAAGGCGAGCTGGTAGTCCACCTTTTCCCCAATCCAGCCTACGACCAAATAACCGAGAATTGAGCCCAGGTTGATCCCCATATAGAAAATAGTAAATGCGGTATCGCGGCGGTGGTCCCCCTCTTCGTAGAGATCCCCGACCATAGTGGAGATGTTCGGTTTAAAGAAACCATTGCCGATAATCAGTAGGGCCAGCCCCAGCCATAGCATATAAATCTCACTACCGTTTGGTAGCCAGGTATGAGGAAAACCCAGGGAGAATTGCCCCAGCATCATCAGGGTACCGCCAAACATGATGCAGCGGCGCTGCCCCCAGCGGTTGTCAGCCATCCAGCCACCGATAATGGGGGTCAGGTACACCAACATGGCATACCAGCCCAGATAACTAAGGGCTTTGGACTGCAATTCAGTATCGGTGAGCTGTTCCCAGCCAAAGACTGCGGCAGTGGCTGTGGAAGTCAGGTAAAAGACAAAAATACCGCGCATGCCGTAGTAGCTGAGACGTTCCCACATCTCGGTGCCAAACAGCAGAAACAACCCTTTGGGGTGGCCAAACAGCTGTCCGGCGCTGGCGGGGGGCTTGGGCTTGATCTCTTGCATAGTACTGCTCGCAAGGTGTGACCCTAAGGCGCAGCACTGCCACCAAAAGCAGTGCGCCTGTGAAAAAAATCACTATCTGGACCAGTATAGTTGAGCGCCACCAAGGGATTTTCTGCCCCTTAGCAAAGTGCGGGTATAATCTCACGTTTACCAATTCTGTATGAATTATGAGTCACACCGAAGCAGATAAAAGCCTGGGCGCTTTACAGGCCCGAATCTCCGGCTGTATGGGGCAGGACCGCTTCCAGCTGTATCGAACGGTTAAAAATGTGCGCCGGCGCCAGAAAGAGGGCAAGCCGGTCGATCGTATGTTGGCCCAGCTGGAGCAGCAGCTGCAGGTTTCCCAGTCTCTGGCAGAAGAGCGCCGGGGCAAATTGCCCGAAGTGCAGTGGCCGGAGTCGTTACCTGTAGTGGCGCGGCGTGAGGAAATCGCCGAGCTGATCGAAAAGCATCAGGTTGTTGTTATCGCTGGTGAAACCGGCTCCGGTAAAACCACCCAGTTACCCAAAATCTGCTTGTCCCTGGGGCGGGGTATTTATGGCCAGATTGGGCATACACAGCCACGTAGAATCGCCGCGCGCACAGTGGCCAATCGAATTGCTGAAGAATTGCAGCAACCTTTGGGGGAATCAGTCGGTTACCAGGTTCGTTTCACCGACCACAGCACCGAGCACACTCATGTCAAATTGATGACTGATGGTATTCTGCTGGCTGAAATTCAGCGCGATCCTCTATTGAATAAATACGATACGTTGATTATTGACGAGGCCCATGAACGCAGCCTCAATATTGATTTTCTACTGGGCTATTTAAAAACCATTCTGCCCAAGCGCCCAGATTTAAAACTGATTATTACCTCAGCTACGATTGATCTAGAAAAATTCTCTCAGCACTTTGATGACGCACCGATTATCGAAGTATCCGGTCGCACCTACCCGGTGGAAATTCACTATCGCCCGACGGCAAATAGCGATGCCGACCTCAACGAGCAGGTTGTCGCAGCAGTTGAAGAGTTACTGCATGAGGAAAAGTCCAGCAGCCGGCGCGGCGGGGACATCCTGGTATTTATGAGTGGTGAACGGGAAATCCGCGAGTGTGCCAAGGCTTTGCGGGATGCGCAGATAGCTCAGTTAGAGATACTGCCCTTATATGCACGGTTAAGTTTGGCAGAACAGGCTAAGGTCTTTCACGGCCATAAAGGTCGCCGTATTGTGCTGGCCACCAATGTGGCGGAGACCTCCATTACGGTGCCGGGTATTCGCTATGTGATTGACCCGGGTACTGCGCGTGTCAGCCGTTACAGCTATCGCAGTAAAATCCAACGATTGCCCATAGAGCCGGTTTCACAGGCCAGTGCCAACCAGCGCGCTGGCCGCTGTGGTCGTGTCAGTGCCGGTGTCTGTGTGCGCTTGTACGAAGAGCGGGACTTTGCACAGCGCGCAGAATTTACCGATGCGGAAATTCTGCGCACCAACCTGGCAGCGGTAATCCTGCAAATGTTGCAGCTGCGTATCGGCGATATCCGTGAGTTTCCCTTTGTCGATCCGCCCGATCCGCGCCTAATCAATGACGGCTATAAATTGTTGCAGGAATTACAAGCAGTCGATGACCAGGGCAGAGTAACCAAACTGGGCCGCGCACTTTCACGTTTGCCGCTGGACCCACGATTGAGTCGAATGTTGCTGTCCGGTGCGGACAATGGCAGTGCGCGCGAATTATTAATTATTGTCGCTGCCCTGGCCGTGCAGGACCCGCGCGAACGTCCGGCGGAAAAGCGCCAAGCGGCGGATGAAAAGCACCGACAGTGGCAGCATGAGCAATCGGATTTTCTATCCTTTGTGCAGCTATGGGATGCCTTCGAGACTCAGCGCCAGGAACTGAGCCAAAACCAGCTGCGCAAATGGTGCCAGAAAAACTTCTTATCCTGGCTGCGTATGCGTGAGTGGAGAGATATTCACCACCAATTGCGTGTGGCTTGCCGGGACCTCGAAGTCAAAGAAAACAAAGAACCTGCGGAGTACGAGGCAATACACCGGGCCATTGTCGTGGGTTTACTTGGTAATATTGGCGCTCGAGATGAGAATAAGGAATTTATCGGTTGTCGTAATCGTCGCTTCCATATTTTCCCCGGCTCCGGCCAATTTAAAAAACCTCCGCGCTGGGTGGTTTCCGCTCAGTTATTAGAAACCAGCCGCTTGTTCGCCCACACTGTTGCGAAAATAGAACCGGACTGGGTGTTGGCTGCGTCTAAGCACCTGGTAAAACGCAATTATTTTGAGCCCCACTACGATGTCCGCTCTGGGCAAGTAATGGCTTTTGAAAAAGTCTCTCTGTACGGCTTGGTACTGGTAGAAAAACGCCGTATTCCCTATGGCAAGTTGGACCCGCAAATCGCCCGGGAAGTATTTATTCGCCAAGCATTAGTGGAACAGCGTTATCGTGGCAAGGGTCGTTTTTATAAGCACTACACTGGCCTGTTGAAATCCCTGGAAGAGTTGGAAGCCAAGTCCCGTCGCCGAGATATTTTGGTGGACGATGAAGTGGTTTATCGCTTTTTCGATGAGCTAGTTCCCGCAGATGTCGTCAACCTGGCCGGGTTTGAGCATTGGCGCAAGAAAGCTGAAACCAGTGATCCGCGGTTGCTGTTTGTCCCCCGTGAGTTGTTGATGCAGCAGAGTGCTGATCACGTGGGTGAGGCGCAATTCCCTAACGAACTGCAGGCTGGGGGTATTGTTTACCCACTCCGTTATCACTTCGAGCCCGGCAGTGTAGATGATGGCGTCAGTATCCAGGTGCCCGTTGGGGCGTTACATCAGGTGCCTGCTGCTCGACTCTCCTGGTTGGTACCTGGAATTTTACGAGATAAATGTATCGCCCTAATAAAAGCCCTGCCGAAACAGTGGCGCAAATACTTTGTACCGGTACCGGCGGCTGTGGATAAGGCCCTGCCGCGACTGCGCGCAGACAATACTCCCCTATGGCAGTCGCTGGCCTTGGAGCTGCAACGTCAGACCGCTCAGAAGCTGCCTGAAGATGCCTGGGAATCTGCGGAACATTCCTTGGAAGATTTCTACCGCTTTAATATTCAGGTGTTGGATGAGTCAGGAAAATTGCTGGATCAGGATCGCGATCTCTCGCTATTGCAGGCACGCTATCGCGACCGGGTACAGCAGGGACTGGCAAATGCGGGCGATAGCTTCGAGCGGGATGATATTACCAGCTGGGATTTTGGTGAACTGCCGGAAACTCATACCCTCGATCAGGGAGGGCTCAAGGTGCGCGCCTATCCGGCGCTCGTAGAAGCTAAGGAAAGTGTTTCCCTGAAATTGCTGGATAATCCCGCTGAAGCGCGACGCCTGAGTCGTGCTGGGATCTGCCGCCTGGCTCTGTTGCACTTGCCCGAGAAGGTGAAATATCTACGTAAAGAGCTGTTGCGTGGCAAAGAGTTGGGGCTTTCCGCCGCAGATCTGGGGCGCCGCGAAGAAGTGGCAGACGATATTCTGATGGCTGCCGCGCGTGAAGTCTTCTGGGGAGATGAAAACTGGCCACGCAGTGAAGCTGAGTTTCTATCTGCACTGGAGAAAGAGGGTGATTTGGTGGGAGTGGCCCAGGAAATTGGCGACCTTTTGGTCAAAGCCCTGGGGCAATTGGTTCCCCTGCGCAAGCAGATCAAACAGCAAAAGAACCTGGCAGTCGCTATGGCGGTGGGGGATATCCAGCAGCAATTGGCAGGACTTTTCTACCGGGGTGTCTTGTTTGATACTCCTCTGCAATGGTTGCGCCAGTATGGCCGTTATCTCAAGGCGATTTCTGTGCGTCTGGAAAAGGCGGCCCTCGATCCAAACCGCGACCGCAAGTTGCAAGTGGAGTACCACAAGGCTGCCGAGTCTTTCGATAATCAGATTGAGAAGTTTTCGAGGAGAGAGCTGGCATCAGAGCCTGCGCTGGTAGAGTATCGCTGGATGCTTGAGGAATTCCGTGTGAGCCTGTTTGCACAGACGTTGAAGACTCTGATGCCGATCTCCGCCAAGCGCCTGCACAAAGTTTGGATAGAAATTGATGGCATGGAGCTGCTCGATTGAGTACTGCTTAGCCACAGTTCACAAAAAAATTTGTGGCCTTGTGTAATATTTCCCAAACTGGCCCGACAGATGAATGAGAGTCGGTAAGCATACGCGGCATCATTAACTATGTGATGGCTGTGAGCCGGTTTCACAATATGACGGTTTTTCAGTGCGCATCATTATACTGTTGCGGGACATAGAAAAAGTCATAGAGAGTTATATTACATTGGGTATTAGTTAGGAGATTCATTATGAACAAGAAGCATCTTTCCCCTGTAGCAGCTGCTGTTGGTGCTGCTTTTATTGCAACTGCTGCGATGAATGTATCTGCATCCACCGCTGAAGCTAACCCGTTTGCCGCTGCTGAGCTCACCTCCGGTTATAACTTGGCTCTGGCCGATCACGATGACAAGGAGAAAGAAGGCAAGTGCGGCCACGGCAAGAATAAAGAAGGTAAATGCGGCGAAGGCAAAAAGAAAGAAGGTAAATGCGGCGAAGGCAAAAAGAAAGAAGGTAAATGCGGCGAAGGTAAGTGTGGAGAAGGTAAAAAGAAAGAAGGTAAGTGCGGCGAGGGGAAATGCGGTAACTAATACCCCAACACGCGCGATTGGGGCGGCACTGTGTTAAGGGCCGCCCCAAGTACTTTTCACTATCACTAGAGGCAAATAGCGGTGCGTAATTATCCAGTGGAGGGTGCCGGTCTCGGGCTGCGTCGCTCTATGATGGGTGAAGAACTTTCATCGGGTACGGTGGATTTCTTTGAGGTGGCGCCGGAGAATTGGATTGGCGTCGGTGGGCGCTATGGCCGCTGGTTTCACCAGCTCAGCGAACGATATCCATTTATCCTACATGGCCTGTCTCTATCTATTGGCTCGTCTGACCCGCTGGATATGGATCTGCTTGCTTCGATCAAGCAGTTTATTCGCGATCACAATATCCGTCTTTACAGCGAGCACTTGAGCTACTGCTCAGATAAGGGCCATCTCTACGATTTATTACCCATCCCCTTTACCGAAGAAGCGGTAATGTATGTCGCCGAGCGAATTCGCATTGTGCAGGATACCCTGGAGCAACGTATTGCCATGGAGAATGTCTCCTATTATGCGGCGCCGGGTCAGGAGATGAGTGAGCTGGCATTTTTGCAGGCGGTCCTGCAAGAGGCGGACTGCGACCTTCTGCTCGACGTAAATAATATCTATGTGAATTCAATCAATCATCGCTATGACCCCCTGGAATTTTTGCGCGGGCTTCCCTCCGAGCGTATGCGCTATGTACATGTAGCCGGGCATTACGATGAGGCGGATGATCTGAAAGTGGATACACACGGTGCTGCAGTGATTGATCCCGTGTGGCAGTTGTTGAACAAAGCCTACGAGATACACGGTGTCATGCCGACCTTGCTGGAGCGCGATTTCAATATCCCACCGCTGCCGCAATTGTTTCAGGAAGTGGAACAGATCAAGAGCATTCAGGCCTGTCACCGAGAAGAAGAGAGCTATGTCATCAGTCGCCGATAAGACAGCCAGGTTCCAGGGCTTACAGCGGGCTTTAGCCAATCACCTACGCGCCCCTGATCAAGTTGAGGCGCCAGAGGATATTGAGGACCGGCGAGTTGCCATATATCGGGACCTGATTTACAACAATATCGAATCTTTTATTGCCAGTGGTTTCCCTGTATTACGCAGCCTCTACAGTGATGAGTACTGGCATAAAATGGTGCGTGATTTTGTTCAGCACCACACTTCCAAGAGCCCCTACTTTCTGCAGATTAGTGAGGAGTTTCTCACTTACCTGCAACAGGAGAGGGAACCGCGGGAGGAAGACCCAGCGTTTCTATTGGAGCTGGCTCATTATGAGTGGGTAGAGCTGGCGCTGGATGTGAGTACTGAGGAGATTCCCACCGACCTGGATCGCCAGGGAGATTTATTGAGCTCTATTCCAGTGGTATCGCCGCTGGTGTGGAGTCTCAGTTACCGTTTCCCGGTGCACCGTATCGGTCCTACCTATCAGCCCCAGGAGCCAGCTGATTCTCCCACCTTCTTGCTGGTCTATCGCGACCTTAGCGATGAAGTCAGCTTTATGGAAATCAATGCAGTAACCGCACGACTATTGCAGTTGGCCTCCGAGGGTGATGTCACAGGGGAGCAGTTGTTGGCACAAATTGCTGCCGAGCTACCGCAAGTCGATAGCGAAGCCCTTTTCGGCTTCGGTATTGAGTTACTCCAGAAATTACTGGATAACGGAGTGATCGCTGGTTTGCGGCCTCAGGCGACAGAGTAGATCGGCCGGGCCTAGGATTTCTGGCGCAAATTACCTTTCTGTGACAGCGTGTGCTTGCCTGAAACTGCGGCATCTTTGATGAATACCAGCTGCTATGCTGCCGAGGGTGGTTTACAGTTTGCGGGGGCGTTAGAATCCTTGACCTTGAAATTTGTTAGAAGAGGAGCAGGGTTTTGCTAGGACGCAGAGATTTATCGCCCTGGTTGATGGCCGCAATACTGGCCATCTCCCCCATGGGCGCTTTGGCGACACAGGACCCATTTGGTGACGCCGCCACTCCCTCAGCCCAGCCTGAGGCGGTAGAGCAGAATGACGTTAGTGGTGAATCCAATGGTTCACTACTGGATGAGTATGGCTTTGACCCCGCGGAAGAATTTGAGAGTGAGGAAGGTGAAGACTTTTCTCTTCGCGATCCCTGGGAGGGATTTAACCGCGCCATATTCAGCTTCAATGACGGTGCGGATCGCTATGTGCTAAAACCGGCGGCTGTGAGTTATCGGCAGATTACCCCGATATTTGTACAGCAAGGTGTAAGCAACTTTTTCAGTAATCTGGCTGAAGTGACCAATACCTTTAATGGTGTGTTACAGGGCAAGTGGGGCCAGGCGGGTAATGACGCCGGTCGTCTGCTAATCAATACCACCATTGGTATTGCCGGTCTTTTTGATGTTGCCAAGCATATGGGCTTGGAGAAAGGTGACGGTGAGGACTTTGGCCAAACTCTAGCGGTTTGGGGGGTACCCTCTGGTCCCTACCTGGTGTTGCCACTGCTAGGGCCCTCCACCGTGCGGGATACGCCAGCTAGAGTGGTGGATTACTACACCAATCCTCTGACCTATGTGGAGCACGATCCCACTCGCTATACCCTTAAGGCTACCGATATTATCCAGAGTCGCGCTAGCCTGCTGAAGGCTGAATCCCTTCTGCAGGGTGATCGCTATATTCTGCTACGCGACGCCTACCTGCAGCGCCGCGATTTCTTGATTGTGGATGGTGAAGTGGATGTGGATACCGCGACCGAAGCTGCCGAGGCAATCGATCAGGGGGAAGTCGAAGAGTCCAGTGACTACTGAGCAACAGCTAGTTAGCCCCCTTTCCAAAAGAGCCTGCCATGGCCGGCCCCAGTAGCCTGTTACTGACCGATGATGAGCGCTCCCGCAATTTCTTGCGTGGAGCGCTTTCGCGTCAAGGGCTTTCAGTTGCTGTAGCTGATAGTGGCCAGCAAGGCATAGAACAATTTACTCCTGAACTGTTTCAGCTGGTTATCGTCGATCTACTCCTGCCCGATATGGATGGGTTGGAGGTACTGCGCAAAATCAAGCTCCGCTCCCCGGCGACGGCGGTTGTAATGATTGCCGAGCAGGGTGAGCTTCACGAAGTATTACAGGCCATGCGTCTGGGGGCCTGCGATTATCTGATCAAACCCATTCAACAGGCTGCATTGATCGATAAAGTAATCTGCCGTATCACCGGCGCGGAAAACCTCGCCCAGCAGAATATTGAGTACCGCAACACCCTGGAGCAGCGCAATAGCGAGCTGCGCGAGCACGTAGAAGTATTGCGCCGTGATCAGGAGGCCGGTCGCTTGCTGCAGCAGCACCTGTTGCCACGCAGTCCCTATTTTTATCCCGGCGGCGTTGAGGCCGCCTACCGCCTGATCCCCTCTCTGTATCTCAGCGGCGATTTTGTCGATTACGGTTTGTTCGGCGAGCGCTTTGTGGCGTTTTATCTGGTGGATGTCTCAGGGCATGGGGTGTCCTCCGCATTGGTTACGGCACTGATCAAAAACAGCGTGATGCATCGCCTGCGTGAGCGCCCTTTGTTTTCCCAACTGGAGTCCCTGGACTCCGACTTGTTGGAAGTTTTGGAGTTGATTAACCGCGAGCTCTTATCCACAGGTATGGGTAAACACGCCAGCATGTTTATCGGTGTGGTAGATACCGCCGCTAGCCAACTGCACTATGCCGTCGCCGGACAGATTCCCATGCCGGCGCTTGCCAGTGTCGCTGGCGCCGACTGGCTGCCGGGCAAGGGGCGGCCCTTGGGCATTTTTGAGCGGGGTGACTGGCAGGTAATGTGTGCCGAGCTGCCCAGCAGTTGGCGGTTGGTGGCCTGCTCCGATGGTGTACTGGAGTTACTCGAAGGCGATTTACTGCAAAAAGAAGAGCGGTTACTAGAGTTGATAAGCGCTACGGGCGGTGAGTTGGGAGTACTGTGTGAGAGCCTGAAAGTGGACACTTTTGGCGCATTACCCGATGACATTACAATTCTTACCCTTGCCCACGTTTAGAGGTGGCATTTCTGCGACTAAATAGTCGAATTTCATGCCCTAGCACTCTTGTCAGTCCCAGCAGTCAGGAGTAAGCTCCGCCCATCCTATGCACAAAAGTGCCGAGGCGGCAAAACCGCCGCAAGCATTTTTGCTCTACCAGTGAACTTTCGCCATCCAGTACACTTTAATCCACTGAGTGTGTTCGGGTGAGCCAGGGGTTGTTATGCAGTCCGGGCAAATTATGGTTGGGGCCCACCAGGGCGTTTACATCATTAAATTGATGGGCGATGTTCGCCTCAACCTATGCACTTCTTTCGATAGTTTTATCGATAATATGTTTGCAAGCAGTGACTTTGCCGGTGTGGCCTTTGACTTACACGGTGCCGAGGGTGTGGATAGCACAACCCTGGGGCTGATGGCCAAGATCGCGATTCGCGCACAGGAGCGTGGCTGCCAGAAGCCCTTGGTATTCCTTGCCGATAGGGGCATTCAACATCTGCTAGATGCGATGGGTTTCGACTCCCTGATGGAAATCAGCGATGAGAAACGTGATTTCTCCGTGGAGACAACTCCGTTGGTCTGTAAAACCCCGGATGAATGTGCTGCTCGGGAGAAGGTACTAGAGGCACACCGGGTGCTGATGAGTATGAACGAGCAAAATGCGGAAACCTTTCGCGATCTGGTCCATACCCTCGAGCTAGAATGTGGCTCCCACAGCAAGTCCTCCGCGCACCTGCACTGAGATTTAACAAACACCCTCCTTCAAAGTTTTAACGCCCCGGCAAAACTTTTCAGCTACTCCGCATGTCTCTAGCTTCCGCCCGTGCGCGGGTAAAGAGTCCGTGGGGAAGGTAAATTAACTCGGAAACCCGGCGGATTAGATGTTCTTCAAAAGCCTCGATCACATCGTCGGAAAAAGCCACCTGCCACATCTGCCGAACCAGCAGGTACTTGTCTCGCTCGCTGAACTGGTCATTGACGGCCTGGGTAAACTCAAACAGGGAAGTGGCTCGCTCCCTTTGCTCTATGGCTTCATCAATAATCTCTGCCGCCGCATGGCTGCTCAGCGCGTAGTGTTGGCAAAGTAGTTCGATCAAAGTGTTACGTTCGCGCGGGTCTAGCTTTTGATCCACAGTAGCCACCTCAACCAGTAAGGCGGCACTAATCATTCGCACGTCTTTTTCATCGTGCATTTCAACATCGGCACTGTTGCCAATCTGTTCAAACAGCTTACGGATTTGTTGCAGCATCAGTTTCCCGGCGTCCCATCACTTGGCTCTGCAGCAGCATTTCGAGCCGCTCCTGGTCTTTGACAAAATTACGGATACCCTCGGCGAGCTTTTCTGTGGCCATGGCATCACTGTTGAGTTGGTAGCGGAATGCTGCTTCGCAGAGTCGCCCCTCAGGGCGTGGCAGCGGTTCGTTGACCGTGGGAAGCCCACCAACCAATAAACCCTCGCTCTCTTCCAGAGACTGGAGCAGCTGAGGGCTGATGGTTAAGCGATCGCATCCGGCCAGCGCTTCGATCTCCTCCGTGTTGCGGAAGCTGGCGCCCATCACAATGGTGGAGTAGTCGCGCGACTTATAATAATGATAGATATTGCGTACCGACAGTACACCGGGATCCTCTTCACCGCTAAAGGCTTTGCGGTCTCCATTGGCTAGATGCCAGTCGAGGATGCGGCCCACAAAGGGAGAGATCAGTGTTACTCCAGCTTCGGCGCAGGCAATCGCTTGGCTCAAACAGAACAGCAGGGTGAGGTTGCAGTGAATGCCCTCCCGTTCCAATATCTCTGCTGCTGCTATTCCCTCCCAGGTGGCGGCGACTTTAATTAGTACTCGCTCCCGGGCTACGCCTTCGCGCTCGTATAGGGCCACAAGGTGTCTGGCGTAATCAATAGTGGCGCGGGTATCGAAAGACAGGCGCGCGTCCACCTCGGTAGAGACTACCCCAGGGATCAATTGCAATATTTCACTGCCGATACTGACAGCCAGCTTGATTGCAGCCAGCCGCGCTGTTTCAGAGGAGTTAGCGCCACTGTGGTGGTGAGTTGCCCAGTCCAGTGACTCTTGGATCAGGCCCTTGTATTGGGGCAGTTGGGCAGCCTTAAAGAGTAAAGAGGGATTGGTGGTGGCATCCTGGGGGCGATAGCGGCGTATGGCATCAATATCGCCAGTATCTGCTACCACCTGGCTGCGCTGTTTGAGTTGATCCAGTTTATTCATCGCGATTCCCTCGATAGTATTTGGCTTCCCTTCCTATGAAATACTGGCCTTCCAAGTTAAGCCGCTTGGGTGACCAGTGACAAAGCTTGCTCCACAACCTCAGGCCCTGCCCCTTTCTTGTGAGCATTTTCACTCAGATGACGACGGAAACGGCGTGCCCCGGGCAGGCCCTGAAAGAGCCCGAGCATATGCCGGGTAATATGGTTGAGGCGTTGACCACTTGCCAGTTCTCGCTCGATATAGGGCAACATCTGCTCGACCACTTGCGCGGCATCGGGTCCTTCATTTTCTCCAAACAACACACTGTCCACTTGTGAAAGAAGTGCTGGGGTCTGATAGGCGGCGCGACCGAGCATAACACCATCTACCCGCTGTAAATGTTGCTGGCATTCTTCCAGAGAATTAATGCCACCATTAATGATGACTTGCAGCTGTGGGTAATCCTTTTTCAGCTGGTAAACCATATCGTAGTTAAGCGGTGGGATTTCGCGGTTTTCCTTTGGGCTGAGGCCCTGCAGCCAGGCTTTGCGGGCATGGACGATAAATGTCTCTGTGCCGATGGCTGCCTGCGCCTCCACAAAACGGGTCAGGCCAGGGTAGTCTTCCATATCGTCTATACCGATACGGTGTTTGACTGTGACCGGAATAGACACTGAGTCACGCATTGCAGATAAGCCGGCAGCTACGACATCTGGTTCCGCCATCAGGCAGGCGCCAAAACGTCCAGACTGAACCCGGTCACTGGGGCAGCCGCAGTTGAGGTTGATTTCCGCATACCCCCACTCCTCGGCAATTCGTGCGCACTCCGCCAGCTCGCGCGGGTCGCTTCCGCCAATTTGTAGGGCGACAGGCAGTTCGCCAGCGTCAAATTGCAGGTGGCGCTGGCGATCTCCGTGCAAAATTGCCCCAGTGGTCACCATTTCGCTATAAAGGCGGGCGCGTTTACTCAGTAGGCGCCACATATAGCGGCAGTGACGGTCACTCCAATCGAGTAGTGGCGCGGTGCAAAAGCGGTGGGGACTGTAATCAGACATAAACTACGATGTAAAAGACTAATAAAAACAGAGTAGCCCGCCATTATATGGGATGTAAAACAAAGACCCCATAGTGTTAGGGTACATTGCATAAAAGAGAGGGGGCTGAAGTGGGCTAGAGGGTGGCTCAATATACTTGAATGCTTTATTAAAAACTGAGTGACAAAGTTAGCTCGCCCTCAGAGTGAAAAATCAAGGTAATTGGGAGTTGGTAGGAGTAATTCAATCAATATCTTAATTCTGTAAATTCGTATTTAATATTTTCTTCCAGTTGCTTATCGATTTGTACCTTTAGAAATTAATGGATTTTATCTTCTCGCGACAATATTAATAAACAGTCATATATAACACTTGACTTAAATCTCTAAAGAGTGGATTTTTTGTACTTTGGTGCGAGATGGGTTAATAATTGGTCATGTAAATTTCAACCATATCGCACTTGTGAGTACTACCTATTGTTACTTATTGTGTAGTGCTTCAGGGAGTAATTGGTATTAGCAGAAAAATAATAATTAGACTAAGTTCAAGTGATTAAAAGTCTTGGTTGCAACAGTGGAAACCATACCATCTTCGATGGTCAATTTTTTATGCAAATTAAAAAGTGAAAATTGGTATTGGTCCAGCTTTATTGGTTGTTAAGTATAAGAGTGAAAAATGTTCAGTATAGATATTACAACGTCACCGTCTAAAGATGAATCCAATATATTAAGTCAAGGTATTATCGACTTTAACCAAGCAAGTGTTCCTGGGCTTGAGCGAAATGAAGATGAGGTTAAATTTACAGTTTTTGCTAGAAATTCCTCTAATGAGGTAATTGGTGGTATCCGTGCTTCTTGTTATTGGAATACTTTGCATATTGAGTTGCTTTGGCTTTCGGAAGAGTGCCGAGGTCAAGGTGTTGGTGCGGAACTTGTAAAAAACGCTGAACTTTTCGCTAGAGAGAAAGGGTGTGAGAAAGCATTGGTTGAGACAACAAGCTGGCAGGCAAAGCCATTTTATGAAAAAAATGGCTATGAGCACATGGCAACCTTGTCCGGTCGCCCCAAAGGGCAAGCATCGCATTATTTATCTAAAACACTATAAATGGATCTAGGTATTTACAGACTTCTAAATGCTGTTTAGATAATTTTAAAGATTGCGCTCCCTTTCTGAGGGGCTGGACGTATTAATGTGTGAGGAATAGTTTTCGCTTGGGGGGCCCTTACCTTGCAGGGTGGCTTGTAATTTTTTGGCCAGCTTGCGTGCGGTGGCGCGGTAGCTGGTAAGCTTGCCGCCGGCGACCGCGAGAATACGCGGCTTGCGCTCATTATCACAGCAAATCATGGATTCCCGCGAGCGGGCGAAAGGACTTTTTTCCGCTTCCGGTAGAACCCGCAATCCAGCATAGCTATCACATATATCCTCCACCTGTAGGCTGCGTGTCTGGGAAAAATACTGCTGTACCGTACGTAGCAAATAAGCCTCCTCTTCCATGGTGGGAACCACTTCTCGTGGATCGCCGAAGAAGGGGCGCTCTGTGGTGCCAACTAAGGTTTTGTCTTGCCACGGCATTACGAAGACCGCTCGATGATCCTCGGCTTCCACATAGAAGATCTTATTGCCGAGCGACAGTGGCAGCAATATGTGGGTGCCAGCGACAAGGTCTATAGGAGGTAGGGTTACAGAGGGAGAACAGCGCGCGTTGGTGGTCGCTACCCAGGGGCCGCTGCAATTAACCAGGGCGCGGGTGTGTAGAGTATTGAGTTTGCCGTCGGCAACGTAATCAACCCGCACCCCCTCCTCGGTAACTTCCGCCCCAACTAAACTGCCGGGACAGATGATTTGCGCACCATGCGCAATTGCTGAGGCGACTACATCACGGGTTAGGGCGGCATCGTCTGTTTGCGCATCGTAATAGCGAAATACTGCGAGTAGATCCTCCTGCTTGAGGCCAGGTAGGGTATCCCATTCGGATTTGGGTAAAGCGCGAAAGCGCGAGGCCTCACTGCCGATGCCGGAGAGGAGCGCGTAAAGGCTAAGCCCCAGTCTGACCATCCATGGTGGACGCTTGCTGTCACGGTAAATAGGAATATAGAAGGGCACCATACGCACCAACTGCGGCTTATTTTCCAGCAGCCAGTGACGTTCGCGCAGGCACTCATAGACAAGTCGGAATTGACCGCTCTCGAGGTAGCGCAGGCCCCCATGGATAAGCTTGGATGAGCGTGAGGAGGTGGCTGCGGCGATGCCGAGCTGTTCCAGAATCACGACTGAATGCCGTTCCTTGGCCAGGGCCTCTGCGGTGCCTGCGCCAAGAATTCCCGCGCCAACTACCAGTACATCAAAATCCGTAGACATCACTCGCTTCCCAGGAGCGCATCAATAGTGGCAGGTTACCGGTGAGGATATGGTGCGCACCTCGCTTTCGCCAGAGTACAGCTTCTTCAGCAGAGTTAATTTCATAGACAACCCACTGCCAGGGGCCAGGGGGTAATTCTTCGCAATCGACGAAGCTGTCGCGAATCAGCAGAAACTCCGGGGCGAGAGTGACGATATCGGCAGACAGGCAGCGTGGAACGCTGTTGATTTGTAAGGCCACCCTATGCCAGCCCATGCTGCGGGCGGCCCGAAGACTGCGACAGTCTTTTGTGAGCAGCGCGAAGGACTCGCGTTCGTTACGCATTAACTCCATGAGCTTCTTTACCACGGCTGTAAAACCCATGTTGGTGATATTGGCTGCGGAGATGCCTACAAACCAATCCAGGTGCCGGTGACAGCTGGCCCAGTCCACCAATTTTATAAAGGAGTCGATAGGTAAGCGGTTGAGTTGGGAGTCCCTTAGATCGTGGAAGAAATGTTGGCGCTTATCACTTGGCATAGGCAGTGTATCGCTATGGTAGCACCAGGGAGTGCCATCCAAGCTAAAACGGACATCGCACTGAATGGCGCAGGCGCCCAGATTATGGGCCGCCTCGAAGGCGGCGATGGTATTCTCCGGGTGGCGGGTTTTGTCGCCTCGGTGCGCGATTAGCATGTGAGTCAAATCCGGAAAGCAGGCGTTATTGTCGAGTGGATATAGGCGCTTAGGCGCTCTGTAACCCAAGGGTCAAATGACCCAGGCTGGAATTGGGTCTTACAGGAAAAATAGACCCTGGAGAGGTTGTTGCAAGTAGAGTTGGGCGGAAATTTCAATGCTCAAGTGCATTCCTCAAGACTAGGGAATAGCCAGCTAAACTTAAGGTGTGCCCTTTAGATGTCTGTGCAGCTGTGGCATAACTGCGCTGTTAAAGAGGTATATAGCCCCCGTGAGTAGTAAAAGACGTATTCTGCTTTTGGCAATTTCCACCACTGTGCTAGCGTTAGCGGAGCATGTACAGTCTGCAGGACAGACTGCCCAGGCAACTTCACAGATAGTGCTGAGTTTTACACCTCAGGTGCAGTGGCGTTATGAGCGAAGCAGGGAATCGGCAAGGTTTTGTCTACGCAACATACCGGCCAAACATTTTCGTTTAACAAGCGAAGCTCTGCTGTCTTCCTCTGAGCAGCGTGTATATTATTCAGGTGCTGATAAGTGCCTGGAAACAAAGTCCATTGAGAACTTTTCGGGAGTGATGATTTCAGCGGAGTAATCATTTCAAGAACAAATCATTTTTGAATGACTGGCTCTAAGTTAATTCTTTTGTATGGGGGTGAATTTCTGTAGGACTCCCTGAGTTGGAACAGAAATATGGCAAGAGTATTACAAACAGCCATATAAATTCGATGAATGCAGTTTTTAAAATAATGGTTAATTTAGGTGGATGATAGAGCGATGAAAAAAATACTGCTCTCTTTCTTGTTGCTATTGGGGCAGCCCGCACTGGCAGCCATGTCCCTGGATAAAATAATTTTCTATCTTGATGATGCTCCCAATGCGCGTGATGACGTGGTTATCACTAATCCGGATAAAGAGACCCTGTATGTTCAGACAGAAATATTTCGGGTAGATAATCCCGGGCTAGAGAACGAAGAGCGCATTCGAGTGATTAACCCGGATGAATTCAGGTTGTTGGTGAGTCCGGCCAAGGCCATATTGGCGCCAGGAGAGCGGAAACGTTTTCGTCTAATGGCGTTGGATAGAGATTTAAAGGAAGAGAAGGTCTATCGTGTTACTTTCAAGCCGGTAGTTGGGGAGGTTAAATCGGAGCAAACCGCACTGAAAATTCTTGTGGCCTACCAGGCATTAGTATTTGTGCAGCCTGAGGATGGAAGTTACCAGCTGGAGTTACAGGCCGACGGGAGTCAACGTTACTTAAAGAATACCGGAAATATCAATGTTGAAGTGGTTGAGGCTCGCCATTGCCCAAGCGAGGGTGAGTGTCAAAAGCTCGATATTTCAGGTCGCCTTTATGCTGGAACAAGCCTGACGTTAGAGGGCCTTCCCACCGAAGGTGAGTTGGAGGTCTTACTCAGAGGGCGTGATAGTGAGCGAGTGCGCCTCCCTTTGGGCGGTTGAGAGTCAGTTAGCTAAGATTTTTACTGACTTAGTGGTATGGATTAAAAACGATAAAGGGATATCTAAGGCCTGGTTTGGTATCCCTCTTATAATATCGAAAGTGTATATCTGATTCAGAGCAATGAAATTTTTCAGATTAAAAATTTCATCGTTGTTTTATGTCTGGGGCTTAATCTAAGCCAATCATTCAAACTCTAAATGTACTGTCGGCAGAGGTCTATTGGTATAGAAAAACCGAAGTCCTCATTGCACATAGCTATTAATAATGATTACTGACTAGTAACTGTCACGGTGAGAACATCTGTGTATTTCGATTCATTTGCCCTTTCCCAGAAGGGCGAAGGTACCGTAATCGTGATTCTGGCATTATTGCTGAGGCATTCTTCTGGCGCTGAGCGGTTGAAAAGACCTGGAATGCGCCCGGATGCACCGGGTATTGAGGGAGTACTTCGGTAAATATTATCTGAGAAACTGGCTATATAGGGCATGTGTTCACTGATACCAGTAAGTACAAAGGCTCCCGCACTGATCCCCCCACTACTTGACAGGGATACGGAGTACTGACTAAAGCCGCTGCCACCAACACAAAAGTCTTCATGGCCAACAATATCTTGCCCGGGTGAGACCCCCATATTACTAAGAAAGATATCGTCGAGTTGCTTGATATAAATTTTGGGTTGAATTTTTAATACTATCGAAAAATCTATTTTTTGAGTTTTTCCAGACTCTGTCTGCGCTATCAATAATTGGAAGTTTCCTTGATAGCTATTAGAGGAAAAATTTCTAGGCCTAACTAGCTTTACTCTCAAATCTGCATTGGCATCGTTATTACTACCCGGAATGTCTTGATAAACTGTACCGGGGTTGAATGTAAAGGATCTATGATGTGGCGCTGATAAGGCCAAAATTATATCAACAGCTTCTCCATTTTCTGCATATAACCTATAGAACCCCTCACGCTCGGGTTGAATTTCCAGTGAAAAGGGAGTGGCTGAGCTGTGCTTCTGACTGCGAAAAGTAAAATGGATATCCTGATGCTTCCCTTTTCCATGTATTGTGTGCCATCCAGATAGATTGCAGACACGTAGATGGGAGTCACCTAGACAGTTTGCAAGGCTGCTATTTGACAGGTAGAGTAAAAAAATAACTATTAAAAAATTATTAATAAATTTTCTTGATTTTTTATTGGGTGTCATTTGTTTTAGCAGTCTGTGAGATTTGGCAGTTGGCTGAACTTTCATCAATAACCCCGAGGTTTAACCAATCTTCACTGGACTCCACAACCTCAACTTTGGCATTACAATCAAGCCAGGTGACTTCGAGATGTGAAGGGGGCTCGTCAGAAAGAGGTATTTCCAATTGAAAAACACCAAAGCTATCTGTGAGTGTTGACTCTCCTTCAATGGAAATTAACACATTGTCTAACCCCTGACCCTTAGCCATAACTCGACCTATGGTCAGATAGACAGGTTGAATCTTGTAAGTAGCGGTGGTCACACTGCCAGGATAAAGTGTCACTTGATCGGTATTTTCACGGTAGCGAAAGAAACCATCCCCTAGAGGACGAAGTGATATATCGTAGCTTTTAAATGGGTGAAGATTGATCACGGACCTACTATCGCCTTTCGCATAACCTTGGCGGCTACCGTCGATTAATACTTCAAAGTTTTCCCGTTGGCTGCCTTCAATATCTACAATGATGGCACTTTCCAATGAGCGTTCACCGCCCCAGGCTATATGGTCCTTTGTGGCAATGATATTGGTGTTAAAACTCCCAATATAATTTGTAGAGCGGCTATTGTTAACATCACTATGACTAATGGTGGAGCTGATAAAACCATATTGTCCAGCAAGTCGACTATAGCTTCTTAAATAGTAATCTTCCGGCGTTGCTTCTATAGTGAACTCCTGGTTTACTTCTGCTGCCCAGCGGTCGGCATCACGCCAGCGAGTTTGGACTTCTAGATATTGGTTGTCACCGCTTCCTTGTTGGCGCTCACCACGTAGGTTGAAAGAGTTTTGCCAATTTTTATTGGTTTGAAGAAGTTCAATACTCAGCAGTGTATATTTTTCCCCGTCAGCGTCACTGTAGGCCAGATTGGCTGTAGCTTGCCATTTTCTTCCTCGAAATATATTCCTACGATATTCCAAGGTCCTAAGTTCTTGGGCTTCACTGAATTGACTGTCCAGAGAGAGTGAGTCAGTGTAATTTCCCGGACTTCGATTGCGCTTACTGCGCCTTAGCGTTAGGTTTCCACCAAAAAGTGGGGCTCTCAGGCTAATACTGCTTTGAGACAACCTATTGCTTAGCAGGGTATATCTATCGGGCTTTACATCATTTCTCTGCTCATCAATCTTGATCCGATAGGCGCTCAGCATTGCATAGGGCGTTCTAATCAGAGCCTGTAATTTATAGGCGTCTAGACCATTGGACTCCCTAGCTATAGAGGGAGAGAGTTCTAAATAAGAGCTTACCCAGCGGCCACCAACCTCCATAAATTGCTGACCTTCTGTGGCTGCTAGTGTAGAGAAAACGCCAAAATTTTTTGAAAGGCGGCGGGCAATATATCCTTGCAGTAACTCTTGCTGATAATGATCCGGCATTCCGGAGGATATTTCAGGTTTTACTGGCATTCCTCCCTGCAGGCTCCAGCGCCACTCACCCGGTGCGGGCAGTTGTGAATCCTTGGTAAAAAATTCAGTAGTATTATTAATTAATCTGCCTGCTTCGTCGTAAATACGAATTTCTATGTTGTAAGCGCCATGTGGTAAGGTGGTGGTATCCAGTAAGTGATTTCCAGCTTCCATTAAATCGGAGTGAATCATACGACCATCTCGGTACAGTTCCACCCGGCCACGCACGGGCATGTTTATTTCTACCAGGGCGGAGTGTTGATAACCGATGTCTGTGCGGCTGTACTGAGAGTCACGGAGCTCAAATCCGTAGAGACGGTGTAATGATTGGAAAGTACTGAAATTTCCTTTTGGTTGCAGTAATCCCAGGCTACAGGCTTTTCCGCGGAAGTCCCTTTCCCAATGCAGGCTACTGACACGGGTACCAATTTCGTTGGCTGTGTACCAATTCCCGTAAATAGCGCTCTCACCAAATCCAATAATGCTGGTAGCAGATAAAGTAGTTTGTGTGTTGCTTTCTACTTCATCGCTTTGTGCTCCCGACCAGGAACCACTGATATTTTGCACAATGGAAAAACTATTGCTGGCTGGGGGCAAGTATCGGTCGGTCAGGGCTTCTTGTTGAGGAAGTAGCTCTGGTGAGAAAAAGACATCCAGTCGATACCTCTCTTCGTCATAGATTACCGCGAAGTATTCTGGATTTATAAATCCACAATCTGTTTGGGAGTTATCACGACAAATTCGATCACTATTTTTTTCCAGTGAAGCCTGTAATGAAAGCAGCAGGCGCTCGGGGTTTAGGCTGACAGGGAGAAGCTTGATAGCCTCCTCAGGTTCTACAAAACGCACGAATTCAGGCTCGGCAATAATTAGCGCCGAGCCCAAACTGCGCCCGCCATAGTACAGGTCTGCCACAATCCTTTGGGGCTTGGTTAGATCTGTAAAACCTGCAGGTACATCTGTGCTTACGAGATGCATTGGTTCTGTTGATACTGCAGTTGTATGCCAGAGCCATAGCGGTAAGAGCATCCAGGGAAACTTCCCGACGTTGCTTTTATTTACCATTACCATAGGGAGGTTGTTCCCTGACCAAAATTATATTTTATTATTTCTATTGGTTATTCTGACGTAACTGTCACTGTCAAAACGTCGGTATATATAGTGCCGCTTAAAACATTGGGATTTTCCCAATTTGCATTTGGAATTAATACTTCAAAGGTGGAGTTATCTGGAGCTCCATTACAGTTGCCAGGATTTTGAAGAATTTGTCCGTTCAGGGCTACACCTTCATTTGTGGGAGAAAAGCTTCCTCCCGAAACATTTCTAAAGCTAACTTGGTAGGCGATATCCGTGGAGCCATTACTTAGTATGTATGCACCGTCTCCATTGAGGCTGTCAAATTGAATCTCGAAGTTTGTGAATCCAATACCTCGAATACAAAAATCCACCCAGCCCTCGGCATCAGTACTTGGGGCGGGGTCTTCAAAGGTGAGGTTTTCGAGGCCATTTATATCAATCGACTCATTAAACTTTAGCATTATTTCTGTATTGGCCTGATCAGTGGCTGCTAGGGCAAATTGTGCCCCAACGGTGGATATAGCAGCCATCGCCACAGGGATGACACAACCTCTTAACATGTGCTTCATTATTGGTGTCCTTTTGTTAAGTGTGAGCGGAGAAGGGTATAGTTGATCTTGCGGCTAAAAGAATAGGGAAAATTTCCCAGTGGGTCGGTAGAAATTAGTGATAATTTCTTATTTGTGGATAAATAGTGCGCCTGAATTGTCGTAATATTTGTTTGCCTGGATTTGTGGGGTTTTTAGAGTATTTAAAATGCCGTTTTATATGAAACAAGAGTTCTTATGCGGCGCCCATGGAATTTGAGATAGGTGTTAGCAGAGCGATTCCCATAGAAACGCTAATGAGGGAGGTGTATAAGAGTTTTGAAGGATTAGCGCCAGCTAATGGAGTTTTTTTGGTTGGCGTAATTATTTTAATTAATACTAAAGTTGTTTTACAAAGCTGGCGGTCAATAAGAAGTTGTAAAAGTTATTATTGGCTACTAACCGTAATTGTCAGTACATCAGTATATACAGGTTCCCCGGCCTGTTCCCAATCTGAGGGAGCAATTGAGATAGATACTCTGGCGTTATCAATAGTACAAGCTTCATCTGACTGTCTAGTAAATGACCCCGCGATATCACCCTGACTATTAGGGCTGTTGAACGTGTTGTTGTTTAACGTATTACTAAAGCCAACGGAATAGGTAATATTTTCATTAACACCTTTAAGAGAAAAAGGCTGATTCCCAGTTCCACCTGTGCTTCCATTGCTGCTAGATAGATTTACGGTATAACGGTCAAACCCAATGCCGCCAATACAGAAATCTTCCTGTCCTTCAATCGCCTGGCCGAAGGAAATACCCGAGTTGCTGAGATTAATATCCCCCAGGTTACGAATTGCAATACGAGGCTCTACCTGCAAAACAATATCAAATTCTACTGTTTCGCTATCAACCAGGAAAATAAGGAAGTACTGCTCTAGGGTGATTTGAAAACTACCATTGTAGCGATTGGAGGAGGGCGTTTTAGTATCGTCTATGTTCAGGGTTAAGGAGGCGTTGACATCATTGCTACTACCATTAAAGGGGCCAGCGAGATTGTTCAGTGTGAGTAGCTGTGCATCACTATTGCTAGGGTTTAATATAAAGGAGATATCCAAAGTGTCGCCATTGTCGGCAGTTAGAGAGTAAGTGCTACCACTTAAAGGAGTGAGCTCCGCGTAGTAAGCTAGGGCGCGGCTACTGAATGCGCTGCGACTTCGCAAGGTAAAGGGAACTTCTTGGCTATTGGACTGGTAATTTAGGGTGTGTGTGCCGCCCAGATTACAGGTGCGCAAGCTGTCATTGCTGGAGCAGCTTTGTGCCTTGGCCGGATTATGACAATGTAAAAAAAGAACACCCAGCCAAAGGAGTTTTCCAATTAAGTGTTTAATGTTGCGCACTGGTTAACCCCGCAGTAGTTTTGATGTGGCAGTTGGCCTTGGATTGTTCAATGCTGCCTAGATTCAACCAGCTATCCCCAGAAGACAGAATATTTATGGGAACCTGACAGTGACCCCAAGTTAATGCTTGAGTAAGCAGGTTCTTCTTGTTGGTATTTATGTTTAGTTGGAAAACGCCGTACCGATCGGTGGTGGTACTGTGTTCACCGATAAATAATCGGGTGTTAGGTAACCCCTCACCCATATCGGTTAGACGCCCCAAAATAAGCAGCTGTTGCTCTATCTGATAAGTTGTGGAACTAACATTACCGGGATATAGGGTGAAGGATTTACTTTGTTCGCGGTAATCAAAGAAACCATTATCCAATGGGCGCAGAGACAAGTCATAACTCTGAAATGCCGGTAAGTTGATTACAGACCTATCACCGCCTTTGGCATAGCCGCGCCGGTTGCCATCAACTAATACTTCAAAATTCTGTTGGTCGCTGCCATCGATTTCAATAACTACAGCACTTTCCAGTGCGCGTTCACCACCCCAGGCGAAGGTATTTTCTGCAACAATTAGGTTGGTACTGAAGCCACCCAGATAATTGAAAGCCTTGCTATGGTTAACGTTATTAAAGCTGAGAGTGCTGTTTAAATATCCGAAGTGGCCGGCGAGATGGCTGCTGCTCTCAAGATAACGGCCATGCGTGCTTTTTTCTGCAGTGATTTGTTGCTCAAATTCTGCTGCCCACAGGTCCCTATCGTGCCAGCGACTCTCCAGGAGCAAGCGCTGTTCGCGATCGCTGTGATTACTGCGCTCACTGTGTAGATTGGCGCTGTGCTGCCAGTGTTTGGCGCGGCGTCGGAGTTCTATCTCCAGGCCGGTATATTGCTGCCCGTCGGCCTTATGGTGTGAGAAAGTGGCACTGCCCAGCCACTTAGCACTTT
Source organism: Microbulbifer mixtoriginis (SeqCode) (assembly GCF_052467515.1). Classification (NCBI taxonomy): domain Bacteria; kingdom Pseudomonadati; phylum Pseudomonadota; class Gammaproteobacteria; order Cellvibrionales; family Microbulbiferaceae; genus Microbulbifer; species Microbulbifer mixtoriginis (SeqCode). Next base: position 3,644,609 of record NZ_CP174314.1, on the reverse strand, counting down.
GTAAGAAGTTGCGTTTGAAAGAGAGGCTGGTGAGCTTACTCGCATTATCTAATTTGTCGACTTGCTCTCCGGGCAACAAGCGATACCCGCTGTCTCGCTCACGCAAGCGCAGAGAGAGTTGCCCTCCCAGTAGATTGCTCTGTAGAGCCAGGCTGCGCTGCGAGTAACCTAGTGGTAGCAGTTGCAGACCCTTGGTTTGATCAAAATCGGCAGCGTCATCCAGCCTGGTATCAATAGCACTCAGTGTGGCGAATGGGGTTTTCAACAGCGCCTGGACCCTGTGACCACTGCGCCCACCCTTGTTAGTCACTATGCTCGGCGAAACTTCGAAGAAGCCACCTATCCAGCGGGCGCCAATCTCGTAAAGTTGTTGCTCACGGGTTGAGGCTGCCGAGGCAAAGAACCCCAGATTGCCACTTAAGCGTCGAGCTATAGATCCCTGAGCCAGCACATCCTGGTAGCGCTCGGGTAGCGTCTGATAGTTACTGTAATTGTGCGCGGGTTGCCCTGCATAAAAATTCCAGGACCATTCCCCTGGGGCCGGTAGCAGGGAGTCTTTGGTAAAGAACTCTGAGTGGCTGTGCAGCGAGCGCCCCATTTCATCAAAAGTTCGCACCTCAATTTCGTAGGAACCATGCGGCAGGGTGCTGGTGTTTAGCAACCGGTTACCGGCCTCCAGCATTTCTGTGTGGATCAGCCGCTGATCCCGGTAAATTTCCACACGCCCGCGTACCGGCATATTGATTTCCAGTGGGCTGCCCTGCCGATATTTAATGTCTGTACGGCTGAGCTGGGAGCTGCGCATCTCTAACCCATACAGGCTGCTGTGGTTACCGAAATAGTGCCAGCCCCCTTGGGGTTGTAGTAAGCCAATCGAATAGGCTTTTCCACGATAATCCCTGGACCAGTGTAAGGCGCTAATCTGATTGTGCTGCGCAGTGGCAGCTGACCACTGGGCGTGTAGGGCGCTCTCGCCAAAGCTGATAATGGTGTTGCCATTCAAAGTGGCGTTATGACTGTTTTCACCGAGATTACTCTCCACACCACTCCAGGCGCCACTGAGGTTTTGAACAATGGAAAATTCACTGGTGGAGGCTGGGAGATAGGGATCGCTGATGGCGGCTTCTTGTGGCAGTAACTTTGCGGAGAAAAATAAATCGAGCCGATAGCGGTTTTCATCGTAAATGACCGCCACCTGCTCAGGCACTAGATAGCCACACTTTCGCTGCCAACTTGAACGACAGAGATACTGTGAATTTCTGGGCAAAGGGTTGGCCAAAGCCGCTATTACGGTCTCTCTATCTAATAATTCAGGTAGAAGAGGGAGCAATTGCTCTGGCTCGTCGAACTGGATATGGGTGGGGTCAACAGTAATTGGCGCTACGCCTATTTGGCGGCCGCCATAGTAGAGGTCTGCCAATAACTGCTGTGGTTCGGTCAGTGAATCAAACCCTTCCGGTGCAGAGGTCTCCAGCAGAAAAGTGGCTGCTGTTGCTGCAAAGCTATCGGCGTGAATGGCCTGCGCCAGACAAAATGCCAGCGCATGCCATTGGTTAAGACGTCCTGCCATAAACTGCGATGGGTTTGGCTGGAAATCCTATCCGGCCACGCCACAAAATTATTCTGTGGCTACAGTGATCAGCAGCGTATCGGTGTAGCTGGTGCCATCCAGCACATCGTTGGTCTGCCAAGCGCTATTGGCAACAGTGATTTGGAATCTGGCATTGTCGGAACCACTGCAAGAAGCGGCGTTACGATCTAGTCCAGTTAGTGGCTCACCCTCATTAACCACAGTAAAGGAACCGTTAGTGCTGTTGTCGAAGCCGACGCTGTAGGGAACGTCTAGGCCGTTGCCGGAGAGGCTGAAAGCTGTATCGTTATTGCCATCATTGCTTTCAAAGGTAATGCTAAAGGTGGGAAAGCCAAAACCGCCGATACAGAAGGCATCGCTGGCAACGGCATCGGTACCCAGGGCAGGGTCGGTAATTGTGATATCGCCGACATCGGCAATTACAATGCTCGGGTTAAAGGTAAGGGTGATATCACTACTGGCACTATTGGTGGCTGCCACGGTGGCGGCCGAAGCGCTGAAAAGCATGCCTGCTGCGAGAGCAGAGGCCAGTGAACGAACTACATTTTTGTGCATGGCGTATCTTCCTGAGCCGTTGGTTATCGTTCTGTGAAAAGCCGCTCGCGAAGATCCTGCACTTGTCAGGGGTAATGCGTTAGTCAAGCTATTCCATCTTTATGGCGGGGATCATACTTTTTTTGTGATGCAAGTCACGTCATTTGCGGGTAATTTTCGATTTATGGCGCCTAAAAGATCTTATTGGCGACCAGCTTGTATCTGTGCCCGGCGCGCGGCCAGCGCTATAATCCCGCGCCTTTAGAGTCCTTTATTTATCTTCAACCAGGTTTGTCATGACCGTAAGAACCCGAATCGCACCGTCTCCAACCGGTGATCCCCACGTTGGTACCGCCTATATCGCCCTGTTTAATCAGTGTTTTGCCCGCGCCCAGGGCGGCCAGTTTGTGTTGCGTATCGAAGATACTGACCAGCAGCGCAGCACCCCGGAATCCGAGCAGGCGATTCTCGATAGCCTGCGTTGGCTCGGATTGGACTGGCAGGAAGGTCCAGACGTAGGCGGCCCCCACGGCCCCTATCGGCAGAGTGAGCGCGGTGATATCTACAAGACTTACTGCGATGAACTGGTGCAGAAGGGCCATGCCTTCCACTGTTACCGCACCGCCGAAGAGCTGGAGCAGCTGCGCGAAGAACTGCGGGAAGCCGGCCGCACCTCACTGAAACCTAGTGACCTGGCGCTGTCGGAAGAGGAAGTAGGGAAGCGTCGCGCCGCCGGAGCCCCCTATGTAGTGCGCATGAACGTACCGGAGAGCGGTACCTGTGTAGTGGAAGATCTGCTGCGCGGTACTATTGAGATCGACTGGGCCCAGGTCGATGCGCAGATTCTGCTCAAGTCCGATGGCATGCCCACTTACCACCTGGCCAACGTGGTGGATGATCACCTGATGGAGATCACCCATGTGCTGCGCGGTGAGGAATGGATTAACTCCGCACCCAAGCACCAGTTGCTATATGAATACTTCGGTTGGGAAATGCCGGTGCTCTGCCACCTGCCGCTGCTGCGCAACCCGGATAAAACTAAGCTGTCCAAGCGCAAAAATCCCACCTCTATTCTTTATTATCAGCGTGCCGGTTTTATGCCCGAAGCGCTGCTCAACTATCTGGGCCGTATGGGCTGGTCCATGCCGGATGAGCACGAGAAGTTTTCTCTGGAGGAAATGCTCGAACATTTCGATATCCACCGCGTTTCCTTGGGCGGTCCGGTGTTCGATGTAGAGAAACTGTCCTGGCTGAACGGCCTGTGGATTCGCGAGTTGGAAAATGAGCAGCTTGCCGACCGCCTTATTGACTGGATGTTTAACCGCGAGAACCTGCTTAAGGTACTGCCCCATGCCAAAAAGCGTATGGAGACTTTCGGCGATTTCGCACCGCTGGTGAGCTTCCTTGCCTCCGGTAAGTTGCCGCTCACCGAGGAGAGCTTCAGTGGCAATAAGTTGGAGCTGGATGAGCAGAAGAAATTGCTGCAATTCGCCCTGTGGCGTCTGGAAGCCCTGCGTGCCTGGGACCGCGACAGTATTTTCCAGGCGGTGAAGACTCTATCCACGTCCATGGAGATTAAGCTCAAGGACTTCAACGCGCCCCTGTTTGTTGCCATTAGTGGCACCACCGCCTCCTTCTCTGTGATGGACGCCATGGTACTACTGGGCCCAGACCTCAGCCGCGCCCGCCTGCGCCAGGCCATCGACGCCCTGGGCGGCGCCGGGAAAAAAGTCCTCAAACGTTGGGAGAAAGAGTACGCCTCACTCCCCTAAGTACCCCACAGCCCCCGGTAGGGGGCTGTGCCGGCTAAGTTGCTAACTAATTGATTAAAAAGTTATTTTTTCTGTTGACAGGCGTCTAAACCTTGCTAAAATGCGCCTCGCTTTCAACGGAAACGTTAAGCAAAAAGGATTTGGGGCTATAGCTCAGCTGGGAGAGCGCAACACTGGCAGTGTTGAGGTCAGCGGTTCGATCCCGCTTAGCTCCACCAAATTTCCCTTGTATTTCAAGGGGTTGCGAGAAGAGGGGCACGACCTCTTATCCGGTGGACAAAAACGTGAACAAAAACTCGCAAGAAAGAAAAAAGAGCCTTCAGGGCTCTTTTTTTTCGTCTAAATTTTTCTCTTTCCTGCTTTACAGCAGCCTGCCACTCACGTTCAGAGTCTAACTATATCCAACCTTCTATTTGCTCCCAATGTACTTCCGATAAAAGGATCAAGAGTGGTTCCAATGACCTATAGATAGGAAGCGATATCTCATTGATTTTATGGGTTTCAAAAGTGATGTATAACGGCGAAAATACAAGGAAAAAACTTCTTTTGATTAAAGGCTAGGGAAGGTTATGCCATTAAATCATTTATCTACATATGCTCAACTAACAGACGATCAATTTACGATTATTGGCAAAATTGTTGTCGAGTGGTCGAATATAGAGGTACTTTTGGGCCAATTGCTTTCTCGGTTGTTGGTAACCCCAGGGTTTCTAGCTCGGTCCTATACAGATCAGATGAGCGCAGTAAAACTCCAAGCCGCTATCAAGGAGGGTGTTGATATTCATAAGCAACGTTATAACTGCTCTTTGATTAATGAAAATCAGTTGAAGGAAATATTAGATGTTAATGATCGTATTACAGAATTAAGGGCAAGTCGTAATAAATTTGCGCACTTTTGTTGGATTCGAAGCACTGATGATGAGATTTTTGGTACTAATTTTTCAGGTGGCATGCCAAACACTAAGAAGCATAAGAAGAGTTATATAACTTTTACTGTTGGAGAGTTGGCGGCCTTTCATGAGAAGGCATATAAACTTGTGGATGAGCTATCTGCACTTGTGAGTTCCTTACCAGAATTGGAGGAAGATGGCTTAAGAAGTAAAGTCACTGAGCGAAGCAAAACTGAAATGGAGCCGTAGATGATGGTTAAATGTAAGGTTGCTTAATTGGAGGGGGCTATGAGTAAAGAAGAAAAAATTATCAAAATAAATAGTAGTGAGGATATAGATGATAATAATAATGAGAGAAAATTTTTATTTTCAATGGGTAGAAAGGAAACTTACCAATTTATTCTAGTTCTTTACGGCTTGGTTATGATTGGTGCAGCGTTGATATATACAGCCAGCCTAAATCCTAATATTTTTACTTTGCACAAAGATACACTTTTAGTTATTACTGATGCGTATAATATTGTCGTTATTTTGGCTGTTCCTTTGCTTTTTGGTATTTTAGGGGCTTCATCAAGAGTGATGCTCTCAGGCTTGAAGGTCATAGAGAACTTAAAGTTGGTTTTTTCTTCAGGTTTGATGGCCTCCTTCTCATGGCTTGGGATTAAGAGTAAGATATTTTTGGCGTTAGTTGCTCCTTATGTGACAGTTTCGCAAGCTCAAGATTCGCAAGATGTAAGTGTGGCGGTTTCTGGAGTAGGAAATGAAATTTATTCAATGATTCTTGTTTCAGTTGTTGTAGGAATGTTCTCATCAAATCTGTATCTGTTTGTATACCAGAGAGTTGAACGGCTTACTGGTGGTGCTCGAGTGTCACTACAAAAAAATGAGCCATAAAATATTTAACAGTATCATTGTTTCTTGTGAATGTTTGACTCTTTAAATGGTTTATATGAATGGTCTTGGAGCTAAAAACATACGTTATAATAAGTGAGCGGCGTCTTAGGTGGCTTCAAAATACTGCTTGTGAAAATGTCAGTAAAAAATATAAGCATTAATTTATTTTATCTATAAATCAATTCTAAGTGTATCAGGATCAATAAAAGTATAGTTGTGTAAGGTTCTATTTAGGGTGGTTCTTTTCGTTAAGGGTACAGGGAATTATAATGAGTGAAGAAAAATTACAATGTGGAATAGTAATGCCTATTTCATCTATCGATGGGTGCTCTGAATCTCACTGGGCTGAAGTTTTGGGGATTGTTTCTGAATCCGCACGTGCTGCAGGATTTTATGGTGAACTGGTAAGTAATGCTGATGAGGTGGGTATCATTCATAAAAGAATTATTCAAAATTTATACGAAAATCCGATTGTTGTTTGTGATGTTAGCGGTAAAAACCCTAATGTTATGTTTGAATTGGGGATGAGGTTAGCATTTGATAAGCCAACTATAATCATAAAGGATGATAAAACAACATATTCTTTTGATACATCTGCAATAGAGCATTTGGAATATCCAAGAGATCTCAGGTTTTCAAAAATTGTTGATTTTAAGAAAAAGCTTTCCGAAAAGATAAAAGCCACATATAAAAATTTTTCAGAAGATGAAAACTATACAACTTTTTTAAAGCATTTTGGTGAGTTTAAAATAGCAAAGATTGACCAGGCAGAGGTTTCTGGGCAGGAATTTATTATTGAAGAGTTGAAAAATTTAAGACGCTCAATGAATCGCCTAGAACATAACAATCGCATTAATAACAGATCAGAGCTTGATTTTTCCAGAAGTGATATAGATATTTGTCTTGAGGGTGTGAAGCCTTCTCTTCGTGATGAAATTTTTGAATTTGTAATGAATCACCCTGGACTTATTAGTTATGGGGCAATGCAAAATGACAATGGCCATATTCATCTAAAAGCACAAGCTATAAATTCAAAAGATGCAGATAAAATTAAGAGGGAAATAGAGTCTACTTTTTTGCTTTCTTCTGGGGAGGTAAGGGGTGTTTTAAGTGGAGTTAATCTATAAGAAGTAATTTAATGTATTGCATTGTGATATGCTGAATAGAGAGTGTTTATAACTTTTTCAAAACTCTCTACCCAAGGTCTTTTCATCTAAGTAAATACTAATTTCATCATAATCGATGCCGTGTCCCGCTTGATAAGCTTGTGTGACACGTTCATCGGTATGCGCCATTAGCTGCTGCACTGACTTAACGTCATACCCCATTCGCTTATACCGGTTTGAGGCCAGACTGCGTACTTCGTGGAAGCTGGGTGGAGTTTGGTTTTTGGGTAAGCCGATATAGAGTCCGCTAGCGTTGCGAACTTCTGTAAACATATCGCTCAACCGGTCGGGGATTACCTGGCAAACATGCTCTTTAATTTTTCCCGTTCGCCGTTGCTTAGGTGTGTGGCTCAGTATATAGGGGCAGCGGTAATTTCTTAGGCTAAGTTCTCTTGCGCGGTGAATAAGTTTGCCAAGTTGTTGGTGGGTTTATAAATTAAAACTTAAGTGGCTGGCGGCGAGGCTATCTCGTTGCGCTTCAGATTTATTAATCGTTTTGCGAAGGTGGTCACCTTGAAGGTGTTTCTCAAAGTTCAGCTCGCAAATATCAGCGCGGCGCATAGTGGTGAGCATACTGATACCCATAGCTATTTGCAGAGCCTCATAACCCATCTCACCGGCCTTTTCATAAATGGTCCAGTAAGCCTCTAGGGTTAGGCGTTGACGTTTCTTGGTAGGTTTTCCTTTTTCCAGTAGGCGCGGTCGATCATCGGTAGTGGTAAACGGGTTGCTTTCGAGCTTGCACAATCCTTCAGCCATTAAAAAATTGAAGAATTTATTAAATTCCGAACGGCGTGCATGCTGCTGGTGAAAGGTAAGGGACTCCCACCATTTGCGCAGATCCGCGAGTTTGGCCTTGTGTATGTGGATGGCCTCAAAGTCCTCCCCAAACCGCTTCAGTGCGTTACAGCGATTACGCCAGCTGGCTTTACTGGGTAAGCGTGGGTCATTCTCCACCCGCCATTCCATATCGTGCACGGTATGATGAGCAAAGCTGACTCTATCGGGTACCTTGCCGGGTTTGCGTTTTACGTTATCACCCCGGTGAGCATTGGCCTGCTCCGCCATACGCAAAGTATCTCAAAGGATGCTTTGAAGATTTTGTTGGAGCCATCCGGGCGGCGATAGCGCCAGCAGTTTTCCCTGTGGCACGGGTCCGGTTAGAGGTTGTCCGGCAATGCTGTGTCACCCACCATATGGGGTTTCTTAGGTCTGGCCATTTCCTAGCCAGACGACTGAGTTACCTGCTCTCAGCCTGCCAGCAGGTTTAGCTGGCTTATGAATTGGTCAAAGTTAACCGCATGTCGCTGCCCAGGTGGTAACACAGAAGGGATGATTCTATGTGGATGGCAGCTGTTGAAAATTGAATCTATGAAAGATTTGAGCCGTGCCTTTTATGTCATGGACACGCACTTTTTAGCAATCAAGAGTGTCTTCTTTATTGAGGGTTTGACTTTATTGGGGGTAAGTATCAGTGGAGCCAGCTGTTAAGGTAGGAGCAGAGTATGAAAGAGCTATAAGATTTGATCCTCATATGCTCAAAACATGTTTCGAAGTTGCTCAGTTATTAGACGACTGTGTTTGTACACTCATAATTTTGATAGTAGGCAGAGATGCTTTTGCAAGCTAGCGTGTGTTGTGCCTGCTCACTGCGAAACATGATCAAGTTCAGAGTGCTCGGCCTAGCCATCCCATGAAAACTGTACCAAAGTTTCAAGTCATTTTCGGAAATGAGTTGTGTCTGTAAATCTTGCTCCTTAATCGATAGGAGGATTTCCGTACTGATTACTTGCGGGCATATGAGGTCAGCATGACTTTTAAGTAGGTTGTGAGTGCTAACCAACTTCTAGAGCGCTACCCTGCTCCCTTTCATATTTACATCTAGTACAAGTTCTATTTTTCTAGGGGAATTCAGAGCAAGTCTTGGATGCTGGGCCATTCCACAATTTTTTGGTAGCGATTTTGAAAAATTACCTTGCAAGTTTGGGGGTAAACCCTTAGGGGCTTAGTCCTATCACATTTATGGATGTGTATAAAATCAGCTCGATTCGTATAAAAATGATACTGTGTTTTCGTTATGGCTTTAGAGAGAGGTAAGTGCTCACAAAGTAAGTTAAGAGAGAGCTACTTGTTTGCCCATTGATGACAGGCACCAGACGCACATTGAGACTGGTTTTTAATCTGTGTAAGTTCTGCGACTTGTAAGAAAGCAAGTTATCAGACGGGGTTCACGTAATGGCGCGTAATTAATTTAGTGTGACGTAGATCAATCGCCGCGATAATATGCCGCGCTGACCAACAAGGCTGCTGATGTACTCAGGAGGAGTCATCATCATCTATTCCTGCAAGCTTTGAAGCTATCAGAAGTAGATGAGTGAAGTTCTACCAAGTATCACTCGGGTATTTGAAGTAAATCCTTCCAAATGGATTTGAAGTCATTATCCCAGTTTCACGTTTTAGATAGCGGGACTGGTTCACAGTTATTCAAGAAAAGCTGCTATGGGCCCAAAAACTTCGCGAACTGTCTGGCAGATCCAGCGGGATGTAATCTACGCACTGCTTGTGCGCGAAATGAAAACTAGGTTTGGCAAGTGGAAGTTGGGTTATGCCTGGGCTCTTTTGGAGCCCACCATGCATATCATGGTTTTGGCTGCGATCTTTAGTTTCATTGGGCGGGAATTTTATCCTGGGATTCCCACTGCGTTGTTCATGCTCGGTGGTATCGCTCCGTTTTTATTTTTTTCCCATTGCTTTGGTAAATCTATGGCTACGGTGGACTCTAACCGTGGTCTCTTCAACTATCGACAACTACGCCCCTTTGATGCCGTTTTGAGCCGAGTGATGTTGGAGTTTGCTATATACATAATAAGCATGGTTGGGCTATTAGGGATACTGGCTTGGGGTGGTATATCAGCAAAGTTTAATAACTTTCTACTGTTAGTTGCAGTAAACATTTTCTATCTTTGTTTCATATTCGGCATGAGTTTGGCTCTTTGTGTAGCAGGCGCGAAATATCCTGAGATTTCGAAGTTCGGATCCTTAATCCAGCGACCACTTTATTTTATGTCGGGAGTGTTTTTCTCCCTGGAACAGATACCTGAAAAATACCATCCATTTCTTGCCTGGAACCCTTTGTTACATGTGATTGAGTTAACCCGTGAGGGATTGTTCAGTAGTTATCACGGCATGTTTGCAGACTTGCCTTATCTGGCTTTCAGTTCGTTAGCAATGCTCGCTTTTGGTTTGTTGGCTTACCGCAGCCAGTGGAGAGATTTGGTACGCAGCAAGTGATCGAGTTAAGAAATCTGACTAAGTCCTTTCGAACACCGAATGGTCGCAAAATGTTGTTTAAAGATGTGAATGCTATTTTCCCTGAAGGCAAGAATATTGGCATTCTTGGACGTAATGGTGCCGGCAAATCAACCCTGTTACGGATTATGGGCGGCATTGATTATCCCGATTATGGACAAGTCATTACCAACGAGCGCATATCCTGGCCTATGGGGCTTGCCAGTGGCTTCCAGGGTAGTATGACAGGCAGAGAGAATGCCGAGTTTATCTGCGGTATTCACGGGATTTGGGGAACGGCTAGGCAAAAGGTATTAGATAGAGTTCAGGATTTTGCAGAAATTGGTAATTATTTTAATGCACCGGTTAAGTCTTACTCTTCTGGTATGCGCTCCCGCTTAGCGTTCGGCCTAAGTATTTCTGTAGATTTTGATTGTTACTTAGTAGATGAAGTGATGTCGGTTGGCGATGCACATTTCAAACACAAATGTGAGCAGATTATCGCGGAGAGACGTAAATCAGCCAATTTTATTATTGTGGCCCATGCAATGCAGCAACTGAAAAAGAACTGCGATGTTGGTATCTATCTCGGGCCGGAAGGGTTACAGATATACGATACCGTAGAAGAGGCTATAGAGGTTTATCAGCAGGGAATCCCCAAGCCCAAGGTGCAACTACAGAACAGGGCCGCACAGGCACTTAAGGCATAGACAATGAAAACAAATACGCAGCTTGTCACAGAGCAAAAGACTAAGCCCGATAGTGGCGCATTTAAAAGAACCGCTGAGGTTGTGAAAGGTATATTTGCAAGTTTTGCTGCGAATGAACCGCAGCCACAACCTGGTGCAGGTCGCTCGCGCATGAGCTCTTGGCATGGATTACTGCTTTGTGTTGGCCTACCGCTGTTTCTGGTATCCGCCTATTATCTATTCTTTGTTTCGGATCGCTATGTCAGTAGTACCCAGCTTATTGTAAAAGACAACGGTTCCAGCCAAGGAATGTCCCCCTCGCTCGGTTTCCTGTTGCCTGGGGTGGGAATAGACAATCAGGATGCCTTCCTAGTGGTCAACTATATCCAGTCTCTGGACATGGCGGTGTATCTGGATAAAACATTGCAATTAAGTGATTACTACAAGAGCGATCGCTACGACATCTTCTCTCGTCTCGGTTCGGAGGCCAGCCAGGAAGATTATTTGAAGTACTACCGCAAACATATTGCAGTTGATTACGATGAGTCGACTGGCATTATTACAATCGAAATGCAGGCTTTTGAGCCTGAATTTGCTCGTAGGTTAGTTGAAACTGTTACCCAGAAATCTGAAGATTTTGTAAATGCGATTAGCAATCAGCTGGCTGACAAGCAAGTGGCTTTTGTTCGCAGTGAGCTGGAGTTGGCGCAGAATAAACTCCGTGCCTCTAAGCAGGAGATTCTCGACTTTCAAAACCGCAATAAAGTTGTCAGCCCAGAAGAGCTTACCAAAGGCATCAGCGGCATTATTCAAGGATTGGAGGCAAAACTTGCTGAGCAGCGTGCCAAGCTGACTGCGGCCAAAACCTACCTTAATCCTAATTCCTCTCAGATTGTCTCTATGCAGGCTGAAATTAATGCCTTGGAAGGGCAAATAGCTGCAGAAAAGGAACGCCTTGTAGGTGTCTCAGACGCTCAGGGAGAACAGCGACTCAACAGTTTGAGTGCACACTTTCAGAATTTGGAATTGAATCTTCAGTTTGCCACCGATGCTTACGCCGCATCCCTTAAAGCCTTGGAGACAGCGCGAATGGAGGCTTCCGGACGGCTGAAGCATTTAATGGTTGTCAGTCAGCCGTCGTTGGCTGAGAAAGCGGAATATCCACGCAAACTTTATAACCTCACTAGCTTGGCAATTATCCTGTTATTAATTTATGGCATTGTGAAGATGCTGGTATCCAGTATCCGCGACCACAGGATTTAGTATCGTTAATCCCTGTTGAAGGTTTAGAGGGTACTGAAAGTAGCTGAATTATTGAAAACGAAACTAGCCAAAATTTTTAATTCAAAATTTGGGCTTTAGAAATAGATACACAAACTAAAAAACCGAAAAAATGATCGTGAGAAACTTAAAAACCCTTGGGGTATTATTAGGCTTACTGACTGGCTTTGCCTTGCCAAATGCGCAGGCCCTGGAAACCCAACTGTTGGATAAGAATGAATCTACAGAGATTCCCAGATCCAATGTGCCGGTCTTTGGTCAATCCCTATTCCAAGGTGCTTTTAAAGATCAGCCCTTTAGTGGCTTTAACCCAGACTATCGTATTACCGTAGGTGATCAGATTAACCTACAGCTGTGGGGCGCCTATAGTTTTAGCGCGACCTTGGCGGTGGACCCCCAGGGTAATATTTTTGTGCCTGAGGTTGGGCCGGTACATGTAGCCGGCGTGAAAAATGGCGAACTCAATGATTTTGTTCTGCGTCACGTTAAAAGCGTATTTAAGAAAAATGTGCGCGCCTATGCCAATCTGGAAGCGAGTCAGCCAGTCAAAGTATTTGTAACTGGCTATGTGAAAAATCCAGGCTTATATAATGGATACTCCTCTGACTCCATCCTCTACTATCTGGATAGTGCCGGTGGTATTGATCGCGATAGTGGCAGCTTTATAGATGTTAAAGTTGTACGTGGTGATCAGCTGTTGCAAAGCGTCAATCTGTATAAATTCCTTACCGAGGGCAGCATGCCCGCATTGCAGCTGCGTAATGGTGATACCATTGTTATTGGAGCACGTAACGGAGCCGTTTCTATCGAAGGCGCGGTGCAACAGGCCGCAGAAATTGAATTTAACGGTCCTTACACCCAGTTAGGGGAGATGTTACTGGTTACCAAGCCAGATCCGCAGGCTAATTTTGCCCGTATTACCCAAGTGATCGATGATCAGCAGCAAGCCAGCTATTTACCTCTAGAGGAAGCTCTGAATACTGCGCTTTATCCTGGGGCCAGAGTTGAGTTGGTTAGAGATAACGACATCAAATCGATATCCGTTAGCGTAAGTGGTGAATTGGATGGCCCTGCCAGCTATGTCCTTCCCTATGGCGCAACCCTGGAAGATCTCTTGTCGCAGCTTCAGTATCGCGGTAATGCCGATCAATCTGCAGTGCAGTTATATCGTAAGAGCGTGGCCAAGAAGCAGCGTGCAGCACTAGAACGCTCCCTTGATGCACTTCAGATGGAAGTTCTTACCCGCCAGCCAAACACTGAGTTAGAAAAAGGCGCTCAGTCTGAAAATGCGGCAATGATTCAAAAATTTATTGCTGAGGCACGAAAAGCACATCCCCGTGGTCAAGTGATACTGGCTAACAATCCCAATGCTGGAACGATGTTGCTTGAAGATGGTGACAGGCTGGTGGTGCCCCTGAAGAACTCGACCGTTTCAGTAGTAGGTGAAGTGATTTTCCCCACATCACTGGTATTTAATGCGCGCCATACACTGGAAAATTATATTGAAATGGCTGGCGGTTTCTCCAATAACGCCAATCAAGATGAACTGGTGATCCTGCATTTGGATGGCACAATCAGCCGGGTTAAAAAAAGGAAGTTCGATAATCGTCTGAAGGATATCTTGCGCCCTGGCGATGAAATAATGGTGATGCCAGAAGTGCGCTCCAGTGAGCTACAGGTGACTAAAGATGTCACAGAAATTCTTTATCGTATTGCTGTAGGAACGGCGGCAGTTTTGTCCTTCTAAAACTTAAAGTTACTTCCTTCTTTTAATTACTTTTGGTAATTGAGAGTGAGAAAGCAAACATAATAAGGAGGGAGCAGCTTATTTAGCTTCAGGGGAAAACTATGGAAATAAAAGGAAGCTCAACCAGGAAGGGAATTATTCTTGCTGGTGGCTCTGGTACGCGCTTATACCCCCTAACTAAAGGGGTAAGCAAGCAACTGATGGGCGTCTATGATAAACCAATGATTTATTATCCCCTGACAACTCTAATGCTTGCGGGTATCCGAGATATATTGGTTATCACTACTCCAGAAGAGCAATATTTGTACCAGCGCTTACTTGAAAGTGGTGAACAATGGGGTATTAATATTAGCTATGCGATACAGCCAAGCCCAGATGGTTTAGCACAAGCATTTTTGATAGGCCGTGATCATGTAGGAAACAATAGTAGTGCTTTAGTACTTGGCGACAATATATTTTATGCCCAACATTTTAGTCAGATACTGCAGCGCTCTGATGCACGTGAAGATGGTGCAACGGTATTCGGATATCGAGTAGCAGATGCAAAGGATTATGGAGTCATTGAATTTGACAAGGAAGGTAAAGCAATAAGCCTAGAAGAAAAGCCGGTTCAACCTAAATCTAATTATGCTGTGACTGGTCTTTACTTCTATGATAATCAGGTGTGTGACTTAGCTAGAGAAGTGAAGCCTAGTACTCGTGGTGAACTAGAAATTACTGATATCAATAATGCTTACTTGAACAGAAATCAACTAAACGTTGAGTTCTTAGGCCGTGGTAGTGCTTGGTTGGATACCGGAACCCATGACAACCTGCTTGAGGCCGCACATTTTGTTCAAACTATGGAGCGTCGTCAGGGGTTGAAAATTGCTTGCCCAGAGGAGGTAGCCTATCGTAAGGGATTTATCTGCGCAGAGCAGCTGGAAAAGCAAGCTCAGTCACTTTTGAAGAGTGGGTATGGTGAATATCTCATGAACCTATTGTACGAAAATGGCGAAATCTCCTCTTTAACTCAGCAACGCTTAGCCACATTACTTTGACCTAAATGCTTGACCCATGTTGAGAAAAATCAGCAGTTAGAGAAACCGCATGAAAGTGATTGAAACCGCAATTCCAGATGTGAAAATTATTGAACCTAGAATCTTTAATGATGATCGTGGTTTCTTTTACGAATCCTTTCGCCAGGATTTCTTCAATAAAGAGTGTAAAGATAGAATTTTTGTTCAAGATAACCACAGCAAATCTACACAAGGAACACTTCGTGGCCTCCATTACCAAACCAAGCAGTGTCAAGGTAAGCTGGTTCGAGTCACTAAAGGTGAAGTTTTTGATGTGGCGGTTGATTTACGTAAAAATTCGCAAACTTTTTGCCAGTGGGTTGGTGTGACGCTTTCAGCAGTAAATAGACGCCAACTTTGGGTGCCGGAAGGCTTTGCTCATGGTTTCTATGTCACTAGTTCTGAGGCAGAGTTCGTTTATAAATGTACTGATTACTATGCACCCGAGTATGAGCACTCCATCCGCTGGGATGATCCTGAACTGTCGATCGAATGGCCCTTGGTAAATGGCGAGGAGCCAAAACTCTCGGCTAAAGATGCTGAGGGAAAATATTTAAAAGAAGCGTTTGTTTTCGAGTAAAGGCTCGTTGTAGACAAGATCTATTCTTCAAAGTATAGCCAAAATAATGAATAGGCTCAGGTATGTAACTTTGAGGGATAAGCTTCATCATTCCTAGTTTCCACCATAAGGGACAGGAACAGTTGGCACTAACTAATTCAGTGTGAATAAGTAAATGAGAATCCTAGTAACAGGTAGAAATGGCCAGCTGGCAAGAGAATTACAAAAACGCAAACCGCGCGATGTCAATCTGGTAGCGCTAACCCGCAATGATCTGGATGTCACAGATAGTAATCAGGTTATGCAAGCTGTTAATAAGTACAAACCAGATACGTTGATTAATGCCGCTGCCTACACGGCGGTAGACAAGGCGGAATCAGAGAGAGAGCAAGCTTTCGCAATTAATGCTACGGGTCCGGAAAACTTAGCTAGGGCCTGTCACGAAATGGATACTCGCTTAATACATATCTCCACAGATTTTGTATTTGATGGCCAGGGTTGTAGCCCATACAAACCTCAGGATTCGATTCGTCCATTGGGTATCTATGGAGAAAGTAAAGCTGCTGGTGAAGCTGCCGTTCAAAGTGTATTACCACAAGCAGTCATTTTACGGACAGCCTGGGTTTATGGCGCCCACGGAGCTAATTTTACCAACACTATGCTTAGACTTATGCGCGACCGTGATCAGTTAGGTGTAGTTGCAGACCAGATAGGTACCCCTACTAGCTGTATAACATTGGCTGAAACTATCTTTACTTTGGTAAGCAAACCGGAAGTTAGCGGTATTTATCATTGCACCGATGCCGGTACAGCCAGCTGGTATGATTTTGCTGTAGCGATCTATGAGGAAGCCAAAAATTTAGGGGTGCTAACCAAAGACGCTAATGTCAATATTATACCAATTGGAAATGCCGAATATCATTCTTGCGCGGTAAGGCCGTCATACAGTGTATTGGATAAAAGTAGCCTCGTAGAAGATCTAGGTATTGAGCTAAAGCACTGGCGTCAAGCATTGCGTCAAGTGTTACAAGAAAAAGTTAATAGCTAAAAAGTATACTCGATTCCTATATCCTTTTTTGTAACTTACAAAAAGGATATAGGAGCCTAAAGTTAGAAGTTAAATACGTCATATTTTAATATTTAATTATCGATTACTTAGAGCTATGCATATATTCAATTATTTCTTTCCTACTTTATAAAAAGAAGTGGTAGCTACAGAATGAGTAATTTACTGGTGACTGGTGGCGCAGGGTTTATAGGTGCGAATTTCGTACACTATTGGATGGAAAATCACCCTGAGGATCGAATTATAGTTCTCGATGCTTTAACCTATGCAGGAAATAAAGCGAATCTGAATCCGGTAGCAAAAAATACTAATTTCTATTTTTGTCATGGAAATATCTGTAATACATCTCTAGTAGAAGCTCTACTTAAAGAGTATAAAATTGATACGCTGGTACACTTTGCGGCAGAAAGTCATGTAGATAGGTCTATCTGTGGTCCAGATTCATTTATTGAAACCAATATTATCGGAACATACAGTTTACTTAAGGCTGCTAAGAGGGTGTGGTTGGATGAAGGAATAAACAAAGATAGCCATCGATTTCATCATGTTTCCACGGATGAAGTTTATGGAGCTTTGAATTCTGAGGATTCACCATTTAGGGAAACCACACCTTATGCACCTAATAGCCCCTACTCAGCCAGTAAGGCAGCTTCTGACCATTTGGTGCGTGCTTTCCATCATACATATGGCCTAAAGATTACAACCAGTAATTGCTCGAACAACTATGGGCCTTACCATTTCCCAGAGAAACTAATACCACTAGTAATCACCAATATTCTACAGAACAAATCATTGCCTATATATGGTGATGGCCAGCAAGTACGTGACTGGCTTTTTGTAGCTGATCATGCCCGTGGGATTGAGCTGGCGATACAAAAAGGAGAGTTAGGGGAGTGTTATAACATAGGTGGGAATAATGAATGGACCAATATCGATATCGTTAAGCTGATATGTAAAAAAATCAATAAAGAATTTTCCAGAGACCCTGAACTAAAAAAACAATATCCTCTGGCAGTACATGCAATACAAGGAAGGGCACAAGAATTAATAACTTTTATTTCTGATCGCCCTGGCCATGATCGTAGATATGCTGTGAACACAGATAAGGCTGTTTCACAATTAGGATATCAGCCGAGTGAATTTTTTGAATCAGGTATAAAGAAAACTATTAGCTGGTATCTCAAAAATGATACTTGGTGGAGACCTATAGTGCTTAACAATTACCAGAAGTAAGTTTTAGGTGTTAACGAAATTTTTTAAGTGATGAGTTATGAGGAAGCTGTAATGGATGAGAGATATCAAATTCAATTATTAATGGAATCTCCTCTTTTTGATGCTGAATGGTACAAAAATCAGCATCCAGATGTGGAAAGCAAAAAGCTAACACCTGAACAGCATTATCTACGTTATGGATGGAGAATGGGGAGAAACCCTTCGGTTTCGTTTTGTAGTGTAAGTTATCAAGAACAGTATCCTGATGTCGTTCAGAATAATGAGAACCCACTTATACATTACTTAAATTTCGGACGAAGTGAGGGGCGTGAAGTAAAGCCTGTAGATCATAAAAAACTGAATATACGATCTGATATTGACTTAAATAAGGGGAGTAACAGTTTTCAGGTAAGTAATAGAGATCTTTCTCAATCAAATGATTTAGTTCTCATGCAATTAAAAGAAACTCAACGTTTATTAGAAAAGTATTTTTTGCGTTGTCAGGAACTTGAGTATCAAATTATGGATGCAAAAAGATAAGTTTATTTAGGGGAATGTGGAGATGAAAGTTCTAATCGTGTTTGGGACACGCCCAGAAGCGATAAAAATGGCTCCTTTGGCGTTAAAGTTACAGCGTGATACTCGGTTTGATGCATCAGTCTGTGTTACCGCACAACATAGAGAAATGCTTGATCAAGTTCTTAGTCTATTTGAATTAAAACCAGATTATGATTTGAATTTGATGAAACCGGGGCAAGATTTAACAGATATAACGACGGGTATTCTTCAGGGAATGCGTGAAGTATTGACAAAATCAAAGCCAGATATTGTATTAGTGCACGGCGATACAGCGACAACTTTTGCAACGAGTTTGGCTTGCTACTATCAACAAATCCCTGTCGGGCATGTTGAAGCAGGATTGCGGACGGGGAATATTTATTCACCCTGGCCAGAGGAAGCGAATCGTAAGCTTACAGGTGCTTTAACCGCATTACATTTCGCTCCTACAAATGATTCCAAAAATAATTTAATAAAAGAAGGGGTTTTAGAAGAGAGTATTTTTGTTACAGGAAATACAGTAATTGATGCTCTACTGGAAGTCGTCCATAAGCTTGATAGCAACCAGTCAACTTATGAAAAGGTAAGGGAGGAATTTCCTTTTTTAGAAGATGCTCGAAAGATGCTTTTGGTAACGGGGCATAGACGAGAAAGCTTTGGTGGTGGGTTTGAGCGAATTTGTCAGGCATTAGTAAATACCGCTAAAGAACACCCAGATATTCAAATAGTATACCCAGTACATTTAAATCCAAATGTTCGTGAACCAGTGAATCGTATATTGAAGGGAATAGAGAATATATACCTTATAGAGCCACTGGATTACTTACCATTTATCTACTTAATGAATAAATCCAATATTATTCTAACTGACTCTGGAGGTATTCAAGAGGAAGCCCCTTCACTTGGCAAACCGGTTTTAGTAATGCGGGATACTACGGAACGGCCAGAGGCTATTTCTGCTGGAACCGTGAAGCTGGTCGGGACGGAAGTAGATAATATTACTCGGGAACTAAATTTGCTGCTCACAAATGAGAGTGCATATAAGGAAATGAGCTTTGCACATAATCCCTATGGTGATGGCAAGGCCTGTGAAAAAATAATCAACGAATTAATCAGTTTAAAAAAATAGGATTAAAAGGCAGAGTAAATTAATTGCTTTACTTTTAAAATAACAAGCAGGAAAGTTCTTTAAAGGTGTTTATGAAATTTGAAACTATTTCCGTTATTGGGTTAGGTTATATTGGATTACCTACTGCCGCCGTGATCGCTTCACGGAGGAAAAAAGTGATAGGCGTAGATGTAAACCAAAATGCTGTGGATACGATTAACCGGGGTGAAATTCACATTGTAGAACCTGAGCTAGATATGATCGTACACGCTGCGGTAACAGAAGGATATCTCCAGGCTACAACTAAGCCACAGCCATCAGATGCCTTTATGATTGCAGTGCCTACGCCTTTTAAGTCAGGACTTGAGAATAATCATCATGAAGCAGATCTTAGCTACATTAAAGCTGCTGCAAAAGCTTTAGCCCCAGTTCTAAAATCAGGGGATCTAGTAATATTAGAATCTACCTCTCCTGTAGGAGCAACTGAAAAAATGTCTGAATGGCTTTCTGAGATTCGTTCAGATCTTACCTTCCCCCAAACTCATGGCGAATCTTCCGATATTCGTATTGCACACTGCCCTGAACGAGTCCTACCTGGACACGTGGTACGTGAGCTGGTTGAAAATGATCGTGTCATTGGAGGCATGACACCAAAATGTTCTGAAGCGGCCAAAGCTCTGTATAAAATTTTTGTTTCAGGTGAATGTTTGGTAACGACAGCTAGAACTGCTGAAATGGCGAAGTTAACCGAAAATAGTTTTAGAGATGTAAACATTGCCTTTGCGAATGAATTGTCGATTATTTGTGAAAAACTAGATATAAATGTATGGGAGTTGATTTCCCTCGCCAATCGTCATCCTAGAGTAAATATATTACAACCAAGTGCAGGTGTTGGAGGTCATTGTATTGCCGTAGATCCCTGGTTTATTGTTGACTCATGTCCTGAAGAGGCACATTTGATACGCACGGCACGTGAGGTGAACGATAAAAAGCCGAGTTGGGTATTGAATCAAGTTAAAGATGCATTGATCAAGTCATGCGAAAGTAAAACTGGGTGTACCACAAGTGATATTAAAGTGGCATGCCTAGGCATTGCTTTTAAACCGGATATTGACGATTTACGTGAAAGTCCTGCACTGAGTATTACAAGCGAAATTTCAAAATTAGGATGTCAGGTACAGGTTGTTGAGCCTAATATCGAACGCCTTCCGAAGGATCTTGTACGAGAAAATATAGAACTTGTATCTTTGAGGCAATCTCTGGATGAAGCTGATGTGATTTGTATACTTGTTAAACATAGCCCTTTCACAGAAGAAATTAAAAACCTATCAGCTAAGAATTTCATTATCGACTCAGTAGGCCTACTTAGCTAGGTACTTAGTTGAGCGGAACCTGCCGCTAAAACCTAATAGTAATTATCAGTTTGCTAATCGCTGGACACAATTTCCTATGGATGTACTGTTAAAACACGCTGAAACACTTGCGCGCCACCCCGTTAATGGATTGTATACCCCTATTGATAAGCGTATAGCTTATATAGTTAGTCATGGGCAAAGTTATGCCAGTAACGGATATGCAGTACGAACTCAGGAGGTTGCAAAGGAATTGAATAGCCATGGCTTTGAGACGTTATGTATTGTTCGTCCGGGTCGGCCATGGGAGCTGGGAGCAAAGAAAAATATAATCAATGCAGAGGCTGAAATTGATGGGGTTTTATACATCCATAGCCGTTGGCATAATGATCAAACACCGGCTGATGAAACAGCACACCTGGAAGCCTGTGTGGCGCGCTTTGTTGAGTTATTCCAAGTTTATAGACCAGCAGTAGTATTAGCTGCCTCAGACTATATTATTGGGCTACCCGCATGGATCGCGGCAAAACGCCTCAATTTACCATTTTATAATGAAGTTCGTGGTTTCTGGGAACTTTCTCGTGCTGCCCGGGAACCAAATTTTGAAAACACCTCTTTTTTTAAAATTGAAGCTGAGCGTAACTCTTTTGTGAGTAAGCAGGCCTTAGAGGTATTTACTCTTAATCTCGCAATGAGATCAGAATTGGTTGACCGTGGAGTTAGTGCGAACAAAATACATGCTATCCCAAATGGGATTAATTCTTTTCCAAAGAAAAATCCCGAAGATGATAATTTACGTTTGAAATTGGGTATAGAGTCACATGATAGAGTTATAGGATATGTAGGCAGCTTGAATTTTTATGAGGGATTAGATCTATTGATGGATTCTTGTGCCGAACTAATTGAGCAAGGAGAAAATATAAAATTATTGGTGGTAGGTGATGAGCAGCCAGTAAATGATTTTATTGCGGCTGATCAAAGACTTGCTAGTAAGCCCTGGTTAATTCAAGTTGGTCGTGTAGCTCATGAGAAAGTAGCAGATTATTATGCGTTAATAGAAACGGTAGTAATCCCGCGAAAAAAAATGCCGGTATGTGAACTAGTATCACCGATGAAGCTGGTTGAGGCAATGGCCTATGGAAAGCGAATCGTAATATCTGATGTGATTCCTTTGGCTGAAAATGACAACAAATATGAAGATTTGATTACATTTAAGGCTGAAGTACCTAGCCATTTAACACAATGTTTGCAAGAAAGCTTAAGGAAACCTGCAACACAGAATAGTGTAATTAATGACCTAACGTTGGCTACACGTATATTACCATTGGTTAATATATTAAAGGGGCTAAACAGCAAGAATTGTGAAAGAAAAGAGTCTAATAATAATTCTAACCCAAGAGAATTAATAAAAAAAATTGAACCCTTACCGCTAGCGAATAAAGAGCCTATTTGGTTCCAAATTCAAGTTGTTCCAGGACAGGAACTTGTTATTGATGCAAACATAGAATATCAGGATTCGTTAAAATTACATAAGCATCATAAACGTAAAGCGGTGATGTTGTTAAAATCAAAAGATATGAATGGAAATGAAATAGATCAGCCGCTAGGGAAGTTAGCGAAGTCTACACATCTTGATTCATATTTTAAGTACCTTGAATCTGATAAAGGGTTAGAGGAGAGACATAAATTTGTTATTCCTAAAGGAGTTGAGCAAATTGAGCTTGGTTTTTGTGCTTTTAACTATCAGGAAGGGGAGATAGTAATAGTTCGTGAGTTTAATGTTAGAGAATTTCAAGCCTTTAATAAGAAGAAAGATCTAATAGAGTTAAATCAGGAACCTCTTTGGGAAAATTTTAGAGTCAATGAGTTTATTCCACATAGTCTAAATGCAAAACTTAAATTTGAAAAATCAGAAGATAAACATAGCAAATCTATCATTGTAAGAGTTAAATATTTCGATAAGGAAAAGAAAGAAATTCCTGGTCCTTATTCAGGTCTACCTTTGTCTAAAACAGTAGGTTCATTTTCATATATCAGCGCTGAAGAAGAACGAATTGTCCAGCTGATGCCACCAAAAGGAGCTGTGGAGGCCGCTATTGGGTTGCAGCGATGGAATGCTAAAAGTAAGGTCTGGCTAGATGGTAACTTTATTCTCGAATCTGAGATTAAAGTTAACCCTACTATTAAAACTCCCTCCGTTAATAGTAGAGAAGAAACAAAAACTCCACTGCGTAAACTGTCAGATATTAAAGTCGCAGCAATTCTTGATGAATTTACCATGGAATGCTTTCGGCCGGAGGTAAACCTTACTTTGATTACCCCTTCAAACTGGCGGGAAAAATTAGAAAAAAAGCATCCTGATTTTTTATTTGTAGAAAGCTGTTGGTTTGGCAATGGTAACAGTTGGAGTGGCTTAATGTATGGCTATACTTCCAACGGCCCCAACAGAATGGATGAATTAATTAAAGTCATTACCTACTGCCGACAAAAAGGTATACCAAGCATCTTTTGGGCTAAAGAAGATCCTGTTCACTATAAACGCTTTGCTCCTACAGCTAAATTGTTCGATTACGTTTATACCAGTGATGCAAATATGATTCCGGCCTATAAGAAAGACTATGGAATTGATGCACAAGCATTATCATTTTTCTGTCAGCCAAAGGTGCACAACCCCATTTGTATGTCACCAAGGAATAATAAAGCGGCATTTGCTGGATCTTATTACAGTGATAAAAAAGAACGATGTGAAAACTTCCATACAATTGTAGCTGGATTAAAACAAGCTGAAATTAATTACGATATTTATGATCGGTGTTTAAAAAGGGAGACTGCACATTTACAGTTTCCTAAGAAATACAAAAGTCATGTTGTAGGTTACTTAGAACCTCATGAAATGAGTAAAGCTTATAAATCCTATCGATATACCATAAATTTAAATACCGTAAAACATAGTCCAACTATGTTTGCCCGCCGTGTGTATGAGTCATTAGCATGTGGAACACCAGTTATTAGCAATTACTCAGAAGGTGTGATAACACAATTTGGGGGGATTGTATGTGCAAGCGATAATCAAAGAGAGATATCTGATTTTCTTAACCATTTGAAGAACCCAGAAGAATATCAGCGTATAAGTAATGCTGGAGTTCGAGAAACCCTTGGACGACATACTTTGGCAGATCGCCTAGAACAAGTTTGCGAACGTTTAGGCATACTTGTAGAGCCACACCTGCCAATTATTAATGTTGTATATACTGTCGGTAGTGATGAAGAGGTTGAAATTGCAAGAAATGCATTCCAAAAACAGAGCTACCACCGCAAGAGGCTTGTTGTAAATCTAAAAAACAGTAACCTCTTACACTCATATCTCAATAGAAATACCGATGAAGAAATTTTTAGAGTTCTTACAGAGTTCGCTAAACCTATTGATGGTGTTGAATTAAAAATGGACCTGCAAGATACCTACTCCAAAAATTTCATAGAAGATGAAGCAATTAAAACACAATTCCAAGTAGAGCAATCAAACCAATCAAATAGAGAGTTCGCAGCATGAATACGTTGAAATTATTAGTGTATGCGGATGTAAATCTAAATATTATGGATGGGTCTTCTGTTTGGCTTGTTGAGCTCTTGCGTTTATTATCGAATGACCCTCGAATTCAGTTAGATTTTCTGCAAAAAGCCCCAGATGAAGGTGGCCCATTGAATGCACAAGTTAATGAAATAAAAAATATAAAACGGATAGAAAAACACCCTAAGCCAATGAAGTTGGAACAGGTGGTAGAATCCATACGTGACCTAGATAATGAGAATCAATATGAGAGGATTCTTGTCCGTGGTAATATTAGTTTAGGACTGGATCTTATTGAGTTCCTACCTAACAGGCTTGTTTATTACACCCTTGAGCCTTTTCAGAGAAGGGGTGAATTTTCCCCTGAGGAAAATAAAGAGATACAAAATCTTCTAAATAAGACTGCATTTACTATTGTGCAAAGTGAGCGAATGAAGAATAGCTACTCCTCAGATTTTTCTATTCCGAAAGAACACATTTATATCTTGCCCCCATTGATTCCACCAATAGTAAAGAATCCTAGTTTCAGAAATAGCTCTAACACCGTATGTTATACTGGGAAGTTTTCTGAAGAATGGGGGACGCCAGGTCTTGTCGATACTTTCAAGAAGTTAAAAAAGAAACTTCACTATGTGAAATTAAATATTGCAGGAAATAAGTTTCACGGTGATCTTGGTGGTAGACGAGAAGAAGTACAAGAATTTTTCTCAAATGATAGTAATGTTAATTGGATTGGAGAGGTTTCACGGCAGGAAAGTATTGGATTGTCACGTAGTTCCGATATTGGTTTTGCATTACGCTCAAGTGAAATTGATAATAACAACTCACAGGAATTATCTACAAAATTATTTGAATACATGAGTGCTGGTAAACCTGTAATTCTCAGACCAACAACAGTGCACAAGGATTTATTAGGTCAAAATTATCCACTTTTTGCAAACGATTGTGATGAAGCAGCAGAAAAGTGCTTTCAAGCGTTAACCTGTGTTGAGCTTTATAGTGAAGCTGCAAAAATGTCATATGGGGCCTACAAATCTTTTTCCAAAAGGGTAAATCATCAAGACATTGTAAGACGGTTAGTAAGCTATAAGAAAGATACAATTCTATTTGCCGGCCATGACCTTAAGTTTATCGGAGATATCATGCGGTCTTTTGAGAAAGATGAGAGATATGATATTCTGATAGATCAATGGAAAGGCCACACAGTTCATGATGAAACACAAAGTTTGGTTAAGTTAGAACAATCGGATATTATATTTTGTGAGTGGGGTTTAGGAAATATTCGATGGTATTCCCGAAATAAAAAACCAGGTCAAAAACTTTTTGTAAGGGTTCATCGACAAGAGATTCAGAGATTAGATTATCTTTGTGAATCGGAAGCTGAAAAGATTGATGGTTATATTTTTATTGCTCCATATCGTTATGAGGAGTTTGTAGAGAAGGTTGATATACCAAGATCTAAAGCTAAAATGATATTTAACACAGTTGACACAAAAAGATTTAATTCTAAGAATAGAAATAGCGATGGCTTTACATTGGGCATAGTCGGTATTGTACCCTGGGGGAAACGATTAGATCGAGCCATAAATATTTTTGAAAAATTATGGGGCATAGATAAGCGTTTCAAATTGCGTGTTAAAGGTAAGAGGCCGGAACAACTGCCTTGGATGAATAATCCTCAACATGTTAGTGAGCTCGAGAAATACACAAAATTATTTAAAAAAATTGAAAATGCACCATGGAAGAGAAATGTATATTTTGACTCTCATGGTAATGATATGGATGATTGGTATAAACAAATTGATTATTTGCTTTCTGTTAGTGATTATGAAGGGAGTCATCAAGCCGTTGCAGAAGGAATGGCGTCAGGCGCGATACCAGTAATTTTACCATGGAAAGGGGCATCAACTGTATACCCTAGCAGTAATATATTTTCAGATGAAGAAGCTTTGGTTAGTTATATTTTGGATGGTCAGCATAAATTAAATGTAACTAGCTATGCTGCAAGCCAGTTCGATTCAGAGATAATTTATTCCAACATGAGAGAAGTCTTACGAATTTAATTCAATTATAATAGTTGTCAGAGTTTTAATAACTGATTGCCCTTTAATTTTAGTGGTGAGTGTAACAACCCACCACTAAAATTAAAAAAGTATTTGATAAAATTTTAAAGTTTTAGTTCGTCACCCCCCTGAGATATTTAAGGATGGTGTATTTAAAAATATATTTAATTGCCATCAAGATTTAAGTCTTTAATAATTTCTAGGGATGACTAATATATGACGCACTAGTATTAGGTGCATCAGGTTTTGAATGAAAATATAATAGGAAGATTTTTTTGTTATTAAGGTTGTTTAATTAATATTCCTTATGATTAAGGTTGTGTGTTAAATATAAATTCTAGAGAAAATTGAAAGAAAGAGTTTGCAGCAAGATGTCTATCAATAATCTGAAAATGGGTATTGCTTCAGAAACAAAACTATATATTGATAAAAATATATTTAGCAGGAATCAGACGGACTACAACAAGCTGAAGAAATTATTTTCGGAAAGAAAATATGAAGCCAATAGTTTTTCTGATGTGGATCTAGATGTTTTAAATTTCGACTGGAACAGTGTTAAATGTGACCGCAATTGGTGGTGGCAATTGCAGGCATTACCATTTCTGAATTGGTATATTAATAGTTATAAGGTACAAACCAAAGAGGAAAGATTAGAATATTTTTCTTTATGTCTTAAAGCAATTTTATGTTGGATAAACAATGGGAAAGACAACAAAGATTCTCCATTAGTTTGGCACGATCATGCATCGGCTTTTCGACTTAAAAACTTAGTTAACTGGTTTATATTTTGTCAAGTTGCAGAGTTACCAGTTGGTGCTGATGTTAAAGTGAATTGGTTAGAAGATCTAGTTTTTGAGCATCTTGACTGGTTGCAAGATGATAAGAATTACTCCATTCATACCAATCATGGATTTGATCAGGCTATGATTGGACTAACAGTATGCTTAATGTTCACACATGATGATTTTGAACCCTATCGTAGGATTAATCGTGAGCGTTTAGAAAATGAGGTGACTTTTGCTTTCACTGTTGAAGGTGTTCATAAAGAGAATAGTCCTGGCTATCAGAAAGCAATGCTCGGAAGATTAAGGCAGCTAACTTCGCTATCAGTGTTTGGAGAAGATAAAGTAACGAAATTAGGGGAGCACTACATAGCGAAGGCAGAGTCCTTTCTTAAAGCAATAACCTTACCTAATGGTTATCTCCCGATAATTGGAGATACTCGAAGTGAGGACAAAGGGCTTGTTGATGATGAAATTCCTGAAGAGGGATATAGAGTCTACGACTATTCTTCTTCAGGTTACCTAATAGTTAAGGGTAAAATCAAAAAGAAGCACTCGTTCACCCTGATATTTAAATGCTGCCATGACTCTAATTACCATCGTCATGATGATGATCTGATGATTTATCTTAATGTAGATGGTGAGACACTTTTAGGTGATGGTGGACTTGGTTTACATGATGAAAAAAACCCTAAAAGAAAATACCTAAGATCCGTTCATGCTCACACAATGCCAGTCATTAATCGTCCATTCATCCGAGAAAGGTCAAAGTTGTCTTTACCTCCGAAGTTAATCCATGAGGCAAATAAAAAAGTGCTGAGTGGTATAAGCTATGGATATGGTATTAAGGTTATGAGGGAAATTGATTACTCTAACCTAAATAACGGGTTATTGATTGTGAGGGATGAATGCGATGACCAAGATTTATCCTCTAACTGGATCATTGGTGATCGTGATATAACTTTATCAAACAAGGGAGTCAAGATTGAATTTACTAATTTCAGACTGGTTATTAGCTCTGACCAGTCGGAGTCAAAAAGGATAATGCGTGGTTGGTCTTCAAATGAATTGAGTACCAACTCAATTTTCTCAAAAAAATATGGCCAATTTTCTAAATGCAATAGAGTGTTGCTTGGTGGTTTGGATAAAACTCTAGAAGTTAGATTGAAAATCGAGTAGTTCAAAAAGTAGAATTATTTTATATAAAATCAATGCTATGACAAAAAAATATTTGAGTAGAGTTGAAGTGTATTTTTAGCAATATTTAATGCTGTGCTTTTACCTAAATATAATTTGAGAAATTTCAGATGTCGACTAAAAAGCAAAAAAAAATATCAAAAAACTTGGCTAAAAAACCAGCTATCAAATCTCTAGCCCATAGTTCAATTTTTTGGCGACCGGATTATCTTCGACCTTCAAAGTGGTTAGAGCATTTACCTTTTTTGTTTTGGCTGATTGAGGCACATCAGCCACGGAAGGCAGTTTCTTTAGGGGCCACCTCAGATGTGGCACACTTCGCACTCTGTCAAGCGATAAAACACCTTCGCCTAAAGGCTAGTTGCTATTTGAGTATCGATGTACAGAATGAAACATCTGATGGCTTAAATTACGAATGTCAAGATTACAATAGCCAATATTATAATACATTCTCATATATTCTTGAAAGTTCAATGTCTGATGTTGCAAGTCAATTTTCAGATGGCAGTATTGACTTGCTACTTTTTATACCAACGGATGAACATGATCTTGAGAGTACAGTAGCACACTGGAAATCTAAATTGTCCCCACGAAGTATTGTACTGGTGCCAGGAATCTCTAAAAAGAATCCAGGGTGTCAGACTTTCCGAATTTTTGAGTTGTTAAAAGAGGAATATACCAATTTTTCTTTATACCATGGGGAAGGGCTGGGTGTTATCTCTATAGGAGATGAGATAAGTTCGACACTGATAAATTTATTTGATCGTGACGAGAATAACTCTTCCTGGCAAGTTGTTCGCGATAACTTCGCGAGATTAGGGCAAACCTATATTGATGTACTGCAGGCGAAAAAATATCAACAAAAAGTAAAATCCCTAGAGATAAATCTTTTATCTAAAAAAGATAAATTAAAAAAATTGAGTGCGGAGTATGCAGGTGCTAACGCTGAGCTTAATTTACAAAGGAAGGAGCTTACTGATTTTAGCCAACGTATAAAACAGCGAGAGTTAGAGGTTGAACAAAATTTTAGAAATCTGGAGATTGAGAAAAATAATTTGAACTCGCAGATACGACAAAAAGACAAGGAGCTCGTTGAAAAAGATATAGCCCTTAAAGTACGTTTTGAGGAGCTGGCCACCCTCACACAGTTACTTGAGAAGATGAGGAAACAGGAAACTGAACAGCAAGAGTTGCAAAAAGACAGACATCTTAAGTCTGCAGAAAGTATTCATAAATTAGAAAAAAATATTACTAGCCTTGAATCACAGTTAAAAACCCATGAGTCCAATTTAGAACAGATGAGGAAAGCTAAGCATGATTCAGATAAAGTAAACACAGAACTTAATTCTAGATATAAGGAAATTGAACAGGACTTAAAGCTTGTTAAAAATGAACGTGATAACCTAAACCAAGAGAAGAAATTACTCCAGGTGCAAATTCAATCTCTGAGAGATGATCTTTTAGAAGAAAAAAAATCTGTTGATGAAAGGTTTAGAGAGTTGTCTTTGTTGACAAGCCTACTTGAAGAAAAAGAACTTCAAATTAAAGAACTACGTAAAAAAAATTTAGATCCTGATGGTAAGGCTATATTAACTAATAATCTCACATTCAATGAACGTACCTTTTCAG
Organism: Microbulbifer mixtoriginis (SeqCode); assembly: GCF_052467515.1. Lineage (NCBI taxonomy): Bacteria > Pseudomonadati > Pseudomonadota > Gammaproteobacteria > Cellvibrionales > Microbulbiferaceae > Microbulbifer > Microbulbifer mixtoriginis (SeqCode). Next base: position 3,614,605 of record NZ_CP174314.1, on the reverse strand, counting down.
TAGCCAAGATTTTGGGTAAAGGTTTAAAACAAAAACATAGGCAAAGAAAAGAATTACAAGAAATCATTAAATCAGGTTTTTTTAATGAAGAATGGTACCTAAGAAATTATCCTGATGTAGCATGTAATGAAGATGCAGCAAGAGATCCAGCCTTACATTACCTAAAACATGGTGCATTTGAGGGGCGTAATCCTGGACCTGGATTTGATAGTCAATGGTACTTGGATACTAATTTAGACGTTAAAGATAGTGGCTTTAACCCATTATTACATTATATATCCATGGGTCGAAAGGAAGGGCGCGAGCCCCTACCCTATTGAATGGATTAAAAAAATGTTGAGATTGAAGCATCTTTTGCGTTGGTATAAGAATAGGCGCAAAAAAAATTTTACTAATGTTAAGGATACTGTACCATGCATAGAGAACTTTGATCCTGAGTGGTATTTAAAGACCTATACTGATGTTGCTGCTTCGGGAATAGATCCTCTTTTACACTATATTAATCATGGACAATTTGAAGGTAGATTACCATATAATAATCGCGCTCTTGCTTGGGAATATCACCTGTGGCGCGAGGGGAACAAACTCTTATTACCAAGGCTGATTGGCCTTATAGATACACCGGATGCCACTAAGCTAGAGCGTCACTATGCAGCATGGGTTACCTCCCGTTGGTACGCAGTAAAAAATGACTGGCAGAAAGTGTTAAATATTTTACTGCGTTTTCATGAGAAAGGACTTTCCTATCCAGCTCATGCTGGTCCAAACTTACTTATGTTGGAGGCTGCACTTCGATGTGGACATTTGGATATTGCTCAAAATGAGCTTGACATATTAGCCCAGCGTTTTGGTGAGTGCGTTGATTTGAAGCTAGCCAAATCTAATTTACTAAGTCGATTAGATGGTACTCGGTCAAGTAGTCAGCTTAATTATCAGCGCCTGGAATTGATCAATAGTTTTCTTACTCGATACGAGTTGTGTAGTTTGACCAATACTGGTGACGGTCTATTAGGCTTGGATACCATAACTCCTACTTTACCGATTACTATTGTAGGTGGGGAGTCTGATCCGAAAGTTTCGGTTATTGTACCTACTTACAACTCTGAGGATACATTGATTACAGCGTTAACATCACTATGTAATCAAACTTGGCGTAATCTAGAGGTTATAATCGTTGACGATGCGAGTACGGATGGGACTTGGCGAATACTAAATTCGTATTTAAGATGTAGTCATTTTCGTCCTGGGTTAGAGCTTCATCTAATTCGTCATCAAAAGAATCAAGGTTCTTATGGTGCTCGTAATACTGCTTTGGAGAGTGCGACAGGCGACTTGATAACCACTCACGACAGTGATGACTGGTCTCATCCTCAAAAGATAGAAATACAGGCCAAAGCTTTACTTCAATCAGAAAATGCACAGGGTTCTATTTCACATTGGGTGCGCGCTAACAGCAATCTATACTTTTCTCGTTGGTTTCCAGATGAGAGTTGGGTACATCGCAATATTTCTTCATTGATGGTACGTCGCTCGGTAATAGATACTATCGGCTATTGGGACAGAGTGTCTGTAAATGCTGATACTGAATATTACTATAGGTTACTAAAGGTTTTTGGTGAGGAAGCTTTAGTTGAAGTGTTACCAAATATACCACTTAGTTTTGGCCGCATTACAAACAACTCCCTGAGTCAAAATAGTGAAACACACGTTAGCACACGTTTTGTTGGGCTTCGTAAGGATTATGAAGATGCTGCAAGGCGTTGGCACTCAGAAGCTATGGAGATGGGAGATCTTTATTTGCCGTCAAGTCCAAAGCACCGTCCATTTTTAGCACCTAAGGCTTTATGTCTTAATGCGAACAAAGTATTGAAGCCAAATCCTATGGATATCGTGCAGCAATCAGGACGTTTCAATCAATCATGGTACTTAGAAATGTACCCAGATTTGCAGAATTTATCCGAAGACTTATTCGAGCATTATTGGACCGTCGGTGCTTCAGAGGGAAGGGATCCAGGTCCAGATTTTAGTGAATCTGGTTATAGATACAAATATATGGAGTCCGGTAAAGATAATATACCAGCACTTTATCACTATTTGACAATAGGTATTGAAAGTCAATTTGAGCCTCTACCAGAGATTTCAGGGAAACAAGAATATCGACCGAAGTCTTTGAATATACTTCTGTGTGCACATCAAGCTGGTGAGTTGTTGTACGGGGCAGAAAGAAGCTTCCTCGATGTGTTGTCTACTTTAAACAAATTGAATGTTAATCTTATTGTAGCGCTACCAAGTGCTCTCAATAGTTTTTATGTTGGACAAATTAGGGATTATGCTTGGCGAGTGGTAATTCTCCCTTATGGCTGGTGGAAATTTGACCGGCCAGCAAACCATGTCACCTTAAGACAATTTGAGGCACTGATAACTCGATTCAATATCAAGGCAGTCTATACCAATACACTTGTACTTAATGAGCCTCTATTAGCGGCAAGAGCTCAGAAGGTACCAACCTTAGTTCATGTACGTGAATTACCACAACATGATATAGCTCTTTGCAAATTGTTAGAAACTGATGCATTGAATATTATTTCTCATGTTAAGTCACTAGCTGATATAGTGTTAGTAAACTCGGAATCTGTTAAGAGTGAACTAGGCGCAGTTAATACGGTAGTAGTACCGAATATTGTAAATACAAATCAATACAAGTTATCTATTGAGGCAGACAGTTCGAATGAGAGGATTGTTCGGGTAGTATTAATAAGTAGTAATTTACCCAAGAAAGGTTTATCAGATTTTGTAGATTTGGCAAGGAGACTTGAAAATAAAGCTATTCCTGCTGTCTGTATATTAATAGGTCCAGAGAATGATTATATTAAAGACCTACAAGTCAGTCAAAATCGGGGACTAATTACTAAGAACCTTAAATTCGTTGGTTATGCTACCAGCCCGCAAAAGGCCTTGGCCCAGGCTGATATTGTGGTCAATCTTTCCCACTTTCATGAGTCATTTGGTCGAACGGTATTGGAAGCTATGGCTTCTGAACTTCCTGTGGTTGCCTATCATCGTGGGGCTATACCTGAGCTTGTTCGAGATAATGACACCGGATTTTTGGTGCCTTTTGGCAATATTGATGAAGTAGCAGATAGAATTAATAAATTAGTAGTAAATAGAGAATTACGCTTACGTATGGGGAAGAGAGGTAGGCAGAGAGTGGAACAGCATTTCTGTGAGGCTGTTATGCTTCGTCAACTCAAAAGAGCGCTAGCATTAATAACAGATCACGAACTTATACGAGAATAATTAGTATTGGTTTTTTAGAGTTAGTAAAGCGTTGTTAAAAACTAAAATATGTATCAAATTTCAATAATACCACTCTCGAATAGTTGCCCGGAAGTCTTCCGGTGGTGTATGGATTATCCGCGTCGTGAACAGACCTATGATGCTGAAACTCTTTTGGGAAGTGGTTTAATTTTCCAAGGTTGGGTTCTGGCTAAAGAAGGCGCTACAATTAGACCTTATATAAGATTGAATTCAAAGAAATATTATTTAAAGATAAATCTATCAAGGCCAGATGTCATAAGAAGAGTTTTAAATGAAGAGTCAAAGGGACATCCACGATTATATTGTGGATTTCGTGCAGCTGTACCGTTAAATAGTGATACTTGCTTTTTTGGGTTTGAAAATAATAAATGTGACTATGACACAATGCAAATTATCATAGAGGGGAGTTTAAAGATTATTGAAGGGCTTGATGGTTGGCTCTTTCTTGATAATGATACCAATCAGAGTGTCGAACAATTTACTGGAAAATTATTATTAGATTGGCGTGAAAAGCGGGCTTGGTATGATTATTTGGATTCTTTAAGTAAGTTAGCAGAGGAATATCTCTCTGCTCATTCAGTATTGATAGCACCAAGTAAAGAAATGGTGATGTCAGACTATTATCCTCATCGAAAAGGGTCAACGACCCCCGTAGAGCAAGTGGAGAAATTGGCAGATAAAAAGCATAATGTTGTGCATCCAGTGAAGAGAATGCAAGCATCAAAGGATAGAGTTTTTCGTGTATGTGATACCCACTGGACTCACAAAGGTGCACAATGTGGTTTATTAGCTGCTTTAGAAGTTCTAGGTTTGGATACCGTAGCAGTCGCGAGTTTATTTTCAGATGATAAATTTAGAGAGGCTGTTAGAGCGGGAGATTTAGGAAATAAGATATTTCCGAGGCGGACTGCTCGCGAGTTGATACCTAGTGGTATTTCATATCGTCAATGGGTTCATTATGATAACCATTTACCTAATATGGGGCGGGTCCTGATTACTCAAAATAAAGAGGCCTTGGTTTCTGCCAAGTGTTTGATTTTTGGATCTTCATCTAGCTATACAATGCTGGATTATGTTTCTAGAATTTTTTCTGAAGTAATATTTATTCATTCAGCTGGAAATATAGATGTTACTATACTCAATCAGGTACGTCCAAATTATCTACTGGCGCAAACTAATGGTCGCTTTGTTATTAGAGCACCAATAGTTGGCTATCGCCTAGAAGATGAAATTGAAAAAAAATGGGCTGGATTAAATGATAAAGAGCGTGAAGAAATAATAGTAAGTCAGGGTCAATGGATAGAAAAGTGGTCTAAAGACACTCAATTAAAATATTCTTACCCTTTGATTATATTTTTTTCTGTACAAAATACATGACTTTAAGGCAGACAATAAGAATAAAATAATTTAAAATAGATTTTTAATTTAACTAAGACAATGAAATATATAAATGGGGCTCATAAAGATGTATAAATTAGCTAAGCGCCTAACTAATAATATTCCCCATTTAACAAGACTGGATTTACGCCCATTACTTCGCCCTTCCCAGGATATATTAACCGAGACAAATAAAAATGGTTGTATTGTTGGGAAATCAATATCAAATCTGCCTCTATTTACTATAGAGCAGAATAGACTTGAAAGGGGCTGGTATATGGTTGAAGTTTTGATTGAATCAGATACAAGCTATCTTGAGACCTTTTTCACAATTCATCATAAATCAGGGCGGAAATCTAAACAGTTGAATTTATCCGTACGAAATGGACGTATGGCAAAACGATTGATTTGGTTAGCCAGAGGAGAAGAAAATTTATCGTTTTCTCCAGCACAAAATAAATGCAATTTTATAATTAAGAGATTAACATTAGTTCGTGTTTCTATGTTATTCGCACGCAATCGAATGCGTGCCCGGCTATCTTGCAGGTCACTTTCAGTTCCATCAAGATTAACTTATCGATGGGCATATTATGATTCCACTTTCAATCCTAATGGTGTCCGAATTTCCTATAGAGAGTGGATAAAAAAAGTTGAACCAAGCCTTTGGCCTAAACTAGACGGTTTAACTGAAGTTAGCTTTACCATTTTGATACCAGTCGACCAGTCTAGTAATTTAGATAGCATTAAAAGAACTGTATACTCTATAACATCTCAAAAATATAAGAACTGGAACCTATTCATTATCCCAATGGAATTTCTAGATAGAAAGATAATCTCTAAGATTAAGTCTCTAATTGGTTTTAATGAAAAAATAAGATTGATTGATAGAGTTAATTATAGACAATCGATTGAACAAATTTTAAATAAAGATACCTACTATCTCATGTGCCCCCCTAGGGCGGCCCTTGCTAATAAAGCCCTTTCTTGTTTTGAATACATTTTACGTAAGAAACCAAAAGCGAAAATTATTTATTCTGATGAAGACATGCTTAATAGTGCTAGCCGAAGGTCTTCACCGAACTTCAAGTCAGCGTGGAATCCAGATTTATTCTATTCAATAAATTATATAGGTGAATTTGTTGTTTTTGCTCCTGGACTATTAGAAGCCTCTTCATTCAGTAACTTGAAGAATGAGATGGCCTGGGATTATAACTTACTTCTTCAAATACTGAAAAAAATAAAGAAACCCAATGATTCTATTTTTCATATACCAAGAGTTCTCTTCCATAGGTTTAGTGATTTTAATAAAGATCTTTACCTGGAAAGTTCAAAAAAAATTTTGAAAAGATATTTTAATGATAAAGGTCAAAGGAATGTTGAAGTTGAATATGAAAAAGATCAAGGTGCACTGTATGTACGTTGGCCGATTCTGAATGAAAATCCATTGGTTTCCCTTCTAATTCCTACTAGGGATATGTTACCGATACTAAAACAATGTGTAGAAAGTATTCTCAAAAAGACTTCATATGAAAATTATGAAATATTAATTCTAGATAACCAAAGTAAAGACCCAAAGACAATAGAGTACCTAGAATACATAAAAAACTTTAATAAAGTAAGAGTTATAAAATATGACCAACCATTTAATTATTCAGCTATTAACAATTTCGGGGTGAAACATGCCCATGGAAAAATTATTGGTTTGATTAATAACGATATAGAAGTTATTTCATCGAATTGGCTAGAGGAAATGGTTGCTCATGCAAGCCGTCCAAATATAGGCTGTGTCGGGGCAAAGCTGTATTATAGTGATAATCGAATTCAACATGCTGGGGTTGTAATTGGACTTGGTGGGCTGGCAGGTCATGCGCATAAATTTTTTAAAAAAAGTGTGATGGGCTATATGAACCGATTAATTTGCACCCAAAATTTTTCTGCAGTAACAGCTGCTTGTTTATTACTACGAAAAGAAACCTATGAGAAAGTTGGAGGGTTGGATGAGAAAAATTTTGAGGTAGCCTTTAATGATGTGGATTTATGCCTGAAGGTCCAAAAAGCCGGTTTTCGTAATCTTTGGACACCTTTTGCAGAAATGTATCATCATGAATCTATTAGCCGTGGCCTTGATAACACACCAGAAAAACGTGCAAGATTTGAACGAGAAGCTACATGTTTAAAAAATCGATGGAGAACTCATTCAGGTATTGATCCTTACTATAGCCCATTTCTTACTCATAAAAGAGAGGATTTCTCTCTCGGTTTAAATGAAGATATTGAAGCACCAATGTTCCGATAATAAGTATAATATTAATTTCAATTCCTCAAGGCTGTAAGAAAATTATCTTGCAGCCATATAAATAACTTTAATTATTTTAGACCATATCTGATAGATCCTTCTATAAAAATATAATTTATTGTTTTGATTTGCGTTTAAAAACAAACTAAGGATAAACCTCATGATCCTTACTAATGATCGTAACATTAACTAAAAATCGGATTGTTTAATTAGATATGGGAACATCTACGAAGCTTGGAATATGCTTAATATATCAAATGACTTTCACATTCTATGCTTAAACTGCTGGTGTAGATACTCTTCTTGAGATGAATCTGCTCGTACCCAACCATAGAAATCAGGCAAACTATGTTATTGAAGTTAGCGTTTTGTCTTTTTTGTAAGAGCTTGTCTATGGAAAACTATACGTTTCCAATGAACTGCCTAAAGGCAGTGTATTTGTTTACTCTATTGGGGTTTTTAATACCTGGCTGTGGCATGGCTTGGCTAAGTCTCAATTGTGATTAAAGACGCTTTAAGCCAAGGTACTCAGGAGGTGCCAATTCTTACGGAGTAGCAGGATCAGGCTTCGGATAGATAGCGACATCATGGTGGAGCCTGAGGGGAAACATCCAGTCTATCTAGACTCGCGGGATATCTTCTATGTAGGAAAGTTTAAGGGGTTTGCCATTTTTAACAGCAAGGCTATATCGATGCTTTTTTAACAGAAATTTATTGCAAGCTGTATACCATCGAAATACAAATTACTTTTTAGGACTTTCTGAAGGACATTGTATTTCCGTTTTATGCCATACATTATCTTACAGTTTTATGTTACCTGAATGATCGTAGAACAGAATATTGTTACAATCTAGTGTAACACGGCTATTAAGTATGAATGAAATATATACAGCAAGCCATTTACAAACCAGTGTATCGATGGAAGATTCCATAAAACTATTTTACAAGAGCTCTACCAATCATCATTATATCGAAAGATTTATCGGTCAACAGAGGAAAAAAATTTAAACGAATGGTCTATCTATTATAATATTAATCGTACTTATCAAGCTAAAAGTGTTGTGCTGCATATTGATAGTAACAGTTGAAGATGGGCAGGCCGTCTGAAAGAAAACGTATCAACCAAATCTGACGTGACATAACACATTCTGAAGTATTGGTAATTGTTAGATAAAGTCTGACTCATTATGTTTTAAGCTTAGAGTGCTTCATCAAAACTGATATAAATATTTTTCAATGTAATTTGTTATATTTGGCCTTAGATAACCTGTATTAATAAACCTTAATAAATATTTCATTCCTAGTATAATCTATCCCGTTTGCGGGTAGCTTGAATGTAGGAAAGCTTACAATAAAAGATCATTCTAAAATGAAAAATTTATTATAAGCCTTGGCAGTTGCTATTTCCTGTTCATAACATCTAGATATAATAAATCCACGGAAGATATATAAGGTAAGGTCTGTTATATTCTTACAGACATCAATTCAATTGAATATCAATGTAATCACAGCATTTGATTAAGAAAATAAAAATTAATATGAATGTTGAAATTAATGATAGTAAACTTTTTTAAATAATTAGTGAGGATAGATTTTTTCATTAAAAAGAGCCAAAAGACGACACTTTAATAATTATGGCGCCAATTTAAAATTTTAAGTGGCATTATCAGGAATATTCGCTATATATACGTATAACTTTAGCATAACTCTAAATAATAAGAGTGTACAAGAGACTAGTCGCTAGTATATGAGCATAAAAATTCCTACATCTAATCGAACTATATGGAAGATCCAGAGAGATGTGATCTATTCACTTCTCATTCGTGAGATGAATACAAGGTTTGGTAAGTGGCGACTGGGTTATGCTTGGATACTACTTGAGCCAGCTCTTCATATTTTAATGCTGGCAGCAATATTTAATTTCCTTGATAGGAACTTTTATCCAGGTATTCCGACAACTTTATTTATGTTGGGAGGAATTGCACCTTTTTTATTTTTTAGTCACTGCTTTTATAAAGGAATTGCTGCTGTATCATCAAATCGTGGATTATTTAACTATCGTCAGTTACGACCATTTGATGCAATTTTGAGTAGAGTATTATTAGAGTTTTTTATTTATATCTTATGCATGCTTACGCTATTAGCTTTATTATCTTGGATTGGTATTAGAGCTGAATTTGGAGATTTTTTATTACTTTTTCAGGTGAATTTTTTATTTTTATGCTTTTCTTTTGGGTTATCTTTGACATTAGCGGTCATTGGTGAGAAATTACCTGAGATGTCTAAAGTTCTTCCATTGATTGTAAGACCTCTTTACTTCATTTCAGGAGTATTCTTTTCACTTGAACAAATTCCTTCAGAATATCACAGCTACCTTGTTTGGAACCCATTAGTACATATCATAGAATTAACCAGAGAAAGTTTATTTAAAAGTTATCATGGAATTTTTGCAAATTTTAAATATTTAATATATTCATCAATAATGATGCTTGCTTTAGGTCTTCTGACATATCGTGCTTTCTGGAAAGACTTGGTGCGTAGTCAATGATTAGGCTTGAAAATCTCACAAAATCGTATAAAACAAAAAACGAAAGGAAAACACTTTTTAAAAATGTTAATGCGATCTTTCCTGAGGGCAAGAATATTGGAATTTTAGGGCGCAATGGGGTTGGTAAGTCTACGTTACTTAGAATTATGGGGGGGATTGATTATCCAGATTCCGGTAGAGTAATCACAGATAAGAGAATCTCATGGCCAGTGGGGCTCTCTGGCGGGTTCCAGGGAAGTATGACCGGTAGAGAGAATGTGGCTTTTGTTTGCGGAATTCATGGTGTATGGGGAAAAGATAAATGTAAAATTATGAATTATGTGCAAGAGTTTTCTGAAATTGGCAATTATTTTGATTTACCAATTAAAAGTTACTCCTCTGGAATGCGCGCGCGTTTAGCATTTGGCCTAAGTATCGCCCTAGAATTTGATGTTTATTTAGTTGATGAAGTTATGTCGGTTGGGGACGTACACTTTAAAAAAAAATGTGAAGATATAATTAAAGAAAAAAGAAAAAAAGCATCATTTATTATTGTGGCTCATACTACTCAAGTTTTAAAGAAAAATTGTGAGGTAGGAATCTACATTGAAAATGGAAAGGTTAGAATTTGTCAATCTATAAATGAAGCCATAAGCATTTACCAAAATAGTGTATAAATTTTCATAAATGATAAAACTTAAAGTTTAAATATGGATGTTAAAAGAGTGCTTAATAAAAACTGGTGGAGTAATAAAACACATATTTACTTTAATTTACTTATTTCTTGGTGTAAGAATATTTCTTCAAAAACAAAAAGTTTAAAAATAAAAAATAAACATAGATTACATTTACCTTGGTATTATGGTTTTACTATGATTGTAATAGTACCCATCGTTTGTGTGAGTGGGTACTATTTATTTTGGGTAACTGATCGTTTTGTAAGTACTACACAATTAATTGTTAAAGATACAGCGTCATCTCAAGGATCGTCAACGGGGATTAGTTTTCTTATACCTAGTATAGGAGTTGATAATCAAGATACATTTTTAGTTGTAAACTATATCCAGTCACTTGATATGGCCTTGTATCTGGATAGGGAATTAGGATTAAAAAATTACTATAAAAGTAATCAGTATGACGTATTTTCCCGTTTGTCTTCGGATGCAACACAAGAAGAATATTTAGAATACTATAGAAATCATGTAGATGTTAGTCATGATGAGACAAATGGTATAATTTCAATAGAGATGCAAGCTTATGAACCGATCTTTGCTCGTATTCTTGTTGAGACTGTAATACAAAAATCAGAATTATTCGTTAATGCTTTGAGTAATCAACTAGCCAATAAACAAGTTGACTTCGTAAATAATGAAGTAGAACTCTCTCAAAGAAAATTGAGAAATATAAAACAAGATATCCTAGATTTTCAGAATAGTAATAATTTAGTTAGCCCCGAAGAGTTAACTAAAGGGATAAGCAGTATTATTCAAGGATTAGAGACGCGATTAGCAGAAGAGCGCGCCAAACTAACAGCCGCCAAAAGCTACTTAAATACTGATTCATCACAAATAATATCAATTCAAGCTGAAATTGGCGCCTTAGAAAATCAAATTAAAGTAGAGAAAGTTCGATTGGTTGGTATAAGTGACGAGAAAGGTGAACAGCGACTCAATACTCTAAGTGCACACTTTCAGAATCTTGAATTAGATCTACAATTTGCTACTGATGCTTACGCCGCATCACTAAAAGCTTTGGAAAGTGCAAGAATGGAAGCTTCTGGTAAGTTGAAACATCTGATAGTAATTACACGGCCTTCATTGGCAGAGGAGGCTGAGTACCCACATAAAATATATAATTTAGTAAGTTTAACAGTGATTTTATTCTTATTATATGGTGTTGGAATTATGGTGTCAGCCAGTATTCGAGATCATCGTATGTAAAATTTATAGGCTGAGTTTTCATTATCGAACAATATAATATGTTGAGCTATTCAATAGCTATAAAGGAAGCCTTGTAGAATCATGATACCTATTAATAGAGTAAAGAAAAATATTTTATCCCTGATAATAACTTTACTGATCATTTTGGGTCATGGGTTGGCTTTTGCATTAGAAACCCAGTTAGTAGATGGTATAGATTCTCAGCCCACACCAAAAAATGAGATACCAATTTTTGGTCAATCTTTATTTCAGGGAACATTTAAGGATCAGCCATTCAATGGTTTCAACCCGGACTATAGAATCACGGTTGGGGATCAGATTAATCTTCAATTATGGGGCGCTTATAGTTTTAGTGCAACTTTAACTGTTGATCCAAAGGGAAATATTTTTGTACCAGAAGTAGGACCGGTTCATGTAGCTGGAGTACAAAATGGCGACTTAAATAATTTTGTGTTACGCCATGTGAAGCGTGTTTTTAAAAATAATGTACAAGCCTATGCGAACTTGGAAGCAAGTCAGCCGGTTAAAGTGTTTGTGACAGGGTATGTAAATAATCCTGGTTTATTCAATGGTTTTAGTTCGGATTCAATTCTGTATTATTTGGATAGTGCTGAAGGAATAAGTTCACAAAGTGGTAGTTTTGTCGATATAAAGATAATTCGAAGGGACAAAATAATACAGGAAATTAATTTATATAGTTTTATTGTAGATGGGATAATGCCTGCCGTACAGCTGCGAAATGGTGATGTAATAGTAGTTGGTGGAAAAAAAGGATTTGTTACGGTTAAAGGTGCAGTTCAACAGTCGGCTCAACTAGAATTTATCGGTCCTTATACTCAATTGGGAGAGATGTTATTAGTTATTAAGCCAGATCCTCTTGCAAATTTTGCTCGTATTACTCAGGTAGTTGATGGAGTCAAACAAGCAAGTTACCAACCCTTAACTAATGCAATGACAACACGCCTTTACCCAGGCGCAATTGTAGAACTAGTCCGCGATAATGATATTCATTCGATTTCAGTAATTGTTTCTGGTGAATTAGATGGCCCCGCTACTTATGTGCTTCCATATGGCGCAACACTTGAAATGTTGATGACAAAATTAAAATTTCGTGAAAATGCTGATCAAAATTCAATTCAGTTATATCGAAAAAGTGTTGCTGAAAAACAACAGGTTGCATTGGATAGATCACTAGATGCTTTACAAATGGAAGTTTTAACTCGTCAACCGAAAACTGATCTTGAAAAAGATACCCAGAAAGATAACGCTTTAATGATTCAAAATTTCATAAAAAAAGCTCGAAGAGTCATTCCAAAAGGGCAGGTAGTAATTGCTAATAACCCAGACGCTGGAAAAATGTTACTTGAAGATGGTGATGAAATAACTGTACCTCTGAAAACATCAACCATATCTATAGTTGGGGAGGTAATTTTTCCAACTTCACTTGTGTATCATAAAAAATATACATTAGAAGATTATATCGAATTAGCGGGTGGATTTGCCAACAATGCAAACCGTAACGAACTGATTATTTTACATTTAGACGGGACGATAACACGAGTTCATGATAGAGACTTTGATAATAAACTTGGAAATAGATTGCGTCCTGGGGATGAAATAATGGTAATGCCAAAAATTAATTCAAGTGAACTACAGGTAACTAAAGATGTTACGGAAATTTTATATCGTATAGCAGTTGGGACTGCGGCCATACTATCATTCTGAAAAACAACATAAATATCTTATTTTTAAATAACTTCTTTGAAGACAATATTTAAAATACTACTATAGAAATTTAGCTGTTTCTAATTTCAAGAATTGATGGAGGAATTATGGCTGAAACTGATACCGAACGAAGGGGAATTATTCTGGCTGGTGGTACTGGTACCCGTCTGTATCCATTAACAAAAGGTATCAGCAAGCAATTAATGCCAGTATATGACAAGCCCATGATTTACTATCCGCTAACAACTTTAATGTTGGCTGGAATACGAAAAATATTAATTATAACTACCCCCCAGGATCAAAGTTTGTTTAGGGGACTTTTGGGTACTGGATCTCAGTGGGGAATTAATCTAAGTTACGCCAAGCAATTTTCACCAAATGGTTTGGCCGAAGCATTTATAATTGGACAGGATCATATAGAGAGCAGTCCCTGCGCGCTAATTCTTGGAGATAATATTTTTTATGCTCATCAATTTAGTGAACTTTTAAAGAGAGCTAATTCAAGAATTCAAGGAGCAACAATCTTTGGGTATAGGATTGCGGACCCAAGCGCATATGGAGTTGCTGAATTCAATAAAGATGGAAAAGTTATAAGTGTTGAGGAAAAACCAAATAAACCCAAATCAAATTATGCTATTACTGGATTATACTTATATGACAATAATGTTTGCGATTTAGTCAGAGAGATCAGGCCAAGTGATCGTGGAGAGTTGGAGATTACGGATCTCAATAAAATATACCTTGAAAGAGGCGAACTTAGTCTAGAGTTAATGGGCCGCGGTTCTGCATGGTTAGATACTGGAACGCATGATAATTTGCTCGCAGCGGCACACTTCGTACAAACAATTGAACGTCGTCAGGGATTAAAAATTGCATGCCCTGAAGAGGTCGCATTTCGTAAAGGTTTTATCTCACTTGATGAGCTTGAAGTTCAAGCTAAATTATTTATGAAAAGTGGATATGGTGAATATTTGATGCGTATCTTGAATGACGCACAAAGAGATCATAATTTCGTATAAACATTAATGATATCATGAAATACAACAAAATTAACATAAGATTTTTCTATTATTAATGGTTGAACAGGGTTGCCTCAGTTATATTAATTTCTCTAGAGTTTGAACTCAGGTTATCTAAATATTTTAAATTAAAACTTTATATTTAGTTTATTGATCATGATTTAAGTTTATAGAAATTGTTTTATGTAAAACCCTTAGTAATTTTTAGTTTTTGAGTAAGGCAATTAAAAAGTTAGATATTCAATTTGAATGGTATAAAAATGGATGAGAAGTATCAGGTGAAGCTACTTGAAAATTCAATATTATTCGACCCTGAATGGTATTTGTCACAACATTCAGATGTCGAGAGTATAGAGATAACACCAGAGCAACATTATCTACGATATGGGTGGAGAATGGGAAGAAGTCCATCATCTTTATTTTGTGGAGTAGGTTACCATAATAAATATCCCGATGTAGCTCTGAGAAATGAAAACCCACTTATTCACTATCTCCGATTTGGAAAACGAGAAGGAAGGGAAGTACAAGCAGTAAAAGAGAAAAATTTTCTTACAAAAAAAGATTTGAATGTTGATACTAATAAATTGTTTTTTCCTGAGACGGATAATGAAAAAAAAAATTTAAATGAAGAGTTTAAAAATCAATTAAAAAAAACTCAAAGTTTACTTGAAAAGTATGTCAGACGATGCAGAGAGCTTGAATATCAAATCATAGATGAAAAAAATTGAATCTTGTATTTGTAAGGTAGGTTTTAAATGAAGGTACTCATTGTTTTTGGAACTCGTCCTGAAGCTATTAAAATGGCACCATTAGCTTTAAAACTGATAATTGATCAAAGATTTAATACTCAAATTTGTGTAACAGCTCAACATAGAGAAATGTTAGATCAGGTACTCAATCTATTCGGATTAATTCCTGATTATGACCTAGATCTAATGAGATCTGGTCAGAACTTAACTGATATAAGCGTAGGAATACTTCAAGGTATGCATAAGATTCTTGAAGAAGCAAAACCTGATATTGTATTAGTTCATGGTGATACGGCAACAACTTTTTTTACAAGTCTTGCAGCATATTATTCAAAAATCTCCATAGGTCATGTAGAAGCAGGCCTACGAACCGGAAATTTATTTTCTCCATGGCCAGAAGAGGCAAATCGGAAGTTAACAGGTGCCTTAGCAGACCTTCATTTTTCACCAACAGAAAATTCAAAGAAAAACCTTCTAAATGAAGGAGTAAGCTCTGAGAAAATATTTGTTACTGGCAATACAGTAATAGATTCCTTGTTAGAAGTTGTACGAAAATTAGATGAAGATAAGAAGATATATGATAAATTTAATAATGAATTTAATTACCTTGATGACAATAAAAAATTAATTTTATTAACTGGGCATCGACGCGAAAGCTTTGGTGGCGGGTTTGAACGTATTTGTCAAGCCATTTTGGAAATTGCGAAATCACATAGAAATGTACAAATAGTATATCCCTTACATTTAAATCCAAATGTAAGGGAACCTGTTAATCGACTATTAAATGACGTAGATAATATTTTCCTGATAGAGCCTTTAGACTATCTTCCATTTATCTATCTAATGAATAAATCATACATTATTCTATCAGATTCTGGTGGAATTCAGGAGGAAGCTCCTTCGCTAGGTAAACCAGTACTAGTAATGCGTGACACAACAGAACGACCAGAAGCTGTTAAAGCCGGAACTGTAAAATTAGTAGGAACAAAAGTAGATGTTATTATTAAGGAAACATCTATATTACTTACTGATAAAGACAGCTATAATAAAATGAGTTTTGCCCATAATCCATATGGGGATGGTCAAGCATCAAATAAAATAATTAATGTGTTAGCTGATTTTGAAAAAAATTTTCAAAGATAAAATATATAGTTTAAAAAGCTTTTTTTAAAAAGACACTTTTGTTCAAATAGGGATATTTATGAACTTTGAAAAAATCTCAGTAGTTGGTTTAGGGTATATAGGATTACCAACAGCTGCTATGCTAGCAACTCAAAAAATTAACGTAATCGGTGTTGACATTAATCAAGACACTATAAATATTGTCAACTCAGGCAATATACATATTATAGAGCCGGGCCTGGAACAAATTGTTCAGAAGGCAGTATCTAGCGGATATTTACATGCAACGACTAAACATCAATCTGCTGATGCATTTTTAATTGCTGTTCCTACTCCTTTTATTGAGGAGTCAAAAGTTAAAGATAAAAAAGCAGATCTAGGATATATTGAGGCTGCATCGAAATCACTAGCGCCTTTATTAAAAATTGGTGATTTAATTGTACTTGAGTCAACCTCTCCAGTAGGTACAACAGAGAAAATTTCGGAGTGGCTTGCCGAAGCACGCCCTGATCTCACATTTCCACACGCTGATGGAGAGTTATCCGATATAAGAATTGCTTATTGTCCAGAAAGAGTATTGCCTGGGAATGTCCTTCATGAACTTGTTGAAAACGATCGTGTTATAGGTGGCCTAACAAAAAAATGTTCCGAAGCAGCAGAAAGCCTATATAAGATTTTTGTTAGAGGTGAATGCTTGTTAACTACAGCACGTACTGCTGAGATGAGCAAACTTACAGAGAATAGTTTTAGGGATATAAATATCGCATTCGCAAATGAACTATCAGTTATTTGCAGCAAATTAAATATCAATACATGGGAATTGATATCTCTTGCTAATAGGCATCCCCGAGTCAATATCCTTCAACCAGGTGCTGGCGTAGGAGGACACTGTATAGCAGTCGACCCTTGGTTTATTGTTCAATCATGTCCTGCTGAATCAAGACTCATTCGTACAGCACGTGATGTAAATGACCGTAAACCTGAATGGGTATTGAGTCAGTTAGAGGTTATTTTAAAAAATATAAGAGTCAAGAATCCCGGCTACACTAGCAGAGATATTACTGTTGCTTGCTTGGGAATTACCTTTAAGCCAAACATTGACGATCTTAGAGAGAGTCCTGCTTTAATGATTGCAGAGGGAATAACAAATCTTGACTGTAACTTACAAATTGTTGAGCCTAATATCCAACTTTTACCTGAAAATCTTTCCAATAAAAATGTTGAACTAGTTTCTTTAGATCACTCATTAATGAATGCAGATATTTTTTGCATACTTGTAAAGCACAATGAATTTCAAAAATTAGCAAATAAATTCGATCAGAAAGATAATATTATCGACGTAGTTGGCCTTCTTAGCTAGCTATTTAATGATACAGCAAAGCGTTTGATCCCTCTAACTTTCAAACCGTTGGGCAGAACTCAATATGGATGTATTATTAAAACACGCTGAAGATCTTGCTAGTCGTCTTATAAAGGATGTGTATTTACCAATTCAAGGTCGTGTTGCCTATGTAGTCAGCCACGGACAAAGTTATGCTAGCAACGGTTATTCAATACGAACACAAGCGATAGCCAAAGCATTAAATATAAATGGATTAGAAACTCTTTGCTTTGTTCGCCCTGGTAGACCATGGGAGTTGGGGGTAAAAAAAGGCTCAATTAATCCAGAGGTTGCAATTAATGGAGTAAGATATATTCATAGCCGATGGAAAAATGACATACCTCCTAACAATGAACAAGCTTCACTTGAAGCAAGTGTAGCTTGTTATTTAGACCTTTTTAGCATTTATCGGCCAGAAATTATATTAGCAGCTTCAGATTATACGGTCGGCTTGCCAGCATGGATTGCCTCTAAATCACTGGAATTGCCTTTTTATAATGAGGTTAGAGGATTTTGGGAGCTTTCAAAAGCAGCCAGAGAACCTGGTTTTGAAAAAACTTTGGATTTTCAAATAGAAGCAGATCGTAATTCTTTTGTAAGTAGTAAAGCAATAAAAATCTTTACATTAAACCAAAGAATGAAAGCCGAGCTTACAAAACGTGGATTGGACAATAATAAAATATCTATTGTACCTAACTGTATAAGTGAGGTTCCAAAAGTTAGGCAAAGTATTTCTAATTTGAGGGCTAAGCTGAGAATAAATGATGATGACAAGGTTGTAGGGTATATTGGTAGTTTCTCTTCATATGAAGGAATAGATTTACTTATTGATGCTTGTAAAAAGTTAAGAATCCAAGAAGAGAAAATCAAATTACTACTTGTAGGAGATTATGAACCAGTAAATGAAACGATATCAACACCACAAAGAATTTCCAATGAATCTTGGTTTATTCAGGTAGGACGAGTACCACATGAATTGGTTGCTGATTATTATGCACTTATCGATACAGTTGTAATTCCACGTAAAAAATTAGCCGTATGTGAACTAGTTTCACCGATAAAGGTTGCAGAAGCCATTGCATTTGGGAAGCAGCTTGTAGTATCAGATGTAGTACCACTTAATGAAATTGTAGGGAAAAATAAAAATATTACTGTATTCGAATCCGGAAATATCAATAATTTAGTGAAATGCATTCATAATTCATTAAATGTTCCTGATTCAAATACGAATCAAATTCCATTATTAAAAGATTATATCTCAGAGTTAGTTTCGGAGTTAAAGACCAAAAACTTTCAGCCAAAATGTTTTAAGTCTTCACGAAATTACGAAGATAGAGAGGAGGAAGTAAAGCAGCTTGGAAAAAAAATAGAAACTTTAGAAGGAGCTTCTTCTAACATAAGTTTTCAGCTGGCCAATCAAGATCAACTACGAGCTGACTTTAATGAAAATCGATCTAATTCTTATTTAAAAAATGTTAAACCAATTACAAATAGGTTGAGTGAAAAATTTCCAAATGGACCATCAAATAAATATACTGAAAATAAAACTGAAAAACAAGAATTAATAAATGAAGCTCAGTATATTAAAGAAAAAACAATTAGACTAAAAGAAAATACAAGAGAAGATGTTGCTCAAATACAAATTCCTATACATGGATCAATACTAGAATTATCTTCGACGATTGTATATCATGTTAGTAATTCTCAAACTACGCGTAAAGCCGTAGTTCTCTTCCAATTTTTCGATCAATTTGAAAAGATCATTAAGCGTATTCCTGGGGTTGGAATTGCTGCTGCATTTGATCAACATTTTCGATATTTGAATAAAAATAATAACTCACTAGAGGATGATGTAAAAGAAATCTTCAAATTGAATCTTCCTGATGATGTCGCGAGTGTGGCAATATCCGTTGCAAGTCTTGGTTTGAAGTCAGGTGAACATATTGATATACGTATTCTTGGTAGATGCTATAACAAAGAAGCAGAAATGCTTCGTAAGAAAGAGTTCTTAAAGCGTCAGCCTATGCCTCCAGCAATTGTTCATGAACCTACTCATAAGCGTTTAATTAAAGATTTAGTTGTCGCATGTATTCTGGATGAATTTACTACAGAATGTTTAGAGCATGAGGTTATTTTAATAAAGATAACACAAGAAAATTGGGCTTATGAATTAGAAAAGAATCATCCTAATTTTCTTTTAGTTGAAAGCTGTTGGAAAGGAAACAACAATAATTGGGGAACCCTTAGTAAGGGTAGCGGAGCTGGAAAAAAGCTTAGTGGACTACTTACTTTCTGCAAAAAGAAAAATATTCCTACAATTTTTTGGAATAAAGAGGATCCACCTCACTATCAAAAATTCGGCCCTATTGCTAAGCTCTTTGATGTGGCAATTACTACAGATAGTAATATGATTCCTATTTATAAGAAGGATTATGGTATTGATGTGTATCCACTCTCTTTTGCTGCACAGCCGAAAATTCATAACCCACGAAGTATTCTCATAAGAAAACCTAAAACAGTATTTGCTGGGTCATACTATGAGGATAAACCTAAACGATGCTCCGATTTTAAATTTATATTTGATCAAATAGAAAACGCAGGCTTAGAATTTGATATTTTCGATCGAAATTTTGGAAAAAATATCAAAAAATTTATTTTCCCAGAAAAATATCAAGAAAACATTATTGGAAATTTAATACCTTCTGAAGTTTGGAAAGCTCACCAAGGTTATAAATATCAAGTAAATATTAATTCGGTTCAAGATTCGGAAACAATGTTTGCCCGTAGAGTTTATGAATCGCTAGCTTCAGGTACTCCAGTTATAAGCAATGATTCAGTTGGTGTTAGAAAATTATTTGGTGATATTGTTATCATGCCCAAGAATAACAAAACAATTACTAGTCAACTTGGGGAGTTAGAAAGGTCTCCAGATGAATACCGAAATCTTTCACGCTGTGGAGTTAGAAGAGTTATGAGATCTCACACTTATGGTCATCGTATCCAAGAATTATGTAATTTAATTGGTTTAGACGTGAAAATTTCATATCCAGATGCCACGTTGGCTTTGACAGCTAAAAATGAAAAAGAAATAGACCAGGCAAAAAAAATATTTAAAGAACAAACAGCTCAAAATAAAAAATTATTTATTCAACTAGAAAACTTTGAATCAGCTTATCATTACTTAAACCAGTCTTCTCATTCTATTACTTATGCTATGAATTTTGCAAAGAAGTTTTATCCTTCAGAAAATAGTTTTTACAACACTGAAAACGTATTAAAAGCTGACATGAAAGATAACATTATTCCGGAAGCCTTAGAGGACTTTATCTATTGGGGGCATCTTTAAAAAATGAAGAAGAAAATATTATTGATATCTTGGCATTTCCCTCCCTATAAGAGTTCATCAGCATTCAATTTATTTAAACGCTTAAAAGACACATGTTTTGAGTTTGATGTAATTCAGGCTTACCGAGATGAGATACCTGACAACGAGAGAATGTTTAATTACTCATTAAGTTGCTTTAATAGATACGAAGTAACGGTACCCTCGGAAGATGCACGAAATACTGAATCAAGAATGTACTTTGTAGAAAGAGTAATCGATTATTATAGAATCTTAAAAGATCATAACCATTATTCAGTATTACTCTCTCACTCACATGAGAATATTTCACATATGGCTGCAATGGCCATTAAAAACCTTAACCCTCAATTACGTTGGATAGCATCTTTCGGGGATCCAATAGCTGCAAATCCATATAACCATTCATACAAATTCCCCATGCTCAAAGAGGATATTCAACTAGAAGAGGAAGTCCTACAAAAAGCAGATCGCATTATTGTCACGAATCCATATCAGCAAAAAATAGTTTTAAGTTCACAAACTAAACCAATTAAAAAAAGTAAATTTTTTGTTCTTCCACATTGTTTTGATGAGCGAATGTATGAAAAGGAATTACAGAAAAAGAATAAAGCCGGTGAAAAGACAAGCATTTTTCGCTTCATGCATATCGGAATGCTTTATAAATTTAAGAGAACATCTGAACCATTTATGCTCGGAGCACAACGGTTACTACAGAAGCATCCTAATCTAAAAGGAAGAATTAAAATTGACTTCTATGGAGCCAATGACTCTTTTATTAAGGCTGCTGAGGAATATGACCTCAAAGAGGTCGTGAGTTTTAAAGGAACTGTTGATTATTTAAAAAGCCTTACTTTGATGACTAAGGCAGATTGCTTACTTTTACGCGATGCAGAATTTAGTGAGCAAGGTCTGGATTACAGTCCATTTTTTCCAGGAAAATTAGCTGATTACCTTGGTGCCAAAAGACCTGTATTGGCTGTTACTATGAAGAATGGTTATGTCCCAGATATACTTTCTAAGTTGGGAGGTGCGTCCCTCAGCGAAGATAATATTGAAGGGATTGCTGATGCAATGTATGGCATGATTAAAGGACGTTACATAATAGATAAGAATGAGGCAGAAAGTTATTCATGTAAACATAATGCCGAAAAAGCCAGAGAGACACTGACATTTAAGGATGATAAAAAAGTCATTTTGATAACTGGACATGATTTGAAATTTGCCAAATTTTTTATTAACGAGGTTAAAAAAAATACAAATTTCATTGTTTTAGTTGATAAATGGGAAAGTCATGAAAAGCATGATGAAGAAAAGAGCCTAGATCTTTTAAATCAGGCTGATGTAATCTTTTGTGAATGGGGACTAGGGAATTTAGTTTGGTATTCCAAAAACAAGAAAAAAGGACAAAAACTTATTACACGTGTCCACGCTCAAGAGTTAAAAACTGAACATCTTAAAAGATGTAATCATGAAAATATAGATTTTTATATTTTCGTGTCACCCTATTATTATGAGCTGATGGTAGAAAAATATTCTCTTGCTAGAAATAAATGCAGAATGATCTTTAATATGATTGACAGGGAGTTTCTTGACAAGCCGAAATTGTCTGGTTCAGAATTTAATTTGGGTATGATAGGGGATGTACCTCAATCTAAACGACTAGATCGAGCTTTAGATATTTTTGAGGATCTATACCAAAACGATAATAGATATAAACTTTTTATAAAAGGAAAAAGGCCAGAAGAATATCCATGGATGCACTCTAAAGCAAAAAAAAATGAATTATTTTTTTACAAGCAACTATATAAAAGAATTGAAACAAATAACTGGATGAATAATGTCATCTTCGAAGGATTTGGGCCAATTGATGAATGGCTTCGAAAAATTGGCTGGATTCTATCTGTAAGCGATAATGAAAGTTTTCACTTGTCGGTTGCTGAGGGTATGGCCTCTGGCTCAACACCGATTCTGTTAAATTGGCCTGGGAGTGAATACATATATAATAGCAATTATATTTTCAATACAATTAGCACCGCTTGTAATTATATAAAGAAAAATAAAAGCCATGATTCAAACCTTCAGAAAAATTATACAAGAAAATTTTGCCATAAATTAAACTCTGATAGGCTAATTTCACTATTTTGAGGTTTTGAAATGAATTTTAATTTTTATAATTCAGAAAAAATAATTAGATTGACCCCAATAACAAAAGACACTGTTCAGGTTGCGGATTCAATAATTAGAAATAATATTAAAGTATTCCCCACTTTGCCAAATATCTCTGTAACTAGTTTAAATGATTTATGGTGGAGGCGATTTACATCAGCTCAAAGTACCTATTCTCTCTATATATACGCATTTTATCCAATTTCATATTTGCTTAATGCGTATGAGATTACACAGAACGAGATATACCTAAATAATGCGCTTGAATTATTTGATGGATTTTATCAATGGGAAGCACAAGGTTTTAAAAAAATAAATAAAAAAATGAGAAAAATTTTGCATGGAGATCATGCATTTTCAAATAGAACACAATCTCTATGTTATTTATTAGTATGCATGCGACATGCAGGTAAAAAAATTCCCGATAAGCTTATTGAATATCTTATTAAAAATGGAGATTACTTATCTGATATTAAAAACTATAGCCATTACAATCACGGACTGATGATGGATCTTTCATTATTAGGCCTTATTAATACTCTTGATGGTGAACACATAAATTACCCAGCAAGCTATAAGCTAAATTTAATTGCTCGCCTGAACCATTCTATCTCTAGAGATATAACCTCTGATGGTGTCCATGTTGAAAATAGCCCTGGCTATCATTTCTGGCTATTAAGTTTCTTAGAGAAAGTTATTGACCCTTTAGCTTACATAGATACAGATTTATATAAACTAGCCTCTTGTGTCTTAGAAAAAGCTTCGGCATATGCAATGCTCATTGCAAGACCTGATGGTTCAGTCCCTGCCATCGGGGATACTCATGCTGGTGTTAAATATAAAACATCACAAGGACTTTCGAGTAAGTATCTGAAAGATGCAAATAAAGTGATATTTAGAGATCCGGATGATATTGTTTGGGCCTACTTTTGCTCTGGTTATAAAACTCATGTCCATAAACATGGTGATAATGGGGCCTTTAATCTCTTTTATAAAGGTCAGGATGTTTTTATTGATCCAGGATTTCTAAATTATGAAAAAACAGATAGCTCAATAGAAATAAAAAAAACATCTTTTCACAATACAGTATGCCCTAAAGGTGAAAATCAAGAAATAATTGAGATCAATCTCTCCCAAGAAAATCAAAACTATCAGAGCAATATTGGCCGATCAAAAATAATTGGATATCGTAATCTAAATGAAGTCGAAATAGCACTAGCAAAAATATCAGACTACCAGTCATGCACAATTGACAGATTGATTATTTGGGTGAAACCTAATATATTTTTAATTTATGATACATTGGATGGAGTGCATCAAAGCATGGAGCAGTTTTTTCATGTAGGGTCTTGCTTTAAGGCGTCTATAGATGGGGTTCACGCTAATTTAATTGACATAAACGGTGTCAGAGTCTGTCGAATAGAACAATTTCAGTTTAATGAACCAGATAATATCCCAGAGCAAAGAACAACTGGCTCTATTCAACCAGGATTTTACGCAAAAAATTTTAACATAAAACATCCAAGCCAACGTATTGTATTCGAAACTAAAAGTGATTATTTTTTAACACTTGTTCAATTAGGCGAAAAAGACGAATTAGATATTACCATTGAATCTAGATCCTCTTCAAAAATTTACTTACAAAAATCTGAAAAAATTATTGAGCTTGATTTAAATTATTATATTTCACTTATTAACTCTTAATTTGCATGACTCTCAAGGAGTTGCGTAATGTTAAATTCTCCGCCTGTAATTATTTTTGGTAATCCTAGAAGCGGTACACGAATGTGTGCAACAGTGCTTAATGTACATCCCGACATTTGTATAACAGATGAATTTTACAATGTAGAGATGTTGTTAAATCTTGCTAATCGACAGATTTCTTCTTTCCTAAGCAAGCGTGTCGATGAAGATTCAATTCCTTTGCGGAAAGAATTGCTAGTTAAAAATTATTGGACTCTTCGTTGTACATTTGACCAAATAGAAAAATCACATAAGGCAGTAATTATTGGAAATAAGACGCCTAGAGCTGAAAAACATTATCAAACCTATGAAGAAATATTTTCTATAAATAAGCCAATCTATATTTACTGCGCAAGAAATGCCTATGATGTTTTAAGAAGTATAAAGAATTTAAAAAACATACAATGGAATAAATTGCCATTTAAAGATCTCTTTGAAAACTACAAGAATAGCTATCGAATTTATACAGAAATAAAGGAGAAGTATCCAGATAGAATAATTTTCATAAATGTTGACAAGCTCGACAAATTACAACCATTTGAAGTTTATCGCCCAATCTTCGATATTCTTAATCTCAAATATAATGCGGATTTTATCGAATGCATTAATAGAATTTCTCCTCAAAACACACTTGAAAAAGTAAAAAAAGTTACTAAAGACTCATCTCCGGTGGAACAGCTTACAGTTGATGAGGAGGAGTTTATTTCGAATTGTCATGAGTATAAAAAAATAGAAGATCAATTTCTTGAATCAGAAAATTCTTGATATTTATTATGGATATTAATTGTCAATGATGTTTACTCTTTTAGATTTATGATATACTATTTAATTAAACTCGATATTTAATTCATATTATATTCTATAGTGAGGGTTAGATTTATGCATGCAATTAACTCTTTACTGTTTGATAAATTAGCCCTTTTTTTATCGGAACTACCGAACATACCTGAAAATTATTCAACATATATTGATAGCTTAGATTGTGAATATATAAATATAAAAAGCCCAAAGGCGCTAAAGAATGCTTTCTTTGAAGAATCTGTGAGGCTTAACGCTTCAGTATTAACAGGTCAATTTAGGTCATTTATCGGTGCACATTCTTACATAGGCGAGGGTGGATACTTAAAACAATGCTTTATAGGAAGATATTGCTCTATTGGTAGGCGTGTAACCATTGGCGCAGGATCTCACTCCATGAAAAATTTAACAACCTATCCGGGGTTATCAAAAAAAACACCAACAAGTCCAGTAATTTTAGAAAATGATATATGGGTAGGTGATGGAGCTATAATTTTACCTGGGATAAGGATTGGTACAGGTGCGGTCATTGGAGCAAATGCTGTTGTTACTAAAGATGTTAGTAATTTCAGCGTAGTTGCTGGTTCACCAGCAAGACATATAAAATACAGGATCGATTCATCTCTATTTTCATCAGTTTTGGATAGTCTTTGGTGGGAATATTCTAAAGATATTTTATTAGAAACAAAGGATTTGGAACTACAAGATCGCTTGATGGTCTTAAATGCCTTAAATAAAAATAATTTCAAAAACTATGACACCTATCATATTTCATAAAACGCTCTTTCTATTTGGTTTAATCTTTATGATCTTTTAAAAAATGTGTTATAATTGATTTTCTTCAAATGGATTTTCTGTTTACTATTGTAATAACTTTTGAATATTGATATTTCTTGATTTATAAGTAATTCTAAAAAATAACTTCACAGTTGAGAATGAAATTGGATGATCTTGATACCATATTAAAAAGTATTGAAGAGAAAATTATTCAATCAGGAAAAGACAATGCTAGTAAGCTTACACGAGACTTAATAACTGTTCAGAATCGTGTTTACGCTCAGCTTGAAAGCCTTAGCTGGCTTCAGAAACGCCTGTCAATTAAGGGGCAGTTACCACCATTACGTGGATGGGCTGCATCTCCCGACGTTTTGCTTCTATTACATACACATATTATGTCTACTCGTCCAGCTATAGTTGTTGAGTTGGGCAGCGGTGCTTCTACACTGGTCATTGCTGATGCTTTACGCCAAAATGGAGTGGGTAAGTTAATTTCTATTGAGCATAGCGATAATTATGGAGCTCAAACATTATCTACACTCGAGGTTGAGTATTTACAATCTTGGGTTGATCTAAGAGTTGGTGATTTAGAACTTTGGAGCGGTAAACATTTAAACTCTGACGATTCCAATAGTCCTTGCCACTGGTATCCTTTGTCTCTATTTGATGGAATTGATAATATTGATCTGCTTTGGATAGATGGACCACCGGGAGCTACTTGTCCATATAGTCGGTACCCAGCGCTACCTGCTCTTTTCAATAAGTTGACCAGCAGGGCTGAAGTTTGGATGGATGATACTATTCGTAAAGAAGAGAAGACCATATGCGAGCGCTGGGTAAAAGACCATAACTTTAGTTTGGAATACCTAACTTTAGAAAAGGGATTGGGTCGCATGAAGAATTTAAATAATATAGAAGATTCTATAAGTTCACAATTTCTGAAGAATTTCACAAAAAATGATCCTAAGTACCTAAAATCTCTCGAAAGAAATATGTCTTTTTTTAAACAATCAAACCTTTGATTGATGTTTATTTAAATATAACACTCATAATGAATATCTTTTAGTGGAACGAATTAGAATTTTTTATCCATAGAAACCGAGTGTAATTGGTGGCGGGAGTTCAGTTAGTGACTTTAAGAATCTAGAAAGAGATACGGAAGAGTCACTATTAGCTGAGCAAGTTTTAACAATAGTATATTTTCAGTCTGACGAAACATGATAAGTTTACAGAGCGATTACAAGATTTTTCTTTGAAATATCACGACGGTGAGTCGAGAGTCCCGATCCAATGCAGAGTTTTGAGGATATACCACTGGCCAGGCACATTACTTGTGTACTTTCATTCCGGCATATGTATAAGACACAAGGGGTGACTAATGGGGTGTCATTACAAATTGTTAAACTAACCCTTAAATAAGTACACAACAAACTCGGAGTTATTGGGGGCTTAAGTATTTCATCATAACAAGTTTCTAATATTTAAAAAATATTAATATTAGTTAGCTAAGATCAAAATGATTCCTCCTAGATTAATAAAAATATATTTTATAGGGCATCTTAATAAATTTAGTTAAATAATTTAACCTATCCCTAATACAAGCTTCACATCTTTTTCAAAAGAAAATACAAGTTATTTTGTTATTAGATTTTCGGGATAATTGTTACAAAGAATAACTAAGCTATACTTATTAGTAATTGCAAGGGATACAAGTCTAAAAAGGAACTTAGAAATGCAATCTGAATTAGCTATAAAACCAGCGATCAATACTCTAGCTCAAAGTTCCATGTTTTGGAAGCCAGATTATCTTAAGACTTCTTATTGGCTTGAGCATGTCCCTTTTTTGTTCTGGTTAACAGAGGCACATCAACCAAAAGTTTCGGTTTCCTTAGGAATGGAGTCTGGGGTAGCACACTTTGCACTTTGTCAGTCTATACAACAACTAAGGTTAGATAGCTGTTGTTATGTTATTTGTAATGAACAAATAAATGAAAGCTCATCCTTACGAAATCAGACACGAAACTACAATGATAAGCATTATGATAGTTTCTCTTTTTTCCTTGACAGCCCCTTAATGAGAGCCGTAAATCAATTTGATGATTCCAGTATTGATTTAATTTTGGTAAATCCTGATGTCGATGAGGATTTAGAAAGCTTGCTTTCATGCTGGTATTCTAAGATGTCCCCTCATGGTATTTTGCTGGTACCAGGTATATCAAAACGCGTTAAAAGTAATACTACATTTAGTACATTTAATAATCTTGCTCAAGATAAACCATTTTTTATATTCCAACATGGAGAGGGATTAGGTGTTGTTTCATTAGGAAGTAAGTTGAGTCCATTGTTAGTAAAACTTTTTGAGCGGAGTGAATCCAATTCAGCAATAAAGATTGTTCGAGATGTATTTGCTCGTTTGGGAAAGACTTGTAAAGACTCTTTATTTGCTGGTGAATACCAGCAGAAGGCTGAGGCTCTGCTGGCACGTCTTAATGAGAACGAAGGGAAACTTCAGAAATTAGGCGATAACTATGACAAAACTAGAGATCTATTAGAATCCAAGCGAAATGAATTAATTACTTTTAATCAACGTTTTGAGCAGTCTTTAGAGCGACATGCCCAAGAAAGGGGTCAATTAGCTGAACGGGTTAGTATCCTGCAGGAGTTCCGTGATGAATTAAAGTCTGAAATAATTCAGCTACGCCAACGGTTGGAAAACCAGTACCTCCAGATGGATGAGCGTAATCAACAGCTACTTCAGTTGCAAGCAGCAAGTGGGGAATATAGATGTGAACTTTCAAAGTACCAATTAAAATCTGAATCAATCGCGGAAGAATTGCTTAGGACACAGAATAGCCTACAGGACCTTCAACAAAAGTATGAGCAACAACGAGATAAGGGGAGCACACTCAACTCTTGCATAGAGGCCTTAAATGAGCAGCTATCCACAAGAAATGAGCAGGTGGATAAATTACAAGTAGAGCTGTCAAAAAATATCAAGGAAAGACAGTCTCAAAATAAAACTTCAGTATCACAAGGTGAGAAGATTAAGTCGCTAGAATCTGAACTAGCAATTGAGCGACAATCCCGCAGAAAACATGGTAAAGAACTCTCATCTTTGACAGATCAATTGGATAACGTAAATAGAACACTTAATAACAAAGAGGAGGCTCTAGATGCTCAGCGTGCATTAAATGAAAGCTTAAAATCTGTATTGGTAGAAAAGGAAGACCAGCGACAAAAAGAAAAAATTCGGTCTGAGGAATTTGAAAAAAGTTACTTGGAACTCTCGAAAAAATCTGAAGACATAATTAAGGATAAGTTAGCACTTGAAAGAGAGTTAAATGAAATTGAGAAGAAGCAAAATGATTATTCTCAGATTCGCAATCAAGCTGAGAAGATGCAGATTGAGCTTGAACAAATAACGCGCAATTTTAAATCTGTTACTTCAGAAAAGAATAGCCTCGAAAAGGATATCCATGAATTACAGGAAAAACAATTACTGTGGAGCCAGGCTCAAATTTACGTAGAAAAATTAAAAAGTGAAATTAAGGAAAAAGAAATTAAATATCAAAGTGTTATCTTTAAGAAAGATGAACTTGAAAATATAATCATAGATTTTCAGATAGAGCAAAAGAATTGGAAGTCTTCACAAAAGCGGACCAAGCAACTTGAGAAAGATTGCTTAGATTTAAGAGCCGAAAATGAGAAAGTACTTTCTGCAAAATATAAATTAGAAGAGAAAATACAACTCTTTGATGAGGAACACTCACTTAGAAAAAAATATCAGGCCCAAGTAAAATCCTTGGAGAAAGTACAGGCTGATCTTGTAAGTAAGCAAGAGAAAAATGAACGTGAGAAAATCAATCTTAAAGAACAAGTTAATTTGCTTTGTAAAGAACAAGAAAGATCGCAAATTTCTCAAGAAAAACTTGAATTAATAAACGAAGCTTTTAAGGAGTCTGAGAATAAATATAAAATAATTAGTGCAGAAAAGGAGCAGCTTCAAAATCAACTACAAAGAATCAGTGTACAACGACAGGAGGAGGTAAAACATGCAGAACAGCTGCATAAAAGTATTTCTATTTTACAAAGTAAACTTGATGATGGAGAAGAAGTTAAGAAAAAATTAAAAAATAGAGTGCAAACTTTAAGAGAGAAGCATCATGAGTTACGTGAAATGGAAGTTCTTGCTAAGAAAATGGGAAAAGAGCTTGAGAAAGTTAGCCGTAAGCATGAATCTTCTATTTCAGCTAGGAATAAACTAGAGAATGATTTGAAGACTCTTAATCTTGAAAAAAAACAGTGGGAGTATGCTAAAACTAAAATTGAAAATCTTGAGAAAAAAATTAAGGAATTAATTTGTAAATCTGAGACGGATTCTATAGAGAAAAGAAAACTTAGAGATCAAATAAAGGAGCTTAAAGCTGAGCAAGATAAATGGGCAGAAGTCAAGAGTCATGCGGATAAATTAGAGATAGATTATAAGAAATATCAACTTAAAGCTGAAAAAGATTTATTAGAGACAGCAGATCTAAAAAGCCAAGTAAAAACTCTTAATGTCGAAATTCAGGAATTGCAGCCTTTTAAGATTAGAGCTGTACAACTAGAGAGTGACCTTACTAATTTGTCTCAAAAATATGAACTTTCAAAAAAAGAACATAATAAACTTTCAGTTCAGGCACATGAATATCATATAAAACAGCAACAATGGGAAAAAGACCGAACCATTTTATCTGATTTAAAAAATCAACTTGGTGAAAATACTAAAAAAATTAAATATTTGACAGTTGAGAAGGAAAAGCTTACTTCGGAGTTAGAAAAGTTTAAGACTCAGAAGGGTATTTGGGAAAAATCAAAACAAAGTATAGAAAAATTAGAGAAGGATCTTTTAGCGTCTCATAGTAAGTATGATTCCATTTACACCGAAAAAGTCAAGCTTGAAAAGCATGTTCAGAGTTTTGAGAAAATCAACCTTGAATTGGAAAAAACTAGGAAATATGTCGAAACACTCGAGCAAAGAATATTCGATTTAGATAATAAATTACAACAATTGACTGTTGAAGAGGGCGAGCTTGATCAGTGGATACAAGCTCTAGAGATTGAAGAAAAAGAGAAGAATCAATCACAACGGTTGGCAGATAATCTCAAACAAAATATTAGTATGCTTGAGCAAAAATATGAAAATGCTACAAAACAAAATCATGACCTCACTCAACGTTTGAAGTCTTTAGAAATTAAAAACAAAAGTTTAAATGAGATGCGAGATATTAAATTTAAACTTGAGAAGGATCTTGCAGAACATAAAAAAAGATATGAAAAATTATGGGTTGAAAAAGATGATCTAGAAAAAAGAAAAAACACCTTAAATGATAGCTTACAGAAAGAGCAAGAAAATTCAGAGCACATAAAGAGCGAATTTTCTGAACTTAAATCAAGTTATTCAGGCGTTGTAAATAAAAATAAAAACCTAGAAGTTGAATTAAAATCTTTAGAAAAGGAATTTGATGAAAAAAATAAATCTTTGAATGATCGCAATCTTGAGCTGGAGAAGCTTGTTAGTGATCTTAAAAATCTTAAAAAACAGAAAGATGAAGCGGATGTTTTATACGAGAAAAAGTACCATAACTATCTGAAAAGTATCAATAATCTTGAGCTAACCATTAAAAACTTGGAACATCAGCTCGAGGAGCGAAGTATAATACTTGATGAACAAAAGAAAACTGAGAAAAATCGTGATGTAGTAATTGATAATCTGAGAAAAGATCTATCAAATTGCAATAAAGAGTGGGATGAACAAAATAAGAATCTTAAAGGCTCACTTAAATCCACGGAACAAAAGCTTAGATTAATAGAGCTAAGTAAGGCGGGGCTTGAGGAGTCGCTGTCTGAACTTGATTCTCGCTGTAAGAGTATTGAGCAGAAGAGAATTATTGTTGTAAAAGAACGTGATAAACTTCTTCAAGAAAAACAACAATTACAACTGCGTATACAATCATTAAAATCCGACCTTTCTGGAGCAACAAGCTCGGTTGAAGAACGATTTAAAGAATTAGCATTGCTGACTAAATTATTGGAAGAGAAGGAGATGGTAATTACAGATCTACGATTGTCTATAGAAGAGAAGAGTAAAAAAATTGCTACACCAGAGAATCGCGCTAACAATAAAAAAGGACTTCTTGTTAATATGCCTTTTGCAAGGAAGGCAAAAGAATTACGTAAACAAAAAAAGGAACTAGAACAAATTTGTCACTCGGATTTATTTAATGCGGAATGGTACCTAACAACCTATCCAGACGTTACTGAGGATAAATTTTTAGGCAATAATCCTGCTTTACACTATCTGAAACTTGGCGCTTTTGAAGGTCGTAACCCAGGCCCTAATTTTGATAGTCAATGGTACCTTGATAGTAATCCTGATGTAAAAGATAGTGGATTTAATCCATTGATTCATTATATATCGATGGGTAAGGAGGAAGGTAGAGAGCCATTACCTTGCTGAGTTTATCAATATAAAAATTTATTCTGCATAGCTTTACAGTTAAGTTTTATAGTAAAAATTTTCACAAAAGATTATGGTGGATTTTACTTAACTTTAGTTTTATTGCTATATTAATATCAATGTAATTATTGCAATAATCCGTTTTTTTCTCTCTGATTTATGTTCTTTGTTTTTTAAGGAGGCTAAATTTTTAAGATATCACCAATTATTTATATGTATAATTCTGAGCGGACAAGGGTAAGGTTTGATGTACCCCGTTTAAGCGGATCTCATATAACTTTTACTCCTTGATTATTTTCTTACAAGTTTATTTTTACTTATTTGTTTTTTTAAATATGACGGATAAACCTGATATTACGTTAATATATCTGAATTAATCACTTAATTTTCGATTTATAACTACTTGAAGTAATTGAATTGGATGTTCTAAAAGCAAAAAATCTTTTCAATTTTTATCTAGGATCACAGTCTGTCGGCGATTGTTTAAAGTACTTCCATTTATAAACTAAGGCTGGTAGTTTACTTCAATTTAGGATGTTAAAGGAATGGAATTTAACTGGAATTATACTGTGAAATTCAAATTTAATTGGATTTCATGTTTACATATGTTCAGAAAGAGTAGTGTAAGTATGTGTAAAGCTAATATGAAATTAACAAGAGTGGAAACCCTTTTTTGAGACAATCACTAAAAATTTAACTTTCCAACAACTACAGCAATATAAATATATTTTTGGTTATCTTTATTCTTGAGCTTGGAAAATAAAGAATATATTTTCTGGCATGTGTGAAATATACTTTGCAGTAATAATATTTTTGTTTTTTACAAAAGTGAATATTTTTAATGCGGATTTTAATTTATGGGTTGAGTAAATCTGGGACTACTTTTCTCCATACGATGGTGAAGAAATCTATGGAAAATATACTTCATGGGAGCTCCCAGGAAGTTTTTGAGCCATATGATATCTATGAAACTAATGGATCTCTACTGTATTCTAAAGATGGAGTAAATTGCCATGTGGAATCAAATGATAATGAGATTGTTAAAGCCTTACTTGATTCTGGAGTATCGCCCACAAAGATATTACGCTATCAGGACTATTTCGATAAAAAAATTTTTATTGTTAGGGATCCTCGTGATAGATTCATAAGTCAGACTTTATATAGGTGGCACCGGGCACATAACCCAGATAAGAATAAATTTGAAAGGACTCTCAGATTAGTCAGGCATAAAGAGTTATATCCAAAAGATATACCTACATTTTTTTTGTTTAACCAGAGTCACAAATCTTATTCAAGATTTGCAAAAAAAATTACAGATCTACACCTAAAAGTTGAAAAATTCCTCACTGCAGTTAATAAGGACTGGCTTATTTTGAAATATGAGGATTTAATTGATAGAAATTTGGGGCAGTTAGAAGAATATCTTACCTTTCCTGTTGAGAATAATATCTCCGTTGATAAAAATCACAAAGGAGTTATCAGAAGTAAGTCCTATGGAAATTGGAGGGAATGGTATTCGGAAGAAGATGTAACCTTTTTAAAGCCTATTTTCAAGAGATATATGTGCTACTTGAAATATGATTTCTCTGATTGGAAGTTAAAATATCCAAATTCACTTCCTAAATCCCATGGATCTGAATATATGGTCCATATTTTCTCTGGTGGGAATGTTGAGCTAGAGGCTTATTTTAATAGTCAAGAAGCTGCAATAACACAATATAGTATTACTAGAGACTTCAAGTCTCTTTTTTTTAGGTTATTTGGTTCATCTAAGTTTAAATAAATTAAATTTATCGTTCAGGAGTATAGTTTTTTTTCTAGGATCACAGTACTTTAACAAATGATATGAAAATATTGAAGAGTTATTTAATGTTTTTATGAAAACTGAAATTTCAAAAATTACTATCCCTCATTTCACTAGATACGATTTACGTCCACTTTTAATTCCGCTTCAGGGATTGGAAGTTAAGAATGAGATCCATGGTAACGTAGTAGGAAGATCAACATCCAATCAGCCAAATTTTAGCGTTGACAACAAATATATGTCACGTGGATGGTATATGGTCGAGGTTTTAATTGAGTCTAATCTAAGCTATTTAAATGCGATTTTCACCCTACGGCAGAATGGCAGGAATAAATCTCAGAAGCTTCACCTACCTGTTCGTAATGGACGTATATCCAAGCGTTTGCTTTGGTTTGCTAGGGGAGGAGAAGAATTACAGTTTTCACCCGCTCAAACTGAGTGTAAATTTACTATTCGTCAATTAACCCTTGTTCGAGTATCGTTTTTTTTTGCTCGTGATCGAATGCGCTCACGACTCAAGCGTCGCCAATTACAAGTACCATTCAGGCTCACAAACCGTTGGGCTTGCTACGACGCCACATTTAGACCAGCTGGGGTACGTGTATCTTATAGAGATTGGGTGAATAAAATAGAACCAACATTTTGGCCCGATCCGCTTGATTCCTCGGATAAAATCAAATTTCTATTGTTAATGCCCATTGATATAAATGATCCCCTGAAGTCTATTCGAAGTACTATCGATTCAATTCTTGATCAAGATTATAAATCTTGGCAACTTTTTATTTTACCTTCAGATGAAATTAAAATAGACACTTTTATCGCGCTTGATAAAATTGTTATTGGAAATAATAAAATTAAATGGTTTGATAAATCTATATCTGTAAATCTTATCTCTTTTGATGCTTACCAACTTTTATGTCCTCCGCGTGCATCACTTGCCTCCAAAGCACTCACTTGTCTACAGCATGTCTTACAGAGCAAGCCGCATGCAAAACTAATCTATGCGGATGAGGATTTTCTTAATGAAGCTGGGAAAAGATGCTTGCCTGATTTCAAGCCTGCTTGGAATCCAGATCTATTCTTCTCAAGGAATTATATTGGTGAATTTGTTCTTTTTGCTCCTGGTTTAGTAAATATTTATGAAATTCATAGTCTATTTTCTGAAGATGCATGGGATTACTCGTTATTCCTCCAGGCTTTACGGAAGCTAAAGGAGCCGCAACGGGAAATTATCCATATCCCTAGAGTCCTTTTTCACAGGCAGAAATCCTTTTATAATACAAGATATTTACAAAAGAGTGAGCATATTTTAAAGACGTATCTAAATGATGTAGGATGCAGAAATGTTGAAGTAAAGGCTGTGACAAACCATAAGGTTCTTAAGCTTCGTTGGCCCCTTCAAAAAGAAGAACCCCTGGTTTCTCTTTTGATACCCACACGAGATATGTTATCGATACTTCGTCAATGTATCGAAAGTATTGTAAATCATACTACCTATAGGAACTATGAAATACTGGTTCTTGACAACCAAAGTGTTGATCCGAAAACACTAAAATATTTGTCTGCGTTGAAAGTATACCCCAATGTTAGAGTGCTCAGGTACGATGCACCCTTTAATTACTCGGCAATCAACAACTTTGGTGTCCAACATGTTCGTGGTGATTTTATTGGCCTGATAAACAATGATATCGAAGTGATTTCTCCTGACTGGCTGGATGAAATGGTTTCACATGCCTTAAGGCCAGAAATAGGTTGTGTTGGTGCCAAATTGTATTATGGTGATGGTCGTATACAACACGCTGGCGTCGTTGTTGGTCTGGGGCGATTAGCAGGTCATCCTCATAAATTTTATCATCGCAATGAAGAAGGGTACATGAATCGTCTGATGTGTACACAAAATTTCTCTGCGGTTACAGCTGCTTGCTTAGTGGTGCGAAAGAGTATTTATGAAGCTGTTGGGGGGTTAGACGAACAACATTTTGAGGTGGCCTTCAATGATGTTGATTTCTGTTTGAAGGTTAAGGAAGCTGGTTATCGCAATTTATGGACACCTTGGGCAGAAATGTATCACCATGAATCTATTAGTCGTGGTATTGATAATACGCCAGAAAAGCGGGCTAGGTTTGATCGCGAAGCAATGTGTTTAAAAACCAGGTGGTCAACACACGAGGGAAAGGATCCCTACTACAGCCCATTCTTAACTCATACCAGGGAAGACTTTTCTTTAGGTCTAAATGAAAAAACAAAGGCTCCTTTGTGGCGCTGAATGATTGTGTCAGTCGATAAAAAGCTTATTTTGAGGGCATTGGCAGACTTATCAAAGCTCCACAGATGACTCCGACTATATTACTAGAGTACTTACTACTTACTATAAGTGGAATGTGCTGTAGTGTGAGTGTATGCGATATAATGTTAAAAAGTTGCGTGCTGAGGGGCGTTTGTGAATTTCTGGGGTGTGCCCAAGAATTTAATTTTAGCCCATGACTTTTCCTATTATTGCTTCTTAGTAGATAATATTTGGCCTACGCACCGTAAATAGTATTGGTTCTTCAAAATATGCCTCTTTAAAACGTAGCCATTTGTTTTGTCGTGATTCCATAATCCATAGCTATATACTATGGGAGTTTGCTCGTAGTTGGCGCAAAACATCTTGGATTTGTTGCCACAGATTTCATATCGGGTTTAGAGGAGGTTTTTCGGGGGTAGTTTTTTATCTGTTGAGTAATTTTTGAGCAATTTTAGATTGATACCTGTTTAATTTATAAGCAGGTGGTTTATTGTTCATGCACTGGCATACTTAGGGCTGAACAACCCAATCTCTTTAGTCACTGATAGAAGCTATTGGGATAATGTGCTTCCATCTTCACCCCTGCGGGAAGAACTAGATTCATTACGAGGTTGGGAGCAAAGCTAGGCGTTGGGTGCCGGCAACAGATTTAGTATAGTTTGCCTTTGCCAAAGATATCTGTCAGGTGAAATATCTATCTAGGTAACCAGAGCGACCCCCCAACTTTATGACTTTTTCCCAATTATTTGTTGCTGGCACTTTCGGTCTAGTTATCTTTACGCTGATTTTTACTCGTGTTCGTCCCTCCTTGGTTTTTGCCTCTGCTGCTATTGTATGTTTTTTGACCGGGTTGGTTCCAGCCGAGTCGGTGCTACAAAAGGCGGTTAACCCCGGCTTGGTGACATTGGTCGTGTTACTACTAATCTCTATTGGCTTGGAGAAAGCACGCTGGCTCCGGGCGATCTCTGATGGTTTGATCGGTGGGAAGTTAATATCCAGCCTACTTAGACTTACCAGTGCTACCGCCCTGAGTTCTGCCTTTTTAAATAACACAGCCATTGTCGCAGCGTTGGCATCCAGCGTTAAGGCTCAGAAGCGCCATCCTTCAGGTAAGCTCCTGTTGCCCTTATCTTATGCAGCCATTCTCGGTGGTACACTGACACTAATAGGCACCTCTACTAATTTGATTGTAAATAGCTTTGTCTTGGATAGGGGGGCGGCGTCACTGGACTTTTTTGCTTTCCTACCTATTGGTAGTGCTGCGGTTATGGTAGGGCTGGTAGTATTGTTACTGTGCAATCATCTACTCCCCGAAGGAGGCGCTGTAGAGGAGGAGGCGGCTCAATATTTGTTGGAGGCTGAAGTCACTCCCGCTTCACCGTTGGATGGTCGTAGTGTCGAGCAAAATAATTTGCGCCAACTCGAAACACTTTACCTAATCGAGATTGTCCGTGGAGGGCAGAGTATTAGCCCTGTGGCCCCCACCGAACTTATTCGTAGTGGTGACAAGCTGATTTTTAGTGGTGATGTACGTGACATACAAAGGCTCCAGGCTATAGAGGGGCTGCATTTGTTTGCATTGGATGATGATACTCTGCATATGGACCTGACAGAGGTCGTTCTAACTCCCAATTCCAGTATCGTCGGTGAAACGTTAAAAAGTTGTCAGTTTCGAACTCGTTTCGATGCAGCCGTGGTGGCAATGCGCCGAGGCGGTGATCGCCTGTCCGGAAAGCTTGGTGAGGTTGAGCTTCAACCTGGTGATGCCTTACTTTTGGCGGTAGGGCAGGATTTTAAGCATCATCGTAATATTGATAAGAACTTCTATGTAATCAGTGGTACTGATGTACAACGCCAACTAACTTCTAGGGACAGTTGGTTACTGGGGCTGGGGTTTGCGAGTGTTGTGGCAGGATCAGCTCTGGGGTTCTTTTCACTACTAAAAGGCTTGGTGGTATTGCTAGGTTTTATGGTGATATTGAACATCGTTACTACCACTGAACTACAACGGCGCTTTCCATTCCAGATCTGGATCATTATTGCCAGTGCGTTAGTCTTAGCAGAAGCTTTCTCCGGTAGTGGACTGGCAGATAGTCTTGCTCTGTCAATGCGAGATTCACTCCAGGGGGCCGGGCCATTTGTTGGGGTTATTGGTATTTTTTTGTTAACTCTGTTGTTAACCGAATTGATGACCAATAATGCTGCAGCGGCGCTCACATTTCCATTAGCCTGGAGTTTAGCCGATAGCTTTGGCGTTAGTTGGATGCCGTTTGTGATGGCTGTAGCCTATGGGGCCAGTGCAAGCTTCCTGACACCTTTTGGCTATCAAACTAATTTAATTGTACAAAACTTGGGCGGTTACCATTTACGTGACTTCTTACGTGCAGGCTTACCCCTCACAATTGCCTATTCAATAACTGTTTTGATACTACTGCCAATCATATTTCCTTTTAAGTGATGACCCTATATTTACCTGAACTATTGGAGTATGAATGGAAGTAGTCAGCCGTTGGATCGTTGTAGAGGAGGGGCCTAATCCCTCGACCGATTACTTTGTTATTCCCTACTTACGCAAGTTTGGGGTAAATATCAAGCGCTTGAATTTCAATGAGCTTCCTTCTGAAGGTGAGCTCAAAGGGGCGCAGCTCATTTTTGTACGTTATATTTCTCGTTCCTGGCAATCACTAACACAACAGAATTTAAGCAAGTTATCTGGCGTTTCGGTATTTCTTGATGATGATTTGTTGGATTGGTCGGCCTTCGCGAGGATGCCAGTGCGCTATCAGGCCAAAATCCTGCGCTATAGCTGGTCCAAACAGCGTTGGCTAAAGTCTATAGGGGCGAAATTACTGGTCTCAACTCCATTTCTACAGAATAAATATCGGGATTGGTCCCCTGAATTATTGTCGGCAGAGCCACTGGATCTAGATAAAGGACAGCAACTTTCTATTTTCTATCATGGATCAGCGTCCCACTATGAGGACATCAACTGGCTCTATCCAATTATCAAAGAAGTAATGGCAGAAAATCCGGATCTGAGCTTTGAGATTATTGGGGATAAACATGTAAATCGTTTATTTAGTGGTGTTCCAAGAGTACGGGTACTGTACCCCATGAAATGGCCTACTTATTTATCCTTGCTACGGAGGCCGGGACGTTCTATAGGCTTAGCTCCTCTTTTGGACAGCCCCTTCAATAGGGCAAGATCCCATACCAAATTTTATGATATTACGCAGGCAAGTGCGGTGGGCATTTATGCGGAGGGGGATATCTACGGTAAGGTGGTTCGACATCAGGAGAATGGAATTCTATTGCCTATGGAGCCATCACTCTGGATAGAAGGCATTTTACAATTGGCAGCTGATGATGCTTTAAGAGGAAAACTGCTGAGTGAGGCAAAAAAATGCCTGTAGTTGGGCACTGCTCCTTAGGGCTTAGCAGAATGCGTACCCTAGAGCGTTTTCTTGGTGCTAAGTGTCAATATGTATTTTCCAGGCCTAATAGAAACGTAAGCCAAATGGTGGGCTGGGGGCTCAAGGCTACGTCGATAAAGGCAAAGCGAATAGCCTCACGGAATGGACTTCCTTACTTCTGTATTGAGGATGGTTTTTTACGCTCCCTGGGATTGGGAGTGGAGGGAGCACAAGCGCATAGTTTGGTCATGGACTATAGCGGTATTTATTACGACGCCTCTCGCCCCAGTGATCTTGAGGGCTTGATCAGTGCGAGTGATTTTAGCGTTGAAGAACTCAATAGGGCTGAAAATGGACTTCATCTTCTTCGCACCCACCGTTTGTGCAAATATAACAAATCGGTTGACATCCCTCTGGATTTAGCAGATGAGCGTCCGGCGATCCTAGTGGTAGACCAGACTTATGGTGATATATCAATAACCGCTGGGTTGGCTTCCGAGAGGCACTTCCGGGAAATGCTGCGAAGTGCGATTACTGAAAATCCAGGTGCTGAGATCTGTGTCAAAGTGCATCCTGACGTTATTTCAGGCAGAAAACGTGGTTATTTGCAAGAGCTTGCAAAGCAAGAAGGCTGTAGGATTATTGGACAGGATTTATCTCCATGGTCAATATTTGACCGCGTTGAAAAAGTCTATGTAGTTACCAGTCAGCTGGGTTTTGATGCATTGATCGCAGGTAAGGAAGTGCACTGTTTTGGTGTTCCTTTCTATGCAGGCTGGGGGCTCACAAAGGATCGCCAGCTTGTTAACAGACGCAATGTAAAACGAACACTGGTTGAAATTTTCTGTGCGGCCTATCTTCGCTATTGCCGTTATATCAATCCTTATACGGGTGTTACATGCGAATTTGAAGATACGTTGTCATTGATTTTGGAACAAAAAAGACAGTGGCAACGTTTTCAGGGGACATGGTTAGGAATTGGATTTTCCCCATGGAAACGCAGTTTTATTCCCAATTTTTTGGGGGATAAATCTAGAATTACTTTCTTCAGGTCTCTTGATAGGGCTGCAATAACCAGACCTAATACCAATATTTTGGTGTGGGCCAGTAAGGTTACAGATACTTTGGTTGAGCAGTGTCAACAAAATCAATTAAATTTATGGAGAATTGAAGATGGTTTTCTACGCTCAGCGGGTTTGGGTGCTGACCTGGTAAAACCAAGCTCATTGGTGCTGGATGCGTGTGGTATTTATTTTGATGCCCGCTATTCCAGTGATCTGGAAGTGTATCTCAATAGTGCTAGATTTTCATCGGAAAGTTTAATTCAAGCAAAAATATTGAGAGATAATTTAATAAATAAAAGAGTAACTAAATATAACATTGGTCGAGAATTGTCACCTTATGAGCTGGAGATTCCGAGGGATAAAAAAATTATTCTAATTCCCGGTCAAGTTGAGAGCGATGCTTCCATTGCCACTGGATCGCCACTAATAAAAAGTAACTATGCTTTGTTGAAAGAGGTGAGGACGAGAAATCCTAGTGCCCATATTATCTATAAGCCCCACCCAGATGTTGTTGAAGGTGCAAGAGAAGGGGGGATGCCTGTAGGTGCAAAATCCCTTTACGACAGTTTAATTGAAAAAGGTGATATTTCTCTGCTTTTGGATAAAGTGGATGAAGTGCATACCATGAGTTCACTGTGTGGTTTTGAGGCTTTGTTGCGAGAAATCAAAGTGGTAACTTATGGGCTTCCTTTTTATGCTGGTTGGGGGCTTACAGAAGATATACTTCTCAGTTTGCCAGTATATGACGCTTTCGATTTGCAGTCTTTTAAACTTCGGCGGCAAAGAGCGTTAAGTTTGGAGCAATTAATCGCTGGTACTCTACTTTTCTATCCTGTATATGTGGATCCGGTGAGCGGTGAATTTATTGATGCAAAAACCAACATTGAGATCTTGCAAAAAAATCGCAAGCCTGAACAATCGGCGAGCTTTTTCTTGCAGATGTTTCGTTGGTATCGGAGTCGATTTTTAAAGTATTGAATTTTAGCTCAATACTTTTTATCTATTGATGTGGCAACAAATATAAGTCGGTTTTGAGTGTTTGATTTTGTTGGGCC
Source organism: Microbulbifer mixtoriginis (SeqCode) (assembly GCF_052467515.1). NCBI lineage: Bacteria > Pseudomonadati > Pseudomonadota > Gammaproteobacteria > Cellvibrionales > Microbulbiferaceae > Microbulbifer > Microbulbifer mixtoriginis (SeqCode). The sequence goes on along the minus strand of NZ_CP174314.1, from coordinate 3,572,181 downwards.
TCCCTCTTTTTTGTGGGGGTTAAAACCTGCTTAGAACATATTTTAATTTGGGGAGTGTTATGTGGCGTTCTATGGTTGGGCTAAGCTGGAAAGTACCAAAGTGGATTTTTGAGTTGCTCAGCTGGGGTAAAAGCTTTAAGAATAATCCCCTGCTGGGCAATAGCTTCTTAAATCACTGTGGGTTACATGTGATCAGAGTTATTCTGGCCCACCTGCTTTTTCGATTTCGTCTTTTACTATTATCTCCTTTGGTCTCCTCAGAAGATCGACGTGAATTCATACGTAATGGTTATTTACTTAAGAAAAATTTTCTTTCTCAGGCTGAGTTTCAACGCTTGACTAAAGAGTTGATTGAGCTGAAGGCCCCTGTCAGAGAGGTTATTGAGGGAACTACCATTACCCAACGAGTCTTTATGGACTCTACGGAGAGAGCTAAAACACCAAACTTTCAAAGGCTTTATTCCCATAAAGGTTTGGATAGATTGATGCGTTATTGTTCTTCAAAGAATCGACCTCCACTCTTTTATATTGAAAATTTATGTAACCATGCGAACGTCACTCCACGTCCAGATCCTCAGCGGGATTTGCATGCAGACACGTTTCATCCATGTGTAAAAGCCTGGTTATACATAGATGATTCTTCAGATACTAATGGCTCATTTGTTTATGTTCCCGGTTCCCACCGGTTGACATGGAGGCGGCTCAAATGGGAATACAGGCAGAGTTTAGAAGCATGTAAGAAAGGGGCCGATCGTGCTCCAGGGCGCTATTGGGATGGCTCATTTCGCGTAAGTGCTCCGGAACTGGCAGAAATGGGTTTTAAAGCGGAGAAGCTATCCGTGCCGAAAAATACGCTTATCATTGGCAATGTTTATGGTTTCCATTGCCGTGGTAGGGCGCTGCAAAAGTCACACCGAATGACGGTTTGGATGCAGGCGCGTGATAACCCATTTAACCCCTTGTTCACCCCTTTTCCGAGATCAACCGCGTTGCTATTTGAGTGGATATGGAAGAAGGCGTTGATGAAGATTGATAGCCGGAAAACAGAAGGAGGAGAACAGAGTAACTATTTTGGTACCTTTAATCGTGCTAAAAGTGTGATGGCTTCCAAAATACTTGAGTCTGAATAATTCTGAATGCAATCGATTGAAATATATTTTATTTTAAGTTGGGCACTGTAGTGCAGAGAAAAAGTTGGCTCTTGAAAAAGTGAGCGCGCATCAAGTTATTTGAAATATATTAGAGGATTTTAAACCCGCTAGAGACGAACATTGCTGGCGAGTTCCTCGTGTAATAGGTTGTCTTGGCATTATTTTCTTTACTCTCTAGAATAGCCGTCCGTGAAGTACGCCACACTCTTCAAATGAGCAATCTCAGAGAGTCATCTGTTCTGCTATATATAAAGTGAAGGCTACTGGTGTCTATTCCGGTTCCTATAGAGCCTTCTTCCAACCCCATTACTGAAATGAATTTTGAATCTGCATCAATTTACCAGAGAAGTATCCACAGGCCCGCATCGTTATTTATCGGGCAAACTTGTCTCTAAAGGTGGCTTTTCAGGCTATCGCCTGATGGATAAATTTGCGGTAATGTATCCTGAAGACCTGTTTATGCCGCTAACTTAGTGCCTGTACAATCGATGTTCGTTTTTTATTCGGAAATTTTTGGGCTATTGAATGACCAGCTTTGTGTTTCTTGTTGCGATGTTTATTGGTCTGCTATAGCAGTCGTTTGTATGTGATGAGTTATCGATCGTACCCTTGATGTTTCATTGTTCAGTTTCAATGCCCCTAGTAGGGTGACTCCGGAGTAGGCCTATTCATGTCTGTGGCAGTATTTTTACAGGGACCGCATGGCCCGTTTTTTGCCCAGCTGGCAAAGCGGTTTTCGCAACTCGGTGTTGTTACCCACAAGATCAACTTCAATGGAGGTGATCGCTACTTTGGCTGGGGGAACTACCAAGTAGATTTCACCGGTAGAGAAGCTGACTGGCCATCTTTTTTTCGTCGTTATCTTTCTGAGCATGGCGCTGATACGGTTTTTGCATATGGCGACTGCAGAAGGCTGCATGAAAGCGCCAAAAAAGTATGCCAATCGATGGGAGTTGCTTTTATCGTTTTCGAGGAAGGCTATCTGCGCCCCGATTTTGTCACTATGGAGTGGGGTGGGGTTAATGCTTTTTCCTCAACTGATTGGTCTAGGCAGGCAATAGACCAATATCTCCCTAGAGGCTGTACCCCGGCGGCGCCAGTTGGTCATACTTTTTGGCGGCGTGCCTACTTCGCATCTGCTTATTACTTGGCTATGCGTTTTGCCCAATCAGAGTTTGCCAGTTATCGCCATCACCGGAATCGCAGTTGGTTACAGGAGGGCGTCTGTTGGCTGAGAAGCTTTTATCGTAAGGGGCTCTATAAGTTCAACGAGCGCGGCCTTATCCGCCAGATGACTGGAAAGTACAGTGGCCGTTTTTACCTGTTTCCTCTGCAGACCTGCGATGATTTTCAGTTGCGCAAGCATTCTGACCTGCTCTCGATTGAGAATGCGATAGATGTCGTGTGTAAATCTTTTGCACGAAATGCGCCTGAAGATACGGTCATTGTTTTTAAGCACCATCCGATGGACCGCGGCTTTTGCCACTATCAAAGGCTGATCAGTGTACTGGAAGCGCGTTATCGGATAAGTGGGCGGGTGATTTATTGTCATGATCTGCATTTACCGACCTTGTTGGACCATACAAGGGGTGTGGTAACTATCAACAGTACTGTGGGCATTTCCGCACTGCTTCACAAGGTGCCTACCAAGGTAATGGGGCGGTCCTTATATGATTTGCCGGGTTTGACGCACCAGGGCAGCCTTTCTAGTTTCTGGAAACAGCCAGAGCCGGTAGACATCAATTTTTTCCGGCGTTTTCATACTTATCTGTATGAGCGCACACAGGTGGATGGCAGCTTTTCCCGGGGGCTTAAGTCGACAGTGGACAGGGTTTGTGCCCGTTTGAAGGAAGTTGGTAGAAAAGACTCCATTTTGCCACTATCAAAGCCTGTCGGCACTAATATCAGGACCGATGCAAAATGAGTGTTTAGTGGTTTTTTCACTAGATTGCGGCCCCTGCCTGGTCTTTTCTCTTCTATCATTCTCCCACTGTGGGGCCGAGATTTCGCAGCTGTTGTGGCTTTCTTCTGATATCTGCTTAAAAAACAGGCTGATCTGGGACGCCTAACCTGTTAGACTGCGCGACCTTTTGACCCACCGCTCCGGTCCCACGACAGGGACTTAGGCTTCAAGTGAATTCCGAAATGACCGATACCCCAAAACCGGCCGGCTTCGACCAGCTGGGCCTGCCGCCTGAAATCCTAACTGCCATCGAAAAACTGGGCTATGAGACCCCCTCTCCGATTCAGGCACAGACAATCCCCTCCCTGTTGGAGAATCGCGATGTGCTGGGCCAGGCCCAGACCGGCACCGGCAAAACAGCTGCTTTTGCACTGCCTTTACTGTCCAAACTGGACCTGAAAAACCGTCGGCCGCAAGCTTTGGTATTAGCGCCGACTCGTGAATTGGCTATCCAGGTAGCCGAGGCTTGCCAGGCTTATGCTTCTAACCTGAAAGGCTTCCACGTGGCTCCAATTTATGGCGGTGCCGACTATCGTGGACAGATCCAACAATTAAAACGCGGTGTGCAGCTAGTGGTGGGTACCCCTGGCCGAGTGATGGATCATATGCGTCGCGGTTCCCTGGATCTCTCCAATCTGAGTACCTTGGTGCTGGATGAGGCCGATGAAATGTTGCGCATGGGTTTTATCGACGATGTGCAGTGGGTATTGGAACAGATTCCGGAAGAGCGCCAGATCGCGCTGTTCTCCGCTACCATGCCCAAAGAGATCGCTCGGATAGCTCGCGAGCATTTACACGAGCCGGTTGAAGTCAAAATCCGTGTTAAGCAAGAGACTGCGGAGACCATCCGCCAGCGCTACTGGCCCGTGGGCGGTTTGCATAAACTGGATGCCCTGACTCGTATCCTCGAAGCCGAGCCGGTAGATGCAACGATTATTTTCGTGCGCACCAAAAACAGCACTGTTGAGCTTGCAGACAAGCTGGCAGCGCGCGGTTTCGCCAGTGCCGCCCTGAATGGCGATATGGCGCAGAACCTGCGCGAGCAGGTAATCGATAAGCTCAAGAACGGCAAGCTCGATATCGTTGTGGCCACTGATGTGGCAGCGCGCGGACTGGATGTGAAACGTATCAGCCACGTGATCAACTACGATATCCCTTACGATACCGAAGCCTATATTCATCGTATCGGTCGTACCGGCCGCGCCGGTCGTGAAGGGGATGCCATCTTGTTTGTGGCGCCGCGTGAACGCCGTATGCTACGTGTTATTGAGAAGGCCACCAAGAAACCCATTGAGAAGCTGGAGTTACCCAGTGCCGAGATGGTTAACAGTGCCCGTATGCAGCGCTTCCGCGAGCGTATTACCGCAACCCTGGAAGGCCAGACAGACCTGGCACCCTACCGCTTGCTAGTGGAGGAATTCCTCGCCCAGAATGAAGTGGACCCACTGGATGTCGCTGCTGCCTTGGCCTCCATGGCCCAGGGTGATCAGCCGCTGCTGATCAAAGAGCAGGAGTCCAAGCCGCGCAGGGAAAGAGAACGCCGCGAGCGGGACGATGATTTTGAAGGGCGTCGCCGTAAGAAAGACGGTTATGAAAAAGACCGCAAGATGCCAGTACCCGATGAGGGGCTGGAGCGCTACCGTATCGAAGTTGGTCGCGAGCACGGTGTGCGTCCGGGTGGTATCGTTGGTGCCATTGCCAACGAGGTGGATCTGGATAGTTCCTTTATAGGTCGTATTGAGATCTATGGAGACTTCACCACCGTGGACCTTCCGGAAGGTATGCCCAAGGAAATTTTCCAGCATCTGAAGAAGGTACGGGTGGCTGGTAAGCCCATGAAGATTTCCCGTTTCGATGAGTCTGCCGTTAAGGCGAAGGGCAAACCAAAAGGTAAGCCCAAGGGCAAACCCAAGGGCAAGCCCAAGTTCAAACGGGATAATGGTGGGGAGTAATCTTTTCCCTGGGAATCCCGAGGCATAAAAAACGGCGCTTATAGCGCCGTTTTTTATGCCGCAAATCTAGGGTAGCTGTGCTTAGCGCTGCGGTAGCATACGGGTCAGAGTGCTGTCGTGCATGACGAAGTGGTGCCAGAGCGCGGCAGCGATATGCAGTCCCACCAATATCAGCAGGGCCGGCCACAGAACATCCTTGTGCAGGAAACCGAGCTGCTTGCCCAGGTCTGAATTCTCTGCTAGTAGGCGCGGTAGGGCAAAAAGGCCAAAAAACTCTGTATCCCTGCCGAACAGCTGACGCATCGCAATACCGGAAACCGGCATTGCTAGTAAAACCAAGTAGAGAGCACCATGGGTCAGGTTGGATAAGGCCTTCTGCCAGGAGCGGCCCTGGATCTGCGGGCGCTTGTGGCGCGCACGCCAGTAGAGACGAACTGCCAGCAGCATTAACACCGCGACACCCAGAGAGAAGTGCAGGCGCATAAACCAGCCGCGCAATGGATCGTCGCGTTCAAAGAATTCGTGCAGCTCTACGGCGCCCCATACCGCCAGTAGTAGAATCACAAACAGCCAATGTAGGCCTTTACTCACTGAGTTCCAGCGATCATTCGTTGTGGACATAGAACGTCTCCTGTAAAGCAGCGCCCAGCGCGGGCGTTAGGTTGCGGCGGGCGTGTGCACCCGCTCCAGTTATCTGTTGCTGATAGTAGTGGCTAGTCCGCTTAACTCGCCGCGCGAATCCCGTTTAGATGGCTAAAACAGGTATCCCGGGCGGTCCGCAGAAAGTCAGCGGCATAGGCTTGCTCCAGCATTTCCTCGCGTACGGCGGCATAAAGGGTACTCCATAGACCCTTTTTTCCCAGACGCAGCTGCGCCACAAATCCTTTTTGCAGATATTCGTGCAAGGCCCAGTTGGGCAGAGCGCAGACACCTCGGCCACTGGCCACCAGCTGCACCATCATAACCGTCAACTCTGCCGTGCGTACACCCGCGGGCTCGATGCCAGCGGGCTCGAGGAAATTCTGGAAAATATCCAGCCGCTCCCGCTCCACCGGGTAAGTGATCTGTACCTCCCCGGCCAACTCCCCGGGAGTCACCCAGCGGCGTTTGGCATCATCTTGCAATAGAGGATGTTTGCGGCTGAGTGCTAGGCACATCTCAAAGCTGAATAGTGGCTGATAGTGGATGCCTTTCAAATCCCGGTCTGGATTAGAGGTGACCACCAGATCCAAGTCACCGCGGGTAAGGGCTGGCAGCGGTGCGAAGTGAAAGCCACTGCACAGATCCAGCTCCACCTCGGGCCAGTCGTCGCGATAAGTATTCAAAGCCGGCATCAACCACTGGTAACAGCTGTGGCATTCGATCGCGATATTCAAGCGTCCCGACTGGCCGGAGGCCAGCCGCGCCAAGTCTCGCTGGGCTAGAGCCGCGCGCGGCAATATGTCATCGGCCAGCTGCAGCAGGCGCAAGCCGGCGCTGGTAAAGCGTAGCGGGCGGGATTTACGCACAAATAGTGGCAGGTTGTGGCGCTCCTCCATTTCCCGGAATAGATGTGAGAGGGCCGATTGGGTCAGGTGTAGATGCTCAGCGGCGCGCACCAGGCTGCCAGTCTCACGCAGAACAGAGAGGGCGCGCAGATGGCGCATTTCTATCATCATTAAAATTATTCATGTTTATGGCAAAAAATATGAAATTGATTGAATAACATTGCAGGCACACAATCAAGTCCTAAGCCTCACAAGTGGTGAAGCCGCAATCGGTAGACAAATAGCGCCGACATGTGTGGGCAGGAAAAAAGGGCTTGGCCCCTCTCACAGGAACGGACTTGGGAAAGTAGAAAATGGTGCAAACGCATGTCCTTGGTTATCCGCGCATCGGCGCTGATCGCGAACTAAAGAAAGCTCAGGAAGCCTATTGGCGCGGTGAAATATCTCAGCAGCGGCTACTGGAGGTTGGTGAGAGTATTCGCCGGGAGAACTGGCAGGCCCAGGCAAGTGAGGGGCTCAATTTAGTGACGGTTGGTGATTTTGCCTGGTATGACCAGGTGCTCAATCATTCGCTGATGTTTGGTGTGGTTGCTGAGCGCTTTGCCGAAGGGGCTGCGAGCAATAAATTGGACCAGTACTTTCGTCTGGCCCGCGGCCGCGCGCCCTCCGGTCAACCGGTTGCGGCGAGTGCCATGACCAAGTGGTTCGATACCAATTATCACTATTTAGTGCCAGAGCTTCACGAGAAGCAAACTTTTACCCTGGATAGTAATTGGTTGCTGGAAGAAATACGTGAAGCACAATCCCAGGGTTATAAGGCCAAGCCGGTGGTTCTCGGGCCGCTCACTTACCTCTGGTTGGGGCGGGGTGTTGATGATGTTCTGGATTTGCTCGCCAATCTATTGCCCTGCTATGCCGAGCTGCTTTCCCAGTTTGAAAGCCTGGGGGTGGAGTGGGTGCAAATTGATGAGCCGATTCTCGGCTTGGATTTGCCAGAGCAGTGGCGCAAAGCGTTTCACGCTGTGTATGCCCAACTCAACCACACGGCAAATTTGCAATTGTTGCTGACGACCTATTTTTCCCCGTTGCGGGAAAACCTGCAGTTGGCTTTTTCCCTGCCGGTTGCGGGAGTACACATTGACTGCGTACGGGCGCCAGAGGAGATTGCGGAAGCCGCGCAGTTGCTTGGGGAAGATCAGGTACTTTCCGCGGGGGTACTGAATGGCCGCAATGTTTGGCGAGCGGATTTGCAGAAGTGGCACTCACAGTTGAAGCCTCTGGCGGATCGTTTGGGCGAGCGCCTATGGGTTTCGGCCAGCTGTTCACTACTGCACAGTCCGGTGGACTTGGATACCGAAACATCGTTGCCGGCTGAGCAAAAACAAAAGCTTGCCTTCAGTCGCCAGAAGTTAGCGGAGTTGGCCCAGTTGCAAAAACTATTGGCCGAGCCAGTTCCATCAACGGCCACTCCTGTAGAGAATCCTATCGCCGGCAACTCCGTCACTGAGCGCTTACAGGACAGCTGGCGTGCACAGCGCTATCAGGAGCGCGCGGTACTGCAGGAAAAACGCTGGCAGTTACCACTGCTGCCGACCACCACGATCGGTTCTTTCCCACAAACGGACCTATTGCGCAAGGTACGCCGCCAGCATCGCAGCGGTGAGATCAGTGAGTCGGATTACACCCAGCATTTGCGTGCGGAGATTGCCGAGGCGATCCGTCGCCAGGAAATTCTTGGCTTGGACGTGTTGGTACACGGTGAAGCAGAACGCAACGATATGGTGGAGTATTTTGGCGAGCAACTGCAGGGGTTTGTGCATACAGGCAATGGTTGGGTACAGAGCTATGGGTCCCGCTGTGTAAAACCGCCCATTATTTTCGGTGACATTTCTCGTCCACAGGCTATGACGGTGGAGTGGAGCCGCTATGCCCAGAGCCTGACCCAAAGGCCGGTAAAAGGCATGCTCACAGGTCCAGTGACGATTCTCAACTGGTCCTTCCCTCGTGAGGATATCCATCGAAGTGAAAGTTGCTTGCAGATTGCCGAGGCATTACGCCAGGAAGTATTGGATCTTGAGAATGCGGGTATAGGAATCATTCAGATTGATGAGCCGGCTCTGCGCGAAGGGGTTCCCCTGCGTGAATCCGAGCATGCTGATTATTTTGCCTGGGCGGTGGGGTGTTTTCGTTTTACCTGCAGCGAGGTAAAAGCGGAAACCCAGATTCACACCCATATGTGTTATAGCAATTTCAATGCAATCATGGAGGCGATTGTCTCTTTGGATGCGGATGTCATTACTATCGAATCAGCCCGCTCAGATCTGCGTCTGCTCAGTGCTTTTGCCGATAGGAATGGCGGTTACCCCAATGAAATAGGGCCGGGAATTTATGATATCCACTCCCCTAATGTGCCTGAGCGGGAGGAGCTGGTTGAGCGTCTGAAGAAAATTGCCGAAGTAGTGCCGATACAGCGGCTTTGGGTAAACCCAGATTGTGGCTTAAAAACCCGCAGCTGGGCCGAAGTGGGCTCCTCCCTACTGAACATGGTGGAAGCGGCGCGTACTGTACGCAGCGAGTTGGCCTAATATTTGGCTTTAAAAAAACCGGCAGTCTTTTTGACTGCCGGTTTTTACTTTTCTTTTTTTGCTTACCGCTTTGTCTTTTTATTCAGACTTGGCTGCAATGGTAGTCGTACCATTTATTTCAAATGGTACCGAGGGGTGAAATGGTTTGATGCCCAGGGCTTGATACAGTTCATCAGGGCGATAGAGATTTTGCCCTTCAATAACCAATGCGGTGCGACGCAGTGCGCTGATATCTTCCAGCGGATTACCTTCCAGTAAAACCAGGTCTGCATTTTTACCCACGGTGATACTGCCAGTATATTGATCGGCTCCCATTACCTGGGCGGGTACCAGTGTGGCAGTACGTAGTACATCCATAGCGGGTATACCGGATTTGGCATAGAGCTCCAACTCGCGCAGTAGGGTAAACCCGGGAATACCATCGGAACCCGCTACCATGGTCACTTTATGCTCATGCAGTTTACGCATCATTTTCAGCAGGGCATCGGCGGAGAGGTCGTAGTCATCCCTGTGTTCCGGTTTTACATCCAGCTCGGCACCGACAAATGCGCGCTGAATATTCACCGGTAAATGGTCGGCGATATCTTCAAACTCCGGATCTATTTTGCCAGGTTGGCGTAGCAGCATAGAGCTAAATACGGTAGTCGTGGCATCTACCACTGTACCTTTCTCAGCGAGTTTATCCAGGAATTCATCAACCTCTGCACTTTCCAAGTCCAGCTCGTGGGCATGTTCACCAATTTCGGTAAAACGTAGTTTTTTGCGGGTGTCGATCTTGCCCATAAAATTGAGGAACAGCATATTGATATGCTGGATTTCATCAAAGCCGGCATCCACCGCTTCCTCTGCGGTCATAAAGGCGGGGATATGCCCGGATAAGCGCATGCCGTTTTCGTGGATATGTTTGGCTAAGGGTGCGATCCACTCGGGCTCCATGGAGCTGTAGGTTTTTATCTGCTGGTAGCCATGTTCCGCATACCACTCGACAATTTCCTTGGCTTCTTCCAGGCTATCTGCCGTTTTACCCATGCGCATGGCATTTTCACTTTCCCGGTCCATAAAGCCCGCACGGAACAGGTCACCGCCGATAACCTGTTCGGACTCATACAGGCCGGAGATGCGCATAATATTTTCGTGGGTATTACCGATATCGCGCACATTAATAATACCGGCGGCCATATTCAGGGCACCATCAGTGGGTGATAGGTGTGCGTGCATATCCCACAGCCCGGGAATCAGGGTGTGGCCTTTGGCATCGATATGGGTGGCGTTTTGGACTTCGATTGGGCGGCGGCTAATCTTGGTGATTTTGCCGTTTTCCACCAGTAGGTGGCGACGCTTGCGAAGCTTGCCCGCTTCTACATCGACCAAATTGACGTTGCTAATCAGGATCGGTTGGGCGGAGGTATGGGTGTGCTTTTCGGCGATATTCAGTAAATACTGGTCGGAAGCGGCAACCTGGCGTTCTTTGAGTTGTTGCAGGTGGGATTTATCCCAGCCTTTGCGCAGTATGGCGAACCAGCCTCCTTCATCGGCAGCAAACAGATCACCGGATTCATCGTACCAGGCCAGGTCCGGAGTAAAACCCAGGCCACTCACACCGTAGAGATTCACGGTTTTCTTCTCATCGCCCTGCTCAAGAGTGAGCTGATCCAGCTTGTGTAGCTGAGCTTGTCCTTGGGGTAGTAAACCTATGCTGTGATCCTTATCGGCAAGTAGCGCTTTTACCAGCTGGGTTTGTACGGCCAGAGTCGAGTTTTTGGGAATATAAAACTGCGCTTCGGAAGTTTTTGCGCTGCCGTGTTCATCGGTGCCTTGCCAAGTGGCCACACCATCTTTCAGTGTAAACTCTTCATTAACTGGCGCGCCAAAGGGACTGATACCTTCAATGTGGACCTGCTCGGGCATTTTGGCAGCGCCGATCGTGAAGCTCTCCTTTAGATTGAGTCGGCGGTTATTCCAACCGAGCTTTAATTCTCCGGAAATTTTTGAGCCCTTTTGTTCGATCACCTCGCTGCCGGCGATACCCTCTTTATCGTAAAAGATATATTCGATTGATTTTGCATAGGCGCAATTGGCAGTGGCAAATACCGCTGCGGCGACCAGTGTCGCTAGCCTGGACTTTTTCATAGGGTGAACCTTTCTTGTTGTTTTTGCGCAGGGGAGGTTGGCTGTTTTTTTCTATTCAGGCAAGAGATAGCAGTACAGAGAGTGATGGCTTTAGGAGTAATTTCGGCAGAAGGATGAATCAGGGCGACAGGGCGTTGGGATAAACCTCAGTGGTTTTTTATTTTACCTGTTAAGGGTGAGGGAGAGCTTGAGGAGATCCGGCAACCTGGAAGACAGCAAAACCTGCCAGATTGCCTTACTCTTGGCGAGAGCGAGTTAGAGTATTTGTTTACCTATGGCATTAATACTCTGCCTCGCAGGCGCGGGTGAGGTTCTCGTTCGCTTCGGCACCCACCACAATATTGTCCTCAATACGCACGCCGCCGTAGGGGCGGAACTCTTCAACCTTATTCCAATTAACTTCACTGGTAAGGGAGGAGACTTTCAATTCCGCAAGCAGACTATCGATAAAATAGAGCCCCGGCTCAATAGTAAACACTTGGTTTTCTTCAATAGTGCGGCTGGTGCGCAGGAAAGGGTACTCCGCAGGTGGGGGTGTGCTACCGCCATCGGGGCCACTCTGGTGACCACCCACATCATGTACCTGCAGACCGAGGAAGTGGCCCAGACCATGAGGCATAAATGGCTGGGTTAGTCCGGACTCCACCGCACTCTCGGCAGAAGATTTGATGATATCGAACTGGGCCAGCAATTCGCCAACTTTCAGATGGCACTGGCGGTGTAGATCCGGGTAGGGCAGACCGGGCTTGAGGCCGTCCACCAGTTGCAGCTGTTTTTCATCCATCGATGCCACCAGCTGAGCGAACTCGCTGTCGGCATAGCTATAGGTCCGGGTGATATCCGCACAATAGCCATTGCAATCGGCCCCGGCGTCGATCAGAAAGGTTTTTAACTCTGTGCCAGGCAAGCGTTGGGTGGAGAGATGGGTGTAGTGCAGTATCGCCGCGTGTTCATTGAGGGCCACGATATTGCCGTACGGCATGGTGTTCTCGCCCTGGCCGGTAGCACTCAAGTAGGCCTGGTTGATCTCGAACTCGCTGGCACCGCCGCGAAAAGCCAGTTCGGCGGCTCGATGTCCTGCCACCGCAATGCGGTTGGCCTCGCGCAGGCAGGCGACTTCATAGGGGGTCTTGTAGGCGCGCGCCCAATGTAGACGGTTGATTAGGGTTTCGGGGTTGATCTCGCCGAGTGGCCAGTCCTGGAACCTGTCGGCCTCACCAATGAAGGCGGCGTTATCCGCGTTTAGGAATTCCCGGGCATCTGCTGGCTTACTCAACAGCTCGATATCGTAGAGCTCACTCCAGAAGGTCTGTGGCGCGGGTGGGATATAGTGCCAGAAGTCCACCGGGCGGTAGAACAAGAGTTTGGGTTTCTGCCCGCGCCTGAAGATCACCCAACTGTTGGGGTTGTCGGTGATCGGTACCAGGGCCTTGAACTGGGGATTGACCTTAAAAGGGTAGGGATTGTCATCCAGAAACTGCATCCTGGGTGCACCGCTGAATACATTCAGGGTATCGAAGCCGCAGGACTCCAATATTTCATCGTAGCGGCGGCACAGGGTGGCCATATGATCTGCGTAAAGGTTTTTATCCATGTTCTCCCCGGAATGGATCGCTGAATCGATTAGACGGCATAGTGTATAGTCTGAACTCTGGATATTTGGCCTGAAATTCGACCATGGAAAAGAAGATACTGCTAACCGACTGCCCCGATGATAAGGGCCTGATCGCGAAGATTACCAATATTTGCTACAAGCACCAGCTCAATATCATCAAGAATGATGAATTTGTAGACCGCGCGGAGGGCCGCTTTTTTATGCGCACCGCCCTGGAAGGTATCTTCAACGACACCACTTTCCTGGAAGATTTGGATATGGCCCTGCCGCAGGGAGCCGAGCGGCGCCTGGTGTCCACCAAACGCAAGCGCCTGGTGTTGATGGTGACACGCGAGCCTCACTGCTTGGGTGACATCTTGATGAAGTGCTATTCGGGCGCACTGGATGTTGAGATAGCCGCTGTGATTGGCAACCATCCAGACCTGGGTGGGTTGGTAGAGAAGTTTGATATTCCCTTCCACTGTGTACCGGCACAAGACCTGAAACGCAGCGAGCACGAGGAAAAAGTGGCTGCTCTGGTAGATGAGTACAATCCGGATTACCTGGTTCTGGCCAAGTATATGCGTGTACTCACCCCGGAGTTTGTCGCTCATTATGCTGGCCGAATTATTAATATTCACCACTCCTTCCTGCCGGCCTTTATCGGGGCCAAGCCCTATCAGCAGGCCTATGAGCGCGGAGTTAAAATTATCGGTGCCACCGCTCACTTTGTGACTGATGATCTGGATGAGGGCCCGATTATTGAACAGGATGTAATACATGTGGATCATGCCTATTCGGCGGAGTCCATGGCGGATGCGGGCCGCGATGTGGAAAAGTTGGTTTTGTCCCGCGCACTGCAGTTACTGTTGCAGGAGCGGGTATTTATCCATGGCAATAAAACCGTGGTATTCAAATAATTGATAAAGTCTCCTGAGGCTAATAGCCTTTTATGGAAGCTATTGATGAGCCAAGAGGGCTTGCTGTGCTGAATAAAAATAAATTTAACTCCCCATTTTCCCCAATACGGCTATTTGGGGGCTTGGCAATTGCCCTGATATTGACAGGCTGTACCAGTAACAGCCCGATACCAGGAATGAAGGAATCCTTTGAGACAGAAGTTGCTCCCAATGGCGCCAAGCGTTTTACTTTTACGTTAAAGGGAAAGCAGCGTGATATCCCTGCGCCAGTTGTGGCAGGTTCCAGTGCTCAGTCCCGTATGCCGAGAGGGCCAGTGGAGAGCGGTGGCCCTTCAAGTCGTCGGGTAGAAGCCTATTTTGATCGGGCTCTGGAGCAGAAGTTGATAGAAACCGGTTTCTGCGAGCGTGGTTATTTTGAAATTGAGCGAATTATCTCCCCACATGGGGGAGAAGTGCGGGGTGAGTGTAGAGAGGGGGCATTTTGATACTTTTAGTGTCTTGATTAGAAAAACTTATTGAGTTTGTTAATTTTTAAGAGGTTAGTCAGTAAGCTCAGCTATATTCCAGTTTTATACAAAATGTAAATAAGAATAATGAAGTATAAATCAGTCTTGGAACAGGTCTCTACGCAGCAGATCATTGCAGTGTTTGACCTTATATCAGATATTATTTTCTGGGTAAAAGATGAATCCGGCTATGTGGTGCATTGTAACCGGGAATTTATTGAGCATGTCGGCTGCAGGTCATTACATCAGGTAGTTGGCCGTTCAGATATGGATTTTTCCCCTTCTTATCTCGCTAAAAACTATATACGTGATGACAAAAGGGTGATGTCAGGAGAGACGATTACAGATCGTCTGGAATTAAATATTGGTAAAACAGGCGAGTTAGTTTGGTTTACGACATCAAAGCGCCCATTAAAGAGTGCCAATGGAGAAATCATAGGAACCTATGGTGTAGCTCGAGACCTTAAAGAGACGGTTAAGACTCTCTCTAGAATGGATAAACTTAAAAGGCCAGTTGAATACATAAAAAATAACTATAGTCAGCCAATTGCCGTTGAAGATTTGGCAGAGGTCGCGAGTTTATCGGTTAGTGCACTAGAGCGGCGTTTCAAAAAATATCTGGATAAAACACCCATGCAATTCGTTCGGGAAGTTAGATTAGAGAACTCTCGTCGTATGCTGGTGGAAACACAAAGCCCAATATCTGAAATTGCTTATCGGGTTGGCTTTACATCTCATAGTTACTTCAGTAGACACTTCAAAGGCATGTTTGGACAGCTTCCAGCAAATTATCGTAGTGAAGTTCAGTCCAATATATAAACACCGAACAAGCTGAGTGTCCTCAGCTACTTTAGAGAGAGTTGTGCGTTAACTTCCCCCGATGAGTTGACAGCCGCCCATTTCATTCATTTCCGGAAATTCTAGACCCGAGTTTGACTTGGAATTTTATTCCTTAAAACAGGTAGTTAGTCGATTCATTTTTGGCTTTCTGCGACTACTTGTTTTTTCTTAAAAATCTAAAACGCCGATTTTGTTTCATTAGTATCCCAGTATTGATTACCTCTTCATCAAGGTTTTTTTTTAGGGTTTTAGTGCTCAACAAATGAACTGTCTTTTTGGGGTTTAGGGTCCCCTGACAGTTTTACGCCAGCCCTTTGAAAGGGGCTGGCATTTTTTGAACCGGTGAGAGAAAAAATAGAAAGTTGGGATGCTATGAAAATAATGAAGAAGAATAGCCGAAAAAGGGTTAATACCTGGAGCAGAGGTTTCAGGCAGAAGTCTATGGTTACTGCTATCTCGCTGGTCGTAAGTAGCATGGCGATCGCGGAAGATACTTCGGACTCTGATGAGAGAATTGAAGAGGTTCAAGTCATTGGAATTCTTGAGAGTGCTACCAAAAACCTTGAAATCAAACGGGATTCCCTTGCTGTAGTAGATGCTATTACTGCAGAAGATATTGGTAAGTTCCCCGATAAAAATGTAGCTGATTCTCTTCAGCGTGTGCCAGGTGTCACTATCGATCGCAGTGGTGGTGAAGGTAGCACGGTTAGTATTCGGGGAACCAGCTCAGAGTGGACTCTCACCCAGTTAAATGGAAATTACATTGCTACTTCCAGTAGTGGAGCTCCCTCCAGAAATTTTAACTACTTATTACTTCCCTCCAGTATGATCAGTAGGGCAGAGGTTTAT
The DNA here is from genome assembly GCF_052467515.1 of Microbulbifer mixtoriginis (SeqCode). NCBI lineage: Bacteria > Pseudomonadati > Pseudomonadota > Gammaproteobacteria > Cellvibrionales > Microbulbiferaceae > Microbulbifer > Microbulbifer mixtoriginis (SeqCode). Next base: position 3,556,204 of record NZ_CP174314.1, on the reverse strand, counting down.
AAAAGCCCCGAGGCAAGAATTGATGAAGGTGGTGTCGGTGGTACCGTTATCCTACATAGCCACAAACCTCTTGATCTTGATGCTGGACAAGGTGTAATCACCACAGAGACGACTTATTCAGATACTACCGAAGAGTGGGACCCACAATATAATGCTTTCTACTCCTGGAAAAATGAGAGCGAAACTTTTGGTATTTTAGTGGGGTACACCAGCCAGGACCGTGGCGTAACCGGAGTTACCAATTATGCAAGTGGCTGGCGTTTGCACTCCGATACTGATGAAAATGCAGATTTGTCAGCTCTTGTTGATCAGGCCACAGAAGAAGTTTTTAACAATGTGTGGGCGCCCACGCAGGTCAGTATTCACAACTCTAAGGAAGACCGAACCCGTGATGGATACCAGCTTGCCGCACAGTGGCGACCCACTGAACGCCTGGAGTTTGGTTTTACTTATTTCGGTTCCAAGCTTGGCTATGACACAAATACTCAAAGCCTGACATTTGCGGAATGGAATGATCATGACGATGCATACTATGGCATTGAAGTGGATGGAGATACAGTCGTCACCTATGGTTTTAACGACAATGGTGACCTTAATGAAAATAACTGGGGCGATGGAGATGTAAATGGCGGTGTAGACGTATACCGTGGTTTGATGTCTCCCCAGCTGACAGGCTATACCCGCAAGGGTGAATCGGAATCTAACACTTATGATTTTGAAGTTATCTATGAAGGGGATTTTTATACCGCAGCGATAAATGTTGGGCATACAGAAGCAGAGGGGGGAACTTCTGAACTCACATACGCTAATATGGATGCTCGTTATGGTTCCGTGGATAGCTGGCTTTGGTCAATTGCAGATGGTAAGCCGAACTATGAAGTTTCCACAGATCTCACTAAAGATACAGAAGCTTATCCCTATTATGACTGGTTTGGCTCAGATGCTACGGAAAATAGCGATGAAGAGAGTTACTATCAGCTAGATTTGGCATTTGATACTAACTGGGGAATTGTTAATAAGCTTTATGTGGGCACAAAGTATAGGGATCATGAGGCTAGATCCTATAGAGATATCTATCGATGGGATGACGAGACTGATGATAATGGCGGTTACCGAGGTTGGTTACCTGGCGATCAATGGTTCCATAATCCTGATTACCACCCAGATACTTCAACTTTAATTAGCGATAAGGTAGTTGATAATAGTGCTGGTAATACAGGTGCAATTGATTATCTGGCATTTGATACCGATGCCTTGATGGACTATGTGCGTGGAAACTTCAACCTCACTGTTATGCCAGTACTATCTGGCACTTATACAATTGATGAAGAAATATTCTCAACCTATGCCCAAGCTGATTTTATATGGCGAGACTTCCGCGGAAACTTGGGGGTTCGCTATGTCAGCACAAAATTATCTACTGAAACGTATGATGATATTACTGGAATGGAATCGGATGAAGTTATTGCTAACTCCCGCAGTAATACCACAAAAGAATTTTTGCCAAGTTTGAATGTTGCCTGGGATCTAACTGATGATCTGGTAATACGATTTACAGCCTCTAAAGCTATGTCAAGGGTGAGTTACGCTTATTTGGGGCAGGCTGAAACTTATGGTCCACCAGTTCATATTGTTTCTCCGGATGAGTGGACGGGGCGAGGAAGTGGCTTCTTTGCGAATACGGATCTGGAGGCCATGATCTCCAAGCAGTTCGATCTGGGCCTAGAGTGGTATTACGCCGATGGTTCTGCATTGGGTGTAACTTTATTTGACAAAGATATTGACAATCTGCCAATCCAAGTAACTGAAATTGTTGAGCGTGAGCACGATTGTTGTAATGGCCCTATTGAAGTGGAAATGAAGGGGCAGATAGGGGGAGGAAACGCAACTTCTAGAGGGGTGGAGTTGTTTGCCCAGTATGCTTTCGAAAGTGGCTTCGGTCTTATGGCCAACTATACATTTACCGATACCGGCACTTCCACGATCATTCTTGCTAATGAGTCAATCGAAGCTGAGATACCTGGTACCGCGAGACACCAATATAATTTATCTGCATTTTATGAGAATGAAAATTTCGGTGTTCGTGCCTCCTATAATTGGGTGGATGACAGGGTTACAAGTTTACATCGTGGGTATGCTGTATACGATAAGGACTACGGACAGTTGGATCTGAATGCAACCTATACCTTCACTGATAACTTTAATATCTCTGCCTCTATTATCAATTTAACTGAAGAAGTGGCGGAGGGATATTGGAAACAGGAAAATCGGATGACATACAACAACTACTCTGGGCGCCGATTTTATATTGGTGCAAACTATAAATTCTAACACCTCGTTGATCGTAGTATTGGGTGTAGAGCAAATGCACTACACCATTTTTTGACTTTAGATGTTAGATTGTAAAATTCACATAACTACATAATAAAAAATGAGCATAGATATGAAACAACCAACACTTAGAGCAATACAAGCTGCTTGTGCTACCTTTTTATTTCAGGCTGGTGCCTACGCAGACATTGAAGTGGTTAGTTCAGGCGTATGTCCTTCTGATGCTACAACAGTAAGCTATTCTGAAGCGCTTAATTATCCTGATGAATTTTGTGGTCTTCTCAATAGTGGTGATCTTGTCGGTCTATCAGGAGGGGCTTCAATAGAGCACCTGGGTGACAATTGCCAATTGACGGATAATGAAAGTCGTCAAATGTCCAAGACACTATGTAAGTCTGAACCTTCAGCACCACATGTTGTTAGTGGAAGCAGTTGTTCATCCGATGCAGACCCGGTTACCTATCTTGAGGCACAAATTTATAAAGATGAGCTGTGCTCTGTTCTGGGAGACTGGGAAATTGCAAACCTTGCCGATAATGCCTCCATGGATGGCAGTGGCTATGGGTGTGGTTCACGCAAGAATGAAATCCGTGAGCTGGGCTCAACACTGTGTAAATCTGATACTCCTCAGGAAAGTGGATCTGCTCCGAAAGTTGCCTACGTAGAGGTTAACAGTAATAACCTGGGCAATGCGGGCTGTTTTACAGAGAGCGATGGCAGTCAGTTGTTCGATATAGCTGTGATCTTTGCGGCAAATATTAATTACAATGGTCAGAAAGCTGTACTGCATTTTAATGACCAAGTGTCAGACTTGCTCAATAACAATTTGAGCACAGTACAAGACTTGCAAGACAAGGGTACGAAAGTGGTACTCAGCGTTCTCGGAAATCACCAAAATGCAGGTTGGTCTTGTTTTGCCGATGAGCAATCCGCTGATGACTTTGCTCAGCAGTTGAAAGATGCAGTGGATCAATATGGTCTGGATGGTATTGATATTGATGATGAGTACTCACAGTGCAGCCAAACCTATTCTGACTCCCTGGTAAAAGTGACTAGTGCATTGCGAGAGAAAATGCCGAATAAAATCATTTCCAAAGCACTCTGGAGTGATTCCGATGCTTTTCAGGCTGAATGGAATGGCAAGAAACTGGGGGATCAACTAACTTATGGCTGGGAGATGAGCTATTGGTTGGGCTCAAGTTGTACTTCAAGAATCCAGAAGTATATCAATCTGGGTGTTGATAAGTCTAAGCTGGGTGTTGGAGCTTCCACTGTTATGAATGGTGCATCTACTGCAAGTGCTTTGGCCTCCTGTAACGAAAATAATAACCTTGGTGGCGGCACTATGATTTTTAATGTGACTAAAGATTCTAGCAGCTACCTTTCTACAGTATGGCCAGGTACTTCAGCAGTTCCTAGTTGCCTTAAGTAGTTCATAAATATTGATATTTGTGATTTAGTTAATTCTCTTTAGGAAATCTATTTCGGAGTGGGTAGTAAACACTCCGAAATACAACCCTTATACTCAGCTCCTAAGGGGTTGTTTCTGACTCTTGGTGGATACACTTCTACTCTTTTTTAATAAAGTTCTTTTTAAAGAAGGCCTCATTGTGGTGTAGTTTTTTCTTTGCCATTGCTTCCATATGAGCTTTCTGTTCTGCCTTCGATTGGTTTCTCATTTTCCTACAGGGCCGGCAGCGAACCGCAGAGGTCTTGAAGTCTCCGTTGGCGATTTCATACCACCATTTTTGTTGCTTTGCTATCCATACTTCTTCTGAGCCACAATCTTTACATTGGAATTCTCGATCTAAGTAGTAGAGAGGAATGTCAATGTAGTAAGAGTGGTACACAACTGCTGCCCTATCTACCGCAATAGCCCAGCCGGGAATGGGGCCACTGAATTGACCAAGGATCTAGCCCCTATTTAACTTCTCTATTCTCGTTTTCTTCGAGCTTGCTTAATTTCGGTTCTTCTTTGGTTACCGCTTTTCATTGGGTGTTCCTTATCACTGATTGAGAGGAAAAGGAGGGGGGGCTTTGAAGGTGGTCGAAGTTTAATTCGACCCAATAAAAACGAAAAAAGCGGGCATTAAGCCCGCTTTTAAACCTTCCTATGAGAGTGTCGGATTTTACTCGGCGTAGCTCTCGATCGGAGGGCAGGAGCAGATCAGGTTGCGGTCGCCGTATACGTTGTCGATACGGTTAGCAGCGGGCCACACCTTGTGCTCTTTTAACCACGCCGCTGGGCGCGCAGCGATATCGCGGGAGTAGCTGTGGGTCCACTCTTCGCTCATCACGTCCTCAAGGGTGTGAGGGGCGTTGTGCAGCGGGTTGTCCTCAGAAGAATATTTACCGCTGGTGACATCTTCCACTTCTTGGCGAATTGTTGCCATCGCTTCGATAAAGCGATCCAGCTCACCTTTAGATTCACTTTCGGTAGGCTCGATCATCAGGGTGCCGGCTACCGGGAAGGACATGGTGGGGGAGTGGAAGCCAAAGTCCATCAGGCGCTTGGCGATATCCTCTTCAGTGATACCGCTGGCTTCCTTGAGGGGGCGCAGGTCAACCAGGCATTCGTGGGCAACAAAGCCATTGGTGCCGGTGTAGAGTAGGGAGTAGTGCTCACCCAGCTTCTTGGCTACGTAGTTGGCGTTCAGGATTGCCATCTCGGTAGCCTGCTTCATACCCTGCTTACCCATCATGCGGATATACATCCAGCTGATCGGCAGGATACTGGCGGAGCCCCAGGGAGCAGCGGAGATGGTGCCGTTATCCAGATTGGTTTCCGGTACTTCAGTCACCGGGTGGGCCGCCAGGTAGGGCTTCAGGTGTTCGCCAACAGCGATCGGGCCCATACCGGGGCCGCCACCACCGTGAGGGATACAGAAAGTTTTGTGCAGGTTCAGGTGGGATACGTCACCACCGAACTGGCCCGGAGCCGCGACGCCGATCAGGGCGTTCATGTTGGCACCATCGATATAAACCTGGCCGCCAGCCTGGTGTACCAGGTCGCAAACTTCGCGGATACCTTCTTCGAACACCCCGTGGGTGGACGGATAAGTGACCATCAGTGCGGCAACGCGGTCGCCGTGCTCTTCGATTTTGGCTTTCAGGTCTTCGATATCCACATTGCCTTTATCATCACAGGCAACCACAACCACTTTCATGCTCACCATCATGGCGGAAGCCGGATTGGTGCCGTGGGCAGAGGCGGGAATCAGGCAGATATCGCGTTGGGTTTCGCCCTTCGTTTCGAAGTACTTCTTGATAGCAACCAGGCCTGCGTATTCACCCTGTGAACCGGCGTTGGGCTGCAGGCTCACCGCATCGTAACCGGTGCAGGCGGACAGCATTTGCTGTAGCTGGCGGAACATTTCCGCGTAGCCTTCCGCTTGATCTAGAGGTGCGAAGGGGTGCAGCTTGCCGAACTCGGGCCAGGTGACTGGGATCATCTCCGCAGTGGCGTTCAGCTTCATGGTGCAGGAGCCCAGGGGAATCATAGAGTGATTCAGGGCGATATCCTTGGCTTCCAGAGACTTGAGATAGCGCAGCATCTCGGTTTCGGAGTGGTAAGTGTTGAACACCGGGTGGGTCAGGAATTCAGTATCGCGCACCAGGGAGGCGGGTACACCCAGAGAGCCCTTGCTGGCAATTTCGCTGTCCAGAGTGTGCAGATCGACGCTGTGTTCGGTGCCGATAAAGGCATTGATCAGGTCGGACACATCCTGCAGGGTGGCGGTCTCACTCAGGCTCACACCCAGGGCGTCTTCACCAATTTTACGCAGGTTGATCTCAGCGGCCAGGGCGCGCTGGTAAATCTCTTGCTGCTTGGCGCCAACGGTGACATTCAGGGTATCGAACCAACTGTCGTGGGCCAGATTGAAGCCTTCCTGCTGTAGGGCGGAAGCGAGAATATCTGCCAGGCGCTGGATGCGGGCAGCGATGGTTTTCAGGCCTTCAGGGCCGTGGTAAATCGCATAGAAAGCGCTCATTACCGCCAACAGCACCTGGGAAGTACAGATGTTGGAGTTGGCTTTTTCGCGGCGAATATGCTGTTCGCGAGTCTGCATAGCCATGCGCAGGGCACGTTTGCCTTTGCTGTCTACGGAAACGCCGATAATACGACCCGGTGCGGAGCGCTTGTAAGCTTCGCGGAAGGCGAAGAAACCGGCGTGGGGACCACCGTAGCCCATGGGGATGCCGAAGCGTTGGTTACAGCCAACAACTACGTCTGCACCCATATCACCCGGTGCTCGCAGGGCTACCAGGCTCATCAGATCTGCGGCCACGGTTACCAGGGCGTTGGCTTCGTGCACCTTGGTGATGATGTCGGTCAGGTCGCGTACGCGACCGGTGCTGCCGGGGTACTGCAGCAGGGCACCGAACAGCTCGGCGGGAATATCTTTTTCCACATCGCCTACAACGACCTCGAAGCCGAAGTGCTCGGCGCGGGTCTTAACTACGGCGATGGTCTGCGGGTGGCAGTCCTGGTCCACAAAGTAGACGTTGGATTTGTTGCGTTTGACCTGGCGCTTACACATGGCCATGGCTTCAGCTGCTGCGGTACCTTCATCCAGCATGGAGGCGTTGGCCAATTCCATTCCGGTGAGGTCCATAATCATCTGCTGGAAGTTCAGCAGGCCTTCCAGGCGGCCCTGGGCAATTTCCGGCTGGTAAGGGGTATAGGCGGTGTACCAACCCGGATTCTCCAGCACGTTGCGCAGGATCACATTGGGGGTAATGGTGTCGTGGTAACCCATACCTATAAAGGTGCGGTAGATCTTGTTGCGCGCCGCGATATCTTTCAGCTCTGCGAGGGCCTCAACTTCATTGATTGCATCGGCCAGATCCAGCTCATCGGTCTTGCGAATGGCTTCGGGCACGGTTTTCTCGATCAGCTCTTCGAGGCTGGCAACTCCGAGGGTTTCCAGCATGGCCTCTACCTGTTTGGCATCGGGGCCAATATGGCGATGGATAAAGGCGTCGTGTTGTTCCAACTGCTGCAGCGATGGTTGGGTCATAAACTTCGTTCCTGTAGTCGCAGGGAGTCGTCGCGGTGCGCTCGCGGTTAAAAATAGCACCTGGCCTCGGTACCGCTTTTCCTGTGGAAAGCCTCGGGCCTCCGCGTAGCGGATAGGCGAGGGTAACGCTTGGGAGAATCGGTTTGCTGGCAGCCCCAGTGTTGCAATACGGAACCAGAGGGGAAGCCGGGCCATAGCGGCAGGCGCGCATCTTAGCAATCGGCGCGAGTAGGGGCAATCTGCGGGTTTTGGGCGGGGAAACTGCTAAATTTTGGCGCAAAAAGTGGGTTAAATCCTGTAATGTGGGATATTGAGGTATTTTGTTCTGGGTGAGCCGAAGAAGTTATGGTTTTAAGTGCGAACAAAGGGTATGAGTGAACATATAGTCCCAGACCCTACGGTAGCGAGTAGCCTTCTACTAGGGCATCGAGTATATGTATATTCAGTAACGGCTGGAAACTAGAGATCTCCTTAGATGGGTATAACCTAATTTTGTCTCCAAGCTCATTCATTTAGCTTTCATCTAAGGTGCCTGGCTAAATTTTAAATGAATGATATAAAAGTTAGTAATCTGTAAAAGTGTACTATTACAGCTGTTACTTAAATCTAGCAATATTATTAAATAGAAGAAATATTCTGAGCTGTTCCAATCAAATTTTGTGCTTCAATCAAAATAATCCTTTTCCAAGACCGACGTTACTGGATGGCTAAACTTTTAACTTCAAGAATAATTTCTAAGCACAAAAAGAAATTTTTGAATATATACGCGTTAGATATCTGACGTTCATCAACGCCAAATTCTTTGAGTTTTCATTTGATAGCATAGCTTTACTATTTAATGGCTTTATACGGTAAGAAGAGGTATTTAATTCATCTTTACCTGAAAGATGTAGCGTTAAATGAAGGTTGTCTTTTTGTGTAATCTCTATCTCTTTCAAAGTAATCCTCACTGCAATCGCCATTTCATAATTACTATATATTCTAAGGGGTGGTACATCTAGTTATATCATAGATTTCCTTTTGTGAAGCAGGTTTATTACGGGATCGACTTTTTTACAATCCCACTTCAGGCTTTAACTCTTCATAAAGTTGGTGGAGATAATCATTTAGACTGTCTTTTTAACCTGAAAATGGTGCAAGAGAATGGTTGGGAGGTTAGTAATTATCGGTGCTAGTAATTTATGAAGCCGTATTTTTATGATGCTGAATCTGGAAAAATGACATGAGACTTATTTAAGGTTAATCTTAGCCAAATACTTATCTTATCGGTTCATGATTCGGGATCCGATAAGGTTGGTATCTAACTATTAGCAAGCTACCGTAGTTAGATAAGTAGGATGTTTGAGTTTTGATACTATCCGGTAGCGGAGCTTATTAAAATGTGCAAAGGATTAGCGAGTGAAAAATAATAATTTATACATGGTGGTAACAATACTCATCCTAAGTGTTTGCAATACTCAAAGAGTAGAGGCTAACGGTGGTAATACCAACAGAATAACAGAAGTTCTAAAGTCGGGTGAGGTTGGACTGAACCTTCGATACCGTACAGAGTATGTCGAACAAGATAATTTGTATGAAGATGCTGTAGCCTCTACTTTAAGAACACGTATTAACTGGAGAAGTGGTAGCTTTCAGGGGGCGAACTTCTTCCTTGAGTTGGACAATGTGAGTGAGATTGGTGTAGATAAGTATAACTCTACGGTTAATGGCAAGACTGAATACCCTGTTGTGGCTGACCCCAAAGGTACAGAGATTAATCAGGTGTACTTGAGATATAATTTAGAACAATTGAAAGTTACGGTAGGTAATCAGCGTATTAACTTAAATAACCCACGCTTTGTTGGAGGCATGGAGGGTAAAGCAAGCTGGCGTCAGAACGAAAGAACATACGATGGTATACGCTATCAATATGGTAATCCGGGTCAATTACAGTTAGATCACAGCTATATCTACAACATCAATCGTGTTTATGGAGAAGATAGCAACTTTTCAGATTTCAAAGGGGATATCCACTTATTTCGAGCTAGCTACCCTGTTTTAACAAAACATCAACTATCTGTATTTTTATATAATCTAGACTTCGATAATGCCATAAATGATTCTAGTCGTACTTACGGTATGGATTATCTGGGAAATTTTGGTGCCTTTGAAACCCGTTTGAGTTTCGCACACCAGAAAAATATTAATAAAAACCTTAATGATTACTCAGCAAATTATTATCTAGCTGAGATTACAGGCACCTTAGGAAAAATGAAGGGGAAAATAGGTTACGAGATACTGGGAGCAAACAACGGTATTGGTTTCAGTACACCACTTGCAACTACCCATAAATTTCAAGGATTTACAGATAAATTCAGAAAAACACCAGCAAAAGGCGTTGAAGATTTGTATGTTACTGCCAACTTAAAACTGATCGGTGGGAATTTGGGCATTAGTTATCATAACTTTGAAGCCAATCAGGGAAACGCGTTTTATGGTAGTGAATGGAGTGTCAGATATAATCGCAAATTCAGTAAGCATTTGTCTGGTATGGTGAAATATGCAACCTATAACGCAAAAGATTATTTATCTGATACAAATAAATTTTGGTTGATGATTACTATGAACTTTTAATTTCAGGGGTGAGATTTAGATATTGACAGTGTATCTTAGATATTAAAATATTTTGAATTGTGGTATTTAGCTTGTCAGGAATATGACTTATATGAAAGGGCAAGCTAACCACCTAGCCTACATTAGCCTGTTGGTTAAAAATTTTGTATAGCATAAACTAAATTTTTTTCTCATCCAAAATAGGTAGAACTACCGGTGTTTAAAGTTGCCAGATGAAATTAAATGACGAACATATATGCAACCATAAAATATCCACTTATTCTGCTGAAAAGTAGAAGTGATGTCTAAGAAATTTCGATTATCCGACAGATTTAAAGGATAAGCTGTGAGTTCTTTCTTAAGTAGGCTTCAGTATTGAGAAGAGCAGGTAGTATGATTAATTACATGAACGAAACACCTCTCAAGGAGTCTGACAAATAATTACCCTGAATAGATGAAAGGGCTTTCTAGCGGTTTGGCATAGGAAAACTGTAATCTAGATATGGGAAAATAAGAATGGAAAGATGCTGACTGCTGACTGCTGACTGCTGACTGCTGACTGCTGACTGCTGACTGCTGACTGCTGACTGCTGACTGCTGACTGCTGACTGCTGACTGCTGACTGCTGACTGCTGACTGCTGACTGCTGACTGCTGACTGCTGACTGCTGACTGCTGACGATATTCAAGTAAGAAGTACCATAACAGCAGCCTCAGTATAGAAATAGTATTCCTCTCCTCCTCATGCTGATGCGACATTGCATACAAAAACACTTACTTTTCGTGTGGGAAATCGATAGTTCTTGAATCTCCTAAAGATGGCTTGGTGGGCCACAGTTTAGATAGTATCTGACGAGAAAGTTCAAGTAGAAGAATAGTTTCTAGTATGGATGGAAGAATGTTTCAAAAGTATCAATGGCATAAAGTAGAGTGAAATTTTGAAACTTTTGATATTTTCTGCCCCAGGCAGTTAAGCAGATGATTATTTAACCTCTCTTCAGATCTTATATAACTTTACTCAACAAATAATCAAGATAGATAAGTCACAAAATAACACTTTAGATAAATAACATCCTATTTAGTTTCTTACCTGTAAAAAATGAAAGGTGTTAGTTTAATTTCCTTGAAATGAAGGCAATCTAATGTATTCTCATGTGAAAATTTGATGGATAGATGGATTAGATCAAATGGAGTTGTGTGGGAAAAAGTCTGTAATTGATGGTTGCGTACCATTTATTGTCTCTGATAATTACTTACAAGAGACAGGTAGGGCCCAGGGCAAGTGGAGCCAAACTTCTCTGCCACCTGAAATTGGCGATACGGAGTTCACGACGTGTAGAATATGCGACGATATTACTTTGACTGGAAGTAGCTGTACGTTTAATGACCACTATCTTTCGTGTATTCGCTATCAAAAAAATACAACACTACTGATATTTGGATTTGAAGGAGTTAGTTCCATTGGGTTTTCCAAAAATGATATAAATTATTTGATTAGACCTGGTGATGTTTGGTTGGTGAATACCGGAGGCAGTAAGCTTTTTCGATATACACCTTCTAAGCAAAAGAATGAAATGGTTGTAATCAAATATGCAACAAAACGTGTCGGTTTTGCCTTTCCAAATAAATCTAGAATTTTTTCCGATAATGGAACACCTTGGCTTATGAGGCTGGGTTATCAAGAAGCAAATGAATCCTGGATTTCAGACTTAATGGGAAACCCTTTTAATACGGCTTTAGATTGTTTGAGTGCTGAGGCAAAAACGCTCGATGTATTGGCTCGATGGCTGAGACCTCTCGCTGAACTTGCACCTGATGATACTCCCGTCGCAAAAAAATCATCCGAAATGGACAAGATAATAAACTTGATGACGGCTGATTTAGCTAATGTCCCTTCGCTGGAGGAAATGTCAAGAATAGTAGGGATGAGCCATAGTCGATTAAATAGAACCTTCAAAAAGACTTTTGGCAAGACAGTATTTGGTTGGCTAAGAGATTATCGGTTGGCGAGAGCACGATCACTGTTAAAAGATAAGCAAAGAAGTATTACAGATATTGCTTTCTTATGTGGATTTAGCAGTGCAAGCCATTTTGCACAGACTTTTAAACAGAGATATAGCTGCACTCCTATTGAATTTAGGAATAATGAAAAACTACAGGAAGTGTACTGTGAGTATGGAATCAGTTAAGTCTTTTAAGAAAGCACAAAACATTAACTTATTACTTCTTATCCTGGTTGCCAATGGAGTAGCGCACAGTCTATTTGTTATAACATTTCCTTTACTTGGTAGAAATTTGGGGCTAACAGATATTCAAACCGGTTTTATATTAACGGTCTCCTCTCTCGCTATGATGATTTCGGCTCCATTTTGGGGGGTTAAAAGTGAAATTTATGGAAGAAAAAAAATTATATCTATTGGTATATTGGTCACGGGTTTATTTTTGATATTGACCGCAAGTACTATATATATAAAGCTAACTTTTGATATAACTGTGGTGTCTGTCTTTTTAATTATACTTTGCTTAAGGTTATGCCAGGCAATCGGGGTTGGAGGCATTATGCCGGCAGCTCAGGCATTTATTGCTGATCTCACCTCTCGTGACTACCGCGCAAGAGGAATGGGTAAAATGGGTGCTGCATTCGGAGTTGGTACTATTGTTGGTGGTTTCATAGCAATGCTTATTGGTAAGCATTCCATTGCAATAGGCTTCTCGATCGTTGGATTAAGTCTATTAATATTGTGGTGGTTAGGCTGCAATAATCTACAAGAATCAAAGGAAATTGGAAGTTCGTCATTAAATACAAAATTTAAATTATCTTATAAGAATCTGCTACCAATGTTGTTCATAACATTTTGTGGTCTGCTAATTTATGGAACATTACAGCAAGTTATTGGTTTGAGGTTACAAGATGAATTTGGTTATTCCTCGGGAGAGGCACTTAAAAGAACTGGTGCAGTAATGATGACCAGTATGACAGTTATGGTTATAACTCAGGGTGTGTTAATGAAATTACTTTCATGGTCCCCTGAGAAGTTACTAATAGGTGGTTGTATCATTCAAGTTGTAGCCTTAGTTATATCTGCTTCTGCAGATTCTTACCTGTGGTTATTCTTAGGCATGGCAATGCTGGGAGGTGGAATGGGTTTGCTTTTTCCCGGAAATCTCGCGTTATTAAGTCTCAGTGGTGATGAGAATACACAGGGGAAAATAGCTGGAATCAATGGCGTCAGTAAAGGCTTAGGATTGGCCCTGGGCCCATTGATGGGAGCATTTCTTCACCAGTTTTCCCCTCTCTCACCTTTTATGTTTACTATATTATTAGGTGGGCTAATGGTCGCTGTTAGTTTTTGGAGAGTTAAAAATCATAAGTTAATCCTTCTAAAAGAAAATCAATCAATCTAATTTCTCTGGTGTAGCCAGAAACTGACTGAAATAGTAGTTCTGGCTTTCAAGGGAATTTAGCTGGCTACGAAACAAGGCCCAACTGATCTTTTTAGACCCTTCGCTATGATATTCATATGGATTTCTGATGTTCCATCTATAATACGATACAGTCTAGCATCGCGATAGAAACTCTCAATCACCTCTTCATCGTGACAGCCCGAGGCGCCAAAGACTTGGACAGCCCTATCTGCAACACGCCCCAAAGTTTCGGTTGCGAGTATCTTTACTTGGGAAATGGCAGCCCGAGAATCTAAGCCAGTATCAATTTCCTTAGCAGTTTGTAGAAGAAGTGCTCTTGCAGCTGCAATTTCAATATTACTATCAACAATCATTTGTTTTATTTGGCCAAAATCAATGAGAGCTTTACTAAATTGTTGACGATCTTGGGCGTGTTTCTTCATCAAATACAACAGACGATGGCACTTTCCAATTGCCCTGGCTCCGACTTTACTTAATCTCGCTTTTCCTAATGTATCGCCCAGGATTCTAAAGCCATCATTCTCCTCTCCTAGCAGTGCATCTTTTCCCAGAATAAGATTGTTGAAAATTAGCTCACGATGCGTTGTACCCTTAAATCCGAGCATATTAAAACTTTTTCCATAGGAAAATCCCTGTTGACTCCTATCAACCAAAAATAAAGAGATTCCACGTGGACCAAGATCTGGTTGAGTTACAGCTGCAACTATAAAGTAGTCACAGAAATCCGCATCACTAATGAAATATTTTCTTCCATTAAGTATCCAGCCGGTATCACAGCGTACGGCCCTAGTAGTAATAGATGCCGCATCAGAACCTGCCTCAGGCTCAGAGACAGCTAATGCTGAGTGCCGATCGCCTCTGATACTAGGAATTAAAAAACGCTCAATTTGTTCGGATGTACCTTCCTTAATACACTCATAGATATTTCCTGCCGCCCGACGTGCAAGAATTTCCTTGGTGGCTCCGAACTGTTCTTGCAAGAGAACGTTATCTAATGTGGTGAGTCCCCCTCCTCCAAATCGGCGATCAATATTGGCTGCAAAAAGACCTTCTTGTCGAGATTTTCTTATGATTTCATTAGAAGATTCTGAACTTATTCCACCAGATTTTTCAACCTCCTTTTCAAGAGGAAGGAGTTCTGTTTGTACAAAATCACGTGCTCTCTGAACAAGCTTTTCTTGTTGTTTTGTTAATAATGACATGTTTATCCTTTAGCTGCTGGCTTCCATTAAAAATTAACTGCTTAACATGTATGATGGTTAGTCCATAAAAGTAGACATGTCTCGGCATACTGAATCGAAAGCAGAAATAAATCTTAATGCTTCTTGGGAGTTCAAAACCAATGGAGGTTGAATGCGCATCACGCGACTATTGTTGGCAGTAAGAAAAGTTAAAATATTATGTTCTTGAGAAAGCTTTGTAACGAATCTTAGGGAAAACATATCTTCCAAATTGGACTCAATTGCATCAATGGCAGCAAGCATATGATGCTTGGCATTATCTGACAGCATTTTGTAAGTTTCACGAGAATTCCAGGGTAAGCGATGAGCAAGTTCCTGAGCAGTAGCATTAATACTGCCTTTGAAAGACTGAGAAAATTCAATTGCAAGCATAAGTCCCATTCCCCTTACAGACTTAATGAAGGGGTATTGACTGGCAATTTCTTCTAATGAGCTTTTAAGTTTTTCTCCCATAGCTATAGCATTAGCCGCTAAATTTTCTTCTACAATAACATTTAAAGTCGCAAGAGCCGTAGCAGCAGCCAGGTTTCCGCCTCCAAAAGTTGATGTATGCAAAATACAGCGATCCATACTACCGTAAGCGCTATCCCATAAACGAGGATTTGATATCGTAGCACCAATTGGAATAGTGCCACCGGAAAGTGACTTGGATAATATTAAAATGTCAGGTACCACATTCTCCCACTCACAACAAAAGAGTTTACCGGTTCGACCTAGTCCCGTTTGCACTTCATCGAGAATCATTATGACATTATATTTAGTACATAAACGCCTGACTTCTTTTAAATATCCTTTAGGTGGTAATAGAACACCGCCTTCACCCTGTATAGGCTCAAGGATAAATGCCCTCACGTCACCTTTCTGTAATTCCTCCTCTAATGCGGTCAAGGAACCGAAAGGTATTTCATGGCATTCAGGTAATAGAGGTTCGAATTCTGATCTGTGTTTAGTGCGGCCAGTGATAGATAATGCCCCAAGGGTTTTTCCGTGATAGCCATTATCACAATATATCAAACGACCCGTTGAAGTTGCGGCAAGAGCCATTTTAATAGCAGCTTCCACAGCCTCTGTACCTGAGTTACTGAGGAAGACTCTTGATAAATCTCCAGGAGCAAGCTCAGCCAGCCTCTCTGCAAGTAGAGAAGCATGATATGGCATGGAGACATACTGAACAAAAGTAGGATTCTCCGATGATAAATAATCTGTGATAGCTTTTGTTACTTTAGGGTGATTATGGCCAGTATTAAGGCACCCATAACCGGCAACAAAATCTAAGTAAATTGTTCCATCCATATCAGTGAGTTGACATCCACTTCCGTGATGAAAAACACGTTCAATATGATTAAATTGGTAAAAATCTGCCATCACAGGATTAATGTGATGTCGAAATCTACTAATGGTTTGAGTGCGCTGTAGGTGTTTTGAAGTATCAAGAGAGACCTGAATATCACGATGATGGCGAAGAAGCCCATAAAAATGGGAATCGGTAATCCACTCTCCGTCGGTGGCCATTGGTACAGTGGTAAAACCATGTTTTTCTGCTAGTTGGCCAATGTTTAATACACGCTCTGGCGGCAGTATTCTACCTAATGAATAGTCTTCTCTGCATTGCTCTAAAGTTAAAACTATAGTTTCTGCTAAACAACCATTCATGAACTTCTTTGGAGCAAAATTTTTAGTGGCTTCCCCGAAGCTGACTTCAGGACCTGCAGAAATCAGGCCACCATCTATAATCAAAATATCTTCTCTCGGCTGTAGTGTGGGCATTACATCCTTAGGTAAGGCTGCGTCAACCACTATTGAGCCAGAAAGAAGTCTGGCTGGATCTATTACACTGCCTGTAGAAGTTGCTGCAATATAGAATTTAATTCTACCGTAACAATCTTCAATATTATTAGTGAGCCTTACAGATGAGTGCATCTGGCTAGGCAGGTAGTTCAGATATTTATCAGGATCGCTCTTACCTCGATGCACTAAAGTTAGGTGACAACCTTTATCGATAAGTAGTTGAGCAATAGCGAGAGAAATAGAGCCTGGATAGCCTATAATGGCAACTTCTATACCTTGAGGTGAAAGTTCGAGCCGCTCCATAGCTTGTAGAATGTTTCTTTGAGCAGCATAAGCTGTTAGAGAGTTACCTGTGGTGATTGGAATTGAGCATTTCTCTGCTGTCTGCAGGCCCCGATTTCCAACGATGCCAGTGAATCCACCTAACCCAACTAGTTCTGCTCCTCGGCTTTGTAAGTCATTGATTCCCTCAATAACACGTTTTGTTACATTTCGATGTTCCGAAAGCATTTCCTCTGCGGTTAGAGGCATATAGTGGATAATTCCACTACATTGTGACCCTGCCTTACTGATAACGGAATCAAAAGTAGTAAAAGGCACAAGGTTTTGCTTTTTCCAGTAGTCCTCATGATAACCATTACTTTGCTCATCAATATTTCGGTTGACCAAATCTATAAGTTTAACATGACGCTTCAGGGCAACTGATGTTGGGTGAGCGATAAATCCAAATTTCATTCTTTTAAGTCCAAATTCAAGCTGTAATTCGATTCCAAGAGGCTTCAGAGATTAGGCTTAGTCCATCTCCATCAGAATTGTGGGATAGAAGCACCTCAGCAATATTTATTCTTCCCTTTTGATTCAAAAGATCTCCTATTTGCTGCTCCTGATAGCTACTAACCCTTGTTCGATTAACAATGATATTGCGGGAAGTAACAGGCTCTCTCTTATACTCGGTATGGTTCTCCTGAAGTGGTAAAGGCACCACTACCTGTCGACCACAGCCAGATGGTGTTCTTTTGTCCAAATATGTTTGAATCATTGATAAAACACCATTGCATAGATACAAAAGTGTAATATTAATTTTTGTCCCATTTGGGTTTTGAGATAAAGCATGGACAAGTTGACTCTCAATATTGGGGACTAGTGCTCGTGCACCATCGCCAATAAATGCCAATACATTTTTATCAGAAGTTCTAGCAATGTAGGGTAGGGCAGAAAGCGCATCTCCCATTAGTGCTCTTCCGTACCAGCCAGAAAAACTACGACAGGTCCTTGGTATATTACGTATTGCAGATAACCCACAGCGTCCTACATCATAAACACCAATGAATTCAAATGCATTGTTCTCAATTAATCTCCTAACCTGTTGACCTAATTTCAACATGAAATAATTGGCTGACATTGGAAGGCTGGCCATATAATCCCCGGGTACACATTCGTCAAGATTTGTAGCCTCTGTCAAGTATGCTAAGCGATTTGCTTTGATGTGATCCTGTACGTCTAAGTGCGCCTTTATATACTCCAAGAGTTTTACAAGAGGCATATTAAGGGCAATATTGCTGTAAGGAGAGAGATGACGTTTATTTTTATTAACTTGGACGATATGGATATTACGCTTCAGTTTACCTTCTGAAAATGGGGTCGCAGCCTGATCAATTTTATGTTTTAAAAAAAATTGACTAAGAGTATCCGGTCCTCGTAGTTTTCCATTGTCATGTAGGTAGTGATAAACCCGTCGACTGAAAGCATAGACGCCGAAGGTTCCAAGATAGTTTTTATTAAGTTTTCCATTTCTATAAGCTTGAACCGTACCTGGATGAGTTAATGAATCGGTTAGAGCTATACCTGCATCTTGCGCAATCTGGGTTACCAACTCAAGCTCATACTTAGAAAGCGGACCACAGTTCCAGAGTAATCTGATATCAGAATTGTTAATTAAGTTCATAACAGTATCGAGATCATTCTGATGTATATCATCAGGTTCGGATACTTTTGATATGAATTCAGATGGGCTAAATGTATTCTCCCTAGACTCGAGTATATTTGGAGTGGCAAAAATGAAAACGGGACCAGGATTTTCATGCATGACTTGAAAAGCCTTATTCAGCTGTTCTGATAAGGTTTCCCGATCATGTAGGTATACGTGGGGTATCCTTCTGGCAGCTATGACCTCACGCCCATCAGTATCAACGTCAATTGTTCCCTGAAAAGCAAACCAAGAATCAGCTGGACTATCAGCACATATAATTAAACCTGGGGCTTTTGCTCTTTGAAGGTTGGATAAAGTACCACGAAATTCATCAATCATACCAGAAGTGACTGTAATAACGTATGAACGCTCGAATAGTTGCCATCCTGCTAATGCGCCAGCAGCTAAACAATGCTCATTATTACCAGTTAAACATCTGGGCGATGAATCATCCTGGACATCCGTACATAATGCCTGTATTGAGCGAATTAAGTTGGCTACCATAGAGCCCGTATAATAGTGGAAATCCCATTGCTTCGGCCAGAATTCTTGCATGTGACTAAAGATTGCCTGGGCGAGTCCAATTGGTGATTTAGTGGTTGCTGCAGTTCTTGATAATAACTTATTGAGATAACCGTGCTCCATGTGATCAATCAATAGTTTTAGCAATTTCGCCCTAACTAAATCCGGATCGTCTTGTAGAACTTGAATCTGAGTACTGCCATCAACATATGATAAAATACTATTTAGACTCTCTTCTGGCACGTACATAACTTTAGAAAATGGAGTAAGTGTACGTACTTTACAAGATGATATTAATAAATCAAAAGGGCTTTCGGGTAAGCTAATGTTGGCCTCTTTGGAGTATTCAGGTAAATATTCAGTGTCAACAATAAATATGTCAAAAACAGTATTTTCTCCAGGCAACACCTTAATTGCTTCATTTAAATCTCTAAATATATATGGAGTAAATGAGAATTCATGACGTTTGCCAGCATTCGTTAGATAGTGTTGAGCTTGTTTTATAGTGGCATTCAATATGTCCCTATTATTTTTCGGCGGTAGAGAAAATGGCTCTATCGTAAATGAGCAATCATCCTCAGGATTTTGAATGACATGGATAAGAGAAAAAATATAATCCAGCTCTTCAATAAGAGCAGGATTCTCAGAAATAATGCATATCCCTATGTTGTGATTCATCTCTAAAGTTGAGCCTCTAATTCATTTTGTTAAATATCGTTTGGGTCAATAATTTTTTCTGATATAAGCAGAGCCTGCAGAAGAAAAAAATATCCCCATATTGTTTCACCTAAACTTTCTTCGCTAGAGTTAATACGAAAAAAGCAACCGTTAAAATATGCCTCATGGGACTGGTCGTTTATATTGAAGTAGTCAGACTCAATTATATTTTTAATAATAGAGTTGGCTTCTGCTCGCCAATCAATCATATTGTTTGGACATGCGGAAAGTTTGTACATGGATAATGCCGCGATCAGTGATGCAGAGGGATCCAGGTGATTTCGATTTCCATTTTTAAGGTTCTTAGGGAATTTATCAGAATATTCATTAAGCCATTCAACGCACAATGATTCAGCCAATGTATGATAATCTCCGCCCCAAAGACGGGAAGCAGTAGCCAAGCCCAAAAGTCCCCAACTATGGCCTCGAGCCCAACCCTTGGAAGAATTGCTTATTTTTATTTTATTGCTTCCAAGTGTAGCATTTGCAGAAAAATTACCACTTGGGTCGAGCATAAACTTAATAATTGAATCGGTGTGTGATTTTGCAGTAGAACGGGTTTCAGAGTCACCATGCTGTAACAGTTGGATAAGAGCAGCAAGGCCATCAATATTTAGTGTGTTTTTTCCTTTTTCTCCTGCCCCCAAAGCGGTTCCCATGGGATAGCAATCCCACTTCGAATTGAAACTTTGAAAGATGGTTTTTGCTGCTTTTTCCGCAAATAAAATAGACTTAGTATCGTTAAATAAACGAATACCAGGCGCTAATGCATACCAATAAATCATGCTGCGGAATATTGTGTCTGAATATAGTTTTGGTGTGAGACGTTCTAAAATAGAAGACGCGTAATTTCTATCAATATCCTTTCCACTGAATTTTGCCTTCAACCACCAGCTGCCACACCAAAATCCGCCCATCCAAGAACCTCCTGAAGAAAAGTTCCACTGATTATCCTGGGGGGATGTAAATATTGGGAAATTATCATCACAAGAATAAGAAATTCTCTCTAAAGTATTGGTTATGGCATATATGGCAGTGTAATTTACACTTGTAGAAGAGTCTGAAAAAGATGACTCTTTATTCTCTACCAACAAAGAATTATTCATTTTAAACAGCTTCTTGTTGAGTGAGAGAATGCTGGTTTGCAAGAATCAGGCAAGAACTCCCACTTATCAACAGGATTAAAATAGTAAATATCCATCCACTTGAAAAAGATTCAAAGAATGAAATGATCATTCCAAAAATAGATGATCCGACGGCTATACCAGCAAAAAAAGCAGCAGATATCATTCCAGATGCATAGGCAATAGGGCCAAATCTTGAATCCTTTACAACCATCCCCATAGCTATTGCATTAGTTGCCACAATACTTAATCCAATTCCAATGACTCCAATATAAATTGGCCAAGAGGCCTCAATATTTGATTTCATTGTGATAAATATGGCTAGAATAGCGAATCCAATCATCCCTACGATAAACATTGCTTGATTATCAAATGATGAGGCTATAGGTGTCATTATAATTCGAGAGGACATTCCTGTAATACCAAACAATGTAATGAGAAGCCCTGCTTGCTCTGGGCTTAGGGATAAACTGATTGCAAAGCTTGGTATATAAGTGATGTATGCAGAAAGAACTGCTCCAATTCCTCCTTGGGTTAACATTAATAGCGCAAGCTTTCTATTTGGAATGTATTGTTGAGAGGATTTCCTTACTAGAGGCTTATTTGGAGATACTTTCCAACTTAGTATTGCCATTACTATTGCTATAGGTACTACAGCCAAGAAGGATACTCTCCAACCCCAATTATTTGCTATAAAAGGCAGAGTGAAACCGGCAAGTAATGCTGATAACTGCACTCCAGATTGCTTCATACCGACCATCATGGCCTTACTAGAGTCTGGGATTCTTAGTGCAATTAACTTATTAGTTAAGGGATTGGCTAAGGCTTGAGAAAGACCAACTATAGAAATTGCGCCAATGATTGTCCATAAGCTATCCGAGATACTAATTATAAAAAAAGATATTGCAATTGTTATGAAGTGAAGAACATATGATGCCCTAAGACCAAAATAGTCGACAGCATTTCCCGCAAATAGGGATAAAATTGATGCTAACCCAAAAGAAACCATCACAATATAGCTCAGGTCACTCTCTTGTACTTGTAGTGCTTTAATTAAATATGGGCTCAGCACACCAGTTGCATAAAGAATGAACATTGGTAATGCCATTGCAAGTAAAAGAACCAGTCCAATTTTTATTTTATCGAACGGATCTATATGAGTTGGAGGGGCACTCATGATCGATTTAATCCTTTTTAGGGAGATGGGGTATCCAAAATGGTAGCAAAATTATGTTACAGTATCGTATTCACTATTCCTTGATTGTTCTCTGCTCTTTCCCAATGAAGAGATATTTTCCACAAGCATTTTTTTATTAATTTTTCCGGCAGGGGTCATCGGTAGTTGCCGGTAAAATTGCAGATACTCTGGTAGTTTATTTACTTCCAGGCCTTGATCCCTAAGGTAATCATTAATTTCATTAAGTGAGAGAAGATCTGAACCTTCGCGCAGAGTGATACAGATACAAACTCTTTGGCCAAGATCTTCGTCTGGTACAGGAATACAAGCTGCACTTATAATCTCAGGATGAGAGGTTGCAATTTTTTCAATTTGAACAGGGCTAATATTCATTCCGCCCCGAATAATGATATCTTTTTTTCTCCCGAGAAGAATAAGATATCCATTATCATCAATACAACCCAGATCACCAGTATAAACCCAGCCTTCATGATCCCTGTAAAGTGAGTCTAGATCTGGGGCATTTACATATTGCATCGGCGTCATTGGCCCTCGCCCAGCTATTTCTCCGATCTCCCCTTGAGCCAAAGGTTGCTTTTGATCATCTACAATTCGAATTTCACAAATACTAGGATTTGGACGTCCAACGGATCTACAAATAGAATCTAAAGAATCTTCCAATGTATTATGACAATTAATACCATCGGCTGATCCATAAAGGCTAATAATTCTACAGTCAAAAGCACTAACACAGCGATAAATTGTCGCTTGATCAATAATGGCGCCACCACTGACAATAGCCGTAAGACACGATAAGTCAGTTTTTTGTAGTTCAGCAGCCGCTGCCATACGCTGAAACATGGTGGGAACACCAAAAATATGACTTGGTTTATGTTGCTGTATAGCCTCTATAGCAGTAGTTATATCAAACTTTGGAAGAAGTACTAATGAACCTCCCATCCAGGAAAGCACGCCAAATGTCGCACTAGAGCCAAATGCAGTACCCAAAGGCATAAGGTATAATGCACGAAAGTCTCTATTGGGCTTAGTAATTCTTTCTAAAAACCGTCCTCTTCCACCCAATATAGCATTGTGTGAATAAGCAACTAATTTGGGTTCTGATTCAGTACCTGAAGAAATAAGAAACCTTACGGGGCTATTAGGGCATACTTTGATCGGTGTTTTAAGCGGATCATTTATAAATAATTCATCAAGATCATTCCAGTTAGTTTCACTGGATGCTGGTTTATCACCTTGGACGATAAATGTTCTCAATGATAATGCATTTGGACGAATCGATTGAATTATTTCACAGTAATCTATATCTGCATAAGATCTTTCAGTAATCAATGCTCTGGCATTAGTACGCTTGATAACAGATTTAATATCAAGGCTGCCTCGCCCAAGTGGAATCGGGCAGACAACAGCACCGATTGCAGCACATGCAAGATCAATAGCACATGATCGCCAGGAGTTGACCAGCTGATAAACAACAACGTCCCCACTGACAATCCCCAATTTTAAAAAACTATTAGCAAGCCGGGCTGCGGATTCAGATAATTGGCTGTAAGTTGTTATTGTATCTTTCTCAAGTACTGCGGGTTTATTTGGTTGTTTTATAGCGTTTTCGCAAAATTTTTCATAAACAGTTTGCTCGGGATAATATCCTTTAGAAGTCCAATCCTGTCGCACCGTAATGGGCACTATATCAATCACACCTGTATTGTTCATTTGAATCTCCATGGCGTGGTTACACGAGAATAATTTGAGGTTTGAAAGTTTTCTTTAAAGCGAGGCTGCTTGGGTAGCTCTTCGAGTGACTCTATTACTTGACTACATGGGATGTTATGTTTCTCAAAAATAAATAACCACTCTTGAGCATTTTTGTCTTCAAGAATTTTCTCTAATTTTTCATCTATGTTCGAATGTTCTAAATCTCTGACCGTCAAATTTATTTCATCTAGCAAAGGAATTAGTTCATTAGGTGAGGAGAACTCTAGGATGATATATCCATCTAAGGTCTTGAATAGCCTTCCTTTCTGAAATTCAGGCTTTTGATGTTTTTCCCTAATAGATTTAATAATTGGTTGGGTTAAAAGTGTCGCGCTTCCTAGTAATGAGGTATCTACACGACATCCCTGGTTATTAAAAAATTTACGGAATAGACCTAAGGTGGTTCCTTGAGCTGAAATTATCCCACCAAGAACATCGAGGGCTGTATATAGGGTGCCTCCATTATTCTTATTATTATGTGAAAGCTCACTAGCTAGTCCAGAATAAGCCTGTACGGTGAAATCAGTACCAGGATAGTGCACATCGTTATCTAGAATTCCCCATCCACCGGCATAGTTATAAACAATATCAGGGTTTACCTTTTTCAAATGTTCGTGATCGAGTTGTAGTTGCTTGGCTTTTCCTGGAGCCCAGTTATGAATAAAGACATCCGCAGTAGATACTAATGAAAGAACTTCAGCGCGACCCGCAGGTGTTTTAATATCGATTTCCCGAACCTCTTTAAGATGGTTTAGTGCGTCAAATCGCGCTGAACAATCTCCAGCAAGAGGAGGCATTCCTCGTAATGGGTCACCACCAGGTGGCTCAATTCGTACTACCCTAGCTCCCAATAAGGCTAGTAAATGGCCAGCTATAGGCCCTTGAATCCGTCGGCAGGATTCGATAACAGTAAGTCCACTCAAAGGTTTACTTTGGTCAGTAATAAAGTTATTTGAAGTATCTTGATTTAAAATATTTTCTGAAGAATCTTTGTATATATCATTATTAATAACTTCAGGTCTAAGTTGCCATGGGCCTCGTTCCAATAAAATAGATATATCTCTATCAGTGGACCTTTCTAAAAGTGTTCTCTGACGACATACTGCGACCCCCGATTCACTTGCTAACAATTCAATATCTTTAAATTTACAAGAAGAAATTTTTGATATGAGGGTTCTTGGCAGATATGATGTTGCTTTCGCATACCGCTGCAGAAATGACTGCCAACCTTTGCTCATATCCTCCTGGCTGATCCCAAGAGCACTCCAGAATCGACGCCAAGGTTCTGGAGAAAGAGTTTCTAATTCAAAAAGCACACCATCTGCTGAACAGAAAGGTGGTCGTTGAGAATGATCGTGTACTCCGGGAGGAATATTCTCCGCATATTCATTTACAGTTGCACCAGCAAGGTATTGCCCAACACACAATAACCCTGCAGATACCATGGAGGTTTGAAATCCTCTCGAATTTAATCCGCGTCTATGGCCTATAGCGGTGGCTATACAGCCTAAAAGAGTTAAAACAGCTGATGCGCTAGATAGATAGGGAGCATTCAAGGCATCTATTCCACCAATGGAACGTCCATGAACCGACATCAAGCCAGTTGCGGCTTGAATCACAGACTCTGAGCCTTGCCGTAGGGGATCATCTGACCAAAAAGAGAAAAGGTTTTCCTGAGTTCGTCTATCTGAAGATATAAATTTGAATGGAAAATTTACATCACTATTTAAACTTAAATCATTTTCTACTTGAATTCCTAACGCATGGCACTGATACTGAAAAGTATTTATTGTTGACTGTAGGTGAACCGGAACTTCTTTAAAGTTACCAATAATTGTACAATCGCTAAGAAATTTATCCATTTCCATAATTTATATACCACCAAAATCTGTTGCCAGTAACACAATCAATCAATCAATTAAATTAATTGAGGTCGTTATTTAAGAGCAACAAGGTAACTCTGGTTATTTCTCTACCGGTTAGATTAGGTATCACTATATAATGTAAAAAGGTGAGTCGATAATGCCGACCACCTTTTTCAGATGTTAAGGTTTTTTACAGTTTTTTACAGTTTTTTATTTGTTTTTAATTAACCACCTGCGACAGCTGGAAGTATAGTAATGACATCGCTTGATTTTATGTCTGTAGCTAATTGGTTTTTGAAGCGAATATCATCTTCATTTACATAAATGTTCATAAATTTGTGAACTTCCCCTTCTTTTAATAAGCGGTCTCTGATCCCTGGATATTGCGATTCTAGAGATTCTATTAACTCTTTGACTGTTTGTCCTTCAGACGTTACTTCTTTTTGATTGTTAGTTAGAGTTCGTAAAATAGTGGGAATCTTTACTTTCACTGACATGCTTTTATCTGCCTATTTGTTTTATTGCGATACTACGTTAATTGTTTCTTCGATGGCCTTTTTGTCTACTATGCGATAGCTACGCACTTCACCAGGTTTACCCCCAGTTGTTGAAACCAAAACATAACTGGCATCAGGATACCAAGCATGTTGAATATCTTCTTTACTTGGAAAGGCGCGGGAGTTTGTATGTGAGTGATAGAACACCATTGGCACTTCATTTTTTTCTTCCATTTCTTGCCAGACCTTAAACTGTTCTTTAGGGTCAAAAGCAAAAAAATTTTCAGAGCGTGCTGCATTTTGCATCGGCACTATTCTATGGGGTACTTGATTATCTTTTTTACCAAGAATAATGCCGCAAGCCTCTATAGGGTGCTCAGCAAGTGCTTGATTCATAATAGATTCTATATGTACATCTAAAATCTTCAGCATAGTAAATTTCCAGTCTGTGCTTTAGTGTTAATAAGCTGGAAGTTCAGGTTCAATATCTTTAATCCAGGCAAGAATGCCTCCATGGAGATTGTAAAGATTAGTGAACCCCTGATTTTCTAAAGCGGCCAGAGCTTGTCTGGATCTTCCACCAATTTTGCAGTGTAAAACTATGAAGGTGTTTTTATCTACCGACTCTAATCCACGCCCGGCTAGAATGTCAGCTTTAGGAATATGAATAGCACCTTCAATACAGCAGATGTCTCGCTCTCCGGACTCCCTTACATCAATCAGCAGATGCGATTTTCCTATCTGCCGAATTTTATGCAATTCAGTGGGTGTTAAAGTGGGAATTTCTTCTTGTGCTTGCGAAGGCTTAGTTAGTCCGCAAAAAAATTCATAGTCACAGAGTTCTGTAATTGGTTGTCTATCGGGATTACGATAAATGGGTAATTTACGGAAGGTCATATCCAGTGCAT
Source organism: Microbulbifer mixtoriginis (SeqCode) (assembly GCF_052467515.1). Lineage (NCBI taxonomy): Bacteria > Pseudomonadati > Pseudomonadota > Gammaproteobacteria > Cellvibrionales > Microbulbiferaceae > Microbulbifer > Microbulbifer mixtoriginis (SeqCode). The sequence continues at coordinate 3,529,254 of NZ_CP174314.1, read as the reverse complement.
CATAGACCATCAATTTCCCAATAAGAGGACTCCCAATACCGGTGAGTAGTTTTATGGCTTCAGTCGCCATAATTGAGCCTATTGCTGCGCATAGGACTCCTAACACCCCTCCCTCCGAACAGGAAGGTGCATGCTCAGGGGGGGGCGGCTCTGGATATAGATCACGGTAGTTGATTCCTATATCGCCAGGAGCATTTTCCCAAAAAACAGAGGCTTGGCCTTCAAATCTAAATATTGAACCCCATACGTAAGGTTTTTTGGCCATTACGCAAGCATCATTGACTAGGTAACGAGTAGCAAAATTATCTGTTCCATCTAAAATAAGATCATAATCTGAAATTATTTCTAGAGCATTTGTCCTATCTAGACGTGTTTCATGCAGTTCAACATGAACGAAAGGGTTGACCTCTTGAACTGTTGCTTTTGCGCTATCGAGTTTATTTTCACCTATATTGGATTGGCCGTGGATAACTTGACGCTGAAGATTAGAGGCATCTACTGTATCATAATCTACGATACCGAGTGTTCCTACTCCCGCTGCAGCCAGATACAGTAATGCCGGTGATCCGAGTCCGCCTGCACCAATAATCAAAACTTTACTGTTTTTTAACCGTTTCTGCCCATCGATTCCAATATCTGGCAACAGTAGGTGACGGCTATACCTCTCCATTTCTTGTTTACTGAGTTCGTGAACGGGGCTGACAAGCGGGGGCAGTGTCATTACGTAGTCCTTGTTATATCTTTTATCTATCGAATTTGATTATCAAACCGTTTTTTATTGAGGTTCGATATAAAATTAGGCTCAAGATTTTGTCATATCACGAACAGTCGAAAGGGTTAACGGCGTTCAGCAATTGATATTCCTTCGCTCCTGTAATGATAGGAAACGATTGCAGAGCAGCCTATTGTGTTCTCATAAAGCAAGTATCAAGGAGCGATGTGAATCCTGAAGCTAATTTTGTTTACAGGTTACTTTGAAGCAAATAAGAACTCTGGAATTAGATTTAGATCTGTTTTGTATCTATAGCTATTTATTGCGTTTTCTACTTAACCTTGTTACCAATTTGTCAATAAATGGCTTAAAGCTTTAGTTATTAGCTTTTAAATTTTATAAATAATTTAATCTGACTTTGTTTAGAAATCTCAATTGTTAATCGCTGGGTTTTCAGGTCATCTGTCTTATTGGGTAATCTTTGATTATAAAGTTTGTGATTAGATATCTATTGTCAGAAAATATTGGAATTATCAATGTTGTTTAATAAATCCTCCTTTGGGGATGATGCTCAATTTTTTTTATTTGATACTCTAGTGGCTCCTTTACGGTGGGAGATTCTATCAGCAGGGATAAAACTTAAAATATTTGATTATCTGCAGGATGCACGTACAGTTAAGGACGTTGCTCTTCACTTTGATTTTCTAGAGAACCGGGCTGAACTTTTCCTTAACTCAATGGTTTCAATAGGGTTGATTAATAAGTTTAAAGGAAAGTATCAAATAAGTAGCTCCTATCGTTCTTTATTAACTTCTGGTTCCGATTCTTCTTTGTGTGGGTTATTGCAACATCTCAGTCAGATAAAGCATGTAAGTGAATCTGAGATTATTGACCTCCTGAGCAGTAAGCAACAGAAGAAAAATGGCCCTACTATGAAAGATCCAGAATTTTGGAACGATATGATAGAAGGCCTTAGGTTATTTCATTTATCAGTTAGAAATTCAATAGTTTTAGATGTTCTAATGTCACAGCCTAACTGGTCTGATGTTAATCATATATTGGATCTCGGAGCAGGTTCAGAGCAGTTGGCTATAGATCTACTTTCGGTTAAGCCAGATCTTAAAGTAACAATTTTTGATTTGCCTGGTATTGCCTCTCTAATTAAAAATCAAGTTTTTCAAAAAGCACAGATAAATGTTTTAGAAGGTGATATGAACACAGCTTCTCTAGGGAGCGGATATGATTTAGTTTTTGCTTCGATGGTCTTATATTACGCCGATGATCTTATTCATACCTTAGAGAAAATACGTCAATCTCTTAATCCTGGTGGAATGTTCCTTAGCTTTCATGAAAAGCTGAACAGCGAAAGAACATCTCCTGAATTTCACATTGTTGGTCGTATTCACGCAGAACTAAAGTTGGGTCCACTCTCTTTATCTGCTGGTTCAGTAGAAAAAGCTCTTGCTGAAGCTTGCTTTAAAGATATCTTTACTCAAGTCTTGAAGACACCGTTTGGTGATATCGAGCTGGTGAGTGGAATTGCTTAGTAATGGTTACTAATTTTTGTTAGAAAAATATTCTCTTGGGAGACCATATATAATGGAGCAACTATTTAGAGGGATTCTATCGCGTCCAAAATTGGTATTGTCTGTTTTTTTGCTTTTTTTTGTTGCCTGTACAGTTGGTGCTAAAAACCTTTTTTTTCGTGGTGATTATGCAATTTTTTTTGACGATTCGAATAAAGAGCTTCAGGCGTTTAATGAGATTGAAGGTACCTTTAACAAGACTGACAGTTTGGCGATAATTATAGCGCCAGAAACTGGCGATATTTATACTGAAAAATATCTCGAATTGATAATGCTCCTCACAGAAGATGCTTGGAATATTCCTTATTCCAGTAGAGTGGATTCCATTGCCAACTATCAGCATACTGAGGCTCAAGAAGATGATCTTTTAGTTGAAAATCTCGTATTCAAGAATTATCCGTTAAATACAGAATATATTAATAAAGTTAAGTTTGTTGCTGAGAATGCCCCAAGGCTTAAGGGGGCCTTGGTTTCAAAAACAGGTGATTCCGCAGTTATTAATATCACTTTTCAATTGCCGTCAGGCGATAAGACCGCTCGAGTAGCTGAAATCACGGACCATTCAGATAGGATGCTTGCTTCCTATCAAGAGTCATACCCTGATGTTTCATTTCATCAGGCTGGCATCGTTGCTATGAACTCTTCCTTTACCAAGGCTGCTCAAAAAGACATTCTCACTTTAGTGCCAGTAATGTTTGCGGTAATTAGTTTATTATTAATTATGACGCTAAGGTCGATCACCTATGTAATTTTAACCTTGGTTATTGTTGTTACAAGTGTAGTGGCAACTATGGGGATTTATGGTTGGGCAGGAATGTATTTGAGCATTGCCACAGTTAATGTTCCCACAATGATAATGACTTTGGCAGTGGCAGATTGTGTACACCTGATTACCTCTGTCAATGAAGGCAAAAGGCAGGGATTGGGGAATCGAGAAGCTGTTGTTCATAGTTTTAAACTGAACTTTATGGCTATTTTAATTACTTCTGTGACGACGGCTATCGGATTCCTAATAATGAATGTTTCTGATTCGCCTGTCTTACGGCATATGGGTAGTTTATCTGCTTTGGGAGTTATGCTGGCTTTTGTTTTTTCGATTTTCCTTTTGCCAGTGCTGTTATTATTGATGCCAGTAAAAGTATATAAGGAAAGAGGAGGTGTTTCTTCTAAATTATTTCAATTGCTACCAAATCTGATAATTCGTTACCATCGAAGTATCTTTTGTGTCTCCACTATTGTGGTTTTGATTGCTGGCTATATGGTGATGCAGAATCGAATAAATGATGAGCCGATAGAGTACTTTGATTCCAGTCATAAATTTAGAATTGCTGCCGATTATATGGAGAACCATATTAGCGGCATGACTAATATTAGTATTGCTGTCAAGTCTGGTAAATCGCAGGGTGTAGTTGATCCTGATTTTATTTCTATGCTAGATGATTTTACAAATTGGCTTCGTATGCAGCCACAAATAGATCATGTTGCTAGTCTAGTGGATACCTATAAAAGGTTAAATAAAAACCTACATGGTGACAAGGAAGAATACTACAAGTTACCCAATGATAGAGAGTTGGCTGCACAATATCTTCTATTGTATGAACTTTCCTTGCCCTATGGATTAGATATTAATAATGAAGTCGATATTGATAAATCAGCGGTTAAACTGCAATTGACAACTAAAAATTTAGGTAGCGGTGAGCTTGTTGATTTTGAAAACAAAATATATGACTGGTTCAGTAGTAATGCTCCACAATATGAAATAGTTGCATCCAGTCCCTCTCTTATGTTCGCACATATTGGAGAGACAAACATGCATAGCATGCTTAAATCATTACCAATTATTTTAGTGTTAATTTCTACACTCTTAGTTATTGCATTAAAGTCTTTGAGGATTGGAATAATCAGCTTGTTACCTACATTGGTTCCAGTTTTATTGGGGTTTGGTTTATGGGCATTTATTTCAGGAGAGGTGAATCTAGGTTTGTCTGTTGTCGTGTCACTTACATTGGGTATTGTGGTGGATGATGCTGTTCATTTTTTGAGTAAATATCAATATTCTCGTCGGCAGGGAAACTCTGTGGAAGAAGCAATATCCTACTCTTTTAATACCGTGGGGCGTGCTCTCTGGGTTACTTCTCTCGTACTGGTTGCTGGATTTCTTGTTCTTGCATTATCTAGTTTTCGATTGAATTCAGATTTAGGTCTTTTAAGTGCTTTAGTGATTACAATTGCCCTAGTTGTCGATTTCTTACTTCTGCCAGCTGTGCTTTTAATTTTTGATAGAAGAACGGATATTGTGCAAGCCAAGGCCAACAATGAGCTTTTGTCTGCTGCCAATTAAAAATATCAATAGGAAAAATCATGATAAAGAATGGAATTTTAACTTGCCTGTTACTTCTTTTGGCTTCCCTCGCGATGGCGAATACCGAAATGGGGCTGGAAATTGCCAAAGAGAGAAAGGTAAGAGATGAAGGCTGGAGAGACTCAATTGCAACTGTCAGTATGTTGTTGAAAAATGCATTGGGTGAAACTAGCTCAAGAGAACTTAGGGTTAGAACTCTGGAAATTGAAGGTGATGGAGATAGAGGATTAACTGTATTTGATGAGCCTCGTGATGTAAAAGGAACTGCTTTTTTATCCTATTCTCACATAAATAGTCCTGATGATCAGTGGCTTTATCTACCTCGGTTAAAGAGAGTTAAGCGAATAGCCTCACGAAATAAATCAGGGCCTTTTATGAGTAGTGAATTTGCCTATGAAGACATGACTTCCTTTGAATTGCAGAAATATAAGTTCAGCTATCTAAGAGAGGAGCTAATAAAGGGAAGGGAAACCCTTGTTGTGGAACAAATACCTACTGATGAGTATTCTGGCTATACAAGGCAGGTAGTCTGGATTGATAAAGATCACTATCAACCAATTAGAACGGAATTTTACGATCGAAAGGGAGAGTTATTAAAAACACTACAATTGGAGGACTATCGCCAATATTTGGAGCAATATTGGCGGGCACATGTTTTGACAATGATAAACCATCAGACGGGCAAAAGTACTGTGCTCACCATTCATGATCTTAAATTTAAAGTAGGGTTGGGTGAAGATGATTTTAATGTAGCGACGCTTAAAAGAATACGTTGATTTTTTACAATGAAGCTACACATATTTAATTGTCTGTTTATTATATTTCTACTTGCTGCCGCCTCTAGTGCTAGTTGTGTCGAATTACGAGGGATTGCTGCAGTTGAGTATCGCCAATTCCTTGCTAGAGGCGAGGTTGGTCAGAAGACCTTTCAGCCTTCTGTTTTTGTTGAACCAGAACTCTATCAATCTTTTTTGAAAGACAGTGCTAGCATCACTGTAGTACCTTTTTTACGGTTAGATGCTTTAGATGATGAACGGTCTCACTGGGATATCCGTGAATTTATGCTGCGATATCACTTTAAAGAGGTAGATCTTGAGGTTGATCTTGGAATAGGTAAGGTATTTTGGGGTGTTACTGAGTCTCAGCATCTGGTGGATATAATTAATCAAACTGACAGTATCGAATCATTAGATAATGAGGATAAACTCGGTCAGCCGATGCTTCATGTTTCATGGATTAAGGAATGGGGAAGTGTTGAGGGTTTTCTACTCCCTTATTTTCGAGAACGTACATTTCCAGGTGAGGATGGGAGACTTAGTTTAGGCGTTGAAAATTCGTCTGCTCAGTATAAGTCCTCGAAAGGGAATAGGCATTTGGATTTTGCAGTTAGATACTCTACTAGTATGAATTCGGTTGATCTGGGGGTAAGCTATTTCCAGGGCACTGGTAGAGATCCTAATTTTATCTATAACCAGCAGCAATTGTTACCTTTTTACCGGCAGATTAGACAGGTTGGAATTGATGCCCAGTGGCTAAAAGGAGATTTTTCTTGGGTTTCCGAAGCTCTGTGGCGTGATACTGGTGAAAAAGAGTACTTTGCAATAACCGCAGGTTTTGAATACAGCCTTGTAGGGATCACTGATACAAATATGGATTTAGGTATTCTAACGGAAGTTTTGTATGATTCCCGTGGACAGAGTGCTACGACAGCATGGCAGCAAGATATTTTTATAGGAACTAGACTTGCAGTTAATGATATCGCAGGGACTGAGATATTGCTGGGGATAACCCAGGATCTTGATTATTTTAATTCCAGAGCTATAAAGCTTGAAGCATCGAGCAGGATTACAAATTCTTGGCTGTGGAGGGTGAATGGATGGATTTTTAATAGTTATGGTAAAGAGGATCCATTGAGTAGTTTCCAAAAAGATGATTATTTAGAGGTAGGTTTAGAATATTATTACTAGTACTTTAGGGTTGACTAATTTCTCAAAATTACCTTATTAAGGATCTTCGAATGCCCCCAATATCCCTCATAACGCTCTGTCAATAGAGTACGGGGGGCTAATTTCAATTTAGTAAATTACAGTCTACATCTAGATCCCTTACGAGCAGAATTAAAACGATCGCGCAGGCGCTCAATCATTGCAGTGCGGGCGGCATCGTGGTTGATACCCATTACGACATTCACTTCTAGGCCCTCGCCGTTTTCAGCAAAAGTGGTTTTACCTACGGTGGGGTCGAAGGTGATGGGGTCATAAGGCGTCATGCTGTCGGCCAGGCCGGCATTTAGCTGGTCGACTTCGATAAACCCAGGTACCAGATCCATCTCCAGAGTTTCAGGCTCCAACAGCACCAGTGCGGCGATAATATCCCACAGGCGAATTACTGCATCCATAGCGAAGTCGCCGTTACCCTGGAAATCTCCACCTTCAAATTCTCGGATGGAGCTGAGCAGTTGGGAGGTATAACAGGCTTCCGGCGTCGCGCGGCGTTCGGCCAGGGCTTCGATAGTGTTGCCCTGCACCTTGGCCATATCGGTGGAGTTGGTGGGCACCAGATAGGTTTCAATATTATTTTCGCTCAGGGCGTCAAAGGCCCACTGTGCACTCAGTGGGTCGAGCAGAATATTGAATTCCTGGTGGGTGCTGAAGTCGCTTTCACAGCCGAAGCTTGGGTGAGAAAAAATATTCCCGCCCAAGTTACGGGATTTATCGCCGAAGCAAGCAGCCTCGTGATTTGCGGTGAAGGGTTCGTAATTTTCAAAGCCGCCGCCCATCATTATCACACGGTCAATTTTAGACAGCTGTTCTTCATTGGCCTTGCCGAGTACACGGGCCAGGGTGGTCAGTTTGCCGGTATTGAAAACGACTGGAGACTGCTCCAGGTTATCCAGCGTTTCCAGGATAATGTCTTCAGCCAGCTCAAAGTTGAAAGAAACACCATTGTTGCCCTGATAGCGATAGTGATCCTGTTTTGCGCGGGGGATCAGATGGTCGGTGCCGTATAGGGTGGAGCCGTTGTCGCGCCAAGGGCCGGGTACATACTGGCCAAAGAGATTAATGCCCATGGCATTGCGGCGCTCCAGATTCCATGTGCCGGTGCTGAAATCGGAGGAGTTGGGCAGCTGGTAATCATCGCGGCCAGTTACAGCGTTGTCGTCATTGACAGGAGCGCTGGAAGCCTTACCGTTAGCCCCGTAAGCGACCTCCTCAGTGGCAAAGTAGGCACCGCGTATCACTTTGGTATCGTTGTTACCCAACCACTCGAGGATGTTGTAAACCGTATTGGCTCCGTGCGCTACAGTATTGAAGGAGTCTTCAACCACTGCCAGCTCCAGGGTGTAGCGCGGGTCTTTGGCAATCAGCATCAATGCTACGGCATCGTCAAAGTTATTGAAGTCGCCGATCCAGATAATCGGTTGGGCATCTTCATTTTTGGTTGCTTGGTGCAGGCGCTTTCCATGACGACCATTATCCGCATGGCAGGAGGCCAGGGTTGCAAAGCTACCAAGAATCAGGGCTCCGGCAGATAGCCAACGTTTTAATTTCATCTATATTTCCCTATGGTTCGAGAGTCTTTAATTGGCGATTTCACGACCCCTCCCTGAGTCGATACATGGCCACTCCTGTAATAACTACCATTAACGCTTGTTAGCTATAAATAGTGCTCAATTACAAAAGTTAATGCCGGCTTATAGGCCGGCACAGGTATATCCCTATACCATTTAATTTCTTTTATTCGTTTTCCATTAGCTTTTAATTCTGGATAAAAGATTTCAGGTTGCGTGCCAGTTGCTGAGGCAATGGTTCAGTCCCTTTGATGCCCAGGTTTGTTAAGCGCGATTTATCCAGCTGACAATTGTAGGGGCGCGGTACTGAAAAATCGGGTTTGCTATCTGCGCTGATATGGTCAGCACTCAATTCGCACACTTTGGCAATAATATGCGCAAGTTCAAAGCGAGTGCAGGCGGTGTCGCCGCTCCACTGATAGATACCTTCAAATTGGATGCCACGCTGGGTTTTCAACAGGCATTGCTCCAATACTTCTGCCACTTCCTCCACACTGGTGGGAAAACGAATTGCCCAGTGATCCAGTGTGACCGGTTTTTGTTCTCGCAGTGTCTCTAATAGGGCGGTAATACCCGATTCCTCCAGGTAGGAGACGGGTCCAAACAGCCAGGGCAATCTTAAAACCCAATGGTTACCGTTTTTCAATACTGCTTCCTCTCCCGCCAGCTTGCTGCGGCCGTAGAAATTCACGGGATTGGGTATGTCATCAGGGGCATAGGGTGGGGCAGAACCATCAAAGACATAGTCTGTGCTGATATACACCAACTGTGCATTGATTTCGCTACAGTGCTTTGACAACAACTCTGTGCTGCTGACATTGAGTTGCCAGGCGGTATCTGGATTGTCAGCACAGCGGTCTGGCCAGCGCTCAGCGGCACAATGGATCACCACTTCCGGCCTGATATCGTTCAGGGAAGCTTTCACTGCGCTGCTATCCGATAAGTCCAGGCGAATTAAGTTTTCGCCTGCGCGACAAAAAGCGGTGCCGATTACGGAAAAAGTAGGTTTGTTGGAAAGTTGTTTAAATACACTACGGCCCAGCAGGCCGGAGGCGCCGGTAATCAGGATTTTCACGGGTTACTTTCCTTTAATTAGACCAGTGGGGAAACGGTGGCCTATGTGGGGTAAAGAATGGTGCAGGATAGTTTGGCTGGAGGCTAGGGAAGCCTGCCCGCCAGAGAGCCGCCCGGCCAGCCAGCCTGCATATTTGCTGGAGGTATGGCCGGGCAAGAACAATTTACATTTGCTCCATAACTTCAATACCGAGCAAGCCGAGGCCAGTCGCGATAGTGCTGGCCACCAGGTTACACAGCTGCAGACGGCTGTGCTTCTGTTCTTCACTTACCCCTTCTTTCAATACCGGGCAGGCTTCGTAGAAGCTCATATAGGCACTGGCCAGCTCGTACAAATAAGTACAGAGCACGTGTGGGAAGGTGTCTTTGGCTACCTGATCCAGTACTTCACCAAATTGGTTCAGTTTTACTGCCAGTGCGCGCTCTTGGGGGCTTTCCAGATTAATATCGCCCTTGAGTTCACTCGCCTCAATACCGGCCTTGCGAAAAATACTGCGCACGCGGGTATAGGCATACTGTAGGTAAGGCGCCGTATTGCCTTCAAAGCTGAGCATGGATTCCCAGCTGAAGATGTAATCGTTAGTGCGGGTCTTGCTCAGGTCCGCATATTTCACCGCGCCGATGCCCACCTTGCGCGCGATTTCCGAACAGGTTTGTGCATCCAGCTCAGGGTTCTTCTCGGCTACCAGTTTTTCTGCTCGCTCCACCGCTTCCTCTAGCAGGGCGGCCAGTTTTACCGTACCGCCGGTGCGGGTTTTAAACGGCTTGCCATCGTCGCCCATCATGGTGCCAAAAGCGCAGTGCTCAAGAGAAACGGATTCTGGTAAAAAGCCCGCTTTGCGTGAAGCGACAAAGGCCTGCTGTAAGTGCAGGGATTGACGGGCATCCACTACGTAGAGAATACGGTCTGCATTGAGCTGGTTTGCGCGGTAGCGAATGGCAGCCAGATCGGTGGTAGCGTATAGGTAACCACCGCCCTTTTTCTGGATAATCATCGGGCTTGGATTGCCTTCTTTATCGGCCATCTCTTCCAGGAAGACTACGATAGCACCCTGGTCCTCTACGGCGATGTCGTTATCCAGCAGTTCTTTAACCAGCACCGGCAGATCGTCGTTGTACTGGCTCTCCGCGTAAACGTCTTCCTGCTTAAGGGTGACATTGAGCTTGGAGTAGATCTCTTCACAGTGGCTGATAGAAATATCGATAAACTGTTTCCACAGTTTCAGGCACTGTTCGTCGCCACCCTGCAGTTTTACAACGTATTCACGGGCGCGGTCTGCAAAACCCTCTTCCTCGTCGAAGCGTACTTTGGCTTCGCGGTAGAAGACTTCCAGATCGGCCAGGGCTACTTCCGCATCGCTATTTGCCAGCTTGTCGGAGAGGTGCGCCAGTAACATACCGAATTGGGTGCCCCAGTCGCCCATATGGTTTTGGCGAACCACCTTGTGACCCTGGAATTCCAGTAAGCGCGCCAATGCATCACCGATAATGGTGGTGCGCAAATGGCCTACGTGCATTTCCTTGGCCAAATTGGGGTGGGAATAGTCGATGACTACGGTTTTGGGTTCTTCAACAGAGGCAATATTGAGACGCTTGTCGCCTTGGGCAGCCAACAGCTGTTGGCTCAGCCACTGTTCACTCAGATGGATGTTTAAGAAGCCAGGACCCGCGATCTCGACCTTTTCGATCATATCGCCCTTGTCCAGCTGCTCAAGGATCTTGCTGGCCAGCTCACGCGGGTTGGTGCCCAGTCGCTTGGCGGCGCCCATAGCGCCATTGGCCTGGTAGTCGCCAAATCCGGCTTTCTTCGCAGGTGCCACAATTGGGCCGCATTCTTCGGGGATACCGGCGGCAAGCATGGCGGCCTGGAATTTGTCGGAGAGGAGTTGGCGAATATTCATAGAGGGTTATAGCTGTCTTAAATTCGTGGAAACGCCGAATTTTAATGGGCGGTGGCGGCTTTGCAACCAGCGAGGGCTGGAGAGCGACTCAAATCTGGGGTCAGGTGTCCAGATGGTGTGGTGCTCAGTGGTATGATGCCGCCAAATTATGGAGGTACCGTGAGTTCTACCACACTTTATTGGCACGATTATGAAACCTGGGGCACAGACCCGGGGGCCGACAAACCGGCGCAGTTTGCCGGTATCAGGACCGACGAAGCGCTGAATATCGTCGGTGAGCCATTGATGATTTACTGCCGTCCCTCGGCGGACTGCCTGCCGCAGCCTATGGCGAGCCTGGTCACCGGCATCAGCCCGCAAAAGGCTCTGGCTAACGGCGTGCCGGAAATTGAATTTATCCAGCGTATCCTCGCTGAATTGGGTGCGCCGGGTACCTGCGGAGTGGGCTACAACAGTTTGCGCTTTGATGACGAAGTAACCCGCTACACCCTGTACCGCAACCTGCTCGACCCCTATGAGCGCGAGTGGCGCTCCGGCAATAGCCGCTGGGACATTATCGACATGGTGCGCCTCACTTACGCCCTGCGCCCGGAGGGTATCCAGTGGCCGACACGCGAAGACGGTGCGCCGTCTTTCCGCCTGGAAGAACTGACCGCAGCCAATGGAATTTCCCACGAAGGCGCTCACGATGCACTCTCTGATGTCCACGCTACGATTGATATGGCGAGGTTGATCCGCAAGCAACAACCGAAGCTTTACGATTATGTTTTCCGCCTGCGCCGCAAGCAGGAAGCCGCCAAGATGATCGATATGCGTGAGCGCCGCCCGCTGTTGCATATCTCCGGCAAGATTTCTGCCAATCATGGGCATTTGACCTACGTGATGCCGTTGGCCAGCCATCCGGTGAATCGCAACGCCGTAATTGTTGCCAATTTGGCGATGGACCCCGAGCCTTTACTCAACCTGGATGCGGATACGCTGCGTGAGCGCCTCTATACCGCTCGCGATCAGCTGGGCGAAAGCGAACTGCCGGTTGGGCTGAAACTGGTGCACTTGAACAAGTGCCCGATATTGGCCCCAGCCAATATGCTCGATGATAAACGTGCCAGTGAGCTGGGCATCGATAGGGCGGTTTGCGAGGCCAACTGGCAGAAGTTGAAAAGCGTTGATCTGACCGAGAAACTGCACAACGTATTTCTGGATCGGGAGTTTCCCCAGAAAGATGTAGAGGCGGATCTCTACGGCGGTTTCCTCAGCGATGCTGACCGTGATATCTGCCGTGAGCTGCACCGCGGCTTGGCAGCCCGCGGGCCCGAAGCCCTGGCTGGCGAAGTGCCATTCAGTGACAAGCGCCTACCCGAGTTATTGTTCCGCATGCGTGCGCGCAACTTCCCAGAGACGCTATCGGACGAGGAACATCAGCGCTGGCAGATCTGGTGTTTCCAGCGATTAACCGATCCCACCGCAGGGGCCTCTATCACCCTCGAAGATTACTTCCGCCAGCTGTCCGAACTGCGAGTACAGCATCCAGAGCGGATATCGCTGATTACCGAGCTGGAAAACTGGGGCGATAGCCTACTCGCCTAATGTGTTGAATCGTGCCAGCGGCCATTCTTTCACTGGGCTCTATTGCGGTGCCCGAGTAGAATGCCGCTCGCGAACACCCGCGCCCACAAGGCGCAATCACTGGAGTAACCATGGACTTTATCGGAGCCAATATTCTGTCCGTCAGCCAGTTCGAACGTGCCGATATAGAGCGCGTATTCGATGTGGCTGACGCCATGACCCCTTATGCAAAGCGCGAAAAAGTAACGCGCGTATTGGAGGGGGCGATTCTCGGCAATATGTTTATGGAGCCGAGCACCCGTACCCGCCTGAGTTTTGGGGCTGCTTTTAACTTATTGGGTGGCACGGTTCGGGAAACTGTGGGGATTACTGCCAGTGCTATGGCTAAGGGAGAATCCCTCTACGATACGGCACGGGTACTGTCGGGCTACAGCGATGTGATTTGTATGCGTCACCCGCAGGAGGGCTCTGTGGCAGAATTTGCCGCAGCGAGTCGCGTGCCGGTGGTCAACGGCGGTGATGGCGCTAATGAGCATCCCACCCAGGCGCTGTTGGATCTCTACACTATTCGCAAAGAGCTGGCCGCCCATGGCCGCACCCTGGATGATTTCCGCATTGCTATGATTGGCGATCTCAAACACGGCCGTACCGTGCACTCCCTGTGCAAGCTGCTGTGCTTATTTGGCAGTGTGCATATCACTCTGGTTTCCCCACCGGAGCTGGCAATGCCCGATGCGATTGTGGAGAAGCTGCGTGAGGTGGGGCACGAGGTAACGGTGACCGACCAGCTGGAATCCTCGATCGCTCATGTGGATATCGTCTATTCCACCCGTATCCAGGAAGAGCGCTTTGCCTCTCAGGATGAGGCCAACCGCTATCGCGGGCGTTTCCGCCTTAACCGGGCGATTTTTACTCGCTACGCAGAGCCCAATACGGTGATTATGCACCCCCTGCCGAGGGATTCACGCGCAGAGGCCAACGAACTGGATACCGACCTGAACGAACATCCGAGTCTGGCGATTTTCCGCCAGACCGATAACGGCCTGCTGGTGCGTATGGCTTTGTTTGCCCTGCTATTAGGGGTGGAACGTCAAGTGGATAAATACGCCCGCGAAGTTAACTGGCATAGCCGTCGCAACCCAGTTTAACGTCACTTTCCTTGTTTTCGGATAACGCCGTTTTTTTCTGTTAATCTGATTGAGTTACCCCGGCCAGAAATACGATGGCTGGCCCGGGTTTCTCCGCAATCGCATCAGGGAAAGATGCATGTCGAATCAGATATCGTCAGCGGTATTCTTGCGCGGCGCGCTCATCCTGACGCTGCTCCTCGTCGTTTTGATTTCAAAAAGTGCCGCACAGGAAAGTACTTCCCCCCATGTGGCGCTGTTGACTATTGATGGCGCCATTGGCCCCTCTACGACGGATTACTTTAAGCGTGCCACTGAGAGTGCTGGTGAGCGGGGTGCCGAGTTAATCATTGTGCATATTGATACTCCAGGCGGTCTGGATGCGGCTTCCCGGGATATTATTCAGCATATCCTTTCCTCTCCTATCCCTATTGCCATGTATGTGTACCCCTCGGGCGCCCGTGCAGCCAGTGCCGGCACCTATATCCTCTATGCCAGCCAGATAGCAGCTATGGCCCCGGCTACAACTCTGGGGGCCGCCACGCCGGTACAAATAGGCGGACCACCGGGAACGCCATCTCCGGGTGGCAATCCGAAAGAGAGCGACCAAAAAGAGGAAAAAGAGAAAGCGAATAAAGACGACGAGGAAGGTAAAGACGAGGACAAAAAGGAAAAGCCATTATCCGGCACCGCCATGGAGCGCAAGATGGTTAATGACTCCGTTGCTTTTATTCGAGGCTTGGCACAACGCAATGGACGCAATGCCGAGTGGGCGGAGAAGGCCGTTCGTGAAGCGGCAACTCTGACCGCTTCGGAAGCGCTAGAGATGAATGTTGTCGATATTGTTGCCAAGAATGACGAGGATTTACTGAAGCAAGTGGCCGGACGTAAAGTATCTCTTGATTCCGGTGAAATTACCATTTCAGCAGAGATTGCCCAACTCCCCATAGAAAATTACGAGCCAGATTGGCGTAATGAGTTACTGGCTCTGATTACCAATCCCCAGGTGGCTTATATTCTTTTATTGATCGGTATTTATGGGCTGATTTTCGAGGGGTATAGCCCCGGCGCTTTTGTGCCCGGCATTGTGGGGATTATCTGCCTGCTTTTGGCATTTTATGCTTTGCAGGTTTTGCCGATTAATTATGCCGGATTGGCGTTGATTATTGTTGGGGCGCTTTTGATTGTGGCGGAAGTCTTTATGCCCAGTTTTGGCGCCTTGGGAATTGGTGGGATTATTGCCTTGGTGATTGGTTCAGTAATGCTGATCGATACCGATGTGCCGGGCATGCAAGTGTCGCGAAAACTCATCGCGGCAATTGCTGGAGTGAGTGGTGTTTTTCTTTTGGGTCTTTTAATGGCGGTGGGCAGGAGTTTGCGCAAACCGCGACTTGCTTCCGATCAGGCCCTGGTGGGACGTGTGGCGGTGGTGAGCAATGTGAGCGAAGAAGAGGTGCTGGTGCACCTCGGTGGTGAAATATGGCGGGCGCACTGTGAGACGCCACTGGAGCCTGGGCAGCGAGTGCGTGTTATCGCCCAGCGTGGTTTGCTGCTCTATGTTGAGCCGGGCTAGTCATTGCGGTTGGCATTCAAATTGGCTTTTGCTGGTGCGAATTTACCCCAGCAAAATTTACAAGCAGTTATAGGGAGAGATAAGCATGGTCAGTTATTTTGTTGGGCTGTTGGTGCTCGCGGTATTACTGCTATTGATGTATGCCATCCGAATCTTGCGGGAATATGAGCGTGCGGTGGTCTTTTTTCTGGGGCGCTTTCAGACGGTGAAAGGACCTGGCCTGATTATCATCATCCCAATTATCCAGACCATGGAGCGCGTGGACTTGCGCACCGTAGTGATGGATGTCCCTACACAGGATGTGATAAGTCGCGATAATGTTTCAGTAAAAGTGAATGCGGTAGTTTATTACCGGGTTGTTAATTCACAGTCAGCGATTATCAATGTTGAATTTTATCATGAAGCTGTCAGTCAACTGGCCCAGACGACGCTTCGATCTGTACTGGGTAAGCATGAGTTAGATGAGATGCTTTCCGAGCGGGACAAACTCAATGTGGATATTCAAAAAATTCTTGATGAGCAAACTGATGCCTGGGGCGTTAAGGTCACTAATGTCGAAATTAAACATATTGACCTGGATGAGAGCATGGTGCGTGCTATTGCCCAGCAGGCTGAAGCAGAGCGGGCACGACGAGCCAAGGTAATTCATGCAGAAGGCGAAGCCCAGGCAGCCTTAAAGTTAACAGAAGCTGCCAATCAGCTATCTCAAAATGCTAACGCCATTACTTTGCGTTACATGCAGACCATGATTGATATTGCCGGAGCAAATAATAGCTCAACCATTGTGTTTCCACTTCCACTGGATTTGATTGAGCCTCTATTGAAACGTGGTGCTGAGGCGCAGAAATAAAGAATTCTCTTTCTCTGTGAAACATATCTAAAAAGGCCACATTTTGATGTGGCCTTTTTAGTGGAGCTATCTGGGTCTTACAAGAGCTTTTCCATCAGAGAGCGAGTTGAACTATCCCAATCCTCGGGAACATTTCTATCTGCGGCATTATAAATCTGCGCACTTAACTGTTTGCCTAGCTCTACCCCCCATTGGTCAAATGGGTTAATTCCCATAAGGCAACCGCTGGTGAATACCTTGTGCTCGTAAAGCGCTAACAGAGCTCCTAGGTGATGCGGGTCTAACTTTTCCAGTATCAAAGTATTACTTGGGCGATTACCTGGAATGGCTTTATGTGGTGCCAGCGCATGGGCTTCGCGGTGGGTATAACCGGCATCTTCCAGTTCCTGGCGGGCTTCGTGCAGGGATTTGCCGCGTAGTAGAGCCTGGCTCTGGCTGATACAGCAAGCCAGTAACCAGCGGTGTTGCTCGCTTAGCTCAGAGGTCGGTTGCTTGATGGCGATAAAATCCGCTGGAATCAGGTCGGTGCCCTGGTGCAATAGTTGATGGAAGGAGTGCTGTCCATTGGTCCCCTCGGAGCCCCAGATCACACTGCCGCTGGGATACTCCAGAGGCTTGCCCTCTTTATCCACGCTTTTACCCAGGCTCTCCATATCCAATTGCTGCATCCAGGCGGGAAATTTGGATAGACGCTGAGCATAGGGCAGAATCACTTGGCTGCTGGCACCCCAGCACTGGCGATACCAGAACTGAATAAGAGCCAGCAATACCGGCAGGTTTTCCTTCAGAGGGGCACTGGCAAAATGGGTGTCCATGCTATGGGCACCAGCCAATAGTTGCTCATAAACGTTGTAGCCGCAGGCCAGGATGATCGGCAGACCAATGGCCGACCACAGTGAGTAGCGGCCACCTACCCAGTCCCACATAGGGAAAATATTTTCTGGGGCAATACCAAAGTCTTGTGCGGCCACAATATTGCTGCTTACGGCAACAAAGTGTTGGGATAATTGTTTTTCAGTGGCACCCGCCGCTAGTACCCATCGACGTGCACTCAGAGCATTCTCTCGGGTTTCCAGAGTGGAAAAAGATTTAGAGGCAATGATAAAGAGAGTTTCTTCTGGGTTGAGACCTTTGAGGGTATTACTGAGGTCGGCACCATCAATATTTGCTACGAAATGTACTCGAATACTTTCCTTGTGCCATGAGCCGAGAGCCTCAACCACCATACGCGGACCGAGATCGGAGCCACCGATGCCGATATTGACGATATGGCGAATAGCTTTGCCGCTGAATCCGAGCCATTTTTGTTGATGGATGCCATCGGCAAATCGCTGCATCTGAACGCGGCAGTCGGCCACGGCGCGTTCGTGTTCAGTTTTTGCCGCTCCCTGAAAGCGAAGGGCGGTGTGTAGGGCTGGACGATGTTCGGTATTATTGACATTGGCACCGTCAAGCAGGGCAGCAATCTGGCTACTCAAATCCTGATCTTCGGCATAGTCGAGTAACAGTTGCAGAGTGTCCTGCCGCAGGTGATTTTTACTGAAGTCCAGATAGATACCAGAGGCTTCACAGCTAAAACTGGTTGTGCGCTGGGGATCGGTGGCGAAAAGTTCGCGTAAAGACCACTTTTGTTGTTTGAAATGAAATTGGAGTTGTCTGATTGCGGAGGCACGGCTCAGGGCCAGAGTTTCACTTGTCATGGTGGTCGTAAATAAACTCTCTTATGAGTAATTTTTTTCGGTCTTCCCAAGCTGAACGGCGCTTGGTGTCGAAGGGTTGGCAATCCTAACTTATTACTTTCGCGGGACCAGTATCTGAGACGGTACAGTCTATTACAAGAAAAGAGTCTTCGCTAAGAATGGGGGAGAGAAAAAACAAATGCCGCTCGTTAAAGCGGCATTTGGTGGTGATCCATACTAAATAATGCTTTGTTACTTGTGTGTCTGTCAGTGTAAATTTAGTCAAAACCTCATTTAGTATGAATCACCACGCTGTTCTGCTTGAAAAGATTTTACTTCACCACTTTCATGCAGCGTACTCTGTCAGAAGCCATCCAGCAGTCAGCATCTGCAGGGCAGGCCATGGAAACTGGAATTTGTTCAGCACCTGGTGGGCAGTAAGCTGGCGGTGCCGGAGGGCTACAGCAACCTGCTAGAACCAGTGCACTGATAATACCGATTAAGTACTTGGCTGGAGTGAAATTCATCCCCTAACTCCTTTCCGTTGATGTTAGCCATTAGCATAGCCAATAAAACGTCACCTGTTGGTCAGCTTTGTAAAATGTGTTTTACAAATAAGCCGCCTAATTGAGTGTAATAGGCGCAGGAAAAAAATAGCTGTCAGGTGCAAAGTCAGGAAGAAGCTTGCGCCAATTTGTGGGGTTTTAGGCTGTAAAAATAGCGTTTTCTTTCTGAGACGCTGCTAAGTGTATTGTTTTTTGTGGCGGCGGAGGGCGTTGGAATTTATTTTTTTAATGTTTTTTGTTGCAGTTTTCTTTAGCGGGATTTTAGGTGAACTATTGCTGGAATAGAAGTTGGCGAATTTAAAAATGGCAGTCTTTTATTCGTTACGCAGATGGGTACTCTTCTTATGAAGATGGCGAAATTCATTTACAGGTGAAGTGTGTAAAGCTAAGGAGTGAAGCATGGCAATGAGGTAGGCCAAAATTTTGCTACATCATTGCCAGACTGAAGACCCTAGTGAATGGGTTTGGGTCCATGAAGGAAATGACCGAAGGCCTGAGCCAGGGTTTCATTCCGTTCGGGGTCGCGTAATGTACTCAGTAGAGAAGTGCGCACCTTGGGCAGAAACATCAAGTCAGAGAGCAATAAGTTAAAGGTATCCTGGTTATTGCTATCTACCAGTGCATTGAGCCAGAGTTTGGCTAATTGTGGATTTTCTAGGTCCTGGGGGCAGCGGCTGCCGATGGCAGCAAGAAGCTCTATAGACTTAGCGTTGATGCTCTGAGTGCCACTCGATGATTTTTGTGTCAGATGCTTTAAAACTTCTTGCAGTAAAGTGCCGCGCAACCCCTGCGCCGGCGAATGAGAGATACCACGTACTGCAGCGGCAATCAGGGTGAAATCTGGAGTGTTATCGTGTAAAGAGTCACGTGCCCGAGTGGCGATGACTTCTCCCAGCTGGTGATCGACCGCTTCATTTTCCAGACAGTGGCACAGATTGACAAAAACTGGCGCAGCAATATGGGGCAACTGATTTAACAGAAGCTCTTTCTGGGAGTCCCAGTGGGCTGATAGATCGGCAATGCCCTGT
Source organism: Microbulbifer mixtoriginis (SeqCode) (assembly GCF_052467515.1). Taxonomy (NCBI): domain Bacteria; kingdom Pseudomonadati; phylum Pseudomonadota; class Gammaproteobacteria; order Cellvibrionales; family Microbulbiferaceae; genus Microbulbifer; species Microbulbifer mixtoriginis (SeqCode). The sequence goes on along the minus strand of NZ_CP174314.1, from coordinate 3,509,659 downwards.
AGGGCCAGGTTATCCCAGCGGGACTTCTGGGGGTTGTGAAAATAGTCGAGTACTGCTGCATAGTGCGCGCTAGGTGTGCGCTTCAGAAGCCGTTGGGTGTGCGCGTGAAATGCAGCTTGGCGCTCGTTGGAAGGGGTATAAAGTAGACCGCTTTGTTGCAGTAATTGGTCCAGCTGCGCTGCGGATTCGGAAGCGGGCGCCTGCTTCAGCTCTTGGGCCAGGGCGCGCAGCAAGCCATCGCGGGCCTGTAGCTGTAGCTTGCCCTGCTCATCGAGGGGAAAGCGCAAGAACCATACCGCCGGTTCACCACCCTCAGCGGGCTGCAGTAAGAGCCCACTCCAGGCCTGGCGCAAATAGGGGTGAGGCCAGGCTTTTTGGCCCGCCTCGAAAGCCTCGGCTGTAGACTTTGGTACAGATTGAAGACGCCGGCCCAGATCGAACCAGCGTAATTTAAAGTCCGCCTCTTCTATCAGGGCGCTCAGGGTACCGCTTTCACTCATGACAGCTTTGTAGATTTCCTTCTTTTTTATCGGAGGGTGCTGTGGCCGCAACTGAGATCGGCATCTGCTTAAAGTGCAACCAGCCGTAGGCGATCGCTAGCAGCGGGCAGATGATGTTAAACAGGGCATAGGGTAGGTAAGAGAAGGTATAAATGCCAAGGGTAGCCGTCATATAGGCCCCACAGGTATTCCAGGGGATCAGCACGGAGGTGATGGTGCCGGAGTCCTCCAGTGTACGGGACAGGTTTAGCCCATGCAGGCCCTTCTCTTCAAAGGCTTCTCTGAACATACGGCCCGGAATAATAATTGCCATGTACTGGTCGCCAGCGGCGGCGTTCATGCCGAAACAGGTGAATACGGTGGAGGTCACCAAGCCGCCCACGGTTTTAATACGCGACAGAGTCCAATTGACAATCACTTGTAGGAAGCCGGCGCGCTCCATGGCGCCACCGAAGGCCATGGCGGAGGTGATCAGCCACACAGTATTGAGCATGCTGCTCATACCGCCTTTCGAGAGGAGTGCGGCGACATTCTCATTCGTAGAGGTGGATTTATAGCCATCGAACAGGCTGTACCAGGCGCCTTTGAGTGCGGCCAGGGCACCTTCATCTCCCCCCAGACGGCGGGCAGTCTCCGGTTCGAAAATCAATGCGATGGCACAGCCCACCAGGGAGCCGACGATCAACGTGGGGAAGGCGGGGACTTTGCGCCAGGCCATAGCGAGTAGCAAGATCAGAGGCAGCAGGCTGATCAGGGAGATTTTGAATTCGCTCTTCAGGGCGGTAAGTAAAGACTCGATATCTGAGGCGGAGGCAGTGCTGGCTTCAGAAGTGAGGCCGAGATACGCGAACACCACCAAGGCGATAACGAAGGCTGGAATCGCGGTCGACATCATATGGCGAATGTGCTGGAACAGATCATTCGATGTTACCGCCGCAGCCACGTTAGTCGTATCAGATAGCGGCGACATCTTATCGCCAAAGTAGGCGCCGGAAATTACCGCACCCGCAGTGATTTCCGGGGACAAGCCAAGAGCACCGGCAATCCCCATCAGAGCCACACCCAGTGTGCCTGCGGTGGTCCAGCTGGAGCCGATGCTAAGACCCACTACGGCACAGATAATACAACTGGCGGCGTAGAACCATTGGGGCGAGAGTATCTGTACCCCGTAATAAATCATCGACGGCACGGTACCGGCTAATATCCAACTGCCGATCAAAGCACCCACTGCCAGTAGTATCAGAATCGCGCCGAATACCAGGCCGATGCCGTGCAGCATGCCGCCTTCCATATCACTCCAGCTGTGGCCATTTTTCATGCCCATCAGCGCAACTACACAGGCGCACAACAGCAGTGCAATTTGGTTGGGGCCGTAAGAGGAGTCGGCGCCATAGAAGTACACTGACAGCGATAAGAGAGCGACCAGGATCCCCAAGGGGATCAACGCATCCAGCAGGCTGGGCGTGCGCGGTTCATTGGTGGGGGTGGCTTGAGACAAGGTGGACTCCTGCTTGACTGCGTGGCTTGTGCCGTATTCGTTATCGTTGTTTTTGCCGTCGGCGGCGGTTGACCTTCCTATTCTCCCGGCTTGGGACGGCGAAGTCTACTTTGAATAGCAATTGGGACAGGAGGACCTTTTTGCTGACTGACCCGTCTAACGGCTATTTCATCACCTTGGTCATCGATCTGGTCGGGTGAGGTGCTAGCAGTTCGGCGAGGCTTCCGGTATGTTCTGCGCCGATTTCTTATCCCGGCTACCCTGTGGCCGTACAATAAAATGAGCCCGGGCCACGGGTAGATAGTCGGTCCGGCAGGTAGTGATGTCATGAGAGCAAGTGAGTTAGACCCCGCTCAATTTGAGGATATGCGCCCTTATCGCGACGATGAGGTGCGTGCTGTATTGGACAGGCTGATCGCCGATCCGGAAATGTCCCACGCTGTAGCGCATTTCCTGATCCCCAAACTGGCGCGCCTGGAAGGCCCCCTGGCCTGGCTGGTACGCCAGTTCCTGCGTTTTGAATTCCGCAAAGTGAACGATGTACGTGGTGTACAGGCGATTGTAGAAAAATACATCGACAAGGTGGTGAGCCGCACCACCTCCGGGCTGACGATTTCCGGGCTGGATACCCTGCCGCGGGACCGCGCCTGTCTCTTTGTAAGCAATCACCGGGATATCGCCATGGACCCGGCTTTTGCCATCGTGTCCATGTACAAGGAAGGGCATGAGACCTCCCGAATCGCCATCGGCGATAACCTGCTGGGCAAGCAGTTTGCCGGCGATATTATGAAGCTCAACAAGTGCTTTACCGTTAAGCGCAGTTCTGGCACCCGCAGGGAAAAGCTGCAGTCGGCGACAATGCTGTCTAACTACATCTACCATTCCATCGTGAATGACAATGAGCATGTGTGGATAGCGCAGCGCTCCGGGCGTGCGAAGGATGGTATGGATCGTACTAATCCGGCCTTGGCGGCCATGTTCGCCATGACGAAAGATCGGGATATGCCCTTTGCGGATTTCTGGCGCAAGTTGCACATAGTGCCCCTGTCCATCTCCTACGAGTGGGACCCCTGCGATGCCCAGAAAGCCAAGGAACTCTACATCACCGAACACAAGGACGAGTACAAGAAGGCCAAGAACGAGGATCTGGCCTCCATCGGCAAGGGTGTGATCGGCTTCAAGGGGCGGGTGCACACCGCGTTTGGTACACCGATCGAGGCGGATTTCAATGACGTTAACAGCGTCGCTGAAGAGATTGATCGCCAGATTGTCGGCAATTACACCCTGCATCCCACGAATCTGATCGCCTACGAAATGATCTACGGCGAGGTGTCCGGATTGCCGGTGGGTTACCCGCACAAGCCCTGGGATGCCAGTGAACACCTGGAGACCCGTGAGAAGTTTGAAGCGCGCATGGCCAAGGTCGATGAGCGTTGGCGGGAAAAGGCGATCCAGGCCTATGCCAATCCGGTAGTTTCACGCCTCGCATTTGAATAACTGTTTTGGAATCAGTGTAAGAGGGGCACTCAGCCTCTGCGGTGCTGGTGAGGAGGGGGCGCTTAGTGGATAATAACGCCCCCTGCGCCACCCACTAGCGAATAGACTCTCCCCCGTGCTCAACGATAAACACAAAACTGCCATCCAGGCTGCCTACAGCCAATTCCTATCCAGCCGTGGCCTCAAGGCCCGTTATGGGCAAAAACTGATGGTGGCAGCCATTGCTCGCACGCTGGGCTCGATTGTGCAAAGTGCCAGTGGCGAGCGCGACAATAGTAAGACAGATGGCGAGCATATCTGTGTGGTGGAAGCCGGTACCGGTACCGGTAAAACGGTCTCCTACTTACTTGCCGCCATTCCCCTGGCCCAGGCCCAGGACAAAACCCTGGTGATTTCCACCGCCACAGTTGCTTTGCAGGAACAGATTATCCACAAGGACCTGCCCGAAGTGGCGCGTCACAGTGGCCTCAACTTTGAGTTCACCCTGGCTAAGGGGCGCGGTCGCTACCTGTGCCTGTCAAAATTAGATCGACTACTCTCCAGTTTTTCCGCCAGCGGTACCGGCCTCTCTCTGGGACTCTATGAAGACGAGCTGCCACAGGTGGGAGAGGACAGTGTTGCCCTCTACCAGAAGATGACTGACAGTCTGACCTCTGGCCGTTGGGATGGTGACCGCGACAACTGGCCGGAAACTATCGAGGCCGATGACTGGGGTCGGATCACTACAGATCACCGTCAGTGCAGCGGCCGTCGCTGCCCCCATGTCACCAATTGCAGTTTCTTTCGCGCGCGCGAGAGCTTGGGCAAGACCCAAGTGATTGTTGCCAATCACGATTTGTTACTGGCGGACCTGGCCCTGGGCGGCGGTGCCATATTGCCTCCCCCAGAAGAGACGATTTACGTGCTCGACGAGGCCCATCACCTGCCGGACAAGGCCCTCAATCATTTCTCCCATCACAGCCGTGTCGGCGCCTCCACCGGTTGGCTCGACCAAGCCAACAAGGCCCTTGGCCAGATGTTGGGAGAGATCGGCGATGGTGCCGAACTGGATCGCTGTGGTGAGCAGCTACCGGCGGTGCTCACCTCTGCCAAACAGGGCTTGGAGCAAATGTGGCCGCTGATTGAAGAATTGTGCGAATTTGAGGATGAGAGGGGTAATACCACTCGACACCGCTTCGAGGGTGGAGTGGTGCCGGATTCCATGATGCAGCTGGCGGAAAAGTTGCGCGAGGATTTTGACGAGCTGGAGGGGCTGTTCGGCAAAATGTTGCAAACGGCCCAGCGTATGCTTGAGGACGCTCACTCTCCGGTGCCTATTGTAGATCTGGAGCGTTGGTACCCTCAGCTAGGCAGCTGGTATGGGCGTGCCGAGGCCAATTTGTTGCTCTGGGCCAACTATGCCCGCGCAGATGCCGATGGCGCCCTGCCTCAGGCGCGCTGGGTTACTCTGGTGGATTGGGGTGGTTCAACCGATTTCGAGGTGTGCAGCTCGCCCATCCTGGCCGGCAAGACTTTGGATTACAGCCTTTGGCGGCGCTGCTACGGTGCGGTGCTTACCTCCGCGACGCTCACCGCACTGGGCAAGTTTGACCGCCTGCGCATGCGTGCCGGTACCCCGGAAAATGCCAGCTACCAAGTGGTTCCCAGTCCCTTTGATTTTTCCAGAGCCACTCTGCAGGTTCCCGCTTGTGCCGTGGATGCAGGTAATGCGGACCAGCACACCGATGCGGTGATTGATGCTCTACCGGAGTTGCTCAAGGACTCTGGTGGCTCCCTGGTACTCTTCTCCTCTCGCCGCCAGATGGAGACGGTCTACGAGGCACTGCCCGGTACCTGGCGCAACCGTATCCTGATGCAAGGGCAACAGTCCCGTCAGCATTTACTCGACTCACACCGTGAAATCGTCGATGGTGGTGGCAGCAGTGTGCTGTTTGGTCTTGCCAGTTTTGCCGAGGGCCTGGATTTACCTGGGGATTACTGCAGGCATGTGGTGATTGCCAAGTTGCCTTTCGCGGTGCCCGATGACCCAATTGAGGCGGCCTTGGCAGAATGGATTGAGGCCAAGGGTGGCAATCCATTTATGCAGATCACCGTGCCGGATGCAGCCCTGAAACTGGTACAGGCCTGCGGTCGTTTGTTGCGTGCGGAAGGGGATAGTGGAACAGTCACCCTGCTGGATCGCCGTGTAGTGAGCCGTCGCTACGGCCAGGCGATTCTCAATTCACTGCCGCCTTTTAACCGCCATATCGAATAACCTCTTACTCTTTGGTGTGCCCCATTTTCGTCTACAGGTTTGGAATTCCTGCCAGGGGCACTGGGATTACAAGCTGCCCGGCAGGGCGGTTTAGGGATTGGATCTATGCAAGCTATTTACTCTGAAGTCGCCGATCAATTGTTACAGCTCGAAGCCGAGTTGCGCCGCATGGCCCTGTGGCAGGAGGAGGCCCCAACAGCGGAAGCCTTAGCCAGCAGGGAACCTTTCTGTGTAGATACCCTGACTCTGCCGCAGTGGCTGCAATTCATCTTTTTGCCGCGTATGCGCCAGCTAATTGAGGGGCAGATGCCGCTACCGCAACAGTGTGGCATAGCGCCAATCGCGGAAGAGTTCTTCAAAGAGAGGGGAGGCGCTGAGCCTCTGATCAAGATTCTCAAGGGCATCGACGAGCGCCTGCAGCGCGGCTGAGTCCTCCTCTCTGGCGTCCACTGGGCGCCCCACCTCGCTTTCATCTACTTTGTTAGCTATAACGATTCACGGTTGGCCGTCAAATTCTCAAGATCTGGCGCGTGTCACATTGTGGCGCTTGCATCGCTCGACTCTAGGAACATCCCTGTTCACCAAGCTCTTTCATAGGCTAATATCGGCCTTTTGCTTGCGTTGGGAGGAATTTCTGCGCTTGCTACCGTGAACGCTGCGAAGACAGTGCGGTCGGATTGGAATGCTAATGGGGCTAGAGGTAATCGTTAGGATGCAGAAATTTTCCCTTCTGTGGTTATTGGTCGCGGTCCAGTTATTGCTGGGCTGTCAGTCGCTGATGTACCCCGCACAGAGCCAGCAAGGGGCAGAACCCGCTACTGCACAATCGGGCCAATCTCAGGGCGAAATACTCCAGTGCCCAGAGCCTGTGGAGGTGATCTGCGCAGAGCCAGAGGTCAGGGTCGTTGAAAAAGTCATCGAACGAACCCTTGAAAAAGTAGTCGAAGTGCCCGTCGCCAAGGACAAACTGGTACTAGGAGCCGTGGAGAAAATCTCTATCGAGCCCTCCGGTCTGGTTGTTGAGTCTGTGGTGGATACCGGTGCGCCGACAACCACCCTGCGTGCCCAGACACTGACACGCTTTGAGCGCGATGGTGAGGACTGGATCAGAATTCAGCTGGCACTGCCGGAAGTGGATGGTAAGGCGGAAACTTCTACTATCGAACTGCCCATCAAACGCCATATCCGTGCGAACCGTATTGGTTTCCCGAGCCAGCGTCGCCCGGTAGTGGAGATGAATCTCACTGTGGGTGAGGTTACTCATATGGTTGAAGTCAGTCTGACGGATGAGGGCCGCAACGATATTGTGATGGTGCTGGGACGCAATTTCCTCAAAGATGCCGCGGTTGTCGATGTGAGCCGGCGCAATATCCAAGGGCAGCCTCGGGTGTTCGGGAATAAATAGGCCGCTTATTAAGATTAGGTTCCTTTTGGAACCCTAGAGTTACGGGGAAGGGCGAATGTCGCCGCGCGTTCAAGTTTATGTTATTGCGGCATTGCTCGCATTGATCGGGGCGGGTCTCACCGCTTACAAACATTTCGAATTAGGTTTTCCACTGCTGCCGGGTGAATACCGTACTGTCTGGACCATTGAGGCCAAAGTGGGTTTCGATGCGGAGGGCGGCCCGGTAAAAGCTGCGCTGACTTTGCCCCGTGAGCAACGCAATATGGAAATCCTCGGCGAGACTTTCAGTTCCTCCGGTTTTGGCTTTTTTATTGCCCGGGAAAATGATGAGTATCGGGCAGTTTGGACGCGCCGCTCCGCCGAGGGACCCCAGTCCCTGTTCTATCGCTTGGATGTGTATCAGACTCCCGGTGCGGCGCTCGAACAGCCTTTGAATCTCAGCACCCAGGTACAGAAACCTTTCCTCGGTGCACGGGAGCAAGAAGCCGTGCGCCTGGCGATTGATTCGTTGGTTAAGCAGGCCCGCGAGCGCTCCTCCGACGTGGAATCTTTCACCACTCAATTGCTGTTTGAGCTGAACGACGATGGTAACCAGGATCGCAACCTGGTCTTCCGCCACTACACCGATAAATCCCTGGTGGATGTCGCTCTGCTGATGCTGGCCACCGCCGATATTCCCGCGCATCGCATCCGCGGCCTCTACCTTGAGGACGACCGTCGCCGCCTTGCTCCAGAGGATCTGCTCGAAGTTTACGATGGTCAGCGCTGGATTGTTTTCGAGCCAAGCAGCGGCTTGCCCGGAATTCCAGAAAACTTCTTTATCTGGCAGCGCGGTGGCAAGAGTCTGCTGGACCTGGAGGGTGGCCGCAATTCGCAGGTGACTTTCTCGGTCATTTCCAATGACGTGCCTGCACGGGATGTCTCCATGCGCAGCACAAAGGGCGAAAAAGAGGCGCTGGTGGATTTCTCCATCTACAGCCTGCCCATCGAGCAACAGAGCATCTTTAAATTGATTTTACTGGTGCCGGTAGGTGCCCTGGTGGTGGTGCTGCTGCGTATCTTTGTCGGCTTGCGCACTTCCGGTACCTTTATGCCGGTACTCCTGGCAATAGCCTTTATTGAAACTCAGCTGCTCACAGGGCTATCAATTTTTGTATTGATCCTGGTGCTCGGATTGTGGGTGCGTTTCTACTTGAGTCGGCTCAATTTGCTCCTTGTGTCGAGGATCGCCGCCGTGGTAGTCACGGTGGTGCTCATTATGGGGGTGATCAGTGTGGTCAGTTATAAGCTCGGAATTGAGCAGGCACTGACGGTGACCTTCTTCCCGATGATTATTTTGGCCTGGACTATTGAGCGCATGTCCATCGTTTGGGAGGAGGATGGCCCCTACGAGGTAATTGTACAGGCCGGCGGCAGCCTGCTGGTGGCTGTTTTGGCCTGGTGGGTGATGACTAACCGCTATGTGGAACACTGGACCTTTAATTTCCCCGAGCTGCTGCTGGTGCTGCTGGCCTTTATCCTGGTTGTGGGTAACTACACCGGTTATCGCCTCAGCGAGCTGATGCGTTTTCGGCCTCTGATCAAGTAGGGGGTTGCGATGCTTCAATTTTCATTCAAGCACATCATCAACAAGGTTCGCGGTGGTATGGTTTCGCCGATGGCCCTGAATGAGATGGGCATACTCGGGATGAATGCACGCAATATCAATTACATTGCGCGCTACAACGATCGGGAAAAATTCCCAATTGTCGACGACAAGCTGAACACTAAACGAGCGGCCAAGCGCGCAGGCATACCAGTTCCGGAATTGATCGCGGCCTTTGAAACCCCGGCCAGCCGCAAGCGTGTGATGGAAGTGATCGATCCCTTGTGGAAGTTTGTAATCAAGCCCGCACGCGGTTCGGGTGGCAAAGGTATTCTGGTCATTGCCGGTCGCGATGGGGATAAGTACAAGAAGATTTCCGGCTCTGAAGTTGAAGCCCTGGATATTCTGCGTCACGTTAACAATATCCACAGTGGCCTCTACAGTCTCGGGGGCAAGCCTGACCGGGTAATGGTGGAGGCTCTGGTGGATTTCGACCCGGTGTTTCAGGATTACTCTTTTGAGGGAGTACCGGATATTCGCGTGATTGTGTTTCGCGGTTTTCCGGTGATGGCAATGCTGCGCTGTTCTACCCATAGCTCCGATGGTAAAGCCAATCTGCACCAAGGCGCTGTAGGAGTGGGTATCGACCTGGCCACAGGCAAGAGCTGCCACGCTGTACAGCGCGGCCTACGCATCCAGCACCACCCGGATACCAAGATGTCTTTCGGTGAGCTGAAGGTTCCTGGTTGGTACGATCTGGTGCGTCTGGCGGCGAGCTGTTATGAAATGACCGGTCTCGGCTATCTCGGTTGCGATATCGTTTTGGATCGCGAGCGCGGTCCGTTATTACTCGAAGCCAATGCTCGTCCCGGTCTCGCAATTCAGGTAGCTAACGGTGTGGGTCTGCGCCAGCGCCTGCGCTTTATTGAGGGGCTGGATGAAGAGATGCTCGAGAAAGGGGTGGACGAGCGGGTGGCGTATTCCATGCGTGAATTCGCCGCGGAAAAAACCCTTTAACCCACTCGAAGGCAGTTGCCTATTGCCACTTTCCAGTATTTTCACAGCACTGTTAGGAGGATGTGGCTGAGTCCGTCTGGCACTGCTTTATCAGTCTGCTCAGACGCCGGCTCTGCATTTTCAAGCCGAACTCTAACTCCTTAACCTTGTTTTGAATTGCTAGCGAACGCCACTTTTCCGCGATTTTATCCCCACGGCACTGGGCGCGCTGTAACTGCAGGTTTTTCCAGTTTTCCAGAGCCCTGGCGAATTGTATGGCCTCGTTCTCCAATAGTTTTAACCAGTCCTCCCGGTGTGCGCTGCCTCCGAGCTTCTCCTCCGCCTGGCTGAACTGCACCGACAGTTTGGCTTTCTGTATTTGTACCGCTGAGGGGGTTTTTAGGTCGTTGGTAATACCGACCCAGCTGAACAGCTTGATCATCCATTTAGTCGGGTCGTATGCAAACCAGTTAACGCCATTGCGATAATCCGCAGGAAAGGCGTGGTGGTAGTTGTGGTATCCCTCACCGAAAACCAACAGGTTCAGGAAGATATTATCTCGCGCACTGATATCGTTTTTGTAGGGGCGTTTGCCCCACATGTGCGCTAGGGAGTTGACCAAAAAAGTTGTGTGGTGGTTGACTACGATACGGAGTATTCCTGCGAGCAATAGCATGCCGATCACATCGCCGGTGAGAAGCCCAAGCGCTAAAGGAATGCCCAGGTTCATACTGAGGGTGATGGGGATATAGTGATTGTGTTGCCACATCACGATCTTGTCGCGCTTTAGATCCCCGACATTTTTATAATCCAAGTGGCTGCTTGGATATTCGTGCATCATCCAGTCGATATGAGAAAACCAGAAGCCGCGCATTGCTGAGTAGGGGTCGCGATCATTGTCGTCAATATGGCGGTGGTGCAAGCGGTGCGCAGCGCTCCAGGTCAGGGTGGAGTTTTGTAAGGCAGCCGCGCTGAACAAGGCAAAGAACAGGCGTAGAGACCAGTGGGCTTTATAGCTTCTGTGGGACCAGAGCCGGTGATTGCCTGCTGTTACCGAGAGACTGCACAAGGCGGCTAATAGAGCGAAGGCGAGCCACTGGTACCAGTGATATCCAACCATCAGCCCGTAGATGGGCACGGCGGTCAGGGCCAGGAAACCTGTACTGGCAAACAGCACTGTGGGAACCCAAAAGCATTTGCGCTTAGTTGTGGATGTTGGTGAAGCAGTATTCATAATTCGAGCCTGTTTGTGAAACGGCCTCGGGAAGCCCCGTATAGTTAGTGGCGCAGTTTTTCTATGATGTTATTTGGCGGTGTATTTCTGGGGGTAATTTCCAGTTACCAATACGACGCTACACAGAGAATATAGATAATTATTGTGAGGAGGCGCTGTGGGCTTTTTGCCGTCATCCATACTGCCAAGTGCTGCCCAGCCAGCTGAGACCCTTTCGCGGGAAAGGCGTGATGGGAGTTGTGATAGCCCTCGCCAAAAGCAAAAGCATGGATAACAGAGTTGTCCCGGGCCGCAATATCGCACTGAATTTTCTTTTGCCCCAGTGGTGCCCCATTGAATTGAGAGCGAAGGCGGCATGGTGATTGATTACCATGCGCAAAACACCTGCCAGCAAAAACATGGCGACAATATCTCCGGTAATCAGACCGAGGATTAGGCCGAAAGCAAAGTTCATACTAGCGGCGATCAGCAGAGAGTGGCGGTGTTGTCCCATCACAATGTTGTCCCACTGAAGGCCTTTGGCATTGTTGTAGTTTTTTCTACCTAAGGGATGTTTTTGGATCATCCAATCATGTGGCGCATAGAATTCCTCAGAGGCATTTGCATCAGACCTCTACTGGTTGCTGCCTTGGCAGGTTGCGCCTCTTTTTGGTGCGATATTTAGGTTTTTTGGCACTTGTTGGTTCATATTGCTTGGTCGCCAGGAAAAAAAAGAGATCGGCCACCGCAAAATCCTACGAGAAGTTGGCATACCGATTGCAATATTAGAAGCGTACGGGACGCATGACCCGTACTTCGGGGAGTTTGCATGGGGTTATGGCAAACCGTTTCCAATGAGGAACTCCCCGTTTTCTCTCATCATCGCTGATTATGGCCCCGCTTTGCGGGGCCTTTTTTATTCTTCTATCCCTCTTTCCAAGCGCTCCCGCTCGAAAAAAATTTTATTTTTGTGACTCTGTGTGGAATTCTGATTGGCACTAATGCTTGGTAAATAGACGCCCTTTTCGCGCCTAGGTATAAATGCCCCTTTTTTTGCCAGCAATGCCAACGAATCGAGTTAAGCGTGTCCGAATTTCAGAACCCCGTTCCGCCCCATCTCCCTTTCCTGCTGGCAACTCCAGAGGAGTTGCACTCTCTGGATGTTCTGGAGCTCACACACCAAACCGGTCGCCTGCAGGGGCTGATGATGGATGTGGATTGCGGCCTGTGGGAGTGGCACCTAAATAGTGGCGCCCAGCGCGCTCAGGGGGATATCTGGCATTTGTTTGCCGATAGTGCTGATCGCGCCCTTCAGGGTCTGTGGTCTGGCGCCGAGTTGCATCCGGTGCATTCTGATGAGCGTCATCGCATTTTTGCGTTACGCAAAAGGATCGCCAGCGAGGGTGGCTACTTCGACATCGCTTTTCGCGCCTACGACATCTCCGGACAAATGCGCTGGCTGCGCTTTTGTGGCCGGGCTACGACCAGTGCCGATGGCAGCGAGGTGATCGCGATTGGCACTTGTGCCGATTATAGCGAGGCACTTTCGCAGCGCTATCTGACCAATCTACCCAGTGAGCGACCGCTGCAGGCGTTGTCCGGGGTGGGAGATGGTTTGTGGGAATGGGATTTACGCGCCGATGAAATGGTACTCGATGACGCCTGTTGGGGGATTCTTGGCTACGAGGTGAGCCCGATTCGCAGTATTGGGCGCTCTGCTGCGGAGCAATGGAAAGCGCGTATTCTCACCGAGGATATAGCCAGGGTGGAACAATCGATGTTGGACCATGTGCGCGACCGGCTGCCCCTGGATGTGGAATTCCGCCTGTGGCGCTCCGATGGCAGCTTGGTTTGGGTTCGCTGTCGCGGCAAGGCCCAACTGGACAGCCGCGGTCAACCGGTGCGGGTGTTCGGGGTTTTGCAGGATGTTAGCGCTGGACGTGAGAGCCAGGCGCGGCTGGAGCGGGAGCTGCACCAGCAACGCGAGGAAAATGCCCATCGAGCCGATCTTTTATTCAGCCTGAGCCACGAGTTGCGGACCCCTCTCAACGCCATTTTGGGATACAGCCAAATGGTGGAATTGGATCAGAGCTTGAACTCCGACCAGCGCCAGCGGCTGGGGGAGATTCGCCGAGCGGGTCAACACCTATTGCACCTGGTAGGGGATGTGCTGGAGCTCGCCCGTATCGACAGTCGGCGGCTTGGCCCCTCAATGGAGTCGGTGCGCCCGGTGGAATTAGTGGCCGAATGTAAGCGCCTGCTGGAACCACTGGCGGAGACCCGCCGGGTCAGTCTGGTCTACGAGCCTCTCGGCTGGGAATCCGCCTATATCTGCGCAGACCCAGTTCGTTACAAGCAGGTGGTTCTAAACCTCGCCGGCAATGCAGTGAAATACAACCGGGATAATGGCAGGGTCATTATTAATTTCACTCCCCAGGCAGAGGGCTGGCTGCGCTTGAGTATTCTCGATACCGGTAAGGGCATTTCTCCGGATCGGCGCAGCGAGGTGTTCGAGCCTTTTAATCGTTTGGGGGAGGAAAAGGGTCATATAGAGGGGACCGGCGTGGGTCTGGCAATTGCCAAGCGGCTCACCGAGGCTATGGGTGGGCGAATCGACTTTGATAGTCAGGAGGGGCAGGGCTCAGTTTTCTGGATCGAATTCCCTATGATCGATGCGCCCGATGCCCTTATGAGCTTTTCTGCTCATCCACAGGAGCCTCCGCAGTTGCCGGAGGGGCGCGTGTTACTTGTGGATAACCGCCCTGCTGCGGCCGACCAGCTAAAGGAAATGCTGAAGGAGAGTCCCCAGGTTCAGTGCCTGATTGCCACCGATGTGGTGGAGGCAATTTTTATCGCGCGAACGCAGCGTCCCGATGTACTGTTGTTTCACAGTGAGGTGCCGGGCATGTCCGCTGCGGACCTAATCTCTATTTTGCAGGAGGATATCGCCACCAGAGCCATGCGCTTTGTACTGGTTGGTGAAAAACCCAGTGGGGAGAACTATCCGGCACTGCCGGCAGAGTTTGACTTTATGCAGTTGTCGCGTGTGTTGGCGGAAACCCTTGGGCGGGCCGGTCGGTCAGTTTAGCGGCACCGTAACAGCTGGCCCGGCAGTCGCCGGGCCAGTGAGCGAATAAAGCTTAGCGCACGGAGCCCAGGTGCTTACCGACGATCTGCACCAGCGGCTTGAAGACTTTGGGGGTGGCACAGACCAGATTGCCGGATTCCAGGTAGTCCTCTCCACCGCGGAAGTCGCTGATTAAACCGCCGGCCTCTTTGACCAGTAGCGAGCCTGCAGCAATATCCCAGGTATTCAGATACATCTCCCAGAAACCGTCGAAGCGCCCGGCCGCTACATAGGCCAGGTCCAGTGCGGCGGCGCCGGGGCGGCGGATGCCGGCGGTCTGCCCGGCGATCTCTTTCAAAGCGCCCAGGTAGGGGTCGATGTTTTCCAGAGCGGGGCCATTGAAGGGTAGGCCGGTGCCAATTAGAGCGCCGCGCAGGCCCTGGCGGGGGGAAACGCGGATGCGACGGCCGTTAAGGGCCGCGCCACGACCGCGGCTCGCGGTGAATTCTTCGCGCTTAATCGGGTCGAGTACCACCGCGTGCTCAATGCGGCCGCGGTAGCGGCAGGCGATAGATACCGCAAACTGGGGTACGCCGTGGATAAAGTTGGTGGTGCCATCGAGAGGGTCGATAATCCACTCGTAGTCGGGCTCGGCGCCTTCGATCAGGCCGCTCTCTTCAGCGCGGATGCTGTGCTTGGGGTAGGCTTTGCGCAGGTGATAAATAATCTCCTGTTCGCTGGCCTTGTCCACTTCGGTGACGAAATCGTTGCGCGCCTTCTCCTCGAATTTCATCAGGTCGCCGCGCTCCCAGGCCCGTTCGATCAATTCTCCGGCCTTGCGCGCCGCGCGCAGGGCAATATTTAGCATGGGTTCCATAACTATTCCGCACTAAGTGGTTGAAGTGGTTAAAAAGCAGACCGCGGGTTAACCGCAGCGGACGCGATTGTATGGATTCCCGCTCCTTTTTGCTACACTCGCGCGCCCCCATGACACCGAATTATTACTTTCAGTATGGCCAAGTCCCCATTAGACACGACTCCGCTCAGTGCGCTCGACAATGTGCGTGTGGTTCTGGTTAACAGTGCCCACCCAGGAAATATTGGCGGCGCGGCGCGCGCCCTGAAGAATATGGGCCTGAGCCAGCTCTATCTGGTTGCACCGCGGGAATTCCCTGCGGCCAATGCCGTGTGGCGCGCCGCCGGTGCGGCGGAGCTGCTCGACAGTGCAGTAGTAGTGGACACTCTGGAAGAGGCGGTGGCAGATTGCGGCCTGGTGGTGGCCACCAGTGCCCGCGAGCGACGTATTCCCTGGCCTCTGCTGACACCGCGCCAGTGCGGTGAGCGCGCAGTGGCCGAGGCCTCCAGCCACCCGGTGGCGCTGGTGTTTGGTCGTGAAGACCGCGGCCTGACCAATGAAGAGCTTCAGGCGTGCAATTACCATGTGCATATTCCGGCCAACCCCGAGTACAGCTCTCTAAACCTGGCGACCGCCGTACAGGTGCTTTCTTATGAGGTGCGTATGGCGGCGCTGGAAGCAGAGAAAGGCGAGCCTGTGAGTTATGCAGACTGGGATCGCCCACCGTCCAAAGCCAGCGATATGGAGCTCTATTTTGAGCACCTCCAGCAAGCTTTAGGTGAACTGGGCTTTATCGATCCGGATAACCCTCGCCAGACTATGACCCGACTGCGCAGGCTGTACAGCCGTGTGCGCCCGGATGATATGGAGCTGGGTATCCTGCGCGGCATGCTCACCTCCATCCAGAACTATATTCACCGCTCTGGTGGCAAGGGGCGCCCAGACTAGTTGAGTACCCGAGTACTTTGCTTGGTTATATACTTGACTAAGGTGCTGGGTTATTTCATACTCGCGCCCCGATCGGAAAAGGGCTGTTCATCAGTTGGGAGCTGGTATGCGTTTAACAACCAAAGGCCGCTATGCGGTAACCGCCATGCTGGATCTGGCGTTGCATGCAGAGCGTGGGCCGATCAGCTTGGCAGATATTTCCAAACGGCAGGGCATCTCCCTGTCCTATCTGGAACAGTTATTTTCCCGCCTGCGGCAATCCGGACTGGTGTCCAGTGTGCGCGGCCCCGGCGGTGGTTATCGTCTAGCCCGCGATGGCGAAGAGATTTTTGTGGCTCAGATCATTGATGCAGTCAATGAATCGGTGGATGCCACCAGCTGTGGCGGCAACGCCGATTGCGCCAATGGCGAACAGTGTCTGACCCATTACCTCTGGTCAGACCTGAGTGATCAGATTCACGGTTTCCTGAGCGGAATCAGCCTGGCCAACTTGGTGTCTCGCGCCGAGGTACAGGAAGTGGCACGCCGCCAGGATATGCGCGAAGCGCCGGAAGAGCGGGTCGCCGTACTCGGCGGCTTGTAAATATCGGCCACAACTGTGGCCAAAGCGGAATATTTGAGAATTATTGAGCGGAAACGGTATGACTATGAAGCTTCCCATCTACCTGGATTATTCAGCTACCTGTCCGGTTGACCCGCGTGTCGCTGCAAAGATGGCAGAGCAGCTGACGATGGAAGGCAACTTCGGTAACCCGGCTTCACGGTCTCACCTGTACGGCTGGAAAGCCGAAGAGGCGGTGGAAAATGCCCGTCGTCAGGTGGCTGAGCTGATTAATGCTGACCCCCGCGAGATCGTCTGGACCAGTGGTGCCACCGAGTCCGATAACCTGGCGATCAAAGGTGCGGCGCACTTCTATCAGGGCCGCGGCAAGCACATCATCACCTCCAAAATTGAGCACAAGGCGGTACTAGACACCTGTCGCCAGCTGGAGCGTGAAGGCTTCGAAGTAACCTATCTGAACCCCCGTGAAGACGGCATCGTGACCCCGCAACAGGTTGAGGAAGCGCTGCGTGAGGACACCATTCTGGTAAGCCTGATGCACGTGAACAACGAAATCGGTGTAATTAACGATATCGCCGCGATCGGTGAGCTGTGTCGCTCCCGCAAAATTATTTTCCATGTGGACGCGGCGCAAAGCGCAGGCAAACTGCCTATCGACCTGCAGGAGATGAAGGTCGATCTGATGTCTTTCTCCGCCCACAAAATCTACGGCCCCAAAGGTATCGGCGCACTGTATGTACGCCGCAAACCCCGCGTCCGTCTGGAAGCGCAGATACACGGTGGCGGCCACGAGCGCGGTATGCGTTCCGGCACTCTGCCGACTCACCAGATTGTCGGTATGGGTGAAGCCTTCCGCATCGCCAAAGAGGAAATGGTGCAAGAGGGCGAGCGTCTGGTTTCCCTGCGCAACCGCTTCTGGGATCAGATCAAAGATATGGAAGAAGTCCATATCAATGGTTCCGCCGAACAGCGTGTACCGGGCAACTTGAACGTGAGCTTTGCCTTTGTAGAGGGCGAGAGCCTGATTATGTCCCTGCGCGACCTGGCAATTTCCTCCGGTTCCGCCTGTACCTCCGCCAGTCTCGAGCCCAGCTACGTGCTGCGCGCCCTGGGTGTAAACGATGAGCTGGCGCACAGCTCCCTGCGTTTCAGTTTCGGCCGTTTCACCAGCGAGCAGGACGTGGACACCGCCGCGGCCGCCGTGCGCAAGGCAGTGGAGAAACTGCGTGAATTGTCGCCGCTTTGGGATATGTACAAAGACGGTGTGGACCTGAACAAGATTGAATGGGCCGCTCACTAAGCGCGCACAAGAGTTAGGAGAAAAGTCATGGCCTATAGCGATAAAGTAATTGACCACTACGAACACCCCCGCAATGTCGGGCGCATGGACGACAAGGCGGACAATGTAGGCACCGGTATGGTGGGTGCGCCCGCTTGTGGTGATGTGATGCGCTTGCAGATCCAGGTGAACGACGCGGGTGTGATTGAAGACGCCAAGTTCAAAACCTACGGTTGCGGTTCCGCTATCGCCTCCAGCTCCCTGCTCACCGAGTGGGTGAAGGGTAAGACGATCGATGAGGCGGAGCAGATCAAAAATACCGCTATCGCCGAGGAACTGGCGCTGCCACCGGTGAAAATTCACTGTTCCGTGCTGGCCGAAGATGCAATCAAGGCTGCGGTGCGCAACATCCGTGAAAAGCGCGGTGAGTCTGCCGAAGCCGCTGACGCGCCGGAATCCGCCGCAGGTTAACCACCGGGCCCAGGGCCCAATAGCAGTGAAGGTATTGTTTTGGCTATTACTATGACCGAGGCCGCTGAGGCTCATATCAAGAGTCAGCTGGCCAAGCGCGGTAAGGGAATCGGCATTCGTGTGGGTGTTAAGACCGCCGGGTGTTCAGGCCTTGCCTATGTACTGGAGTTTGTCGATTCGGCAGAGGCCGAAGACGTGGTATTCGAGCAGGATGGAGTAAAGCTGATCGTAGACCCCAAGAGTCTGGTTTACTTAGACGGTACCCAGCTCGATTTCGTTAAGGAAGGGCTCAACGAAGGCTTCACCTTCACCAACCCCAACGTCAAAAACGAGTGTGGCTGCGGCGAGAGTTTCCACGTCTGAGCGTGGCCCGCTTCAGCGAGGCCGGATGCACTGCGCATGCCGGCCTTTTTATTGGCCCGGCAGTTGCCGGGTGGGGCGCCGCCGCCCAGTTTTTAAGGCCCAGTGCCGGCAGGTGAACTGAGATGGCAACCAACCTGACCCATTTTGAAATATTCGGGCTTGACCCCGCCTTTGAACTCGATCGCAGTGCTCTGTCCGCACGCTATCGGGAATTACAGCGGGAATTCCACCCGGATAAATACGCTTCCAAATCCGAGCGCGAACAGTTGCTCGCTATTCAAATGGCTGCGCAGATCAATGAAGCCCACACGGTACTTCGCGATCCGGTGCAACGCGCTGCTTACCTGCTCAAGTTGGCTGGGGTGGAAGTGCCACCTGAGCAGACTACTGCCGATACAGAGTTCCTGATGCAGCAGATGGTGCTGCGCGAGCGCCTGGAGGAAGTGCGCGAGCAAGCAAATCCCACTGTTGCCCTGGAGGAACTCGCCGAAGAGGTGGATGGCCTCTACCGCGGTGCGCAGCGGCAATTTGCTGAGACCTATGCCGTGGGCAAGTTTAGCGAAGCAGAAGACGCCCTGCGCAAGCAGCAATTCCTGGTCAAGCTGCAGTCGCAAGTGGAAGAGCTGGAAGCTGATCTGTTCGGCGATTAAACAAGCGCTACCAGAAAATAAACCGGGATCAGGCACAGGCGGTGCCAACGCGAACAATCCCGCTGATAGAAGAGATAAGTAATGGCATTACTGCAGATTTCCGAGCCGGGACAGAGTCCCGACCCCCATCAGCGCAAATACGCGGTGGGCATCGACTTGGGCACCACCAACTCACTGGTGGCCACGGTGCGCAGCGGCTCGGCAGAGGCCATTGCGGCAGAGGATGGCAGTGTCATCCTGCCCTCGGCGGTGCACTACAGCCGCGACGGTATTACCGTTGGTAGCGAGGCGCGTCTGCGTGCTGCTGCTGATCCCTACAACACCATGCTGTCGATCAAGCGCTTGATGGGCCGTGGGGTCGCCGATGTAAAAAGCCTGGGCGAGCAGCTGCCCTATCATTTTTCCGATACCGATGGCGGTATGCCCACTATTGAAACTGCCGCCGGCCCGGTCAACCCGGTGCAGGTGTCTGCGGAAATCCTTAAGAAGCTGGCCCAGCGTGGCCGCGATGCACTCTACGGCAAAGTGGATGGCGAGCTCGACGGCGCAGTGATTACCGTGCCGGCCTATTTTGATGATGCCCAGCGCCAGGCGACCAAGGACGCGGCCAAGCTGGCCGGCCTGAAGGTGCTGCGCCTGCTCAATGAGCCGACTGCCGCGGCGGTAGCCTATGGCCTCGATCGGGGGGAAGAGGGCGTGATCGCTGTCTATGACCTGGGCGGCGGCACCTTTGATATTTCAATCCTGCGGCTGTCCCGCGGTGTTTTTGAGGTAATGGCCACCGGTGGTGATACCGCCTTGGGTGGCGATGACTTCGACCGCATTATTGCGGCCTGGATCGCCGAGCAAGCGGGTTTGGGCACCGATCTGGATGCGTCGACTCAGCGGTTGTTGCTGGACAGTGCCTGCGCTGCTAAGGAATCCCTGAGTGGTGCCGAGCAGGTAGAAATACACCATGGGGACTGGCGTGGCGTGTTCGACCGGGCGACCATGGCCTCGTTACTGGACCCCATGATCGACAAGACCCTGCGCGCCTGTAAACGCGCCCTGCGCGATGCCGATATCGGTGTGGATGAAGTACAGGAAGTGGTCCTGGTGGGTGGTTCCACTCGGACTTTGCGGGTGCGTGAGCGGGTCGAAGACTATTTTGGCCGTGCGCCCCATGCGGAAATCGACCCGGATCAAGTGGTAGCCATTGGCGCCGCCCTGCAGGCCGATGTGTTGGTGGGCAATAAATCCGACGACGACCTGCTGCTGCTGGATGTAATCCCGTTGTCTCTGGGTATTGAGACCATGGGTGGACTCACCGAGAAGTTGATTGCGCGCAATACCACCATTCCGGTGTCTAAAGCTCAGGAATTCACCACTTTCAAAGATGGTCAGACCGCCATGGCGATTCATGTGGTGCAGGGTGAGCGAGAGCTGGTTAGCGACTGCCGCTCGCTGGCACGTTTCGAATTGCGCGGAATTCCTCCAATGGTGGCGGGTGCCGCTCATATTCGCGTGACCTTCCAGGTGGATGCGGATGGCTTGCTATCGGTGACTGCCATGGAGAAGAGCAGTGGTGTTAGTGCAGATATCGTAGTGAAGCCTTCCTACGGCCTGGAGGATAAGGACATAGCGCGCATGCTGCAGGAATCCTATACCCACGCCGCCGAGGATATTGCCCTGCGTGCTTTGCGCGAGGCGCAGGTTGAGGCGGAGCGGACTTTAGAGAGCTTGCTGATGGCCCTGCGTGAAAACGGTGCCGAGCTGCTGGAAGAGCATGAGCTGAGTGAGTTGGAGCATGCAATGGAAGCTCTGCGCTTGGGCCATAACGGGGGCGATGCCGATGAGATTCGTCAGCGTATGGAGACCCTTAACCAGCTGTCAGAGCCCTTTGCGGCCAAACGTATGGATGCTTCTATCAAGCGCGCCATGCGCGGCCACAGCCTGGATGAATTTGATAAATAAGCGGTGGGCGCCTAGCCCGCACAACTTGCGGCCGGGGCTTGCCCCCGTCGGATTGAGACCATAGAGAGTCAGTACCCATGCCGAAGATAGTATTTTTACCCCACCCGGAAATGTGCCCTGAAGGTAAAGTGGTGGAAGCGGAGAGCGGTGTCAGTGTAATCGATGCGGCACTGGCCAACGATATCGAGATCGAGCACGCCTGCGAGAAGGCCTGTGCCTGTACTACCTGCCATGTGATTGTGCGCGAAGGCTTCTACTCCCTGGAGGAGCCCGATGAGCTGGAAGAAGACCTGCTGGACAAGGCTTGGGGCCTGGAGCCCGAGTCGCGCCTGTCCTGTCAGGCGATCGTTGAAGATGAAGATCTGGTGGTGGAAATTCCCAAATACACCATCAATCAGGTATCGGAAAAGCACTGAGTACCGCGGGTAGTGAGGAAGCCAAAACAATGAAGTGGACCGATATTCACGATATCGCTATTGAGCTCTGCGAAGCCCATGAAGATGTGGACCCGCTCACCGTCAATTTTGTCGACTTGCGCAACTGGGTGATGGCGTTACCTGAGTTTGATGATGAGCCGGGCCGTTGTGGTGAAAAGATTCTGGAGGCTATTCAGGCCGCCTGGATTGAGGAACGCGAGTAGTCAGAATGGGTTTAAGGGGGTATTGGTATTGGAGTACAAAAGTCGATCAATACCCCGTATAATCCGCCGGCCGCGAAATGCGGTGATCAAAAATTGAGTACCCCCGGTGGGTATGAAAGGAATACTAGGGAAGAGCAACTGTGTAGGTTGCTCTTTCTATATGTAAGTTAAGTTACAAAAAATCAATTTGGAGATAACCATGGCCCTGGAGCGTACCCTTTCCATCATCAAGCCGGACGCAGTAGCCAAGAATGTAATCGGTGAAATCGAGAGCCGTTTTGAGAAAGCTGGCCTGAGCATCGTTGCCATGAAAATGGTTCAACTGTCCCGTGAAAAGGCTGAAGGTTTCTACGCTGAGCACAAAGAGCGTCCTTTCTTCAAAGACCTGGTTGACTTCATGACTTCCGGTCCGGTTGTTGTACAGGTTCTGGAAGGCGAGAACGCTATCCTGGCAAACCGCGATCTGATGGGCGCTACCAACCCGAAAGAAGCGGCTGCTGGCACCATCCGCGCTGACTTCGCTGACAGCATCGACGCCAACGCTGTACACGGTTCCGACTCCGCAGAGTCCGCTGCCCGCGAAGTAAGCTACTTCTTCGCCGACGACGAAATCTGCGCGCGCGCTTAATTAGCGCCACAAATCGCACCGGTCTGTCCGGACCGGTGCAATTCTTCCCCCGAGGTGAAATGAATGACCACAGAGAAAACCAACCTGCTCGGCCTTTCAGTAGAAAAGCTGGCCGCCTTTTTTGAATCATTGGGCGAGAAGCGCTTCCGCGCAGTTCAGGTTTTAAAGTGGATTCACCAGAATGGGGTTGATGATTTTGCTGAGATGACCAATGTCAGCAAGGCCCTGCGTCAAAAGCTGGCGGAAGTGGCCGAAGTCCGTGCCCCGGAAGTATTGAATCAGTGGGATTCTGCCGACGGCACACGCAAGTGGCTAATTAAAGTCTCCGGTGGCAATGCTATCGAGACGGTTTATATCCCCGATGGCGATCGCGGCACTCTGTGTGTCTCCTCGCAGGTGGGCTGTTCCCTGGATTGCAGTTTCTGTGCAACTGGCAAGCAGGGCTTTAACCGCGATTTAACCGCGGCAGAAATTATCGGGCAGGTGTGGATCGCCTGTAAGTCTTTCGGCCAGCTGGACCCGAAAGGACCGCGCAAAGTCACCAACGTGGTGATGATGGGCATGGGTGAGCCATTGCTCAATTTCGACAATGTGGTCGATTCCATGAACCTGATGATGGAAGACAATGCCTACGGTATTTCCAAGCGTCGCGTCACCCTGTCAACTTCCGGTGTGGTGCCCGCACTGGACCGCCTAGCCGATGTGACCGATGTGAGCCTGGCGATTTCCCTGCACGCGCCCAACGATGAATTGCGCAACGAGTTGGTGCCGATCAATAAGAAATACCCCATTGCGGTGTTGTTGGATTCCGCTAAGCGCTATATCGAGCGTATGCCGGATACGCACCGTAAAATGACCATTGAATACACGCTGATGCGCGAAGTTAATGATCGCCCGGAGCACGCTGAGCAATTGGCGGAGCTGCTGAAAGAGATTCCGGTGAAAATTAACCTGATTCCCTTTAACCCGTTTGAGCTGTCCGACTATCAGCGAGTGAGCAATAACGCACTGCGTCGCTTCCAGCAGATACTGCTTGATAAGGGTTATACGGTCACCGTGCGTACTACCCGCGGCGACGATATCGATGCAGCCTGTGGCCAGCTGGCCGGCAGTGTTAACGACCGCACCCGCCGCTCCGAGCGCTACCGCAACGCCGAACGCCCCGTCCGTATAGTCGGCTGATCACTCATCCAGCCTGGATGATTTGCATAGCCACTTGCTAGCTTAGATCCGGGCTTGTCCTATCATTTCTGTAGGCCTTAGGGTCGTAATTCCTTTAAAGCCTCTCCATTTTATTCTGATCTCCCTTTTATTGGTGTCAACCAAATCCCTGGATACTGCGTTAACAGTCCAAAACTTTACGAAAGTGAATGGAAAGGACTGTTAAATTTTATGCGTACTGAAAAAGTGGATTTTAAGGTGTCTGCCAATGTCCTATTGCGATATTTATTTTTAATACTCTGTATATCCTTGGCAGCTTGCAGTTCAGGATCATCTGGAGGTGATGATGATACTTCGACACCGAATACTGTAGAGGGTGATTCGGACTCAGACTCAGACTCAGACTCAGACTCAGACTCAGACTCAGACTCAGACTCAGACTCAGACTCAGCCCCAGACTCAGACTCAGCCCCAGACCCCGATCCGCAATCTGAGCGGGGTAGTGGGCCCGGTAAATTGATTGGCCATGCCTTTTCCGGGACCAGCATCGGCCTTGCTTGGGAGCGGGATGGTGAGACCTATTTTGTTTATCGCAATGGTGAAAGAGTCGCGCAAACCAGTAATAACTTTTTTGTCGATAAAAACCTCACGGTAGCGACTGAGTATAGCTACTCGCTAAATACAATCGATACTGCCAGCGCCTCTGAGGCCGATCAGATTGTTGTTAAGACATTGGTAAATGATACGAATACAGGGCTAAATAACGGCACAGAAGACGATGTCTTAAACGAGCGTATATCCACTTTTGCCGAGTGTAAAAATGTCTCCAGCGCCCTGGATTTACTCGAGGAAGATCTTGATAACTGCCTGGCAGCCATGCTTGAGCTCAATCGCATGGCCTCTCTTGTTGAGGATATACGTGCTTTTGCCGCGCGTGTTCGCAGCGAGCAGGAACCAGCCATGGTCGAGCTGGGTATGCGCCTGTTCCACAATAAATCCCTGAGTGCCAATCAAGATGCTTCCTGCTCTTCTTGTCACCACCCGGCGATAGGTTGTGGTGGGGATGATCTATCAATACCGGTTGGCATTAATGCGGTAGATAGTACGTTGCTAGGGCCGGGGCGCTCTGACGGTATTAATGAAGTGCCGATAGTGCCGCGGAATTCACCAGCGACCTGCAACACTTCGCTCTGGTCTCGTGGCCTGTTTTGGGACAACCGGGTTTCATTGAGTCCTAATGGTGTGCTGCGCACAGATTCAACGGACGTTACCCGAAATACTTCCTCCGCGGTAGGTTCTGGTTCCCAGGCACTACTGATGGCACAGGCACACTTCCCTGTTACAGCACCACCTGAGATGGGGGATATCGTCGACTTTGGCTACGATGATTCTGTCGACGAAAACTTTACTGCATACCGCGAAGATATATTGGCGGCGAATCTGGATATCGAAGCTTGGGGGCCGCTATTTACATCCGCTTTTGGTGATCCTGAGATTAACTTTAGTCGTATTGCCCAGGCTATTGCAGCTTATGAGGCGGTGCAGATATTTATAAATAATTCATTTTTTGCCTATGTCGAGGGCAATTTACAAGCGCTTAGCGCCGAAGAGAAGCGTGGTGCTATCACGTTCATGTCGAGAGATTCTGGCTGTACTTTCTGCCATAAGGGGGCCTTCTTTACTTCCGAGGCGCTGATGGCTGCCAACTATCCGCAGATTGGAATTGGTACTGACGAGAGTGGCAGTGGAGCCGATTTGGGTGGTGAGGGGTCTTTGGGTTTTGGAGCATTCCGAGCCCCAACTTTGTTAAATGTGGCGATTACTGGCCCCTGGGGACATAGCGGGCAGTTTGGCAGCTTGCGTAGAAATGTCGAGCATTACAGGGATCAGGGTGTCTCAATTGCCAGTTACTTTGCCAATAATGAAATGTGTGATCTTGAACAGTTTACAGATTTACAGGATTGCCCCAGTAAAGTAGCGCCTAATGGTTTGGTTCTGTCCCAGGATATTCTTGCAAGGAATGGTGGTGGTGGTGTCAACCGCCTGACTGATGATGAGATCGACCTTGTTGTCATTTTTCTGGGCACTCTCACTGACCCAGCCGCCGCCAATAGTAGCTCTAATGAGATTCAATTTTTGATTCCCCCTCGAGACGGTGGTCCGGATGGCAAACAGCTGGATGCTAGAAATCGGAATGGGGAGAGTTTGTAATTCCCTCTTTATCTTGTTTTATAGCCAAGTGAATAGCTAAAAAAAGTCAAAAGTACAGAGGGTATAGTTTTTATACCCTCATACTTATCTTTGCGATTTGTGCAATTATTTTTTTAGGCTGGGTCGCAGTATGGGCAAACTTAGCTTGTAGCCTTCTCAATACCGTTTTCTCTATTTCTTTAAACCCAGAGACAATTCACAGTATCCAATATCACTGTACCAGCATCAGTGCTTTGCGACTTTCTCAACAGAATTTGCCAAGTAAAAGCTTTAGGGTCATTACCTCGGTATACCATGAAATTGACAAAAAAGTTCGGTTTCATGAAAAGTATTGTGAGGGCAGGCAACTCTTTCTGCTCCCCAAAAAACTACCTTTAAAAATGTTGGATAGTTCCAAAATATTAGCTTTTGGTGCCGTGCGGGGCACTAGTAGCTCCATTGTCTGTCCAGTGCTGTTCAAAACGATTTTTCAGTGGCGGAGTCGAGCTGTATTTATGAAAACCCAGAGCAATAATTTGCCGATATCATGCGCAGCACTGTTGCGATTAGTGCTACTGCCGCTTGTTTTGTTGGCAGTGGGCTGCAGCTCCGGTTCATCCGGTGGCGATGACAGCTCTGGCTCGGAAACGGTGGAAGCTGACACCGACGCTGGGGGAAATACCGATACAAACTCCGGTGGTGATGATACGGGTAATGACGGCGACACAGATAATGACGATGATGCAGGCAATGGCACAGAGACCGGGCAAGGCATTGCGCCGAAGGCCTTGATCGCCAATGCTTTTTCAGGAACGAGTATCGGCCTTTCCTGGCAGCGCGATGGGGCAACCTATGCCATCTATCGTGGCGGAGAAAAAATTGCCGAGACAGATAATCATTTTTATGTTGACCAGGGTCTTTCGATAAATACCGAGTACAGCTACTCAGTGACCAGTGGCGATGTGAACAGCGAGAGTGAAACGGCCCGGGTCAATGCGAAAACACTAATCAATAATACGAATGGCGGCCTTAATAATGGTGCGGTTGCGACACCGGTCCTCGAGCGCCTTGTGAACATTAGTGAATGTAAAAATGTTCGCAGTGCATTGAATTTATTAGATGAAGATCTGGATACTTGCCTGGCGGCCATGCTGGAATCGAACAACCTGGCTGGGCATCTGGAAGATATGCGCGCTTTTGCTGCCAGGGTGCGAAGTGAACAAGACCCTGCCATGGTCGAGCTGGGTATGCGCTTGTTCTACAGTCAATCCCTCAGTGCCAATGGCGATGTAGCCTGTGCCTCCTGTCACCACGCTGCTATCGGCTGTGGCGGTGACAATCTCTCTATGCCCGTGGGTGTGAATCCATTAGATCCTGCATTGGTTGGCCCAGGCCGCTCTGACGGTATCAATGAGGTACCCATAGTACCCAGAAACGCTCAGCCGATATGTAATGTGGCATTGTGGGGTAGTGGGCTCTTTTGGGATAACCGGGTGGCACTTAACGATCGCGGTATCCGCACCGACTCACGGGACGTCAGCTTCAATACCGAAGCGGCGGTGGGTACTGGCACACTGGCCCTGATGATGGCGCAGGCGCATTTTCCCGTAACCAATCCTGCGGAAATGGGTGACGTTACTCAATTTGGTTACGATGCGAGTAGTGATAGCGGCACCACCGATTACCGTGAAGATATAGTGGCGGCCAATCTGGGACGGGAATCCTGGAGTGGGTTATTTAACGCAGCTTTTGGTGACGACCAGATTACTTTCAGCCGTATTGCGCAGGCTATAGCCGCTTTTGAAGCCGTGCAGCTCTTTATCGACAACCCTTTCTTCGACTATGTAGATGGCGACTTGAATGCGCTCGATAATGATGAAAAGCGCGGTGCCATTACTTTTATGTCAGGGAATTCCGGCTGTACTAATTGCCATGCGGGTGCATTTTTTACCACTGAAGGGCCACGGCCTGCGAATTATCCACAAATTGGTATAGGCACCGATGAGAATGGCAGTGGCGCGGATCTGGGGGCGAACGGTGCTGGTGCCTTCCGCCCCCCAACATTACTGAATGTCGCGCTCACTGGCCCTTGGGGGCACAGTGGTCAATTTGAGACGCTACGCAGAAATGTCGAACACTATCGCGACCGTGCGGCATCGGTTAACCGGTATTACACCAACAACGAAATGTGCGATTTGTCACAATTTTCTGGGTTAACAGATTGTGCCAGTAAGGTGGCGCCCAATGGCCTTGCGCTCTCCCAGGCAATCCTTGCGACCACCGGTGGTGATGCCGGTAATAATCTCAGCGATGCCGAGATCGACCTGGTCGTGCGTTTTCTTGAGACCCTGACCGACCCGGATGCGGCCAACACCTCCTCAAATTCCGTTCGCGCCCTGATCCCTACCCGCGACGGGGGTCCTGATGGCAAACAGCTGGATGCGAGGGATAGCTCCGGTAAGGAGCTCTAGTGGTGGTTTTATTACCGGTATTAACGAAATTTTCTGACTTTTGTGTGGGTTCCGCACTGCCCCGATTTTATTTTGTTATCAGCGAGAGATATCGCCGGGTCAATTGGAATTAATTAGGGGTACACAGCTGAAACTCACGGTGCTTTGCGGCACTATATGGGTCGGGAGGCAGGATCAGCGTCCGGGTCCAGTATCGGAAGAGGCATTGCAGACAGGTTATCTTGGGGACTGCTCTGCCATCACAGTGGGCACACCACTATTTTTTTACTTTGCCCCCGCCCTGGTGCTTGATCGATAGTGATTAATCACTGCGATCCCGCTTGATGGATAGATGAAAAATAAATGTACAGGTGATGTCGTGTCTGCAAATTCTTTTGGCCTGCGGTTCTTAGGCCTGATTCTCACTGTGTTACTGGGGGGGTGTGTAACCACTGGTTTGCCAGAGCGCCAGGAGGTCAATCTGGAGAAGGCTTTGGAAACCCATGTTCAACTGGGTATTCGCTATCTGCAGAGTGGAGAGAACCGCGAGCTGGCTCGCCGCCACTTCAACAAGGCGCTGGAGCTGGGCAAGAAGAATCCTATGGCCCACCATGGCCTGGCTCTGCTGTACCAGGCCGATGGCGAATTGAAGGTGGCCGAGTCCCATTTCAAAAAGGCCCTGCGCTACAGCGACAATTTCTCCATGGCGCGCACAAACTATGGCGTGTTCCTTTACCAGCAGGAGCGCTACGAGGATGCTTTAGAGCAATTTCGTCACGCCTCCAATGACCTGACTTACAACCGCCGTTTCTTTGCCCTGGTTAACTATGGCCGTACTGCCAATCGCCTGGGCTTAGCAGATGAAGCAGAACGGGCCTACACGCGTGCGCTCGCTCTCAACAGCAATCTGCCGGTAGCGCTACTGGAGTTGGCGGAGCTTAAATATGAGGCCGGCGACTATTCTGCGGCCAAACAGTACCTTGATCGTTACAGTGAGAATAAACGCCAGACACCCCAATCCCTATGGTTGGGGGTACGTATCGAAAAGGTGTTTGGCAACCGCGACAAGGAGCTGAGTTATGCTCTTGCGCTAAAAAATCTGTACCCGTACTCTGCGGAAACACTGAAATATCAGGAGTTGAGTGGTAATGACGGATAGTAACTCCGTGCACCGCGACAGCGGCCAAATCGAATCCAGTACACAGGCTTCTCCCGGTGCGCTACTGCACTCTGCGCGCGAGGCGGCCGGGCTGTCTCGCGAGGAGCTGTCCCGGCGCTTGTGTATTATCGACAATACGGTGGAGTGGTTAGAAGAAGACCTTTACGAGCGCCAGCCGGAAGCGGTTTATGCGCGAGGTTATATCCGCAATATTTGCCGGGAGCTGAGCATTGACTCCGCTCCTGTGCTTACGGCCTACGATGCCGCACGCCCAAAACAGCAGGTGCGCAAAGAATCGCGACGTATCGAGATGAAAGCCGACGCCCTGCGCCCGGCGCGCAAACACGGCTATGGTCTGTTGGCTCTTCTGCCATTTGTGGTGGCGGGCGCTGTATTTTGGTGGCTCTATGTTGGCCCGGTAAATATTCCCGGCCTGCAGAACTCAGTAGAGCAAAATGCAGCCCCTGTCGAAACTGCTGAGCTATCCGTTGCTGAGCCATCCGTAAATATCAATGAAATAGCATTGGCGGAGCCTGGTTCAACCCAGTTGCAGGTTGCTGAGGCACCGGCGCAACAACTAGAGTCCGCCGGGGAAGAAGTCTCGGAGGAGGCTCAAACTCCCGAGCATAATGCGCTTACTGAACCCCAGGTCAGCCTGCAAGCTGAAGACGCTACCGCCCAGCTACCCGCAACCGTTGCGCAGCTGGATGAACAGTTGCAAGGAGCGCTGCGTCTCAGTTTCGACGAGGATTCCTGGGTTGAAGTAAAGGATGCCGAGGGTGTTGTACTGCTCGCCGGTGTTCAGCAAGCCGGCAGTTCCAAGAACCTGGATGGTCGCGCGCCCTTCGAAGTGATGCTCGGTAATGCCCGTGCAACCAAGGTGGTTTACCGCGAGCAGACGATTGAAAGCGACCCCATTGGCAATCGCCGCACCCGCCGCCTGATTGTGGGCAATTAAAGGATCTCCCCCGTTTGGGCGCGAACTCTGTAGGTTTGCGCCCAATCTCTCTATAATCTCCCCCTCGAATTTTTAGCAGCAATACTGCCAGGTCAGCCCTATGCAATTTGAATCTCCCATTGTCCGCCGCAAGTCGCGCCAGATCATGGTGGGTAATGTACCGGTCGGTGGCGATGCGCCGATCTCGGTGCAGAGCATGACCAATACCGAAACCTGTGATGTGGCCGCCACTGTGGGCCAGATCCAGCGTCTGGAAAATGCCGGTGCGGATATCGTGCGGGTCTCAGTGCCCAGCATGGAGGCCGCTGAGGCTTTCGGGGAAATTAAAAAGCAGGTGAATGTTCCGCTGGTGGCGGATATTCACTTCGACTATCGCATTGCTCTGCGAGTGGCCGACCTGGGGGTGGATTGCCTGCGCATCAACCCCGGTAATA
The DNA here is from genome assembly GCF_052467515.1 of Microbulbifer mixtoriginis (SeqCode). Classification (NCBI taxonomy): domain Bacteria; kingdom Pseudomonadati; phylum Pseudomonadota; class Gammaproteobacteria; order Cellvibrionales; family Microbulbiferaceae; genus Microbulbifer; species Microbulbifer mixtoriginis (SeqCode). The sequence goes on along the minus strand of NZ_CP174314.1, from coordinate 3,478,942 downwards.
TCGGCCGTGAGAAGCGTATTCGTGCGGTGGTGGACAAGGCCCGCGATCTGAACATCCCGATTCGTATCGGTGTAAACGCGGGCTCTCTGGAAAAAGACCTGCAAAAAAAATACGGTGAGCCCACGCCAGATGCACTGGTGGAGTCCGCACTGCGCCATGTTGAGATTCTTGATAGCCTGAATTTTCAGGACTTCAAGGTGAGCGTGAAAGCCTCGGACATCTTTATGGCTACCGCTGCCTATCGCAAACTGGCCCAGCAAATTGAGCAGCCCTTGCACCTGGGTATTACAGAGGCCGGCGGCCTGCGAGCCGGTACGGTGAAATCCGCAATTGGCCTCGGCGCCCTGTTGCTCGACGGTATTGGCGATACCCTGCGGGTATCCCTGGCGGCAGACCCGGTGGAAGAGGTGAAAGTAGGTTGGGATCTTCTGAAGAGCTTGCGCCTGCGCAGCAAGGGGATCAATTTTATCGCCTGCCCCAGCTGCTCACGCCAGAACTTTGATGTGGTAAAAACCATGAATGAGCTGGAGACGCGCCTAGAAGATGTCACCACGCCGTTGGATGTGGCGGTGATCGGCTGTATCGTCAATGGCCCGGGCGAAGCGAAGGAGGCGGATATTGGCCTCACCGGCGGTACACCGAGCCACGCGATTTATGTGGACGGCCAGCCAGACCGCAAATTCAAAAATGAGAATTTAGTGGATGATTTGGAACGCCTAATTCGCGAAAAGGCCGCTGCCAAGGCCGAGCGTGAGGCAGATATCATCGCCAAAGCGTAGCGGGCACGTCTATTGCACTGCCCTATTCGTTGATTTAAGTAATTAGAAATTTAAGGAACAGCGTTGAAACAACTTCGCGCAATTCGCGGCATGAACGATCTGCTGCCGGAACAGTCCCCGGTTTGGCAGTATGTGGAAGCCACCCTCAGTGAACTCTTTGCCCGCTACGGCTACAGTGAAATCCGTACGCCCACTCTGGAGGCAACCCAGCTGTTCAGCCGCGCCGTGGGCGAGGCTACCGATATTGTCGAAAAGGAAATGTACACCTTCGAGGACAAGAGCGGAGACAGCGTTACCCTGCGCCCAGAGGGCACCGCAGGCACCGTGCGCGCAGCGATCCAAAACAACCTGCTGATTCAGCCCCAGCGCCTGTGGTATTTCGGCCCTATGTTCCGCTATGAGCGCCCACAGAAAGGCCGTCTGCGCCAGTTCCACCAGTTTGGAGTGGAAGTGTTCGGCATCGAAGGGCCGGATATCGACGCGGAAATGCTGATTATGACCGCGCGGCTGTGGCGTCAGCTGGGTATCGGTGAACATGTCACCCTGCAGTTGAACTCCCTGGGTAATTCCGACAGCCGCGCAGCCTATCGTGAGGCCCTGGTGGCCTACCTAAGCGAGCGCCGCGAGCAGCTGGATGAGGACAGTCAGCGCCGTCTGGAGCGCAATCCCTTGCGCATTCTCGACAGTAAAAATACGCAAACCCAGGAACTGCTCGCCGAGGCGCCCTGTCTATTGGATTTCCTCGATGAGGAATCTGCCGCCCATTTTGCCCAGTTGCGCGAGCTACTGGATGCAGCAGGGGTGAAATACGAGATCAACCCCAAACTGGTGCGCGGTCTCGATTACTACGGTAAAACCGTTTTTGAATGGGTAACCGACAGTCTCGGTGCCCAGGGCACTGTCTGTGCCGGCGGCCGCTACGATGGTTTGGTAGAACAGATGGGTGGGAAGCCCACTCCAGCAGTTGGCTTTGGCCTGGGTGCCGAGCGCCTGGTATTGATGTTGGAAACCCTTGAAGTACTACCGGAGAGTCTGGCGCAGCAAGTAGATGCCTACCTGGTGGCGGTGGGTGATGTACAATCAGCCGCCTTGGCTGCCGCCGAACAATTGCGCGACGAGCTACCATGGTTGCGTCTACAGGCGCACTGCGGAGGTGGGAGCTTTAAGAGCCAAATGAAGAAAGCGGATAAAAGCGGTGCCGATTACGCACTGATTATCGGCGAGGATGAGGCTGCAAATGGTCAGATTACAGTGAAATATCTGCGCTCTGAGCAACAGCAGCAGACTCTCGCGCTCACGGAACTTGCGGCATTGCTGCAGGGCTGATTCAAATACTCAGGGTGGCGGTGGCCCCCGCCAGGATAGTTAGAAACCACAGGAAAGGCGATTTACCCAATGTCTGAGCATCTTACCGAACAAGAACAAATAGAAACGCTGAAGCGCTGGTGGGCGGAAAACGGCAGGGGCATTCTTACCGGCATAGTCCTGGCTCTGGCCGGCTACTTTGGTTATCAATGGTGGCAGGGTGACCAGCGCTCCAAGGCTGAGGCGGCCTCGGACCTTTACCAAGGTTTTATCCAGGCGGTATCCGCTAATGACAACCAGCCAGACAACAAGCAGCTGACTACTGCGAAGTCACTTGCCGAGCAGCTGAAAAACGAGTACGGCAGCCGTATCTACGCTAGTCAGGCCTCTTTGCGCCTGGCCGCAATTGCTGTGGAAAAGAATGACCTGGAAGTCGCGCAGACTCACTTGCAGTGGGTGCTCGACAACACCAAAGAAGACGCCATGAAGCTGCTGGCCAAGCGCCGCCTGGCCACGGTGATTGCCGCGCGCGGCAAACCAGATGAAGCTTTGAAGCTGATTGAGGGCAGTGTGCCCCCGGCCTTTGCCGCCCTCTATTCCGAGACGCGCGGTGATATTCTTCGACAGAAAGGCGATGACGCCGGCGCGCGCAGCGCCTACGAACAGGCTTTGACCGAGCTGTTACCAGAGCAGGTGGGCAGTACCCAGCTGCTACAACTCAAAGTTGAGAGCCTAGCAGTGGCCTCTGGCGAAGAGCAGAAACCAAGTGAACCAGCACCTGAGGGAGGCGAATAATGGGATTTCTCAATCGCGCTGTGGGGCGCACCGCAGCGGTTGCCCTAGCGGTAGCTCTGGGTGCCTGCGCCTCCAACGAGAGTAAGGAGGATGTCGAGCCGGTAGACCTGGTCGATTTCGCGCCTAGTGTTCAGCTGCGCGAAGTCTGGTCGGCGGATGTGGGCAGCATCGATGAGAAGCGTTATGCGATGCTGCAGCCGGGTCTGGCTGACGGTAAACTGATTGCCGCCAGCAGCGACGGTGAAGTGACCGCTTTTGATCGCAGCAGCGGTAGGCCCCAGTGGGAAACCGATCTGGATATTGAATTGAGCGGTGGTGTCGGTGTTGGATTGGGTATCGCTGTAGTTGTTGACTACCGCGGCCGTGCGGTGGCCCTGGACTTGCGAAATGGCGCTCAACTGTGGACCTATCAAGTCTCTGGTGAAGTGGTCTCCGCTCCGGCAATAGGATCCAGTGTTGTGGTCCTGCAAACCGTTGACGGTAAGTTGGTGGGCCTGGATGCCAGCAGCGGTGAAGAGTTGTGGAGCCAAACCACCACCTTGCCGGTACTGACTCTCCGCGGCACCGCGGCCCCCGTGATTAGCGGCGGTCTGGTAATTGCCGGTCTCGATAATGGCAAATTGGTTGCCCTGGACGCCCGCGACGGCATAACTCGCTGGGAACAGCGCGTTGCCATTCCGCAGGGTTCTGCTGAATTGGAGCGGGTTGTGGATATCGACGGGTCGCCGGTAGTGCGCGGTGATCTGGTGTTTGCCGCCAGCTACCAGGGTCGTGTTGTCGCTTTATCCAAGGAAAACGGTCGTGGCCTTTGGGCGCGTGATGCCTCTACCAACCACTCAGTGGCTGTTGGTGGAGGGCATGTGTACCTGAGCGGCGCCTCGGGCAGTGTATACGCTTACAATGTGGGCGCTGGCCAGATCGCCTGGAGTAACAATGAATTACTGCGCCGCGAACTGAGTGGCCCGGCTTATTTCCAGGATGTTGTGATTGTCGGCGACTTGGAAGGTTACCTGCATGTGCTTGACCCCAGTTCCGGTCAGTTTATCGGCCGCGAAGAGGTGGATAACGATTCGATTCGTATCCCCATGCTGGTGGATGGCGACCTGTTGTTTGTCCTGTCTGATGACGGCAAGTTGGTAGCCCTGACCCTCGCTCGGAGCTAAGCGCGCAATATTGCTGTGGCGGACAGGCAGTCCGCTTTTGGGCACCAGCCCGCAAAAGGAGCCTGCTTCGCAGGTGAATTGAAATCGCCCGCCTTGTGCGGGCGTTTGTATTTATTTATTAGGCTAAAGCCAGAATTCTATGCTGCCAGTTATCGCCCTGGTCGGGCGCCCCAACGTGGGCAAATCCACACTGTTTAATCGTCTTACCAAGAGCCGTGACGCCTTGGTGGCTAATTACGCCGGTCTTACTCGCGACCGCAAATATGGCGAGGCCGAAATCGATGGACGCAAAGTACTTCTCGTAGATACCGGCGGTATCACCGGCGGAGAAGAGGGCATTGATGCGGCCATGGCGCAGCAGTCTATGCAGGCTATCGAAGAAGCGGATATCGTGCTGTTCCTGGTGGATAGTCGCGATGGCCTGACCCCGGCGGATGAAATGATCGCAGACCGGCTGCGCACTCGCTCCAAGCCGACCTTCCTGGTTGCCAACAAGGTCGATGGTGTCAACCCGGATATCGCCCTGGCGCCCTTCTATGAGCTGGGTATCGGTGAACTCTTTCCCACCACTGCCACCCACGGTCGTGGTGTGCGCAGCCTGATGCAGCGCGTGGTTGAGGATCTTCCTGAGGTGGCGGCTGAAGAGGAGCCGGAAGAGGCCACCGGAATCAAGATTGCCATTGTTGGGCGCCCCAACGTGGGTAAATCTACCCTGGTCAACCGCCTGCTCGGCGAGGACCGCGTAGTGGTATACGACCAGCCTGGCACCACGCGCGACAGTGTCTATATCAATTATGAGCGCGATGAGAAGCCCTATACCTTGATCGATACTGCCGGTATTCGCCGTCGCAAGAACATTAAGGAATCGGTAGAGAAGTTCTCTATCGTCAAAACCCTGCAGGCGGTGGAAGACGCCAATGTGGTGGTGCTGGTGATTGATGCTCGCGAGGGCCTGGTGGACCAGGATATGCACCTGATGGGCAGCGTGATTCAGGCCGGGCGAGCCTTGGTGGTGGCTCTGAACAAGTGGGATGGCCTGGAGGCAGATCACCGCGACTACGTGAAAACGGAGCTGGAGCGCCGCCTGCGTTTTGTCGAGTTTGCCGATGTGCACTTTATTTCCGCCCTGCACGGTACTGGCGTTGGCCATTTGTACGAGTCTATCGAGGCCGCCTATCAGAGTGCGACAGATAAACTCTCCACCAACCACCTCACGCGTATTCTGCAATGGGCAGTAAGTGAGCACCAACCACCGCTTGTGCACGGCCATCGTATCAAACTGCGTTACGCCCATGCGGGCGGCCAGAACCCGCCGGTGATCGTTATTCACGGCAATCAGACCGAACAGGTGCCTGCGCACTATGTACGTTATCTGGAAAAGACGTTCCGCAAGGCTTTGGAGCTACACGGGACACCGGTGAAAATCGAATTCCGTACCGGTGACAACCCCTACGCCGGTAAGAAAAACAAACTGAGTGATCGCCAGAAGGCCAAGAAACGCCGCCTGATGAAGTTTGTGAAAAAGAAAAAATAAAGTTCCACACGCCTACAAGCCAGAGTGTCGCCAATCCCCCCCTTGTCTTGCACTGCGGGGGGCATTTTACGGGTTAATATCCTTAGCGGTAGATCGCGGGTCCGACCGGGATCAGGGACGACACCTAAGGAGATGGCGATGCTGGAGCTGAAAAAACCCGCGCTATTGCGCACCCAGTCCTATATCAACGGCCAATGGGTCGATGCCGATTCCGGCGCTACATTCGACGTTAAAGATCCGGCCACCGGCAAGGTAGTGGCCAGCATAGCTGACCTTGGTGCCGATGAGACCCGTCGCGCTATTGAGGCGGCCAGTGCTGCCTGGCCAGACTGGGCTGCTACTCCGGTTAAGGAGCGGGCCAAGTTACTGCGGCATTGGTACAACTTGGTGATCGATAACACCGAGGACTTAGCCAGAATTCTTACCGCCGAACAGGGGAAGCCCCTCTCTGAGTCACGCACAGAGATAGTCTACGGTGCCAACTATATCGAGTGGTTTGCCGAGGAGGCTAAGCGCATTTATGGCGATGTCATAGCGCCCCCCGCCAACGACCGCCGCATCGTGGTGATCAAGCAACCTGTTGGGGTCACTTGTTCAGTCACGCCATGGAATTTCCCCAATGCCATGATCGCCCGCAAGATGGCGCCGGCCCTGGCGGCCGGTTGTCCATTTATCGCCAAGCCGGCCCATGAGACGCCATTATCCGCCCTGGCGCTGGCGGTACTGGCGGAGGAAGCGGGTATTCCCCCGGGGATCTTCAATATTGTGGTTGGTCAAAATGCGCCGGCCATCGGCACCGAGATGACGAAGAATCCTCTAGTGCGCAAGTTTACCTTTACCGGTTCCACCGCTGTGGGTAAGAAACTGCAGGCCCAGTGTGCTGAAACCATGAAGAAAACCTCCATGGAGCTGGGCGGCAACGCGCCATTTATTGTTTTTGATGATGCGGATCTGGATGAGGCAGTGAAAGGTGCCATTGTCTGTAAGTACCGCAACGCCGGGCAAACTTGTGTCTGCGCCAATCGTATTTTCGTACAGGAAGGGGTTTACGAGGCTTTCGCGGAGAAATTTGCCCAGGCAGTTAACGCGCTAACAATGGGGAATGGCTTTGCAGAGGGAACCGATATTGGCCCTATGATTACCGTCAAAGCGGTCGAAAAGGTGGAGGGGTTGGTAGAAGATGCCCTACAAAAAGGTGCGAAAACTCTGGTTGCTGGCGGACCCGATGCTATGGGAGATCAGTTCTATGCACCCATAATACTGGGAAATGCCACTGAGCAAATGAATCTGTTTAAAGAGGAAATCTTTGGTCCAGTGGCACCACTGTTTAAATTCTCCACGGAAGAAGAGGTGATTCGCATGGCTAATGATACCGAGTTTGGCCTCGCCTCTTATTTCTATTCCCGTGATATTGGACGGGTTTGCCGAGTGTCTGAAGCGCTGGAGTACGGCATGGTGGGTGTGAATGAAGGGATTATCTCCAATGAAATGGCGCCCTTTGGAGGTGTAAAGGAATCTGGTCAGGGACGGGAAGGTTCTAAATACGGTATTGAGGACTACATGGAAATAAAATATTTGTGTATTGCTGGTGTCGATAAATAATTCCCGCAACTGGTTTAAAATATCGGGCTCATTATTGGCTGTCTGGATTTTCCATGGTTGTTGAGCCCATTGCCCGTGTGCACTCCTGTTTTGGTGAAAAATTTGGTGTTCCCCGTCAGCCACTGCTCGCCGATGCCAGCCGGGCCAGTATCGAACTACTAGCGCCACTGAATGTGGCAGATGCGGTAGCGGGGTTGGAGGAAAACAGTCATATCTGGGTTGTTTTCCAGTTTCACCAGGCTGCCGGGCAATGGTCCGCCAAGGTCCGTCCTCCGCGTCTGGGTGGTAATAAAAAGCTCGGTGTACTCGCCACTCGTTCCCCCTTTAGGCCCAATAATATTGGTCTTTCCGTGGTGCGTTTACTGGAAGTGCGCACCTCCCCCAAAGTGGAATTGATTGTCGGTGGAGCCGACCTGGTAGACGGCACACCAGTGTTGGATATCAAACCCTATGTGCCCTATGCCGATGCCCTACACCATGCTGAAAGCGCTTTTGCCGATGCCGCCCCCGCATTGATCACTGTAAATATCCCGGAAGCGATTCTTCACCAATCCAAGGCCTATAAAGATGACTGGGGCACCGATCTGCCGAAGTTAATTGAGCAGGTTCTGGCACAAGATCCCCGGCCGGCTTACCAAAAAAACGATCCACAGCGAATTTATGGCATGGCGCTGTGTGGGTTCAATTTGTGTTGGCGCTACACGGAAAGAGGGATTGAGGTGGTGTCGCTGGAAGCATTGTGAGAACAGTTTGCTACTGGGTTAGGGGATTTATGCCTCACTTGGGCCTTCTTGCTTGTCCCCTTCTAGAGATTAGTAGTGATATGTCACCTACATTCGAGGAAATTGCAATTTCTCCACCTGTGCCACTTGCCTGAAAATACTCCAAAATCTGTAAGAGAGTTCCCCATGTCGGTAAGAGAAACATTTAATTATCAGGGCCTGGAGGCAATCCGAGTTGGTCGCCTGAATATGGGGGTCAACACCACATTTGTCGTTTATAGGCTTAATGGCACAGTAATAGATACTGGCCCTAGTAACCAGTGGAAATATGTTAAGCCGTTTATTGAAAATACACCGCTAAAACAACTATTGCTAACTCACCACCACGAGGATCACAGCGGCAACGCCGGTGCTATCCAAAAGCTCACCGGCGTGCAGGCTTTTGCTCCGGACTTAACTATAGGGATATTAAAAAGGGGCTTTCGTATTCCCCCCATGCAAAAACTATTCTGGGGAACTGCTGGAAAAGCCGAAGTAGCGCCATTGCCAGAAGATATCCGCATTGGCACTGAAGAAGTGCAGCCCCTATTTAGCCCTGGTCATGCCAAAGATATGACCTGTTACCTGTTGCCTGAGCGCGGCTGGTTGTTCAGTGCAGATTTATATATTGCCAATTACTTAAAGTTTCTTCGCATCGATGAAGATATCCCCATCCTGTTAAACAGTATCAAAAGTGTATTGGAGCGCTCCTTCGAAGTCATTCTCTGTCCCCATCGAGGAGTTGTAGAAAATGGCTGGCAGCAGTTAAAGCAGAAGTATGAGTTTCTGTTGAATTTATCTGCAGAGGCACAGCAGCTTGATCAGCAAGGGCTGCCATTAGAGCAAATCAGCGAGCGTTTGCTGGGAAAAGAGGGTTTGGTAAGTATTTTAACTGGCCACAACTTTTGTAAGAGAAACTTAATTGCCTCTTGCTTGAAGGTGGACCTAGATACAATGGCCCGTTCGTGATTTTATTTTGTTGATACTTTTTCAAAAGTTTGCAGAGAATGGTTAAGCTCTAAAAAGTTAGCAGCTAAGGGTGATTTGAGTTCACTAGCTTTAAAATTAATACATGGATTCCGATTCATTTGACGGCTTCAATAATAAATCGCTTGATCCGTACTCCAGCATGTTTGCGCATTTCTGGATGTATTTTTTGGTAGAAGGCGTCCATCACTTGTTGGGCAAATTCTTGTCTTTGCGAGTTCTGCAGATGTCGAAATTGAGGCACCCAAGATAAGAAAAACGCTGTGAGCGTGTCTCGGGTGCCAAAATTTTCCACATGATGGATTTCATCGATCCTGGGCAGGTAAAATCCAGCATCCTCGATATAATTACGCATTTCATTCAGGGAATAATGATTGTAAGGATCGAGAAAGTTCTCAAAATGTGCCTGCCATTGATTATTGTTTTGGAATTCGTACACAGTATCCCAGAAATTCTCATGGTCAACCTGAAAGCCGACCACAATCTTGCCATCCTCTCGTAAGTGTTTGTAAAAGCCATTCCAGACCTTCTTCTGGTCTGCCACCCAGTGCAAGCAACTGAAAGAAAAAATAATGTCGAACTGCTTATCAAACTGAATTTCATCGGCGCTCATTTGCTCGAAGGAGAGATTGGGTACGCCGGAGTGGGCTTTGCGGGCGTGGCGAATCATATCCTCAGTGAGGTCCACACCGACGATTTTGCCACTCTTGAGGTGTTCGGCTAGATAGCGGGTGATTCTGCCATCGCCACAGCCCACATCGAGGATAGTACTGGCGCCTTGATAGTTGCAGCGCTGGATAGCTTCCATAGCGTGCCGCCACTGCATGGAGGAGGCCTTTACATATTCTTGGGCCTGCCACTTATCGTGTCTGACGGGCTTATCTATTGCCATGGCGGCATAAACCTTGATTGTGGGACCGCTAACCAGTCTAGCCTAGATACAGGCATTGGAGGTGTAAGCAAGACAAGTGGGGAGATTTTATATTGAAACTAAATGGTTCCTGTCATTGCCAGTCGGTGCAATTCAATCTTAAATGTGCACAACCATACCCATTTAACCGCTGTTACTGTTCGATTTGCCGCAAGACGGCTGGGGGAGGGGGCTATGCCGTTAACCTGGGAGGGGATTACCAGTCGCTGACGGTAAAGGGGAAGGAGTTTATCTCAGTGTATCAGGCAATATTGCGAGATAAGTCTGGCAGCAATAGTGCCAGCCCGGCGCAACGCCATTTTTGTTCCCGCTGTGGCAGTGCGCTTTGGTTGTGGGACCCCCGCTGGCCCGATCTGGTCCACCCATTTGCCTCTGCGATAGATAGTGAACTTCCCGTACCACCAGAACTTACTCATATGATGCTGGCCTTTGCCAAAACCTGGGTAGAGCCGGATATTCGAGCCGCGGACAAGCATTTCGATGAGTACCCAGATGAGTCACTGGCAGAGTGGCATCAACGCCATAATTTGTACTGAGATGTGAAAGGGGCGAGCCGATAGGCCGCCCCGGTTGGATTGTGGGTTTTTAGAGGCTTACTCTGGAGCCAGGTAAAGTACCAGGTTATCTAGGAAATTCAGCAGGTCGGCTTTGTCAGCATCGCTAAGGGCTACAAACTGCTCTTTACTGGATTGTGCATCCCCTCCGTGAAACAGAATGGCTTCCGTCATGGTGGTGGCGCGGCCATCGTGTAGATAGGGTGGTGTGGAGCCTACTCCCCACAAGTTTTCGGTAAGGAATACCGAGGCACCCACGTTGCCCTCATCGAACTCCTCAGCCATGGCTCGGCCCATATCGTGGCGTTTCAGGTCGCCATAGAGGCGTACAATTGCTCCGCCATTCTCGGACTCCTCGAACTGTCCCAATGTCTGGCCGGAAGGTAGCTCCTGAGGGTTGTCGAGAATATCTGTCAGCAGGTTAAATTGCAGGGAGGTAGTGGGTAACCCGGCAATGTTGCCCGCTGGGTAGGTCTCATCGCGATAGCTGGCGTGTTTCGACGGTTCATAAAATACTGGTGAGCTGACTTCCATCTCGGGAGAGTGGCAGGAGGCGCAGCTGATAGAGGAGAAAATTTCCTCGCCATTTTGAATGCTGGCAATATCTGCCTCACTGAGAGGTAGCCCGTAGGTTTCCCTTTCCTCTTCATTCAGGGTATCAATCACGCTGTTTAATTCGAGCTTGGTGACTGGCCGTGGTTGTGCAGCATTGTAGATTGCCAGTGCGGTGATATCCCCCACGCTCAGTTCGTTGCTGACAGAGTCGAAGTCGCTATCGGCATCACCGACCAGTTCGGTGGCCTGCATACCGAGCTCCTGGTGCGCAGCACCTCGCACAAAAGCACGTACGAAGCCGGTGAGTCCCTTCCACTCAAAGGGGCGCACAACAAGATCTGTATCAATGCCAGCGAGACTGTCGTAGTTGACGTTTTCACAGGAAACGGATATTTCACCAAAATCCACCCCTTTGGCTACCATTTCCACAGTGGCACTGTCACCGGAGGCACAACTGTCGTCGACAGCCTGATCCCTGAGGTTGTGTAATTCGGTGGTCATTTCCTCGGCCACCAACTGTACCGCGCCCATGCCGAACAGGTGCGGGGAGTTACGCTCAATAAAGCCTTTTTGTTTACGCTCTGGGTCCATACGGATCACGTTATCGTTCACACCACCGCCGCCATCGGCAACGGGAACATTGTGACAACTGATACAGGAATCACCGTTGGGGCCTGTAGCTCGATGGGGCAAAATATTGGCCCAGGCCCTTGGGCCTCTGAGATCAGGGCGCGGAAAACTGGTGAAGCGCTTACCGTTGCCGACATTGACACCTACCCCATCGAGCGCGTTGTAGTTCATTTCAAATAGCTCATCACCTTCTTCGAAAGCATGAACATAGGCCTCAATTGGGTCCATTGCTTCCAGTGTGGCCTGGTCTATATGGCCACCGAGGTGTATTTCCACAGCACCAGCTTCCAGAATCTGGACGGTGTTAAAGATTGAACTGAAATCGAAGGGTTGTTGCTTGGGTGGCCGCGGACCTTTTCTTGCGTTCTTAGGTACCCGATGCTTGTCATGTTTAGAACCAAAATCCGCGAGGACTGGAGGTGCAATAAATGTTAGGGCCGATATTGCCAGGGAAATAGGCAATAAGTGTCTTCTGGAAATCATCAGCTATATCTCCCGGTACGAAATAGAATGCGGATGGAGCAGTATATTTATGAAAATGCACGGGTAGAAAATACGGCAATTTATCCAGGGGCTGATCAGTCAGTCTCAGGAAAAATTGCTAAATAGATTCTTGATCAGGATATTTTTATTCCCACAAAGTGCATTTCAATAAAGCTTAAATGCATCCTTGCAAGCCGCTTACGGAAAACCGTTTGCGAAAGTAGGCTCAAAAAAATAGGGAGATTTGCTGATAGTTGGCTTTTTTAGAAAGCTAACTTTCTGCTAGAGCTAATGCCCTAAGTACGACCCCAGATATTTATTTTTTGCCCATAACCCTCTGCGCTGCTGCGCAGACCTTTTGTATTTGTCTTACGTGTCTTAGTTGTCATCTCGGTGTGTGAAGTTCCCATTAATTTAGATAAATTAAAAAGTTGTTTTTCGATGACAGTGGGCCTCTTGGTAATGGTGGTCAGTATTTTAATCTGGCAGGCATAAATTTTTGGTGCAGAAAATAATAAAGCCCGTGTTTTTATGAGTGCAGGTTTTCTTCAAAGTGAGGAATAGGTTTGGTCGCTCTGTTGGCTCTGCCTTGCGTGGATGGACTCAGGTTTTCCTAATCATGATTGGAATGTGGAAGGAATGTGCAAATGTCTGTTGCACATGAAATGGTGGTGATCTATGACGGTGAAGATAATCAAAAATGATTGTAAATCTTGTCTGATCGGTTGGGACATGCTTAGTAATTTGAAGGTTGTTCAAAGTAACGCTGAATTCCTGAATGATCTACTCTGTTCCCACAAAAGCCAAAGAAAGTGAAGATTGGCGCTATTTCCCTTTGATTGGCGCTTGTTTTGTCTTTGACGCCATATATTTCACACTGCAAACAGTGAGATAGTTCTAGCAGAGATGCTTGGCTTTATCCGTGAGTTAAGTTTGAGTGGAAATTACTGATAAAGATAACCAATAAGCGAAAGGATTTTGCTCTTGGATTGGATATGCCGCTAGTGAAGATAATCTAGTTCGTTATCAATAGTTGATTCAGTGTATTCAAATAGAAGTCATTTTTCTGTCACTAATAAATGAGGTTAGGGTGAGAAAAGTACTGGTTCTTGGTGGGGATGGATTCTGCGGGTGGCCAACCGCCCTTCATCTTTCTGATGCAGGCTATGAAGTTATAATTGTCGATGATTTTTCAAGGAGAAAAACCGATATAGAGCTTGAAGTCGAGTCGCTCACGCCTATTCAGCCATTAGGAGAGAGGCTGAGGGTTTGGCGAGAAGTGTCGGGCAAGAATATTCGGCATGTTGTAATCACTATCGGTAAAGAATATCACAGGCTGCTAGAGCTATTGGTTACCGAGAAACCGCACACAATTGTACACTTTGCCGAACAGCGATCAGCGCCTTATTCGATGAAGTCATCAAGCCATAGACGTTTGACGGTTAATAATAATTTGAGTGCGACCAACGATATTCTTGCCGCAATTGTAGAAAGTAAGCTGGATATTCATCTTGTACACCTGGGAACTATGGGTGTTTATGGTTACGGCACTGCCGGCATGAAAATCCCAGAAGGATACCTTAAGGTGCAAGTGGAAGAGGCAGGTAGATTTGTAAGTTCGGAAATTTTATATCCTCCAAATCCTGGTTCTATCTATCATATGACTAAGGCTCAGGATCAGTTATTGTTTGCTTTTTATAATAAAAATGATGGGCTGCGTATTACTGATTTACATCAGGGTATTGTTTGGGGCACACAAACAAACCAAACCCGTAGGGATGAGTATCTTATCAATCGATTTGATTATGATGGAGATTATGGCACTGTATTGAATCGATTTTTAATGCAGGCTGCGATTAATTATCCCCTTACAGTTCATGGTACCGGTGGGCAGAAACGTGCTTTTATCCATATTCAGGATAGTTGCCGTTGTATACAGTTAGCGATAGAAAATCCTCCGGAAAAAGATGATCGGGTCAAAATATTGAACCAGATGACTGAAATACATAGAGTCAGAGATCTGGCGAAGTTGATTGCTGATAAAACAGATGTGGCTATTGCCTATGTGGATAACCCAAGAAAAGAGTCTCCAGAAAATGATTTACTGGCTGTTAATGACCAGTTGCTGGAGATGGGGCTACAGCCGATCACGCTGAGTGATAAGCTTTTATCAGAAGTGGAGCAGGTGGCAAAGAAATATTCCAGTCGCTGTGATCAGAGAAAAATACCCTGCTTGTCAAAATGGTAAGTGTCGGAATCGTCTCAAGCTTTATTTAGTGGTTTCGTATTTTTGTTGGCACTGTTTTGGAACGATTCTTGTCTTTAGATAAAGGTTTTATGGTATGAAAATATTGATTGCTACGGACACCTATCCGAAGCAGCTTAATGGTGTATCGCGGGTTCTAGAGAAAACCATAAAAGAATTGTCTGTTCGAGGGCATGAAGTTAAGCTTTTATCTGTTGATGATTTTAGGTATTTTCCCTGGCCTGGATATCATGAAATTAGAATTGCAGTATTCCCTGGTTCCCGTCTTGCTCGTATTGTTGATGATTTTTCCCCAGATACTATTCATATTATGACAGAGGGGCCAATTGGTATTTCCATGCGGAGATATTGTAAAAAGCGAGGTTTAAGGTATACAACTTCATGGCTTTCAAGATTGTCTGAATATGTTTCCCTAAGATACAAAATACCTGTAAGTTGGTTGCATAGACTACTTGTGGATTTTCACCAGTCTGCAGCTCAAACGATGGTGACAACTACAAGTATGGAGGCAGAAGCAAGAAGTTTAGGTATTAGTAGGGTTGTTCGCTGGCGTCGAGGAGTGGAGCTGGATAAATTCCACCCCGTTGAAACTGAAATTTTTTCAGGGCTGCCCAGGCCAATTATGTTAAATGTTGGTCGTATTGCTGTGGAGAAGTCACTAGATAGGTTTTTGTCTATTAATACTCCTGGAACCAAAGTGGTGGTAGGAGATGGTCCTCAATTAAATGCATTAAAGAAAGAGTTTCCAGAGGTGATTTATCTGGGGATAAAAGAGGGAGAGGCATTAACCGAGTGTTATGCTGGAGCGGATGTTTTTGTATTTCCATCTTTAACAGATACCTTCGGTTTGGTGAATCTTGAGGCGTTAGCTTGTGGCCTGCCAATTGCAGCCTATCCGGTCACCGGGCCAAGAGATATCATTGGCGATGCACCCGTTGGTGCTATGGATGAAGATCTTGGGGTGGCTATTCAAAAAGCTCTTACATTCAAATCAGAGGATTGTATCGCACGAGCGAGAACATTCTGCTGGGATTTGGCTACTGAGGATTTTTTGGAGAATTTGGTTCCTGTTAATGTTGAGCATCCTTTATTGGCTGAATATTGAAAAGATAAATTACATAAATATTGATAGTGTGGATAAAAAGAGTTAAATCCCGCTTGTATCTAATAAGTATGTGTAATGACCCATTTCAGATTAAAGATGAAGGTATGTGTTGGGGGGTCTTTCGATCTCGCGCAAGGGTATTATATATATCAGTGATATCATTAAAACTTTCATAGAAAGTTGAGGTTGAATTTTACAGATTTTCACGCCCAAAGACTCAATTCCTGAGTGCCATTGTTACTTTATAATTACTTTCTCCACTCTTTTTGAGGCCAGAAATAAAAGAAACCTTAAATATTGCGTTGAAAGATAAGTACTCACTAGAATTATTGCTTCTGATTGTTTTTCTTTATAGCCTGTCAGATTAAATTACCTATATTTTTGAGGCACTATTCGCCGTAAAAGTGCAGATACATTAAATCAGAAAATATATTCTGGCGGATTTTGCCGATAAATTTCAGATAATTGCCTTTTTCTTAGAGGTTACTCCCTTTTCCCTAAGGTTGATACTGAATAAGCGAGAGACCAATATGGGAAGTAATAAGCGATGGAAAGGGCATAAGGGACGCCGTTATAATGTTCGACGACTGACAAGTAGTTGATCTGTAAGCGGTCTGCCAGAGCCTCGATATCTATTTCCAATCAATAATTTTCCTACTATGTGCTGATAAGTATCTAAATATCAGGCTAATCGATGGCTATTTTTTGTGCCAAGATGAGCTGTGAGTAAGTTTTAGGTCTCTGACCAGCCTGGAGCCTAAGGAGCGATGGTTATAGGTTATTGAAAAACTTAAAGGGCTGACGAAGATCTCAAACGAGAACCTGCGTCTAATTACAAAAGTTAGTAAGGGGATATTGACGGGGTAATCTGCGTCCAATTTATTGATCTTAAGTGGTTATCTCTCAGTATAGTGTTCATAGATAACCAGTATTGCATTTTTAAATTTCCCAGGCATAAGGCCCAAGGAAAAGAGTGTGTTTAAAATCAAGTTTGTCTTGATAATCATCATTAGTGGATTAGCTTCTTTTTATGGTTCTTTCCTTTATGCACAGGAAGAGACTTCCGGCGATCATGTGCGTATACGTTGGTTGGCCCCTTCTAGCTTTGAAGAAGTACGCACCGAAAAAATTGGTATCTACTTCGAGGTGGACCCTGAGTGGCACGTGTATTGGCGAAATCCGGGAGATTCCGGAGCCGCGCCCCGTTTTAATATACAGGCTTCGGGGGCAAGCATAGGAAATATTGAATGGCCTTTTCCAACTCGTTTGAAGGTGGAACACCTTACAAACCTGGGTTATGAGAGCAGTGTTGCCTATCTTTTTGACCTGAAACCCAAGTCAGGAGCTGAGCAAGTCGCTTTGAAAGCGGATCTTGAATGGCTTGTGTGTAAGATCGAGTGCATTCCAGGACGTGGCACCATAACCTTAACCCGCCCTGTTGGGAAGCAGCCCAAGTGGACAGGAGATGACCTGATAATAAGGGATTACTTTGCAGAGAGAGTGCCTATCTCGAGTGAAAGCAGCCCTTGGATGATAAAATCGCTGGTTCCTCAAGGAAAAGACCGCATACGCCTGTTGATTGAAGCACGTGAGAAAGGTCAGGTACCACAGGTTTTTCCACTGGATGGAAAAGTCATCTCTCCCGCCAAGCCAAGGGTCCGACGAGATGGTTGGTCACTCATCTATCTCTTCCAGCGCCAGCCTGAGGCGACTACTCCCGCGGTAACTAGTTTTGTCATCAGTGATGGAAAACAGGCCTGGAAGTTTGATGATGTCTCCTTCGGTAGCCCTCTACCTACTGAGAAGTGGCGTCCCATTTGGCTGATCATCCTCACGGCATTTATTGGCGGGGTCATATTGAATCTGATGCCCTGTGTTTTCCCTGTTCTTTCAATCAAACTGCTTGGCTTAATAGGGGAGGGCTATAGCGGTGGATCTCGCCCGTTGGAAGGGCTCATTTATGCTGCTGGCGTGGTTAGCACCTTTACGATCCTAGGCTTGCTACTTTTACTACTTCGAGCAGGTGGGGCATCTATAGGGTGGGGCTTTCAACTTCAGTCCCCTGAAGTGGTGTTGAGCCTGATTGTATTATTTTGGGTGATGGCCATGTCTTTTCATGGAGTCTTTGAATTTGGCCAACACTTGGTGAAGGTTGCAGGCCTGAGTAAAGGGGGAACCTTTGGTACAGGTGCCCTTGCAGTGTTTGTTGCTGCACCCTGTACTGGACCATTTATGGGCGTAGCGTTGGGCTCTGCAACAATATTACCTCCACTGGAGGCCATGCTTATCTTTATCTCTATGGGGATTGGTTTAGCAGCTCCATTCTTAATTCTCTGTGTTAGTCCATCACTCCTAAGAAGGCTTCCATCTCCGGGGCCATGGATGGAAAAACTTCGCCAATTTCTGGCTTTTCCACTCTACGCTACAGTAATTTGGCTCCTTTGGATTCTGGGTCGAATGGAAGGAGAGATGGGTTGGCTAATGGGTACCTCTATGGTACTGATAGCAACGATTATCCTCTGGATGATACATAACTCCACAGGTTTAGTTAGGGGAATTTCCTGGGGTCTCTTATTTATCAGTTTACCGTTAGCTTTTAAGGTTATGGAGCGAGCAGATCAGAAAATGATACAAACTTTAGTTTCATGGCAAAAGTATGATCCTGAACTGCTTAAACAGGCGCAACAGGAAAAGCGTTCAGTGTTTGTCGACTATACAGCTGCTTGGTGTGTTACCTGTCAGGTAAATAAAAAGCGAGTGCTTGATAAAGAGGAAACATTAAAACTCTTTCAGGATAATAATGTTTTGTTACTGCGTGCTGATTGGACTCGAGAAGACCCAGAAATTACTGAATCTCTGGCCGCATTAGGGCGCAACTCAATCCCTGTTTATGCTTGGTATCCTGCTGGAGCAAAGAGACCCAAGCTTCTACCTCAGGTATTGCAGGAATTTATGATTGTCGATTTGTTCGAAGATAGTAATAACAACGAAGAGGATGAGGAGCGATAGAGTTGAACCACTCTTAGTTGTACTGGGTGAGATGGATATCCAAAATTGGCTAGAAAAATTTAAAATATAGGAAAAGTTTACGGTGCAAATTCAACGGTACCGGGCGGCGGTAAAAATAGTAGCCTTTTCTATGCTAGCTATACTGGTAATGGCTGCGGTTGGCTATTATCAGCAACGAGACCTTCCCAAAGACACAGCTCCACCACTAGAAGGTAAAACCATAAATGGAAACTTGTTAAACCTTAAAGAGATGACAACTCATGGACCAGTCCTTATTTACTTTTGGGGCTCCTGGTGCCCTTATTGCCGTATAGTATCTCCCAAAATATCTGAGCTGGCGCGAGAATATCAGGTTTTGGGAATTGCCATGCAATCTGGTGATGAGGATGAGGTAGAGAAATATATGCTCCGGCACAATCTGAAGTTTCCTACAATCAATGACCCCGTGGGCAGAATAAGTTCCCGTTGGGGAATCAAAGTAACGCCAACGATGATTATTGTGGGGAATGACGGAAAGATTGCCTGGACTACCAGTGGTGCTACCACCAAGCTTGGCTTGAAATTGCGTATGGAACTCACGGAATAGTCTTTTTAGCAGATTAATGACTCAATAAGTCGATGCTGTCACCAATTTTATCCCTACTTTATTAGATATCTAGACCTTCACACTGAGGTATTACTATCTTAAATCTCTAGTCTTCTCAATTTTTCGGTCTCAGGCATGGGAGGCTTGTGTGTCGGTCATTGATTCATTTGACTACAAAGATCTTGATGCGCAGAGAGTTGGCAGATTTGATTTTGGGATCAATACCACATTTATTGTTTATCGCTTAAAAGATACCATTATTGATACAGGGCCTAGCAATCAATGGAAGTATGTCAAGTGGTTTGTGAAAAACAAACCGTTTCGTCAGCTTCTTCTTACTCACCATCATGAGGATCATAGCGGCAATGCAGGCGCTATCTATAAGTTGACAGGAGTTCAACCTCGTGCGCCTAAAGCCACTATAGAAATTCTTAAACGGGGTTTTCGTATACCGCCAATTCAAAGGCTAATTTGGGGAGCTGCCGGGCTGGCTGAAGCAGCCGAATTGCCAAAAGATCTGCGTATAGCCGGTGAGAAAACAATACCTATCGCCGCACCAGGCCATGCTAAGGATATGACCTGTTACCTGATGGAAGACCGGGGCTGGATTTTTACTGCTGACCTCTATGTGGCCAGTCATCTAAAAATGTTGCGTAAGGATGAGAGTATTCCGGTTTTGATGAAAAGCATGCGCAAAGTACTTCAATATGAATTTGATCTTATCTTATGTCCCCATCGGGGTTTGGTAGAGAATGGTAAGAAAAGGCTTCAAGAAAAGTATGATTACTTGCTTAACCTGTCGAGTTCTGCTCAGGAGCTGGGGCGCCAGGGAGTATCACTTAAAGAAATTACTCGTCGTCTTTTGGGGAGGGAGAATATGATGGCTCTTCTTTCAGGTTATAACTTCAGTAAAAGAAACTTGATTGCTTCTTGTATGTCCATGGATTCATCAAAGTACACCGAGTAGCTACTGGCTATATTTTACATTTTTATTTCTTTTATCTGATTGTTTTTCTATTGGTTGTTTCTACTGCTGGGTTACTTTAAATTTGTTGCTTAATTTTATAAAAGTTAGGTGAGCAAGTAGTGAAGCGTGAAGTTAGAAAAGTTGGCCTAATTGGCGGTATGAGCTGGGAGAGTACACAGCTTTATTACAGGTTAATTAACCAAGGGGTCAATCGATGTCTTGGGGGATTACACTCAGCAGAGATTATTTTATACAGTGTCGATTTTTATAAAGTGGAGAAGCTACAGCGATCCGGTAACTGGGATGAGGCAGGCTACCTTTTAGCACAAGCCGCCAAAGCGTTGGAAGCTGCTGGGGCAGATTGCATTCTAATTTGTACCAACACCATGCATAAAGTAGCGGATCAGGTGACGGCTTCCGTAGGTATTCCTCTCTTACATATTGCCGATGCTGTAGCTGAAGTTTTGCTTAGAGATAAAGTCAATAAGGTAGGGTTACTGGGTACTGCTTTCACCATGGAGCAGGATTTTTATCGTAAATACATACAGGAAAAGTACGGAATAAACCTAATAGTTCCCGCAGCCCCAGATAGGGAAATTGTCCATCGGGTAATTTATGAGGAGCTTTGTAAGGGCAAAGTTGAAGTTGCATCAAAGCAGCAATATCTGCGTATTATCCACTCGTTGTCGGCTCAAGGGGCGGATGGTGTGATTCTTGGCTGTACCGAGATTGGTATGCTGGTTTCACAAGAGGATGTGACTATCCCACTGTTGGATACTACTCAAATTCATGCGAATAAAGCTGTGGAATTTTCCTTGAAGGCTTCCTAGTCAGTTTTTGGGGCCTATAGGAATATATTGGGGTCCAATACCTTTATGTGGATGTTGGTCCCTACTTATTTTACCTTTTTAGGATGGGCTATTTCACTCTGGAGTAAAAATCAGTTACTATTTCGCATATCCTTTGTTTGTATGACAGTTGCCTACCTAGTACTCTGAAAATTACTCCCTATTAATCTCCCTTAGTTCGTTTTGCTGTGAATTCTCACAGTGACATGAATGTCATTATCACCTCAATAGACATGATTTAAATTGTAAATACCTGTTATTTAGGTATTTTAATTTTCCATTTTTGCTGGCATTTTTTACCTGTGTCACGCTTCTTGCAGTGATGAAGAATGATGATGTCCATCATTTGAGGGGCGGGCTATATCAGTACGCTATTCGGCACGTACTGTTCCAATCAGGATAGATTGCTTCGTACCCGGTACCACACTGCCGAAAAATGATCGATTAGCATTGGAAGATAAAACCAATAATTGACAGGGTAATTACATGAAAGAAAATAAGAAGCGTTGGCTAGCGGCCTGTGGCGCGCCATCGCTATTGGCAATGGCGGTTGCCGCTGTGTCCAGCCCCGCAGTTGCCGAGGATGCACTTCTGGAGGAAGTCATCACTATCGGTACCCGTGTTGAGGGGCGTTCGGCTACGGATTCCTCCGCACCTATCGACATCGTTACTGGTGACGAATTTGTTAACCAAGGTGATGGTGACCTCAACAACCTGCTGCGCAATGTTGTGCCTTCCTACAATGTTAATGCCAAGCCGATCTCTGATGCCGCATCGATTGTACGCCCGGCCAACTTGCGTGGACTGCCGCCCGATAGCACCCTGGTTCTAGTAAACGGTAAGCGCCGCCACCGTGCTTCTGTGATTGCTTTCCTTGGTAGTGGCGTATCAGATGGCGCTCAGGGCCCGGACATCTCTGCTATACCAGCCATAGCACTGAAGCAAGTAGAAGTACTGCGCGACGGTGCAGCCGCCCAATACGGTTCTGATGCCATTGCCGGGGTGATTAACTTCCAGCTTAAAGATGCTGCTGAGGGTGGCACCGTTGAGGTGAAGCATGCTACCACTGCCGAGGGTGATGGCGACCAGAGTATGGTTGCCGCCAACTTTGGACTGCCGTTGACCGATTCTGGTTTTGTAAACTTCAGTATGGAGTATCGCGAGCAGGACTCCACAAGCCGCAGTACCCAGCGGGACGATGCTGCGCAGCTGATCGCCGATGGCAATACTCATGTTGCTAACCCAGCGCAAGTTTGGGGTCAGCCCGAAGTTGATGATGACACCAAGTTCTTTATTAACAGTGCCATTGAGCTGAACGATACTGCTGAGCTATATGCCTTTGGTAACTACGCCAGCCGTTCAACCGATGGGGGATTCTATTTCCGTAATCCAGAAAATCGAGATGGGGTTTTTACCTATAAGGATGAGATTGACACAAATGGTGATGGGGTCCCTGACAAGGAGGTTGTTTTACCTCTGATAGGTGACTTAGATCCCAGCAATGGTATTGATAATTGTCAGAATGTCAGTGTCTCTGAAGCCCATGATCTCGATGAATGTTTCTCCTTTACCGAGATGTTCCCTGGCGGGTTTACTCCGCGCTTTGGTGGTGATCTAGAAGATTACTCCATGGTCTTCGGGTTGCGTGGTGAATTGGCCAATGGTATTGGTTACGATGTCAGTGCCAGTAGGGGCCAGAACAAAGTAGATTTCCATATCTACAATACCATTAATGCCACAATGGGCCCAAATACCCCGACCAGCTTTAGCCCTGGTGGTTATGCGCAAACTGAGACTAACTTTAATATTGACCTGACCAAGGCTACTGAAATTTCCGGTAAGGCATTGTATATGGCCGGGGGCTTTGAGTGGCGTGAGGAAGAGTTCGAAGTCAATATGGGGGATGAAGCCTCATGGACTCAAGGTCCATTGACAGAACAAGAATTCCTTATTGGTTCTAATGGTTTTTCTGGGTTCGGACCTGAAGTTATTGGTACTTTCGACCGCGATAATATTGCGCTCTATACCGACTTTGAACTGGAAGCGACTGATAATCTTCGCTTGGGCACAGCCCTACGCTGGGAAGATTTCTCAGACTTCGGCAGTACTTTCAACTATAAGGTTTCCGGACATTGGGCAATTAATGATGTAATCGCCTTGCGCTCTACATACAGTACCGGCTTTCGTGCACCTACACCAGCTCAGTCAAATATAAGTAATGTGACTACGGCCTTTGCAGATGGTCAGCTAGAGAATAAAGGTACTATCCCACCGACAAACCCTGTTGCGGTATTAAAAGGTGGGAAGCAACTACAACCTGAAGAGTCGAAAAACTTTACTATTGGCGCCATTATTGCTGCCGGTGACTGGGATATTACCCTCGATTATTTCCAAATTTCCGTAAGTGATCGTATCACCCAGTCTGCGGATCAGGAACTAAGTGAAGCGGAAAAAGCGCAACTAGTAGCCGATGGTATTAGCGGAGCTGATTCTCTAACATCGATTCGCTTTTATACCAACGACTTCGACACCAAGACCCGTGGAATTGATGTGGTGGCAACCTATCCGCTCGGAGATGCCACTGACTTAAGTTTCGCAGCAAACTGGACTGATACAGAAGTCACCAAGTATCGGGAAGAAACCATCAGTGATATGCGCCTTGGGCAGTTGGAAGATGGTCTACCCAACATTCGTGGTAATGCAACCATTTCTCATGCGGGTGAAGGATGGCGTGGTCTAGTTCGATTGAACTACTATGGCAGCTACTGGGAAGCGCACCTGGATGATTACAGCTTACCCATTGATGCCGGTGATGAGTGGACTGTGGATATAGAGGGTGCCTATGACTTTAGCGATTCGCTGTCGCTGATCGCAGGGGCTGAAAATCTGTTTAATAACTACCCAGATAAGAACCCCTGGTCAGGTGTTGCAGGCGCTGAATACCCCGAGACAGCACCAATGGGCTTTAATGGTGCGCTCTACTATGTACGTGCACAGTATGAGTTTTAAGCCCTCAGTGAATAGCTTTACTTAAAAGCTATCGTTACTGTAAAAAAGCCCGCTTTATGCGGGCTTTTTTACATGTCCCAGAGAGAGTTAGTTGCCATAGATAAGGTGATACGTTCTTTGTCTTGTATCTGCTTCAAGTCCTCAAAGACTTCTTTCACTTCCATGGACTCAATAGCGCCGTACACCGCTTCATAAAGACTGGAAAAATATCGGTCTACTTCCCTTCCAATATTATTGACCTCTTTGATCGTGGGCGGGTCACTAAGTGGTAGTTGACGAATAAAATCATGGGCGGATTCTTCATGGGTGTACTGCAACCAGGTCTGCATGACCTTTTGCTGGGCGATTTCTCCATAGTTTGAGAGGTTTCTCGCCATACGTTGTTCATGCTCTAACATATGCCTTAATAACAGCTGAGTTCGATAATCCTCAGATTTTTCAAGTAAATTCTCGTAAAGGTCTGCCATATCCAGGTGAAACTTTTCTGCATCCTGAATGATTTCAAATGCCTGCTTGAAAGTCTTCATAGGTCTGCCCTTTGATACCCAGGAAATTGTTATTGGGCGGAAAACAGGTCGTATCTTCTTGCGGCCATACCCTAATTAATCTTTATAGTGCATTTATCCAGTTGATCAAGATCTGAGGAAAAATACCGAATACTAACAGAGCCCCCGTCAGTGCCAGTAGTAACAACTGGCCAGATGCAGCAATTTGTACTGTACCGTTAGAGGTTGTATCCAGGGAGCTATCACGCTGTACTAGGGTAAGAAGTAGTCTTAGATAATAGAAAAGTCCCAGAGCACTACCGATAACCACACCCGCTAGAAGCCCCCACATTTCACCCTCAACCCCTGCTGTAAACACGTAGAACTTGCCAATGAAGCCAATAGTTAGCGGTATGCCGGCAAGGGAGAGGAGCATGGCAGCGAAACAGCTGGCCAACCAGGGGGAGCGCCAGAGCAACCCCTGATAAAATGCGCGCTGATAGGGGTTCTGGCTATCTGAAGTGGGATTTTCAGGGTACTCTCCACTAAGCACTTTTTCTTCAACCGAATCGGCGACCAAGCCCACTATCGCAAAAGCACCTAGGGTAGTAATTATATAAGCTATCAAGTAATAAATAACGGCCTCTGTGCCAAAGGTGCTTTTTCCTATGATAAAAGCCACAATCAAATAACCGATATGTGCAATTGAAGAGTAGGCTAAAAGGCGTTTGATATTCGACTGCATTAATGCGAGAAGATTCCCTACAATCATACTGGCTATGGCTGCAATAGAAAGCATATCGATTAAAGTTTTGCTGCTGTATAGGTCCAGAGTATTAAAGAAACGTAATAGGAAGCCAATAACCGCTCCTTTGGCTACGGTTGCAATCAAGGCTGTTGTTGGCGTGGGGGCCCCTTGGTAAACATCAGGTGTCCAAATATGAAAGGGCACAAGTGATAATTTAAAAGCCACAGAGATAAGAAATAAAGTAACTCCAGTCGCAAATAGCGTGGAGGTCTGGGATAACTCGGTAATTCGAGAAGCTATGCCGGTAAAGTCTAGCGCGCCAGAAGCGCTATAAATAAGCGCAATACCGAACAGGCCTAATGCAGTGGATAGTGCTGATAGAATTAAATATTTAATGGCTGATTCAAGGGACTGAAGCTGCTCTCTTTTTGGGGATAGATCGCCAGTTAAGGAAAAACCTAGCATGGGATAAAGAGAGAGGCTAATTAACTCAAGTCCCAGGAAAAAAGTTGCAAAATGGCTGGAGAAAATCAGAGTGCAGGCACCAAGCATTGCCAGAAGCAATAAAATATAATATTCCTCTGGATAACTACCAGCTACTCCTTTTGGGTCACAGCGTAGACGTAGGTAGTTGAACCCCATAATACTGACGGCAAAGGCGGTTACCAATAATATAAGTGTGAAAAATAATGCAGTGTAGTCGATCAGGATAAGCTCAGTTACCTGAAGCGAGCTTGTTGCACCAGTCAGTTCATCGGCAACCCAAAAGCAAGAAGCCATGGCAAGCAGTAGAGTGATTAGGGTGGTTACCAATGCTCCCAGGTGCCCACGCCAAAAAGATACCTGTAACAATAGAATAACTATACCTGCACTAAGTATCAGTAGTGGCAGTATTCCAAAAAGTTCCTGTGCACTCATGGGGTGTTATCCTCAACTGAGGTCGGTTTAAGCTTGGGTGAGAGAGTCTTAGATGATAATTGTTCATTTGATATTTTTTGATCACTTAAAGCAGCATCAATTCTTGTTGCGGACCGTTGAACGGTTGGATCGGCAATATCAAAAACTGGTTGTGGGCGTAAACCGATAAAGACTAATAGGACGGCGAGAGTGAGAAGGGCGCTAGATTCCCGTATGCTGAGATCTGTAGCCTCGTGCTCCTGAATCGGCTTTTCCAGTCGCTTGTTCAGTTTTCCAAAGAATACCTTTTGCATCATAAGTAAGGCATAGAGCGCTGCACCAATAAGTCCAACTGCAGCCAGGGCTGTTAGCCAGTGATTACTTCGGAAACTACCTACAAGTACGGTGAACTCAGCAACAAAATTGCCTAAACCAGGTAGGCCCAGAGATGCTACTGCGAAGAAAAGTGCAACGGCAGATAACTTTGGCAATCTGGCCCAAAGACCGCCCAACTGGTGCATATCTCTAGTGTGAAAGCGATGCTGAATAGCACCCACCAGGGCAAATAAAGCTGCAGTGCTCAAGCCGTGAGCGATCATTTGCATAACAGCTCCTTGAATAGCAATAGTATCAAGGGCATACAAGCCAAGTAATACAAACCCCATATGGCTAACACTGGAATAGGCTACCAACCTCTTCATGTCTCTTTGAGCAAAGGCGAGCATTGCTCCGTAAATAATACTGAGTGCTCCAATAGTCATTGCTACCGGTGCAAATGCTACTGAGCTTTCAGGAAATAGCGGTAGGTTGAAGCGCAACAAGCCATAAGCACCCGTTTTAAGGAGAATGGCGGCCAGTAGGATACTCCCTGCTGTAGGTGCCTGAGTATGTGCGTCTGGTAACCAAGTATGGAAAGGTAAAGCTGGTAATTTGACTATGAAAGCAACAAAGAACCCTAGCATTATCCAGTAGGCAATTCCGGGTGATACACGGGCATCTAGCAGGGCATTGTAATTAAAAGTGAGCTGCCCGGTGTTGGTGTAGTGGATATAAACAAGCGCAACTATCGCAATAAGCATTAGAAGACTGCTTGCTTGAGTAAAAATAAAGAACTTGATTGCGGCGTAAATACGTTGCTCATAACCCCATACTGCGATTAAGAACAGCATGGGTATCAGCATGACTTCCCAGAAAAAGAAGAAAAGGAAAAGATCAATAGCGGTAAAGACACCAACAACACCGGCTAAAGTCCATAGGTAATTGAAATAGAAAAAACCTCTGCGAAAATTAATATCATTCCAGGTCATTACTATCCCAAAAATTCCCATTGCCAGTGTCAGTACCAGCATGAGAAAACTTAAGCCATCAATGGCTAAATGGAAGTCAATTCCAAATCTGGGAATCCAGGGTATTTGTAAACTCTCCCACCAAGGCTCCGATGTGCCAACTTCTGTTGAATGAATAAATGTTGAGTAGTTTGTGAGTAATAAGGCGGCAAGTAATAAGCTGATCATACTGATCCAGCGTCCACCAGTTTTAAAATTGCGCTCAGCTAGCCAGGCTAGCACGCCGCCGGCGAACAATATAATAATGATCGTTAAAAGGGTCATAACGCCACCAGAAGTGCGAGGAATAGAATGGAACCAACGGCGAAGGTAGTTAGGTACCAACGCACTTGTCCATTTTGCGAGGTACTTAGAAGAGCATGCATTTGTCGGCTAATTGTTGCAGTGCCTTTGTAAATACTATCAATAATATCATTGTGGTTTATTTGAGTAAGAAACTTGAAAGGTCGCACCAGTAGATGATCGTATATCCAATCGAATCCCCAGCCGGAGAACCAGAACTGCAATAGACTTGAACGTTGTTCTCCTGTTCTTTGCTCATGACGGAATAACTTCCAGGCAATGGCAAGGCCTATTAATGGCATTGCAATAGCAGTGCCTTCGATCCAGGGGGAGTGGACTTCGTCTGGGCGAACACCAAATACGGATTGCAGCGGCGGGGCCAATAAGCCACCAAATAATGCCAACACTGCGAGAATACAGAGAGGTATGCTCATTACAGGGATATTGGCATCTTTACAATGAGTGGAAGCTTGACCTTCTCTTCCCAAAAACACGAGAAATAATACACGGAAACTGTAAATTCCGGTTACGAGTGCTCCGAGTATGCCGGCGAGCCACAAGATGTTAATGCCATGGTGATATTCCCAGGCGCTCAATAATATATGGTCTTTACTATAGAATCCTGAGGTGAAGGGAAGTGCAGCAAGGCATGCACATCCAATGGTAAAACAAATAAAAGTAAGTGGTATTTTTCGATACAGTCCACCCATTGAAAAAACATTTTGTTCATGATGCAGGCTTAAAATTACTGATCCTGCAGATAGGAATAGTAGGGCCTTAAAAAATGCATGAGTCATTAAGTGAAAAATAGCGCCAGACCAAGCACCAACGCCTAAAGCAAGAAACATGTAACCGATCTGACTAATTGTGGAGTAGGCGAGTACTCTTTTTATGTCACTTTGAGCTATTGCACTGAAGCCAGCCAGAAGTAGTGTGAGAGCGCCAACGGCTGCCACAGCGGTCATTGCCACTTCGGATAACATATAAAGAGGATGCATACGGGCAATTAAATATACACCTGCGGTAACCATAGTGGCAGCATGTATCAGGGCACTCACTGGTGTTGGACCAGCCATGGCATCAGGTAGCCAGGTTTGCAATGGTAATTGTGCCGACTTACCCACGGCACCACCCAGTAAGAGAAGGCACGCTAAAGTGACTATGTCATTGTTTACATCTGGACCGTTTATGGTCGAGACAAGCTCAGGAATGTTTAGTGTTGAGAATTCATAGAAAAGCAGAAACAAGCCGATAGCCATTGCCGTATCACCAATACGGGTGACGATAAAAGCTTTTTGGGCAGCTGCTCCATTGGCTGGATTCTTATACCAAAAACCAATCAGAAGATAGCTGCAGAGTCCAACACCCTCCCAGCCAAGATAAAGTAAGACCAGATTATCAGCCAAAACCAGAATCAACATGGCACAGACAAACAGGTTTAGGTAAGCGAAGTAACGGCGGAAATCCAGGTCTTCCCGCATATAGCCCACTGAATAGAGGTGGATAAGAAACCCAACACCAGTGATAATCAGTAACATCACCATGGTTAGCCAGTCCACGTGGAAATTGAAACCTAGTTTCAGGTTGTCCACCAACATCCACGACCATAGAGAAATATTGACTGATTCAGAGGGATTCCCCCAAAATAAAACAATGGCCACAATTATCGTAAATAGAGCAGCCAAGCCAACACTGCCTACGCCGATATAGGCAATCACTTTTTGCGAAGGCTCATCCCGATAAAATAGTGGGATAGCTACCAATGTGAGGAAGCCAATCAGTGGTAAAAGTGGCACCCAAGCTAATAGGCCCTGCATGTTAGCCTCTCAGTTCATTTAATTGATCAATATCAACAGTATGCTTGCGATGATAAAATTGCAGAACTAAAGCAAGCGCAATTGCTACTTCAGCTGCCGCAAGAGTGACGACAAATAGGAACATTACCTGGCCATCAGCATTTCCCCAATGTGCACCAGCGACTACGAACATCAGTGCTGCAGCATTTGTGCAAATCTCCACACACATCAGCATGAAAATGACATTTCTTCGCATCATTAAACCTGCCAGTCCCAAGCAAAAAAGGATGGCTGCAAGTAGAACACCTGCCTCAAGACCTGGTGCGGTTTCAATTGGCATTATTAGATCCCTCTGAATCAATATTTCTACGACGAGCTAAGTGGAATGCACCAACTAATCCAGCCAGCAATAACATTGAAGCCAACTCTACAGCGAGAACATAGTGGCTAAATAGCGCGATACCTACTTGTTTGGGGCCTATGTAGTGATAGGTTTGACTTGAAGAGATTTGTCCATTACTCACCAATATAATAAGTTGAGCTAATAATAAGGCAGACAATAAAGCCGGGCCGATCCAGGTTCTGGGCTGAAGCCACGCCTGTTCCTGAGCTACAGTGGAATCTCCCTGGTTGAGCATCATAATGACAAAAATAATCAATACCATAATTGCCCCGGCATAAATAATTACTTCTAAGGCAGCAGCGAGAGGAGCCCCAAATTGATAAAAGATTACAGCCACTGCGAGTAGCGATGTCACTAGATAAAGAAGGGCATGTACAGCATTTTTATGAAAAATAACCATGGTTGTGGACGCTACCGCTATGGCAGCTGTCAAATAGAAGATAAGATTCATGCCTTTCGGCTCCCTGGTATTGTGTTAGTCGATTGAGTGATTGTTTTTCTCAGCGACTTTTTCTTATTTAATGAATAATTTTGTTTTTTTAATTATTGTTTTCTTTGTCGGCGGTTGTTGACTTGTTGGTGATTGTTTGGGTCAATAATGATGTATGTTTTTTAAAGCTATAGATTCAGGCCTTTAACATTAATTGGCTCTGCTTCATTATCTGCCTGGCCCTTATCTTTTCCTTTTATGGCTTTTCCTGCGACCTGATAAAAACTATAGTCGTGATATTTTCCTGGTCCATCGATCAATAGATCTTCCTTTTCATACACCATATTTTGACGATCGTATTCACACATTTCAAAATCAGGTGTTAATTGGATCGCATAAGTTGGGCATGCATCTTCACAGAGTCCACACATGATGCAGCGGGAAAAATTAATACGGAAATATTCTGGACGCCAACGACCATCAGGATCTTCGGTTTTCTGTAAAGAAATACAATCTGGCGGGCAGGCAACTGCACAGAGATTACAAGCTACGCAGCGCTCATCGCCATTGGGATCCCGGCTTAAAATAATTCTCCCACGGTAGCGTGGCGCTAGGTAAGGTTTCTCCTCTGGATACTGAACGGTGACATTACGCCGGAATAGATGTTTAAATATTAACCACATACTGCGAATTTGACTGGCGATCATTTCCGTCCTCCGGCAATACTGTGGGGATGTGATTGAAGGCCTAGGCGATCCATAACAGTACTCCAGCGGTTGCGAGCAGATTAAACAGAGACAAGGGCAACATGACCTTCCAGCCAAATTTCATCAACTGGTCGTATCGAGGACGGGGAAGGGCTGCACGCAATAGAATGAAAATGGCAACCAGAAAAGCAGTTTTTAGGCAGAACCAGATAATAGGAGGGAGTAGAGGGCCATGCCACCCTCCTAGAAATAAAGTGGTGATTAGTGCGGATATCAGAATTACAGCAAGGTATTCACCAACAAAAAACATTCCAAACTTCATACCTGAATACTCAGTATGAAATCCTGCTGTTAATTCATGTTCTGCCTCGGGGAGGTCAAAGGGTGTCCTGCGACTCTCGGCGATACCGGCAATAAAGAAAACAATAAAACCCAGAAACTGGGGCACAATAAACCAGGTGTCCGCCTGGGCATTAACAATATCCCTCAAATTGAAACTACCGGACATCATCACTACACCCATCAGGCTCAATCCCATAAAGACTTCATAGGAGACTGTCTGTGCAGCGGCTCGGAGACCACCTAGTAGCGCATACTTATTATTAGAGGCATAGCCACCAAGGATGATGCTGTAAACGGCAATGGAGCTCATTGCAAGCACAAACAGTAGACCAATATTAAGATCGGCAACCCCAATACTTGGTGACATGGGCACTACGGCAAAAGCAATCAGCATGGTTGCCATAACGACTGTAGGCGCTAGAACAAAGACAGGAATATCGGCAAACCGAGGAATGAAGTCTTCTTTAAAGAACAGCTTAATCATATCGGCAAGAACTTGTAATGTGCCGAAGGGACCCACCCGATTTGGACCTGGCCGATCCTGCCAAAATCCAAGAAGTCGTCTCTCTCCCCAAGTGAGGATAGCTGCGAGTAACACGGTAACGATAAGTACACCGAAAATATTGAGCAGAGTAATCCAGATTGGTGTACTCATGGCTTATTGATCCTCGCTAATCATAGGTGCCACTGCCGGACGTAGAGAGGCATAGCCAGGAATCTGAGGAGCCAGGGTCTCCATTCCCGGTAATCCAAAAGGCACACCAATACACCCATGGGGTATGGTGTTGCAGGGTCTTATTTCTGCTCTATGGGTGTCACTGCTAGTTTCTATATCTACCAGTTCTCCCATAGTCAGAGTGTAGTGAGCTAGGGTATCTGGATGTATTAATATAAATGGAGCGTCAATAATCTCAGAGAGAGACATTGATTGGTTACTGAGTTCCTCACTACCAAAGAGGCGATAAATGGGAAGCATCTGTACTTTATTGGAGGTTTCTGATGGATGCTCTAATTCACCACTAGAGGGGAGGTATTCAGAGATAGGTCGTGGAGCTCGTACAATTCTTTTTCCTGACGGCCCCCCTTTACGCTCACCACCAACTTGTTGTTGAAACTTAAAGATAGATTGGTTGGAGTTCCATCCTGGTGACCAAATATTTGCCTGGAGTGGAGTTTTATTGGGATTGTGTATGCCTTCCATACTGAAGCTCATGGGAGCATCAGGATCTTTAATGGGGGGTGTTTCTGAAACATGTTGTTGGGCGTGGATAGCGGTACGCCCACTATAACGGGCACTTTGTCGAGCGATCTTAAGACCATCTATGCGATAGTCTTCATTGGGGCCGAGATCAGCGAGAACCCCCAGTGTCGTGAACTCCTTCGCTATGGCATTACTGAGATCTGTACTGTGCTTCCAGCTGTTGATCACTGAGAGGTTAGCGGACTTCTCAGTACAGAAATCTACAGCATCCACAAGCCAGCGCCAGCTCTCCTGAATGTATCCTTTGCCTTCATAGACTGCATAAAATCGCTGGGCTAAACCATTATTATTTATATAAGTACCCTGTGATTCGGCTGTTGTAGATGCTGGGAAGATCCAGTTGGCTCTCTTGGCGGTAGGCGTAAGTAGAGAATCCATCAGAATAACTTCATCCACTAGAGAAAAAATCTTCTCTGCAGATGGTGTATCCAGTCGCCGATATAGATCATTTTCCAGCACAACAAGACTGGTTGGAATAGTATTCTTTGTTGTTGTCAGTGACTCCAAGAGCTGATCCAGATTGTTATCACTTTCATTAACAAGCTGAATTAATCCCAAGCTGTTAACTTCGCCACAGTTTAAATACAGATTAGTGGGTGACTTTTTGCGATCGCTTATTACGCAAGCCAGATTGGCTACGGCGCTTAAAGTGTTGGGATGCCTGCTGGATACTCCGGATATAATCAGTGGATTATTTGCGTTTTCCAGTATTTGAGCCACGCGTCTAATCTGTTTCTGTAGTTCTGAGGTGTTTTCAGTTCCCTGGTTGTTAGAGTTTTTGATTTCCTCTGTGAGCGCATTAGTAAACTGTACAACTTTTTCTGGTGACTCAAACAGGGTAGTTTTGGCTATATCTGTGAGGTCGGTAAGCTCTGTTCCTATAAAAATAATCGGGCTGGGATCACCCTCTAGTTGTCTTACGGAAGCATCTTGCCACAAAGGAATTTTTAAATTTTGAGCCTGCTTTTTTTGACGATTACGTGCTGCTTGACGCACAGCCAAGGCAATACGGGGCGCCGTGTTATAGATATCTTCACCGATTATCAGAACCGCATCTGCGGATTCTATTTCTGGAGTATTGGGACTTTTTATTCGTTCGTCACTCTGTATAGCGTTGATCTGTTGCAATAATTGCTGATCGAAACGGTTTAGCCCAGAAAAGAAATTGTCGGCTCCAACTAGTTGCTGTAGAGCAAAATTATTTTCTATTGATGCTCGGGGAGAGCCAACGCCAATGATCCGGCGGAGTTGGCGTTGAGCTGCGGTGACTTGTACCGATAGGTGTAGAACACCATCGCGGGGGTTTACTTTACAGTGAAGTTTATCTTTTGAATCTGCGGTGGAGCTAATAAGCTCCTCATTATGTACACTCAATACCTGATCAATGCGTGTTGAGCCATTGACATATTCGTACCCGAAACGACCTCGATCGCAGAGAAAGTAACCGTTTATATCGTGATGGAAGAGATTGGTAATACGCCTTAGTACAGGGTCGTTACCATTACTGGATTCTCTTGAACCAGGTGCAGTGTTACACCCTACTGCACAATGTTCACAAACCGAAGGCGCTGTTTGTAGATCCCATTTTCTAACAAAATGTGCACTGAATGTTTTATCAGTGAATACACCGGTAGGGCAGACTTCAACCAAGTTTCCGCTGAAGCCATTTTGTAGGCGACCTTCTTCTTGACGACCAAAATAAACCTGATGATTACGACCGAGTGCCTGTAAATCACTCCCTCCAGCATAATCGTTGTAAAACCGTACACAACGGTAGCACGTAATACACCGATTCATTTCATGATTGATAAATGGACCAAGATATTGATTGCGATGTGTGCGCTTGGTGCCCCTATAGCGGCGCATGGTGTGACCTGACATTTCAGTCATATCCTGCAAGTGACACTCACCACCTTCCTCACAAACTGGACAGTCGTGGGGATGATTGGTCATCAGGTCTTCAATGATACTACCGCGAAATTCTTTTGCTGCCTCGGCATTGACACTGTAGATACCACCATCTCGAACTGGTGTCATACAGCTCATAATTAATCGACCCGATTGGTCTTCACTGTCTTTATATTCGATCATGGCACATTGCCGGCAAGCACCTACCGAGCCCATTTCAGGGTGCCAGCAAAAATAGGGGACATTTAGACCTACAGTCAGACAGCTGCTGAGAAGATTTTGATCGCCATCAACCTGATACTTCTCGCCATCGATCGTTATGGTTGGCATCGTTAATCCATTATTTATTTGATATTATTGGGAGTCCGGCCAATCTCTTTCGCTAGTTATTTATAGGGGCAACAGCCTTTCTTGATATGATCTATATAGTCCTGTTCAAATAGTTTGAGGGAACTCTGAATGGGTTCTGCTGCCCCAGGAGCCAATGCACAGAAAGTTTTACCTGGGGCAATACGCTTACATTGCTCATGTAGCAATTCAAGGTCTTCGGGCAGACCTTCCCCACTCTCGATTCTTTGCAGAACTTTCACAATCCAGGGCAAGCCATCTCGGCAAGGAGTACACCATCCACAGGATTCGCGCGCAAAAAACTGTGTAAGATTTAGTACCAGCCCAATAGGACAGGTTTTATCATCTAACACAATAATTGTACCGGTCCCCATACGGCTACCAGCCTTGCCGATCACGTCATAATCCATAGGAAGATCAAGGTGATCGGGCCCCAGGAAATCAGTAGATCCTCCGCCTGGTAGGAAGCCTTTTAGCCGAAGTCCATCTCTCATGCCACCGGCATACTGTTCAATAATTTCGCGAATAGGGGTACCCATTGGCAATTCCCAAGTGCCGGGATTTTTGACTTTGCCGCTGACGCCAAATATTTTACTGCCAGCATCCTGTCCGACGCCCAAGCCACGGTACCAGTCGACTCCATATGCTACCAAATGGGGTATATTGCAGAAGGTTTCTACATTATTTACAACTGTAGGTTTACCCCATAAGCCACTTACTTGAGGGAATGGTGGTTTAGCTCTGGGGATTGCACGTTGCCCTTCGAGAGCATTGAGAAGCGCTGTCTCTTCACCGCAGATATAATTACCTGCACTGCGATGCACAAAAATTTCCAATGAAAAATCACTATCAAAAATATTTTTTCCGATAAGACCTTGAGATTTTGCTTCCTCTATTGCTCGCTCCAGGCGTTCTGCTGCCAGGTGATATTCCCCGCGAATGAATATGTAACCAATGGATGCGCCTATGGCGTAGGCAGCAATTGCCATCCCTTCTAATAATAAATGTGGATCACGCTCCATAAGGAGGCGGTCTTTGAATGTGCCCGGCTCCATTTCATCTGCGTTGCAGACAACAAACTTTTGCTCAGGGGATCCTTCGCCTCGGGGAACAAAGCTCCACTTCAATCCAGTGTTAAATCCCGCCCCACCGCGTCCACGTAACCCGCCATCTTTAACAAGGTTGATAATGTCATCCGGTACCATAGAGTGCGCTTTGCGCCATCCTTGGTAACCATCATTATCCAGGTACCGGGTGATATCTGCTGCGGTATTTTCTTTGGTGATATTTTTAGTGAGAGGATTTGTCAGCATGGATTTGTTTCTTTTTATCGATTAGTGCGTCGATAGCTGATTCATCGAGGTTTCTATACATTTCCTCTCCCAGCATGAGTACAGGCGCTTTATCACAATCGCCTAAGCAGGGAGCCTCCAATAGA
Source organism: Microbulbifer mixtoriginis (SeqCode) (assembly GCF_052467515.1). NCBI lineage: Bacteria > Pseudomonadati > Pseudomonadota > Gammaproteobacteria > Cellvibrionales > Microbulbiferaceae > Microbulbifer > Microbulbifer mixtoriginis (SeqCode). Next base: position 3,442,682 of record NZ_CP174314.1, on the reverse strand, counting down.
GTAAATATTCCATCATTTGTTGTCTGCCCTGGTTCAATTTGTAGACTCTGGCTTATGTGTTTTTGTAATTGATCACAGCCCATAACCCAGCAGCTGGCACTTTTACAAAGCAAGATCACTTCTTTCCCAACGGGCTGACGAAAAATCAGTTGAAAATAAGTGGCTACGCTCTCCAATTGAGCTACAGGCATGTCCAAGTAGTTTGCAATGGCCCGTAGACTACCGTCTGAAATCCAGCCCCGATACTTTTGTACGATTCTAAGTGCTTCTAAACCCACAGAAGATTTTCCCTCATAGTGAGAGGCCTCTTCATCAATTTCTCGCTTTTCCTCATCGGTGAGGGTTTCGGAGAGTTCTTCTGGATCCTTGTTACTTTGCTCCATTACTTCGATCAGTTCCGGTTCTAGTACGCTGGACATTTTCGCCTCCTATAGTCGAATCACGGAGGCATCTAGAAGATGCTACTGTCGCCGGTCGTTACTGCGACATAAGAGCATCGAATCCTGTATTTCATAAATCTCCCCATAATCTAAACTGAATTTATTGTTGTTATCGGTCAACATCTGCCATAACAAAATCAATACTGGCAATGATTGCAATAAGATCCGCAATTAACAGCCCCCGTGACATAAGTGGAATCATTTGTAAATGTGGGAATGAGGGGGTACGTATTCTAGTGCGGTATGATGTCGTCCCTCCATCGCTGACAATTTGATAACTGTTGAGACCTTTAGTGGCTTCGATTGGAAAACACACTTCACCGGCGGGCATTACAGGTCCCCAACTGTTATTTACAAAGTGTTGGATGAGGGTTTCTATATCCTGCATAGTGCGCCCCTTTCGTGGAGGCGTCGTCAATGGGTGATCGGATTTATAGGGCCCAGCTGGCATATTTTCCAGGCACTGACGGATAATGCGCAGGCTCTGCCACATTTCATCCACTCGCACACGACACCGATCAAAACAGTCACCACCATCATAGCTGGGAATATCGAATTCAAATTGGTCATAGCCACTGTAAGGGCGTTTTTTACGTAAATCCCATTCAAGCCCGGTTGCGCGCAGACCGGGACCCGTCACGCCCCACTCCAGTGCTTCAGCGGTATTGTAGACGCCGATGCCCCGTGTACGTTTTTGTAGCAGTTTATTTTTGATTACCATCCCGTCGTAATCGCGCAAGCGTTGTGGCATATAGTCGAGAAATTCCCGGACCATCTTTTCCCAACCCTCTGGTAGATCCTGGGCTACACCGCCGATCCGAAACCAGGCCGGATGCATACGCCCACCAGTGATGGCCTCGACTATGCCAAATAGTTTCTCCCGGTCGATAAACATGTAAAAGACTGGGGACATCTGTCCGACGTCCTGAGCAAAGGTGCCGAAAAAGACGAGATGGCTGGAAATGCGGAAAAACTCGCACATCATTACACGAATAACCTGGGCACGTTCGGGCACCTGAATTCCGGCGAGTTGCTCAAGAGCCAAAACGTAGGGCAGGTTATTCATAACGCCACCCAGGTAATCAATGCGATCTGTATAGGGCACATAGGTATGCCAGGCTTGGCGTTCTGCCATCTTTTCTGCGCCGCGATGGTGATAACCGATATCCGGTACCGCATCCACTATTTGTTCACCATCGAGTTGCAGGGCGATGCGAAAAACGCCATGCACACTGGGGTGGTTTGGCCCCAGATTTAGAAACATAAATTCTGAGTCTTCATTGGCACGAGCCATGCCCCAATCTTCAGGACGAAATAATAGTGCCTCTTGCTCCTTACGCTCTTTTTCTTCAGAAAGACTGAAAGGGTCTACTTCTGTGGCGCGCGCATGATGATCTTTACGCAGGGGATGTCCTTTCCAGGTAGTGGGCATCATAATCCGGCGCAAATGTGGATGCCCTTCGAAATTAATCCCAAAGAGGTCCCAAACCTCCCGCTCATACCAATTGGCGTTTTGCCAAATGTCATCAATTGATGGTACTGAAAGCTTGGATTCGGCCAGAGCGACCTTAATGCGGATAAATAAATTGCGAGTGAAAGATAGGAGTTGGTAGACCAGGGTAAAATCACTAGCTGGCTGCTTTTCTGGTCCTTCTCCGCGGTTTACTCGCAAGCGCTCATCTATTGCGCTGAGGTCGTAAAGCATGGCGAATGGACGAGAAATATCTACCTTGAGAAATTGCAATATGGGAATCAGGGACTGGGCATCTACCCATAGAGTGGGCATATCTCCACAATTTGGTTGCAACCAGTAATTGTGCAAATGATATTCCTGGTCGAGATCACGCAGGAATAGCTCAGCCTCCTTGCTATAGGCAGTCTCACTGTGAATACTTTTTGCTATAACGCCTGTCATGAGGGTCCCATTGTTATTGTTTTATTGGAGCGCTTTAAGCTTTAAACCGTATCTGGAGAGCGCAATAGTTCCGTACGCATCCGTTCTTCTCGATGCAAATCCCGCTGGCTTGGTTTGGCTACTTTTCTGGTTCCCTGTTCGTCCACTACCCAACTGAAATTTCTGCGCTCGGCAGCAACGGATTTTTGTAGCAGAGTGAGACCCTGCAGTAATGCTTCTGGGCGTGGGGGGCACCCGGGGACATATACATCAACAGGCAAAAATTTATCGACACCTTGCACCACGCTGTAAATGTCGTACATGCCGCCAGAGTTGGCACAAGAGCCCATGGATATCACCCAGCGAGGCTCGATCATTTGTTCGTAGAGCCGCTGTACCACAGGCGCCATTTTTAGGAATACGGTGCCAGAAATTACAATAAGATCAGCTTGCCGTGGCGTTGCACGAATGACTTCTGCGCCGAAACGGGAGATATCATGGCGGCTGGTAAATGCAGTGGCCATTTCCACATAGCAGCAGGAAAGCCCGAAGTTAAATGGCCAAAGTGAATTAGAGCGTCCCCAGGCGACTAACTCTTCCAACTTGGCGAGTAGAACATTTTTTTGCAGGTCTTCTTCGAATTCCTCGCCACTTGACTTACGGGAGTCAGAGGCGATGACATCATCTGCCTTACTCAGCTGCCAGCGCATGGTGTTTTCCTGGTTTCTTTATTGATTATTTTTGCGGCCAATCAAACTTTTTTGTTGTCCGCCCCACTCCAATGCACCCAGGCGCCATAGGTAGATCAGCCCTACCAGTAGGATGACAATAAAGATTGTGGCTTCGATAAAGCCGAGAAGTCCGGTCTCAAAGAAGGCAATTGACCAGCTAAACAGATAAACCGCTTCCAGGTCGAATACAATGAATAAAATGGCAACCAAATAGTAGGCAACTGAAATTCGCAGGCGAGCACTGCCCTGGGAGATAATCCCGGATTCAAAAGGTTCATCTGTTGCGGGATCTCTTCTCTTCTGCCCGAGAAAATAGGAAAGGCTCAGCATCAGGACAATTAGTGCGAGTACAGCAAGGCAATAAACGACAAGAGGCCACACTTCCGGGTTGAGCTGCTCTGGGTAGTTCAACTTCTTTCTCCCCGTTTTTCTTATGGGTCACGCCCGAATTGATTATTAGTACCGCCGCGAAAATACTTGGTATTTTTTTGATAGGAACGATTTCTGGTACAGAAAACGAATGGAATACTTTTGAGTTGCCCTCTACTTCAACGAGGTGCCTGCTAGCTCCCAAAATCCTTGTTTGCTTGTTCACTGTTTATAAGGCTTAGTCCAAGATTACGCCAGTATCACTAAGGAACGTTTAATTCTTATGCCTTTACTTTTTATTAGATGGAATTCTGTGATAATTAACGTCAGTGATCGGAAAACTTGCTTTTTGTGTCAATAAATGGAGATATTTAAGAAATGTATGGTGCAAGAAAATGGGTGAAAAGGCGATTCAAGATAGAGAGAGCTGGGATTGGGATTAGTGTGGGGAGTGGTGCGGAGATAAATCAGGGGACTGTGCCCCCCGACTTAAGACCTTAGCTAAAATTGGTGTCCATCATCTCTCTATCGTAGTCGAGAAGGTATGAGTTGAATTTCTTGTATAGCTGAGACAGTATGGCCTTGTTGCCAATAACGTCCATGCCTCGAACATCATAAGGCCAAGCTTCAACTCCTTTAGTTAGATCAAAGAGGTAGATGTTTACTAGCGGACATGGCTTGACGCCTAAGTCTTGTGCCATGCTGCACCAAAGTAGCTTCTTCAGACTTGATTTGGGTAGTTTTATCGCAATTGTATGCCAGTAATCTTCAGTTTCCCCCTCAATCCAGCCTTCATCTACCGCTACATGCTCAAGCCAGTGCTCTTTCTCTTTCACTTTCTCGGGAAATAATCCAATGTTTCTAAGCTCACGAAAAGTGGAGATAGAAGAAACTAGGGGTTCGTTACTAAAGATACGGTAACAGGCAACAATCTCCTTATCGAATATTTCTTCACATATCTCGTGAGATTTACGTAATGCTAAGTCAAATTGATCGAGCCAATCTCCACCTAAGGAAAGCTCAAAACGAAGACCTCCTTTGTGGGTATAGAACAAAGGTCTTTCGAAAGCTTTTCCGGAAAATTGAGACTGGATAGATTCTCGAATATTCATTGTAGCCTTAACGCCGTCATAACCTGCTGGAGCACAAAGTGCGGAGGTCCAGGCAGCTTTGCTGGCAATGCTTGATGGCTTTGGTACACCCAACATGGGCGTGGACTAATGGGGTGAAAGCCCCTGTAGGAAGATCACCGTTTAATGGATTGCATTAAATGCTAACTAATAGTGAATGGCAACTGTAATATCGCAAGGTCTTGTGGGGAGGAGGCCGATAGAAAAACAACGAGCTGGCCAAGGATACAGAAGCCGGGAGATCTAACGGGTAAAGTAAGTGATGCACTTTAAAGCTGAATGCAGGCAATAATTACAATCACAAATACATGAATTTATACTTTCGGGTGGCCCAGCAAACGGAATCTCAACTTACCAATGGTTACATTTGCGCGATCCCTTATCGAATATAAAAATTTGTACCAGTTACAACTAATTACAGCGTTCGCATTTTCGGCGAGCAAGGCTTCCCGCCTCCAATATTAAGGACTAGATGTGGTGAGTTTCATTGAGTCCACTTTACATATTGTTGTTATAGGGGTGTCCGTTTGTAGTTTACACCAAGAAAGAATAAGTATTTATATTTTGGCTTACAGCTGCCTGTAAATATGAGATAATAATAGACTTACTTCTCAGCCAATTTGTAGTTTGGATTTGTTTTAATGAAGAAATTATTGAGTGTATTGCTTCCAGCAGCAGTGCTTACTGGTGTTGTTGCACCGAAAATTGCCGGCATTCAACTTGAGTCATCCATTGATGAAATAGTCACTGCCGCAAATGAAAATTCGGCATACACGGTTGAAATAAAAAGCATGGATTCATCCTGGTTTTCAACCCAGACTACCTTTTTGGTAAGCATGGATTTCAATGCTTTCTCGGATGTGTCAGATACCCCTGAACTTGAATCTTTTTCTGTAGAAGTAGATTTCAGTGCTTCCCACGGCCCCTTTCGCTTCGGTGAACATGCCGGTTTCGGATGGCTTGGCTGGACACTAGAAGCTGCCGGTGATCAATTACGTGAACATTTGGTGTGGGCTGAGCAAACGCCTTTTTACCAGCTTCATGGCAATATGAATGTTTTAGGTGGTTATTACTATAACGACAGCATTACGCCATTTACTACTGATATTGAAGATCATAAAGCTCAGTTAACTTTCAGCGGTTTCCAGGGTAAAGGGCAATATCAGGATGGGCAACTAACTTACCAGGGGGGTGCCGATAGCCTTACTGTCACTTCTGAGTTAAGGGACGTCAAGGCTGAAAGTTTGACTATGGATATGACCATGGCTTCCTCCTTTAAGGCAATCTTTGAAAGTGCTTTTTATGATTCTGATATAACAATTAACCTTGGTGCCATCAGTTTAAATGATAGAGAACAAAACGAAAATATTGACATTGCTGACCTATATGTGAAGGGCAGTACTGAATTCAACCAAGAAAAACAACTGGGAAATATGCAGGTTTCCTACGGCTCTAAAAAGGTCGACATAGCTGAATTCCATGGTGAAGATCTGGCTCTTGAGATTGAGGTCGCCAATATCAGCCAAGAATTTTTGAAGTCTTATCAGGATTTTGCGAACTCACTCAATACGCTGCCTGCTGAAGAGGCAGGAGCTAAGGCTATGGAGTTTATGAACGCTAATCTGTTATCTTTAGTGGCTGGCGAACCTCAAGTGAATATTACCAGCTTACGTGGTACTTTCCCGCAAGGCAGCTTTAACAGTAACCTTCATACTAGCTTAGTTGGCATTAGCGTGTTACCGGAGCAACCACTAGATCCGGCTTTCTGGCTGTCACATGCCTTAGTTGACGGCAAGCTAAGCGGCGATAAAGCCCTGATTGAATTTATGGCAGTACAAGTGATGAAAGCTCAATTGAAAAATAACCCGCAAACCCAAGGCATGAGTGAAGAGCAGCTGGAGCAAGTAGCTGCTCAACAAGTACCAACCATATTAGCGTCTCTTGAGCAACAAGGTTTGTTAGTATCAACCAATGACGGCTACAGCTCCAATATCAGCCTGAAAGACAGCGAGTTTAAGGTGAATGAAAAACCTATGCCGCTGCCCCTTTAGCGGATATTAGCTGTTTGTGATTGAAGTGGCTTATCTTAAGCCACTTCATACTCCTCTTCTAAGTCTGACGATTTATCGGTTTTCTTGTGTTAACGGTGTTTACCTAAGCTATAAACAAAGCCGGACATGGTTTCGTTTTTATTTGTGGTGAAACGTAGGAATATCGGCGCTAATGGCTGCTAATCCATGACTATGACTTTTTAAGCCCTTTTAGTATGGCTACCAAATACTTCCTGGTCTTACGATAAAACTCCTCTCTTCACTGCTTTGAGGCCCATATTGCTAACCTATGCATGATAGCCTTCTGTGATATTTTGTCTTCTGGAAGGGGTTGAATTAATTTATCGTGAACTAAAAGACGGTAAATATATTCGAGCTTCTCGTGAGCTGAATCGGTAGCTTCGAATTCGACAACGCCTCGTTTGGTGCCATATGCAGTACCGAGTGCTATAGCCTTTTTCACCATCTCTTTTTCGTTTTTGAGTTTCTTCATTATCATCTCTCAAAGAGGTCGTCGATATTACGCACCTAACGCCCGCCTCAACTGCCGGTGGCTACTGTCACCTTATTTATTAAGGTTTTGGCAAAAAAGATGACAATGGCCGGAGGTCAATTTACAGGCGCTTGGTGCACTCAGCATGGGCCTGGACTAATAGGGCGAAAGTCCCCAGTAGGAAGCTCACCGCTAATGGATTCCATTAAATGCTAACTACTAGCGAATGGCAACTGCAATACCACGAGGTCTTTTGGGGAGACAGCCGCCAGCAAAACTTCGAGCTTACGAACAGAAACATTCAATAAGGTTTAGCTGGGTGATCTAACAGGTAGAGTCAATGATGCAGCTGTGCAGTGAAAGTTCACGTTCTTATCTAGGGAGATCTGTTTAGCTGTCAGCGTGGGCGCTGACTCATAAGTAGGTCCACCACTATCGTGGAGTAGAAAAAATGGTGGAACATAGCCAGCGCCTCGGTCAGAAATGACCAGGGTGATTTAACGGAACTCAGCCGACGGCCTAGTAGCCAAATGCCAAGATTAATACCTTGGACACGGTGAAGGTCTCAACCAAACTCCAGAGTTAAAAGACAGGGCAGCCTACCGATATGTTGCCATCCGGCAATAAAGGTGCCGCAGGCATTGATGGGATTACCATCGATGAGTTTGTTCAGCACTTCAAGGTAATTGGCGATGCGATTGTTGAAATTATTCGGCAAGGCCATTATCAACCGCTTCCCGCTAGGCGAGTCTACATTCGCTAGCCAGATGGTGGTCAGCGAGGTCTTGGGATACCTACAATCTTTGATCGTGTTATTCAGCAAGCTGTTGCCCAAGTTATCCACCCAATCTTCGATAAAACTTTTTCGGAGTTTAGCTATGGCTTCCGTCCAAAGCGATCACAGTATCATGCAGTGAGCAAGCTTAGAAAATATATCGAGGAAGGGAAACGAATAGCGGAGGATGTCGATTTATCTAAATTTTTTGATCGAGTAAATCATGATTTCCTTATGAGTTTACTTGGCCAAAGAATCAGCGATAAGCGTTTACTCAAATTGATCGCAAGCTACTTGCGCGCAGGATGTGTAGAAGATGGATATTGGAAAGCCTGTCATGAGGGGTGCCACAAGGTGGCCTTTTATCGCCGCAGCTCTCCAATATTGTACTCGACCTGTTAGACAAAGAACTGGAAAAGCGTTGACACAATTTTATCTGCTATGCGGAGAACTTTGTGATCGTCGTTTCCTCTAAACGCGCGGGTGGATGGGTTATGGCGAGTATTAAACGCTTTGTTGAGCGCAAGCTTAAGCTCAAGGTTAACGATACTAAAAGCCAAGTAATCCTCGATTGTTTTGAAACCCGCAGGCAGTAAGTTGCGTCGATCAGTGCTCTCGAATTTGTGTCGAAACCTCTCACCGATATCCCTACTATCCGGTAGTTTCTAATTCATCAGACGTTGATAGGGATAAAGTCTAGAAGTCAGATTCAAGGTTGATTGACTCTCGTAACCAGTCCCTGATGTTGGATTCAAAGCTATCTGGGTATGGGAGGCATTTTTCATCGAGAAAGAGGTCGGTGTGCTTAGTGGCACTAGCTACCATCCAGCTGAGCGAGATGTCCGAAAGTCTACTACCTGGATAGGATTCAGTGATATTGAATGGACTCCAGACATCCAAACATGCTCGACAATTTGATTATCGTCAACGGCGCAGCGGCGCCTCGCCTTCGGGGTGTTCGAGGTCCTTTTCGTCGAACGCGTCGTCGGTCAACGTCTTCAGGAACACCACGACCGCAGCTTCCTCTTCGTCTGTCAGCCCGAGGTTGCCCAGCTCGGCCCGGTTGACGTTCTTGGGGACTTCTGGTTTGGGCCAGCCGGTGATTCCGAAGTTCGGGTCGGTTGCGTCGGGCACTTCACCGAGCGTATCACGGGTGTTGTAGAAATGGACGATTTGCTCGAGCGTGGCGAACACGCCGTTGTGCCCGTAGGGTGGGGTGATCTCAATGTTGCGGAGAGTGGGGACCTTGAATTTACCATTCTGCGATCCGTCGGGGTGCTTGGCGGCGATCTCTGGCCGACCGCCCAGGCCCAAGTCGAGTGGCAGGCTGTCGACGCCGTGCAGGCCGGCGATTCGCGGGTTCACAGGGAGTCCCAGGTTATCGTAGGTGAAGTCGGTGAACAGGGCGTGCGGGTAGTTCGCCGGCGGCTTGCTACTATGGCAGTTGCTGCATTTTGCTTTGCCGTTGAACAGTTGGAGTCCCAACTGTTCCTGCGGGGTCAGGTCGATCTTGCCTGCAACGTAGTAGTCGTACTTGGAGTTGAACTCGGCGAACTCGTCAGTGGGCTCGAAGGACCCGATAGCGGCGCCGAACTTGGGGTAGACCATCTCGACCTGTGGCCACTTGAGGTCTACGCCGTAGAGCCGTCGGAAGGCCTCGAGATAGACCGGATTCTCCGCGAGGCGCGCGAGAACCGCCTCTTTGTTCGGCATGGCCATCTCCAGTGGGTTGAGTGGCGGTCCGATTGCCTGGTCTTTCAGCGAGTTGGCCCGGCCATCCCAGAACTGCCCGCCGACATAGGTCTGGTTCTGCTCATCCCAGTGGAATGGGGGGCTAAACGTCGCGTAAGCGGCGGTCTGGGCGTTGCGCGTGCCAAATTTCCCGGGCTCGGACCCGGGGGAGACCGGCATGTTTACGGGATCGGCGGCACTGCGTGGATCGGCGAAACCGGCCGAGTGCGCGTGACAGGTGACGCAGCCGGTGTTACGCCTGGCCGAGATGTTCAGGTCGTTGTAAAGAAGGAATCCCAGCTTAACCCGATCGGGGAGTGAGGTGTCCTGCAGCGGCGGAAGCGCCGCGGGTGTCGTGTCTGATGTGGTGGCCGTTTCCCCCGTCAAAGGGAGGACGAAGACCGAGAAGGCAATCATGGTGCCGGCCACGATCAACATACCCAGCCTCCGCGCCTATTAGCTTTAATTATCTTGCTGTAACCCTCGTACTCTGCATGCTGCTTTACAGCAAATTCTCTCGCTGAAGCTACAATTTCGCTTCTTCCCTTTCTTTCAGAGACAGGGACCATTTTAATCTTATCCGCTGTATACATTTGCGTTACATTACATAGCGCCAGCTTCCACTGCTCCTTGGAAAGATCACCGTATTTTGAAAAAACACTATGAAAAAATCTTGTATCTTTACTCATGAGTTAAGAGTCCTGATTTCATGTAATAGTTGACCAGGGAGCCAGTGGTTCACTATCTATCTTTCTATTAAAGACCCTTTAAGTCCCAAAGCGAATCTATTAGCTACTTTAGATTATAGATTTCCTATAAACTGGCAATCAGATATATTTATTTGCAATTCAATAATCTAAGGTTGCCTAGCCTCTTTAAAAAAATAGCTCAGGGGCGTGGCGCACATAAGTCAGATTGCCAGACTCTTACCACCGTTAGTAAATTTAAACGCCTATTTCAGTCCTTTCCCCCCACTCTGTTGTGCTCAACTCCAACCGAACACTTCTCTAATTACATTTCTTAAATTCGATAGAGGCTAGGTCCCCCAGTGTTGTATGTATTCTGCTTGAGTTGTAAAAAGCAATATAGGCTCTTACATCTGCTATCGCCTCCTCTTTTGTCGGATAGAGATTTCCCATTAACCACTCTCGCTTCAGGCCGCTAAAAAAACGTTAAGTCGGTACCTTGTCCCAATAATTTCCCTCTTCCTGCTTCAGGTTCTTTATTTAGCACCGCAGGTTGCTGGCAGTTGTTCCTACAGTCTTTACTACCTTGGAAATCGAATATCCTTGCTCAGAGACAAGAGTTTCGGCGTCTTTCTCAAATGCCGGATTGAAATGCCGACGTGAACCTTTTGTTTTCATACTTCACCTTGCTCGGTAGTTTTACCATCTTCGCGAAGTGTCTGGATGGATTAGATCACTACACTGAACCTAAAATCCATAAGCTACAAGGCAGGGCTAGACCACCGATATGTTTCCAGTTGGATAAGGTTGAGGTAGCGCACTGCCATGACATTCAACTCGATTGAAGAGCTGCTCGACAGTATCGTTGGGTAGAGATTTATTACGGATAGGGAACCGCCCATTGCGGACATGCATGATGGATGGTGTGGGGGCCGGTAGCTAGAAACTACCGGTTACCCGGTTTAGATTTTTTTCTCGCTACGATGGAGAATATATGCCAATGGTGCGGTGTACCATCTGCAGTTTCTCCTGAAAGGTCATGTTCAGTCCACTTTAATAGCTCAAATTTACCGAGGTATTTTTTAATCTTCGATTCATTCATAACTAGAGTATCACTCCAAAATGCTTCCTTATCATACTCAGGCCCAGCCATTGTGTCTTTCGGCCCAAAGAATGAACCGCAAAAGATTCCACCCTCTGTCAAAGAGTTAGTTATTTTCAACCAAACTGACTCAAAATCTTTTTCAGGACAAAAGAAAAGACTGGCATCAGCAACTACCAACGAGGACTCAGGATAATGGAAAGTATTAAAGCTATCCCTTGATAGAGTAACCTGCTCATCATCTTTGAATCGTTTACGACATCTAGATATAGATTCATTCTCGATATCAAAGGCATGAACCGTGAAATTATTACTGCGCAAATAAGCTATATCTGATCCTGCTCCACAGCCACAATCAATAGCAATCTTTCTTCCTTTTACTTTGCTAAGAGCAAAAATTAAATCTTCACGAGTATCACTATGTTCTGTTGAATCATAATAGTTGGAGATTTCTCTCGTTGACATTCCCTATCTCCGATGAGTAGAAAATCTAACGCCGCCAACAGCGGCCGAGCGTAGCGAGGTCTAGCCCCGAGGGGCGATGCTGTCTTTACTTGGTAGGCCCAGCATGGGCGTAGCCTAATGGAGTGAAAGTCCCCTGTAGGAAGATCACCGTTTAATGGGTTTCATTAAATGCTAACTACTAGCGGATGGCAACTGCAGCACCGCGAGGTTTTGTGGGGAGGAAGCCGCTAGTAAAATTACGAATTGATGAAAAGAAAAATCCTATAAGCCTGGAGGCGAGGTGCCCAGGGACACCGAAGCCATGTGGTCTAGCTGGTAGAGTAAATGGTGTAGTTGGATAGTGAAAGTTAACGTTCTTATCTGGGGAGATAGGTTTAGCTTGCTGCAGTAAAGTTGTCTGCGTGGCCGCAGACTCGGAAGTAGCGTACTGCCATGATACTCTACTCAAATGAAGAGCTGTTCGGCACTATCGTTAGGTAGAGAGCCATTACGGATAGAGAGCCATTACGGATAGAGAGGCGCCCATTGCGGACCTGCACGATGGGTGGTGTGGGGGCCGGTAGCTTGAAACTACCGGCTACCCGATTTATGTGTTTTCATTTCTTCCTATATTTCTAGCAGCTTGACAAGCTAACACTAACATTAATGGAAGCAATGTAAAGTCTACGATTAAAGCAAGCCACCAATAATCCGATAAGTGTAATGTTGGATGTAAATATACTCCGCCCAAGCAAATTATACCGCCTATATATGGAAAAAATGATGTACTACCTTTCTTTATTAAAGCATTTAGCCCTGATACCCAGTTAGATAGACCAATAACGCTACCAATAATAATCAAGCTTAATGCAAAGGTTTTCATTTTTTCTCTTCCCTACACATAATGCCCAAAGCAGCGGCGCACGTTAGCACGTCCAGTCCGCAGGGCGTACAGCCTTTATTTGTTAGGTGCTCGACTGTGGGATTTTATTTTGCCATAAGTAGCATTTTAAATTTGATTTACGTTTAAAACGCTCAAGCACATTTGCATTAATATGCCAGCGCCTACAGATTACCAATAACTTAATTATGGCCTCATCTGAAGGTGATTGGTTAAAGCTGATAGTTAGCTCCAGTCCATGGCCTCGCACCTGTTTGTAATCAGGAAGCTCATAGATGCAGGAAAAGAAAATATTTTCATCTTCTTGGTCGTAGAAAGTTGGTCCATCAATCGTAATATCCATGCGTACACCTAGCGCTCGTAGCGCGAGCAAAATTTAAGCGCAACGCCAGTTTCGTCGGCGTGCCTATGCTTGGTACACCCAGTATGGGCGTGGACTAATTGGGGCGAAAGTACCCTGTAGGAAGATCACCATTTAATGGGTTCCATTAAATGCTAACTACTAGAGAATGACAACTGCAACAGCCAAGGACACCGAAGCCGGGTGATCTAACGGGTAGAGTCAAAGATGCAGTTGTGTAGTAGTCGGTAACTATAAATTGCCGGCTACACGATTTTGAGCTACTCAACAACATTGCCAGAGGAACTTACCAATCGTTCCCTCTTTATTTATGAATGCGTATGAAACACCGGAGTCTCCAAAATTGATACTAAATGGAACTTCACACGAATCTAGCTGCATAAGAAGTGACCAGTCGTCCGTATTTCCGGGAAATTCGTCACCTTGAAGAAAGCTGGGTGTCCCACCAATTTTATTTCCTCCCAGCTTATTACAGTATTTTTCATAGTCCTCGTCAGCTAGATCAAAGCGTTCTGCTTCTGGAATGAACTCTGGGTCTTTTGAGGCTGAAAGATCAACAGCTAATTCGATATCTATTGGGTAAAGACCAGTTTTCCCCTTTACTTCAACATAGTCCTGTAAAGTTGGTCCAGTGGTGATATTTCGTACCTTAATTTGAGGCTTACCACCCGGTTGAATAATTACTGCATTCTCGCCACCATCTGGCTCCCATGTTCCATCAACGTACTCATCATCATCTGTCATGAAGATATAGGCCACTTTTCCCTCACAGCCTGGAAATAGATTATTTGTAAGTTTGATCTGACAAATAAAGCGCATGGGAGAATCCATTTCAGAGCTTATTGGCCATTGAGCTTCCTCAAGCCAATTAGGCTGACCGCCAAATTTTGTAACAACATCAGAAATCGGTAATTCAGTTACTTTGAATTTTATTGTATTACGAGTAATCATACTTATCCTTGTGTACTCTAAACCCTTGCTAATAGGCAGCTGAAACTCAGTGTAGGCTGTCCCGTGAAAGCGGAACGGAGTGTACTTGAGTAACTTGGTACGCCTAGTATGGGCGTGAACTAATGGGGTGAAAGTCCCCTGTAGGAAAGTCACCATTTAATGGGCGCCATTAAATGCTAACTACTAACGAATGGCAACTGCAACACTGTGAGATCTTGTGGGGAAGAAGCCGTTAGCAAGACTATGAGCTGGCGAACAGAAACATCCTATAAGGCTTAGGCTGGAGGGGCACCGAAACGGGGTGGTCTAAGGGTAGAGTAAATGGTGTAGTTGGATAGTGAAAGTTAACGTTCTTATCTGGGGAGATAGGTTTAGCTTGCTGCAGTAAAGTTGTCTGCGTGGCCGCAGACTCGGAAGTAGCGTACTGCCATGATACTCTACTCAAATGAAGAGCTGTTCGGCACTATCGTTAGGTAGAGAGCCATTACGGATAGAGAGGCGCCCATTGCGGACCTGCACGATGGGTGGTGTGGGGGCCGGTAGCTAGAAACTACCGGCTATCCGATTTATGCGCCTGTCCCTGCCCAATCACAGCGACATCTATGTGGTTACCAAATAGTGCTTATTTACGATTACCCCACGGAGATTTATTTTCAAAAGTTGAGATATACAGATTCTCGACTTTATCTCGCGCCCACTGGGTTTTGCGTAAAAACTTGAGCGAAGACTTAATTGATGGGTCGCTCTTAAAGCAATTGATATTAATCCTATCTGCCAAACCATCCCAGCCATAATGCTCCTGCAATCGTGTAACAACTTTCTCAAGAGTAATACCATGTAGCGGATTATTTGGTTGTTCTTTACTCATTCTTCAATCAATACCCTATGTTTAATGACGCATAATGCCGCGAGCATGGGCGTGAACTAATGGGGTGAAAGTCCCCTTTAGGAAAATCACCATTTAATGGTCGCCATTAAATGTTAACTACTAGCGAATGGCAACTGCAACACCAGGAAGTCTTGTGGGGGAGGGAGCTACTGGCAAAACTACGAGCTGACGAACAGAAACATCCTATAAAGCTTGGCTTGGAGGGGAGCTGGCCAAGGAGACCAAAGCCATTTGGTCTAGCGGGTAGAGTCAATGACGTGGTTGTGTAGTGAAACTTCAGGTTCTTGTCTGGGGAGGTCTGTTTAGCTTACTGCTGGGAAGCTGTCAGCGTGGCCGCTGACTCAGAAGTAGCGCACTGCCATGACACTCAGCTCAAATGAAGAGCTACTCGATACTATCGTTGGGTAGAGATGCATTACGGATATTGTGGATTCGCTGATGGGCGGTGTGGGGGTCGGTAGCTAAAAACTACCGGCTACCCGATTTAAATGCCTCAATCTGTGCCGCCGCCATCGATACCATGTGAACCGCCACCAAAGTCAGAGCCAACAGATGCAACATCGTTACTACTAAAATTTGCATTTCCGTAAAAATGAAGATTTCCTACTTCTCCACGCATTGCTCCGTAATCACACATTTCACCAATTTCATGATGATATGCATCAAAATCCTTCTTTGAACAAAAAATTGAAATCGCGTAACAGGTATAAATAATTGAGAGCCCTGACCTCTCAATCGTAGCCCTTACTTGTTTTGGGCGATACCTTTTAGATTTCCCATAATCTTTCGCTAGCAACTTAGGCAATTTCCGTAAGTACGATTTTATCGCTCTATTTCGCTGTATTCTTCGAATGAACTGCATTACGTGTTCCTTGTGTGCATTTAACGCCTTGCCAAGCGGCGACCCCGTAGGGTCGTCGCGTTTGGGCAGCTTGTTATGCATTGTACTAGCTGCATTGTAGGCACGACTTTAATTTTTATTGAAATCAATGTTTACCCTTAATCTTGGTAACTATCTCATTAATTAATTCAGCAGGTAATAACGATTTAGACAAGTACTGCTGCCCCCCGGATTTAGCCACCAAAATAAGCCCTAAATCGGTTTCAATAATACGCTCGATATCTGCCCACAATAGAGCTGTTACCGTATAAGGATTCTGTGTCTGGATTCCATCCTTATCTATGGTTAATTTCACCTCACTATCGGCACTTTTCCCAAGCATCTGCCGTGCTAACCACCAAGCTCGTCGATATCGAATGTGAATCAGTTCCAGCACGCCTAATGCAATTAACGTGCAACTTGCGATCTTAGGTTGCTCAGTAAATAACAGTAATCCCGCACCAGAAGATAATAATAATGTAGGAAGAAGATAATTGGGCTTGACATTTTTCCCATGGGGTAGAGACTGATCATAGCATTCGGCAAGGTATTCTCTAGATAAGGTAAATTGAGTATTAAAAGGCTGCATAAAAACAACTTATTGTATCTGGTAAATTTGTCGTAGCACTACAGTGAGTGTCAGGATGATTCTTTAAGCTAATGTCAATTACGCCACATCTCTCAATAAGACCTAGGTTTAGCCCCACATAACGCCTTTAGCAACGGCAAATTACGAAATCGAAGGCGTAGTAATTTGTCCACTTGCCTAAATTTGGCACACCCAGCATGGACGTGAACTAATGGGGTGAAAGTCCCCTCTAGGAAGATCACCGTTTAATGGGCGTCATTAAATGCTAACTACCAGCGAATGGCAACTGCAATACTGTGAGGTCTTGTGGGGAGGAAGCCGCTGGTAAATACGAGCTGGTGAACAGAAATATCCTATAAGGCTTAGCCTGGAGACGGAGTGGCCAAGGCCCCCCCGGCTGATCTAACGAGTAGAGTTAATCAGTAAGCGGTACATGAACGAGATTTTATAAATTGCTATGGCAGACTGGCATGATGTCCCTCCATCAACTTCGAAGGGAAGCTCCATGAATCAGCTGCAGTGGCAAAGTGCGGAAGAAAAACTTAACTTACCGTCCGGAAATAGTTGATTACTGCACTGTCGAGCGGTGCAGTATGCTCCAGTTGATGAGCTTGCCGGCGGTAATCCATTAATGATATGTGAGTGGTAAAACTATAGAAGTGGAGATAGAGGAGGAAGGTATCCTTTAGCAGTAGTAAAACTCCTTCCAAAGCCAACTATTAAATTACTTTTCTATCTGCGGTGTCTAATTGGAAGTCGCTAATAGTCGACGTGTATTGAAGTAAAATAACGTGATAGTTTGAATCCTGCCAAAACTATTAATTACCCCTTGGTGAGTGGCATGCGGCCACTCGCTGTAAGGGTGGCCTTCACGATGATTTATTATTAGTGAAATCTAGTCACTATTGAGATATATGTAAAGCAGATAATCATGGTACTCCTCATCTGATAATTCGGCATCTTCCTTCAGCTTCTTAATCAGTGCAATCTGTGCTGGATTATCAAAAGTTAAAGGTGTTTTAATTGTACTTTTGGGCCTTTGTTTGATTCTTCCGTCGGGACCTGATCGATAGTACCAGTTATTGGTGATTGCGACTTTTCTATCGTCATTCCCTTCAACAACTCTTGATGTTATACCTTCATGGTAGGTAATCATTCTCCCATCCCTCCCCCAGGCGGTCTTCCATGGTGAGAGAGATGGAATGGCTACCAGCCTTTCATCAAAACCGGAGTCTGTTAGCCAGCCTGCAGGATAAGCTATCAATCTTGAATCGCGTCCTTGATCGGATTCCCAGCCGGGAGGTACTACAATCTTGCGGTAATCACTGCCTGCTTTAACATTTTTTCCCCACAGTTTGTTACCGTGTTCATCTACATCCCAATCCCCTGGAATTGCCACGCCGCGACCATCTCCCCCTTCAAAGTACCTCCATTTACTATAAGGATAGGAAATTACCCTTCCATCATCTCCTTCTTGTGTGTAAAAACCGTGGGGATAGGCAACAATTCGGCCATCCGAACCCTCGCGGTGATCCCACTCATGGGGAAAAGTGATCCAACGACCATCGCTGCCTTTCGCTATTCGCCAATCGGCAGGGTAATGGAGTACACGTCCATCCCAGTCATCTTGATGATCATTATCCAATGTTTTCCAAAACGGAACATCTTCAGTATTGACATTTACACCCAGATGAACCGGCCCTGGCACTACAGCCTCAAAACCAGACTGAGCATTTACTGTGGAGGTAAAACAAAGGGAAATAAGTATGAGTAAAAGAGCTTTTCCATACAGGGCTTTAATTTTCATAAAATTGCATTTCTAATCGTATATTTTATATTTATTCTTAATGGTGTGAGAATTCAGATGAGAAATAGGGCAGAAAAAGATCATATAGATCTATCATGTGGATTTTTTGGATAGAAATTCTCCTTTCTAGATTTCATGAGGTAAAAAATCCACCCAAATATTGCATACATAAATGCAGCAGGCAATAAGGAGTCGAACAATCGTACTTATTTTGTGGGTCGAAGGAGAAGAAACACGCTTAAGAATTAATATTCATAATTTTGTTTTTTGTCATGAAAGCCACATTAGTTCTTCTTTGGCAATTTTCCTCTCTAATGTCTCAATATCTTGATATTTAGGTATCGGAAGGAGGTGTAGTGGTCAACTATTTCTGGACAGTAGGTTAAATTTTTCTTCCACTTTTGCAGGCGGTAATCCGTCATTGTATTGGTGGGGACGCTTCCAGTTGTAGTAAGTCATCAAGTAATGGCTGATGTCGCGGCTTGTTTCTGTGATGGAGGTGTAACCGAGAGAAGGTATCCATTCGCTTTTCATGCTCCGAAACAGTCTCTCCATTGGTGTGTTATCCCAGCAATTTCTACGTCAACTCATGCTCTGAGTCATTCAGTAGCGCCACAGCCGTTGGCGGAACTGATGACTTGTATACTAACAGCCTTGATCCGAGTGGAACATAACTCCATCGGATCTTCCTCGCTGTTCCCAGGCCATTTCCAGTGCTTTTATAGTTAATACTGTATCTGGGTGCCCTGAGAGAGCCCATCCAACGATACGATGAGCATGTAAATCTATAATGGTAGCTAGGTAACAACAGCTTGAGCCAGTCCAGATATAGGTAATATCGCCGCACCATACTTGATTATGGTTTCTCTATATTAAACTGACCGTCAAGTTTATTGGGTATATCTAAGTCCGCTTCGATTGCTCTCTTATATTTATGAGAACCTGGTTGCTTATAAACCAAACCCGCCTCATTCATGAGTCTTTGGACTTTAAAACGTCCGATTGATATCCCTACTCACAAAGTAAAGCTACGATTGTGCGGTTCCCAGCAGAGCCTTGGCTGTTCTCGAAAAACTCAATAACTTTGGAACGGAGCTGCATTCTGGGTATATCAACGGAGTTCTTCTTTTTCCTATATTCGTAGTAGCATGACCGAGGTATTTCAAAAGCTTTACAGGCCAGTTCCACGGGCTCCCGCTCACTTAATCGGTCTAACAACGCGTACGATTTATCTCGTCGGACATCAAGAGAGCTGTTGTAGGTTCAACCTGTCAAGGCAACACCCTGTTTAATAACCTGCTTTGGTGTCGCAAAGCTCAGTGTTTTTCTTGGCCTGCTATTAAGCTCGTTAGCAACTTGATTGAGTTTCCTCTGAGTATGCTGCGCCAAGCATGTCTTTTTTGGAAAGCACTGGCGGATTAAACTGTTGGTATTCTCATTCGTTCCCCTTTGCCAGGGGCTCTGAGGATCGCAGAAGAAGACAGGAACACCTGTCTTTTCCGTAAATTCAGCGTGCTTCGCCAGCTCCATTACAATGGTTCCTGGCTTAGAATCTATGGCATTGGCAATTTCACTAAAGCCAATGCCTTTTTTCCAATCGTCGAAAATCCACTCTTTTTCTTCTGCTGTAAATATGCGTTTCATTCAATGATCCCCCAATAGGCCATATTCCTACAGGGGCGTTGCACTGATCAATTGAATCTACAGTAGCCTTTTTTAGTATCTCTTTCTCCCTTTTCAGGCGATTGATGCGGACTTCAAGTTCCTTAATTTTCTGTTGCTCAGTGGTAAGCGCTTTACCTGTAGGCGTCTCCCCACCACGCTCTGTCTCTAGTTGTTTCGACGGATAGCCATTGTACCAATATCCAGCGACCGAGCGGCTTCAGGGATTGAATAGCCTTGATCTACAACCAAGGGGGCAGCATCTAACTTAAATTTGGGAGAAAAGGATCGACGTTGTTTACTCATTGAATACCTCTATCTTCGGTGGCAACTTTACCACCTAAATTGGTGTCCGGGTTTAGTAGACCACTACACACCGCCCATTGTGGACCCGCACGATGGGTGGCCTGGGGTCCGGTAGTTAGAAGCTACCGGCTACCAGATTTAGTGCTTTTCTAGCCGCGCCTCAATTACTTTCAATGCTGCCCTATTTTTTGTTTTCCTCTTTAGCTCGGGTAGGCGTCTTAAACCTATACGCTTATCTGAAGCTCGAAATATGTTAATCAACCCCCAATGGTCATTTTGAAAACTCTTTGATATCAGCTCATCTTTTGGGGTGTCAATATACTCTCGTATTAGATTGGAAATATCTGAAACATCATTGCCATAAGGATACCACTTAGTATTTACTCGTTTAGGATGATTCTTCCCAATAAAATCTCTTGGATAGTCCCAGATTATCTCCTTGCCTAAGGTAATCCAATATCTAGGAATATCGGTAGATCCCATTTGCGAATTCATTCTATAGGCTCGGCATTGCAATTGCAGATCAAGTCCATCTGCTCGCAGCAAATAAAATTCCTTTTGCAGTTTACTCCAAGGTCTTCCCATTGCTCATATCTCTATAATACTAACGTCGCCAACACGAACCGAAATGGAGCAGCGAAGCTGCGGAATGTAGGTCCAGCCAGATTTTTCGGTGATCGTACTTGGTATGGTTATAACTTACCTGATACATACTTTGAACCTAGGTAAAAAAACACTGCACTAAATAATAATGGGACAAATAAACTTAACCAATAATACCCGCCCAACACTACAGACAGAATACCCTCCATTTGAACAGCACCCAGCCTGACGGTAATCAAAGCCAACAACACTAATGCCGACACCAATGATATTTTAAGCTGAGAGGACGACAAATTTGCCAAGCCTATAAAGATACCAAACAACGCCCCTTTTATAGCAAAACTTGTAGAATCCATAGGCCAGCATCCATATTCTGATTGTTCACAGGGATGATGAAACATCACATGCGAAGAACCATAAATCATGTCTCCTACGAAAAAAGCTAACCAAGGAAACAAGATTACAAACAAGTACTTTATGTAGGTCACAGAGCCCTCATGAGTTATAACACTGCCAGCATGGACCGAAATGAAGCAGCGAAGCTATGGAATGTAGGTCCAGCCAGCTTTGCTAGCTATCGTGCTTCGCCTTAGTACGCCCAGCATGGGCGTGGACTAATGGGGTGAAAGTCCCCTGTAGGAGTGTCACCATTTAATGGGTTCCATTAAATGCTAACTACTAGCGAATGGCAACTGCAATACTGTGAGGTCTTGTGGGGAGGAAGCCGCTAGTAAAACTACGAGCTGAGGAACAGAAACATCCTATAAGGCTTAGCCTGGAGGTGAGGTGGCCAGGGACAGCGAAGCCACGTGATCTAACGGGTAGAGTCAATGGTGCAGTTATGTAGTGAAAGTTTATGTTCTTAACTGGGGGGCTGCTTAGCTTGCTGCTGTGAAGCTGTCAGCGTGGCCGCTGACTCACAAATAGGCGTAACCCGCTAGCTGCCATCCGGGGATGGAAAATATGGTGGAACACAGCAGCATCGTTGGGTAGGGATTCATTGCGGATAGGGAATCGCCCATTACAGTCCCGCATGATGGACAGGGCGTGGACCGGTAGCTAGAAACTACCGGCTACCTGATTTAAGTTTGTCCTTGCTGAATGTAATGTCCGATCCAATATCATCTGCCACTCGGACAAATATTTTTGTTATGCAAAAATCAACTATTCTTACGATAGTACCCCTTACATCGCGGTCATATACAGCATCGTCTCCATGCTCTAAAGCCCCTTTATATCTTGCAGACATGCTAAAGTCATGGTGAGCTATATCAGATAAGAAGGAATAGATCTCTTTATAGTAAGGCTCTCCAAAAGGGGAAAGTCTAGCCTTTTCTATAACCGATTTAGAAATATTAAATTGATACAGTTTGGCTTCCTTTATTTTTTCAGCGGAGTTTCTATCGAGCTTCTTGGAGATCTGCTCTTTGACTGCTTTATTACATTCTTTTTTCCATTCACTTTCAGACATCACGCTTGATAATTGAATCATCTGGGTGATTCCGTGCGGACTTAACCAGCACAAGTAAAAATTTAACGAAAGCTCATACAAGCTCCGCACTATATTTGATGACTGAATAGCTAAATCTTTATCTACTAGAACTCTAATTGACTTCAGCATTTCAGATGCCCTAGCAAGAATGCTGAAAATCACCTGATGGTAGCTTACATCTGATCTTTTATTAGAATGGAACTGTCGAAACTCATCTTTAAGAACTTCAATATAGGCTTCTAGCTTTGCAAGTTCTAAAGATATATCATCGCTTACATTAGAACCAAGTAATGAGAAGAAAGAGTCCCGGTTGACTTTCTCCATTGAGTATATGAGATGAGTATAAAGGTTATTAGTGTGCTTAAACCCTTTAATTGTTAGCGCAGATTCTTCTAAGCCTTTTTTTGATCCGAGAATAATTGCTGGAGGTTTGCTGACTCCTAAAGATGAATATGCATGATACGTGGCGACATCATCAGCACATACAAAGTCAAATTCACGGTCTTTATTGAGATTCTGATAAATATGCAGCGCAGGACGATAACCCCCGCGTATTGTAGATGCTATATAATCGATATCTTCTTGGGGTGGATTATCTGTAACGTGTTTCCACCCATTTTCAGTACGTTTATAAAATCCTGGCTCAATTCGTGAAATAGATACTCTGGTTATATAGCCTTTCAGTTTCCCCTCTAGATAATTACAATATTTTTCGAAGAAAAAATCATCCTGCTCCACTTCTCTAGCTATCAATTCATTTGGATCAACTTTGATCGTTTTTGGCGAGATCAAAAGTGATAAGGGATTGTTTGAGATATCTTGTTCACTCATAGAAACTTAACGTCGCAATTAGTCGCGGCTAATTTTGTGTAACAATGGGAGCACTGCGACCGCGCAAAGTTGGCTATAGTCTGCTCTGCGTGGTTATGAGTCAAGGCTCTCAGCAACTTCTTTATTAACGCGCTTATTGTTTTTGCCCCAATTGGTTTCATTGAGAAAATATTTTTCTAACAACTCCAATTGTATCGGGTCGTTATTTATCACCTTGCATTCTTTATCCAATGGTGCTCTTGGAGCAAGCTTTGTATTAAACACATCCCCGTATGTCATATTTTGCATACATACTTTAAAATCACCTAAATAGCACTGTGCATCTCCAGTCAACTCAATGATTTTTTCTAGTATAAGGGCACGATCCTCCAGGAATTGCAGCTTCATCACGTCATGCACAATAGACTGAAGCGAATATCTAGATACCCTAAACAACGTTGGATTTACAATTTCATTGGATTCAATTTTACTAACGACTGCCAGCAAAGAATGATTTAGCTTCCCGCTCAATTCTAAATATTCGGAATGGTTCAATTCGCCGATCATTTCGATATTCGAATATTTTTTTACAGTGCAAAAAGAACTAATTTCTCTTACTACAGCAGAAACATTGCATACGAGTGCGACAATCTCCTTAAACAATTCAATTTTTACTGCTCGCTTTGATTCCTCTCTCTGGGCATCTAGAGTATTCCGATGCTGTTTTCCAATTTTCTTGAACGCGAACCAAACCGTGAAACCAGCCACTAAAGCAGTAATTACAGGACTGGAAAAATCTTTAACTACTTCGTAGCAACTCAATTCATTAATAAAGTAGCATGCTTTTATTTCACTCCCATTAGTGGACATTAAACCTCCCAGGATTCTCGTGGCTCATAACAGTATATTCAAAAGTAGCCGCATTATATCATCACTCAATATATTCAAAGAGTAGAAAAACCCTCTAGTGGATATATTGCTGCTTTTCATCGCAGACGTAAACTACTCAAAATCAACAAGTTAACGATCTTTTTACTGTGGATATCTGCGGCTGCTCTTGATCTTCGATATTGGTTGCGGGAGAAAACAACAAAGTGTATATAAAAGCAGCAAAGTGAAGCTACTAAGGATGACTATTGCATCTGGGTCCCAAACTGAAAGGCAGTGGAGAGTACCAGTCTTAACGGCCATGTTTATACGCAACCTAAATTTTCAAAGCGTAAGCAACAAAAAATATAGGCACAAAAATAAACTTATTAGATTTTATTAGAGTTTGTTTTAGTGTCAAAGCTGAGTAAAATCGGTGGATATTTATCGATATTTGGGTCGTCATTGAACAGCCTTCTAAAGGCCGATGACCAAAGAGATTCGAGAGAATCAAGAATTTTCTAAAAACCATTCCCTCAAAGGAGAACGGTAGCGTGACGTAAGAGTAAGTAAAAGGCGCTGACCCAAGGTGGTGGAACACCATGGGCCAGCTAACCAAATTGATAAGCACAGTATCAAAATGGCTTTATGGATCATACGCTAGAAACCCGCTCGTCTTCAATAAAGTGGAGTCCATTCAGTAGTTTGGGGTGTGTCCCTTGGCTCTGGAAGCGTTGCGTCTGCCTTTTCTACCTCTATGCCTACCGTTCTCGCGCTCCACCTGATGCTTCCTTAAAAGTTACTTTCAAATCCTTCCATTAAGGGAGGTCTACGCATGGTTTGAGTATTCATAGGAAGCAATTATGTTGATCTTAAAGCGCCGAACGGGTGAAAACTTGCGGATTGGAGCGAACGTCTCAATTACGGTATTGGAAGTTAAGGGCAATCAGGTAAAGATAGGCATACGTGCTCCAAAATCTCTACCCGTTCATCGTGAGGAAATCTATAGACGTTTGCAAAAGGAGGGGGTGTTGGGGGATGGAGTTGGTTGAGACTTCGGAGCGCGCGAAGCAGCGGCGCGCGTTGGTGCGCTCAGTAAGCCGGGCGGCCCCTCTTGCCTTGCATTGTTATGCGCCGCTCTTTCATGGCAGATCACCCTTTATTTTGAGCCAATCACTGTAAACACTTGGCAAATGAACCCCCAGGCCAGACAACAATTCGATTGGACCAAGCAGGTTTTTGATAACTCGTAAATTTCGCATTGAATCAATTACAGATTTACCATTACCAGAAGCCATAGCGCCATTAACAGAAATTGCTTCTTGCCTCGCTGATTCAGGCGTATACGCACCGGTACCAGACCTGAACAGTTCGAATATTCTACTAATTGCACGATCACGGTCTATCTTATCACCCTGCCCAGCCTTGATTGCACGCACCAAAAGATACATTTCCTGCGAGGCAAGTGAGCGGCTTTCATTTGGATAGTTTGATTGTAAATGCCGAAGTAACAAAAGTGCGCTGTTTAAAAAATTTAAGCTTACTTTTTCTTCTGAAAATATTCTTGAATATATTGCTGCATAGACGAAAAGAAAATCGTTTACACCACAACTCAAGTGATTATCTGTTACAAGCATAGCTTTAACATAACTATCCACTTGATCAGCCTTACCCGCTTCCAACAGTCTAATAATTTCTTTATCCATATTTAGGCCGGATGAGCTTGCGTATAACGCTCACAACAGTCGTGATTGGATCGGCGGGCGCTTTGTAGGAGCAAAGTGTCCAGTGGGTCAAGCGTACGATGCTTGTGCTGGATATAGGAATTCACATCCTTCCCCCCGTCAAAAAATAGACTAACCACACACCGATGTAGCCAATACAAAGCAAGCCAACAAAAATCACCGTTGAGAATAGAATTGATCGTTTAGCATTGGCAGCACCTTTCACCCCAAAAGCGCTAATAACGAATGCAATTATCTGGACCGGAGCTGAATACAAATAGTAAACAGTGGCCCATGAATCATGTTCGTTGGCACTTGAAAGAAAGAATTGAGTAGCTACGGCGACTAGGAAAACCGGTAGCCAAATAAGTGCTACGAGTCTGATTGGAGTCAAGATCATGATACTGCGAAAGCTCTATTACACCCGTAGCATGGGCGAGGAGCGCAGCGACGTGTCCAGCCGGAAGGGCGTTTATGGCTGCGCTGGTTATATGATTTATACCACACTTTCTCGTTCCTTATTTGTGACCAGACCACCTGTGTTACTAATAAGTTTTTGTTTTATCTCATCAGATGATGTTTCTTTTGCAGCCTCTAATTCTGATGGTGTGATACCCACAACTTGAATAAGGTCGACTGCTCCAGATTTAATGGCAAATTTTTCTGGGAAATTCACAGGGTGAGTAAACATCATCGTTTTTATGGAAGTAGAAAGCGCAAAGGGAACACGGTGCCCATAATAAAGAGGCGGAAAATCGCCCATCTGACCGGAGATGAGAAGTAAATTATAAGCCATTAAGGTTTGTAAGACCCCAATTGCCCAATCCGCCTCTTCGTCTGTTTCCATGACAAACTCTACGCCCAATCCAGAAAACTCTTCTGGTTCCTCAGTCTCCCAAGGGTTGGACATACCAGATGTTACATAAGCCCAGGTATTCCTTGTTTTGGATGGCTGACTCTTGAAAACTCCATGTGTAAACCAGCGAGGATCAACAGCCTTAGCATTCATGCGATCAAAGGTTTCGTTTGATAAAGTATAAATTCCGGGTCCTAGATCACCAAATATTCCCCTGTATATTGTTTCTTCTCGTTCTTTCCAGGAGTCTTCAAGGAAGCTCATACTTTTTCCTTCATATAACATTTATATAGTAATCATTCTGACCACTATTATCATGATTACTATCCTGGAATCAATCTAAGGAATAAGTGCGTAAAAACCTTGAGAGATTAAAAAACTACATAAAAGCCTGAACTCTCGTCCCAAATGCAAAATGATCACTGTGCCCATTATCCTCAATAAATAGACTTTCTCTAACTCACTATGGTACCTAGAGCTTCAATCAATCAGGATCTTTATAAAAAATAACAGCCAACAAGCCGATTGAAAATCATGTTGATTTTTTATCAGGTACTTAGGATGGTTGAAAAATGGAGCAATGTTTGAAGCGTTTTAGTGCGCTTTAGGTCGTATATCACTTCGGTAATACTGATTTTGGAGCGGACAAACCCATAGGCGATGTAGGTAAATTGAGTACCTACTCGGGTTCTGAAGTTGATAGACAATCGAAAGGCACTAGGGCAAGAAGGGGTTGCTTGATTTATATCACAAAAAGAAAAGGGGGCAGAGCCCCCTTTTTTAAATCAGATCCGCTCTTTAATGGAGCGGACTACCAGAACCATTAAAGGTTACTGATTTCCTCAAGTTGCTGTTGCAGACGCTCGTGAGCACCTTTCATTTCTGTAAGCTTGTCCTTTTCCTTGGCAACAACGGCTTCGGGGGCTTTGTCTACAAACTTGGGATTGTTGAGTTTGCCTTCAACTCGTGCGAGTTCTTTGGAAAGTTTATCAATCTCTTTTTGTAGACGGGCGCTCTCGGCTTTAACGTCGATCAGGCCGGCCATGGGTACCAGCAATTCCATATCGCCTACCAGGGCGGTGGCGGAGGCTGGTGCAGCTTCTCCACTTTCCAGCCAGGTGATTTCTTCGAGGCTCGCCAGTTTGATCAGCAGGCTGCGGGCTTGTTCCAGCAGTTCTTGGTCACGGCTGGAACCGCCGCGCAGAATCAGTGGGATTTTCTTCGCTGGGGAAATATTCATTTCACCGCGAATATTACGCACGCCTTCAATAACCTGCTTCAACCAGGCAACGGCCGCTTCCGCTTCATCATCGATCTTGCTGTTATCGGCCTCTGGGTACTGTTGCAGCATAATGGTGTCACCGTTGGAACCGGCGAGGGTTTTTACACGCTGCCAGATTTCTTCAGTGATAAACGGCATCAGCGGGTGGGCCAGACGCAAAATAGTTTCCAGTACGCGGATCAGGGTGCGGCGGGTACCTTTTTTTACTGCGTCGGAGGCGTTGTCGTCCCACAGTACCGGCTTGGACAGTTCCAGGTACCAGCTGCAGTACTCGCTCCAGATAAAGTCGTACAGTGCCTGGGAGGCGAGGTCGAAGCGGTAGGTGTCCATGGCTTCGCGCACGGTGATTTCGGTGCGCTGCAGTTGGGAAATAATCCAGCGGTCGGCGACAGTCAGCTCGAAGTCGCTACTGTTGTCCTGGCCACAGTCCTGTCCTTCACAGTTTTGCAGTACGTAGCGGGAGGCATTCCAAATCTTGTTACAGAAATTGCGGAAGCCTTCAATACGGCCCACGTCAAACTTGATGTCGCGGCCGGTGGATGCCAGGGAGTAGTAGGTGTAGCGCAGGGCATCGGTACCAAAAGCAGAGAAACCTTCGGGGAAGTCCTTGCGGGTTTGCTTTTCAATCTTCTCGCGCAGGTGCGGCACCATCATGCCGGAGGTACGCTTGGCTACCAGGCTCTCCAGGTCGATACCGTCGATCAAGTCGATAGGGTCGATCACGTTGCCCTTGGATTTGGACATCTTCTGGCCGTGGTTGTCGCGCACCAGGCCGTGCACGTACACGGTGTTAAACGGTACTTCCTTTTTGAAGTAGAGGGTCAGCATCATCATGCGCGCGACCCAGAAGAAAATAATATCGAAGCCGGTGACCAGTACGGAGCTGGGGTGGAAGGCTTTCAGCTCTTCGGTATCTTCTGGCCAGCCCAGGGTGCCGAAGGTCCACAGGCCGGAAGAGAACCAGGTGTCGAGTACGTCGTCGTCCTGGCGCAGGCTGATGTCGGCGCCCAGGTTGTGCTTCTCGCGCACTTCTTCTTCGCTGCGGCCAACGTAGACTTTGCCTTCGTTGTCGTACCAGGCGGGGATGCGGTGGCCCCACCACAGCTGGCGGGAGATACACCAGTCCTGGATATCGCGCATCCAGGAGAAGTACATGTTTTCGTAGTTTTTCGGTACGAACTCAACGCGGCCATCTTCAACAGCGGCGATGGCTTCATCGGCCAGGGGCTGGGTTTTTACGTACCATTGATCGGTGAGCCAGGGCTCGATCACGGCGCCGGAGCGGTCTCCGTGAGGTACCTTGAGGGTGTGGGGCTCTACTTTTTCCAGCAGGCCGAGGGCGTCCAGGTCATCGACAATCTGGGTGCGCGCGGCAAAGCGCTCCATGCCCCGGTATTTTTCCGGCACTGCGTCGTTCAGGTGGGCGTCGGCATCGAGGATGTTGATCATCTCGAGGTTGTGGCGCTGGCCCATTTCGTAATCGTTGAAGTCGTGGGCTGGGGTGATTTTTACACAGCCGGTGCCGAATTCACGGTCGACGTATTCGTCGGCAATAATTGGAATTTCGCGATCCGCCAGGGGCAACTTGATGGTCTTGCCAATCAGGTGCTGGTAGCGCTCGTCTTCCGGGTGTACGGCTACGGCGGTATCGCCGAGCATGGTTTCCGGGCGGGTAGTGGCAACTACCAAGTGGCCGGAGCCGTCGGAGAGCGGGTAGCGGAAATGCCACAGGTGACCCTGCTTCTCTTCGTTTAATACTTCGAGGTCTGAGATCGCAGTGTGGAATTTCGGGTCCCAGTTCACCAGGCGCTTGCCGCGATAAATCAGGCCGTCTTCATACAGTTTGATAAAGACTTCCTGCACCGCTTTGTAGAAGCCGTCGTCCATGGTGAAGCGTTCGCGGGACCAGTCTGGGCTGGCACCGAGGCGGCGCAGCTGGCGGGTAATGGTGCCGCCGGACTCTTCCTTCCACTCCCAGACTTTCTCAATAAACTTGTCGCGGCCCAGGTCGTGGCGGGATACGCCTTCGGCGCCCAGCAGGCGCTCTACCACCATCTGGGTGGCGATACCGGCATGGTCGGTGCCCACTTGCCACAGGGTGTTGTCTCCCTGCATGCGGTGGTAGCGAATCAGGGCGTCCATGATGGACTCCTGGAAACCGTGGCCCATATGCAGGCTGCCGGTGACGTTCGGCGGCGGGATCATAATACTGTAGGGCTTGGCCTCAGTATCCCCGGAAGGCTTGAAGTAGCCGTTCTCCTCCCAGGTTTTGTACCACTGCTGTTCGATGGCGTTGGGCTGGTATGTCTTGTCCATGCGGGCGGGAAACCTTGTGTTTAACTGACTGCGTGCACAGCGTTTTGGCTCAGGATAGTCTGGTGCTTGCTCGGGCTGCGCGGAAAAGGCGGCAATTATACCGCCGGGGGTAGGGTGGGCAAAAGGCAGCTGTGGGGCTAAATCGCACTCAGTCCCAGATCTCTAGCTCGTCGACCACTTTTTCTATCTGGGCACGCAACTGTTTTTCCAGTTGAGGAAGCTGTTGGGCTACCAATTCTTCAATCAAATCGTTGCGCTGGCGCTCTTTCTCTGAGGGCTCCAATTTTTCTACTGGCCCCTCCTTTTCTGCAATCGCCTGGGCCATTACCAATGCTTGGGTACGGGTACCCGCGCTGGCGGTTTCTATGGCCTCGGGTTTGGTTTGTGGCTGCCTTTCATGGGATGGAATACGCCCCCCGGTAAGCCGCGAGCGAATATGGGCTGGTAAGAAGGGGTTGTCGGGTGCCGGTACGGGAGCTTCCGCGGCTGCATCCGTTACGGTTGTACGATCCATGTCAGTCCCCTCACTATTCGATTGAGCGTTATTGCCAGGCTGGTCATCATGGTCATGGTCATGGTCATGGTCATGGTCATGGTCATGGTCATGGTCATGGTCATGGTCATGGTCTGACGCTTCCTGGGAAGCCTGCACTTGGGGCTCTGCCGTTGTTTTGCCGGGCAGGTTTTGTAAGGGGCGCAATAGGGCTAGATCTGATTCGGCCAACTGCACTTTATGTTCTTCACCCAGTGTCTCCTCGATAGGGGAAAACAATATGGGCAGGTCCTCCTGCTGCAGCAGTTCCTCTCCCAAGGTGTCATCCATTGGGGAAGGGGAAGGGGCTTCAGGCTCGGTGGATAACAATGGAGGCTCTGTAGGAGGTGCAGCGGTTAGGGTTTTTGGCTCATCCTTCCCCGTTACTTGGCCCGCTACCTGGTTGAGCAGTGGGATTTCATTGAGATCGTCACTGTTGAGTAGGTCGTGCAGTGAGTTCAGCTCATCGAGCAGCTCGCTGGAAGGTTTGCGTGGTTGTCCGCGCTGCTTGTGCTTGTTCTTTCGACCGGACATGGCGGTAGTTAGTGATTACATGCTCTGGTTGATCTTATGGGATTGTAACGGATATCCGCGATCGCGGAAGTGACCAAATCGCGATCGTGAGCGTTGCAGGGCATTGGCTTCTTGAACGACGATCTCGGCGAGACGTTCGAAGCGGCTGAACCAGTTGGGGACTTTGCTGCACAGGTTGATCAGTAGGCCGTGGTGTGCCTGCGGATCTTCACCGCAGTTGATTTCGATGGCTGCCTGCTCGCCATTCGCTTGGTTGGCATGGGGCAGGAAACTGTCTTCACGGAAGGTCCACAACAGTTGGTTGAGTTGCTCGGCACGTTCCTGATTATCCACGGCAAGCAGAACCCGAAGACCGTTGCGATAGGCCTTTTCCGCCAGGCGACAGGCGAAGATATCCGCTTGCTGGGGCTGATCGGAGGAGAGGATGTAAAAGTCGATACGGGTCATGCTGGCTTTTATTTGTACAGAGACGACAACGGCCCGCGAGGGGCCGTTACGGCTGCCGCTCGGGGGCGGCTATTGTGCGCTTTTGCCAGTTATTTTCCCAGCAGGTATTCCACCAGAAGCGGTACCGGACGACCGGTGGCCCCTTTGGCGGCACCGGATTTCCACGCGCTACCGGCGATGTCCATATGTGCCCAAGTGTACTCTTCGGCAAAGCGGGACAAGAAACAGGCGGCGGTTACAGAGCCGGCATCGCGGCCGCCGATGTTTTGCATATCGGCAAAGTTGGAGTCCAGGGCGGGCTGGTACTCATCCCAAAGAGGCATTTGCCAGGCGCGGTCGCCGCTGGTTTCGCCGGCCTTGAGCAGGTCTTGGGCGAGTTCTTCGTTATTGGCATAGAGGCCAGTGGCGTGGTGGCCGAGAGCGATTACACAGGCACCGGTGAGAGTGGCGATATCGATGACCGCGCGCGGCTTGTACTTGCTGGCATAGGTGAGTGCGTCGCAAAGTACCAGGCGGCCTTCGGCGTCGGTGTTCAGAATCTCGATTGTCTTTCCGGACATGGAGGTGACGATATCACCGGGCTTGCTGGCGCGGCCGCTGGGCATATTTTCTGCGGCGGCGACCAGGCCCACCACATTGATAGATGGTTGCAGCTCCACCAGGGCGTTCATCACACCGAAAACACTGGCCGCACCGCCCATATCGTATTTCATTTCATCCATAGCCTGGCCGGGCTTGATGCTGATACCACCGCTATCGAAGGTAATGCCTTTGCCCACCAGCACAATGGGTTTTTCGCTGGTTTTGCCACCCTTGTAGTTCATGGCGATCAGGGCTGGGGGCTGGTCACTGCCTTTTGCTACGCTGAGAAGTGCGCCCATACCAAGCGCTTTCATTTTTTTCTCGTCGAGCACAGTTGTGGAGAGCTTTGTGTGTTTTTTGGCCAGTGTGCGGGCCTGAGCTGCCAGATAGTTGGGTGTACAGATATTGCCAGGCAGATCACCCAGTTCCCGTGCTACATTGCTTCCCAGTGCTTGGCCGGCACCAATCTCCATCCCTTTTTGGATGGTTTTTAGCTGCTTGCGATCAATGGCATGCAGGGTGAACTTGGTGAGAGGGTAGGGTTTGGCATCAGTGAGGCACTGGGTGAAGCGGTAGGTGGCCAGACCTGTGGCCAGCGCAATCTGCTGGGCTTGCCAGGCTTTATCAGCCCCTTTTACTTCGAGCTCGCACAGGTAGCTGGTAGCGTCTTTGAACTTTTTCACCACTGCGGCACTGGCGCTGGCCAGCTTGCGGAACTCTGCCTGGCTGATGTCTCCCTTGCCGGTGCGAACGACCAGCACTCGCTCACTGGGTCCGTCCAGCAGGTCGATTAACTGGGTGCTGCCGGGTTTTACGCCCAGATCACCACGCTTGAGAATTTTGCCAATAGTTCCTTTTGCGAGTTGATCGAGGTTTTTACCGCTGGGGCTTAAGCCATTTTTAGCATCAGCTGAAATAACGGAACAGGCTGCGCGCTGTTTGGAGATATCCGAGACCTTTGCGGAGAACTGCATTTTTCGCTTTCCTTAAAATCTGACAATAGATTGCATAGCTCTGAACCGAGACATAGCAAGAATTTTTAGTGATAATGCGTCGCACAAGTTTAACCTGCTCGTCTATGGATTGCTGTACCTAGTGGGCAACTTGTTCGACTGAAGTCCAATTCATCACACCGCTGTCACCAAGGAATTCGTTCGCCCTGTGATTATTTTCCGCTATCTCTGCCGCGAGCTGCTGTTTGCCACGCTGGCGGTCAGCGCAGTTTTGCTATTAATGGTGATGAGTGGCCGATTTGTGAAATACCTTGCGGAAGCCGCCGCAGGGGACCTTTCGGCTAATATCCTTTTCTCCTTAATGGCCTACCGCTTACCGGGATTCCTGGAATTGATATTGCCATTAGGGTTATTCGTCGGGATTCTTTTGGCCTATGGGCGCCTCTATATAGAGAGCGAAATGACAGTGCTGCACGCCTGTGGTTTCAGCGAATGGCGTTTGCTGTTTTACACCCTGGCACCGGCTCTGGCAGTGGCCTTGTTTGTGGCTTCAATGAGTTTGTACCTCACCCCCGCTGGTGCCGAGCGTTCCAACCTGATGCTCAACGCGGAAAAATCCCGCAATGAGTTTGATCACCTGATACCGAAGAAATTTATATCCACCAGTGGCGGCCAGGCAGTGTATTACGCAGAGGCCCTGAGTGAGGATAAGTCCACCATGCTGGGAGTGTTCCTCGCCGAGTTGAGGGCCACGGAAGCTGAGACTGAGGCGAATCGCCAGGTGGTTACTCGCGCCAAAGAAGGGGTCCAGCAAATCGATCCCGAGACAGGGCTGCGCTACCTGGTACTGCGCGATGGCTACCGTTATGAGGGCGTGCCGGGTGAGCGGGAATACAGGCAGATGTCGTTTTCCAGCTACGAGGTACTAATGGAACCACCACGGTTGCGCAGTCGTTGGCGCGACCAAATTGAGTCGGCCCCTACTACGCAGTTGATTGGCAGTGACAACCCCAGGGAGACGGCCTACCTCTACTGGCGCTTGAGTTTGCCGGTGTTGGTGCTGGTGGTTGCGGTGCTGGCAGTACCGCTATCGCGTACTAATCCCCGCCAGGGACGCTTTATTAAGATGTTCCCCGCGATACTCCTATACCTCATTTACCTGGTGGTTCTGCAGGGGGTTCGCGGAGCTGTAGAGGATGGCAAGTTCGCCAACCCCGCGGTGATATGGTTGGTACACCCGCCCTTCCTACTAATTGGGTTATTGCTTCTGGCGGCGAGAAATTGGCGCCCTAAACCCAAACCATTGCCGGAAGGTGTTAAGGAGTCGGCCGATGTATAAGCTGGATATGTATATTGGCCGCACCATCGCCCTAGCGGTTTTCGTGGTGCTATTGATTATTCTCGGCCTGGATATTATTTCCGCCATTATCGACCAACTGGGAGACCTCAAGCGCGATTACGGCTTTAGCCAGGCAATACAATATGTCATGTGGAGATTGCCGGGGCGTATTTATGAGCAGTTGGGTTTCTCCGCCCTCGTGGGATGTATGGTGGGGCTGGGGACACTGGCCGGCACCAGTGAACTGACCGTTATGCGCGCGGCTGGTGTCTCTATCGGCCGTATTGCCTGGGCGGTAATGAAACCAATCATTCTGTTGATTTTTATCGGTTTGGCCCTGGCGGAGTTTGTGATTCCCAAGACCAATGTAATCGCCGAGAACAACAAAGCACGCGCCCTGGGTGAGCTCGAAGCAAGTGGCCTCGAAAGCGGTTTGTGGCTAAAAGATAGCGGCGAATTTGTGCACTTTAATGCTGCCCTGCCAGATGGTGAACTCTATGGCGTAACCCGTTATCACTTTGCCGATAACCGGGAGCTGCAATGGGTGGAGTTCTCTGAACGGGGGCAGTTTCAGAATGAGCAGTGGCTGCTTAAGAACAGCCGTAGCACCCAGTTCCTGGGGGAAGATACGCAGAGTAAAGACCTGCCAACCAGTGTATGGAAAGCGGAGGTCTCGCCGGAGTTGTTTGCCCTGATCGTGCCGCTGCCCTCGGATCTTTCCCCGCGCAACCTCTGGGATTACGGTACTTACCTGGATCGTAAGGGGGAAGATTCCGGCCGCTACTGGCTGGAGTTTTGGAAGAAAATATTACAACCACTGACCATAGCCAGTTTGGTTATGGTGGCAATTTCTTTCATCTTTGGCCCACTGCGTGAAGTAACCACGGGGTTGAGAGTTTTTACCGGGATTATGGTGGGGATCATCTTCCAAACTGTGCAGGGGATACTCGGCCCCTCTTCATTGGTTTTTGGTTTTCCACCACTGCTGGCTGTACTGCTACCGGTTCTTCTTTGTTTTGGTGCGGGCTGGCTATTACTCAAGCGGGCCCGATAGGGCCCCTTGAGCTTAATTTGTTGGCAGTTACCCTTTTTTCTTCTTTTTGGGTAAAAGGCGCACTTGAGACTCTGAAATCAAGTCGTGCCAAGTAGCCTTGTCGGAGCGGGCCCAGGCGGAAAAGTAGCCGAGGCCCAGGCAGGCGATAGAGAGAGGGGCGACAATGGCTCGCAGGATACATTGGCGCCAAGTAAGCTGTACCCCATCTGGATTCGCCACGATCAAGCGCCACGCGCGCATTCCCACAGTTTGTCCGGCTACCCGCCAGGACCAGAAGAAGTAGCCGGCGATCACCGCTAGAGCGCCCAGTTGATAAATTGGTCCGCCGACACACGGGCTGTAATCCATAGCTGCTGGCTGACAGCTTAACCCACCAAATACCGAGGCCACTGGCAGGGCTATAAAGCCGTACACCATCATCAGTCCCATCAGGATTAACAGGTCGTACATCAGGGCCGCCAAGCGCCGGCCGACGCTGGCGATTGGAAGTTCGGGAAATGAAGAAGGGGTACTTGAGCTGCTCACGGCTATCTCCGCCAAAATCGATTGGCGGAGATTCTAACAAAACTAGGGGAGGGCAAGGGCAAGTCGTCTGCCAGGTCTAAAATTCGTACTCGAAAGAAATCTTGAATTTGTCGTCAGAAAGGTTGATGCCATAATCTACCGAGTTGCCTATCTTGCCCCGGTTGGTGGTGTAACGCAGAAGACTTTTTTGCACCGTGCTCTTGTTGCGCTGCTTGTAGGTATCTAAACCAATCTTAACAATTTTGAATAGTGCCTTACCGCCAGTGGTTGGTCGAAACTCACTGGGGTAGGTATGCATTTGTAGCCACTGGTAGTTGAGGCGGCGTTGCGTACTATTCATGGAATTACTGCGGAGATAATCTGCGGCTTGGAATAGTGCAGCATTGTCCATGGCGAAGGCACTGTCGGAGAAAAACAGGTTCACGGATTGTATATTTAGGGCTTGTTGTGAATCGGGGATAAAAAGTTCGTCCGCAGAGCAGATACAACAGGTGGGAAAAAGCAGTAATCCAACTGTTTTGGGTAAGGATTTGCCCGGTCTGATTCTGAAACTGCAGAGTGCCATTCTATCTACCCCAGGTGTTGCATCTCATTTCGGAAGGCCGCAAGCGGTCGTTGAATTTATTATGGGATACCCACCTCGAAGCGTTTTCCCATAGAAAATAGGCGGCTTCTGCTACTTCACTTACTGGACAGTCGCAAATTGTCGGAAACATCCCTGAAAGCCGCATGGATTGGACCCTTTTCCATTTTTGTCCAAGCAGTCCTAGCTGTGATCAGGTGAGCGCCAATGTTTTTTTATTATTTTTTTGATATTGGTGCGCCATGGTTGATGAAAAAACGGTCTTGCTTTGAGCGCCGTATTTGAGAGGAGCTTGTGGGTTTTCAGTAGACTTGAGCGCGAAAGTGTCGCTAAAAGCGACTACGCTGATAACCGGGCATTCAAAAACTGGCGCCAGTAACTGCTTTAGGGGTTAAGGGCAAACTTGTCCTGCCAGGATTAATGAGGCAGGTTTTCCTGTGGTTGGGTTGAGGGGTTCTTGCAGGGTGGTGAGCATCAATCCATGTTCGATGAATAATTGGGTCCAGCTTGATAGCGTACGGAAATACCAGGGCGCTGCCTCCTGAAAATCACCGTCTATACCTTGCCAGGAACCCGGTCGCCATCCATCCAGGTACTTTTCATCGCCACAGGAGAGTAGGGGATGTAAAGTTTGGAGGAGTAGATAACCTTGTGGGTTGAGCAGGGAGCAAGCCCTGTGAAAAATGGCATTGGTGGCTTCCTCCCCAATCAGAGAGAAGTTGCATACAATCAAATCAAATTTACGCTCAAATGCCTGCGGATCTAGCTCTTCATAACAAACGGTACGGAATTGTTGCCGTTCTTGCCCTCGGCGCTTGGCTTCATTAATTAACTCGTCCACGCCATCAATCCCCCAGACATCCATGCCCTCTGCTGCCAGGCGGCGGGATAGCCATCCTTCACCACAGCCAATATCCAGCACGCTGGAGGGATTATGCGCAAGGACAGACTCAAAAATTGCCTGGTCGGTGATCAGCCTGCGGCTGGGTATTGCTCCCCGGTCCACCACCTTCACCCACTCGCCGGCATTATTGTGCCAGCTGCGTAGGACTTTATTGTCACTAAATTCGCAATCCCTCATCTTTGCGTCCCTTCATCTCTGTAATTTTGACGAGGTTGAGTGTACCGTCGAGGAAAATCCAGCTGCAAAGGTGCTGAGGTCCCATGTCCACTCAAATGGTGTTTGATTATGTGATCGTAGGTGCCGGCTCTGCCGGCTGTGTATTGGCCAACCGGCTGAGTGCTGATGAGCAGCATCGTGTTTGCCTGCTCGAGGCAGGGCCCCCGGATCGCAGTCCGTTGATATCCATGCCCCTGGGTATCGGGATGTTGATGTCAGGCACAGACTATAACCTCCACCATTACACGGAACCACAGCAAAGCCTGAACAAGCGTCGATTGTTCTGGCCGAGAGGCCGCACCCTCGGTGGCAGTAGCGCGATTAATGCGATGGTTTATATCCGTGGTCAAAGTGAAGACTATGATGCCTGGGAAGCCGCAGGTAATGCAGGCTGGGGATGGCGTAGTTTATTGCCTTACTTTCTTCTCTCGGAGGGCAATGAGCGTGGCAGTGATGCGCACCATAGTGGCTATGGACCGCTCACGGTAAGTGATCTGAAATGGAAAACTGAGTCTGGGCAGGCTTTCCTGCGCGCAGCTCAGTCTGCTGGACACCGGGCAAACAGTGATTTTAATGGCAGCCAGCAGAATGGAGTGGGCTTTTACCAGGTAACACAGCGCAGAGGTCGGCGGTGCTCTGCTGCTGCAGCCTATTTACATCCGATAAAAAAGCGCCCCAATTTACGAGTACTCACGCGTAGTCCAGTTGCTCGGCTGATATTGAGAGGTGACAGGGCTGTGGGGGTGGAATTGCTCAATGGTAAAAAAATATTGGCCAATAAGGAGGTATTACTCTGCGCAGGCGCAATACAGACCCCGCACTTACTATTACTCTCAGGCATTGGCCCACAAGAGGAGCTGCGTAAGTTTGATATTCTGCCGCAGAACCACCTGCCAGGGGTGGGTAAAAACCTCCAGGACCACCTCGATATCTCTCAAGTGGTGGAGACCTCAGACCCAATCACTTTTTCGAATGACTTGTGGGCGAGAGTGAAGCACGCCATGCGTGCGCCTGAATGGTTCTTCCTGAATCGGGGCCCATTGACCAGTAATGTTGCCGAAGCGGGGGGATTCGCGAGTTCAACCTTGGCCAACGGCCGCCCGGACATACAATTCCACTTCACGGCAGTGCCATCCTTTGAACACGGTTTCAATAAACAGTCGGGGTATGGCTACACCTTGCATGCATGTGCATTGCGTCCCAAAAGCCGGGGTGAAATAACTCTCAATACAGAGGATCCCAAGGCCCTGCCGAGTATCCAACCCAATTATCTTAGCGAGCCCGAAGATATGCAGGTGATGCTGGAGTCATTCGAAATGGCTCGGGACATCATCCACCAGGAAGATTTACAACGCTACCAGAAGCGCCTCTGGCTGCCGGAGCATAAGCTCAGCAGCAAGGCTTCCATCAAACACTATATTCGTCAGCATGCCGAGACAATTTATCACCCGGTGGGCACTTGTAAAATGGGCAATGATGATCTCGCAGTAGTCGACGCGGAGTTAAAAGTACATGGAGTAGATGGACTGAGGGTTGTGGACGCCTCCATAATGCCGGCCCTGGTCAGCGGTAATACCAATGCACCGGTGATCGCAATTGCGGAGAAGGCAGCGGATCTTATTTTACAGCGCACCCCTCCCTCAATGATGAAGAATACACAAGTTCAGGAAGTTGAATGAT
The DNA here is from genome assembly GCF_052467515.1 of Microbulbifer mixtoriginis (SeqCode). Taxonomy (NCBI): domain Bacteria; kingdom Pseudomonadati; phylum Pseudomonadota; class Gammaproteobacteria; order Cellvibrionales; family Microbulbiferaceae; genus Microbulbifer; species Microbulbifer mixtoriginis (SeqCode). The sequence continues at coordinate 3,403,191 of NZ_CP174314.1, read as the reverse complement.
TTGGCAATGTCCCCTCTGCGCAACGCCATTGACGCTGGGTAAAGATACCTGGCACTGCAGTAACCGGCACAGTTTTGATCGCGCGCGGGAGGGTTACGTTAATTTGTTACCCGTCTATCGCAAGCGGCGCAAGGACCCGGGAGATTCCACAGAAATGCTGCATGCCCGTCGCCGCTTTCTCAAGGCGGGCTATTATCGCCCACTAGTGGACACGATTACCGCGCTGCTGCCCTACCAGTCTGGGCGCCGGCTTTTGGATATCGGTTGTGGCGAAGGTTACTATTTACGCCAGTTGGAGTCTGCCGGATGGCACGGCCATGCGTTGGCCGGGGTAGATATTTCCAAGTCAGGTGTCCGTATGGCGGCTAAAGCCGACAGTGGTGCTCAGTTTGTTGTATCCAGCAATACCAACCTGCCAGTGGCTTCAAATAGCGTGGATCACCTCTTACGTATTTTTGCGCCTGCACCGGATACTGAGATGCTTAGGGTAATAAAGGAGGGGGGGCATTTGCTGGATGTTTCTCCCGGTCCGGATCACTTGTGGAGTTTGAAGGGACACCTCTACCGGGAGCCTCGTAAACACCCAGCCCCAAAATTGATTGAGGGGCTGTATCCCGAGGTCGATTTACGCTGCTGTTTTCCTTTTGAATTGCGCGGGCACGAAGCGATTGCAGATTTTCTCGCGATGACGCCTTTTGCCTGGAAGGGCAATCGAGAGGCTCGCGCGGAGCTTGAAGGGCAGGAAAGCCTGGTTCTCGAGGCGGATTTTATTGTTCGTCGTTTCATCAAGAGAAAATAATCTAGTAGAAATGACAGCGAAATACTTTGTGTATGCGTTGGTACTCCCTGTAGTAGAGGTCTAAGAAAGAGTTATGGCGACACCTAAAGACTATGCGTTTATGCGCAGAGCCCTGGAATTAGCCGAGCTTGCCGCAGAGCGGGGAGAGGTACCGGTTGGGGCCGTATTGGTGCGGGAAGGTAAAATCATTGGCGAGGGCAGTAATCGCCCTATTGGTAACTGTGACCCCAGCGCTCATGCGGAAATTGTCGCATTGCGTCACGCGGCGGAGGCAGAGCAAAACTACCGCCTGCCAAATACCACGCTTTACGTCACCATCGAGCCCTGCACTATGTGTTTTGGAACCTTGATGCATGCGCGTGTTGGTCGTTTGGTTTTTGGTGCCAAAGAGCCACGTGCCGGCGTGGTGGAAAGCCAGCTGAAGCTTGGTGAAGCTGGTTTCTTCAATCACAAAATTTCTGTGGAGTCTGGTGTGATGGCTGAAGAGGCCGGGAGGCTGGTGCGCGAGTTTTTCCATGATCGACGCTGAATTGGCTTTTGCATTTGCGGTGAACAGCATCATTGTTGCTATTGTGGTGCTGATTCATCATGAAGTCCTCAATGCTTTGGTGCACCTGGGGCGCTGGCTACCGGTGCGGCACAACTTTGCCATAGTGCTGGGGGTGTTTGGTGCCCTTTTGGCTCACGTAGCGGAAATCTGGCTCTTTGCCTATGGCTATTACTTTATGGTGAATTCGCCTTACTTCGGCACACTAGAAGGTAATTTCAACGGCAGCCTGCTTGATTGTGCGTATTTCTCATTTACCACTTATACCTCCCTTGGCTTTGGCGATATTGAGCCTTTGGGGCATCTACGCTTCACTGCTGGCTTAGAGGCTTTAACGGGGTTGGTCATGATTACCTGGACGGCCTCTTTCATGTTTTTAAAAATGCAGCGCTATTGGGATATCTAGGGAGCCACTGAATAATTCCATAAGATCTATGCGGGCCTTGTGGAGTGTTCACACTATGCGTTGTGCTCTCTTGAAAGGTCTTAGATATTTGTGCAAAGCCACTTTTTGATAGAGAACGGCTCTGAAACCCAGAGGCATCACGGAATTATTCAGAGGCGCCCTGGTTATCTCTTGAATTAGAGTTTCATTCGGGCAGTGCGCCCTGGGCGTTTCTTTGGTTTCTCTGCTGGGTAAAAATCGCCTTTAAAACGATATAGGTAGCTATGTCTTTCAATACTGCGCCACAGCTTGCCAAAAGGGTGTAGCCAATACAGCCAACGGGCCACCTTGGCCTTGTGGACGTTAGATTTTTCGATACTGGAAATGTGTTCGGTTTCCCATAGTAGATGGGGCTCGATACCATAAAGCTTCAGATCAAACTGCCAAAAGTGATCAAAGACCTTATCGATAGGCTCGAAAATCCGCCTGGCATACCTCAGAACCTTTTCCATTCCACAGCGATTGATCAAATAACCCTGGGCCCCGCACCAACCCCGCTCTGGGCGAACTAGCTTGTGCACACCATCATTGAGGGATCGGATGATCTTGCGCTTGCGTACTTTCAGGCCCATCAAACGGATCATTTCCACTTCTGGGGGCAATCGCTCCAGCTCCGCCAATACTCTGGCAAAGTCACCTTCCACTTGAACGTCATCCTCAAGGATACATACCCTTTGTAGACCAGCCTGATAAGCCTGACGAATAGCGCGAAGGTGAGCCAGATAACAACCAATCTCAGAACTTTTCAGCTCACACAAGTGACGCCAACGCGTGATGGCGTTACAGAGAACCTCATCGTCCTCAAGCTTGGGTATACCATTGCGCCCTTCAACGCCAGCGACTTGGCTGGCACGAAGGCGCTGAGATTTTAGGGTTCCCAGTAACCGATTTACAGTTTCGCCCTCTGGATACATTGTGATTACCCAGCAGGGCGTGTGGGCAATAAACAAAGGGGTTTTTTGCTGCCGCCGGTTGAGTGCCGGCCGAGTGCGCAAAGGAATTTGTGGGGCAAAGCGGTGGCGAGAGCGCAGGGGCAAACGTTCGGCTTTTGCAGCCGCTAATGACCAACTGGGTACAGAGTGATTCCTGCGGCGTTTTTCTAGTGCCACAATTTCTGATTTCTCTGTGAACGGATAAAACCACCGATAGGAAACTGCAGTCTGGCTAGTGAGATATAGGATTCGAACATATTTCTACCCCATCATCAGGAGGGCTAAACAGGGTCAATAGGGGAGCGGACGCATAATTTCATCTATTTTTACCTAACCCCCAGCGTCTTGAACGCTATCCTCCTAGATCATTGCCATCCAAAATTTTGCCTTGGCTAATCTTAATGTCCGACTATCCAGTCGGTATAGGCTTTTAGGAAATGGTCAGTACTTCTGGGCGATAGAGCTTTTAGTTGCCACTGAATAACTGTGGGAATTGGGGAGTAAAAAGATTGCGAGGTTGAGCCGACTTTTGGGCTGTAAACGTTTGTGTTCGCATTTCTTATACCTAGGCAGGTATTCTGTACTGCAAGAGCGCTAGCTTGAATGAAATAAGAGAATTTACTCTGGAAGCATCAGGTTATTTCCTGATAGCGACATTTCGATTTTTTTGTATTTCCGAGCCTGATTTATTGGACATTCTATGAAGTTGAATTTTATTAAGATGGCACTCATTCTAGGCTTATTGAGCTGTGTTGGGCCTGTTGCTATTGATATGTATCTGCCGGCCCTACCGGATATCGCCCAGGATTTGGGAGCCCCTATAGAGGCTGCTCAGTACACCCTGATATCTTACTTTGTTGCTTTTGGGGTATGCCAACTATTTTATGGCCCCGCTTCGGACATGTTTGGTAGAAAGCCACCGCTGTATTTTGGATTGGTTCTTTTTACCTTGGCTTCTATTGGTTGTGCTCTGGCGCCCTCAATAGAGGCGCTGATCGCTCTAAGGTTTTTACAGGGCATTGGTGCCGCTTCGGTGATGTCGATCCCCAGGGCTGTGATTCGAGATTATTACACTGGTACCCAGGCCACTCGCTTAATGACTACGGTGATGTTGGTTATTTCTATATCGCCGATGCTCGCCCCGCTGATAGGCAGTACCTTGATAGTCCCTTTTGGGTGGCGCAGTGTATTTTTACTGATTGCTCTGCTGACCCTGGCCAGCTTATTGCTGGCAGTAACCAGCTTGCCGGAGACCTTACATCATCATCACCGTGTACCATTTCGTTTAAATGCCATGCTTGGCGCTTTCTCGACATTGCTGCGCGACCCTGTGTATGTGGGTCTGACTAGCATCGGTGGTTTGGGTATCGCCAGCTTTTTTTCTTTCCTTGCCACGGCCTCTTTCCTGTACACCGATTTTTATGGGCTGACACCAACGGAGTTCAGCCTTGCTTTTGCCTTAAATGCGCTGGGTTTCTTTATCTCTAGTCAGTTTGCTGCAAACCTGGGGGCCCGTTTTGGTTCAGTGGCGGTGGTGAAGTGGGCTACTGCTGGTTTTGCCATCAGCTCTCTGGTGATGTGTATGGTTGTGTTTTGGGGTAATGATCAATTTTTATTACTGGTGGCAATGTTGTTGACCTGTAATATATTCCTTGGGCTGGTTATTCCCACTTCCATGGTGTTATCTCTTGAAGAACATGGCCCCATTGCTGGTACTGCCGCAGCCCTGGGTGGCGCTTTACAAATGTTGCTCGGAGCATTGGCTATTGTTTTAACCAGTCTGGTTTTTGATGGCACGCCTTTGCCGTTAACGGCAGCTATTGCTGTTTGTGGTGTCAGTTCGTTGATTATTTCACGTCTAACTTTGCGGGGAATAGCGCATTTGGCGGTGCCATACTAGAGTTTAATTTTAGCTTGGGCTTAAATTTCCTAAGGAGTTGGCCCCTTTGTCCATAAAGTTCGGGAATCTCTTTGTAAGTGAGTTCCCCAAATATAAGGAAGGAGGTCGGCAAGATGGATAATATTCTGGTTTATTCCGATAGTGTTTCCTGGGGCATCATTCCGGATACGCGACAGCGCATGACATTTGCCCAGCGTTGGCCTGGAGTTATGGAGTTCCACTTAAACGAAAATAAGCATAATGTACGAGTGATTGAAAATTGCCTGAATGGTCGCAAGACCGTTTGGGACGATCCATTTCGTGAGGGCCGGCGGGGTGTTGAGGGATTGGCACAGGTGATTGAAATGCATTCCCCATTGCATTGTGTAATCCTAATGTTGGGCACCAATGATTTCCAGGATACTCACGATAATAAAGCCAGTATGTCTGCCCAGGGGGTGGCTAAGCTAGTCTCCGTAATTCGCAGTGCACCTATCGAGCCTGGTATGCCAGTACCTAAGGTTCTAATTGTTGCTCCCTTAACGATCAACAATCCTTGCGGCATTATTGGCTATAAATTTGCTGGTGCGAAAAAACGCTGTGAAGGTTTCCCGCAGGAGCTGGAAAAAGTCTCTAACGATCTGGGGACCTTATTTCTGGATGCAAATAGGTGGGTCAAAGTCAGTGAACGGGATGGTATTCATTTAGACGAGGATCAACACTCGGTTCTAGGCAAGGTGATTGCCGATTTCCTCTCAGACAATAAAGTCTTGCACTAGAAATACAAACTGCCAGCGATCAACCAAATGCTGATTATGGCACCGGAAGTACCGGTGCCGGTTCACTTTAGAATCAGTTGTAGGCACCGCTACTATAAATCAGTTCGTAACTGTGGCTGTATATTTCCAGAATATTGCCAAACGGATCTTCCATATAAATCATGCGATATGGCTTTTCTCCTGGATAGTAATATCTGGGTTTTGGCATACGTTTTTTGCCCCCAGCTGCGACAATTTTCTCTGCCAGTTCTTCCAGGTTCGGGTCCTGAACACAGAAGTGGAATACACCGGTTTTCCAGTATTCGAAATTATCCTTGGGGTTTTCCTGGTTGGGAAACTGGAATAGCTCCACACCGATACGATCGCCGGTGGAAAGGTGAGCGATGCGGAAACTACCCCACTTGGCTCCAAAGACATCGGTACACATCTCACCAATGGCGCTGTGATCTTCACTGATTTCCGTTGGTGGCATAATCAGGTACCAGCCCATGACCTCTGTGTAGAACTTAACGGCAGCTTCCAAATCTGGCACTGAAATACCGATATGAGAAAAGTTTCTCGGATAAACACTCTTCATTAGTCACTCTCCAACAATTACTTTCGCATAAGTTACTGTGCCCAGATCATTACGTATAATTATGATTTGTGATTTTTTTGAGTAAATTTTGTAATGATTAATCCTGTGTGGCTGCGTAGTTTCTGTACTTTGGTGGAGCAGGATGGCTTTACCAAAACGGCGCAGCACCTGCATATGACCCAATCTGGCGTTAGTCAACACTTACGCCGCCTGGAAGACTTCCTTGGGTTGGCGCTGATTCATCGGCAGGGGAAACAATTCACCCTGACCGAGGCAGGCGAAAAGCTATACCTAGAGGCTCAAGATATCGTCGAATCCCTCTCTACACTGGGTCAACGACTTGGCGAAGATCCAGCTTATGAGGGACAAGTGAGTATTCAATCCCCAGGTAGTGTGGGTCTAAAGCTCTATCCAAAATTACTGGACCTGCAAAGAGAATACCCGAAACTGACCATAGACTATCGTTTTGCTCCTAATCAGGCTGTGGAAGAATCCATACTTGGATATAAGGCAGACATTGGGTTTGTAACTAATCCGTCAACAATAGCGGAGATAGCGAGTCAGCCAGTAGGCAGTGAAGAATTACTGCTTGTGACCCCTGCGTCAGTCAAGAAGTTGAGTTGGAGGGTGCTGCTAGAGTTGGGTTATATCGGTCACCCTGATGGTGCTCATCAAGCGGGCTTGTTACTGGGGGCAAATTTCTCAGAATTCCAGCATGTAGATATGTTTAAACTCAAGGGATTTTGTAACCAAATTGGCCTGATCTTGGAACCGGTCAGTATGGGCTTGGGTTTTACGGTATTACCCGCTCATGCAGTCAATGCCTTTCATAATTTTACGCAAATTAAGCCTCATCGCTTGGCGAACTCTATCACTGAGACTTTATTTCTAATTACACGTCGCCACAAGGCGTTACCGGCGCGGGTAAAAACTGTGGTTGCTTTAGCTAGGGAGTGGCTTTAAACCGTTAGAATACTTCGGACATTTTATGTTGCGTTTTATTTGCTGGTTATATTTTGGGATTATTGCCATGGGTGCTCAGGCTGAGTTGCCGCCCAGCTCAGTTGTTCAGCAGGAGAAAGACGAGATACTAATGCTGCTTGCTTACTCGGTAGCTTACCTTGATTGGGTGGAGCCAAAAGAAAAACAGAAGCGCGGCTACAATATTGCGGCAGTCCTGTATGACAATGTGCAGGAAAAAATTATAGGAGTACAGCGCAATTCAGTTGGTTTGTGTCGAGATAAAACCCAACATGCTGAAGTGCGATTAATGCAGCAATGTATCGGCAGTAAATGTAGAGGGAAAGAGACTAATTACCTTAATGATACTACGATCTACAGCACTCTGGAGCCCTGTATGATGTGTGGAGGTATGATGATTTTTCTTGAGGTCTCTAGAGTTATATATGGCCAATCAGATCCGGATTTTGGGAAGAATATAGAAAGGCTGAAGCAGAGTTTTAAGTCTGATTGTAGATATAAATTTGAGTCGAAACCGTATGTGGAAAATGTTTGTAAAATAGATATTCCTGCAAATTATCGAGCTAGAAATATTTCTTCAGAGCCATCTAGTTTACTTCAGAGGGCTCAGCTTGAAGGGGCGTTTTACAATCATCGCTTGTTGTTTAGTAGCACGATTACAGATTTTCTGATGAGTGCTGAAGCGAAGAATATTTATCGTGCTGCTTACCAGCGGCTTATGGGTTTTAAGCCTAAATATCAGGCTAACAATAATCTTCTGCTGGAGAGCCAAAAGCAATTGAAGCAATTAGAAAGTGCTCCAGGAGATATAGATCGGTGTTTAGTGGGGGAGATACATCGCCACTAATTTTGTTAAATGTGAGCCTTTAGATTTTGGGGCGATTGATTTGCTTCTAGATGGCTTATTTTGTTTGATTCGATTTATGAAGATGCTGACGTTCTCCAGAGTTTCAAAAATAGAAGATTGATCCCAGGTCCACTCTTAAAATTTCAGTTGTGAAAGCATGATCTAAAAGGTTCCATAGGAGTTGTTGGAGAATAGATAGTTGAATTTCTGGGGGCGAGCAATATAGATCGAATGACATCTATATGCTCGCTGGCAGTATTTTCGTGGGCTGTAGAGTTAACAGTTAGAGTTTAAATAAGATTATCTTGATTGGTAGTGTGTTGATTTTCTCTTTTATTTACTTTTTATTTGATAGGATTGATCAAATATTTTTCCAACGTTTGTGGGATTCTTCGTACGCTATAATTGTTGAGAACCCTAATTCTTTTGCGACTTGTAACTTGTCCATGGACTGGATGTCCAGTGAATTCAGTTTTTCTCTCCGGGCTAAATCCAATAAACGTCTAAAAGATGTATTTTGTGCATTTAGGCGAATCTGTAAGGAGCGCTTATTAATTTGCAGTATGTCTGCCAAGAAATCCAGGTTGGCTGCACCCTCTGATAAATAATCTTTGATAATATCTTTACATCGATTGGGTAATGATTCATCTGACTTCATCTTCTGGAGCTGCTTCTTTGCAGTTAGCTTATTAAAGTCAAGGGAGGATTTTCCTGGGCTACATAGTTGTTTATCAAGAATGGAGTTATCAAAGCTAATGCAATTTTTTTGATGTCCAAACTCAATGGGAATATTAATTAAGGAGGAGGCATTATTCATTAATTCGGAATTATGATGAGCAAAGTGAATAACCGGATGGCAGCTTTCATAATCGACAACAATATCTGAAATTAGCTTAAAGATGACTCCAATATTCAATTCAACTTGTTGTGTAGTGAGAGGCGAAAAGCTAGGAATTAAAATATCAAAGCTGGAGCGTTCATTCCCCTCACTGAATAACCCTTGATAGCCTTGCGTGCCCAGTTGTTGGAATTGCGTACCGAGGCTAACAAGATGTCTGACAGTAGGGCAAGCCATTAGGACATGAGCAAATGCTTGAATGCTGGAAATTGACACATCTAGACCAGTACGAAACGCTATGGTGTTATCACTGAAGTAGTCAGATACCTCTTGAAGTGCTTGTCCAGTCAGCCTTACTGGTACACGGTGTTGTAGGTTTTGAAACTGAGAGTAATGATCACCATATATATTCTTTAACTTATCTTTTGGAAACCCTAGGTGTTGCCAGTATAGTACGTGACGATAAGTGGAAGTTGCCAAGCCTGTTGGCTCAGAAGCATAAAGTTCCTGGTTATTGGTAGTCATACTAATTTTTTTTGTACTGCTAATAATCTATGAAATTGGTCGCCAAATGACAAATAAATTATTTTAGTGAATTTCTTAAGTTAATGTATAAAGCGACGCCATTATAGTATGAGTTTAACATTTAAAGTGTGATTTTGAACCAGTTTTTTTGACTGACGATTTGGGTTTGGTGAGATTAAATTCCTCCAGTACTTACAAAGTATAATTTTTACTACGCTGGCGGTAACGCTTCCAATTTTAGCTGCTCCTTGCGGAGCAGTTGGTGTTCCAATTTGTCTAGTCCGCGGAGATATAAATTAAAAATGGTTTAATATATATCAGGAGTGAAAATAAAAGCGCTATCGTAATATCGCGCGAAAGCTTTTAATATGATCTGAAGCTATAAATTATCGGGTTAAGTAATCTCTTCTATCGTAACAGATAATTTTCTCGTAGGTGTATATTTTGAGTGAGGTATAGCATCGTCCAGGTTTCCCGCTCCGTCGAATAATTTCTTAGCACTGTTCATCTTTTTCTCACTATTTTATTTTGTTGGAGTCAATGGTTCTTATGGTTCTATTCGGAATCTTTTTGTCGGTTTGTTGGTTTGTTGGTTAGCTTAATGATTTGATAAGGGTAATTCTAATGCTATTAAAGTGAAGGTGGATCAAAACCTTCTTGTTTGAGAAAAATGAAAAAAAATAGTTTTTTTCGCCAATCTATAAGCTGTGGAACTAGTCCTGATTGCGTGTGACTGAATTCACGGTAGGTAAGTATCTGAGCGATTTAGTATCTGGCCAGTGCTGCATGCTGTAGCCAATTTCTATATGCCCATTAAATCCTGTAATTAGTAAATAATTGTTTACTTCTAAAGTAGAGAAAACTGGAAATGAATAACAGTAGCTTGCCTTTGGCACTTCTGATTACCGCCACATTGGCTGGTTGTGGTGGCGACTCGTCATCTGGGGAATCTGATAATGAGAGCCCGCCTCCTTCGACAGGTTCTGATATAACGGACCCTGGGAATGGATTAGCAATATCGTCTTTCACTCTGGTCAATTCACAGGGCAACTCGGATATTTTTTCACTTACCGATGGTGCAGAGATATATCTAAGCCAGGTTGGAAGCCAGTTAAATATTAGGGCAAATAGTGATCAGGCAGAGAGTGTAATATTTGAGTTGGCAGGGGCTCAGACGCACAATATGACTGAAAATGTCTCGCCCTATGCTCTATTTGGTGATGATCAGGGTGATTTTAATCATTGGACCCCCGCAGTTGGAACTTACACCCTTACCGCAACACCTTATTCTCTGGATGATGGGGCAGGCACTGCCGGAACCAGTGCCTCAATTACATTTACTGTAAAGCAGAAAGATGGAATCGATCCTACAGATCCAGACCCAGATCCAACAGATCCTCCGGGTCCAGTTGACCCGGATGATATCGGCCATAGTGAACATTGTACTGTTTCCGGTACGCTGGAAAAGTGGCACCGTATAACGATCACTTGTGATGATTTGTATGCATCAGAAAATGATGATGTTACGTTTACCGATTATCGATATAACGTGATATTTACACAGGGTGACTTGTCTTACACAGTGCCTGGACATTTCGCCGCTGATGGCAATTCAGCAAATACAGGTGCAACTGAAGGAACTAAGTGGCGTGCCTACTTTTCACCGCCAACTTCAGGTAAATGGTTCTTCGATATATCTATGAGGCAAGGGAGCCAGGTTGCGGTTGATCTAGATACAAATGCAGGTAATGCTATTTCATTTGATGGTGAAAGTGGTTATTTCCCAGTATTACAATCCACAGCACCTGAGCTTGATATGAGGAGTAAGGGATTACTGGTACATAAAAAAGGAACCCGCTACTTGCAGCATCTGGGGGATAAGTCGGTATATATAGAAGGTGGAATGGATAGCCCTGAAAATATCTTTGGTTATTCAGGCTTTGATAATACAGAAAAACACTATAACGTAAATTCCTGCAAAGGCATATTACACAGTTTTGAACCCCATCTTGGTGATTGGAATAATGGAGACCCCACCTGGAAAGACGGTAAAGGAAAAAGCCTTATTGGTTTAGTGAACTATATAGCTGAAAAAAATGTCAACGCAATTTATATTATGGCAAACACCGAAAGTGGTGATGGTTGTGATGCCCATCCTTGGGCAGTATATGATGGTAACCATCGGGCTTTTGATGTCAGCAAATTAGATCAGTGGGAAGTAGTAATGGATCACATGACCAGTAAGGGTATGTTGATTCACTTTATGACACAGGAAACAGAAAATAATAAAATTCTGAATAACGGTAATTTAGGACTTGAACGTAAACTATATTACCGGGAGATGATATCCCGCTTTGGACACCACCCGGCGCTACAATGGAATATGGGTGAGGAGAGCACTCTTAGCCAAGAGCAACACAAGGCAATCGCTAAATATTTAAAAGATGTAGACCCCTACGATCATCCCACCCTGCTTCATACGTATGGTGGCCAATGGGATCAGCACTATCGACCATTGTTGGGAGATAGCAACTTTAATGGTCCGAGTATTCAAATTGGTAATATTCCTAGTGATGCCAACCATCGCAGTGCGCCATATCAGATGAGCAGAAAATGGCTGACAGAATCCCAGAATAATAACCATCTTTGGTATGTTACTTTCACTGAAGCTTCTGGCGGGCAAGCGCCAGTGCCCCATTCTGAAGTTACCCAAGTTCAGAGGGTCAACTGGATGTGGGGCAGTGTTATGGGAGGCGGCGCAGGGTTTGAATGGTACTTAAAAAATCCTGGGGCTGGCCACGCGTATGATTTAGCAGTAGAGAACTTAAGAGAGTTTGATAACCATTGGGAGCAAACAGGTCACTTTGTTAAATTTTTTAATGATATTTTGCAAAACCAACTTGAAGTTAATCTACACAGTTTGAATGTAGATAATGAGGTAACTTCAACCAATAACGATTGGGTACTTTCAGATAGCGGTAATGTTTATCTAATTTACTTGCGTGAAGGCGGCACAACGAATATAGAGATTCCAAATGAGGATACCTATAAGATTTACTGGTTCAATCCAAGAAGTGGCCAGTTGACAACGGGTAATCAACTTGACGGAATAGGTCCTCATAGTATTGGCACTGCCCCAACAGAAGCTAATCAGGACTGGGCAGTAGTCATCAAATCGGAAGGTATAAATAGCAATGTTCACCCAGATATTGTAAAAATTCTACCAATTAACCCTAATGATGTTTTACTCGAACCTCAAGCTAATTGGATGGATAGTTATTCTATTGGGGATCAATGTTTTTGTGAGTCAACTTTTGACCACAATATTGCCGATATTATGGTTTCGACCGACCATGGAACAATAACGGTTAAAGAAGCTTGTGACTTAATTGGCCCTGGCCCAGGATCGGCTGGCCGTCCCAAATACAATGATATTCAGTGCGGCAACGGCCCGGCAAATGATGCCGGTGATGAGGATTACTGTCCAGGTCGTGTGGATATAGGTAAAGAAGGGTGTGGCCATATTGGCCCGAGGTGGAATTTTGATAAGTTAAACCCAGATCAACCTGAAGGTGACTACACGGAACAAAACGGCCTGGTAATTATGGAGGCTGAAAATACCTACTCAAATCTAGATGAATGGATCAAGAAAAATGATATTGGCGGCCATACAGGGAGCGGTTATCTTGAGTTTAATGGTAATACGCCACTAAACGGCCCACCTAAATCTCCCTTGGAGTACACTTTTAATATAACAAGAAGTGGTTTGTACTATTTGCATCTGCACGCTGCGAAAGAAAACTTAGTGTATGAGGGTGAGTTCCGTACAGACCTAGCAAATGACGCTTACTTTCGACTTGAAGGAAATTATGAGGCGGGACCTAATGCTGGGAATAGTCACGGTAAAGACGCTCCTCTGGAACTATTAAAAAAAGATACAAAGTTCTTTGGTGGAGAACATAATAAATTCATCTGGGAATCTGGCAATAAATTTGATCCTGGCGGCCATAATAATAAACGTGTCGCCGTTTATAAGCTAAAAGCAGGCGAAACGTATAAGCTGGTGATGTCAGGCCGTTCACAGAAATTTAAGGTAGATAGAATAGTTTTCCGGCATACTGATGTTTCTAAATCTGATGCCGAGAATATAAATAATCCGGAAACCGTTGAGTAATTACTGTTACAGTGAGAGCCATGGATGGCTATTTCGCTTGGAGTAGTATAGTTGTTCAATTGCGGTCTACTTCATTGCTAAAGGCAGTAATTAGGGCTATATGAGGTTTGGGCCCCCATTGGTCATTAGATTGTTAAAGTACACTATTGGTGAATGATGAAATTTCAAATAATAAAAAAATTATTTTGGCTGTCGATTGCTTTTAATTGTGTCCAGACTCAAGCTTTCGAGCCAAAGTCAGATTTTTCGGTGAATTTGGAGCGGGTTCGGTATTGCCAGGAATTTTGGTGCCTCAAACAAGACACCCTATCTGAGTATCGAGCCTGGGAGATAGAGGGTGTTAGTAATAGCCGTCAACTTCATACTCAGATTGCTAGAGTACAAAACCCAGCACGCGATAAAGTAAAAAAGTTGGTATTTATTGCTGCAGGACAACAGCCACCAGGAAATGGTGCAGAAAGTTCTGTGACAGGCCAGAGGTCTGGCTATAAAAAAGACTGTGGAGTACTAAAGAGATCTTGCTCTCGCAGTATAGATGGACGTTCACTTGCTCGACAGTTGCTAGATTCAGAGCATTTTCCAACAGATGAGACCTTCTTGGCGATTGCTTTTGATACACAATTTAACCAGATGATTAGTGGTAATGAGAAGTCTCGTATAGAAAAGGCATACCTCAGTTGGCTAAAGTCAAAGGCTTATGCCTCCAATCTAGAGACTATTTACTTGGCGGGTTCTTCTCGTGGTGGTTGTCTCGTTATGAGATTGGCGAAAGCTATGCGAGCGGATCCCGATTTTCGTAATATACGAACTGTTGTACACAGTTTTGATGGTGTTTGTAAGTGGACCCAAAATGAGTTGGGAGTAACTTCTTCATTCCATCGTAATCCCATGAATTCTAGTTACTTAAGCTATTACACTGATCTCAATACACAATTTCCTTACAAAGATAATTTATATCTTAGGCAGTTGACTGGTGGGGCTGAGGTCATTGAATTATCTGGGGTTCACTCTTTTGCTTATACAGCTCAAGATACTGACCTGGGATGGTATTCACAGAGATGGGTAAATTTGGATCATACGAGTATCGGTCGAGATATGAGTCAGGATGTGAGGAATCAAACAATAGTACCCTTCTTACAGCACTTAGATGACGTGCTTTAGTTTATTTTATCCCCTTATCTTGAAGTATTAGTAGGCACTAAACCCCTGCCATGATAACTACATTGAGGTAGTTATCATGGAGGCTACCTTCTTTTCTAAGGGGCCTCAATAATTCGGATCAAATCTAATAGTATTCGGTTGTCAGTCAAGGCTATGATAGATCATGCATCAAGTCACCTTTGCCGAAGCAGGATACCGTTTGAAGCGTCCTAAAACCCGCTGGGAAAATTCCTTTCTCAAATGGATGGTCTCCTCCCATGGCATAGGCTGGAAGCCCATATAGCTCCCTATTACCCATCAGGTAAGGAAAATTTACCGTATTCTTCAGGGCTCTTTTAGAGCCGCTATAAGGAGTTCTGACTATGGAAAAGCTAAAATTATGGTCCTCTGTAACAGATAAAATAGTTATTAGCGGTTAGAGATCGGTGAGTTAATAAATCGGATCATCAAGGTACGCATTGAGCCAATTTATATTGGCTGCAATTTTTATTACGAAGAACAACTCTTGAGACTCTTACTAGGGCCTGCCTACACTCATTATTCTATCTACGATAATTGAAGTAGGTAGACCCTAATAACCTTCTTGGTCCCTTGAGTCATCAAGTGCTATATTAGGACCTTGTAAACTTAATCAATAATTATATCCAGAAATGCTGGCTGACTTCTTTGATCAGCATGATCCACAGCAATTATTTTATATCTATAATTTTTTTCCTGACCTAAATCAGAGTCACTGTAGGTCAAGTGGCGAGTTTTACCTACAAACTCCTCATCGCGGAAAATCTTATAGTGATGTGTGCCACCATTTTTAATGGCTTCATTCCATGTTAATATTACTTTTCCTTCAGAGTATTTATATTTGAACCCTGTTACCTGGGGGGGAACACCCTCATTATCGTAAAAGCTACAAGGTACTATATCTCTGCCCAAGCCATCGGTACACTGATCTACATTCTTGTTTCTTTTTTCTGAGGCATTCCAATCTTTGGCTATCCCTCCTGTACACATGTTATCAACACAGTAGGGAAGGTCGTAGTTTTGGCACGTTCTACAGGTTTCATATCCCCAGCCGTTGGTGAAAGGAATACGTCGGCTCTTATCTAATGAGGGGAAGTAATTACATACCACCACATGTGCGCCATCGTTATAGGCAGGGTTACTAGAACCAATAATGCTATCGCATTCCGCTACAGCACAGCCAACATAACGGGTTTCTCCATGGCATACCTGGGCCCAATGGCCACATGTTTCCGCATGACAGAATTCATTATCCCAGTCATACCCATAGCTTTCATCATACCAAGATTTAACTGAGCCGGCCCAGGTCTCGGCAGCATACTGCGATGCCGGTGGATTAAAAATATTAATTGAAACATTTTCTCCGATTTCAATACTACCAGCGGGCAATACAAAAGATACTTCACCTTTAACTTTTTCAAATGCCTCTCTAATACCGGTTGCCTCATTTAAGTGACCAAAATAGCAGGCTGATGCTCTTTCTTTGGCCATTTTTGCCAAAGCATCATCCCAAAAAAGGGTCTGCATATTACCGGCAGATTCTGGGCCGTTACCTTCTCCAGATTCACCCTTCGCGCATCTCTCCCGGTACTCATTATGAGTGTCTAACATGATACGTTTTTGTTCCAAAGAGAGTTCAAAGGAACCATCTTCACCGGGATCGGGATCGGGATCGGGATCGGGATCGGGATCGGGATCGGGATCGGGATCGGGATCGGGATCGGGATCGGGATCGGGATCGGGATCAGGACTGGGATTTTGGTTCATCCCTCCATCATCATTAACCTCAGGAATGCCTTTATTGTCATTGTCGGAACCACCCCCGCCACCTGAACAGGAAGTCAGGAGGGCGGATAAACAGATAGCTGTTATTAGTTTGAGGGAATCATTCATATCAAACCACTTTACACGTTGTACTTTTATAAAATCGAGCGAATTATAGAGAGGCATTTCCGTTATTCTGTGAAGCGTGACATGTATTTTATTGCAATATGATTGATGCTTTATGGACTGTTGAGAAGGTAAATTAATTAGTGAAAAATTTATTTATTTTTCGTTTTTTAATCTTGATGCATGATTTTTGTAATAGTGGAAAGTGAAGCAGCATGATATTTATTGAATGGTGCCCTAGAGTAAACTTACTTTAAGTAGCCCGGATTTCTCTTGAGGCTATTGGTCCGGAATCTCAAGGTGAGTTGTAGCTGCGATTAAAACAAATATGGACTAATAGCGATCGCTCAGTAAAAGTTCCAGCAGGTTTTCAATGAAAGTTGCTCCAGATCTTCGGTAGGTTAATTTTAATCTTGCCATTTTTGGAAGTGCTAATTTATTGGTCAATATATTTTATTTGGTTGTTCGTTTATATGGGTGGCCCCCTTTTTGTGTAAATTGGATCAACAATTAAAGGAGTTCAGTAGTGGCAAGCGATTTGTATAGTGCTTGTCTAAGTAGGATGTGGGGAAATGTGTCATCCTATGGGTATGTTTAGGGTGTTTTATTAATCGCAATGCTATTAGGTGACAATAAGTGAGAGTGCGATCTGAATACCTGTAGTAATCTCCAGGTAATGTTTATGTTGATTTAAATGACTTTTTCTAAAATCAAAATTACAAAGTGTTGTGTGTTGGGTCTAGTTCTGTAATATTACACAAAAGGTATCTCAAGACTAATGACGTAATATTCACTATGTATCAGTTTACCTATGAGCCTACCCCCAAAAATATTCTATTGGATTTGATGGGTGTTAATAAGCGACATGAACTGGCAACCAATCAGCTGGGTTTCATATCTGATGCATTTGATGTTTCCACAAATAATTTACGGGTGACACTAAATAGATTGGTGGGCACCGGCCTGATCACTCAAAATCGGCGTGGTATTTACAGTTTGACAGAAAAAGCACTGTCCAAACGCGCTTTTATAAACCGTTGGAAAAACAATACCTTTCTATACGATAACTGGGATTTTAGGTGGATAGCCTGCCACCTACCTAAAAGAGCAGCACGTGCAGTTCGTAAGAAATCATTAATGGTACTTGAGTGGTATGGATTTGCTGAAGGTTTGGATCACCTATTGGTGCGGCCCAATAATCTCACACTGAGTCATGCAAAATTAACCGACATGCTGATTACACTAGGTCTCGAAACCAATGCGCACTGCTTTGTCTTGCAGGATGTATCGGACACACTGGTTAATCAATGGGGACACGATTTGTGGGATATTGAACGTTTAGATCGAGAGTATGATGCCTTGATAGATGCTCTTCAGAGCAGTCTTACAAACCTGGCATCAAAGCCTGCCAAAGCTTCGTTATCTGAAACATGCCGCTTGGGTGGCGAGGCTATCCATCGTTTAGCGACTGATCCTTTACTACCAAAAGTAATCAGACCACAAAATAAATACCAGGAACTAAAAAATATTGTACGCAAGTATGACCGTACAGGTCGCAATATTTGGTTGGAACAATTGCAGAAGTTAGGCGTTGACACATAATCACAAAATGGTGACTTGCAATGAATATCCCCCTTAGTAAAGAAGAGGTTAAGCCGTTCCTACAGCGCAGTGATGCCAAGGCCTGGTGGATAGTGGTCAGTACTTGGCTCGGTATAATGGGAATTTTTACCATAGCAGCGTTATTGCCACATTGGGCAATTTATATTGTTGCAGTATTTTTACTTGCTGGACGGCAGCAGGCCCTGGCAGCCATTATGCACGAAACTGGTCATAAAACACTTTTCGCAACTCGAGCCTATAACAAGTTTGTTTGTAAGTGGTTGTCTTCACCGTTTTTGTTAATGGATGGAGAAACCTATATAAAAAGTCATATGATGCATCACCGCAAAGCCGGCACAGATCAAGATCCAGACCTGCAAAACTATAAGGATTATCCTGTCAGTAAAAAGAGTTTGGTTAGGAAGTTTTCCAGAGATTTTTTGGGGTTAACTGGTTTAAAAGCGAATTTATATTTATTTTTGAGTGGGCGAGACTTACTAAGCCGTAAAAAGCGAGTGAATTTTCAGTTAACCCGAGGTTTATTCGTTAATAGTGTAATGTTTGCCATACTGTGGGCTTTTGGTGTCCCGCAGTTATATCTATTGTGGATTGTGGCTTATCTTACCGTGTATATGGCTATTATTCGGATGCGTCAGATCGCCGAACACGCTGGGGTCAAAGATCTTTACCACTTGGAACCAAAATACAATACGCGTTCGGTGCCTAGGGGTATTTTAGGGCTTCTGTTTGTCAGTCCCACAGAAGGTTTGAGTTACCACTGTGAACATCATGCCTACATGGCGGTGCCCACATATAACCTCAGGGCGTTGCATAAGTTGCTAAAGGATCGTGGTTATTACGATGATGTTGAGCTGGCCAGTAACTATTTCGGTGTTTTGAAACAGGTAGTGAGATGAGGCGTAGCTAAGGTCAAGTATTTATTTGCACCAGTGCTGCTTACTGGTGCAATGCTTTATGAGCATACTCAGCCAAAGTATGCGTGATTTCTTTAATTAATTTGGATTTCAAATTCCAAACATGCCAGTACAAGGGGATTTTCAGATGCTGATCTGGAGTCAGCTTGATAAGTTTCTCTTGTCTTAACAAATCCTCCACTTGTATATCTGGGGCCATTCCCCAGCCCAAGCCTAATGTCAGAAAATTGAGGAATCCCTTAGAGGAGGGGATTTCGTGAGACGGGTATTGGCCGGCCTCTATTCCCCAAAACTGCTTTAAGTATCGGCTTTGCAGCTGGTCCTTATAGTTGAATTCAACTGCAGGGGCATAGCGAAATTCATCCACATCGACTGGGTCCGAGAAGTAGTGTGCCTTAAAAGCCGGAGTGCATACCGGGTAGTAAGCCATGTGTCCCAATAGAATGGACTGGCAGCCCTGCAGGTTACTGGTTACCGAACTAATACAGCCAATGACTTCTCCGTTCTTGAGCAACTCTAAGGTGGCTTCCTGGTCATCGACCTTCAAGTCAACAAGTAGGTGGTGGGAACGAATGATGGGGGTTACGGCTTTAAGGAACCAAGTATCCAGGCTATCCGAGTTAAGGGCGATACGCACCTTATTTTGGTTGCTATAACGGGTTTTGCTGCCCTCTGGGTCTATGTCTGCTAACAGCTCGTGTTGCAAAAGGTGCATCTGTTGGAAATAACCCAGCACCTTAAGACCGGCTTCAGTAGGGCGTAGTGGTGTTGATCGGATGAGTAGGGCCTGCCCGACTTGTCCCTCAAGCGCTTTGATTCGCTGGGATACTGCAGATTGACTGACGTGAAGCAAAGCGGCGGCCTTATCAAAACTCTGCTCCTCTACCACGAAAGCAAAGGCCTGAAGCTGTTTGAGATCTAACATAAGATTTTCTTATGAGGTATCAATATAATTAAATTTACTTATTCTAGCTCGACTCTTAATCTCCCGCCACTTTCCGACCCGCACACCGCGGGCAGACCCCAATGACCACAGGAGGCAACGTGATTTCGGGTTTGTTGCTAGCCCCTCTGACCAAGGGCTTTATCACTACTATTAGCTTGATCATGGCAATTGGCGCGCAGAATGCTTATCTATTGACGCAGAGTATTCGCCGTCAGTATCACTACAGTATCGCTGCGCTGTGTGTTCTGATGGATATTGTCCTGATCACCAGTGGTGTCTACCTGGTATCACACTTGGCCCAAGCAGAAGGAAACTGGATGGTCTGGTTGACCTGGTTGGGCGTGGCCTTCCTGATTGGCTATGGTGCTATGGCGTTTCGTTCAGCTTTTACCAATAAGGGGCTAGAGGATAAGAAAGAGTGGGTTAAATCCAGGCGCTCTGCCTTGATTACCGCTGTGGCGCTTACCCTGTTAAACCCCCATGCTTATGTGGATACGGTTGTCCTGATTGGCTCGGTTGGTGCCCAGTATGCAGGGGAAGGTACTTTATTCTTTGTGATTGGCGCTTGCAGTGCCTCGGTGCTTTGGTTTGCGCTGTTATCGGTTGGTGGCAGTATGATGCAGCCGCTGTTTAAGAACCCAAAAACATGGCGAGTACTGGATGTACTGGTGGGTATTATGATGTGGTCGATTGCTGCCAGCCTTCTCTGGGCACAGTAGTAAGTTCACTTAATGTGGAGTGGTGGCAGGTAAATTTTATTGGCTCACTGCTCTGATGCATACATGCCTGGATAAAACACGTTTATCCAGGCATTTCTCAATAACCTCAAGTTAAAAAACACTAACTGGTGGCAGCTTCCCCTTAGGCAATGGCCATCTCTTTATTTTCTGCGTTTCTGCTTAAGTGGCGACCCATATTGATAGCCGGCTTCTCAATCAGCTTGTACACCAAAGTTCCCAGGGCAATACTCACAAGAGTCGTGGCCAACATATAGACCTCTACGGAATAAGCAGAAAATGACTGTGCCCACGATTGCTGTATGGCCCAATTCAGCCCACGCATCACAATGGGGTGGAATAGATAAACGGAATAACTGATGGTTCCCAATGCTACCAGACTGCGCCATGGCCTAAAGGGTACTAGCAGAACTACAAAGAAAATAGCCAAAGCAATGAGATGCGGTAGGGCAAAGCGCAAAGGGTCTTCGGTGACCGGTTTACCGAGGAAATAAAGAAACAAAACCATCAGCGGAATAGAGAAGGTGCCTGCTACTGCGAGAATGGCATACCAGTAGTTTGTCTTACGCACATAACTATGTCGGATCAAGGTTCCGCAGAACATAACGGCGATACAGAAAGGAATATAAGTAATGGTGGGAGCCATCTCTGGCAGCTTAATGGGTAATTGTTCTAATAATTGCCAACCTATAAATAGGGATAATCCCCCCCAACAGAAGAGTAGCAGGACCAGGGGGTTAGCAAGTTGCCGTTTGGCAAAAATCAATGCACATAAGCAGTAAAAAATTAATTCAACTGTCAAGGTCCAGTAAAGCCCTTGCACATTATCAAACCCCATTAACCCCTGTAGCATGGTTGTGTTTGCGGCAATAGTGGCCGCAGGATACATCCAGTCGCTGATAAGCCAAGTTAGCCCAAGTGCCATAAATAGCGATGTCCAGTAGGCTGGATAAAGACGGAAGAAACGGCGAATGGCAAAGTTCTTTAAGGAGCTTTGAGCACTAGAGAGGCTAAAAGGAATAACAAAGCCCGAAATTAAAAAGAAACAGATTACTCCTATTCGGCCAAAATCTAGTTGGTTCACAAACTCAGCCAGCTCGGTGCCATGTTGGGCGATACTGGAATTACGAATAAAAACTTCACTACTGTGTTGCCAAACAACAAGAATTGCTGCAAGCCCCCGCAGTGCATCAAGGTTAAGTAAACGGCTATTCATAGATTTGCTGTATTCCTTTAATCAGCAGAGGAAAACCCATAGGTTTTAGAATTTATTTCGCTGCTACGGGCAAGCTTGAAATGCTATAAATAGCATTTAAGGCGAGCCGTAATTAAGTACAATGATAAGCCTTTACAAGGCAATTTATACTTAAAATCAGGTCAAGGAAATGAGCCTTATTGCTTAAAGCGAACGGTTCTTAGCTTCCAGAGGACACTGATGAATGAACCGAATCCTACCATAAATCCTCGAATCAGAGGATAATTCAATCTTACTTGCTGATCTTTTCGAGACTGATTATTAAATAAACAGTTAAAACTTCAACGGCACAAACTGATTAGTCACTAGTATCGCAAATAAGAGAAACAGAAAAGTTCCCACTACCCAAAAACTGGATGCAATAAAAGGCAATGTTTGCATTGTCATGGTATGCCCCTCATGTTCGGATTGTGAATCATGGGTGAATGAGGGGATTGGCAGGCTATTCTTGATATCAGGATCAGTTTCCGGTGAACAGAACCCTAGACAGGGCGCAGGACCATCCAGTCCTGGTAGGGTCATGCATCCGTGTTTTAGGTGGTTTTTTACCAGCCAGTAGTTGATGGGATAAGCGATAAAGCCACCGACAATGCTTGCAAGGCTCATTCGAAACCAAAATGTGGCATTGGTGGGATCTTCCGATTCTGGCCACAGTGAAGCCAGAATCACCATGGTAGGAATCATTCCCCCCATTACCATATTCATAGAAACCGTTTCAGCAAAAAATGTCTTGCGCACCGCTTTCAAATAGTTGCCCTGGTACATACCCAGCATCATCAACGCCTGAAAAATGAACAGCCCGCAAATGAAGCCAGCAACATACTCAATGGTGGCATCCCAGCCATTGGTGAGTCCAAAGAAGGGTACAATGGATGCGGCAATAACAATACCGGTGGCATCACCGGCCAGGCAGTGCATCTCACTATTGACACTCTGTTTCCAAGTGGCGCGCGTAAATGAATCGTGGCCACCGGGAAAGGGGCGCCGGCAAGTCAGTAAATACAGAATCAACCCAACAACACCTGTATATACAACAACCAGTATCCACGCCATGCGCTGTACCCAGCTGGTCGGCGCGTTGGTGATAGAATCCCAAACGACAAAGACTACACTTATAGCCGCGAAAATAAACCAGACAAGCATAGCGCCATTTAGCATGCCAGATTCTCTTTAAGGATTATGCCGGTATCTAGTAGTTTAATTGATAGGTGCTGGTTTTTGAGAATCCGGGTGAGCATTAGCTACTATCTACCCACAGCTACATAGTTGTATATGTACGTACTTTTGCTGCGCTATGGCGAATGCAGGAGCAATACCTTTAGTCTTTATTTTAATCGACATTTAAAACTTCCTGATGAACCCGCTTAACGTTATATGTTGAAGTTGCTTAGGATAATCTATTTTGCACTCTAGGGCTTTCTATAAAAGTATTTGGGTGTTTTTGGTGTATTTTTCTAAATTCAATGATGAGCTTTATAAGCTAAGCAATAAAAGATGGTAAATTATTTGTGGCGGCTAAACACTAAGGCAAAACCACCTCGAAAGGACTATTTTTAATCTCTGAATGAATGTCAATTTGTAAGTATCATAAATAATATATTTTGGATATTAATATACATTTTATGATGAATACTAAATGGAGATACAATGTCTAAAGATCCTCAACTAGTTGCCGAACAACTAAGGAAGCCATCTGGCGCCTTAGCTTCAGATACTGCACTGCAGATGAATAAGGCTAATAAAGCAACGAACCTGGCCGCACTAGAATTACTTCGTGTGGTGGATCATGACCATATTCTTGAGATTGGGCCTGGCAATGGTAAATTTGCAGTCGATGTACTTCGAAAAGGTTCCAGCATTCGCTATACCGGAATTGATTGGTCTAGTGAAATGGTAGCGAGCGCGAAAACTCTCAACTCTAAACACATTGAATCGGGACAGATGGACTTTAAAGTTGGAACATCGGAGAGGTTACCGTTTGCTGACAGTCAATTCGAGAAGGTGATTACTGTCCACACCATCTACTTTTGGGAATCTATCAAAACGCATTTGTCTGAAATACGCAGAGTACTGGTGCCTGAAGGAAAGTTTTGCTTAGCTTTTGGTGATAAGTCCTTTATGCAGAATTTATCATTTACATCGTTTGGGTTTCAGCTTTTTGATGAAAGCGATATTCGGACTCAATTAATTGAAGCTGGCTTTAGGGTTCTATGCTGTGAAAGGCATATTGAATATGGAGAGAGTAATATTGGAGATCGAGTGGAAAAGTTAATAAACATTGTTTTGTGTGAGGCCTGAATAAAGAATCATATGAGCTTTACAAGCTTAGTGTTGCTGCCGATTGTTTCTATATTGTTCAATTAAAAATAGCGCATTAAAGCTCAAGAATAGATATGGTTTGAGTATTGGTAAACTCTATAGAAAGTTTTTAATGTGTGGTATCTGTTTGACGAGATGCTTGAATGATTATTTATTAATATAGCTAATTTGGTATTGATAGGTATCAGTATCTTTGCACATATTGATGGTTATCTTGTGTATTTGTCAGTGTCCGAGCAATGTCATCTAATAACTTATCATAGTACTTTGCATTTCTTTCACCAGACTTCTTCAGTTTTTTCAAATTTTTGGGAGATGCATCATCTAATGCAGAATTCGCATCATAGAGATCTGGCTGAATTCGGTAGTACTTTGTGTTTTCTACGGTTGATGAAATTTGTTTCAGGTAATAATGGGTCATTTGAGCTCCGCCACTTAATGCAATATCTATAGCTGGCCTTGCCCAGTTGAAAATACCCCAATTTTTCGTTTCTTTGTATTTGTAACTTGTTAGCTGCTTACCAGTACCAAGAGACACAATAATCATATCCTTGATCCCACTCACACCGCTAAACTTAATGGCTTCTGAGTAAGCACATAATGCGGGGTCACTGGCAACCATACCACCGTCTACCAGTATATATTTTTTGTGAATTGGTGATAGTGAGTAAATACGTGCGGGTTCAAAGTAGGTTGGCGCGGCGATGCTGCCTCGTAGTAAATCTCTAACTAGAAAGTCTTCATTTCTCACTAATGCGCAGTGTTGCCTAAAGATAACTTGCTCGCGCTTTTTAATGTCATAGGAAATAAAACAGGTAGGTTTTAATAGTTCACTAAGCTTTGTTTTCCCAAAATATTTCTTCAATATCTTTTCTAGTTCATGTGTAGAGTATTTTTCTTCCTTGAGTAGTCTCAGCTTATCCAGGTAAGGCCAGATTCCACCATTAAATACCTTGTCTCCTTCTTTAAAATAAATATTAACTGCTTCTTGGGCTGAAAATTTTGGTCTTCCTTCTTCATTAGGGAAAATATAGGCTGCGCCTAATACAGCGCCAGTGCTTGTTCCTGCAATGAGGTCAAAAAAATCTCCTATTCTGGCGTCGGGGTTGCCTGATTGCACTTTTAGCTTATGTTCAAGAGAGACCAATATTTCACCGGGCAGTATGCCTCTTATTCCCCCTCCATCAATAGATAGGATTCGGATCGCCACTGTTAAATCTCCCATGATTCATTCATTGAGTGCAATTGTAGAAAGATAGCACTAGGCTCAATGGTTAATGCCTTAAATGTGAGCGGTGATTAATGGATGTAAAAATAAGTTTCTGGTATTAATAAATACATGTTGAGCAGTACGGCCGTATTCATAAAATGAATAAGTTAATTTTAAAGAAAATTCACATAAGCACAGGGCGTGAGTTTTGTTGGGTTTGATCACTGGTTTGTCAAAAGGAAAAAGAGAAGGCCATTTTTAATGGCATATTGAGGCTAGCGTGTTTTCGAATTGTCCAAGGCCTTAGGTTGTCGGCCCTGCGCTTAATTAATCATGCCAATACAGAAGGGCATTTAGACACACATAGTAACTATCTTGACCCGGACTACAATGAATCAGGTTTAAGAGGCGCCGAAAGTGGAGCTTCTCAGATTAAGGAAATTTGCTCAAGGGTACCCACTATGGCTATGAACCTTGCACAGAAACTGATTAAGAGTCATCTCGTGAGCGGTTCATTGGAACCCGGCAGCCCAATAGAGATTAAGATTGACCAGACACTGGCTCAGGATGGTACTGGCACTCTGGTGATGTTAGAGCTAGAGGCGCTTGGTTTATCACAAATCAAAACTGAGCTTTCCGCACAGTATGTAGACCACAACCTTCTACAGACGGACTTCAAAAATGCGGATGATCACCTGTTCCTGCAAAGCGCCTGTCGCAAGTTTGGGCTTTGGTTTTCACGCCCTGGAAACGGTGTAAGCCACCCGGTACATATGGCTTGCTTTGATATTCCCGGAAAGACGTTACTTGGCGCCGATAGCCATACCTGTGCAGCCGGCTCTATGGGTATGCTGGCCATTGGTGCTGGTGGTCTACAGGTGGCCATGGCTATAGCTGGCGTTCCCTTCGCGCTGAAAATGCCGAAAGTGCTCGGCGTAAAGCTTGAGGGTGAATTACCGCCCTGGGTCAGTGCCAAGGACATCATCCTGGAAATGTTGCGCCGGCAAACGGTCAAGGGGTGTGTGAATAAGATTGTCGAGTACCACGGCCCAGGCCTCGCCAATCTTACTGCTATGGACCGCCATGTAATCGCCAATATGGGGCAGGAGATGGGTACCACGGCCAGTGTCTTTCCTGCCGATCACGCTGTGAAGGCCTTCCTCAAACAACAGCATCGGGAAAGCGATTATGTAGAAATGAAAGCCGATGAGGGTGCGAGCTATGACGAAGAAGATACCATTAATTTATCTGATCTTGAGCCGCTGATCGCCTGCCCATCCAGTCCAGACAAAGTGGTAACCGTACGTGAAGTGGCTGGTCGCCCTATTTACCAGAGCTATATTGGCTCTTCTGCTAACCCTGGGCTGAGGGATTTCGCCATACCAGCGCGTATCGTCGCAGGTCGTCGATTAGCCGACGATGTCTCTTTTGATATCAACCCAACCTCGCGCCAATTGCTCGAGGAGCTTAGCCGGAGTGGCGATCTCACAAAACTACTTGAAGTGGGTGCGCGCTTGCACCAAACAGGTTGTGGCGGTTGTATCGGTATGGGGCAGGCTCCGGCCACTGGCCGTATCAGCCTACGTACTGTGCCACGTAATTTCCCCGGTCGATCCGGCACAGCAGATGACCAAGTCTATTTATGCAGCCCAGAAACCGCCACTGCCAGTGCACTGAAGGGTGTGATCACCGATCCACGTGATCTGGACATGGACTATCCCAGATTTAGTGAGCCGGAATATCTGCCAGATATAAGACCTTTACTTCAGCCACCTCAAGAAATCCCGGTAGCCGTTGAGCTGATTAAAGGTCCGAATATCAAACCGTTACCAAACTTTGAAAAGCTTCCAAACACCTTAACGGGTCCGCTATTACTGAAAGCGGGTGATAACGTTTCGACAGATGAAATACTGCCTGCTGGAGCGGAGATTTTACCTTTACGCTCAAATATCCCCGCCATTAGTCGCTATACATTTTCCCGTATTGATGAAAACTTTTACCAGCGGGCGATAAAATTGAATGGTGACTGTTTTGTTGTTGGTGGTGAAAATTATGGGCAAGGCTCCAGCCGTGAGCATGCAGCGGTATCATCACGATTTCTTGGGGTAAGGTGCATAATTGCAAAAAGCATGGCTCGTATCCACCGCCGTAATCTCATTAATTTTGGTGTTCTGCCACTACTTTTTGAGAGCTTTGATGATTACGATCGACTGGAGCAGGATTCAATCCTTGAGATTGACAAGCCAATAGCACAACTGAAATCAAACAATTCTGTAAAGCTTTTGATTAAGTCATCCGGCGAGAGTATTAATCTGCGCAGTGACTTGTCAGCAGATGAAATCGAAGTGCTAGAGGCTGGTGGCATGATTAATCAAGTACGAGAAAAGTATCTTAGTAACGAGAAATAGTGGATTTTAGTGTACCCGTAAATTACTCAAATGCTTTAATTAAATACTTTTTATATCGAATAGACTTTTACGCTAAGTGGCATCCTGTTTTTCTAACCACTTTAGAATGATCTGATTTGTCTCTTCCGGTTTTTCCTGTTGAATCCAATGGCCGCAGTTGAGACTGACTATATCAACATTGGGAACGAACTCTTTTAAGTTTGGAGCCTTAGGGATCAAGTCTCGATCGCCGTAAATCATAAGTGCTGGCTTTTGGATGGTTGGCTCTACATCTGCCAAGATCTGCCAATTTCGGTCAAGGTTTCTATACCAATTAATACTGCTCATGAACCCTGTTTTCTCAAATGCGGAAACAAAAACAGCCAGTTCGCTATCACTCATTAAGGGCTCGCCAAGTGGCGCCTCTGCTTTGGCGAGATTGATCATCATCATTCCAGGCTCTGGTGGTGCTGGAGGTACGTTCTTGCGGAATATATTGCGAAGGAATTGTGAAGTATTTGCATCTAACACAGTGTCCGCGATGCCTGGCTGTCGGTTAAAGTGAACAATGTAGTAGTCGCTTCCTAGAAATTCTTCCATAAACTCGACCCACGGCTTTTCTGTGCGAGCCTGGTAGGGTAGGGCCATATTTATAACTTTGTTGACCCGGTTTGGATGTAATAGCGCAAGCCCCCAAACCACCATTGCGCCCCAATCATGGCCGATAAACGTGGCATCTTTGTATCCGTAGTGATCAAGAAGCGCGACGAGGTCACCCGACAAGTTTTCAATGCCATAGTCAGTTATATCGGCAGGACGGGATGAATTGCCATAACCACGCTGGTTTGGAACGATAACGTGGTAGCCGGCTGCGGCAAGTACAGGCAGCTGGTGGCGCCAAGAATAGGCATGCTCTGGCCAGCCGTGACAAAGCACAATTGGTTTTCCCGTATTCTGTTGACCTGCTTCAAAGACTTCTAACTCAACGCCGTTGACTGGAATAAGAGTGGGCTTGGGGAATTCGGTTAGATTAAACAATGTATTTCTCCTTTTTTGAGGCTCAACAATGCCTTATGTGCCGGACAGCCCCTTTTCTTCGACTTGGGGCTACTGATGTACGTTGCAATTTCAGAACTCCTTTGCTGAAAAGAGCAGACATAGGCTAAAATCAAATAGTGCCAAATAATGTCACCATTTAATAATATCCTTAAAAAATGAGTGTTCGCCTTCGACAAGACGCCATCGTGCGCAGCCTTCGCCGAAATGGTACTTCTACGATTGCTGACTTAGCAGAAGAGGTCGGTGTATCCAGGCGTACAGTGTTGCGTGATATTAGCGCACTGCGTGATGAGGGCTTTGTTATTCACTCTGACCCTGGTCCTGGGGGCGGCCTACAATTAGACCCGCAATCGGTCCAAACCACAGCGCGCCTCTCGGTTGCCGAGGTCTTTGCACTCCTTATCAGCGTTGCATCAATGCGTGCGGCCGGGAATTTACCTTTTTCGGGGCTTGCAGATACTGGGCTTGCCAAAATAGAGAAGGCTTTGCCACCGGACAAAGTACGTGATTTACGCCGGTTTTTAGACTGCTTATATATAGGTAAGCTTTCACCACACGTAGACGTATCAAATATTCAGGAAATGGAGCCCGCGTTGCTCCCCACTTTCGAGACAGCTTTTCTCCAACGGTTACAACTAAGCTTCCAATACCGTGATGCAAAGGGGTCTGTAACCAGTAGGGTTGTTGAACCACAGGCGATGCTGATTTTACCACCTCTATGGTATCTGGTAGCTTGGGATCCCGCACGCAAAGACTTTCGTCATTTTCGAATGGACAGGATTAATAAACCGGAATACCTTAAGGGCAAAACATTTCGGCGGCGACATGTCTTATTCGAAGATAGTGTCTCTCCAATTCAGGGGTTATCTCGTTAATCTTTACGAGCTTACAAAAGTTAATCTTTCGGCTATATTTAAAATTTATAATAAAATACTGTATTTATATAGGCTCTATTCATGAGAGTAATGAGGGGGTCAATACGCAATAAGCCAACAAGCTATATTAAGCTTTTAAAAGTTCCTGATTATTTCCATTTATACTTATATCGTTCCTATTTGTATAAGCTGACTAATCTCTACCAAGGTATGTGGCATCATTTTTCTATTTATACCTCAAGTAATCGTAAAGATATGATTATGTCAGTATGGAGATATATTCTTGACCTACCTATGTAACTCGCTATTGACGGCAGACTCCCTTGGTCTCTATTACATATTTGGCAACTTTTAAGCTGTTTTTAAAGGTTATACTTGCGACACAAACAGTATCACCTATGTTTAGGTTCAAATCACTAGTTACCTGAATCACTCTCCTATTATTCAGCTCTACATTATATGAATACTCTAGTGTCCCCTTGCTACCTGCACCAGAAAAACCATGGTGATATTTTGATGTAATTCTGCCAGTCTGTTCTATTACCTTTTCAGTATTGCTCGCTAGGTTGATTACGTGGAACAGAACTAATAAAAAAAAGAGAGTTATTAAAGCAAACCCTTTACATTCATCATAATAAAACTTCAAAATTTTTATTCTTCGCATTAGCTAGCCGTATAATTTTCGAAGTTTTTATTTGTTTGATTGAACTGTAGTCGCAGAGAGTCATGTGTATCGAGAATCATACTTCCTGTATAAAACATTCAAGTTAGCACCAGGCTCCTTTTTTGATGTTTGGCTTTGGAGTTTATGCTGGGTTCCTATAGATGCATATTAGCCTATAAAAGAGCCGTATACTTAGATAGATAGTTGTTAAAGTAAAAGCTTGTTATCAATTGGAATAAATTTACTTGCCGCGTTGAATAATGTGGCAGCTGTCAACTCTGGTACGCCATATACTTCAACCTTTTTGTCTCTATCTAATCTGAGCTTATGCACAAGAATATCAAAGTCACCATCACCTGATACTAAAACTATAGTGTCTACTAAGCTTGAATATTCCATTGCATCTATCGTTATCCCCACATCCCAATCACCTTTGGCGGAACCATCGGACCGTTGAGTGAAGGGTTTTAACTTCACTTCAAAACCGATAGATCTTAAGATATTTTGAAATTGATACTGTTTTCTATCGCCGCGATCGATGGCGTAGGCCACGGCTTTTACGACTTTCCTTCCATTAGTTGCTTCAGACCAAAACTTATTATAATCAAAGTTTCGTTTATGGATTTGCCTGCATGTGTAATAAACATTCTGCACGTCAACAAGAATGGCAACCTTTTCCATTTGATAGTCCAATAATGTTAAAAACCTAATACCAAAAATAGCGATATTGACTGTTATTAATAATGTTGACACTTTATGTTGCTCGCCTTTCAATTTCAAGTGACAATTGTTAGTCAATACTAAATTTTGAATGTTCTGGATTATAAAAACAGGCTATTAAAAATGACAGCATGTATTGGCAAAACGATGGTATATAAAACCAATGCTGTGCAAACTGAACGATTGGAATACCTTCTACCATTAGTGAATAATTGTGCGGATCGACCAAGTTAGCGCTATCTACTCAACGATATAAACCAAGATAAGCTAGTGAGCGCTTAAATCGGTTATTCAGGCCGTATTTCAGAAAATCTGTTTCTCTTAATAAGTAGAGTAGCGTTGAATGGAGTTCAGTCTCCCTTGACTACTTGTAATTGGTGCAGGGCTACCATACTGAACGACCAATTTTTAGTGATGTTCTATAGCGGTTTTTCGTCGTTTAACAGTTCCCAGTTTATTCCGCGATTCATTCAGACCTCAAAAATCTTCAAGACACCACTTTGTGATAACAGGTTGATTTTTAGCCTATTCAGGGCTCATTAAGGGTGTTGAGTTCATTGTTGGTTGACAAAGCAGGATCACCATATCTTATACTGTATTCATATACAGTAGTTTGGTAAGGGTAGTTATGGGAACCAGAAGCATCATTTTCGACGGAGAGCCTGTCCGGATTTGCCGGTATCGCTCGGATTATGACAACCGAGCAATGTATGCTATCTGTATGCTGAATTATACGAAGTATGTGCGCAGCTTTTCAGTTTCTGTAGGTGTAAATCTGCGCAAGGAGTTGGATCTGACATTGACGCAGATGCGGGAGGTTGAGCGCAGTATGGATTGGCTGGCAGTCACTGCATAAGAATGTAAGTGCTTAAGCAGTTTTATCGATAAGGAGATAGATCATGGGAAGAAAGATCAATCGATTCGCAATTTTTGCAGAACGAATTCATTTGATGAATGGCGGTGCAAAAAGTTTTAGGGATTCTGCACCCACAGAAGAAGCCGCCATGGATCTGGCAGAAGAAATTGCTAAGTCTGAAAAAGCGGTGTTTTATTCTTGGCTGCAAATTCTCGATGTTATGACTGGCAACTATACCGAGTATTCAATCAAGACCGGTGGGGTGTTGGAGGAAAGAGAGTGTTCGGATAGTAAAAACTGAATAGCTAATAAATGACACCCTCTGGTTTCAGTCAGGTTCCATGAAAGTGAAGAAGGCATCTTAGATGGGGGCCTTAACCGTTGCGAGAGTTGCCAGGAAAACCCCTTTCCCGAGAGGTTGTTTTACTGCCAAAAGGCTATTAGCTATGTTGTTTTGCACTGTTCCAATTTTAATTTGAGCTGTCACTAAAGCCGATATTTTCACTTAAGTGTCAGCTCACTTGCTATTTAAATTGATTATTTTCAGTCAGATAGGGGTTGAGCCTATGACCGAAAGATTAATTTTATGTTTCTTTTCTTCGTTTAGGTCTGTGGTTTTCCCTCAGTCAAAAAAACAATGATTTATTTGTAGTCGTTGACAAGCTGTCCATTTGATGACTTTTTGAATTGAGGATGATCGTCATCAATTTCGTAAAAATCAGATTTTTCGCCAGTGAAAATATGCCCCATAGTTTTCAACCCGGTTGGGCCATCTAGTGAGCCCGCAATAATTCCAGTTGCATCGAGATTAAATGGTTCCCAGAATAGGCTTGAGCCACATTGCTGGCAGAAGCCTCTGCGGGCCACTTCTGATGTTTTATACCACGCCAGCCCGTCATCTTTTGTTATCTTGATATTTATTTTGCGAGCTTTTGTGTGAGGGCCGAAACTTCCATGCAACTTTTGACACATACTACAATGACAGTTAACTACGTTGCGTAGTGGCCCTTTAACCTCGTACCGCACAGCTCCACACAAGCAACCACCGGAAGTAATTGTATTCTCACTATTCATATATTGAGCCTGTAGATGTAAAAGTTGGCTTAAAATAAGAATCTAAATTAAGTATGCTTTTTTATTATCGACAAGATGATTTGTTTGAATTGTAAATGCAGATCACACAACGTGATGTAAACATAAATGTTGGTAGCTTGGCTAGTTATTTATCCGTCCTATTTCGATATAAATTACGAGATGGTAGAGGTTTTTCATTTGATTGCTTGCCTGTTTTTTGTACCGCTATCGCTGCACTATGCAGGCAATGGCTGATGAGCCATTTGTTCGTACGGTGTCATCGCACGGGGTAGGGCACCTAGTACCCGACCGTGGAGTTTAATGTGGCAGCAATGCGACTCAGTGTGACTAAAAGTGGATGACAGCACAGACTGGAGCCGGGAAACCCACGGGGATATACGTGAGAAATCATTACGCAGGATTACAGAGGCCGCGGAAATAAAGACAAACTGTGACAGCGAACACCGCCAAGTCCATGAACATTCTGTGGAAGAGGTGGCTGGCGTAAAAATCATTGAAGCTCTTGGAGCTTTACGTTTCTTATCTGCTGGTGGCCTGAACTTGTCAGTCCTAGACAATCTAAATATTACAAGCGGTAGTGATATTAATATTTCAGTGGGGCGCGACTTAAAAGAACAGATCGGAAATATTCGCGAATCAGTGGCCAAGGTCCGCCAAACCATCAAAGTAAAAGACGGCGGAAAGCTTTGGTTAGGTAGTGAATCTTTAAATGTGCTGAAGGTATTAGAAGATTTAATCGGCGTAGTGTCGTCCCTGGCCGGAACACTCGCTACACACACGCACCAGAGTAATGGCAAAAAACCAGACCAGGAAGCGGTAATTAATGGGCACAAAGGCAGTGCGGATAGTTTGAAATCTCAGCTTAGTACGGTTCGGGCTTAAGCTGGTTATACACTTAAAAGGAGAGAAGTTATGAATAATAGAGTAAACAGGTATGCCATTTTCGCAGAACGGGTTCACTTGATGAATGGCGGGGCAAAGAGTTTCAGAGGTTCTGCGCCTACTGAAGAGGCGGCAATGGAGCTAGCGGAAGAAATTGCGAAGTCAAAGAAAGCGACGTTTTATTCTTGGTTACAGATTTTAGATATTGCGACCGGAAGCTATTCCGAGTATTCGATAAAGTGGGGTGGGATTTTAGAAAGAAGGTAATCAGTGTTCTTCTAGGGATTGCTCCCGCCCCCAAGCGACCAACTCCAGCCCTTTCAAGGGCTATAGTTGAAACTGTGGCTGATGGCTTTCTTATAGGTTGGGCCTCTTTTTTTTTACGTTATTGCTCTAGTTTCTTCTCGGTTAATGAATTTTTCTAATCCATGGGTAATATTTTTTTGTTCGCGCTCGCTGAGAATATTTAAAGTTTTGAAGTTTAATTGACCTACTTTATTATCTTTAAGATGTGTCATTTGGTTTAATTTGAATTCACTGAGTACATTAACTGTAGGGTCAGTGCAGGAGAATATGAATATGAATAATTTTCCTAGATAAAATGATACAGCTTGGGTGTTAGGTGAGGTTTTATTGAGGTGTAAGTGAATTGTTGCCGCCGTTCCTAATCTTGTTGTTGTTCTTGAGTAGTCTGCGATTTTAGGAGAGTTATGTTTTGCTACATATATTTGAAAGTGCTTGGGTATGATCCTGTTAGCGCCAAAGCTTAGTAAATCACTTTCAGGTGTGGAATGCCTATCTAATTTTGTGTGCTCTGAAACCATGGTTTTCATTGTTATCCATTTTGCTAACCATAGAGTTTCAGATTCAGACAAATGTTGGTCGCAATTGCCCATGGAATTCAAAATGATAGGTTTGAGGTTTTCTTCTAGGTTGCTCATCCAGCCATTATTGCAACTTTTGCAAACGGTTCTGAATGTTATGGTTGTGACATCTCCAGAACGGTAATACTCATTATTTTCGGATTCATTACCTTTTGGTGCCCCCTGGACTGATCCATGAATATATCTTTTTCTGTTGTCTTTTTTAATGTGTTCTCTGATCCAGCTGGGCCAAAAATGCTCTTTGCTCATGCCGCTCTGTCCGCAAAAAATACAAAACTTTTGCTTCATTTTTTACATCCTTTAAAGGTAATGATTCTTTTTGTAGGGCCGCACCACGCCAAGTGAGTCAAAAGTTTGTATTCGCCCACTTCCTAAGCCGTTTCTCTCGGAAGTACTTGGTTATCTCTTTATGTATGTCTTCATACATTTTATTTTTGTCCTTACGCTTCAGAAGGGCTTCAGCGAATATACTTTTTGTAAGCTTATCTATTTTATCGGTTTTATTCCTGTCAAGATGTTTGAGTGCAAATACTTCGGCATAACCTTCAGCTTTAACTACATCAACTTTCTCGCCGTCAAAATGTATATTTTTGCCATTTTCAAAGTCGGAAACATGACCTAATTCATGCAAGAGTGCAATATATCTTAAGGCTTCTTGAAGTGCGTTACCCTCAATGCTAGGTAGAATGAAAACTGCTGATTTTATCTGATTGTCTAACCGGTAAAATGTAGTTGCTCCAGCGACGAAAGAGCTGGTTCCATAATCTGCGGCAATTGTATTATCTTTGACAAGAGTGCTGATTATTTCATCATATTTTATTTCGTTTTTTTTAAATTTATCCTCATGTGACCCTGATAGCAGCTCCTGGGCAGCCTCATAAACATCAACGGTCTTAAGATCTAATTTTGACTTAATTATTTCGTTTATTTTTGAGAAAATTGCTTCATAAATAATATCCATGTCTTCCTTCCAAAATAAAATGTGCTTTAGGGTTAGCACTAACTTTTCTTATAGGATTTACATTGTTTGCGCTTAGAATGTATTTCTTAATAAAATCTTATCATTCAGAGAAGGTGCTCCAAAACCTGTAGCACACACTAATCACGCCCTAACGAAATTTCGAATCTCTTCCCTCTTCCCTGAAGCAACCAAAACTATCAATTCCCCTTCAAGCCCCGCAATTTCTGTAGCTTCTATGTAAATCTGATCATAAATAAACCAGCAAAAGGGCCGCCGGTCACTCCTTCCCACGCCTGCCGATTTTGGGTGCTCTTTTATTTGGTGAAATGAGACCGTCGGCCCAGGCCTGAGTTAGTGCGGGGTTTGGGAATACTTTGGATTTCACACTTTGAAGAGATGGGAAGAGAAATGAAGAGGGGTTTCATAGAGGGAAAGCAATAGATGGATGGTGTCCACATGTGGGCGGGGGAGAGACAAAAAAATCCTGTGTGGACACAATGTGGACATTCTAGAGCTTTTAAGCGCCATTCTTCAAAATTGGGGGAAGGTAATTCAGAATTAAAAAACCCGCGAAAGCTAGGGCTGACGCGGGTTTGAGATATGGTACCAGAGGCCGGACTCGAACCGGCACGCTTTTAAGGGCGGGGGATTTTGAATCCCCTGTGTCTACCAATTTCACCACTCTGGCACTTTCGCTGCTCGACCTTGGGGTCGGTGCGAAGAGGGCGTGATTATAGCAATGCTTTGGTCTGGGTCAACCAGTGATTTCAATAACTTAGCGCATTTTCTGTCGTCCCAGTTAACAGCTCCTAAAATTTCCTATAACCTTCGCGACCTCTCCATAGTTTCTAGATTTCCAGGATTCCATGCAGCGTCAGGACTTTGACTTTCATCTGCCCGATGAGCTGATCGCCCGCGCGCCTACTGAAGAGCGCCGCGGCAGCCGTCTTTTGTGT
The DNA here is from genome assembly GCF_052467515.1 of Microbulbifer mixtoriginis (SeqCode). NCBI lineage: Bacteria > Pseudomonadati > Pseudomonadota > Gammaproteobacteria > Cellvibrionales > Microbulbiferaceae > Microbulbifer > Microbulbifer mixtoriginis (SeqCode). The sequence goes on along the minus strand of NZ_CP174314.1, from coordinate 3,366,456 downwards.
CTGGATGGGCCCAGCGGGGCCATTGCACATCGGCAGTTCCCAGATATTCTCGATCAGGTACAGGCAGGTGACCTGATAGTCTTTAACGATACCCGGGTGATCCCGGCGCGTTTGTTCGCGCAGAAGGAGACCGGCGGTAAGTTGGAAATCCTGGTGGAGCGGGTGCTCAATGAGACGGATATCTGGGCCCATGTGCGCTCTAGTAAGTCGCCCAAGCCCGGTTCCACCATCGTCCTTGAAGACGGTACCCGTATCGAGGTGACCGGCCGCAAGGATGCACTGTTTGAATTGTCCTTCCCCAAAGAAGAGGGTGTGCTGGCGATTCTGGATCGCCTCGGCCATATGCCGCTACCTCCTTATATTGATCGAGAAGACGATGCCAGTGATCGGGAACGCTACCAAACCGTATACGGCCGCAACGCCGGTGCAGTGGCGGCGCCGACGGCGGGGCTGCACTTTGATGATGAAATGATCGGTGCGCTGCGGGATAAAGGTGTCGAGGTTGTCTTCGTTACCCTGCATGTGGGGGCGGGTACTTTCCAGCCGGTGCGCGTGGACAATATTTACGAGCACCAGATGCACAGCGAAGTGCTGGATGTCTCCCAGGAAGTGGTGGATGCGGTAACCGCTTGCCGCGCGCGCAATGGCAGCGTGATTGCGGTGGGTACCACCAGCGTGCGCGCGCTGGAAAGTGCGGCGCGCAGTGGCCAGTTACAGGCCACCGTGGGAGAGACAGATATCTTTATTTATCCCGGTTATGAATTCCAGGTTGTGGATAAGTTGGTCACCAACTTCCATCTACCAGAATCCACCTTATTGATGCTGGTGAGCGCCTTTGCCGGGTACCAGCATACGATGGCCGCCTATAAGGCCGCAGTTGAGGAGCGTTACCGCTTCTTTAGTTACGGCGATGCCATGTTTATTACCCGCGATCCCAATGCCAAAAAAGAAGAAGTCGCACCAGCGAAAGGAGATACCCAGTGAGCCGCGAATGTTTTATGCAGTTTGAAGTGGATACCACTGATGGCAAGGCCCGTCGCGGTCGCTTGCGTTTCCCTCGCGGTGTGGTGGAAACCCCGGCGTTTATGCCGGTGGGCACTTATGGCACCGTGAAAGGCATGTTGCCGAGGGATATCGAAGGGATCGGTGCACAGATTATTCTGGGCAACACCTTCCACCTGATGCTGCGCCCGGGTACCGAAGTGGTTAAAGCCCACGGCGATCTGCACGATTTTACCCAGTGGTCCGGCCCGATCCTTACCGACTCCGGCGGTTTCCAGGTGTTTAGCCTGGGTGAGCTGCGCAAGATTACCGAAGAGGGGGTTTCTTTCCGCTCGCCGATCGATGGCAGCCCGGTATTCCTGGACCCGGAAGAATCCATGCGCGTTCAGCGGGACCTGGGTTCCGATATCGTCATGATCTTCGATGAGTGCACGCCTTATCCGGCCACCACCGATGAAGCGCGCAAATCTATGGAGTTGTCCCTGCGTTGGGCGGAGCGCTCCAAGAAGGCCCACGGCGATAGCCCATCGGCGCTATTCGGTATTGTGCAGGGCGGTATGTACCCGGAATTGCGCGATGTGTCCCTTAAGGGGCTAACTGATATTGGTTTCGATGGCTATGCCATTGGCGGCCTGTCTGTGGGTGAGCCGAAAGAGGAGATGATCAAGGTATTGGATCACCTGGCGCACAAGATGCCGGAAGATAAACCGCGCTACCTGATGGGCGTGGGTAAGCCGGAAGATATTGTCGAGGCGGTGCGCCGCGGTGTGGATATGTTCGACTGCGTCATGCCCACGCGCAATGCGCGCAACGGCCACCTATTTACCTTTGAAGGTGTAGTGAAAATCCGCAACGCCAAGCACCGCCATGATACGGGCCCCTTGGAAGAAGAGTGCGATTGCTACACCTGTGAGAATTTCTCCCGCGCTTACCTGCATCACCTGGATCGCTGCGGTGAAATTCTCGGTGCGCAGCTGAATACGATTCACAATTTGCGCCACTACCAGCGTCTGATGCAAAAGCTGCGCGACGCCATTGCCGCCAATGAGCTGGAGGCGTATGTCGCGGAGTTCTACCGCGGTCTGGGCCGTGAGGTTCCGCCACTGCAGGTCTAACCCTGTCGCACTTTTATCCTATCTGGGGCACAGTCGATCGCACGATTGTGCCCCTGTCATTTGTCCGTTCATTCGATCCCCGTATAATCGCTCCCACTTTTGTCGGCGGCTGTGCACCTTGCAATTTGTGTACTGCGCCCACATATCCAGGCAGATTGCCAAGATTTACCGGCCCTCGGGGTCACACTAGAACAATGAGAACAGCATGAATCGCTACCCGATCTGGAAGTACTTTCTGATTCTCGCGGTTGTGGCCTTCGGCCTGATCTACGCCGCGCCCAACCTCTACAAGCCGGACCCTGCGGTGCAGATTTCCGGGCAGTCCAGCGCCATGGAGATGGACGAGAACGTCCTCACTAAGGCGCGCAAAGCCCTGGATGAGGCGGGTATTCCCCACTTCGGTGGTGAGGTGGGTGACAAGGCGATTTTGATTCGCCTCGAATCCATCGACCAGCAGCTACCTGCCAAGCGCGCGATTCAGGAGGCTCTGGGGCACAGCGATTACGTGGTTGCTCTAAACCTGGCATCGACTACCCCCCAGTGGCTCAGTGATATCGGCGCCAGCCCGATGAAGTTGGGTCTCGACCTGGCCGGTGGTGTGCACTTCCTGATGGAGGTGGATACCAACACCATCGTAAAAACCAATATGGAAGGCTATGTGCAGGATGTGAAAACCAAACTGCGCGCGGCCAAGGCCCGTTACCGTAGCGTTAACCTGATCGACGATCGCGAGATTGTGGCGCGTTTCCGCAACGAGGAGCTGCGCAGTCTGGCCCTTTCCACCATGCGCAAGGAATTCCCGCAGTTGCAACTGCGCGAGACCGGCAGTGGCGAGAACCTGGAAATCCGAGCCACCTTGTCTGAGCAAGAGATCAAGCAACTTGAGGATTATGCGGTTTCCCAGAACCTCACCACCCTGCGCAACCGGGTGAATGAGCTGGGTGTGGCCGAGCCGATCGTACAGCGCCAGGGGCGCAACCGTATTGTGGTGGAGCTGCCCGGTGTTCAAGACACCGCCGAAGCCAAGCGGATTATCGGTAAGACCGCCAACCTGGAATACCGTATGGAGGCCCGCCCCGATGAGCTGGTCACCAACAAGGAGTACTTCGAGTACCGCAGCGAGCGCCAACAGCAGATGTACGGCGGCGCCTGGCTGGAGCGCAAGATCATCATCAAGGGTGACAGCGTAACCAATGCGCGTGTCGGCTACGATGAGAGCGGTCTTCCCCAGGTGAATATCACCCTGGATTCCCGTGGTGGTGAGCTGATGCACCGTGCCACCTGGAAGAATGTCGGCCGCCGTATGGGCACCCTGTTTATCGAGACCCGTTTTACCCCGCAGACCAAAACGGATGCCGAAGGCAATGAGATTGTCGAGCAGGTTAGAACTGAAGATAAAAAGATTATCAGCCTGGCCACCGTGCAGAGCGCCCTGGGCAAACAGTTTCGTGTAACTGGACTGGACAGCCCGGCAGAAGCCCAGGAACTGGCCCTGCTGCTGCGCGCTGGTGCGCTGGCCGCTCCCATGTACTTTGTGGAAGAGCGTGTGATCGGCCCGTCCTTGGGTGCGGATAACATCAAGGTGGGTGTGCAATCGGTACAGATCGGTCTGCTCGCAGTCATTATTTGTATGCTGATCTCCTACCGGGTATTTGGTCTCGCCGCCAATATTGCCCTGGCGGTCAATATGATTCTGCTGGTGGCGGTGATGTCGATTCTCGGCGCCACCCTGACGCTACCCGGTATCGCCGGTATCGTATTGACGGTGGGTATGGCGGTGGATGCCAACGTGCTGATCTTCTCGCGAATACGGGAGGAGCTCAGGAATGGGATGCCTCCCCAAACGGCGATTAGTGCCGGTTTCGATAACGCCTACAGCACCATTGTGGATGCGAATATCACTACCCTGATTGTGGCGGTGATCCTCTACGCTATCGGCTCCGGCCCAGTACAGGGCTTCGCGGTGACCCTGTCTATCGGTATTCTCACCTCTATGTTTAGTGCCATCATGGGCACACGCGCAATCATCAATTTGTTCTACGGCGGTCGCCGTGTACAGAAACTCTGGATTTAAGGAGGCTGGCCATGAGTGAGACCAAAGTGGAAAGCGGAAAGATTACCGAGTACATGGGCAAGCGCGTGTACGACTTTATGCGCTGGCGCAAGTTTGCCACCGTACTATCCGTTGTACTGGTGCTGGCTTCGATCGGGATACTGGCGGCCAAGGGCCTGAAGTTCGGTCTGGATTTTACCGGCGGTACGCAGGTAGAAGTGGGCTACGAAGTTACTCCGTTTATTAACGACGTGCGCACTCAGTTGGAAGATGCCGGCTTCGAAGGCGCCACGGTTGTTAACTACGGCTCCGATAACGAGCTGATGATCAAGTTGCCCCCAGAGGTAGCCGAAGAAGAGACTCGTATTAGCGCCACCGATCAGGAGACCACTACGCCTATTGGTGACAAGGTGGTAGAGGTTCTACGTGCCGGCAGTGAGGGCACCGTTACCCTGCGCCGGGTCGAACTGGTCGGCCCGCAAGTGGGTGCCGAGCTGCGCGACGATGGCGGCCTCGGTATGTTGGTGGCGCTGGCACTGGTGATGATGTACGTCGCTTTGCGCTTCCAGTACAAGTTCTCGGTTGGCGCGGTAGCGGCATTGGGGCACGATGTCATTATTGTGCTGGGCTTCTTTGCTCTGATGGGGTTGGATTTCGATCTGACCGTGTTGGCGGCGGTGCTGGCAGTGATCGGTTACTCGTTGAACGATACTATCGTGGTATCCGACCGTATCCGCGAGAATTTCCGTAAAGTGCGCAAGGCAGAGTCGGAGGAGATTATTAACATCTCCATCAGTCAGACCCTGGGCCGTACCTTTATGACCTCTTTCACCACCTTGTTAGTGCTTTGGGCACTGCAGTTCTTTGGTGGTGAGCTGATCCACAACTTCTCCCTGGCGTTGATCGTCGGTGTGGTTGTGGGTACTTACTCGTCTGTTTACGTCGCTGCGAACGTGCTGATGGCATTGAAGATCAGCAAAGAGGATCTGATGCCGCCGGTGAAGGAAGGTGCAGAGCTGGAAGAAATGCCCTAATCGGGAAGAGCTTCCAAATAAAAAAGGCCGCTGTTTAGCGGCCTTTTTTTATCCCGATTATTCAGTCACTGATAAGTAAGCACTGCAATCGGGGTTTTCACTGTGGGGTGATTTGCGGAGCTAGTTGCAAACAGTTAGCTGCGAGGTTTTTTGCCCAGAGTGATATGTTTGGGACCGGAAGTGTTGGTCTGGCCGCTGACACCCTTGGGGACCTGCTCGATCTCGCCACCCTTCTCCAAAAAGGCTTGCACTTGCGCCTCAATACTCTCGCTGGTCTCTAAGGGGGCGGTCTGCTTACGACTGGAAGAGGAGGATGCTTTTTTGGCCACGGTGACTGTCCGGTGTTTTGGGTTGGCCAGTCATCATACAGCAAATTGGATAAAAAAGCATCCAACTGCCTAAGTGGCACTCATAGTGCACAGTTTGCCGCCATATACAGAGGTTGTACTGTCACTAAAGGGTGGTTTGTGGGAGAGGGCCAGTTGCACTGGCCCGAACGAGGATTATTCGGTCTCCTGCTCCAGGAGTTCGGTATTGGCCACTGGCCAGCCACCCAGTTCCCGCCATTTATTGACGATACCGCAGAACAGGGTTGCGGTTTTTTCCGCGTCGTATTCGGCGGAGTGGGCGCAGCTATTGTCGAACTCAATACCGGCTACCTGGCAGGCTTTCGCCAACACGGTTTGGCCGTAGGCGAGCCCGGCGAGGGTAGCGGTGTCAAAGCAGGAGAAGGGGTGGAAGGGATTGCGCTTGATCCCGGTCCGTTCAACTGCGGCATTCACAAAGCCCAGGTCGAAGTGGGCGTTGTGGGCAACCATAATGGCACGGGTGCAGCTGTGTTTCTTCACGGCACTGCGGATCTTGCGGAACATTTCCGGCAGGGCGATTTCCTCGGGCCAGGCCTCGCGCTCTGGGGACTCCAGATCGATGCCGATAAAGTCGAGTGCCGATTGCTCTACATTGGCGCCATCGAATGGTTCCAGGTGAAAGCTGTGTGTTTCCAGCGGGAAAAGTTTCCCCTCTTCATCCATATCCAGGATTACCGCCGAAATTTCCAGCAGGGCATCGGTGCGCGCATTAAAGCCGCCGGTTTCCAGATCGATCACAACCGGCAGGAAGCCGCGAAATCGCTGGGCAAGGGAGCTCTTTGGTCCTGTGGGTTCTTCGGCCGGGGTCACTTTGGGTCCTTGTAAATCTCAGTTGTGCCGGGATAAATCCGGCGGGGTAGGGGATTCGCGGGCTTGGGCCCGCGAGGGTTTGAACTGGAATTATACGAGCTTCCAGTTCAGGGTTTCACCGGCGGCCAGGGGGATCAGCTTTTCGCCGCCCATATCCAGCGCTTCGGGAAGTGCCCAGGGCTGCTTCACCAGAGTGATGGTGTCCTGATTGCGCGGCAGACCGTAGAAATCCGGGCCGAAATTGCTGGCGAAGCCCTCGAGCTTATCCAGCTTACCGGCGCGCTCAAAGGCTTCGGCGTACAGCTCGATAGCGGAGTAAGCGGTGTAGCAACCGGCACAGCCGCACTCGTGCTCTTTCTTGTGGTGCGCGTGGGGGGCCGAGTCGGTGCCGAGGAAAAATTTCGGGCTGCCACTGGTGGCGGCTTCAATCAGTGCGGACTGATGATCGCCGCGCTTGAGAATTGGCAGGCAGTAAAAATGCGGGCGAATACCGCCAACCAGCATATGGTTGCGGTTGTACAGCAGGTGGTGCGCGGTAATCGTCGCAGCAACGCCTTCGCGGGCATTTTGCACAAACTCAGCGGCATTGGCGGTTGTGATGTGCTCAAAAACCACTTTTAGAGTGGGGAAATCTTCTACCAGGCGCGCTAGGGTCTTCTCGATAAATACCTGCTCGCGGTCGAAAATATCGATATCGCTGGTGGTGACCTCACCGTGTACCAACAGCTTCATGCCGCAGGACTGCATTTCTTCCAGGGCCGGGTAAATATTGGCGATGTCAGTTACGCCGGAATCGGAGTTGGTGGTGGCACCAGCCGGGTAGAGTTTTGCTGCGATTACGCCGCTGGCGTGGGCCTGGCGAATCACTTCGGCATCGGTTTTGTCGGTGAGGTAAATCACCATTAGCGGCTCAAAGGTGCGGCCGGCTGGGATATGCGCGAGAATGCGTTCGCGGTATGCGGCTGCGCCTTCACCGGTGGTGACGGGCGGTACCAGGTTTGGCATCACAATTGCGCGGTGAAATTGTCGGGCGGCATCGCCAACAGTGCGTTCCAGGGCGGTGCCATCACGCAGGTGAATATGCCAGTCGTCGGGGGCGCGAAGAGTGATTTGCTCCGTCATGGTACTCCAGGATATCAATTGCTGTAGAAGTGTCTCTGTGCGGCGCGCATGCTACCCGATGCAGGGTCAAAATGCGATGCGCGAACCGGTCAAAAGTTAATCAATTGTATAGACTCTCACCTTGGCGCTAGTCGATTGCGAGCAGAGGCGCTACAATCGCGCCCCGATAAAGTGTGTGGGTATTAATTGTGCCCATAAATACCGAGCCTGGGCATACCTCCAAGAATAACCTCCCCCAGAACGAAACAAACTTCACAGATAGGTGATTCCAATCGCCGCACTTTGGTCGTGGCGGCAAAAATCCAGCAGCAGAGGACAGCAATGAGCAAAATCGAGAAGGTAGTACTGGCATATTCCGGCGGACTGGATACTTCAGTGATTGTGCGATGGCTGCAGGATACTTACGGCTGTGAAGTAGTGACGTTCACGGCGGATATTGGCCAGGGTGAGGAAGTTGAACCGGCGCGGGCCAAGGCCGAGGCGCTCGGTGTGAAAGAGATTTATATCGACGATCTGCGCGAGGAATATGTGCGGGACTTCGTTTTCCCGATGTTCCGTGCCAATGCGATTTACGAGGGTGAGTATCTGCTGGGCACCTCTATCGCGCGCCCGCTGATCGCCAAGCGCTTGATTGAAATTGCCAACGAAACCGGTGCCGATGCTATTTCCCATGGTGCCACCGGTAAAGGCAACGACCAGGTGCGCTTTGAGCTGGGTGCCTACGCACTGAAGCCGGGTATTCAGGTAATCGCGCCCTGGCGCGAATGGGATTTAAATTCCCGCGAAAAGCTGATGCAATACTGCGAGCAGCACAAGATTCCAGTGGATTTCTCTTCTACGAAGAAAAAATCCCCTTACTCGATGGATGCCAACCTGCTGCATATTTCCTACGAGGGCGGCATCCTCGAAGATCCCTGGGCGGAAGCCGAGGAAGATATGTGGCGCTGGAGTGTGAGCCCGGAGGCCGCGCCAGAAGAGCCGACGTACATCACCATCGGCTTTGAGAAAGGTGATCCAGTCTCAATCGACGGTGAGCGTTTGAGCCCGGCCACCCTGCTGGAAAAACTGAATAAGTTGGGTGGAGCTAACGGCATTGGCCGCCTGGATATTGTGGAAAACCGCTATGTGGGTATGAAATCCCGCGGTTGTTACGAAACTCCCGGTGGAACAATTTTGATGAAGGCGCACCGCGCTATCGAGTCCATTACGCTGGATCGCGAAGTGGCGCATATGAAAGATTCCTTGATGCCGCGCTACGCGGATCTTGTGTACAACGGTTACTGGTGGTCGCCTGAGCGCCGCATGTTGCAGGCCGCTATCGATGAATCCCAGGAAGTGGTGAATGGTGAAGTACGCCTGAAACTCTACAAGGGTAGTGTCAGTGCAGTAGGCCGCCGCTCTGTAGATAGCCTCTTCGATGAGCGTATCGCTACCTTCGAGGATGATGCTGGGGCCTACAACCAAAAAGATGCAGAGGGCTTTATCAAGCTCAATGCCCTGCGCCTGCGCATCGCCGCCGGTAAAGGAAGAAAATTGATTTAGTCGGCTTAGTTGATTTAGATCAGTCAAGGCTGGAAATGGATGCGCTTAAATCCTTTTCTGGCCAACAGTGACAGTTATGTGTATGCCTTCGACGTTATAAGCGGGTTCATACATGACTGCTGCAGACCCAGTGGTGGGCCAGGCCCGCTCAGTGGAACCGAATTTTAAAAGCAACGGAAGTAAAAACATGACGACAACGGTGGCAAAGACCGGCCCTGTGCCGGACTATGACTACAATATCGTGCGCCAGTTCACCATCATGTCCGTGGTCTGGGGCATCTTTGGTATGGGCATGGGCGTATTGATCGCGGCTCAGCTGGCCTGGCCCGAGCTGAACGATTTCTGGCAGCCCTTCTCGCACTTCGGACGATTGCGGCCACTGCACACCAATGCGGTTATCTTCGCATTCGGTGGTAGTGTTCTGTTTGCCACCTCCTACTATGTGGTGCAGCGCACCTGTCAGGTTCGCCTTTGGGGCGGCTGGCTGATTCCCTTTACTTTCTGGGGATGGCAGGTCGTTATTGTGGCAGCGGCTATTACCCTGCCGATGGGCTTCACCTCCACCAAGGAATACGCTGAGCTGGAATGGCCGATCGATATCCTGATCGCCGTAGTTTGGGTGGCTTATGCACTGGTGTTCTTCGGCACCATCATGAAGCGCAAGACTTCCCACATCTACGTTGCCAACTGGTTCTTTGGTGCTTACATCATCACCATTGCCGTACTCCACATTATTAATAATTTGGAAATTCCGGTTGCTCCGTTCAAGTCTTACTCCATCTACTCCGGTACCAAGGATGCGATGATCCAGTGGTGGTACGGCCACAACGCGGTAGGTTTCTTCCTGACTGCGGCCTTCCTCGGCATCATGTACTACTTCGTACCTAAGCAAGCTGGTCGTCCGGTTTACTCCTACCAGCTGTCTATCGTGCACTTCTGGGCACTGATCTCCCTGTACGTATGGGCCGGTGGTCACCACCTGCACTACTCAGCGCTGCCCGACTGGGCGCAGAGCCTGGCGATGGTAATGTCCCTGATCCTGTTGGCGCCTTCCTGGGGCGGTATGATCAACGGCATCATGACCCTGTCTGGCGCTTGGCATAAGCTGCGCACTGATCCTACCTTGCGCTTCCTGGTGGTATCCCTGTCCTTCTACGGTATGTCCACCTTCGAAGGCCCGATGATGTCCATCAAGACTGTGAACGCTCTGTCTCACAACACCGACTGGACTGTGGGCCACGTACACTCCGGCGCATTGGGCTGGGTTGCGATGATCTCTATCGGTGCTCTGTACCACCTGGTTCCGGTTCTGTGGAAGCGTCGCGAAATGTACAGCACCAAGCTGATCAACGCGCACTTCTGGCTGGCCACTGTGGGTACGGTTCTGTACATCGCTGCGATGTGGGTAAACGGTATTACCCAAGGTCTGATGTGGCGCGCCTTCAACGCCGACGGCACCCTGACTTACAGCTTCGTGGAAAGTGTTGTTGCGAGCCATCCGGGCTATGTGGTGCGCTGGTTGGGCGGTGCCATGTTCCTGGTCGGTATGCTGCTGATGGCTTACAACGTCTACCGCACGATTACTGAGAAAGTAAACGATGCCGAAGCCGATAACACCGTTCGTGCAGTGCCTGCGGCATAGGAGTTTAGATCGTGAAGAATCATGACATCGTAGAAAAAAATATCGGCTGGATGATCTTTTTCACCATTATCGCCATCAGCTTTGGTGCTCTGGTGGAGATTGTCCCGCAGTTCTTTACCAAGGCGAACTACACTCCGCTGCCAGGTCAGAAGCCGCTGACCGCACTGCAGTTGGAAGGCCGCGATATCTATATTCGCGAAGGCTGTCACGTGTGCCACACCCAGATGGTGCGCCCACTGCGCGCCGAGGTGGAGCGTTACGGCCACTATTCCATGGCACAGGAATCCGTGTACGAGCACCCCTTCCTGTGGGGCTCCAAGCGTACTGGTCCTGACCTGGCCCGTGTGGGCGGCCGCTATTCCGATGAATGGCAGCGTGCTCACCTGTACAACCCGCGCAGTGTAGTGCCTGAATCCATCATGCCGGCCTACCCCTGGTTGTTCGACAATGTGGTTACTGGTAATTACACCGCGCGTAAGATGGAAGCGCTGCGCCTGGTCGGTGTGCCCTACACCGATGAGGATATCGCCAATGCCGCTGAGCCTTTCAAAGGTGGCAAGGTGAAGGAAATTGATGCGCTGGTCGCTTACTTGCAACAGCTGGGTACCCTGGTTACCCAAAAACGCTAATAGCGAGGAAGGAAACTCGTGACTATCGAAACTTTGCGGGAAATCGGACTGGTTCTGGGATCACTGGCCTTTCTGGCTATTTGCTGGTGGGCTTTCTCTCCGAAGCGCAAGAAGCGCTTCGAAGAAGATGCCAATTTGCCATTTGCCGATGATGAGCAGCAAGCCGATAAGGATGATTCGTCGGCTGCTCAGAAGGACGAATCCAAATCCGGGCAAAAGCCCGGGACTGAACGAAAACAGGGGCAGGATAAGTAATGAGTACATTCTGGAGTGTGTGGGTAATTGTACTCACCCTCGCCAATCTGGCGTTGATTACCTGGGTGTTGTTCGCCAACCGAAAGGTTGCGGTGGACGACCAGGCTGAACCGGAAAACAAAACAACCGGCCACGTCTACGACGGTATTGAGGAGTACGACAATCCTCTGCCCAAGTGGTGGTTCATGCTGTTTATCGCCACACTGGTGTTCTCTGCAGGATACCTGGTGATCTACCCAGGTCTGGGTAACTTCAAAGGCCTTGGTGACTGGTCATCTGTCGGCGCGTTGGAAGCTTCCCAGGCTAAGGCCCAGGAAAAGTTCGACGAGCAGTTTGGCAAATACCTCGATATGCCTATTGAGCAGATTGCGCAGAGCCCGGAAGCCCTAAAAATGGGTTCTCGAATCTTCGCTAACAACTGTGCGGTGTGTCACGGTGCCGATGCCGGCGGTAACTTTGGCTTCCCCAACCTGACCGATAACGCCTGGTTGTACGGTGGCACCCCGGAGAAAATCCTTGAGACCCTATACAATGGGCGTCAGGGTATGATGCCTCCACAAGGTCCGATTATTGGTGAAGAGGGTGTGCGTAATGCCACCGAGTATGTGCTCTCCCTCAATGGCCTGAATCACGACAAGGCGATGGCTGCTGAAGGCCAGAAGGTGTTTAACACTGTGTGTATGGCCTGTCACGGAATGGACGCCAAGGGTAATCAAGCCCTGGGTGCTCCCAACCTGACCGACGATCTGTGGCTCTACGGCAGCAGCCGGGAGCAGATCCAGCACACCATTCGCAGTGGGCGCTCCAATATGATGCCCGCGCAGAGAGATAAACTGCGTGAAGACAAAATCCGCTTGGTAGCGGCTTATGTCTACAGCCTGTCCCAGCAGGACGAAGAACAGCAGTAATTTACTATTGAGGCCCGGCATTTGCTGGGCCTTGTTTTTTCAAGGGACTCCGGGCGCTGCAGGGACGGAGAAAAAAGCCTCAAAATAAGTGGCTACCTGGCCCGCGTACAAGATGTGTCCGTGCGAGAGTGAGGTTTGTGTGAGTGATTTAATTCCAACCCGTGAGGAACAGGAAGGTGATGGCGAGGTTCGCTATCGCATGCTGTATGAGTCGGACGATAAAATTTACATCCGACATATCAAGGGTGTTTTCACCCGTATCCGCAAATATACCGGCCTGCCATTGTTGCTGGCTTTCTTCTTTCTTCCCTGGATCAATATCGACGGGCGCCAGTCAGTCTTTTTTGATCTCCCCACCCGACAATTCCATATTTTCTGGACAACCTTTGGCCCCCAAGACGGCTTCCTACTGGCTTGGCTACTGATTATTGCCGCCTTCGCCCTATTTGCTGTTACCACCTGGATGGGGCGGGTCTGGTGTGGCTTCACCTGCCCTCAGACCGTATGGACCATGATGTTTATGTGGGCAGAGCGTATTTGCGAGGGTGATCGCAACAAGCGCATGAAGCTGGATAAGGCCCCGTGGAACGTGGAAAAGGTTCTGCGCAAGGGCGGCACGCACGCTTTATGGCTGTTGATTTCCCTGGCTACAGCCCTGGCTTTCGTTGGCTACTTCTATGGCATTCGTGAGTTGGTTGTAGACCTCGCCACCTTCCAAGCTCATCCGCAAGGTGTCTTCTGGGTAGCTTTCTTTACCTTTGCCACTTACATGAACGCGGGCTTCTTGCGGGAACAGGTATGTAAATACATGTGCCCCTACGCACGCTTCCAGTCGGTGATGTACGACGAGGATACCCTTGCGGTTTACTACGATGCCAAGCGTGGTGAGACTCGCGGGCCGCGCAAAAAGAACGTGGACTACAAAGCCGAAGGTATGGGTGACTGTATCGATTGCTATTGGTGTGTGCAGGTTTGCCCGGTGGATATCGACATTCGCGATGGCTTGCAGTTTGAGTGTATCAACTGCGGTCTCTGTGTCGATGCTTGTAACAGCGTCATGGATAAGATGGGCTATGAGCAGGGCTTAATTCGCTTCACCTCTGAAGACGAGCTACAGACTGGCAAGACGAACTTTTTACGTCCGCGACTGTTTGGCTACGCAGTCGTTTTGCTGGCCATGATAGGATTGTTTTCGCATCAGGTGGCAACTCGCAGTCCTATCGAGGCAGAAGTCACCCGTGACCGCGGTGCCCGTATGTATCGGGTTTCACAAGGTTTGGTGCAGAATGTGTATACCGTGAAGATCAGCAATATGGATCAGGCAGCTCATGAGTTCACGATCCGTGTTGAGGGCAATCCGAATTATGATTATTCGGTGCGCAAACCGCGCAATATTTACCTGAAGGCCGGGGAGATCTACCCGGTACCGATTCGGGTGAGTGTGCCCGAGACCCAGCTAAAGGACACCAAGCACGATATTGATATCGTGGTGCAGGCTGTCGATGACCCGGAGCTGGTCAATAAGCATCGAGCGGTATTTATTGGTCCCAAGCAGTAGACGGGAAGCCGTTCCCGTTGCAAAGTACGGGCCCGCTCAGGCGGGCTCTGCTTTTCTGCATAAAACGGTAATTTTGGTAACGCGATGAATGAACCAACGTCGAAACCCTGGTATCGGGAATTCTGGGCCTGGATGGTCTTGGCACCGTTGATTACGGTGGTTGTAGTCTCCTCTATTACGGTCTCCATTGCCGTGCGCTTTGCTGATGATCAGGTCAGCGATACCTACTACAAAGACAGCCGCATGTACCATTTTTCCGCGGAGCAAGACCAGCGTGCCAAGGCTCTGGGGCTGGCGGCCTTGGTGCAGTTCCAGCGCACTGAAGGTGGCGTTACTGTCGAATTGAATGGCAATACCGACTACCCTGAAAAACTTCTGCTGACTTTGAGCCACCCGATGGAAGAGGATCTGGACCAGCATATCGAGTTGTCACAGCTCTCTGTGGGGCGCTATTCCGGTGAAGTACCGGGCGCCTTAAAAAGCCGCTGGTACCTGCGTCTGATGCCTGAACTTGACCCAAGTGCACACCAGCAAGCCGAGTGGCGTTTGAAAGGCGAGATTAACTTCGACCTGGGCAACGCGGCGCCCATGAATCCCGGCAGTCAATGAAGTCACCCTGTTATCACTGTGGGCTACCGGTTCCCGCTGGCAGTAATCACTCTGTTGTGATTGAAGGTGTCCCGCGCAGCATGTGCTGCCCCGGATGTGAGGCCGTGGCGAGTGCAATTGTCTCCGGGGGATTGGACGGCTTTTACCGTTATCGGGAAAAACAAAGTGATCGCCCGGAGCAGAACCAGCCACAGGATCGCTGGAGTGCTTATGATCTTCCCGAAGTGCAGCAGCAGTTTGTGCACGACTGGGATGGCGGGCGCCAAATGGCGGCGCTGCTGATCGGTGGTATTACTTGTGCCGCCTGTGTCTGGTTGATAGAAAAACATCTGGGGCAATTGGCCGGTATCGAGAAAGTCTCGGTCAACGCCAGTACCCAGCGCGCGCAAATTGTTTTCGATCCAGAGCAGATTCAACCCAGCGCCCTGTTTGAGGCCCTGGAGCAGATCGGCTACCGCCCTGCGCCGGCGACTGCTGCCAATCGCGAAAGTGTGATCCAGAGTGAGCATCGCGCTGCCCTGCGCCGCCTCGGGGTCGCTGGTCTCGGTACCATGCAGGTGATGATGTTCGCCATCGCCCTCTATTTTGGTGCCGGCAGCGGTGATGTGGGTGAGTTCGAACGTTACTTCCGCTGGGTCTCTCTGCTGGTAGCCACTCCTGTAGTGTTCTATGCCGCGCGGCCTTTCTTTAGCGCGGCCCTGCGCAGTCTGCGCACGCGCCACTTGAGTATGGATGTGCCGGTTTCCCTCGCTATTGGCCTGGCCTATGGGGCCAGTTTCTATGCCACCGTATTCGGTACCGGCGAGGTATATTTTGAATCCATCTCCATGTTTACCTTCTTTTTGCTGTTGGGGCGCACTGTTGAGATGCGCGCGCGCCACCGAGCGGGACTAGCCAGCGGTGGGCTCGCGCAGCTGTTGCCCATGACCGCGGCAAGATATGACGGCACTGAGATTACCCACGTCCCCGTAGCAGCCCTGGCGGCTGGCGACCGGATTTTACTGCGCCCCGGCGATACGATTCCCGCTGATGGTGAGGTACTCGAAGGTGAGAGTGGCGTAGATGAATCGCTACTCAGTGGTGAATCCGCGCTACAGCAAAAGACCGTGGGCAGCCCTGTGTATGCAGGCAGCGTCAACGGCGATTCCAGTCTTACCGTGCGTGTCACCGCCGCCGGAAAATCCACGCGCTTGTCGGCGATTGAGCGTCTTGTGGAGCGCGCCCAGCTGGAGAAACCAGCTCAGGTAGCCCTGGCGGATCGGGTTGCCGGCATTTTTGTCGGAGTCGTACTGGTTGCAGCCCTGAGTGCTTTCGCGGTCTGGTGGCAACTGGACCCGAGTAGGGCATTTTGGGTGGCCTTATCCGTGTTGGTGGTGACCTGTCCCTGTGCTTTGTCTTTGGCGACACCTGCGGCATTGGCCTCAGCAACTCTGCGTCTGCAGGAGCTGGGCTTGTTGGTTGCTGGCGGCAGTCTTTTAGAGACCTTGCCCCGCATCAGTCGTGTGGTGTTCGATAAAACCGGTACCTTGACCCGTGGTGAGCCGCGCATCCTGCATATTGATTTACTGCGTGATGGCTGGACCGAACAGAAAGTCAAAGATGTGGCTGCAGCACTCGAGTCCCAAACTCACCATCCACTGGCGCGGGCATTTCGTGCCTGGCGTGGCAACCTGACTGCAAGCCAGCTCAAGGTACATACAGGCTGCGGCCTGGAGGGGCAGATAGAGGGCAACCGCTACCGCCTGGGCCGTGCCGATTTTGCCATCACGCAATCTATTGCGGCTCCACAGGGAGAGGGGCAGTGGCTGTTGCTGGCCGATGATATTGGCGCTATCGCCTGGATCGCGCTTGGCGATAAATTGCGGGACTCCGCCGCACAGGCGGTTGAGCAGCTGGGCCAAATGGGCCTGTCAGTTGAATTGTTGAGCGGCGACCAATCCGCTGAAGTAAAACGGTTGGCTGCCCAGGCGGGCATTGAAGGTTTCCGCGCTGGTGCATCGCCCGAAGACAAGCTCTCCCATATGAAGCAGCGGCAGGATGCGGGGGAGAAAGTCCTGATGGTGGGTGATGGTCTCAATGATGTGCCGGTATTGTCAGGTGCTGACGCGTCGGTGGCGATGATGTCTGCCGCTGACCTGGCCCAATCCCGCGCGGATGCGATTCTGCTCAACGGTGATCTGCGAGTGTTGGCGCAGTCTATCGCTCTGGCGCGTAAGTGTCGCCGGGTGGTACGTCAAAACCTGGCCTGGGCCCTGGGGTATAACGTCATAGCACTGCCCCTGGCGGTGTGCGGCCTGGTGCCTCCATGGGCTGCCGCTATTGGTATGTCTCTGAGCTCTCTGGTTGTGGTTATCAATGCACTGCGCTTGTCTCGAGCCGCACCTTCTACAGAGGACACCAGCCGTGTAGAGCCCAATATTCGCCCCAGATTGGCGGATTAATACAGAGGAGTGAAGCGTGGACAGTCTCTATTTCCTGATTCCTATTGCGGTGGTATTTGTTGCTCTCGCCATAAGGGTCTTCTTCTGGGCCGTAAATAATGGCCAATATGACGATCTGGAGACGGAGGGACGACGAATCTTGTTTGAAGATGATCTGCAGGCATCATCCACAAAGACTGAGGAAAAGGAGTAGTAGTTCGTGGGGGATTGGGGTTTTTTGGCGGCTGCGCTCGCCATTGGTTTTCTCGGCAGTAGTCACTGTATTGGTATGTGTGGAGGGATTTCTGGCGCGCTGGGCATGGCGGTGCCAGGTAGGCAGACTGCCTGGGTGCAACTGGGTTCCTACCAGTTGGGGCGCGTTGCCAGTTACACATTGATGGGTGGCCTGGCCGGTGCCCTGGGGGCTGCTGTCATTCCGGCACTGACACCCTTGCGGTTTGCTGCAGGAATAATGTTGATTGTGATGGCGCTCTATGTAGCGGGCATCTGGCGCGGCCTGGTGTGGTTGGAGAAGGGCGGTAGCTATCTCTGGCGCTATGTTCAGCCGCTTTCCGCTAAGTTGTTGCCGGTGCGTTCCGCGGGACAGGCTATTGCACTGGGTTCTCTGTGGGGTTGGTTGCCCTGCGGTTTAGTCTACAGCGCCCTGACTTTTGCTTTGGCCCAGGGCAGTGCGGAACGCTCGGCGTTGGCGATGCTTGCTTTCGGCCTAGGCACCTTGCCAGCCATGTTGGCCACTGGCGCCGCCGCCGCACAGGTGCGTAATTTCGTGCAGAAGCCAGGGGTGCGTCTGGGGTTTGCCGCTGCGATTATGCTGTTTGGCTTTTGGACATTGTGGGGCGCTCTCGGCCATGGGGGGCACGGAGATCACAGCAATCACGGTGCTATGAATGCCGTGGAATCTGTTGAGGAGAAGCCACAGGAAGAAAGCCACCACCATCATCACTGATTGTTGTTGGCGGGCTTGTGGGGCACGGCAGTAGCAGCACTGTGCCCCATCAAATCTAAAATTCGATACGCAGCGATAGGTCGACAGCACGCAGGTGCTTGGTCAAACTGCCAGAGGATATGTAGTCGACTTCCAGTTCCGCCAGCTGTGCGATTCGCTCCCGATCTACACTGCCAGAAATTTCAATTCTCGCGCGCCCCTTGGCCATATCCAGAGCACTGCGGGTGTCCGCATCGTTGAATTCATCGAGCATTATTACATCTGCACCGCTATCTAGCGCTTGCTGGAGTTCTTCGAGAGTTTCCACCTCAACTTCTACCAGTGCCCCCGGTTTAATCGTTCTCGCCTGGGCTACGGCCTTGTCGATACCACCGGCAGCGGCGATATGATTTTCCTTGATAAGAAAAGCGTCGTAGAGGCCGATGCGGTGATTGTGGCAGCCGCCGCACAGTACGGCATATTTTTGCGCGCTGCGCAGGCCTGGAATGGTTTTGCGGGTGTCGAGGATTTTCACCTCGGTACCGGTGGCGCGTTCGGCGAACTCTGCGGCAGTGGTTGCTGTGCCGGACAGGGTTTGCAGAAAGTTAAGTGCGGTGCGCTCGCCGGTGAGGATTGTGCGGGCATTGCCCTCGAGTTCAAAAATCACGCTATTGGCGGAAACCCTATCGCCATCGGTAAAATGCCAGGTTAATTGCAGGTCGGGATCTAGTTGTCGAAAGATCTCCTCAACCCAGGCGCGCCCGCTCAGGGTGCAGTCCTCGCGGGTGATCACGCGGGCGCGGGCACTGCGATCAGCGGGGATCAGCTGGGCGGTGATATCGCCATCGCCAATATCCTCCTCCAGTGCCGTTCGCACAGCCCTTTGCAGGTCGGTCATGATGTTTGGGATGGTGGAGTCTTTAGGGTGCATTGGCAAACCTCGAAATAAACGCGCGGGCAGTTTACCAAAACCCATGGGATTTGGATTGCCTGGGGGGCCATGCCACTCCTTTGCATGTATTTTTCCCGATAGCAGCTGCCCCAACATTTCGCTGTGACAAGTGTCTCAAATGTGTCGCGAAACTGTGTCAATAGGGCAGTTATCATGGGTAAAATCCAAGGCGGATGGGTATCGGCGTAGGCGCACGTTATCCCTGTCTTCACTATTCAATTTACCTGCATTAAAAAGCTTGAAATCTGAGCAAAATCAAGAGGTTATTGGTTTTTTTCAAGCAAGATGTCGATTAATTTCAATTAGTGGTGGCGGTGTGCATCCCAACCTGTTTCCACTGATTGATAGAAGTGGTGTGGGTAAAAAGTAAGGCTTGGTTATTTACCGCGACTTGTGCGGCCAACAAGATTTAAGCCAGCAAATACGTAATAGCCGGATGGTATTTGAAGGACCTCTTGGAAATGAGTGAATCCAGCAAGGTAGTTTCCCTTTCAGAGAAAAGCGCAGAGCGATCTACGGCGCTTGCAGGTAAAGCCATGGTGCTTCCATCGGCCGTTGCAATGTTGAAGGAGAAGGCTTGCGCCGAGTTATTCGAGCGGGTCAAGTCACTGTTTGGCAAAGTGGATGACTCACTTTTTGCCATGGCCGAGCGTGCCCATGGTCAGGAAGAGCAAGATGGATTGTTCCAAGCCTTGCGCCTGTTGCGGGTTGAGCGCCGCAATATTGCAGAAAACTTCATCGGCAATGTCCAACAGGCTTTTCAGATTCGCCAGGAGGCTCAGGACACACCCAGTTTTGCTCCAGATAATCTGTCACTGGTTCACAACGATGATCTAGAGCAGTTGGTGGCTGCAGATACCATGGTGGCTTCTGCAAAACGCGATTTTGCAGAACCTTTAACGGAATTGTGTCTGCGCCTGGACACCCTTTATTCGGTTAAGATTTACGACAAGAACAACCCCTTGGGGCCCGATGTTATTTGCGACGCCTTTGTGGAGGCAATCCAGCCCCTCGATCTACATATTCGCGCCCGCCTCACCCTGCTGAAAAAGTTTGAGCAGCTTGTTATGCAACAGCTGCGGGGGTTTTATGATTTTTGTAACCAGTTGTTGGTGGAGCAGGGGGTATTGCCCTCTCTGAGGGAGCAACAGCGTGCGGCGCGCCAACGGCCTGCACATTCTACGCCGGTGTCAGGTGGTGCCCAGACTACAGTGAGTACTGGCCATGCTGCGGCTGAGGGGCAGGGGCCGGTTGCTTCAGGCGTTCCAGTTAGCGGCCACGTTGCTCCGGGCCTAGTACCTGCTACAGCTGGTATGACCCCCATGCCGGCGGGAGATCTGCTCAGCCACCTGGGCGCCTTACAGAGCGGAGCTCATTACCAGGGCGGTGGTACGGCCCAATTGCTCAATGTGGGTGAGCTATTACAGCAGCGTTTGGTAGAGGCAAACCAAGCGGCATCGCTGGCGAAAGTGGACAGTGATGTTATCAAGCTGGTGGAGATGCTGTTCTCCTTTATCCTGGAAGATCGCAGCCTGGCAACGCCCATTAAATCCTTGTTGGGTCGTTTACAGCTGCCTTTGCTAAAGGTGGCTATCGCCGATAAATCATTCTTTAGTAAAGGGGGGCACCCCGCACGTAAGCTGCTCAACGAACTCGCCGATGCAGCCACGGGTTGGCAGGCTCCGGAAAACTATGAGTCCGACCCTCTTTACCGGGAAATCTCCCAGATTGTTGAGCGCGCCCTGAATGAGTTTGATCAGGATATTCATATCTTTTCAGCCTTGTTGGAGTCCCTGCGTGAATTTATAGCCCGTGAGCGCAAACGCGCCGAGATGCTAGAACGCCGGGTGGTGGATGAGGCCGATGGCCGTGCAAAAACCCAGGCCGCACGAGCGCGCGTTGCCGCTGTTATGGATGCGTTGGTGGCGGAGCGCGATCTGCCGCCGGTTGTGCAGGACTGGCTCAACAAGGTTTGGAATAACGTTTTATTCCTCACCTGCGTTAAAGAGGGTACTGACAGTGAGGCCTGGAGTCGCGATGTACGCACCGCTCGGGACCTGGTCTGGAGTGTGCAGGCGCCGATGCCGGAAGCACGCAAGCAGCTTTTGAGCCTTCTGCCAACTTTGCAGGAGCGCCTGAGGGAAGGTATTGAGGCGCTTTCCTACAATGCCTTTGAGGCCCGTAGTCTGTTTGCTGGCCTTAAGGAAATTTATCGCGAGCGCTTCGCCTTGGCACAACGCTTAACAGAGGAGCGTGAGCGCTTAGTCAAAGAGCAGGTAGCCAGGGAAGTCCAAGCGGCTACTGCCGTAGAAGTGGTGGCGGAAACACCGGCTGAAACAGCCAAGATTGAAGCAGTTGCAGAATCGCCAGAAGCCGAAGTGGCCTTGGCTGAGGATCGGGTAGCGGTTGATAGTGCCGAAGCCAAGGAGGAAGTTGCTCTGCCGCCTATGGAGGAGATAGAGCAGGCGGTGGCCCAAGCTGAAGTCGCCCCGATTACCGAAGAGCAGCAGGGACTGGCACAACTCGATGAAGACGATCCCCACTGGCAGATGACCTTCCGCCTGGCTCAGGGTAGCTGGTTCGAGCTGAAGCGATCCGAAGAGGAACAGTTCCGCTGTCGTTTGGCGGCGGTGATCCGGGATATCGACCAGTTTATTTTTGTAAATCGCAATGGTGCCAAAGTAGCGGAATTTGCCCGCCTGGAACTGGCCCATGCCCTACGCTCAGCACAGTTGTTACCCCTAGATGACGGCATGTTGTTCGAGCGCGCCCTGCAGTCAGTAATCGGTAATGTACGTAAAAAACGCAGTGAACAGCGTTAGGGAATAAAAAGGCAATTTCATATACCCGGCAGTCTAGATCGGGTTTCCACTTCTGTCGTCAGACAGTTCCAAACGGATTGGCATATCGATCAACGCTTCCATAAAATGGTTACTGCTGAAATCCCGGGCTACTCGGGTTGGTAGTTTTTTTGGAGCGGAGATCGCAGATTGAAATATCAAGTGGATTCCGGCTGGTTATCAGGGGCGCGTCGTGTTCCCAGCCCACACTGCAACAGCCGGCCGGATAACTGCCCTGTAGACCTACTGGTGATTCACAGCATAAGCCTGCCCCCAGGTCAGTACGGTGGCCCTTATATTGATACGTTTTTCCTTGGGCAGTTGGACATTGATGCCCACCCTTACTTCACGGAAATTGCCGCTTTACAGGTTTCTGCCCACTTGCTTATCGATCGCGACGGCATCGTCACTCAATATGTGCCTTTGGACCGGCGAGCCTGGCACGCGGGCAAGTCGGAGTTTAGGGGGCGCAGCAACTGCAATGATTTTTCCATTGGTATTGAGCTGGAGGGCCTGGATACAGATATTTATACCGATGCTCAGTATCTGGCGCTGGCAGAAGTTACCCGAGCGATTATGCAGGCTTATCCAGGGATAGGGGTCGATAAAATTACCGGGCATTCTGATATAGCTCCTGGGCGCAAATTAGATCCGGGCCCAGGCTTTGACTGGCAGCGCTATCTGGGGGACGTAAAAAAAGTCGCCGAGTAATTGTGAACGGTATTATTGGCGCATATTTATTAATTAGAGTCTTACAATCGAATCTCGGCACTTTTGTGCCGGTAACTGAATTTCTTTACGCACTATCACGGCAACGTTATGACCTTGCTGATTATTTTATTGACCTTGGGTTTGGTACAAATTTGGGGATCGGGCGCGCCTTTACATCGCGATCACTGGTTCGATCGCTGGAGTACCCACATCGAGGGGCTTTCCCCGCTACAGGGAAAAGAAGGCTTGCTACTCGGATTTAGCGTCCTGCCGCCGGTTCTGATGGCGGCGCTGGCAATGGCTTTTGCCCAATCTTCCGCTGGGGCTTTGGGGGGGCTTTTGCTAGGGGTCCCTCTACTGCTCTATTGCCTGGGGCGTGGAAATTTTAATGAGACTTTGAGTGCTTATCTGCGCAACTGGTATCGGGGTGATTTTAACGGGGCCGCCGAAGCAGCACGCCCCCTGTTGCGGGAAATTCACGAGAGTGCCGCCGAGGGCGGACGTTTGCATGAGCAGGTATTTCGCGGAGCGGCCTATTCCGCCTTCGAGCGACTTTTTGCCGTTTTGTTTTGGTTTATCCTGCTGGGTATTCCGGGGGCGCTGCTGTTTCGCCTGAGCGCTCTTTACGCGGAGCGTGCTCGGGGAACCGAACAGGAGGCTGTGGCCGCGCGCTGGCTGTGGTTGCTGGAGTGGGTGCCAGTAAGGTTGATGGGGCTAAGTTTCGCCATTGTCGGTAACTTTGCCGGCTGTTACAGGGCCTGGAGGCAGTGTCTGATGTGCCGGGAACGGGATACTGATCAGGTTCTCGAATCCTATTTGGAGGGGGCCCTGGGAGGGATTGATGCCAGTGAGTGTAGCGCCTCTGCAGATCTCTCCCATATCCAGCGCCAGAGTGGTGCGGAGATCGAGGGCTTGCAGGCGTTACTATCCAGGTCCCTACTGCTGTGGATTACCGCACTGGCACTTACTGTCTTGTTTTTCTAAATGTGAACACTCGCACCCATTGGAATCAAAGTTCCACAAAAAATTATAAAGTGGGATTAATTTGCTAACAGTTACTTGACTTAACACCAGTATCCAAGAAGATTGCGCCCGCTACAAAATCCAGGTTCTTTGCCTGGCTGCGGGCGACATATACTTAGTGGAGGATGCAGGGGTTGAAGGTTTCATTACTGGAAGCACAAATGCTGTCAGATCTCAGTGTGGCAAGTGGTGGCAATACCGCAGCTTTGGTTGCTGGCCTTAGGGCTTATTTCCGTAGTGGTGCCACTGTGGAACTGAGCTGGAGACGCCGGCAGTTGAATCAACTGCGCAAGATGCTCAGTGAAAATGAATCCCGCTTTATTCAGGCCCTGGGTGAAGATTTACATAAGGCGCCACAAGAAGCTTATCTGACCGAGATTGCTTTCCTCTACGCTGATATCGAACATACTCTGAAACACTTGAAGCGCTGGGTTCGCCCTCGCAAAGTACCCTCCCCACTTTTGACCCAGCCCGCAAACAGTTACATCCAGCCGGAACCGCTTGGGGTGGTTCTGATTATTGGTGCCTGGAATTACCCTTTGCAGTTGTTGTTGTCGCCATTGGTTCCCGCGATTGCTGCGGGTAACTGCGCAGTTGTGAAACCCTCGGAGCTGGCTCCCAGTACCTCCCAATTGATTGCTGAACTGCTGCCACGTTACCTCGACCACGACGCTTTTGCCTGTGTTGAAGGCGCTGCGGCCGAGACCTCTAAGTTACTGGAGCAGCGCTGGGATCATATTATGTACACCGGTGGTGCTAGAGTCGGCAGGATTGTTATGGCGGCTGCAGTTGAGCACCTGACGCCGGTTACATTGGAGCTGGGGGGCAAGAGCCCCTGTATTGTGGCTGACGATGCCGATATTGAACTCGCCGCCCGCCGCATTGCTTGGGGAAAGTTTACCAATGCAGGGCAGACCTGTATCGCACCGGATTATGTGCTGTGCACCCGTCACACCGCCGATCTCCTGGTGCCTGCTATTCAGCAGGCGGTGACAAAAATGTTCGGAGAGGACCCGCAAAAGAGCTCGGACTACGGACGTATCGTCAATAGCCGGCATACCCTGCGCCTGGCAGATCTTCTCAGTGGTGGAGATGTTATTTATGGCGGTGAGGTAGATGCCGACAACCGCTATATAGCGCCGACACTGATGCGCTGCGTCGATCTCGAAGCTTCTGTGATGCAAGATGAGATCTTCGGGCCAATCCTGCCGGTAGTCGAACTGGATGACTTCGGAAAAGTGGAGGGATTTGTCAATCAGCGGGAAAAACCGCTGGCCCTGTATATTTTTACTAAAAGCGACAGCTTGGCCGAGCGGATTCTTTCCAGCTGCAGTTCCGGTAACGCCTGTGTGAATGACTGCATGATGTTTATGCTGGCCCAAGATCTGCCATTTGGTGGGGTGGGAGCCAGCGGTATGGGTTGTTATCACGGTGAACATGGCTTTAAAACTTTTAGCCACTATAAAGCGGTAATGAAGCGCAAAAATATTTTGGATGTTAATTTACGTTACGCCCCTTACAGCAAACGCAAATTCAGTTTGTTGAGAATGCTGCAGAAGTAGAAATACTGAGAAGTGTGACCAGCAGCGGGGATTTTACTGGTTTTTTGGGGGGCTGAATTGGTACATTCAGCAAAAATTATTTAGATAAAAATGCTATGCCCTCGGATCGTAATGACCTACCCACCAGTGCGGATGTTTTTTGTGCCGCGCAAACCATTGCTGACTCTGTCCACCGAACACCGCTAATTCGCTCCCAATTACTCGACCAAGTGGGGGGCGCTAACCTCTGGTT
This sequence comes from Microbulbifer mixtoriginis (SeqCode), assembly GCF_052467515.1. Classification (NCBI taxonomy): domain Bacteria; kingdom Pseudomonadati; phylum Pseudomonadota; class Gammaproteobacteria; order Cellvibrionales; family Microbulbiferaceae; genus Microbulbifer; species Microbulbifer mixtoriginis (SeqCode). The sequence continues at coordinate 3,341,123 of NZ_CP174314.1, read as the reverse complement.
CAAGTGTGAACACCTACAGAAAGTAGGTGCCTTCAAAGCCCGCGGTGCCACCAATGCCCTTGCCAATCTACCCGCTGGAACTGAAGTGGTAGCGACTCACTCCTCGGGAAATCATGGTGCTGCTTTGGCCTGGGCTGCTGCTGAGCTGGGCCTACCCTGCATTGTGGTGATGCCCGAGACGGCGCCCAGGGCTAAGCGTGAGGCTGTACAGAGTTATGGCGCACAAATAATTATTTGTGGTCCTACCCAATCGGAGCGCGAGGCCGCACTGCAAACCGTAGTAGAGGAGACGGGGGCCCATGTGGTTCCGCCTTTTGACGATAGTCGTATTATCGCCGGGCAGGGTACCGTTGCTCTGGAAGTGGTGCAGCAATGCCGCGATCAGGGTTTTACTCCGGATGTACTCCTGGCACCCGTGGGGGGCGGGGGGCTACTCGCCGGAATTGGTTTGGCCATGGCAGCCCTGGCACCAGATGTCTTGGTAATTGGTGCGGAACCCGCTGGCGCAGATGACGCTCAGAGATCACTACGTGGTGGTGTGCATGTCACCACCCAGCAGCCGCAAACTATCGCAGATGGCCTGCGCACCACACTGGGGCGCAGAAATTACTCTGTAATTCGGCGCACGGTGCGAGATATTGTGACAGTTTCAGAAAATGGTATCGTGCGGGCAATGGAGCTGTTGTGGACGCGTACCAAGCAATTGGTTGAGCCCTCTGCGGCAGTTGGCCTGGCAGCTGTGCTAGAGCACAGCGCGCGCTTTCGCAATAAGAATGTTGCGATTGTCCTCACCGGCGGCAATATGGATTTGGACCGGGCTTCGAGCTTGTTGGCCGGAGCCGAAAAATAACTACAGGACGATTGAATATGAATTTAGGATTTGGCCGCTTTATTTACTGCAAACTCAGAGCGGGCCTGGTGGCATCGGCCCTTTTCCTGGCGGCAATGGCTGCACAAGCTGGGCAGCTGACGCTCACTTCCAGCTCATTAAAACCCGGTGGCAAAATGCCGCTGGCTCATGTGTACAGTGGATGTGGTGGAGAAAACCTCTCCCCCGAATTGAGCTGGAGCGGCGCCCCTGAAGGTACTAAAAGCTATGCGGTAATGGTTTACGACCCCGATGCGCCAACTGGCAGTGGCTGGTGGCACTGGGTGATGTTCAATATTCCCGCTGAGGTAACCAGTTTGCCAGAGGGCGCGGGCGACCTGAAAAATGGTTTGGTACCAGAGGCCGTTCAGGGGCGCAATGATTACGGCAACCCCGGTTATGGTGGCGCCTGTCCACCAAAGGGGCACGGCGATCATCGCTACCGTTTTCGAGTCTATGCCCTGAAAGTAGACTCACTGCCATTGGATGAGAACTCCTCCCCCGCTAAAGTGGGTTTCAATGTAAATGCCAATAAATTGGCGGAGGCCGAGCTCGAGGTTCTGTGGGGCCACTGAGCGCATCATTTCTAAATTGATGGCCAAGTGCGGGCTAGTTGCCCGCATTATTTTACCAAGGCCAATTATGGGGTTTAAGGGGAAAGGTTGAATATGTCGCAGCAGCAACTGACATGGGGGCAAGCCCTCGGTGCTTACCTTAAGCCTCGTGTACTCACCATGTTTTTTCTTGGCTTTTCTGCCGGCCTTCCGCTCTTATTGGTCTTCTCTACCCTGACCGCCTGGCTGAGAGATTTTGGTGTAAGCCGCACAGCTATTGGTTTCTTCGCTTGGGTGGGAATTACCTTTTCGATAAAAGTGCTTTGGGCCCCAATTATTGACCAACTACGATTGCCTTTTTTCACTGATAAGTTGGGTAAACGCCGCGGTTGGATGTTGGTATCTCAAGTGGGGATTGCTATCGGGCTAGTGGGTATGGCCAGCGTTAACCCGCAGCAATCACTGATGGAAGTAGCCCTGCTCGCTTTATGGGTTGCCTTCTGTTCGGCTTCGCAGGATGTGGCAATTGACGCATACCGAATAGAGGCCATGGATGAAGATTACCAGGGTGCTATGGCGGCTAACTACGTATTCGGTTACCGAGTCGCAATGCTGATTGCCGGAGCCGGGGCGTTATTTATTGCGGATGCTTTCAGCTGGTCAGGTGCTTATCTTGTGATGGCAGCCCTCATGGGGGTGGGAGTGATTACATGCTTGCTAGTCTCCGAGCCTGATCACAGCAAGGTGAACAAAGAGGCAGATAAGCTGCAAAGTGAGTGGGAAGAACGCCTGCTGGGGAAGGGGGAGCACAGCCGCCTGAAACAGTGGTTTATTCGAGCTGTAGTGTGCCCTTTTGTTGAATTCTTTCAGCGCAATGGTCGCTTTGCCCTCGTTTTATTGGTTTTTATCGGTATTTTCCGTCTCAGCGATATTGCGATGGGGATAATGGCGAATCCGTTTTATCTGGATTTGGGGTTCACCAAGACTGAAATCGCGGAAATCAGTAAACTATTTGGGTTTTTCTGTACCATTATCGGTTCCTTTCTCGGCGGGGTTTTAGTTGTTCGCTATGGTGTGCTGCGCCCATTAATACTCGGTGCAGTGATGGTGGCGTGTACCAATCTCTTGTTTGCTCAGCTTGCACTGATAGGACCGGACAAGGCGTGGCTCGCGTTGGTGATTAGTGCCGACAATATCAGTGGTGGTATGGCTAATGCTGTGCTCGTTGCTTACCTTTCCAGCCTGGCCAATAAGGCCTATACAGCCACCCAATATGCACTGTTCAGTTCACTCATGACACTGCCGGGTAAATTTATCAGTGGCTTCTCCGGTATCGTGGTGGATGCTCAGGGCTACGCCCAGTTCTTTATTTATGCGGCACTAATGGGGCTGCCGGCCATATTCCTTTCTATCTATTTTTGGCGGCGGGAGAGACGCGGCTGGAGTGAAGAACAGCCCCAGCCGGGTTAAGGGCTTATCGCGGCCATAGGGTGCCCCCTCTCTTTTCGTTTTCCTATCGAAGGCTTATCGATTTTCTTTTTGGCCACTGAACGTGGCCTTTAGCATTTTTGGTTACCAGCTATTTGTGCATTGGGTGACGGTAGTCACCGAGCATTTTTGTCAGCTTGTGTCTATGTTGGTGGAGGGGAAACCACTACCTCTCCTGTGCGCCGCTAATACTCCCCCCGCATTTGGGCTTTCCGCTGTGTTAGTGGGAGAACGCACATTTTCAATTGCAGAGTTAACGAATAAACGCGACAAACTATGTCCCACGAAACAGTCAGGGAAGCGGTATTTAACCGGAGAATGCTGATCTGTATCGGCACCGGCTTTTCCTCGGGGATGCCGCTGTTTGTGCTGATTCAGCTGGTACCCGCCTGGCTGAGAACTGAAGGGGTGGACCTGGCGACGATAGGCATCTTCTCCCTGTTGGGATTGCCCTATACCTGGAAGTTTATCTGGGCGCCGCTTATGGAGCGCTACGCGTTTCCAATACTGGGGCGCCGCCGGGGGTGGATGTTGGTGATGCAGCTGCTGCTGATCCTTTTTATTGGCGCATTGGGCATGTTCAATCCCCAGTTTAATATTTGGACGATCGCGGCCCTGTGTTTTGGCGTAGCCTTCTTTAGTGCAAGCCAGGATATTGTCCTGGATGCTTTTCGCCGGGAAATTCTACCGGACTGGGAGTTGGGGCTCGGTAACTCTTTTCATGCCAACGCATACCGGATTTCCGGCTTGGTGCCGGGCTCTCTCAGTTTGATTCTCTCGGATCATCTGGCCTGGGGACAGGTCTTCTGGGTGACGGCAGCTTTTATGCTGATCGCAGTTTTTATGACCCTGATGGTAGCTGAGCCGCAACACCCAGCGGAGCGGCCCAGGTCCTTGCGCGAAGCAATTGTCCTGCCTTTTGTAGAGTTCTTCGGTCGTAACGGTGTTAAGCATGCCATTTTAGTATTGGCATTTATGTTTCTTTACAAGCTGGGCGACAGTATGGCAACAGCCTTGGCGACACCTTACTACCTGGATATGGGCTACTCCAATACGGATATTGGTATTGTTGCTAAAAATGCTGGACTTTGGCCGGCGGTAATTGGCGGCTTTCTAGGCGGCCTGTTAATCGTACGTATCGGTATTAATAAGTGCCTGTGGATTTTTGGGGTTATTCAGCTTGTTTCGATCTTCGGCTTTATGATTCTGGCCCAAGCCAATGAGGGCTTGGTTGGCACCCCTGGCTTTAAGCCCAGCCTCTGGTTACTGGCAGTGGTGATTGCTTTTGAATACTTAGGGGTGGGGCTCGGGACAGCGGTGTTTATTGCCTTTATTGCTCGAACAACCAGTAAATTACACACTGCGACACAACTGGCACTTTTTACAGCATTGACCTCCCTGCCCAGAACTTTTGCCAATGCCTCCACGGGGTACTTGGTAGAGTCTATGGGATGGACCAACTTCTTCCTGTTGTGCGCAGCGCTTGCGGTGCCGGGGATGCTGTTACTCTTTGTCGTAGCCCCCTGGCGAGGCGAGGGCGAAGAGGCTTAATAGTGGCAAGATCATTCCATGACTGTGCAGAGGATGCCTGATTTAGGGCTTCCAGCGATATTTCGCCATATCTACCCGTCCCTGAAGAAAACTAACCCCTTCACTCTCCAGCCGTTCCCGCTGGCGAGAGGCTCCGGGCTCTGGCAGCGAGATTCGGCCCTGGGCATTAATCACCCTGTGCCAAGGAAGAGTAGTGTCCTTGGGTAACTTCCTCAGTTGTTGGCCCGCAAGTCGTGCAGCCCTGGGGAAGCCGGCCATTTCCGCCAGATCCCCATAGGTGACTACATGGCCACATGGGATTGAGGCCAGAACGCGGCATATTCTGGCAAGTGTATCGCTGGCTTGTTCTTTGCTCACAAAATTTCTCTGCTAAACCATTTACCGGAAGTTAGCTTCAGTTTGCCGCAATTGATGCCGAATAGGCTATAAATGAGCATCTAAAGAAGTCTTGCCCATGTATTGCCATGGGTAGTTGGGTAGTAACGGCGTGCCAGATTAATGACAGTTATGGCATTATTGCAGCTTGTTTTGTTTTTTTAGAACGGTTTTCACTGTTGGTTCACCCAGAAACTTTAAGGTCCTCCTGTGGTTCTATCGACACGCTTGTCTAGGTTTTTCACGCAAACTCTTCTCTGTCTGGCGTCTTTGCCACTCCATGCTGGTGTGCTCACCCTTGAGAATGGTGACCGTATTCAGGGAGAGTTGGTGCTGGTTGATAGCGAACAGGTAATTTGGAAGTCAGAAACTTTTGGCCAGGTCAAAGTCGATAAGTCCAAAGTCGTCTCTATGGATGTTGATACTGACTTGAAGATTGCCGGGCGCGATGAGCCCTGTACCCTGGCGGGGCACCGGCAGGAGCAGTGGGAAGTCTACTGCGCAGAGGGAGATGGTTGGTTAATTGATTTCCCTGGAGTCGAGCGGGCAGAGCCGTATCCGCACTTTGTCAGTAACCCACTGACTTTCAAAGGCAACGTGAGTGCTGGGGGTGTCTTTGAATCTGGTAACCGTGAGCGAAAAGACCTGGATACCAAACTCAATTTGGATGTTCGTCATGGGGATTTTCATCATCTGATAGGAGCTCTCTACCAGAACCAAGATAGTGAAGATGATGGTGCCCTGGAAAAATACCAGCTGGCCTATGACTTGCGCTGGATTTTCGCAGAAAAGTGGTTTGCCGAGGCAAACACTGAGTGGGAGCATGAAGAGGCGCGCAACTTGGATTTGGGGACCACTATGGGTCTCGGTCTTGGTTACCTATTCTACGATACAGACAAGACTGCATTTTCACTGGCAGGTGGTGTCAGTAGCCTGCAGGAAGATTTTATCGATACCGAGTTGAGTGAAGACCAGGACGACCAATATGTGGCGGGTCGAATTAAGCTAGATTATCGCTATAAATTTTCCCTGGGTCCGGAAATTTACTTTAACCAGGAAACCCTACAGTCTTTTGATCATAGCGATGATTACCAAGCAAATGCCGAATTGGGTGTACGCACGCCATTGGTTGAAGGCGTATTGATGGAAATCGGCTATCAGTGGCAGTACGACAACACACCATCACTCGAGAGTGAAAAAGAGGATACCAAGCTAACCGTGGGTGTCGGTTATGAATGGTAGTATCTTGCTGGCAACCTGCTTTTAAGAAGGTTGCCAAGGCACAGCAGCAATAAAATTTAAAAATAAGGAGTTCATCATGCAGATTGCCGGCAGCATAGTGGCGATTACTGGCGCAGGCCAGGGTTTGGGGCGAGCAATGGGGGAATACCTGGCTGCACGCGGAGCCCGGCTGGCATTGATTGATGTCAATGAGGAAGGCCTCAAGCAGAGCGCTGCCGCTTGTGAAAAGCATGGCGCCGAGGTTCGTAGCTATATTATCAATGTTGCCAGTGAAGAAGAGGTAGATAAGGGCTTCCTGCAAATTGCCGAAGATTTTGGTGGCCTGCAGGTGCTGATCAATAATGCCGGAATTATGCGCGATGGCATGTTGTTGAAATGCAAAGAGGGCAAAGTTACCGATCGTATGTCTCTGGCCCAGTGGCAGTCTGTTATTGATGTGAATCTGACAGGTGTCTTTCTTTGTGGCCGAGCGGCAGCGGGCATTATGGCGGAGAGTGGCAAGGGCGGGGTGATGGTTAATATCTCCAGCCTTTCCCGAGCAGGTAATATGGGGCAGACCAACTACTCTGCCAGCAAGGCGGGTGTTGCCGCTATGACCGTAACCTGGGCCCGTGAACTGGCTCGCTACGGTGTGCGGGTAGCTGCAATTGCTCCAGGTTTTATTGGCACTGATATGGTTGCACAGATGCGCCCGGAAATCCTGGAAAGTCTGGTTAAGCAAGTGCCATTGAGACGCCTGGGTGAGCAAGAGGAAATTGCCTCAACCGTGGCGTTTATTCTGGAGAATGATTATCTAACTGGTCGAGTTCTGGATATCGATGGTGGTGCACGTATTTAATAATTAAGCAGTGCGCGATCAGAAGAGGGTGAACTTTGTTCGCCCTTTTTTATTTCCCTTTCAGTAATGACTCTAAGGTTTATCTATCTCTTCCTTGCATATCGCGTGTTGAGAGTCTTTCGATAAAACAGGTATACAAATAAGGAGATAATGAGCCAGGCCAGGATGGATGCCACTTCGTGAAATACGGTTTGCTCTAAAGATAAGTGAAAATCCCGCATCACAAAGCCTTTGATTAGTGCCGACCAGGCATACAACATCTTGCACATATGCAGGGCCCACCATGGTCGGCCTGTTATTTGTGGTCGGAAAAAAAACGTATAGACATCGAGTCCAACAAAAAACAGCATTAACGCGGATGGAGCCAAGTAAATGTTGGCATAATTGGGGTGTTTACCAATATCGTAAAGAAAAACCTGGAAATAGAAGACCGCGACCCAGGCAGCTATAGCAGCCAATACCCAATCGATAATATTGGAAGTGATTCTGCCATCATTAGAGTGCTTGATTCTCGGCCATATTCTGTAAGCAGAAAATATGGAGTAGCTGAATATACTGATCAATCCCAGTAATAAAAGGTCTGGGTGGGTATTGTAGACATAGGCAATATCGATCTGGTACTTGGGAATATCTGCCTTGAGATGCGGGATGATGTAAGGGTTGAATAGCATCAGCAGGGCACTGATGGAAAAGATAATGGCAATCAACAATGAGCTGAGACCACCGATCCGATGGTAACGGCTGCCCTTCTTCATCAGAAGAGTTAATGGGATAGTAATGAATGTTAAGATTATGGCTGCAACCGTATGAACCTCTATAAATAGATTTAGTCCTTCAGGGGTTGTGAATAGATAATGCATTTAGTAAAGACCTGGCGGCAGCAAGTATTAATAAGGCTTACAGGCAAATGGCGATAGTTAATGGATTTGATTATCAGGAGAAAGGTCTGGGGAAGCTTTGATAGAAGTAGAGCTTAATCGCTGCTACCAATTGCTCCCCCAGACTTTTGGAACTCTCAATGTTGGAAGAATTTGAAGTCTTTAATCAAAAATTTCTTGAACTAGCAAATTCTCTCCACACCGCCAACCCTATTTTTTGAGAGCATCCATTGCCAGAGCTGTACTCTGCGAACTCTAAATGTAGCGGCGCAGAACAACAGGTAATAGCGCCACATACGATAAAAGCGTCTGCCGTAACGATCGGCAAAGCGCGGCCAATTTTCCTCGAAATTTTTATGCCATGCCATCAGGGTTTTATCGTAGTCAGGCCCAAAGTTATGCAGATCTTCAAGTGTGAGAAGGTCTTGGGCTGCCTTGGTTATCTGCGTTGCAGCCGGTATTTCCCCATTGGGGAAAATGTATTTTTCAATCCATGGATCGGTATTGGCTGGTCTTGCTTTACCGATAGTATGGAGCAGTAAAGTTCCATCTTTCTTTAGGCAGCGTTTAGCCACTTCCATAAAAGCTCGATGATTTTTACGCCCAACATGTTCAAACATTCCGACACTGGCAATACGGTCGAAAGGCTCATCAAGCATTCGGTAATCCTGTAGGGAGACGGTAATCGGTAGGTTGGCATAGCGTTCGGAAACATAGGCTCTTTGTTCGCGGGAGATCGTTACTCCGACACACTCTACCTGGTATTTCTGGGCGGCATAGCCGATCAGGCTCCCCCAGCCACAACCGATATCCAATAGACGCATCCCAGGTTCTAGTTGCAGCTTACGGCAGATAAGGTCGAGCTTGGCTTCTTGAGCTTCGTCCAGGGTTTGAGCATCCTTCCAATAACCGCAACTATAGGTAAGGCGGTTATCGAGCATACCTGTATAAAACTCGTTTCCGAGATCGTAATGGTGCTCACCAACCTCGAAGGCGCGACGACGGCTTTGCAGGTTGATTAAGAAACTGCGCAGGTAGCGCCAAGCATAGCGCCACGTCTTTGCATGGCGGCCAAGGTCGGCTTCCAGAATTTTGTACACAAATTGGTCCAGCGCTTGGACATCCCAATCTCCGCGCATATAAGTCTCACCGAGCCCCATACTGTGACGAGCGACAATCTCGTCTAGGGCCTCCTCGCGGTGGACTTGTATATCCCAGGGCCTATCACCATTCACCTGGATGTCGGCCTCGGCTAATATTTCGTCTACCAAGTGGCGACTGCGGCCAATGGCCGGCACTTCTATGGTGTCCTGCTGCTCGCTTGCCATCAAAGCCTCCCTCTCTCCTAGTTGCTGTGGGTTGATTGAGGCGCCCTTGAATAATTTGCCTCCCCACTCCATTTACTTCAGCATATTGAAAAACCTTGATCGTCCCAGCTTCGTAGAGCTGGTTTATTAGGAATTCCCTCAATGCGCCCATTACTGCTTCTATTTATAGTCCTACCTGTACTTGAAATGTGGGTTTTAATCACCGTAGGGAGAGAAATCGGCGCCTTGCCCACGATTGGATTGGTATTTTTAACCGCTATTGTTGGCGTAACCCTGTTGCGGCGGCAGGGCATATCGACACTAATGCGGGCTCAGGAGAAGATGCGAACAGGCGATATACCTGCTCAGGAGATGGTTGAAGGAATCTTTCTTGCTGTGGGCGGGGCATTGTTGCTCACTCCTGGATTTATCACCGATGCCCTCGGATTTGCTTGCCTGATACCGGGTTTACGCCAACTGCTACTGGGGAGACTGGTGCGTCATATCACCATTGTGCGGCCTGGTGACCCCCGCAGCTCGGACCCCAACCAACGCGGTCCAGATATTATCGAGGGGGAATTTTCTCGGGATGAGCGAAAACCTATGGATCAGGTAGATCACAAACATCATAAAGACTGAACTGGTTAAATAGTGCACTATTTTGTGCTTCACCCGGCACTTTTGTAGTTTTTTTATTGAAGAGTGTTGAAATCCATTCTCGCGCCCATAGATAGGGTTCAACTGAGAATTAAGCCCCGCCTCTGGGAATCAGAGAGGGGTGAGGTTACCGGCCCATAAAGCCAGTGCCGCCGATGTTGAAAACCTTAAAAAAACGACTCAATGGAGAACTTATCCATGAAAATTCGTCCTTTACACGACCGCGTCGTAGTACGCCGTAAGGAAGAAGAAGCGATGTCAGCTGGCGGTATCGTGCTGCCAGGCGCTGCCAAAGAAAAGCCGAACCAAGGTGAAGTGGTAGCCGTGGGTGAGGGCAAGCAGCTGGACAATGGCGATGTTCGCGCACTGTCTGTGAAGGTGGGTGACACTGTTGTTTTCGGTCGCTATGCCGACAGCAATACCCTCAAGGTGGACGGCGAAGAACTGATCATCATGAGCGAAGGTGACATCTACGGCGTGTTGGAAGGCTAAGAAAAGCCTTTAACTTTACTCGCAAAAAGAATTTGAGGAATAAGAATCATGGCAGCTAAAGACGTAATTTTTGGTGACGACGCTCGTCAGAAAATGCTGAAAGGCGTAAACATCCTGGCAGACGCCGTTAAAACTACCCTGGGCCCTAAAGGCCGCAACGTAGTTCTGGACAAGTCCTTCGGCGCACCTACCGTAACCAAAGACGGTGTTTCCGTAGCAAAAGAAATCGAACTGAAAGACAAGTTCGAAAACATGGGCGCGCAGATGGTGAAGGAAGTTGCTTCCAAAGCTTCTGACACTGCCGGTGACGGCACCACCACCGCTACCGTTCTGGCCCAGGCTATCGTAACCGAAGGTCTGAAATCCGTAGCCGCTGGCTTTAACCCGATGGATTTGAAGCGCGGTATCGACAAAGCGGTAACCGCAGCGGTCAACCACATCGCTGGTCTGTCCACTCCTTGTGCAGACACCAAGTCTATCGCTCAGGTAGGTACTATCTCCGCTAACAGCGACGAGAGCGTTGGTACCATCATCGCCGAAGCCATGGAAAAAGTGGGCAAAGAAGGCGTTATCACTGTTGAAGAAGGTTCTGGCCTGGAAAACGAGCTGGACGTAGTAGAAGGTATGCAGTTCGACCGCGGCTACCTGTCTCCTTACTTCATCACCAACCAAGAAAACATGACTGCTGAGTTGGATAGCCCTTTCATCCTGCTGGTAGACAAGAAAATCTCCAACATCCGCGACCTGCTGCCCCTGCTGGAGCAAGTAGCTAAGGCTTCCAAGCCGCTGCTGATCATCGCTGAAGACGTAGAAGGCGAAGCGCTGGCAACTCTGGTTGTAAACAGCATGCGCGGCATCGTTAAAGTTGCTGCTGTTAAAGCTCCTGGCTTCGGCGACCGTCGTAAAGCCATGCTGCAGGACATCGCTATCCTAACTGGCGGCACCGTAATTTCTGAAGAAGTTGGTCTGGAGCTGGAAGGCACTACTCTGGAGCACCTGGGTACTGCTAAGCGTGTAACCCTGTCCAAAGAAAACACTGTAATCGTTGATGGCGCTGGTGATGTTAAAGACATCGAAGCTCGCGTTGGCCAGATCCGTGCACAGATCGAAGAGTCCTCTTCCGACTACGACAAAGAGAAGCTGCAAGAGCGCGTAGCCAAACTGGCTGGCGGTGTTGCAGTAATCAAAGTAGGCGCCGCTACTGAAGTGGAAATGAAAGAGAAGAAAGCTCGCGTAGAAGACGCTCTGCACGCTACCCGCGCTGCAGTAGAGGAAGGCGTAGTACCTGGCGGTGGTACCGCTCTGGTTCGCGCTACTCAGGCTATCTCTGTAACTGGTGACAACGAAGACCAGAACCACGGCATCGCTGCAGCCCTGCGCGCTATGGAAATGCCTCTGCGTCAAATCGTTGCCAACGCTGGTGATGAAGCTTCTGTAGTTGTTGATAAGATCAAGCAAGGCGAAGGCAACTTCGGTTACAACGCTGCTACCGGCGAATACGGTGACATGCTGGAAATGGGCATCCTGGACCCTGCTAAAGTAACCCGTTCTGCACTGCAAGCGGCAGCTTCTATTGCTGGTCTGATGATCACCACCGAAGCTATGGTTGCTGAGATCCCGGAAGACAAGCCGGCTGCTCCTGACATGAGCGGTATGGGTGGCATGGGCGGTATGGGCGGCATGATGTAAGCCGGCCTAACAGCCTATCTAAAAAGCCCCGCAATTGCGGGGCTTTTTTTTGTCCAGAACAAAATGCTAGATAGCTGCTGTGACGAGTCGAAGCATGCCTGGATATTCCCAATGATGGTTAGACTTGGGAAAAGTTTATGGACTCAATGTGAGTGCCTTTGCTTGTTGTGCAAGTAACTTTGCTGTTTCTTCGGGAATACCCGTGATGGGAGGAGTATTTAACTGCGATAAGCCTACTAGATGGAAAGCAAAGACTAGAGAAGATAGATAGACACCCTTACGGTTGGGATGGCTTCCATCATGAGTGTAAAGGTCGATGTTTTTATCTAAAGAGTGAATTGCCTCCCACGCAAGGCCGACTGGAACGATTTCTGAGAATGTTGTTTTAGCCATATTTTGGTAGCCTTCTAGCAGACGAGTTTGCATTTTGCTGCGAGTATCGTCAGGAATATTTTGAATATCTCCATGTTTGCGTCCCCAGGTTAGAAAGAGCAGAGGGGTGGCTCCGGCTTTTCGAATCTCATCCGTCAGTTTTTTCGCGTAAGGGTAAATCTCTTTTCGTCTCTGTTCTTCAGGAAAAGATGGAAGCTGGCTCTGTTCCTGAAGCACTACATAGTCCCATTTTCTCTCATGAATAGCTTCTAACGTCTCTTCAGACTCAGAATGTTTTCGCAAGGTCCATCCACCTGGGGTTAAGGATCTATAGGTGATTTATGTCCCATTAATTTCAGCGATTGACTGGATCATTGTAGGAAGCGGGCGAGTGTAGCTATTACCAATAAAAAGCACGGAGAGAATTTTCTGGTGTTCTTGATCAGTTTGCGTCTTTTGCGCTACTAATAAAAAAGTTCCTACCGCTAATAGAGAGATAAGAAGAAGTATTTTAAGTTTTAAATAACTTTCGGATTTTTTCATTATTTCAAGCTTTCAAATGGGTCAATTGCTGCTTAGATTAAGTTAACTCTCGGCTTATTTCTGTGCAGTGCGTTTAAGATCTATATCCTTATTTGGTGAAACAGGTAATTGAGGAGATAACTCTTTCTTTTGAAAATAATCCTTTTATTTTTTTTGTTTATTACCTTCTGAATTGTAACAAGGATGATGAATGTAGGTCGGCAAAGACTCGATATATATGTATTTAATACTAATTTTGAGGAGAAACATTACATATATTTAATGTTCAGTCCAGCAAAGGGTTAGCATGTCCTTTTAGACTTCCCTTTCAGTAAATGGGAGGAAAGAGCAGATATGTTGTTATCAAAAGGTAATCTTGTACTAGCTGCCTGTCTTGCAGTACTAGGCTGCAAGGATTCGGGGGGCTCTGGAGAGGGTCAGGCGTTAGAATCCAGGAGTTCGCAAGTAGACTTAAGCCAAGCGTCGGCTGGTTTTTTTGCGCACTATACCCGTGTCAACTCAATAGATATTCCGGAAAAGATCACAGGGCCTTATGCTGACATCATTGTGAACCTTGAAGGGAAAGGTAAGCTTGTTTTTGCTCGTGATCATAGTTACCGGCCTGTCTGGCATTTTGGAAACAATTCTAATCCTGTAGCGCATTTGGCTGATATTTCGAGTGATGCCAATACTCGCTTTGATAAATCAAATGACTTTTCTTATGTTCGTATCTTAGAGCAGTCAGATGAAAAGGTTGTTATTCATTGGCGTTACTTTCCGAAAGCTAATGCGAAAATGGGACGAGATCCCGAAGGGGTAGTCCATGAGATTTATACGATTACTCGAGATGGCAATGTAACCAGGTTATACCGGCCAGGCACTGATACCATCACAGACTGGGATGTGCGTAGAGGGGCCATTATTCAGACTATGCGTCTCACGGAAAAAGGCATAGCTGATGTACAAAATAAGTCTGGAGAGCTACAGGCAGATGTGTCTCAGGGTAATGGAAATGCGATAGTCAATTATACTCCCCCTGGCTTGCCAGTGGCTCATTGGAAGTTTGATGAGGGTAAGGGCACGAGTACTGTTGAGAGCTTGAAATCAGCAACTGGATATATTGACAGCCACGGAGGTGATTGGGTCGCTGGTGTGTCTGGTTCGGCCCTTTTTTTTGACGGTTATAGATCAGCAGTGGTGGTCGCGCAGGATGAGGCCCCCATATTTAAGGAGGCTCTTTCCATTGAAGCCTGGATTAATCTAGCCGCTTATCCATGGAATAATGCCCCTATCATTCACCAATCAGATAATATGGGAAATGAGGGGTATTATTTTGGAGTAAGTTCTGACGGTAAACTCCTTTTTACGGTAAATGGAAAAACTTTAATCTCTGATAGCGTAATCCCAGTGAATCAGTGGGTTCATGTTGGTGTTTCTGCAGAAAAGAATTTATCACTCTATATCAATGGTGTTTTAGATAAAAGTCAATCTTATGATGTCAATCTTTCGACTCCAGATATGCCAATGATTGTGGGGATGAATAATTCACCTTTACCGGCAACCGATGGGGTTCGGGAGAGTGAATTAAATGAATTCAATCACTTCTCCAGTATATTCGGTATTGAGGGGGCAATAGACGAGATTGCCATCTATAAACACTCTCTGACATCTAAAGATTTTTATGATAGTTACAATGGTTTTTTATTAGCACAAAAGAAAGCTCCAGATCCTAGTTTTACAAAGCGGCAATTGCCAGATCTGGAAAAATACCCTCAGAAGTTTGGTGGGATTTATACAAAGTTAGACTTTCATGATGCTTGGGATAACCTATGGAGGGTTACTAACAACGAAGATATTGTAGTCCGGTTCGATAATAAGCCGATTAGCTATGTATATTGGCGAGGAACATCACACGGCATGAACTTGGTGACGGATAATCGGTGGATGTCTGATCAAAGTGTGGAGTTAGTAATTCCAGATCCAGATGATCCTGAAACTCCAGCTTCAGTCAATCCAATTGTTTCTTTGGCTGAACACATGTCTGATAAGGCGGCTCTACGAACCCATGTTCGCATGATTGAAAATACTCCTGCACGGGTTAAGGTTCACTGGCGTTATGCTGCTGCAGATGTATTTGATTTACTCGTTATGGATACTGCTTATATTGATGAGGTGCATACAATTTATCCCGATGGGGTGGCAATCCGGGATGTTTTTTACCATCCTGCAGCTGATGAAGGTGGAGTAGAATTTTACCAGGACTTCCAATGGTTACTAGGACCTGGTCAAAAGGCTGAGGACTTCCTGAATTATAATGCAGTTTCGATTGCAGGGCTTAAGGGGGACTCCTCTGATATAATTTATCCTATATCCTTAGATAGACCTAATGATGGAGTGGACCCCAGCCCTTTGCCCGGTAATATTGCGGTGCTCAATAGCCAAACAAACTGGAAGGTCTTTGGAGTAAGTCAGGCTGGTGGTTTTTTTCCCTCTGCTAATGAGGAGAGTTCAGAGCATATAGATTTCCTGGGAGGTATTTTTCCGTTTGCAGGCCCTTGGAATCATTGGCCAATAGCTCAAATTCCTTCCGATGGTCGATTCTCCGTTGCCAATGATAGAGTTTCTCACTTTGCGGTTGGTAATCTAGAGGCCTTTGAATATGGTTCTGGATCTATGATGTATGGATTTACTCAGGGAACACCGGTTGATTTACAAGACTTGGCAAGTTCATGGATTTCTCCACCTGTAATAGATGCGGTTCAAGGTGTTAAGGACAATGCAATTACTTTTATCACAGATGAAAGAGCCTATAGCCTGACATCAGATGGGGTATCAGGAGATATTTCTTTGCTGGTGAAAGCTAATGATAGTAGTCCTTTGGTAAACCCATCACTAATTATTCGCCAATGGGGAACAAGTAAAACTCCGAAAGTAAAATTCAATGGCAAAGCACTATCCGATGTAAAATTGGGTATTATCAGAGATACTGATGGATCTCAGACTTTGATTGTATGGTTGCCTGTAACGGCGACTATGGATTCATCCATTGAAATTATTCGTGATTCTGTTGGTGAGAGTTGACCTTCTTGTTGGCTGTTATATTTTAAGAATAAGCAGAATTGCCATACTATAGTATGGCAATTCTGCTTTGTAAGTGGAAATTAACTATAAATAATTTTTTATTTTCCTCTTACGGATAAACACTCAATATAATTTAGTGGGCTTGCTTTCTTGAGAATTTAAAGGATGGGCGGAATGTGGTTCTGTGATTGATGGGATATCTATCTGTATCTTTAATCCATTGCAGTTAGCTAAATGAATCTTGGCTTTGTGTAAATTGCAAACAGCTAAAACAAGACTTAATCCAAGCCCGTTGCCTTTTGTATGCCTATGCGATTCCAACCGGTAGAATCGTTCAAAGACCTTTTTTTGATCATCTTCTGGAATTCCTGGACCGTTATCGTGTAGCTGCAGACGAAGATAATCTCTACCCTGCTG
Organism: Microbulbifer mixtoriginis (SeqCode); assembly: GCF_052467515.1. Classification (NCBI taxonomy): domain Bacteria; kingdom Pseudomonadati; phylum Pseudomonadota; class Gammaproteobacteria; order Cellvibrionales; family Microbulbiferaceae; genus Microbulbifer; species Microbulbifer mixtoriginis (SeqCode). The sequence continues at coordinate 3,324,792 of NZ_CP174314.1, read as the reverse complement.
AGATTGGGCTGAAAGCCTAATATCCAGAATGCCACTTCCTGGTGCGTACTTAATTATATTATCAAATAGATTTGCAATAGACTGAGACCATTGGTTTTTATCCCCAAAAATCATATGCTGCTCATCATCTAAAGTGATGGATGGAAGTATTCCCTGATCATGAAAAGTCGGTTCATAGACTTCTATTAGGGTTTTAAGGAGTTTGTGTAGTGAAAAGTGTCGAAATTCTGACCTTTTCGTTCCTTGCTCAATTTGTGAGATCCTGAGTAATGCATTAAAGCACTCTATGATCTTGTCATTTTCATTAATAATGGCTTCGATGGTATCTTTATCTGGTTTTTCTATATGCAATAATAGTTCTAGCTGGCCTCGTAGCCGAGAAAGTGGGGACTTTAGGTCATGGGCAATGTTGTCGGAAACCTGCTTTATCCCCATCATCAACTGTTGAATTTTGTCCAGCATTGTATTGATATGTATAGATAATTGATCATAGTCTCCGCCATTACTATTATATGGGATCCGTCTGTCCAGATCGCCAGACATAATTTGGCGGCATACTTTGTTGATCTCGCTTATTCTTCTGACTGATTGCCTAGATACAAGATATCCACAAATTAGACTAATAATTGTAGTGATCAAAAGCCCATAAAAAATAGCTGAGTTAAGGTTTTTCAATAAGTGAAATTCTTGGGTGAAATCCCTTCCCAGTATGAGTTCTCCTCCATCACTAAGTTGAGAAGATTTTGCTAGGCATATGTGTTGTTCATGTTCTTGAGAAAATGTAGAGTCTGGATTGTAGGTTGCTGTGTATGTAGACTTATAATTCGTGCTTTGTGGGGAAGTTCCTTCGATATTGCTGAGTATAATATTTCCCTTTCTATCCTGAAGCTGTACACAGAGGTCCTCTGTATCTAAAAAATACTCAGTTTCAATATAATATTTTGTAAGTAGTGTTGTATCTATGTGACGTTTTTTATGATATTGGGGCCAATGGCTAAATCGTTCATCAGTAATCTGGTCTACATAATCGTGAAAATCTTCGGGAAATTCGCTGTTAAGCAGATACCAGATTAAGTTGGCGGGAATCTTTTCTAGAGGGGGATTTATGTCCTCTCCCAGTGCAAATAATCGCCCTTGAATAGCAAGTTTCTCTTGCTGGCTTAAGCTGCTTTTACTTAAAAGGTTTTTGAAATGGTGTGTGTAATCGCTAGTAAATTTTGATGGTGAAGCGTGGTTGTTAATAAAATTTCTAGGTTTTACATTTTGGAAGTTTGGGAAAAGGTCGGGGTGAAAAAACTCTAGGTCATTGATTGCCGCAATAGATTCTTTTGTTATATTTTCAACTTTATGAAATGTTGGATGTGTCAAGGATTGCTTTGTGAGTAAATAGATGCTTGCCAGTGAAATACTGGAGCTAAGACAGACGCAGCTGAATGTAATAATTGCCAGTCTGAAACTAGAGCTTTTATGTAGCTTAATTTTTTTCATGAAGGACATAACCGGCCCCCCTTACTGTGTGAATAAGAGGCCTATCCTGGGATTGGTCAACTTTCTTCCTCAGTCTGCTTACGTGTACTTCTACTACATTGGTCTTGGGGTCAAAATGAAGGTCCCAGACTTGCTCCAAAAGCATTGTTTTTGTAATAATTTGACCTTCATGTCTCATAAGATATTCTAGGAGTTTGAATTCTTGGGTTAATAGCTCAATACTACGGCCTCTGCGTTGTGCCTTTCTTGTTAAGAGATTGAGCTCAAGGTCTGAAACAATAAGGGATTCATAGGTATTGGACTGAGGTTGGCGCCTACCAATGACTTCGACTCTGGCTAAAAGCTCCGCAAAAGAAAAAGGTTTGGAAAGGTAGTCATCACATCCACTACGTAAACCTTCAACGCGATGGTCAACGTCTCCGAGGTTACTTAGCATTAAAACCGGTGTAGTGATTTCCATTCCCCTCAGGGACCTTAATAGCTTTAGCCCATCCATACCAGGAAGCATTCGGTCAAGGATGATTGCATCAAAATTTTCGGTGCTAGCTTGAATTAATCCTGTTTTTCCATCATGACATAGCTCTACACTATGCCCTTCCTGGTTGAGGCCCTTGTGAAGATAATGGCTTAATTTGATGTCGTCTTCTATTATAAAAATTCGCATATATCTTTAGCTGGTAAATAGTTTTGGTTGCCAGTTACTTGTTGATCGAGTTCTTTAAATTGATTTTTTAATTTTTTTATTTATCTCAGGCTAAGTCATGTGTGCATGGTGAATATTAAAGGGTAACTAAATGTTGCCAGGAACTTTCAGCCTTTTAGACATGAACAAAATTAATTTAAAAGTGATAAATACTATTTTTACACCACGCTGAAGGGGTGGGAGTAGTGAAGCCTTTCTAGATTTTTGCATGTGGAGAACACTAGCAAAAAAACAGTTGTTAGGCTAAAACTGCGTCTTAAATTGTGTGTTAAGTGTGCTTCATGCCCCTTGTAATAGCAATGCTATATAAATCAAGTACCAAGAGAATACCCTGTTGTTTAAGCCCAGACTGGTGTAATCAATGCATGAATGTTAGAACGTTGGGTTCACGGAGTCACAGTATATGACTCAATTGAGGTAGAGGTTCTTACTCTCCAGAGTGAACAGTGACGCGACCATAAAGTCACAGCATCAAAAATAACAAGCAACGGTAGCCTGAATACACTGAATTTTAATAGGTATGATATGTACGAGGGCAATGGTCACCGCCAGTGAAAGCTAACCTAGGAAATTATTCCGTCTTTACCCAAAAGTAGCATCTCTCAATTTCTGGGGTTGCGATTTCAATACCCTTAATACGAGAAACGAGATCTCGAGCTTATTTCAACGTTTCTGAAAAAATCTTAGATAAGTTGAAACTATCCCTTTGAGCGATGGCATGTTTGGATAGCCAACCGGCACAATCGGATTCTTGGTTGGCGTCTTTAGTATATATACTGATTCTAAGATTAACACTTGGGAGACAATTTGATGGAAGCGGCACTTATCACAGGAGCCTCTGGTGGTATTGGTCTGGAGTTGGCCAAGATACATGCGGCTAAAGGTGGCAACCTGGTTCTGGTTGCTCGGTCTGAGGGGAAGCTTTTATCACTCAAGCAGCAGTTGGAGAAAGAGTTTGGTGTCCAAGCAATGGTAATTGCTGAAGATCTATCTGACCCGTTGTCCGCACAGAGAATTTTTGAGCGAACCCAAGGTGAGAATGTGGAGGTTGGTACCCTGATCAACAATGCGGGTTTTGGTGGTCATGGCCTTTTTCATCAGCGGGACTTGGAAGCTGAGCAGAGTATGATGCAGGTAAATATGATTTCCCTTACCAATCTCACCCATCTGTATTTAAAGGGTATGGTTGCCCGAAATAGCGGGCATATCCTTAATGTCTCATCTACAGCCTCTTTTATTCCCGGCCCTTTACAGGCGGTTTACTACGCAACTAAAGCCTATGTAACTTCATTCAGCCAGGCACTGGCTGAGGAGCTGAACGGCACAGGTGTGACAGTAACCGCTTTGTGCCCCGGCGCTGTTGCAACAGGATTCGTCGCGGCAGGTGATCTTCAGGGTGTCGATATTTGGAAGAATGCCCGTTCAGCTGAGTCTGTTGCCAGATGTGGTTATCAGGCCATGGAGCGTGGCGATCTAGTTGCTTTCAATGAGACGCGGCTAAAGTTGTTTCTGAATTGGATAATGCCTTTATTGCCTCGTAAAATGCTACTGAAGTTTTCCCGTCAGACGATGGAAAAGTCTTAATTGTAGGAAGGCCCGGTAATGATCAGGCGTGCAGCTAAATTTTTGGTACCTCCCAGCTGGAAGTTGATATTACACGATATGAATATCGATACAGCGCTGGCTCTGGCCTATGCCGGGTTACCTGCGGATTTATTACAGCGGGAGTCTGTGACACTGACTCCGGTGGAATATTTCCGCTTCTGGTGTGGTATTGACCAGGCTTCGAAGGATAAGCCACTGCCGCTCTTGTTGGCAGAGCATCTTACGGCTGAAACATTTGATCCCCCTGTGTTTGCGAGCCTTTGCAGTGAAAACCTGAATCAAGCTTTATTGCGGATACAGCAGTACAAACCATTGATTGGACCAATGGAATTGCACTTGGATATTACTGATAAGTACACAAGGCTTAATTTAGAGTGCTATGGCAGTGATGAAATTATCCCCACAGCTTTGGGATTGAGTGAATTAATTTTCTATATCCGCCTGGCTCGATTAGGAACCCGGGATAAAATTCAACCTTTGGAATTGGCTCTACCGCAGTTACCGGAAGATCAAGTGCCTTATCAGAAGTTCTTTGGTTGCTCAATTAAGAAATCAGACCGGGTGAGAATTTGCTTCTCAGCACAAGATGCACAAAAACCGTTTCTGACTGCCAATGCCCGTATGTGGGATTTCTTTGAAGGTAAATTGAGTCAACAGCTAAAGGATCTGGGCAGCGAAGCCACAATGGGAGAGCGGGTCGGGTCCGTGTTAATGGAGTTATTGCCAGCTGGTGAGAGCTCTATTGAGGCTGTATCTGAGCGTTTAATGATCAGCAAAAGAACTTTACAGAGAAAACTTGGGGAGGAAAATCACACTTTTCAGTCTGTCTTACAGGAGATTAGGGTAAGTTTGGCTGATCACTATCTCTCTAAGTCTAATCTCCATCTGGGAGAAATTTCCTTTATGCTAGGGTTTAAGGAGCCTAATTCATTTATACGCGCTTACCGAGGATGGAAAGGGGTGACACCTCTTCAATATCGGAATTCGATTTATTGATTATATTTATCTTTGGTTTTAGTGCAGCTACTAGATTGAAGGTAAATCATACTGGGCCCTAGCAGTGTAGTTAAATATGCTTCTTCATGGTCAGTATAAAGGCGTAGGCCTATTTAAATACTCTACTATAAGGCCAGTTGGGAGTTTGGGGCGGATAGCTAGGTAATCTCAATATAAGTTAGGATACTTTCTCTTAAAATTATTCACGGCCTCAATGGTGTAAGGAGTGGCAACTCCTACTTTACGGCCTAATTTAATAATAAAACCATTCAAATAGGAAAGCTCAGTAACTTTATTTTCTCTAGCATCCTGGTAGGTTGACGTGTAATGATCCAAACTTTTGGCTTGTTGGGTGAGTTTTTTCCACATCTCTTGTTTGTCTTGATTGATCTCAATTTCTTTTGAGAGAACTTCGTAGGATTCATAAAGTACATTTTTCATGTGCTTGGTTATTTTGTCGTCTGAAAAAAGCTCCCTGAGGGTTCTTGAATAGGTGGCTGAAAATATATTTGTTGTGCAATTGAAGATAGTCTTTTCAACACGATGCTGTACTATGTTACTGGTTGTTCTGGTCTCGATAAGTGAGTTTTTGAATAGCTGTAGTAAGCTTTCTGAATATTTGTCATTTCCAACGAGGAATCCAGAGCCTTTAGTATGCTTCAGTTTGTTGTTGCTCAGATTGAAGCCGTCATATACCAAAACGCTCGTGAAGTTTTTCTGATAAGTGTGTTCAAACTCTGAGATATCAAAAAGGCAGTTTTGTAAAAGAATAATAATTTTTGATTTTGGGCTTTTCTTGCTTAAATTGTTGAAATTTTTCTTTAGGTCATAGATTTTGCATGTTAAAAAAACAAAGTCATAGGATGATTGTGCGCTGATCTCTTTTGAGGTGGGCGGGAAGTCATATCTCTTAGAGTTGATGAGGAGATATTCTCCAATTCTATCCGCTTTTCTACCGATGACATCTACATGATAGTTTGCTCGGAAAAATTTTGCCGCTAGGTATGATCCAATGGAACCTGCTCCGAGTATTAATATTTTTCCTTTTTTCATAAGGTTGGTTCAGGATTTTCTTGTTACCTATTTGGCTGGTCGATCTGCAAAAATAATCCCATTATCTGGGTTTACTTCCAGGGCTCGGAGCTCGCCCTGGTAAACTGCTTGAATCTTCCAGCGCCCCCCCACGAAGCGCATACTGGTTATAGGCTTAAATCCAAGACTGTAGAGTTTTGACCTAATAGTCGATGGATCTAGAGCAATAACCGAAGGCGTTGCTCCGTAAAGATCGGGGCTATCGTAGATTGGGGCGGGTTTGTTAGGGTCTATCCCTGGGGGAATGGGGTTTGTCAAATTACTAACGAGCATGACCGTTACAATAAAACTCACGCGAGGCTCCACACTACAACCAAGCCATGTTTTTAGTGTGGACAGTGGATGATCATTACGCCAGTGATTTTAATTAAATGTTTAAATGAATCGAAAATAATAACCCGGCGTATGGGTTCGCCGGGTTATTATTTTTACATGCGGTTATGCTTTCCAGTACCCAATTTTATCGGGTCATCTTAAGCATAAGGTTCAATAGTTTATTGGAAAGTTTTCCATAGGGTGGGCGCATTAATTTCAATAGGTCGATTGGTCCCTGTTGGTAGATGGGGCGCAATTTGGAGAAGGTAAGGAAGCCTTCGTAACCGTGGTAATGACCCATGCCACTTTCCCCAACCCCGCCAAATGGAATATCGTGCTGTCCAACATGTAATACACAGTTATTTATCGACACACCGCCAGACATAATTTGCTCAATATAGCGATTTTGCAGGTTCTTATCGTTCGTGTAGGGATAAATTGCCAGTGGTCGTGGCTGAGCATTGATATAGTCAATGACTTCTTCAGGCCTTGAATAGGTCATAATTGGCAGAAGCGGGCCAAAAATTTCCCGCTGCATAGCCAGCATGTCCCGATTTACGTTGATTAATAGATGGGGAGGGAACTTTCGCAGGCTGTCATTTCGTTTGAGTTCTCCGGCACTCAGGTCGTAAACCTTAGCCCCCTTATCGACGGCATCATCCAGTGTTTTCCACAGGCGCTGGTAGGCTGCGTTGTCAATAATGGAGGTATAGTCAGGGCTCTGCCAGTTGGGGAAGTGCTTTTTTATTACCCGCTTGGCATGCTCAATAAAGGTATCCAGTTGGTTCTCAGGGATGAAGAGATAATCTACATTGACACATATTTGCCCGGCATTGACCATTTTCCAGTGGATCAGACGCTCCGCTGCTTTTTCGATGGGAAAATCTGGGGCGATGATAGCGGGGGACTTCCCTCCAAGCTCTAGCGTGACTGGAGTCAGGTTTTCTGCAGCGGAGCGCATCACGGCCCGCCCAGTAGTGCTGGAGCCGGTAAAAATTAGGTGGTCAAATTTTAGGCTGGAAAATAGTGGACCTATTTCACCATAGTCAGCAATAAAAGAGAGTTTCTCCTCTGGAAAATACTTGGGGCTAACCTCCTTTAACAACTCGGCAAGCCGACAGGAGTTGGTAGACATCTTTACCATCGCGTGATTGCCTGCGGCAAAGATATTGGTTAGAGGTGAAAAGCTAAGGTTAATGGGGAAGTTCCACGGCACTATTACCCCAACTACTCCCAGGGGTTGAGGTACTACAGTATTTTTTGACAGGGGGTAGGCTTTGAAGTCGATATGGCGCCGCCTGGGCTTCATCCATTTCTTGATGTTCTTTATGGCATCCTTGATGCCGGAAAGGGCAGGGTATATCTCCAATAGCAGGGTTTCTTCCCGCGAGCGATTACCGTAGTCACAGCATATGGCTTCAATGATGGCTTCCTGCTGTTCACGCAGCATTCGTGCCAGGGTTTTTAGATCTTGAACACGCTGCTGATAGCTGGGAACAGGGTTGGCGTGATGGGCTCGGCGCTGGTTGTCTAGCTGGTTCTGGAGTAGCGCCTTGTCTGCATCCTGCCGAGTAAGCGTCTGGATGGTCATTTTATTATCCTTTGGCGTTTGTCTTAGACCAGACTAACGCATTCATCCTCGCGGTGCTTGACCAATTACGTCAGTGAATAGACATAATCACTGTGGTTACGTGAGTTGCCACCACATTGGTAAAAACTGTGATGAATTCAGGCCCTCCCCGGAGTATCCCTAATCTGGGGAGGGGTGGTAAGAATGATCGCAGACTATGCGAGTCAGCTGTTATCGGGTTTTTCGGATTGGACCTCTGCTGAATTAGGATCCACAATCAGGTCGTATTTCTGATCGCCCTTGTAGGCCTCCACTTTCCAGCGTCCTCTTTCCAGGTCTACCTCAACAATAGGGGTGTAACCCTGTTGCTCTAACTTTGTGAGCACCATAGAGAGTGCCATAGCCCCGGGAGGGGGTTTCTCGTCGGCGATGGCGACTTGTAGCGTGGTTGCGGCGATTAGTGCCAGCAACATTCTGCTGAAGAACTTCATTTTTCACTACCTCGCTTGCGGACCCGGTTGAAAAATTGACCGGGTAATAGAAGGTTTACATCTCGCTTTTACTCAGCAAGATACTTGGCCTTTTGACTGCCTTACAGGCCCTGGTCACCGGGGTGACTGAGACGTTTCTGAACTGCGAGACACCACTCCGGGCTACCGGGCTTTACATCGGCCAGGTTGCCGCCCGTCAGCTTGGTGATTGCATCAAACCACTCTGCACTGCCAATGGGGGGTAGACCTGATGGGTACATTTTTTTCAGGTCGCCATCTTGTTGGGCCATCACTTGCCGCTGTACCCAGGTAAACCAGCCCGGTGTACAAATGGTTTCACTACCCGAAGCGGTAGCCTGTAGCTGATTGGTGGGGTCTTCCGCCGTGCTGCTCGCGTTTCGCTTAATCGGCTGTTTCATTGCCTCGCTGGCTGTTTGACCAGCGGTTACTTCACTACTCGATGGTTGGGCCTTATGTGGCTCACCCTTGCGGTCACAGCCGGATAAGGCAAAAACCAGAGCGAGTGGCAGAATAAGGTAATGCATAGAGCCTCTGCAGGTGACTGGCTTGAATCTAAGCATAAGCATAGGAGGGATTTTGCGACTTTGCTGGGTAGAGAAGTTCCAGGTTGACATTAATACCTTTCCAAATGAGAATGCTTCTCAAATTAACCCCAGGGTGATAGGACTCCCATGTTTACCAGATCTCTATTTCAAAAAGCGATTGCAACTGTTGGTTTGATTGGTGCCATTGGGGCCAATGCCGCTGAGCAAGTAAATATTTACTCCTACCGACAACCTTTCCTGATTGAGCCGATCTTGCAGGAGTTCACCGAGAAAACCGGTATTGAGACCAAAGTGGTCTACGCCAGCAAAGGCTTGAACGAGCGGCTGCAAAGGGAAGGGCGCAACAGCCCTGCCGATCTGGTTCTGACTTCCAATACCAGTAGTCTGATGGACCTGCTTAATAAGCAGCTGACCCAACCGGTAAGCAGTGAAATCCTGGAAGACAATATCCCGGCGCAATTCCGTGATAAGGCCGGTAACTGGTTCGGCCTGACAACCCGAGCGCGTTTAATTTACGCCTCCAAAGACCGCGTTAAGCCCGGTGAGATCACTCGCTACGAAGAGCTGGTAGAGCCTAAGTGGAAGGGCCGAATCTGTACCCGCAGCGGCAAGCACCCCTACACCCTGTCCCTGATCGCCTCCATGATCGCCCATCACGGTGAAGCAGAAACTAAAGAGTGGTTGCAAGGCGTGAAAGCGAATCTGGCGCGTAAGCCGCAGGGCAATGACCGTGCACAGGTGAAAGCCATTAGCGAAGGTGTCTGCGACCTCTCCCTGGGTAACAGCTACTACTTCGGTAAAATGATTACCAATAAGGAGCAGCCGGAGCAGGTGGATTGGGCCAAGTCAGTCAATCTGATCTTCCCTAACCAGAAGGATCGCGGTACCCATATGTTTATTTCCGGCGCGGCGCTGACCAAGCATGCCCCCAACCGTGAAAATGCCGTTAAGCTGCTGGAATTCCTCAGTGGTGCCGATGCTCAATACGCTTACGCTGAGAAAAATTTTGAGTTCCCTGTACGCCCCGGTACTGCTCGCTCTGAGTTGATCAAGGAATATATGGGTGAGTTTAAAGAAGACGATCTGAGCCTCACGGAAATCGGTTCCTACGTTCCGGCGGCTTCCCGTATGGTTGATGAAGTACGCTTTGACTTTTAGAATGATTAACTGAATGGGAGTTGTTGCCCAGCCTATTGGCAGCACTATCTCAGCCTTATTCGAACGGCCCTGTCGAGAGACCAGGGCCGTTCTTTTATAATGAGCTTTTGATTTCTTAATTCATGCTAAACCGAGCGAATTTATCAGCGTCGCGCTGGCTGCTACTGGTAGCTACTATTTCCCTACTGGTAGCCCTGCCAGTGCTATCTATCTTTTGGTTGGCATTTTTCCCTGAAGAAAATATCTGGCCGCACCTGTTAGACACGGTGCTGTTTCACTATGTGTCCTCCACATTGATTCTGGCTGGTGGTGTCGGTTTAGTAACGTTGATAGCAGGCGTGGGCAGCGCTTGGCTGGTGAGCATGTGCCAGTTCCCCGGACGCCGGTTGTTCGAGTGGGCGTTGCTACTACCGTTTGCAGTTCCCGCCTATGTGATTGCCTACGTCTATACAGATTTGCTGGAGTACGCGGGCCCAGTGCAAAAGTCCTTGCGGGCTTGGTTTGGTTGGCAGACGGCCAGGGATTACTGGTTCCCTGAGATCCGCAGTATGGGTGGGGCGATTGCCATGCTGTCACTGGTGCTCTTCCCCTATGTGTATATGCTCGCGCGCGCGGCCTTTATCGAACAGTGCGGCAGTATACGGGCCGCGAGCCGGTCATTGGGCTGCACGCCCTGGCACAGCTTCTTGCGTGTATCCCTGCCAATGGCGCGCCCGGCAATTGCGGTGGGCTTGTCACTGGTACTGATGGAAACCCTGAATGACTTCGGCACTGTCGACTTCTTTGCGGTGCGCACCTTGAGTGTTGGGATTTACGATACCTGGCTGAGCCGCGGTAATTTAGGGGGGGCGGCACAAATTGCCTGTAGCACCCTGATTTTTGTTGTTCTGTTAATTACGTTGGAGCGAATGGGGCGGGCGAGGCAGAAGCACTTTGTACAGTCGCCAAATTCCCAGCGTGAACGTTATGTACTGTGCGGTTGGCGAGCTGGTGTAGCCCTGTTGTTTTGTGGGTTACTGTTGGTGGCCGGTTTTATTATTCCCCTGCTGGTTCTGGGTGGATACGCACTTAGTAACTTTTCCAGCTATTGGAGCGAGGATTTTATACAGATCGCCAGCAATAGCTTGTTACTGTCTATTGCGGCAGCACTGGTCTCTGTACTGTTGGGCTTGCTGTTGGCTTACGGTAAGCGACTGCAACCCAAAAGGTCCGTACGACTCTTGGTCGGCTTTTCCAAGCTGGGTTATGCAATGCCCGGGGCGGTATTGGCGATTGGAGTCCTGATTCCACTGGCCGCATTTGATAATGCCGTCGACGCTTTTTTACGTGAGCACTTCGATATCTCCATAGGGCTACTGTTAAGCGGCAGTATTTTTGCCATTATTTTTGCCTACACGGTGCGCTTCCTGGCGGTATCTACGGGGGCCATAGAATCCAGTCTGGAGAAGGTAACTCCATCAATGGATAGGGCTGCCCGCTCTCTGGGGCGCAATAGCTGGCAAACCCTGTGGGCCGTGCACCTCCCCTTGGTGCGTACAGGACTGCTAACGGGTGGCTTGGTGGTCTTTGTGGATTGTATGAAAGAACTGCCGGCGACGTTGCTACTGCGCCCCTTCGGCTTTGACACCCTGGCGACTTATGTTTACCAGTTTGCTTCTGATGAGATGCTGGAACGCTCAGCCCTGGGGGCTTTATTGATTGTCCTGGTGGGATTAATCCCGGTGATTTTGCTGAGCCGTTCCATTGGGTGGCGCAGAGGTGAGGAGCGCACAGCCCTGGCGAGCTCTGAAGCGCCCGCCCTGTCTTGATAGCTGCTATCGGGCCTGGTCAAACACCAGCGCAGAGGAGAGACGTAGGGGAAGTTTATCACCAGGAGCCGCTTGAACATTGGCATTCAAAGCGGCCTCGACAGTTTCCCCTGCGGCTAACTGGAAGCGATAGCTCACCTGATTGCCGAGAAAATTCTTTTCCACAACCTGAGCCATAACCGCACCGGGATGTTCGCCTGCGGCAATATCCTCACTGCGCACAAACAGTTCGAGCCTATCTCCATTTTCGTATGCAGCTGTTGGCATATTTACTTCCCCTAATGGGGTACTGATTAGGTCATTGCCCAGGACAGTGCCGGAGATAATGTTCCCTTCACTAACGATTCTCGCAACCGCCAAATTCTTTGGCTTCTGATAAGTATCCTGTGGGCTGTCCCACTGCTGTAATTGACCTTGGCTGAGTACTCCCAGCTTGTCTCCAGCAATAAAGGCCTCGTGGCGGTCGTGGGTAACAATAATCGCAGGGATCTTCTCTTCGCGCAGTATATGGCGGACTTCGGCGGCGAGACTGCGGCGCAGCTCGGTATCCAGGTTAGAGAAGGGTTCATCCAGCAGCAACAACTTGGGGCGCGGTGCCAGTGCCCGAGCCAGAGCGACACGCTGCTGCTGACCGCCGGATAGTTGGTGCGGATACTGTTGCCCAAAACCTTTCAGGCGTACTAGCTGTAGCAACGACTGGGTACGGGATTGCCGTTGGCCTTTCGGCATTGACTGGATACCGAAGGCAATATTTTGCTCAACGGTGAGGTGTGGGAAGAGGGCATAGTCCTGAAATACCACCCCAATTTTCCGCTGCTCCGCTGGAACCTTTACTTTGGGAGAAGAGATTACTTCTCCAGACAATTGAATATTCCCTGCAACGACTGGCTGAAATCCAGCGATGGCGTGCAGCAGGGTTGTTTTGCCGCAGCCGCTGGGGCCCAATAAGCAGGCAATCTCCCCGGCCTGTAAAGCAAAGGAAACTGATTCGATAACCACCTGCTCGCCGTAGCGGCACTGCAGGTTTTCTATGGAGAGTATGGGGTGCACGGGTTTTCCGGTAATTTGGCTTTTAAACACTTTGGGCAGCGTTCGGGTGTAGTTGCTGATCATAGTTATCACTAAGCTAACCGGCAACTAGTCCCGTGTGAAGCATACTATTAGTAGCAGCCCTGTGAAGGCTTCTTTTTAGTTGGAGCAAAGCTGGGTGTTTTTTAAGCAGTAAATACTCACTCTAAACCTCATAGGCTAATGTATTCTTTCTCATAGATAATAAGATCTCGTCTATCTCAGAATCACAGTGACCAGCTAAATAGAATCGATATCTAACTGTAAAATAAGCCGACCCAAATCAGATGATACCATCAGCCTCGGTATAGAGATCTTGAGCCGCCTAATGCTTGTTGGTAAAGGTTTACTTTAGTGCTTTGCTTTACTGCCAACCATGTTGATCGTTTTTAGAGCTTCCTCCGAGCAATCGCTTAAAAAGTTCGGAAAAAATACCTGCAACGATATCCTCTTTGTTGATAGAGTCTTTTTCTCGTAGCTTCTCTGCCTTTCTGTCCAGCTGTTTGGCCATGGAATAATTATTGTTTACTCTGGCGTCTTCAGCCTGTGCTTCTAGTTCATTAGCTTTGGCATTTCTCTCATATATGTTAGCGGTAGAAACACATCCGGAAATAAATATAACTGACAGAGTGAAAAACAATCTTTTCATGCTGGGCGAAAAAAATTTGAGATCCATAATATTTTAATGGCCGGTGTTGGCTTGTATAGTGTTGTTAGCACTATACCATAGTTTGATGCAGTAACTCGTTATGTGATGTTGAAAGCAAGCTCAGGTCAAAAGCATCGCTTCCTTAGATCCTTAAAAAACTCCTTGCAGGTCTTTCCCTTTACGCCGTGGCCAAATTAGCTTTGCCACTACAATTATCATGCCTGTTTTTTCATCTTTGCTTTATAATCATTCATTAATAGAAAATAAATCCATAAGGTAGATAATGCAGCAAAGAAACACCAGGTTGATACCCACGTTTCACGCTGTGTAAAGTAGATGATAACGCCGAACAGCATGACAAGTGCCCAAAATTTCCTAAAAACTCGGTTGCTTGATAATAAAAATAAAAAACCTAGTGAAGAATAAATAATATGTCCTGCTGTAATGGAAAACAAGCTGCCATCGGACAGTATGTAACATAAGCTATGCCCACATACGCTGGTTTTTACTAAATGTCTTGGTCCTGTTTCTAATAGGACGGGTGTCCAAAGATATAAGCCAAAAGCAAAACCTATGATGATTAATGTGATAAAAAAAATCCTTTTCCACTTTTTTGTTTCAAGGCTAAAGGCTACGGTTGGTATCCAGGCAAGCCAAAAAAGCAGAGCAAAAAACAAATAGAAAATGGAGGCTGCGGTTGTCAGTGATGTTAAATTTCCGTTGTATCCAATCCATACCACACCTTCACTCGCTTGTTGTAACGCGAAAAGGATAGGGGTAATCGCGAGCAATAAATAGGTTTTATCGTTTTTTATAGCGTGTCTTGTACACAAAGCACCACCAACAAGAAGAACAGCTGCTGATCCGAATGATGCTGTGGCTGAAAAACACATAATGGTTTTCTCTGTATGTAAAATATTGTCATTTAAGCCAGAGTCTTAACGCTTGATGAATTATATAACAATAGCCTTAACCTAAAAAAATAGGTTGAAGTCATCTACTTTGTACTATGCTTATTAATTTATCTGAAAGGGTGGGGCCAATCTCAACGACTTCATTTCACTCTGTAGATGAAATCTAAACACCATCAAGGGGGCATCGAGTTTATCTATGAAATTCTATGCTTGTGCAGGTAAAGTCGATGTCGACTGGGGGTAAGCCAGTTTGATGCCGCTAAGTCGGTTGCAGTGTTTTATTCCGTTATTAACGTTGGCCACCGTTCTGACCCTTGCGTCGGGAGTTGCCTTTTACACATTAAAGTAATAATGCTCCCACAAACATTGATTGTATTAGGAGTATTTTTCTTATCGGCACTCTCTGGTCATTCACTTTGCGCGCATTAATTGGGGATCACCAATAATCTTGTGACAACGAAGTTATTGAGTATGACTAAGGTGGTTGGCGATGGCTCAGTCAACTGCACCTTGCCCAAGCAGACAGGAAAATCCGCTGAAAGGTGGTTGCTGTGAACTATTTTCCCCTATTAACGGCACCATGGGTTTAGGCGTGGATGTCACGGTTAAGCCCATCTGCGGTAAATAAGAACTGGCGGTCAAATGTTATTACCCTCATAAACTTGGACGTCCTTATCACACTGATATAATCGCGAATTTTAGACTCATTTCGGATGTTGAGGTCACGGTGAACACTTACAACTATTTGAGTCACTGTTTGTCCGGATTATTGACCATACTCGAACGACCAGAGGGTAAAGAATACCCTCACTTAGATAGCCAGACGGAGGCTCGAAGGGCAGATGCCTTATTACTTGTGATTATTAAGTTTTTGGAAATGGCCACAATCCTTGCACTTAATACCATGTTGGTAGAAAAATAGAGGCATACCCAAGAGTAAGAAGACCAAAAATGCGGGCTTTTTTCCCTTGGTAAATGGCTCAACATTTCGTGAAGAGCAGGACTCACATTTCCTTTCCCCTTCACACCCTAATTCTTGGTCTACAAGATTGGAGCGGTCTTGCTTAAGGATTTCATGGGCTTTATCAAGGTCGCTTTCCGACACTTGAAGCCTTACTCCACCCATAGCATTAGAATATAGCCACTGCATATTGACTGTGTGCTCATCTGCAATGAAAGCGCTTATTCCTTCAGACTCAAGTCTTGCTTTTGCAATCTGGGCTTCATATGGAAATGAGAATCTAGCAACGGTTACTAGCAAGTGATCACCTTAGCGCTTAACGAGGGTATAGAAAAAATCTAAATTTTTGTATGATTATTTTACGAAAAAATAGTCTACTTTCCAGTGAAAACTAAATCAGAATGCACAAAGCAAGATGTCAGCTGAATTGCTCTGTCAGGTGCGGCGGTTGGCTCGCTTATACTTTTCCTGGTACTCGCGGCGCTGCTTAGTAATTTCATACAATACAATCCCAGAAGTTGTTCCAAGGTTTAAGCTTTCTATCATTCCAAACATTGGAATAGATACGCAGAAATCGCTATTTTTGACTGCAAGATCACTGATACCTCTAGATTCGTTACCAAACCATACTGCTAATCTTGGCTGAGTGTAATCGGCCTCATGCAATATAAAGTTGTCTTTTCCTTTTACATGAGGAGAGGTAACAATCGAGGTAAATCTGTTGTTCGCCAAATGATCCAGGCATTCTTCGGTACTATCAAATCGCTTTACAAAGCTCCATTTGATTGCTGAGACAGACGGTTTTGAGAGTGATTTCCTTTCTCTCATTTCCTTCCATTCATCAGGCAGTGAGTTGCGTGGATCAATAATATAGGTTTTTTCGACGCCTAAAGCATTGACGTTTCGAATGACTGTCCCTATGTTCTTCATATCCATCGGGTATTCAAGAACACATATTAGATTTTTACAGCGATAAGGCTTAATTTGATTGGCTCTTTTCCGAACGTCGCTTTTATCAACTTCCATCTTCTTGAAGATCTCAGATAATTTATTCAGACCTAACGTTGCCAGCACAGGTAGCCGAAGTGGGGCGTGGTTTGTAGCATAATAGGGGTGCAGGTCCTTGCACAAGAAGGTGCATAGCTTTGGGCGTTGAATGGACCCCCTTGTTAAGGTTATTCACAAATTACGGTCCCGGCATTGTATGGAGTAAAGCTGAAAGTACATTTATCTGATATGCACTGCTCAATGAGATATGAGCCCCAGCCACAACCATTTCCTATATGGCTCACATAACAATGGCACTCATTGGTCACTGTGCCGTCAGATTTGCTAACTTCAATACTTTCACCATCATAGTTATACCGTGACACATAGGAGAGATATTGCAATGCAATAGTTCTTGTAACTGAATACTCCACTCCCGAAGATTCAATTTGAACCTGAAACTTTGGCTCCGGCTTTCTCTGCTCTTTGGTACTTGTACAGCCTGAAAGCAACAATACAATTGTTACCAATATCGTTATACATGGCCGTCTTATCGTCAGCAGAGGCCAGAAGGGCTGGAACAAACTGCCTGTGTTTGTATAGTTGTTTTTGTCCGATTCTGATGTTGAAAATCCTTTTCGCTAACGGGTATATTGAGACCTACTTACGTCATCCACCGACAGCCCTTTGGACTCAAAATATTCGATGACGTTATTGCCAAATCCTGCTGATCTTCCACCAACAAAATTGAACTTGTATTCAGCCTCCGTTCCTTAACAGGGCCCCAACGGAAAACTTTAAACTTCTGCGATTGGCTATCATGCCAGCGCTGCACACTACCAATGCACTGACAAATAAAGTAGCCATGATCCATAACCAATCTGGCTTGTAATTAATGCCAAATTGAGACTGATAGATCAATTGAGCTGTAAGGTTGGTACCTAAAATGGCCCCCACGCTAGCAATTAAAGAAGTCAGCAACCACTCGAACAGGCTTAGTTTACAGCACGCAAGACGTGATTGGCCAAAGCTGATCAGTAAAGCGTTCTTTTTACGCTCATCAGCTTCATAGCCTTTGACCGACGCACTGATCACCAGCAGTGCCAGTAAAATAATCATCAAACTAAATCCAGATACCAGCTTAATCACCATCGACAAAGTATCATCAAAGCGTTGCGTCAATTCGCGCACCGAGATTAACCGCAATGATGGGTGACGCTGCCAAAGCTCTGCCAGCTGACCCCAAGCAGTGTCCGCAAGCTCAAGGCTACCCATATAAAGTGGTGGTGTTTGAAGCTGGTTCATGGTGCTTTGTGGCACATTAAACCAAAAGGTGATGGAACCTTTGCCAGGCACGTATTTATGACTGGCTTTGATTTCAAAGTTCAAAGATTGCCCCGCAACTTCAAACTGTAATTGGTCGCCGAGTTTCAACCCCATATCAGTCATGACTTCTTGCTCTACCGATACTTGTTGCCAGTCGGCATCTCGATCTTGCCAGCGTTGGCCTGTCACTGTTTGGTTGTTGGTTGCTTGCTGAATACTGAAATGCAAGCGGACTGGCTTTTGTAAGCTAGCCAAACTTTCGCTGGGGCTGGTGGCAAATTCCGCCAACGTCTGGCCATTGATATGGCTTAGCTTCCCGTACCAAAACGGCTTTAATTGGCGAATGTCACTGCCAGTTTGTGCACTCCACTGGCGAATGTCTTGCACCTGTTGTTCATTGGCCTGGGTGATGATCAGATTACCATCGTGCTCGCGGGTATAGCCTTCCATGGTTTGGCCAATGTCTTTCATCAAACTCAAGGTGAACAGCAACAAGGTGGCACACATTCCAACGCCTAAAATTTGAATGGATTTGCTGAGTAAGCGCTGTTTCATCATATAAAAACCAAAAGCTATCATACCCATTGCACGGCTCGTCACCGTATGGCCCAAACTCAGCACCAACCAAGTCAATACCATCATCAGCATCAAGGTGGCTGCCATAGCGGATAGCGTCATGGCCGTGAGCAGACCGTTGTCGGAGTAAACAAAAGCCACCGTAGCTACACTAATTAATGCAAATCCATAGCGAGGCAATAAGTGATTCGGACTCGACATTTGGCGAATCAACTGTGCCGGGGTTACTTTGGCCATCACTAACCAATTGGGAATTTGGAAAATTGCCAATAGAGCCAACAATAGCGCGTAACTGCTGAGTAAATCTGTCCATACCCAGGTGGTGGTTAGGTCAGCAAACTGTGTCTGCATTTGCTGCAAAATTAGGTATTCGGCCCCGCATGCCAAGGCGGTTGCCGGAATTAGCCCTGCAATGACTGTTAATAGCCATTGACCAAATGATAAAGCAAACACTCGGGGTTTATTGCTGCCCATGGCCAAACACACTGCCGCAAAACGCTGCTGGGATAACAACTGACGTCGACCGGCTTGGTCGATGGCAATGGCCGCCATCAAAAACAACAGTACCGATGCTAAGCCCACAAAATTCTCAACCCGTTGCCAAAACATTGCCAACGGATGGCCGCTGTGTTTGTCATAAAGCTTTGCAGTTACTAGCTCAGTGGTGGCCCATTGTTTTAGGGTGTTCAATTCGCTTTTATCCCCCACAAGTAAATAGCGAAAGAGGGCATTGTCGGCTTGTATCAGTGGAAGGTCATCTAGATGCACCAATGCTCGCATCGCCACCGAATGGCCTTCGAGCAGACGGTCGGGTTCATGTTGTACCAAACCTGTGAGCTTTAATTGCCCATGCCCCATATCTAAGGATTGGCCAAGGGTAAGCTGCAGCGAAGCAAACAATCGGTTATCGACCCAGATTTCACCGGATTTAGGCCCATGGCTCAGGGATTGCCCTTGTCCATCCGTCTCAAACGCCACTTGCACGGTGCCTTGCACTGGATAATGATCATCCACTGCTTTTAACTGCACCGCTTGCCAATGGTGATCATGGGTCAAGGTTACGTTCACCAGCTGGCTCACGCTCAACTGCTGTGCATGCTGGTGCAACTTGTTTAGTTGCACATCGGTTAGGGCTTGATGCTGAGAAATTACCAAATCGCTGCCAAGCATTTGTTGCAAATTATTGGCCAAATAAGCCTGAATGGAACTGCTGGTCAAACTGAGCGTTAAAATGAAGAACATCAAACTTGCTTGGGTCCAGCGAATTAAGCGCGCATCCCCTTGATGGCATTGCTGGCGGAATAATTGCCACACTAATAAAATCAGCATAATGCGCCCACCCTAGACGCAGCTTGGTTGCGCGCCATGACCGTTAATTTGCCTTGACCCAATTGCAGCAAAGTATCGGCCTGCTGCGCTAATTCCATCGAGTGAGTGACGAGTACCAGCCCCGCGCCGCTTTGCTGACAGCAATCAAACATCAATTGCGCAATATGTTGCGCGGTTTTCTCATCTAGGTTACCCGTAGGTTCATCGGCAAAAATAAATTGCGGCTGTATGGCAAAAGCACGGGCAATGGCCACCCGTTGTTGCTCACCACCGCTGAGCTGCTGTGGTTTATGATACATTCGCTCAGCTAGCCCCACTTTGTCGAGCCATAATTCGGCTGTGGTTAATGCACGTTTATCGCCTTTTAGTTTTAAAGGCAGCGCGACGTTGTTTAAGGCGTTGAGTTCGGGTAACAAATGAAACTGCTGAAAAATAAAACCTGAGATTTGACGTAGGCTCTTTAATAGCTGCGGCTTACCGTTTTTCTGGAATTGTACTTTGCCAGAAACGGGAGGTTCAAGACCCGCCATTAACAGTAATAAGCTTGATTTACCTACTCCAGAGGGCCCCACAATGGCGTAAGACTGACCACTGTGCAGTTCAATATTTAAATCCTCAAACAGGCTGATCTGTTGTTTGGCCAAGGTAAAATGATGGTCAATTTGCTTTAAGTGAATACTGCTAGACATGGCTAGCTCCTTTAAAGAACTGGTTGAGCAGCACTTTAAAGAAGCAGAGGTGAAATGAAGGTGAAATCAGTAGAAACAAGTTGCTAAGTTGTCAGAGCAAAAAATTAGGAGACTTTATGTTGTTTCAATACGGCTACAACATGGGCAGCTGGAGTGTAGACATAGCTTGTCTCGCGGAGGGTCGTAGGCTCGGAGAAAATTGCCCAGCTTTATTTAGTGTTACTTGATACATAGAACTGATTTCTTGTTTATTTCACAGAATTTAGATCCGCTTTTTTTAGAAATTGAATCACCCACCTTAAGTTGGCTTGAATCAAGAATAATTCGATGATGGCTGAACTTTACATACGTCCCATTTTTTTGGCTGATCTCAATTAGAGGCATGCCGTGATTGTTTGACTCCCACTCAATGAATGAGACCCTTCCAGAAAATGACAGTTGCTTAGCTTCATCGTGTTCTAAAATACTCATGAATATACCTACACCTAAAACAGGTATTGCGAGAGCAATGAACTTTAGAAAATTTAACATTTTCTTCCTGAGACTTTATGCCCATGGAGGCCTGCTGGGCCGTAGCATCCTGCTTGCGTTTGTTAGATTTAGTCGAAGCAAATAGCATGGTTTACCATACCTAGCTCGACATTTGCCCAGCAACCACAAGGATTATTGGAGGTAGAGCACTGGCCCATGGCAAAAACGTTGCCAGCCTTACTCTTCGAAACCCTACATTCACCCTGGCATTGTGAGCTACTTAGACAGGATTTTCCGGCATCTGAATAGTTAATGATGCACATTCTAGTACCGGACATACATACAGGACGAAGCTCCCCACCAACCGCGAGGCACTGTTCTGCTGTTTCAATTGCATTGAGTCTGGCAAGTTTTTCTTGCTTATCTTTAGAAAGCATCCACTGCTTCATAGCAAGCAATATCAAGATTACTAAAACAACGGTTGATAATGACTTGACCATGGCAATCTAACGTCTGCAAGAAACGTGAGCGTTGTGAGTCGAGGCCGATAGGCCGGTTTGTTTGCGTTTGTTAGCCAATTCTATCCACTTTAGTTTGATCTTTGATATATCCCAACTGAAATAGCTCTAAGGCAATTCTTTTAAGCTCAGATATCTCTTTTGCATTACGATCTTTTTTCACACTAAGGATCTGGTATCTCTTTTGCATCAGCTTGATGTTCTGATCATTTTGTCTGCAGTCGACGCATTTGGTACAATCGGCATCAACATAAAACCCCAGCCCTTCAAACCAGTGCTTCTGCTCGTTAGCAAAAAAAATAAACCATCGCCTGCATTGAATACAACAGCGTTCTATATCTACGTAAAACTTACGCGGAAATATTGAATAGTTCTGCCTATCAATATTTGCCGGGATAGCCGTTTCGGGGAAAACACTATCTTTATCAAGGCTCCAATGAGCAGACGCAGCCATTTCAGTCGTCATCTTGCTTCCGGAGTATATTGGCTTGGAACCATATCGTGGATGATCTACGTACTCTCTGTATCTCATTTTACGCTTCTTTGACATTAGTTTTTGGTTAACGCCCGGTTAAACGGCTCGCGCTTGTGCGAGTCCGGCGATCAAAAGGAACGTCTGCTGCGGTTTGTTAATTACTTTGTATAAGAGCATAAGGAATTAGGACTGTTGCAGCCAAGGCTCCCAGTAAGATTGGAATCAGGAAAACCCAAGCTATAGGTCGCCACCCGTCACTCCATATCATAGAGCCCTCAAAATGGTTGATAGGTCCATAGGTTAAAACAATTAATAGTCCTAAATTGGTCCACACCCACAGCATTACCAGCAGTGCCGTTGAGGCAGGAGACCAACCTATAAAAGGAAGAAAAAAGGACACAACTAATAACCACCTATATGGATAAAGCTTAAGTGCAACCTTTGTATAAAAATCAGTAAATAGTCTCATAGTGTGTACAGCAGTTAACCCCGAGTTGATCGGCGCGTTAATAGGCGCTTCTCGGTAGCGACCATACTGCGCGGCGGAAGAAAAGTACCCGGTGACGCGTCCGCCTCCAACGGCTTGCTAGGTGGCAGCAGTAACAGAAGCCATTTGGCGCAGGATAGCATCTGCACACTCGAATCCCCATAGGCCAAGGCTCAGCCCCCCATTTACCGAAAGGTCGAACCCAGGGAAGAATAGGGTGGGCTCAACGATGCTACGGCTACGGCCATCGGTCCGAGGCATTAGGCGGGACATCTCGTCATTCCATTCTAGGAATCTTGCTGGTTCCTCGAACAAGTCATCCAACCCCGGCTCCATTCCAGTAGCAAATACGACCAAATCAAAATCTTCGTGGCCATTTTGGAAGACGGCGCCCCTCTTGCTCAATCGTTGCAGGGGGTTCTCTTTCGCATCAATTACTTTGATCCGTCCCTGCTTTATCGCTTTTACGGTGCCTTGATCCATCCACGCTACTCGGCCGTGCAATGAGATTTGAGTCGCCGGGCCCGAATCCGGCGGATGGATTCCATACTCGCTCATATCGATTGAGAAGGTAGAGAGGAACTTGTCCTTCTTTGCGAGTTTCTCCCGAAACGCTGGGTGAGAGCGCGTATAGGCGTGCGACTCTTCAATGTGCTTTGAAGTGAACCCGGTCTTGAGGAACCGCGCAACACGGGCAGCGATTCCCAGGCCTCTCAATGACAACACATGGCGCGGACCTCGGATGAGCATCTTCACTTCGCGGGCGCCACCCTCAGCGAGATCCAAGGCGATTTCTGCGGCAGAGTTTCCACTTCCGATTACAAGGGTTCGCTTGCCTTTGAAGGGGGTCGCATTGTGATACTGTCGTCTATGTATCGCCGTTCCCCCGTATTCGCTTAAGCCATCAATCTCCGGCCAAATTGGTTTCCGATTGGACGCCGTGGCAACTACCAAAAACCGTGATCGGAATTCCGACTTAGAGCTCCTTATCGACCAGCGCCCGGCGTTCAGAGCAATTGACGAAACCTCCGTGTCTGCCACGATATTGCCGAGCAAGTTGTGGCGTGCTGCGTATCGTTCGAAATATTCGATGAGGTCGTCTCTCGGAAGGAACTCAGGGTAGTCGCGGCGAATTCCACCGCCATCGGGCAATTCGTGAAACGGCGTGTGAAGGCGGATCCGGTCATAGTTCCCACGCCAGAATCCTCCGCATCCTTCCCCCTTCTCTAAGATGGCCAAGTTGGTGAGACCTGCGCTCTTCAGTCGGGCGGCACAGGAAAGTCCGGCGAATCCGGCTCCAATCACTACTACATCGTGCTCGTTATCCATCGGACGCCTCCAGCTGGTGGTCGAAGCGGGGGAGCACTTATGTCACCTAAACGCCTCAATAACCAGCAGCAGGCTCGGAGCGAAGCGCAATATAAGCTGTCCGGCGCCGCAGTCGCGAAGTTAATTGACTTGTATGGTTGTTCTTGCCCGATTCTGATGTTGAAAATCCTTTTCGCTAACGGGTAAATTGAGACCCACCTTCGGCGGCCACCGAAGGCCTTGTTTATCACAGTTCGCTGCCTGGCCGGTTCGTAAAAGACCGATAACAAGTATGAACATGAAAAGCACTCACTAGGCATAACTCGAATAGTCATGTGGGCCTTGAGCCTGAATAGCAAGGCGAAGATAGCTTATCTTATGGAACCTCAAGAGATCAGTGTCGGTATCGGCACCAGCAGTAAAAAACTCGATATTTATATGAGATCTACTGGCCAATTCTTTAGTGTTAACAATGTCAAAAATGGCATTAAAGATGCCATTAAAAAACTACAACCTCTTATACCTCAGAGCGTATTAATAGAGTCTATTGAAAGACGCGAATTAGAGTTTGTTTGCGCCGCAGATAAAGCAGGATTACCTATTGTCGTTTGCAGTCCGTCTCAGATAAGAAGCTTCGCTAAATCTGAAGGACGCCTCGCTAAACCGACGAGCTAGATGCAATTGATATTGCACATTCTGGTGAGGCCATGAATCCAAGACTGTAGATGCTAAAACAAGAAAAGCTCAGGGATATCAGTGAGTTACTGACTGTAATAAGCCTGTGCTTAGAGATGAGCACAATCCAAAAGAATCGACTTCAGAGGATGCCTAAGTCAGTGCACAAACTTATCCAGACCATTCTAAACAGCATTAAAAAAGAGTTACAAGATATCGACAAACAACAGGATAAACTCGTTAACAGTGTGTCTTAGTGGCGGCAAAGGCGCGACCTACTGTTGAGTGCTAAAGGGGTCGGAAATGTATTGGCTTATACGTTGATGAGTGAGCTTCCCGAGGTAGGAAAATTGAACCGTAAAGAAATCGCTGCACTTGTAGGTATCGCCCCGATGAACCGTGATAGTGGCAGCTTCCAGGGTTAGCCCTATATTCGAGGCGGACGACATCGTGTGCGTACAGTCTTATTTTTTTCTATGATGTCGGCAATACAATGCACCCTAAATTAAAACCAATGTATGAGTGCCTAGTCGCTGCTGGCAAACCAAAAAAGATGGCTTAAATAATTGACTAAGGACTATAGTCACTTGTTATGCCACTTTAACCAAGGGAGCTACATGTGCCATATAGTTTACCTTTCCCAAAGGAACCCCTTTCATCCGCATGATGTTGTAAGCAGAAACCAAATGAAAATAAAAGTTGGGGATTAGAAATTCTTGAATGTAATCCTTCCCCTCTAACTCAAGATATTGATTTCCATCAAGGTTTATTCGCTTTAGTTCTGACAATTTTGAATCTCCTAGCTCCGAATCTTGAAGTTGAGATTTAGTTCGCTCAATTAGGTTCTTAGCTACGGTTAAGGACTCAATTTTAGGGGATAGATTATCGGATTCCTGATTTTTGCACCAAAGCGAGAAATTGTAAGGCTGATTACATGCGTAGGCAATCTGTGTGCCAAAAGGAAGCATGTCTTCAATTAGCCGAAAATCCAATATGGATTCTGGCTCCTCATGGAAGTGCTGTTCAGAAATTTCAAGAATATGACCAAGAGTCGTTAGTCTAGACGAAAATAAATCGACTAAGCTCTTGGTTCTTTCCTTTGACATTGTATTACCTCCTTAACAATGGAAAGTCTTAGTCATAACGCCCCAAGCACTGGCTGGAACGTAGTTGGTTGATTTTGTGCTATTAAAGCACAAAATAAAGCGGCGCAGTGGAGGTCAAGTACATTGCTTTGTCAGTTTTTTGAATCGCAAAATGATAGCTTATTGCGTAAAACCAAATCAATAATCCCATTAGGATCTGAAGAAAGCTCGACGATTGATTGTTTGTTATCGCCGATTGGTATTCGATGACACGGATTAGACCGGATTTGATCGTTTTTCCGATATAGAAAATACAGTTGAACTGAACCCAATTCAACAGGCATCCATGAGTCATTAAATGTAAATCGATCCCCTATTTCAAAAGTACTCTTGATTGAATTCAATACCAAGAAAGTTGAGTCGATACCTCGATTCAGATCTTGCAATCTCTCCCACGCTGGAGAGTCACGCCACTCAATAGGCTTTGCGTTATATGAGCTAATTTCATGTGTCAGATCTGCGTACGCGATGCGGCCTGAGATTTTCTTAGCAATAACAATGTCAGTGGCATTATTCAAATCAACGTTTAAATTCTTATGATCATATTCAAACGAAATGGCTCGCTGAGAATAAAGGATGATTAATAAGGTTAGATATATAACTTTCATTGATCGAAGCCCGATGAAAACTAACGCCTTGCAGCAGAGGTCGGCGCGTAGCGACGGTCCTGCTGGCTGCGATTGTTATGTTTCGTTTTTCTTGAGCTGATTTTCTAGGCTCTTTAAATCACCCAGCACCCATACATCAGAGATTCGATCACCTTCAAAGGTAAACAAGGCGCACCCATTCCAAGTTACGCGTTTATGTGATGGTAAAAAGCCCATAAACTCATCTCTATGAAATCCGGTAAAGGACATCTTTGCAAAAACCTTGTTTCCCTCTTCTACGAGATCTTCAATAATACATTTGTAATCACCCAGTGCTTTGTGAACCATATCGACATATTCAGCGAAACCTTTGTGACCTCGCTTTTCCTGCCCCAATGATCCTCTAAAGGAGAAGCTCTCATGCAGGATCGATGGCATTGCTTTCTTATCGTGGGCATCCCAAAGAACCTCATAAAATCTTCGAACTTGACCTTTATGCACTAGTCATCCTCAGAAACATAACGAAGCGGCGTGTAAGCTGTCGGGCGCCAAAGGCGCGTAGTTAATTGACTTGGTACGCCCAGCATGAGCGTGAACTACTTGGGTGAAAGTCCCCTGTAGGAGGATCACCATTTAATGAGTTCCATTAAATGCTAACTACTAGCGAATGGCAACTGCAACACTGTGAGGTCTTGTGGGGAGGAAGCCGCTAGCAAAACTACGAGCTGACAGACAGAAACATCCTATAAGGCTTAGCCTGAAAGTGAGGCGGCCAAGGACACCGAAGCCGGGTGATCTAACGGGTAAAGTAAATGACGCAGTTGTGTAGTGAAAGTTCACCTTCTTATCTGGGGGGACCTGTTTAGCTTGCTGCTATGAAGCTGTTAACGTGGCCGCTGACTCATAAGTAGGCCCAACCCACTAGCCACCATCGAGGGGTAGACAAGAGTGGTGGGACACAGCAGCGCCTCGGTCAGTAATGATCAAGGTGATTAAACAGAAGTCAGCCGACGGCGTAGTAGCCAAATGCCAAGATTAATACCTTGGACAGGGAGTAGGCCTGAACCCAAAATCCACGAGTTAAAAGACAGGGCTAGCCTACCGATTTGTTTCCAGTCGGATAAGTTGAGGTAGCGCGCTGCCGTGACACTTAACTCAAATGAAGAGCTGCTCGACGCCAAGGTTGGGTAGAGATTCATTACGAATAGGGAACCGCCCATTGCGGACCCGCACGATGGGTGGTGTGGGGGCCGGTAGCTAGAAACTACCGGCTACCCGATTTAGTTTTTTACTGCACCATTTTCTGTTAAGTATTTTATGACCTCAGTATTTTTTCCGTAATAGGCCCACTTAAGAGGAGTTTCACGTCCACGGCATTCTGCATTTACATGAGCCCCGGAATCAATCATAAATTCAATCATTTGAACTGTACCATCTTGTGCTAAATAGTGCAGAGATGTACATTTGTCTTTAGCGAGATAGTTAATGTCTACTCCTTGCGCAACAAAATATTTGACTACCTCAATCTCTTCCGTAATGGCACCTCCAAGTATTGCATTATCAATAGCTTTTTGAGGAGCCTTATTACTTTCAATAATTGCTTTTATCGCGTTCAAATGTCCTATTCGAGCAGCAACATATAAAGCTTCTTTGTATTCGGAAGAATCAAATTTAGGACCTTTATCAATAATCAATTTCACGAAGTCATAGTTATCTTTATATATAGACCTAAAAAGTGCCCCCGGTTTAATCTTTCCCCCATTATTAATGAGTAGAATAACTGTCCTGGAGAAACCTTTTTCTAAAGCTTTATCAATAAGGGTGCTTGACTCATTAGTTTGTAATTGAATATTTTTATTTAATTTTAAAAGTCTAGTTACCAAGCCAAAGTTGTTGCTTTTAGCCGCATGAATTATTAGCTCTTTGTAATCTTTATCAGAGATATCATCAAAAAAGCCAGCGCTTTCGAAAACGAAAGCCCCATCTTCATCAAGATTTCTAGTTGATTTTTTAAGCCCGTCTATATCGTATGTAAGTTTTCTAGCTTTGATTTCTTCAAGGGCTATCTGTTTTTCATTAACTTCAGAGCAACCAGTAATTATTGTAACGAAAATGAATATCATAATTTTCTTGTGTGGCATTGAAATATCCTAAAAAATAACGCCGCAAGCAACGGCCGTAATGTAGCAGCGAAGCTGCGAATTGGAGATCCAGCCCACGCAGTGGGCGATGTTGCCTTGCATTGGTACGCCCAGTATGGGCGTGAACTAATGGGGTAAAAGTCTTCTGTAGAGAGATCACCATTTAATGGACTCCATTAAATGCTAACTACTAGCGAATGGCAACTGCAACACCGTGAGGTCTTGTGGGGAGGAAGCCGCTAGCAAAACTACGAGCTGATGGACAGAAACATCATATAAGGCTTAGCCTGGAGGCGAGGTGGCCAATGACACCGAAGCCATGTGATCTAACGGGTAGAGTAAATGATGCAGTTGTGTAGTGAAAGTTCACGTTCTTATCTGGGGAGATCTGTTTAACTTGCTACTGTGAAGCTGTCAGCGTGGCCGCTGACTCATAAATAGACCCAGCCCGCTAGCCACCATCGCGGGGATAGAAAAAAATGGTGGAACACAGCAGCGCTCCGCTCAGTAATGATCAAGGTGATTAAACAGAAGTCAGCCGACGGCATAGTAGCCAAATGCCAAGATTAATACCGTGGACAGGGTGAAGGCCTGAGCCCAAAATCCAGGAGTTAAAAGACAGGGCTAGCCTACTGACATGTTTCCAGTCGGATAAGTTCAGGTAGCGCACTGCCATGATACTCAACTCAAATGAAGAGCTGCTCGACGCTATCGTTGGGTAGAGATTCAATATGGATAGGGAACCGCCCATTGCGGACCCGCACGATGGATGGTGCGGGGGCCGGCAATTAGAAACTACCGGCTACCCGATTTAAATGCGTGGTTCAGATTGCTCGTAGATCTTCATTGAATTCTAACCCTGAATGGCCATTAATTAGATCTATAAAACCCTTTTGGCAATAAATTCCCATGAACCCATCATAGCTTGTTTTGAAGATAAGATCGTCAGGAGATGGATTAAAAGAAATCTCTTTCACATATGAAGATTCTTTTCCATCGAGTATTTCTTTTGAACTTTTTGTTAAATCAGCTTCAATACTGTGGGTTATATTGAAAATAAACCACGTTTCTCCAGAAAGATCTATTGGCAGAAACTCACCATATCTGTCAAGATTCAAATGAAGAGCATTATATGCTTTTAAGTTAAAGCATATATTTCTTTGCCATTCTCCTAAGTCAGTTGCAATTTCTTCATTGTTAAAGAGCGACGCTGTGAATTTTTTCCAAATTTCCTCTCGAGGAGTGCCGTCAAAGACAAACTTGAAACCACCAAGTGTCTTCATCATTGTTGGCACATCTATGTTTATTCGTGGAGCTTTGTCCTGAAAGGTTACTTTGTAGACTGACACTTTTATATCCTACCAACACTTTTCCAAGGTGGAACACTTGTATTATTTCAGGTGTCATCTTTCAATCTGTGGGTGTCCTAATGTTGCTGTTTTCTTTGACTTGTTAATTTTTTTAAATCGTTCATTTCTAACCATGGTCTGCGCCTATGTAGCATTCGATGGCAATTAGAGCACACCAAGGCTATATCTTCCTTTTTGGTTTCCTCTCCATCCTCATGGAGCTCACTTACAGGTTTGGTATGGTGCGCCTCGATAAACTCAGCGCCCAGTTCCCCATAAAAATCTTCAAAATCAAAGCCACAACTCTCACATTGTAGTTTTCTGTTTTTAGCCAACGCTTCTGCTTTAACTTGCGATATCAACGTTGAGTTTCTCTCCCTTGCTCTGTGCAGTTTTTCTTTTATCTTTCCCTCAGGAAACCCATTACGAAAGGATGGCTTGTCTGGATCAAGTTTATCTGCTTTCGCTCGGTTTTCTGCAAGAGAGACCAATTCACCTAGAAATTCGGATATTTCGTCTAAAATTCTTGGCAAAGAGATAACGACATCAAGGCCAAAAAAATACTTCTCAAAATATTCTTTACGCTCATCATTTCTTCCATCTCTCTTTGATGGTCTATAACGCCAATGAAGATACTCTCCATCTTCGTCAGAGGAGAAGCTATGAATTTCAGCTATTGGTCCAGCTTTATCCTCAGGAAAGAGAACGACATAGTATCCATTTGCTTCGTTCCATTTTATTAAAAGTAACCAAAGATTTATTCCCCTAGGGTTTTCAATTAAAAAGCCGCCTTCGAAATCCTTTGAATCGGCCCATTGGTGGAAATCCTTCAATGGTTTGGGAGTTAACTCTTCACTAATAGACGGGAAAGCTTTCTCTTTACTTCTATATTGGGAGAGCAGTCCATATAGATTCTTTACTATCAGAATATCCACTTATCTCTCCGTAGAAGTTAACGCCAAAAGAACCCGCACCTACGGCGTCGGGTTGTTTGCCTTGGTACGCCCAGCATGGGCGTGAACTAATGGGGTGAAAGTCCCCTGTAGGAGGATCACCATTTAATGGGTTCCATTAAATGCTAACTACTAACGAATGGCAACTGCAGCATCGCGAGGTCTTGCGGAGAGAAGCCGCTAGTAAAACTGCGAGCTGACGAACAGAAACATCTTATAAGGCTCAGCCTGGAGGCGGGGTGGCCAAGGATACCGAAGCCATGTGATCTAAAGGGTAGGGTAAATCATACAGTTGTGTAGTGAAAGTTCACGCCCTTATCTGGGGAGATCTGTTTAGCTTGCTGCTGTGAAGTTGTCAGGTGGCCGCTGACTCATAAATAGGCCCAACCCGCTAGCCACTATCGTGGGTTAAAAAATGTGGCTGAACACAGTAGTGATGTTGAGTAGAAATTCATTACAGATAGGGAGCTGCCCATTGTGGACCTGCACGATGGGTGATGTGGGGGCCGGTAGCTAGATACTACCGGCTACCCGATTCAGAGCCTTACTCTTGATCCCACTCTTCTTCATAGCCATTACTCACTAAGTAGCCATTCAGAGAGTGAAAAATATACTCCATCCACTGCTCGATTCCTTCTTTCTCCAGCAGAGGGAATCCAGAACCTTGATCATCAGCAGCAACGTCTATCATTCCCCAATAGAATTGAGAAAGAGCTAATGCCTGCTCTCGATTAGAAACTACGCCTTTCTTAAGAATATCTAGTGCAGTTTCATTCTCCATCTTTTCAGCGTAGTGAATAAGGATTTCGCGTTCTTCTGGGTATTTATATTCAATCATAGTGCGTCTTGAGCCTCTTTAATTACTGACATCCGATCAGCAACCCAAGTTAACTTACTTACCAAGTCTTCAACCCTCATTCTTTCAGTAACTACAAGCAGGTAGTGTTTCTTATCTTTGGGGTCAGGTGAAAATTCTAAACCATTTGGTATATCTGCTTTTTCAATTACCCAAAATACATTAATAGGAAGGCCTTTTGTCACCTTTTTCTTCATTCTATAGATGCGCTTTAAATGCTGCCAGTGCGCCGAGAATGAGAGCCCCATTTGTGGATGTGGTAAAACCCAGCGTTCATCTTGTGAGAAAAGATAATCACGTTTTCTAACGCCACTAATGATAGATGCATCATTGCTATTTCTATAGAGAGTTGGGTGTGCTCCAGCCTCTGTAGGACGTGCATAGAAAGGGCCAAGTTTACTTATATATTCCCTTAAATTCTCTACGGTTTTAAACTGTTCCATACATACATTCCATGTGAACTACTTAATCAACTCTAATGCTTGCCTCAACCGTGAAGCACATTGTACTGAGTCCGACAGCCAAAGGCTGCGTATTGCTGCTACCTGGTACGCCCAGCATGAGCGTGAACTATAGGGGTGAAAGTCCCCTGTAGGAGGATCACCATTTAATGAGTTCCATTAAATGCTAACTACTAGCGAATGGCAACTGCAATACCGAGAGATCTTGTGGGGAGGAAGCCACTAGCAAAACTACGAGCTGACGAACAGAAAACATCCTATAAGGCTTAGCCTGGAGGCCAGGTGGCCAAGGACACCGAAGCCATGTGATCTAACGGGTAGAGTTAATGATGCAGTTGTGTAGTGAAAGTTCACGTTCTTATCTGGAGAGATCTGTTTAGCTTGCTGCTGTAATCGGGGCCGCTAAGCTGTAATTAGGCCCAACCCGCTAGCCTCGATTCAGGAAGCCCACTTTATAGCCTATGTAGATCTCAAGCCGATCGGTGCTATTTCTCAAGACGCGCCCCCTATCCTTGAGCGACTGGGAATCTCAGAAAAATACTGGCTCCATCTTAATCGGAACTTTGAAAGCCGCTTTAAAGGCCTGGTGGGATCAGCAGAGGCTGTACGGCAAGTCTGTATTCAGCTCAATAAACGCTGGGTACATGGCATAGGCGATTGCCAACGTTTCCTTTCCGCAGCGTCCCACTAATTCCCTCCCAACCTTTCGATGCTATTTCTTCCGGTTGGGCCAAAATCACGCAATTTTCAAACCTAAAGTATAATTTTTTAGCATTTCACCTCATCCTATATCAGACCAAAAGAAATTGCCGTTAAGGTGGATGACCCTTACTATTTCCGGTGTTATCTTTCAATCTGTGGGTGTCCTTCAATCTCGTAGTTTTTTGGAGCTTGATTGGGGTTGGGGTAAACTAGCAAGCCAATACCGTAACAAACTAGGGCTACTATGATGGAAGCACCGTCTTTAATAAAGTAACCAACAGCCAGATTCAGAGAGCCAAAGTTGAATAAGATACTGCTCCATTCGCCCAATGCAATATCCATAAATCCTTTACCTCTATTAGTATCAGATTCGCTTTTTGCTTTATGAGTAAACAAGGCAAAACCACCAAAAAGGATGAATGCGGATAAAACCTGGATAATAACCACCTCATAGCTAATGAACTTAGTGAGTTCTGAGTTTGGTATTGCACCGTTCCAATCAAGATTATTTCTTATGGCGTAGTAAACCACCGAAGATATAATAAATATTCCCCAAAGTAATAAATTTGAAATCAATTTTTTGAATGCTTGCTTCATAGATTATCTCGCTCATTTCTAGGTTGCTCTAACGAGGGTGTAGAAAAACTCAGCTTTCTTTTCGTATTGTGCTTCTACGTGAAAAATAGCCTACTCATCAGTGAAAGCTAGATCAGAATTCACGTAGAATCATCATTTATGGTTAATATTTGATCGCGCCTAAGAAAGTAAAGACATAAATTAGTTTTTCTGCAGTCTGAACACCCAAAACAGTAGTAAATTTATGCGTCCAACTGATTTTGTTTGTTATCTTAGATGCTATTTCTGTCATTTAGGGGCAACCACAAAATAATCAATCTTTCCATCTCTAGACTCATAATGCTTATTAATTTCTACAGAAACACAAATTTGATCGTCACATTCAATAATATCTCCATATCGTTTCAACTCGTCGACTTGCCGTTGAAGTCCATCCCTCTGAGCCTTTAATAATTTAATTTCTTCAATGGTTGGAATGTTCTTTATAAAAAGAAACCAGATGCTCATACTAACTCCCACCAACAGCATAAGCACGATAAAAGACAACTTCAAGACTGAGTATCGACTCGATCTCTCGTACCTTAAGGCTGCTTTTTCAGCTTTAACATTTGCTGAATTTAATTTGCTAAGCAGATTTTCTGATACACACTCTACTATTTCGTCAGAAGCAGTTTTTGTTGATTTTTCAATTGCTCTTCTTGCATTTACTTCAACTTCGTTAATGTGATGAATACTGCGATTAAGCGATCTAATTAAATCTGCAAAATCCTTCTCATTCTTTTCACTTGTAGCCAGAAGGTTTCCAGCTGCATCAAATAGTAGATCAAGTCTATCCATTACAAACCTGGCTCCAATCTTTGTCCTTTACGACGATTGATGCTAATTTCCATTTCTTTGTTTCTCAGGAGTTGTTTTTTAATCTTATTAACATAGGCTTTATGCTGGAGTCTTAACTGCATTATGTTTGTAAACTGGAAATACTTAATACGTTTCTCGCTTACAGCAATAACGATACCTCCAGTGCCCACCTCGCCTGTACCTTGGCATCTGGAAACTAAGCTAAGGTAGTCTTTATAATCATCCCTGCTAAAAATTGAATCAGAGTGAATTACATCTTGTTTAATTTCTTCGATAAATGTCTCTAAGGTAAAGCGACTCTTAATCTCATCATCAAAAGCCTCGAGATATGGTTTGATATTATTAACACAACACTCATCAAAAGATTCAGTCTCTACATACCAATGAATACTTTTAGAGATGTTTTTATATTTTATATTATTTCCTAGTGCTGCCTTTAGTTGAGAATGCCGCCTTTTTTCTTTTTTAAAACTTCCAGATCTGTTCTTAAACTCTATTAGCCTGACGATTCCTGGATACTCTAAAAGTACATCACCAAGTTCTTTGTCTGCTGGTGTCTGTTGTAGCAAGTTGATTACAGATAAGGTTTCCTTGTTCCTTACTTCTGATCCTATCGCGTGCCCAAGACCATAGAGGAAGTTACCAATAATGACATTTTCATATAACTTCATGACTACTTACATACACTCAAAGTTGAAGTGATATATCGCTGAGTTCAGGGCAGCTTACTATATGTGCCGTTTTTGCGAAAATAGGAGCGCAGCGATCCGCAAAAACAGTGTATATTGTAAGCTGTCCCCTGGAGCGAATTGCTATCTCTAGGCCTAACCGTCTTGATCAATGCTTCTTAATAAGAGTCGGCCATAGCTTGTAATAGAACTTCCACGGGCCTTCATCATTCCAGTTCTATCATCAAACTCAGGCAGCTCTCCCCTCTTTGGCTTTTTAAAATTAATTTTAAGTAAACCGAGATTAATTAAATGTTCTTTGTGAGTTTGGTATATCGTATGCTTATCGAAATCAGTCGCAGAACCACCTATATGTGCACTTGGCGATTCTAGTGCTTCTCCATGCCTATCCCAAAACTCCTCAAATCTTTCTTCTCCTCTATTCAGAGAATACGACTTTAACATTAGAATTTCTAAATCGTTTAATTCACCAAGAGTAGCTAGTATTCTTTTGTACTCAATGTGCGCCAAATCGTCATCGGTTAGACTATTTTTTAACAACGAGGCGATATAGTCCTTTCTAACTTGTGACAATGATCGCGATGCCTGTATAAAGCCATCTTCGATCAAATCTATAGACTCGGGCGATGATATTCTTTCCTTAACTCTACATTTTTTATCTTCAGATATTTTTGATTCAAGAAACTTAAGTAAGGACTCAATTCGGTCAATTCTCTGGTTTGGTATAACTGAACCGACAATCTCAGCCGCCAAAGGACCTACGAAGGGAACTGCGCCAACAAGACCCTTACCGATAATTGCTGCTACATCAGTTTTACTTGTACTCATTTTGTTCCACCATGAGATAACACTTATATAGTAATCAGTCTGATTACTATTATCATGATTGTTATCTCAGAATCAATTTCTACGTCAAAGCAAAAAAATTTCATTTTAAATTAGATGCTTAATGCAATCTTATACATTCGTACAAACTATGAAAATGATCACTTTGGCTACTATTCCGACTTAAGGGTGGTCTGTAACTTTATGATTTAAATAGATATTTTTTGGTTTGCATTTTTATTCTCGAATATAACAGTCAAGATGATCATAAATTACTAGGTCAGCACTTACTGACTTTTGTGGATTGATGATAGTTTGGGGGAAGATATCGAGGTAGGTGGGGGACACCGAACCCTTGTAAGGGTTACTTTTCTTCACTCGATAAACGCTTAAAGCTATTACAGAAAAACCAAAATTAAGTGGATGTTTTGATAAAGGGTATTTTTATTGGATTTAAGAGAAGCCGTTTCTGGTCACCCATCAAAGGTAGAGCTTAAGGCGTCACAACTATTGACACAATACTGAAATCACAATAAAGATACTGGATATTAAAACAGTTAAATCCATACCCGATGACCCAGCCTCGCCGCTCACAGATCTCACTTGATGCGACGCCGTACTATCACTGCGTCTCCCGCTGTGTACGCAGGACGTTTCTTTGTGGAAGGGATGATCAATTGGGGAGCGATTAATGGATATTAGTTGGTTTATGCGTTGCCTAAACGAATCTATTGCTCGGCAAGCCAATGCAGAAGACTGCTGTACTGGCCGCTTCTGGGAGGGCCGTTTCAAGTCTCAGGCGCTATTGGATGAAAGAGCCTTGGCTGTCTGCATGGTCTATGTCGATCTTAACCCCATCCGTGCCGGTATTGCAAAAACCCCGGAGGACTCCGATCACACGTCCATTCAGCAGCGTGTTCGAGCTGTGATCTCAGGTGAGAAGCCCAAAGAGCTACTACCGTTTGTGGGCGACGAGCGCCTTAATATGCCGAAAGGGTTACCCTTTCAATTGGATCACTATTTGGCGTTAGTAGACTGGAGTGGCCGGCATTTAGACCCCAAAAAGCTCGGTGCCATTTCTCAAAACGCGCCCCTATCCTTGAGCGTTTAGGAATCTCAGCAAAACACTGGCTCTATCTTAATCGGAACTTTGAAAGCCGCTTTAAAGGCCTAGTGGGATCGGCAGAGGCTGTACGGCAAGCCTGTATTCAGCTCAATAAACGCTGGGTACATGGCATAGGTGATTGCCAACGTTTCCTATCCGCAATGCCCCACTAATTCCCTCCCAACCTTTCGATACTATTCCTTCTGGTTTGGCCAAAATCGCGCAATTTTCAAACCTAAGGCATAATTTTTCAGTATTTCACCTTGCCGTACACCTGATCAGGAGAAGTGGCCGTCAAGGTGGAAGGCCTGTACTTTTTCCTGTGTCATATTTCAATCTATGGGTGTCCTATTGTTACTTCCACTTGTTTATCGCCCATTTTGGAGCTCCGTTAACGCTTGATCTAAAGTGCCCACAGCTTGGACAATAGTTTCAACAGCCGCTCGGTCGAACTCTCCATCTCGCTGAGAATCATGAGTTCCACTATTTAGGTATCCCCATTCTATTGAGCCTCCAGCCACTCCTAATAACGCATCTAGAGCTCCAAGCGAGGAAATAATTGCATTAGATGGGTTCTGATTCCTTCTCAAAGAAGAACGAATTTTATTGCACTTATTATTCAACTCCCACGGTGATCGTGGCCCACTAAGCTTAAGTTCAATACGTCCATCTCCGCGTCTTCCCATCCAAGTCCATAGTCGGTCCGTTAGGCTTTCTATAGCTGCTCGAGAGAAATAAAGAGTTTCTCGTTTATCATCATTAGAAAATGCCTGCTGGGCTTTAAGAACATAATTCTTTGAAGGAGGATTGGTGTCAACACGTAAGTGATGCTCACCTTGATGCGGCAAAAATTTATACAGCGCTATATCTCTTGCTCGTGCTGCACCTAGCTCTTGTTGGATTCTATGAAGAAATTCCTCAGCGTGTGATGTTAAGATGACCTGCTTTTCATCCAACAAACCATCTTCGAAGAATGTTCTCCAGATCCCATTTCTATGATCATCATCAATAGCATTTACTACGTCATCAAAAATAACGAGAGGACAACCTTCCTCAATATTCTTTGCGAGCAATATTGCTAATCCTAAACACTTAATGTGTCCTTCGCTGAGCAGTGTTAATGCATCATAACGGACCCCTAATTGCTCCTGAAACTCAAGTTCAATTTTTCCATTTTCAGCAATTGGTAGCCAAAGGCTTTGTAATAAGTCTACTGGTAAGTCATCACGATTGAATGAATTGTATAGGTCGCGAGCCCTTTGTCCCAAACCTTGAAGCAATTGAGATGGTAGATTGCGTAGATATGATTGGATCTCTTGTAAAAAACCATCATATGATCTTTTAACCCTGTTATGGAACTCGACTACTTGCGCCTCAGCAGCTACTAATTCAATTAGCTCTCTGTTAGCCTCATCAAAATTGGCAACTGTTGTTCTTGCTTCTGCAAGTTCACGTTCTGCAGTTTGTCGTATTAATTTCGCCCTCTCTATCTCGATGCGATATCCATCAAGTCTAGTTCTTTCTTCAGCCAGCTGTTGGCGTTGAGCTAGAGCTTTGCGAGCTTCAACATCTGACCTTTCAATATCTGTGCATAGAGTTAGCAACACATTCCAAGACTTATTATTGTCATTGACCCATGCCTGGAGCCATTGACCAGTTGATGTCGGAGGCAAAATTGGTAGCGCATTCTCTCCGAGCGTTTGAGGGCATACTAGAGCTGCTGCATTAATTGTATTGACCATCAATTGATGTAAGTTTTGCATCGATTCATTCAATACGTCACTTTGCTCTTTTGCTTGTTGTTGCAAACTAGCTAGTTCACCAAGTTGTTTAAGACCAGTGGTTGCAGCCTCATATGGATTTTTAGCTGCGGACTGGAGGTTAGTGCCACATGCTGGGCAGTGATGCGGGTTTGAAGAAGATAACTGGAGCACTGATTCATATAGTTGTTTATATGAAACTTCACCTGCACGACGAGCTAATTCAGTGTTTATGCCTTGCAATGTACTATTGATAGCGAATACTTGATTAAACGCTGATGTAAGTTGTTCTGAAGTTAGGTCGTAAACAGTTGGCGAAGGAGCATCAAGCAGAGATTGTACATATGGGAGGCGACCTTGCTGATCCTGACTTCCAACTAACCACAGATTAACTGCTTCATAGTTGCTTCCTGGCTGAATTCTTTCTGCGATTTGGCCTTCATGTATATTAATTTGTGAAAGACGCTGCGGAAATTCCTGAATAACTTTTTCTGCGCTAGCCAATGCCTGTCGTCTTGTTGCAAGCTCTTGTGCTCGTTGTCCAGTAAGGTTTAAGTTTTCATCAAGAGAAGGGTTAAATCCTCTTACAAAGTCTAAAAATTGGTCAATACCAAAAAGCGTAGCAATTAATTGTCTTTGATCGCTTGGAGTTCTTGAAGCAATTCGAGCAAAATCGTCCAGTCTGTTTTTTTCTATAAAGCAGAACCTATACTTTTCTTCATTTGGCTCTAGATTAACCGGAGGATTATTTCCATTTACTGTTGATATAACAGGTTGAATATATTGTCCTAGCCTTGCATTTCTACAGTAAGTGTTATGATCAATCCGTTTTACTTGAGCCTCACTTATAGAGCCTAACAACGCCGTTTCTAGAGCCTCACAAAAACTACTCTTCCCTGTACCGTTGGCACCATAGACAAGAGTAATTGGATTACTTAAGTCAAATATCTCCTGATTAGTAAACCCTCTAAACGGTCCCACGCTTAATTGATGCAGGCGGCCAATATTATGGCCATCAGCATTAATATTATTAAATTCGGGCAACTCAGGGGAGATTTCTGTAAGTTGGCTTATTGCAATCGGCGCTAATCGTGATGATCGAGCTCTGCGAGTAGCGCCCACCTGTGCTAAGTGTGGAAGATTTAAATATATTAGGTTTGCCATTCGACGAATATCGTCTTCTATAGGTCTTACAGCTAAAACCTCCAAAAATCTTTGATATTCAGCGATAACGCTGGCCATATTACTTCCTTATAGTTCGAATATTAGTTTTCAACTGCAGATGCTATGAAGGCACATAACAGCTATATAGTAATCATTCTGACCACTATTATCCTGATTGTTATCTTAGAATCAATTTCTAAGCCAAAGCCTAAATTTTTATTTAAAACTATAGACTCAAAGTATCCTGATACGTCCGTACAAACTGGAAAGGCGATCACTTTGACTGCTATCCCAATTTTAACGCTACTCCGTAATCCATTTATTTTATTGTTGTTTTGGGGTTTATCTTCTTGTTCTCTAATATCACGGTCAATATGATCGCAAATCCCTAAGCTGGCACTCGCCAACTTTTACAGGCTGGTATTAGTTGGGGAGTGGTTAAGGTATCCAGGGTTCCTCTGAATCACTCTGTAATATCTCTGCGGATCTTGAAGGCTAAAGATGTTAGGTGCAGTTCGCCGCGAATGGATGTAGCCCTTTGCAAGTGTTGCAACGCAGCGGATATGGTCTTCAAGGATCGGCCTGAGGGGCTTCCATAACGATTCATTTCTTCTATGATCTAGTCATTCCTGTGAAGCTACGCTCTTATTGAAACCACTCTGTAAGTTCAGGCATCACTGGATTCTTCAGAGGCTCCTAAATCTCGCAGTAATATTCTGCAAGTTACTTTGGTCTATGGAGAGATCTTTTCTGTAGACATGTGGAGTACGTATTAAATCAAAGCATTGATGATTTATTGTTGTCTGAACTCCAGCGTGGGAGCGGTGGGTATATTAAGCTAATCGGCCATTTTTATATGCAATCGAAATTTTTAATGTGTGAGCAACAAAAAATATAGGCACAAAAATAATCTTATTAGATTTTATTAGGATTGTTTTAGTGTCAAAGCCACGTAAAATCGATAGATATTTATTGGTAGTTTGGCCGCGATTAAGAAGCCATCTAAAGGCAGCAATCAAAGCAGCTCGGTTCAAGAGTATCGAGAGAATCAAGAACCCAAGAATCTTCTAAAAACCACCCCTCAAAGGAGAACGGTAGCGTGAAGTAAGAAACAGTAAAAGGCGCTGACCCAAGGTGCTGGAACACCTGGGGCCAGCTAACCAAGTTGATAATCACGGTATCAAAGTGGCTATATGCATAGTACGCTAGAAACCCGCTCGTCTTCAATAAAGTGGAGCACAATCAGCGGTTTGGAGAGATTTTCTAAGCCCTGGGGGCGTTGCGTCTGCCTTTTCTTTTTCTACGCCTATCGTTCTCGCGCACCTCCTCGCGCTTACTCAAAACCTTTCTATCCAAGCTTCCTCAACGGGGAAGGTCTATCCATGGTTTGAGTATCAGTAGGAAATAAATATGTTGATCTTAAAGCGCCGCGCTGGCGAAAACTTACGGATTGGAGCGAATGTCTCAATCACAGTATTAGGCGTTAAGGGTAATCAGGTAAAGGTAGGCATACTTGCTCCAAAATCCCTGCCCGTACACCGTGAGGAGATTTATAGGCGGATTAAAAGGGAAGGAAATATGGGCATTGGAAATCGTTGAGAATCTGATCGAGATGGTGGCGCTTAGCCATGAATGGGTTTGTTGCCATTGAAGGGCTAACTAATGATAGTTAGCCCTTTAATTTTCAATCGAACCAGACGAGCCTTTCGCTGCGACTAGAGCCGCTGTTTAAGCTCAGGAATAAGCTTTATTAGTGATGCTTAAACCCAGCGGCAAATTTGTCTGCTAATTTAAAGTATTCCTTTAGGTCCTTACGGGTCTTTTCTGTGCGGTTGTTCTCGGAGTTAAGATGGATATTCTCCACAACAACGGCAATTTCTTTTGCCAGCTCTTGCTTGTCACCCTTTAGGTTCTCAGCGAAAAACTCAACACTTTTCTCAAGCGTGTAGGTGATGACATGTATCTGGTGAAGCTCAGCAGCGTCAAGCTTTTGCTTGCTCTTAATTTCTGCGGTTTTCTCAACGAAAATCTTCTTGGCATCTTTCATCGAAGTAACATCCGCTACTTTAAGGTGCTGAATGGGCTTTTCTCCAGAAGCATCGCTAGCTTGCGCTGTGGTAGCAAAAGTAACCGCAAAAAGTAGTGCAATTAAAATTCTCATCTTTCCTCTCTGACGCCCAAACTTTAAGGGTTGGTAAGGCATTGATCGGGCGAGGTGAATGCCTAACATTTAACAGTGATCATTTTGCTCATTTTGATCGCTATCGTAAATGAGGATAACTATCATTAACATTCATGATACAGGAATTTTTAGGGGCTCAAAACATTTCTGGCAGAAATTGCGATCTGGCTGATCGAAGCTTGTACAGGTCAAGAAAATGGAATCTGAGAACGGCGAGTACGGGAGGGGGGTAACGGAGGATTTTAGCCAGGAAGAGACGATCTCCGTTTTATGGAATTTGATCTGTTAACCCTCTCTTCGCGATAGCAAAGAGAAGGTTATTTACAGGAAGAGCCCGTTAACCCGGTATTATTGAGACCGGTTTCACAAATTAATTGGTACGGAGGCTAGGAAACCTCGCCCAATACATCAACCATTGCCGAAGTTAATTGGTTAAGGTCTTCTTTAGAAATTACATAGGGCGGCATGGCGTAGACCAGCTTGCCGAAGGGGCGCAGCCAGATGCCGCGTTCAATTAAAGCTTCCTGCACCTTGGCCGTATTGACCGGCTCACGCATTTCCACCACCCCAATAGCGCCAAGGGCGCGAACATCGGCCACACCCGGTGCGGTTTTTAATGGGGCCAGCTGCTCGGTCAGTTGCTGTTCGATCGCAGTTACTCGCTCCTGCCAGGGGCTGTTGAGTAACAATTGGATGCTGGCGTTAGCGACGGAACAAGCCAGGGGGTTACCCATAAAAGTGGGGCCGTGCATAAACACACCGGCTTCTCCCTGGCAAATACCTTCGGCCACTTTATCGGTACAGAGGGCGGCGGCGAGGGTCATGGTGCCGCCGGTGAGGGCTTTGCCCAGGGTGAGAATGTCGGGGGTGATATCGGCGTGCTCACAGGCAAACATTTTGCCGCTGCGGCCAAAACCGGTGGCGATTTCATCGGCGATTAGCAGTACGTCGTGCTCGTCGCAGAGTTCGCGCACCCTGCGCAAATAATCGGCAGAATAAAAACGCATGCCGCCAGCGCCCTGGACGATGGGCTCTAAAATAATCGCGGCCAGCTGATCGCGGTTCTCTTCCACTTGCTGACACAGTTCAGCGATATCATTGTCACTACAGGTACTGCCAAAGGGTGTTTGCGGAGCGGGTGCAAACTGGTGCTGGTTCAGATGTTCAGCAAACAAATGATGCATTCCGGTGACTGGGTCACAGGTGGCCATGGCCCCGAAAGTATCACCGTGGTAACCGTTGCGCAGGGCCAGCAGGCGGTTCTTTTCGGGCTTGCCATGGGAGTGCCAGTATTGCACGGCCATCTTGATAGCCACTTCCACAGACACTGAACCGGAGTCAGCAAGAAATACCCGGTTGAGGCCGGCTGGAGTGATTTCCACTAAGTTCTTGCACAGCTCGATCGCGGGCTCGTGAGTTAAACCCCCGAACATCACATGGGACATTTTGTCCATCTGATCGCGCATGGCCTGGTTTAGCTCGGGCACATTGTAGCCGTGCAGGGCGCTCCACCAGGAGGACATACCGTCGATCAGGCCGCGCCC
Source organism: Microbulbifer mixtoriginis (SeqCode) (assembly GCF_052467515.1). Classification (NCBI taxonomy): domain Bacteria; kingdom Pseudomonadati; phylum Pseudomonadota; class Gammaproteobacteria; order Cellvibrionales; family Microbulbiferaceae; genus Microbulbifer; species Microbulbifer mixtoriginis (SeqCode). The sequence continues at coordinate 3,281,670 of NZ_CP174314.1, read as the reverse complement.
GTCTTCCAGGTAAATACGTACCCCTTCGGCCCGCGTCACCGGGTATACCGGCGGCGGGTCGATCAGGGAGGAGTAGGGGTGCCAAATATGTTTGCGATCGAAATCCAGGTCCATAAAAACTAAATCTTTATTCTCAAGAGCCGACAATCATTCGTTAGGCCAGTTCGCGCAGTACTCTGAGCGGGGGCTGGCTGATCGAGCTGTAACAGGCCAAGGTACCGGCGGTGCCAACCAGAACCGCACCGGTGAGTGGTCCGGTTAGCCAAAGGACTGGGTGCAATATCACCGGCAGTTCAAAGACCCAATAAGACAGTACGGCCAAGGTGGCTTCCGCACCGATAGCCGCGAGCAAACCGGCGGCAAAACCCAGTAGGCCAAATTCCAGTATCAGGCTTCTCAGCAACAAGCGCCTGCGGCCTCCCAGTGTGCGGATAATTGCCGCTTCCTGCAATCGCTCGGCGATACTGGCGCGCACCCCGGCAATTAATACCAGGACCCCGGCAACCAGCATCAGGGCCATAACCGATTCGATAGCAAAGGACACCTGGTTAATGGTGTCGCGGATACGCTGGATGATCTTATCCAGCTCTATCACACTGACGCTGGGGAAGGCGCGAACCAGATCGTTGACCTGTAGCTTGTCCTCCGGTGGGAGGTAAAAACTGGTGATATAAGTAGCCGGGAAATCATCGATAGTGCCCGGTGCAAATATCATATAGAAGTTGGGGCGCATGCTGTTCCAGTCCAGCGAGCGGAAGCTGGCTACCGGGGCTTCTACTTCGAGTCCGCCGATTGAAAAGCGCAACTGATCTCCCAGTGATAGTTCCAGCTGGGCTGCCAGCTCCACTTCTACGGAAACACCTTCGCTGGTCTTGTCCCACCACTCGCCTTCCAAGATGCGGTTGTCCGGTGCCAGGGTATCGGTGTAGCTCAGGTTCAATTCTCGGCGAACGCCACCGGGGCGATCTTTCATCTCTTTAATGGAGACGCCGTTAATTGCCACCAAACGGCCGCGCACCATGGGGTAAAACTCGGTGCTGCTTACCTCGCCCTCTGCCAGCATATTTTTCATGGTTGGAACATCGTGGGGGGCGATATTCAGGAGGAAGTGGTTGGGGGCTTTTTCCGGTAATTGCATCCGCCATTCGTCCACCAGGGCGGTGCGGGCAAAGACCATGGCCAGCATGGCCAATAATCCGGTGCCAAAAGCGGCAATCAATAGAGTGTTGAACGCGGCGCGGCGTTGCAGGCTGCCCAGGGCAATACGCCAGGCGCCGCCCAGGGAGGCCAGCTTTCCGCGCACCAAAAGTCGGTTAACCAAGGCGCTGCCCGCTACCAACAGGAGCATGCCGACAAACAGGGCGAGTGTCATGAGCAGGCTGCCGGACAGCCACCAGATTAGGAGCAGCATGGCGCTGGGGCCGAGAATCAGCCCGAGCCATTCGCGTCTGTCCGGGTTACTCCAGTCGTGCCTCAGGGTTTGCATCGGGTCTGTACGCGCCAAACGGAAAAGTGGCGGCAAAGCGAAGCCCAGGGCGCAGGCGATGCCGGTAGCGAGCCCGATCAGCAGTGGGCTCCAGCTGGTAGCCGGGGGTTGAACTGGGAAGAACCCTTCCATCAGGTTGACCGCCTGGCTCTGGATAAAGGTGCCCAGTGCCAGCCCGATAGCGGTGGCAATCAGGGTGAGGGCGGCCAGCTGTCCCAGGTAGATACCGAGAATTTTGTTGCGCCCGGCGCCGAGACTTTTCATTACGGCTACGTAGGCGCCGTGGCGCAGTCCGTAGCGTCTGGCTGCCAGGCCAACGGCGACGCTGGCAAGAAGTACGGCCAGGCTGGCGGCGAGAAATAGGAAGGACTCGGCTCTATCCAGAGCAGAGGCAACCCGGGGCTGGCCTTCGCGCAGGTCCAGTATTCGCTGGTGTTCAGTCAGTTGAGGTTTGAGCCAGTCAAAGTAATCCTTCAGGACTTGGTCATCACCGGCAAACAGGTAGCGGTAGCGCACACGGCTGCCGGGCTGGATTACACCTGAGGCGGGCAGGTCGGCGGTATTGGCTAATACTCGCGCACCCATATCAAACAGGCTGGTACCCCGGTCGGGTTCCCGCTCCAGTATGGCTGTCACTTTCAGTTGGGTGTCGCCGAGGGCGATAGGATCGCCGAGCTGGATTCCCATCAAGGGTAGAAGGCGGGACTCCACCCAGGCTTCTCCCGGGGGAGGTCCTTGCGGTGCAATTTCTCCAGGGCCTTCCGGGGACTTGCTGATTTCCAGTTGCCCCACCAGCGGATAGCCTTTGTCGACGGCCTTGACCGAGACAAACTGGAACTGGTCGTTGGCGGAGATCATGGATGAAAACTGGACTATCTGGCCCTGTTCCAACCCTTTTTTATTGGCCTCTTCCAGCCATGCGCTATCCACAGGCTTGCTGCTGCGCAGCACCCGCTCTGCAGCCAGGAAGGTGAGGGATTGCTGCTCCATGGCTCGGGTAAGGCGGTCGGTGAAATGGGCGATCGCAGTGACACAGGTAACCGCCAAAATCAGGGCAGAGGCAATTAGCGCCAACTCGCCACCGCGCCAGTCCCTGAACAGCAGTCTGAGTGGCAGCATCAGGCGGATACCTCCGAGAAGTTGTCGTCACCGGCGAGGGGCTCGTAAGACTCCACGGCACCTGCAGACATACGCAAGTGAGTGGCGCAGCGTTCAGCCAGGCGCTGCTCGTGGGTCACCAACACCAGAGTGGTGCTGGATTCGGCATTGAGCTTAAAGAGTAAATCGATGATCTTGGCGCCGTTGCCGGCATCCAGGCTGCCGGTGGGTTCGTCGGCAAAAAGGATGGCGTCCTCGCCGCTGAAGCTGGCGAATGCCCGGGCAATGGCGACCCTTTGCTGCTCCCCGCCGGAGAGTTGGCGCGGGTAATGGCCCAGGCGATGTTCGAGTCCGACCTTGGCCAGGAACTCCTCAGCGCGTTTGGCGGCGCCGCGTTCACCGCGTAGCTCACTGGGCAGCATGACATTCTCGCGAGCGGTGAGACCGGGTAGTAGCTGGAAGGTTTGAAAGACAAACCCCACACAGCGGGCGCGTACCGCCGCACGTTGTTCTTCATCCATGGCGGTAATTTCTTCGCCGGCCAGCCAGATTTTTCCCTCACTGGGCTTGTCCAATCCAGCTAATAGACCGAGCAAGGTGGACTTGCCGGAACCTGAGGCACCGGTCACAGCCAGACTCTCTCCACGCGCCAGCTGCAGGGAGATATTGTTTAATAGGGTCAATGGCCCTTCGCTGGTGGAGACTCTGTGATACAGGTTTTCTGCCGTAAGAATGGCGGACATACTGTGTTCCCTATACGGATGCGCGAATTTTTGGAGAGTATGACATGACGACAGCCATTTTTCGGCAGATGGCGGCTCAATTCAGCTTGGTACTGTTGCTGTTTATCCCCATTGGAGCTGCCCAGGCAAGTAAGGCAGATACTTTGTTGGTCTTGGGTGACAGTATCAGCGCGGCCTACGGTATCAATGAAGAGCAGGGGTGGGTGCAATTACTGCAGGAGCGTTTGCAGGAAAAGGGCAAAAAAGTTCGGGTGATCAATGCCAGTATCAGCGGAGAAACGACTTCTGGTGGATTGACGCGTCTGCCACGCCTGATGCAGGAGCACAATCCGCGTTGGCTGATTGTAGAGCTGGGCGGCAATGATGGTCTGCGGGGATACCCTCCCCAGTCTTTACAGCGCAACCTGATGGAGATGGTGAAGCTGGCGAAGAACTCTGGTGTAGAGGTTTTGCTGCTTGGCATGCGTATCCCGCCCAACTACGGCCGCGCCTATACCAATGCTTTTGCCGCCGTTTACCCCAAGGTGGCCAAATCCGAACAGGTCGGGTTGGTGCCCTTCTTCCTGGAAACCGTCGCGCTTGCAGACGGTGCCATGCAATCCGATGGTATCCACCCAACCGCTAAAGCACAGCCAGCCTTGCTGGAGCATGTTTGGCCCTGTGTAGAGTTCTTGTTAGCGGATAAGTCGGATGGGGAGTCGTGTACTCCGTGATCGAAATGCGTACAATCGCGCCCCCTAGCAATATGAAAGCCTCGCTCCACACAGATAGGCGATGGCTGTGACCCCCAGCCCCGGTCACCGGTACCGAAATAGTTAGAGAGACACCATGTCCGAAGTGGAAAATCGCCGCGAGCGACTCGAATTCAACAAACTGCAGAAACGCCTACGCCGCCATGTGGGTCGCGCTATTGCCGACTTCAATATGATTGAAGAGGGCGACAAAATCATGGTTTGCTTATCCGGTGGTAAGGATTCTTACGCCATGCTGGATATTCTGCTGAACCTGCAAAAAACCGCCCCGGTGAACTTTGAGTTGGTGGCGGTGAATATGGACCAGAAGCAGCCTGGTTTCCCTGAGCATATCCTGCCGGAGTATCTGCGCTCCCTTGGCGTGCCACACCATATTGTAGAGAAAGATACCTATTCGGTGGTGCAGGAAGTGGTGCCAGAGGGCAAGACTACCTGTAGCCTTTGTTCACGACTGCGTCGCGGTACCCTTTACGGCTTTGCCGAGGAAATTGGTGCTACCAAAGTGGCCCTTGGTCACCATAAAGACGACATTGTCGAGACATTGTTCCTAAATATGTTTTACGGTGGTCGCCTGAAGGCGATGCCACCCAAGCTGCGTGCCGATGATGGGCGCAATATTGTGATTCGCCCGCTGGCTTATTGCCGAGAAGAAGATATTGCCCGTTACGCGGAGTTCAAGGAATTCCCCATTATTCCCTGTAATTTGTGTGGTAGTCAGGAAAACTTGCAGCGCCAGGCGATCAAGCAGATGTTGCGGGAGTGGGACAATAAATTCCCTGGGCGCAGTGAAAATATCTTTGCCGCATTAACACGTATATCCCCGTCGCAATTGGCGGACAGGGATCTCTACGATTTTGAAAGTCTGGAATTGGACCGCTCTAAGCCGTCGGCTGCCGAGCGCCCTGACCATTTAATTCAGCGCCAGGTGAATTCGTGGGAGCCGGACGATGCCCAGGAGGTTGAGCCCCAGTATATCTCGGCGCTGAATTTGTAGGATCGGCACCGCTCACCAGCTGGGCATAGCTGCATTCAAAATCCCGCGTAGTGGCACTGGGTCCGTGATGGAAGTGCTGGTGCCACAATCGCGCCATTTTGGCCACATCGTGGGTGTCTGATTCGGGTATTTTGTGCACTTCTGCCGAGCGGTAAACCAGCCAGGCGATTGCGGTGGCATAGCGCAGGTTGGTGGTCAGTTCGCTGTGGGGGTGGTCGAGAAAATCCCGTTGGCTGGCGAGCCCTCGAATTTTTGAGGCCAGTGCGGGGTGATCAATCAGGTAGTTATCCCAGATTTCCCGGTGTGTATGTGGCTGGATTTGATAGATCCCCAACCCGTGGCGCCGCCCCTGCTTGAGATGAAAGCCCAGCTGTGACTCCTGTGCAGCGGTGCCCAGCAAAAGGTTTTCCATGCCCTGGCTCCAGGCTCTCAAGTGCTTGAGGGTTGGACGGATAACCTGGAGGCGCAGTTCGTCCAGACAGATGCCCATAGTATTGTCTTTTTTCTGTGGTTGTTCTGAATATTTAGTTTGTGGATTGAGTTGGCGCCAGCCGTTAAGTAGATTTACGCGCAATAAACATAATTATTTTTGAAGTGGCTCCGGTTCTGTAGTGCATTTTGCTCAAAAAGCGAGCAAGTGTCGCAGTCATTGCCTTCTTTCGGTGCCATTCCGTTTTTGAGCAGAAGGAATTCCCATGTCCGCACAGTGGCTCGTCGCCCTAACTTTTATCGCCTACCTGGCTCTGATTCTGGTGATCGGTATTTACGCCTATTTACGCACCAAAAATGCCAGTGATTATTTCCTCGGTGGCCGTTCGCTGCCCCCAGCTGTAGCAGCCTTGTCGGCTGGCGCTTCGGATATGAGCGGTTGGTTACTGCTGGGTTTGCCCGGAGCTGCCTATGCTGCGGGCCTCTCCGCAGGCTGGATCGCTATAGGCCTGTTCTCGGGAATTGTGTTGAGTTGGGTTAGCATGGGGCGTCGCCTGCGTATTTATACCTATGAGTTGGATGACTCCCTCACAGTTCCCGCTTACCTGGATCGTCGTTTCAAAATGGGGCACCCCTACCTGCGCACGGTATGCGCGGTCTTTATCCTGCTGTTTTTCCTCTTCTATGTGGCTTCTGGTCTGATTGCCGGCGGCAAGCTATTTGAAACGGTATTCGGTTGGGATTACCACTGGGCGGTAATTGTTGGTGCTATTGCTGTCATTTCCTACACGCTGTTTGGTGGGTTCCTGGCGGTATCCTGGACTGATGTGTTTCAGGGCTTATTAATGAGCGCTGCTCTGATTGCCGTACCACTGGTTGTGATTTCTGACCAGGGTGGTTTCTCCGCCAGTTGGGCCCAGTTGCAAGCGCAGCAACCACAATTAACGCATTGGCTCACAGATGGCAGCGGCCAGGCATTGGGCTTAGTCGCGATTCTCAGCTCTTTGGCCTGGGGGCTGGGTTACTTTGGTCAGCCCCATATCCTGGCGCGCTTTATGGCAGTGCGCAGCCCTGATGATGTGCCGGCAGCGGCAACCGTTGCCGCGGTGTGGTCCCTGATCGGTTTTCTCGGTGCCATGGCGGTGGGCCTCTTCGCCCACCTGCAAATGCAACAAGGGCTGCCCGATGGCGAGACTGTCTTTATGGAGCTGGTTCAGGTGTTGTTCCACCCGATTGTTGCCGGTGTGCTGTTGGCAGCAATCCTCTCAGCCATCATGAGTACGGCAGATTCCCAGCTGTTAGTGTCATCTGCGGCATTGGCGGAAGATATCTATCATGTTTGGTTTGGTCGCAAGACCAGTCCGGAGGCCATGGTTAAAGTGGGGCGCTGGGCTGTTGTTGGGCTCTCCCTGATCGCGGTGTGGATCGCGATGGACCCGGATTCCAAGGTTTTGGATGTGGTGAGCTATGCCTGGGCAGGACTCGGTGCCGCGTTCGGCCCGGCACTGTTGATCAGCCTTTACTGGTCCCGTATGACGGGCAGTGGAGCCATTGCTGGGGTTCTTGTCGGTGGGCTTACCGTAGTGATTTGGGAGCAGCTGTCTGGGGGAATCTTCGATATCTATGAGTTGCTGCCAGGTTTCATTTTCTCAGCAGCTGCTATCGTCATAGTTAGCGCGCTGACGAAATGCCCGGAAACTGTGGCCTCCCAACACAAGAAACTGCTGGGATAAGCCCGGGGGCTGCGGGGCCCTGTTGCATTGGCCTGGCCACTTGTCTGCAGTGCAGAGGACGCGTCCTACTCATGGGCGCGACTGTTGTGAAGCGAAAAGGATTTCCATCCGCAGCGATTATTCAAATAGCGGTTGGAGATACTGAGTGATCAAAGTTCATCTCGGTGATATCACACGATTGAACGTCGATGTCATCGTCAACGCCGCCAATACACGCCTGCTCGGCGGTGGTGGTGTGGACGGGGCCATTCACCGTGCCGCAGGTCCTAAGCTACTGGAAGCTTGTCGAAGTATCGGCGGCTGTCCAGTTGGCGAGGTCCGTGCTACCAGCGCTTTCTCAATCCCCGTTAAACGTATTTATCACACGGTCGGACCCGTTTGGCGCGGGGGCCGCTTGGGTGAGCCAGAGCTGCTGTCGAGCTGCTATCGCCAGTGTCTGGCCTTAGCGCGGCGAGAGAGCATGTACTCTATAGCCTTCCCTGCGATTAGCTGCGGTGTTTACGATTACCCTCCCAGGCAGGCTGTGGAAATTGCTGTAGAGCAGGTACAGCAACACCAGGAGAGGGAAGGGGCGCCAGTGAGTATTGTTTTTTGTTGTTTCGACGAGGAAATGGCAGAGCTCTATCACACCCAACTGGATGCCTATGTACGGCGTTAGCTGATTACTTTGCGCTTTTGCCTGATACATTCGGCCATTGATTGCGTTGCAGCTGTTTAGCAAGATGAGCGTCTGACAATAAAAAATAAGAAAAGGAGATTGTCATGCGCAGTGCCCAACAGTGGTTTGCCGAATATGGTGAAAGCCATCAGAACCCCGTCAATAAATCGATTCACTGGATTGCGGTACCAGTGATTTACGCCACCGTCGCTGGCCTCTTATGGGCCATACCTCAGCCGCAGTTTATGGCATCAATACCCTGGTTAAATTGGGCCGTAGTGATCACAGTGCCGGTGATGTTGTTCTATTTCGCCCTGTCATTCTCTATCGGCCTGGGGATGACTGCACTAACGCTAGTGTGTCTGTGGGCTTGGTCTGTGGTAGAGCGGCTGGGAATACCCGTCTGGCAAACCGCGCTGGGACTGTTTGTGCTGATGTGGATTTTTCAGTTTATCGGTCACCATATCGAAGGGAAAAAACCTTCCTTCTTCAAGGATATTCAATTCCTGCTTATCGGGCCCGCCTGGGTGATAGGCTTCATCTATCGAAAGCTCGGAATTCAGTACTGATTTCATGTGCTGTTAGCAAGCAAGAGAGGCGATGGATCAGTCGTCTCTCTTGTGATCTAACTCCGCAAATTGGGGCTAGCGGTTGTAATGGACCGGCACCTCTAAAGTCTCTTTCACTTCCTCCATCACCACATAGCTGGTGCACTCCTGTACCTCCGGTAGGGTCAGAAGGGTCTCACCATAAAACTTACGGTAGGCGCTCATATCGGCAACTCGTGCCTTGATCAGGTAATCGAAGTTGCCTGATACCAGGTAACACTCCTGTACTTCCGGCAGGGCTGCTACAGCATTGCGGAACTCTTCGAAGGCGTCCTGGGCGGAACGGTTTAGGCGAATCTGCACAAAAACCACCAGGGCTGCGTCGAGAAACTCTGGATTGATCAGCGCGGTATAGCCCTGAATAACCCCATCGTTTTCCAGCCGTTTCACCCGCTCGACACATGGCGTAGCAGTCAATCCCACTTGACGAGCTAGCTCTGCATAGCTGGTACGGCCATTTTTTTGCAGAACCCGCAAGATATTGCGGTCTACGGTATTCAGCTCTCCCGCGCGCTTGCGCATATCTTGTTTCCTTTGTGGGCGATCAGATCAATAAATAGTCTTGTTACTATTGTAAGCAGTTGATTCCACTAGTTTGTTAAAAATTCTTGTAGAAATCCACTTTTAGAGTGGCCCTATACTGGGTAAAATACAGAAAGTAGGTGTAGCTCCAAGCTTTTTGCGGAGACTACGCCAAACGCAGAGATTAAGGAGCAGAAAATGTTGATTGGCGTCCCGAAAGAGATCAAAAACCACGAGTACCGTATTGGCCTGACGCCGTCTAGTGTTCGCGAACTGATCGGCCATGGTCACCAAGTAATCGTACAGAAAGATGGCGGTGCCGCTATCGGTTTTACTGATGAAATGTACGAGCAGGCCGGAGCCAAAATCATCGAGACTCCGGAAGAGATCTTTGCTACTGCCGATATGATCGTCAAGGTGAAAGAGCCGCAGCCCAATGAGTGCGAAATGCTACGCCCAGGGCAGGTTCTCTACACTTATCTCCATCTTGCTCCAGACCCCAAGCAAACCGAGCTGTTGGTGAAATCTGGTGCAACCTGCATCGCCTATGAAACTGTGACTGACCGCTTTGGCGGCCTGCCTCTGCTGGCCCCCATGTCCGAAGTTGCCGGCCGTATGTCTGTACAGTGTGGTGCGCATCATCTGGAAAAAGCCCAGGGCGGCCTCGGTGTACTGCTGGGTGGTGTTCCCGGTGTTGCACCTGCCAAAGTGCTCATCATCGGTGGTGGTGTTGTTGGTACCAATGCCGCCAAGATGGCGCTGGGTATGGGTGCCGACGTCACTATCTTGGACCGTTCACTGCCACGCCTGCGTCAGCTGGATGACATTTTTGGTGGTGCTGTACGCACCGAGTACTCCACGAATGATGCGATTGAAAAGCACGCCCTGGAAGCAGACCTTGTCGTAGGTGCAGTGCTGATTCCTGGCGCCGCAGCTCCCAAGCTGCTGACCCGCGATATCATCAGCCGTATGAAGAAGGGGGCAGTGGTAGTGGATGTAGCTATCGACCAAGGTGGCTGTTTCGAAACCTCCAAAGCGACCACTCACCAAGAGCCCACTTACGTTGTCGATGGTGTAGTGCACTACTGTGTGGCCAACATGCCCGGTGGTGTAGCGCGTACCTCCACCATGGCTCTGAACAACGCTACCCTGCCTTACGCTGTAGCCTTGGCAAACAAAGGCGCTAAGCAGGCGTTGCTGGATGATGCCAACCTGCTGGAAGGTCTGAATGTTCACGCCGGTATGGTGACTTACAAGGCAGTTGCCGATGTACTGGGATATGAGTTTGTAGATCCGAAGCTGGCTTTGCAAAAAGTAGCTGAGGCGGAAGGCGCCGTAGCTTAATGGGGTGCGGCTGCGTCAGCCGCACCTTGAACAAGAAAGCGGTAACGCGCTTGTTTTGAAGGGAAATTTTCCCCGGAGCGCTCTTTGGCGTTCCTCTCTGTGAGACCTGGTGGCTTGTGCCACCATTGTAGCCGCGTTTATACGCGGCTTTTTTATTGCTAATTTATCGTTACCCTTGAACGATAGCTCCGCTTCCCCTAAGAAAAAATAGTTTTGCTCCTTAACTATTTTTCATTTCTCAACAAATACAGTGATTTGTGTCGTAAAAAAAGGAGGCCGCGGCGGCCTCCCTTTAGATGTCTATTTATCCAGCCTTATTCGTTTCTTCTTCCCTGATTCTGGCCGGACTTTAATGGCTAGAGTAGCCAAACTTCAACTCGACGATTTTTAATTTTTGCGCTGGAGTTATTCGAGGCGATTGGGAGGTAAGCACCAAAACCCTGCACTGGCGCGGTACTAATTTTATAATCGCGCAGAGCTGAACGTACGGTAACTGCGCGAAGTTTGGATAGGATAACCGAACGTTCAGGGCTGACCTTCTCATCGCCAAACCCGACAAGTAATAGTTTTCGTCCTTGGTTCTGTGGCTTTTCCATGTACTTTGCCAGTCTTTCAATATCCTGCTGAGCCTTGTTATCCAGGGAGGCACTGCCCTCGGAGAAACGGAAATTGATACTGAGTCGCTCAGCATTTCGGGTAAGCTTCAAATATTCACTTGGTCCTTCCCGAGAATCCTCTGGTTTAAAGCCGATGGGAGTTTGCGCGACGAATCCAGAGGATTTCACCTGTTCCTGTCCCAGCTCACTCTGTACAAAACGCAGAAATTCTTTCGCTGTAGAGTTGGAGGAATAAATCGGAGTGTATAGGAAAAGGCGGCGTGACAGAGGGTAGTCTTCCGTAGCAATGGTTAGGTGCTCTGGAGCCTGCGGCAGTGTATTTTGGTCAGAAACGGCAACAGCCTTTGCTTGACGGATGGATGCTAGCCCAACAAAACCGATTCCGCGCGGGTCAGAGGTAACACGGTCGGAAAGTTGATCATTGGACTCGAAGCGCTTGGCCCTGCTGGTGAGAGCGTAACGCTTGCCAAGCACCAAGCTTTTAAAGGTATCCCAGGTGCCTGATTGGTCGTCTCGGGCATAAACGTTAATTCGCCCTTTGCCTTTACCGAGTTCCGACCAGTCTTTAATTTGACCAGAAAAAATAGCACTTATTTGCTGTAGGGTCAGTTGGTGAAGTGGGTTGCGTGGATGCACTATTATGGCCAGTCCATCTATGGCAATGACATGCTCCGCATTGCGGCTGCGCATATCGCCCAGCGTGCTCAGCTCTGTGAACTCGCCGTCTTTGATTGGGCGCGAAGCCATGGCGATATCGGCCTTTGCCAGTTTTAACCCAGTAAAACCCGTACTGGAGCCATGTGCAGCAATATCGACAAATACAGAATTGTTGCCAACTTTTGCCTGAATACGGACTTCGTTGGGGGCGTCTAGTGGCTGGACACTAATGTCACTCGCCCCTTTCGCAGTGAAATAGTCTTGAACCAAGTTGGGTGCCAGTTGTGCGCCAATAGTATTGGAGCCGTGTAGGCTAAATAGCTTTCCATTGCTGTCTGAAGGAAAAGGAGGAAGTTCAGCGGTGGCGAAAGGGCTTAGAAGGTTAGTAGCAAGCAGTATTAATAGTATTAATGAGCGGCACAGTCGTTGAAGAAAAAGGTACATGTGATCTCAGAGCCTAGGGAAGTAAAACGAGGCCGCAAAATATGTCTTAATTGTGACAAAATGATGAAATATTCATGAAGGAAACGTGCAAAAGTCTCAAATTTGAGTCCAGGACAATTTGCGGTAAACAAGACCATATTGCCGTAGCTTTTTGAAAGCTTGGGGCGAGCGATATTAATGGCTTATGAAATAAATATGAGAAGTATGGGTCACATGCACTGTGAAATTGGCATGTGACCACGACTCGGGACTTACACTTAACAGGAGGGGAAAAGTCGGCTTACCAGAACTGGTAGGGCTGTTTCCACTCGGAGAATTCGTGGGCCCAGGTGTACAGAGTGAAACCCCGCTTCTTTTAACTTCTCAACTTCGTAGGCAATAAACCCCCCTTCAGGACCAATTGCCAGGGTGCAGGCCTCTCCGATATCCACTGGGCAAGCTGTGCCACCGACCGGGTGAGCAACCAGTTTTTGAGAGCCCTGACACAGTTCAGGTAGCTCATCTTCCACAAAAGGTTTAAAACGTTTGCGCAATAGAATTTCTGGCATTTGTGTGTCGACGGCTTGCTCGAGCCCAAGCAGGCATTGTTCAAAAAGCTTTTTCTCTTCTAGCCATGGGGTTTGCCAATAAGACTTTTCCACCCGGTAGCTATTGATCAAGACCAGCTTTTTAACTCCCAGTGCGGTGACATGCTGGATAATGCGCTTCAGCATTTTGGGGCGTGGCAGCGCCAGGATCAGGGTGATGGGAGGAGGAGGCGGAGCGTTTTTACTTAGCTCCACCCGGAGCTCTACTTGCTGATCGGCGAGAGTAGTGATTTGCCCATAGCCGATATTTCCGTCCAGCAGACCCACACGCAGTTGCTGACCGGGCTCGGCCCGGTGGACATTGACAATATGTTCTAGCCGACGGCCAGAGAGACGGACGATATCAGGGCTGATAAAGTCCGCTTCTTGCAAAAGAATCAGATTCAAAATCAAGTCTCTTGAGACTATGGAGAATTGTTGGTTTTAGTGGCTTTTACAGGGCTAGAGCTTAGCACTGGCAATGGCTCCTTTGCCGAGCCCCTCATAGGCGCGCACTTTGACTTCACTGCCGGGGTACTGTTCGGCAAGAGTCGTGGCGATATATTGAGCCAGCTGCTCAACAGTGGTATCGCAATCCAAAATTTCACAGGCGCTTGCGGGCAACTGCAAAGTAAAATCTCCCTGTTGGGCTCTGTAGGCGAAGACCAGGCTATGTCCATTCTCTTTATTTTCTTCGCGCAGGTCCTCACGGGTACCCAGGTAAATATCTTTCCAACGTTGAGACCACTTTTGCTCTAGCGATTTGTCTCTCTTTTCATTAACAAAAATTTGGATGCGAGAGCGGTGGCCGTGGGCAATACGCTGGCAATTGCCCTGATGTTTTTTCAGTCCGTGGCTGTAGTGGTAAAAGGCATCCTGAATTTGCTCGTCTTCAAAAGATAGCTTGAGCTGCTCAACACTGGCAGGGAAGGAGTTAGCCAGTTGCTGAACACTCCAGCGGGCAACACTTTCAGCATTGATGCTATCGCTCTCTACTAGGGCGAATGCCTGTTCTGGTCCAGATACTGAAATCTGCTCGCCGCTTGCGAGTTGCCACTTGAGAGAGATATTGCCGTCTTGATGGGCTAGCGCCAGGCCAGGGGCGAGGATCGGAACCAGGAGGCGGTGATCCAGCTGATCATCTAGCCAGTGGCGCAATGTCTTTTTAACGATACCAAAATCGCAAACCATGCCCTGGTGATCGAGAGCCCCATCCAGGGCGGCATTCGCTAGCCAGGTTTCGCCCACTAAACCACGCTGGTGGTCCAGGTAGCTGAAATCAACATTGGTCAAATTATCGACAAACAGATGCATGGTTAACTCTTCAGAAGGGGATAAAGTAGTAGTCGCCTATTATAACCTGTTAATAGGGCTGGAACTTGCGCCTTTAACCCTCTATAATCGCGCCCTCTTCGGATGCACCGAAGATCGTTGTGGTGGCCCTTCCGGTCCCCTCGCAATGAGCAGCTGCGAACCCCGCCAGGCCCGGAAGGGAGCAACGGTAGCAGTGGTATCATGTGCCGAGGGTGTTGCTGGTTGGGCTGCCTCCTTAAACGCCTTCCTTTTTAAAGCTTTCCCTGATTCTTCGCCAGATGGCCTCTGAGGCTAATCGTCCCTCTGTCTGTTGGCAGCCGTACCCGATCACGCCGTATTTTTCCCCAGAAACCGCCGAATACGTGAGATATTGTGTCGATCTGTAGCTAACTCATAAGCTTACCGTCGCTGCTAGCAGCTTGCTTATGCTATAAACGGCGACAGTTATAGCTAGGCCCAATAACGATTATTTGAGGGGAAGATGAAGAAAGTTGCTCTTGCCATTGCCGCTGCAGTAGCGCTGTCTGCCTGTGACAGCAATCAGCAGTCACCTAAATCCATGGGGGTGGCTCAGGCCACCGCAGAAAGCCCAGCGGCCAAAAATGGCCCGCTGACTGCTGAGGATGCCAAGGCATTCCTCAATGATGCCCAGGCCCGCCTGGAGAAAATGGCTCAGGAAATGAGCCACGCTGCTTGGTTGGCATCCACTTATATCAATCTTGATTCACAGTATGTAGAAGCCCTCGCCTCCGAGCGCTACACAACGATGGCTGTGGAGCTCGCTTCGGAAGCGGCAAAGTTTAATGACTTGGAGCTCGATCCAGATACCCGTCGCCAATTGACCATGCTGAAGCAGGGTTTGGTGTTCCCGGCGCCGAAAGATCCCGCTTTGACCGCTGAGCTGGCCCAGATCGGCTCGAAAATGCAGGGTATGTATGGTGCCGGTAAGTACTGTCGGGAAGAGGAAGGGGCTGAAAAGTGTTACACCCTGACCGAGATGGGTCAGGTAATGGCGACCAACCGCGACCCAGAGCTGCTCAAGGATTTGTGGGTGGGCTGGCGTAAAGTTTCCCCTCCAATGAAGCCTCTGTATGAGCGTCAAGTGGAGATCGGCAATGCCGGCACTGAGGAGCTGGGTTACGATAACCTGAGTGTTTTCTGGCGCTCCAAATACGATATGGAGCCAGATGCCTTCGCTGCCGATATGGATGCCCAGTGGGGCAAAGTGAAGCCTTTGTATGAGGCATTGCATTGCCATGTACGCGCCAAGCTAAATGATCACTACGGTGATGAGGTAGTACCTGCTCAGGGTAAAATCCCCGCACATCTGCTTGGTAATATGTGGGCTCAGGAGTGGGGCAATGTCTATGACCTAGTCAAAGACGATGACATGCAGGCACCCTATGACCTGACCCAGCTCGTTGTTGACTCGGGTATGAGCGAGCAGGATATGGTCAAGGCGGGTGAGAAGTTCTTTACTTCTCTCGGCTTCAAACCATTGCCCAAAACTTTCTGGGAGCGTTCTCAGTTCACGCAGCCCCGTGATCGCGATGTTGTCTGTCACGCCAGCGCCTGGAATATGGACGGCCAGGATGATATCCGCATCAAGATGTGTATTAACAAGACCGGAGAAGATCTGGTTACTATCCATCATGAACTGGGCCACAACTTCTATCAGCGCATTTATAAGGAGCAGCCCTTCCTCTATAAAGAGGGGGCCAACGATGGTTTCCACGAAGCTGTCGGCGATACTATTGCCCTGTCTATCACCCCTAAGTACCTGAAGGAAATTGGCCTGATGGATGAGGTGCCGGATGAGAGCAAAGATATCGGTTATCTGATGCAGCAGGCGCTGGATAAAATTGCTTTCCTGCCTTTTGGTTTGCTGGTAGATAAGTGGCGCTGGCAGGTTTTCAATGGTGAGGTTCAGCCGGCTGATTACAATAAGGCTTGGTGGAAGCTGCGCGAGGAATATCAGGGTATCCAGGCCCCGGTAGAGCGCACCGAAGCGGACTTCGATCCGGGTGCCAAGTACCATATTCCCGGCAACACTCCTTATGCCCGCTATTTCCTTGCTCGCATTCAGCAGTTCCAGTTCCACCGTGCATTGTGTGAAGCTGCTGGCGAGACCGGGCCACTGCATCGCTGCTCTATTTATCAAAATGATGAAGCGGGCAAGAAATTGCGTACCATGTTGGCTATGGGTGCCAGTAAGCCTTGGCCGGATGCGATGGAAGCTTTGACAGGCCAGCGCGATCTGGATGCATCTGCAATTATCGATTACTTCCAGCCTTTGATGGCATACTTGGAAGAGCAGAACAAGGGTCGTCAGTGCGGCTGGTAATCTACTAGCTTTGCGAGAAGTGGCTAATAAAGGGGAGTGTTACTCCCCTTTTTTTGTTTAAAAAATGTCAGGGCTGCATTTGAGTTAAGGGGACTTCAACTTCAGAAAACTCTACAGCGGCTTTAATAAAAGCCTCCATTGGAGGGTGAAGTGATCCAGTACCGGCCATGTAGCGATTCATATTTTTGTGTGCCAGGCCGGAGTTAATTGTTGGGGTTGTATTGGTCTTGACGATCTTCAATAGGTCGAATCCAAGCGGTGGCCCCCGATCATCAATACCTGGGGTTAAGAATGAATCACTCTCTGAGTGTGCAATGCTATACATCTTGAGAGTGTTGTCGATCGTATCCAGGTTTGAACCGGATAGCGATTTCACGGTACCACCAAGCCCTACGGTTTCGGTTATTGCGCTGTCACCCATATCGCGGTTGACATCCGCAGGCGTAATTCCGGGCATCAAAAAACCGCGTCCAACACCGGCCAAGCCGGTAAACCATTTTTCACCGAGTCCTGATATCTTGATGCCGAACTCGGTACCATTACGCGCCATGGTTGTGATAATACTGCTATGTGGTATGCCATTACCCGCATCCGCAATCGCTTTACAGGTGGCCATAATGGCATTCAGGGAAAATGATTCATCTTGGTAAATCTGTGAGGCAATTTTCTCTATCCACTCTTTTTTAGGGCTGGCCTTGATAACACCAGGGAGGAGAATTCTGGAGAATATTAAAGTGGCAGCATTGGTCATTACATGGCAGTCATCGCCCATAAGTAGGCTTCTGCCGATGATTGGCAGGAAGTCAATCCCATCGACATCGACAATGGCTTGATTGAGAACTGGGGCCACATTGTTCTCAACCCAGTGGAGGTAATCGATAGCGCTTTTTTCGTAAACGCCAAAGCGAATGGAGCTTCCACGAAAATCACCTCTGTCATCACTGAGGTTGGAGTAAGTTCTATAGCCAGAGAGTTGGTCCTCAACAATATACACTGACATAGAAGAGGTAATAATGCCGGCCATTGGTCCAACGGCATTGTGATCATGGCAAGGCTCTAAATCCACCTCCCCTTTTTTCATCATCTCTATGGCGGCTTCTTTGTTTTTTGCGAGCCCTTCAAATAGGAGGCCGGCAATAATTGCCCCCTTTAAAGGGCCGGAGGCCTGGTTCCATGTGATTGGTGGGCCGGCGTGTAAAATCAGATTCTTGCGCATGCCGGGTATGTGATCCCCAGCTTTGCCAATCCCGATTAATATCGGCACGGACTGCTTCATACGTTTTATGGTTTCGTCATTAGCTTGTTGATTTAGGCCTCGGAATTTTGGCGTTGCCAGCTTTTCCAGAAGCTCCTCCATACTGGGCCTAAATTCAACATCTGTTTTCATGACTATTCTCTTGAGTCCAGCAAGCTGGCATATTGCTTGGTAACGACATCCATATCGCGCAGCATCAAGTCTGTAGTGCCAGTAATTACTTGAATCTGACGCTGTTCAGATAGTTTCATTTCCCCTTCAAAGCCTCGGCTGGCATAACTGAGATGATCCTTGGCTTTGAGAAGGTTGCTGCTGATTTCAGGGGTGTTGAGTGTGCTCTCTAAAAGGCGGGTTAGGCGACTGGAGTACTCTGTAAGATCTTGTTGTAGCCCTTGCTCCGCTTCAGCTGGTGAGATGTTCCAAAGTTTAGCAGCATAATTCTTGCAAATTCTTTGAGAAAGCATTCGCTGCCGACCGGCAATGTTGATTAGTTCGGCAGAATTGTGATTGGCGAGTTGCTGTAATTTAACCACGTAGCTGTGCGTTTCTGTTAATAGTTTATTGCTGCGCAGGAATAAGTCGGTTGCTCCTTCCCTGGTTACCGGTTGCAGACTGAGTTGCTTAAAGGGTTGCCATTCGCTCTGTACTTTTTTTAGCTGATCTTTGATTTTTTCTGCAGCTGGGAACGTATTAAGTTTCTGATTGTTACGCTCGAATTCCTGCACTGACCGTTTCAATACTTTCTGGTGGCGTTGTGCTTCGGGTTGTATACCGTTTAGGATAAATGCTTGCGTGATTCTTTGAGATAGCATTCGTTGACGCCCTGCTATATTAATTGCCTCTCCCATGGTTAATGCTGCAACATCAAGACTTGCTATTAATAGGAGAAATACCGCGGTTAATTTCATGTTTTGCTCTTTTGGTTTGACTTTTTAAGTTTGAGGTTTTGGGCCTGCCTGCTAGTTTTTCTGCTACCCCATTTCAGACTTATTAGTGAGGGGATTACCTTTCTGCTTTAGAGTCACTGTTGTCGCTCACTGTGGCATGTTACAAAAATTATCTAGAAAGCTGGCGTTCGCGATAAAGTCATTTTGTTTTCTTTTAAGTGAGTGTTAATAATTTGAGTATTTTCAATAATGAGTCGATTTTCGATGTTGTGTTGTTTTTCTTAAGTGTTGATGAGGCTATATAACAAATTACTTTCGATAGATATCTAACCACTAATTCTTAACATTGTTATTAAGTGGTATTGATGTTGATGGGGGGAGTTTGTGGGTCTAGAGGTGGTGGAGTGAGAGGTCGATAGGAGAATTAAAAAAGGCCCTACCGGAGTAGAGCCTTTTATTTGCCGAGAGGGCGAAATTACTTAGAAGCTGTAGTTTACACCTGCACTGAATAGCCAGGCCTCGGTCTTGGTGGTGCCGCCATCGTAGTAGGTTACAAATCCATCCAAGTTACTGACTTCCTGAATAAGCTCATCATCACCCCAAAGGTAGGCGAGTCCGGCATCAACACTTAGGCGGTCATTGTGCTTATAGGTGCCGCCTATAGTTAGCCATTGGCGGTCGGTATCGGGAATGGACAGGGTGCGCCAGGTGACCGGTAGGTCCAGGCCAGTTTCTTCTTTGATTACATCTTCTTCGTGGCGGTTGAAGCCGTCACGGGCTGCGCCTTCGTCATGGGCGTAGCCAAAGCGTACAGTCACTCTGTCATTAAAGTAGTACTCAGCGGCAAGGCTGTAGCGGGAGCCGCTTACAAAGTTCTCTTCTTTAATCAGGAGAGGATTGAACTCTTCACCACCTGAAGGGATAAAGGCTTCAAGGCGCTCGAAACGGCTCCAGTTGGTGTACATATAGCCAACAGCAATTGCCCAGTTGTTCTCGAAGCGGTGGTAAAGGCCCAGCTCCAGGGTGTCAGGTAGGTTCAGGGTCAGGTTGCCACTGGCATCATCAAAGGGAGCTTCTGCAGGTACGACATCAGAATTAACGTCACCCTTTAGCTTGGGGTCGTACTTTGCGTGGTAGGAAATACCTGCGCGAGTATTGTCATCAATGTTCCATAAGGCACCAATGGTCCAGCTTACATCCCAGCCATCACCTTTAACATCTAGAATGGTGGCCCCTTCAGGGTTAACGCCTGTTCTTTGCTCAATAACGGCGCCGATAGGGAAGTCTGTAGGGAAAGTTGTTTTTAGCTCGGCTTCAGCGTAAAGGAAGTTGATAGCTGCACCGATACTGAAGGTATCGTTGATATCGTAGGCAATGGACGGCTGAATATTTAAAGTCAGCAGGTTCGTTTTGTTGGAGATGGTGGTGCCGGGGAAGCTGTCGGGAAAATCAGTTTCCAGACCAAAGTCAGTGTACATGGCCAGGCCCCAGGACCAGTCGTCATTGATCGGTGCTGCTAGGTAGCCATTAGGAATAAAAGCACTGGTCGCGTAGTCGCTGGCATCGGCTACAGTACTGGACTCAGCATAAATGATGCCGTCTGGGCCAACATCGACAGGAAGGTAATAAGTAACATCACCGGTTACATCGATGCCTGGATCAACATAGGTGAGGCCACCAGTCAAAGTATAAGTATCAAATAGTGCAGAACCAGCCGGGTTGCGGGCTAGGATGGAGGCGTTGTCACCGATAGTGTTTTCGGCAGCGAAGGCACGGCCAAGGCCGGATGCGCTGGTTTCCTGAAGGTAGAAGCCCGCGGCCATAGCGCCTTGGGAAACGGAGCCGATTGCTGCGGCTAAAACTGCATGTCGCAGGTATTTCTTATTCATGAGAGCCCATCTCTAAGTCTGCTGATTACTGAAAACCATAAGTAGCATTGGAAATGCTGGGATATGGAGGGAAGGCCATTAGATTTATATAGATGCCTTCCGTTTTCGTAGCAAATCCCTCGCTTTTAAACAGGTTAGGCAACAAGGAATTGCCTGTGCAAGGGAAAGGAGTCACTTTATAAAGAGAAAGGAGGCAAAAATCCATCGAATGTGAATATTTTTTTTGCCTCTGTAAAAAAATGGTAATTTATTGGCCTGCACCGACACTTTTGCCATTGATAGATAGCTTTTTCAAGGTTATTTGGTACTTTTTGCCATTCTCTTCGCGCTGCACCAGCTTCACCAAGGCGTAGTTCCATTGAGGCGCAATCCAGACGGTCGTCTCTCTTTCTGAGTCCGCATCTCTAACTCGGCGTACCTTTATTGCTTCTACTTTCCCCATTGGTGTTTTTATTACTTCGGAGCCCTCTTTGGCGAAAGTGTACTTGCGAATCTTCTTACCGTCGGCGACCTCATATTGGAGATTTTCTTTGCCTGCGGCGACATCCAGTGTTAGCTGCATTTGATAGCTCAACTTATCCAGGATGTTTGGCGATACGTTTTCCATATCCCGTTCTGGGTTGGAGACGTTGAACACCATGCCTTTGTCGGGTTCGAAGCTGAGAATTGTACCGCGATCGCGGCCGAGTCCTTTGCGGCGATACTCATAGTGGTAGGGGGTAATATTGCCGTCCTGGCTGATAAAGCGGGAATATTCTTTAATACTGGCAAAAAGCGCAAAGGTATTAAAGTCCAGCCGCCAACTCCCTTCTTGCCCAGTAAGCTCACGAGTGGCTGTAACACTAATGCCGTTGTACCTTGCGGTATAAGTCGCCTTAAAGGGTTCCAGTTGGCTGGCGAGAGATTGAGTGGAGAGAAAGAGAAAAAACAGAGAGGAGATAAAAATGCGCACGACAGAGCCTCGCAAAATCTGAACCTCTTTGAATACTAGCTGGCGCGACCCGCAAAGTACATTGCAATGCTGATCCCGCCAGCTTGGCTTTGCTTAACTATCGATTCTGGCGCCACTAAGAGGTAGAAGCTCGCCGTCCAGTTGCGAGCGGTCCGCCAGCATTTTTAGGCGCCCCTGGGCAAACCAGGTAACAGCCATGGGGTAAATGACGTGTTCCTGTACCTGAACCCGCTTTGCCAAAGATTCGGGAGTGTCCCCTTCCTTTATAGGTACGGCAGCTTGAACGATGGGTGGTCCACCATCGAGCTCTTCGGTGACAAAATGAACGGTAACACCGTGCTCACTATCACCGGCTTCCAGAGCACGCTGATGGGTATGGAGCCCTTGATATTTTGGCAGTAGAGAGGGGTGAATATTGAGCAGGCGACCGCTGTAGTGGCGAACAAACTCGGGAGTGAGGATACGCATAAACCCGGCCAGGACAACCAAATCCGGCTGATGGCTGTCGATTTCTGCGATTAGCGCCTGGTCGAAGCTTTCTCTGCCGGAGAAGTTGCGATGGTCGACCACTGATGTGGGGACTCCGGCCTCGATGGCGCGCTTGAGGCCGAAGGCCTCGGGCTTATTGCTGATTACTGTGCAGACGGAAAAGTCTGCCCCGGCATTTGCCGAGGCATCCAGGAGCGCCTGCAAGTTGCTGCCGCTACCGGAAATCAGCACGGCAACTTTGCATACTCCCTGTGACATTACAGGCCTGCCAGCTCTACGGCATCTGAGCCTGCCACAGCATCTTCGATTTTGCCCACGACGAAGGCGTCTTCACCTGCTTGCTCCAGGGTTTGCAGTGCTTGGTCGGCTTGTTCCGCAGGTACGCAAATTACCATACCGACACCACAGTTGAAGGTGCGGTACATTTCACGGGCGTCGATGTTGCCTGCCTGTTGGAGCCAGCGGAACACTTCGGGCATCTCCCAGCTAGTAACGTCTACACGAGCAAGACAGCCTTCCGGGAGTACGCGGGGCAGGTTTTCCAGCAGGCCGCCGCCGGTGATGTGGCTGAGGGCGTTTACCTGGACGCTCTTCATCAGTTGCAGCAGATTCTTAACATAGATGCGGGTGGGGGCCATCAATGCCTTGGCCAGTGTTTCGCTACCGCATTGCTGTTGTAAATCGGCGCCACTGACTTCGAGTACCTTTCGGATTAAAGAGTAGCCATTGGAGTGGGGGCCGCTGGAAGCGAGTCCAATGAGCACATCACCACTCTTTACTTTTTTGCCATCAATA
Source organism: Microbulbifer mixtoriginis (SeqCode) (assembly GCF_052467515.1). Lineage (NCBI taxonomy): Bacteria > Pseudomonadati > Pseudomonadota > Gammaproteobacteria > Cellvibrionales > Microbulbiferaceae > Microbulbifer > Microbulbifer mixtoriginis (SeqCode). The sequence goes on along the minus strand of NZ_CP174314.1, from coordinate 3,259,094 downwards.
ATCTCGGATTTCTCCACGACCCCGGTGCAGAAACCGGCCAGATCGTAGTCGTCGCCTTCATACATGCCGGGCATTTCGGCGGTTTCGCCACCGACCAGGGCACAGCCTGCCAACTCACAGCCTTTACCAATACCGGAGACAACCTCAGCGGCGATATCCACATTCAGCTTGCCAGTGGCATAGTAGTCGAGGAAGAAAAGTGGTTCGGCACCTGCTACCACCAAGTCATTGACACACATAGCAACCAGGTCGATACCAATGGTGTCGTGGATGCCCAGGTCCATCGCCAGGCGCAATTTGGTACCCACGCCATCGGTGCCGGAAACCAAGACTGGCTCTTTATAGCCGCTGGGGAGTTGGCAGAGAGCGCCAAAACCGCCCAGGCCTCCCATGACTTCCGGGCGGGAAGTGCGCTTGGCGACATACTTGATACGCTCTACCAGGGCGTTACCCGCGTCGATATCGACACCGGCGTCTTTATAAGAGAGGGATGTTTCAGCGGATTGCGGCTTGGAATCGCTCATGATTCTTCCTGCAGTGGGTCTTCGAAGGGCGCGTATTCTAGCCGGGTCTTGGTCCGGTAGCCACGCCCAGTGGGCATCTCAATGAAGGAATCTGGTATTTATCTTCAGTTAAACGGCTAGAAACCCTCTAATAGTGAGAACTCGGGGCTGAGAGAAGTCGCCGACGCTGATACAATAGCCCCAATTTTTATCCCAGCCGTGGATTTTGGCGTCTTGCGCAATAACAACGATTTCGTGCAAGCTCACGGGTTGGAATGAGGTTTGGAGAAGAATCCTATGCACAAGCTGCTCCGGCAGGGATTGGTGTTGCAGTTTTTGGTCCTGTTGTTCGGTGCCCTAATTCTGCCAGTCCAGGCTCGAGTTATCTCGGACCTGTATGAAGTGGTCGAGGCTGTACCGAGCCGTGGGGCTACTGACCGCGCGAGTGCTGGCAGCCGGGGGCTGGAGCGGATATTTGTGCGTGTCACCGGAGACGCCGCAATTGGCAGTAATCCAAATTTGCAGCCTATCCTGAAGAAAGCCCAGCATTTCCTAGAAGGTTACCGCTACACCAGCGAAGATAATCAGCTCTACCTTCATCTCTCTTTCGATCCCCAAGCTATTTCCAGGCAAATCCATCAGTTGGGTTTGCCAATGTGGCCCAATAATCGCCCCGGCACTCTGGTGTGGCTGGCTGTGGATACCCTAAAGGAAGGGCGCAGTATCCTTAGGGAAGAAGATGCCCCGGAGCTCTTTTCGGTATTGGACGCTATGGCTGTGGAGCGCGGTGTGCCATTGGATTTCCCGGTGATGGACCTCAATGATCAGCACAATATGCCTCTTGGTGACCTTTGGGCTCAGAGTGAACAGGCCGCAGAGCGCGCTGGTTTACGCTACAGGCCGGATGCCACTTTGATGGGGCGCTTGCTTCAGGCGTCGGGACGCCGCTGGCAGGCTGATTGGTTATTATTGCACGGTGGTCGCAGTTATGCCTTTGATAGCAATGGTGGCTCTTTGGAAGAGGTTGCACTGCGCGGTGTTAATCAGATGGCTAACTTGCTTGCCCAACGCTATGCCGTGCGCCCCGGTATTGAGGATGCCCAACAGGGCTCAATTTTTGTGGAGTTATCTGGCGTGGATAGCTTTGCCGATTACGCAGAGGCCTCGGCCTATTTACAGGGACTGGCGCAGGTGAGCAGTGCAAATCTCCTTTCTGTGGAGGGAGATCGGATGCGCTTGGCATTGAGTGCCACCGTAGGCCTACGCAATTTGCGCGATACCCTGGCGTTAAATCATAAGTTGCGAGCACATGGGGACGAGGATGCCATTGAGTTGAATGGGCACCGTGCACCTTTGGGCAGCGCTGATAATCCGTTGCGCTATCGTTGGGATTGAGATGAGTATTCCGCAACAGTTGCCGCTGGGAGTATCCCTGCGAGACGATGCTACCTTCGATAACTTTTATCTGTCGGAGTCGGACCCCAACCGCCAAGTTGTAGCTCTGCTGCAGTCATTTGCCAGTGGGCAAAATCCCGAAGCGGTGATTTACATCTGGGGGGATGCAGGAAGTGGTGTTAGCCACTTGCTGCAATCTGCTTGTCAGAGTGCCGAGGCCAATGGTCGCAGTTTCCAATATATTCCTATGGCTGAATTGATGGCCATGGACCCGGTTGTACTGCTCGATGGCCTCGAGCAGTTGGATCTGGTGTGTATTGATGACCTGCACTTGTTAGAGGGACAGCCCGAGTGGCAGACGGCGATGTTCCATTTATACAACCGGGTCAGAGACAGCGGTAGGCAGTTATTATTAGGGGCGCGAAAATCTCCGCGGGGGATGGATATCTCCTTGGCTGACTTGTTGTCGCGCCTGCAGTGGTCGCTGGTATTCCAGTTACAGCCAATGAATGACCGCGACAAAGTGGCTGCCTTGCGCAGGCGCAGTCGCCTGCGCGGCTTCGATCTGCCCGAAGATGTGGCGCAATACATTTTGCACCGCGCGCCTAGGGATACTCGCGCACTGTTCCTGCTGTTAGAGCAGTTAGATAGGGCCTCCCTGATGGCACAGCGTAAAATTACCATCCCCTTTGTAAAACAGGTGCTGGATATCTAGGGTATCCAATTTGCCCCTAAGCTTAACTCAGTAGTTGACCTAGGAGACTGTCAAAGAGTTCTGGGTCATCTACCGTTATCCCTTCTATAAAAATCTCCTTTTGCTTCCTCTTTGTTCCAGGATTGCTTCCCATCTGGTGGTGACTAGAGCTGCACTTCTATTCTTCTTCTGTGAATTGGCTTTCATCGACCATATCAAATGGTAGTGGCCGCAGGGCTGCATGGTGGTCTCCGTCTGCTTTTACCTCCAATGCCCACAGTTAGAGAAAATTGTTATGCCGAATATTCATAAAGTCCTCTATGTGAGCCATGCTGCTGAAGATGAGTCCAGTGGGTTGTTACAGGCTTTTGCCATAGCCCGCAATAATCATGCGGAAATTAAGGTGCTGCTGGTTTGCCCAGCGGTACCGGCGGGGTTTGAGGACTTTAGTAGCTTCTGTGTTAAGGCAATGCTGGAACGTGTAAATGAAGGAATTGCCGCAGCTCGAGAGCGTATGAAGCTGTCGAAAGAGCAGGTGAATATAGAGATCGAATCTGACTGTGGTCCACGCCCTGCAGAGAGAGTTATTCGCCGCGTACTTAGCGAAGGTTACGATCTGGTAATTAAAAATGTGGAGGGGCTGAGCCAGCTCAAGGGCTTCAAAGCCATTGATATGGAGTTATTACGCAAGTGCCCCTGCCCAGTGTGGCTGTGTCGTCCCATAGAGCGTGCGCACACTGAGATAAGGGTGGCCGTGGCGATTGATCCCGAGTGTGATGAGGGGAGTACTTACGATCTGGCGATCCGCTTACTACGTTGGGCGCGGGTGTTGGCGGATAGTTGTAACGGTATTTTACACGTTGTTTCCTGCTGGGATTATGACGTTGATGAGTTCTTGCGTCGTCACTTCCCTATCAGCGCCTCTGAAGAGGAGCTGGACCAGGCTACAGAAGCGGCTCGAGCTCAACACCGCTCAAAATTGGATGTACTTATTCGGGCTGCGGGTATCGGCGGGGATATTCAAGTTCACCATGTCATTGCTCACCCAGATAGCTATATTCCCCTGCTGATCGATGAGGAGGGGCTGGATCTCCTCATCATGGGTACTGTGGGTCGTGCGGGTATACCCGGTTTTATTATGGGAAACACTGCCGAGAATATTCTGCAAAAGGTGAGTTGCTCTCTGCTTGCGTTAAAGCCCAGTGATTTTGTTTCTCCCATCAAGATATAGCGCTTAATATGGGCATGCGGTGTGTCAGCAGTATAGTTTTTTCTATGATCTAGCTGGCCATGGCTCACTCAGGGTAGGGCCGTCATGGGGCGGAGAGGAGTTAGAACCGCAATATCTATATTAGGAGAATAAAAAATGATTAAAACGTTGGCCAAATGGCTTGGCGGTATTTTGTTATTGGGGGTGGCGGCGGTTTCTGTTGTTGCGGTCAACGCGATCTATTTTAAACCCTGGTCAATAGATGTGTACTTTGAGCGGGCCTTTTTCAAGCTCGGCAGCACCAGTCCAGAAATTCTCTCCCAGTTGCGATTGCTCGAGCAGTTTGGAATCGATGGACACAATGCCCATCTTGATGACGCTTCTGAGGCTGAACAGCAGCGTCAGATGCAGATGATTAAGGATGAGCTTGCCGTTCTGAAGGAGTACGATCGTGCAGGTATGGATGGCCAGCAAGCGATCTCTTACGATGTATTTGCCTACTTTCTTGGCAATATGGTGGAGGGGGAGCGCTGGAAACACCACAATTATCCGCTTAACCAAATGTTTGGAGTGCAAAACAGCCTGCCGGAGTTTCTTGCGGAAGTGCACCAGATTCATAATGTCAAAGAAGCGGATTATTACCTTTCCCGCCTGAGTGAGGTTGACCGCAAATTTTCACAGGTGCTTGATGGTCTAAAAATCCGTGAGCAAAAAAACATCCTGCCTCCCCGCTTTGTTATCGACAGCGTGCTGGAAGAGATGCAAGATTTTATAGCGGTACCGGCCCATGAGAATATTCTTTATACCTCCCTTGAAGAACGCCTAAATAAAGTTGAAGGTCTGGCCGATGGGGAGCGGGTGCGTATCCTCGCTCAGGGAGAGGCCTTGATTGATGCAGAAGTATATCCTGCATATAAGAATCTGATTGCTTACTATCGCGAGTTACAACCCAAGGTTTTCGAAAATAATGGTGTTTGGGCGCTTCCTGATGGGGAGGCGTTTTACGCGTACCAGGTTCGTAGCCACACCACAACGAATTTGTCCCCCGAGGAGTTGCACCGAGTTGGTATTGAAGAGGTGGCAAGAATAGAGGGGGAGATGAATCGTATTTTCTCTTCAGTTGGGCAAGATAGCGGCAGTATCAGCGCCCGCTTTTCTGTGATTAACAATGATCCCCAGTTTTTATACGAAGATTCGGATGAAGGGCGCGAGCGCATAGTTGCCGACTACCAAGCGATGATCGATGAGATTAATGCTGGGCTAGGAGATTATTTCGATGTGAAGCCGGCGATGGGGGTTGAAGTACGACGGGTACCAGAATTTAAAGAGCAGGGCGCACCGGGGGCTTACTACAACCCTCCGGCTATGGATGGCTCCCGTCCGGGGGTTTTCTATGCAAACCTGCGTGATGTTCATGAAACCAAGAAATTTGGTATGCGCACGCTGGCCTATCACGAAGCGGTTCCCGGCCACCACTTCCAGTTGGCGATTGCTCAGGAGCTAGAAGGTGTGCCCACTTTCCGCAAATTGGGTTTGTTTACGGCTTACGCTGAGGGGTGGGCACTTTATTCTGAGCAGGTTGCCAAGGAAGCGGGCTTTCAGGAAAACCCCTACGATGATCTTGGCCGTTTGCAGGCCGAGATGTTCCGTGCGGTGCGTTTGGTGGTGGATACTGGTATGCACTACAAGCGCTGGAGTCGCGAAGAAGCCATCGAATATATGGTGGAAAAAACTGGCATGACCGAAACCGAAGTGACCACAGAAATCGAGCGTTACCTGGTAATGCCTGGGCAGGCACTGGCCTACAAGGCTGGAATGTTAAAAATTCTGCAGTTGCGTGATCGGGCCCAGGCGGAGCTGGGCGAGGCGTTTGATATTCGCCAGTTCCACAATGTGGTGCTGACCAATGGGGCCTTGCCATTGGCAATCTTGGAGCGCCAAGTGGATGACTGGATTACAATTAAAAAAGGATAAAGTAGTTTTTAACTCCTTTAGATAGTTGCAAAAAAGGCCACTCTGAGAGTGGCCTTTTTTATTGGGTGCTATTTACCCGGAGAAGTTAGCTCTTAGCTTTAACGCTTGCAACCCAGCCGTCTACCAGTTCTTCGAGAACATTTAGAGGTACCGCACCGTTAGCTAAAATGGTGTCGTGGAAGCCGCGCACATCAAATTGATCACCCAGCTCGGCTTTGGCTTTCTCTCGCAGCTCAATAATTTTCAGCATACCGATTTTGTAAGCCGTTGCCTGACCAGGCAACACAATGTAACGCTCGATGGCTTTAACCACATCGCCTTTCGGGTTTGGTGTATTTTCAACCAGATAATCGATAGCCTGTTCACGAGTCCACTGTTTGGAATGAAGGCCAGTGTCCACTACCAGGCGACCTGCACGCCACAGCTCCATTGCCAGGCGGCCAAAGTCTGAGTAAGGGTCTTCATAGAAGCCCAGCTCTTTAGGTACTAGCTCTGAATAGAGGCCCCAGCCTTCGGTGTAGGCGGTGTAACCACCGTACTTACGGAATTTGGGGATATCCTGAAGCTCTTGTGCGATAGAGAGCTGCATATGGTGACCGGGGATGCCCTCGTGGTAAGCCAGTGCTTCCATTTGGTAAGTGGGCATATCTTCCATGTTATACAGGTTGGCGTAGTAAATACCTGGGCGCGAGCCATCGGGCGCCGGGCGCTGATAGAAAGCTTTACCTGCGGATTTTTCGCGGAAAGGTTCCACAGCTCGTACATCCAGGTCGGCTTTGGGCTTAGTGATAAACAGCTCGTCCAGGCGGCCCTTCATAGTGTCGATAATGGCGGTAGCCTTCTCCAGGTATTCCGCTTTACCTTCCTCAGAAGTGGGGTAGTAGAACTGCTTGTCGGTACGCATGAACTCGAAGAATTCTTGCAGGTTACCCTCAAACTTCACTTTGCGCATAATCTCGCGCATTTCATCGTGAATCCGCGCAACTTCCTTGAGGCCAGTCTGGTGGATCTCATCGGCTGTCATATCGGTGGTGGTGTATACACCCAGGCGGAACTTGTAGAAGTCATCACCGTTGGCCAGCTTCCAGGCGCCGTCATCGGTAGTGGCTTTCTTTTCCAGTTCCTGTAAGTAGCTGATCAGTTTTTTGTACGCTGGGCCAGCGCTCTCTTGCAGGGCGGTGCTGGCTTTATCGATCAGCGCCTTTTTCTGTTCGGCGCTGATTTCCAGCTTTTCGACTTTACCTTTGAAGTCAGTAAAAAGCGGACTGTCTTTCTCACCTTCAAAAGGTGCGCCGCTGATCAGGTTTTGTGAGTCGCTGATCACATAGGGGAAGACAAACTTCGGCACAATAGTACCGGCCTTGGCGTTGGCTTTCAGGTTCTCTTCCAGTTGGGCAAAGTATTGGGGCATGCCGTTCAGTCGGGCGATGTAAGCCTCGGCATCACTCACTGCATCGATACGATGCTGGCTGATCAGCAGGGATGCCGCACTGGTATGGGTGGCATACATCTGGTTGACCGGGTAGTAGTGGTTACGCCACTTGTAGCCTTCAATGTCTTGCTCAAGATTGCGCTTGGCAAGACGCAGGCTCAGGCGAGTGGCTTCATCCAAAGTATTGGGGTCAACCTTATTCAGCTCGGCGAGCTGGCGCTTGTTGATTTCCAGTGTTTCTTTGGCGAATTCTGGGGAGAGATTATCCCACTTATCGTAATCTTCTTTTTTGCCCAGGAAGGTTTTGAACTCCGGACTGCGAGACAGATGCTCCTGGAAGAAGTCCTCGAACATCTGGTTTACCTGCTTGATGGCCTCTTGGCTCACCTTGGCAGTGCTGTCTTGAATGGACTTGCTTTCCGCGGTGACGGAGGCAGCATTCTGCTGTGCAGCTTCGGGGGCGCCGCGGTCACAGCCACTGATAACCAGCGCGCTAATGGCAGCTGCGATCAGGGTTGGTTTCAACTTCATAAGCATATTCCCAGTGTTCGGATAATCATTGCTATATTGTGCCACTTGGGTGGCATTCTTTAGGTTTTTGAGCCAATTCTGGCCGCGCTTAACGTGGCGAGAACAGCGCACTCCAGAGGGTATTGTGCGCACTAGATGGGTCTTTGACTAGGGGCAGTATTCTGGAGCCATGTCGGGAGTGATTTCCTCCCATAAAAAAAGCGGGCAGTGCCCGCTTTTTAGGTAATTCCGCGATTAGGCGAAATTCTGGTTTACAAATTCCCAGTTCACCAGCGCCCAGAAAGCTTCCATGTACTTAGGACGCAGGTTGCGGTAATCAATGTAGTAAGCGTGTTCCCATACGTCGCAGGTCAGCAGTGGGGTAACGCCTTCATCAGTCAGCGGAGTGGCTGCGTTGGAAGTGTTTACGATAGCTACTGAACCATCGGCTTTTTTCACCAGCCAGGTCCAGCCAGAGCCAAAGTTGTTTACCGCGCTGGTGGTGAACTCTTCCTTGAACTTGTCAAAGCTGCCGAATGCTGCGGTGATAGCTTCTGCAACAGCGCCAGTGGCTTCGCCGCCGCCGTTGGGGCTCAGGCAGTTCCAGTAGAAAGTGTGGTTCCATACTTGTGCGGCATTGTTAAATACGCCACCGGAAGAGGATTTGATCACTTCTTCCAGGGATTTATCGGCGTCAGCAGTGCCTTCCAGCAGACCATTCAGCTTGTCAACGTAAGTCTTGTGGTGTTTACCGTAGTGGTACTCCAGAGTCTCTTCAGAGATATGGGGGGCCAGGGCATTCATCGCGTAGGGGAGTTCGGGCAATTCGAAAGCCATGGTGTCTTCCTTCCTTTGTTTAGGGTTATTGGTGAGAGCATTCTACACGCGCCGTATGCCAGAATTAAGCCGGCGCAGTAGAATAGGGGATTTTGGGACGTTTTCCTCGAACTCAAGGGGTGGTGTTTGATGACACCAATGTTTTGCTGTCGTCTATTCTTACTTGTGGCCGATTACTTTTTCGTCAATTTTTGGTATAACTGCCGCATAATTCGACGAATCTGTCCCGGCTTGATTGTCTCTAAGTAATGAATTTAGCGGTGCCGGGCGGGACAATCCCGAACTGACCAGTACCGAACCCACCAGATTAGTTACCGGGTGTATTGATACATGCAACGTAGAGAGCCCACACTGGACGGCAGCGCCGCCATCGAACCCGCACTGGAGCCCAGCTCTCCTGAGCGCAGCGAGCAGGCCCAGGAACCACAAGTGATCGTTGAGGAGCGCCGCGGTGGCTTCTCCTTCCTAGGCCTCTGTGCCTTGGTCTTAGCCATGGGGGGACTTGCTGCTTCTGGTTTCCTCTACCAGCAGTGGCAGGAAAGCCGTACCCAGCTGGTCAACGCGGAGAATCGCATAGCCGATGCCGAGAACCGGATTGCTGAGCTGGAGAAGCGCTTTAGTCTCTCTGATGAGGAGTCTACAGCTTCCGTTGAGGTGCTGAGCGCCAAGGCCAAGGAGAACTCCTCCGAGATCCGTAAGCTTTGGGGGGTGGCTTACGATACCAACCGCAAGAGTATTGCAGCCAATAAGGCCGCAAACGAAGCCAACAAGAAACAGGTTGCTTCACTCAACAGCAAGCTCGGTAGCCTCGATGCCAGTGTGAAAAAGATTGCTGCGGTTGAATCTGCCCTGGCGGAATTGCGTAAAGGCAGTATCGAGAGCAAGCGTGAGATGACCGACAAAATTTCACGCCTGGAGCGTCAGTTGGCCTCTGTGCGCAGTGATCTGACTATGCGTGTCGGAGCCAATGAAGAGGCAGTGGAGTCTATTGATGCCTACCGTCGCTCGGTGAACAAAGATCTGGTACAACTGCGCGATGCGATTCGCTCTCTGCAGTCCAGTGAGCCTACAGCCTCCTCAATGTAGTTTTTCAGGGGCTAGAAAAGGCGAACCTTGGGTTCGCCTTTTTTATTGCCTGTGGAAAATTTATCGCCATTTTAATAACAGGCCAATAACCCTACATTTCGTGTAGAATCGCCGGCCTTGAGACGTTAATCGGAGTTGGGCATGACCACTATCCGCCAGGATGATCTGATCGACAGCGTTGCTGATGCGCTGCAATTTATCTCTTACTACCACCCACAGGACTTCATTCAGGCCCTGAACAAGGCTTATGAGAAAGAGGTCAACCCGGCGGCCAAAGACGCCATGGCCCAGATCCTGATCAATTCACGGATGTGTGCCGAGGGCCACCGCCCTATCTGCCAGGATACCGGCATTGTCACCGTGAAGTTGAAAGTGGGTATGAATGTGCGTTGGGAAGCGGACATGAGCGTTACCGACATGGTCAACGAAGGTGTGCGCCGCGCTTATCAAAATGCCAGCAACGTTTTGCGCGCCTCTATTCTTGCCGACCCAGATGGTGCCCGTAAGAATACCGGCGATAACACTCCGGCAGTGATTCACTATGAAATCGTTCCTGGTGAAACTGTGGAAGTGTATGTGGCAGCCAAAGGTGGTGGCAGTGAAGCCAAAACTAAATTTGCCATGCTCAACCCCTCTGATTCTGTAGTGGATTGGGTTCTGAAGATGGTGCCTCAGATGGGGGCGGGCTGGTGTCCGCCGGGCATGCTGGGTATTGGCATTGGCGGTACTGCTGAGAAAGCTATGTTGCTGGCCAAAGAATCCCTGCTCGATCCTATCGATATCCAGGAGTTGCAGGAGCGCGGTGCCTCCAACCGTGCCGAAGAGTTGCGCCTGGAACTATACGATTCCGTCAACAAGCTAGGTATTGGTGCCCAGGGCCTGGGTGGCTTGACCACTGTCTTGGACGTGAAAGTGAAGGATTATCCCACTCACGCAGCAAATAAGGCCGTAGCAATTATTCCCAACTGCGCCGCCACTCGTCATACCCACTTCACTCTTGATGGCTCTGGCCCCACGCGCCAGACTCCGCCGAAGCTGGAAGACTGGCCGGAAATTACTCGAGAAGCTGGCAGCAATACTCGTCGTGTCAACCTGGATACCGTTACTGCAGAGGATGTGCAGAGCTGGCAGCCCGGTGAAACCTTGCTGCTGAATGGCAAGATGCTTACTGGTCGCGACGCCGCTCACAAGAAAATGGTGGATATCCTAGCGAAAGGGGAGAAGCTGCCAGTGGACCTGACTGGCCGCTTTATCTATTACGTAGGGCCGGTAGATCCTGTGCGCGATGAAGTAGTTGGCCCCGCAGGCCCAACTACCGCCACCCGTATGGATAAATTTACGCGCACCATGCTTGAAGAGACCGGCCTGCAAGGGATGATCGGTAAGGCAGAGCGTGGCCCAATGGCAATTGAAGCGATTCGTGACAATAAAGCAGTGTACTTAATGGCTGTGGGTGGCGCTGCGTACTTGGTGGCTCAGGCGATTAAAGCCTCCAAGGTAATTGCCTTTCCGGAGCTGGGTATGGAAGCCATCTACGAGTTTGAGGTGGAGGACATGCCAGTAACCGTAGCAGTCGATAGCCAAGGTGAGTCTGTGCATACCACGGGACCATTGATCTGGAAGGCGAAAATCGAGGAGGGTATCGCCTAAGGGCTGCCCCAATTTAAACAAGCCGGGTCCGCGAGGTTCCCGGCTTTTTTGTCTTCAAGCTTTTCGGGGTGAAGTTTGGCGGGGCTAGGTTGTCTTCTCAGCTAGTCACGGTAAAACAGGCATAGTAAAAGCCTAACCTGATGCCTCAATTAGATTCATCCTGGTACAGCCCACTCAAAAAGCCTCTACATCCCCAGCTCTGGGTAAAGCTGCAAAATGGTTTCTCTTAGCCAGCGATGGGCGGGGTTGTTGGTTTGTGACTTATGCCAAATCAGCTGCAGGCTGACCTTGGGGAAATCCATAGGCAGCTCAATTGTACGAACAGGTAGTGCTCGGTAATGAGAGGACTTCATCATCCTTGCGGGTACAACGGCAATTAAATCGGTGGTGGCGACTATATGAGGAAAGGAGGATAGGTGAGGGACGCGCAGGCAAATATTGCGCTGCAATTTATTCGGTCTGGCCAGCCTCTCCATCGGTGAGCCTACGGGGTTTCCTCTCAGCAATGATATTTGTGGTATTGATTGAAAATCCGCCTCAGAGATGGATTTTCCTACCTTCTCATTATGCTCCCCTGCGATCACCACCAATTCTTCTTCGGCAATAATCAGACTGCTGTAATTGGGAGATTCTAATGGTAAATAATCGATAATTAAGTCGACTTCTCCATTGCTTACCATTCTGGAAGTCATCTCTGATTCGTCAGGTAATATTGTGAGCTTTATCCCTGGTGCATACTCTCGTAGCCAGGCACTGAGTCCTGGAATCATAAGGGTTTCCACCACATCGGGTAGAACAATCGAGAAATCCCTTTCTGCTTCATAATGTTCAAAGTCGAGTTGCTGAAAGCTGGATCTCACTGCTCCAAGGGCGGTGTGAATGGAAGGGTGTAGTGCCAGCGCACGCTCGGTAGGGCGTAGGCCTTTTGCGGTGCGGATAAAAAGTGCATCGTTATAGGTGGATCTCAAACGCTTTAAGGCAGCACTTACAGCAGGTTGGCTCATGTGTAGCTTTACTGCAGCCCTAGTCAGGTTGCGTTCGACCATCAGGGCATCAAATACAGGCAGTAAATTCAAGTCCATTGATCTGAGATGATTCGACATTATCAATCTCACAAATAATGCTGTTAATTATTATTTATTGGAATTCAATCATCCGCCTGATTATATTTCTGGTCAATCAAATTCTTAAATTTTCTAGTGCAAATGATGAGGGGCACTCTGTACATCGCTATTAGATGGATGTAATCAAACTGCCGGGTTTTGATTGTTTATATAGTTTTACGGAATTCCAACGCTAATAAAAAGGAGCAAATATGTCGATCAATCACGATGCGGCCCCTTTCAGGGCTGGATACAGGGCGCGAGTGAAAGGCCGTTACCATGGATGGCTTCATCTGATGGGTATTCTAGCTATTGGTGCCGGAGTTTGTATCTACTGCATGTTTCAATTGGATTTGTTAAAAACTTGGGAGCTGTTGGTGATCCCCGCAGGGACTGTTATATATAATTTTTCTGAATACGCTAGTCACCGTTGGGCTGGTCATAAAAAGATTCGGATTGCAGGGCTGTTTTATCGCAGACATACCGGGGATCATCATAGTTTTTTTTCTCCACCCCTATTTTCAATTGACTCTACCAGAGACTGGAGAATAGTACTTTTCCCCACTTATTTAACTGCGACTCTTGCTTTAGTGATTGCGCCAATTTTAGGATACTTTTTCTCCATACTTTTTTCGATGAATGCTGGTTACCTCTTGATTGTGACTATGGTGGTAAATCATTTGGGTTATGAATTGTTGCACTTGGGATACCATCAGCCTCAAAATCATTGGTTTCATCGAGTTCCCGTTTTGCGTGAGTTAGCTCAATTGCATCGCATACATCATCAACGTAAGTGGATGAATGAATGTAATTTTAATTTGACCATCCCTCTGTTTGATCTTTTGCTGGGCACTTTTCACTGGAAATCTATTGGATCTTGTCAGAAGAATGAGAGTTAGAGCTCTACAGAGTGCTTGGTTCAAATAGAACCCGTCTTCTCCAGTTGGGTCAACATTAGTTCTCGAATAATCGGCACTGGCGCACTGCCAAAGCTTAGAAAGCTTTCATGGAATTCCTTTAAGTCGAATTTATCTCCGAGCTTTTTCTTTACTTCTTCGCGCAAGGCAAGGATATCAGTAAATCCGGCAAAATAGCTGGTGAGTTGAACCTGGCTGAGAGTTGCTCTACGCCACTTCCCCTCCGCCTCAGCCCGTTGTTGAAAAGCCCCATCAACCATTAAATTCATTGCTTCGGCTTCTGTCATTCCCTTGACTTGTACACCGTAATCCAAAATGGTGTTGGTAATCACGCGTAAATTCCACTTGTAGTACATCAGCCAGAGTTCCGGCGAAAAATCACCGTATCCAGCCTCCAGCATCATACGTTCGGCATAGACCGCCCAGCCTTCAATCATGGCGCTGTTACCGAAGATGGTTTTAATAATACTCGGAGACTGGTTGGCATAAACTAACTGGGTATAGTGACCGGGGATGGCTTCGTGAATGTTCAGTATTTGCAAAGTGTAATGGTTATATTCCCGCAGCAGGCTATTCGCTTGCTCATCACTGTAATTCTCTATGGGCAACACATTGTAATAGGTATTGGCATCCTTATCGTAGGGACCAGGCGCATTGATAGAGGCAACAGCAAAGCCACGAAGATAGGGAGGGGTAGTGCGTACTATTAGTGGCTTTTCTTTGTCCAGGTCGAGTAGATTGTGCTGTATGACAAAGTTTGCCAGCTGTGGTATTTGCTTTTCTATCACCTCTTTGAATGTATCTTTACTGGCATGATTAAGGGATAGTTTTTCGAGTAGGCGCCGGACCTTTTCCATTTGATTTGATGGTGACTGGGTATCGGGAAAATGTTTCGGCCAAAGTTGCTCGGTGAGCGCCGCCATTTTACTGTGGACCTGTTTTTTTTCTTCCAAAGCACGCAGGTAGAGGGCACTGGCACTGGTATCAATCTGAATATCAAAGCGGAATTTTTCTTCATATAGCTTTTCTCCAATACGGAAATCACGAAACCTTGCAGATTTTTCCAGGCTGGTTTGTAAATTTTTTAAAAAGTTTACATAGTCTTTTATCGCTTCACGGGAGGCGTGCAGACGTTGCCTGAATACTTCTTTTTCATCATCAAACATCTGGCTGCTTTCTACCAGGTTTTCTACCCTAGTCCCAAAAACTTCCAGGGCACCTTCGTTCTGTTGAATAGCCAACATTAATTGTGGCGCGGCGGGCCTACGGATAGCCTGTTTTGCGGCTTGGTAGTAATCGGGAACCAAGCGCATACGCGTATTGAAGGTGCGCAGTCGGTTTTTGAGGGGGGCGTACTCGGTATTTAAAATCAGGGCAAAAGGATGGGATACGTTATATATGGAGGGGTCCCACTGGTAGGATTTGAAGGTGGTATATTCCCACTGCAGGCGCTGTAGGAAATTCATAATAAGCGCCATATCGGTGAGGGAAGAAATACTGAGTAATTCACTATCCAGAGCGGCGAACTTGCGTTCATAAGTTTGAGCGAAGTCCAGTAGATAGGCGCGGAAGGCCTTGTCAGGCACTTGTAAATGTATGGCAGCCTCATAATAGCCTTCGCGGACTGCCCAGGACGGAAACAGTTTCCACAGACCGTTAACGAATTGTTGGCTCAGCTGCTGAAAGGCCAGTTCCATCTCGGCACGCATTTCAATCATCGTTTCAACTTGAGGGGGCACTATGCGCTTCCTATCGGTACCTTGGGGGCCACAGGCACAAACAAGAGTGAGCGACGTCAAAATCAACAGTTTAAGAGGGGCTTTCATGGCGATCCTTGCCAAAAGGGGTTTATAAACGCTTGTGTATTTGCTTAAAAATTATCATATCGGCCGGAGACCCTTGATCAGCCTGACAATGGTTGTTTACACCGTGAATTGATATCCAAGCATTTAGCACACTGTCCCATATTGGCGAGTGAAAACCGTAGATAATGCGTTTTTAACGTCTGCGCTTGTGTCGTGGAAGAGCCCCGGTTAGAGTGAGCCCCACGTGAAATAACCGATAATAAACAAGGTTTTGAGGATTTATTCATGACTGAGCTAGCCCAACAACAGTGTGAAGCCTGCCGCGCCGATGCCCCTCTCGTCAGCGATGACGAGCTGCCAGGATTGCTGCGCCAAATTCCCGATTGGACGCCAATGACCCGCGACGGCATTATGCAGCTGGAGCGCGTGTTCAAGTTCCGGAATTTCAAGCAGGCCTTGGCGTTTACTAACCGAGTAGGTGCCATCGCAGAAGAAGTGGGCCACCACCCGGCACTGCTTACCGAGTGGGGTAAGGTAACCGTGACCTGGTGGAGCCATGAGGCCAAGGGGTTGCACAAGAATGATTTTATTATGGCTGCGCGCACCGACCAGCAAGTAGATGCAGACTAAGCATCTCCCAAGGGCGCATCTAGCGCCCAATTTTCTGCCATCCCGCGTCATTTCTAAACTGAGGTTGCCCTAGAAGGAACCGTTCGGTTCTATTCACTCCCCTAAACACCTCCTGGTTCCGGAGTCGTGGAGTCGTTCGGTAGCCCTGTATATCAATAGTTGAAAGTGTGTGCCCTGGATAGAAGGAGAGAGATTTTGTCTGAGTATACTTCTACAGTGGTCTGGCAACGTGACGACCAGATTTTTACCGACAACCAATACAGCCGCGCTCATACTTGGCAGTTTGATGGCGGTTTGTCAGTTCCAGCCTCTTCATCTCCCCATATTGTCCCAATCCCCTACTCACACCCGGAAAATGTCGACCCAGAAGAAGCTTTCGTGGCGTCGCTATCTAGTTGTCATATGTTGTTTTTCCTTGCAATTGCCGCAAAAAGGGGTTTCGTCATTGATGAGTATCGCGATGAAGCGATAGGCGTGATGGATACAATAGGGGGGGGTAAGTTGGCCATGACTAAGGTCACCCTGAGACCTTTGATCCGCTTTTCTGGCGAAAAGAAACCTAGTCGCGAGCAATTGGAAAAAATCCACCATCTTTCCCACAAGCAGTGCTTTATTGCTAACTCCGTAAAAACGGAAGTGGTTACTGAGATTCGGGAGGTATAACTACTCATTGAAGTGAGTAGGTTTCATAAATACTCATGTAGACGGCAGTATGTTTAAAGTTATTGAAACTGTGGCTTCAGTTGAGGATTTTCTTCGCCTCAGGCAGATTAGTGGGCTATCCCCAAGAAGTCGGGAGGCCGCAGAGAAGGGGTTGCCAAATAGTCTCTATGGCATTCACATTCAAACTCGTTCAACCACCATTGCCATGGGGCGGGTGGTTGGTGATGGAGCCTTAAATTTTGAGATTGTGGATGTCGCTGTCGCCCCAACTTATCAAGGTCAAGGGTTGGGGAGGGTTGTGATGGAACACATTATGTCTTATTTGGATCGTGAGGCGCTTCCTTCTGCTTATATTACCCTTATGGCGGATGTACCGGAGCTGTACGAGAAGTTTGGCTTTAAGTTAAGCAGCCCTGAAAGTGAAGGGATGTACATGTTGAAGTAGATTTATTTCAAAGTATGTAAATTCTTGGCTGTAATTAAGGCCATATTGGGTATCGGGCAGAGTGTTTTATATTCAGCGATGTTTTTAGAGTAACTTGTACACTTTGTGTTTCTTTCTGTTCATTTTTTTAGTGGCTTAAATACATCCGTGATATCTCCAACCAATTTGGGGTTCTTTGGGTCGGCAACCCGCTTTCCTGTGCCCTTTGAAAAATCGATTCCATGTAAATCTACCCAAACAATATTTGGATTTTTGACCCAGTTGAAATAGTAAATTCGGCGTTTTAAATCAATCACCGAAAGCCACCAAGTGGGATAAGTAGCTGGTTCTTCAGCTCCTTCTTCCTGATTGGGGCGGCTATAAGGTGCGCCAAAAGGAACGGCCACAGTACGGATAGCACTTAGGAGGTAAGAGACTGCCTGAATAGCATTGGCAGGTTTTGGTAGATTGTGTTGATAGTAAGATAATCTAACAAAACGGTCAGCGCCATCAATCCCTCCAGGTACAGATTTAAGCCCACCAAAGCCTTGGTAAAAAGGCAGGTTTTGAAGCTGCCATCCATATGGTGGGTCATTTGTCATGATCGAAAATTTCTTACCGTGATGTACAACTAATTTACCATCGATTATTTCGAAGATAGCTGAATCACCACTTGGGTCCTCTATTGCCATATGTGCACCAAGAACTTCGCCACCAACTTTCACTGGCGATATGCGTATATTTTTCATCCCAATGACAGCATCTGCGACTGTAGCATAGTTATCGAGAATAAAACGCAGCCAGCGCATATAGGATACTCCTGGCGTATTACTTGGTTTGGCGTAGCGGGTTGCTCCAAGATATAGAATATGCGCCGTTAGACCTTTCTCGTTAATTCCGTCGGTAGCACCGTCATTATTTGAGAAGCCATATTGGCGGGCATAAGGAATATTACTTTGTACAACACTTCCATATTTTGAAGTCCATTTGGCGGGGTTATGGCCGTCCTCACCAACCATCTTCATACCTCGAGGATTTATATAAAGAATATCCTCAAAAGAATGTCCCCAATCCATTGATCTGGCGGCAAAAACACCTTGCTCAGTATTCCAGGTAACCCGGGAGCATGCATAGAGTATCGATGGCCAGGAAAATAGGAGCAACGTTATAATCAACGACACTTTATTTGTAGCTGTTTTGATCACTTCATAACTCGTATATTTAGGGTGGTTAAAAGTATGCAGTTTAGTTGTCTTTTCTAAGAATATCTGTCTATCTTGGCTTCAAAAGAGCCAATATTTAACACATGATAAGCTTGTAGATTCCAAATTTTAATGGGTTCTTTTGGGTTTCGTGAGGTCGGTCTTATCTATCTCTGCCGAAAGATAAAAGTTTCTGAGCAATGTGCTAGGAATATATATAGATACGTGAGACCTTATGGTTTTGAGCAATTTGTTGTAGGGTTGGTAGGTTGATATTACGTCGTCTTTAGGTGTAGTCATCATTTCCTTATTAGGAGTTTTATTCTAAGTTGCTTATTTGTTAATTGTATTAAGTAGGTTGCAAGAATTTCAATAGATGTTGCGGTAAGTTCTCTAGATGCTTATTTTTTAATCTGTCTAATTTTTATTCTTTCTAATAGTTTATTAATGGAGATGAAAGACTGCGTGTGGGTAGGATGGCCACTGAGTTATAAATCCATAAAAAATTAATGTTACAGCCCCAGTTCTTTGACCGGAATATTTTTATCCTTTATTTTCTCTTTATGTATTCTTGATTGTATTTTGGCCTGTATGTTTTGTTGTTCAGTACGATATATAATGATAGTTTGTCGTGAAAAATTAATGTTGTCTCTATTATGTCGGGATTTGATTATGCGTTATGAAATATGGGCTTGATGGTGAGCGATGCTGCAATATGTTTACACTCAGAGATAAGATAACTGTTTAGACTATGAGAGAGATGAATGTATTGTCTGATTTATGGTCTTTGCAGTGTTACTCGTTAAGTTAGTAGGGTGTATATAGGTCAAAACTAGCTATGCGATTCGATGTTGGTTGAAAAGCTATGAAGCGCTATTGGGTATGTCTATTTAGATAATGCATGTTAAGCGCTTTTAGTTGAGTGGGGGGCTTTTTATCCTGTTTTGTTGATTTGAATTTATCATCAGCTAATAGAAGGAAATTTTAATGATAAAAAAATAATTAAGGCATCATCTCTTGGTATTATGTTGCTGTTCAGCTTGTCAATTCAGGCGGAGACGAGAAGTGCGCTTGTGGGGGGGCGGCTGATCGATGGTTTTGGTAATCGGCCAATCGCAAACAGTGTTATTTTAATTCGGGGCGACAAAATTGAGGAAGTTGGAACGGTTGAAACGCTTCCCGTCCCCGACGGGTATCAAATTATTTCTACTGAGGGGATGGATGTCTTACCTGGACTTTGGGAAAATCATGCTCACCTAATGCTCAGTGGACACGCGGACTATGTGCATTGGGATAAACACTACCTACATCGCCTGACCAATGAAATAATGCCTGCTAGTGCAATACAATTGCTGCTAGCCGGGGTTACTAGTGTTCGTGATTTGGGTGCTCCGCTAGAAGCATCTATAGAGATAAAGCGCAAAATCATTTCTGGTGAAATTGCTGGGCCAAGACTATTTGTTTCCGGTCCATTTATCCAACATGAAGTTTATCCTGGTACTGAAGCTTTTCGTTGGTCAGTCTCTAGTGCCCCTGAAGCAAAAAAGAAAGTAAACTTACTGGCAACAGCTGGTGTCGATATAATTAAGCTGATTGACCATGACAAGATGACTATAGAAGTTGCTCAAACGGTCGTGGATGAGGCCCATAAGCATGGTTTAAAAGTTGTAGCTCATTCGCACCGCCCAGATGAGATCCGCAGAGGGCTGGCCATAGGTGTCGATAACTTTGAACATACAGGGCTGACAACAGCACCTGAGTACCCTGAAGATATCATCCAGTTATTAAAAGAGCGCACTGCTAAGGGTCGCGTTGCTGGAGGCCCGCTTTTCTGGACTCCAACCGTAGAAGGTCTCTGGAACTATAGTAACACTGTGGATAACCCGGAAAGGCTGGATGATACATGCTGGCACAAAGGACTAAAACCAGACACTATTGACGATATTAAACAGTCATTGAGAAACCCTGGGCAATTGCAGTACATGCAGTTAACTCCCTTACGTAAACCAACTTTGAAAAAGAAAATCTCCCAGCTTAAAGATGCTGGTGTGGTGTTTCTTGTGGGGACAGATAGTGGTATCCCAACTAAATTTCATTGCCAAAGCACTTGGAACGAATTGGCCGTTTTGGTTGAAGAGATGAATTTTTCCGCTATGGATGCAATTCGAGCAGCTACCTACTGGCCCGCAGTAATGATGGGGGTTTCGGACCAATCAGGGACTGTATCTAAAGGAAAATTTGCCGATATCATCGCAGTAAGAGGGGATGTGTTGAGGCATATTAACCTTCTATCCAATGTCTCATTGGTTATGAAAGGAGGAGTCCTCTATAAAAAGGGTGGATAGGCAATAGAATCTTACCCAACCTCCCAAAGGTAAAACCGAAGGAATCTCCTCTTAAAATATCAGCAAACAGTCCCATATACTCCCGTATAGTGTAAGTTATAGGCCAGTTTGGTAGTTCTAATGATTTTTTATTTTGAGCTTTATGGGAACTGTTTGCTTAGTGGGTAAAATTCATGTTCAGAAAATTTAGTTTTTAATCATCTAAAAAGAATTTGTTTTCCGGATTGTAATAGCAAAAGTCGTGATCTAGGTTCTTGCGAAAGCAGTAGGGGTCTTTTGCTTCCATTTCGTCCCATAACCCTAGGTTGGAGTAGTATGCAAAGTCTTGCTCAATCTTGAATTTATCTCCGCAATAGTAGGCGTAATTCCAAGCGGCTCCTCTTGCAACCATTTCTTGATTGATGTTGTACCCATTTGCAAATAGATAGCCAGTTTCTCTGCCGTATTGATCCCTTCCTGTCGATTGGAAATCCACAGTGCCAACTGACAATAAATGATTCAGGATTTGAGTAGCTTCTGGGCCATATATTTGCGTGCTGGGATAGGTTTCTGGTGCATCAATGCACTGAAGGCGTATCTCAACATATTCACCAGAGACGTATCCGTGAACTGTGTCACCGTCTATTATCCTGTAGTTAGTCAGTGGAGCCGCTTGTAATGAAGTGGAGAGTGTACACAGCAAAACTAATCTTTTCATTGGGGTTATCTGCGTCGTTGTTTTATGTGCGCAGGATAGGGAGTATTTATTACGTGTTTATTTATAGATTGTGATAGTAATAAATAGTTTTTGTTAAAGGGTGAGAGTGTTTTGAGAGGTGAGCATGAGGATGTTTCTTAATTCTAAGCGGTAGGTATCTAAGATCTGTCTGGAAATTTTTATTTTGAAACGTAATCGATAGGGCCCTCGAAATATGATGACCCTAGCGTAAATTAAAATTATGTCAGGATAGAGCGTTCAAGTGGATTCAGCAGTGTAATATTAATTTTTTTTGTTCTCTTAGCTCATGCTTCTCTATGTGCAGCCCAGAGTAAGAATTCCCGGTTGCCATCGCCACCTTTAATTGGGCTGTCAATATATTCTTTAATCTCAAGTCCTAGTTCATCACATAAATATGCAATTTTCTGGCGTACTTGTGGGTAGAGGTTTGCATCACGCACCACCCCCCCTTTACCAATGCCCTCAGGTCCCACCTCGAATTGTGGCTTTACCAGGGTCAACAGCTGGCCTTCGGGTTTTAGTAAAGAAGGCAGCTGCGGCAGTATCAACGTTTGGGAAATAAAGGATACATCCATCACGATGGCATCAAAGCCAGTATCTGCGTAAGGAGAAAGTTGTGATGCCTCTAAATAACGGGCATTAATTCCTTCGAAGAGGTGCATACGTGGATCATCTATTAATTTTTGTGCTAGCTGATCTCGTCCTACATCTACCCCTACTACGGAAGTGGCGCCTCTCTGTAACAGGCAGTCACTAAAGCCTCCAGTAGAGCAGCCTACATCCAGGGCGTGCCAGCCCATAGGGTTTAATCCTGTGTGATCGAGTATCGCGGCAAGTTTTAGGCCGGCGCGGGAAACATATTGATCTTCGGGTAGTGCAGTGACTTCTAAGGCGCAGTTCTCACTGACGGATTGCCCAGCTTTGCGCGCCAGCTCCATGGGGCCGCCCTCGGATAGCGTGACCCTGCCGGCTTCAACCAGTTTTTTGGCGTGGGTGCGGGAATTGGCGAGTTTTCTCTGTACTAGCAGTTGGTCCAAGCGGGTCATGTTTTGCTACTGGGTCCTGTCAAATGGTTAAGAATAGTGTGGCCATGCTAACCTCTGGCTCCCATAGGTAGAAGTGCGGCTCCGTTTCTAGTCGGGCTACTCTTTACTAAAGAGGGGGTTGTCGATGGCAAAAAGCGTTCTGAATAAGTTCAAGATCCGCAAAGGAAAGGTTTTTGAGGCGCCTTTAGAACAGGCTTTTGGGCGCCTGGTGACACCTTTTGAAGAGTTTATCCACCGGCAGAGCAGCAGTGGTATTTTACTGATGCTTTCTGCGCTGGCGGCGCTCATTATCGCAAACTCCCCCCTGGAAGATGTCTACATAACCCTTTTGCATATGCCCATCAGTTTCACTGTGGGAAATTGGGAGTTTTCTTTATCGCTACACCACTGGATTAATGAAGGTCTAATGACGATCTTCTTTTTTTTAGTGGGCTTGGAGCTCAAGCGGGAATTTATGGTAGGGGAGCTGTCCGATTTACGCCATGCGGTACTACCTGTGATGGCGGCAATCGGTGGCATGGTGGTGCCGGCATTGATTTATGCAGCATTCAATGCTGGCGGTGAGGCGGAGCGCGGTTGGGGCATCCCCATGGCCACGGACATTGCTTTTGCCGTGGGCTGTATTGCCTTATTGGGTAATCGTGTGCCTCGCGCGGTTGTGACTTTCTTAGTGGCTCTGGCTATTGTTGATGACTTGGGCGCCATTCTGGTGATCGCTATCTGGTATACAGAGCAGGTAAATATGACCGCGCTGATCGCTGCGGGTTGCCTGGTTGTGATCATGTGGTTGCTAAAGGCGGCTGGCGTGCGTAACTCCCCCCCCTATGTATTTGTGGGCATTCTGCTGTGGTATGAATTTTATCTGGCCGGAGTTCACGCCACCATTGCGGGGGTCATAACTGCAATGGCGCTGCCGGCGAAGCCCAAGTACGATCCAGTGGCGTTTAGTACCTTTGTTAAAGATATTATCCGCAGCTTCGATCGCTGTTTCCGTCCCGGTGATAAAATCATTGCCAATGATGCCTTACGCGCACGGGTTATGGCCCTAGGCAGTGGCGTTAACCTGGCGCAGTCTCCTCTGCAGCGTATGGAAACCCGCCTGCACACTCCGGTTGGCTTTCTGGTGATTCCCATCTTTGCGCTCGCTAATGCAGGCATTCCCTTCGATAGCTTTACTAGCTCAAGTGCAGTTTTCAACCCGGTAACCCTGGGGGTAATCGCTGGGCTGGTATTCGGAAAGCTGATTGGGATTGTGGGGGCTACTTGGATCGGTTGGAAATTAGGCTTGGGCAGCTTACCTAAGTTGGCTAATTTTCAGCATATCATTGGCGTGGCATTACTCGGTGGTATCGGCTTTACTATGTCGATCTTTATTGCCGAACTGGCGTTCAGTTACCAGAATAACCTGCTGAATCAGGCCAAGGCAGGTATCTTACTGGCTTCTGTAATTGCCGGTATCGCCGGTTTCCTGGTACTGCGCACTGCGCCGGTTACTGAAGAGTTTGATGTACAGACCGATGGCCGGGAACCTGAGCCTGCGGGGGGCAGTGAAGCTCAGCAAGAAGGCTTAGAGAAGCAAGATAGTTCCGCTCAGGAAAATCCCGGTCGTCAACGTTGAGGGGCTTCCCGGCCTGGTCCTGCCATAGCAGGCCGTTTTGGGGTTTTCCCGGCTGAGTAAACTTCCAGATGTGAAATAAATTTCAAGAGAAATAATAATGAAACAAGTAGTAAAGGCGGTGTGTCTGTTGCCAATTCTGGCTGCACCTCTATTTCTTGTCGCCTGCGAGGGTAAAGCGCGATCAGAGGATAAGTTACGAGAAGCAGTAGAGGTTAAAGGGCAAAAAACTGCAATAGAAGGGAAAGGGGATATGTCCATGGATACAGTGGCCAGGGACTATGTTGCCCTGGTGTTGGAACTGGGTAATCACGACAAGAGTTATGTCGATGCCTATTATGGCCCGGCTCAGTGGCGAGAGCAGGCGGAGCAGAGCCCGGCCAGCCCGGCGGATATTGCCAAACGCGGTAACGCCCTCATCGCACTGCTACCCGAAGAGGGCGTGGCGGATGGTTCCCTTGACGGCCTGCGTCTACACTACCTGCGAACTCAACTGGCTGCGCTGGTTGCTCACGCCCGCAGCCTTGCTGGCGAAAGCGAGCGCAACTTTGCCAAAGAAGCGCGCGAGCTTTATGACACCGAGCCCCCCAGGCAAAATTTCACTAGTTTCGATCCACTCTTGCAGGAGTTGGATGAGCTGTTGCCCGGCAATGAGCCCCTAAGTGCGCGAGTGCAGGCGTTTCGGCAGCAGTATGAAATCCCAGTGGACAAGCTCCAAGAGGTTTTTGATGCAGCCATTGCGGAGTGTCGCAAGCGCACGAAGCAGTATATTCCGCTGCCACAGGATGAAAATTTTGCCCTTGAATATGTCAGTGACAAACCCTGGAGCGGTTACAACTGGTATCAGGGAGGGGCGCATAGCCTGATACAGGTGAACAGTGGCTTGCCGATTACCATTGATCGCGCGATCGACCTTGGCTGCCATGAAGGCTACCCGGGCCATCATACCTATAACGCGTTGTTGGAACAGACGTTGGTGGAAGACCATGGCTGGGTGGAATACAGCGTGTATCCGCTGTTCAGTCCCCAATCTCTGATTGCCGAGGGCAGTGCCAATTACGGTATCGATCTGGCCTTTCCTGGGGAGGAAAAAAACCGCTTCGAGATGGAGGTACTTTATCCCCTCGCCGGGTTGGACCCACAAAGTGCGCAAAAGTATGAGCGGGTGATGGGACTGGTGGATAAGCTCAGTTTTGCCGGCAATGAAATTGCTCGGCAGTATATCGATGGTGAAATTGCCCCAGACCAAGTTGCGGCACTGTTTGAGAAATACACTCTGATGAGCCCGGCCAAGGCAAAGCAGCGCAAGGATTTTGTCGATGCCTACGGTGCCTATGTCATTAATTACAACTGGGGCAAAAAACTGGTAGCTGATTATGTGGAGCGAGATACAAGCAGTGCACAAGAGCGCTGGCAGCGTTTCGCCAAGCTGTTGTCGTCGCCACGCTTACCCTCTTCGCTAGACTGGTAGGCGCTAACAATGCACAAGGCGGAACTGCGAAGTTATTTACTTGCGCGACCAGAGGCGATTGAGGACTTCCCCTTTGGTCCCGATGTTGCTGTGTACAAGATTAAGGGGCGTATGTTCGCGACTCTCAGCCGCTACCGCGAGGTAGATGCGACCAATTTAAAGTGTGATCCCGATGAGGCTCAGGCCCTGCGGGATATCTTCCCTGGCGTGCTGCCGGGTTACCATATGAACAAGAAGCACTGGAATACTGTATTGCTCGATGGCACAGTGCCGGATTATGAAATTGAGCGGATGGCGGATCGCTCCTATGGCCTGGTGGTCAAGGGACTGCGTAAAATTGAGCGGCAATCCCTTGAGCTGGCTTATGGCACGGATACCCTCTACCGCTAGAACCTCAGCAGATTAGCAAGACATTACTCAGGAGAGTTTGTGAACGATTTTATTGTCGATGTAACGGCAGAAAACGCCCAGCAGGTACTCATTGAAGAATCCATGAATCGCCCGGTTCTGGTGGATTTCTGGGCCGATTGGTGCGAGCCGTGCAAACAGCTGATGCCGGTTTTGGAAAAGCTCGCGAATGAATATGCGGGCCAGTTCCTCCTGGCAAAAGTGAATGCCGACACCGAGCAGATGATCGCCGGCCAGCTGGGGGTACGCAGCTTACCTACAGTTATGCTGCTCAAAGAGGGGCAGCCGGTAGATGGCTTTGCCGGGGTACAGCCGGAAAGCCAGATTCGTGAAATGCTCGATAAATATCTGCCCAAACCCTGGGACATCAAATTGCAGCAGGCCCAGGCGCTGATTGGTGAGGGCAAGGTGGATGAAGCCCTGCCGTTGCTGCGCCAGGCTTACGCTGAATCCTCCGAGCGGGTGGATATCGCCAAACACTTGGCGGCGTTGCTGCTCGATCAAAACCGCGCTGCGGAAGCAGAAACCGTGCTCAGCAAAATTCTTCTGGCGGATCAGGATGCAGAATACCAGCGCCTGATGGCCCAGCTGGAGCTAAAACAACAGGCGGCGGATACCCCCGAGATTCAGGCGCTGCAGAAGGCCCTGGAGCAGAACCCGCAGGATTATGATTCCGCCTATAAGCTGGCGGTACAGTACAGTCAGGCCAATCGTCACGAGGAAGCCCTGGAGCTGTTGTTGGATATCCTGCGCAAGGATATGAATTTTGCCGATGGCGCGGCCAAGCAGGCATTTCTCGATATGGTGAAAAGCCTGGGTGCCGGCGACCCCATCGCCACCCAATATCAGCGTAAGCTGATGACGTTGATGTTCTAGACGTTTCAATCGTATTGCACTGTAAAGGGGGCCTTGAAGGCCCCTTTACTTTATACACCGTTGAATAGTGAATCAGCAGAATGCATAAGCTCTGTATCTATATACCCTCAAGTCATCTGGAAGTTGTCAAGCAAGCTCTGTTTAACGCCGGAGCTGGCAGAATCGGCGACTACGACAGTTGTTGCTGGCAGGTATTGGGTGCCGGTCAGTTCCGGCCACTAGCGGGCAGTCAGCCGTTTATTGGTGAGTCCGGGCAGATAGAGCAGGTAGAGGAATATCGGGTTGAGATGGCGTGTGCCGATGAGTCTGTGGATGCAGCACTTGAAGCCCTCTACCAGGCACATCCTTACGAGGAGCCGGCCTTTGACCTTTGGCGCCTGGATGAGCGTTGTGGCGGCAAAATTCGCTAGTGGCAGGAGATAAACAGTATCCTGCCATTCGCGAGAGAGGGCTTTAAAGGTTATCCAGTGCCTGCTGGCGCTGCTGACTGTTTTCTTTTAACGCTTGAACCTCTTTCAAAATCTGTGAAATCCGGCTATCGCCCTCACGGTTCTCCTGCAATAGCTGTGCCTGGGGGCCTTGTGGCTGAGCATCGTTGCTGGGTATGGCGGGCAGGGTATTGATGGGTTTTATCCGATGTATACGTACATGAGTATCCAGGCCCTCGGGTATCGAATCAGAGAAGTGCCAATTGCCCTCACTGTCCCGCCAGCTAAATACCTCCCTGGTCTGTTTATATTGCTCTTCTGGCAAAAGGCCACTGGATTCCACCAGGGTTTCCAGTTGCTCGGCAGATTTCTGAGTACTGTCGCTCACCGCTTGAATGGCGCGTTGGCCTTGCTGGCGAACTGTGTCCAGAGTCTGCTGATCGGGAAGCCAGTCTTGGGGAGACATAATCGGTTTGCCATCGGGGCCGGGAATCAACATGGGTAAGCCCACGCCTACTAATAACAGTACCGCAAGCATATAGGCGTATTTCATTGGAACATCCTTTTTAAATGTACCCAGGTGGGTGAGTGCTTCTCCCACCCAGAGTCCTCTTCCAGTGCATTATCTTCAGCTTGGCTCGCGCTGCAGCTACCACTATAGCTTCCGCGAAATAACGCCCCGGTGCAGCTGGTATTGCCCCTGTTCCGTGTCGGTGAAATAGTGCTTGAGAGTTTTATGCATGATCGGGAAGGCAATTTCAGCCCAGGGGATTTCTTCCTGGCGAAATAGTGACACTTCTAGTGACTCCGGCCCGGGGCCAAAATTCGTATCGGTGAGCTCTCCGCGATACATCAGGTAAACCTGATTGATATGCGGAATGTCATAAATTGAATAAAGCTCGTCCACACGAATGCTGGCACGTGCTTCTTCCCAGGACTCGCGCAAAGCACCTTCTTCACTGGTTTCACCGTTTTCCATAAAGCCGGCGGGCAGGGTCCAGAGTCCCAGGCGTGGCTCAATGGCGCGTTTACACAGTAAGACCCGGTCTTCCAGGTAGGGTAAAACACCGACAATCACACGCGGGTTGATGTAGTGGATGGTGCCGCAATTGCCACAGAGGTGGCGAGGGCGGTCATCGCCTTGGGGGATGGAAAATGTGACGGCATTACTGCCGCATTGGCTACAAAATTTCATGGCGTCAGTATACCCATGCAAGATTCCAGCGCCAGCTTCCAGCTTTTTGACGCCTATAGTTGTTAAAGGTGTTGAAGTTCATAGGGCGGTGCCAGCTTTACTATGGCGCGTATTTTATTTTTTTGGCTTGTGCTGATCGCCTTGGCGGCCTGTGGCGGCAAAGACGATAAGCAAAAGGCACCGCCACCGCCTCCTGTAGAGGTGCTGGTGGTGCGAGAACAGCCAGTGATTCCGCGCTTTGAATTTGTCGGCCGGGTGGAGGCCACCGATGAGTATAAGGTGCGCCCCCGCGTGCAAGGTTATATCCAGAGTCGTGATTTTAGAGAGGGGGAAACGGTTAAGAAAGGGCGCCTGCTATTTGAAATAGATCCGCGCCCATTTATCGCTGAATTGGATAACCAAAGCGCCAATTTGGAGCGCGCCGAGGCAACTCTGCGGATCGCTGAGCGCAATTATCGACGTGGTCGAAAGTTGGTCGCTACAGGTGCTATCAGCCAGGTGCAGATGGATGAATTACTGGGCACTTTTGAAGAGGCCAAGTCACAGGTCGATGCAGATCGGGCCAAAGTGGAAAGTGCTCGCCTAGACCTCTCCTACACAAAGATTTACGCGCCACTTACCGGCCGCATTGGTCGTACCCAGTTCACTGAGGGTTCCCTGGTGGGACCTGATTCGGACCCGCTCACTACCATCGTCAAGATGGACCCAATCTATGTGTTGTTTGAGGTTCCTGAAAACCAACTCTATGCCGTACAGGTGGATGCCGAGCGCCGCCGCCGGGAGGGGTTGCCGCCAACGAGGCTGGATGTGCGTATAGAGCTGCCGGATGGTAATTTTTACCCCTATCAGGGCCGGATTGTATTTATCGATAACCAGATAGACCCCAACACCGGCTCCGTAGCGGTACGCGCACTCTTTCCCAATCCGGGCAGCCTACTGGTGCAAGGACAATTTGCTCGGGTCTCAATCCGTTTGTATACCGGCAGTGAGGCACTTAAACCGCTGGTGCCGCAATCTGCAGTGCTGGAGGACATGCAGGGGCGTTACCTCTTTGTGCTGGGTAAGAAAAATATTGCTGAAAAACGCTATGTCACTTTGGGGCAGCGGGAGGGGGAGCTTTGGGCGGTCAACCATGGGTTGGTTGCTGGGGAGTCGGTCATCGTTAACGGTCTGCAGCGGGTTGTTGCCGGTAAGCCAGTGACCCCTCAAAACACGCCACGAAACCCCTACGACGCATCAGAAAAGCCGGCGGAGCCCGCAAGTGGTGGCGCTTCTCCCGTAGGTAAGCAAAGTACCAAACAGCCTATAGGCTTCGGGCAGGGGACACTGCTCCCCGATGATATGGAACTTCCTGAAGGTGTGGAGGAGGGCGAACGCCACCGATACGAGGGACAAGAGCATGATTATAAATAGCCCGCCTGAAATGGGGGGGGCTTAGCGAATTTATGATCAGTGCCTTTTGCATACGGCGGCCCCGTTTCGCCTTTGTCATCTCCATACTGATCTCTCTTGCGGGTATTCTCTCGTTGCCATTATTGCCGGTGGCGCAATTTCCAGAAATTACTCCAGCCACAATAAACGTCGCAGCCAATTACGCCGGGGCCAGTGCTGAAGTTGTGCGCGATAGTGTTGCTGTGCCCATCGAATCGCAAGTGAATGGCGTGGAAGGCATGGATTATATGTCCTCCACCAGTGGCAACGATGGCTCTTACAGTCTCACGGTAACGTTTAAATCTGGTTATGACGATGATATCGCTCAGGTCAATGTACAGAACCGTGTGGAGCAGGCCACGCCGCAATTGCCTGAGGATGTAAAGCGCGATGGTGTGGTGGTTTCCAAGCAAAGCACCACTTTGCTATTGGTCGTGAACTTATTTTCTCCTGAGCAGAAATTCGATGAACTTTTCCTAGCCAATTACGCAGAAATTTATTTGAAGGATGAGCTGGCGCGCGTATTGGGTGTGAGCAGCGTAGTTATTTTTGGCTCGCGCAATTACGCCATGCGTCTGTGGCTGGACCCGAATAGGATGGCGTCCCTGGACGTTACCACCGAGGATGTTATCAGCGCGGTACGGGCACAAAATGTGCAGGTAGCGGCTGGGCAGATTGGCTCGCCGCCCATTCGCAAGGACCAGCAATTTCAATACAACATCCTGGTGCAGGGGCGCCTGGTGAATCCCAAGGAATTTGAGGAAATTACTATTCGCGCCAAACCCGATGGCGCCATGGTAAAAGTGAAAGATGTGGCGCGGGTGGAATTAGGCAGTGAGTCCTATTCCTCCTATGGGCAATTGGATAACCAGGCTTCGGCAGTGATCGGTGTTTATCAGTTGCCGGAAGCCAATGCCATTGAAGTGGCTGACGGCATCAAGGCCAAGGTCAAAGAGCTTTCCCAGCGTTTTCCAGATGGCCTAAAGGCAGAGATCCTCTACGACACCACTCTGTTTGTGCAGGCCTCTATCAAAGAGGTGGTGCAGACACTATTTATTGCCCTGATTTTGGTGATCGCGGTGGTCTTCCTGTTTTTACAGGATTGGCGCTCCACCCTGATCCCCGCTATTGCCATCCCTGTTTCACTGGTGGGCACTTTTGCATTGATGCTGGCGTTTGGTATGACTATTAATACCATCACCTTGTTTGCGCTGATTCTAGCGATTGGCATAGTGGTTGATGATGCGATTATTGTGGTGGAAAACACCCAGCGACTGATGAGTGACGGCCTAACGCCAAAAGAGGCTGCGTTGCAGTCTATGCGTGAGGTTACTGGGCCGGTCATTGCCACTACGCTGGTGTTGTTTGCGGTGTTTGTACCGGTCATGTTGATGCCGGGTATCACCGGAAAAATGTATCAGCAATTTGCGGTTACTATTTCTATGTCGGTCGCGATTTCCTCCCTTAATGCGCTTACCCTGAGCCCGGCACTTTGCGCCAGTATTTTAAAAGTGGGTAAGGAAGGCGAAGTTGCCGGAGTGAAAGAGACCGGGGTATTTGGTTTTTTCAACCGAGGGCTGCATCGCTCCACCAATTTTTATGTGGGTATGGTAAAAGCCTGCGTAAAGATTCCGCTAATCGGAATTATCTCCGTTATAGGTATTTTCCTGCTGGCCTTTTGGTTATTTAGTAGTATCCCCACTGGCTTTATCCCGGACGAGGACCAGGGCACGTTTATGCTACACGTGCAACTGCCGGATGGTTCCTCCCTGGAGCGCACGGGCCCGGTGGTGAATCAGGTTACAGACATATTATTGGAAGAACCTGGTATGGCCCATGTGGTGGGTGTGCCCGGCTATAACCTGCTTACCAACAGTGTCTCATCTAATACCGCAATGATGTTTGCGGTGTTAAAACCCTGGGATGACCGCACCAGTGAAGAGGATCACCAGTTCGCCATTATGCAGCGGGCACAGAAAAAACTGGCGCAGATACCCAACGCACAGATTATGCCTTTTGTCATACCACCCCTGCCGGGTATCGGCACCGTGGGAGGGTTTGAATTTGTGCTGGAGGATTTGCAGGGGCGCAGTATTACAGAATTATCACAAGTAATGATTGATCTGTTGGGCGCGGCCAATCAGCGATCGGAAATTTCCCAGGCCTTCACCAGTTTCCAGGCGGCTACCCCCCAGTTGGAATTAAAGATCGATAAAGAAAAAGCGCACGTACTCGGTGTTCCGTTGCCAGAGGTTTATTCCACCCTGCAGACTTTTCTGGGCGGATATTACATAAACGATTTTAATTTATATGGCAAAGTATTCCGAGTGATCGCCCAGGCCGATGCGCAGTTTCGCGATGACGAACAAAATCTGGCGGGCTTCTATGTACGCGCCAACAGTGGTGGTCTGGTGCCGATTACCTCGGTCTCCACTATTGAACCGGTTGTGGCACCACAAACCATCACCCGCTACAACCTTTATAACAGTGTGACGATTAATGGCGCTCCAGCACCGGGTTACTCCAGTGGTCAGGCCATGGATGCCATGGAGGAGCTGGCCTCCAGGCTGCCGGAAGGCTACGGCTATGAATGGACCGGGATCAGTTTACAGGAGGTTACCTCAGGCAATCTGGCTCCCATCCTGTTCAGTTTGGCCATAATATTTGTGTACCTGTTTTTGGTGGCCCAGTATGAGAGCTGGAGTATTCCTATTGCGGTGCTCTTGTGCGTGCCTATTGCGATTTGCGGTGCCATGTTGGTGGTGTGGCTGGCCGGATCTATCAATAATCTCTATACCCAGATCGGTTTGGTATTGTTAATTGGTATGGCGGCGAAGAGCGCAATTTTGATTGTTGAATTCGCCTGTGTGGAACGGGATAAAGGCAAGTCTATTGCCGAGTCTGCGATTTCAGCCACCCGCCTGCGTTTCCGGGCAGTATTGATGACGGCTATGTCGTTTATTCTCGGAGTGATACCGTTGCTGGTAGCCACAGGCGCGGGTGCCGTAAGCCGTATTTCCCTGGGGTTGGTCGTGTTTGGCGGTATGCTCGCAGCCAGCCTGTTCGCCACTTTACTGGTGCCTGTGTACTACGCGTTGGTGCAGGCGCTTCGTGAGAAGCTCAAAGGGGGCTATACGCCCCAGTCCCAGCTGGATGTAGCTTCGGCTGAGCGGCAGTAACTGGCTGGGAGCCGCAAATGGAGATTGCGGTATACAGCTCGGTGTTATCACCGGGAATCAGTATGATGAACGTTAGGGAGCCTTTGTTGTATGAGGCGGGATAAGTGGATATGTTATCGATTATCGAAAAGAAAATTTCCCAGCAAATAGAAGAGCTGGAGGCTGGCGTACCAACAGGGCCAGAATTGTATGGCCATGCCGCAGTGTTGATTGCTCTTACCGAAGAGCCAGACCCCCATGTAGTGCTGACTAAGCGCGCCGATACACTATCTACCCATTCCGGAGAAGTTTCCCTACCGGGCGGGCGTTGGGATGCCACTGACCCCTCCCTGCAATATACCGCCCTGCGCGAAGCTCAAGAGGAAGTGGACCTGCCTATGAATCAGGTGCGGATGCTCGGCCCTCTGTGGCCGCGCACTACTCGCTGGCAGGTACATGTCACTCCCTGGGTGGGGGTGATCTCACCGGATACCCATCTCAGGCCCAACCCTGGTGAGCTGGATGCAATTTTTCGTGTGCCTTTGTCGTTTTTTCTTGACGATCCCCGTATCCGCACTGACCGAATCACTATCGATAATCAAGCTATTTATCTACCCGCCTACCAGTTTGGCGACTATGAAATCTGGGGTTTTACTGCCGGAGTGTTAACCGAGTTCCTGGTAAGAATACTGGGCGCTTCTATTGGGCGCAGGGATGATGTGCCATTACGTACATTGAATTAGCCCTGCTCTAGAGGAATATTTCACGGATTCGGATTTTTTGATACTCGTTATATTGGTAGCTTTAATCTGATATCAGTTCACCCAAGTCTTTCCAGGCATCCTCTAAAAGACTTATCTGGTCACGAGTATTGGGATCAGCAGTAAGTAT
Source organism: Microbulbifer mixtoriginis (SeqCode) (assembly GCF_052467515.1). Lineage (NCBI taxonomy): Bacteria > Pseudomonadati > Pseudomonadota > Gammaproteobacteria > Cellvibrionales > Microbulbiferaceae > Microbulbifer > Microbulbifer mixtoriginis (SeqCode). The sequence goes on along the minus strand of NZ_CP174314.1, from coordinate 3,225,477 downwards.
GGGAAAATCAGGATCATTCGGTAGCTTAGCAATAACGCCACGGCGGCATTGAAATAGCCAGCTGCCGTCTACCTTGACTAATTCATCATGGTATTCTGCGGCTACGGCAACGCGATAGCCAGAGCGAGTCACTAAAATAAATACTGTAGTTGCTTTGCCTGAGGCAGATTGCCCATCTTCTGAAATATGATGTAATGGCGAACAGGTAATATGCCGGCTACCCAGTTTGTTGTGGATGACTGCATAGCGCTCTAGCTTTTCCCTTCCTCGGATTACTCGATTGCCATGCTCGAAGCGACCGTCAAGTGTAAAAAGTGACGCCCAACCTCGGGCATCACAGTTATCGATAGTTAAAGTGTAGCGAGCAAGTAGATCGCTAATTGCGAATCGGTCTCTGAATAGCTGAAGTTCATTCATCATTTTACTCACTGATTATTTCGCTTCACTATTTATGAAAATAGCTTCTAAGGCGTGTTTCTGGAGATCATTTACAGGTGTCGCTTCTCCAGCCTCTACCCTGGTGTAGAAAAAATTAGGATGCCGCCGAAATAACTTTTGGGTACAAAGAGGCTTTCAAAAATCTATTATTCTTGCTTAATACCATAAATGGGCAGCTTAAGGATAAGCATGTCATGCAGACTGATGTTTCGATGGATCGCGATAAGACTCCGTTTTTTGACTGGGTGGCCAGGACAGATGATTTTGTAGTTAATGAACGCTGGCGCCGCTGGAAGGAGCTGATGGAGGCTGGTCTACCTTACCGCTGTGAATTGTTGCTCAAGTCTCATCATAACAGCGCGTATTATGGGGAATTTGCAGTATCTTCCAATCCTGAAACGGGAGACTCATTTGCTCGAGCCTGCTTCTCTGGGAATTCTTTTCATCGAGCAAGCAATCACTTGAGTGATGGGTATGCCAATTATACATTGATATATCTTTTATCTGGCCGTGGTGCTATACAGCGTGGGAGTTATTTTACCCCGATGAATCCCGGTGGGCTCTACTTGGTTGATCTGGCGCAGACAATTACTCATGATTTGGTTCATGAAAGTCGCTCGCTATTGTGTCGCATTCCCCGTGAGAAGCTCGAGGGGTTTCGTTCAGGTCCCAAGGATAACTGTCCTCTGACGATAGATGGTAGCAGTGGTCCCGGCCTCTTATTACGTAATTATCTTTTGCTGTTTCCCCAGGCCAAACAAAGGTGCACCTTTGCTTCTTCCCGCTTTCTCTTTAATCCGATAGCCGAATTAATTATTGCCTGTATCCAGGAGAGTCGTGGCAATTTGCAGGCGGAGTCGGAAACTCCGAGTCGCTTAAAGTCTATTTTTCAACAGGCTTGCAGGCTGATTCAAAAACACTGTTGTGACTCGGATTTGTCCGCGCCACAGCTGGCAGCGTCATTGGATATCTCAACCTCCTATTTACATAGAGCGCTGCGTTTTCATAATACCTCTTATATTAACTTGGTGAGACGTGCCAGGGTGGAGGCCGCATCCGCACAGTTATTGGCAGCCGGGAAAAATGCAAGTATTTTACAGGTGGCGTTCAATTGTGGATTTAACGGCACCAGCCAGTTTTCCCGGGCATTCAAAGAGGAGCTGGGTCTTAGTGCTTCAGAGTTTGTAAAGCGCTCTTTTGTGGAGCGGGAAAGAACTCTGGCACTTGAAAATTGACCCTGCCTGTAGGGTTTTTTCTTTTTATTTATTGTAAATTTTTATCGGATACTAAGGCTAAGGTCCTACCTGTCTTCGATAGCACCTCAGTCGAAGATAACTCGGAAGCTAGTGATAAGATGACATTAATCTTCTCAAAATCTTGGTGAAGTGTTGAACCTTTGGCGGAGGCCTTTTAGAAAAAAGGTGCATATAGTGAACAGGGGTTGAAGCTACTGTGGCTAGATGCCTTAAAGAGTCTTCACTAACCAATTTTGCTGCGACAATGTCTGGTAGTCTTGCAACCCCTAAACTCATTGTTGTCATTTGTAAAATGTTATGTAGAGAGTTGCAGCGTATCTTGGGAATAACTCGAATCTCTTTTTTACTACCCAGCTGATATTTCACCGGGGTGCCTTGCCAATCATTGATGATATGTTGCCAGTTGCGTAATTCGGTAAGATCGTCAGGTATTCCTCCCTGTTGCTCTATATATCCTCTACTCGCATAGAGGCTTTCCCGGAGTATTCCCAGCTTTGACACTTTGGCGGATTGCATATCCAGGCTGCCTACCCGAATTGCCAAGTCTACTTGGGAATCAATCAAATTCATTGGGGCATCATCCGCCAGTAAACGAACCCCCAGCTGTGGATGCTGCTCGTTAAGCTGTCTAATTGCAGGAACTATAACCGGCTCGCAGAGCGCGTGGGGAGCTGTGATTGTCAGTGTGCCCGAGAGTTCCTTGTTATTACTTTTTAAATCGGCCAGGGCGTTGTTGTAGATATCCCGGATCTCGCGACAGTGAGCGTAGAATTGGGTTCCTGTCTCCGTTAATGAAAGCGAGCGGGTGCTCCGGTAAAGCAACCTTGTACCGAGATCTTCTTCCAATCTAGTCACTGCCTGGCTAATTGCCGACTTGGTACGTACCAACTTGTCTGCTGCGGCAGTAAAGCTGCGGGCCTCAACTACGGCTAAAAATATCTGCATGTCCTCTAGACTGGGTTTCATAGTTTAATTTCACTAAACACTAATTTGATTGAATGTGTATTTATCACAGGCGGTGCGTTAGGGCAATATGCTTATGGAAGTTAAAGATCAAGCCTTTATCAAGAGGAGTCGGATATGAACAAGCTACTTATTGAGAAAACTATTGTGGCCAGCGAACAGTGGAAGTCATTTTTTAATCACGGGAATGCTGAGGGCTGCGCTTCAATGTATGAACAGAATGCTCAAATGGATGCCAGGCCGTTTGGTGTATTTCATGGTCGGGAGCAGATAAAAGCTTTCTGGCAAAACCTAGTGGCTCAGGGATTCTCTGATGTGGCTTATCAAGATACCGAGATTGAGGTAGTTGATGGTTCCTCAACAGTTCTTACCAGTAAGTGGAAGATGAACAATGCGCAAGGAGTTATCACTCGGGAACTATGGGTCCTGCAAGAGGATGGAACCATGCGCCTGCGCGAGGATGACTTTGAAGCTATAGAACCAAGCTGAAGGTAACAGTATAAATACTTCTGATTTTCGCTGCTAACTAGCAGTATCGCCAACGCTCGCTGGTCAAGAATTTTGGCCAGTTTTAATGATAGTTATTTTATAGATATTTAATGTAACAAAAACAGATCTACCCTCGACTAAGAGGTGCCTTTTCAATTAAAGGGTGTGTAGATTTCTTTGAGGTTTAAAAAAGCAGTTATTAATATTTTAATTAAAATGGGTTCAAGTAAAGGATATACAAGATGCCAGAATATCATCATAAGTTTCAGTGTAATAAGTGTGGTATTTTTGTGGTTGAAAACGGTTCTCCGTTGCCTCCTCCGGTGATGGAACATGCCTATTACCATGCCCATAATGTTATCAGTCAGTTTGGTCCTATCTATAAGGGGATAGCCCCTAAGCGCCGGCCAATGTTGCATTGCCAAAAATATGTCAAATATATTCAGACAGTACCGAAGGCTGGCTCTGCCCAAAATTTAGGGAATCAGGCCGTCAATAAAGTTAGAACACTAGCCAGGGACCGTGGCGGAAATGGTTCGAACACACCGAGTATGGTAGCAGTTATGTACGATAGTGTATTAGAGCAGTGGTTTGAAGGATCAACAGGGAATGGAACCAGTCGAGGATATATCCCGAATACGATTTGGAACACTATTCCGGCAGAATTGGATGTAGACCGATATATCTTTGGTCGAACCTGTGCTGAGGTAGACTGCTTGAGAAGGGCATTCAGTCAGCGGCGTAGATCAGGAGAAAACAGTCAATCTATCAAAAATAGTATTTTTGCGGCTCGTCAGCCCAATAAGCACAAAGGGAAATCGGATAGAAGGCCTCCTTGTGGTGCATGTAAGGCATGGATAGCCAGAGCTGGGGCTAAAGCATATTAATCCTATTATTTCGTTATCGAGACATTGCGGCTTAGCGTAGTGAGTGGGGGCAGATCATCAATGTGTTTCTACTCGCTGCACTAAGTGTACTGACGGATGCGCAATTGAAGCCCTATTTCTAGTCAATGATTAGCCCTCTGAGGCTGGAGTGGGAGGCTTTATTTATTACATTCCTTGAATTTAGGCAGATTACAATATCAGAGCCAATTGCGTTAAGTCTGGATAGATACTGATTGAAGTGATTATCTCTCTACAGGGCAAGCATAGAATACAGCAAATCTTATTTATGTTTTGGTCAGGTGCTGAATCGTTGTTTTCTTGTTGATTTTCCGTATTCTTACAGTGAGGCTGGTTGCTCGTGTAACTGTCATAGGGGCTTAGATAAATAATGCCATCAATGCCTGATGGGTTCGCCCAGTTGCTGCCATGCATCTAATAAGGGTTTTATTACATGTGCAGTTTGCTGATCTGCATTGAGTAATGAAAATTCTGGATCTTCAGGTAAACCAGAAGCGATGGCACTTCGGCGCAGGAATAGCCGCTCACCATTAACCTTCACAAGTTCATCGTCATACTGGCCCGCCATTACCACGCGATAATCAGCGCGAGTTGCTGCAAAAAACTACTATGGTTGATTTTCCCTTATCGGTCGCCCTATCGAGAGAAACAACATAAAGATATGAAGACGTGATATGTCGGGTACCCAAACGGCTGTGGACAAGCAGGTATTCATAAAGTTTTTGCCGCACTTTAATCATCAAACTACCGCTTTCAAAGCGACCATTTTCGGTAAATAGCGAGGCACAGACCTTGGCGTCTTGATTATCTATAGTGAGAATAAACTTTGACAGCAAATCGAAAATTGCCAGTTTCTCATAAATAATATTCTCATCCTCCATAATAATTTATATGTTCTTTCACTATAGCTATGGTATTTAGGGGCAGAACTGGCTTTCAGGAATTGAAAGAGGGGTGTTGACAGAAAGTATCAGTACCTTTGTCGATTCTTTGGAGGATGGGTTAAGCGCTTTGTGACCCTGTTGATTTAACGGCACTCCCTCCAGTGGTAAATCTCCACCAAAGTGCACATCACCTGGTTGGTAGGTTACACAAACCCCATCTTTTGTTGTTGTTCTCCATCGGCCGGATAAGGTAATGACCCATTGTGGACTGGGTGTTGGGTGAAAATCACTTTCCCAGCTGGGAGGTAAGATGGCAAACTCACTGTTTATTACCTCTGGCAAATCTTTGTAGTGATATTCTGGATTGGGGTTGGAATATTGGATTAATGTAAAGCCAGTTAAATAGTGCTCTGTTGTCCTGGAAATATGACTTTTGTCAGTCCAAAGGTGGTAGTACTTTTGCTGGGTTTTATGGTTTGTTTTCATGTTTTTCATTAAGTTTCAAGATAGTAAATGGCATTATCTGAAGTGGCGTATAGCCTTCCTTCTGCCATTGCTATGTTTACAAAGTTAATATCCTCAGAACTTTCGTAGAGGCACTGCAAGTTTTCTCCTTGTGCTGAACAGGTCATCAACTTATTTAAGCAGGTAAATACTAGCTGTTTGTTCTCTCCAATAATTATTCCATCGATAAAACCCTGTGGGGGTATTTTGATGATTGTTTCTGTTTGAACATTGCTTGGCCCACAGCTGGGCTGGAGGGTGAATATAATTTGTTCATGGTTGGGGTCGTAAAAAGGCTTTTCTTTTGTGATGCTGCAGTTATCAACTAGAAACAAAGTTTCTTGATTGCGGGAGAGTGCAAGCCCGTGAGGAACAATAAATTCGTCGCCCAGGCAAAATAATTGCGATGCTTGTGCATCATAGGAGTATAGGCCGGTGGGCAATTCGCTTTGTGGTTTAAACCCCTGGTAGTAACCATAATCGGGGTCGGTAAAGAAAAAGTGGGAGTCTGCTTGAACTATCTTGTTAGGTGAGTTAAAGGGTAGTCCTTTGAAGTTGTCAACAATAATCTCTCTGCAAAAGCTATTTAAATTTATGCGGCTAATACATCCAGGACTATCATGGAATCCCTGTTCAGCCACTAGCAGGTGATTTTTATCAGCTGTCAGGCACATACCATTAGCCATATTGCTTCGCTCAATTACCGTATGTATAGACCTGTCTTTAAAATCAAAATAACGAATGGCCGATGGAGTTCGATAATCACTTGAAGGTTTGGAGGTGAAATACAATCTCTTTTGCCAATCGACCCATACGAGGCCTTCATGTGCATCGGTTTCAACTAGTGGGTGAAGGCTATATTGCATAGATTTACCCTTTGATTTTGTTGTTCAGTGCTAAAGATACTTATCGCCTAGACGCTTGTGATTTTTAAAACCGATAATTTTTTCTTCGCAGTAACTCACTGGCTTAAAAATCTAATAATAGCAGAGCTGGATTTTCTTAAATGTGCATCTAAGGACCACTTTCTACCACCCGTTAACACGAACGATAGGCAGATAAATGACCAAAATAAGGGGTATTCCCATCCACCATAAACGGTTTGCTCTACACCATTAATAACAATGCCGCTAGTATGGTCAGCCCAGGAGAAGCCGGCGAGATAGTGACGCCCTGAAAACAAGGCGATGAGCAAATAAAGTGACGTTCCTATTGCTGCGAAACGAGTGAATAGGCCAAAAGTGAAACCAATAAATGCGGCAAATGCGCAAAGCCCAGATATAACTACCATGATGCTGGAGAAACCTATAGCTGTGAAATATTGAACGACTTCTTCGTAAGTCTTGGCGCCTAGAAGTCCGAATTTTTCAGCAAAATGGTGAGTAAAGTTAAGCCCAATATAAATACGTATCAGCGCTAGTTGTAAATCGGCGGGGTTGCGATAAGGCTTTTCCATTAATTTTTGCATTGAGCTTTCTCTTTTGATTTCTGTCCATGGCATCTAATCTATTTTACTGAAATCACACTTTTAATGAGGCTTAGTTTTCTTGCGGTCGTATATTTACATGTCTTTCATATGTTCTTTATGGAGGCATGAAAATATTCTTTGGTCGATTTGTTGGTTGGCATATCGCACGGTGATACTAGGCTTTTATATAGCTAACCTAAAATTAAGGAATTCCTTCATAATTCTTTAGGCTGCTTTGAAAGCTAGAAGGCTGATGTTGAAGGTTGCAACTGCTGGGTTTCAGCTCTTGCAAAGGCCATTGGCCAGGAGTTTTGTCTAACCTCTACAGCCTTAGGGGTCCACAAATGTATTACGGAGTTTTTCAGGGACTCCTTAACTATAAGTACTCTCTTCATCAATACAGTAATTATCGACTTTGGCAGTGCCGACTATGGGAAAACTAAGCAACAAAGTCGCCATTGTTGTTGGCGGTAATGAAGGTATCGGTGATGGGACTACTCATCGCTTTGCGGAGGAGGGCGCCAAGGTGGCTATTTTGGCGCGCCGCGCTTTGGAGGGGCGAAAAGTCGAGCAGTCCATTCGTTCTTCCGGCGGAGAAGCTACTTATATCCCCTGCGATGTCACCGATAACAAGTTAGTCAGTCAAGCAGTGATGGAGACAATCAGTTGCTATGGGGCAATCAATATCCTGTTTTACGGTGCAGGGACGGGTGCGCCGAATATGTTTCCCTACGAGGACTTACAGGAGTGGGAGGAGGTTTTTAAAGTCAACCTGACTGGCTGTTTTCTGATGTGTAAAGCGGTTTGGCCCTACCTGATTGGCGCAGGGGGTGGTGCCATTATTAATGTGTCTTCGCTTGCTGCGCAGAGTGCGCCAACCGATACGCAATTGGAGCAGGTTAGTTTCCTGCCATCAGCTTCTTACTATGCCTCGAAAGCAGGGGTGGAAGCCTTTACTCGTTATATTGCCGGAATTGGGGCACGTCACAATATCAGAGCCAATTGCTTGCGGCCTGGGCAGATACTGACCGAGGCGGTTACCTCTCCAGAGGGCAAGCATGTCTTTACTAACTTCTTAGAGCCCGCGCAGATGCTGAAGGGGCCAGGATACCCGCTCGATGTTGCTAATGCTGCTGTGTTTTTGGCGTCAGATGACTCTCGCTTTATCACGGCAGAAACGATTAATGTGGATGGAGGCTTGGTAGCCAAGGTTTGAGATTTGCTGCTCAACTTTTGGTTTAGGGGTGCTGCATCCAATCGGTTTCTGCGATTGAGCGTCTATATAACCCTTTAAGTCTATTTATAATAGGCGGCTATTTTTCCTTCCGGAACTGATTATGCCGAGACCCAAGTCCACTGTTTCTCTGGACGAGGTGCACTGGGGTGCGCTGAAAACCCTGTTCCCCTACTTATTGGAGTTTCGCCGGGCTGTCGCCCTGGCAATTTTGTGCCTGATTGGGGCAAAAATTGCGGGGGTCACTTTACCCTTTATCCTCAAGCATATCGTCGACAATCTGGATAAAACCGGTGGTGTTGCCCAAGCCATAGCTCTGCCACTGGGGCTGTTATTGGCTTATGGTGCGGTGCGATTCTCCAGTACTCTGTTTGGTGAGTTGCGGGATACCATCTTTGGCCGGGTGACGGAACGGGCTCAGCGTCGAGTTGGCCTGGAGGTATTTCGGCACCTACACAAGTTGGATATGGACTTTCACTTGGATCGGCGTACCGGGGGGCTCTCTCGGGATATTGAAAGGGGCAATAGTGGCATCGGCTTTTTGATGCGCTTTATGGTGTTCAATATTGTACCCACTCTGCTTGAGATCGCCATGGTAGCGGGCTTGCTCTGGTGGAATTACAGCGGCGTGTTTGCTCTGGTAGTGCTGGTTGCCGTTATTGTTTATATCGGTTTCTCTGTCGTGGCCACCGAGTGGCGCACCCGTTTTGTACGCGCCCTGAATGAAGCCGAATCCCAGGCCAGCAGTCGTGCGGTAGACAGCTTGCTCAACTATGAGACGGTGAAATATTTTGCCAATGAGCGGCACGAATCGAATCATTACGATCGTGAGCTGGCGGTATGGGAGCGGGCCCGGCGTAAAAACCGCCTATCGCTGTTTAGCCTAAACACTGGTCAGGCACTGATTATTGCCTCTGCCATGTGCGCAGCGATGATTTTGGCGGCAGTAGGTGTGGCCAAGGGGCAGATGACCATCGGAGATTTTGTCCTGGTTAACGCCTTTATGATGCAAATTTTTATCCCGTTGAATTTTCTCGGTTTTGTCTATCGGGAAATGAAAGGTGCCCTGGCCAATATTGAAAAGATGTTCTCTTTGCTCAGGGTTAAGCCAGCGGTGGCCGATCAATCCGAGGCCTCAGATTTGCAAGTGCAGGAAGGGCGAATTGAATTTGATGCCGTGCGCTTTGGCTACAAAGACAATCGTGAAATTTTGCGCCAGGTTAGTTTTTCCGTGCTGCCACGCCAGAAAGTGGCGATTGTGGGAGCCAGCGGGGCCGGTAAGTCGACCCTGTTTAAGTTGTTGTTCCGCTTTTATGATGTAAGTGATGGGTCGATTCGCATTGATGGCCAGGATATTCGTACGGTCAGTCAGGAATCCTTGCGTCGCGCTATTGGTGTGGTGCCCCAGGATGCGGTGTTATTCAATCAATCAATCAAAGAAAATGTGCGTTATGGGCGGGTGGATGCCACTGATGAGGAAGTGATGGCTGCAATTCATCATGCTCACCTGTCGGATTTTGTCCGCCAGCTGCCCCAGGGGGTGGATACTCTGGTTGGTGAGCGCGGCCTTAAGCTATCCGGTGGTGAAAAACAGCGGGTTGCCATAGCGCGGGCGCTGCTCAAAAAACCACCGATTATGATTTTTGATGAAGCCACCTCCTCTCTGGACAGCCGTTCGGAACGCAGTATTGTCGCCTCTCTGAAAGAAATTGCCCGCGAACAGACCACACTGGTGATCGCCCACCGTCTTTCGACAATTGTGGATGCCGATAAGATTTTGGTCATGGATCAAGGCCAGATCGTTGAGCAGGGTTCCCACAGCCAGCTTCTGGAGGAAGGCGGGCACTATGCGACCCTGTGGCGTATGCAGCAGCAGGAGCGTACGGCTGGAATAGGAGAGGAAACTCCTGTGGCTTCTCAGGTGGCGGAGCCATAAAAGCCTGTCTTGATAATTGTGTGTAGCCAGACTAATGTGGCGCCGAAACAAAAAAATGATAGGCAGAGCGATATGACCATTCCCTTTCACACTACCAAGATCGCTGCCGCACTGCTGGCCATGGCGCTGGTGGGCGGCTGTAGCAAAGACAAACAGGCCGAGGAAATCCGTAAAGATGAAGCGGAGGCACAGATTGTAGAATCTGAGACGGTCACACCGCCCGCAGGCCAAGCCATAGAAAACGCTGATAAGCGTTTTAATATTTATGTACCAGTAGAACTTACCGCTGATATGAGTAATCTTAGCGAGAATCAGCGTAAGATGATCGGCCTGTTGATTGATGCCAGCCGGATCATGGATCGACTGTTCTGGCTGCAGTCCTACGGCCCAGCAGAAGTGCTGCTGCCCGATATCGAAGACAACCGCGCGCGCAAGTTTGCCGAGATTAATTACGGTCCTTGGGATCGCCTCAATGACAATAAGCCGTTTATCACTGGCTACGGTCTCAAACCCCTGGGTGCCAACTTCTATCCGGCAGATATGACTCGCGAAGAGTTTGAGAACTGGGACCAACCTGGAAAAGATGGCCTCTACTCTCTGGTGCGCCGCAACGATGCCGGTAAGCTGGAGCTGATCCCCTACAGCAAAGCCTACAATGCTGACCTGAAGAAGGCAGCGGATATCCTGCGCCAGGCAGCCGCGCTGGCGGAAAGTAAAGAATTCGCCAACTATCTGGACATGCGTGCTGAAGCGCTGCTCAATGATAATTTCCGTCCCAGCGATATGGCATGGATGGACATGAAGGAAAATGATATCGACGTAGTGATCGGCCCCATTGAAAACTACGAAGATCAAATGTTCGCCTATCGCACGGCTTACGAGTCTTACGTACTCCTTAAAGATAAAGAGTGGAGTAAGAAGTTGGCCAAGTTTGCTGCGCTGTTGCCTGAATTACAGGAAGGCTTGCCGGTAGAAGAAAAGTACAAGGCCGAAGAGCCAGGTACCGATTCTGATCTGAATGCGTACGATGTACTTTTCTACGCAGGTCACAGCAATGCGGGTTCCAAGACGATTGCCATTAACCTGCCTAACGATGAAGAAGTTCAGCTGGCGAAAGGCACTCGTCGCCTGCAGCTGAAAAACGCTATGCGTGCCAAGTTTGACAAGATCCTGGTGCCCATCAGCGATGTATTGATTGCTCCAGATCAGCGCAAGCACATCACGTTCCCCGCTTTCTTTGCCAATACCATGTTCCACGAGGTGGCGCACGGCCTGGGTATTAAGAAGACTGTGACCGGCGGAGCAAATGTACGCCAAGTGTTGAAGGAGACTTCTTCCTCTCTGGAAGAAGGCAAAGCCGATATTCTCGGCCTGTATATGGTGACCCGCTTGCATGAGAAAGGCGAGATCCAAGAGGGCGAGCTGATGGATAACTACGTTACCTTCCTCGCTGGCATTTTCCGCAGTGTGCGCTTCGGTGCAGCCAGTGCCCACGGTAAGGCCAATATGATGCGCTTTAACTTCTTCAAAGAGCAGGGCGCCTTTACCCGCGATCCGAAAACCGGTCAATACAGTGTGGATTTCGAAAAAATGCAGCAGGCCATGACCAACCTGTCGCGCCTGATCCTGACTATTCAGGGTGATGGTAACTACGAGCAGGCCAAAACTTTGCTCGCTGAAAAAGGGGTTATCGGTCCTGAGTTGCAGGCTGACCTGGATCGATTGGCAGAGGCGGATATACCCGTGGATGTTACTTTCATCCAGGGTAAAGAAGTTCTTGGCTTGAAGTAAAACTAAGCAAATTTTCACCTTGAAAACCCGGCATTTGCCGGGTTTTTTATTTTTACCTGGAATAAACTCTTAGGGAAAAAGTAGGGGAAAGTTTAGATGCAACATATATTGAGAATCAGGTGTTGCTTTTACTGAGACTCTTTTATCGGTTGATAGAAAAAGCTGAGTGATTAATCACAAAAAATGAGGATGTTTACATTGAAGAAACACTACAGTAGGTTGATCATCATTTTGGATTTATAGTTGAGTCTATTTAATTACCCTGTTATCTGTTTTAAAGACCGTATCTAAAAATTTTAAGGGAAAAACATGGAACGTATTTTATACACTGGTACTAAAAATGCCTCCAGCTGGGCTTTTCGGGCATGGCTTCCTTTTAGGGAGCTGGGTATTGAATTTGAAGAGAGAGTTGTTGATATTCGCAAGCCGCAGCGCTTTGAAAATCTTCGCCGGATTGGTGAGATATCCCCCGCTGTTTCAGTACCCGTATTGGTTGAAAACCAGAGTGTTATTTTTGATTCCCTAGCCATTATGGAATATGCCAACGATATTGGCGGCGGAAGTTTACTTCCCTCAGATCCTTTGGCCAAGGCTAGAGCACGTTCTTTCTTAAGTTGGCAACATGCGGGTCTCTCAGGGTTGTGTCCACGACTTTCTTTTGAAAGCGCTTTTTATCAGGATAAGCGTCAGATGACCCAGTCTGAGCAGGCAGATGCGGAGCGACTGTTTCACTGCTGGGAGCAAGAATTAGCCCATAGTGGTGGCTCTTATCTTTGTGGTGATCTCTCCCTCGCAGATCTGGTGCTGGTGCCCACGGTTATCAGGTTGTATGCCCATAGCCCGGAAATGTGTGATTGGCCCCGGGCTCATCAATGGGTAATGAGGCTTCTGGCAAGAGAGAGTGTGGAAGAGTGGATGTCGGAAGCCAAAAGCTTGCCGCCGGTAATTCTGGATGACTACCGAAGGTAAAGAGGAGAGAGGCTTCCATTACTGGTTTCCTCACTCAATGGGTACTTTAGGAACTAGTTTATGTGCTTCTTTGTGTCGTCCTCAAATGGCGTATATAACCTGAAAAATGAAGGAAGCTGCGTATTTTCTGTGGGAAGATCCGCAAATGTGAACCTATAGATTATCCAAGAAAAAAAGACGACTAGAATAGGGTGTGATATACGTCAGATTTGCCCAGTGGAATTGGGCGGTCCATATCTAAAAATTAAGGATAATCATTAGAACTATGAAAATACCAGCCCTGGTTCTTGCCTTCTTCTTTAGTCAGTATGTACAGGCGTCTTGTCAATTAGAGGAATATGAGCGTTTTCTAAACACCCAGAGTTTGGTGATGTTGGAGGCGTCTGTGCAGTTGTTTGAAGAAGATAAAGATAAATTCAAAATAATAAAGCCGTTTGTGAAGTTGGAAGTTAGAAATAACAAGCTGAAAGTCTATATCGCCAAGAAACTTAGTGAGTTGAATCCCGAGGTGTTAAATCTAAAGGGGCCAATTGCAAACTATGTGCCCAGTGTGTCTGTTCAGATAATGCCGGATGGGTCAATACGGGATAAGGTTGACCTTGCTATGTCCAAGGATAAATTTTATAGAAGTGAAAAGTCGGCCATGAAGCCGATTGAAAAATTATACCTCTATCATGACGGCATGACGGAGCTTGAGAAAAAGCGCTTTCTCTCGGCCAGAAATTCCTTGAGTGCACACATGGAAACCAATGAGCAGTTTGAGTTTATGAAGCGGGCTTTCACTACCTCCCTGGCAAGTGTTTGCCCTTTGGATTGATAGAATTCTGGAGTATGCGGTATGAATAAGGTGAAAATGTAACTTAACATTTAAAGCCGGGTTTCTACTTAAAGGGGCACTAAGTTGTCCCTTTTTTTATATTTGTTAATTTTTGCTGCGTTGTATATGTTGCCTGTAATGGAGACGCTACTAGTAGTAATCCTGTTGTTATTTTATAAGTGGAAAATTTAGAAGAACATGAAAATTATTATTTATCAGGTAGATGCCTTTGCATCCAGTATGTTTTCTGGTAATCCGGCCGCGGTTTGTCCACTTGAAGAGTGGCTCACAGATATACAGATGCAGAATATTGCTGAAGAAAATAACTTATCTGAAACAGCGTTTTTTGTTCCAGAGGGAGAGGGTTATAGGCTGCGTTGGTTTACACCTGAAGCTGAGGTGGATCTCTGTGGTCATGCCACCCTGGCGGCAGCCCATGTTTTGTTTAAGCATTTATCGTACGCAAAGCCTGTTATCAACTTCGAAACTCGCAGTGGCTTGTTAAAAGTAGGGCTCTGCGAAGGCGGCTATAAAATGCGATTTCCTACCAGTATCCCTGCCCCAACGGAATGTCCATCAGATTTGGCTGAGGCTTTAGGTATCGTTCCTGTGAAAACTTTGGCTGCCTTTGACTATATCGTTGTATTGGATAGCGAGACTCAACTAAAGAGCGTTAAGCCTAATTTCATGTTGCTGGCTGAGCTCGATTTGAGGGGTGTGGTGATCACCGCACCGGGAGATCACTGTGATTTTGTCAGTCGCTGTTTTTTTCCCAAGCTGCGAGTCAATGAAGACCCCGTAACAGGATCTGCACATTGCGAGTTGGCACCCTATTGGAGTCAGGTTTTGGGTAAGTCATATCTCAATGCAATGCAGCTATCAAAGAGGCGCGGAGTACTCACCTGTGAGGTTGTAGGTGATGAGGTTATTCTAATCGGCCAAGCCGTTGACTATATGCGCGGTCAAATATCGTTTCAATAAACCTTTGTAAACATAAAGCCCCGGAACTCGGGGCTTTATTGCTTTTATAAGGGCTTTACTATGGCAGGCTTATAGGAACCGCACAGGCGAGATAGATATCCAGCTTGTTATTGGTGAGCTCCAATCCGCCAAGAGTCAGGCGTACCTGGTTAAAGTCTGCCTGAGTATTTGCCAGTAACAGGCGGTGATTCTGGGCACCATTGACCTTAAATGGAGCCAACCTATAACCGCTGATGCTTTCACCTGTAGCAGTTCCGTCCAGATAGGTACTGATGGTAATACTGTTGAGGTAGATAAGATCCAGTACTGAGCTCGTATTTTCTACCAGGAAGCTAAGTAGGTAGCGACCACTTTTCACGTTACTGTGGTTGACCTGGATATAAGTGCTGCCTCCAGCGCCACTCGCAACTTCCATTCTGGCGGCATCGGAGAGTATTCCATTGCCTACTTTGGCCAATGAAACTACTGAGCAGCCATCGCAGGGAGCATTGATACCATGTTCCAGCTCTGTGCTAGCGCCATCCATTATTTCAAGCCCCTCGAAGGAAGTGCAGGAAAGGACAGTATCGTAGTCACAGGCGTCACCAATGCCGTCCTGATCAGAGTCTTCTCCATTCGGGTTCCAGGTTTGAGGGCAGTTATCTGAGGTGTTTTCCACACCATCGTTATCTACGTCGGGGTCGCAGGCGTCGCCCTGTCCGTCTCCATCACTATCCGTTTGCGTTGGATTGGAAATAGCTGGGCAGTTATCTGCGCTGTCATCCAGGGTGTCATTATCGATATCACTATCGCAGGCGTCGCCGTTGCCATCTTCATCCCCGTCTTCCTGCTCTGGGTTTGGCACATTCGGGCAGTTGTCTAAGGTGTCCTCGATACTATCTCCATCGACATCGTTGTCACAATGATCACCACTTCCGTCGCCGTCACTATCGCTTTGATCATTGGGAACGAAGGGACAGTTATCTTGTTCATTCGTCGTACCATCGCCATCCCGGTCATTGTCACAAATGTCTCCCAGGCCATCGTTGTCCTGGTCTGATTGATTCGGGTTCGCTACTGTGGGGCAATTGTCCACACCATCGTCGAAGCTATCGTTATCTGCATCGGTATTGGTATCGCAGGCATCCCCGACGCCGTCCCCATCATGATCCTCCTGAAGTGTGTTGGGGTTATGGGGACAATTGTCATTGCTATTTACGATGCCATCGTTATCCAGATCGGGGTCGCAGGCGTCACCGAGGTAGTCGGCATCGCTATCCTTTTGGTGGGCATTGGGGTTGAAGCGACAGTTATCGATCAGGTCGATGATACCGTCGTTATCATCGTCGCTGTCACAGATATCACCGAACTGGTCACTATCGTTATTGGCTTGGTCTCGATTGGGAATGGCAGGGCAGTTATCTTCTGTGTTGGCACTGCCGTCACCATCCTTATCGTTGTCACAGGCGTCACCAATACCGTCTCCGTCTCGGTCGAATTGGCTGGTATTGGCAATGTTTACACAGTTGTCGACATAGTCAGTAATTAAATCCCCGTCGATATCAGAGTTGTTATCACAGGCATCGCCGAAGCTGTCACCGTCGGTATCTACCTGGTCCTCATTGGCCACGAGGGGGCAATTGTCTGCATCGTTGTCTACCCCATCGCCATCCCGGTCGGAGTCACAAAGGTCGCCTCTGCCATCTCTATCGGTGTCGGTTTGATCTGCATTGGCATCGACGGGACAATTATCGGCATGGTCTTCAATGCCATCCGCATCATCATCGCTATCGCATAGATCGCCCTTTCCATCGGAGTCGATATCACTTTGGTCGGTATTGGCGATAGCAGGACAATTATCAGCTTCATTATCAATGCCGTCGTTATCGAGGTCCGGATCGCAGACATTGCCTAATCCATCGTTGTCCTGATCCTCTTGTGCTGGGTTTGGTTTGCCAGGGCAGTTGTCACTGATATCTTCGATGCTATCACCGTCATCGTCGTTATCGCAGGCGTTGCCTGTGCCGTCGTTGTCGGTATCACCTTGATCTTCGTTGGGCACTTGCGGGCAGTTGTCTACACCATCATCCAGGCCATCATTGTCGGTATCACTGTCGCTATCACATAGATCGCCAATGCCGTCATTGTCTTGATCGGTTTGGTCTGGGTTGGAGACGGTGGGGCAGTTATCGAGGCTATTGGTGAAGTCATCGCCATCGAGGTCGTTATCGCAGCTGTCACCGACACCATCGCCATCCATGTCACTCTGTTCATGGTTGGCGTTTGCAGGACAGTTATCCGCATCGTTGACTACTTCATCACCATCGAGATCTTCATCGCAGGCATTGCCAACTTTATCGCCGTCACTATCTGCCTGATCGATGTTGGCGATTTGTGGACAGTTATCTTCTAAGTCCAGGTGATTATCACTGTCATCATCGTTGTCACAGGCATCACCGCTACCGTCGCTGTCGAGGTCATCTTGGGAGGGATTACTGATGCTGGGGCAGTTATCGTCGGAATCGCGAACGCCATCTCCATCACTGTCTGTCACATTGGAGCCCGGGGGGAAGTTATCGGCGGCTCGGGCTTTTCCTTTGTCCGATCCGCAGGCACTCAATAGCAGTAGCGAAAGAAAAAATACAATTAACGATATTTTTGACATGCTTTGAAATCTCTGGAAACAAATACTTTTTTGTTATCTGTTGGGGAAGAACTGCCATTTGCTACGAGAAAATAGAAGTGAAAATAAGTGCCCACTTCTTGAAGGTTGCTTCCCTATAGATGTAATTGGTGGAGTAAATATCTGATTTTTATTTCTTATCAGAATAGATAGGCCACCGAATTTCGATGTGGATAAATATGTGTGATTTCTCTGAATAAAGGTAATGATTGGAAAAATAATGGCAGTTTATTTTTTTAGTTTTCTTGTTGGCAGTGAGGGAGGTGAAAATGCCTGCACATTTGTGCTGAGAAATTTTCAACTTGTTGCCGGTGTGTATTTTTGATGGGGAATAAGCGGAAAGACGTTGATAGTTTTGAAAATTTCTTGTGAGCTGTAAAGAGTAATCAGGTGCGTAAATTAATCGGGTAACCGGATATAGTCCTTGCCGCGGCAAACGTTCGTTATGTGAATTTATTTCTCATGATAACGAAGGCTTGAGTCTTGTTATGACTATCGGGTCTATGGCTTTTGGGTCAGTTCCGTTTTTGACTAGTTTCCAAGGCAGCGTGGAAATACACTGTAGGTCAGATTCGGGAGGGTAAATGAAAATTGATGCGGCAATTTGTTCCAGTGCGCGGCTTGCCCGTGATCGGCGTTTTGATGGGCGTTTTTTTACGGCGGTGAAGACGACAGGTATCTTCTGTCGACCCATCTGCCCCGCTCGGCCACCGTTGGAGCGCAATGTCACTTATTTTGAAACTGCGGCGGAGGCGGCCAATGCGGGCTTTAGGCCCTGCCTGCGCTGTCGCCCCGATTCTGCGCCGGGCAGTCCAGCTTGGGGATTGGTTTCGACCACCGTGCAGCGCGCTTTAAAACTGATGCGCAGTGAGCGCGAGCCTCAATCTGTGGAGCGATTGGCAGAGCGTCTCGGGGTCAGCAGCCGCTATTTACGCCGTCTGTTCTCTGAGCACTTGGGGGTAAGCCCCTTGGCGGTTTGGCAAACCGAGCGGGCACTGTTTGCTTTTCGTTTACTACGAGATACGGACCTGCCTATTGCTGAAATTGCCTATGAGTCAGGTTTTAACAGCTTGAGACGCTTTAACGGCGTATTCAAACAGATCTATCAACGCACTCCATCCGAGGTGCGCAGGGAGGGGCACGCAGTGCGCGCGGAGAAGGCGAGTGCGACTCGGGTGCGGTTGTACCTGGATTACCGCCCGCCATTAGATTGGCAGCAACTCCTGGCTTTTTTGGGAACTCGCGCTTTGGCGGGGGTAGAGCAGGTGGAGGGGGAGGTCTATTCACGCAGTTTCGAACTGGATGCTTGTCGTGGCGTGATGGAGGTCTCCCACGACCCGGAACGCAATCGCCTGGTAGTGGAGGTTTTTGGTCAGGAAGGTGGGGCAGGGTTATATCTGCTGAACCAGCGCCTGCGCCGGCTGTTTGATCTGGATGCGGATATTGAGGAGATCCAGACAGTATTAAACGAAGATCCATTGTTGGCAGATCAGTTGGCGAAGAATCCGGGCCTGCGCTTGCCCGGTGCCTGGGACCCATTCGAATATGCACTGCGGGCGATTCTCGGTCAGCAGATCAGTGTCGCGGCGGCGACCACTATTGCCGGACGTATAGTGGCCCGCTACGGGGAGTCGTTTGTAGACGATGCTGGCAGAGAGCGGTTTTTATTCCCAACGGCCGAGCGTCTCGCTGAGGCGGACTTTGCGGATCTGGGTTTGACCCGGGCTCGGATGAAAACCCTACAGGAGTTTGTTGCCGCAACTTTGGATGGCCGTGTGAGTTTTGCCGATCAGTCCCTGGAGGATTGGTGCAGCCAGGCCACAGCACTGCCGGGTATTGGCGATTGGACGGCGCATTATATCGCTATGCGTGGCCTGTCGATGCCGGACGCTTTCCCCGCGTCGGATTTGGGTATTCTACAAGCCTTGGGCAGTGATGGTGAAAAGGCAAAACCCAAGCAGGTCCTGGAGCGGGCAGAGCAGTGGCGGCCTTGGCGGGCATATGGAGCCATTTTGTTGTGGCAGTCCCTGAAATCTGGAGAGAAAAAATGATTGTCTATGAGAGTTACACCACGGAATTGGGGGATGTTGCCATCGCGGCCTGCGAGCAGGAGGGAGAGGGGCTCTCCCGAGGCGCCAGAGGTATAGTTGCACTCCAGTTTTATGATGATGAACGACCATTGCGTTTGGGGGGCGGTTGGCAGCGGGGCGCCTCGGAGCTGACGGATTTGGCCGCCCAGCAGTTGCGGGAATATATCGCCGGCCAGCGCAAAAGCTTCGATCTGCCTCTGGTGCCAAAAGGCACTGAATTCCAGCGCCGGGTTTGGGATGCGCTGTTGCAAATTCCCTTTGGCGAAACTCGCAGTTACAGCCAGCAAGCCCAGTGGTTGGGCCAGCCACGGGCTATTCGCGCGGTGGCGCGGGCCAATGGTGCAAATCCGATTGCCATCGTTATTCCCTGCCACCGCGTGATCGGAGCCAATGGCAGCCTTACCGGCTACGCCGGCGGCCTGTCTTTGAAAGCGCGCTTGCTCACCCTTGAGGGCGCCAACTTTGTCCAGCAGGGCGAGCTGCTCTAGCGGGTCATATTGTGAAAAGCGCAATCATCTCTCCCTAGCCACGGCCTCTTTGGCGCGAGATAATAAGCGGTTCATAATCATATCGAGCCGGAGGCCAAATGCTGTACAGATTGGGGGATAAACAGCCACAACTGGAAGGTGAGGGCCACTATATTGCGCCCGGTGCCCATGTGATTGGAGATGTGCGTATGCTTGCGCACAGCTCCGTATGGTTTAACGCGGTGGTGCGCGGGGACTGTGCGCCGATCACTATCGGTGAATACAGCAACGTACAGGATGGCTCGGTATTGCATGCCGATATCGGTGTGCCATTAACCATCGGCACCGGTGTCACCGTAGGCCATAAAGTGATGCTGCACGGCTGTGATATTGGTGATTACAGCCTGATTGGTATCAATGCCGTGATCTTAAACCGGGCCAAAATCGGCAAGTGCTGTATCATTGGCGCCAATGCGCTGGTGACCGAGGGCACAGAAATCCCCGATTACTCTATGGTGCTGGGCTCTCCCGGCAAGGTAGTAAAATCTCTCGATCCCGCCACCTACGAGCTGCTCAAAGCCAGCAGCGATCACTATGCGGCCAACGGCAAACATTTCGCCAGTGAGCTGGTCCCGCTTGAGGCTAAAGATGTCTGAACAACCGGTAAAAACCGTGGAGCTGAAAGAGCGCCCGGTGAAATCCCCCTGTATCTCCGTATGTGCCCTGAATGAGCAGGACCTGTGCGAGGGCTGTTTTCGCAGTGGTAACGAAATCAGCCGCTGGGGCTCCATGAACAATGATGAGCGCCGTGCAGTGTTAAAACTCTGCACTGAGCGCGCGCGGCAAATGGGCCGAATCTGGTAAACAATCGATAGCGCTTTGTCGGGGCCGGGCCTCGCAGGGCCCGGAACTAAATGCGACTATGACCCAACCCTTTGTCCACCTAAGAATTCACTCAGAATTTTCCCTGATCGATGGCCTGGTAAGAATCAAGCCGGCCATCGCCCGCGCCCAGGAGCTGGAAATGCCAGCCCTGGCGATTACCGACCAGTGCAACCTCTACGGGCAGATCAAATTCTACCGGGCTTGTTTGGGCGCCGGTATCAAGCCGATTACCGCAGCGGATTTTTGGCTCAGCGAAGGCGGCGAGGGCAAGCCGACGCTGATTACTCTCTATGCGATGAACGCCGATGGTTACCGCAATATTACCGAGCTGATTTCCCGCGCCTGGATGGAAGGCCAGTACCACGGTAACGCCTATATCAAACGCGAATGGGTTAAGGAGTACAGCGAAGGGGTGCTGATGCTGTCCGGTGCCAAGTACGGCGATGTGGGCCGTGCACTGGTAGCGGGGCGCCGCGCCCAGGCAGAGGAGCTGGCACGGGAGTGGGCGGAGTTATTCCCTGGCCGCTACTACCTGGAATTACAGCGCACCGGTCGCGCCGGCGATGAGGACTATCTGCACTCGGCGGTGGATTTGGCGCAGGCATTAAATTTGCCAGTGGTAGCCACCAACGATGTGCGCTTTATGGAAGAGAGCGAGTTCGAGGCCCACGAAGTGCGCGTTTGTATCCACGAAGGCCGCGCCCTCGATGACCCCCGCCGCGAGCGCCGTTATTCCGCCGAACAGTATTTCCGCACGCCGGAAGAGATGTGGGAATTGTTTGGCGATATCCCCGAAGCCCTGCAAAATACCGTGGAGATTGCCAAGCGCTGTTCGGCGCCAATCCAGCTGGGTAAATACTTCCTGCCGGAATACCCGATTCCCGAGGGTATGACCGAAGACCAGTTCTTCGAAAAGGTCTCTTACGAGGGTATGGAGCGGCGCCTCGCCACCATCCTCGACAAGTCCGCTGCGGACTATACCGAGCGCCGCCAGGTCTACGAAGACCGCCTGCGCTTTGAGCTGGATATCATTATCCAGATGGGATTCCCCGGTTACTTCCTGATCGTAATGGACTTTATCCAGTGGGCCAAAGACCACGATATCCCGGTGGGCCCGGGGCGGGGTTCCGGTGCCGGCTCTCTGGTGGCCTACTCGCTGGACATTACCGATCTGGACCCGCTGCAATACGATCTGCTGTTCGAGCGATTCCTGAACCCGGAGCGGGTGTCGATGCCCGACTTCGATATCGACTTCTGTATGGAGAAGCGCGACCGGGTAATTGGCTACGTTGCGGATAACTATGGCCGCCAAGCGGTGAGCCAGATTATTACCTTCGGCACCATGGCCGCGAAGGCGGTGGTGCGAGATGTGGCGCGGGTGCAGGGCAAGTCCTACGGCCTCGCAGACAAGCTGTCGAAGATGATTCCCCCTGATGTAGGTATGACCCTGCAGAAGGCCTTCGACCAGGAAGAGATATTGCGCGAGTTCCTCGAAAGCGATGACGAGGGCCAGGAAATCTGGGAGATGGCCCTGCAGCTCGAAGGGGTGTCCCGTAACGTGGGCAAGCACGCGGGTGGTGTGGTTATCGCCCCCACCAAGCTCACCGACTTCGCACCGCTCTATTGTGATGAGACCGGTGCAGGCCTGGTGACCCAGTTTGATAAAAACGATGTGGAAGATGCGGGCCTGGTGAAGTTCGACTTCCTCGGCCTGCGGACGCTGACCATCATCGACTGGGCCAAGCGCATGGTGGATGAGACCCGTGCGCGCGAGGGGCTGGAACCTCTGGATATCGCCGCGCTGCCACTGGACGATGATGAAACCTTCAAGATGCTCAAGCGGGCAGAGACCACGGCGGTATTCCAGTTGGAATCCCGGGGGATGAAGGACCTGATCAAGCGCCTACAGCCGGACAACCTGGAAGATATGATCGCCCTGGTGGCCCTGTTCCGTCCGGGTCCGCTGCAATCGGGCATGGTTGATGACTTTATTAACCGTAAGCACGGTCGCGCTCAGGTGGCTTACCCGGATGCCAAATACCAGCACGAGAAACTGCAACCGATCCTGGAGCCTACATACGGCGTGATCGTCTACCAGGAACAGGTGATGCAGATCGCCCAGGAGTTGGCGGGCTATACCCTCGGTGGCGCTGACCTGTTGCGCCGGGCGATGGGTAAAAAGAAACCGGAGGAAATGGCCAAACAGAGGGCCACTTTTGAAAATGGGGCAAAAGAGCAAGGAATTGACCCCGAACTTGCGATTAAGATCTTCGACCTGGTAGAGAAGTTCGCAGGCTATGGTTTTAACAAGTCGCACTCTGCGGCTTACGCACTGGTGTCATACCAGACCGCTTGGCTGAAAGCGCACTATCCCGCCCAGTTTATGGCGGCGACCATGTCTTCGGATATGGATAAGACCGATAAGGTGGTGACCTTTATCGAAGAGTGTCGCGCCATGGAGCTGGTGCTGGTGCCGCCGGATGTGAATCTGGGTAGCTTCCAGTTCTCGGTGGATATCGATAACCGCATTATTTACGGTCTCGGTGCCATCAAGGGCCTGGGTGAGGGGCCGATTGAAAATATTATTGCGGCGCGGGAAGAGGGCGGTCCCTTTACCGATCTGTTCGATTTCTGCTCGCGTGTCGATCCGCGCAAGGTGAATAAGCGCGCACTGGAGGCGCTAGTGCGCTCTGGTGCCTTCGACAGCATTGGGCCGGATACTGGCGGCAGTGACGGCTTGGATTATTCCCGCGCGGTGCTGTTTAACGCGCTGGATGAAGCGGTGAAGGCGGCGGAACAGCAAAAGGCTAATGCCAATGCAGGCATGATGGATTTGTTCGGTGAGGTGGTGCCGCAATCTTCCGATGGTGATGTGTACGAGGACTTCCGTCGCACTCGCTGCTGGAGTATTCGCGAGCGCTTGGAGGGTGAGAAAAACACCCTGGGTCTGTATCTCACCGGCCACCCCATTGACGAATATGCCGGTGAGTTACAACACCTGGTGAAGGCGCGAATCGCCGACTTAAAACCTGGCCGCGAAGCGCAAAAAGTGGCGGGCCTGGTGGTTGCCATGCGGGTGATGAAGACCAAGCGTGGCGATTCCATGGCTATTGTTACCCTGGATGATCGCAGCGGCCGTATTGAGGCGGCCATGTTCAGCGAGGCATTTGGCGAACACCGCGACAAGCTGGCTAAGGATGCGCTGCTGGTACTCGAAGGCCCCGTGGCCAATGACGATTACAGCGGCGGTCTGAAAATGACCGTGAATGGGGTTTCCACCCTGGATGAGCTGCGTCAGAGCCGGGTGACCGGTGTGCGCCTGCAAGTCGATACCGGTGTTGTGGCCCCTGGATTAGCCAAGCGTCTGGCCTCGTGTTTGCAGCCCTATACCGGTGGCCAGTGCGGGGTCAGTCTGGAAGTGTTGCGCCACGATGCGCGAGGTCTCTACCGCCTGCCTCCACAGTGGAATGTGGAGCCGAATGATCAGATGGTTCAGTCCCTGCGGGAGTTGCTGGGACGTGAGCGGGTGGCACTTCAATACGCTGAGCGGCGTTAAAGTCCACTGGGCTCGACTGGTCGGTTCTGTACAGTTAAGCTATGTCGCTGTGATTGCCCAGAGGCATGGAAAAGAGTTAAGGCGCAGATTTCATGAATTTCAACTTTCTCGAGTTTGAGCAGCCGATTGCAGAGCTGGAAAGCAAAATTAAAGAGTTGCAGCTGGTCGGGGACGACAATGAGCTGAATATCGCCGATGAAGTGACCCGGCTGCGGGATAAGAGCAGAACTCTGACCGAGTCCATCTACGCAGACCTGAGTCCCTGGCAAGTGGTCCAGGTGGCCAGGCACCCGCAGCGTCCATACTCCAAGGATTATATTGAGCGGCTATTCACCGATTGGGACGAGCTGCACGGCGATCGTCATTTTGGTGATGACAAGGCGATTATTACTGGTATCGCACGCTTGAATGGCAAGCCAGTAGCCGTGATCGGTGAAGAAAAAGGCCGCTCTGTGAACGAGAAGGTTGCGCGTAACTTCGGTATGCCTAAGCCGGAGGGCTACCGCAAAGCTTTGCGCATTATGGAAATGGCCGAGCGTTTTAAAATGCCGGTGCTGACTTTGATCGATACTCCAGGGGCTTACCCCGGAATCGATAGTGAAGAGCGCGGCATCAGTGAGGCCATTGCCCAGAACCTGGCGGTGATGTCCCGTTTGCGCACGCCGATTATTTGTACCGTGATTGGTGAGGGTTCTTCCGGTGGTGCTCTGGCAATTGGTGTTGGTGATCAGCTCAATATGCTGCAGTACTCCACCTACTTTGTGATTTCTCCGGAGGGCTGCGCCAATATTATTTGGAAGACCGTAGAGAAGGCTCCACTGGCTGCCGAGGCTATGGGGGTGACTTCCAGTGTGTTGGAGGAGTTAGGTATTGTGGATGAAACCATCCCAGAGCCCCTCGGCGGTGCGCACCGCGATCCGGATGCCATGGCTGAGAGCCTGAAGGAGCGCCTCGGTGAACAACTGGAACAGTTGAGTGCTATTCCTATTGATGAGTTGCTGGAAAAGCGCTACCAGCGCCTGATGAGCTACGGCAATATCGTTTCTTAATATCCTTAAAAGGGCAGTCCCGATCATGGCGCTGCCCTTTTTTCTTTCTTTAGAGTCCAGTTTCTTTTTACGAGATCTACTCTATATTTGGCGATTCCCCATTTGTTGGGTTGCTTGTTCCTCTTCTGTTATTTGTTTGTCCCGCTAGTTGAGCGTGCCCAGGGCACTTTACACTGTCCCTACTGCCCCCATTTTTAACCCCCCTTGTCGAAAACCGCTGCGTCGTATCTGTGCCTCCATGGTAGAAAGCAAAAAGAATAACAAGTGTTTAAGTGCTGGCTTGCCATTTACGGTTTAGTTGCGGCAGAAGTTTCTGGGAATCAAATATGGCAATTTTGCAGAGGAATATGGCAACGGATGCTGTGCAGTTACAAGCTGGTGATCAAGCGGGACAAAAATTTGCGCTGGTAGCTTTGACCTCACTGTTTTTTATGTGGGGATTTATTACCTGTTTGAACGATATCCTGATTCCCTATCTCAAGGGGATTTTTGAGCTGAACTATGCCCAGGCGATGCTGGTGCAATTCTGTTTTTTTGGAGCTTATTTTTTGGTTTCCCTGCCGGCGGGTAGTCTGGTGAGTAAGATTGGTTACCAAAAAGGTATCGTCACCGGCCTCACTATCGCGGTATTGGGTTGCTTACTATTTATTCCTGCGGAGCGCATGGAGGTCTATGGGCTTTTCCTAGGGGCCCTGTTTATTCTCGCTTCCGGTATCACTATCTTACAGGTATCGGCAAACCCCTATGTTGCCGCCTTGGGAAATGAGCGCACGGCACCCAGCCGACTAACCTTGACCCAGGGCTTTAATGCACTAGGTACCACCGTAGCCCCACAATTCGGTGCATTTTTAATTCTCCCAGCTGCGGGAGTTGCCGTCGGTGCAGTCAGTGCCTCGGTGATCGAAGTGCCCTACCTGATTCTGGCGGCTACCCTAGCCGTGTTGGCTCTGGTTTTTGCGTTTTTGAATCTGCCGTCTATTGTCAGCAATACTTCACAGGCCCCATCGGAGATAGGTGAAGCTTCGGCCTGGAATTATCGCCATCTCGTATTAGGGGCGGTAGCGATTTTCGTTTATGTCGGCGCGGAAGTTTCTATCGGCAGTTTCCTGGTGAACTTTATTGCCGAAGACTCTATTGCCGGTCTTGAGGAATCCGAGGCAGCGTTCTATATCTCCCTCTACTGGGGTGGGGCCATGGTTGGGCGTTTTGCCGGTGCCTTGATTATGCGCTTTATTTCTGCGGGAAAAGTGCTGGCAATTTGTGCCCTGGGCTCCTGCCTACTTCTGCTTATCACTGTAGCCGGTAGCGGCTACCTGGCAATGTATGCTGTTTTGGCGGTGGGGCTGTGTAACTCCATTATGTTCCCAACAATTTTCAGTTTGGCTCTTGCGAGACTTGGCAAGGCGGCTAGTCAGGGTTCTGGTATCTTGTGCCTAGCTATAGTCGGTGGCGCTATAGTGCCGTTATTGCAGGGATTATTGGCGGACCAAGTGGGTATCCAGTTGGCATTTGTCCTGCCTATTTTCTGCTACCTCTATATTCTTTACTACGGTGCCATTGGTCACCGCCCAGACAAACGCGCTTAATTTTTTTCTTCTCTTCTGAGCTCGTTTAGCCGGCATTTCCATGCCGGCTTTTTTTATTGTAAAGAAAGGGGCTCTCTTTATTAACTGGATGGCGTGGATCAGATATTGCTTAGGTTGGTTATTTCACTGGTATACCGGCGAGTCCCTGCCGGTATTGAGTGGCGATGATGAGCAAACTGTTTAGGAGGCTTCTGAAGCTACACGTCTATTGGCTTCGAGAAATTCCTTGATCGGTAGGCGATAGTTACGACTGACTTTGACTTTAGCGCCGCTAGTTAGGGTGAGAAAGTACTCTCCCTTGGTAAGTACTTTAATGTGTTCGATATAGTTGAGATTCACCAGGGTGGAGCGGTGAATACGCTTAAAATTATCCGGGCACAGCTGTTTTTGCAGGTCTTTGATGGTGCTGCGCATAACATGGGTTTCCCCTTTTACATGCACACACATATAGTCACCGGCGGCATCTATCCACTCGATTTCCTGCTGATTGACCATAGTAATACTGCCGCGATCCTTAATCGCCAGGCGATTGTTGATCACTGGGGTGTGAGTCTCAGAGGCTTGTCCCCTGGTTGAACTCATTTCCTCAATAGAGCGCAGCAGCCGGTTTTTTTCTTCCTGGTGGATGTCTTTTTTGCCGACATGTGCCAATTGCAAGCGCTGGCGCGCGCGATCAAGGGCGGTTTCTAGGCGGGCGCTATCTAAGGGTTTTAAAACATAATCGACAGCGTGAACTTCAAAAGCTTTGAGGGCATATTCGTCGAAAGCGGTGGCGAATATTACCAATGGTATGGTGTCGGCCTGTAGACGACTGACCACATCAAAGCCGTTCATGCCTGGCATTTGTACATCCAGAACCAGTAGGTCTGGACTGTATTCAGATACGGCTTGCAACGCCTCGCGTCCATTGCGGCAGCAGGCGGAAATTTCTATATGAGGGAATTCCTCAAACATGCTTTGCAGAAGGCGCAGGGCTAGGGGTTCGTCGTCCACCAGCACGACAGTGAGTTTGTTCATTGGACTTCTCCCCGTGTTTTATAGGTGGGATAAGTGGCTATTTCTAGTGGAATATTGATTCGTATCGACATGCCGCAATCAGGTTTTTCCTGTTGCTCTATATGGTAATTTTGTGGATAGAGGCTGGAAAGTCGCTCCCGTACATTCTTCAGTCCAACACCGGTGGAACTTGCTTGGAAATTTCTCTCGCCGGCGCAATCTTCTGAGCAGCCTGAATCCTGTACTTCCAGCAACAGGCGTTGGCCACTACTCTTCGCATGGATTCCAATGGTGCCGCCCAGTTCATTGGGGGCGATGGCATATTTTACTGAATTCTCTACCAGTGGTTGTAACAACATACTGGGCACCAATGCTTGCCGGGCCGTTTCATCGACATTGAGATCTACAACCAAGCGGTCAGCAAAGCGGGTTTTTTCAATCTCCAGATAGAGGAGTGCTGCTTTGACTTCCTGTTCAAGTTCTACTTTTTGCATAGGGCTCTCTTTTAGGGAGAGGCGCAGGAAATCACTGAGTCGTACAACCATTTCGCGGGCCTCATCGGCCTGTTGAAAGCGAATCAGGGCGTTGATGGAATTTAGTGTATTGAACAAAAAGTGGGGATTGAGCTGATAGCGCAACATTTTAAGCTGGGCCTCATTGGCGATAGCCTCTGCCTGGAGTCTACGAAGTTGCTCGCGCTCGTTGTCCGCGGCCACTTCAAGCATTTTTTTGTGTTCCCCTTGCAGCAGTATGTGGTATTTAACCCCACAGTAAAGTGCACTCCAAAAAAGAAAGACAAAGAGGGAGGCATAATACCAGCCGCCGAATTCAGACCAGATGGAGTGCTCCCTGCTCAAGCGGATATAGGCCTCCATGCGCACCAGGGTCCAGATGCCGGAAATCACCGCAACGGCGAGTAGATAGATAACTGTGCGAACGGCCAGTTCAGAGTCCCAGGCGATATCAAAAATGGGTCTTAGGAATACCGAGAGAACAAAAGCCACAGCACACTGGAAAATAGTATTTGCTGGCTCGAAGCTTGGCCACTCAGTGGGTGAATGCCAGAGAGTCAGGGAGAGGAATGTCACCAACAAAATGCCAATCCAGCTGACCAGCTGTAATTTCCAAAACCAGCGGGTCGAAGGAATTTCCGCAGTTGCATTCCAGTATTGACGGGTAGAGTACTGCATGATGTCCCGTATATTTAATTTTGTGAAAATGACGGGATAGACGCTCATCATCGCGTTCATTATTATCCGGAAGATATTACCTTGGCTTACCGGTGCCCGCCAGTGGGCCTGTACGCCAGGATTCCAGCTTAGCCCTTATTTAGTCCTTTTTGTCGCTTTTCGGGGTGATTAGTCAAGTTACTTTCGGCAATCTGGACCCATAAGACAACTTTCATTGAGTGAAAGTGTTTTTTATTAAGGGTTATAAAAAATTGCACATTTTGTCCTTAATTTTCCGCTGGCGACTCAAAAGCGTTTAGGAAGAACAGTATAATCGCCGAGAAACGAGTTTGAAATTTGGGGATCGGTTTCCAATGCGCCAGATGTTGCCCGAGTCGAGTCTTCACTTGAACGAAATGGCTGTTTGTGATTCAGATGCCCAGGCTCAAGAGGGGCGCTCTCCAGGGTATTTAAATCTTGCAGCGTTGACTTCGCTTTTCCTTCTGTGGGGTTTTATCACCGGGCTGAATGATGTTCTGGTACCACATCTTAAAAATGTTTTTGAGCTGAGTTATACCCGCGCTGTTCTAGTACAGTTTTACTTTTTTGCGGCCTATTTTCTGGTTTCCGTTCCTGCTGGGTTGCTGTTGCGTAGAGTTGGCTACCAGTTGGGGTTGGTCTTTGGTTTGTTAGTGGCTTGTGCTGGTTGCCTGGTTTTTATTCCTGCTGCGCGCCTGCAAATCTATGAAGTGTTTTTATTGGGGCTTTTTGTACTGGCTTCTGGTATTACAGTATTGCAGGTATCGGCAAATCCCTACGTTATTGCTTTGGGTAGTGCCAAAACGGCTCCAAGTCGTTTAAACCTAACCCAAGCATTTAACTCTCTGGGAACTACCTTGGCGCCGGTTGCCGGTGGTGCCGTTTTTTTTGCCGCGATTTCAATGGGCGCCGATCCCGATACGGCAACTAGTGTCGATGAATTTCGCGCTAGGGAGGCGGCCCTGGTGGAAAAACCCTATTTTTGGTTGGCAGTAGTGCTGTTGATGATGGTGGCTTTTTTCTCCTGGATTCGCTTGCCGACAATCCCCGAACACCGCCTTTCTCACAGTACAAGTCCGCCCCGCAGTGAGACTTTTTCCATTTGGCGCTTTCCCAGATTGACACTGGGAGCAATTGGTATTTTTGCCTATGTAGGCGCCGAGGTAGCTATAGGAAGTTTCCTGGTTAGCTTTTTTAGTGAATCCTCTGTTGCTGAAATGCAGTTATTTGAAGCGGCAAAGTATGTTTCCTACTACTGGGGTGGCGCTATGGTAGGCCGCTTTGCCGGGGCTCTGCTGCTGCGCTATGTCTCTGCGGGAAAAACACTGGCGGTGTGTTCGCTGGGTTCCGTAGTGCTTATCGTGGTTGCGATGCTCTCCTCTGGTTATTTGGCTGTATGGTCGATTGTCGCTGTGGGGGTTTGCAACTCCATTATGTTTCCAACCATATTCAGCCTGGCGTTGCGAGGTTTGGGTCAGTACACCAGTCAGGGCAGCGGTGTCCTGTGCATGGCCATTGTTGGCGGTGCGGTTATTCCATTGCTTCAGGGGGTGCTCGCCGATGAAGCGGGTATTCAGATTTCTTTTTTAGTACCGCTGCTGTGCTACTGCTATATCGCTTATTACGGTGCTTTTTCTCCGACTTTGCGTGGCGCTGCGATGGAGTAGTGGGCAAGGGCAACTGAAACTTTTCTCCAGGCTATTTTTTAAGTAGTCCAGCTAGAAATTGTTTTCCGCCTTGTCTGTGATTTAGCCCAATCCATCGGATTTCTATTGGCGCTCCTCGGCAAGTATTGCACTTTGCTCCGTTGATACCGTTGCGTGGAATACCTGAAATCCAATCGGGGCCTTATTGGCTGTGGCTGGAGTATGGGATTTACACTGAAATAATAATATCTGTGTTACTCATTCTGGTAGCTATGGAATTGGTAGGACAGAAGGACTCGCGTGGGAAAATTTTGGGAGTTATCCGTGAAATTTAAAAAACGATTTTCACTGAGCTTAATGCTCTGTGTTTCGGCACTTGTTGGCTGTCAGCCGCAGGGAGAAGAAGTTCCGTCAAAAGAGGATAACTCCCAGATAAGCAGTGGAGGTAGCCTGGAAAACTGGCCGCTACTCGAGCCCGCGTTTCTACGCAGCGAAAAGTTGGAAGCGCGTATTTCCGAAATTATGTCGCGCATGTCTTTGGAAGAGAAGGTGGGGCAAATGATTCAGGCGGAGATCCGCCACGTCACCCCTGAAGATGTTAAGAAATACCATCTGGGCTCTGTGCTAAACGGTGGTGGTGCCTTTCCAAACAACGATAAGTTTGCCACGCCTAAAGATTGGCTCGCGCTTTCCGATGCCTTTTTCAAGGCCTCCATGGACACTTCAGATGGCGGTGTTGCTATTCCCCTGATTTGGGGCTCCGATGCGGTGCACGGTCACAATAATGTTATTGGGGCAACTCTTTTTCCCCACAATATTGGCCTCGGGGCGGCGAAGGATGCTGAGCTGATCGAGCGTATTGGTCGTGCGACCGCCCGCGAGGTCGCTGTTACCGGTATCGACTGGACCTTTGCCCCCACTGTGGCGGTAGTGCGGGATGACCGCTGGGGACGCACTTATGAAAGTTATTCTGAAGATCCGGCTGTAGTGGCTGACTATGCGGAAGCCATGGTGAAAGGGTTGCAGGGGGGCAAGAACGAAGCCGATTTTCTTCGCGGGGAAAACCTAGTGGCTACGGCTAAGCATTTTGTCGGTGACGGTGGAACTACACGTGGAATCGACCGCGGGGATAATGCTGTGCCTGAAAAGGAACTGGCAGAAGTACATGCGGCAGGTTACCTGACCGCTTTGCCCGCTGGTGTGCAAACGGTAATGGCTTCTTTTAATAGTTGGAATGGTGAGAAGCTGCACGGCCATCAATACTTGCTGACGGATGTCTTGAAGGAGCGTTTGGGTTTTGATGGATTTGTAGTCGGGGACTGGAATGGCCACAGTTTCGTGCCGGGTTGCACTCTGGAAAGTTGTGCCGCGGCAATTAACGCTGGTCTGGACATGTTTATGGTGCCTGCGGATTGGAAGGCCCTCTACAACAATACCTTGGCTCAGGCGAAGAGCGGTGAAATCCCCACTGAGCGTTTGAATGATGCGGTGCGCCGCATACTGCGAGTGAAACTTCGCGCCGGCTTGTTCGAGCGTAATATGCCCCTAGCGGGCAAGGCTGGCATTCTCGGCAATGCCGAGCACCGCGCTATCGCCAGAGAGGCAGTGCGGAAGTCTTTGGTGTTAATGAAAAACAATGATCAATTGTTGCCGCTAGCTGCGAAGCAGAATGTTCTAGTCGTCGGCGATGGGGCCGACAACCTCTCCAAACAAAGTGGTGGTTGGACAATATCCTGGCAGGGCACTGGTAATACCCGTGAAGATTTTCCCGGTGCTACTTCCATCTTTGAGGGCATCGCCGCAGCCGTAAAGAGCGTGGGTGGTGAAGCCATACTGAGTGAGGATGGAAGCTTTACCGATGCCAGCTTTGCCAATGGCAAGACACCCCAGGTGGCTATTGCCATTTATGGTGAAGAACCCTACGCGGAATGGCATGGTGATATCACAAATCTGGAATACCAGCGCGGTAACAAGAAAGATCTGGCACTGTTGAAGAAATTGCGTGAACAGGAAATTCCAGTTGTCAGTGTTTTCCTGTCCGGTCGCCCGCTTTGGGTGAACAGTGAATTAAATGCATCGGATGCTTTTGTGGCCGCTTGGCTGCCGGGGTCTGAGGGTGCCGGTGTGGCCGATGTATTATTCCGAGGTGCCAAAGGTGAGATTCGATACGATTTCACTGGTAAGTTGCCCTTTAGCTGGCCGATGTACACCAATCAAACGGCTTTGAATCCATACCACGAGCACTACGATCCCTTGTTTGCTTTGGGTTACGGCTTGAGTGTGAATGACGAATCCCTGGTCAGCAACGACTTGCCTGAGACCAGCGAAAATATGGCTGCGGGTGGACTGGAGGATGCCTGGTTATTGGTTTCCCGTCCGCGCGCTCCCTGGGTATTGAATATTGCCGAGGACGGAGCCAAGGCAGTTCCAGTGAATGGCAACCGAGCGGCCAGTGGTGAGGATAACAATATCGTTGTGACCTCGATTGATATGTCCTCTCAAGAGGATGCGCGTTTGATCGAGTGGAAGGGCCTGCGCCCCGGTGCTGTGCAGTTGTCTGCGGAGTATATGCAGAACTTGGGCATTTATTTGGAGGAGGGCTCAGCCTTGAGTCTGAATATTCGCGTTGACCAGAAGCTGCGTGAACCGTTACAAGCGGCGGTGACTTGTGGAGAGGACTGTATTGCCAGAGTGCCGCTGCAAGCCACTCTGAAAACCATACCGCTGAATGACTGGACCCGTCTCTCGGTGGACCTGCAATGCTTCGCCAAAGCTGGCGCTGACTTTAGCAAGGTTTTCAGTGCCTTCCGCTTGGAGAGTGAGGGGGCCGCAGCGATAGCCGTAGCCAATGTTCGATTGGTACCCGATGCGGCAGCTTCTGCTGATATTCGCTGTGCGGGTTAGTGATTTTCATCTCTAGCCGTTTTTGGTAATTAAATGCCCGGGTCTGTAAAAATTGAGGTCTGGGCTACACCTCTCTTTTAAGTGGTTGAGTTGCTGAAGAGCTGTAGCTCTGCAATATCCCGCTTCCCGCTCAGAAGTCCATCAACTCAAGTTGCCAGCACCGGTATACTGTGTCGATCTCAGTTCCAGGGTATAGGCAGTGACCTCCAAATCCGCAGCAAATTCTCTACCGCAACTTATAAAGTCTTCGATGCAGCGCCACCCGGCTCTGGGACAGCTATGGGTTGGATTTTCTGGTGGCTTGGATTCCACTGTCTTGCTGCATCTTCTCAACCAGAATGGTATCCCCGTTAAGGCAGTGCATGTGCACCACGGCCTAAGTAGTAATGCAGAGCGCTGGCTTGGCCACTGCGAAGCTGTTGCCCGTGAGCTGCAAGTGCCTTTTGTTGCGGT
The DNA here is from genome assembly GCF_052467515.1 of Microbulbifer mixtoriginis (SeqCode). Taxonomy (NCBI): domain Bacteria; kingdom Pseudomonadati; phylum Pseudomonadota; class Gammaproteobacteria; order Cellvibrionales; family Microbulbiferaceae; genus Microbulbifer; species Microbulbifer mixtoriginis (SeqCode). The sequence continues at coordinate 3,191,340 of NZ_CP174314.1, read as the reverse complement.
GCGTGTGCAAGTCGATAGAAGCGGTGGTGGGATAGAGCAGGGGGCGCGTAAGGCTCGCTACAAGGCTTTTGATTCGGTGATGTCCTCCGGTGATCAAATTTTGCTCGGTCACCATGGGGATGATCAGGCAGAAACCTTTCTATATAGACTAATGCGGGGAGCGGGCGTCCTTGGGCTTTCGGGTATGGCGGAGAGTCGGCCGTTGGGTGAGGGTAAATCCTTACTTCGTCCTTTGTTGTCAGTGGGGCGCTGTGAGCTGGAAGCCTGGGCCCTTGAACACGGGCTCAGCTGGATTGAGGATGAGAGTAATGCTGATGAGGCTTTTGAGCGCAACTATTTACGCCGACAGGTCATGCCTGTTTTATCCACCCGTTGGTCGGCACGGCAGAGTATTCAGCGGGCTGCAGATAATCTTAGGGAATCTGCATTACTGCTAGAGGAGTTGGCGCTTGCTGACTTGCAGATCTGTGATATCAGGCGAGAGAGGTTAGGGGAGAGCCTCTTTTTAGCGACGTTCACGAATTTAAGTATTGCGCGGCGCAAAAATCTACTGCGCGGTTGGGTGTTGCTGCAGGGTGGTATGGCACCGGAATCCGTGGTTCTGCAAGAAGCTTTGGCGCAAATTGAGAAAGCGAGTGCGGATGCCCAGGTGGAAGTACGACTGGGTGGGTGTGTAGTGCGACGCTTTCAGCGGCGCCTCTATCTGACCCCTGTCATGGAGCCCTTTTCTACCACGGAAGAAAGCCTTCAATGGGATGGCGTGTCAGCACTACTGTTGCCCAGAGGTGGTGTACTGGAATCGGTGCAGGGTTGGCCTCAGGGGGTATATCAAGTGAAATACCGCCGGGGCGGTGAGCGCGTCCAGCCTCTCGACCGACTTCGTTCCCAGACTCTCAAGAAGGTGTTGCAGGAGAGAGCGTTGGAACCCTGGCTGCGAGACCGGATACCGCTCGTGTATCTGGATGGAGAGCTGGTGGCAGTTGCCGATTTATTCTGCTGTAAGGCGGGCTGCTCCACTTTGCCAGTAGCACCTTCGGTGAAACCGCCCAGCTGGCGGTTTTTCGATTGAGCGGAGAGGGGTTTTCTGCTACCCTGGCGCCCCGTCTCAAAGGCACCGGGAGAAGCTGGATTATCCGCCCGGGCCAGCCCTGTAAGCTCGACATTCATCGAGCGCTCAACTGACCAAGGTTTTGCATGACGCGCTATATTTTTGTAACTGGTGGCGTGGTTTCCTCGTTGGGGAAAGGTATCGCCTCCGCCTCTTTGGCCGCCATTCTCGAGGCCCGTGGCCTCAAGGTTACCATCCTCAAACTGGACCCCTACATCAACGTAGACCCGGGTACCATGAGTCCCTTCCAGCACGGCGAGGTGTATGTCACCGAGGATGGTGCCGAGACTGACCTGGACCTGGGTCACTACGAACGCTTTATCCGTACCCGGATGTCCAAGCGTAACAACTTCACCACCGGCCGTGTGTACGAGACCGTACTGCGCAAAGAGCGCCGTGGTGACTACTTGGGTGGCACCGTACAGGTGATCCCACATATTACCGACGAGATCAAACGCCGCGTTGTAGAAGGTGGCCGCGATGTCGACGTCGCTATTGTTGAAATCGGTGGCACCGTAGGTGATATCGAATCCCAACCGTTCCTGGAATCCGTGCGTCAGCTGCGTGTGGAAATGGGCACCAACCGCGCCCTGTTGATCCACCTGAGCTATGTGCCCTTTCTTGCCACTGCTGGTGAAACCAAGACCAAGCCGACCCAGCACTCTGTTAAAGAGTTGCGTTCTATCGGCTTGCAGCCGGATATTCTGCTGTGCCGCTCCGAGCGTGAGATCGACGAGGACTCCCGCCGCAAGATTGCACTGTTCACCAATGTTGAAGAGCGCGCTGTTGTACCGCTGCCCGATGCCAAGACCATCTACGGCGTACCGCGTCTTCTGCACAGTTACGGTCTTGACGATATCGTTGTGGAAAAACTGCAGCTGGAATGCCAAGCACCAGACCTTTCCGAGTGGGACGAAGTGGTCGATGGCAAGCTAAACCCGCAGCACGAAGTGAAAATTGCCATGGTTGGCAAATACATGGAGTTGCTGGATGCCTATAAGTCCCTGATCGAGTCCCTGACCCACGCGGGAATCAAGCACCGCTGCAAAGTGGATATCGACTTTATCAACGCTGAAGACGTTGAGGGTGAGAACGGCATTGACCTGATCAAGGATGCCGATGCAATCCTGGTTCCCGGTGGATTTGGTGAGCGCGGTTTAGAGGGCAAGCTTGAATCTGTTCGCTACGCTCGTGAAAACAATATTCCTTACCTGGGCATCTGCCTCGGTTTACAGTCTGTGGTTATCGAGTTCGCGCGCAATGTGCTCGGCCTCGAAGGTGCCAACAGTACTGAATTTAATACTAAAACCCCGCACCCTGTTATCGGCCTGATCACAGAGTGGATCGATAGTGAAGGCAATATCGAGAAGCGCGACGAGCAGTCCGACCTGGGTGGCACCATGCGCTTGGGCGGCCAGGAGTGTCGCTTGGCTAAAGACACTAAGGCTCGCGATATCTACGGCGCAGACGTCATTGTAGAGCGCCACCGCCACCGCTACGAAGTGAACAACAACTACGTTGATCGCCTGCAGCAAGCCGGTTTGAAAATTGGCGGCTGGTCTGCAGACGATACCCTGGTAGAAATGGTTGAATTGCCGAATCACCCCTGGTTCGTTGCTTGCCAGTTCCACCCGGAATTTACTTCAACCCCGCGCGACGGCCACCCGCTGTTCGAAAGCTTTGTTGCCGCCGCAATGAAGCAGCGCGAAAACCAGGGTTAAAAAATAATTCCACCTCAACTCTAAGTTAGTTGAGGCGGAGATAACAGGGAATAAACTGTGAAAACAATTGAAGTCGGAAATATTCAGGTCGCCAATGATAAGCCCTTTGTGCTGTTTGGTGGTATGAATGTACTGGAATCCCGCGACCTGGCGATGCAGGTGGCTGAGCACTATGTAAAAGTCACTGAAAAACTGGGTATTCCCTATGTTTTTAAAGCGTCTTTTGACAAGGCCAATCGCTCTTCCATCAACTCCTATCGCGGACCGGGAATGGAAGAAGGCCTGAAGATTTTTCAGGAAATCAAAGACACCTTTAAGGTCCCCTTGATTACCGATGTCCACGAAGTACACCAGGCTGCTCCGGTTGCCGAAGTCGTGGATATTATCCAGCTGCCGGCCTTCCTGGCCCGCCAGACTGATCTGGTCGCCGCTATGGCAGCGACTGGTGCAGTGATCAACGTCAAAAAGCCCCAGTTTATGAGCCCTCCGCAAGTTAAAAATGTGGTGGAGAAATTTGCTGAGTGCGGTAATGAAAATATTCTTTTGTGTGAGCGCGGTGCCTGCTTTGGCTACGACAATCTGGTTGTCGATATGCTGGGCTTCAGCACCATGATCAATGCCTCCGGTGGTGCGCCGCTGATTTTTGATGTCACCCACTCACTGCAAATGCGCGATCCTTCCGGTGCTGCCTCTGGTGGTCGCCGTGCACAGGTCACTGAGCTGGGCCGAGCAGGTTTGGCTATTGGTATTGCCGGCCTGTTCCTGGAAGCACACCCGAATCCAGATAAGGCATTGTGTGATGGCCCCAGTGCATTGCCACTGGAGAAGCTGGAACCATTCCTCGCACAGATGAAAGCTGTGGATGATTTAATCAAAGGCTTTACGCCTCTGGATACTGAATAAAAGTAAGAAATACATAGCGCGCGCCCTTTTTGGGCGCTTGGTACTTATTCTGTAGCTATTATTTATGGAAGCTACGATTAGAGATTCTCACAAAAAACTGTGAGAAAAAGTTTCACAAGAGTAAGAGCCCTTAACTGTTGTGTGCAGCTATTGGTAAATTTCTTTCAGTAATTACCTTTTTAATAAGTAACAAGTTTAGTTAGTACTAATACGGAGCCCATTGTTAATGAGCAAGATTGTCGCTGTTAAAGCCTACGAAGTGCTGGATTCCCGCGGTAACCCTACCGTCGAAGCCGATGTAATCCTGGAAGACGGTTCCATTGGCTCCGCCTGCGCCCCCTCCGGTGCCTCTACTGGCTCCCGTGAAGCGCTGGAACTTCGCGATGGCGATAAAAGCCGTTACTTGGGCAAAGGCGTATTGAAAGCGGTTGAGAATATCAACACGACTATCGCCGATCTGTTGAAAGGTATGGATGCTACCGATCAACGCGCTTTGGATAAGGCGATGATCGATGACGACGGTACTGAAAACAAAGCCAAGCTGGGCGCTAATGCTATTTTGGCGGTTTCACTGGCGGCCGCTAAAGCCGCTGCAGCTTCCAAAAAAATTCCCCTGTATCAGCACATTGCTGAGGTAAACGGCACTCCGGGTGAATACTCTATGCCGGTTCCGATGATGAATATCCTCAACGGTGGTGAGCACGCCGACAACAATGTGGATATCCAGGAATTTATGGTTCAGCCCGTTAAAGCTGAATCTTTTGCCGAAGCCCTTCGCCAAGGTGCAGAGATCTTCCATTCACTGAAAAAAGTACTGTCCAGCAATAGTTTGAATACTGCGGTTGGTGATGAAGGCGGTTTTGCTCCGAACCTGCCATCCAACGAAGCCGCTCTGAAGGTCATTGCTGAAGCGGTAGAAAAGGCTGGTTACATCTTGGGGGATGACATTACCCTGGCTCTGGACTGTGCTTCTTCCGAGTTCTACAAAGATGGCAAGTACGACTTGGCTGGCGAAGGCAAGCAGTTCGACAGTGAAGGTTTCGCCAGCTATTTGGCCGATCTGTCCGCCAACTATCCGATCCTGTCTATCGAAGACGGTATGGACGAGAGCGATTGGGACGGCTGGAAAATTCTCACCGACAAGATAGGTGACAAAGTACAGCTGGTAGGCGATGACTTGTTTGTAACTAACACCAAGATCCTCAAAGAAGGTATCGAGAAAGGCGTGGGTAACTCCATCCTGATCAAGTTCAACCAGATCGGCTCCCTGTCCGAAACTCTGGACGCGATTAAGATGGCAAAAGATGCAGGCTACACCGCTGTAATCTCTCACCGCTCTGGTGAAACCGAAGACACCACCATTGCTGACCTGGCTGTAGCTACCGCTGCTGGTCAAATCAAAACCGGCTCCCTGTGTCGCTCCGACCGCGTAGCTAAGTACAATCGTCTGCTGCGTATTGAAGCTGAGCTGAACGGTTCCGCTCCTTACCGTGGCCGTGCTGAATTTAAATAATCAATATTTGAATCGCACATTGGTATTGCAGAGGGATTCCTCTGCAATACCTATAATACGAACAAGCGAAATATCGTAATCTCGTATGAAATGGCTGCTGGGAATTCTTACCTTTATTCTGCTTGCCACTCAGTATCGTCTCTGGGTTGGTGATGGCAGTTTCGCCGAAGTTACCCGTCTCAAACGACAGCTTGCTCAGCAACAGGAAAAAAATGCAGCTTTGGCGCGGGAAAATCGCCAGTTGTTGAGAGAAGTACGAAGCCTGAAAGTGGGCACTGATGGTGTCGAAGCCAAGGCACGCTATGATTTGGGATTGATTAAGGAAGGGGAAACCCTGTTTATCTTCCTGGATTCGGAAGAGGCTAAAAAGTGATTACAGATTATTGGGTGGTTGTACCCGCTGCGGGTGTTGGTAAACGTATGGGAGCCGATCGCCCCAAGCAGTATTTACCATTACTGGGGCGCCCTTTATTGTCCCTAACCCTGAGGAATATTTTAAGTTGGCCGGGACTTGCTGGCGTTGTTGTGGCCCTATCAAAGGATGATGAATTTTTCCCGCACTTGAAAGAAGCTTCTCACCCATTAATGCACACTGTAATTGGTGGCGCTGAGCGAGCGGATTCTGTCCTCTCAGCCCTGGAATTTCTCGCTCAACGGGAACATGGCGACACCCCAGTGCTTGTACATGATGCCGCTCGGCCATGTGTTGCAATGGAAGACATTAGTGCACTATTGCACAGCCAGGTTGCACAGACCGCGCTGCTAGCGCGTCAGGCCAGTGATACTGTAAAGAGAGGGTCTGAGATAAGCGGTGTTCAATGTGTTGAGCAAACCCTGGATCGCAATCAGATATGGCTTGCACAGACCCCTCAGCGAGCACCTCTTGCGCTACTTCGCTCTTGCCTCAGTCAAGCATTACAGCAAGGTGAAGCTGTTACAGATGAGGCAAGTGCGTTGGAAATTTTTGGTCACTCTCCGCAACTTGTTGAAGGTCGGAGTGACAATATCAAAGTGACCCACCCCACCGATATCGTAATTGTAGAGACCATTTTACGTCTGCGCTACGCTCCCACCGAGGATTATCGATAGTGAGTTTTAGAATTGGCCAGGGCTTTGACGTGCATGCGTTTGGCCCTGGCGATCATGTTGTGCTTGGTGGAGCAAAAATTCCCCATAGCTTTGGTTTAAAAGCCCATTCCGATGGGGACGTGTTATTGCATGCACTTTGCGATGCGCTTCTTGGTGCTTTGGCTCTCGGTGATATCGGTCATCATTTCCCCGATACGGATGAGCGTTTTAGTGGCGCGGATAGTCGCGCCCTTTTGCAACATGTTATGACCCTAATTAAGGAAAGGGGATATCGCCTGGTGAATGCTGATACCACTCTCATTGCGCAGGCTCCCAAGATGGCTCCTCATATAGAAACCATGCGCGGCTATATTGCTGCGGATTGCGGTGTGGATATCGCCGATATTAGTGTGAAAGCAACGACTACGGAGAAGCTTGGCTTTACCGGGCGGAGTGAAGGAATTGCGGCCCAGGCCACTGTTTTACTTGAGCGATATGATGTCTGAAGTCTGGAATCTAAATTGGCCCCGTGCTTTGGGTGGGGCGGCAATCTCTGCTGATTTTCGTACTGTTGCGGAAGATTTTGTTGTCGATGAGATGGCCTTTCCCGAACCTACAGAGGACGGGGAGCATGTGTACCTGCATATTAAGAAGCGGGGGGCCAATACTGTCTGGGTGGCAAAACAGCTAGCCAAACTCGCCGGAGTGCGCCCTCTGGATGTCAGCTACTTTGGGTTGAAGGATCGACATGCCGTAACCACGCAGTGGTTTAGTGTTTGGCTCGGACAGAAGCCAGAGGCAGATTGGTCGCAGATCAATAGTGAAGAAGTTTCACTTCTGAGGTTTTTTCGAGGCGGCCGTAAACTACGTCGCGGGGAGCATGTAGGCAATCGGTTTAAAATTCGCCTGCGCAATGTAAGCGGTGATCGAGCGGCTGCGGAAGAGGTGCTTAAACAGATAGGCGGCGGAGTGCCAAATTACTTCGGTGAGCAGCGCTTTGGTATCGATGGCGGCAACCTGGACCTGGCGCGTCACCTGGCGGAAGAAGAGGGACGCTGTCGTAAGAATGAAAAGGCCTTTGCCATGTCGGCTGCGCGCAGTTGGCTGTTTAATCAGGTATTGGCAGAAAGAATCACTCAAGGCTGCTGGCAGCAAAGTATTGAGGGTGAGCCACAAAGTGAGCCCAGTGGTCCTTTGTGGGGGCGCGGTAGAAACCTCGCCACAGGTCCTCAAGGCGAATTGGAGCAGCAAGTACTAGAGAAGTGGCTGAGCTGGTGTAACTGGCTGGAACATTGCGGGCTCAAGCAAGAGCGAAGATCATTGGCCCTACGTCCAGAGGCTTTTCGTTTTGAGTGGCAGTCTGATGACCTCCTCTTGGAATTTGCGTTGCCGCCTGGGGCATTCGCAACAGCCTTGCTAAGGGAGGTGGCACAGCTGGTCAATGTGAACTCGGACACATAAAATTTGTGGCTGAAAGCGAGAGTTATACAGGGGATGGAATAAAAGCTTATGGACCGCTTGAGACACGAAGGCTTGGGAATGACCTCCCAGCGAACTCGCAATCGCCTGATCCAACGCTTGAGGGATGAGGGCATTAGCAATGAAGAAGTCCTCGATGTGATGGCTTCGACCCCCAGGCACCTTTTTCTGGATGAAGCCCTGGCGATCCGCGCCTATGAGGATACAGCTCTGCCAATTGGCTATGGCCAGACAATATCCCAACCTTACATTGTTGCCCGCATGACGGAGTTGCTGATGAGCAGGGCCAAATCCCTGCATAGAGTTTTAGAAGTTGGTACGGGTTCCGGCTACCAAACCGCAATTCTTTCTAGGCTGGTTGAACAACTTTTTTCTGTTGAGCGTGTCGAACCCTTGCTCGATAAGGCCCGCCAGCGTCTTAACGAGTTGGGATATCGGAATATTGAATACAATCTCAGTAGTGGTGGTTTTGGCTGGCCGGAAAAAGGGCCTTATGATGCAATCCTGGCAGCAGCGGCTCCCTCAACGGTTCCCGATGAACTCAAGCAACAGTTGGGACCAAATGGTGTGCTGGTTATTCCGGTGGGTTCGGAGCAACAGCACCTGATGATGATCTCTCGTCGCCAGGATACCGATCAGTTCGATGTGGAAAAGCTAGAAGCAGTGCGGTTTGTGCCGCTGCTTAGTGGTGTGGTTCGATGAAATTTAGAGAGCTCTTTAAGAGCCGGTACCCGGGTGTAGTGCTGCGTGGTATGGGAATGGGTGCTGCAGATGTTGTTCCGGGGGTTTCCGGGGGGACCATTGCTTTTATTACAGGGATCTACCAGGAGTTACTCGACTCTTTGAGCCGGATAGGGCCTCACTGTATTACGATAATGCGGGAGGAAGGGTTATCTGCGACGTGGAAGCACATCAATGGCAGCTTCCTGTTATCCCTGTTTTTAGGGGTGTTGATCAGTATCTTCAGCCTGGCGAGGATTATTAGTGGCCTTTTGGAGCAATATCCTATTCTCGTCTGGTCTTTCTTTTTCGGCCTAGTGCTGGCTTCTACCTTCCCTATTCTTCGCAATATCCCCAGGTGGTCTCTTTCGACAGCGGTCTTTCTCTTTCTAGGCATCGCGCTGGCAGTTGTTGTCAGTGAGCTTCGTCCTGGGGATATCCCAGCCACGCCACTTACTTTATTTTTATCTGGAGCATTGGCAATTTGTGCCATGGCTTTGCCCGGAATTTCAGGTGCCTTTATCCTGCTTATGATTGGGATTTATCCCAAGGTGCTCACTGCAGTACATGAGCTGCAATTGTCGAATTTATTGTACTTTGCGGTTGGGGCCGCTCTGGGGTTAATGCTTTTTAGCCGATTGCTTTCCTGGTTGATGCACAAATATGTCGCTCGCACATTGGCTTTTCTTTCAGGAATCTTATTAGGTAGCCTGAAAATAATTTGGCCCTGGAAGCTACCAATCAGTGGCGCCGAAACTGTTTCCAGTAAGCTTGCGCCATTACTCGCGAATACATCCCCGTCGAACTTTATGGCCCAGACAGGTGAGAATGCGAATCTGGGGCCTGCGATTATTGCCGCTTTGGTTGCTGCTGTACTGGTTCTCGCGGTGGACTATTTCGGAGGGGGGCATCGAGGTAAATCCTACGCCACACCGCAATAAGATCTGGAATATCTCGGTATGGCAGCTTTTTATGAAGCTTTTCCAATGATTTTTAGAGCTTTTCTTTAGACACTTTTTCCATAAATGCCGTGGTCTGATGTAAAAAGAGAATAATGGAATGTCATCTTTTACGACAAGTTGAGGCCCATTTTTGGCGGAACAATAAGCCTAATATTGGTCATTTTTTGACTTTGATGTTAAAAATATTAGGCGTCTGTGTCGTGGCTATAGCCCTGGTTTCCTGTGCTGGCCACAGAGCACCGAGTAGTTCCCTAAATCAGCCTCCAAGTATCCGTCTCAATCATCATACTGTGAGCCGCGGGGATACCCTGTATTCTATTGCCTGGCGTTACGGTCAGGATTTCCGCAAGCTGGCGGCTATCAATGGCATTAAACCTCCCTATAATATTTATCCCGGCCAACGCTTACAGTTGAATGGTAAAGTGCCGCGTCAAGTCGCCTCAAGCTCGCCTGTAGCCAGAAAAAAAGCTGTGGCTAAGCCTGTGTCCACAAAAAAAGCTATTCCCGCCAAGAATAAAAAATCTTTAACGAGAAGCTCTACGCGCCAGAAGCCTCAAAGTAAGCGAACAGGGACGATTCACTGGAGTTGGCCTGTCCGTGGACAAGTCATCAGCAAGTTCCGCTCTGGAGACCCCTTGCGGAAGGGTGTTGATATCGCCGGTGAAAAGGGAGAATCTGTATCGGCAGCAGCTGATGGCACTGTTATCTACGCTGGCAGTGCATTAAGAGGGTATGGAAAACTGCTGATCGTTAAGCACAGCGATGTTTACTTGAGTGCTTATGCCCACAATCACCGACTGTTGGTGAAAGAGGGTAGTAAGGTCAAAGCTGGACAACGGATAGCGGAACTGGGTTCGAGTGGTACCAACCGCGACAAGCTCCACTTTGAAATACGAAAAAACGGTCAGCCAGTGGACCCTCTCGCGTATCTGCCTTAAGCCGGGAGAGTGCTCTAAAGCTCTGCAAATAAAAATGGACTTTTAACTAATACCACTTGGGGTGGTCACAGCAATCGTGGCGACCAAATGGTCAAGCCGATTCTGTGGCTGTCGCACATGTGTACCTGATTGGTCGTTTTTTAGACCGATTCTGGTCTCATGCTATGCGGTTGATATTGGCAAAGTACAAGGAGCAGGGGAAATGGAAGCACAACGGCAAGACCAGTCCATGACTGGCCAGGCAGAAGACTTTCCTCCTGAGTTGGCGGTAGAGAATGATGAGCAGAAACTAAATTCCGAAAAAGGTAAAAGTAGTGGCCGTACGCGGAGAAATGCGGCAAAAAATAACTCCGTTTCCTCCCCCACAGAGAAGAGTCGGGTTAGCAGGTTGGATGGCGATGGCCATTTACAGAAGAACCTGGATGCCACCCAGCTCTATCTCAATGAAATAGGCTTTTCCCCCCTACTGACCGCTGAAGAAGAGGTTTATTACGCACGCAAGGCCTTGCGTGGTGATGCTGCATCAAGAAAGCGTATGATCGAGAGTAACCTACGCCTTGTTGTAAAAATCGCCCGTCGCTACGTTAGTCGTGGCCTCGCATTGTTAGACCTAATCGAAGAGGGCAACTTGGGGTTAATTCGCGCTGTTGAGAAGTTTGATCCGGAGCGAGGTTTCCGCTTTTCTACTTACGCTACTTGGTGGATACGTCAGACAATAGAACGAGCCATTATGAATCAGACTCGTACTATTCGCCTGCCAATCCATGTAGTAAAAGAGTTAAATGTGTATCTTCGAGCATCTCGTGAGCTTGCACAGAAGCTGGATCACGAGCCATCTGCAGAAGAGATTGCTAACTTGTTGGAGAAACCTGTAGAGGACGTCGAACGGATGCTGGGGCTCAATGAGAGAGTCACCTCCGTAGATACTCCTATAGGCCCTTCTTCCGAGAAGACGTTGGTTGATACTATACCCGACCAGCAGGAGTCTGATCCGGCAGAACTCCTTCAGGATAGCGACCTTTTCGATAGCATTAATCGCTGGCTTGGTGAGCTTCCCGACAAGCAGTGTGAAGTTGTATCCAGGCGCTTCGGATTACGTGGCTTTGAGGCGAGCACTCTAGAAGAAGTTGGGCGTGAGATTGGTCTCACTCGTGAACGGGTTCGCCAAATCCAAGTTGATGCACTGAAACGTTTAAGGGAAGTTATGGAAAAGCAGGGACTTGACGGGCAATCCCTGTTTGGAAATCTCTAATTTTGGCCCCTAAATAGGGAGGCCCCATGAAAGGTGTGTTTCGTGGGGCTTCCTCAAACTAACTGTGATAGCGATGTAATACGTCACAGTTTCCGTTTTTCTACTCCAAGAGCGCTTATTTTCTCACCCAGCGACCAAGGTTATCCTGGTAGTACTCCCCACGGGATAGGCGGGCCTCTAGTTTCTCGGCAGCACGTGCCGCAACTTGGGCAATATCGACATTGTGGCTTTTGGCAATCTCGGTATAGGCCTGCTTACGTTCCGCATTTATTTTTTTTACCAGCTTCTCCAGTTCAGGCGAACTGGCGTCCACAATAGCGATATAGCCACTGTTTGCTTCTCCCACTAACCCTTGCTTTTTGGCCTCTTCTAAGGAAATCGCCATTGCGGGTAACGCCATTATCAAGCCCAGAACTAATAGAGCTTTCTTTACCATACTCATATTCTATCTCCTCAGAAAATGCCTTCCTTGTCGTCAAACAGGTTTTCAAGATCTTTGTCCACTTTGACCCGGATTTCATGTTCAATCTTAACATTCAGGTTTACAGTAATTGGCTCGCTGGGGGCCTTCACTGCTACAGTAGGTGTGCAACCTATAGCAATCAAAGTGTACAGTACTCCTAAAAGAATCAGCCGGCTGGCCCTCATCTGATACTCCTTATGGTGCCACTTAGGCGCCTTTTATTTGTTGCATCTTCAGCAGTTACGTCAAAAATCAGGCCAGGTTCGCCAACTGCGTCGGGAGTGACCACATTTGGCAATTGTAATGGCTCTACCTTAACCCGCTCTGAATTAGTCGACCTTATGCACTAGTGGGGAGAGCCTACTTTACTAGCAACCTATTGGTCCAGTTGCTTTTCTAACGCTGTTGTCAGGTCACGGCTGGCTTGTAACGAGCGCAACATCGCAGGAATATTATTCTCAAGGTTGAGGTTAATAATCAGGTCTCTTTCTGAATCCATTGATTCACTACGCCCGACAAGTTTTAAGTTGAGTAATAGGTCTCCACTGGGAGGATATTGCAAGTTGCCTTCCAGGGTGCGGAAGTCATAGTCTTCAAGGGCATTTGAGATCAGTTTCAGCTGGGGATTGCCCTTGAGCATCTGCTGAGAAAAGGCACCATAATATCTTAGCTCTCCGCCAGGCTCGACTGCTTCCAGATGACCATTTTTAACGGTAATTCCATGGGGGCCTGTGGTAATAGGTATGGTTAAGTTAAGACGTCCTTTGGCTTTGAAACTTTCCGATTCGGTTTCTTGAGCTAGCTGTTCCAGAGATACATGCTCTGCGTACAAGGTACTGTTGCGCTCTATATTATCCAGATTCCAATACAAAGCTTCGGAAGACAGTTTTCCATCAAGAAACTCTGCAGAAAAATCGTTTAGGATAAGATCTTGTGTTTTATTTACAGACAGAGAAAAGGACAAATTATTTAGAGGTAATCCTGCGTTGATGGATTCTATAGTCAGAGGCTGTGGTTTAGATGTAAACCATTTTCCTCTATGAGTTTCCACCAGAACATTCCCATTAACTCCTGCAGCAAAGCTACTATCGTAGATCGCAGCGATATTAGTTAAACTTATATCGATAGTATCAGTTGATTGGCGAGGCCATGATATAGCGCCATTGGCAGAAAGCCCCCCAGAAACGATATCTAAAGGTAAGCCTTGGAAAACCTTACTGAGAGGTGCTGCGGAATTGAACTCAACATATGGCAGTGAAAATTGAAGAGCGCCAACTGCTAACTCGATATCATGATGCAAACTTGAGGTGAGTTGTAAATTACCGGCCTTAACTTGGCTTTGTCCCTCAAGCTTACTCCCGTCCAGGGAGAGAGAGCCAGTAAGAGAAGTCTCAAGGGTATAATTTTCAGGGGTAACGACCTTAAGTCTGTTACTACTAAAGTCACTGCTGAACTGTGAGCTATCTCCTGAAGATATTACTTTTATATTATTCATATCTAGTGTTCCAGATAAGGTCGCATGCTCACTGGAGAGATTGCTAAAATGGTTGCTTGATTTTTCAATAATGCAACTTTTGATGCCTGATAAAATTTCACAGTTGACTTTAGGTGCTATAAGTTCCGCTTCCCTAATCTTGAATTCCTTAGCTTTCAGCTCTCCAAGTGAGGCTTTAACTTGTTCCAGTTTTAAATTCTGAATGTCGCCATCTTCCTGGAAGTGAATGGATGATGAAATATCCACTTTTCTGAGAACAACACCCGCGGGCATATCAATTATTACAGGAGATTTGACCTCGAACTTAAACCTGCACTCGGTAAAATTTTTGATAATGCACTGAATGTGTTCAATTTTTGAAGAGGCTGAATTAGGGGTGTTTTTGGCTTTTAGCTGAGTGACAATTAATCCATCGTGAATTTGTAAGTTGAAGGAGTTGGATTCCGAGGGGCTCCCGGTAATATGAATGTTCTTCTTAACTTCGGCTTGAATTTGATTATGATTTAACCCGCTGGTGAGTAAGGGAGACTCTTCTTTCAGGCCGGTTATTTCTGCATCAAACAGTAAATTGCTTTTTGGTAAGATAGTTAGACGAATTTGCTCAAGCCAGTTTTTATTTATAGATGATGTTTCGGTAAAATTTAAGTGAGCCTCACTTTGAAAGCTGAGATATCCTTTGGGATTGGTAATTTCGAGTGAAGGAAAGTAATTCTTAGTCAAAAGGGGCTTGATTAGTGGTTCTACGCCAGCCAGATCGACAGAGCCCTTCAATTGGAACTTAGGGTTGGGTGTTAGATCGCTATATTCGAACCTAAGATTTGCCAAAAGATTTTTGCTGCCAGAATCTTTTAGTGTTGAAACCTCAATTGAGCCAGAACCAGTGACGGACTCTAACTGAATAGGATTTAGAGTCTTTAGTTTGAGTTCTATGGGTGACTGAGTTGACAAGTGAGCTTGTATCTTTTTATTGGAAGATTCAATGGGTAAGCTCAATCCCAGGTTATCACTCTCAACTTTAAATAGAATATCCTGATAGTTTGCCTTGGATAAGATTTCGTCTGGAACGAAGGCGCGAGCATTAATCAGTATATTCCCACTGGCTCTCATCCCATCTACAGGGGTTTCGGTCAATACTTCAGAGATGTTTAGAATCGACTCAATGGAATTTAGGTTTGATGATGCACTCGCATCTAGTTTCCATTGATTTTGATGGGTTTTGGATATATCTATTTCCAGTCGAGAAGGTTCTTTAATTAAGCCAGAGCTTATTTCTGTAACTGTAGTAATGTCGCTTGAAGTCAAATTGGCTTTAAGTGAAAGTTCGTGATTTCCGGTTTTGATTGAGCTGAAAGGTGTTTGTATATGGATCTCTGTATTATGCCGGTTAATTTTCAGTGGGCCAGCCTTCAAATCATCACCAAATTCAATTTCTCTTACGAATACTGATCCAGGTATAAAGCTTATTATATTCTGAGTTAAATTACTTAAGGTGAGAGTGTTTTCTTTAGAGGGTATCTTTTCAGTTTTGTTAGGTTTGCTTGACGTAGAGTTTTTTATTTCAGAGTATGTGAGTTTGCCAATTGATAGCTCAATCTTTTGGGTATTATCCCGATCAAAAATAATATGAAAAGGATAGAGTATTTTAACCTTGTTCAGGATAAGGTTATTTTTTCGGTTGGACTGAAGGCGGACTTGTTCGATAGAAGCTTCCTTGATGCCTAATTTCAATCCGGATAATTGCTGAATAACAACTTCGCCTGCAAATAGGTTGATCATCTGAGAGACAACAATATCTTTTTTCCACCAACTACCAACTAGAAAGGTAGCTAAGAGTACTGTAGTCACAATGATAAGAATACGGGGTTTTCGCACTTTAAAACTCTTAACTTATAGAGTGGAGGTGATTTCGTATAATCGCTAGAAAACTGCAGCAGTCATGTAACGGGTTAATAGCGTCTTTTGCAGATCTGTAACAAGATATCTTATCAGACTGTCAGGATAATACTTTGTGAGAGTTAGATTATTGACTACTAAGATGGTTCACCTACCCACCAAAATGAGAAATGAATGTTGGGTCATAAGATGTCAGCCACTCTGTCCTGCAGCAGTTTTAGGTGTCATTGCATCTGTTATTATTCTCCGGCTTTGGGTGTAAAAGCCAGAAAGCAACAGGCTTAGCCTGCAGTCCCATTCGAATGAAGTATTAAGGCTGTATTGGGCTTTGATAGCAATGCAGATACCTCATGAGGGAGGGGTATCTTGACCTGCAACACCTGGAATCTTTTGTAGACTCACTCAGTGATTAAGGTGTATGTTAAATAGTCTGAAGCTATCAGCAAGAGTCTTATAATTGTTTTTGCTGTGGAGATTCTCACTTACGATAGGGGGCAGTCCGCACGTGGTTAGAGTTGCTGTCCAGGCTGAAATCTGCTACTGGAGTGGCGGGCGGGTAACTAGAAGTTTTCATTGATTAGAAGATAGCCGATCAGTTTACCCCTACTAAACCACTGCCTCTGTCAATGGACCAACAAACAGTCCAAGAACCCCATTCTTATCAAACTAAAAATATAAGATTTTTAGTCGGTGATTGGTGGAGAGAGGCTTAAATAGCTAAAAAATTGACCATCCGCTAGAGGGATAAATACGGCGATGATTCTGGGTGGGTATTGAATCTGCTTAGGAACCGTTGCTTGAGCTGTGCAAAATGAGCCTAATTTGTGATTGGTAAACGGGGGATGGATCTTAGAGATATTCAAGATTAGAAGAGGTATTATCTATTTATGTTTTCTTTAGCCTGTGTTGGCATATACGAGCCCAATTTACACGGAATTAATCTTCCATGGGGGCGAATTGAATGAGGATATTTAAAAAATGCAAGACGCTCAGCCGAAGACTATTTACCTCAAAGATTATCAAGTACCAGATTATCTGGTAGATAGCACAGATCTTCATTTTGAATTGGAGCCCAAGGCGACTCTGGTAAAGTCACAGCTAAAAATCCGTAGGAACCCCAAGGCGGGTCAAGGTTTGCCGCCTTTACTTCTGGATGGCGTCGATTTAGAGCTGTTATCTATTGCAATTGATGGTTCAATTCTTCCCGAGGTCTCATATCAAGAAACCCTCCAGGGATTGTCTATATTGGTGGATAAGCCTGAATTTATATTGGAAATCCATAATAGAATTAATCCTGAAGATAATACTTCTTTAGAAGGTTTGTATCTTTCAAATGGTATGTATTGCACACAATGTGAGGCAGAAGGGTTTAGAAAGATAACTTTTTACCCCGATCGTCCGGATGTGATGTCGAAATTCACCACTACTATCGTTGCGCCAAAAGATCATCCTGTATTGCTATCCAATGGTAATCAGATTGATTTTGGCAATTGTGAGAATGGTCGTCATTTTGCGACCTGGGAGGATCCTTTTGCGAAACCATCTTATCTATTTGCTTTGGTGGCAGGGGATTTGGAAAATGTAGAGGATACTTTTGCTACTAGTAGCGGGCGTGAAGTAAAACTCCAAATTTTTACTGAAGCAAAAAACATCGGTAAATGCGAGCATGCCATGCGCTCCCTGAAAAAGGCTATGAGTTGGGATGAGGAAGTATATGGCAGAGAATATGATCTAGATATTTTTATGATCGTGGCGGTAGATCATTTCAATATGGGGGCCATGGAAAATAAAGGGCTAAATATCTTCAATTCAGCTTGTGTGCTGGCGAGTCCTGAGACAGCAACCGATTCTGCCTTCCAGAGAATAGAATCTATCGTTGGGCATGAGTACTTTCATAACTGGTCGGGAAATAGAGTTACATGCCGGGATTGGTTTCAGCTCAGTTTAAAAGAAGGTTTTACGGTGTTTCGTGATGCCGAATTTTCTG
The DNA here is from genome assembly GCF_052467515.1 of Microbulbifer mixtoriginis (SeqCode). Taxonomy (NCBI): domain Bacteria; kingdom Pseudomonadati; phylum Pseudomonadota; class Gammaproteobacteria; order Cellvibrionales; family Microbulbiferaceae; genus Microbulbifer; species Microbulbifer mixtoriginis (SeqCode). Next base: position 3,173,838 of record NZ_CP174314.1, on the reverse strand, counting down.
CTGATATGAATTCTCGGGCTGTTAAGCGTATCGAAGATGTTTCACTATTACGAACCAACCAGTTTGCTGAAGACGCGGGCCCTATGTCACACCCAATAAGGCCAGATTCATACATAGAGATTTCCAATTTCTATACATTAACAGTATATGAAAAAGGTGCGGAAGTAGTCCGGATGTTGCACACCCTATTGGGGAAGGAGAAGTTTCGCAAAGGTAGCGATCTCTATTTTGAACGACATGATGGAAGTGCAGCAACCTGTGAAGATTTCATCCTGTCGATGGAAGATGCTAATCAGGTAAACCTCACCCAGTTTCGACATTGGTATAGTCAAGCTGGAACTCCAATCTTAGAGGTTACAGACAGCTTTGATCAAGCAACGGGCAGATATAGCCTCAAAGTTTCTCAGTCTTGCCCAACTAGGGCGAACCAGGATCAAAGTCTACCACTTCATATCCCGATTAAAATTGGTTTGCTGGATGTGGATGGAAATAACTCTATTCTCAACAATGAAGGGGACATTGAGGAAGTTCTGGAGGTTACTCAGCCTGAGCAACTCTTTGAGTTTAGTGGATTTCGGAAAAAACCCCTGCCATCACTTTTGCGTGATTTTTCTGCGCCTGTCAAAGTTCGTTACCCCTATACCGGGAAACAGTTGATTTTCCTGATGCGTAATGATTCAGATACGTTTAACCGTTGGGATGCATCGCAGCGTCTTGCATTTATGGCCCTTTCACAACTACAGCAAGACTATCGTAGTGGAGAGGCACTTCAGTTACAGCCTGAACTGATAGAGGCATACCGGGATGTGCTAAAAGATAGCACACTAGATCCCGCCTTAGTGGCAGAAATACTACGATTGCCAAGTGAGCAATCCGTTGCAGAGATGAATGATCTTATTGATGCTGAAGCGATAGTTGTAGCGCGAGATTTCGCCTTAAAAACTTTGGCAACGGCATTGGCTCCTGAGCTGTTACAAAGATATACAGCGTTGGATCACCAGAAACCCTATAGTCCCAATGCAAAAGATATTGCTGAGAGAAGCTTGAAAAATACTTGCTTATCTTATCTTGCAGCTACAGAAAAAGATGATGCGTTAAATATTGTACAAAAGCAGTTTGAGACAGCTGGGAATATGACTGATAGCGCCGCAGCACTGAGTGCATTGATTAACTACGGAAGTGCTCCGAAGGTTGATTCGGCAATACAAGAATTCTATCAGTGCTGGAAAGATGATACTCAAGTTGTGGAGCTTTGGTTAGGGCTGCAAAGTAGCAGTGCCCGAAATGGAACTCTTGCCAATATCAAAAATTTAACAAAGCATCCATCCTTTGAGATTAAAAATCCAAATAAAGTTCGAGCGGTACTCGGTGGCTTTGCTAATCGAAACTTTAAGCAGTTTCATAAGGAAGATGGTAGTGGCTTCTTCTTTATTGCTGAGCAGGTCGTTATGCTAGATAAAATTAATCCACAGATAGCAGCACGGCTTGTTGTGCCGATTACACGCTGGCAAAAATACAGTGATGATCTTTCGGGTAAAATGAGAGAGGCTCTTAAGGGTATTCTTGATTCTGGTGGGTTATCTAAGGATGTTTTTGAGGTGGTGAGTAAAAGTATAAACTAAAGCTCAGTTGTCAAGTTCGTTATATGGGGCGATAAATTGCCCCATTTTTGACTTGAGCGTGAAGCACTCTAAATTTCTTTATAATATTGGTCTTATCCGCTCGCTGCCAAGTTTAACTAAGTTAAGTTTTTCGTTGAGTAGTTTTAGTTCGGTGATGGATGTATAGTCAGGACGGAACTGCTGAATTTTAGAATTATCCAGAACATGTGCTACTACAGAATTGATTACCATAAAGTGGCAAAATACTATAGTGTCTTCTTGAATACTTAAAAGATAGTGAATGATTCCGTCACGCCACTTCTTTTGTTGTGTATTGTTGGGGTCCCAATTCTGATCTAATAAAGAACGTAGCCAAGGTAAGCGTTGTTGTAGTGTGACCCCTTTGGGTGTAGGAATTTCGCTGACTCTGTTTTCTAAAGTAACGATTTTCCTCCACTTCTCTGCTAAAGGTTGTGCAGTTTGTTGTGCGCGTAGTTTGGGACTACTAACTATATTGAGATCCGTATTTTCAGTGAAACTTTGAGCTAAAGTTGAGGCTTGTTTATGTCCCAAGGTGGTGAGAGTTGGGTCAGGTATTAGAGGACCTTTTGCGGCCTCACCATGACGGGCAAGTAGAATTTTTATCATGCTTTTGATTTTATAGGTATTTATTTAAGGCTTCATTGGGAATATCTTGCCATAAGTTGAGTAAATCCGTGGCATTAAATTCTCTAGAGGTTGAATTTTGGCCTAATCGCTTACTGTTGGTGCCTGAATAGACAGCCCAATCCCCTCCAGGAGTACCTATTTCAGCAAAGCTAAGCCAGGATCCCTGAATAGAGGCGCTGAGCAGATGGGCCTCGGTTTCTCCACCGTACAGCATCTTAAGAGAATCTTCGCCATGGGTTCCAAATACATAGCCGAGCTCTACTGCATGACAAGCCCCTAACAGAGGTTGAGAGGCAAGGGGTTGTGTGAAATGGTAGTGAAAACAATTACCGGGATATCCATTGAGATGCCTGAGGCCTGGGAGGGTAAATACCATATCTGTAAGCATTAGATTCCAGGTTTTACTCCATATTGGCCAATGATTATCTTTAGTTATAGAGGCTTGTTGATAATAATAATTGATAATGGGTTTTAGCTTATCTTCAGGAATTAACCACTCTAGGTGTTTACAAATCTTTTGATAAGTAAGTGTATATATTTCCGGATTGGATGCACTAAACAAATTCCATTCTTCTAGATTGCTTCCTAAAAGGAGTGGGAGACCTTTTTCTGTTGTTTTTCTACTAAGTTTTGTATCTTCTATAAGTTTATTGTCAATAACGGGTTTAAAAGGAAGTTTTCCCCATTTTTGATGTAGCTGTGTAGCTTCTAGAATTTTTTTCTGTGCTTGTAAAAGTTCTTTTGCTGTATAGTGATAAAGTGATTTTCCTTTACTTATTTTCCTGAGATGAAAAGTAAAGGCTTCAGCCATCTGGTTTGCCTGCTCGATAGAATGAAGGGCTCTGGGGTGGCCGCTTTGCACAATGGCACGAGCATATAATCCTTGGCATTCAGAAATATTCAAAATAGAGGCGATACTCATGGCGCCTGCAGACTCGCCAAAAAGTGTAATATTGGCTGGGTCTCCACCAAATACGGAGATGTTATTTTTTACCCACTTAAGTGCGGCAATTTGATCCAGAATGCCCTCATTACCGGTAGAGGGAATCTCGCAGATGTCCTTGAGGCGTAAAAACCCAAAAGAGCCTAGTCGATAGTTGAATGTAATGATGATGGCCCTGCCACTGGCAGCTAAGTAACTACCATTGTAAATAGGTTGACAGCCAGAGCCCATATAGAAAGATCCCCCATGAATCCAGAACATAACTGGAAGCTTCTGTGAGGGGTTGACTGGGGGAGAAAAAATGTTGAGATGTAAACATTCCTCCCGCTCAGGAATTTCGCCATCTCGTCCTCGGACTTCCATTAATGTGGATGGGTTTTGCGCAGCCGGCATGCCGAATTCTTCTGCATGATATGGAGTTGTCCAGGGGGGGAGCTCTTCAGGAGGACTCCAGCGTAGTTCTCCTACGGGGGGGCGGGCATAAGGTATCCCAAGAAACTTATGGATCCCCAATTTCAAATCACTTTTACCGATGATGGGGCCAGAGCTAGTTTCTATTATTGGCGTCAGATTTTTATTTAAGTGTTTGCCAACATCTGGATCCTTAGTCATTTCTGGCGCCCCTATCTCTAAAACGAAATCTCAGATTTGTTTTTTCAGTGTGAATGGTTGCATGACTGTTACAGGCTCAACTGAAATCATATTTACAAAAAGGCGCTGTTGGGAAGTGCATACTTCTACCCTGAGTGTAATTTTAATGAGGTGAATTATAATTTAGTCAGCGGATTGCTGGCGGTGGGGTATTAGCTGTCTATTAGTCTGAGGTTTGTTTAGATTAGGGTTTTGAAGGATGATTAGTCATGGGGGAGTACACTGCTGGTCGGGTATTAAGCGATGGCCTTAAGAAGTGGTTGGAGATTTCATGAATTTTATGTTGCAAGCTGATTGGTCATGTTACATTCATAAAAAATTCATATTTTCAAATTTCTTGTCTTTGAAAACACTGACTTCACTATTTATAACGTTTATGAGAAACATACCTCGTTTGAAATAATTTGCCCCACTTTTTAGTCGCTTGTTATTCTTATGAGATTGAAGATCTTCATGCGTTCCCTTAATGATGACCACTGTAACTTAGTTTGTGTGTTTAGTGATCATATCCAGTTGATATGTTGTGGTGGAGAGATGGTTGGTTGTCGCTTGGGCTTCGCATTCAAATTGATTTTTTGAAGTTTAGAGACTGCCTCTTCAATATTGCCATTCATTGCATAGATGATACTAATTACTGCTGCTATGCGATATAAAACTTCGTTACTTGAGTTTGGTAAACTTATCTCTAATTCTCGGTTTGGTAACTGTAGGGAAACCGAGTCATCATTGTCGTTTGCGCATGTTTTATTGATACGGACTTCGGCATTAGTGCTTTCCCCAAATAGAATAACTCTTCGAGCGTGTTTCTTAGCCTTTTTGAATATATAGTCAAAGCATTGAAGGTGTTCTCCAACTATTGCAATAGCAGGACCGGTTAAACCTTCAAAGATTCGGGAACACAATTTGGCCATGTCGGCTACTGAAGTTGCCGTTTGGTTAGTGGACGGTAAATCAATTTCAGTAATTAAAGATATTGTCGGTTTAATACGATGTGTAATTGGCCCAGGCTTCATACTGAGGGCACTTTGCGTAACTTCAATAATCGCAGCTTCATGATCCTTATTTAGACTGGCCAACACACATGGGGCTGCTATGCATGAGTTGTCAGCACCAGAATTGGTTAGAACTTTATCCTTTGGACCAAGTGTATGTGTGATCATGTTTCGTATAGGAAGTCCCTCTGATGTTCCAGTAATAGCAATGACTTCACCATCGAAACGCTCGCGGGCTGCAAAACCTAGCTCTATGATCGTCTTAAGAGGGTCATCCACCTTTAACACTGGCAGTCCTTTAGGCAGTCCGGGGATAGGGCGTGAGACTATAGCTCCGGCAATTCGGTCAGCAAACGATGGTAGTTTTTTGTGAGAATCCCAGAATTTTGCTGAGACCTTCGGAATCGGCGCATGGTAGGAGCGATCCAAGTTTGTATGTGCAACGAAGAGAACTGGCTCTGATGATGCTTCAATAAGTCCACTATCTGAAACTACACTGCTTACGAACCACTCTTTATCTTTAGGGGGAGGTTCCAGCCAGGTGCCTCCAGAGATAGTGGCCAGCTGTTCTGCATTCCAAGTTTGCCCAGGTAGATGATTATAAATAATGTCTGGAAACTTGGTTCTATAAACTGGAATTTTGCTCTTTTGGTATTCACGTTGCGGAGTGAGGCTTAGTTTGCTCATTACTCCTGGAATAGGAATTGGCTTGATTTTAGTTTTATTGGAAATCAAACCGACATATAGATGTAGCTCCGCATCACTAAGATCTCTGCTTGCAGGGGCTCTAAGCCCAAAAAAATCACGGTAAATCGTGTTGGGCTCCCAGTGGCTAGTGGGGAGCTGCCAGTCACAGGGGTCGTGGTCCATAGAGGTTCCCCAGCAGGGCATGGAACTCTGCAAAGTTGGTATAGCGCGGAAGTCCAGCCTGAAGTCCTCAGCGAGTTTACTTTCGATTTTCCAAAAGGACTCCACCCATAGCATCTGCCGGGATATTAGCTCTCTAGGAGTTAATTTAACCCCCAGTAGCACTAGAGGGCCAATTTTTTGGGGGGGGATTTGGGCATCAACAGGTACCGAAGGAACCTGCCATTGGGGGGTTATTGGGCGTTTTGCTAATATCTTTTCTTGCCGATAAGTGGTTTTCCTACTAATAGAGAGTTTTCTTGCCAGGCGTGAGGGCGGAGTAAGCTTTAGATTGGCTGTGCCGTCTTCACATAAATGGAGTTGGGTTCCCAGTGACAAACAAATTTGGGAAAACCTTTTACAGTGTGCTTTAGCAGCTTCACCATATAATTGCTTTGAGTAGCCAAAACCAGCTTCAACAGGAGCAAATGTGATTTGCTCAATGCCACTGGTACTTAGGTGCAGGCGAAAAACGCCACTATCGGACACGCTTTCACGGATACAATCAAAGAGTAAGTCCCCGGCACCGTGGATAATAGGGCGCTGTTGATATAGTTCTATACCTTGTAGATTGTGACTGCCAGAGCCCAGAATACCATCTGCGCCAGCCTCAATAATTTTGTGGGCTGCGATGACTTGCTGAGGACAGGGGTGAGCCTTATGGTTTGCTTCCCAGTGCACGGCTACCAGAACCACCTGGGCTTTCTTGCGAGCTGCAGTAATAAGGGGCTGCAGAGTGTCGTACCATAGCTCTGGTACTGATAGGGGGAGGTGAGCACAACCAGGATGCGTGGGGCCGGCAGCATAACGAGGCTGGGTGGCATCAAGAGAGAATATCGCTACATTGATATTTCCAGCAGGTCTGATTACAGGGCCGAGTGCCTCCTCTAGATTCCTGCCGGAACCTGAATGTCCAATCCCTGTGCAATCAAGCCACTGCCCCTGTTCCATTAATGCGGCAGGCCCATAATCGCCGCTGTGATTGTTAGCAGTACAGGCTATATCTATTCCTGCATTAATGAGTATGGACAGCATCTCTGGTCTAGCGCGGTAATAACATGGGGAGACCTCTCCCTTTGGTATACCCTGCTCTCCGCTAGTGGCGATCACGCACTCCAGATTAATAACGCTGAGATCGGCATTATTCATTGCTGGGACATGCCCCAGAACCTGTTCAATGCCCAGCTGGACTGTACGGTAGTGTTGTCTGCGCCCCAGATTTACATCACCGCCCCAGGCAATCACTGGCTGATCTTGAGCGACAGGGGGCGCGGTGGCTTGCCCATCAGTAATGATTTTGGAATGGTATAGATTGGCAGTAGCCCCTGTTTTTTTAGGTGCTTGGGATAAAAGATATTTCCTATAGGCGATCAAGCTAGAAAGATAATGACTCACTTCGTCTAATCTGACCCTGAAGTTTTCATGACGAGTAAAAAAACTGCCAGTGACTCTCGCCGGATTCTTGAAGAACATGGCAAACTCAGGCCAAAAATAGCCGTTTAATAGGTGATTGGCCCTACCATGTAATGCACGATAAAAGTGTTCAAGATCAATTTGGTCCAGTAGATATTGATATGCCTCTTGGGTGTTTAGATCCGAGATCATCTTTGCTGCAGCCACCATTAACTCGAGTAACCTTGGGGATGCAGTTATATGCTTCTCGACGAAGTCCAGAATACTGGCAAAGTTACGGATACCGAACTGATAGTATTTCTCCTTCGGCCTATAAATCGTGAGCAGATTTACACAGTGGCTCACCCAGTGATCGTGAGTGCGCCAGTGCTCAGTCGCTATAAAATGATCCAAGCTTTTCTCTACCAGTGTTAACCAGCGAGGATTCTTATCCCAGCTATAAAGGCATATTAATGCGAAAGCTGCTTTACCCAGAGGGTTATTCGAGGCCGGCTGTTGTTTAATGGTGAAAGAAGAAAACTCCAGAACAAGGGGAAGCTGCTCAGTGTCCAGGTTTTGTATAAATTCTATGCCCCTGGCTAATTGCTCCATCAGGTCTGCATAAGTTCTGCACTGCAAAGCCTCAGAATATTTAACCAGAGCTAATAGGCTTGCCGCGTTACTAGCTAGGTTGATTTCACTATGCTGTTCTACCCAAAAGGCAGTGACTTCACTTGTGTTTGGGAAAGTTATTTGGATTAATTTAGAGGTAAGATATTTCAATGCCTCCTCTATGGCTTCCAATAGAGAATACTCTTTGGTGACTTCCCAGGCCTCAACCATCGCGCAGATGCTACTTGCGTGGCATAAGTTTTTGTCATTGATGATCTCTTGATCGAAACAGGTATGCCATCCATAGTGAAAATGCCCACTGGGCTTTACCTGGCCAGCTAGATAATGGCTGCTACTTTCAATAATCTTTGTAATTTTCTGGCTATCCAGCTCTTCAATAACCCGGCGTCCAGTATTCAATCCCGATTCATATAGGCACAAAGGCTCCAGTTCTTCTTCGCAAAAAAGCCCTGCAGTGGTCAGAAGTACAATGCTTCGCTCATCGGAGAAATCCAGATCTTCCTGCTGGTCAAAACGTTTCTTGAAGTATGAAGTAAAATTCTTTTCATTGAGGAATCCATGCTCGATTTTATCGCCGCCATGTAGCATGGCATTCCCGTTAAGCTCTTGTTCGAGAAAAGCAAATTTGCAATCGACATCCAATGCAAGGCCGTAGCGGAAGTAGGAGCGCTTGGTGTCCTGGAGAAGTTCATGTAAACCGGCAAGAGTCATTGTGCTCCTGCGGGTAACCCAATCTACCCGTAGCCAGCAGGGTTCTATTTTGGAGCTTTTAGCTGCCCTATGGGTAATTTCAGTGAGAGTCTGCCAGGCGCTTGGGAAGTCCTTAGCATGGGTGTGCCGTACTTGAGCTCGTTGCTTGGCGTCACTGATTGAAAAAAAAAGCGTATAGGGTGGGCTGAGATCACGCTGTGCCCGTTCTACCATGGGGCGTGCTCGTCTAAGCATGCTGGATAGGGACATGTCGCTATTATTCTCTGTGGATCGGGGTGACGGCTACATTATTCGTATAGCTTTACTGGGTAACTAAAAGAGGACTTTCCTGCTGGAGTATAGACATGCGAACAGATTCTGCTGGTAATGAGAGAAATCTTGCAGGAAAAATCTGATCAGATAAATTTTTTATGAATATAGAAAATTAGGTTTTCAAAACTAATCCACTTGGATAGTATTAGGGATACCGCGCTTAAGAATGGAAGGCACGCAAAGTGCCGAAGGTTCTCACAATTAACCCTTAAGCAACTTAAAAGGGTTAACTCCAGGTTGAATGAGTTTGCAGGTTATACGCTTGCCAATCCCTAAAACCCGAAAGGCGACCCTTTCGGGTTTTTTGTCAGAAAACTATTAACCGACCAATTAAAGATTGGTTCTCGCGGTTGATTACCCTGTCGACTTTTAAGGCGGCACATGGACGTTAAGCCTGTGCGAAGGGTTGTCCTTCCTGGTTTTGTTTGAATTTTACTACCTGGTGCGGAGCTCAAAGAGTCTTAGAGGACCTTTAGAGAACAAGGAAGAAATAGAAGTGGAGTATTAGGCAATGCGTTGGAATTGGTGGCAGAACCTCAGGGGATTTCCTCCTCTGGTCTGGATAATATTAGTAGGCAGTTTTTTTAGTCGTGGCACTTATTTTATGGTTTGGCCTTTTCTGGCCATTCTTCTTTTCAATAAATTTGAGTTGGGTGCAGCGGAAATTGGCTTGATTCTCAGTGCCTCAGCAATTGGTGCGGCGCTATTGGGCTTTTTTGTGGGGGCTTTGTCTGATCGCTATGGACGTCGGAATATTCTGCTATTAGGTTCGCTAATAAACTTATGTTCTTTTGCCCTGTTGGCAGTGACCCAGACATTAGCGGGATTTATTCTGGCGATGACTCTTTGCTCAATTGGTCGCGCCGTTTGGGAACCGCCAGCCAGCGCATTGATTGGCGACTTAATTGATAACCAGGCGAGTCGTGAGTTAGCTCTGCAGCTGCGTTACTTCCTTATTAATGCGGGAGCGGCATTAGGGCCCATTGTTGGTGTCTGGGCGGGGCTTAGTGCGCAGCAGTCCACCTTTGGCTTAACTTCTCTCAGTTATCTGCTTTTGGCGCTGGCGTTTATTTGGGGATTTGCAAAAACAGAGAAGGGACAGCTCTCAAAGAGCAATGGTGATGGTTCTGTCGATTTAGGCAGTACCCTGGCGATATTGCGCAGGGACCATGTGTTTATGGTGGTGATTTTTGCCAATATTCTCACGATGTTTATCTATGCCCATATGGATTCCAGTCTGGTGCAATATCTGACACGGGCGGAGGCTCCGCGATTGGTTGAGCTGATATCCAGTATGATCTTTGTGAACGCAATGACCATCGTGTTATTGCAGTTTCCACTCATGCAGTTGATGCGCAAGCTGGATATTAATGGGCGAATTATGATCGGGCTGGTGGTATTGGCTGCGGCACAAATGTGGTTTGCCCTCAATCCGGTGCACTGGTTTTGGGGCTGGATGGGGGCGACCTTTGTCCTCAGTTTGGCTGAAGCGATTCTCTTTCCAACCATGAGTGTACAGATAGACCGGTTGGCGCCTGAGCATTTACGCGGTACCTATTTTGGGGCCTCTTCCTTTTACGCTCTCGGTTGGGCCTTGGCCCCACTGGCTGGAGGGGTGGTTCTAGAGTGGTGGGGTGGACCGACGCTTTATTGGATGTTGCTGGCGCTTTGCGGTGTCGTATTCGCGCTTTATCGCACAACAGCTTACCTCTCCCGCCCACAGTGGCCGGAGCAGAAAGAGCAGACAATCTCTTCAGGTGAAAGTGCCAAAATCACTGGATAGTTAAAAAGAGGTTTTTCAGATATAGAAATAGATGGAGTCTGTGAGGCATAAAAAACGGGAAATCCAGTAGTAAGCATGGAATTTCCCGTTCTGATTTGCCTGAGAAAATCCCCGACAAGAATATTGCCGGGGAATTTTTTTAGATCTCTGCGGCGAGGCGTGAGCCTTGATCAATGGCGCGCTTGGCGTCGAGCTCCGCGGCCTCGTCGGCACCACCGATCAGGTGGGTCTTCACTCCGCGTTCCTGCAATGCTTCATACAGTTTGCGAGCAGGTTCCTGGCCAGCGCAGACAATAATGTTATCCACCTCTAGCAGTCGCTCTTCATCGCCTACGCGAACATGCAATCCCTGCTCGTCAATTTTGTCGTAAAGAGCACCGGCAATCATCTCAACCTTGCGGTGTTGCAGGCTGCCACGGTGAATCCAGCCAGTGGTTTTACCCAGGCCCGCACCCACTTTGGTGGTTTTGCGCTGTAGCAGATAAACCTGGCGAGGGGTGCTTACCGCTTCGCGGGGTTTCAGGCCAGAGCGCTGTTCCAGCTCAATATCCACACCCCATTCACTAAAGAACTCTTCTTTATCGCTGGCAACGACTTCCTCTTCGGTGGAGTGGGGGCCGTCGTGAGTCAGGTATTCCGCTACGTCGAAACCGATACCGCCCGCGCCGATAATGGCCACTTTTTCGCCGACTGGTTTCTTATGCTTCAGTACGTCCAGATAACCCAACACCTTGTCGCTCTCAATACCGGGGATCGGTGGAGTGCGCGGCTCGATACCGGTGGCGATTACCACTTCGTCAAAAGACTGCAGGTCTTCTGCGGTAGCGATAGTGTTGAGTTTGACCTCAATGCCAGTCACTTCCAGGCGGCGTTTGAAGTAGCGCAGGGTTTCCTGGAATTCTGCCTTGCCGGGAATCTGCTTGGCGATATTAAACTGGCCACCGACTTTGTCGCTGCCTTCAAACAGGGTTACCTGGTGTCCGCGCTCGGCGGCAACGGTGGAGGCAGCCAAACCAGCGGGGCCGGCACCGATAACAGCAACTTTTTTCACGTTTTCGGTAGGCAGGTAGTTCAACTCAGTCTCATGACAAGCGCGTGGGTTGACCAGGCAGGAGGTGAGCTTCAGCTGGAAGGTGTGATCCAGGCATGCCTGGTTACAGCCAATACAGGTATTGATTTCATCGGCGCGGCCCTCTGCGGCCTTGTTGACGAAATCGGAATCTGCCAGGAATGGACGCGCCATGGAGATCATATCGGCCTGCCCGGAGGCCAGCACTTCTTCGGCCACTTCCGGCACATTGATGCGGTTACTGGCAACTACCGGGATAGACAGGTGCTGTTTCACCTTGGCGGTAATATCGGTAAATGCGGCGCGGGGTACATTGGTGGCGATAGTGGGAACGCGCGCTTCGTGCCAGCCGATACCGGTATTGATAATCGTGGCGCCGGCTTTTTCGATAGCCTGGCCCAGGGCAACCACTTCGTCGAAGTCACTGCCGTCTTCCACCAGGTCCAGCATGGACAGGCGGTAGATAATAATAAAGTCTTCGCCAACAGCCTCGCGCACACGGCGAACGACTTCGATCGGCAGGCGGATACGATTCTCGAAGCTGCCGCCCCACTCATCGGTACGTTTGTTGGTGCGCTTTACGATGAACTGGTTAATAAAGTAACCCTCGGAGCCCATGATCTCTACGCCGTCGTAGCCGGCTTCGCGGGCCAGGGTAGCGCAGCGTACGTAATCATCGATCTGGCCTTCGATTTCCTCACTGGTTAGCTCGCGCGGAGTGAAAGGGTTGATCGGAGCCTGGATGGGGGAGGGAGCAATCAGGTTTTCGTTGTAAGCGTAGCGGCCGGTGTGCAGGATCTGCATACAGATTTTGCCGCCTTCGGCATGAACGGCCTCGGTCACTTCCCGATGCTGTTGCGCCTCTTCTGGGGTGTTCATTTTAGAGGCACCCTTAAATACGCCACTCTCTTCGTTGGGCGCGATACCCCCCGTTACAATCAGGCCAACGCCACCGCGGGCGCGCTCAGCGTAGAATGCCGCCAAACGGGTAAAGCCACCGGGGTGTTCTTCTAGGTTGGTGTGCATGGAGCCCATCAGCACCCGGTTTTTCAGGGTGGTGAAGCCCAGGTCCAGGGGGGCAAGCATATTAGGGTAGGCTTGGGACATGGCAAAATTCTCTTCTTGTAACCTTTGGGGTTCATTTATATATGCAAAAAAGTGCATATCGTTGCCCAGCAGGATAACAAGAGCCTTTGACGCGAAACAGTGACCTTTCCGGTCGAATTCAGTGATCAATTCCTGACGTTTTATTAAGCTATTTGCGTCCCATTCTCATTTGGCTGAAATGCTTGTTTTTAAAGGGATTTTCCTCTGTTCACTTATACAGCCAAAACCGCCAGAAGTTGCTCTCGCAGCCAGCGATTGGCGGGATCTTCTTGTAGATTTTTGTGCCACAACAGATGCCAGTCCATTAGGGGTATTTGGAACGGCAGTTCAAATAGGCGTGCCGAATACTGACTGGCCAGACTCGCTGGCACGGTCAGAGCTAAATCTGTGCGTAATACGATTAAAGGCGCTACTCGGTAGTGTTGTACACGCAGTTTGATGGTGCGTCGCCGCCCAAGTTTGTTCAGTGCTATATCCGCCAGGCCAGGACCCGTGCGCCTACTGGAAACATGGATATGTTCCAGTTGTAAATACTGTTCCAGTGTCAGGCTCGACTCCCCAGCCAAGGGATGCTCATTGCGCAACATACAGAGATAACGGTCCTGGTGCAGGCGCTGTTGTTGCAGTTGGGGCGCTGTCGCGAGAGGGACATCCAGGGCGAAATCCAATGTATTGGCGGCCAGTTCCTTGGCAAGCTGATCCCTGGGAACGTGAAATGACTCTACTGTTACACCCGGCGCTTCTTTTTCCAGGCGCTCTAATAGAGGCGGCAGCAGTAGGGTTTCTGCCATGTCGTTCATAGATAGTCGCAATGTTTTGCGTGCCAGGGCGGGGTTGAATTGGCGGTGTTCATTCAGGCTGGTGCCCAGTAGGGAAAGGGCCTGCTGCACCCTAGGCATGATGGACTCCGTAAGAGGGGTGGGAGTCATGCCGGAGGGGCCGCGAATAAATAATGGGTCGTCCAGGGTACGGCGCAGACGTGCCAGGGCATTACTCACTGCCGGCTGGGTGATATGCAACTGCTCAGCGGCTCGGGTGAGGTTGCCCGAGTTATAAATGGCCTCCAGAACCAAGAACAGGTTCATATCCATTTTTTGCAACTGCATCTGTGCCTCAATCATAACCAGTGTGAATGATCATATATTCGCACAATAAACTTTGATGATTCAAACGAGAGGACTAGGGTTGGAGTTCCATAAAAAGAGGAACTCGCTGTGGCCGAATCAATCGTGGTGCGCCATGGACAGGCGTCCTTCGGCGCCGATGATTACGACAATCTCTCCGATATCGGCTGGCAGCAATCCCGCTGGCTGGGGGAATACTGGCGGGGCACTGGCCAGAAGTTTGACCGGATTTTCTGCGGCAGCCTGCGCCGTCATCGGCAAACTACCGAGGGTATCTGTGCAGGCCTTGGCATCGACTTAGAGGGCCACTTGACGGTGGTTCCCCAATTGAATGAGTTCGACTTCCTTGAAGTAGCTCGCCTCTACAGTGAGAAAAAACCCACAGCTACCCCGGGCCCCAATGCACCCCGTGCCGACTTTTACCGCTTTCTAATGCAGGGCATGCTCGCCTGGTCTGCAGGGGAAATTGCACCGGCAGAGAGTTGGCAGGCATTCGAAAATCGCATTCGTGAAGTTTTGGATTTAATCAGCGATAGCCCCAAAGGCAGTAAAACTCTGGTGGTCAGTTCCGGTGGGGCTATTGCCATGATGGTGCGGCAGGTATTGGGCGGTCCCCCCGAGTCGGTGATCAAACTCAATATGCAGATACAGAATACCGGCACTACCCGTTTTTTCTCTAGCGCAGGGCAGGGGCTCAGCTTGAACAGTTTTAATCACGTGCCTCATTTGGAGAGAGATGAGCGCCACACTTCCGTGACTTACAGCTGAATTAAAACCTATAACACAATTAAAGGTGAAAAGACATGGAGTTTGAATATTCAGAAAAGGTACAGGGCCTGTTGGAGCGGCTCAAAAACTTTATGCAGGAATATGTGTATCCCGCTGAGAGTACCTATATACAGCAGTTGCAGGATGACCCCTGGGGCGAGCCCCCTATTATGGAGGCTTTAAAAGAAAAAGCCCGTGAGGCTGAGCTGTGGAATTTATTCTTACCCGATTCCCGCTATGGTGCCGGCCTTACAAACTTGGAATATGCGCCTTTGGCGGAGGAGATGGGCAAGGTCTTATTTGCCTCAGAAATTTTTAATTGCAGCGCCCCGGATACCGGCAATATGGAAGTGCTGACCCAGTACGGATCGGAAGCGCAGCGGGAAACCTGGCTGAGGCCATTGCTGGAGGGCAATATTCGCTCGGCATTCGCCATGACCGAACCCAAGGTGGCCTCCTCCGATGCTACGAATATTGAAACTTCTATCGTGCGCGATGGCGATGAATATGTGATTAATGGTCATAAATTTTATATTAGTGGCCTGATGAATAAGCGCTGTAAGGTCATGATTGTGATGGGCAAGACCGATCCCACTAATCCGGATCGGCATCGCCAGCAATCGCAAATCCTGGTTCCCACAGATACCCCTGGGGTAAAAATAATTCGGCCCATGCAGGTATTTGGCTACGACGATGCTCCGGAAGGTCATGCTGAAGTGATTTTTGAGAATGTTCGGGTGCCCGCGTCTAATCTGATTTTCGGAGAAGGGCGTGGTTTTGAAATTGCCCAGGGGCGTTTGGGGCCGGGCAGAATTCACCACTGCATGCGTTTAATTGGCCAGGCCCAGCGCGCCCTGGAAATGATGGCAGGCCGCGCGGAAAATCGTATTGTATTTGGACGCCCGATGAGCAAGCAGGGCTCAGTGCGGGAGGATATTGCCAGGTCTGCCTGTGAAATTGAGCAGGCACGTTTGCTAACTTTAAAAGCTGCGGCGCAAATGGATCGACTTGGCAATAAAGCGGCCAAAGACCTGATTGCCATGATTAAAATTGTTGCACCGCAAATGGCCTGCAAGGTGATTGACCGCGCTATCCAGATTCACGGTGCGGCAGGGTTGAGCCAGGACTATAGCTTGGCCCACCACTATGCTTACGCGCGGACTATCCGTTTAGCCGATGGACCAGATCAAGTACATATGATGCAGCTGGGACGCAACCTGGCTGCCCGTTATGCCGCAGAGACTGCACAGGGAGAGGAGCATGTCTGAAACCGTAAAGGAGTCACGTAACTCAGTGGAAGCTTTGCCGCTGGAAAAGTTGCAGGAATACCTCAGCGCAAATGTTGAAGGTTTTTCCGGGCCACTGAAAATCAGTAAATTTTCCGGCGGTCAATCCAATCCCACCTTTAAGCTGGAAACGCCTTCAAATACCTATGTATTGCGTCGGCAACCCCCGGGAAAACTATTGAAATCTGCTCACGCAGTGGATCGTGAGTACCGTGTTATGTCTGCACTGGCAGATACCGACGTACCGGTGCCCAAAGTTTTTCATTTATGTGAAGACCGGGATCTGATCGGCTCCATGTTTTACCTGATGGAATACTGTGAGGGGCGGATTTTCTGGAATGCGGCAATTCCTGAGGCAGATGCTCCTGCGCGCAGTGCTATGTACGATGAAATGAATCGGGTGCTCGCCGCATTACATAGTCTCAACATCGACGCCATGGGGTTATCCGATTACGGCCGCCCGGGAAACTATTTTCAGCGGCAGCTGGAACGCTGGACGGGGCAATACCGGGCTTCCGAGACACAGCCTATTGCGGCGATGGAAGAGTTGATTGAATGGCTTGGCAGTGCGCTCCCAGAAGACGATGGTCGGATAGCTCTAGTACACGGTGATTACCGCCTCGACAATATGATTTTCCACCCTAAAGAACCCAAAGTGATCGCCCTGCTGGATTGGGAGCTTTCTACGTTGGGCCACCCATTTGCCGATCTTGCCTATCAGTGCATGCAAATGCGTATGCCTGCTGGGGGTGACAAGATGTCCGGCCTGTTGGGGCTGGATATTGCCTCGCTGGGTATCCCCTCTGAACAGGCCTATGTGGCCAAGTATTGTGAGCGTATGGGGATTGAGGGCATTGACCACTGGCCTTTTTATTTGGCGTTTAGTTTTTTCCGTTTAGCGGCGATAGTCCAGGGCGTGGCCAAACGCGCACAGGATGGCAACGCCTCTAATCGCAATGCGGCGAGCCTCGGCGCTCTGGTAGAGCCACTGGCACAAACGGCAATGAGCATTGCCAGTGAGGCGAGTTAGTTAGAAGGTCATTTCGATACAATTTATTTCGCTTTTTATTGTGCTTTGGAAAATGATAAGGATAAAAAATGGCAAAGAATCTTTTTGATCTCACCGGAAAAATTGCTCTGGTAACCGGTGCTAGCCGGGGTATTGGTGAGGCAATTGCAAAACTTTTGGCAGAGCAAGGCGCCCATGTGCTGGTATCCAGCCGAAAAATTGAAGGCTGTCAGGCTGTTGCCGATGCGATTGTCGATGCCGGCGGTAAAGCGGAAGCGGTGCCTTGCCATATCGGCAATATGGAAGATATCCAGAAAATGTTTTCCGATGTCCGCGAACGCTTTGGGCGGCTGGATATCCTAATTAACAATGCGGCTACCAACCCCTATTTTGGTCATATCCTTGATACCGACCTCGCGGCTTTTGAAAAAACGGTTGAAGTGAATATTCGTGGCTATTTCTTCATGTCTGTGGAAGCGGGCAAGTTGATGCGTGAGCAGGGTGGTGGTGTGATTGTGAATACTGCCTCGGTCAATGCCCTGCAGCCTGGTGTGGGGCAGGGAATCTATTCCATCACCAAGGCGGCAGTAGTCAATATGACCAAAGCCTTTGCCAAGGAGTGTGCCCAGTTCAATATCCGTGTTAATGCCCTATTGCCTGGGCTGACCAAAACCAAGTTTGCCGGGGCACTCTTCACCCACGAGGATATTTATAAAACCGCAATCGGCCATATCCCTATGCACCGTCACGCCGAGCCTGAGGAGATGGCGGGTACAGTACTCTACTTAGTTTCCAACGCCTCCAGTTACACCACGGGCGAATGCGTAGTGGTGGATGGCGGAATGACTTCCTGTGGGGGAATTTAATATGCAAGATCCAATATTGGATTTCGACAACCAGGTTGCCCTAATTACCGGCGCCGCCAGTGGTTTTGGCAAACTGCTGGCTAAAGAGTTGGGATCTCGCGGAGCGCGCTTGGTACTTGGAGATATTAATGAAGAGGGCCTGATGCAACTCGCTGATGACCTGGGTAGTGATGGTATCCAGGTGCGTGCTCAACGTTGCGATGTTTCCTCTGAAGCGGATTGCGTTGCTCTGGTGCGACTGGCCGAGTCTGAGTTCGGTGGCCTGAATATGGCGGTTAATAATGCCGGTATCGCTCCGCCGATGATGTCCCTGAAGCAGACTGACGAAGCGATGATGGACCATCAATACAATGTAAACCTGAAGGGCGTATTTTTCGGTCTCAAGCACCAGCTGCCATTAATGAAAGATCGAGGCGGTGTGGTTCTCAATGTTTCCTCTATGGCAGGGCTGGGGGGTGCACCCAAAATTGCCTCCTATGCTGCCGCCAAGCATGGGGTTATTGGACTGACCAAAACTGCAGCAATGGAAAACGCCAAGTACGGTATTCGGGTGAATGCCATTTGCCCATTCTATTGCCTGACGCCAATGGTGACTTCTGTGGAGGCCCCAGGGGCCAGCCCGGAAGAGGTTCAGGCTTTTCTCGCCGAAGGTTGTCCGATGAAGCGTCTTGGTGAGCCGAAAGAAGTAGTAGCGGCTATGTTAATGCTACTCTCTCCAAAGATGACTTATGTTACCGGCCAGGCACTGGCTGTGGATGGCGGTTTGTCGGCTTATTGATAGCTGAGGTGAATCAAAATAGGTGCTGTTAATACCTGCACTGCCACCCCTGAAGATTTATTGCCGAGCAAGGGAGAAGGCAGATAGGTGTTAACAGCCCACAACCTGATATTTTTTTGGTTGATGAAAATCAGTCCGCGATGGAGAATCCTAAAAGCAAGCTTATTGCGAAAAGTTTTTGCAGATGTTGGCTTCTGGTGCAACGCTATATCGCTTTAGGAGAGCTTCGTATATTCCTTTATTGCATAGCTGTCTGAGACCGTGATTGAAGGCATCTCTGTCTGCTTTGTTTTTAAATGCCATTTTAAATGTCAGAACAGGTACAACGATTGTATGGATATCGACCTCATTCATAGAGTGGCCATCTTTAGAGGAGAAATAAGAAAAAATACTTTTATCAATGATTATAATTGAGTTGTCTTCCCTCCAGAATTCCCTTACCTGATCTTGAGAGCTTTCTAATTCTACATAATTCTTTGCACCTATCTTTCCGGGAGAGAAGAGCTGGCTAAATTCTGGCCCAAGATCCTTGTGTGCTCCTGTCCAGGTTATTACGTGGTGTCCTACTAGATCCTTTAGTTGATTGATTTTAATTTGATCTTTTTTACGGCTGATTGCGTAGTTGATAAAAGCTATATAGTCATTTGAATAATAGAGGTCTCCATTATTTTCGTGTACGTTCGCTTCAGCCTCTGCCATACCTCGCTCTATTGCTCCAAGAATCTCCCCCCAGCCCATTTGGATAAATGAGATGGTGTAATTTGGAAGAGACTGGGTGATGACATCAACTTCTAATCCACTCCTCGCCTGATTGATGACATAGGGGGGGCATCCTGAGATATGGCAATTTTCAATTCTTTGGCGTGGCTTGAGAAGGCGAAGCAGATCAGGAGTAGGCTAAGATGCGATAATATTTTTGATGGCATATTGATTTCACTTGCTTAGCGGATATCTTAGGTTAATAGGGTAATGTAGATATATTAGGCTAAAGACAATGTTTTGTTTTATATAGAGTTGTTATCTTTTTTCGAAGGGGTACAGGAATATGAGTCTTCAATGTAATAAATTATCAATGAAGATAGTACTCTAAAGGGAATATTCCCAGTCAAAATTAATTTCTAAAAAGAATATAGGAAGTCTTAAATACGCTGGGAGAGACTCTGTAAGAAGATTAGAGATTGCTCAGTAATGCATTAACCGGTTTGCTCAGTGAACCATGGGTAAACCATTTATTGATACAAGCCCAGAAGCAGCCAAGAAACCAGTTTGGGAGTAGATGGTTGAAATTAAGTGATTACTTATGCTGAAGAAAACTACTGGGGTTTATGAGTAGGTTATCCTTCTGCTCTGTCTGGGGTTTTAAGGATGAAGAATTTTTTGTTGCTACTTTTTATCGCTGTCTTTGAGTTTAAGAAGTCAGAGCGAAGCAAGAGATTGACGGACGATGTTTAAATGGGAAACCGGCATCCCTCTTCTAAAGAATGCACCGGTAAAGTCAATTTCTTGAACTTTGATAAAGTTAGAGACTAGTGGGCTTCCCCAGTAGGGATTTGTTCCCCACCAGCCATATCGACCAGCGCTTCTGGGGTTTCTCTGCAGAAAATTGATCGCTTGCTGAACATTGTCATATCTGAGATAAAAAATTCTATTATCGAAGACACTATGTGCATCGAAGATTATCAGGTGGTTTAGGGATATGCCTTTGCGACCGAGTAAATTGGCCAGGTTGATGGCCGTGGTTCCCCCACGGCTGTAGCCAAGCAGTAATAAGTGCTTCTGCTGTAGAGATGCCCTCACTAGAAAATCCCGGGCTTTAATTTTTTCAGTTGGACCGAACATGGCCCCGCCCATTTCGGTAACCCAAGACCTCAAAGCTTGGTTATCACCGGCATTGGAGCCACCCGCGCCATAGATGCCCACCACGGCCAGCTCACCCTTTGTAACTTTATTGTTTATAAGTGTCATTTTGCACTGCAACGACACTGATGCTTAAGTGTAGAAATAGACGTAGCACACTGGTAAGAGAGCTACTGTTTCTATGGCAGAATCCGACAGCGTTTCTGCGCTGCCTTACGCAGTTCTCGGGGTAAGACCGGTTCCGCAATATTATTTTGTTGTTGGCGCCATTCTTGGCAAAGAGCAACATAGTTTTCGGCACTAACCTGGCTGCGTAATGTCTGCCATGGGTCTTCCTTTACTTCAGGTTCTGGCCGAGGAGGTTGCCACTGGGCAATTTCCTGAGTGGTTAGTTGAATCTCATTATTCTGAGTCATAGCGGGGGTTCGGGCACCAAGGTGCTGTGCCGGATGTACCAACATTAAAAAAGCGGTCACCAAAGCGCAACTCAGGGAGGCTCCGGATAAGATTCGGCCTATATCCTTTTTCGGTTGATAGCCTTTTGCCTGTAATAAGATTCCACTGTCTAACTGTTGCGGTGAGGTAAAAGCTGACGCCTCTTCGCGGTATTGGTGCTCCCAGTTACTCATGCTTCTACCTCAATCACTCTTTTATGGCCTCCACTTGCCAGGGTTTTGCTTGAGATCCGTAGATCAGGGTTTCAATTTGTTGTCGAGCCAACTGGTAATACTCTCGACATTTTTTCAGTGAAATGCGCTCTATATCCGCTACTGAGGCCAGGGAGAGTTTGCACTCCATATGCAGTAATAATACGTTGCGCTGAAGCTTGGGGAGTTTTTGAATAGCTGCGACAACCTTACTCTCACTGGTTAATGCCTCAGATTGTGTAGTGCTGTCTACATGTTCCCGCAGAGCTTTGTTGACTTGAATAAACAGCCAGTTTCTAAATAGCCGGCCATGAAGTTGCGGAGGGTTCTGTAAGACATTTTCCCACAGGGCCTGTAGCAACTGTGTGGTTGAAGAGGGTGCCATTTGTACGCAGTAGCGATAGAGAGCGTCTTTGTGGCGGTTATACAGTGGCTCAAATACAGCAAGACTGCGTTTCTCCCGGTAATGCTCGAGCAGTTTTTCATCAGAAAATTGTTGGAACGCTTTGCGAGACAAAGTGTTGTGCCTCCGTACGCAGTGAACCCGAAAGCCAGAGGTGGCTTAGGTCTGGATTTATGCGTCGTTGATCATAAAAATTGTAGTCGGTTTAGACATTAAATTTTTTATCCAAGTGAACAACTTTGGGTGCCTATTGCTTTTAGATCCGCCCAAGTTCTCTTGGCCTGCGAAGTATAGATGCCCCTGCTTAGCCAGGGCTTACAGAGGGTAACGGGTAACGCCATAACTTGATGAACGGTCGTTTGGCGCTTTAAACCTTTTTCTAAGGGGTAATTGGCGTGCAATGAATTTTTTTGACTCAAAAATTCTCTTAATAAAGAGTGTTTTCTTTAAAATTGTCGATGTTCGCTTTGTTTGAAAATATGACAGAAAAAATGCGACCGGTTCTGCGGGGGGCAGGGCAAACTATTTATAAAAAATAATTTGCTTGAGAAGTCTCCCGGTTAGTGATGTGTCGGCAAATCCGGCAGTGGTAGAGGCAGTTGTAAGGGACCGTGTTCGGCGCGCAGATCTGTTAGCCTCAGACCTACGCCAAGCAGGCGAATGGGAGTCGATCGTTTATCCCAGCATTCCTGCAGTAACTGGCGAAATTCAGAAATTCGACCTGCGCGACTATTGCGTTCATGAGTACTCTGGGAAAAGTCAGCATATTTTACCTTTACGGTGGCACCATTTACCTCATAACGATCGCCGAGTTTTTCCAGGCGTTCCAGCAGTCGTGTATACAGGTGAGTCATTTCCTCCAACCATTCGTTAAACTCACAGAGATCCTTGTTAAAGGTGCGCTCCACACTGACACTCTTGCGAGAGCCATCTCCACTCACTGGGCGATCGTCGATGCCGCGGCTCAGTTCATAGAGACGGCGCCCAAACTTCCCAAAGGTTTTACTCAACTCCACCTGGGAATAGCGCCTGAGGTCGGCACAGGTGTGAATTCCTTGGCGGTGCATTTTCTCTGCTGTTACTCGGCCCACACCATGGATTTTGTTCACCGGTAAACGCAATACGAATTGATCTACTTCCTCTGGCGTGATTACCGTTAGTCCATCGGGTTTACGCCAGTCACTGGCGATCTTGGCCAGGAACTTGTTTGGGGCAACGCCGGCTGAGATCGTAATGCCAAGGGTCTCTCTCACTCTTTGGCGGATCTCCTCCGCCATTAATGTAGCGCTACCGTGGCAGCGCCCACTATTACTGACATCTAGAAAAGCCTCATCCAGCGAAAGGGGCTCAATATCGTCACAGTAATCGAGGAAAATTTCGCGGATCTGCTGACTGACTTCACGGTATTTGGCCATGTTGCCGGGTACTACAATCAAGTCAGGGCAGAGTTTTTTGGCCTGGGCGGTTGGCATGGCGGAGCGCACGCCGTAACTGCGAGCTTCATAATTGCATGTAGAGATTACCCCGCGGCGGTCACTGCTACCACCTACGGCTAGTGGGCGCCCGCGAAGATTGGGATCGTCTCGCATTTCGACCGAAGCGTAAAAACAATCACAGTCGCAGTGGATAATCTTTCTCATGCTGTGATTATATACAGTGTTTTATGGCGCCAGGAAGTTATTTCTGCCATTCGACAGAGCCGGTTTGACAACGGATAGGTGAACGATGAGTAGCATTCCTTTAGTGGAGACCCCTGATTCAGATGAAGCCATCAGGGTATTTGCAGAAATTCAGGATGAGCTGGGTGGGATTCCCAGCCTGTTTAGGATTTATGCCCACCACCAAGGACTGCTGCTAGCTAATTGGCAGAAGTTCAAGGCAGTGATGTTACACGGCTGTCTTTCCGCCCAGCTGAAGGAGGCTATTGGCTTGGCGGTCTCTGCGGATAATCACTGCGACTATGGCATTTACCACCACAGTACCTCCCTGCAAATGCTCGGGGTAACCCCCGATGAAGTCATGCGTATTCGCACAGACCCAAAGAATGTGCACTTTTCCGAGAAGGAGCATGCACTGTTTGACCTTGCTCGCAACGCCAATACATCCCCAGACGATCACCGGCAGCACCTGATCGCTGAGGCACGCAAGCTGGGAGCGGGGGATGATGAGTTATTGGAAGCCTTGGGGGTTATGGAGCTGGTGCTGGGCTTCAACCACCTGGCAGAAGTGCTGGACCTGGTACCAACCAGAACGCCCCACCAAAAATAACCCCGGTGAATTACCGGGGTTAAATCTTGTATAGCGCAAGGGTGCTACTTGGGTGGCCGGCCCCTGCCAAAAATCAATGTCAGGACAAAAAGCACAATAAAGATGAAGAAGAGGATTTTAGCGATTTCTGTCGCTGTGGTGGCGATACCACTGAAACCGAAAAATGCGGCTATCAGTGCAATAACCAGGAAAATAATGGCCCAACGTAGCATAGTGGTCTCCAGTTAAGATAGAGGGAACCGGTTGCAAAACTTTGGGGGGCAGACTCCCAACCTCTTAATTGGTAGTGAATGGAGTCGGTAATTACAAATTTCTATCACCGCCAGTATCTGTGACCTTATCCAGGCTAACAAAGTAAAACCCCTGTTTCGTGGTCTGTGCATGGATGAGAGGCAGTGCTGCTGCCACCTCCTTACCATGCTCATACATTGGGTGCAGCATTACCACGCTGCCGTCTTTGGCATTCTGAACTATGTAGTCGGCGATGAGCTCGGGCCTGCTCATATCCACATGCAGGTGAGGCTCCAGGTCCCATTGAGCCAACTCGAAATTTTGTGCAGCCAGAAGGCTGCCAAGCTCTTCAGAGATACGTCCAAAAGGGGGCAGGATCGCCGGTTTTTCTCGATAGCCATGATGCTGTAAAAGCAGACAGGTCTTTTTAATCTCTGCTTTGGCACTACTCAAAGGTAGATTTGCCAAGTCGACATAGGAGTAACCGTGACTTCCGACCTGGTGGCCGGCACGCACTATGGCGTGTGTTTGATTGGGATAACGCTCCATATCCTTGCCAACCAGAAAGAAAGTTGCGGGTATTTGCAGGGCTTCAAGCTGGTGTAACAGGGATTCGGTTATGCCCGGCACAGGCCCGCCACTAAAAGCCAGGGCAATACGTTTTTTCTCTTCGGGTTCTGCCAGTACTGCCAGAGACAGGCATAGGAAAATGCTCGATACCGTAAATATTATTATTCTCATTTAATGCGGCAATTTTATCTGGACCAGAAAAGAAAAAAGCCGTCAGAGACGGCTTTTTGTGCTTTGCTATCGCTCGAGAAGGTCGAGCTTGCCTTTCTTGCCATCCCACTCTTCGGCATCGGGTAGCGGGTCTTTTTTCTCGGTGATATTTGGCCAAACCTCGGCGAGTTCGGCATTCAACTCGATGTATTCCTGTTGATCATCGGGCACTTCGTCCTCAGAGAAAATCGCATTGGCGGGGCACTCAGGCTCGCACAGGGCGCAGTCGATACACTCGTCGGGATGGATCACTAGAAAGTTAGGGCCTTCGTAAAAACAGTCTACCGGGCAAACCTCTACACAGTCGGTGTATTTGCACTTAATGCAGTTTTCCCCAATTACGAATGTCATGATTGTCCCTCAATAGTGCACTGATTCTTTCGAGCACGGATTCTATCAATTACTGGCGCGAATTGTAGTGGCTTTTCAGTCGATTTAGTTCACTGTTTATAACAAGTTGCACTGGGCGACAATTGCCGCCCGGCCTTTTACTTCAATAACTTGCGTAAAGCATAGAGCGCTTCCAGGGCCTGGCGCGGGGTCAAATCGTCTGGGTCCAGCTCCTCCAGCGCATCCACTGCAGGGTGGCTGGGACTGCCGAACAGATCGACCTGTTGGGGAGAATCAGCTTGAGTTGGTGCTGAGAGTACTGGCGCTATAGTCGTTTCCGTTGCCTGCTCAGGTGCTTGAGTGGACTCGGGAGTCACTACGGGTACATCTACTGACTGGGCGCCGGCCTCCAAGGCCGCCAAGCGAGTACGGGCCTCTGTGAGTACATCGGCGGGAATCCCCGCCAACTTGGCCACTTGTAAACCGTAACTTTTGGAGGCGGGTCCCTCCTGAATGCGATGCAGGAAGACGATGCCCTCACCGTGCTCTGTGGCGTCCAAGTGGATGTTGGCTGCTTCGGCACATTGATTGGGTAGATCGGTCAGCTCGAAGTAATGGGTGGCGAACAAGGTGAAGGCGCGCACTTCTCCGGCCAGGTAATGAGCGCAGGCCCAGGCCAGGGAAAGACCATCATAGGTACTGGTGCCGCGGCCGATTTCATCCATCAGTACCAGGCTGTGTTCACTGGCATTGCGCAGGATATTAGCGGTCTCGGTCATTTCCACCATAAAGGTGGAGCGGCCACCGGCCAGGTCATCGGCACTGCCGATACGGGTAAAGATGCGATCCAGCAGACCGATCTGGGCGCTGTCTGCTGGGACATAGCTGCCGCAGTGCGCCAGCAGGGCAATCAGCGCAGTCTGGCGCATATAGGTAGATTTACCACCCATATTCGGGCCGGTAATGACCAGCATACGGCGATCGTCGCGCAGCTCGATATCGTTGGCGACAAAGGGTTCGTCCAATACCTGTTCCACCACCGGGTGACGTCCACCGGTGATATGCAGGCCAGGATTGGTGCCCAGCTCAGGGCGGCACAGGCGCAGGTTGTCGGCACGTTCAGCCAAGCAGGCCAGAACATCCAATTCAGAAATACCAGCCGCAGCGGCTTGCAGCTCAGCCAGAGACTCATTCAGTTGATTAATCAGCGCCTCATAGAGGGCCTTCTCTCGCGCCAGGGCGCGGCTTTTGGCTGAAAGTGCCTTGTCTTCGAACTCTTTTAATTCGGGAGTAATAAAGCGTTCGGCATTCTTCAGGGTTTGGCGGCGGATATATTCCGCCGGTGCCTTGTCACTCTGTCCACGGCTGATTTCAATAAAGTAGCCGTGCACCCGGTTGTAACCCACCTTCAATGTGGGGATACCGGTGCGCTCTTTTTCGCGCAGTTCCAGCTGTACCAGGTAATCCCCTGCGTTCTCACTGATAGCGCGCAGCTCATCCAGCTCTTCATCGTAGCCGGTGGCGATTACGCCGCCATCACGTATCACGACAGGCGGATTTTCAATAATCGCTTTTTGCAGCAACTCAACAGTTTCAGGCCATTCACCGATCTGACCGCATGACTCTTTTATTAGAGTGGCATTTGATTCATTTAGCTGCTGTTGGATTTCGGGGAACTGTGCCAGAGACTGACCCAGCCTTGCCAGGTCGCGGGGGCGTGCGGAACGCAGTGCCAGGCGGCCTAGAATGCGCTCCATATCACCCACGGGTTTGAGGGCATCGCGCAGGGGCTCGAAACCATACTCTTCAATCAATGCAGCAATGGCATCCTGGCGGTTGCGCAGGGTAGTGAGCTGGCGCAGCGGGTTGTTCAGCCAGCGGCGCAGCAGGCGACTACCCATGGCGGTTTTACAGCTGTCGAGAACCGACAGCAGGGTATTATCATCGCTGCCATTCAAGTTCAGATCGATTTCCAGATTGCGACGGCTGGCGCCATCCAGGGCCACGGTTTCATTGCCGCTTTCGGTGTGCAGGCCGCGAATGTGTGGCAGCTCGGTGCGCTGGGTATCCCGTGCATATTGCAGCAGGCAGCCGGCGGCCACTATAGCGCCGTGCATATGACTGCAACCAAAGGCTTCCAGGTTCATGGTGCCAAATTGTTGATTGAGCAGGCGCAGGGCGGTTTCCAGCTCGAACTCCCAAGGCGCACGGCGGCGTACACCGGCACGGCGTTCAATTTCCACTGGCAAAGAGAGGTCTTCTGGCGCGAGTAGCTCAGCCGGGTTATGGCGCTGAACCTGCTCGGCCAGGGCTTCCAGAGAATCTGTTTCCTGAACCACAAAACGACCGGTTGCCAGGTCCAGCAGTGCCAGGCCAAATACATCGCCCAAGTGCGAAATAGCAGCCAGGAGGTTATCGCGGCGATCGTTGAGAAGTGCCTCGTCCGTGACCGTGCCCGGAGTAACAATACGTACTACCTGGCGCTCAACCGGCCCTTTGCTGGTGGCGGGATCACCGATTTGTTCACAGATGGCAACGGAAACACCAGCTTTAATCAGCCGCGCCAAGTAGCCCTCAGCTGCATGGTAGGGAATACCGGCCATGGGTATAGGCTCACCCCCGGACTTGCCACGCGCAGTAAGAGTGACATCCAACAGCTCAGCTGCCTTCTTGGCATCATCAAAGAACAGCTCGTAAAAGTCCCCCATACGATAGAACACCAGCTCTTGGGGATGCTGGGCCTTGATGCGCATGTATTGCTGCATCATGGGGGTGTGTTCGGGTTTCACGGCCTTAGTCTTGTTTGCGGTTTTTGGCATTTTTCTCTAAGAAAATCAGTAAGTTACAAAAGTGTTCGCAAACCCCAAGAGCTCCGCAGGAGTGGCGGTCGGCTCAGATTGGGGTAGGGGGCAGGTTTCCTGGGGGCTTAATGAGCAAAAGCGTTTGATCAAATAATGAACGGCAAGCCCAAACCTGATGTTCTTGAAGCATGCAATCGGGATAGATCTGAACAGAAAGGTCCAGGCCAAAGTTCGAAGAGCTTCTTTATAGGGGGCGCAGAATAGCAGAGTGGAGGACAAACCACTATGGATGGCTTATCAAGCGCTGGAGAGATGGCTATTAGCGACCCTGTGATTTTATGAGAGCTTTAATAGAGAAGCGGGATGTTTTGCTTTTGAGGTAAGGGCTTTCAATTTTCTTTGCTCCAAAAAAACAGTTGTTGATTTTTTCAAGGGAGGTACCCGATTCTTCAAGACCGTGTACTGAGAAAGCCAATTTTCTACGTGGTAGTGCATCCTTCCAGTTAGGACATGTGTGCATAGTAGGTTGGTGAAATACAGCACTGATAGCTAAGCCCTGCTTCGTATACCAGAATTCAAAAGACGCTGCTCCTATTTCTAGGGAAAATTCTATAACTTGTTGATTTTTAAGGGATGTGAAAAGTGATATAAAGCAGGGATAGAGTGGAATTATAAAGACGCTGCTATATATCTACCTGTTTTATTTTGTGACACTCAATGTAGTTCTTTGACTTTACTAGGTTTTTAAGTTGGCTTTGATTGAGGACAGCAGAATTATATAGAAGGGTGATATGTAGACGCTGCCTTTGAATTAACTGTTATGTTTCATGAGAGTGTGAGTGGATGAAATTAATCGGAAGCAAAATGGAGAAGGATTTTCGGGAGGAGCTACAGAAATCAAACGAGTTTTTCTCTTCTCCTTCGAGGCTCCGTGATGCGCTAGAGTCTAAGGGGCACAACACGAACAATGCTTATGTTTTGCATTGGACCCCAGATCAAGGCGAAGACATATATATGGTATTAATAAATGGCTCCTATTTGGTTAGTGTCGAACTAGATCGAATCAACCCAGACGTACCTCCAATATTTGAGCGCACAGAACTACAAGAGTACAAGCAGGGTCTCAGTAGAATGAACCAAGTTAGGCTATTAGTTGCACAGGACCTAGCGAGCGAAAAAACATAACAAGCCAATTAACTTCGCGCCTTCGGCGCCGGACAGCCCACACTGCGCTTCGCTCCGTTCCAGCTGCCGGTTATTGAGGCGTTAAATGTACTCGAAGATGAATGGCATTGACCTAAAGCCCGCAGCAATACTGATTACTTTTTGTCTTCTATTTGGTTTGGGTATCCAGCCTAGATTTCCAACATAAGTGACACACGTTTACCCGCCAAAAATTCCAGCGGGCTCAAGTAATTTAGTACTTTCCTAGGTCGAGTATTGATTCGAAACACTGCGTCATCAATACGGCTTTTTGGTATCTTGCCAATTTCCACTCCTTTTGGAAAGAAGCGCCTCAAAAGGCCATTAGTGTTTTCGTTCAGCCCACGCTCCCAAGAGTGGTAAGGTTTCGCAAAATATATTCTGCATCCTAGCTTCTGCGCAATCGATTGATGACCTGCAAATTCTCCTCCATTATCGAAGGTGATGGTTTTACAGATGGCCTGATATGGCTTCAACATCTGCTTGATCGCCCGACTCACTGTTTTCTTGCTCTTATTTGGGACTCTGCGAGTGAGCAATAATTTGGAAGCTCGTTCAACCAGTGTCACCAGATAGCCATCTTGACCATAAACTGTATCGCCTTCCCAGTGACCGATCTCAGTGTTTTCATCGACAATCGCAGGTCTTTGATCAATATCTATGCGCTCTGGAATAAGCTTTACGCCTGCCTCGGAACCTGCCCGTTTCCGATAAGGTTTGGCTTTCCTTGGCAGACGTGACCTCCAGTTAAGTCGACTGACCCAGCGGTAAATTGTTGAACAACTAACCGTTTTCGCACATCTCTCAAGCTGCATTCGCCCAGCGATTTGTTCAGGACTTGCATTTTTTAGCTGGTGGTCAATTTGTACCTGCATGGCAAAGTCGAGCTTGGTATGTTTAATAGCTCCGTGCCGTCGTTGCAGTGCCTGACGGTGGGCACTCTCGGCACAGTAAGGGCTGTAACGACCAAGCTCACGAGAGATGGTCTTATTGGATCTATTGAGGCGTAGTCCAATGGCTCGGGCTGAATAGTTTTGCCCATTAAGGACCTCAATCTGGTATCGTTCTTTCAAGGTCAGCTGGTTGGTACGGGTTCCCATGAGGTTCCTGGCTTGTTTGTGTGGAAGCTTACTAGCCTACAACCAGCTGGCCTCCTTCGCTATCGCCAAGTGTGTCGGTTATTGTGAGAATCTAGGCAGTACTTCACGGGATTCTACTGGCTAACAGCAATGTTACTGGTAATGATCGCTGTTTTGATTAATGGGCTCATCATCTTCAACGAAGATCTTGATGAAGGAGGGTTCGATCATCACGTAGGAGTGACTGATACACCTGAAGCCAAAGCTGAACAAAGTAAAGCCAATAAAATCCAAGTGGCAATAATAATTCTACTTATCATAGGTGCATGGTGGTCTTACATTTAACAAATCAATTAACTACGCGCCTTCGGCGCCCGACAGCTTACACTCCGCTTCGCTGCGTTTCAGCTGCGGGTTATTGAGGCGTTATGCGGCCGGTTGAGAATGGCTAAGATAATTTTTTACTTAGGGATTTCGATCTTTGTTTACACACTGATAGCAATAGCTACAGGAATTCCTGAGTTAGTGGATTTTGTTCCGCTGAGTTGGGTGCAATCTACACCGGAAAATGGCTATTACAAGGTTGTTCCCTCAGATAGCCCTAGTGTTAGCAAGTGGTACACGCTTGGTATTGCCGTCATACTAATTTTGGCTGGCTACTTTGCAGGCGGCCCTAGAAAGAAATAGTTTTATTCACAGTGCGAGGTCACGCATAACCAGGCCAGGCAAGATCGCCCAGCCGGAGACTGGGCTGGACAGCCTACGCTTCGCTTCGGCTGCCCTTGCTGGCAACGTTATGAGTCTTAAGCATGGATAAAGAGCAGAAGAAGAAACTAAAGGCTCAATACAGGCAAAATGAGCGGGATGAAATTCGAGTATCTATCCCATTGGATATTAATGAACTAAAGGATCTGCTGTCCTATTTAAACCGTGAATCCGCCCCGGCATGTGACCACACCCTTAGAGAAACAATTGAGTTCCTAAAGTCTAAGAAAATTAACCCAGAGATAGTTATTCCTTGGCTTGGCGAGCACGGCGGCTTCTGCGACTGTGAGGTTATTTACAATGTCTACGATGATGTTGGCGATATTGTTGGGTGGCACCTTGACGAAAACTCATAACAAGCTGCGTCAATCGCTCCCGTTGGTCGCTGGGACAGTCAAGTGTCCGCACCTTTTGGGCATGGCTGCGCCATTATGCGCCCAAAAGACGCTCCAACTTGTCTGCCACTGCGCGGGGCGTTATTGTGGCGGTCATTTTTTAGATGGTTTGTAGTTGCTGCAAGTAACAATCTCTACCTGAACACGCTTCGTTAGAGGGTTCTCCTGCAATCTGGCACCATAGTTTCGTTCAAGTGCCTTCGTTTTAAGTCAACAAGCCCTGCAAGTCAGTTGCACCATTGTGGAGTGCCAATCAGCTAGTTAATTGGTGGGGGAAGTATGGTATTTTTCCCTGTAAATTTATCGGGCAGTGGCCAGCCAAAGTTGGCTGGCAGAGAGCAAGTAGGTCGTTCAGTGTGCTCCAGCTATAACCAGGCCAGGCAAGATCGCCCAGCCGGTGGCTGGGCTGGACAGCCTACGCTTCGCTTCGGCTGCCCTTGCTGGCAACGTTAACCCAACGAGGAAAGTAATGACTCAAGAAAGAAAACCATTCATCACACTTGGAAAGTCAAAGCTTTCCAAATTCGCTAATGGCACTGTACTCGTCATCTTACTTATCTATGCAGCTGTAAAGAGCGGCATCATAGAGCCAGCTGTAACACGAGGATTTGATTACAAGATTCCTGCAAACGAGTTGTCAGTTTCTAGCGCTCAGGAGTTACAAGAAAAATTGGGGAGCTTCTCTCTCAACGAGGCACAATTAAGCTCAGAACTTGCAAAAGCTGGCATAGACTTACATCAGTTCCAAGAAAACACGTCAATGGAACTCGTTATTAGCACAACGCAAAATGGCTTTAAGGGCCTAGTTATTGAATTTCAATCAACACTGGACCCAAATAAGCTAAAGTCAGTTTACGCAAACATTGCTGACCAAATTCAAAGTCATGTTTCAAATAAAAAGGGTTAACAAGAAGCTGCACCCGACTCCGGCGCTATCGGGCCTCCGCGGGTGAGCTTGGCGTTATGCACCTGCGAGCCCAAAGTAATGTTCGATAAAGAAGACTACTATTTTCGCGTTCGGTATAGAAAACTTAATACGCAGTGTAAGCTTTCAAACACTCTTCGCAGTGATTTGAAATTCGAATCTGACGCGGGAAACAGATATGTCTTTGCGCTTTATCCAGAATTCGAAACACTGTCTGAAGAAAACATCGTAGGGGGAGAGAGGGAAGCCCTGGATGAAGGTACGGCCATTATTAGAAAGCCAATCTACGAGGATAAGGGTGGTTACTTCGACATGATCCGCGAAAGAGTCAAAATAGGCCAAAGAGCATATTTGGTGGGTGGCTCGCATAAAGTTGCTGAGCTTGAAATTGTCGAAATCATCAGCGAGTTATAAATGCATAACAAAGCCAAGCACGACCGCCAGCAAAGCTGGCTGGACCTACATTCCGCAGCTTCGCTGCTCCATTTCGGCCCGTGTTGGCGGCGTTATGTGTAAATAGATATGGAAGATCATGTATATAGCCCGACAACATTTTGGCAGCTATTTGGTGGCATTAACGACTTTACTGCTTGGTTTATGCCCTTCTTTCTATTTGCTGCATCATTAGTGTGGTTCTATAGAGAGCGCTCCATTTTATCTGGGCTTTCACTTTTCGCAGGAATATTAGTTACCGCCTCAAGGGTTGCGCACATGTTAATACCTAGCGTACATTCAATCGCCCTTGGGCACTCCGAACCAACTATTGAGCAAAACCCAATCATCTGGTTTTTATACGTACAAGCCTTAAATATTGGCAGTTTTATTTTCGTTGTATGCGTTGGTTATCACTTCGCATTCAGCCAAACATATAACAAGCAAAGGCAGCAACGCCCTTCGGGCAGGACATGCTAACGCGCGCCGCTGCTTTGGGCGTTATACGTAATCGACCATGGAAATTTACATAGAGAATTCAAGCACGGATAGAATATTGGGATTTTTAAAAAGTAAATTTCGTACTGTTGGCGATATACAAAACTCTGGTGAATCTATTGTGGTGCTGCTAGGTGGCAAGGAGTCGAATTTTCCCGTAGTTGTTACACACAATATTGAGGAAACCAACTTTACCAGCGTCTGGTTTAATTCAGCAGATCTGCCTTGGCAAGCTATCGGTTCGCTAGCACAGGATGCATTTGAA
Source organism: Microbulbifer mixtoriginis (SeqCode) (assembly GCF_052467515.1). Lineage (NCBI taxonomy): Bacteria > Pseudomonadati > Pseudomonadota > Gammaproteobacteria > Cellvibrionales > Microbulbiferaceae > Microbulbifer > Microbulbifer mixtoriginis (SeqCode). The sequence continues at coordinate 3,140,359 of NZ_CP174314.1, read as the reverse complement.
AATCTTAATTCTAAAATAAGATTCGAGAAACCATGTTTCACGCCTGTTTTTAATGAGCTAAGTGAATTCGGCATATCTGAGGTTACTTGGGAGTAATGCGCATAACAAGGCGCTCAAGTCGGACTCATTTTCGTCGCTTCAATTTTGTGCTTAAATGACACAAAATTAAACCAATAAAAATCAGCCGCTTAGCACGGCGTTATGTGTTTTTATCGATAGTCACCAATATTAATGCTGAATACGTAATCAATGAAGTAGGTTAATTTTGTATCATTTGTTTTACGGTTTTGTAGCCCCATTTGTTTTAGTTTGTTTAGGGTTTTTGTCGGGGTTGGAGTTGTTTAGTTTTGATGTTAAATCATTTTATTGGTGGTTTGTTCAGGTGCTTTTCATGTTGTTGTTCTTTAGTATTGTAAGTGATTGTAGAAGCGGCAGTTATAAAACGAATTGGTACACTAAATTTGATCCAAGGTCTGGTCGATACATTTATTCTATCTGGCCAAATTGGGTGTTATATATCTTTGCTGCGTCTTCATTAACGGCATTTGTCTTAGGAGTTAGTATTGGTGGTCATCTGGCGTAAAACACATAACAAGCCGTTGAAGTCAGACAGTCACAAGCTGTGATCAAAAATATAGAACAGCTTGCGCCCGCCGCTTATTGGGGCATTATATGGCGGTGCCACTAATCAAAAATGTTCAGGGTATGAAAAATGAACGTAAATTATAAGCAAGGAACTAAAGTAGACTGTCAACGTATAGCTGAACTTGATTACTTGGCATCTGACGGTGCAGTTGAATATCTTTTTCACAATTTGATACCGGGTTGTTCTGCTTTGCAGCTACTTTGTGATGGATTAGAACAAGATGTTTACCCTCATACTTTTCGCAGTGCTATTGTGGCTGAAATTGATCAAAAAATTATCGGAATGGCCCTCTCATATCCGGCGCACTATCACGGTATAACTGAAGAATTAACAAACTTTTTACCAGCTAATCGAATTGAAAGGTTCAGAGAGTTTTATACCAGTAGAGTTGAAGGAAGCTATTTTCTCGATGCTATGTGTGTTGAAGAATCGTATCGAAGATTGGGTTTTGGTAAATCATTGATAAATCATACAAAAGAAAAAGCAAGTAATGACGGTTACAATGAACTTAGTCTCATTGTGTTTGCTGACAATATTCGAGCTATTGGCCTTTATAAAACCCAAGGATTTAGAGTAGTAAAAAATATCAAATTGGAGTCACATGAGCTTATTCCTCATAAAGGTGGCTGTTTGCTCATGAAGGCTGAAATATAAAACCATATGACAAGGTGATGATGTTTGTTCCGGCCCTGTGGGCCTCCATCGGACGGTCGTCGCTTCGCAGTGCCCGCCGCATATCACGGCATTATGTGTAGTGAGAAATTTTATGTACGAATCTCTACCAAATAGGAATTTATCAGAAGCCGGTGAGCTGTCTCAAGCTTTTAGTAAGCTTGGATTGTCGAGTTTTCATGAGGCGTGCGAGTATGTATGGAAATTACCTTACGGTAGAACGAGCGATAGAGCTAATTGGAGGCTTATTTTAACCGAAGGCCAGGGTGCATGCAGTACAAAGCACGCTTTATTAAAGGAGCTAGCCGATGAGTTGGAAATCAGCATTGATTTAGTTGTTGGTATTTACCCCATGACTGAAGCCAACACTCCTGGTGTTGGTAATGTCTTGACTGAATATGGCTTTGAGTTTATTCCAGAGGCTCATTGCTATCTTAGCTATCAAGGCGTTAGAGTGGATCTGACACGATACGGAATTGAAGCCGATGAAGTGATAAACGACTTCTTCTCTGAGAAAGTCGTCGAACCAAGTGGAATTGGTGAGGAAAAGCAGGAATTTCATAAAGAGTACATTCGGAATGAATATGGTGAATCTGAATTTGAAGAGATTTGGAAGGCCAGAGAAGAGTGTATTACGGCAATCAGCACATAACCAGTAAAGGCAGCGGACGCCGCAAGCGTCGCCGCGCTGCTTTGGGCGTTATACCTCTTCAAACAAAGGAGAACTAAATTGAAAAAAGTCGTTCTTTTTTTCTTGTGCGTGTTTGTAACAGCGTGTTCTGGAACGGGAGGAATTATTGGAGGCCTTGTACCAGCGCCAAAGTTTCTAGAAGGAGAGGTCGAAGGCGATATGTATATTGCCGAGGGTCGTGTGTTTCAGGTGGGCTTGCCGCATCCTCCAAGCATTGATGGATACGAGTGGACGTACACAAAGGTTCACGAACACCAGGAAGAAAAGTACACAAAGGTAGTGTTTGGGCCAGCTGCGTTTGATATTAATTATTATCATGTCACATTAGTTAATGCTCCTTCTATTGACGATATATCTAAACATTCGGAAGGTCTGTTTAATCAATTAACCAAAATGCAGCCCTATCGGGAGGTTCACACGGCGGAGCAGCTCGTGAACACTGAAATCGAGATTAATGGCAATAAAGGTTTTTACGTAGCCTTCAAAATGGGGCCATCTCAGTGGCTTTTGTGTGGGGTGGTATACCTTAACCAAGGGTACTATGTGGTCGAGGCCGATATTTCTAGGTCCTTTGATGGTATGTATAACCCATCCGAAGAAACTGTAAAAAACAGAGAGTACCAAATTTTCAATCGCTTGTTAGAAACTTTCACAAAGCAGGTATAACAAAGCAAGGCACCGGACTCGCTTCGCTCTCCGGTGCTTACTGCGTTATATGGCCAAACCACCATTGGAGAACGAATGAGAATATTTCTAACTTCACTATTTGTATTGGTTTTGTCGGCGTGCGGTTCCAATATGCCAGCACCATCTATATCAGAATATGTCAAAACAGAAGGCGGCGGCTTTCTTATAGAGCGCAATGCAGGCGTCAAGTACGCAATGATATATACCCTGCTCAAGCCCAGTGAATCTGCCACTTCCTATAAAGCGGTTTTCGAAAGCACTATCCCAAATGGCAGACCGGTTTATGCTGAGGGAGCCATTGAGCCTGGCACATTAGAGCTTCAGTTGCAGTCACCAGTAATACCTGGCGTTAAAAACAACCAAACATATTCAGTTTCGCTAACTCTTTTCGAGGGTGAAACGCAGCTAACCACGCACAATGACCAGGTTAAGTTTTCGTTGCCTTCCAATATGTTGTCTCAATTTGGGGTTGCAGAGCATTGAGCCATATAACAAGTTGCTCAAGTACACTCCGGCCGCAAAAGACACGGGCTCCGTGGGACAGCCTACACTGCGTTTCGGCAGCCCCTTAGCAAGGCGTTATGTGTAAATCAATATGAGCATTCTATATTGGCTGGGCTTAGGTGGCTTGGCTGTTATTGCCTTCTGCTTATTTAAGAAGTGGAAGGTGCGTTCGGTTGAGTGGGAGCCAGAGGAGGTTGCAAATCTTCTTGAGTCATGGATCAAGGATGATGTTGACTACAAGCGCTGGGATTACTTTGAGGCCTGTGTGATTGCTAACCCAAAATTCGAAGCAATTCGGCAGCGAGCTATTAAAGCAATACACATAAATTCACCTTATATCGAAGTTTGTGGTCGGCATGAAGGTAAACTAAATGAAAAAGGCAAAGAACTATTTAAGGAGCTAAGAAAGCAATGCTTTTGATTTATTATTGGCTATCCACAGTACATAACAAGTTACCGTATCCGATCACCTACACCCTGGGCGTTTTGTGCTTTACGCTACGGTAGCACTTTCCGGTGCCTGCTGAGCAAAACGTTATGCGATCACGTTTTTTGAACCCTGAATTTTTCTAGATATTTGAGAAAGAAAATATGGCAGACTACCCAGAAGCACTCGACTATATGCTGGCGGCATGGAACGAGCCTGACTCTACCAAAGTGCGCGATCACCTTGAAAATGCCCTAAGTAACAATGTCCGGTTTGTTGATCCGTCCATTGATGTCTCTGGTATTGATGGATTTGAAAAAAATGTCCATGAAGTGAAATCAAAGCTTCCAGGTGCGGTTTACTCTCGAACTAGCGGAGTAGATTCTCAGCATGGGTTTCATCGCTACCATTGGGCTATACATCAGGAAGGCAAGTTACTTATGGCTGGGTTTGATGTAACAGAAATAGATGGGCAAGGAAAAGTATCTTGTGTAATAGGTTTTTTTGGTGATATCCCTGATCGCTAGTGGCAATGGTATTGTGTGAGGTAGTGGAAAGGCGCATAACGAGGCGTTGAACCAGGCGTAAGGGGTTTGAGGGGTTTTTTGATTTAAGTGCTAAAGTAATAACTTTATTGTGCTAACCGGCTTCGTACTAGAACACCCGCGCAAGTTGGCTTTACGTTAAGTGAATAGCTGTGAATCGATTTCTAATCACACTTGTATGTCTGGTTGCTTCTAGTTTGGCGTTTGCTTGTACCGCTCCTAAAATGGGGTCTGAGTTTGATAAGCTCATTAAAGTAGAAAAGATTGAATCGAATACATTCCAGGCGACTATTTCTATGAATGCTGAGGGCTTAAATTACGGAGCTGAAGCTACTATAGAATACTATCCTGAAAATTCTGAGCATAGGTTCGGTGAATATTCAAAAAGAGTTCATTTAAAAGAAAGAGGCACTGAGTATGTTTCTACTTTCGATCTTAAAAAGATTGAAGGGCATATTCCATTCTTACAAGTGTTTTGGTATCCAGAAATGTGTTGCCTGTGTGGTGCTTACGGTAAATCAAATGACCTTGCACTTGAGTGAACCACTTAACAATGCATGTTGTCGGACTGGTTTTCTGTTCCACTCTAAACTAGCCATAAAGCGTGGTGTTAGTTTTTTGCCGTCGTTTGGTATCACATTAAAATTAAGGGAAATTAAGAGTGTTACATTGGATTAAAATTGAACATTCGCGTGTGGGTTCGTTCTTAGAGATGCCTCGCAGGCTTTATTATGAGCTTTATGTGAGATCTTTTAATTCAGCTCAAGGATTAAGGCTCATTATTGATGGAAAATAAGGAAAGCTAGTTTTTTAGCTTTTGTCGAAGAAGCCATTCGTCAGGGATTGTATTTGCGGCTGTGATTTTGGTGTATATTGTGGGGAATTTTATTGCCTAAGTCTTCCATATTTATTAACTACTTGTGCTTCTCGCATTCATATTATGGAGCGCAGTTAATTTTTCAAGGTTTATGGCTCGGCAAATGGAAATTCTCAGAAGGTATCTTTCGTGGGTAAAATATAACACATAGCAATCCGCAGCAATCGCTCCCTTTGGTCGCAGGGACAGCCAAAACACTGCGCGTCCCTTTGCGAGGCGTTAAGTGATACAAGGAGAGTAAATGAAATCATTCACAATAAATTTTTTTGGTCTAGTTGGAGCTTGGCACATGATAGATCTAACTTCCGAAACTTTGCTTAATTCAGTCTTCGCTCCGTTAGTATTTACGGGCTTCCTAATTTCTAGTGTACTGTGGTTTATAGTGAAGTTTGGAGTAACTCAGGGCTCTAGCTCTGATGGTCACTTTAGCAGTGGTGATTCTGGAGGTTTTGGAGATGGAGGGGGTGGTGATGGTGGGTGTTAAATCAGTTAACGAAGGCATGTTGTTCGCCGCTATCGTCGCCGAGCGGCTTACGCTACGCTTCACCGCCGCATGTGAATATTATGAGGCAAACCGCAAACGAAAGGTTGAGAGATGGAATTGCAACTATTAGCCGAGAATAAACAAGCGTTACCAATTGTTGCGGAGTGGTATTTTACGGAATGGGGTTACCTAAGGGAAAGCAATAGCCTGGCTAAAACTCGAGAATCGCTTTCTGACTACCTAAACACCGATAAAATACCACTTCTCGTTATAGCAGTTGAATCAGGAGAAATCTTGGGTGCGGCACAGTTGAAATATCGTGAAATGACTATTTACCCAGAAAAGGAACATTGGCTCGGTGGTGTGTATGTTTCCAAGTCCCATCGCGGAAAGAAAATCGCAGAAGCAATCATTGACAGAATCATCTCACTAGCAGAACAGCTTGGTGTGTCGAAGCTCTATCTCCAAACGGAGCATCTAGACGGCGGTCTTTATAGTTGTTTGGGTTGGAATCCAATAGAAAAAGTTACTTATTGCGGCTTAGAAGTCCTTGTAATGGAGAGAGAGCTCACCGTATAACAAGGCAATGAATCAGATATTTTGAAGTATGCTTCCGCTGCGCTATAGCGCGTATTTAGAATGCCGGTTATAGTGGCGGTCAATTTTTGGAAGGATTGTAGTTGCTGCAAGCTTCAATCTCTACCTGAGTACATTTCCCCAGAGAGTTTTCCTTCAAACTGCTAGTGCAGTTTCATTCAAGTGCCTTTCTTTTAAATCAATAAGTCCTACAAGCCTGATGCTCCATTGTGGAGTGCTAATCAGATAGTTAACTGGTAAGGAAAATATGCTATTTTACCCTGCAAATTTACCAGGCTGTAGCCAGTCAAAAATGGTTGGCAGGGAGCCAGTTGGTTGATCAGCCCGCTTTGACCGTAAATGGTCTGGCTGCTCCTGTTGGCAATGTTAATTGGCTATGTGGCTGATAGAGCCAAAGTTTAGGAATATGAATGCATGGATAATGTGAAGTGGTACAAAAAACCTGAGATGATTGTTGCTTTCTCAGCTCTATTCATTAGTTTCGTTACGGCTATAGTTAGCATGTATTCTGCTTATGTAGATCGTGCTTATGCTCGAGCTTCTGTTTGGCCAAGGTTGGAAATACATCGTAATTTTAACACCACACGTTTTGAGTATAGTGTAACGAATAGTGGGAATGGTCCTGCTGTAATTAAGTATGGGATAGTTCAATACAAATCTGAGCCTATCAAACTTAGGAATGACATTCCAAATTTACCTAGTATTACTCAATCCCACATTAGTAATAGAATACTGTCGCCACAAAATACGGTTAAGCCATTATCCTATACAGGGAAAGAATTGGATAAATTTGACGAAGCCGATAAATTTATAGGTATAGAGCTCTGTTATTGTTCAATCTATGAAGAGTGTTGGCTTATTGACAAACTTAATGAGCCCAAATCTGTGAATGGCTGCTTGGTTGACAAAACAGTAGCTTTCTCGGAATAAGAAAATTCTTAACAGCATCAATCGTGATTCCAAGCTCGGCGACTTTATTGTAAAGGGTATAATAAAGTCGCCAAAGTTTTGCCACAAACTATATTGACGCTATAAGCTAAGAAATTACTGACACAGTTTTTAGTGGTTGTTTATTTCTTAGTTTTTAGGCTGGTATCTCCAATGCCTAGAGGGAAGGTGGCAAAGAGCAGTCCGGTGAGGTATTTTTATCAGGCAAGCGGTTGACATTGAGTGGTGCTTAAATCAAGATGATTAAATGAATACAATTTCAACGCAACCAACTGCTCGAATTATTCTTATCATTCCATAAGAATGGTGGGATTGTTGATGTGTTGCTAATTTATCAAACCCGCCAAAGAGGCGGGTTTTTTGTTTCTGCCTTTGGGGGTTGCACTAGATGAAGGAACTGGAATGAAAAAAATAGCGATCTTTGGCAAGCCAGCTAATGGGAAATCTACTTTAGGTAAAAAGCTAGCGTCAGTAACGGGTATAAAATTGTATGCTTTGGATTCCATTTTATATCAGCAGAGTGGTCAAGAGGTAGATCTTCATAGCTATGAAGAGACTCACGGGAACATTCTCGCTTCCGAAGAGTGGATTATTGAAGGCTTTGGGCCAATAAGCTCATTGGATTCTTTTAATAGGCGTTTAGACGAAGCCGATACGCTTGTTTATATAGATTTACCTTACTTTGTTACCTATTGGTTGGTGACGAAGCGGCTCTTTACAGGATTGTTTAAGAAACCAGAAGGCTGGCCTAATGGGAGTTCCATTTTAAAGGGAACGCTTGAGAGCTACAAAATATTAAAGTTCTGCCCAAAATTTTGGAATGATAGATTTTTACAAAGGTTGAAAAAGCTATCGGCAAATAAAAAGTTGTATGTTATTCGATCGATTTCTGAGTTAAATAGCTTCGTTGAGAAAAATGTGTAATAAATCACATTTAGTAATGTGGTACAAAAATTTCTATATCCGGATTTTCTGAAAGTGTCGAATTTTTTTCCTTCAGTAAGCTTCTGGTTGATCTTGAATCGACATCTGTGGGTAAGTCTGAGGTGGTCAGTAGGAATATTCATTTATCAGTTTTCGAATTTTAAAGTGATGAAACTTATAAAATTAATGAAAACGATTGCTTGGATTTTCTGAGTCTTAACTTATGTTTTATAAATGTTGATTTAACCAGCCCTTTTTTCATGTGATTTCTATATAATTCCAGATAGAGTATACATTGTATTTATAGTACGCTTAATGCAGAATTGTCTGTTACATGTTTATTTCGGATGTTTTGGAATCACAACTAAAGGTATGTATTCATGATAAAGATCAGGAAGCCCAATTTACAGTTAATTTATGTTTCGGATATACAGCACTCTGCTGAATACTATCAGAATTTATTTAATTTTGAACCCTACTTTGCAAGCCCTAGATATGTAGTTTTTAAGGTTGATGGGGTTGCGGATTTTGCTATTTGGTCAGGTGGCGAGTCTCCAGAGCATGAGTCACCAAGATTTGCAGAGATTGGTATTAATCTTGAGACTGATACCGAAGTGAAAGAGCTTTATAAAGAGTGGAAGGCTGATGCTGGGATAAATATATATAAAGACTTATATACAGATGTTTTTGGTGAGACCTTCTTGGTTAAGGATCCTGATGGTCATGTTATCCGTGTATCTTCTGCGGACTAAATGCTACTGTTTGTGGGGTTAATGTGAATTCAATACACTGTCCTTAAATGTGAAAGGTTTACCTGCGTTTTTATTGTCCGTAGTGATTTTTTCGAATGTATATTGGGGTTTATTGTGGTGCGCTAAGAGTCAATCAATATGCTGCTTTTAAATACATAGGTGGAGAAATTTATGCTTCAAGTATCGATATCGGCAGGTGTGGTTTTTATCTTGTTAAAGTTCCTTGAGCGGGGTAAAGATCGAGGGTTGGATGGGTTTGCATCTATAGCTTTTGTTCTTGTGCCGGCACTGCTGATCTTATTGGCCAATATTGGAGCTGGAATAATTGGAATTGACAAGCGGTTTTGGTTCCGTTAGCGCTTTTGTATTTTATCGTACCCTTGTTTATGTTGCGTCTGCAGTTTGATTTATCTTGGGGGCGGTCATTTTTATATAGCTTTTTCGTTTTCTTGGTTGTGATAATTGTTGATAGTTTGTTTTATCTGATAATCGGTTTTATTCGTAGATGATGGTTTTTCATTGGTTTCTATTCTTATTTGAAGGGTTATTTATTTGAGTGATTATGCAGTGTAATCATTATTAGACTAAGGAAGACTTTTTCTGCCGCTGCGCTCCACTTGTGTGATCCTGCTTGTTTTATCGTAGGTGCTGTGTTTAGTTTTGGTCGATGAGTTTTAATTGTTGGTAGAAATTATGTTGCAGAAGTTAAAGGCCTCTCTGGGAATTGGTGCGGCTAAGGTTGATACGGTACTGGAAAGCGCGAGTGTATTTCAGGGAGGACTAATCACGGGGAATGTCCATGTTCAGGGGGGTGATATTGAACAGGCGATTGAAGCTATTAACTTAAAGCTTTGTACCGAAGTAAAAGTTGAAAATGACAATGGTACTAGCTATGTCAACATGATTTTGAGCGCTGTAAGAATTATGGAGCCATTTACCATTGGTGCTGGTGAGGGTAGAGAGATTCCCTTTGAATTCAAACTAAACGATGAGACACCCATCACTGCATTGGTGGCTCGAAAGAATCAGTGTCGGGTTTGGTTGGAAACGGCACTGGATATTGATTTTGCCATTGATCCTAAGGATCGAGATTATCTGGAAATAAAGCCCTTGCCGGTGGTGCAGTCTATTATTGCAATGATTGAGAGCGAAGGCTTTGATTTGGTGAAGACAGATGTTGAAAAGGGCTATTTGAATGGGGGCGCTTTTTCTTCTAAATCTGGGTGCTACCAAGAAATTGAATTTAAGGGCGGTGGCTTCTTCGGGGCGAAGGAAATAGAACTTTCATTTATTTTGGATGGTGAAATGGTGCATTGCCTGGCCGAGATTGACCGTAGATTTGGCGGGAGCGGTGATGAATATCGGTCTTTCTGCCTCGGTATCAATGCTGGTGATAATGAGGTTCAAACTGCGGTTGGGGCAATTCTCTCCCGCTGACCTCGATTGTTATGTAACTTTCGGGCGATAGCCTCAGATGATCAACAATAAACCAAATGTTGCCGGGTAATAGCCCGGCTATATTTTGATTCGCTGTTCCTAAAAACAATATCTTACGTCAATTACCCTAAACAGGAGTGATTGTAGTGATTTCACATATTTCACTTGGTGCCAATAACCTGGAGCAGGCTCGCAGTTTTATGGTCGGTTAATTAGCTTACTTGGGTGTAAGGAAATTTATGCGTCTGGTAGAGTGGTCTTTTGGGAATTTCTCAACTCCTCTACGAAACTCGCGCTCACTGTGCCGTTCAATAATGAGTCTGCCAACTTTGGTGATGGCACTATGGTTGCTCTTAAAGCCGAAAATAAAAAGGAGGTTGATCGTATTTTATGGCTCTTAGCTTGGGTGTTGTGAGCGAAGGTGAACTTGGCCATAGAGACCCTGGAGCCTTCTGAGGGGCTTATTTCCACGATCTGGATGGAAATAAGATAGCGATCTTTTCCCGCTGATGCCCTTCAGCTTATTTTGTGGCTTCCAGTTCGGCCACCAGGGTAGTAATCAGCTCTGCTGCGGGTAGTGCCCGGCATAGAGGGGCTCCCTGGCCGGCCCATTGCACGGCAAAGCTATCACTGTCTGCTGTACTTGAAGCGTTGGCGAGCGCTTTGCCAGCACTGTAGCAGATTGGGTAGTCAGGTCTTGTCGGGGCGTTGTGGTTTAGATCAGTGTAAAAGCGGTTGGAGATACCGCGAGCAGGGCGCCCAGAGATATTCGCAGTAACAGCAGTGTTATGGGCGTGCTCACTTTTAAGTGCTTTTCGGTAGTTTTCGTCAGCGGCGGACTCTGGGCAAAGTATAAATGCGGTTCCCATTTGCACAGCACTGGCGCCCAGGGAAAGAGCCGCATGTATTCCGGCTCCATCCATAATGCCTCCTGCAGCAATAATAGGCAGGTTGCTTTGGCAGCAAAGCAGGCGAACCAAAGCGAGTGTACCTATTTCCCGGTCTTCCTCAGGTACAAACACCCCTCTATGGCCACCGGCTTCTATACCTTGAGCAATTAAGGCATCCATTCCCGCTTCTTCTGCGGATTTTGCTTCCTCTGGGGTTGTAGCGGTGGCAATCAGGGTGATACCAGCATTTTTTAAAGCATTGATTGTGGCTTGATCGGGCAATCCGAAATGAAAGCTTACCACTGCGGGCTTTTCCTGCAGGAGCATCTCAAGCATCTCGCGGTTACCAAGAAAGCTTGGGTAGGGTTCGTGTAATGTTTGTGGAGGTGTTGCCCCTAATTCTGAGAAATATGGAGCCAGGAAATTGAGCCAGGTGTCCTCACGTTGGGCATCTGCAACTGCAGGTTGATGACAAAAGACATTGACGTTGAAAGGGTGCTGAGTAAGTGCACGGGTTTGTTGGATTTTTTCGGCGGCTTTTTGCGGGGAGTAGGGGCCGAGCCCGATGGCGCCGAGTCCGCCCGCATTGGAGACGGCCGCAGCCAATTCAGGGGTAGATACACCGGCCATTGGTGCTTGAAGAATGGGGTGGGAAATTCCTAGTGTTTGCAGAAAAGGTTGCACTGCCCGCTCGCCTCGCTGTTCATGCTCAAAGGAAACTCTGGAGAGTTTACTGTGTTTCTGCGGCCCTCAGGAATACCTAGCGGGATATTAAGCGGTGATGTTGAGAGAGGTTCGTGCTTCGCATTGCGGTATCTCAAGGGGCGAAATGATGAACCCACCTTAGGGGAATTCCGGCGCGCTAGCTATCGCGTGCCGGAAGTAATTTGCGAATCGATGTGAATGATTCAGGGCTTGGGCTTACAGGTGCAGGTTGAGGCCAATATAGGCCCCTTTGATTTCAATATCGCTTTGCAGGTCATCCAGCTCATCGAGGTTTAAGGTCATTACGCGGTAGCCGGCCTCAATCGCCAGGTCCACAGCAGGTACGAAATCCCAGCGAACTTTTGCAGTGAAATCTGTGAGAGTATCGCCGCGATAAGCTGTGCCATTGCCCTGAGCAATAATGGACCAGCCGCTAAATGGCAAGTCAAACCGGGCCATTCCGTAAGCCATTGGCAGATAGCCAGTTAGCTGGATATTTTCGGCGCGGTCTTCACTAATGGCGGTAAACTCACCGTCATACTTACGCGCGGTAATTCCCAAGTCCAGATTTACCCAGTTATCCAGAATTTCATAGTAGAAGGTGGCGTCGGTATGGGTGAGGTCGAGATCGGTGTTGATGGTTGCGCCGATCTGGAAGGTTTCATCGTCGAAAGTCACAGTGCTTTGCAGTTCAGCGCTGCCATCGGTATCAATATTGCTGTGTGCAAGCATGATATTGGGTACTAAGGGGATCGGGTGCTCCAGTGCGGCCTGGATAAAGGTGATGTGGTCCTCGCTGAGGGAAAGCTCATCTACATTGAAATCATCTTTACCAATATCCCCGTTGTAATTTGGCAGCCAGGCACCGATGCTGGCATCAAAACCGAGAACTGTATCCGCGTTGGCGGTAGCGCTGCCGAGAAGGGCGCACAGTGCAATAGCAGATTTCTTCATGAGCTTCTCTCCGTGATAAATTTGTCGCGGAGTGTACAGGGTTATTTTTTTTCTGTTGCTGTAAGTTGCACATTTTTACAAATTTGTCGGCCAATAGAGCGAACTGACGTTTATAAGATGTTTCTGTTTCCTTGAAAAAGTGTGAAGTCATGTCAGAAAAGTGGCATGAATTTAGAAGGAATCTCGATCAACCAATTGCCAAATAGAAATTCACGGGTTTGCTTCAAAAAGCATCTGCTGCAGTGCGCTGGCAGCATTGCTGAGCGTGCGGCCACGATGGCTGATTACGCCGAGGTTACGCAGGACCTGCAATTTTTTTACCGGTAATACCGCCAAACTCTCATCCACCAAGGTTTGGGGTAAAACGCTCCAGCCCAGTCCGACACAGGCCATCATTTTGATCGTCTCCAAAAAATTGGTGGCGAGCTTGGCGGTGAGCTTTAAGCCCAAGGCGTCGAACTCCCGCTTGATCAGCCGCCCGGTATAGGTGTTGAGATCCGGCAAGATCGCGGGGTAGTTGGCTAGGTCAGCCAGTTCCAGCTCAGGGATTCTGGTGAGTGGGTGGCCGGGTGCAGCCACTACCACACAAGGGTCTGGCCAGATGACTTGTGCGTTTAGGTGGGGGTAATCCTTGAGGGCCAGGGTAACTACGGCCAGTTCGTACTTGGCGGCCATTAGGGCTTCGTAGGCCTGCTCAGAATCTACAAAGTCGATATCCAGGGCAACCTGTGGGTAGCGATTGCTGAATTCCTTCAGCACTGGCGGCAGATGGTGCAGGCCCACATGGTGGCTGGTGGCGATACGCAGGCTGCCGCTGACATTATTGCCAAGGGCGCGCAACTCCTGCTCGGTATCGCTGATTTCGTTGAGGATATGGCGAGCGCGGGGCAGTAGGGCGCGCCCGGCATCGGTTAGTTGCAGGCGCCGGCCGATGCGGTCAAACAGCGGGGCCTGCAACTGCTGCTCCAGGGCTGCGAGGCGCTTACTAGCCGCGGGCTGGGTCAGGTGCAGCTGTTCTGCAGCCCCGGATACCGAGCCCTGCTCGGCAATTGCCAGGAATGCCCTCAACCACTGAATTTCCAATCGGTATACCTCCTAATAAGGGAACTCTGGCCACGGTAGCGCCTCAGAGTAAAGTTCAAATTCCATAAAGGAATAGATTGAATAATAAATATAAATTGGTGTTATTTTCTAGGCCTAGTTAGACTCGGGGTCACAATTATTGAGAGGAACGGCTGTGACAGGGCAAACACTCTACGACAAACTCTGGCAGGACCACCTGATCAAGACCCGTGACGATGGCTCCGCACTGATATATATCGACCGTCATCTGATTCATGAGGTGACTTCCCCCCAGGCCTTTGAAGGGCTGCGTCTGGCTGGCCGCAAACCCTGGCGCAGGGACTCCCTGGTCGCTACTCCTGATCACAATGTGCCATCCGAAAGCGCTGAACGCGCCGCCGGTGTCAGTGGTATCCGCGATGATATCTCCCGTATTCAGGTGCAGACCCTGGATGAGAACTGCCGGGATTTCGACGTGGTGCAGTTCGGTATCAATGAGCCGGGGCAGGGTATTGTGCATGTGATTGGCCCGGAAACCGGCGCCACTCTACCGGGAATGACGGTCGTATGCGGTGATTCCCACACCTCCACCCATGGTGCTCTGGGGGCTTTGGCCCACGGTATTGGCACCTCAGAGGTGGAGCATGTAATGGCCACCCAGTGCCTGATCCAGCGCAAGATGAAGAATATGCTGGTGCGTGTGGATGGGACTCTGCTTCCCGGTGTTACTGCCAAAGATGTGGTACTGGCAATTATCGGCAAGATCGGTACTGCCGGTGGTACCGGCTATGCCATTGAGTTCGGTGGCGAAGTCATCCGCAAGATGTCCATGGAAGGTCGCATGACCGTGTGCAATATGGCTATTGAAGCCGGTGCCCGCGCGGGCATGGTGGCGGTAGACCAGATCACCCTCGATTACGTGAAAGGCAAGCCCTACGCGCCAAAAGGCGAACAATGGAATCGGGCAGTTGAGGCCTGGCGTCATCTGCACTCCGATGACGATGCGGATTTTGATCACCTTGTAGTACTACAAGGTGAGGAAATTGAGCCCCAGGTGAGCTGGGGGACTTCGCCGGAAATGGTTGTGCCCATCAGCGCCAGTGTGCCGGACCCCGCCGCTGAAACCGATGCCACCAAGAGTACCGGCATGCTGAGAGCTTTAGAGTATATGGGGCTGAGTGCCGGGCAGAAGATCAGTGATATTCGCCTCGACCGTGTCTTTATCGGCTCCTGTACCAATTCCCGTATTGAAGACCTGCGCGCCGCCGCCGCTGTAGCCAAGGGCCGCAGCAAGGCCGACAGTGTTAAGCAGGTATTGATTGTACCGGGCTCCCAGGCGGTCAAGGCCCAGGCGGAGCGCGAGGGGCTGCACGAAATTTTTGTCGAAGCCGGTTTCGAGTGGCGCGAGCCCTCCTGTTCTATGTGTCTGGCAATGAATGCGGACAAATTAGGAGCTGGAGAGCACTGCGCCTCCACTTCCAACCGCAACTTTGAAGGGCGTCAGGGTTACGGCGGTCGCACGCATCTGGTTAGCCCAGCGATGGCAGCTGCGGCGGCGATTGCCGGACACTTTGTTGATGTGCGCGAGATGGCACCAGTGCAAGCGCAAGAGGAGATGGCCTGATGAGAGCATTTACCCAGCACCAGGGCCTTGTAGTGCCCATGGATCGAGCCAATGTGGATACGGATCTGATTATTCCCAAGCAGTTTCTGAAGTCTATCAAGCGCACTGGCTTCGGCCCCAATCTGTTTGATGAATTGCGCTATCTGGATGAGGGTTTTCCCGGCCAGGACTGCTCAAACCGCCCGATCAACCCGGATTTTCCTCTGAACTTCCCCCGGTATGAGGGGGGCTCGGTGCTGCTGGCGCGGGAAAATTTTGGCTGCGGCTCCAGCCGTGAGCACGCCCCCTGGGCGCTGGAAGACCATGGTTTTCGCGCAATCATTGCACCCAGCTTTGCCGATATTTTCTTTAACAACTGCTTTAAAAATGGGTTGCTGCCAATCGTTTTGCCAGAAGAAGTCGTGCACCGCCTGTTCGAGGAAACTCACGCACAGGAAGGTTACACGCTTACGGTCGATCTTGAGCAGCAGCATATACATAAGCCCTGTGGTGAGGCGATTGCCTTTGAGGTGGATGCCTTCCACAAGCACTGCCTGATCAATGGCCTCGATCATATCGGCCTGACCCTGGAGCACGCTGATGATATCCGCTCCTATGAGGCGGCTCGACGAGAAAAAGCCCCGTGGCTTTTCGATGCGGTTCAATAATTAAAGGAAATTCCTGTGACAAAGAAAGTGATGATCTTGCCGGGTGACGGCATTGGCCCGGAAATTGTTGAACAGGCCATGGCAGTGCTGGAGGTCGTATCCGGCAAATACCATTTGGGCCTTAGCTTTGAGCAGGGTCTGATTGGTGGTGCCTCCATCGATGCGCACGGCGAGCCCCTCACCGACGAAACGCTCAAGGCCGCAGGCGAATGTGATGCGGTATTGCTCGGCGCTGTCGGTGGGCCCCAGTGGGATACCCTGGCGCGTGAAATTCGTCCGGAAAAGGGGTTGCTGAAAATTCGCAGCGGGCTCGGCCTCTATGCCAATCTGCGCCCGGCCATTCTCTATCCGCAACTGGCCGACGCCTCTTCGCTCAAGCCCGAAGTGGTGGCTGGGCTGGATATTCTGATTGTGCGCGAACTCACCGGTGGAATTTATTTTGGTGAACCCCGCGGAATTCGCACCCTGGAAAATGGTGAGCGCCAGGGTTACAACACCTACGTGTACAGCGAATCGGAAATCGAGCGTATCGCGCGCTCCGCATTTGAAGCGGCGCAAAAGCGCAATGGCAAGCTCTGCTCCGTCGATAAAGCGAATGTATTGGAAGTCACCGTGCTCTGGCGCGAAGTGCTGGACCGCCTGGCGCCGGAGTATCCGGATGTGGAGCTGTCGCATATGTACGTTGACAACGCCGCGATGCAGTTGGTGCGTGCTCCCAAGCAGTTCGATGTGATGGTAACCGGCAATATGTTCGGCGATATCCTCTCCGATGCCGCTGCCATGCTCACCGGTTCTATCGGGATGCTGCCGTCTGCCTCTCTGAACGAAAATGGTTTTGGTCTGTATGAGCCCTGTCATGGCTCCGCCCCGGATATTGCCGGGCAGGGCATTGCCAACCCCCTTGCCACTATCCTGTCTGCGGCGATGATGTTGCGTTATTCCCTGAATATGGGGGAGGCGGCGGATGCCATTGAGGCTGCGGTAAGTGAAGTACTGGAACAGGGGCTGCGCACCGCTGATATTTACACAGAAGGTTGCCGTAATGTTTCCACGGCGGAGATGGGTGCCGCTGTTGTCGCCGCGCTGTAAGCGCGTGGCGTCACACATTTACCTTTTTTACTATCGCGCCGCTTTCTCGGTGGCGCACGCTGATCACATCACTAACAGGACAAAGCAATGCAGAAAATAGGTTTTATCGGCTGGCGTGGAATGGTCGGCTCGGTATTACTGGAACGCATGAGCGCCGAGGACGACTTTGCGCATATCGCTGAACCGATTTTCTTCTCCACCTCTAATGCTGGCGGCAAGGCGCCGGATATTGGCCGCGATCTGCCGCCACTTGGAGATGCCTACGATATTGATGCGCTGGCAGGGCTGGATGCCATTGTCAGTTGCCAGGGCGGTGAATACACCAAAGAGGTTTTCCCTCGCCTGCGCGAGGCCGGCTGGCAGGGCTATTGGATTGATGCGGCATCCAGCTTGCGTATGCAGGAAGACGCGGTAATCGTACTGGACCCGGTCAACCGCGATGTGATCGACCGCGCAATTGCTGTCGGGCAGAAGAATTTTATCGGCGGCAACTGCACTGTCAGTCTGATGCTGATGGCTCTGGGCGGACTGTTCAAGGCCGGTCTGGTGGAGTGGGTGAGTGCCATGACCTACCAGGCCGCCAGCGGTGCCGGCGCCAAGAATATGCGTGAGCTGATTACACAGATGGGTGCGATCCGCGACGGCGTGGCAGCAGAGCTGGAAAACCCTGCCAGCGCCATTTTGGATATCGATCGCAAGGTGGTTGCGGACATGCGTTCGGCAGATTTCCCCACTGCGCAATTTGGCGCGCCTCTGGCCGGCAGCCTGTTGCCCTGGATTGATACTCAGTTGGAGAATGGCCAGAGCCGTGAGGAGTGGAAAGCCCAGGTGGAAGCCAACAAGATTCTGCAAACC
This sequence comes from Microbulbifer mixtoriginis (SeqCode), assembly GCF_052467515.1. NCBI lineage: Bacteria > Pseudomonadati > Pseudomonadota > Gammaproteobacteria > Cellvibrionales > Microbulbiferaceae > Microbulbifer > Microbulbifer mixtoriginis (SeqCode). The sequence goes on along the minus strand of NZ_CP174314.1, from coordinate 3,122,342 downwards.
CAGAGCCCAATTCCAGTAGATGGCACCTGTGTGCGTATCGGCGCGATGCGCTGCCATAGCCAGGCCTTTACCGTGAAGCTGCAAAAGGATTTGCCGCTGGTAGAAATCGAGCAGTTGCTGGACAGTGCTAACGATTGGGTTAATGTAGTACCCAATGAGCGTGAAGCCACTTTGCAACAGCTGACGCCTACGGCGGTTACCGGCAAGCTGGATATTCCGGTGGGGCGCCTGCGCAAGTTAAGCATGGGCCCAGAGTACCTGAATGCCTTTACTGTGGGCGATCAATTACTCTGGGGGGCGGCAGAACCGCTGCGCCGTATATTGCTGATTTTGCTGGGTAAGCTGTAACTGGTACAGTTTGGTATAAGTTATCTGGAGGCGCTTATTGCAGCACTTGTTAATAGAGGACATTTTGCCAAGCTGTGAACCCCATCAAGTAAAAAGCCGCTACTGGTTGTCATAGCGGCTTTTTCGATTTTTCCCCACGGGTATAATCGCCCCCTCATTTTTCCTTTCCAACTCAACGAAGTGAATAGCCATGTCCGAAGCCGCCCGCGAATTGGTCATCGTCGGTGTTGATAACGCCGCCTTTGCCCCTCTGCTTGAAATCCTGGAGGAGCGGGAAATTATTACCGCCGAGCAGCTGTGTTTGCTGGAGAGCGAGGAGCGCGAAGTGGACCCCCAGGTGTTCGCCAATCGCAGTATCTCTGTACAAGCCCTGGAAAAATTCGCTTTTGCTGAGGGGCAGGTGGTGATTTTGCTGGACTCCAGCGATGCCATTAACGCGGCGATGACCAGCGCTGAAAACAGTGGTGCCTGGGTGGTGGATGCGGCCAACAATACCCGCGGCGATGAGAGCGTTGCCCTGATCCATCCGGCATTTAATGCGGCGGAACTGGCTAACGCAGAGCGCCGTCTGGTGGCATTGCCCAGCGCCGGTGCGGCCATGGTAGCCGAAGCGCTATTTCCACTGGCAGAACAACTGCAGGGTGTACAGGTGCAACTCAATCAGCCTGTATCCGCACTGGGTAAAGCCGCCATCGATGCCACAGCGGCGCAGACAGCGCGTATGTTCAGCGGTCAGGAAGCGGAAGTCGACCCTGCCATTGGGCACCGCCTCGCGTTTAATCAGCTCAGTGCCAGTGAAGCCCTACTCGCCAGTGGCCACACGCTCGGCGAACTGACGCTGATACACGATTTGCGCCGTTTGCTCGGCGATAACGTCGCGGTGGATGCCAGCATTAACACCGTTTCTGTGTTTCACGGGCAGCTGGCCAATTTGGGTATCGTTTTACGCGAAGACGTGGACCTGGAAAAAATACGCGCATTGTTAGCCAATGGTGTGCGCCTTCAGTTGGCAGAGCAACCCTCGGCGGAAAACGCTGTGGGCAGTGACGTGACAATCATCGGTCGCCTGCGCCAAAGCCTTTTGGGCAAGCGTCAGATAAATCTTTGTGCGGTGTCGGATAATCTGCGCAAAGACGTTGCAATGAACTGTGCACAAATTGCTCACTTGTTGCTAAAAAACTACTGATACTTAATACTTAGCCGCCATAGTGAAGGTGTTATCTTAACTTTGGTTCGGCTGCAAATGGCGAAATAATCGCCAAGGTTGGTGGCCGCCTGCACGGCGGTCAAATAGTCGAACGATTACTGTTCAGTAATGGGGATTTTCTGAAGGCGCGCTTTTCAGATGCCCTGGGAAGATTCTAACAATAAAGGGAATCGGATATGCGTGTGCGTAAGTTGGCACTTGCAGTTGGTCTAGTCGGTGCACTGGGAAGCAATGCGGCTCTGGCGCTCGGACTGGGGGAGATCAAACTCAACTCCACCCTTAATCAGCCACTCGATGCGGAAATTGGCCTGCTGCAAACCCGCGGCCTGGACGATGCTGAGATCAAAGTGCGCCTCGCGGGGCCGGATGAATTTGACCGCGCAGGTGTGGAACGCTCTTACCTACTCACTTCACTGCGTTTTGATGTGGATTACTCCGGTGGCAAGCCGGTGGTCCGTATTACCAGCCGCGAACCAATCCGCGAGCCTTTCCTGAATTTCCTGGTGGAAACCCGCTGGCCCAGTGGCCGCTTACTGCGTGAATACACCCTATTAATGGACCTGCCGGCGTTTTCACCAAACAGCGCCCAACAGCCGGTGCGCGCCGCTGAGCGCGAGCGCCAGCAGGTACGCCGCGACACCCAGGTGCAGAGGCCCGCGCCGCGCCCGGTACAGCCTGCCCAGCAACCGGTTGCCCAGCCTGAAGTGGAGCAGCCCGCAGAAACGCCGGCGGCGCAACAGCCCGAGCCTGTGCGCCGTCAGCCGCAGCGCGCTGCCACAGATAGCGGCGACAGCAGCCAAGTTTACGGTCCGGTTTCCTCTGCCGATACCCTGTGGGAGATCGCCCTGGAAAATCGTGTGAGTCGTGATTTTTCCGTTCAGCAAACTATGTTGGCGATTCAGCGCCTGAACCCGGAAGCTTTTATCAACGGCAATATTAACCTGTTGAAAAAAGGTGCTGTGCTGCGTCTGCCAAACAGTGAGGATCTGCGCAGCTTGAGCCTCACCGAGGCAATCTCAGAGGTCGCCCAACAGAATGATTCCTGGCGCCAACGCAGCGGTGTTGAGGAAGTCGCCACGGGTGCGCCGCTGGATGCGCGCCCGGTAGAGGAAGAACGCATTGTCAGCAATGAGGTTGAGGGGCGTGTCAGCCTGACTGCGCCCGGCGACAATGAGTCTGTAATTTCGGGTTCCGGAAGCGGTGCAGAAGACAGCGAGGCGCTGGAAGGCGACCTGACGGTGGCCGAGGAAGAGCTGGATAAATCGCAGCTGGAAAATACCGAGCTGCGCGAGCGTATCGCCGAACTCGATGAGCAGATCGATACCATGGAGGCCTTGGTAGAGGTTTCCAATGAGGAGATGCTTGCGGTGCAAGCCGCAGCCGAATTGTCTGATCCGCTCCTTGATACCAGTGATATTGACAGCGCTGAGCTGGCAGATAATACACTGGGGAGTGATGAGACGCAGCTGGACGAGTCCCTCGCCGCTGAGTCTCTGGATGACGCAACAGAACAGAATGATACGCAGGTCGCTGAAACTGAACCGCAGTCGCGCAATCGCGTAGTGTCTGTTCAGACCCAGCCCGAGCCCAGCCTGATGGAGAAGCTCGGCGACAATGCGCAATTGATTGGCATCGGTGCCGCGGGTCTTCTAGTGGGCTTGTTCGGTTTCTTTACTTGGCGTCGTCGCCAGGCTGAGCAGGAAGCAGAGCAGCAACTGGAGCAACAGTTGGCCGCAGAGGAGTCTCTGCAGGTGATGCCGGAAGAGACCGCTGAAGCTGATGAGACATTGGCTGCCGTAGAGAGCATGGAAGCCGATAACGCTTTTGACCTCGGTGATCTGGGTGATGTGGGCACCGATGACCCCATCTCCGAGGCCGAGATTCATCTGTCCCTTGGGCAGTACGAAGAGGCAGAAAGTAAATTGCTGCTGGGCCTGGAAAAAGATCCCCAGGTGGTAGATGCACGCCTGATGCTGATGGAAGTTTACGCCCACAATCAGGACGTTGAGAAGTTCGACGATCACTACATCCAATTACTGGCTATCAGCGATGGCCCTGCGGCCGACCGCGCCGCGCGCCTGCGTGAAACTATTGCCGATGCTCCAGACTTTGAAGCCCCGGCGATGGATTTTTCCAGCGAATCTCTGGAAGCGGCGCAACTGGATGATATCGGTGCTGCACTGGATCAGGATTTCTCCGCAGCAGAACCGGCTCAGTCCTCTATAGACGATTTTAATGGCGACAATTCACTGCTTGACGACCTCACCATGGATCTCTCCTTGGACGGTGAGAAGCTGGATAGTGAGAAAGCAGATGGCGAATTAGCCTCTGAAGAACTGTCTCTCGATTTGGAGGATAGTTTTACAGAACCTGCGCTGGAGACGGGTGAATCCCTCGATCTGGACAATGAGTTCAACCTTGATGACTTGGATCTCGATGGTGCCTTTGACAGCGAGCAGGATGGTTCTCAGCTGGCGTCCAACAATAATGAAGAGCTAAACCTCGACGACCTCGATCTTGGTGAGTTGGATCTCGGTGATCTGAATACAGGTGAAACTTCGGAATTGGCATTGCAAGACTCGCCAGTAGAGGAAGTTGCCGCCGAGAATGCGTCAGACTTGGCGCCAATTGATTTCGATACCTCAGAATTGGATCTTGATTCCCTGGCGCTGGATAGCGCTGAGAGCCATGAGGTGGGTGCCGACGAGCTGGTAGCGGAGCCTGAAGAGGCTGCAGTGGCGGCTGACAAGGCGAAGTCCGGTGGTTCCATTGGTGGTCTGGACTTCGAATTGGATCTCTCCATGATGGAAGAGGCCGGGCAAGAGTCGCAAGCCGATGAGGCCCTGGCAATTGAGGAGAGCCTTGAGACCCAGGAGCTGGACTCTCTGGAGGCTGATCTCGATATTACGTCCAGCGCGGGTAGCGAAGATGAGCTCTCACTGGAGACTTTCTCCGAGAGTGACCTGGATATGATTGGTTCAGAGCTCGATGGGGAACTGGACCTCGACAGTATTAATCTCGATGATATTGCCGGGGACCTTGCCTCTACTGAATCTCTGCAGAGTGAAGATGGCGCCGCTGTAGCGGATACTACTGTGCCCAATAGCCTGCCCCAGGAAGAGGATCTCGATTTTGATATGGCCTCTCTGGAAGCGACTGGAGAGGAGCTGTCCCTCGATGAGGCTTCAGTAGAAGAAGAGTTTTCTCTCGAGGAGGAGCTGGCCCTGATTGATGAGTCCACCGATGGGGATCTGTCTACCGGTCTGGACCTCGAAAGTGATTTGGGGTTGGAGGCTACGGCAGACCAAGCGCAGGGACTCTCTGAGCAAGAGTCCCAGCAGCAAGCGGGTGAGGCTGTTGCCACTCAGCAGCAGGAGACCGAGTCTGAATTTGCCGGCTTGGATTTCAACTTGGAAAATGATCTCAACTCCGAACTGAGCCTGCTCGAAGGCGGCGATGAGATGGGCACCAAGCTGGAGCTGGCCCAGGCCTATATGGATATGGGTGACAAAGAGGGCGCCAAGGATATTCTCAAAGAAGTGGCCCAAGATGGCGGTGGCGAGCATAAGAGTCGCGCTGAGGAGTTGTTGGAGCGCATGGTTTAAGCGCTTCTCAACTCCGCCTGAAAAAACCTCGCACTGGCTGCGAGGTTTTTTTATTTTGTCGGAGAATTCCCGGTTTCCCCCAGTTTGTATCCAGATTGTTGGATTTTGCTTTTTTACGCTCTCCTCGACTTTGAGGTGGCATCAATAGAGTAATTTTGCCGTTATGACGCAGGCAATTGAACGCGAATATATTTACAAGGCCAATGGCGAAGTTCCCCCTGGCGAGCAACTGCCCGAGGGGTTGCGTCGTATTGCGCTGGGAGTTGAGTACTGCGGTGCGCGGTTACACGGCTTTCAGAAGCAGAAGTCAGCGGCGGAAACTGTGCAGGCCCACCTGGAGCGTGCCCTGTCAAATATTGCGGCAGAGCCGGTCACCCTGGTCTGTGCTGGGCGAACTGATGCCGGTGTGCATGCCACCAATCAGGTGATTCATTTTGATACCCGTGCCCAGCGCCCGGAGCGCGCCTGGGTTCAAGGGGTGAATACCAAGTTACCGGATTCTGTGCGTGTACGCTGGGTTCGTGAGATGCCGGCGCAATTTCATGCGCGTTTTTCCGCCCATGCGCGGACTTATCGCTATTTGATTCACAGTGCCCCGACCCGCTCGGCGCACAGCTCGTCAGAGGTGACCTGGACCCAGCATCCACTGGATCTGGATGCCATGCGCGAGGGGGCGAAGCACTTGATTGGCCGCCAGGATTTCACCAGTTTCCGCGCTTCCCAGTGTCAGGCTAAAAGCCCTGTGCGGGAAATTACCCGCTTGGATATTGCCCGTGTTGGCCAGCTGATCGTGCTGGAAGTGAGCGCCAATGCGTTCTTGCATCATATGGTGCGCAATATTACCGGTGTGCTGATGGCGGTGGGCCGGGGTGAGCGCAGCTCGAGTTGGGTGGGAGAAGTGCTGGAGAAGCGCGACCGCTCCGCGGGTGGAGTTACCGCGCCGCCATTTGGTTTGTATCTGGTAGATGTGCAATACCCGAAGGAGTTTCAGTTGCCTAGCTGTGATCCGGGTCCTCTGCTGGTGCCTCTGCCTCTCGGCTCACTTGCACAGCCTTAACAGCTAGCTTTTGCTTCCCATGCAGCCGTGAGGCTGCTACGCCACTTGAATAGCACGCGTTTCGCCCCCGGTGTCAATCTGCTAGTATCCAGCGTTCCCTCATTTTTGTTGGCCGCTCGGCTGGCTCCAGGTTAAGCGATGCAAGTGAAAATTTGCGGCATCACCCGTGTAGAAGATGCCCTGATGGCGATTGATGCCGGTGCGGATGCACTGGGATTGGTTTTCTACAAGGCGAGCCCCCGCTATATCGATCCGCAGGTTGCGGCAGTGATTGCCGAGGCGGTTCCTCCCTTTGTTACCCTGACCGGCCTGTTTGTGGATGCTGCCCAGAGTGAAGTGGACCAGACTTTGGGGTTGGTTCCTCTTAATTTATTGCAATTTCACGGTGAGGAAGCTGCCCGTTACTGCGAACAGTTTCGCCGGCCCTATATCAAGGCCCTGCGTATGAAGGAGGGCTTGGATGTTGTCGCAGCAATGCAGGAGCACCCCAAAGCACGCGGGTTTTTACTGGATGCCTATCGTCCAGGCATTCCTGGTGGTACCGGTGAGACTTTTGACTGGGATAGGGTTCCTCAGGAAAGCGGCCGGTCCATAGTGCTTGCTGGTGGACTGACAGCGGATAATGTTGCTGCTGCAATATCGGCAGCGCGACCTCTGGGCGTGGATGTCAGCGGCGGCGTAGAGCAGGCGCCGGGTATCAAGGACCGACAAAAAGTGAGTGCTTTTATTCGTGCAGTTAAGAACAACTAGCTGGCGAGACAGAATATTTTAGCGCCACAAGAATGTGTCGCTGCCGGCAATGTCGGCGAGAGCCAGTGAATAACAGCAGATCCACGCATCTGCGCCGGTATTTTCTGGTAATGCTTGAGTAGCTCTGAAGGGCTATCTCTACACAAGATGAAAGCTGCACAGGGAAGTGCCGCCGCTGGCAGTGCCGGCGCGAGCCAGTAAATACCAGCAGATCCACGCATCTGCGCCAGTATTTCTGGCGGTGTTTGAATAGTTCAGGAGGAGCTATCGCTACATAGGATGAAAGCGGCACAGGGAAGTGCCGCCGCCGGCAGTGCCGGCGCGAGCCAGTAAATACCAGCAGATCCACGTATCTGCGCCAGTATTTTCTGGCGATGCTTGAATAGTTCAGGAGGAACTATCGCTACATAGGATGAAAGCGGCACAGGGAAGTGCCGCCGCCGGCAGTGCCGGCGCGAGCCAGTAAATACCAGCAGATCCACGTATCTGCGCCAGTATTTTCTGGCGATGCTTGAATAGTTCAGGAGGAACTATTCAAGCATTAATAAATAGGCAAATAGTTTAAAAACCACGTGACCCACGGAGTATGAGTGTGAGTAAGCCAGGTGCTATCGATTTTTCCACCTTCCCGGATGCGAGCGGACATTTTGGTCCCTACGGCGGTCGCTTTGTATCGGAGACGCTGATCAGCGCACTGGATGAGCTTCAGGCAATGTATAGCCGCCTGAAAGATGATCCGGATTTTGTCGCTGCCTTTGATCACGATCTGGCGCACTACGTAGGCAGGCCATCGCCGCTGTATCTTGCTGAGCGACTGACTGAGCAGGCGGGCGGTGCGCGAATCTGGCTTAAGCGCGAAGATCTCAATCACACCGGTGCACACAAAGTAAATAACACCGTGGGCCAGGCGTTGCTGGCAAAGCACAGTGGTAAGAGTCGTGTTATTGCCGAAACCGGCGCAGGCCAGCACGGTGTGGCCACCGCTACCGTAGCCGCGCGTTTGGGGTTGCAGTGCACCGTTTATATGGGCGCTGAAGACGTCAAACGCCAGTCCCCCAATGTCTACCGCATGAAGTTGTTGGGTGCCGAAGTCGTACCGGTGGAGTCCGGTTCCAAGACCCTCAAAGACGCCATGAATGAGGCCATGCGTGACTGGGTAACGAATGTCGATAATACTTTTTACATTATTGGTACAGTGGCTGGCCCTCATCCCTATCCGCAATTGGTGCGGGATTTCAATTCTATTATCGGTCGCGAAGCGCGCCGTCAGAGTCTGGAGCGCTTTGGTCAGTTGCCCGACGCCCTGGTGGCCTGTGTCGGCGGTGGTTCCAATGCGATTGGTCTGTTCCACCCCTTCCTCAATGATTCAGAGGTGAAGATGTTTGGCGTTGAAGCTGGCGGTGAAGGCCTGGCCTCCGGTAAGCACGCGGCGCCACTCAACGATGGTATTCCCGGTGTTCTGCACGGCAACCGCACTTACCTGATGGAAGATGAGGACGGCCAGATTATCGAAACCCACTCCGTTTCTGCGGGCCTCGATTACCCCGGTGTTGGCCCCGAGCACGCCTGGCTCAAAGATATCGGCCGTGTGGAGTATGTTACCGCTGATGATAAAGAAGCGCTTGATGCCTTCCGCCGCCTAACCCGCACCGAGGGTATTCTGCCGGCGTTGGAGTCCAGCCACGCGGTCGCCTATGCGATGAAGCTCGCAGCTGAAATGGCGCCTGAGCAAAATATCATGGTGAACCTCTCCGGCCGGGGGGACAAAGATATTTTCACCGTTGCCGCTATCGATGGCATTGAGGTTTAGCAGCGTTCTGCCCACCTGCCCGGGTGGGCGTATCGAAATAATCGGACCAAGTGAGCTGGCACTAGGCCAGAAGTAGCTCAGGGAATACACAGTGACAGAACAAAATAGAATTGATCGCCGCTTTGCGAGACTGCGCGGTGAGGGCCGAAAGGCCCTGGTAACTTATATCGTCGCCGGTGATGGCGGCTTGGAAAATACCGTACCCTTGATGCATCAGTTGGTGGCCAGTGGTGCGGATATTATTGAACTGGGGGTGCCTTTCTCCGATCCCATGGCCGAAGGGCCGGTAATCCAGAAAGGGCATGAGCGCGCCCTGGCCAACGGCGCCTCTTTGCGTAAGTGCCTGGCGCTGGTGAAAGAGTTTCGCCAGGTGGATGCGGAAACCCCGGTTATCCTGATGGGATATGCCAATCCGATCCAGCGAATGGGTGAGCGGGAGTTCGCCGATGCCGCGCTCGATGCCGGAGTTGATGGCGCCCTTACGGTGGACCTGCCGGCAGAGGAGGCGGGGCCGCTCAACAAGCTCTTGGCGGAGCGCAACCTGCGCAATATCTTCCTGCTGACGCCGACCACCACTGAGGAGCGTATACGCGAGATTACCGGCCTGGCCAGCGGTTTTGTGTATTACGTCTCCCTGAAAGGGGTCACAGGTGCTGGCCATTTGGACCTGGATTCTGTGCGCGATAACCTCGAACATATTCGCCGTTTCACCGATCTGCCCTTGTGTGTGGGTTTCGGTATCAAAGATGGCAGCTCGGCGCGCTCAGTCAGCGCCCATGGCGACGGGGCGGTAGTGGGCAGTGTACTGGTGTCCGCGGTGGATGAAGCTGCGGACCTGGTCGCAGCCAAGGCGAGGCTGGGGGAAATCGTCAGCGAGATGCGCCAGGCACTGGACCGTTAGGCTTTCACCCAAGTTTAAGCGAAAAACTGGCCAGATCACCAAAAATAGCGGCTGATCTGGCTCGGTTTGATGTTCAGCTTAGTGTTTTAATTCGTAGCCTGAAACTCACCGGTCGGTAAAATGCACCGGCCTACAGAAAGCATCCGGATTTGGAAACGAGATGAGCTGGTTAGAAAAAATTGTTCCCGCGGTAATTCGCACCGAGCGACGTGCCGGCAGCAGCAAGGTCCCAGAGGGGGTATGGAAGAAGTGTGTCAAATGTGACGCCATGCTTTACCGCCCGGAGCTGGAGCGCAACCTGGATGTGTGCCCCAAGTGCGACCACCATTTGCGCATCGGCGCCCGCCGTCGCCTGGACATATTCCTCGATGAAGATGGACGCGAAGAGCTGGCTACCGATGTGTTGCCAGTGGATCGCCTGAAGTTTAAAGACGTCAAAAAGTACAAAGACCGTCTTTTGCAAGCACAAAAATCCACTGGCGAAAAAGATGCACTGATCGCCATGCAAGGCACCCTGAATGGAGAGCCCTTGGTAGCGGTGGCCTTCGAATTTGCCTTCCACGGCGGTTCCATGGGCTATGTGGTGGGTGAACGCTTTACCCGCGCGGCCCAACGCGCTTTGGAACAGCGTATTCCGCTGGTGTGCTTTTCTGCCACCGGTGGGGCGCGTATGCAGGAGGCCCTGATCTCTTTGATGCAGATGGCCAAGACCTCGGCGGTGTTGGAAAAAATGAAGATGGCGGGAGTACCCTATATCTCCATTATGACCGACCCCGTGTACGGCGGCGTTTCAGCCTCTTTGGCCCTGCTGGGTGATATCAATGCGGCCGAGCCAGGTGCGCGTGCCGGATTTGCCGGCCCCAATATTATCGAGCAGACCATCCGCCAGAAGTTGCCCAAGGGCTTCCAGCGTAGTGAATTCCTACTGGAGCATGGCGCCATCGATATGATTATTCCACGCAAGGATATGCGTACCACCGTCTCGCGCTTATTGGGTAAACTGAGCGGTAATTAATTATTTCCCAATTCCCCGGAGGTCCTTAAGAGCAGTCGGTAAGAACGTCTGGCTGCTGCCTCCCACCAGCGATCTATCCAATTATGTCCTCACTACAAGATTGGCTCACCCGCCTGGAGCGGCTGCACCCCTCTGAAATCGAACTCGGTCTTGAGCGTGTCTCTTCGGTTGCAGCTGCACTGGGGGTGCAAAAACCCGCCCCTACGGTGATTACCGTGGCTGGAACCAATGGCAAGGGCTCCTGCGTAGCGACAATGGAGGCACTCTTGTGCCGCGCCGGCTACTCCGTCGGCGCTTACAGTTCTCCACACTTATTGCGTTTCAATGAGCGAATACGCATCAATGGCGAGGAGGTATCGGATCAGCAGTTGGTGGAGTCCTTTGTCGCAGTGGAGGCTGCTCGCGGGGAAACCAGTCTTACCTATTTTGAGTTCACGACCCTGGCTGCCCTGTGGTTATACCAGCGCATGAAGGTGCAATATGCTTTGCTGGAAGTCGGTCTCGGTGGTCGGTTGGATGCGGTCAACTTGGTGGATGCCGACTTGGCGATTATTACCAGCGTGGCAGTAGATCACGAGGATTGGCTTGGTAGCGATCGGGAAGTCATCGGCCGCGAGAAAGCGGGCATTCTGCGTCCCGGGGCTCCTTTTGTCTGTGCAGATAGCTCACCACCCCAATCTGTGCTGTCTGCGTCAGAAAAGCAGGCCAGTTCCAGTTATTTTATCGGGCAGGATTTTAATATCTCTTCAAGTGGTGAGAGTGAGATTTATCACTTTGGCGATTTGGTTCTGTCAATACCGGATATCACTCTGCCGCGACCCAGTATTGCTGCTGGGCTTACCGCGCTGACACTTCTGGATGCTTTACCCCAGGAGGGAGTAGAGGCTGCCTTGGCCCAAATAGCCCTGCCTGGGCGCTGCCAGCAAGTCTACTGGCGTGAGCGAAATCTGCTGTTGGATGTGGGGCATAATCCGGCGGCGGCTGAACACTTGGCTGCTTGGTTGAAGGCCAATCCGGTGGAGGGGAAGACCCACGCCTTGGTTGCGGCGATGGAAGATAAAGATCTCGTCGGTCTATTTGCTCCTCTGCGTAAGTTGGTAGATCGTTGGCACCCGGCCTTGCTGCCGGAAAATGGTCGTGCCGCAGAGGGTGAGGCACTCTGCACTGGCCTCCTGGAAGCTGGGGTAGATGAGACGAATGTGGATCGGCGCTGTCCAACAGTGGCTGAAGGGTTGCGGCAACTGCTGCCAACCCTCAATCCACAGGATAGGTTGCTTGTATATGGATCCTTCTTTACTGTGGCGGAAGTTCTGCAGCAGATGCGAGACGAGGGTAATGGAGAATTGCGAGGATAAGGCCTCCCGCAGAGGGCGGCTGAACGACGGCTTTAAACAGCGTATTGTCGGTGCGCTGGTGCTGATTGCGCTCGCCGTGATTTTCCTGCCAAGTCTGCTGGACCGGGAGTCAAAGGGGCATATCAGCGAGGTAAGCCAGATCCCGGCTGAGCCGGATATCAGCCCTATTGAGATTGCTCATCCGGAGCCTGTTGCCGGTGTGGCGCCAGCACCGAAGGCTGGGGAAATTTTTCAGCCGGAAGTACCCGAGAAGTTCTCTAACCCCGCAGAGGGTGCGGCAAAATTTGCTGTCTCCGATACACAGTCGGGGAAGGGAAAAGATACAAATGATTCCACTTCATCAGTGGAGGTTGATACTGGCAAGCAGCCGGCCTCGCCATTGGTTGATGATCAGGGGCAGCCGATGGCCTGGGTGGTTCAGGTGGCCTCCTACAAAGATGATTCCCGTGCACAGCAGCTGCGCATGCGCTTGATGGATGAGGGGTATCGCGCGTACACACGCGCTGTGGAAACGGATAAGGGGCGCTTTGTGCGGGTCTTTGTAGGGCCGAAAGTGAATAAAGCCGACGCACAGACTATTAAGCGGGAGCTGGACGCACTACTGCAGGCGCAAACCCTGGTGCTTCGCTTCAAAGCTTGAGGTTTCTGTGGCTTGCGGCGGGTTGGCATTTTGGTAAAGAGGGTGTGCCGGTCTGGTCACCAAAGTAGCGGCAACCTATCCAGCTTGTGCCAGTATTTCGCGGATGGCTGGGATATTGGCTGGGCTTCTTACACTTCTTGGTCTGGTATATCGCCTGTTTGCCCCGTGGCTGTCCTCACGCAGAGGCACGTCTAAAGGGCAATTCATCTGCGCTTTTTTTTGCATAAATCCACTGCCGTAAGGTGATTAATCTACGGAGTTTTGCAGTTTGGAAAGGAAATTCCAATCGATTCGTCTACGGCTTCACGCGCTTAGTCCCTTAAGTTAGAATGCGCGCTCTTCGCGGCAGCAGCCGCCACGCAGGTAGGGTTGAATGAATTGGGCTGACTGGACCATTCTGGCTATTGTGGGTATCTCCACACTTATCGGCCTTAGTCGAGGTTTCGTGCGCGAAACCCTGTCACTGCTCACCTGGATTGCCGCTTTTGTGGTCGCGATGATGTTTCGCGAACAGCTGGCGCCACTGCTTTCAAACCTTGTCGACACCCCATCCCTCCAGGCGATTGCCGCCTTCGCCATTCTGTTCTTCGGAACGCTCCTGGCTGGGGCGCTTTTGAATATGATGCTCTCCGCTTTTGTTGAGGCCACTGGCTTATCGGGTACCGACAGGGTACTGGGCATGGTGTTTGGTCTGGCGCGTGGGGCCATTGTGGTGATGGCACTGCTGATTCTGGCTCCGGCACTGGTGCCGGTGGAGCAGGATAGTTGGTGGAGTGAGTCGGTGTTAATTCCCCATTTCCTCGAATTTGAGGGCAGTGCGCGGGAGCTGGCCAAGTCTGTGAAGGACTATTTCGTAGAGTTATTTTAATCGGGCGCTAGCGCCGCTTTTTCGATCAATAGGGTCAAATATATGTGTGGTATCGTCGGTATCGTCGGTAAGAGTGATGTCAATCTGCAGCTCTATGATGGGCTCACTCTGTTGCAGCACAGGGGGCAGGATGCTGCGGGCATCGTGACCTGTGACGATGATCGCCTGAACCAGCAAAAAGCCAACGGTCTGGTGCGCGATGTGTTCCGCGCGCGCCATATGGAGCGCCTGAAAGGTAACTTTGGTATCGGCCATGTGCGCTACCCCACTGCGGGCAGTTCCGGTCCCGCCCTGGCGCAGCCTTTCTATGTGAACTCTCCTTATGGCATTGCCATGGCACACAATGGCAATCTCACCAATGTGCGGGATGTGGTTGAAGAGATCTTCCAGCAGGATCTGCGCCACATTAATACGGATTCCGATTCCGAAGTGCTGCTCAATGTATTCGCTCATGAGCTGCATAAGCTACATAAGCTGCAGCCTAAGGCTGAAGATATCTTTACCGCCATGCGCGGTGTGCACAAACGTGTGCGCGGCGCCTATGCCTGTGTGGCCCTGATTGTGGGTTACGGTATCGTCGCCTTCCGCGATCCCAACGGTATTCGTCCGCTGGTTTACGGTAAACGTGAGACCGAGAAAGGCACCGAGTATATGGTGGCCTCTGAGTCTGTCGCCCTGGATGTACTGGGTTACACACTGGTGCGCGATGTGGCCCCCGGTGAAGCGCTGTATATCGAGCTGGACGGTACTGTGCACTCTGAGCAGTGCGCGGAAAACCCGACCCTGACCCCCTGTATTTTTGAGCATGTGTACTTCGCCCGCCCGGATTCCATTATGGATGGCGTTTCCGTACACAAGGCGCGTTTGCGTCAGGGTGAGCACCTGGCAGACAAGATTCTGCGCCTGCGCCCCGACCACGATATCGATGTAGTGATTCCCATTCCCGATTCCGCCCGCACCGCCGGCCAGACTGTGGCACACCGGCTGGGGGTGAAATTCCGTGAGGGGATGGTGAAGAACCGCTATATCGGCCGTACCTTTATCATGCCTGGGCAGAAACAGCGTAAGAAATCAGTGCGCCAAAAACTGAATGCCATTGAGCTGGAATTCCGCGGTAAGAATGTGCTGTTAGTGGATGACTCCATTGTGCGCGGTACCACTTGTAAGCAGATCATTCAGATGGCTCGCGATGCGGGTGCCGCGAAAGTCTATTTCGCCAGTGCGGCGCCAGCTGTGAAGTACCCCAATGTGTATGGTATTGATATGCCGTCTGCCAGTGAGCTGGTGGCGCATGACCGCACGACTGAAGAGATCTGTGAAGAAATCGGTGCAGACTGGTTGATTTACCAAGACTTGGAAGACTTGGTCGTAAGTTCCAGCGGAGGTAAGCAGAAAATCGATCAGTTCGACTGCTCCGTTTTCGACGGTAACTATATTACCGGCGATGTTGACGAAGATTACCTCGATAGCCTTCACGCGGCGCGCAACGATGAGGCCAAGCACAAGAAGGCCGATACTAGCACCCTGTAAGTTATCTCCGGCGGCGCTCTGTTCACGGCAGAAGAGGGCGCCATGCACGACCGTTTCGGTTAATATGACCCCTTCCAAAAAATACTGACTAGGAAGCGGTATATGTTTGAAGACGACGGTTACGCTCTGGAAACTCTGGCCGTTCGCGCCGGGCAGGTCCGCTCGGAAGAGGGCGAGCATTCCGAAGCCCTCTATCTCACCTCCAGTTACGTATTCCCCTCTGCTGCAGAAGCCGCTGCGCGCTTTACCGGCGAGAGTGTCGGCAATGTTTACTCTCGCTACACCAACCCCACCGTTCGTATGTTCGAGCAGCGCATCGCCGCGCTCGAGGGTGGCGAGGCTGCGGTAGCCACGGCCAGTGGTATGGCCGCGATTCTCAGTATTTGTATGGCGCTGCTGAAAAGTGGCGACCGGGTGATTTGCTCTCGCAGTGTGTTTGGTACCACCACCGCGCTGTTTGGCCGCTATATGGAAAAATTCGGCGTGCGTGTGAGCTATGTGGATCTCACCGATATGGATGCCTGGAAGCAGGCGGTGGATGGCTCCACCAAGCTGCTGTTTATGGAAACCCCGTCCAACCCCCTGTGTGAAGTGGCGGATATCCGCGCGCTGGCGGAGGTGGCCCACAGCGCCGGCGCTCTATTGGTGGTGGATAACTGTTTCTGTACTCCGGCCCTGCAGCGCCCACTGGCGCTTGGCGCCGATATCGTGGTGCACTCCGCAACCAAATTCCTCGATGGCCAGGGGCGCGCCCTGGGCGGTGTCGCCGTGGGGCGCAAAGAGGTTATGGATGAGCTGGTGGTGTTCCTGCGTACTGCCGGCCCCAGTATGAGCCCGTTTAACGCCTGGGTTTTCCTTAAAGGTTTGGAAACGCTCAAGCTGCGTATGCAGGCCCACTGCACCAACGCCCTGGACCTGGCCTGGTGGCTTGATGAACAGGAGATGGTGGAAAAGGTCAACTACACCGGCCTGCCCAAACACCCCCAGCACCGCTTGGCCCGCGAACAACAGGATGCCTTTGGTGCGGTGTTGAGCTTTTGCGTGCGCGGTGGTCGCGAGGAAGCCTGGAAGGTGATCGACAACTGTAAAATCCTGTCTTGCACCGCCAACCTCGGCGATGCCAAGAGCACTATCGTACACCCGGCTACTACCACCCACGGGCGTCTCAGTGATGAGGACAAAGCCCGCGCGGGCATCACCGAAAACCTGATTCGTATTTCCGTCGGATTGGAGAATGCAGAAGACCTGAAGCGCGATCTGATGCGGGGGCTGTCTTTGTTGTAGGCGCTTTGCAGGGCCTTTGCTTAAACCAGGGCACTCCCTGTCTTCCTATGATTAATAGCGGGTGCCAAATTCGATTTTTGCGAGTTTGGCACCATAGCACCCGCCCCACAGCGTTGGCGGGTGCTTACACCGGGCCGCTCCTTGGCCTGAGAAAAAAATGAGCAGTAATGGATTTGCCGTGCAAAAAATAGTTTCCGCCATCGTTTCCGATATTGGCAGTGTTTTGCTGGGAAAAGAGCGTCAGGTGAAGTTGGCCTTGGCCTGCCTTTTGTCAAAAGGTCACCTGTTGATTGAAGACCTGCCAGGTATGGGCAAGACCACCCTGGCCCATGCTCTGGCGCAGGTGTTCGGTCTCTCCTATAAACGCGTGCAATTTACCAGCGATATGCTGCCGGCGGATATTCTCGGTGTATCAATTTTTGAGCGGGAATCCGGGCAGTTTCATTTTCATGAGGGGCCGGTTTTCAGCCAGCTACTGCTGGCCGATGAGATCAATCGTTCCTCTCCCAAAACTCAGAGTGCTTTGCTTGAGGCAATGGAGGAGCGCCAGGTCAGTGTCGACGGCGAAACCCGCGCGTTGCCACAGCCTTTCTTTGTGATTGCCACCCAGAACCCACTGCAGCAGTCCGGTACTTTTGCCCTGCCGGAGTCACAACTGGACCGATTCCTGATGCGCATCAGCCTCGGTTACCCTAACCGCGAAGCTGAGCGGGCCCTGTATTTAGGCGCTGATCCCCGCCAACAGCTGGCCAAGCTAAAGCCACGTATCGACCTCGCTACTCTGAAAAAAATGCAAAGTCTGGTGGGGCAGGTGAAGGCCTCTGACAGTCTGCTCGATTATTTAGAGCGTTTGGTGCTGCATACCCGCCAGAGCTCAGATTGTGCGGTGGGTTTATCGCCCCGAGGGGCACTGGCGCTGCTGCGTGCTGCCAAGGCCTGGGCGCTGATTCATAATCGCGCCCATGTCCTGCCGGAAGATATCCAGGCGGTGCTGCCCTCGGTGGCTGGGCACCGTTTGCAGAGTGATGGCGGCAATGGCGATCAGCTGGTAGAGCGCCTTATGCGCCAGGTGGATATTATCGCGGCCTAAACAGATGAGTGTGATCCGCGACCTTCCCCGACAGGCTTCCAGTACAAGCTCGCGCAATTTTTTTCGCAGGCTGGGTGAGCGCTGGCTCAGCCGACGAGTGCCTCGCTCACGGGACATCACCCTAAATCACAGCCGCCTATTTATCCTGCCCACCCGCGCGGGGCTTGGTTATTTATTGATAACCGCTTTGCTTTGGCTGCTGGCCACCAATTACGAGAACAATCTGGTTTTTGCCCTGACCTTTTTGCTGATCAGTGTCTTCGTTATCTTGCCTGTGCATACCTTCGCCAATTTGAGTGGACTGCGCCTGCAATTGCTGGGCACTGAAGCGGCCTTTGCCGGCGATTTCGCCGAGGCACATATTAATCTGAGCCGAGCGGACAAACGCCAACGGGAGTGGATACAAATTTGTTGGCCACCGGAAGAGGGCGCATATGTGGATCTCTGTGAGGAGCCCTCGGCGGACTTCCGTATTGCGCTGCCAGCCCTGCAGCGGGGGCGAATTCAGGCGCCGCGCTTAAGAGTCGAGAGCCGCTTTCCACTGGGGCTGTTTCGCTGCTGGAGCCGCATCGACCTGGATGTTGAATTCCTGGTGTATCCGCGACCACTCGCCGCTGGCCCCCTGCCACTGGGAGAGGCCCAGGCAGAGGGTACATCCGGCCAGGTACGTCGCGGCGGGGATGATTATGCCTCTCTCAAACCCTACCAGCCCGGTGATTCCTTGCGCCATTTGGCTTGGAAGCAATATGCCGCCGGTCGCGATCTCTATAGCAAGGAGTATGAGAGCCGCACCGATACCCGTCTCTGGCTCGACTGGGAGTTGTTGGATGGGCGCGATGTAGAGACCCGCCTGAGCAACCTGTGTGATTGGGTCTTGCAGGCGGAGAAGCAGGGAATTGCCTATGGCCTGCGCATCCCCGGCACTACTTTGCCGCCCTCTCTCGGCACCGAGCACCAGCAGCGAGTGTTGTCAGCGCTGGCCCTGTTTCCCAAGTGGGGTGGCTGATGGCGAGTAACCGGGATCTATTGCCGCGCGAAAGCCTACTGTGGATTTTCGCTGCGCAGTTTGTCGCCCTGCTGCCACAGCTGAGCCAGTTGCCACTGTGGATTGGTATTGCCTGGGCTTTTGCGGTCTATTGGCGCTTGGAGGTCTTTCGCGGGCGCCGTGATCTGCCAGGGCGCGCCCTCAAACTATTGGTGATTGCGCTTACAGTGGCGGGTTTGGCGCAATCCTACCAGCGTTGGTTTGCACTGGAGCCGATGGTGGCGCTGCTGGCTCTGTCCTTTACCCTGAAAAACCTGGAATTAGTCAGCCGCCGCGATGCCTTTGTCAGTTTGTTGCTGGCCTATTTTGTTGCCGCGACCCTGTTTGTGCGTGAGCAATCGATTCCCTATGCCCTCTACGGATTGATCGCGACCCTGGTGATTACCGCTGCACTGGCAGCACAGCTGGGAAGCTTCAGTGCGCGGCCGCGTCGGGCCTTAGGGCTCTCCTTGAGATTGTTGGCGCAGGCTACACCCTTGATGCTGCTGCTGTTTGTGGTTATGCCGCGCCTGGGCCCTCTGTGGAATGTGCCCCAGGATACTTCTGCCGGCCGCACTGGTGTGAGTGACTCTATGGCACCGGGTGATTTCACCCGCTTATCCAAATCCGCCAAGCCGGCACTGCGTATCTCTTTCGATGGACCCATACCGCCGCCGGAGCAACGTTATTGGCGAGGGCTGGTGTACTCCGAATTCGATGGGCGTACCTGGCGGCAGGGTTTTGGTGTGGACCCGCGCAATGGTGGCCGGGTGTACTGGAATAGTGGCGAGCGTCCACTGCCACAAGTCGGCCCGCGTTACCGCTACCAGGTGATCCAGGAGGCGAGCCGCAGCCCTTGGTTGTTCGCCCTGGCAAGACCCGCCTCGGACAGTGCGGGAGTGGGAGAAACCACGGACGACCGGTTGGTAAAACGTTCCCCGGTATATAGTCGCTTTGCCTATGAGGTGCGTTCCTGGCCCCGGGACTCCCAGGTTATTCAGTCCACACTCAGCGGTGCCGAGCGCCGTCGCAATTTGCAGCTACCGGCAGATGGAAACTTGCGCATCCGAGACTGGGTGGAGCGCCTGCGCCGCCGGGGGTTGAGCGGTGAGGAGATCTCGTCACAGTTACTGGCCCTCTACAATCGCGAATTCACTTATACCTTGAGCCCACCGGCACTCGGCAGAGACAGTGTGGATGAATTCCTGTTTGACAGCCAAAAGGGATTCTGTGAGCACTTTGCCGGCAGCTATGTTTTTGCCATGCGCGCCGCCGGAGTGCCGGCACGGGTGGTGGCGGGTTACCAGGGTGGCGAGTGGGTGAGTGGTGAGGAGTACCTGCTGGTGCGCGAGTACGACGCCCATGCGTGGGCCGAGATCTGGCTCGATGGACGCGGCTGGCAGAGGGTGGACCCCACTGCTGCGGTTGCCCCGGAGCGGGTCCGGGATGGTCTGGAGAGCGCTGCAGGGGAGGAGTTTATGCGGGATTCGCTACTGCAGGTGCACCGCTTCGATATTCTGGTGAAGCTGCGCCTGCAGTGGGACATGATCAATTACCGCTGGTATCAGACCGTGATTAGTTTTGATAGTGAGAAGCAGCGGGACACCTTGCAGCGCCTGGTGGGAGAGCTTTCCCCCCTGCGGATGGCCCTTTTTTTTGCCACACCGGTGGCGGTTGTACTATTTGGCATTCTTCTGTGGACCCGTTTTACTGGGCGAGGACGAAAACAGCCTGTGGTAGAGCGCCTCTATGCAGTTTTCTGTAAGCGCATGGCTCGGGCAGGTATCACACGGCGACCCGGTGAGGCGCCGCGGGACTTCGCCGAACGTATCGCACAGGAGAGTCCCCCATTGGCAGAGTTTTCCGGGCGTGCGACAGACGCCTTTGAGCGCGCCGCTTATGGCGGGGATAAAGAAGCATTGAATGAGCTGCGCCGACTACTGCGCTGGCGCTTGGGGCTCTCTTTTAGGGTGTCGGCACGTAAAAACCGGCTGACGGGTCATTAACTCTTGGAAAGTCTATCGCGTAAGATGCCTCATAGGCTGCAAAAATTTCTGCTGGGCTACAGTGGCACTTCCCTGGCTACCGGGCTGCAGGTGATTCTCCTGCCCTGGATTGCGCTCACTGTGGTGGATTTGCCGGCTCTGCAACTGGGCTGGGTGCAGGCTTCGGTGCTTTTGCCCAATCTGGTGTTCCTGCTGTTCGGCGGTGCCCTGGCCGACCGCCGTGATCCGGCCACTGTCTCCGCACTGGCTTGCATTGGTCTGGTCCTCTGCCACACAACTCTGCTGCTGGTTTACCTCCTGTCCATGATCTCCCTGCCGATATTGATGCTCTACGGTATTTGCCTTGGGATTTGTAGCGCTTTCCTGCAACCGGCGCGGGACAATCTGGTACAGCGCAGTGCACGCCAAGGCGGTGGGCAAACCTCCGAGCGACGGGTGCAGAAAACTGTGACCTGGATGATGTTGGCCCAATACGGTGGTCAGGCTGTGGGGATGTTGCTGGCGAGCCGCTTCGAACACTGGGGGCTGCAAGCCCTGCTGTTAGTACAGATAGGAGTATTGCTGTTGGCGGCCACAGCCTTGATTAGTCTGCGCGCGGGTGGGGCCAGCCGCATGACTAAGGAAAAAATCACCCACAGCCTGATTCTCGATGGCTTATCCCAGGCCTGGCGGCATCCAGTACTGCGTGAGTTGACCGCGTTGATGGCCTTTAATGGGTTTGTGCATATCGGTGTTTTTCTGGTGGTACTGCCGCTGCTGGCGGAGGATTACGGTCGCGGCGCCGGTTATTACGCCACGCTGCAACTGGCCTTCGTAGCTGGTACCGTAATTGCTACGGTGACTATGTTGCGCCGTGGCCAGGGGGCTGAACCTGGGCGCGGTATTCTTATGTGCCTGCTCTATAGCGCAGCGCTGTTGATTGCCATCAGCCTCGGTCCTACGAAGTTTGGCCTAATCCTGCTGTGTCTGTGTTGGGGGGCGGTGGCGGCGGCTTCCGCTGGCCTCGGTCGCGGCATAGTACAGTTGCTCGCCCCAGCGGAATACCGCAGCCGCATCATCTCCATTTATCAGTTTGCGCTGTTTGGCTCCGCCGCTCTTGGGGCACTGGTCGCTGGAGTCTTGAGTGAATACGCTGCCCCCCTGACCACCTTGCTGTGGGCGGGGATTTTAAGTCTGCTCGCCTTTGCCCTGGTGGCTTTAAGTGGTGCCCTGCGCCGGGTCAAAATCACTGACAGCGAGGTCTGAGTTGCTTCGTGCGACCAACATAGACGCCGCCACCATATAGTTAGGTGGGTCAGCCAATGAGTGGAGGTGTTGGTGAGTCCCGCCAAAAAGGCCAATTGGTCGGAAGAGGTCACGCGCCACAGCCATGCCCTGGATTTGAGTGAGGGCCTCTTTAGCCTGGAGGACCCGAAAGCGATCGCACAGGGATTGAAAGCGGCTGCGGAATCCAGCCAGCGGCGCAAGTCTGACCCCTATCGCTCCGCTATGTCTATGCTGACGTTCTATATCAACCGGGCGGGACAGAGGCTGCCGGCGAAAAGGCGGCGACTACTGGAACAGGCCAAGGAAGAATTGCGCGGGCTTTACGGGCGTCCGCGCCGGCATTGAGCCGGCGGCGGAATGTGGTGTTGAGATGAAAAACTTTAGGGCGCTTGGCAGGGCAGGCAGCGCACATAGAGGGCGCGCGGGTCGCGATAACTCTGCAGCTCGGCGATTGGCGCCAATACCGGCTGCACGCTGTTTAGCCAGGCGCCGAGTGGCAGATTGGCTTCAAGGCTCGCGGCAATTTTCGCGTCTACATTGTCGCTCAAAGCGCGCAGGAATTTTTCGCCGGGGCTCAGTTCACGCTGGATCTCTACTACGTCGTATTCTTCGATTTCAGCAAGCTGCGCGGCGTCGGCGATGGCGTCGCTGAGATTGCCGAGATCGTCTACCAATCCTAATTTCTTGGCGGCGCGACCGGTCCATACCTGCCCCTGGGCAATCTTGTGCACCTCTTTGGGAGTGCTGCCGCGGGCTTCGGCGACAATACGCAGGAAGCGTGCATAGGTGTTATCCACCCCTTGCTGCAGAATGCTGGCTGCTGCTGGCGACAGGGCGCGATCCAGGCGCATACTGCCGGCCAGGTCCGAGGTACCTACGCCATCGGTGTAAACACCGATATGCTCAAGGGAGTTCTCAAACGTCGGGAAGGCGCCAAATACACCGATAGAGCCAGTGAGCGTGGCCGGGGAGGCCCAGATGCGATCGCCGCCAGTGGCGATCCAGTAGCCACCGGAAGCGGCGAGACTGCCCATGGAAATCACCACTGGAATTTTTGCTGCACGGGTAGCCAACAACTCCTGGCGAATGGCCTCGGAGGCAAAGGCGGAGCCGCCGCCGCTGTCGATACGCAGTACCAGGGCATCCACTTCTTTTTCTCGGGCGCGTTGGATTAATTTGCCGAGACTTTCACTGCCGATACGACCGGCAGGTGCCTGGCCGTCGACAATAGAACCACTGGCGGTAATCAGACCAATTTTCTTGGACTCCCGGATAGGCTTGGCTGCCTCGGCAAGTTTATGGCTGCGCAAGTAGGCGAGGGCGTCAATAAACTTGTACTCGCGCTTTTTACTATCATCTTCGCCGATGCTCTTTTTCAGCTCCTCCATTGCCTCAATGCGGCTGGCGAGCTGGTCCACCAGTTTATTGGCCAGTGCGGCTTCGGCCCAACTGCCCTGATGCTGTTGCAGTTTTTGCGGCAATTCGTTGATAAACAGATCGATGCTCTCGGCGGGCAGGTTGCGCAGGCCGGTTACCTGCTCGCTGTATTCTCCCCAGAGTTCATTCAGCCAGCGCTGGTTGTTTTCACGCGAGGCGGGGGACATATCGTCACGGGTGTAGGGCTCGATAAAGTCTTTGTAATCGCCCACGCGGAACACATGGAAGTTGACTTTGAGTTTCTCCAGGGCGCTCTTGTAATAGTTGCGATAAACACCGAAGCCGGTGAGCATCACTGAGCCCATAGGATTTAGGTAGACCTTATCTGCGTGGCTGGCGAGGAAGTACTGAGGTTGGGTGAAATTGTCACCCACAGCGTAAATAGGTTTGTCCGCAGCTTTAAAGCGTTGCAGAGCCGCGCCTATTTCATCGAGCTTGCTGAGACTGCCACCCACCATATGGTCCAGCTCTAGCACCAGTGAGGAGATACGTTTATCCGTGGCGGCATTGTCGATAGCGTCTACCAGATCTTTGACGCGCACCTCGGAAGGCCCGCGGTTGCCGCCCAGGAAAATCGGTAAAGTGGCGGGCTGGGCCAGTTCATCCACAAGAAAGCCATGGGGCGCTACGCGCAGGGCCGCGCCCTGTGGAACCACTAAACGCTCGTCCTTGCTAAAAATGGCGATGCCTAGAAACAGCAAAATCAGCAGGAAGACGATATTGGTGAATACTCGTCGTAACCAAGTGATGGAGCCGCCAATCGCAGCTAAAAAGCCTCGGGCAAACCCTTTTTTCTGGGGTGAATCAGTCAAACCTCAAAACTCCTCAGTGCGTGGAAAGCGCATGTTTCCACGCCTTTGTGTCTGGAACCATTGGCGGAAATTCCGTCATGGGGTTACTGCATGCGATGCCAGCGACTGCTCATCATTGCAGAAAAGAATAGGATAAGGCTCAAAACCATCATTAGGCCATCCTCCCAGCCTCGTGTAGGCATCATTACGTCGACAATGCTGGTGGTAATGTACAAAAGCAGAATAAAACAGAGCCAGAGATAACTGCGATAACGTTGCTTGATCAGGCCCGGCAGCACCAGCAGTAACGGTACCGTCTGAATCAGCCAAAGAGAGAGAGAGCCCCCCTCGACAAACAGGTTACGCACCACAAACAGCACCAACAGGCCGATATAGCAAAACCAATTGATACGGAGCGCAATATGTAGTTTGCGCTGAATAGTGTCGTTCACGTTGAATCCTTTATTTGGCAGCTGGAACCGCTAGGGTCTGGGCCAGTTGGCCGACACGAGTACCGAGCGCCCTGCACAGGGTGATTTCATCTTCGCTCAGGTCGCTGGTATGCCCTTTATTCCAGTGAGAAGCGCCGTAGGGCGTACCGCCGGTACTGGTCCGCATGAGGGCCGCTTCGGAGTAGGGGATGCCAGCAATCAACATGCCGTGATGCAGAAGTGGCAGCATCATTGAGGTAAGTGTGGTCTCTTGCCCACCGTGTAGGCTGCCGGTGGCGGTAAAGACCGCAGCCGGTTTGCCAGTGAGGCTGCCATCCAGCCAAATGTCGCTGGTCTGGTCGAGAAAATAGCGCAGCGGTGATGCCATATTGCCAAAGCGGGTGGGGCTGCCCATCAACAGGCCTGCACACTGACGCAGGTCGTCGAGGGTGCAGTAGGGCGCGCCCTCACTTGGCACAGGGGCCAGACTGGCCTCGGTGTCGGGAGACACTGCGGGTACGGTGCGCAGGCGTGCGGCGATACCGCTGGCTTCCACCCCCCGTGCTAGCTCAGCAGCCATGCGCGCAGTGGCGCCGCTGCGGCTGTAATAGAGAATCAGCACATAGGCTTCGCTTTCGGGCGACATTTAGAGCAGCTCCAGCGCATTTTCTGGTGGGCGGCCGATCGTGGCTTTGTCGTCTCTTACTACGATCGGGCGCTGGATCAGGATGGGATTTTCTACCATGGCCTTGATTAGCTGAGCTTCGTCAAGGTCCCCGTCTTTCAGGTTGAGTTGCTTATACGGCTCCTCTCCGGTGCGCAACAGGTCGCGTGCAGGGATGCCGAGTTTTTGCAGTACCTGGTTTAGCTCTTCAGCAGAAGGAGGGTTTTGCAGGTAGAGAATCACTTCCGGTTCCACACCGTTGTCCTGCAGCAATTGCAGGGTTTGACGGGATTTTGAGCAGCGCGGGTTGTGGTAGATCGTCCACATTATGTCGGTATCCTGTTACTGTTTGGCGTATTCTAACCGAATACCGTAGCGGAATTCTAAGGCGCAAGTCGAGTACTCGCAGCATTTGGCGGAGGTCGCACACAGGGAATGAAATTGAAATCAAGCGTGAAAGACTGGCTCGTTCAATGGCGGCGCTTTGCGACCTCTTTGTGGTCTTTATTTGTGGAGAAAAACTGCCAAAAAAGTGCGGCGGCTCTCACTTATATGACTCTGTTCGCCATAGTGCCGCTGGTGACAGTGAGTTTTGCGATGCTGTCGCTGTTCCCGGACTTTGCCGGGCTCCAGACTCGCTTGCAGGAACAGCTTTTTTCCCACTTTGTACCGCAAAGTGGGCGTGAGGTTCAGGAGTATATCAGCAGTTTTTCCGCCCAGGCGCAGCGGCTTACCGGGTTGGGTATTGCCATGCTGGTGGTAACTTCGGGACTTACACTGCGCAGCATTGAGGGCACCTTTAATTCTATCTGGGATGTATCCCGTGGGCGCAGTGGGGTTTCGAGCTTTCTATTGTACTGGGCCATTCTCAGTCTTGGGCCCATCTTATTAGGGGCAGGGCTTGCTGCCAGTACTTTCTTGCTCTCACAGAAGCTGTTTTTAGGTGGGGAAGAGGGTATCGGCATGATGGCTGTGGTGCTGAGGGTGCTGCCTTTTATTTTCACCACGATTGTTTTCACCCTGCTTTTTGTCGCTGTGCCTAACTGCTATGTGTCCCTGCGCCATGGTATTGAGGGAGGGGTGGTCACTTCTATTGCCTTTGAAATCATGAAATACCTATTTGGTGCCATCGTTGCGCGCAGTTCTGTACAGGCTATTTATGGGGCCTTTGCCTTTGTGCCTTTGTTCCTGTTGTGGATTTATATGATGTGGATGTTGGTGCTGGCAGGCTGTGTACTGGTGCGAACCCTTTCTGTGTATCGCGCTGCAACCCAAGGCCGTCAGCATTCAGACCTGGTCGCTACTTTGATTGTCCTCTGGCAAATGTTTAAAGGTGGGTGGCATGGCAAACCGTTGCGCGAGCGTGATATTTCTTTGCTGGGAATTAAATTTGGCCAGTGGCGTCGCTTGCGGGACGTCTTACAAGCACATCGGGTGATTGCCCAGACCGACGGAAGTGATTATGTCCTACTCCGCGATCTTAATGCGGTATCGCTTATGGAGCTTTCCAGTTGGTTGAATCCTCAGTGGATTCCCAGTGGCAATCCAAGCGATTTACAAGGGTTCGAGTGGTACAGCGAAGTGGAGAGTCGTTTTGCCAAGGCGCGCGGGACTGCCGGGGAACAGCTGGGAATCACAATTGGATCTCTTTTTACCACAGCCTTGGAAAAGGAGCAGGCCGAAGCCAGTGAAACGGAAATACCAAAATACTTAGAAAATGAAATTATGGAAGCGGAGGGTCAGGATGATGTTGCTGATAATAAAAAAAATGAAGAAAACTCTGGTAGTAACCTCTCTATTCTTGGTAAGCGTAATCAGCGCTTGTGAGAGTGACAGCCGTTTGCACTCCGTGAGTGGTGCGCCGGTTGTTACCGAGGGGAAAATAGTCCTGGTCAACTATTGGGCGGAGTGGTGCAAACCCTGTCGGGAAGAAGTGCCGGTACTTAATGAGTTGGCGCAAACCAATAGTGATGTGGTAGTGGTGGGGGTTAATTTTGATGGTTTGCCCACAACTGCAGCAATTGAGCAGGCGCAGAAACTGGGCATAGAATTTCCGCTGTTGGCCCAAGAGCCAGATGGCCGCTGGGGGCAACCCTGGCCTGAAGTACTGCCTACAACTTTAGTGATTGGTGAAGATGGTCGCTGGATAAAAACACTGGTTGGCCCTCAGACTGCTGAGGACTTAAAGGTGGCTCTCCAGTAAAGTTTTCTCTCTAAGATAATTAAAAAAAATTAATCAATATAACTATAACCAAAGTATCTATAACCAAGGTAACTATAGGGCATTGGCATATCGCTGATAGCATGCCGCCACTTTTTTAGTTTGCCCAGGGTGGGATTCTCATACCATGCACATCGGCGCTTTTGTTCTGCTTCTCGGTTTTGTGGTTTTAATGTTTGGCTTGTACCGCTGGCAGCGTGGCAGGGACACCCTTGCCCCTGGTGTGTTTGCTGGGCTGTTACTGGGTGTGGCTTTTGGGGCGCTTCTACAGCTATCGCGTAACTGGGGTGTTGCTCCGGGTGAGGTTCTGCCCTGGATTGAGATGTTGGGCGATAGCTATGTAAACCTATTGTATATGTTGGTTATGCCACTCGTACTCACTTCTATTCTGGTGGCAGTGGTAAAAGTGAGTCACACCCAGGCGCTGGGTAAAATTAGTGTGTCGGTGCTGGGGGTTTTACTCGGCACTACTGCAATTGCCGCCCTGATAGGTGTGGCCATGGCCGATTTGTTTGGGCTCTCTGCTGCGGGTCTTGTCGAAGGAACCCGTGAGGCGGCAAGGGTTGAAGTGCTCAATGAGCGAATTGGGCGGGTCAGCGATCTCTCGATTCCCGAAATTATCACCTCTTTTATTCCGCGCAATATTTTCCTGGATTTGACCGGGGCCCGCTCCACTTCTGTAATTTCAGTGGTTATTTTTGCTGTGCTATTGGGGCTTGCGGCCCTGGCTGTACGCCGTGAGTTTCCGCAGGAAGGTGCCGCTATCGAGCGCTTTGTGCATGTCGCACAAGTCTGGATTATGAAGTTGGTGCGTTTGGTTATGGCATTCACGCCCTACGGAGTTATGGCGCTGGTTGCTGGACTGATTGCCAAATCCAGCTGGGCGGATATTGCCAATCTGTTTGGTTTTGTCGTGGCTTCTTTCTGTGCGATAGGCCTAATGTTTTTGGTGCATGGTTTATTGCTGTTGGTAAATGGAGTGAATCCACTGCACTACTTCACCAAGGTCTGGCCGGTGCTGGTGTTTGCCTTTAGCTCCCGTTCCAGTGCCGCCACCATTCCCCTGAATGTGGAAACCCAGGTAGATGAACTGCGCAATTCACCGGCTATTGCCAACTTCTCTGCATCCTTCGGTGCCACTATTGGTCAAAATGGTTGCGCGGGAATTTATCCTGCGATGCTTGCCACCATGGTGGCGGTGCCGATGGGTATTAACGTGTGGGACCCAATGTGGTTGGGCACCCTGTTGGTAGTGGTGGTAATCAGCTCCTTCGGTATTGCCGGAGTGGGTGGTGGGGCAACTTTTGCCGCACTGGTGGTGCTGCCGGCAATGGGTTTGCCAGTTACCATCGCGGCGCTATTGATTTCTGTGGAGCCGCTGATTGATATGGCGCGCACTGCTCTCAATGTGAATGGCGCTATGACGGCGGGTACCTTGACCCAGCGCTGGCTTGGGGATGAGGTGCCCGGTCCAGAGGTCGTAGAAGGATAAGTAAGTGTCGCAGGCCTATGGAATAAGCACCTGAAAAAATAAAATTTCTTGTCAACCTCTGGTCCAGTAGAGCGTTCTAATCAGTGCAGTTTAAACCTTATTGGTTTTCCTCAAATGGAAATGGAGTGATTTATGAAAAAACTGATTGGACTCTCGCTGTTGACTATTGGCCTGGCTTTTCCTTACTCCCTTTATGCACAGAGTGATGAGAGCGAACCGCATGACCACGGTGACCATGTTGAAGATCGTCTCGATCAAAAAGGCGATCGCATAGAGGCGAGATTGGATCAAAAGGGAGATCATATTGAAGAGCGCCTCGATAACAAGGGTGATCGCATCAATGAACGCTTGGATCAAAGAGCTGAGCAGGCTGCTGCTAATGGCAATGATAAATTGGCTGAGCGACTAGACCGTAAAGGGGATCGTATCGACAACCGGCTTGACCAGAAGGGCGAGCGAATTAACGAACGATTGGACAACAAGGGTACAAAAATCAATAACCGGCTAGACAAAAAAGGAGAGCGCACAGATCGCCGTATGGATCGACGTGCCAAGGCTCGCAAGCGTGAAGAGGGATGATCCCGAGATCTGGGGTGGCTTAAATAAAAAAGTGCGGGCGAAGTCTTTGTATGAAGACTTCAAAATCAATAAAAAGAATCTGGAAGAGTATTCTGTGCGCAAGGACTTCAGCCGGTTTCTATGAATCAGTTCCTCGCCCAGGTGGAGAAACGGGCATTCACCATGGCGAATTACGCTGTTGGCAATCGGGATGATGCACTGGATATCGTGCAGGATTCCATGTTGGCCTTGGTGAGGAAATATAGTGGCCGCGATCGGGCCGAGTGGCGGCCGCTGTTTTTCACTATTCTCAACAACCGGATTACCGATTGGCACCGGCGTAACAATAAGCTATCCCGCTGGCAACTATTTCGGGAAAAGCTACCGGCAAACAGCGATGAGCTAGATCCAGAGCCGCTGGAATGGGTCGATAGCCATAATCCCGCCCCGGATAAGGTCCTTGCTGGCGAACGCCTATTGGAAGCCATCGATAGTGCTGTGGCCAAGTTGCCCCTGCGCCAACAGCAGGCCTTCCTGCTGCGCTGTGTCGAGGAATTCGATGTTGCCGAGACTGCGCGGGCAATGTCCTGCAGTCAGGGGAGTGTTAAGACCCATTTATCAAGAGCTATGCGCAGTTTGCGCAACCATCTAGAGGCATTCCAACTAGAGGCAACGCAATGAATAGTCGGCAAGAAAATCCAGTCGTGCAGAGTGATTCATTAAAGAAAGCTGCGCAGCATGCAGCTGTCCGGCGGGAGCGTGATATTGATACAGAGACTCTATCGCGGCTTGCTGCAGCCAGACAACGCGCAGTGGCAGCAAAGAAATCGTATTATCGTGGCTCTCCCGGCTGGCTAGTTTTCACTGGCGCTTGTGCATCATTGTTGTTATTGCTGTTTTGGCCTGTATCCAGCGAGCAGGCCGCTACCGAATTGCTGAGTGCCACTGACTGGTATTTATATGAGGAAATGGATGTTGAAATGGTTGAGGACATGGAGTTCTACCAGTGGTTGGCGGAAGAGTTGAATGGGCAATCCTCCTAGTGATGAAAAAGTGCTTTTTACCAAGAAAAGTATCGCTAAAAGTCTTTTCTATACGGTGCTCTTTTTTGCAGCCCCGCTACTGGCGCAGGATCTGCAGCCACTGGATGAGGACTTCCTGATGTTTGTCGGGGAGTGGGCCGATGAGCAGGGAGATATACAAGCACCGGAAGCGCTGGAGATGTTGTTGCCCAAGCCGGAAAAGCCAGCCATAACAGGCAGACCAAATACCGGGGGAGGGGAGACCCACGAGGAGCTGAGCGATGAGTGAGCGAAGAACCATATTGTGTGGTTGGCTGGCCGCCGTGTATTTATCGCTCTTTGTGAATATTTCCCAGGCACAGGATTGGCAGAGTCTCAGTGACAGTGAGCGCCGACTTTTACAGAATTTTGAGACGCGCTGGTCACAACTGAGTGAAGATCGACGGGAACAATTGTTACGCGGGGCCAGGCGCTGGAGTGAAATGAACCCCGAGCAGCGCCAAGAAGCGCGTCAACAGTATAAGCGCTGGCAGGATATACCCAGGGAGCGGCGCGCCCAGTTGCGGGACTCTTATCGCCGCTTTATGGACCTACCCGAGGAGGAGCGTCAGCGTATTCGCGAGGCGCGCAAGCGCTTCCGTCAGATGCCTCCCCAGCAGCGCAAACAGTTGCGGGAACAATGGGAGAAGGATAAACGCGGCCGTACGGAGAATCGGGAAAGGCGGAACCAGCGGGAACGGCGCCGCAGGGAGAGACGGGAGCGGCGGCAGCAGAGGCGAGAGGAAACGGAGAGAACCTGATATTTCTTACCACCTCAGGTGTAATTCAGCGTCTATTCAGATGAATTTGACTACTCTGGCTCCCGATGATGAATAACGGGAGATCGATTGTGCAACTCTTCAAGCAGTTTATCGCTGGCGCGGCAGTCGCCGCGCTGGTGGCCTTGAGTGCTACCGCCAAAGCGGGCCCCAATGGCTACACAGACCCCTACGGTGCAGATAGCTACGACTTTGCCCGCGTCACCGAGGTTACTCCCGTTTACACCGATATTCAGGTCCGTAACCCGCGTACTTACTGCCGGGATGAGCAGGTGGCCTACCGGGAGCCCGCTTCTCCGGCGGGTACTGTGGTTGGCGGGCTGATCGGTGCCGCTGTCGGCAACAGCTTGGGACGTGGCGGTCATCACGGTCGCTATCACCACCATCACGGCCAACGGGCTGGAGCCACTGTTGCGGGCGCACTAGTGGGAGCGCTGGTGGGTAACCAGATCAGTCGGGCCAACGCCCCAACTTATTACGCCACTGAATCTCGTTGCCAGGTTGTCGACGAGTTCAGTACACAGCGGGAATTAGTCGGATACGATGTGCGCTATCGGTATAATGGTCAGGTTTATCTGACTCGTACAGATTACCACCCGGGCGAGAGAATCCGGGTTCGTGTCGCAGTCTCGCCGGCGCCTTGAGCCGGCGGAAGGCGGTCGAAATAGTAAAAGGTGGAAAACCAGGACATCCACAGGAGCCGCACAGTGAAATCGAGCCGCACTTTTATTCGGCATTTTCTTTTCCTTATCGTTTTGTTTCCCGGTCTATGTGCTGCCTCCTGGCAGGGTGGGCCGGCTCCGCAGAGGGAAAACTTCCGGCATGAGTTCCGCTGGGTACAGGACGGGGGCGTTTCCCGGGAAAAGGCCGCTTCGATTGTGAAACGGCGTTTTGGCGGCAAAATATTATCGGTCTCTGAAACCCGCAAACAGGGCCAGGTGGTCTACCGGGTAAAGGGGCTGTCCGATAAGAGTCAGGTCTATGTAGTTTTTGTGGACAAGAAGAGCGGCAGGATCTCCCGTTAATCACCCGCTACCACAGACTCGCAGTACAAGGGAAAGAATATGCGCGCACTATTAGTCGAAGATGAAGTTTTACTGCGCCAGCAGCTGGCAGAATCACTGCGCGGCGCTGGCTATACCGTAGATGAGGCGCCGGATGGAGAAGAGGCGCTCTACCTGGGGCGTGAATATCCTTACGATGTCGCTGTTATGGATCTGGGGCTGCCAAAAATGGATGGCATTCAGGTGATTCAGACACTGCGTGGCGAAGACAAGCATTTCCCTATCCTGATTCTCACTGCTCGCGGCCACTGGCAGGAGCGTGTGGCCGGCTTGGAAGCTGGTGGTGACGACTATCTGGTAAAGCCCTTCCACACCGAGGAGTTACTGGCGAGATTGAATGCGCTGGTGCGGCGCTCCGCCGGGTTTTCTTCACCCACGATCAAAGCGGGCCCGATACTGCTGGATACCAGCTCTCAGCGGGTCACAGTCAACGATACCGAACTGGAGTTGACCTCTTTTGAATACAAGGTGCTCGAATACCTGATGCTGCACCCGGATGAAGTAGTCTCCAAGACCACCCTCACCGAACATATCTATGAACAGGACTGCGACCGGGATAGCAATGTGATCGAAGTGTTTATCGGGCGCCTGCGCAAGAAATTTGATGCGGCGGCACAGCTTAAGCCCATCGAAACCCTGCGTGGCCGCGGATACCGCTTTATGGCTCCCAGTTGACCCTGATTTGTAATGCAACTGTTTTCCTTTTGGCTGAATTCTCTAAAAGGCCGCCTGGCACTGGTTACCAGCCTGGTGCTGGTGGCATTTGTGCTGTTGATTTCCGGGGTGCTGGAGCACGCTTATCGCACCTCTTTGAATGAGGCTAAACAGCGCGAGCTGCAGCTTTATATCTACACCCTGTTGGCACTGGCGGAACCTGAGGGCGAGAGTCTGGTGCTGCCGCCCGAACTGCCCGAACAGCGCTTCAACCAGCCAGATTCCGGCCTGATTGGCGCAGTTTTGGATGGGCAAGGGCGGGTAATTTGGCGTTCTGAATCGGCCCTGGCAATGCCAGAGGTGGAATTTTCCCCGCTGCCGCAAGGGCAGCAGTCTTTTATGCGTATTTCCCTGCCAGGTGGCGATGCCAATTACAGCAGCTTCCGCCAGGGAGTGGCTTGGGGTCTGGAAAATGAGCACCCTTTCACCTTTGTAGTGCTGGAGGATGCGGCTCCGCTACAGGCGCAGGTCGGGCAGTTCCGTTCGACCATCTGGCAGTGGCTGGGGGTGGCGGCGCTGTTGCTGGTCTTGGCTCAATGGCTGGTATTGCGCTGGGGATTTGCGCCGTTAAGCGCACTGGCGCAGGCCCTGCGCGATATGCAGCAGGGTGGCAGCGATCGCCTGGAGGGAAACTTCCCGCTGGAGTTGCGCCCGCTTACCGACAACCTGAACCTGTTGATTGAAAATGAGCGGCGTCAGCGTGAGAAGACCCGCCATACCTTGGCGGACCTGGCCCACAGTCTGAAAACGCCACTGGCGGTACTCAAAGGGTTGAGCCTGGAAAAGGACCCCGATGCCGCCGGAAAAACCCTTGCAGATCAAGTACAGCGTATGGACAGCATTATTAGCTACCAACTTCAGCGTGCGGTAGCCAGCTCCCCTAAGTCTATCCTGCGCGGTATTGCCGTGGCGCCACTTCTGGAAAAGATCCTGGATGCCCTGGAAAAAGTCTATCGCAGCAGGCCCTGTGAAGTGCGAAGGGAGTGTGCTGAGAACGCCCTATTCTATGGGGATGAGGGTGATTTGATGGAGCTGCTTGGCAACCTGCTCGATAATGCTTACAAGTACGGTGCCGGCCAGGTTCGAGTTGTTATTGAGAACCCCGAGGAGGGGCGCAAGCTCTCTATCCGGGTCGCTGATAATGGGCCCGGCCTAGATAGCGATAAATGGCGCGAAGTAACCCAGCGCGGAGTACGTGCCGACCAGCAACAGCCTGGCCAGGGTATTGGCCTGGCTGTTGTGGTGGATATTGTTGAGAGTTACCAGGGGCAAATCAGCGCTGAATCTCTTCCCGAAGGGGGCACGGAAATTACTGTACTGTTGTAGTTACTACATGGCCCCTCCTGATCGTCACTCGCTAAAACCAATCGACTCGCATATCGAACGGCAGGTTATTGCCACTTTGCAGCAGGCTTATTTGCGGCTGGATATTGGGTAGTTCCCATTCAAAATAAAAGAGGGCGGTGTGCAACTTGCCACGGTAAAAATTGCCATCTTCCTCGCTGGTAGTTCCTTCCAGGGCATTCGCGGCGATAACCGCCTGTCGCAGCCAGATCCAGGCCACCATAATGCAGCCGAAAACATCTAGGTAGAGAGTGGCATTACTGAGCCCGCGATCCACATCCTCCTGTAATTGCGTAAACAGGGCCATGCCCGTTTCGTCGAGCTTTTGCAGGGATTCCTCCAGGGTATCGGCCATGCTAACCAAGCTCTCTTTCTGCCGTGCTTCCAATACCGTTTTGCGGATTTCCGTTTGCAGCAGCTGGTAGGCCTGGAAATTTTTGCTGGGCACTTTGCGCGCGAGTAGATCGAGGGCGTGGATACCTTCAGTGCCCTCGTGGATGGCGTTCAGGCGATTATCCCGATAAAGCTGTTCCAGGGGGAATTCCCGAATATAACCGGCGCCGCCGAGTACCTGGATGGCCAGTTCATTGGCTTTTAGGCAGTATTTGGAGGGCCAGGATTTCACTACCGGAGTAATCAGGTCTAACAGAGTGGCTGCCAGCTGGCTCTCTTCTTCCGTGGGTGCGCTGTGCTGGTCTTCATAAAGAGAAGTCGCGTACATACTTAAACCCAGGCCACCCTCGGCATAGGCCTTTTGCATCAGCAGCATACGGCGAATGTCTGCATGTTGAATAATGGGAACTTGCTTAGCGCTGGGGTCCTGGTTGGAAGGCAGGCGTCCCTGGGGGCGGTCCTTGGCATACTGCAAGGAGTAGGCATAGCCCTGATAGCCCAGAATAGAGGCCCCTGCGCCGACACTGATCCGAGCCTCATTCATCATCTGGAACATATATTTGAGCCCCTGATGAGGCTCACCGATCAGGTAGCCCACTGCGCCCTGATCCTCACCAAAGCTCAATACTGTAGAGGTCGTGTTGCGAAAGCCCATTTTATGCAGCAATCCCGCCAGTTTTACATCGTTGGGCTGGGCTACCTGGCCGTTTTCATCAAGGAGCATTTTAGGCACTAAAAATAGGGATATTCCCTTAACGCCGGCGGGAGCACCCTTGATTTTTGCCAATACCAGATGAACGATATTCTCTGTCAGAGACTGGTCGCCGCCGGAGATATACATCTTTTGTCCGCGAATACGGTAGCTGCCATCTTCGGCCTGTTCGGCACTGGTGCGGATATCGGCCAGAGCTGAGCCCTGATCGGGCTCTGTGAGGGCCATAGTGCCGGCGAAGCGGCCATCGAGCATCTGCGGCAAAAACTGTGCCTTTAGGCTGTCACTGGCAAAAGAGCGCAGCAGGTTGGCGGCGGCAATAGTCAGGAAGGGGTAGCAAGCGCTGGCAATATTTGCGGCACTAACATAGCCAAGGGCCGTGCTGATTATCGCTTTGGGCAGCTGCATGCCGCCTTCATCAAAATTGCAATGCCCCGCGAGAAAACCGGCCTCGGAGAAGGCATCCCAAGATTGCTTGGTCTCTGCGATCATCTGTATTTTTTCGCCGTCAAAGTTGGGCTCATTGGCATCGCCCTTGGCATTGTGGTTGGCGAAAAATTTTTCGGCAATAGTGCGTGCGGTTTTCAGTGTTGCATCGAAAACTTCCCTGGAATGCTCCTTGTAACGTGGTCGCTGTAGCAGCGCTTCGGTATCGAGAAATTCATAGAGTAGAAATTCGGTATCACGGTCGTTGAGCAATGAATTAGTCATGCTTACCTCATTATTTTTTTTATGGAGCAAATGTACATATTAGTCCGACTACAAAAATTTCAAATCCACTGCACTATTGCTGGAGATAGACTCTCGTGCCGTGCTGATCAAATATTTTTTTAAGTGCTGGATAAATAAATGTCTAGTTGGCCACTGAATGGCAGATAAGTAAACGCTGAGGCTCAAAATTGGGCAATGACTTTTTGTGTGAATGCGCTTGGCGATATGGTGGTAGAAGGTCGTGGGCCATAGACTGGCAATGGTCTTTACAACTGCGGATAGCGCAAAAAAAAGAAGGGCTAGTCGGTAGCGTTCTGGTAGTTGGGTGCAGACCCTTCGGTGGGGCGGGGGGTCACTTGTCGCCATAAACTGCGGGCGAGATCTGCGGGGTCTCGCTTGCAGCCCTGTGCTATCCAGGCAGCAATAGCTTGTGCGACATCTGGCCATTGGATACGTACAGATTTGGGCCCCTCCTGCAACCAGGTGTGAATACTATTGGCATCTATGGAGCGTACGATCTTCGCCAGCTTTAGTTGTTCCAGTGCTTGGGCATTGGCTTCCTGTTCAAATTGATAGGCCAGTGGTCGGCTTAGGATGGGTTTGCCTTGAGCCAGGGTCTCTGCCAGTAATTCAAAACCACTGTTACAGATTACTGCACGGGCATTGACCAAGTCCTGTTGGAATCCTAGTGTGGAAGGCGACTTTATCTGGATATTGTTTGCCGTGGGCAGATTTTCTGGCACACCGTAAACAATAAATTGCCGTTCTACTTTGGCTAGTTCCTCCAGCATGGGTATTGGGTGTTCAAAGGGCAAGTAGACCAGAATGTAATCTTCTGTGTCACTCACGGGTTTGGGTTGAGGGGGGACTATGGGCGGTAATATGGGGTTTCCAAAGTGATGCCAGTGCAAACCCAGGCTTTTTTTTGTGGGAGCAAAGATACGTAAAACGGTATGAAAAGGCCAGTTATACCTGGGCATGGGAATCGAGTGTAAAAAAGCGTATTGGTGACCGATACCCACACTGGGCTTTTTGCGCATTTTTGCCGCCCAGGCGGTGACAGGTTCATAGTCACTGATAATTAGGTCGTATTCGCTAACTGGCAGTTTGCGGACATCCTGGATTAATTGGCGCAATTTAGCCTGGGCAACCGTGGCCAAGCTTCTGAGGCGCCCCTCACTGTGGACAATGGTCATTCCCTCCCGCCACCAATAGTCGCCAAACAATTCCATGCCAAACAGGTTTTCCTTTGGTCGACCTGAAAACAGCCATTGGATTTCAAGTTCTGGGTATTGTTGCAATGCCTTTGCCAATGTGCGCGAACGGGCAATATGTCCATTGCCGGTGGCCTGAACGCCATAGAGTATTTTCATAAAAGGACGGCGCCAGTGGCTAATGCGACACATGAACCGAGAAGGGCACCGGCGAAAATATCAGAAGGGAAATGTACCCCCAAGCCTACACGGGCGGCGCCCACCCCGGTCGCCCAGATATAGCCTAATCCCCACATTGGGCTGACTTGTTGAGTCATAAATGTAATAAAAAGAAAGGCTGCAGAGGTATGTCCCGAGGGCAGGCTGAAACGGTCATGGGCGATAATAATCGGGCGCATACCGGGGATAGCCTGGGGTGGACGCCTGCGGCGGGTCGTGTTTTTGATTGTCCAATAGAGAGAGCGCTCTACCGCCAACCCAGAGCATGCGGCAATAAAAAGCTGAGTGGCGGCATTGGAAATAATATAACTGAGGAGTACGGCGACGGTGAGCCAGCCATCTCCAGATTTGGATAGCCAAAGGTACCGTCTGCGTGAAGTGGGACGTGACGCCCGTTCCGTGAGATACAGAACCAGGGACACATCAATACTCTTCAAATTCATGGATAAGTCTCGCATGCCGCAAACTTAAAAATTGATTATTGCACGGAGTTGACCAAATGATGTCGTAATAGTGAAATCTCAAAATAGACGTTATTTACGCCTATATGCCGCTCTTAAAAGCTTGGCAGAGTATTGATTCGGGATAGGTGAATAGGACGCCAAGAAAGGAATGGCTGGAAAGACAGAGTAGGAGCAGCTGTCCGCGGCTCCATGATTTGTCCGTTAGAAAAAAGCAGAAAGGTTTTGAGAATAGTGGCTAGGCCGACTTGATTTCGATCGTTCCAGAGCCATGTAGATTCTCCACCAGCTTATGGCCGCAGAGTTTTGATGGCGTGAAATAGCCCCCTTCGCCCTGATAGTCGAGGAGATATTGCATGATTGCCAGGGAACCAGAGACGGTGACATCGTAGCCGTTGGCGGTGGTGAGTCGGCCAACTTTACGCTCACCGCGACGGTCATTGCGCACTTCTCCCCAAACCCAGGTTTTCTGGCCGGCACGACGCTCTTCACTGGGGCCTCGAACAGACTTGCTCACTTTTGCTTTCAGCCAGTTTTGTAGCCACTGGGTACGAAGCAGCCAACGAAATCCATTCAGGCGCTTTAGCTTCTTTGCCCTTGCAGGGCTCATGGGGATGTAGGCCTCAATGTTTTGAATACCGGTTGAGTGGAAGGCAGTGGAGATATCGCCCCAGGGAATTGCGACAGCAAACTTTTCACCTCGGCCAAAATCGATGCTGCGGGTAAGCTGCCCATGGCCAATGGTTTCGATTTTGCCATTGCGCCGAATGGCGCCTCCCATACCGAGGCTTTCGATAGAGGTCTTGGCTGTACCGGGGCTTAAACTCGACTCCGAGTCGAAGCCAAGCGCCAGGTGCGTGGCTGACGGTAGAGCCTTGTGTAATGCGGCAGCGAGGCAATCAGTAGGAATGACATCGAATCCCGCACCAGGGCAAAGTACGACTCCCTTGGCTTTGGCTTCATCATCAAGACGGTGTGCCGTCTCATAAACGGAAATTTCACCAGTGATATCCTGGTAGTGGGTACGAGTGTTGAGGCAGGCCCTCATCATGGATTCAGCGGTAGCAGAAAATGGACCGGCGCAGTGGATAACCAGATAAACGTCCCGTAAGCTGCGTTCTAAGACTTCCGTATTATCCAAGTCGATGGCCATGGCCGGGAGATTAAGGGCTTCTGCCAGAGGCTGTAATTTTTGAGCATTGCGACCAGCTAGAATGGGGCGATAACCCAGCGCTACAGCTTGGCGGGCAATCAGCTCACCAGTGTAACCATAGGCGCCATAGATCATAATATTCTTGTTTTTCACCGGTTTTCCTTGTGGGTACGAGAGCGGGTTGTCCGAGAGGATCAAGCTTGTTTGTCAGGCGCCAAATTTTATCGATTAATATCGGCTTCTGTCTGACACGAGAGGTTATCCCTCTGGCATTAAATGGCGCAAGACAGGGATTGGAGACTGATTGGATTTATTTATTCTGGCGCTTTTTTTACGTGGGTGTTATCCATCATTTCGAAGGCTTTTTCGAGTTTAAAGCGGGGGAATGTTTTTCCATCCTCTGAGACTGTGTCGCTAAACATAGCGTAAGGTCTAGCCGAAACAATATAGTTTCCGTAGAGAGCGCGATAGATCACCAGGAGCTCTTCTGTTTCGCTATGGATGGCCGTGTGCAGGACTTCGTAAAGATTTCCTTTGTAGTGGCGATAAAGGCCGGGTTTCATCAACAAATACCAAGTTAACTCAAATGGTGTGGAGACAGCTGTAGCTGCTCAATACGGCGGCCGTGGAGAATTGCTACACCGGAATAGCGATGTTCTCCAGTGGAAGTAAATTCAAACTCATAACTGCGTTGCAGGCTGATCTGGCCTCGACGGTCACGCTTTAAGCGGGTGCGTACCAGCACAACCGTATCGTCGAGAAGTTGCACTCCCAGTTGTTTGCAGTGATTGGCCGCAGCGCGCCTAACATGTTCTTTTGCTGCCATATTGGCCCAGATATACCAAGCCACGGTAGCTAATAGTAATAACCAAAGTAGATTGTCGGGTGAGTAGTACATTGTTCTACAGTTGCTATGATCGCGATCTGCAAGAATAACACTGAAGGAGAGGCGATGTCTGGCACCATAATGATCACCGGCTGTAATAGAGGCATAGGTCTTGAGTTGACTGCCCAGTTTGCCAAGGATGGATGGCGTGTATTCGCCTGTTGTAGAGATCTGAAAAAGGCCGATGAACTCAACACCTTACAGGCTAAATACCCACTGATAGAGCCCATCCAGTTGGATGTAACCGACTATGAGCAAATGATTGCTCTCGGTAAGGCCTTGAAAGGGGAGCCTATTGATATCTTGCTCAATAATGCGGGATATTACGGCCCGAAAGGCACTGGTTTTGGCAAAGTGGACCGGGAAGAATGGCGCCGCGTATTGGAGTCCAACACCATTGCGCCATATATGATGGCGGAAACTTTTTGCGATAACGTGGCGGCCAGCGACTACAAGCTGATAGCCATGATGAGTAGTAAGGTGGGCAGTATCGCCGATAACCGCTCTGGCGGTGGTTATATTTATCGAAGCTCCAAAACAGCACTCAACCAGATCGTTAAAAGCTTGTCGATTGATCTCCATGATCGCGGAATCACAGTTATGGCCCTGCACCCGGGCTGGGTGAAAACTGCGATGGGAGGTCCCGGTGCCCTGATTTCAACGGCACAAAGTGTGGCTGCCCTGAAGAAACTGCTTACGCAAGCGGGTCAGGGTAAGAGTGGACGATTTTATAATTATGATGGCAGTGAAATCCCCTGGTAATCCCCATATCTCCTCAATTGGCCTCAGTTGATCACCTACTAAGAAAACGCCCTTTGGGTAGGTAGAACCACTCCCTGAATTTGCCGCATGTTTGTACCGATTGCAAGATTGGGCAAGGATGCGGAAGAAGTCTGCTACCCGTAAATTCAAAAGACGCGAGAAAATACACTTAATGGAGGGATGACTATAGCTCCTCCACTTATTGTTATCAGTAGTCAGCGTGGCGTAGAAAGCATTTAGGCAAGGAATTGCCAGTCATTAATGCGTGCAGCGGAGATTGAGAGAAAGTAATGAATAGCGTAACTGAAAGTCTCGAACATAGTAACGGGCAATCTCAGGAACGTCTTTTTACTGGGTTGCGGATTTTTCTGAGTGCCTCTTTGGCGATTGTGGCAGCCCAGCTTGTTGGTGTGCCCAGCTGGGTGGCGGCCCTGGGTGCTGTTACCTATTTTGCTAGAGGCGGCAGCTTGCGTTCCGGTGGCTATAACCTGGCCTGTGCAGTTACAGGGCTTGGGCTAGGATTGGTCGCAATTGTGGGAACTGCAGGGTGGCAACTGGAACAACCATGGTTAGCTTTACCTATGGCCTTATTATTATCGGCCATTGGGGCCTGGGCAATGGGTTTGGTTACTGGGGTTGGCAATATTATTAGTTATGGGATTGGTATCTTGATCGCTTTCACAGCTCAGCAACCGATCTCTTTAGATGGTTATTTCCTGCTTATTACTGCTGCTGTACTTGGCGCGATAGTCGCGGGGTTGGTTGATTTTATCTGGCCGGGAAAACTCTTTATCTCTGGATCGACGAAAAGCAAATAACTTGTGGCTGTTGAAGACAGAGTGAGTACTCCGGTTTCCCACTAAATCTGTGAAAGAAATGACCTGAGGTATCGGTAATGTTGAAGAGCATCGTATTTACAGGGGCCTTTGTTTTTTTAACTGCACTGGCTTTCACTGAGCCAGAGGCTTCCGGTCCTGAAGCAGAGTCTGAACTGGAATACCTTTTATATTAGGTTTAGTGAGTGTGAAGGATCTCTGAATTATCCGTCAGAGTTATCAGAAATAACCGTTAGAATGCACACGGGGGTGCAACATGGAAGCGACATATTGGCATGAGAAGTGGAAGAAAAATAATATAGCTTTCCACGAAGCCTCTGGTAATTCCTTACTGTCGGAGTTCTTTTCACAGCTTTCTCTCTCCAAAGGCGATAGAGTATTTGTTCCACTATGTGGCAAAACCCGTGATATCGCCTGGTTGCTTTCTGGAGGTTATCGAGTCGTTGGTGCCGAGCTGAGTGAAATGGCGGTAGAGCAACTATTTCAAGAGATGGATATAACCCCAGAAGTCGAGCAAATTGCCAACCTTAAGCGCTATAAGGCCAGCAATATTGATATTTATGTAGGGGATATTTTCGACCTGGATATGGAAATACTACAGGAAGTTGATGGTATCTATGATCGTGCCGCCTTGGTGGCGTTGCCACAAGACATTCGCCCAGTGTATGCCCAGCACTTGATGGCGATGACAAAAGTGGCCCCTCAATTACTGATATCTTTTGAGTATGAGCAGTCTGAGTTAGCGGGTCCCCCCTTCTCCATCAGCTCTCAGGAGATTTTTGAGCGTTACAATGCGGATTATCACCTGAAGATGCTGGCCTCCAGGGATGTGCCAGGTGGCTTAAAAGGGCTGGTACCAGCGATGGAAGTGGCTTGGCTGCTTACCAGGCGCTAGTCGCTTAGGGCTCACGAGGGCAAAATGATGGTTAGCTGGGTAAATCAGGCAATGCCATTGTGCCGGCAATAAGCGCTTCTTTTTTATGCTTGGGCCACCTCTTGATGGCGATTTCCAATTTCAGTGCAGAAGATTTATCCTGAGTTTTTACCTGATATTCAAGTGTGAGAGGCCCTTTACCGCGAAGGGCCTTGGCCGCTTTGGCCCCGCCACCACAGTGCTCGGCAAAGCGTCGTTGAATATCTTTAGTTATCCCCGTATAGAGGGTACCGCTGGAAGTGCGGATTAAATACAAAAACCAGGCATCCATTAAAATCTTGTCCGCAAGGGGTTTTTCTCAGTTTCTTGTAGGTTAAAACGCATAGCTCAGTTAAAAAAGGGACTGCTGCTCGCCGGCTAGGGGTGGTGTTTTAAATTGGCTGCTATCCAGGGATAGGCGCCGGTGATTTAACCCCAATTTCCTAATGGCGACAATAAAACGCTGCCGCAGTAACTGAGCGAAAACCCCTGTACCGGTTCTGCGTTGGGAAAAGTCACTTTGATAGTCCCGCCCACCGCGGCTCTGTTGTATCAGACTCATTACATGGTCGGCCCTTTGTGGGTAATGTAGTGATAGCCACTCACGGAAAAGTGGCGCCACCTCATGGGGTAGCCGCAGGAGGATATAGGCCGCCCTCTCGGCACCTGAATCCCGCCCGGCCTTCAAAATAGCTTCCAGCTCACAGTCATTAAGTGCCGGGATCATTGGAGCTGCAAGTACGGCCGTGGGTATCCCAGCCTTGCTCAATTGTTCGATAGTACGCAGGCGGGCAGAAGGCCCCGCTGTGCGGGGTTCCAATTTCCTTTTTAAATCCCTCTCCAGAGTAGTCACGCTAATTGCCACCTGAGCAAGGTTGTCCTGTGCCATCTCAGCCAAGATGGGAAGATCCCGTAAAATCAGCTGGCTCTTGGTGACAATGGTGACCGGTTGTCGAAACTGCTGCATTACTGTTAGCAATGCCTGGGTTATGCCTTTCTCTTTCTCCAGAGGCTGATATGGGTCTGTATTCGCGCCTAGTGCTATGGGACAACAGGTGTAGCTTGGTTTGCGCAGCGTCTGCTCCAACAATACGGGCGCGTTAGCCTTAAAAAAGATCTTGCTTTCGAAGTCGAGCCCTGGGGAAAGATCCATATAGGCATGAGCTGGTCTCGCGTAGCAATAGACACAACCATGCTCACAGCCACGGTAAGGATTGATAGACTGAGTAA
Organism: Microbulbifer mixtoriginis (SeqCode); assembly: GCF_052467515.1. Classification (NCBI taxonomy): domain Bacteria; kingdom Pseudomonadati; phylum Pseudomonadota; class Gammaproteobacteria; order Cellvibrionales; family Microbulbiferaceae; genus Microbulbifer; species Microbulbifer mixtoriginis (SeqCode). The sequence continues at coordinate 3,078,540 of NZ_CP174314.1, read as the reverse complement.
AGGGGATGTCGGGCGATTGATTGGTAGCGATAATCGACTTGGCCTTCTCTTCAATGGCGGTAGTCAGTAGTCGCTCCAGAGGCTCAGCCTCGGTTTGCCAACCATCGCTTTCCCGTGTACTGATGTGCTCGGCAAAACGACCAGTGATATTACTGGCGGCTCCGCGCCCTTTATGTAAGGGCTGAGGATTGTTTGATTCTATTTTTTTCATCGGAACTAGGGTGCTGTATGTTTGTACAGTTTACGGTTTTGGTTCAGTACAAAGCAATGGCCAATCAATCTTTGTAATTGTCTATCCGCGGCTACTTAGTCAGCTCACTCAGGAGATGGAATCTACGAATGGCTCAGGTCCAACCTTTCAGGATTGATATACAAGAATCTCAGCTGGCTGATATGCACCGAAGGATACGGGAGGCACGTTGGCCTGAGGCAGAAACCGTAGATGGATGGGCGCAGGGAATCCCTTTGAATTATCTTAAGGATTTCTGTGATTATTGGCTAAATGACTATGACTGGTATGCCACTCAGCAGAGGCTGAATCAATATGACCAGTTCATAACAACCATTCACGACCTGGAAATTCATCTAATTCATGTCAAAAGCAGTCATAGAAGCGCCACGCCAATCGTAATAACCCATGGTTGGCCCAGTTCTTTTGTGGAATTTCTCAAAGTGATAGGGCCCCTGACTGAGCCGACTCAATATGGGGGGAGTGCTGAGGAGGCTTTCCATGTGGTATGCCCATCGCTCCCTGGTTTCGCTTTTTCGGGTAAGCCTGTAACGACGGGGTGGGGTATCCCAAGAATTGCCGCTGCCTGGGATACCCTAATGCATCGCCTGGGGTATCAATCGTACTTGGCTCAAGGGGGAGATTGGGGCCGGTCGGTGACCACTGAAATTGGCATACAGAATCTGGGCGCGTGCAGGGCTATTCATATCAATAATCCCAAGGAAGAGCCAACCGCTGAAGCCTTGCATTGGCCCAGCGAGGAAGAGAAAGAGGCTCTGGCCGGAATACGATTCTTCAATTGTTGGGATTCCGGTTTTGCCAAGGAACAGAGCACCCGCCCTCAAACACTGGGGTATAGTCTTGCGGATTCTCCCATAGGACAGGCTGCCTGGATATTAGAGAAGTTTCATTTATGGAGCAATTGCCAGGGAACTTTGGAGAGTATTTTTACCAGGAATGAATTACTAGACAATATCATGCTTTATTGGCTGACAAATACAGCGGCCTCTTCTGCGCGACTATTTTGGGAAAGCTTCGATGCCCCCTATGGCCCCGATCAGGAAAAGGTAGTGCAATTGCCCACTGGAGTCAGTATTTATCCTGGGGAGATGGTAAGAATACCCCGTTCTTGGGCTGAGGGGCGTTATAAGAACATTTGTTATTGGAATCATTTGAAACGGGGAGGGCACTTTTCGGCTTTTGAACAGCCCGAATTATATGTCGAGGAAATAAGGGCCTGGAAGAGAAGCTTGGAGTAGAAGCTGGTAACTTCTCCCAATTAAGATAGCCCTCACCCTTCAAGGCGAGAGCCGGCCCCCTATAAAGTTCTCATCCATTGATAAGAGCCTCAGTGTTACGCAGACAGAAACTGGCATCACTTGGTCATATCAAAAATTGGTAGAGTTTCTCTACTAACTGGCTACAGATTATTTCCTCAGTTTCCAATACGAAAGGGTTTTATTGAGCTTAATGAATCTAATTGCCGAGTTATCAATTATTCTGGGGCCAATTTGGGATTACGAGACACTTTCGGTCTCGGGGTTATATTTAGGTGGCATGGTTAGTCCGGGTCGCTCATCATCCCAAATCATATTGACTATTTTCCATGAATGCCCATCGTGATAAAGCTGAATGCTGTTTATCCCCCGCTTGATAAACTGGGTTTTATCACTATCTCTCCAGGCTTCGTAACTACTGAATGCGTGAGCGATATTGCCGAAAGACTCAATAATATTGTGAATTTCAACCTCATAAAAAGCGGCATCTCCAACCACCCTCTGAAAATTTTCAGGGTAATCCTGGATATTCATGACCAGCGCCTGGGGATTACCTTCACCATCTAAAGAGGTTCGAATGACTTTAGCGTAAGGTGTGAATAGCGATAATTGTTTTTTCCAGTCGCGTTTGAATCCTTCTGGGCCAGAAATCACTTGATACAATTCTGTAAGAAGCACTCTGATTTCACTATGAGATCTCATTTCTAAATCCCTCTAGGTTTTTTAGGGGCTACTACTGTTTTATTGTTTAACTTTTACCTGTAAAACATTTTGTATTACTTTCTGGCTCGGAAGGGAGCCAGGATAAGATTTTCCACCCTTCTTCAGTCTTGGCCAATGTATAAGTGCTGCATTGATGATCCAGAACCTGTCTTTCTGAGCTGTAGCGTTTAAGCAGTATTGTTGTAACGGACATATTCTCACCCTGAAAGAATGTCTTGAATTCAAGGATCTCGGAATTTTTATAGCCTCGCTTGGCTAGACCATCACGTATTTTAGATAGTACTTCTTCTACTTGTGCTGAATCTTGTGGGGTTAAAATGTGTGGGCCAAAGATAAAGTGAGGTGATTCTGTGAAGAAGTGAGATGCGGAGCCTTTTATGTTGTTCGAAGAAAATTCATTAATGAAGTCTGTGATATGTTCTTCGACTGTGGGCTCTGCGAGTGATTGAAAGCTGGTACACATGAGCAAGGTTGCTAGGAGAATAATTCTTTTCAACTTGATTTCCTTTAGTTAAATTGGGGTAACTCTCTTAGGGTTCGCCATTCTCAGTAGCGCTTATTTATCTTGATTGCGTCCCAATAATAATCATTCTTTTAAGATGATAAATTAAATAATATTCGAGTGTAAATATGTCCTTGTTCTTAGCTATGTTTGGGTTTTCTCTCACTATGTCGATTACGCCAGGGCCTGTAAACATGGTAATCGTCTCATCTGGAGTGCAGTATGGTTTTGCTCGTACCATTCCATTTGTATCTGGGGCGACAATAGGATTTACCTTACTGCTTGCCATGATCGGCTTTGGATTTTACCAGGTACTGGAGCGTTATCCACAGGTGTTGCAGTATCTTGCTATCGCTGGATCACTCTATGTCATCTATCTGGGGTACAAGGTTGCCAGCGGGCCCACGGAAGAGATAGCTGTTGCTGAACGTACCCTGCCGCGCTTCCATGAGGGGTTTCTTCTGCAATGGTTAAATCCAAAGGCATGGATTGCCTGTGTATCTGGTGTTGCCTTGTTTTCAAGCCCACAGAGTAACAGTTTATTTTATTTTGTGGGGATTTATTTTTTTGTCTGTTATTTGTCATTAACCGCCTGGGCACTTATGGGGGATAGAATCAGGCTGGTGTTAGGGACTGAAGTGAGAATTAAAATATTTAATAGAGTGATGGGGGCGTTGTTAGCAACTTCCGCAATCTATCTGCTATACAGTCAATTTCTTGAAAAATAGCGCCTTACAGCTAAGGTGCTTGGCTTGACTGGTGAGCCGGATCTCTTGCGACCATATCGTTACATATATTCATTGATTGTGGTTTCACACCCTGTGAGATTGATGCTCGCAATGACATAGGGAAGCCGGGAGGGGATATTGATTTATGATTAAGCCTTAGATTATTTCTTTTCTATACTAATTGGCAGTAACCTCCCTTTAGGGGCGAGCCTGCTATGAAAAAAACAAAACCTTTTCGTAAGCTTGGGGCTCAGGAGGCTCTCTTTGTAGAGTTGACCGAGAGGTCTAAGGGTGCAGTACAACTGGTTGTCTTCTTCAGAGCATGCAAGTCTATAGGTGTTGAAGAGTTAATGGAGGGGATGGAATACCTACATAATCGTCATCTTATGCTCCGTTCTCGAGTGGAAAAAAAATCTTATGCTCAATGGTTCTGTGATGTAGGATTCCGAGATATTCCTACTGAGATTAAGAGCGATACATCTTCTTTTGATTATCAAGCAGAGTTTAACCGCTTGGGAAATGAAATTCTTGAGTTGGATAAATATAGTTATCGCTTGACGATTTACACCGATAAGCATGGATGTGTAATGTGGGTTGCTCTTGTTGTAAGTCATGCTGCCATTGATGGACGTTCAGCATTGATTTTGATCCGTGACTTGGATAGGTTCTTGAGGGGGCAGCAAAAAAACCAGTTTTCCGCCTCCATAATGGATAAATCTATGGTGGAATATATTAGCTCAAGGCAGAGGCTTAAAAATCCACAATTATCCGTTTACAATAATAATTGTAAAACCGTAAAATGGCCGGTTGAAAAGGCTGAACATGCTTCCTCTCGGAGTGGGTGCTCTATTTATCGGCTTCTCCCTAAAAAGCTGCACGATCATTTTTGTTTGCTTGCAAAACAGGAGAATGTTCAAACCACTTCAATCTATAGTGCTATTGCTGTCCTCGCTGCAAGATCGTTACCAAGCTTCCATCCCATGACAGAATTAATGTTACCTATTAATGCCCAATTCTTGTGTAAATCTCAAATAGATCAAGATGTTGTAGGAGAGTGTACTACTACAATAACTTTATCCTTATCGGCAAAAGATACCAGTCTCGATTTGTTGAGTCTTGCACGGCTAATACAAAAAAAAGTTCGTTTATGTCTAAGGCGTAAAAGTTTTTTTGATCCTCCTTTGAAGCTCGATTATAGGCTCGTGGAGATAGAAGATCTGGCTGAGTATTATGCTTCTGAAAAAAACTATTTCCCGTCAGGTCTTTGTGTTTCTAATGTGGGGGATGTGTTTGGGTATACGGGCTTATTGGAATTCTTTGATTTTGGTTTGGTTATGACTGTTCAAACTCATGGGGCGCATCCCATCATGCTGGTGACTTACGCTCTAGGTGGGGAAGGTGTTTTTGTTTTTGGTTATTGTGAGCCACTTATCAGTAAGGAGAGTGCGCTTAAATATGTGAAAACTTACATGGAATTAATTACCGATATTTCCAATGGTTATGCTGTTGAATAAAGCTGCTTTAAAAGTATAGCAGTTCTTCCTAAGTTTATAGTTAATAGATGCATTCCTGAATCCCCCAGTTTTTTACTCTCATTTGAGTTGTTTCCAGAGTATAAGGTTTCTCAAGTTTGCGGTGATTGCCGACAGTAGAGGTTAGATAGGCTGTTGATTGTAGGTGAATAAATTTAAGGGTTTACAGGTATATTGACTACACCTTGGATATCGGTCTCTTTTTGTTTAAAGGATTTTAAATGAAAATACGTTTGGGTGTGTCGATATTAAGTAATCTATTTATTTTTTCTATACTAATTGAATAGTCATCTTAACTTGTGATTTACATCTGTGCAGGATTGAAGCTATGCAATCAGAGCCATATTCACGAGAGTTAGGTGCGGTCGAGGCCTTGATGGTCGAGTTTGCCAGGGAGTGTCATGGGGGGACTCAAATTGTCTCCTTTATTAAGGTACTTCAACCATTAAATGTGAAGACTTTGCAAGACGGGCTGGCCTGGGTGCACCATTTACATCCTATGTTGAGAGCAAGGGTTAAATTAGGGGCGAATTTCGAATGGCATTGTAATGTGGATTTTAGCTCAATCCCTTTAGAAATTTATATGCTTGATCATGGTTTCAATTTTGAGTTGGAGTATATGAGGCAGTCTAAAAAAATTATAGATATAGAAAAGTATACTTATATGATAACTCTTTACATTGGTAATAACCAGTGTGTGGAATGGATTTCCATAGTTGCAAATCATGCGGCTATTGACGGTAGATCAATAATGGTCTTGTTCTTTTATCTAGATTTATATTTGAATAAAGGTGGAAATCTAGAGCTAGAGCCGCTGCCATTATATAAGCCTATAGAGGAATATCTCAAAGAAGCGGGGTACAGTGGTGGTGATCATCTGCTTCTACCAGGTAAGGACTACCTTTCATGGCCGGTCGAGCAAACCGCAGACTTGGCCAGGCGTCAAAGTAGAGCAATCCTGCGCACTCTATGTTTCGATGATGTAGAAAAATTAGCCTTATTAATCAAAGAGAAAAAAGTAGGTTTTACTGCGCTGTACAGTGCTTTGGCAGTTATTTCATCTCAACAGTTGGCCAATCATCGACCCTGGACAGAGATCGTATTGCCAATGGATGTACGTGGTCTGTGTAAACCAAAGATAGGTTTAAATGTTATCGGGGCCTTTACAGCGATAACAACGTTGGAAGTTTCACCGCACAATTCTGGTGTGGGAGTTTTGGACTTGGCCATAGAAATACAAAATAATTTGAATGAAAGATTTAACCCCAGCGAGTTGAAAGGTTTGGTTTTTGAGTCTAGTTGCAGGCTAAAAGATATCATGCAAGCTGCAAATGAATACTCCCATAAAAGAGAGTCATTTCCAGCGGGCATTTGTGTTTCAAATTTAGGCAGCATGAGAGGATTGTGTGGTGAATTGAAACATTTTGATATAGCTGCTGGTATGCTTGTTCAAAATCATGGTCACTACCCTATGATGGTGATTGCCTATACTACCAATCAAAATGGGGTATTTGTTTTTGGGTATTGTGAGCCACTTATTAGTAAAAATAGTGCGAAAGCTATGGCTGATCAGTATATGGAGTTATTGCAAGAGCTTGTTTGTTCCTCATGAGGTCTGAACTGATGAATCCTTGTTTGTTCAATTTTTAAATTGATATATTGCCGTTCATTTCCCCCCTTTCTCCTATACTGAATACTGATTGTGTAGCCTTTCTATACGACAACTTCCACCAATGTAGGGCTCAAACATGCACTTAGAGCCATTTTTTCTCGAGCGGCATTCCCAAGATACTAACCCTAAGAGGATGACTGTCGGGTCGGATTTTGGGGGCCAAATTTCACTTTCTAAACGGGGGAGCATCAAACCTCTGAGCAGTACTAGTGCTGACTTTCTATTGAGTAATGTTGTCCGGCAGGGTGAGAGATCCTTGTGATGTGGTTCGGTTGGATGAATATTAGTCATGAACTTTATCGGCATTTTTGATGAGTTATCGACCCTAATAAATTGTGATTGCTAGGAATTTTTACAGATTGATCAAAGTCATCAAATCATATGTAGCTAAGGCCTTGTGGTTATTTAGGAGTTTATTAATTAGCTGGCGGGAAAGAGTTAATTTCATAGTGCTTTATACAGATGATGGCACAAGGTTGTATCCTTCTGAGGAGATGGGTGATAGTACATTCCACTGGAGAGTAAACTTGTGAATGATGTGGTTGTCATTGTAGGGCAAGGGCTCTATTTGTCTGTGGCAGCAATTATTGGTTTGGGTATTTCCCGGATATTAAGAATTGATAATACACTAGGATGCTTATTGGCTGGTGTATTGGCTGCTTTTCTGTTACCGGTAATCGATTATGATACAGGGTTGAGGGCAACCAGCTTAAGGGAATTGGTTTTTTTTGTGATTTTGCCCGTTCTAATTTTTGAGTCTGCTTGGCAGCTTGAGCCAAGGATTTTAAAGCGCTGGATTGGTCCGATTCTATTATTTTCGACTCTAGGGTTAGTCATTTGTGCCTTCCTGATCGCAGCAATTACTTATTATGGAATTGGCCATCCGGCGGGATTTCCCTGGATAGCGGCATTGTTGACTGGTGCTATTCTGGCGGCTACCGATCCTGTAGCGGTAGTGAATAAGTTGCGACAAGAAAAAACTGGGGAAGATTTACTTTCTCTTGTTGAAGGGGAAAGCTTATTTAATGATGCCGCAGCGGTAGTCCTTTATTCTCTGGTCCTAGGGTTGGCCACTTACTCAATTGTACAGGGGACCGGAGTAAGCGCTGAGGCTCCATCGCTGAGTGTTAGTTCAGTAACGCTGTATTTCTGCATGATATTCTTTGGTGGCGTTGCCGTAGGCTTGATTTTGGGGTTGCTGACAACACTGGTTATTTTGTTCCTACGAACACCAAGTGCAGCATTAATGACTCTAGTGATTGTGGCTTTTGGTAGCTTTTACCTTGCGGAAAGCATTTTGCATGTATCTGGTATTATTTCTGTTATGACCTGTGCCATAGTGGCTAGAGCCTGCTTGCGAAAACAAAGGAAAACCTATCTGGTAGATGCAGAAACCACTTGGGAGTGGTTGGGGCTTCTCTTTACTTCAATTATTTTTGTGATAATGGGGTTGGTCATTACTTTCGAAATGTTTACCCATCAATGGTTGGCGATGTTAATTGCCACGGCCGCAGCACTGGGCGCTCGGGCCCTGTCGGTGGTGCTGGTAGCACCATTAACGCGCTTCGTGGGTCCGCCAATTCCAAAGTCTTGGCGACTGCTGATGAGTTGGGGTGGCTTGCGTGGAGTGATTGCTGTAGCCCTGGTACTTTCCCTTCCCGTTGAATTGCCCTACTGGTGGACTATCCAATCTATGGTTTTTGGTGTAGTACTTTTTTCCTTGCTGGTGCAAGGAACTACCAGCGGGCGTTTAATAAGAAAGCTGGATATCTAAAGCTTAACTACTGGGTTTTTTCTGTTTGATTATGGGCAGGAGTAATCTGGGAATAAAGTTCGAGAGATGTTATTGATATTTCTGCTTAATTGCGTTGTGATTTAAGGTTTATCGTTTCCTGTTGTGCTTTTCTATTTACGTTAAGGCGGTTTTTAGTAAGAGCCTGCTTCAGGTAGGGATGATTTGAATGAGATAAACTGGTTGGCGGTAGTTTTTGGGGACTCAAGCATTGGTAAATGCCCAATGTCTTTGATCAGCTGTAGTTGGGAGTTAATAATTTCTCTTGATAAGATTGTGCCTGCGCCAGGATGAAGTATTCTATCCTTATCGCCCCAGGTGATTAAAGTAGGCTTGGAAAACCCCTTTAATCTTCCCTCTAGTGGAGATGAAAATTTGATACTTCCATCTTTTATCTGATGAATATCTTTAAATATCTTTTGGTACAGTGAAAAGTTATTTTCAGCTATTTTTGATAGCTCTGATATTGCAAAGCCTGGTATAAAAGGTCTTTTGTGGAAAACATTATCTAATAGCGATTCATACTCCTCTCTGTTCTTGGACAGAATAACAGGTAATTCATCGCGTAAAATTTGCTCAAACATTGGACTGCTGGGTGAACTTTCCACTCCAAGAGGGTTTAAAAGCCATAAGCTATTTATCTTTTCTGGAAACTCTACAGCATAGTTTCCAGCTATGTATCCACCCATTGAATTGCCTGCAAGGTGAAAGTGCTCTAAACCCATTGCATTCACAAAGCTGTTCAGGCGTTGAGTTTGGGGTAGGACATCATAGTTTAAGTCTGGATCTTTAAAGCTCTCTCCAAATCCAGGTAAATCGGGTGCAATGATCTGAAAGTGTGGGGTTAAATATCTGGCTAAGCGAACCCAGTTATCTTTGTCAGCCCCGAAACCATGTAAGAGAACGAGCGGTGTACCCGACCCACCCTGCAAGTAACTAATTTCCCCCTCTTCAATTTCAATTTTTTTGAGCTTTAGGCCCGATATTTTTCTTTCAGCAAAAGTTCCAAGAGTGAAAAGTGTATGGGTAATGGAAGTTAAATTCATTGTATTGGTTGTAGTGGTTATAATTACTTAACTGAAAAATCGATGTTGCTCAGTAGGATATTGATCATTCATTGATCAGCCCATTTGATTGATATCCACATTGGTTATAAATTTTGAGTCAACGATTTAGTTGTTTGAAGTTTGTATAATCCTTCAATACTAACAGGGCTGTAAAGGCTATCAAATTGGAATGTATGATATGGACCTATTTTGGCACATAATATTTCCTCAAGAGAAGATGTTGGATTTCTGCTAACTTGCAGAGAAAGGATGCCGGGTTCACTAGGGAGCCTCTGAATAACTCCGTGATGCCTCTGGCTTGCAGAGCGGTTCACAATCAAGGCGCGGCTTCGCAGGAATGTCTAGACCTTTCAAGAAGTCGCAACGCGGAGTGTGAATCGCTCTGCAAGCCCCGAAGGGCGGGCCTTGAAGGCCGCATCTGCTGCGTTGCAGCTCTTGCAAAGGGCTACGGCCATTCGCGGCTAGCTGCGCCTAACATCTACAGCCTTCAAGACCCGCAGAGGTATTACGGAATTATTCAGAGGCTCCCTAGATATGCTATGAGCATATTGCTAGGTTACCATTGCCAGCCAGTGTTGTTTTTCGTGTCTAAAGCATTTAATTGCCAATCACTCTTCTTTAGATCAACATAATTGGATTGTCTAATGCTATCCATAACGCCACTGAGAGCAAGCTCAAAGAAAATAGCATTCCCTGTACTCTTTGGTTTCTATCATTAGTGGCGAATTTTGCGAGTGCACTTCCGAATACAATCCAGCAGAGGTGTGTTGATAGATTAAGGATAGTCATTAGTGCGATTAGTAATAGGATGGTTGTGGTGGGTTCGTACTGAAGGTTAGGCGCAAAGATAGAAAACATGGTAAATGTTATAATCCAGCCTTTAACGTTTAGAATTTGAATCAACATTCCATTCCATATTGAAATCTTCGGCGCTTCTCCCTGGCTCAGTGGCGACTTAGGTTTGGCGAAATGATAAGCGAGATAGATTAGATAGATTACACCGCCAACTTGAAGTGCTCTTAAGGCAAAAGGGTAGCTGGTTAACCAAGTCATTAAGCCAAAGCCAACTAAGAACCCTTTCACAATAAAAATAAAATCTATTCCGGCCATTAGTGGCAGTGACCTGCGGATACCCAAGCTTGCGCCGGCTGCAGCGAAGGTGATATTGGCAGGACCAGGGCTAAAGATAAGTGGAAACATAACAGCCATCCACGCGAGAACAAATTTCATACTCATAAGACGTACCTATGCCAAACATTCAGAAGTTACCAGTTGAGGGTTGTGGAAACAGCTTTACTGGCGGTGAGGGATGAGTCTATAGAGAGGAGCTATTACTATCTTGTATAAAATTGCGCTATATCGATTTTAGATAACGCCCAGGCGTAATACCAAAAGTCTTCTTGAAGTTTCTACTCATATGGCTTTGATCAAAGAAACCACACTCGGTTGCTGCTGTGGCAGCATTTAGCCCTTGCTGTAGCAAAAGGCGGGCCTGATGAATTTTGTAAAGAACCAAAAATTGATGGGGAGCTATACCATAGTGCTTGCTAAAGCAGCGGATTAATTGGTATTGGCTCATTTCCGTGAGCTGACATAGTTGCTCAAGGGTTACGTTGTATTGCCAGTGATCACACAAATAGTTGCGGATTTTTATTGCGGCTGAGATATCTTTTGTATTTCGAGGGCTGAGGTTCTGGTCGCCATGATTGGCGAATAGCTTGGTAAGCGCCAACGTTAAAAGGCTATCTACGGCAAGCGGTAAGTGAGTACCATTCAGGCTGCAGTGAAGTTGAAAGAGTAGCTTGAAAAGTTCAGGATCATGAATAATAGGGCCCTTAAGGAAAGGCATCGGGGTTTTACCAGGGCTACTATGTTGCCGCAATATTTGTGTAACCAGCTTTGTATCAAAATAAAACATCCGGTAATGCCAGCCTTGCTCGCTACCGCTGTAACCTGTATGTATTTCACCGGGGTTAATGGCGACAATGTTCCCCTGGGGGATGATATTACTTTGCCCGCGATAATCTAATTTCTCCGCGCCTGCCTGGATAATGCCAATGGCTAATTCATCGTGCCAATGTTTATTAAAGGCAAAACTGCGAAAGTGTGCATGAAATAGTTCTATGCCACTGTGTTTTGGGCTACGCCAAATCGCCAAAAATTCCTTTTGCATCTATAGGTCTAATTCATCAGATCTTATTTATCAATACAGCTGTTTCAGCTGCGAGCATTACAAGATACAAAAAGAGGAAGAGCTGGGCAAAAAATCTATTAGTAGAGGGGAAAGCGGGAGGTAAGGCCGTGGAGTTATCCACGGCCAAGAGCAATAGTTATTGCCAGTTGAGGATCACTTTGCCGGACTCACCAGAGCCCATGGTGTCGAAGCCTTTCTGGAAATCGTCGATTGGGAACTGGTGGGTAATAATCGGGGTCAGGTCCAGACCGGATTGAATCAGGCTGGCCATCTTGTACCAGGTTTCGAACATTTCGCGGCCGTAGATCCCTTTTATGATCAAACCTTTGAAGATGACCTGGCTCCAGTCAATAGCCATTTCGCCGGCGGGAATACCGAGCATGGCGATCTTGCCACCGTGGTTCATTGCCTCGAGCATATCGCGGAAGGCAACGGGAACCCCGGACATTTCCAAGCCCACATCGAAGCCTTCGCTCATGCCCAATTCTGTCATCACATCTTTAAGGTTTTCCTTGGACACATTCACGGCACGGGTGGCCCCCATCTTGCGGGCCAGATCCAGGCGATATTCGTTGATATCAGTGATGACCACATGGCGTGCGCCAACATGTTTGGCGACTGCTGCGGCCATAATGCCGATAGGACCGGCGCCGGTGATCAATACATCTTCGCCCACCAGATCGAAAGAGAGGGCGGTGTGTACGGCGTTACCGAGGGGGTCAAAAATGGAGGCCAGCTCATCAGAGATATTGTCTGGAATTTTAAAAGCGTTTAGTGCCGGAATAACCAGGTATTCGGCAAAAGCGCCCTGGCGGTCTACACCAACACCGTAAGTGTTGCGGCAAAGGTGGCGGCGGCCGGCGCGGCAGTTGCGGCAGTGGCCACAGGTGATATGGCCTTCGCCGGAAACGCGGTCGCCCACTTCAAAACCGGCAACTTCCTGGCCCATACCAACCACTTCACCTACATATTCGTGCCCAACTACCATGGGAACCGGGATGGTTTTTTGCGACCACTCATCCCAGTTATAAATATGCATGTCGGTGCCGCAGATGGCGGTTTTGTGAATTTTGATCAGCAGATCGTTGTGGCCTGGCTCGGGGATTTCCACATCGGTAAGCCAAATACCCACTTCGGACTTCAGTTTAGAAAGTGCTTTCATTGTCATTAAAACTACAAAAAGAAAGGCGCAGCACCATCTGGCAATAGGATTGATCCGTTGTTAGACAGCGCCGCGATTATTTGGGAATTAAATAATTTTCAGCTCGCGGCCCACTTCAATGAAGGCATCAATGCACTGATCGAGTTGCTCTTGAGTGTGTGCCGCAGACATCTGGGTGCGAATACGGGCTTGGCCTTTAGGTACTACAGGGTAGAAGAAGCCCACTACATAAATGCCGCGCTCCAGCATCTTGTCTGCCATTTTCTGAGCCAGAGCGGCATCGCCGATCATGACCGGAATAATTGGATGTTCGGCACCGGCCAGGGTGAAGCCAGCTTCGGACATACGCTTGCGGAAATACGCAGAGTTTTCGCGTAACTGCTCCCGCAGTTCGCCACCTTCCATTAGCATATCGAGCACTTTCAGGGAGGCAGTGACAATAGCTGGGGCTACTGAGTTGGAGAACAGGTAGGGGCGAGAGCGCTGGCGCAGCAGATCGATAATTTCCTTGCGGCCAGAGGTGAAACCGCCGGAAGCACCGCCCAGGGCCTTGCCCAGAGTGCCAGTAATAATATCGATACGATTGATGACATCACAGTATTCGTGGGTGCCGCGGCCGTGTTCACCGAGGAAGCCTACCGCGTGGGAGTCGTCGACCATCACCAGGGCATTGTAGCGGTCAGCCAGATCGCAAATCGCTTTTAGGTCGGCGATCACACCATCCATGGAGAAGACACCATCGGTGGCGATCAGCTTGGTTTTGGCGCCTTCGGCGTCAGCTGCCTGTAGCTGTTTCTCCAACTCCGCCATATTGTTGTTGGCGTAGCGGTAGCGCTTGGCCTTACACAGACGAACGCCGTCAATAATTGAAGCGTGGTTCAGGGCATCGGAGATTATTGCATCCTCTGGACCCAGCAGGGTTTCGAAAAGGCCACCATTGGCATCAAAACAGGAGGTGTAGAGGATGGTGTCTTCGGTGTGTAGGAATTCTGACAGGCGCGATTCCAGTGCCTTGTGGATGTCCTGGGTACCACAGATAAAGCGCACTGAGGCCATACCGAAACCGTACTGGTCCAGGCCTTCTTTGGCGGCTTTGATCAGGTCCGGGTGATCGGCCAGGCCCAGGTAGTTATTGGCACAGAAGTTCAGTACCTGGGTGTCGTTGTTCACCTGTATCTCGGCGGCCTGCTGGGAGGTAATGATCCGCTCCCGCTTATAGAGGCCGTCGGCTTCGATTTGTTTTAGCTCGTTGCGCAGGTGCTCAAAGAATTGTTCTGGCTTGGACATGATATTGTTTTTAGCTCCTGTCGGGTGCTCGTGGCACTAGGTATCTGGCGCGAATCAAAATGGCGCCACTGGATTCTCGTTTATCCCGCCAGCTCGCAGGCCTTGTGGGCAGTGATTGGCTGCTCACTGGCACGGCAGCTGGTGGCGAATTTTAAAGCTTCTTCCGCGGTGTCGAACAGTAGTTGCCACAACAATTGCCGATCGGCCCGTCTCACGGCTCTCACCGCGGTGCGGCTGCGTTGGTTGGCAATTTGAATTTCTATAACGTCTTTACTGGATAACGGTGATTCGGACATGGTCCCTCCAAGGGTAAAACTTTGGAGGGCTGACGTGGAAGCGGCGAAAGGGTATTCGCTAATCCGGTTGGATTGCTCTTGTAGAGCCCCATCCTCCCCGCAGGCTTTGGTGTGCCAGCAGAGAGAGAACCACCTTGCCCCGGTCGGCAGGTTGGCGTTGGCGTCAGCCACTCTCGTGATGTGCGAGCAAAGATAGCGGGGAGGGGATTGGCAGTCAACTGCACCGCCCACGATTGCAGGCGGTGCAGAAGTTTATGCCGGCAGTTGCACGGATTTCAGTTCGATAAACTCGCCGAGGCCGGCCTCGCCAAATTCGCGCCCGTTGCCAGAGCGCTTGTAGCCGCCAAAGGGTGCGTCGTAATTAAACTCGCCGCCATTGACGAAACATAGGCCTGCCTCGATGCGGCGCACCAGAGGCATGGCGCTCTCTGCATCTTTTGCCCAAACACCGCTGGATAGGCCGTATTCGGTGTCATTGGCGATGGTAATAGCCTCATCCATATCCTTGTAAGGGATCAGGCAGGTCACAGGGCCAAAGATCTCTTCGCGGGCGATGCTCATATCGTTGTGAACATCGGCAAATACCGTGGGCTTCACATAAAAGCCCTTCTCCAGCCCGGTGGGCACCTCAGCGCCGCCAGTGACCAGGCGTGCACCCTCGTCGATACCCTTCTGGATATAGCCGCGCACTATCTCGCGCTGGCGCGCGGAAGAGAGTGGGCCCATAAAGGCATTTTCATTGGTGCCCATGGCGATGTCTTCGGCCACCTGGCGGGCGATTTCTACCGCTTCGTCATAGCGTTCGGCAGGTACCAGCATACGGGTGAGGGCGGTACAGGTCTGGCCACTGTTGATAAACACATCTTCACAGCCCCAACGCACGGCGGCTTCCAGATCTGCATCGGGGGTGATAATCAGAGGGGACTTACCACCTAATTCCTGGGTTACGCGCTTCACCGTGGGCGCAGCGGCCTTGGCCACTTCCACACCGGCGCGAGTGGAACCGGTGAAGGAGACCATATCGATACCGGGATGGGCAGAGAGCGCCGCACCCACTTCGGAGCCGGCACCAGGTACCAGGTTGAAGACGCCGGCGGGGACACCGGCCTCTTCAATAATTTCCGCCATCACAAAATCCTGCAGCGGCGTGATCTCGGCGGGTTTGGTGATCATGGTGCAGCCGGCGGCCAGGGCCGGGGCCACTTTGCCCACAAACTGGTGCAGTGGGTAGTTCCAGGGAGTGATAAAACCGCACACGCCCACGGGCTCGCGGAACAGTACGGAATGGCCGGCCTTCTCTGTTTTTTCCATTTCTGCGGTGCGCTCGGCGTAGTAGCGCATGGCATAGATAGGGCCATCCACATGCAACCAGCGGGTGATATGTTCGGGGCAGCCGAGTGTCTGGGACACGGCCTGAACCAGATCTTCCTTGCGTTTTTCCATACCGTCGGCAATGGCGTTGAGCAGTTCGCGGCGCATCTGTGCGGTGCTGTTGCGCCAGCTGTGGAAGGCTTGGCGCGCGGCTTCCACGGCGAGATCCACATCTTCGGCCGAGCCTTCGGCCACTTGGCAGATGAATTCTTCGGTGGCCGGGTTGATCACCGGGTGAGTCCCGGTACCCAGAGGCTCGCGCCATTCGCCGTTAATAAACAGCTTGCCCGTGGGCAGTTTGCTGAGATCTGTCATGTCACGCTTCCATTTGTTCTGCGCCTGAAGGCGCGCTGATTTCGATCAGGGTTGGGGTCTGGCGGCCCAGGGCATCGGCTACTGCTTGCGCCAATTGGCCGGGCTGGTCGATACGACAGCCCTCGGCGCCAAAGGCCTTGGCCAGGGCAACAAAATCCGGGGTACTCAGGTTTACACCTTCCTGCGGCACTTCCGCCGCATCCATAAAGTCGCGGATTTCGCCGTAGCCGGCGTTATTCCACACCAGGATGGGCAGAGGTAAACGTTGCTCAACAGCCACCGCCAATTCGCCCAGGGTAAACATCAAGCCGCCATCGCCGATCAGGGCGATCACATCCCGCTCGCTAGAGAGCTTGGCGCCAACTGCCGCAGGCAGGGCGAAGCCCAGGGTGCCATAACCGGTAGTACAGGTCACATGGCTACGCGGATGATATAGGGGCAGGGCGTGGTTAGTGTTATAGGCCAGCTGGGTGGAGTCTGTCACCAGGATACCGTTTTCCGGCAGGGCTTCGCGCAGGGCCTCAACCCAGGGGAAGCGTTGTTCGGAACCATCCCACCATTCTTTGCGGCAGTCTTTCAGTAACTGGGCAACCTCTTTTTCAGAATGTTCGCCTGCTGTTGCATCGCGTTGGATCAGGGCGGCTTCCAATTGTTGCAGGCTCTCTTTGGCGTCAGCACAGATCGCCAGATCCGGTTGGGCGTTG
Source organism: Microbulbifer mixtoriginis (SeqCode) (assembly GCF_052467515.1). Classification (NCBI taxonomy): domain Bacteria; kingdom Pseudomonadati; phylum Pseudomonadota; class Gammaproteobacteria; order Cellvibrionales; family Microbulbiferaceae; genus Microbulbifer; species Microbulbifer mixtoriginis (SeqCode). The sequence goes on along the minus strand of NZ_CP174314.1, from coordinate 3,061,689 downwards.
CATACCAGCTGTGCAGCATCTATATCGATACGAATCAGTTTGCCGGAGAAGGCGTAATCGTCCCGCACCAGGTTGCGATCGGTTTCAGAGAGTTCGGTGCCCACGGCCAGCACCACATCCGCATTCTCCACGCGGTTGCGTACACAATCGAAACTCAGGTTGGCACCGCCACACAGTGGATGGCGTTCATCTACAACGCCTTTGGCGGCCAGAGACAGAAATACCGGGGCAGCAATTTTTTCAGCAATTTGGGTAGCCGCTTCGCCGGCGCTCTGGGCACCGCCGCCGAGGAGGATGACCGGGTGCTGGGCGGATTGCAGCCATTCGGCGGCCGTGGCGATAGCAGCGCTATTTGCCGCCGGGGCCATAGCGGCTGGTGCAGCTTTGTAGTCTTCCAGTTGGCCGGGCATGTGAGCCGGGAATAGGTCGATGGGGATTTCGATATGCACAGGCCCCGGGCGGCTGGACTGCAGCAGCTGGAATGCCCGTGACATCACCTCTGGTAATTGCTCTGCCTGGCTGAGCGTGTGCTGCCAGATACAGAAGCCGCGGCTGGCATCACTTTGTTGCGGCAGTTCATGCAGGCGGCCGCGGCCCATGCCCAGGTCTTCGCGGCGATTGATTGCGGAGATCACCAGCATGGGAATCGAATCGGAATAGGCTTGCGCCATGGCGGTGGCGGCGTTGGTGAGACCGGGGCCGGTGATCAGGAAGCAGACACCAATCTTGCCACTGGCACGGGCATAGCCATCCGCCATAAAGGCGGCACCCTGTTCGTGGCGCGGAGTGATATGCATCAGGTCACTGCCGGGCAGACCTCGGTACAGTTCGATGGTGTGGACACCGGGGATGCCGAAGACTTTTTCCACCTGGTAGTCGCGCAGCAGGCGCATGAGCACCTGGGCGCATGTGGGCGCAGAGGACATAGCCACCATTTTCCTTATTTGTGTAAAAATGCCGTGAGCCTAGCGGCCCACTAAAAAGCACGCAAGCGCCCGCAGAGTCTGCACCTGCGAGGGGAAATACGCAGGAAAATTGAGATTCGTCCCGTATCGCGACAGGAAACTTGGCGCCCGAGCCGCAAGATTCCTTGTGTAAAGGGAGTTGCGATACAAGAAGATTTGTCGCGTAGCTGGAATAAAAATCGCTTTGCTTCAGCTGGCTGGATATATTTTGAGCTTGAATAACTTAGGAAGTAGCACCATGGAAATCGATCAATGGCGTCGTGAATACCTGCTTGGCGGTTTGCGCCGTTCGGAGTTAAAAGCCACCCCGGTGGAGCAGTTTCGCGAATGGCTTGAGGAGGCTCTGGCGGCCAAACTTTCTGACCCTAGTGCCATGTGTCTGGCCACAGCCGATAGCAGCGGCCAGCCCTCCCAGCGCATTGTATTACTAAAAGGTTTTGATGAGCGCGGCTTTGTTTTTTACACAAACCTGCAGAGTAAAAAAGCGCATGATATGGAGAAGAACCCGCAGGTATCCCTGCTGTTCCCCTGGCACAGCCTGGAGCGCCAGGTTATTGTTAGCGGCAATGTGGAGTCGGTGACGCGTGAGGATGCCGAGCAGTATTTCCAGTCCCGCCCATTGGAAAGCCAGCTGGCCTCCTGGGCCTCGCGCCAGAGCCAGCCACTGTCATCCCGTGAGGAACTGCAAAAACAGTTTGACCAAGAAAAGGCGCGCTTTGCAGATGGACAAGTGCCGCTGCCAGATTTTTGGGGCGGTTATCGGGTAGTGCCACACTCGGTGGAATTTTGGCAGGGTGGTGCCAATCGCCTGCACGACCGCTTTATTTATCGCGCCGATGATAGCGGTTTGTGGACGCTGGATCGTTTGTCTCCCTAATGGCTGCAGAATTTTAGCTAAAGTGTGGCGTGGAAAATTTGAGCGGGGTTATGACTCCGCTTTTTGCTTTGATTTTTATCATTTTACATTCAGGCAAAATAGAAAAGGGTAATGAATATTTGCCAAATTAAAAAAGCTTACCCATTAAAATGTCATTTTAAGGCTGCAGGTTAAATAGATGTTTTATTCTATAAATACTGCATTTATTAGTAGGGCGGGTCAGGCCTTTTTTTCGCCTTCGCGATTGAGAAAGTCCAAGCCTTTGATGAGGGCCTCAACCCGGCTTTCTACAAAACAATCCTCGTCCATCCAATCCCGGATATGTAATTTCTCCAACCTGTCCAGTGTTGGCTCATTGGGGCAGTACAGATAGACTTTGCAGCCTAAACTAATGGCATCACGCATGGTATTTTCCAGTGCCAATGCCGCTGTTGTATCAATCATGGGTACTGTACTTAAATCCATAATGATGACTTTAAATTTACCCACTGCGGCTTGCTGTCGGGTAATGGCCTTGGATACCCCAAACAACATTGGGCCCGATAAAAAGAAAAACAGGATCTGTCCTTTTGACTGCCGCAGCATCTCCCGTTCCCGCCGATTGAGAGGGTCGCCTTCCTCGATACCGGAAATCGCTTTAACACTTTTTTCCTGAATACGGCTGAGCCGCTCAATGGTGATGATATTGACAAGGAAAACACCAATGGCCACGGCGTAAATCAAGCCCACAAACACGGTCATCAACAGAACGCTGTACATAATAAAGGTTGGGAATATTGCCACCTGATGATGGTGAACGCGTCGGATATAACTCCAGTCGAGAATATTAATGCCGACGAACACCGCGATACCGGCTAATACCGCCATAGGAATTGGTTGCGTCAGGGGGGCAAACCAGAGCACCACCAGCAGTAGGATCAGCGCACGCACTATACCGGCCAGAGGAGAACGTGCCCCTACCTGAATATTCACCACGGTCCCCATAGTGGAACCCGCGCCGGGCAGGCCGCCAAACAAACCGGATACGGTGTTAGCGATGCCCTGGCCGATCAATTCCCGGCTGGGGTTGTGCTCCCTGCGCGTCAGGCTGTCCGCTATCACTGCAGTTAGCAGGGTATCGAGACAGCCCAGAGTGCCGAGCACCAACGCCTCAATCAGCATGGTGGACAACATATCAAAGGTGATGTCGGGCAAAATCAGGGAAGGCAAGCCGCTGGGAATTTCGCCGATACGCCGGATCTCTTCGTTGTCGAACAACACCATGGAAAGCAAGGTAATGGCGACTAGTGCCACCAGTTGGGGGGGAACCAGCTGTTTGAGTTTCTTTGGTAAAAAAAACAGCATTCCGAGGGTGAGTAAACCGAGGAAGAGTTCCCCATAGTGGGTATTTCTGACTAGCTCCGGCAATTCCTGAACGGTTTCCATCGGCCCGCCAGCGGGCGTGGGTTGGCCGAGTAACGGACCAATCTGCAAAATTACCAGAATAATACCCACCCCGGACATAAATCCTGAGACCACGCTGTAGGGCATCAAGACAATATATTTGCCGAGCTTTAACGCCCCCAAAGCAATTTGAAAAATGCCCGCCATGATGACCACGGTAAAGGCCATTGCCAGTCCCTGGTCTGGGTGCTCTGCCATCATGGTGGTGATCACCGCAGCCATTACTACTGTCATGGCACCGGTAGGCTCAGAGATTAAGGTTCGGGTACCCCCAAACAAGGAGGCAAATAGCCCGATCAGAATGGCCCCCCACAGCCCTGCACTGGCTCCTGCCCCGGAAGCAACCCCAAACGCCAGTGCCATGGGTAGCGAAACCACGGCTGTGGTGACTCCACCAAAGAGATCTCCTTTGAGGTTCACTCCCTCAAATCTACCCATCAACAAGGCCGCGCCTCTTCGTGGATTTCGAATGACTCTAAGGATATGGCAGTTATGTGGAACTGCCAGAAGGAGGGTTGTTTTACGGCCAGTCTATTTGTGTGGTTTTCAGCACTTGCCTTTCGTGTGCTTGCACTCTCTGGCTATTTTTGTGCAGGGGCGCTTAGAATATCGCGCCAACCAGATTGCGGGAAATACCGTATAAAAACCCGTTGGTACGACTGTGCTTGATCAAGTTTTAAGAAAAATAGGTAGGGGGATTTATGGCCATTATTGGTATTGACCTGGGTACCACCAATAGCGCCTGTGGGGTTTTAACGGAAGATGGCGTGAAGCTGATTCCCAATCGCCTGGGAGAGGCCTTGACCCCATCGGTGGTTGGTTTGGATGACACTGGCAAGCTAGTGGTGGGGAAAACCGCAAAAGAGCGCCTGATCAATCACAGTGATACCACCGTTGCCGCCTTTAAGCGCCTGATGGGCACCGATCATCAAGTCAAACTGGGTCGCCAGCAATTTACCGCTACCGAACTTTCCGCCTTGGTACTGCGCTCTCTCAAAGAGGATGCAGAGGCCTTTATGGGGGAAGAGGTCGGCGAAGCGGTAATCAGTGTGCCCGCCTACTTTAACGATAACCAGCGCCAGGCGACAAAATTGGCTGGAGAGCTGGCAGGCCTCAAGGTAGAGCGCCTGATCAACGAGCCTACCGCTGCGGCAATTGCCTACGGCCTGCACGATAAGCGGGAGGGGAATTTCCTGGTGCTAGACCTGGGCGGTGGTACTTTCGATGTCTCCATCCTGGAATTCTTCGATGGCATTATGGAAGTACATGCCAGTGCCGGGGATAACTATCTGGGCGGTGAGGATTTTGTCGAGGCAATGATCGACAGCGTTCTGGAAGAATTGCAGCTGAAAAAATCTTCCCTGAAACCGCGCGAACTGCAGAATCTGTATATGCAGCTGGAAACGGCCAAGCGCCGTATCAGCCAGCAAGCAGAGCAGTTACTTAAATTAAACCTCGGTGGACGCGAACTCGAATGGAAAGCGACTCCCGAATGGTTTGAGAAACTCAGCACTCCGTTGCTGCTGAGAGCCAAGCGCCCGATTGAGCGCACCATGCGCGATGCCGATTTGCCACCCGCTAAAATTGACGAAGTGGTATTGGTGGGAGGCTCCACCCGCCTGGCCCTGTTCCGCTCTATGGTGGGACGTATGTTTGGCCGCTTACCCTCCTGCCACCTGGACCCGGATACTGTTGTCGCCATGGGGGCGGCTATTCAAGCCGGGCTCAAGGAAAAAAACTCCGCGCTGGATGATATCGTCCTCACCGATGTATGCCCCTACACCCTGGGTACCGGCATAGTGAACGAAGATAGCCCGCAGCTGGGCAATTACTTCCTGCCGATTATTGAGCGCAACACCGTGGTACCTGTGAGTATCGTGCGTAGCGTCTGCACTGCCCACGATGATCAGGACGAGGTCTGTATCGATATTTACCAGGGGGAAAATCGTCTGGTAAAGAAAAATGTCTATCTGGGCGAACTCACGGTGCCGGTACCCAAGAAACCCCGGGGCGAGGAAGTGGTGGAAGTGCGCTACAGCTACGATATGAACGGTTTGCTGGAAGTGGATGTCACTGTCATTTCCACCGGTAAAACATTTAATAAGCTAGTGGAATTTACGCCGGGCGCCCTGAATGAACAGGATAAAGCCCAAGCCCTGGAAAAACTGGCCAAGCTCAAGTTTCATCCCCGTGAAGATGAGGAAAACCGGGCGCTGCTCGCCCGTGGTGAGCGCTTGTATGAAGCGAGCCTCGGCGAGCAGCGCGATTATATTGCTCAATTACTCGCCAGCTTCGATCGGGTTTTGGATAAACAAAACCTGGTGGAGATTGGTAAGGCGCGTGCCGAACTCACTGAAATTTTCGATAAGCTCGACGGTGAGGATTGGATTTAATGAGCCCCTGGGAGATACTCGAGCTAGCGCCCTGCGATGATGCGCGGGCAATCAAGCGCGCCTACGCAAAAAAACTGAAGCAAACCCGCCCGGATGAAAAGCCTGAAGAGTTTCAGCAGTTACATAGCGCCTATAAATGGGCCCTGAAAGCCGCTGAGGAGCTTAAAGAAGAGAAAAAGGAAAGTGAGGAACCGCAAAGTACCGAGGTGCTTGCGGAAGTTGCCAGTGTTGAGCGGGCTGCACTCTCCCCTGAGGCCGTGCAGGCAGAGCCCCAGGTGCAACAAAATAGTGAGCCAAATCATCAAGACCACTCCCCAATCTCTTCAGAAGCTATTGAGCAAGCTCCATCAAAAGTCTCTCTTGACCTGAACCAAGCCCAGGATCAGGAAGCTGGGGGTGAGAGACAGCAGGGGGCCTCGACAGAGAAACATGCTGAAGAGCAGCATCCTGAAGTTAAGAATGCACAAGAAGATAATGTGCAAGAAAATCCTATTGAAGAGGATGACACTGAACAAGACCCACAGCGAGCACTGCGAATTGCCGAGTACCATCAGGTGTTGGAGCAAGTGGATAGGCTGCTGCAAGAACCCAGTAATTTCAATGTAAAAGAGCATTGGCGTTTTCTCACCGATACACCCTATATGCTCGATGAGGAATATAATTGGAATCTGGGTCTCTCAATCTTCGAACGTTTTGCCAGAATAAATTTGCAGGCTAGTGAAGCTACCTCTCAAGGTAAAAAACAAGCTCAGATTTCTAATAATATTCTTCAGTATTGCAATAGCTTGTTCGACTGGAATGGTAATGCCTCCTATTTATACGGCGCCTTGGATGAGTCCCTTTGTGATTGCATATTTAATTCGCTGCAAAGCGAAGAAGTTACTGTAGACCCCGCCCAAGGGCTCCGAGGTGGGCGCAAGCTGATCCGGCAGAAAATCACCCAGCCGGAAGAAACCTATGATCAATACTACTTTGGCCACTTGCTGGCCCGAGGCGTTGCGGTCTTACTGGATGTATTGTTGTTGTACGTCGCGGTTGGCTTTATCGCCTCCATTGTGATGATGAAGGTTTACGATATGCCAGAAGGCGCCGCCACAACCATGGCGTTGGGAATCTGTTGCCTGGCCTATCTGCTGATGGCCTGGATTGCAGAGAGCTCCCGCTTTCAGGCGACGCCGGGTAAATATTTGATGGGTTATAAGGTCACCAACAAAAAATTTGAGCGAATAGGCTATGGCCACGGCCTTTGGCGCCTACTGAGCTTCACTCTCACCCTACCGCTGGGAAAGATCGGTTGGTTGATTAACTGCTTCTTAGGTGGAAACCTGATGCACGACCGCCTCAGCGCAAGCCATGTCATCAACATGCGTAAATCCCGCGAGGAGTATTTGCGGAGATTGCGGGGGGAGGATTGATGGCTGTCGTCTCAAAAGAGAATGCTGCGCACTACTCCTGGGGGGAGGGCTGCGATGGCTGGCACTTGGTACGAACCAATTCTCTCAGTGTGATTCAGGAGAGAGTGCCTCCTGGTTGCTCAGAAGTTCGACACCTGCACCGGCAATCTGAACAGTTTTTCTTTGTACTACAGGGCACGGCCACTATTGAATGTGATGGCGAAGAGTATTTACTCTCTCCCGGCCAGGGTTTGCATATAGCCGCTGGGATTCCTCATCAGCTGTTCAATATGGCTTCTATAGATTTGGTTTTTATCGTTACTTCAACGCCGCCTAGCCATGGGGATCGGGTGGAGTTGTAGAGCAAATTTATTAGTGCAATAAAGACTTGATTAGCTGCTTGCTCCTTTGTAAGCAGTTTTGCTTTTCTAGAGGTGATATGACATTTAAAGCAGATGTTCTTGCGGCAGCCAAACTGAAGGCGGAAGAGCTTGAAGATTGGAAGTTTGTATCTAAACGGTATCGATATCGCCCAACGAAATTTTGCGATCTATTAATAGATCCTTTCTGGACTTTTTGTGGCTCTCCTGCGTCGGTAACAATGCAGCCGGCTGCAGGTGTATACATCAAAGAGGTGGAAGATATTTTATCTCATTTATCCGGTCTCTCTTTGAGTCGGGTTCCTACTTTTTCAGTAAGTGTTAGAGATATTGATTTGGAAACCTCTTATAGCCAAACAACTTACGCTAAAGATTTTGATAGCCAAGAAAAAGCTGTGGCACATGTTATGCGTGATCTGGCTAATATAATCGAGTTTGGGGAGGCGTACTTAAGAAAGCAATATTGTCTAAATAGCCAAGAGTCATTTTACCTAAGTGTCCCTGAAAAAACACGTGGTATCTGGGCTTCATACTACTGCATTGTGCGTGGATTGCTTGGAGATACGGATTATATAAAACGAGTACTTCGCAAAGAAATTGATCCTAAGGGCTATCAGGATCTAGAGCTTATAGGTAAGATATTCGATTATTTTTCCTAAAAAATAGCTGTAAGGTTGGGTGAGTTATCTTTTTGTGGTGGGTTGTTAATTACTTGATATGTAATTTCTGGTGAGTTTTCTATTCAAGTTTTTGTTGTGCGACTGTAGATAACGGAATTGAGGTTTAATATGAATGTTTTGTTAATAGTTGGGGCTGTTGCTATATTGGTTGCACTTTACCGTGCAGCAACCAGTAAGAATATACCGCAAAGCCCGGCGGCATGTGGTATAGCATTCTTTATCGTTACTGCGGGTTTGGCCTCTTGGTTGTATCTATTATCTGCTATTCCTTTCTATTCCCTGTACTTGCTGGTGAGTATTATCTCATTACCCCTGATATTGTTATTGGGTGGTGCTATGGCGGCGCGTACAAGTGAGGATACTGCCTCAATGAATGCCAAAATTGTATTGGCTGTAGCGGCGCCCCCCTATTTGCTGGTTACTTTTATTGCTTTTATGAATTCTTCTGGGTGGGCCATTGTATATGCATTAATAATATATATTCCCTGTATTGTTGGTGGGCGATATATTGGCAGTAAATATTTGCAAGTAAAATGATGTAGAGATGGGTGGCTTTGTCGCTTCTATTGTGATAACAGGCTGGTAAGCGTGGACACCAACGGCACTGGTAATTCGTTACCTGGTTTATCTATTGATGGCCAATTAGGTCACTAGAAAAAAACTGAGTAAAAAGGCAATGGTTGCAGTCTTTGGTGCCTACTGAACTTCACTCTCACCTTACCGCTGGGTAAACGGCTGGTTGGTTAACTGTTTTTTAGGTGGGGTACGTGATGTACGGCCGCCTAAGCTCAAACCGTACCATCAATCAGCGTAATTAGATTGCGGGGTGGGCTGAGATTGCTTGTACTTGTTAAAAGCTGTTACTTCAACACAGCTTAGCGCTTGAGCTTAAGTGAGTTTTTTGGGGAATATGGTCGTTGAAAATTTATCCTCCTTTCTTTGTGGTGGGCGAGCTAAAGGTCGCAGATAGAAGAATAGATATAATCAAAAAGAGTGGCGCCTATTTTCTGTGTTCAGACCTAGATGAAGACGTGATTTTGTATGATTTTTTTCGAGCTTGGGACACCTCTCAAGATATTAAGGAATGTTTGTTACCGGAAGTAGGTTCAGTTATATCTGGCAAGGTAGCTTATACGGATGTCGATGCTGATATTTTTGGCTTGGCTTATATCGAACCTCAGACTACGAAGCTTATAGGGGGGATGGCTCCTGACCTGGAATTGCCGACAATGGAGTTTAGAGAGCTAATCAAACAGTGGGTTGACTTTCTAGAGACACATGGCCAATAAGTTTAATGAGGGAGTATCGTTGCTTCGGTACGGCTTGTCTTTGATGTCAAGTGGAATTTTTTTGTGGGGATACAATCGATGAAAATCTACGCTCCTTATTCTGTGGTGGGCGAGCTAAGGACTGCAGACAGAAGAATAGACATAGTCAAAATATATGATAGCTATAGCTTGTATCCTAAGCTGGATGAAGAGGAGGTCTTGGAGGGTTTTTTTCAGATGTGGGCAGTCTCTCAAGAAATTAAAAAGGATGTGTTGCCGGAAATAGATTCAGTTTTGTCTGGAGAAAAAAAATATACTGAACTCGGTGCTGATATTTTTGGGTTGGCTTATATCGAGCATCAGAACACGAAGTTCATAAGCGACATGGGTTCTCCTGACCTAGAGTTGCCAACGCTGGAGTTTAAGGGGCTGGTCGAGCAGTGGGTTGATTTTCTAGAGGCGCGTGGACGATAAGTTTATTAGTGAAGGTGGTTATCGTTGATTCAATGTCGCCTAGTTATAGGGATCTGGTGAACTTGTGGGTTTGTATATATCTATTCAATCTAAAACCTTATAGAGATTATCTCGTTCACCTTGGTCCAAAAGATCGTCTGAGGAGTTTGAATTTCTATGTTGTATGCCCGGTGGCTATGAAAATATTTTGTAATTATTAGCCTTAAGGGCTTCAGTGTTAATTTTTAATAAGTTGTTTATAGATGAGTGATCGAGTTTTCTTGGATGGGTTAAAGCGGCTAGAAATTTCTGATAAACCCGGAGATATAGAACGATGTGAAAGTAGCTTTAAGCGCCTCCTGAGTGAAGGAGGTAAAGTGAGTGGGCCATTGCTCATGTTAATGGATACTCTTGAAGCGCAGACTTTACAGGCTTTATTTAAGCAGGGTGATATCGAACAGGCGAAAAAATCTGCATTTGATGTTGGTAGGGTGCTAGCTTTATATTCACACTTTTATCCTGCTGATATGGGGAAGAGTCCAGATAGTCAGCTCCTGTATCCATTGATGTCAGATAGTCCGGAATTAATCCATTGGGGCAAGCAATATTTCATTCCTTTACTAAGGAAAAGTCAGGGTAAATATGTTTGCGATAATATAAGCAACCCTGAATTCCATGCTCTGCAACTTAGGCTGGCGCTTGCCGGTGATTGGGGCTTGTTGAAAAGTAGAGCTGAGGCCTTTTTGTCAGGGTCTCCTAAAAAATACAAGCTTTACGCTATTGACTGCCGATTTTATATTGCTCTGTGCGAAGGGAATATTCATGAGATGGAGGCGGCTATAAGTGAATTTTTGTCTCCAAAGGTATTAAGGCATCGAGATGCTGAGCCTTGTTGGGGGTTGGAGCACCGGTTGTTTTCGCCATGGCCATTTATTCTTTCTAAAATTGCTTTTATTAACGGTTTTTGCCTTGATGTACACATCCCAAATATACCTGGCGATATTTTGAGAGTATCTCCGCTAAAATCTTATAGTAGTGATTTAGATATATTAGAAGAGGTTTCACTTTTTGCACCTTTCTCCGACGTTGAGGAGATTTCAGTGAAAAACTTGAAGGCGCTATCACCGAGATCAATGAGTTCTTCTATTTTGAGTTTTGGGGAGGCCCTAAAGGTAGCTAACAAGGAGCACAATGTCGGCCAACTTTTGGAGCGGGGTTAAAGTTTATCATCTTTGTGAATTGTTGCTTGGGTAGTTCGTAGTATACCCATGAAATTCTTGAATTTCTCTTGGAGCTTAAATGCTTGGGGCGGTGAAGGTCGGCTATTTGTGATCTGTGAAGCAATAAGCTTTGATTCAGCTGGTGGTCGCACTGATTTTAAAAAAATATGCCACTTAAACCCTGGCGGCACGAGCTGCACATTCCTATTAATAGATCTTGGATTTGGTGTATCTCTTAACCATTAAGAATGTGGGCTTTTAGATTTTTCAGCGGGCTCCTGCTTTACCTGATTTTATTCTCGTCTCACCTCAAAGTTGATGTTTTGTATGGTTTTTTATAATAAAAATTCTTTGAAGTCAGAGCATCGTATTGTTGTCTTATATCTTGTTAGTTGGGCACTGAAAATCCTAAGCTCTTTTATAACTTTATTTTGGTGAAGATATGTTAAATTTGAAGTGGTTGAATGTTTTCCTTGTAAGGACTTCTCTTGCTTTATTTGCCGGGCACACCTTTGCGGGAGAGGTCGTTTATAAAGGAGTAGTGGATAGTGATGGTGCAAAGCTGCATCTAGAGGTGTCAGGTCGTGACCCTTCTAAACCATTAATTCTGTTTCTACATGGCGGCCCGGGAGATGTGGAGTTGGGGTTAGTTCCATTTCAGGTAACTGTTGGGCGGGCGCTCGAAGAAAGGTATTTAGTGGCTTATCTTCATCAAAGGGGGGCCGGCAAGTCTCTAGAGGTGAGCGAAGACACATTAACGATAAAGAACAATATTCAAGATGTACACAATGTGATTTCCTTTTTAAAAACGCACTATAAGAAAGATAAGGTTACCTTAGTTGGTCACTCTTGGGGTGGGGGGCTTGCAGCTCTCTATGCGAGTGAGCATCCTGAGACATTGGAGAGGTTGGTATTTATCTCTTCCTTCCAGGATGCGCAGAAGCAGGCAGAAGCCAGCTTTGAAGCAACCCTGCAATGGGCGAAGGAGGAAGGCAACCAATTAGCCATACAGGAGTTACAAAAATATCAAGACTCTCCCTCTGAGCATTATTTGCTGCTATCCAAGTGGGCGAGTCGAGCGAATGGTGGTATCGCGAACGGAGTTGATATTCGAGGTTTTTTAGCCGCTGAAAAAATTGATGAAGAGTTCCCTGGGTGGCAGGAGCGGCGTGGAAGCCTGGCTGACAAGATGAACGATGAGCTTCAGGCGATGAGCATTAATGGAGGTATCGATCATTTACAGATACCAGCGCTATTCGTTGTCGGTGAGAATGATTCCATTACCACGCCTTTACAGGTAAAGGCAGATTATAAAAGGTATAAAGGGAGTAAATGTTTCTCGGTACTAAAAGATAGCCATCACTTGCCTTTTATGGACGCAGCAGAAAGTCTGGAGAAGACTATGTTAGTCTTTTTAGAGGCCGAGGAGTGTATTAGTGACGCGTATGAGTAATGGATAGCAAGCCAGGCGAGTAGTGTCAGGGCCCTGTAGCGTTTCTCTGCTCTAGGGCCGACAGGTTCGATTAAAACGAATACTTTCGTGGTAGCACTTTGCTTTTAAAAACCTGTTCTATCCCTTTATCGTAACCTGGATTAACTACGGTATCGTGGTTTTCACCCTTAATGACTCGCTTGCGTAGAGTCAAATTTTCATAATCTCGGGACTTGAGTCGCTGGGCTAGGTCCCTAAAATCTTGAACGCCGCAAACCTCTCCTTCTTCTAAGCAGATTTCCTCCCCACCAATAAACATATACACGCTTTTCGGTAAGTCAGTCTGGCGTTCGGCATAAGCGAGTTCACTTTCTAGAATTTGCTTATCCGCCCACCAGATGCTGGGGCTGCCGATCACATAGCGGTCGAAGTTATCGGTGTGATTGAAGAGGGCGTGCAGGGCTAAGAGCCCGCCGAGGGAGTGGCCAGCCAGTGTTTCGTCACTTTCATCTCCCTTGAAAGAATTATTGATAAAAGGCTTGAGCTCGTTCTCCAAAAACGCCAGAAATTGGTTGGCGCCACCACCCAGAGTATTCCCCCTAATCTCTCCAGGTACTGGAGTAAAATCTGTTAAACGTAGGGTAAAGTTGGAACTGTCCAGGGGGTGTGAGATGCCCACCAAAATCACTGGCGGTAGCTTGGTATTGCCTTGCTCATCGGGTACCTGTTCGTGGATCAGGTTCGGTGCCACCATAGGGAAGTTCATATACCCGTCGGTCATATAAATGACCGGATACCGGGTATTGTCTTCGGGGTTAAAGGAGAGCGGCAGTAGCACATCAATTACAAATCCACGCCCCAGTAAGTCGGAATGAAAGTTGTAAGAGAGAATGCCCTGGCGGGTAAATGTTGTGGGTTCAGCGGTGCCGGCTTGCACACACTGAGTGGCCAAAACCATTAAGCCTGTAAACAATATTTTAATTATTTTCATCTTTATCCCTTAATGAGCCACGCTTAAGTGTGCTCAGCCGCGTCAGTGGGCGGTCAAGACTGACAAGCCTATCAGATCGGATACGAGACTAGCTACCTTGCGCTGTGCCAACAGTCGCAAAGATGAGTATATAAGTTGGAAAGGGAGTTGTGGGGCGCAGTTTGGCGGGTGGAGTGGCGCCAGGAATATACCCCTGGCGCTTCCACATCCTGTGAGGGAGGATTTGGTTATCTAATAGCTGGAGCAAAGTGCCTGGGCCATACGCAGAGAGCCGACCTCTCCGGAGCGGCCGGCGAGTTTTGGTGGGACTATAAAAGAGCGGATATTGCGCTGGGATACCTGGGGGAAATAACCACCCGCCAGGTCGAGAAACTTGTCGTGAATACGTGTAAACAGGTGCGCTTGTTCCATAACGCCGCCACCGAGGATGATTCGTTCCGGTGAGTAGCAGCTGGTCAGGTTTATACACATGGTGGCTAGGTATTCCGCCTGTAAATCCCAGGCTGGATGATCACTGTCCATACTCTGGCCGCGCAGGCCCCAGCGGTCTTCAATAGCGGGGCCGCAGGCGAGGCCTTCCAGACAATTGCCATGGAAAGGACAGTGACCAGGGTAGGGGTCCCGTTGTTGGTCTTGCGGCATCAGCATATGACCGATTTCCGGGTGCATGGCGCCGTTTACCAGTTTGCTATCTACCATGACCCCTGCACCGATACCGGTGCCGATGGTGACGTAGACAAAATTCTTTACACCTACAACGGCGCCGCACAGGTGTTCTCCCAGCGCTGCGCCATTGACATCAGTGTCGAAAGCTACAGGAATAGAGAGTGCCCCCTGTAACTGACCGGCCAGGTTGGTATTGGACCATCCATTTTTAGGGGTGTTAGTGATAAACCCGTACTGGCTCGATTGCGGGTTCAAATCCACCGGGCCGAAGCTTGCGACACCGAGTGTGGAAATAGGGCCATGGCGTTGGGCGCCGGCCTGGAAAAATTCAATGACCTGACCGAGGGTTTCTTCCGGTGTGGTGGTTGGGAAGCTGGCCCTCTCCCAGACATCATTGGGACCTGCGGCGATTGCACAATTAAATTTTGTGCCGCCGGCTTCTATGCCTCCAAGCAAGGTATTTACTGCTTTGCCTTGCACTTCCATCCTAATTTGCTCCACTGGCTGGGTATTCTATTTAAAGAAATATTTGGTCGGTTAATTTTAACAGGCTACTCCACTGGAGGAGTGACTGCAGTAAGTTTTTCGTTGAAGAAAAAGACCGGGTGCCAACGGGGAGGCTGGACACCCGGTGTTTGCAAGAAACCCTAAACGGGCTGCAAACGACTTACTGGAGTAGGGAGGACAACGATCAAAAAGCGTAATTGAAGCTGACACTGGTGGAACGGCCGCTGATGGCCCTGCCGCGAACAATATCTCCAGCTTCTGCGTAAGACTCTTCAACCTCAGTTACAACAAATTCATCAGTAAGGTTGTTTACATTAAAGGAGACGGTGAGATCCTCAGTGACATAATAAGAGCCGAACAGATTCACCAACACATAACCATCTTGTTTCAGCTGGTTGGAATCTGAAACATAGTACTCAGTGGAGCCCTGCAGGCTGGCGCCGAAGGTTAGGCTGTCACCAAAATTATACTGCGGGGTAATGGTGTAAATAATATCTGCCTGACGGCGGGGGGTATTGCCGACTACCGATGGGTTATTCGCATCTTTGCTGATTTCGGCATCCGTCCAGGTCAGGTTGCCGTTAACCGAGAGATCGCCATAAATATAGGAGCCTTCCAGCTCTATACCTTGTGCTTCATACTCGCGTACGAAAGTTAGGCCGCTGGTGATTTCCGCATTGGTTTCTTCGGTGATGGTATTGAAGTAGGTGGCAAAAATATCAAAATCACCAGCGCTAAACTTGTAACCGATCTCCAGCTGGTCAACAGAATCAAAGCCATCGGTGGTGTCGCTGAGGCTGCCATCACTATTTAAAGCGCCGCTAATTTGCAGCAGGCGATCGGCAATTGCGCGGCCACCTTCACTGTAACGAGCAAAAACCGCCATGCTGTCATTGATGGCATAGTTGCCGCCAAGGGAGAAAGAGGTGTTATCTGCATCATAGTCGACCAGTTGGGTATTGCCGTTAGCCATAGTGATAATGCCACCGGTAAAACCAAAGGCATCGGATGCGCTCGCATCTTCCACATCGCTGATAATGCCATCTCCGTTGATATCGTAATCGGTATCGCCACCACAGCAACTGGAAACCAGAGAGCCCTTTGCATTGACCATATCGTGGCGTGCACTGAAGTCGAAGGTGAAGTCCCCAACATCGAAAGACACGTTCATATAAGGAGCGTAGGTTTCATATTCCAGATCCCAGGCATAGGACAGGAAGCTTGCCGACCAGAGGCCATCATCGACTAACAAATCCCCGCTGGCATTCGCTGTGATGGTTAGATTCTGGGAGTTACTGCCATCCACGCTTTGGATTAGGGCATTCCAACTATTCCAGCTGGTCTTGATATTTTGCTTGGAGTAGTAGAAGCCTGCGGAAACAACAATATTGTCATTAATGAGCTTATCGACTTTGAAATCGTTGACGATCAATCCCAGATCATGGATTTCTGTATCGAACAATAAGTTCAGATAGGCTAATTCATCGACCTCTCCGCCATTGGCGTAGGCCACAGTGGTTCCTGCACTACAGTCCACTGCAGAACCCTCTCCGCTAACGGCATTGACACAGATCAGGTCTGCCATACCTTGTGCGGATTGTGGGCCGTAATTGCCAAAGGTGTCAGTAAAGGGGGAGATAAAGCTACCGCTTATATCGGAAATTCTGAACTTGTCAGTAATGGTCCAGCCATTCTCAAATTCAAATTGACTCTCAAATCCATAGGCTTCTACCAGGGATTCAATACCGTCGCTGAGATCCCGATTTACCGGGTTGCCATAGGCATCGAAAGTAGGAATATCGCGGTAATTGTCTGAGTGCAGGGTCTGGCTGCTGGCATCGAAGTTGGCTACAGTGCCGAACTCTCCATTGCCTTTATAAGTTACCGGGCCGGGTAGGTAAGTGGTCACCCGATCGTCCAGGTGTTTGTAGTAAAGGCGCACATAACCGTTGTCAAAATCTTTGGTGAGATTGGCTTTTAATTGGCCACCGGAATCGCCATCAAAGCCGGTTTCACGAACACCTTCCCCCTCGCGCAGGAAGCCGCCTACATAAAACCGCAGGGTATCGCTGAGGTGGTGCCCGTAGCCGAAGTTCAGGCGGGTTTCATCGTAATCTGCACCAAAGGAGAGGCCTATATTCCCGCCTTCTTCTTCTCCAGTCTTGCTGATCATATTGATCACACCGCCGGGGGAGTTGCTGGCAAAGGTGGAGACGGAGCCGCCGCGTACACTTTCAATGCGGGATAGGGAGGAATCGGCTCGAATAAAGTTGTCGGTATTGCCGAAATTGACATCGCCGTATTCGAGTACTGGCAGCCCATCCTCGTGGATCTGCATGTACTTGGAGCCACCAGTGGCAAGCGGAATTCCCCTTACCGTGATATTGGCATTGCCACCACCACCAGAAGATTCAGCGCGTATACCTGGCAGGCTACGGAAAACTTCTGCGGTTGAGCGGGGAGCGTAGTGAGACAATTCTTCGGTATCTAGGGCGCTAACAGAGATGCTGGATTCCATTTTCGTTACGGGGCGGGCCGTAGCGGTAATGATGACTTCCTCAATCTCCAACTGCTCTTGGGCGGTTACCGCAGCGCTAACACTGGATGCCACCGCTATCGCCAGGGCGATTGAACTTGGTTTAAAACCTCTGACCCATTTGCAATCGGCTTGAAAGTCTTCTGCCTTCACGACGCTCTCCTCAATCATCACTTATGGTTATTAGTTTTCACTGGAGGCCCATTTAGGTTGGGCTCTTCTTTTTTCTTGATTAGCATGGCTGGATGGCCATTTTTTATTTATTAAACCACTGTGATTTAATGTGGGCAATAGAATTTTTCGGAAAATTTACCTGTTTATTTTAAGAGTGTAACTAAATCAATCAGTGAGAGTTATTCTTCAATGGAGGGAGACCGGGTACTGCTTGGGTGCTGAAGAAAATTTGCTTGGATTGTGGGGGGGGCAAAGGGAAGGGTTTTTACTGAGATCTTGGGGGTAAATATCTAAAGAAACTGCAATCAGTGGGAAGTTTTCAGCTATTGATTGCTTACAGGTTAGGTGAAGTCTTCGGCCCTGGTGGATACTTGGCAGGCGGCACGGCACCGGTACTTTCGCAAGATGCCGTTGGTCATCTATCGTTACTCTGCCAATGTGAGTTGCCCATCCGCAAGGAGTTTGATCTTCTTGGGATCGCAAATCCCGCCGATAAAATTGCCTTGTGCATCGTTGCGGTTAAAGGCGAGCAGATTCCAGTGTTGGTCTGGCCCCTGTATCACCCGACCGGAATATAGGCTGCCCTGCTCGTCAGCACCGAGGAATCCATCACCAATAACGGTATAGGGCCCATTTAGCGCATCGGAGACAAAATACTTGGTGCCGGTAAGTGGTTTTCCGCTCATAGACTGGCGGTGGGCTTGGCTGTGAAATTGAGTGGAGACAGAGCAGAAGAGATAGTAGCGGCCCTGGATTTTTTCAATCTGCGGGACTTCCATTTCTCCATACCAGCCCGGTGCCAGTATGGGTTCTCCAACTTTCCAGTGCAGAAGGTCGGTGGAGCTGGCATAACCCACTGCGCCGCGCCCGTCGGGGCTGCCTTGATTACAACGGGCAGTGACATACATATGATAATGGGATTGATCGGGATCTTTGACAATCCAGGGGTCGCGCCAGGAGGCATCATGCCAGTATTCCAGGTTTAGACCGTCATAAAACTTGGGGTCTAACTCCACCAGAGGATTTTCCGGATGTTTTTCCCAGTTTAAAAGATCTTTCGAGGTGGCCAGGCAGACCCGCTGAATAAGCCCCTTTTCTGAGCGTTTGGTACCCGTGTAAAACATGTACCAGGTATCGCCCTCTTTATGTACGCAGCCGGTCCAGGTTGTGTAGGAGTCTGCAGCCTCATCGGTGTCACCCTCTTGATATTGGGAGGGTTTTATCGCGTCTTGCGTTGGGGTCCAATGAATCAGGTCGGTGGAAATGGCGTGACCGATCGAGACATGCCAATGGCGTAGCTCTGGATCGCCGAGGGATTTATCCGCTTGTAGATAAAACATATGGTATTGATCGCCATCAACGGCGAACCAAAAATCCCAAACCCATTTGTCTTTTAGGTTAAATGCCATCTCGCTGGTCACCTCACTGTTATGATTATGTAAAACGAACCAATACGGTTTTAATGCCTAATTAGTTGAGCCTTGTTTTCTCGCTATATTTCAGGTTAAACCGGAACCCGCTCGGGTACTCCGCCCTTCAACAGCACGGTCTTATCTGGTGCAAAATTGGAGTAAAAGGGCAGGATGGCACCGCCAACCGCGATGGCATCAATACCGATCTTGCCGCTCATTATCTGGGGCTTGAAAACTCCGGACGGGGCGGCTTGCTGCATTCGCCTGGAGATTATTTCCACCAGCTCCTCCAGCAGGAATCGCGGGAGGTGCGCATCGATAATAACGGCCTCAAGGTCCAGTACGCTGACTGCGGAGAGAATGGCGTAAACCAGTGCATCAGCACAGTCGTCCAGCCATTCCTGTATGAGTGGGCGGGCCTGATCCATCACTGACAATAAATCAGCAGAGTCATTGATATTAATTTGGTTGGCGCGCAGGTGTCGGCGCAAGCCAAATAGTGAGGCTCGATTAAGTAAGGTCTCGAAGGCCCTTTCGGGTTCTGGGGTGCTACTGAGCTTGGAGGCAGGGACTGGCATGGTGGCCAGGTTGCCTGAGTTGCCATGTACACCAGTCTCCAGGCTGCTATTAAGCACCAGGCCGCCGCCGATAAAAGTGCCAACGAAGATATAAAGAAAATCGGAAACTTCAGTGCCTTTACCGAATTGCAGCTCGGCGACTGCTGCAGCAGAGCAGTCATTTTCAAAGAAGACGGGTAGGTGGGTGCCTTTGGAAACCTCTTCTGCGAAGTTAATTTCTCGCCATTCGTTCGCCAGGGTATCGCTCATTTCCAATTCTTTTGTCCAGGCACCGATAAACCAGGGCATGGCGATACCAACGCCGACGAGCTTGGATTGGTCTTTTTTGACTAATTCTGCACTTAAATTTTCGATACCTGATTCTATATTTCTGAGTAGAAAGTCGGGTTCAGGGCATTCAAATTCCTGGCATATTTTCTTCAAAATATTGCCGCCAAAATCCATTAACAATAATTCAACATTACGCCGCCCGACTTTAATGCCTATGGAGTAAGCACCGGTGGGGTTGATGGTGTACATGATGGAGGGCTGGCCTTTGCCGCCAAGCCTGCGTCCCTCACGCATAACCATGCCAGTACTCTCCAATTCATCCACGATGCGTGTAACGGCCTGGGGGGTGAGGTTGGTGAGGCGCGCCAGGTCAGACTTGGACGCAGTACCTGCTTTCCGCAGCGCGGTTAGCAAAACCCGTTCGTTATAGCGACGCAGGCCGCTGGAATTACTTCCCTTACCCATCTCTGTGCCCCTTTTGTAGAAAACGCGTATCCGAGAGTTTGATCTGAGACTATTGGTGACAAATAGGTCCATATAGGATTTTATTGCGTTTACCTAGCGTAAGCAATGAAAGTGAGATGAACGGTTTTTTCCATAATTTATTGATTTTAAAGGATTTATTTATATTTTGATGGTTTGCTTTACTTAATTAAATCACTGTGATTTAATTTTTTGCAAGTTCCGCAAACCATAAAAAATACGCAGCTAGCGGTGAACGAGGAAGTTATGTCGGTCGATTTTGGTCTCCACCCCATCGATGCGATCATTTTGGTCGTCTATTTCGTTTTCACAATTGGCCTGGGGCTCTATCTCAGTCGTCGCCACGACACTGCTGAAGATTACTTCCTTGCTGGGCGAAAGATGGTTTGGCCGCTGATAGGGCTTTCCCTGTTCGCTTCGAATATCTCCAGTACTACCCTGATTGGTTTGGCAGGCGATGCCTATAGCACTGGCATAGCAGTCTTCAACTATGAGTGGATGGCTGCTGTCATCCTGGTTTTTTTCGCGATTTTTTATCTGCCGACAATACTTCGCTCCCGCATCTACACCATGCCCGAGATGCTGGAGCGGCGCTTTAATCGCACCGCCAGGACTTACTTTTCCGGTCTGACAATTTTCCTGAATATCGTGGTGGATACCGCCGGCAGCCTTTATGCCGGAGGCTTAGTGATGAAGCTGATTTTTCCTGAAATGCCGATGTCAGTGACCATTTCGATTTTGGCGGTGATCGCAGGTATTTACACGATTGCCGGCGGTTTGGCTGCGGTAATTTACACCGATACTATCCAGGCTCTATTACTGATTTTTGGCTCAATTCTGATCAGTATCTTCGCTCTGGATCGCGCTGGTGGCTGGGAGAATGTGGTTTCCCAGGTATCCGCCCATCAATTGAGTTTGATTCGTCCAATCGGAGATCCCAGTGTGCCTTGGCTGGGGTTGGTTACAGGAGTGGCCTTACTGGGGTTCTATTTCTGGTGTACCAACCAATTCATGGTACAGCGGGTGCTGAGCGCCAAAGATATTAACCACGGACGCTGGGGAGCGTTGTTTGCCGGTCTTCTGAAATTGCCGGTGCTGTTTATTATGGTCCTGCCCGGCACTATGGCGATTGTCCTATTCCCCGAGCTGGAACGGGCAGACATGGTTTATCCAACCTTACTATTTGAATTGTTACCTGTGGGCATTTTGGGATTGGTCTTGGCTGGTTTTGTTGCAGCCCTTATGTCTCAGATTGACTCCACGCTGAACTCTGCATCTACATTGGTGACGATGGATTTCGTGCGACAGCGTTTTCCCTCTTTGAATCAGCATCAGCTGATGCGCGTGGGGCAACTGGTTACCTTCATCTTTATGGTTCTGGCTGTGCTGTGGGCGCCGCAGATAGAGAATTTTGGTTCTCTGTTCCAATATCTGCAAAAAGTACTTTCCTATGCCGTACCCCCTGTTTTGGCTCTATTCCTAATTGGCTTTTTTTGGCAGGGAGCGACCTCCAAGGGCGCAATGACCACTTTGGTTTTGGGCACTGCCGGAGGAGTAACTCTATTCCTCGCTAATGAGGTGCTGGGTTGGACTAATTTACATTTCCTTTATATAGCGCCAATCCTCTTTGTTTTCTGCTCCATGGTGTTGGTGGCTTCCAGCTTGATAAGCCCGGCAAAGATTAGTGAGGAAGCTAGGCAGTTTGTTTGGTCTCGCAAAGACTTTGATGCGGAAACCGAGGCGCTGCGCAGTGAGCCCTTATGGCGCAATTATCGTGTACTTTCAGTATTACTGCTGATTACTACTGCCCTGGTGGTGGGCAGTTTCTGGTGATTGTTGAGTTTGTGTCTCAATGAGTATAACGGATAAAAGCTATCTACTGATTTAAAAGAATCTCACACAGGATGGAACCCCTTAATAAGCATTTAAAGGAGGTGCGAAAAGAGAAAATACTCAGGTGGTAGAGGTAATGAGGTAACTAACAATGACGGACTGATAGCACAATTAATAAAAGGGTAATGCCATGAGGTATATCTTTACAGTGGTGATGGGGTTTTTTCTTTCTGCCCCGGTTTTAGCAACTACCAATATATTGGATCTCTATTTTAATACCGCTGATAAAGGCGGAACCTTGCGATATGATGAAATATTCTCCTATGGTAAGAGTGGTAATGGCAGTGACTTTGACATGTGTGATAGCTATTCCATCAAGCGTGTGCCGGGAGATAAAATAGCTGCTATTAGCAGTTATAGCGGGGATGAACGCATCAAAGGCTTAAAGCTTGAATATCTATACGCTGATGATGACGAGGTGGGTAAAACGACTGGTTCAGGATTCCGCAAACTCCTTGGAGATATGGAATATATCCAGGGTTGGCGTTTTTATAAGAAACGCGATGGCAATATTTCTCGTATCCGTGTTTACTTAAAAGATATGTCAAATAACTCTACTAGAGAGATAACTTTTGGCAGTAATAATGGTTGGCATAAGTGGCAAGAGTATCAGCTAAGTATTGGTACCCGTTCAGTTGTGGGTTTTGCTGGTACCGCAGGAGATAGCAAGATTTGGAGTATTTACCCTTGTGTGGCTGACCGTTTTGATCTGGTTGAGAGTGGGGTTGAAATACACTGGGATCAAATTGTGGAAACCCCTGAGAATACAAAAACCTTCTTTGGTGAGAGGTTGTTGGAGAATTTTTCTAGCGTAACTCAGAGTGATAGTACCGAAGTTTGGTATACGGATGGCAAGAGCGAAACTGATACCTGGACCAATACACTCGGCATCTCGGTGACTGCCGGCGTGAGCTTGACTGAGGGTTACAAGGTTGGAGTTCCGGGTACCGTTGAAAATAGTGGCTCGATCACGTTCAATTTTTCTGAAACTTTTTCAGCCTCAACTACGGTTGGAGAAACTTCGACGGTTAGTAATCAGAGAACCGTTAAGGAAGCGATGCCCGCGAGTGTACCCGCTTATAGCCTACTGGTGGCACGTATGATGGTAGAAAATAGCGAGGTTGAAATCCCTTATACCACTACTGTGACTAATCCCCATAACGGTGACGAATTCAATTTCACTGGTGTGATCAAAGGATCAAGTTATTCTAAATCTCGTAAACGCTGGGATGTGGTGGGTAAAGCTTTCCCAGACCGCTATGAAGTGTATGAAAGTTATTCTTGGGTTGTAGAGTATTATGGCCTGGAAAATGTCACGATAATCTCTGATCCCGTGATTTAAGCGCCGTAGGTTTATAATGAAGGTCAGAGTGGCCTGTATAAGATCCGCTTAAATATTATGCGGGTCTTATACATTGAATTTGGTGAAATACTTCTTTAAGAGTTGAGTGGATACATCCATGTATCCTTCCAATAAAATATTGTTATTCCAAACATCGCTTGATGGCGCTTCAGTCCCTGATTATGACGGAATACAAGCGGATTCTGTCTTCATAGCATCCATAGTAACTCAGGTTTACTGGGGTCTTTGACATAAAAGCAGACAATAAAAAAGAGACTTTGGTGTCATAGATTTGAGATTCATCATTCACTAGTACAAATGTCCTAGTGTCAGAGCATGCCACTTCAGCACTGGCATTTTCAAATCCTTTTAATCGAACGT
The DNA here is from genome assembly GCF_052467515.1 of Microbulbifer mixtoriginis (SeqCode). Lineage (NCBI taxonomy): Bacteria > Pseudomonadati > Pseudomonadota > Gammaproteobacteria > Cellvibrionales > Microbulbiferaceae > Microbulbifer > Microbulbifer mixtoriginis (SeqCode). Next base: position 3,037,951 of record NZ_CP174314.1, on the reverse strand, counting down.
CTACTCCTTGGCTGTGAACTTTGAGATAGTCAATGCGCGCCTGTTCAGTCCAGGCGGCACTTGCTGAAAGTGATTGAAGTAGAGCGATACCCAGAACGATTGATACAACTGTTTTCATCCGTTACTCCCTGGCATGTGTATCGCCAACAAAAGGGGTTGGCAAATTCCTAGACATAACCAGTGAAATAATAGCAAAAACAGGGCGGCTTATTGCGTTGTGCTATCCGGTAGGTTTTTACGTCGCCAGGGCTATTTTGATGAAGTATATGCCCTGGCGTAGATTTATGAGCGGCTGGATATTACGTGCTTATTCTTCGTAAATGATTCTCTCGGTTTCCTTGATATGAAGCCGGCGACGCTCTTGTTTTTCTCCTCGTATTCTGACTCGTTCACCAGATCTCATACCCTTTTTTTTGATCTCCTTGGCATCTATAAAATAATACTGCCCTGTGTTTTCATCTTTGATGGAAAAGCGATGATCAATTTTTCCTGTCTTAAAATTTTCTGAAACCTCTTCTTCCAGTACTCCCGTTATAGTTTCCTGACCAGAGGCGGTGGGAATTAACAGTAAGGTCGAAATTATTGTGAGTAAGTATCTCATTGCTATTTCTCTCTTTAATTTGTATAGCTTACTGAAATGGTGGCAGTATTCATTTCATCACTTCTGGATTTAAACTCTATGGTGACTCCAGCAGCCGAATCTGTGAAGCTGCTGCCGGGCTCTTCAAGAGTGGCCACTTGGTTGGCGGTGTCATCTTTCAGATAATGCACAGTTACGGCCTTATCTTGCTGTGAACGAGGGTTTAGGATGGGGTGGGAAATATGATATTCCACGAAATAGTGATTTTCTCGATTGCTGCTACCGTTACTCTCCACCTTTATAATCTGTGGCATTGTTTTATTTAATTCGCCGGCGGTAAGTTCGATAGCTTGAATTTGAACCTCTGAAGCATTCCCCATACTTTTAGAAACAGATTTGGAATAGCCAGGGAAGCTGTTGTACCAACCCATAAAGTCCCTATGAGCGCTGCCAAATAAGCGTGACTGCCAGCTATTGCCCATGAAGGCTGCGGCAGCGCCATATTCACTTTCCCCTCGGTCGCTGGTATCCCCATCGTTGTTGTTATCATTGCCTGCATGGCCTAAACCAATGTTATGACCCAGTTCATGCCCCATAATTAGTTGATCGCTATCTGCAGTAACGATACTCCAGCGGCCATTGACCGCCGCGACCCCTGTACCAACTAACCCGGCATTGTAAGCGGCGGTTGGGAATATAAATACTCGATGGCGCCATGCGTTGAGGTCTACTGGGCGATTATTGGCATCGACAAAATTGCTTTCTACCCAGCGGCTTGCGTTATCTCTCCAAGTATAACCTCCATCGGAATATTGCCCATCCTGAGAGTTTGTGGCACGGTTCTGAGCATTTTGAATACTTAAAATCCCTCCGTTTTGATTGTCGGGGATGCTGTATATAAAGCAGTCAATAGAGCTTTCTTCTTTATTGTCATCACCATAGCAATATTGTGCTAGAGAATTATTGTTGCTGAGATGGCGCTGGAACTTTAGCTGGCCCAGTGAGTTTTCTTTGTAAGTGTTATCGAGGGAGTCGGTAGCGTTGAATGTCATATCCGCAAGCTGGGAGATGCTGACATCATCCGTTACGGCGGCATCGGAAAAATTAACCAATATAAAAACGATACTATTTTGGGTGGCTTCAATCGTTTGGATCGCAAAAGTTATGTTTAGCTGATCTCCGTTACTGAGAGAAAAAACGATAGTATCTTCTACCGAGGCGCCGCTGTTTAAATCGTTGGCATTGTTGTTCAGTTGGTATTCCCAATTGCCGCTGTCATATAGTTTGAAGTCACCATACTTTCCGGCATAAGTCCCAGACTGAAAGGTGGGGCTGGTACTATCGGTATCCTCTAATTGCAGTGTACCCTGGGCATATTCACTAGTTCCTACCACCAATGTACTTAGCGGAGTGCTAGGATTGAATCTGTAGTCGCCAGTATCGGTGTTGCCCCCATCATTATCATTGTTGTTATCGGCATCTGTGCCGGTGTTAGATCCGCCATTTGTTTCATTATTAGGCTGATTATTATCAGAATTATTACTGCCTCCAGAGCCTCCACTACAAGCGGCCAGAATTACGGTTAATGTGAGAGCGCTAAACGTTTTAAGTGGACCAGGCATTGTTCCCCCAATTTATCTCTATAAGGTCATAGCCGGTGTTTAATGAGTTAAAAGATGGACTCCTATCAACTGGTACGGTTCCACCAATTGTGGTTTAAAGAGTATTTTTTATTGATTTCGTCGCGGGAAGCTAAAAATTTTCACTTCTTATGTGCCTGTTTTGTGGTTTGGTGAGCACAGGAGGGTTCCAAGAGGAACACTTCTGATGGCCTGAAGTGAGAGACCTTTTGCACTGGGTGACAGAGCGTTTAGATATAGAGCGTTATGGCCCACCGATCACTTTGGTTGCTGTTCAGAATTGATGATGGTGGCCTCACTACTGATCTGTGAATTGGCCAGCTTTATTCGTCACTCGCTGGCCTGCACTAGCCGCTATCCACCATTTATCCCAACCATCTACGGCCTGTCCATCATGGATACCACTCATCACTTGGGCTGGAGACAACAACTCGTGTTGCTAAATTGCTTCTATCAAGTTGGAGGTGATGATGAAAAGGAATACTTTTTGGCTGCTGTTGATGATGTCTTTGGTGGGTGAACTCAATGCTCAGTCACTTACTCAGCAGTGGGAGTTGGCAATGGCTGTTAGCGCTAAGAATCAATCGAAAAGTGCCATCTTCGATTCTGGGTCAGGTTATGAGCGCCAAGTTAAATTACAAGGTGCGCTGCAGGTATCGGACTGGGAAGGACAGGTTTCCATGCTGCATGAGGCAGGTAGTGGCGCTGGTGAGGAATCAGAACTTGTTGTGGAAGAGTTATTTTGGCAGGGGGATAGGTTCGGGTGGGACCTGCTTGCAGGTAAGCGTCGCCTGGATTTTGGTGTTAGCTACGCTCACAGACCTTTGGATCTATTCCTGCCTATGGAGCGCAACCCGGTATCTCTGCGGGCTGATGAGGGCGTTGCTGTCGTATCAGCCAGCCGCTTCACAGCAAGTGGAGAGCTGAGCCTGATGTTGGTTGATGCTAATGCTAGTCAACTTATTAATGAAGAGCTTCCGAGAGGTTTGGCTGCACGTTGGTACCAGCTGAAAGGTGTGAGTGAATGGCAACTGCTCGGTTACCTGGATGATCAGCGTGGTTTGAATATCGGCGCCAGCTGGGTTACGACCTATGGGGAGTCTTGGGAGTTACATAGCGAAGGCCGTTACCAGCAGCGTTATCGTCAATGGCTAAAGCCTGGTTCTCCAAGAACTGGCACTTTACCCCGAGAGGGAGAACAGAGCGATGGCTGGCAGGCTCTGTTGGGCATGACCTGGACCCATAACGCAGGGCATACAATCATCGCTGAATACTGGTTTGATAGCAGGGCGTGGCATACTCGCGATTGGCAAAGGCTTGCAGACAATACCAGCTGGTACAGTGAACAGGGGGAAGGATGGGATGCTACCAGATATGCTTCTGCTGCAGCTTTTTTAAGCGAAGCACGCAATCGCCATAACCTGATGATGCACTGGAACTTATCTAATCACAATTACAATCCCAAATTGGATATTTTATATTCCCCTGGCGATAGAGGCATGGTTTTGACTGCTGGTATTAACCATGAAATGAAGGGCGATTGGACTCTTGGCGCATCAATAAGGTATTTTGGCGGCGCTAAAAAATCATATTTTACACAATTGCCTAATGAAACCCTTGTTACTTTGACTGCGAACATGAAGATATAAAAGGAATCATGGTGAAGTTGCTCAGTGAATATTTACGTATATTGATTCTTTGTATTGTTGTGGCCCTAATCACTAAAAAAGTGTGGGGAGGGAGTTACTCTCTCAACTTTGGTATATCCCTAACCTATGGCTTTGTTGCTTTTTCTACGCGCAAGCTTATGCTCCACCTAAAACCGAACTGGCCACATGTACTCAAGTATGCAGTAACCATTTCGGCAACGACGGTGTTGGGTTCTATTAATGTTTGGTGGTGGGTCTCTGGCTTTGGAGTTTTTCCTGCGGTTAATGCCCTGATTTACTCACTAATTCTGGCTATCTTTTTGACGACTTTACTCTACCAGTTTTATCTCAATCGTGAACAGTCCCACAAGCTGGAGACTGAGCGCAAGGAAGCAGAGTTACTACAGGCCCAGCAACAAAAAACTCTGGTGCAAAGCCAGCTGAAAGTATTACAAAGTCAAATAGAACCTCACTTTCTGTTTAATACATTGGCCAATCTTAAGATGCTGATTAGGCACGATCCACAGAAGGCAGAGCTACTACTGGACAATTTTAGCGATCTTTTGCGCTTTAGTTTGAATAAATCGCGTTCTGACTATGTGTCCCTGAAAGATGAACTTCGCAGTCTTGAAAGCTATCTGGCTATTCAGCAAATTCGACTGGGTGAGCGCTTGCAGTATAGGGTCGAACTGGCAGAAACCGTTAACCCTTCAACGGAAGTTCCGCCCCTATTAATACAGCCATTGGTGGAAAATGCTATTTTCCATGGTATTGAGCCTTCACAGAAAGGAGGGCTGGTCTGTCTCAGGGTGGCTACGAAAGCTAGTCAGTGGATCATAGAAGTGGAGGACAGTGGAATTGGGTTGCAGGCTGCAACCAATAAGTCAAAGTCAAACAAGCACAATGGTTTGGCTTTAAATAATATCAAGGAGCGTCTTGCCACTCTATACCAGGAAGAAGGCAAGCTGCAGATAAGTAGTAATCAACTGGGCGGGGTTACCGCTAGATTGGAGTTTCCATGCGCGCAATAATTGCCGATGATGAACCCTTGTTGCGTCATCATCTGGATAAAATGTTGGCTGATGTTTTTCCGGAACTGGTGGTGGTTGGTAAAGCAGCTGATGGTCAGGAGGCATTAACCCTTTGCCAGCAAGAACAGCCTGATGTCATTTTTCTCGATATCCGTATGCCGGGTTTGGACGGTATTGCGGTTGCTGCCGCGCTTAACAAGCTGGAAATCAAACCCGTAGTGGTCTTCATTACTGCCTATGATGAATATGCAGTAAATGCTTTTGAGCAGGAAGCCGTAGATTATTTGTTGAAGCCCATTGATGATGAGCGACTTCAGCTAGCTTGTGAACGTATCAAGAAGCGTCTGGAAAGTAGAGCGGAAGAGCAGGCGCAAGTGAGTCCGAATATTGCGGCTTTATTGCAGCAACTCAATGTCGGTAAGCCGGAATATCTACGCTGGATCAGGGCTAGTAGGGGAGAGGATGTACACCTAATCTCCTGTGATGAAATTTCGGCTTTTGTCGCTGAGGACAAGTACACCACTGTTTACTCAGACCAGGGCCAGCATATTATACGCACACCGCTTAAGGAATTGATGGCGCAGTTGGAGCCTGATCTTTTTTGGCAGATACACCGATCAACGATTGTCTGTATTAAGCGAATCGATAAGATTAACCGAGGGCTGACGGGCTCAGCTACGGTAATTATGGATGATGGGCAAAAGTTTTCTGTGAGCCGTAGGGCCGCAGCAATGTTTAAATCTATGTGAATGTATTTTTTGTTTGTTACATAGAGAGAATAAATTTAAGGTGGTAAGGCGAATTAATTATAACCGGTTCACAGTAAGCGCCGGTTCTTAATTGTCCTAACTAAGAATGACATGGAGTCACGATGCAAGATTATTACTCTTCCACAGAATTAAGAGATTTTGCCAGTGCTTTATTCCAGCGTATGGGGCTCGCTAAGGACAGGGCCGACATAATCGCTAATGTATTCTTGCAGGCAGACTTGCTCGGTTTCACCACCCATGGCTTGCACCGGGTTGTGAGCAATTTAGAGTGGTTACAAAGTGGTGAGTCCAAGCTTAATGGTGAACCCAAAGTGTTGTCCGATAGGGGTAACTGCTTTAACTGGGATGCACAATTTTTACCTGGTCCCTGGGTGCTTAGCAAAGCCATTGAACAGGCATTATCACGAGTATCTGAACAGGGTGTTGTTACCGCTATTATTCGCCGCAGCCAGCATATTGCCTGCCTAGCTGCCTATTTACCTCAGGTAATCGAAGCGGGTTATGTGGCGATTCTAACCTGTTCAACTCCGGGAGAAAATACTGTATCGCCTCAAGGGGGAATTGATCCATTGTTCTCTGCGAATCCCCTGGCATTTGCGGCTCCGGCCGGAGATTACCCTCTGTTGTTTGATGTGAGTATGTCTATCACAGCTGGTGCCTATGTGTCACGTGCAAAGCGAGAGGGTAGGAAAATGCCTTCCGCTTGCCTTAAAGATCATAATGGCAAGATTTCTGATGATCCCTCGGCGTTCAAAGATGGTGGTAGTATTTTACCGATTGGTGGTGCTGATCACGGTTACAAGGGGGCGGCACTAAGTGCGATGTTGGAGGTGTTGTCGATGGCACTTGGAGGCTATGGCCGTGGCGATGATTCAGCCAAACACGATAAAGAGGCCAACTCGGTTTTCTTACAGATAATTGATCCCCAGGCTTTTGGGGCAAAAGCAGACTTTCTTCGTCAAACCATTGCTTTAAGTAACCTCTGGGAGCAAAACCGCAGTGATAGCGGTGAGCCTGTAAGAGTGCCTGGCCAGCGTGCTTGGGCGAATCGAACACGGCAATTGCGTGATGGGGTAGAGTTATATCCCTCTATTATCAAGGATCTTCAGCCCTGGGCTGAAAAATTACAGGTTCCCCTTCCCTCTGTATTAACTAAGAGCTAATTTTTACTGACAAATTCATTCTCTTAGAGTGATCACCTTAGTTACAGCAAAAGCATCAGCTCAACACTACATTAAAGACGAAACCCTTGGTGCGCCTGATAGTGTGACGGTGGGGACGTTAAGAGGATGTAATAAAAAAGAGTGGCTCAAGGGCTGATATTTGTAAGGATGTTATGAGTGAGCATGGAAAGTTGATGGTGAACATCTTGCATAATCACCCTAGTGGGTCTTATACATAAAATGCTGAACCACCTAAGTTGGTACATATTGCGGGCTTATCTTCTACTTTCTAAAATTGTTGTTGAGCTGCTAAGAGGTTGTTTGCCTGATTCTTTGATTTATAGGGTCTTTGCATGAGGAATGTGTTGATTTTGGCTGTAGCTCTGTTGATTTTTCAAAAGTGGGATAAGATAGCGCTGTATTTTAATCCGCTTCCGGATTACGCCTCTCTGCGGCCGGGTGAGGTTATTCTCTACGCTACCGAATGGTGTGGCTATTGCCAGAAATCACGTGAATTGATGAGAGAGCACAATATACCATTTTATGAGTATGATATTGAGAAGTCCCAGCAGGGCAGGTTTCAGTATGATCGCCTAGGTGGTAAAGGTGTTCCTGTCTTGCTTATCAATGGAGAGGTAATTCACGGATATAATGCTAAAAAAATATTAAGTGCTTATTCAAACGCTCAGAGTACAAGCTTTTTGTAATTAAGGTTGAGAATGATAATAAAAAAATCGTTTCGTACAATAGCCCTTGCAATTACTATGGCTGTGGTATGTAGCTGTTTAGGATTCAGCTCTATAGTAGTTGCAAATACTATTAGCACCAAACTGGAAAAGAAGGGAAATGGTAACTGGTTTGTTACCTTTGTGTCAGAAAAGCCAATAAAGAAGCTCGCCTTTAAAAGCTCTCCGGATAACTCAAGAAGCAAGCGTTGGGTTCCTACTTCTAACGGGTATCAGTTTGAGTTTGTTGATGAGGTAGAGAGTTTAGTGCGTGAGGACGGTAGTGCCTTTACAGAAGCTACTTTTCATCTTACCCCTACTTATACGGCCCTCCCCAAGGAATATGCCCCTTTCTCCCCGTTTTCGGATGGAAGTTATTTATTGCATACGGGGAGATTTTTTGCCTGCGCAGATTCTTGTCAACCTAGCCTAAAGAAGTGGTATTTGACGATTGTTGCTCCCGAGTCTGACAATATTATCCTGCATGGCAGGATCTATCAGGGAAGTATTGAGTGGGCGGCTTTCGATGAAGGCAGCAAGGTCTATATTGGTCATGGAGAACCGATACAGAGTGATCACTTTGTAAGTGTGATCGATGAACTTCTACCAGAGAAGCTGCAACATCAGATGAGCGCTCAGTTGCCTGAGTTGATGGATTTCTTTGCTGATAAAATGGGCACACTTGGCTATAGGCCCGCGTTGTTTGCTTCTTTTAGTTCTACAGACGATGGTCGACATGGTCATCAAGGTGGAACTCTGCCAGGCCAGATATTTATGCATTGGTATGGTAAGAAGTCTGTTGTTGAGGCAATTGATGTCGATGAATTGTTTTGGCTTTTTTCCCATGAAGTTGCCCATTTATATCAGAGAGAGGGCGCAGATGTTATAGATGCAGCTGACTCCTGGCTTCATGAGGGAGCGGCTGATTATTTTGCCGGTTTGGCGTTCGAGAGTATCCTTTCTAAGGGTTATCTGTCACAGAAGATTAAGCAAGCAGAGCAGAAATGCCTTGCCAGCCTGGGGGAAAATCCGGTTTATCTGGATGCGTCACGTAAGAATCCACGCATTCACTATAATTACGGTCTTCTGATTATAAATGCGATAGATACATACCTGAAAGAGCAGGGCTCTATTTCTATTTATGAATTATGGAATCTCTATTCTTCAAAGATTCCAACTGAATCACCAGCCGGGGCGGCTCAATTTTTGTTTGCAGCCAAGCCTTATCTACCGTCAGCAATGGTTAAAAATTTAGAAAAATTAAACACCCCTGGCTTCTCTGCCTTAAAATTTATTAGCAAGTTGATAGCTGACAATACCTAAGAATCAATTTTTCAATACTATGGCTTGCTTACAGATGGGTGAGTTTGGGCTTACCCTCTCAATATGTTGGGCCCAATATTTATGTATGTGTTCGCGCTGATTTGATAGGTCGCTTAGGGACAATATCAATTAACTGGTTCTTCTGTACCACCTCCTGGGAAGTAACTTGCCAAAATAGTTTACGCCTCGCCATTTACCACTTATCTGTGGCTTCTAACTCCATTCAGCCCAAAGATTTCCCGTTTATCCCTCTCCTTCCCCTTTTGTCGCACGATCAAGACCCCCTCCATAACCAGCACTAATCTGCTCCCAACCTAAACGCAAGGAGAGAAATCATGAAGAAGATTATTGCAGCGGCACTGATTCAACTGGGTATGTCTACTTCCGCTTTTGCTGCAGTGGATGCGCAGTTAGAAGGACTATATAACAAGGCGGCGCAGCAGGGTGGGGATGCTATTGAAGTTTCTTACGAGGCTTTCAAAGTTGCCCAGCAGCAAGATCCCACAGACCCTGCAGCCCTATTCTACCTGGGTGCCAGTGAGACTCTGATGGCCAAGGAGAGTTGGTTGCCTTGGAAGAAGGTGAGCTATGCAGAAAATGGGATCGCCCGTATGGACAAAGCCCTATTGATGTTGGAGGAGCTTGAAAATCCTGGCCGCTCGGCTAGGGGGGTGCCCCGGGATTTGCTTTTTAAAGGGATTGCGGCGACCACTTTTACCAAGGTACCTGCTTTTTTCAATGCTTTTGATCGAGGATTTGAGCTCTATGGGGAGCTGATGAATGATCCGCGTCTGTCGCACATGCCGGTACAGGCAGTGAGTTGGATCTACTGTGGTGCCCTGGAGGCTGCGGATTTGGGTGAAAAGTCAGATCAGAAAAGTGAATGGCAGGTAAAGGTCAATACAAGAGGGGCTCTGGCACTTTGTAAGCTGGATATTGAGTAGTAATTGGGATTGGAGAAAGACCGATGTTGCAGCTGACACATATAGAAAAGACCTATACGACAGGTGAAATAAAGCACCAGGCTTTGCGAGATGTCAACCTGGCCATTCGCCCCGGTACTATGGTGGCCCTCTGTGGGCCTTCAGGCTCCGGTAAAAGTACCATGCTAAATATCTGTGGCTTATTGGACCAAGATTATTCCGGTGTGGTGCATTTTGCCGGTGAATTAATGACCAGGGACTACCAGCAGGCAATGAAGATACGTCGCACTCAGATGGGGTTTATCTTTCAGAAATTTAATTTGGTTCCGGTGATGAGTGCCTTTGAAAATGTCGCCTACCCATTACAGCTCAATGGTGTGAATTCTGCAGAGGTAAAACAGCGGGTAATGCAGATGTTGGATTATGTGGGTTTGGCCAAGTTTGCCCGATATCGCCCCGACCGCCTCTCCGGCGGTCAGCAACAACGGGTGGCGATAGCTCGAGCACTGGTGCACAAGCCCAAATTGGTGATAGCTGATGAGCCCACCGCTAGCTTGGATAGTGTAACGGCTCAGCAGATTATTGAATTAATGAAACACCTTGGCAGGGAACAGAAAACGGCCTTTATTGTGGCCAGCCACGATGATCGTATGACTCAGCACTGTGACAGAGTGATCAATTTACAAGACGGTGTGATTTTGCAGGAGGAAGCCCCATGCGTCGCTTAAAACTGGCAGTTTTGAATTTATTACGCAACCGCCGCCGCAGCCTTTTGACCGTCGCAATTGTCGCTATTGTAGTGATGGCTCTGATGACTTCCGGGGGCTTTGGTCTATACACCTATAAATCCCTGAAAGAAGGCGCCGCACGCAGTCAGGGGCATCTGGTGTTTACCCAGCCGGGATATTTCAATAGCGATGAAGAGTATCCATTACAAAATGGCTTGGAAAATGCCGACGAATTGAGAAAGCGCTTATTGACCGATAGCCAGGTTAAGGCGGTACAACCACGTATCTATTTGAATGGCTTGATCTCCAATGGAGATAAGTCGACCATATTTTTGGGACAGGGGATTTTGCCGAGCGAGTTTCGGGTAAAAGGGCCTTTCTTAAATATGACCGAAGGTGGCATTCTGAGTAAGAATGAAGATCCTACCGATCCGCAGATTATGCTGGCCAAGGATCTGGCCAGAAATCTGAATGTAAAAACCGGGGACTATGTCACCCTGATGTCGACCACTGTAGATGGGGCGCTTAACGCACTGGATTTTAAAGTACAGGGTGTTTTTGGAACTGGTGTTCCTGACATGGATAAGCGTCAGGTGTATCTCTCGATAAATTCTGCTCAGTTTATTCTCGATAGTGAAAAAGTCAGCACCATGCACCTGTACGGCTATGAGCTGGAAGACACCGAAGTATTAAAGGCGCGTCTGGCTGAGCAGGCTCCCGAGTTGGAAATTACCACCTGGGAGGATCGCGCCTTCTTTTACCAAGGGGTGAAAAGTCTTTACGACCGAATTTTTGGCCTGATGGGCGTGATCATGGCGATGGTGATTTTTGTTTCTCTCTTCAATACCTTGGCGATGTCGGTTACAGAAAGAACCCGTGAGATCGGCACTCTTTCCGCATTGGGTACGTCCCGCGCCGAATTACTGCTGGGCTTTGTGTTGGAGGCATTGGTGTTGTCCCTGGTAGGAGCGATCGTGGGCATCTTGCTGGCAGCTGCGGTGAGTATGGGTTTGATGGTGTTTGAAGTCACCATGCCGCCCCCTCCCGGTAAAACTGAGAGCTATCCCCTGGTGGTGTATTTCTCATTGAATCTTGCTTGGATGATCTCGTTAGCAGTAGCGGCAATCTGTGTTCTGTCTTCCTTTATGGCAGCGCGCAAAGGTGTAAACAAACCGATAACAGAGGCATTGGTACATGTATAAGTTAGCGAAACTAAAAACTGCTTGGAAAGTTTTGGGCAGCGCTCTGGTAATAACAATGGCTCCAATGGCATTGGCCAATTCACTCAATACCAATAGTGGGGCCAGCAACGAGATTATCTACACCACGCAGCAAGTGGAGAGCATGCTTGCCAAAGCCGATTTTTACCGTCTGCAAGAAAATTCCGCGCGAGTAGTCACTGAGGTGCGGGTCTACAAAAATGGCGAGCTGGACAGTATGGATAATTACCATGTGTACACCCGCCCACAGCGCAAATCTCTGGTGGTATTCAAAGGCAAGGGAGAGGAGGGCACCAAGATGTTAATGCTGCAGGATAACTATTGGATGCTGATGCCGCGCAGCCGCCGCCCTATACGGATTACACCCATGCAAAAATTGTTGGGGGGGGCATCGGTGGGCGATGTGGCCACACTCACCTGGAGTGAGGATTATCAGGGCGTTTATGCCGGGCAGGAGACATTACAGGATCAGCTGGTAAACCGTTTGAGCCTTACCGCTAAAACCAAGGGGGCCAGTTATCAGCGTATTAACTTGTGGGTGGATAGCAAAAGTAATTTTCCGGTAAAAGCCGAGCTTTACCTGAAATCCGGCAAGTTGGCCAAGATTGCGCACTTTACCCCGGGGCAAAGAGAGGGACGGCAGGTAGTGGCGGAAATGCGGCTGCAGGATACGATCAATACTGGCACAGAGACACGGGTTATTTATGAGAGTGTCCAGGCCCATGATTTGCCGGAAAAGTATTACAACCCGGCTTACCTAAGTCGCCAGTCAACCGCTGAGCTTTAACGAACTTTGCAGCCGCTATTAAGCGGCTGCAATAGCTTTTTGGTTAATGATTTCCTGGGGTGACTCCAACTCCTGGGAAAAAATGGCTTCAATAGCCTCAGCCTCGCGCAGGCGTTTAAGTTTCTCAAAAAATACCTGGGCCTCTGGAAACGCGAGCTTGAGATAGGCCAGCCACTGTTTGATCCGGTTACCCAGATACTTGGCCGGGTAGACTTCCCGGGTAATTTGATAGTAACCCCAGAGTAACTCGACAATTTGTGGCCATGCCATCGGCTGATATTCTACCCCGGCGCAGAAGGCCTTGATTTGCAGCCCCAAATCAGGCCTTGCCAACAGGCTGCGGCCAAACATAAAGGCTTGGCAACCGGTTTGCTCGTGGCAGCGCTGAAATTCCGCCAGTGTCCAGATATCGCCATTGGCGACTACTGGAATCTGCAGTTTTTCCCGAATCTCACCGATATATTCCCAGTAGGCCGGGGGCTTGTAGCCATCGACTTTAGAGCGAGCGTGAACCGCCAACTCATTGGCTCCACCGGCGGCTGCGGCCAGGGCATTTTCCATATAGGTAGAGCGGTCGTTGAAACCCAGGCGGATTTTCGCGGTGACAGGGATGTGATCCGGTACGGCTCGGCGCACAGCGCCGACAATCGCCTCTACCCGATGCGGGCTTTGCAATAGGCAGGCGCCCCCATCGCTGTTATTGACCGACTTGGCTGGGCAACCAAAATTCAGATCGATCGCCTTTGCCCCCACGGCAACGGCTTTGGCGGCATTGATGCCCATGGCCTCGGGATTGCCGCCTAGGAGTTGCAAGCGTACCGGGACATCATTGGCCGTTTTGGCGCCCTCCAAGAGCTCCGGGCACAGACGTGTAAAAACCCGACGGGGTAGGCGGGTATCGGTAACACGCACAAATTCGGTTACACAGATATCGACTCCGCCAATCATTGAAAGCAGTCTGCGCACATGGTGGTCGATAACACCTTCCATGGGGGCCTGGTAAATCTTCGGCTGCAGGGAAATTGTCTTATCGGTCATAAAGTTGGAAATAGGAAAAATTGGTGTGATGGTTGGCGCATATTCTATCAGCAAGTGATCGCTATTCCGTAACAATGATCATTCGGCTGGTAGTTTTAATAGGAGATTTGAACTCAAATTCGAGCGTGTTTGCACCAATAAAGGGTGCAATGAACCATGCGCCACCGTTGCCACTGAAACCATTAAGTGTTTGATTTTAAAAGCAACTTGTATTGATAATAGAAAATTGACTGCACTTCCATGCTGCAGAAGAACCCTCCGGCAGTAGATAGTATGGTTACTTGTCGGGGTGGAGCCGCCAACGAGGTTGTATTTGCCCTACTTGAAGACTAGATTGCCGGGCGTAAATGGGTTGCCAGCCAGGCAGGTTTCCAATTAGATCACTGCGCTCAGTCGCAGAATTTTGGGGATTGCAGTTGGGGTGGCTTGGTGTTGGTCAAGCTGGGAATTGTGCGGAAGTTTAGCGGTGCTGTTTGGCAGTTTTTATAGGCACCCAAGTATAGTGGCTGCTTAACATTAAACGGCCACAGGCCGAAGAATAATCGCCCGGATATTAACCTTGTATTATCCGAAGGCTTAGGGGGATACAGAGTGCAAGATACGCTACTTCAACAGGGGTTGGATATTACCCTGTTCGGTATGGGAATTGTTTTTACCTTCCTGCTGTTACTGGTGATAGGCACCGGTATCATGTCCCGAATTATTACTCGCCACTTTCCCGAAGCGGAGCCCGTCGCCACTCCGCCCGCTAGCGGTAACGATGACAATGCCCGCTTGCACGCCATTATCAAGGCGGCCATCGAACAACATCGAAAAAAACGTTAATCGCCAAATTTCGCTTCATTACAACATCCAATAATTTCTGCCGAGAGAGATAACCCATGACTGAGGTTAAAAAGCCATTGGGGATTACCGATGTAGTCCTGCGTGACGCCCACCAGTCACTATTCGCCACCCGCCTGCGACTGGACGATATGCTGCCGATTGCAGTAAAGCTCGATCAAGTCGGCTTTTGGTCGCTGGAATCTTGGGGGGGCGCCACCTTCGATGCCTGTATTCGCTATCTCGGCGAAGACCCCTGGGAGCGGATTCGCGAATTAAAAAAAGCCATGCCCAACACCCCGCAGCAAATGTTGTTCCGTGGGCAAAATATTCTGGGATATCGCCACTACGCCGATGATGTCGTAGAAAAATTTGTTGAGCGTGCCGCGGTCAACGGGGTGGATGTCTTCCGCGTATTCGATGCCATGAACGATATGCGCAACCTGAAGACGGCACTGGCCGCGGTAAAAAAACAAGATAAGCACGCTCAGGGCACTATCTCCTATACGGTGAGCCCGGTACATACCATGGACTTGTGGGTAGAGCTGGGGCGTCAGATTGAGGATATGGGGGCGGACTCCATTGCCATTAAGGATATGGCCGGCCTATTGCGCCCCTACGAAGGCTACGAGTTGGTAAAGCGCCTTAAAACAGCGGTGGATATTCCCATCCATCTGCATTGCCATGCGACCACGGGTCTTTCTATTGCCACCGCACTCAAATGTATCGAGGCGGGCGTCGACAATGTGGACGCAGCCATCAGCTCCATGTCCATGACCTATGGCCACAGCCCCACGGAAACACTGGTTGCCATGCTTGAAGGTACCGAGCGGGATACTGGCCTGGATATCCATCTGCTCGAAGAAATTGCCGCGTATTTCCGCGAGGTGCGTAAAAAGTACGCGAAATTTGAAGGTTCCCTTAAAGGCGTGGACTCGCGCATTTTGGTGGCCCAAGTGCCCGGTGGCATGTTGACCAATATGGAAAACCAGCTGCGCGAGCAGGGTGCCGGTGAGCGCCTGGATGAGGTACTCGAAGAGATTCCCCGCGTACGCCAGGATCTTGGATATATCCCCTTGGTAACGCCCACCTCACAAATTGTAGGCACCCAGGCAGTATTAAATGTGCTGACCGGTGAGCGCTATAAATCTGTCTCTAAAGAAACGGCAGCAGTTTTGAAAGGGGAATATGGCGCGACCCCTGCCGAAGTGAATCAGGAGCTGCAGGTGAAGGTGTTGGAAGGCGCAGCGCCAGTGACCTGTCGCCCTGCGGATTTGATCGCTCCAGAGTTGGACAGGCTCACCTTGGAGTTACAGGAAAAAGCCGGGGCAGAGGACATTGCCCTGACCAATGGCGAAGGTGAAATTGACGATGTGCTCACCTATTCACTCTTCCCACAAATCGGCCTCAAGTTCCTGAAAAATCGCGGCAACGCCGATGCCTTTGAGCCAGTGCCTACTGGCAACGAAAATGCCGCAGTGAAAAATGACAACGGGGAAGAGGTGTATACGGTCACTGTGGAAGGCCAGAGCTACACCGTGACAGTGGCCGATGGTGGCGATCTGACCAATATTGCCCCGGTAGGTGCGGCCGCCCCTGCAGCCAGTCCAGCCAGTTCGGTTCCAGCCACTGGTGGTGAGCCGGTCAATGCCCCCCTAGCGGGCAATATCTTTAAGGTGATGGTGATGCCTGGTGACAAGGTCAGCGAAGGCCAGGCCATTATTGTGCTCGAAGCCATGAAGATGGAAACCGTAGTGAGTGCGCCGCGCAGTGGCAGTGTTGCCAGCGTAGCGGTAAAAGAGGGCGATTCCGTGGCGGTGGGTGATGCCCTGCTGTCTATCGCATAGATTGGGGTAGGAGTCGCAAGTGGATAATTTACTCACGCTTTGGCAGTCCTCCGGCATCGCACAAATGATGCCGGGGCAGCTGGTCATGATCTTTGTTGGATTGGGGCTGCTGTTTCTGGCTATTCGCAAAAACTTTGAGCCACTGTTGCTGGTGCCAATTGGCTTTGGCGGTATCCTGGCCAATATTCCCGGAGCAGATCTGGCGCTCTCTGCAGCAGAGACCGCATTGGCCCAGGGAAATGCAGCAGTTCTTGCCCAAATGGCCCAGATCTTGGGGTTGGATACTGTTGCCAGTCTCGAGGATTTAAAAGCAGCCCTGGGTGCTGCCCCGGCTGCGGTGCAGCTACAGGCCGCAGAGTTTGCCAGCGATGCCGGTTTCAGCAACGGCATGCTGTATAACTTTTATTCTGTGGCTATTGCTTCGGGTGTCGCGCCGTTGGTGATTTTTATGGGGGTGGGGGCCATGACCGATTTTGGCCCGCTGCTCGCTAACCCGCGTACCCTGTTCCTGGGTGCGGCGGCACAGTTCGGTATCTTTGCCACTGTACTGGGTGCTGTCGGACTCTCAGTTGCGGGGATTATGGACTTCTCCATCGCCGATGCTGCAGCCATTGGTATTATCGGCGGTGCAGATGGCCCCACAGCAATCTATGTTTCCAGCATTTTGGCCCCTGATTTGCTAGGTGCGATTGCGGTAGCAGCCTATTCCTATATGGCATTGGTGCCGATGATTCAGCCACCGATTATGCGTGCACTCACTACAGAGCAGGAGCGCAAAATCGAGATGGTGCAGCTGCGTCATGTAAGCAAGCGTGAGAAAATTACCTTTCCGCTGTTGCTGTTGATTCTGGTTGCCCTGTTTCTCCCCGCTGCAGCTCCGCTGTTGGGAATGTTCTGTTTCGGTAATCTGATGCGTGAGTGTGGTGTGGTGTCGCGCCTTTCGGATACTGCTCAGAATGCGTTGATCAATATCACCACGATTTTCCTAGGTCTCTCGGTCGGTTCGAAACTGGCTGCAGATAAATTTCTCGACCCAAAAACTCTGGGAATCCTCGCCCTGGGTATCGTGGCCTTTGCCATTGGTACTGCCGCAGGGGTATTGATGGCCAAGCTGCTCAATGTATTCAGTAAGCACAAGGTAAACCCACTGATCGGTTCTGCCGGTGTATCTGCCGTGCCCATGGCTGCACGGGTATCCAATAAAGTGGGGCTCGAATCCAATCCGCACAACTTCCTGCTGATGCATGCTATGGGCCCGAATGTGGCTGGGGTTATTGGCTCTGCGGTTGCTGCGGGAGTCATGATCAGCATGGTACGCAGTTTAACCGGCAGCTGACTTGGCCCACAAAAGCGATTCCTGATAAGGCGAACTTCAGTTCGCCTCTTTTTCTTTGATAAAACTTAAAGTGGAATATGGCTGTATTTGCAAGGTATTTGTCAGGAATATCTATTTACCTGTTTATTTTTCGATGGACAGGCAAACAAAATACGGCTCTCTAGCTCCCTGAATGCTTTTAAATGGCTTCTAACTACATATTCTCTCAAGAGCTGCGTTGGTGGTATTAATGGGTGCTCGACACGATTCATTTTGAGTTAAGGTTTTTTGCGCTATATTCCTTCCCGATTTTGGCTTGTAATAAGAAATTTTACTGGAAGTAAGACCATGCGTAGTTTGCCACTTTTAATTTCCCTTGCTCTGTTCTCCTCTCCTGTACTGGCCCACGACAATCATCGCACCGCTGAAGATTTGCACGAGATTAAAAGAGAGATGATAAAACTTCGCAAAGAAGTACATGCCCTGAAGGATGAAAATCAAGAGGCGGATGAAATGCGCAAACTCAAGAAAGAGGTTGTCAGGTTGCGCAAAGATATTCGCTCCATGCAGGATCTGATTGTGGATCTACAGGCCCTGGTAGAAGGTCAATCTAACAATGCCCAACCAGATGTCGTTCTCCATCCAGTAAAGGAACGCCCCAGATGGGCCTGCTATATGAAAGATATGCGGGCTGGCGGTATGCACTCCAAAGGCTTTTCTGAGGTAGAGGCCAAAGGCAAACTACTGGAAACCTGTTCTACTCGGGGCGGTGTTTGTTTTGAAAATAGAATTACCTGTTCAGCTGAGTAATACTAGGTTCACTAGAACTTAAGAAGCTCGGGGAGAGATCTGAGCTATTTCTAAGGAAGCTTTGCTGGCCAATGAAGTATACGTCGTTTTAAGGACGAATTTCAGTGTAGGGTGGTGGCTATATATTTCTCTGTATTAGGATTCAAGGCTTTTCGACCGGTAATAATGTTTACGTTAACTTATACTGTAGTGCTTGGTTAAATCAGGAGCGTGAGCTTTGATTTTTGTTGAATTTTTTGTTTTTGGCTTAAAATTATATTTTTTTTGAGTCAAGTAATTTTGATATGTGATTTTTAGATACACCAGATTCTAGGTCTGGTGTATCTAAAACGTTAACTTTCAAATGTCTTATTGCCCCTCAACTGTAATCAATAACGTACCCGTAAAAGGCCCATCTTGTTGTCTCATATCCCATTCTGAGAATGGGATATCAATATCAAATCGTGCATTGTCATTAAAGCAATTACTTGCCTGTATTCCCTGCCCGGGCAGAGGTATACCAGCCATTACCGGTTGTGCTGGCCCACCAGTGCTGTTGGCATAGGCTACATTGTACGAAATTGGTCCTGTGCCATTACTACTCTGTAAGAGAAAGGTTGGGTCTGAGCCCACATTGGCAAATGTGATGCTAAAACTACCAAAGCCACTTGCTGCAACACAGAAGGTATCTGATCCCATTGCATCGGTTCCGGGCATTGGATCTGCAATAGTGACTGGATCTACATTCTCGATGATTATGAAATCAGAAAATGTCAAAGTGATCATGCTTGTTTCGCTATCTGTGGCTTGAGATAGCGCGGTGTTGGTGGCTCCCATAGCTAAGCAGGTTGTAGCAATGGAGAGGAACAGTTTAGGGTATTCGGTTTTCAAATGAAGCTTCCTTTAAAAAAGTGACAATTTCATTTAACAATGCCAGTAAAATTTGAGAGTGGAGTAACTTTATTCGGCGGTCACTGTTAGCTCTAGCATTCCTGTAAAAGGTCCATCTCCTTCTCTGCCACCCCATTCAGCAAAGGGGATTTCAATGTCAAATCTTGCGTTATCAAATGTGGGGTCGGGGCATGCGCTTGTCTGAATAAGGTTGCCCGGGATTGGTACATTAGGCGTAACAGGTACCCCTGGTCCTGGAGCAGTGTCATTTTTAAAGAATACGTTATACGAGATAGGTAGGGTCCCAGTTACCGAAGGCATCAGAATAAAATCAGGGCCTGTAGCAGCCGGATTTACAAAATTAATACTAAAAGTGCTAAATCCAGTACCGGCAACACAGAAGAAGTCTACACCTACAGCCGGGTCCCCAGGCGTGGGATCTGCAATGGTGACGGGGTCAACAAAAGCAATATCAATATTTTCCGTAAAGGTTAGCGTGATCATGCTGGTTTCGGAGTCTGTGGCTTGAGATAACGCCGAAGTGGAGGAGCCAAGGGCTATACCCGCAGTAACTATTGATGCCATTAATTTTGCAGTGAAAATCTTCATTTTAAACTTCCTTATAAAAAATAATATAGGGCTCGAAGCGCTAAAGCTGGATTCGAGACATGTATAGTCGGAGTGATTCTGCCTAAAAATGATAGCTGTAAAGAGGTTAAAGGTTTATTGAAGTTGTGTTTTTGTGAGTGATTTAGGAAGGTTTTACTATTGGTTGAGAGTGACTACCTATGTCTTTTGATATATTTTCATTTGCCATATTAAATGGATTTTTGTGTTTCTCCGATTTTTACCACAGGGGGTGATTGCGTCTCACCCTCTAAGGAAAGCTGTCAGTAGGCTATTTGAAGGGTTTTAGTGCCTGATTTTGAGACGTAATCTATGTAATAAAAATTTCTTTTTAGCCATCTGAAAATGATGCGGCCCTTGCTGATTGCCTAAGATTTAATGGGCACTAAATCCTAGCCAATGATAGAGGGCCGCTCAATCCGAATTTATTTAATATGCGTTTATTCTGCTTCTACTGTAATTACCAGCATGCCCATAAATGGAGCATCACCGGCTCTGCCTTCCCATTCTGCTGGGGGAATTCTAACGTCAAATCTTGCATTATCATCTGCACAATTATTGGCTTGGATGGCATTGCCTTGTAGGGGGACTCCTGCCGTAACCATGGTGCCTTGTCCCTGAGTACTGTTTGAGAAGAAAACTTCATAGGTCATTGGGCTTGCACCGGCAACACTGGGCTGGAGGAAAAAGCTGGGATCTGTGCCTGCATTAGCAAATGTGATACCAAAGCTGGTGAAGCTGCCAGTTCCTGCAACACAAAAAACATCCGATCCCGCTGCAAAATCTCCAGATCCAGCTGGGGGGGCTTGGATGGGTACATTATCTACGTTTGCTATTTGAATGGCGTCCATATAAGTCAAGGTGATCATGCTTTGTGCACTGTCAGTTGCTTGAGATAGTGCAGATGTCGCTGAACAGAGTGTCAGACTAAATAAAGCGGTTGATAAAAATGTCTTGGAGGTGAAAAGGTTCATCAGATACTTCCTTGCGTAGAAAACAGCAGCACTTCTGTTGAGAAAAAACCAAAACACATGGCAAGCCTAGAAGCTTGTTGAGGTAGCCTTGGTCTAAAAATAATAGTTGTTAATCCAAGGAATAAGTTGAAATGGGCGGTTTCTATGTTATGTTTGGAGGCAGTACCCTCCTGGTGAAAAATTATTTGTATGGGTTTATATGCTCAGTGTTTATACCTAATAACTTTGGTATTTATTCTGATTCCACAGTAATTAATAGCCTACCCCTAAATGGAGCCATGCCTGCAACAGGTTCCCACTCTGAAGCGGGCACTAGTACGTTGAAAAGCGCATTGTTATTCATGCAGTTGTTTGCTTGAAGTGTATTATTTGTGATAGGTACGCCAGGTAAAGCTGCAATTGGAGCCCCCCCTGAGGTGGCATTTTGGAAAGAGACCTGATAGTTCAATACTGCTCCTTGCCTACCTCGCAGAATAAATGGTGTTCCGGTGCCTGTGCCTAAGCCTGTAAATATAATACTGAAGGCTGGGAATCCATCGCCGGCAACACAGAATAAATCTGTGCCTTGGGCGGGGGCCCCAGGAGTTGGGTTGAGATTTATATCGTCTACATCTTCTATTGTAATGAACTCATTGATTGCAAATGAGATTAAGCTTTGTCCGCTACCTTGAGCCTGCGAGAGAGAATATGGTGATGAGGTAGCTATGAGAATAAATAAAATCGCCAGTATGACACTTTTTAGAATGTGGAAACTCATTGGAAATTCCCTTTAGTAAGAGTAAAGATATCGCTGTTATATTGATGGTGAATAATAGATAAGCACAGGATTCAGTTAATGATGTGCGCCTCTAGAGTTTTTGCTGGTTGCTTTTTGAGGGTTTTGGATGGGTTGTTTTAAAGTCGTGCCTTTGAAATTTTTGATAATTGCAGGCAGTTTTATTAATATTATTCATGTGGGTCTAATCCAATGATTTTTTTGGTTAATGGTTGCATCAGAGATAGACCCTGATGCAACTAATGCCAACTGGTAAGGATTACTCTGCAGTTACCATTATCTGCAGCAGGCCAGTAAATGGACCATCGGCCTCTCTGCCTGTCCATATTGGGCCAGGAATGACAATGTCAAATTTCGCATTATCATCTGCGCCTGGGGTTGCACAGACACTTGCTTGTAGAATATTGCCTGGAATAGGTACAGCAGGCGTTACCATCAAGCCCGGTCCAGGAGTTAGGTCATTCTTAAAAAAAACATCGTACATAATTGACGGGGTCGCGTTGGCGCTTTCCAGCAAAAAATCCGGGCCAGTAGCAGCTGGGTTAAAAAATTCAATACTAAAGGTGCTAAAACCAGTGCCGGCAACACAGAAAAAATCTACCCCTACAGCAGGATCCCCAGGTGTAGGATCTGAAATGGTGACAGGATCAACGAAAGCAATGTCAATTGTTTCCGTAAAGGTCAGTGTGATCATGCTGGTTTCGGAGTCTGTGGCTTGGGATAGCGCTGATGAGGAGGAGCCAAGCGCTATCCCGGCAGCGACTATAGAAGCCAATAGTTTGGGAGTAAAAACCTTCATTTGAAACTTCCTTGTAAAAAACAATGACGCTTTTATTAAAGCGCCAAAGCAATTTATGAGATTGATATAGTTCAGAGTGCTTTGGCCTAGAAAATGATAGTCGTTAAGTTGGAAATATCCTGTAGGAAGCTTGCTGTAGTAGGTGATTCGGGAGGGATGTACTAATTATTGAGAAAGATTTCTTATTGCCTTTGTGTGCTAGATGATTGATAGGTTTTAATCTTATTGCAATGATGTTTTATCTGATTCTAATGTTGAGGTAAGGTGTTCCTGGGGGGTGAGGTTAAATTAGGTCAGTTTCACAATGGGTCAAGCTTTAGTGTAACGGATCAGAATCTGCAGGTTTGTCGTACGCTAGGCGTCGAGTTTTGTATTTTCAGAGGCAACATCTACTTGCGGATGCCATAAATTTGCTTCTGCTAGTGAGGTCGAAGTAAGGGAGCTTCCCAGTGGAGTGGCTTCGCTATAGACCCTACCACCACGTTGTACCCTTGCCCAACTTAGTTTTTCCTACTTCAGCTTTCAATTTTTGATGAAACAAAGTTGCCATATAAAAAGATTTATTCCCAGTTAAGCAGAATGCTTTGATCGAAGTGTCTGAGAAGCTTCCACCAAGCCCTCAATCAAGCGGCTTACTCTTCCCAAAACTGGAGTCTTCTCCAGCAAGTATTCAGAAAGGAGATCCCTTCAGTTTGCTCCTGAGTGCAAGGTCCACAAGACAACTTTAAGCCAAACATGGATGTTAATGGGTTTACAGCTTTTAATGCTTCAATACTGATGAATGATCAGGCAGATGCGTAAAAGTCTGTTACTGTGAGTGATGTATCCGGAGTGGATGCTGGCTTGAGAGAAATGTATTTAGATTATTTTGTGGTTTTTCTTAAGGTTTTTCTGGCGGTTTTAGATAACTGTAAGAACACTCTTCCGTTGAGCTCACCTTTCTCTTTGTTAGTGGTTGCACCAGAAAGAGATCCTGATGCAACCATAAATAACTGCTGAAATTATTCAGCAGTTACCGTTATCTCTAGTAATCCCATAAAAGGCCCATCCCCCTCTCTACCATTCCATTCCGGGAATGGGATCTCAACATCAAATTTTGCATTATCATCTGTGCTTGGAGCCGTGCAGGCACTCGCCTGTAATGCATTTCCTGGAATAGGTACATCGGGTGTGACAGGCAGCCCAGGACCAGGGCTTAGGTCATTTTTGAAAAAAACATTGTACATAATAGGTCCTGATCCGTTGGCGCTGTTTAATAAGAAGTCTGGACCTGTAGTGGTTGGGTTTACAAAATTAATGCTAAAGGTGCTAAAACCAGTGCCGGCAACACAGAAGAAATCTAAACCTACTGCCGGGTCTCCAGGTGTGGGATCTGCAATGGTGATATTGTCAACAAAAGCAATATCAATCATTTCCATAAAAGTCAGCGTAATCATGCTGGTCTCGGAATCCGTAACTTGAGACAGCGCCGATGTTGAGGAGCCAAGGGCTATCCCGGCGGCGGCTATAGAGGCCGATAGTTTGGGAGTAAAAACCTTCATTTGAAACTTCCTTGTAAAAACAATAACACTTATATCAAAGCGCCAAAGCCGGTTGCACGAGAGATATAGTCAGGGTGCTTTGGCTAAAAAATAATAGCCATAAAAAATAAAAGGTGATGTTTCCTTTGTGTTTTTTAGAGTTAAATCGGGAAGTATGTACTATTGGCTGAGAATGCTTTCCTATTTTTAAATGTGTTTGCTTGCCTGCTTAATGACTTTGGCTACGGGTTAGATATAGTGTTTAGGTAAGGTGGCAAGCGGGTAGGAAAGGTTTACTAGCTTATAGGAGAGGTTTCTTATTCTTTTGAGCTTCTTGGGATAATTTAGAATGTGATGTATTTAAGAGGCATTAATTGGTGTATTGAATTCAAAGAGTCATTTCTTTGGCGGTTCTTTACTGAAGTGCTGGTTAAGTAGCTGAAAGAGCGCCTTGCGACTGGCGGTGTGATTGTTCACGCTGGAACCGTGCTTCTGGAAGTACTCTGGAAAAAGCCGTGCGACCTGTTGTTGTGACCACTCCAGGTGGAACTGTAAGCCAAGTATGTTTTCTCCATATAGAAATGCCTGGTTTGGGCAGAGCGCAGAGCTGGCTAGGTGCTTGGCGTTTTTAGGGATGTCAAAAAAATAGCTGTGTGCTTGGAATACTTTGTTTAAGGTTAGGGTCTCAGGTGTTGTCCAGTGGACTGGGTACCAACCTAGTTCTTCCTGCTTCATTGGCTTGATATCGGCACCTAGTGCATGAGCTAGAATTTGTGCACCAAGGCAAATGCCCACAATGGGGACTTGCCGATTAACAATGCTTTTTACCCAGTGTATTTCATCGGCAAGCCAAGGTAGAGAGATTTGATCTTCTACGTTCATCATCCCTCCTAAAATAATCACTCCACTAAAGCCCGTATCGGGTAATATTGAGATCTGTGGGTTGATAAGAATTGTCGGAATCTGGCGTTGACTTGCCCAATCTGCAATATATCCAGGCCCTTCATGTTCTTCATGCTGGATAATAAGAATTGGCTCTTGCATTTTATTGGAAGTCCTGTGTTTCCAAATAAACTTGTCGACGAAAAGCAATACCTGCTTCTTTGAGAGCTTCAGGCCAGTTTTTTTCTGAAATAGGAAGTTTACTGCCAGTATCTATGGATTTAGGTGCAGTTGCTTTTGCTGTAACTTCCACGATTTGGTCAAAACTTGGCGGGGAAGCTATTTCGTGAATAAGCAGACTCGTTTCGTCCAGATGCACCAAGCGGTAATGGCCATTCTTTTTACGGGAGAGTGGTAGGTCTAATAGCTTGTCGGTTACCGTGAATTCTATCGAGCTAAGCAGAATTTTGCCTTTTCGCTCAAAGTGGCCATCAAATACTTCGCCACTAAAGAGGCCTAACTTACCGTTGCGCAAATGGTTTAAAGAGAAAACTTCAGGCTTGAGAGAGATAAGCGGCGTGTTCTGGGCCAGATTCATCATTTCTTTTTTATTTTCAGATTCCATAGCAAGAATAAGCTGATGTCCGTGGCGTTTGCCGTGAAGAGGCATATGCGATGCAATGAGTTGCCCGTTAACTGAAAATAACGCCATTCCATGAGAGCCAATGGAGTCGTCTGCATAACTGATTGTGGAGGCCATGGTTAAGACAGCTGCGATAGTAATACTGCAGAGCCTATTAAGCGTGATCATAAATTATTCAGCTCCTGATCTTTATGGGTTAGCGGCAGGGTTTCCTATTGAGCCTCTGTGTACTTGGCAGCAAGCGATTCTAGACGTACATTAGTTACGAATCGATTCATTCTGGGTGGCTTTTGATTCCAATATGGAAATAGAAGATCTTGAAAAATTTCTTGTTATTGCCGCGACAGAAAACCTGCAGCGCTCGGCAGATCGTTTAGATACAACGCCAGGGGCCTTAAGTAAGGTTTTACGTCGCCTGGAGACGGCGCTGAATACTCGCGTGTTCGACCGGGTAGGCAAGCAAATCCGACTAAATGATGCTGGGCGCCGGCTACAAGGTAAAGCGGCTGAGATCACTTCCATTGCACGCCAGGTACACTTTGAACTGGGTGAACTGGGTGAACTGGGTAAGTTTTCGGAGTGCCGGGTAGCTGCCCCAGCAGTCTTGCAATTGACTTGGGCTGCATTTATTCAAAACAAGCTGGCAGAAATCCAGCCAAAAGCGTGCCTTTCATTGACTTCCGCCTATGAATCCTTGGCCCTGAGAATGCTGGTTAGGGGAGAGGTAGATTTGGCCATGATTACCGGTGCGCTGTTGGGGCAGGTCCCCGCCCAGATAACAACGCGTAAGCTGGGTACAGAAAGTTTGTGTATTGTCGCGGGCCCCGGCCACCGGTTGGTTTCTGGGGAGTGGGCAAATGCGGAAGTGCCAATCGAAGTTGTCCAGCAGTATCCCTTTGCGGCCCCTAGAATCTCTCCTTTCTGTGGCGAGGAAAGGGGTATTGGCAGTGACGGGTGGGGGGATAACCTACCTGCCCGCAAGGTCCAGGTTGTGGTAAATGATTACGGTGTATTGTGCGGCCTGGTAAAAACGGGACACTTTCTTGCCTTATTGCCAGAGGGGCTGGCAGAGGATATCGGTGGGGCAAAAATCGATGTTGCTGGCAACTTTACTGAGCCCAGAGAAGAGATTTTTATTGCTTGGCGAGGGGGAAGTGATGGTTGGTTAGAGGATTTGGCTCAGGCCCTCTCAAGAATTGAGGGGCTCAATTAGCGCCCCTCTTATTTGGCTTTGTCAGGAGTTAACTTTTAGGGGTTAACTAGAAGGTGCCTGGGGTGGGCAGGGCGTTCCCGCAGCTATCCAGCCTTTCAATGCCTCAACTAGCTTGCCGTGGGGGATATTGACGGGTTCTCGTTTACCCCCAGGGTTCCATCCCCATAAAGCTAGGGGGTTCTCACTCATAAACAGCATCAATTGCTCTGGGGAGCGGCCGCCATTGTCCTGGGGAGTGGTTAACAGCGCACAGATTTGGGCCGAGGACATACGAGACCAATTAAGGGTTATTGGAGCCATGGCCCAGCCGGGTGCACCGGGTGCGCCTGTCACAGGGTTGTTCTGGTCAGAGTGGCAGTTACTGCAGCGCATTGTCCCCATCCCCATATTTTCGGGTCCTCGCTCAACCCGGGGTACATGGGGGGAGCCCTGATTAATAAGTGGCAATTCCAGCTGGTGACAGTTTAAGCAGCGGGGGTGCAGGAGAACTTCGACAATCGTCTCCCAGTCTTGATGCCCGGTATTATCAACCTGGGAAGTTTGTGACTGGCTATCCTGACCAGTAGTGTCCTGTCGGTTTCCACATCCTGTAAATACCAGTAATAAAAGAAGACTTATTGTTATGTGGCGCAATAAGTCTACCTCTTGCCGCAGTTTCATTTAGCTGTTCCTCATTTCCTATGAGAATGCCCTGTACATCATTGTGGCAGATAGCGGGAGACTGTTAGGCAACTAAATGTACCTGGCAGTGATCGAAGTGACGGCTTAATGTGAGGCTAATTTGACCTTCTGGTCACGCCTATCCTTTGACGCTCTCTTACACGTGGTAAGATAGGCCGGATATAAATGTTTGATTTAGATGACAGTGGGGCGCTATTCGGCGCTCAGAGGAGAGAATATGTCCTGGTTAGGGGCGGGTATAGGTGCCGGATTTGGTTTTATGTTTGGGGGCCCTATTGGTGCGGCCTTGGGTGCCTGGATAGGTAGCTCCTTTGGTTCTGGCCTCAAACGACTGGGTAATGCCGCTGCGGTTCTGAATAGGGAAGGGGCCCAGAAAGTTTTTATCGTTACCCTGTTTTCCATGCTGGCGAAGATGGCTAAGGCGGATGGCCAAGTATCCAAAGCAGAAGTTCAGCTGATTGAGGATTTTATTCAGAATAATCTTCGTCTGGGGGCTGAGGATCGTAAACATGCCATCAAGATTTTTGAGAATGCGAAAACGGATAAGTACAGCATTTACGATTACGCCAAACAGTATCGGATGTTGGTGCAGAATCAGGCGATGCGGGAAATGGTTTATCGCCTTCTATTTGCAGTGGCGTATGCTGATGGTGAATTACATGCTTCTGAAGAGGTAATTCTCAGGAAAATTACCGCGGATCTTGGTTTACATGAATCGCTTTTTGATGCCATGCAAAATCAATTTGGACATGGGAGGGGAGGCAGTGCTTCCGATCTTCAGCAGCATTACGCAGTGCTTGGTTGCACTGAGGAAACTAGCGATAAGGATTTAAAACTGGCCTATCGCCGCAAGGCTGCTGAGTATCACCCTGATAAGATCGCTTCCAAGGGGCTTCCAGAGGAGTTTATGCGCCACGCTGAAGATCAAATGAAGAGTATCACCGTTGCTTATGAAGCAATTGTTGATGCGCGAAAGAGTAAGGCAAAAGTTGTCAGTTAATCCTGGTGTGGTATCAGCGTATTAGAGCTTGCCAAACAGCGGGATAATCTGTTGGTAATTTAGCGGTTTGCCCTGGCTAGATATTACATAGGTTGATTGTTTAAGCGCAATTTTTGAATTTAAAAATCTGTATTATCATCTGGAACACTGCGAAGAGAGTTTATGAGTCTTGCAAAGCAAATTGAAGAAAAGTTAACTGCCAATTTCCATCCCCAATTTATTGAGGTTCAATGCGAAAGTCATTTGCATAATGTCCCGGCAGGATCTGAAATGCACTTTCGTGTGGTGCTTGTGAGTGAGGTTTTTGATTCCGTTCGGAAAGTCCAGCGTCATCAAAAGGTTTATGCGGCGCTTGCGAGTGAAATGGCTGGCCCGATCCACGCCCTTGCTCTTCATACTTATGCGCCGGATGAGTGGGATGGCGATGCTCCACAAAGTCCTGAATGCCAGGGTGGCAGCAAGAAAGGGTAAGTAGCAGCAGAGTTTAGCTAGCAAGCTCTAGAATTTTTTTTGCAAATTTAACCTGCTATTTCTCGCAGGTTTTAGTGGCGCCCCTTCCTCAGAAGTACACTATGGATTGGGGCGTTTGAGATCAAAAAGTTGGCCGGGGTTCCACTGGATTGAATAGCCTGAATCCCTTTCGCCAGTAAAGTCACAATTTCCCTATGTATCTGTTTGTTGTTTCTTATTTACCTTTTACTGGCTAATTAACCTCTGTGTGCGTCCAGTTGGATTTTACTTCTCCCGAAATATCATAACTTGGCGCTTTTCGGCGTCTCTGTCTTTTTCTTTGAGTGAGAATATTTCAGCTCCTGTTCAAAACAGGTTGTGGAATTCGAAGCAGTGCACGTTGTCCAAATTTGCAGTGCAGTAATAATGGGTGTCGTTGGTTTTCTTTTGGAAGCAATACCAATATGTGAATTTCAACGACAAAGGATATTTTGTGTGCCATAAAAACGTAGAATTATATTTGAGCGCCAACATTTGTTTGTTTTTTCTACATCTGTGATTTCGTGCGACTAGACTGACCATTGATTGGGCTGATTGCTGTTTGATCTGCTGAATATCAATGGAGTTACCACAAATGAAGATGACGCGTATTCTGATCCCCGTTATGACGCCCCTCGCCTTAGCAATCTCTAGTGTCGCTTCGGCAGGACCTGCTGGCTATGCCCCACCACCCCCTCCTCCTACCCAGGAGTTTAAGATACGGATTGGCGGTTCATACTGGTCACCAAACTCAGACAATGTAACCTTTGCTGATCGGTGGCTGCGCTTTTACGATGACGATGATTATGATGATGACTATCATCGTTTCCGTGATTGGGGTGCTTTCCGAACCAATCTTGATCCAGATGGCGAGTGGGGTTGGTTTATTAATGCTGAATGGAAGCCTATCGATCACTGGAGTGTTTCACTGAGTTACCAGCAAGGCGATCGCCATACTGGTGGTAGTCGTGATCCCTGGCTTTATCGTTTTTGGGATGATGACTGGGATGACGATATATTATTTGATCGTCGTCGTCGCGGTGATTTTGCTCGTTGGAAGCCCCAAACGACTGCTGCATACCTGAATTGGTATCCACTGGATCCCAGCTGTTTGGTGCAGCCTTATATTGGTATCGGTATTAACTATACCGACTTTAGTGATGAACGCCTAAGACACTGGGGCTTCTGGCATCGTAACGATGATGATGATCTGGTTTTCCGTGACTGGGATGGCCGTGTGAATTTTGGCGATAGCTGGGGTTATACATGGCAAATTGGTGTTGATTTCACCTTTGGTCACGATAGTAGCTGGCTGATCAATCTGGCAGCTATTTACTATGATGTCACTACCGATGTTGAAGTAGATACCTTCTATCGCAACTTCCGTGATGATGATGATGACTTCGGTCGCTTTTGGGAGCACAGATTCGGTGGCGACTACGAGTTTGATCCCTGGGTGTTCCAAATCGGTGTAGGCTATAAGTTTGATTTCAACTGGTAATCACTCTTATCCTTTGAAAAGGGGCGCGTTGCGCCCTTTTTTAATGGTTTTATAAATATTTGGAGGGTGAAGTTGAGGTTATTCTGAGTTGTGTTTAGCGACTTTAACCTAACCTTCTTCCGTACCTGCTGCATTTATTTTTTCTAAATTTGTCTCGGTATTTTCGAATTTTTCCTTTCCATTCATCCATTTTTTTACCTGATCCGCCCTTTTTCCTTTTTTCCTGGTAGTGCTCAATTTTATTACTCCAGCTTTGGCACTGTTTCAGCGTCGCACTCTGGGCTAGAGCTATAGAAGATGTAGAGAGCGTAAGCAAGAAAAAAGGTAAGGCTGAAAATACTTTTATTTTTGTTTTTTTATGGGTTCTTTGAAACATATCTATCTCCTAAGATTGCTGGGCTTATGTTATTGCCGATACATCAAGGGAGGCTTGATTGTTTAGGTGGGGAAGGAGTGCTTAAACGGTTAAAGGGCGGGTATCCGCCCCTAACTTTAATAATTAGCCATTGCTAGGGAAACTGTATTGTGCTCCCTCTCTCACCCCACTTGCCGGCCAACGCTGGGTGATGGTCTTACGC
The DNA here is from genome assembly GCF_052467515.1 of Microbulbifer mixtoriginis (SeqCode). NCBI lineage: Bacteria > Pseudomonadati > Pseudomonadota > Gammaproteobacteria > Cellvibrionales > Microbulbiferaceae > Microbulbifer > Microbulbifer mixtoriginis (SeqCode). The sequence goes on along the minus strand of NZ_CP174314.1, from coordinate 3,007,028 downwards.
TTGGTATAGAATCTTACAGAATCAGGTCCATAAGCGTGCAGGTCCCCAAATAAGGAGCGCTTCCAGCCGCCGAAGCTGTGGTGTGCAACAGGTACTGGCAAAGGCACATTGATGCCGACCATGCCTACTTTAATGTTATCACTAAAGTAACGGGCAGCTTCCCCATCCCGAGTAAATAAACAAGTACCGTTACCGTACTCGTGAGCATCAATGATATTCATCGCTTCCTGCATGGTATCTACACGCATTACGCAGAGGACGGGACCAAAAATTTCACTGCGGTGTATCGCCATCTCCTCGGTAACACGATCAAATAGGCAGGCTCCCAGATAATTGCCACTTTCGTAGCCTGGAACCTTCATATTGCGGCCATCTACTACCAGCTCCGCGCCTTCTTCGATACCGGCACTGATTAAGCCTTCCACCTTGTTTAGGTGTGCTTGGGTAACCAAAGGTCCCATATCGTTTTGGTTGTTCATGCCATCGCCAATCTTTAGTTGGGCAATTTGCTCTTTAAGCTTTGCTACTAAAGCGTTGGCTGTTTCATCGCCAACCGCAACGGCTACAGAAATAGCCATACAACGCTCGCCACAGGAGCCGAAGGCAGCACCCATTAATGCGGCTACCGCATTGTCCAAGTTGGCATCTGGCATCACGATGGTGTGATTTTTTGCGCCACCGAAGGCCTGAACTCTTTTGCCGTGGGCAGTCCCTGTGGTGTAGACATATTCTGCAATTGGAGTTGAGCCTACAAAGCTTACCGCTTGAATACGCTTGTCTGTCAGTAGTGTATCTACTGCCTCTTTGTCGCCGTTGACGACATTTAAAACCCCGGCAGGGATACCGGCCTCGATACCCAGTTCGGCGATAAATAGGGCGGAGGAGGGGGTGCGTTCAGAAGGCTTTAAGATAAAGGTATTGCCGCAGGCAATCGCCATTGGCCACATCCATAAAGGCACCATGGCGGGAAAGTTAAACGGGGTGATTCCCGCACAGACGCCCAGAGGCTGGAATTCACTCCAGGAGTCAATAGCCGGGCCTACATTCTTACTATGCTCGCCTTTGAGCATCTCTGGGGCAGAGCAGACATATTCAATATTCTCGATGCCCCGCTGCAGTTCACCCATGGCATCATTGAGCACTTTGCCGTGTTCCAGAGTGATCAGCTCGCAGATCTTCTCCGCATTTTCTTCCAGCAGGTCGCGCAAGCGGTACATGATACGTACACGCTTTGCTGTGGGTAGGTTGCGCCAGGCGGGGTAGGCAGCTTCTGCTGCAGAGATAGCCTCTTCAACGGTAGCTTTGCTGGCCAGCGCGACCTTGCCGATTATTTCATTAGTTGAGGGATTGGTTAGGTCTTGTAGGCGAGGGTGCCGGGCCGAATCGAGTTTGCCATTAATCAGGTGACCAATAACTTTCATGGTTTCCTCTCGTTGGGGATTTATACGTTATTTTTTACCTCTTTGTGCCTTTGTAACACAGGTAACCCCAGGTGGGAAAATTCATCAGTTGTTGTAGCCCGAAATAGAATGGACCTCTTGTACCACTTTAATTTCTTACTAATTTAATGAGTTTTTGGTCCTTAATCATGTTTGGGGAAGCCCCTAAGTACGGCGAGAAAAGCATCGCCGAAACGTTCCAATTTGCTATCGCCAACACCGGAGATGGCTAGGAGTTCACTGTGGGTTTGCGGGTGTGCTTTAACCATTCCGCGCAAGGTGGCATCGTGAAAGACGACATAAGGCGGTACCCCGCGCTCTTCGGCCAGTTGTTTACGGCAGTTGCGAAGTGCTAGCCAGAGGGGCTCCTCTTCTGGCTCTAGATCTTCCAGAACTGCCGTATTTCGGGTTTGCGCGCGAGGGGCTTTCTTGGGGAGTTTGCGCAGTTGCAGTTTTTCCTCTCCGCGTAGTAATGGGCGGCAGTTTTCTGTGAGTTTGAGCCCCTGGAATTCACCTTCAACTTCCAAATAGCCTCTTACAATCAATTGGCGCACCACAGCCTTCCACTCACTGCCGCTGAAATCCTTGCCAATACCGTGGGTAGTGAGCTGGTCGTGGTTGAACTTGCGAACCTTTTCATTATCTGAGCCCCGCAGTACGTCAATGACATGACTGGCGCCAAAGCGTTGTCCTGTGCGGTAAACGCAGGAAATCAACTTGATAGCGGCTTCGCTGCCATCCCAGGTAGCGGGCGGCTCCAGGCAGATATCACAGTTGCCACAGGGTTGCTCGAGAGTTTCAGCAAAATAATGCAACAGTGCCTGACGTCTGCAGCTGGTCATTTCGCATAGCCCCAGCATGGCATTGAGGCGTGTGCGTTCATGGCGTTTGTGCTCTTCACTACCTTCGGAAGATTCCACCATTTGTCCGAGTTTGACTACATCTTCCAGGCCATAGAGCAATAATGCTATAGAGGCGTCTCCATCGCGTCCCGCTCGCCCGGTTTCCTGATAGTAGGCCTCGACGCTTTTGGGCAGGTCTAGATGCACAACAAAGCGCACATCCGGCTTGTCGATACCCATACCGAAAGCAATGGTTGCGACCACGATTACCCCTTCCTCGCGTAAAAAGCGACGCTGATGTTCTGCGCGGGTTTCCGCCGGCAGGCCCGCATGATAAGGCAGGGCGGTATAGCCCTGCTGGCTGAGCCATTCGGCGGTATTTTCCACTTTGGCGCGGGACAAGCAGTACACGACGCCTGCTTGGCCTTCCTGTCCATTTTTTAGAAATTGCAGGAGCTGTCGTCGCTGGTTGTCCTTGGGCTCGATCCGGTATTGGATATTTGGCCGGTCGAAACTGCTCACAAAGTGCCGAGCGTTTTCCAAATCGAGGCGCAGGGCAATCTCCGCGCGGGTGCGTTTGTCCGCCGTAGCAGTCAGCGCTATGCGCGGTACTCTGGGAAACTGCTCGTGCAAACAGCTGAGTTGCAGGTAATCAGCGCGGAAGTCATGGCCCCATTGGGAGACACAGTGAGCCTCATCAATGGCAAACAATGAGAGTTCTACTCTCTGGAGAAGAGCCAAGGTTCTGGGTTGTAGCAGGCGTTCCGGGGCCAAATAGAGCAAGTCGAGTTCGCCGTACAGTAACTGGTTCTCAATGGCCTGGGCCTCGTCATAGGAGATGGAGGAGTTGAGGTAGGCGGCTCGAATACCGGCTTCCTGCAGGGCTTCCACCTGGTCCTGCATCAGGGCAATTAGTGGAGAGATCACTACGCCGCAACCGGGCCTGGCCAAGGCAGGAATCTGGTAGCACAGAGATTTGCCGCCTCCGGTGGGCATAAGTACCAGGGCGTCATCGCCGGCCATTAGTGTATTGATTACCGTTTCCTGAGGATCGCGGAAGTGGGTATAGCCGAAGACGTGTTCGAGAATATGTTGTGGGGAATTCATGGCGGCGGAGTATACCCCGCGTAGCGACTTTGTGCGGTGGGTTTTAGGATGGGGTTGCCTTGAAATACCGTGCAATGGCAGCTTAGGAGTTGTGACTGAATTCACGGGTTATAATCACATCTCACCCCGCATCTCATCACAGCGATCGCCTAAGGATAGGTCTATGCGCACATTGATCGTGCTTTTTGTGTTGTGGTTGACAGTTCTGGCCGGGCTTTCTGGCTGTTCCTCTAGTGCTCCGCGTAGTTTTGCGCAATCTGTTGTAGCGGATACTCATCTGGGCTGGCGGCCAGCACCGGAGAATCAGTTAGTTTTCTCCCTGGCGACAGTTTCTGGTGTCGCGCAGGTCGAGCTGCAGCCGTTACCGGAGCAATTTACTCTGGTAACTTTGGAACTCCCCGGCATGCGCAATGTGGAAGGGATTCAATGGCAGGGTGAAGAGGGGGAATCCACCATGCTTTACGATGGGCAGGCCGGGCTTGATGGCGTCAGCTTGCAGAGTCGTGATCATGGTTTTCGGCTGCAGTTGCAGCTCTCCTCTATGGACTACTTGCGCAATGGTGGTGTGCTGACGGTGATAGACCGCAGGCGCTAACTTTATTGGACTGTGCTTTTTCTAAACCCCAGCCCTTCAGGCCGGATCAGGTATAATTGTTTCCAAAATTTTCCTGTTACCCAGAGCCCATTTCGCTTCTTATCCCAGGCGATCCCATTGGCAACCGTGTCAGGGTGTTTACGGACATCGGGATTTAACCGATTCAGGTCAACAGCACCGCGCACTTCTCCGCTTATGGGGTCTATGGCGATGATGCGGCTGTCTTGCCAGATATTGGCCCAGATCAGGCCCTCGGCGAATTCCAGCTCATTCAGATTCGACCAGACCTCCCCGGCGCCATGTACCTTGAGTTGGCGCTTGACTTCAAAAGTATCTGGATCGCGGTAGGTCAGTTTATTACTGCCATTACTCATAATCAGGGACTTGCCGTCACTGGTAAGGCCCCAACCCTCGCCGTTGTATTGCTTAACCTCCAAATGTTGTAGGTTGCTGGCATTGTAAATATGTAGCTCACCGGCTTTATAAGTCAGTAGGTAGAGCTTATCGCCCAGAACAGTAAGACCTTCGGCAAATAGTCTGCCCGGCAACCACTTTCGCCTTACAGGTTTTTCACTGGGGTCGGTATACTCGGCAAGCCAGGAACGACGGTAAAGGCCACTGCTTTCCCACCAGCGCTGGCCATCGAAATAAAGCCCCTGGGTGAAATGATTCCCACCACGTTGACGCTCCTCCAGAATGGAGAAGGGGGTTGCTTTCAATTGTGCTTGTGCTGCTATTGGCAGCAGGCAGGATAAGAGCAGCAGTATGTAGCTGCGGATAGTAAGTCGGTACATCAATTATCTATGACCAGAGTAAAAACTTTTGTCACCTTGACCCTTTTGGGTGGTTTGGCGGTAGTGCTGCCCATCGCAATCTTAGTACTTTTATTCCAGTGGCTGTTTGGCCAGGTCAGCGAAATTGTCGCCCCCGCCGTTACCTGGCTGGAAGCCCATACGGAGTTTAAGGATACCCTCGCCAGACTTGTGGTGATAGCACTGATTCTTGGGGGTTGTTTCTTGATTGGTCTATTGGTTAAGACCAGCATTGGTAACTGGCTACACCGCCATGTTGACCACTGGCTTGGTCGCCTGGCACCTGGGTATAGCACTATTAAAGATTTGGTTGTGCAATTTATTGGCGGTGGTGGTGAGGGGGTACTTTCCGGGCCTGTGGCTCGGGTGCGTATCCACGGTGCAGATAATCCGCTTGCGGTAACGGCGATAGTGACCTCTCAGCATGCCAATGGTGAGATGACGGTTTACGTGCCAACGGCTCCAGTACCCACTTCGGGTTTTGTTTTCCATGTGCCGGCGGAGTGTGTGGAAATACTGCCCGGTGTTAGCGTTGAGGCTGCCATGAAAACCATCGTGGCCTGTGGCGCCGGTAGCGCTAGTCTGCTGGCCCCGCCGGGGAGGCCTCAGGCAGGCAAAGTTTAGGGAGGGGCGCTTAAAAGCTCTGAGATAAGAGGAGCTTAAGCCACACTCGACTAGCGATTTTTACCCAGGTTGCGGATGGCAAAGCGCGCTGGATGCAGGGCTTTCGCCAGATCTGCGCTAACAGGTAGGGGCCCGCCCATAATCCAGCTGGCGAGTACTTCGGCGGTTAGCGGTGCGTAGGTAAAACCGCGGGAGCCCAGGCCGCCCATTACATAAAGTCCCGCCTGATAATCTGAGTGCTCGGGGATGAATAATTTGCGGTTTTTACGCAAACTTGCGTAAGTGTTGTCCATGGATGCCCAGTCGGGAATTGGTCCGGCAACTGGCAAGTAATCCGGTGTAGCGGCGCGCAGTGCGGCGCGGCCATTGAAATCCTGGCTGGAGAATTCCTCGGCAAAGTGTGGCAGCAGTTCTGCCAGTGTCTGCAGGTTCTCCTTGTGTTCACTTTCCCGTAACTCTGTGGCGGTTTCCTTGAGCTTGAAGGTGGCGCCGAAGCTTTGGCGCCCCTCGTGGGCCGGAGTGATATAGCCTTCACCACAGAGGGCAATTTTTAACTTTGCGGAGACCTCAGTGGCGTGCACGCGCGATACCTGACCGCGTATTGGTCGCAGGGGTAGGGCTTCAGCCGGTGCAAAGCTGCGGATATCATTGGCCCCACAGAGAATGACCGCTTCAGTTTCTATTTCTTTGTCTTCGATACGCAGGAACCACTTGCCATATTGGCGCGTCAGTGTTTCTACGGCACTGCCCTGATATCGAGTGATGTTTCGGTGTTCCAGTAGCGCAGCACATACCTTTTGGGGTTCCAGCCAGCCTGCATTGGGGAAGTAGAGCCCGTCAAAAGGAAGATCTACGCCGGCGAGCTGACAGGCCTCCTCAGGGGTAACCATTCTGGCCAGGTTTTGCCCTTGGTGTTCTGCCAGGCTAGCCTCGATCTGTTTCTGTAGCAGCTTCTCCCTGTCACTCTGAGCCAGTTGCAAGAGGCCGTTAAAATGTGCGAGCCGTGGGCAGTGCTGTTTGTAAAAGCGCTGGGCGAACATCAGGGCATGCAGGTTGAAGTCCCCATTGGGGCCCGGTTTGGGGGAGAGCTTGCCGTAGAGTATGCCCTGGTCGTTGCCGGAGCCGCCGCTGCCGGGGGTAGGTCCGCGCTCAATAATTTGTACTTGTACACCGCGCTCTGCCAGTGCTCTGGCAATGGTGGCGCCGGAAATACCGCCACCGATCACTGTGGCAGATTGCGGATGCTGTGCTTCGGTGCTGGGTAGGTGCCAGGGGGTACTGTGCTGCTGGCAGTCGTGAAACTGCTCCAGGGTGCCGCACAGCATTTCCCGCTTGCTGCCAAATCCCGCTACTTTGCGCAGGGCGAAGCCCGCCTCGCGCAGGCCACGCTTAACCAGCCCCGCACAGGTAAAGGTGGCGAAAGTGGCGCCAGGTTGACTCAGGCGGGCCATATTGGTGAATAGCTCTTCAGTCCACATGTCAGGGTTTTTGGCCGGCGCAAAACCATCCAGAAACCAGGCATCGACGTACCGATCGCGGTTCTCTTGTTGTAAGCGCAGGCTTTCTAAAGCCTGGCTGGCCTCCCCAATAATCAGGGTCAGTTTTACTGGACCGAACTGCAGGCGGTGAACACCTTCGGCCAATAATGGCGGGTAGGCTTCAATCAGTAGCTGGGAGTAGGCCTGCAGTTGTGGCCATAGTGCCAGGGCGCGCTGCAAATCCTGGGGGTGCAGGGGGAATTTCTCCACACTAATAAAGTGGAGCTGCGCATTTTTCGGAGCGGTTTTCTGCCATAGCTCCCAGGCGGCGAGATAGTTTAAGCCGGTGCCAAAGCCGGTTTCGCCGATAGTAAAAGTGGCATTCTCGGGCAGGGTCGCCCAGCGTTCCGCCAGGGCATTTTGTTGCAGGAATACGTAGCGAGTTTCCTCCAGACCGGAAGCTGTGGAGAAATAGATATCGTCATAGGCGAGGGACAGGGGTTGACCGTCTTCGCGCCATTGGATGTCCGCGTGTTTGCCGGATTTGCTCACTTCACTAATATCCTCAGGCCCCGTCCTTAAGGCCGAATTCATGCATTACCTGGTCACACCAGCGGCCAATACGCTCTTCACTGAGGTCAAATTCATTCTCTTCATCGAGGGCGAGGCCGACAAATTGGCTGCCATCTTCGGTCAGTCCTTTGGATTCCTCAAATTCATAGCCCTCGGCAGGCCAGTAACCTACGGCGCGGGCGCCGCAGGCGAGCAGTTGGGCATGCAAATAGCCCAGGGCATCCTGGAACCACTGTGGATAGCCTTCCTGGTCCCCGAGCCCAAACAGAGCAAAAGTCTTACCGCTCAGATCGAGCTCGGCCAGGTCGTCCCAGATATTCTCCCAGTCTTCCTGCAGTTCACCGTAATCCCAGGTGGGAATGCCAAATAGTAGGAAATCGTAGCTTTCGGCCAGGGCAATATCCGCTTCGGCTACGTTGTGTAGGTCGATCCACTGGGGGCCAATGTATTGGCGGATTTTTTCTGCAGCCATTTCGGTGTAGCAGGTGCTGGAACCGTAAAACAGGCCTATTGGAGCTTGGGAGCTTGGCATAACAAAAAATTCTTACTGCTGGTCTATGGCGCCGTTGAAGTCGAGCTGTCGCCAGGCTTCATAGATCACAATGGCGGCGGCGTTGGACAGGTTGATACTGCGGCTCTCGGCGCGCATAGGAATGCGCAGGGTGTTCTCTGGGCCCACCATTTGTAGAAACTCCGCCGGCAGGCCGCGAGTTTCGGGGCCAAACACAATCGCATCGCCGTCTTGGTATTCCACTGAGGTATGGCTGTGGCTGCCTTTAGTGGACAGGGCCAACACCCGCGAAGGTTTCTCACTATCGACAAAAGCCAGCCAGTCTGGGTGTCGAACCACGCGGCTGTATTCACTGTAATCAAGCCCGGCGCGGCGCAGGCGTTTGTCGTCCATATCGAAGCCAAGGGGTTCGATTAGGTGTAGCTCGGCGCCAGTATTGGCGCAAAGTCGAATAATATTGCCTGTGTTCGGGGCAATTTCCGGTTGGAATAGAACAATTTTGAACATTACTTGGCGGATGCCCTGGAGCGGTACTATCTAGCTTGAATGATTTGAGCCGGGCGGTGGGCCCGGCTCCGCATGGCAGCGGATTATTCCATAATTAGAGGGGAGTGGCGATCTCCTCGCAGTCGATCTCCACCCCCAGCTCATTGGCGATCTGGTCGAGTTCGTCGCGCAGGCCATCGAGATCCATATCTTCATCCACATTGATCTTGCACTCGGCAGTAAACAGAGGCTCGCCACTCCACGGAGTACTACTGTAAGTAGTTTCCAACTGATCCATATTGATATGGTGGGCGCTGAGTGCGCGGGATATTTCCCGCACAATACCGGGGCGGTCGTTGCCTACCAGCTTCAATGTCAGTGTCTGTTGAGGCTTAGTGGAAACGGCGATCGCGTCTTCAACGATCAGGTTATAGCCATCCTGGGCGAGGCTAGTGAGGGCGACCTTTAAGCCTTGGGTTTTGTCACCGGGAACAGCAACGCGCAATATACCGGCAAATTTTCCGGCAAAATGGGCCATATGGCTGTCTTCCCAGTTGCCACCGTTATCCGCAATGACTGCAGAAAGCTTTTCCACAACACCGGGCTTATCGTTGCAGATCATGGAGATAACGAGATGCTGTTGCATATAGTGTTCCTTTGCTTCAGTGGAGACGTATCATTTGCATTGTAATAGGATCTCGTCGGATAACTCTATCGTCCAATCTCAAAGCCATTTTTCTTTTCCCGGTAACAGGTAACTTAGCGAGGGACTGTCAATGAAGGTCATTGCCGATTTGTGCGTGATACCCATGGGTGTGGGGGTGTCTGTCAGTAGGTATGTTGCGGAGTGTGAAAAAGTACTGGCGGAAGCCGGACTGACACACCATCTACATGCCTATGGCACCAACATAGAAGGGGACTGGGATACGGTGATGGCTGCGGTAAAAACCTGCCATGAGCGAGTACACGCGATGGGCGCCGATCGCATCACTACCAGTCTGAAATTGGGAACCCGTATAGACCGGGAACAGTCATTACAGGATAAGATCGACAGTGTGCGATCGAAGCTGGATTAACGATAACAACACAGGAACGATTATGACGATCAATATCAAGAAATCTCTGCTCGCTCTGGCCGGCGCTCTGGCCCTGGCTGGTGGCGCCCAGGCTGCCGACTTGAATTCTGTTATTCAGGGGGATCACCGCAGCAAAGAGTACGTTGCGCGAGACCAGTACCGTAACCCGGCAGAAACCCTGGAATTTTTGGGCATTAAGCCAGATATGACGGTAGTGGAGGTTACTCCTGGCGGTGGCTGGTATACAGAAATCCTAGGGCCCTACCTGGGCAAGAAGGGCAAGCTCTATGCGGCGCACTTCCCCGAGGATAGCGAGTCTTCTTACTATCAACGTTCTTTGAAGAGCTTTAAAGACAAGCTAGCTGCCGACAAGAAGGCCTATAAGAATGTCGTAGTGACCGAGTTTTCACCGCAAACTGGCCGTGAGATAGCCCCAGCAGGCAGTGCCGATGCGGTGGTGACTTTCCGCAACGTACACAACTGGATGTACCGCGGTTATGAAGATAAGGCTTTTGCCAGCTTTTACAGCGCTCTGAAACCCGGCGGTGTTCTCGGTGTGGTTGAGCATCGCGCCAAGCCTGGTACCAGTAAAGAGGATATGGTCAAGAGCGGTTATGTGACTCAGGAGTATGTTATCGAAGCAGCCAAGAAGGCTGGTTTTGAGTTGGAAGAGAGCAGTGAGGTCAACGCCAACCCGAAAGATAGCGCCAAGCACCCGAAAGGTGTCTGGACTTTGCCACCCTCTCTCCGCTTGGGTGATGAGGACAAAGACAAGTACCTGGCCATCGGCGAGAGTGACCGCATGACTCTGCGCTTCCGCAAGCCAAAATCCTAAGTTTAAATAACCACTTACCAGTACAGGTAAACACCGGGAGCGGCGCTCGTCGCTCCCATCTCACCCGGATATGAAAGTTGTATGATCATTCCCTTTGCGCAGTTGGATCCCAACACTTTGCAGAACCTATTGGAAGAGTATGCTACCCGTGAGGGCACCGAGTATGGTGAGCGCGAGGTGGAACTACCGGAGAAGGTGGCTAGCCTGCGCCGTCAGTTGCAGTCCGGTGACGTGGTAATTTGGTTCGATCCCGGCGAGGAGACAGTCAATCTGGTGCTGGCCGAGGATCTGCCTACCGATGTCTGAATACCTCATTGATGAGCCTCAAGCTCCTAAAGCGCGCTTTCTGTTTGCCCATGGTGCCGGTGCGCCCATGGACAGTGAATTTATGCAGACGTTGGCCACTGGGTTGTGTGAGCAGGGTATCGAAGTGGTGCGTTTCGAGTTTCCCTATATGGCCCAGCGCCGCAGCGGAGGTGGCAAGCGGCCGCCTAACACTATGTCGCAGTTACAGGAGAACTTTAACGCCCAGATTGAGCAGTTTGCCGGTGATTTACCCCTGTTTATTGGGGGCAAGTCGATGGGAGGGCGGGTAGCGAGCCTCCTGGCCAATGACAGCTATGCGCAGGGGGTGGTTGCCGGACTTATCTGCCTGGGGTATCCATTTCACCCCCAGGGCAAGCTGGAGAAGCTCCGCACTGAGCACCTGCTAGATTTTGCCTGCCCCACTTTGATTGTGCAGGGAGATCGCGATCCACTTGGCAGCCTTGCAGAGGTGAATACTTATGGATTGGCGGAGGCTATTGAGATTGAGTGGCTTGCCGATGGTGACCACGATTTTAAGCCCCGTCGCGCGAGTGGATTTACCCAAGCCCAACACTGGCAGACTGCGGTGGATAAAGTGGCGGGGTTTATGCAGCGGTTTCCAGGATCGTGACGCGCTCTTCCCCCACTAGCAGTGGGGCCAACTGGGCCATTTGGGCGCGTCGCTCCTCGCTGGTGTACCAGTGTTGCCAGTGCAGTTCTGACTGCCACTTAGACAGGGTAAAGCGGCGCAATGGATTGCCCTTTTCGATATAGGTCTGTCCCTCGATAAAACCGACGGTGCGGTAGGCACAGGTAAGGACTCTTCGTGCGGCCTCCTCGTAGCTGCTCTGCATTTCGGCGGCAATTTCTCGCTCAATCAATACATAGATCATCATCTCCCCACAATGCGATAGGGCCTAAATGGATTTTAGCGCGGCTGTCAGCGGAAGAGTCGGCAGCCAGTTTCTAGATGACGAAGTGCGCTAAATTGCGCACAATAAATACTATGAAGTTTGATCACACCCTCGATGCCCGCGGCCTGTTGTGCCCGGAACCCGTAATGATGCTGCACTCAGCGGTGAGAAATGTTGCCGATGGGGAAGTATTGAAAATGATGGCCACCGATCCCTCGACGCAGCGGGATGTGCCCAAGTTCTGCCAGTTTCTCGGCTATGAACTAGTGCAGCATGCAGAGGAGAATGACGAGTTCGTGTATTGGATCAAGAAAGCGGAATAGTTGGTCAGATAGCGCCCCGGTCCCGCTTCGACGGCACCGGGGGCACACTCCCGAATAAGTTTTGTACTGACTCTATGGCCTGTTAACTCTTATGGCGCCGTTACTAGAGCGGCGATCGCGGCTAGTGCCTCAGGGTCCTCAGATTTGATCTTGTTGGCGATATGATGTTGGAAGAAGTAGCGAAAGCCTTCACTCTCCTGTGCTGGGTATAGACAGTGATCTCCCGGTAGTACCGGAGTGGTCTCAACGACATCGTGATCGATCAGCATACCGTGAATAACGCCGTCGGCGTGCAGCCTCCAGCTGATGACCTCGATCAGTGTCAGGTTCTCCCTGTCCTTATCCATAAACACCGCATGGGTGCCGATGGTATCGGGAATCTCCTGCAGAACTTCCTCGGGTTTGCTGCTCTCAAACTCAAAGTATTCCGCCGCAGTCTCCAACTCGACGACTTTGTGGATTGGGGGATGGTGGAAGATGTCTTCAATACCGGGGTCGTAGTAGCCTTCGAAGCGTCCATCCAAAGGGTCCTTGATATCTGGACAGGCCACTATGGTGTTTAACCAGGGAACGAGGCCAACGACCTCGCCATTCGCTTTAAGCCCCCAGCAGAGTATTTTTAAGCTGTATAGGTCTGTACCGCTGGAGTTGTTGGAGTAGAGCATTTCCAAGCCGTCTAGCTCCGGCGAAAGGCGAATAAAGCGCCTGTCCGCAGAAGTTTCGATCGGCTCGCCGGTGAAGAGGTCAACCACATTGTTGATGCTGTGGTCTGTCATGGAACACCTCCTGGCAGGGCCGGTTATATACCGTCTCCGATCAGATCAAGGTGCGACTGCCAAGGCCCTATCTCTGAAAGAAGACCGGGGCAGGAGGGTATTTGACTGCATTAGACCCCTCCTCGGGGAATACGCTGAAAAGGCAGGTGTTCAGCGGCCTCCCTGTGAGTAAAGGTATATGTTGATTTCCGGAAATACAACCGGCCCGCTAACGCCTGCAGAAGCGGCGCGGCTTTGATCGAGGCGCTCCCGTTGATATAGTCCCCGCCTTTGCGGTATCCCGGAGAATATCTTGCCCGTCACTCACTTAGAAATGGCTCCAGTTTCTAATACTCCCCTAGCAGCCAGATCCACTGCCGAGCGTATTGTGGCGGTCTTCAATCGCTGTTTTTCCAGTCCAGAAGGACTAAATACCCGACTTTGCGGCGGTTTTTCCGAACCTTACTATCGGCCCGCCGGGGGCCAGCAGGGCCATCATCAGGTCGAGTTCACTCTCGACTATGCGGCCAGCGCACTGCACGAGGTGGCCCATTGGTGTGTGGCCAGTGAGGCCCGCCGGCAGTTGCCCGACTATGGCTATTGGTATGCTCCAGATGGGCGTAGTGCCGAGCAACAAGCAGAATTCGAGTTGGTGGAGGTCAAACCCCAGGCGCTGGAATGGATTTTCGCCCGTGCCTGTGGCCTCCGTTTCCGTGTCAGTGCGGACAACTTGGAGAGTGGCCTTGGTCCCAGCACCAGTTTCAAAGAGGCTATTTGGCGCCAGGTTCAGCGCTATTGTGCGGAGGGGCCCAATGAGCGGGCGCGCACTTTCGCTCTTGCGCTCGCAGGGGCGTTTACTCAGCCAGATCCATTGAGCGGCGATGACTATCAGCTGCGGGAGCTGTCGTGAGCAGTTTTCTGGTCGACTCTTCTGTCTATATCTTTCGCTATTACTTCGCTTTGCCACCCAACTGGCAGAGTCGCAGTGGTTACGACACAGAAGCGGTCTACGGCTTCACCAACTTCCTGCTGGATCTTTTGGCGAGAAATCCACGTCATATCGCCTGCGCTTTCGATGAATCTCTCGGCAGTTGCTTCCGCAACACGCTTTACCCGGACTATAAATGCAGTCGCGCATTGCCAGATGAAGCCCTGGCCTTTCAGTTGGCGGCCTGCCGGGAGATGGCGGAAGCCCTGGGTATCGCCAGTTTCTCCAGTGAGCGTTATGAGGCGGACGATATTCTCGCCAGCTTGACGCGAAAACTGCGCAATCATGCCCCAATCATTGTGAGTCGGGATAAAGATTTGGGGCAGTTACTGGCTCGTGGAGCCTCCAGTCTTTGGGATTTTGCCGCAAACCAGCATATGGACAGCGTGGCCATTGAGCAGAAGTTTGGGGTAAAACCCGCGCAGATTGCCGACTACCTGGCGCTGGTGGGGGATAGCAGTGACGATATTCCCGGAGTACCCGGCATTGGTGCCAAGACTGCGGCGCGATTACTGGGCGAGTTTGATGATGTCGAAGCGCTGTTGGCACAGCAAGAGAGAGTGACAACACTGCCCATTCGGGGTGCGAAAGGGCTCGCCCAGCGGCTGGAGGAATACTCCGACCAGCTGCGCTTGGCAAAACGCCTGGCAAGCCTGGTGGAGGATATCCCCCTTGGCATTAAGGTGAGTGATTTGCGTCCGCAACCTGTGGATGTTGAATTGGCCACGGCTCTGGCCAAGGAGTTCGGGATCGGCGGGCTGGCAGGAAAAATAGAGCGCACACTGGTGAGCGCTGAAGGAGAACCTACATGAGTGAAAGCCACGCACAGGGCGTTGGCCTCAAGATTGTTGCCGATGAGAATATACCGGCACTGGAGCAATATTTTGGCGATCTGGGTAAGCTGGTACGCTATCCGGGCCGCACACTGACGCGCGAGCAATTGATTGATGCCGATATCCTACTGGTGCGCTCCGTCACACGAGTGAATCAGAGCCTGCTGGAAGGCACGCCGGTACGTTTCGTGGGTAGCTGTACCATCGGCACCGATCATCTGGATACCGATTGGATGGAGCGCAATGGTATTTACTGGAGCGCCGCGCCGGGCTGCAATGCCAACTCCGTGGTTGAATATGTATTTTGTACTTTGGCCGCCCTAGACGTGGACTGGCGCGGGCGCAGCTTTGGCATTGTCGGTTGTGGCAATGTGGGAGGGCTGCTGCAGAAGCGCTTGCATGCCCTGGGTGCGAGCTGTGCTGTCTACGACCCCTGGCTGCCAGATAACCCCGACTTTGCCCCCCTTGAGCAAGTACTGAGTCAGGACATTGTGTGCCTGCACGCCCCCCTGGTTAAAGATGGGCCCTTCCCCAGTTTGCATATGATCGGTGCTGAGCATTTGGCACAGATTCGCGACGGCGCTGTTTTGATTAGTGCCGGTCGCGGTGCGGTGGTGGACAATCGCGCGTTATTACAGGTGTTACAGCGGGCAAAGCGTTTTAAGACGGTACTGGATGTCTGGGAGGGGGAGCCGGGAATCAACACTGAGCTGTTGGAGTTGGTGGATCTGGGTAGCCCGCATATTGCCGGCTATAGCCTGGATGGCAAGCTCACAGGCACCCGCATAATTCGTGAGGCGCTCTCCAATGCGCTGGATCTGGCCCAGCCAGAAAACACTGGCGTCACCTGCGATACGCAAGCTGAAGTCTCTAGAAGGCAACTTGAGCCGGTGATTAGTGGGGCGGCGCCAATAGCGAATTTGTTATTGCAAATGTATGACCCACGCGAAGATGATGCGCGCCTGCGCGAAGCTGCTCGAGGGATAGAACCTATGGCCAAGGCTTTCGACCGCCTGCGCCGTGAATATCCCGAGCGTTTGGAGTTTTCCCATTACCGCGCCGCAGCGCAGGCCCTGGGTAAAAAAGAGAGAGAAGAGTTGGCAGTACTGGGGCTCATGTGCGATTAGAAAAACAAGTTAAGAAACTGGGTTTGATTATCAATCCTTGGGCCGGTGTTGGCGGCCCAGCGGGGCTTAAGGGCAGCGATGGAGCTGAGACAGTGGCGCAGGCCCTGACGGCTGGTATTGAGCCGCAATCCCACAAGCGTGCCGCGATTGCCCTGGAGGCCTTGCTACCGTTTCGGCAGCAGCTGGAGTTTTTGTGTTTTGCCGGTGATATGGGGGCGGATACGGCTAGTGCACTGGGCTTTGCCGTGCGTGAGGTGGGTGCAGCCGAGTCCACCCCGTCAACCCCCGAGGACACCGAGAGAGCGGCAATGGCGATCCGCGACGCCGGTGCCGACCTGATCGTCTTTATTGGCGGTGACGGCACTGCGCGCAATATGACCAACGTCCTGGGTGATCACTTTCCAGTACTGGGTATTCCCGCCGGTGTCAAAATGCACTCCGCTTGTTTCGCGATTTCCCCCAAGGCCGGTGGAGAAGTTTTGCGTAAATTACTGGCCGGTGAGCTGGTGGATTTGTGTGAGCGCGAGGTGCGTGATATCGATGAAAATAGCTTCCGCCAGGGGCGGGTGAGCACTCGCCACTACGGCGAGCTGCTGGTGCCCCAGGAGGGCCACTTCCTGCAGGCAGTAAAGAACGCCGGGCGCGAGGTGGAAGAGCTGGCTGTGGCGGATATCGCCGCGGAGATTGTCGAGGAACTAGAGCCGGATACCTTGTATATCGTCGGTCCCGGTTCAACTACCTTAGCTGTCTTGAGTGAATTGGGGTGTGACGGCACCCTGCTGGGGGTGGATCTGCTCTGTGATGGCGCCCTCTTGCAAAAAGATGTGAGCGCGCCGCAGATTGAGGCAGCGATTGCCGCACACAAGAGTGTGAAAAAAAATGGTCAGGTAAAAATTATTCTCACTGCCATCGGAGGCCAGGGCCATCTGATCGGCCGCGGTAACCAGCAATTCTCCCCCAGAGTCCTAAGCCAAGTGGGTCGTGAAAACCTGGTGGTTGTCGCCACCAAAACCAAAATAACCGAACTCGGCGGGCGCCCCCTGTTAGTGGATAGTGGTGACCCCGAACTGGATCGGCAGTGGAGCGGCTTTATCCGTGTGGTAACCGGCTACCGCGATGCGATCCTCTACCCCCTAAGCAATGGAGAAGTCTGAGTGTCTACCGATTGGCAAGTGTTGCTGCAGCAAGTAGAGCCCAAGTTAGTTCAGGGCGGCGGTGACAGCCGGCGTTTGTTTCATGGGCGTGGTCGCTGTTTTACAGGCCTGGAGCAGGTTTGTGTCGATAGTTTTTTCCCTGCATTACTGGTTACTTTTTTTGAGGAGTACGAGGGGGAAGGGGAGTTGTGCGAGAAGCTCTGGCAGATGGCCGAATCATACGGTTATCAGGGGGTGGCCGCGCAGCGTCGCTATCTCCCCGGTGCACCATTGGAGTGGTTGTGTGGCGAATCGGTTGCCGCACCAGTGGCGCAGCGCAACGGTCTGCAGTTTCCACTGACCTTTGATCGTCAGAATGTTGGCTTCTTTCTGGATATCGAACCCGGTCGTACCTGGCTTGAAGCGCAGGTGCGGGAGCGCTCGGAGCGCAAATCGGTGAAGATGCTGAATTTGTTCGCGTTTACCTGTGCTTTTTCTGCTGTGGCTCGAGCCGCTGGGGATATTGAGATCGTCAATGTGGATGTGAACCGGGGCGTTTTGAATCGCGGCCGAGAAAACCACGAGGTGAATGGCCTGTCCCTGCGGGGCATTCAATTTTTACAATTCGATGCGCTGCGCCAGTTCAAGCGCTTCGATCGCCGGGGGCCCTTTGATCTCGCTATCGTAGACCCACCCACACGCCAGAAAGGCCGCTTCGATGTGAGTCACAACTACAAAAAACTGCTGCAACAACTGCCTGCCTGCCTCGCGGATGAGGCAGACCTGCTGATGGTGATCAACTCCCCGCGCCACAGCGAAGCGCACTTTCGCGAGTTGATACTCGGTGCCGATAGCGGCTATGAAGTGGTAGAGCGGCTGGCGCAAAACCCGGATTTCCCCGATCGGGACCCGGATGCCGCCCTAAAAATGCTGCACGTTAAATATCGTCGTCAGAGTTAGCGATACTAAATAGCGGTGATGCCCAAACCACTCTATTTACAGTGCGGCAAACTCCCGCATCAGGCACTCCACCAGCGCCTGTAACTTTGCAGAGGAACCATCGCGCACGGCGCTGTTGAGCAGCTGTGCGTTACTCTGGCCAGAATTTTCTTCCTTGTTGATCAACAGCAGAAATCCCCGGTGGCTCAGTACCACTTCCTCCGCAGCTTCCTGGCGCACCAGCTGGGAGAAGTGAATGTAACCGCTCTGTTTTAACCAGCTGAGGGCACCCAGACAGGCCAGGTGCCGTGGTGAGTGCAGGCCGAATTCGTCGGGGGTGTCTGGCCCGGCAATGTCCTCTATGTAAATGGTGGAGGGCAGGGGGAACTGGCCAAACAGTGCCAGCAGAATTCTGCCGGCATCACGATAAAAGTCGTGGATATGTAAATCGTCCAACATCAGCGGGTATATCGCTCCAAAAAGTAACCCAACCGCTCAATTGCGTGGGAAAGGTCGTCGGCGCGGGGCAGAAAGACAATGCGCAGGTGATCGGGCGCGTCCCAATGGAAAGCGCTGCCCTGTACCAGCAGGATTTTCTCCTGGCGCAGGAATTCCAATACCAGCTGTTCATCACTATCGATTTTGTGGTGGTCCAGGTGCAGCTTGGGGAACAGGTAGATGGCACCACTAGGTTTGACACAGCTGACACCGGGAATGTCGTTGAGCATGCGGTAGGCCAGATCGCGTTGCTGGCGCAAGCGGCCGCCGGGCAGTATCAAGTCGTTAATACTCTGATAGCCCCCCAGTGCGGTTTGCACGGCATACATGGCCGGTACATTGCCGCACAGGCGCATAGAGGCGAGTATTTCCATCCCTTCAATAAAGCCTCTGGCGCGATGCTTGATTCCACTGATGATCATCCACCCGGAGCGGAAGCCGGCCAAGCGGTACGATTTGGACAAGCCATTGAAGCTCAGGCAGAGCACATCCGGGGCCAGTTTGGCCATGGGGGTGAACTCGGCGTCGTCATAGAGGATCTTGCTATAGATTTCATCGGCAAAAATCACCAGATTGTGGCTGCGCGCCACCTCTACAATCTCTTCCAGCAAAGCCTTGGGATAAATAGCCCCGGTGGGGTTGTTGGGGTTGATCACGACAATGCCGCGGGTGCGAGGCGTGATTTTTTCTTTTATGTCCTCAATATCGGGCAGCCAGCCGGATTCCTCGTCACAGCGGTAGAGTACCGGGTTGGCACCAGCGAGATTGGTAGCGGCCATCCACAGGGGGTAGTTGGGCATGGGCAGCAGCAGCTCATCGCCATTGTTGAGCAGTGCCTGGGTGGCCATGGAGATTAACTCGGAGACACCGTTGCCCAGATAGATGTCATCAATTTCAACTCCCTGGATACCCAGGGTCTGGCACTCCTGCATAATAGCTTTGCGCGCGGCGAATAGTCCCTTGGACTCCACATAGCCCTGGGCCTGGGAGAGATTGTGGATGACGTCCTGGATGATTTCATCGGGGGCGTTAAAGCCGAAGGGGGCGGGGTTGCCGATATTCAGCTTGAGGATACGGTGGCCTTCCTCCTCCATGCGATGGGCTTGCTCCATCACCGGGCCGCGAATCTCATAGCAGACGCCGTGCAGTTTTTCAGATTTATGGATGTCCTTCATGTTGGTGCGGCAGCCCTGTAGCTTGGCAGGAGCAGCCTCAGCCGCGAGCGAGCTGCGCGATAGGCGGGATGTCCACTGGCGGCGGTTACCGCTCCTGCGAGAACGATTAAAACGGAACGAGACAGTATGGCAAAAGCAAAAGACGATAACTACTGGCGAGATCAGCTGACAGATGAGGAGTTTGAGGTCTGTCGCAAAGGGGGGACAGAAGCGCCATTTAGCGGGGAATATTGGGATGTTTTTGACAAAGGTCTCTACCGCTGCCGCTGTTGTGGCGAGGTTTTGTTTGATGCGGGAGCAAAATTCCAGAGCTACTGTGGCTGGCCCAGCTTCGATGAGGAATTTAGCGTGGGGATTATTCGAGAGCTAGCCGATAATAGTTTTGGTATGGAACGTATCGAGATTCGCTGCAGTCAATGCGACAGTCATCTAGGGCATGTGTTCGATGATGGGCCTACTGAAACCGGCCTGCGCTATTGCGTTAATTCCTTGTCGGTGAGGCTGGATCAGGAGTTCAACGAAGAAGACGGCGAAGAGGAGGGCAAGTGAGGAGAGTACACTGGAGTCGCTGGCTACTCAGGGTGCAGTGGGGGCTACTCGGGATTATTGTGCTCGCAGGCTTGGCACTGCGGTTCGGATTGCTGCGCTTCGAATTGGTCTTCATGATATTTACCTACGCGGGTGGGGCGGCACTGACTGTCGCACTGGTGAGTTTATTGGTGTTTGTCTGGGGGTCGCGCAATCACAGGCCCCAGGCGCGCAGCAATGCCCTCTGGGCTGCGTTGCTGGGACTGCTGCCAGTAGCTGTGCCCCTCATTACGGTGGGCAAAGATAATTTCAATGCGCCAAAAATCCACGATATCACTACCGATACCCGCAACCCCCCGGCATACCAAGCAGTCCTCGACTTGCGTAAGCCTTGGGACAATAGTGCCGCATACGGCGGCGAGCCTGTGGCGAGCCAGCAGCGTGAAACCGATATCTATTCCGACATCTATCCACTGCATGTCCATATGTCTGTAGCCCGCACCACTGAGCTGGCGGCGGAGGTTGCCAAGAAGCTGGGCTGGAAGATTGTGTCTTACGAACCGGAGAAGGGGCATTTCGAGGCAACCGACCGAACCCTGTTGTTAGGCTTTACCGACGACATAGTGGTGCGAGTACGGCCGGAAGATGATGGTGGCTCGCGGGTGGACGTGCGTTCCAGTTCCCGTGTGGGAGTCAGTGACCTAGGGGCCAACGCAAAGCGTATCCGTGAGTTTATTGAGGAGCTGCACCTGCGTGTACTCAGCGAGCAGTACGGAGAGCCCTCTGACGCCTAAATTATCTTCCCGCAACCGGCAGTGTTAGGTAAGTATCTGACAATAAAAGAAAAAAAATTCAATTCGGGTGTTGACAGTATCCCGAACGGTACATAGAATGCGCCCCACTTCTGACGCAGAGCTACACTTTAAAACGCAGCGAAACGACAGAAGGTTTCTGGGTCCCCATCGTCTAGAGGCCTAGGACACCGCCCTTTCACGGCGGTAACAGGGGTTCGACTCCCCTTGGGGATGCCACGCGGGAATAGCTCAGTTGGTAGAGCGCAACCTTGCCAAGGTTGAGGTCGCCGGTTCGAACCCGGTTTCCCGCTCCAAGTTTCCGCTTTGCGAGATGATCTCTAGTCAGCTCACAAAGCACGCCACCGAGAAATCAGTGGCATTGCCATGGGCAGCATGGCAGCACCGGACCATAAGGTCGAAGTGCAAGTTTCTGTCCCCATCGTCTAGAGGCCTAGGACACCGCCCTTTCACGGCGGTAACAGGGGTTCGACTCCCCTTGGGGATGCCAATACGACCCGGTAGCAATGCTACCGGGTCAAATTGCGGGAATAGCTCAGTTGGTAGAGCGCAACCTTGCCAAGGTTGAGGTCGCCGGTTCGAACCCGGTTTCCCGCTCCAATTTTATTTTTGGATGGATCTTTGGCCCCATTCAAAAGTAAAGTCACCGCGAGGTGGCAAAGCCATGGACAGCGTGGCAGCACGGGACCGAAGAGGTTGTAGTGCAAAGTTTCTGTCCCCATCGTCTAGAGGCCTAGGACACCGCCCTTTCACGGCGGTAACAGGGGTTCGACTCCCCTTGGGGATGCCAATACGGCCCGGCAGCAATGCTGCCGGGCCAACACAAAACGCGGGAATAGCTCAGTTGGTAGAGCGCAACCTTGCCAAGGTTGAGGTCGCCGGTTCGAACCCGGTTTCCCGCTCCAAAATAAAAAAGCCGCTCAATCGAGCGGCTTTTTTATTTTCCGATATATTGCTTCTAAGTTTATTACTTGCACTGGTATTGCCGGAGTGCGACTGTGCGCCTGGAATTCCGCCTCCGCGGCTTTGGGCTTCCCTGTGTTTCCGCCGGTTGAAATTATTCGGGCAAGCACGTTGAATGGCGCCTTCAGCATAGGAATTCACAATGACCGCCGCGTTATCTATCCATAACCTGCAAAAAACCTACGAAGGCGGCTTCCAGGCCCTGAAAGGGATCAGCTTCGAAGTGCAGCCGGGGGACTTCTTTGCTCTGCTGGGCCCCAATGGTGCAGGTAAGTCCACTACTATTGGCATTATCTGCTCATTGGTGCGCAAGACTGCCGGTAGCGTGTCGATTTTTGGTGTCGATATCGACAGTGATTTTGCCGCTGCCAAGCGTCTTTTAGGCGTGGTGCCGCAGGAGTTCAATTTCAGTCAGTTTGAAAAAGTCTTCGATATTGTGGCTACTCAGGGGGGATTCTATGGAATGCCGCGCAAGTTGGCAGAGGAGCGCACAGAGCAATATCTGAAGCAGTTGGGACTTTGGGATAAGCGACACACCCAGGCGCGTATGCTGTCTGGGGGGATGAAGCGCCGCCTGATGATTGCACGGGCACTGATTCACGAGCCAAAACTACTGATTCTGGATGAGCCTACTGCTGGGGTGGATATCGAGCTGCGTCGCTCCATGTGGAGCTTCCTGGAGGAAATTAACGCTCGGGGTACCACCATTATCCTCACTACCCATTACCTGGAGGAGGCGGAGAGCCTGTGCCGCAATATCGCCATTATCGATAAGGGCGTTATCGTTGAGAATACCTCTATCAAGTCCCTGCTGAAGACTCTCAACCGCGAGACATTTATTCTCGACTGCAGCGAATACCTAAGTAAGGCTCCGGAGCTTACGGGGTTTAAATGCTGCCTGTTGGATAATCATTCCCTGGAAATCACTGTAGAAAAAGGGCAGTCACTGACAGAGGTCTTTGTCGAGCTCAAGGCCCAGGGCGTTACCGTGACCAGTATGCGCAACCGTGCCAACCGCCTGGAAGAATTGTTTATTTCCATGTTGTCCGAGGAAAAAGAAGAGGGGTTGGATTCGTGAGCGGTAAGTTGACCTGGATATCCTTCAGCACCATTTTCCGCCGGGAGGTGCGCCGCTTTATGCGCATCTGGCCACAGACCCTGGTGCCGCCGGTGATCACCATGACGTTGTACTTTGTGATCTTCGGCTCTCTTATTGGCAGCCGTATCGGGGAAATGGGTGGATACCCTTATATGGAGTTTGTGGTACCTGGGCTGATTATGATGTCAGTGATCACCAACTCCTATGGCAATGTCGTGTCCTCTTTTTACAGTGCTAAGTTTCAGCGCAGTGTTGAGGAGCTGCTGGTATCGCCCACGCCAAATTGGGCGGTGATGGCTGGCTATGTACTGGGCGGTGTTGCGCGTGGCTTGGTTGTAGGCCTGATTGTCACTCTAGTAGCGATGTTTTTTACTTCTCTCAGAGTCGAACACCTGGGAGTCACCATCGCTATTGTGTTTCTCGCATCGGCGCTATTCTCCCTGGCGGGTTTTATCAATGCGATTTATGCCAACAGCTTTGACGCCATATCGATTATTCCCACTTTTGTTTTGACCCCGCTTACCTATCTGGGTGGTGTTTTCTACTCCATCGATCTGTTGTCACCCTTTTGGCAAGGATTGTCGAAATTGAACCCGATTCTCTATATGGTGAACTCCTTTCGCTATGGAATCCTGGGCGTTTCCGACATTAATGTGGCCTGGGCATTTGTTGGGGTCTTGGTTTTTATTGCGCTTCTCGCCAGCTGGGGACTTTACCTGATGAGTCACGGCAAGCGATTGAGGCACTGAGGTTGAGTATGAGCAGAGAAGATTGGCAGAACCTCCCGCTGGGTCGGGAAACCGTTTACGAATCCAGCTATAACCCAGAGCTACTGCACCCGATTCAGCGATCCATTTCCCGAGCCCAACTGGGGCTGTCCGTTGGCGCCCTGCCATTTTTTGGGGAAGATGAGTGGTGGGGATTTGAGCTCTCCTGGCTCAATACCAGGGGCAAACCCCAAGTGGCGGTGGCGCGCTTCAGCTTTCCCGCGGAAAGCCCCTGTATGGTGGAGTCCAAGTCCTTCAAATTGTACTTAAACTCCTTTAACCAAAGCCGCTTTGATTCCTGGCAGCTGGTTCAGGATACCCTGGTGCGAGATCTAAGCGCTGCGGTGGGTATGGCTGTGGAAGTGACCCTGCTGGAGGTGGAAGATATCTCCCTGGATGTGCAGAGGCCGCAAGGGTTCTGTCTCGACCAGCTGGATATTGCCGTAGAGCAATACCAGCCGGACTCGACACTGCTGGCGCTGGAAGAGAGTGGTGTGGAGGTTACTGAAACTCTCTACAGCCACTTGCTGCGCAGTAATTGCCCGGTTACCGGCCAGCCGGATTGGGCGACGGTAATGGTGGAATACAAGGGGCCGATGCTGCAGCGCGAAGCGCTATTGGCCTATATTATTTCCTTCCGTGAGCATCAGGATTTTCATGAACACTGCGTGGAGCGGATTTTTTGCGATCTGCAAAACCTTGCGGACTTTTCCGAGTTAACAGTTTGTGCCCGCTATACCCGCAGGGGAGGGCTGGATATCAACCCGCTGCGCTCCACCCGTATTGAGAAGCCTCTACCGCCGCGCTTCGCCCGTCAGTAAATTATTGCTAATACAGGTGATATTGGTCTCAGGTATTTCTGTGGCCAATATCGTCAAATCCCACAGCATTAAAACACTCCGGCCTTAAATCTTGTGTCACACGTGGCGTTGTTCCCTCTTGGGCTAAGCTTTCCTGGATAGCTTTTTGGGTGCAGGTGTATTGGATGTAGCCTATCAATGGGCCTGTACAGTTACATTAGTGGCTATTCACTTTTCTTGGCTCGATAAAAAGTAAATAAGCTGCAATTGGTGTATCGCCAATGATTTACACAGATCCATAGGCCCCCTAGATATGGAAATCCAAACACAGTCTCCAGCGCTACCCGCTGTGCTTGTGGTTTTCATCCAAATTATTTCCTCCACTCCCGCCAATGCCCAGGTTTATGTTGAAGCCGATCAATTGATGAAGGTGATCGAGGCGCAGCAGCGCCAACTCGAGGCACAGGAAGCGCAAATCCGACAGCAAAAGGCTGATCTAGAGGCTTTGCGGCAACAGGTGGAGGAGCTGCGCAGGACGAGGCCCCCAGAAAATTCCCCGGCTGCGCCAGTTCCGGCAGTACCAATGCCGTCAGTTCCTCCATCGAGAGAATACAGTGAGCCTGTGAATGGCGTTGCGCTCGATGATTTGCGCGATCAATTAGAGCTCATACGCAAAGATATCCCGCCTGGCTCCCTACCGCCCCCTCGGGCCAGGGGAGACCCAAAGCATCCGGAGCAGACGGATATCGAAGAAATCATTTCCAGTGTACCGACCGACTGGCCGGGGTCTATCCCTGTGCTCGGCAGTCGCACTCGAATAAAAATTAATGGCTTCGCCGAGCTGGATGCTAACTATGACACCGGCGCCATTGTCAGCCCGGCTGAGTTCACGACCAGTGCTATTGTCACCAGCAATAGAACTGCAGCGGAGGGTGAGGATGGTCAGACCAATGTTTCCGTTCAGGTATCGAGATTGGTGCTCAAGTCAAGAACGCCCTGGGGCGGCCGTTTAATCGAAAATGAATTTTCTATGGATTTCCTGCGGGATCCGACAGTCAGTGAGCCTCTGCTGCGTCTGCGCAAAGCATACGGCCAGGTCAGTGATATTTTGCTGGGCGGAGATTTACGGTTGGGCCTCGACTGGTCCACGTTCAGTAATTTAACCGCCTCACCAAACACCCTGGATTACGAAGGCCCCAACTCACTGTTAGCGCTCATGCGCCCGGTTGCACGTTGGAGCCGTAAATATGATCCAACTCTCACCCTGCAAGTCTCCCTGGATGCGCCAACTGATCGGGTTTTTCAGAATGCACTGGAAGTGTCTCGCTGGCCGGACTTTGTGGTAGCGGTTATTTCCCAAACAGACCGCATTAACTTTCAGGGCAGTTTTATCCTGCGGGACCTGCGTGGCAGTGGGGAACCACAGTCTGCCGTTTCGGATACCGGATGGGGTATCAATTTAAGTGGCGTGATTGATATGCCCGGTAGGCTTGCGCCGGATTTTGCCTCCTACTCCTTTAGCTATGGCTATGGCTATGGAAGCCTTCTGGATGATGAGCCCCCCGACGCGAGCTATGACTTCGTCAATAATCGGCTGGAGGCAATTCCAACTCTGGGTTGGTATCTGGCTTATCAACACTGGTGGAGCCCGTGCCTCTATACCGTGGCAACCTATGGGCTGGTGCATCAGGACAACCTGGATTTCCAGCCGGGCTCCTCATTTTATCAAACCCAATACAGCAGTATTAATCTGACCTGGACCCCGACGCCGCATTGGCTGTTTGGCGTTGAGGCCCTTTATGGAACCAGGGAGGACAAAGATGGAGCCTATGGTTCAGTCTGGCGGACTCAGTTCACCAGCCGTATCTCGTTCTAGTGGTTTCAAATGTGCGATATCAATAATGTTGCGCTTTATTTTGCTATGCGGTTTTTTAACCTCCTGTAATTCACCGAGAACAGTGGTGACTGACACTTGGCATTCGCCGCTGATTGCAGAGCGCTCGCTGGGAAAAACTTTGGTCCTGGCCTTTACCCTGGTTCCTCGCCCAATAGTTGGCATCTATGTGGAGAGTATTTGGGTGGAGCAGTTGGGTAGCTACGGCGTGAATGCCCTCTCATGGAGTGATGTTGCGGCCGATGGCAAGGTTCCCACGATGGGGGAGCTGGCTGACGTCCTGACTGAATATCAATTTGACACGCTATTGGTGACACAGTTGATCAGCTTTAAACAACTGAATAGGAATGTTTCCAACTCTCAAGTGGCCATTGTCGAAACTCGTTTATATTTTGCGCCATCGGAAGAGGTGTATTGGTCTCTGGAATCTGAAAGTTTCCTGGCGAACTATATGATGGGGGAAATTCGCCGCCCCAGGGAGGGAGATGCCCTGGAATATGTGGAAACCGTTATTCAACAAATGATGAAGGATGGTGTTTTCTAGGCGCTGATGCCATCGTTTCATGGAGTTGGCCACCACAAACCATTTCCTCCTGCGGGGTAGGTGAAGTTAAAACATAATTTGTTCAGCTATTCTGGTGAGAAGAGCCGTACGGAAGAGTGTGCTGAGCACCTGATGTGGTTTATGTGTACGGTGAATTTTTTGTGGCGGGTAATCTGATAGGAATGCCTGCTGAATCCTAAGGTCGGTAGGCATTGCAATGGATTGGAATACCGTGGCCCCTGTCAGGTTTGTGCAATACTGGGTTCGCTACTGGGGTTGTATTGAGTACCGATCCTTCTGGTTAGTATGCCTTCTTTTCGCATTTCTTTTTCTTTTTTTGATTCCCTCTTCAAGCTCTGCCACTGAAAGTTTTCTGATGCCTTTGGGGCCCGTTGCCCATGAACAGAAAACCCATTTTTTCTGGGCGACAGCACTTACCATGGTAGCGGTGCTGCCCGTGTTTATTCTGGTGCCAGTTATTCTATTTAAGTATCGCCGTAAGAAGGGAAAAGGTATTTATGCGCCCAAGTGGGAGTCTTACGGCCCTTTGGAAGTCGTCATGTGGGGTGTTCCCTTTATGGTGATTTTTGTTCTCTCTTTTATGCTTTGGCGCGCAACCATTGCTCTGGACCCCTATGAGGAAATAGAAGGCGTATTTCCTCCTGTCCAAGTGCAAGTGGTGGGACTGGACTGGAAGTGGTTGTTTATCTACCCAGACTTAAAAATTGCCACAGTAGGTGAACTGGTTGTTCCTGTACACACTCCGGTCTCCATGATTTTAACCAGCGATACCGTGATGCAGTCTTTTTGGATTGCGGCGTTAGCGGGGCAGATCTATGTGATGCCGGGCATGACCACACGACTCAATTTTATTGCCACTAAGAATGGTAAAACCCAGGGTGAAAACACCCAATATACCGGCAAGGGATTTACTGAGCAGAAATTTGATGTATTGATTAAAAGTGAAGAGGATTTTCAGGCCTGGGTAGCGCAGGTCCGCGCCAGGGGGATTGAGCTGGATGCTCAGACCTATAATCGCCTGGCTGAAAGAAGTACCCGCAAAGAGATGCAAAAGCAGTTGGCCACGCCTCAAATGCCCAGCAATGCCCTCTATTTTACCATTGCCGATCCCGAGCTGTTTCAAAGCATTGTTATGCGATATCACTCGGGCAAGCCCCTTAGTATGGAAGAGCAGCCCGGCACGGTGAAGTTTGGTCAGGGTGAGGATAAAACAGAGGGTGCGCAGCCATGAATATTACCGACTATGGCTGGCTGGGAAAGCTGGGCTGGGATTCTATCGTTTTCAGTAAGCTGTTTACCGATTTTTCGGTAAGTGAAGTGGTGGCCAGTACCGCTGGTGCCATTGTTGTTTTTGCCACCATCGCCATCCTCGCCCTGCTGACCTGGTTTCGCGTATGGGGCACTTTATGGTCTGAATGGCTGACCAGCACAGACCATAAAAGAATTGGCATCATGTACATAGTCTTTGCACTGGTGATGATGACCAGAGGATTGCTGGAAGGCATGGTGATGCGGGCACAGCAGGCTGCTGCCCCAGATGGTTTTCTCTACGCAGATCACTTCGCTCAGCTATTTAGCACCCACGGCACTATTATGATTTTCTTTGTTGCCGTGCCTTTTGTTGTGGGTCTGGTCAACTTTGTAATGCCATTACAGATTGGTGCCCGCGATGTTGCCTTCCCAGTACTTAACCAGATTAGTCTGGCGGTCACCGTGTCTTCTGGGATTCTGTTGATGGTCTCACTGGTGGTGGGAGAATTCTCTACTGGAGGCTGGTCTGCCTACCCGCCTTATACGGGGGCGGACTTTAATCCCGGCGTGGGACCAGACTACTGGGTGTGGGCGATTGTATTTTCCGGGGCCGGCACCACTCTTACGGGGATTAACTTTACCGTCACCATTTTAAAATGCCGTGCTGCGGGCATGAAATTTTTCCGTATGCCCATGTTTTGCTGGACGGTATTGTGTTCCTCCATCCTGATGATTTTTGCTATGCCGCCACTCAGTGTTGCGGCGTTAATGCTCGGTTTCGACCGCTATTTGGATTTTCACTTTTTCACCAATGATCTCGGTGGCAATATGATGAACTATGCCAATTTATTTTGGCTGTTCGGACACCCGGAGGTCTATTTGTTGGTGCTGCCGGCCTACGGTATTTTTTCTGAGGTGTTCTCGACTTACTCCGCCAAGCGCCTATATGGCTACAAGTCATTGGTAATTGCCACCATGTCTATTGCCGTATTGAGCTTTACCGTGTGGCTTCATCACTTCTTTACCATGGGGCAGAGTCCCACCATCAATATTGTATTTGGTATCGCCACCATGCTGATCGCGGTGCCAACCGGGGTCAAAGTCTACGATTGGATGGCGACGATGTATCGCGGGCGAATTCGCTTTACCACTCCAATGATTTACGCCATCGGATTTTTGATTTTATTCGTGATCGGTGGATTGTCTGGAGTGATTCTGGCGAACCCCACGGTAGATTTCCAAGTACACAATACCCTGTTTTTGGTGGCGCACTTCCATAATGTGCTAATTCCAGGAGTGCTATTTGGTTTGCTGGCCGGATATAACTACTGGTTCCCCAAGGCGTTTGGTTTTCGCCTGGATGAGCGCTTGGGTAAGTGGTCGGCATATCTTTGGGTAGCCGGGTTTATGCTCACTTTCTTTCCCCTTTATGGTGCAGGATTACTGGGGATGCCAAGGCGCTCATTCAGCTATATGGATCTGACTTTCAAACCCTACATGGTGGTGGCTTTTATTGGGGCCATGGTGGTGTTATGCGCATTGATCAGCCTGGTATTGCAGTTGCTGGTCAGTTTACGGGATCGCAAGAAAAATCGCGTTCCTGTGGGGGACCCTTGGGATGGGCGCTCTCTGGAATGGTCGATCCCAGCCCCTGCGCCTTCCTACAATTTTGCGGAACTGCCGAGGGTAACGGACCGGGATGAATTTAATGAGGCTAAGGAGCAGGGGCGTGCTTATTTACCGCCAAAAGTCTATCGGGATATAGAGATGCCCAAGAATAACCCTTTGGGATTTATTCTATGCGCTCTGAGCGGCATCCTGATGTTTGCATTGGTCTGGTACATGTGGTGGTTGGCCCTGATTTCCGTTCTGGCCATTATCATTGTGGTAATCGCCTCTACCTTCCGCTGGGACAGTGAGCAAATTATTCCGGCGAGTCAGGTACAGCAGGATACGGAGAAGTGGCTGACACTAGTGAAAAATACCGAACCGGTGGGCAGGGATCTGGAAAATACTCCGCAAAACCATGGCTACGCTAAGTTGGAGCATTAGTAACCGATGAACGGGAATTCATCAGCGCTAAATAAGGGGATGAGAGAGAGCCCTGGAGCCATTCATAAAGACCCGGATATGGTGATCTTTGGATTCTGGGTTTTTATGATGAGCGACCTGATTTTTTTCGGGGTCGTTTTCGCTATCTATATCACCATGATTGGTGCGACCGCAGGCGGCCCTGGTCCCAGGGAGCTATTTGATTTCGGCAGTCTTTTTGCGCAGACCATGTTGCTACTCACAAGCAGTCTCACCGTGGGGATAGCCACTATCACCATGAAGCACCAGCGCAGCCAGGGCAGTTTCCTGTTTTGGGTGGTGGTGACTTTACTGTTGGGGCTGGGCTTCTTAACTCTTGAGTTGCTCGATTTCTCTGAAATGGCAGCCAAGGGAGGGACGCCCCAGCGCAGCGGCTATCTATCAGCCTTCTTTGGTTTGGTGCCCCTACATGGTTTACATGTCAGCTTTGGCTGCCTGTGGATGCTGGTCATGATCGCACAGGTACTTACAGTGGGCATGACTGATCTGGTGAAGTTGCGCTTTTTACGATTGGCGCTGTTCTGGCATTTCCTGGATTTGATTTGGATTGGGATTTTCTCAGTAGTTTATTTTGGTGGCTGGGTCTATGGCTGAAAAATCCGGTTTTTCCACACATTTGCGCACCTATCTTACCGGGTATGTGCTGTCGGTTGTGTTTACGTTGGCTGCATTCTGGGCGGTACTGGCTCTGGGTAAGGAATACAAGAGTGTACTTATATTGGTAGGTTTGCTTGGGGTGGCCCAATTGGCGGTACAACTCAAATGCTTCTTGAATGTGACAACGCAAAAGGAAGGGCGGGATAATCTGGCTCTGATCCTTTTTTCAACGCTGATTTTACTGATTATTGTCTTGGGGACTGCCTGGATTATGGGGAACTTGGCAATGAGAATGCATACCACAATGTGACGGGTCCCTAAGCTCAGATAATCACTTTGCTTTTAAGGCTGGTTGTGGCTTTTTCCAGGGATTGCAGTACCTTGACCTTGTCGTAGTTGCGAATCTTATCCAGGTCTAGGTGCATAGAAAAGCCTGGGGCGTGCTCCTCCAGGTAACTCTGCTGTCCGCCGAGATTCTTGCGCAAGTCGGTGACTTGGTAGACTTTAACCGGGGTGCTGATGCCCTTCACCGTAATATGCCCTTTGTCTCGGCACATAACAGTGTGCTTGATCATTGCCCAGGTCTCATGGCTAATCAGGATTTCCCCCGGCTGTGCCGCGCCTTCCAGGCGGGAAGCCAGGTTCACGTGGGTGCCCATTACGGTGTAAGACTGGTAGTTGGCTGTGCCGAAGATACCCACAGTGCAATAGCCAGTGTTAATGCCCATGCGCACCTGCAAAGGGCGTGAGATCCCTTTGTTGTACCACTCCTGCTTCATTTCCCGCACCCGCTTGCGCATCGCCAAAGCCATAGCCACACAGCGCAGGGCGTCGGATTTGGGGCCCTTACTTTCATCATCCCCAAAGACCACCATCACCGCATCGCCGATAAATTTGTCGATGGTGCCCCCATACTGGCCTGCGATTCGGGCCATCTCCGAGAGGTAGTTGTTGAGTAGGAGGGTAAAGGTTTCCGCTTCGAGCTCTTCGGTCAACTGGCTGAAATCTTTGATATCGGAAAAGAACACCGTAAGCAGCTTGCGCTGGGTAGTCAGTGCTTCTTCATCGCCGGTGGTTACGGAGCGCCACAGGCGTTGTGGCAAATACTTGGAGAGTTTGTAAGAGCGCACCTTGCTTACGCGCTGCTCTGTTGCCAGGGTGTGGTTGGCTTCCTTGAGCTTGCCAATCTGGCGGTGAGTAAAAAAGGCATAGGCACAGAGGTAGACCAGGATACCAATCAGGCTCATGGTGCTTATGGTGAGGTCGGCGTTAATCAATAATGCCGGCCTGTGCATCAGGTAACCCAGTACCACGCCGACTAAAAGGCCGGTGTTGTGCTCAAACCACTGGCGCCCCCCTCCCAGGGAAAGCGCATTGAGTTGAACCATCGTAATGAATAACAGAGATGGCAGCATGCTGAAATTAGCCAGGGCAACGGTAATGCCTACCAATACGGTATCGGAAAATCTTAGGATGCGACGGGTTTTATAAGCCTTCTTATCGCGGGATCTGTAGAGTATGAATTGAGCAAAAGTGCAATAAACCAGCATAAAAGCCGCTGCACCAACATTGAGCAGTTTGTCCGGTTGCCAAGAAGATGACCACTCGATTGCAGTTACCAGGGTTCCCGCACCCGCAAAAAGAATTAGGCAGCGAAAATAAGTCGAGTAATGCGGGCTGATATTTCGCCCTTTGTTCCCCTCAAGCTGGTCCTGCATTTGTGGTTATCTTTTTGTCCGTTAAGCAGTAATAAACAAACCGCAGGCAGGCCACAGATTGGTCCCGGAAAGTTCTGGGAGCAAGTGGTTGCGCAGTGATTTACTGGGCGAAGTGTACTCCTACAAAAGCCAGATTGCTAAAAAACCGATGCCTGTACAGGGTTTTTATGTGGGGCGTACGTATGCGCTGCGCAGATGGGTTAGGGTACACTCAGCGCTCAGTCAGTAAATGGAGAGAACGATGGATGCCCTGACCGCCCTGCATAATAGAGTTTCAACGGGCAAGCTGGTCGAGCCTGCACCCAATGAGCAGCAGCGGCAAAATATCTTTCGCGCAGCACTGCGTGCAGCGGATCACGCCTGCCTACGCCCCTGGCGGTTTCTAATGGTAGAGGGCCAAGAGCGCGAGCGCCTTGGGGAAATATTTCTAAAAGCGGCTGAGCAGTCTGAAGGTGTTCCTCTAACTGAAGCTCAGCGTCAACGCACCTTGGCGATGCCCCTGCGCGCCCCCTTGATTATTGTGGCAATTACACGGTTACAGGAACACCCCAAGGTTCCCCATCTGGAGCAACATATGTCCACAGCAGGGGCGGTGCAGGCAATGCTCACAGCCGCTTATGCCGAGGGGGTGGGTGTTTACTGGCGCACCGGACCATTAGCCAATAATCCCCAGGTTGCCCAAGGTTTGGGTTTGGCTGAAAATGAACGTATTGATGGGTTTATCTACTGTGGAACCCCCGATAAAGCGGCACGCCAGGCACCGGATTTACAAGTGGATGATTTTTTTTCACAGTGGAAAGCAAATTAGTACTTGCACAACCGGAAACATTTGGGTAAAGTGCGCGCTCTCTCGATGAGACAGCAGCTATCTTCCTGATTTCCTTGAAGATTTTGCTAAAGAGAGAGCTCCTCTGAAAAGAGGATTACCCTCGCGGAGGGTGACAATTTGGTGAGGTGTCCGAGTGGCCGAAGGAGCACGCCTGGAAAGTGTGTATGTCGAAAGGCATCGAGGGTTCGAATCCCTCCCTCACCGCCATATTTTAAAGCCCGGCTGATGCCGGGCTTTTTCGTTTCAAGAATCTTCAGTCCCCCTGTTTGGCCCCCGCTTTGATCTTTAACAGGCAATTATTCAATGATGGCTGTAGGTGGAGAGCAGCTCGGCTTCGACCTAGCATTATGTTCTGCTATCAAACCTTACATCTATCCAAACCTCGATATTCTGGCTTTCCCCCGCCCACGGCTTCTGGGTCTATTTGTCGCTGATGAGGATAGCTGCCCTCTTTAATCATTCGGTAAATGCTGTTGCGCTTATAACCTGTAGGTCCTTCGACTTTATGTCTGCGAGGTATGCTGTGAGATTTTCTAGATATTAAGGTTGATGCCATTACATATCCCTCACCATAGTAATTTTTATTGATCACACCACAAATAAATGTAATTCCCTCTACATATTGCACCTTGGGGCAGCAAGCGAAGGTGCCAAGTATTTGGGCAACTATTGTTCTCGTGGCATACCAATCGCTGACATGCTAGGCAATACAGGTTGGCAAGCAATAAAGGTAGAGTACATGGAAAAGCAATAGAAACCGCTCTACGAGTTACGCCGGAAGATAGCACTGAACATTCATATAGAGACTGAAAGGGTTTATCTGGTAGAGATCCAAAAATCAAAGAAGATCCCGCTTATACAGTCTGCCTAAGTGCTTAAGCGAGTTCTCTTAGTGGCAGACCGGGAGCAAGAAGTCGGTGCCCATCCTGAATACATCCACGCTGAAAGGCCTGTGATATGCAACTGATATAGCGTTCAAACTCTACACCCGCACTGCAGTGATAATCCAGAAGCAGCAGTTTTTTGTTATCACCCTGGCGATTAAAGAATAGCCGCCGGGGAATCACCAAGTTCGTATAGAGGTATTGTCGGACTTAAAGATGGCAGTTGTGGGGATTCAGCTGCTTTCCCTGAAGTTGGGAGGTAAGGCCAAAGGGCTAAAACTTATATTTGGGGTACAACGGATTGTCTATTATAAGAATCTGGTTCGCCCTTCTCTGGCTTGGTTCTTGAATCAATAGTATGCATTATCATTCCTGCTGGCATTTCAGAGAACCAGTTGGCGATTCTGTATGATTTGGATTTGTATAAGTTTTCGGATATATGCCAGTTATTCTCTTCCATTTTCCAAGCTATGGCGGCAATAAGTAGTTTTCCTTCAATACCAAGTTTTGAGCCATAACCAGACACTACATACTCGGAGTTTTCCAGATCTAACTCTATGTTGTAGTTCGCGCTAGCAACCCTGATGGTTATGTTAAGAAAGTCTGGGTTACTCTGAGATTTTTCCGTAATAAATCTTACTGATTGACCATCAACAGATAAATCTGCCAGTATGGATGCGTCAGATTCTTCTACTTGAAACTGCGCTCTATTTGTGAGTTGAACTAAGTCTGAGCGAGAAATATCTTCATTGGCTATTGAGTGCTCGGAAACGGATTTTAGCGAATTATAATTCGAATCCTCTAATACGTTATCCATGCTTTTATTGGCGAATGTATTACTTGAAGAAAATAAGTTAATTATTAATGCAAAAATTATCGGGTAGGCCCTCATTGGTCCTCTCCATTTTTGATTAGGCGGCGATGTAAAATTTAATGTTAGGCGAAGTTATTATGTCAAGCGGTAAACCTATGCTGGCAGTTTAATAAGCGATAAAAGTTAATGTGGTGCCATATTGGCAAGTAGAAAACCTTTGACTTTCTCTTTGTCAGAACTATATAGAAGCCCCATACTGGGATAAGTACGAAATTCCTTAGCTAAATGTCCCGAAATTCCCTGAATGCGGGGTTTTTTGTGCCAGTTTGGCGAGTTGAAACTTAAGCCAGCGTATTCAGCTGTATAAAAATACAGTTGTATATATTGACAGTGTGTGTGGGCGGGGGTTACTATACCCATAGCTGCTTTGGTTTTCATGCAGCGACCGTTCATCCTTTCTTAAGCCGGCCCCCAGCCGGTTTTTTTATGCCTAAAATTTGAGACTGCCAATGTCCCAAAAAGACTACTTCACAGAGCCGGAGTTCACCTGTTGTTGTGACAAAAACCATTTCAAAGATGAAACGCTCAATCGCCTGATTAAAGTCAGGGAGTGCCATGGCAAGCCAATAGTCATTAATTCCGGTTGCTGCTGCCCCGTACACAACGCCCATGTTAATGCCACCATGACTCATACTGCCAGGCAGGCTGTCGATGTGCAGGTAGCTTTAGGGGGAGCCTATCGGTTAATCCAAATAGCCCAGGAGGAAGACTTCACCGGTATAGGGGTAAAACAGAAGGGAGCATTTAAAGGACGATTCCTTCACCTGGATGACCTTGAATCTATGCCAGGCGAGCGCACCTGCCTCACAGAGTGGAGTTACGACCCACTAACAGCAATTTTTGATGCAGGCACAATGGCTATTGAGCGCAGTTGGCCTGACCCGGTTAAATGTGCTTGGGAAGTACAGAAGCTGGAGGAACTCAAGCAAAGGGACAGCTTGGTAGAGCTAAATATTCAAATTCAATTGCTTCTCGGACAGCTGGAGGTCAACAAAGCCGAAGCCCGACATAAAAGCATATTTGTCGCTGGCTGGCTTCCCTGGGTTGGATGGGGTGGGGGCTTGGCCTTCGCTTATATATCCATTGCCGTGTTGGGTCTGGGCCCTCTACAGCGCTAAGGGTTCAATACTTACAGGGGTGACTCCACCGCTAGTACTAGAAACTGGTGAGCTGTTCTCGATGATAGCGGCCATGCTCGGAATGGGTGCAATGCGTTCATATGATAAAACGCATGGTACTCAGACGGACAAATTATAAATAGTGATTTTTAAGGGTTGTC
Organism: Microbulbifer mixtoriginis (SeqCode); assembly: GCF_052467515.1. Taxonomy (NCBI): domain Bacteria; kingdom Pseudomonadati; phylum Pseudomonadota; class Gammaproteobacteria; order Cellvibrionales; family Microbulbiferaceae; genus Microbulbifer; species Microbulbifer mixtoriginis (SeqCode). The sequence goes on along the minus strand of NZ_CP174314.1, from coordinate 2,970,708 downwards.
AGTTAATCAAGCTTCACTTTTTGGTTTATAGTTTTCCCAGATTTCAGGGTATCTTTCCCAAGGAGGGGCTTCAGGACTGAACGCGCTATCAGAGTTAGCGGCATCTTGATACCAAAACTGTATTCGTTTCATGAAATCTGCGTCATTCCTGTTTCTATAGATAAATCTAATTTCTGCATATGTAATTACACGGTTTTTTAAACCATTACCGAAGTCATACTGATACATTGTTTTTCTTTCAAATGGAAATTTTGCTTCTACCAAACCTTCACCTTGTCCTGATTTGGTAATTACGGCATTCCAATCCATATCATAGTCTATTGCAAAATGTATGAAGTGATGGTGTTTTACTAAGAACTCGATTCCAGCTTTACTCTTTCTCCTGAACCTTTTGTTGTCTTCAGATTCCTCCCCTGTTTGGGGTGGCTCTATACTGGAATCATCTGAGACAACACATTTATATTTCTCTTTACTACGACAGAAATTATTAAAGTCTTCATTTAAGTAATGACAATCGTGTACAGCAGTGCCGGTTAGTAATTGATCAAGCCATGCGACCGTGTTTTTGCTGGCAAAATCCTGCATGGTTCTTTGCGTTAGCTGTTGAATTAGCCTCGCTCTACTTCCCGAAAACCCATAAAAAAAGTCTCCAGAACAGTATCTTCTCCATGGTTCAGCGAATGGCATAGTGACTCTCCTTGTAAAAGCACCACTAGGTGGCATGAGTAGACTTTTATACTAACTAAATAACCTTGCTCTAACATGAACAATCTACTTGGATATCGCTTGGCTGGTTTTAAGTTTTGGACCTTTTTTAAAGCGAGGGCTGTCGAAATATGGGCACTGAAGACCTGTAATTGAAGCCCCTTCTGCCCTCAAAGCAAACCTTCTATCAATCAAATTTCGTAGAAAATTAATTCTGCTTGGTAAAGCCTATGATCCAAGCAGAATGTTGGCATCTTAGCAAAAGCATAATTATTACCCAAATTGCCAGCATTATCTTATTGGTGGCTGGTTTTTTCATATAGGGTTCTTATGTTGAGAAAGGGATAACCGCCAACACCCAGGCAATTCAGCATGAATCAGCTATGTACGTTCTGGGGCAAAAACACATAGTTGAGTTTAAGGGCGATATTCAAACCAGGCTCCAGCGCATTGATAGCAAGCTGGAGCGGTTGATTGAGCAGACCACAAAGCTCAGTGAGTTGGTTCTGGCTGACAAAGAGATAGGCGAATTCTTTGAGGCAACACAGCAAATAATCAACAATTGGAAGAATAAGCATCCCGAACTTTTTGAGTCAAAAAAAAGGGTAAAAATTTAGCTGATGCCAACTTAGCGGAGAGCCTCTTTCGAACTATAGGTATGAGGCCGTAAAGAGCATGCAGTACAACGGCAATTCTATCATTCAGGAATATACAGAGTGCTACCCTCCAGACGCTACAGCTTGTTTAGTCTGGCCTCACAGTCAATCATTGGGTGGCTCAGTTCCAGAATGAGCAGGCTGGCAAATAGTACAAGCCGATTCCCTGTGAGTGTGAAGCTCGCAATAGATGTAGAGGCTACAGTAGGTTTGTTAGCTTACATCAGCAGAGGTATTTTTCTTGGCTGGTAGCTTGAGGGGTTAAAGAAATAAGTCTTGGCGTGGCATTGAGGGTCAGCGAATATTTTACTGTCACTCTTACTTACCACAATACTCTTCAAAATCATCTGAGGTGTTTGGAAAACCAGCCTTCTCTGCCAGCTCCCATGGGCGTTCACACGCGTTTGTTTTTGCGCACCAAAGGTAGCCAGCTGAAGCTATACATCCATGTTTATCCTTATCTGAGCCTACACCAGGGCTAGGATCTCCAGAATTTTCTGAAGAACATCCCATTAAAAGTAGCATCAGAGTAAAACTGGTAAGCTGCAAATATTTCAATATAAAAATCCTCGTTAAGTTAAAAATTGAGACACTGGTTAAATGTGTATGGAAATCTAGGGTAAAGAAATTTCTTATGATCATCAAATGATAGTTTTGTACTATTCCAGCCAATAGTAGCAGAAGTGTATCCAGATACCATTATGGCTGGATAAACGGCAATCTACTTCTGTTAGAGGAATGTCTTGTGTATGACTAAGTATGAAATAGTGGTTGTATGTTCGATGAGGATGTAGGGGTTGCACTTGGCTCTTGATTTGGATGCCGAGATTGTGTTGGATTCTTTCTTTTTGCCCTTTGCTAGTTGGCTGGTCAGCCTATCTAAAGATTTTTTATAACATTGATTTTCAGGCTCTTTCAAACTGATTGTTGGCCAGTAGTTGAACGCTTGTTCTTCTTGGAGTTTGGTTCTTTATAAGCCTTCTTCTTAAGGTTAAATAGCATAATGATCTTTTTTCTTAAGTTAGGAAGTGGAGGTTTGTTGAGGCTTTTTTTATAAGTTTATGGTTATAAATATTTAAGGACGGTATTGCAATGGTTTTCTATTTCTGATTTCGTTGATGAATACTGATTATTTTGATTGGGTGAAGCTGTAAATTAGTTTGTGCTTGTAATGCCCATTTATTGGATTCTGGTTCTAGATAATAGCTGCTGAATGGGTTGATATATTTGTAATTTGAATTTAAAAAATTTCACAGGGCTTATCTTTTAAATATCATTAGAGGTTCGCCTTTTACTTAATTTTCTGCAAAACTGCTAATTTCTATTCAAGCAGATTAGTATCTAATTAGAGCATTTTTGTTATTTCCAATTAGTCTTCTCGAAAGCGGGTGGTGGTTTGAGCAGGTTAAATCTTGCTGAAAAGTTGATTGAGAGTCATTTGATTAGTGGAAAAATGGTTCCAGGGGAGGTTTTGCAGCTCAAAATTGATCAGGTTCTCAGTGAGGATGCCACGGGTACATTGGTCATGCTAGAGCTTGAGGCTCTGGGGGCTAGATCTGTAAAAGCTGAGCTTTGTGCACAGTATGTAGATCATAACCTTCTAAAGGCAGACCACAGAAATGGGGATGATCATGTTTTTCTGGAGAGCGCCTGTCGAAAATTTGGACTTTGGTATTCACGCCCTGGAAACGGAATTAGTCACCCTGTACATATGTCTTGTTTTGGAATTCCTGGCAAAACAATGCTTGGAGCTGATAGTCATACCTGTGCTGCAGGTTCACTTTCCATGCTGGCAATGGGCGCAGGGGGGATTGAGGTCGCCTTGGCAATGATTGGGTGTCCACTCACTTTGGTCATGCCGAAAGTTTTAGGGGTGCATTTGGAGGGTAATCTGCAGCCATGGGTAAGTGCAAAAGATATTATCTTGGAGCTTTTACGTAGATACACCGCTAGTGGCTGTTGGAATAAGATTGTTGAATATCACGGACCTGGCTTAAAAAACCTAACTGCCATGGATCGGCATGTTATTGCCAATATGGGGCATGAGATGGGGGCTATATCCAGTGTTTTCCCAGCTGATGATCAGGTTAGGTTTTTTCTTCGCCAGCAGTCTAGAGAGGAAGATTTTACGGAGCTGAGTGCTGATGAAGGTGCTACTTATGATGAAGAGGCCTTTATTGATCTGTCCGAGCTTGAGCCAATGATTGCTTGCCCTTCGCGACCAGATAAGGTGGTGAAAGTTAAAGAAGTTAGCGGCAGATCGGTCTCCCAGAGCTATATTGGGTCTTCGGCAAACCCCGGATTACGTGACTTCGCTATACCGGCATTAATAGTGAATGGTCTTCATGTGCCAGATAATATGTCTTTCGATATAAACCCCTCCTCACGCCAAGTGCTACATGGTCTGATCCAGAGCGGTGATCTCGAGAGGTTAATAGGGGCGGGTGCTAGCTTACATGATACCGGTTGCGGCGGTTGTATTGGGATGGGGCAGGCCCCAGCGAGTGGTCATAATAGCCTCAGAACGGTACCGCGCAACTTCCCTGGCCGCTCAGGAACCAAAGAGGATCAGGTTTATTTATGCAGCCCAGAAACCGCTACTGTGAGTGCGCTCACTGGGAAAATTACAGACCCCAGAGAAATGGAGATGGATTATCCCGTTTATGAAGAGCCGGAAACCTTGTTGGATATGCGACCGCTGATGGGGGCCCCGCAAGAAATTCCTGTAAAAGTGGAGTTAAAAAAAGGGCCCAATATTAAAAAGCTGCCAGTTATGGAGAAGATGCTTAGCGTGATTGATGGGCCGGTTATTTTGAAAGTAGAAGATAATGTCACTACGGATGACATTATTCCCGCTGGTGCTGAGGTATTGCCAATGTGGTCAAATATCCCAGAATTGAGTCGCCACACCTTTTCCAGAATTGATAACTCCTTTTATGAGCGAGCGATAGAAATTGAAGAGGATCTATTTCTTGTAGCGGGGCACAATTTGGGGTATGGATCTGGACGAGAACATGCGGCAATTACTTTGCGCTATTTAGGTGTTCGTTGCGTCATCGCTAAAAGTGTTACTTTGCCCTATAGGAAAAACCTTATTGATCACGGAGTATTGATATTGACCATGGGGAATGAGAGTGATTATCAGTTTTTTGGTGAGGGAGATAGGCTTCAGTTTTTTGATCTTGCGAGTCTCACTGGTGACAATACGTATTTGGAGCTTAAGAATCTTAGCCGTAATAAAACGATATGGTTAAGGAATGACTTATCTGATAGGGAAGTTGAGGTAATTAAGTTTGGTGGAAGGATTAACTACATCAAGGGTGTTTCTGGTGGATTAATAGAAGATGGTGGAATATTTTAATTACAATTGTAGGTTTTGTTGGTAGGTTGGCTTATCAGAAAATTGTATACTTATCAGGATAAGCGTTTAGAAGTGTTGTTACTTTTTCGGGTTGTTTTTTGATGTTCCTACGTATTATATGCATGGTATTGATATTTGTAATTGTTGGTTGCAATGAGGGTACATTGCAATCGCCATCCGGTTTGGCGGGGCCTATAGAAGGAGAGGCTTCAGAGGGTTGTGAAAGCAATCGGTATAAGTTGTTAGTCCGCCTTTCCCTGGCTCCAGTCACACTGGGCGGAGAAGATGGCTGCAAGGTAGTCTCAGGTTTGTGGATGGACCCCTATAGCGGCAAGTTTATTCAACAGGCTTCCGATCTGGATGTTGAGCCAGTTGTTCCTGAGTCGTGGGCTCTTCGTCATGGCGGGAGGGGCTGGAGTAGCAAGCAACGTAGGGTCTTTGCTGAAGACCCGGCCAATACGTGGTTGATTGGCAAGGGGCATGGCCTGAGCCGGAATGGCCGAGGGCCTGATAAGTGGTTACCTCCTTATCAGCCCGCTCGTACTATTTATATGCAGCAGTTTAGAGCTATTGCCAGAAAGTACAGGCTCGCTCAGTAAAAAATTGAGAAGTACACCCCATAGCAAGCCACTTATTACTGGCTTGCTATAAAGTGATCTCTTACATTGCGTGTAATCATTTGCAATCAAATTATATTGTTTCAAGGCTGCTAATTCTGTTATCGATCCCTCCTCTTCTTTTTTGAATTTCCAATATCCCATTTTACTTTCTTGGCTGGCTAATTTATTTGCTGGTAGCTGGTTGTTGTATCTGAATTGCGGACATCAATAGAAATCTCTTTGGGGTTCTTAAAGAATTCTGACATTAATGTTAGCTTAGTGATAAGGGACACCTTCTACCTTTGGCTTAAAGGCTAGGTTCTGCGATCACTTGAACTTCTAGTGCGTTGGGGATTGTGGTAGTGATTATTGAAGGCTGCATAATTGAAGATACTCTTGGTCCGTTAGGCATCATAAATTGGTAAAGTAATTCCTTAAATCAGTTTCCAGTTAGAGGAGGGGGCATGAATAGAATTGCAGGAGTTTCGGCCATAGGTATGGGGCTAATCTATATCGCTGCTTTTATATTTTTTGGTTTATTTTGGGCTTTCCCGTCCGCCGGAAGCCCTGCTGAAAAAATGAAGTTTTTGGAGGAAAGTCAATTACTTTTTAATATTGTATACACATTGATGTATTTAGTCTTTGCTGTCTTGTTGGGGTGTTTGGTAGTAGGTTTATATGAAGAGCTAAAAAATGAAAATGCTGGACTCACCATTTTGGCGTCGCTGTTTGGGGCAATCTGGGTGGGATTGGTGATTGCTAGCGGTATGATTGCCAATATTGGGCTTGCCTATGCCATTGGATTGATGGAGCTCAGCTCGGATAAGGCCTTTGAAGCTTGGGGTGTGATTTACCTGATGGTTGAAAGCCTGGGGGGTGGCAATGAGTTGGTGGGTGGCCTCTGGGTACTCATAATAAGTTCAGTCGCTTTGCGAGCGAGAGTGTTTTCAAGATACCTGAATCTAGTTGGCCTGATCGTTGGTACTGCAGGTGTCGCCACTATTTACCCAGAGGAAATTTTTAAGGAAATATTTGGCGTAAGCCAGATCGTCTGGTTTATCTGGATTGGAATTTCCCTGCTTGGGAAAGAGCAAGAGGGAAATGATTGGGTGGGAGCAGAGATAGTTAATAGGTAGCTGAGGGATCAAGAGAATTTTCCGACGGTTTTTTGAATGGCACGCCAAAAAATGAAAAAAGCGTCTATCCTTTCATTGGGTCAGGTAGTCTTTCACGAGGTGCCTTGGCTAGTGTTTCCGCTGTTATGGAGCTGGAGTGAGGCCTGTAAGGTAGTAACTCGCTATATTGCGCACAGCCCAAAGTGACCAGTCGGTGTCGGCTTGGTCTGCTCCTGGGAAGCGAGCGGATTGCATATTACCTGCTGTCAATTCACGGGGTAATGCCCCTGAAAACCTTGGAGATTTTATTGTGAAAAGCACGCATTTCATCCTTCCCTTGGTAATTGCCAGTCTTGCTGCTTCTGCTGCCCTGGCAGACAAACACCCCAAGAAGCCAGCAAAGGACTGGACCTGTGCCGACTTCCTGGCTATTGACGATGAATTTAAGCCAAAGGCGGTGTACTGGGCTTCAGCTTACTCAAAGCGCGGTAAGGAAGAGGGTGACATGTTGGATATCGATGGCACTGAAAAGGTGACACCGATGATTATTACGGCTTGTACCAAAGCGCCGAAGGAGTCTTTTTGGGCCAAGTTTAAGGATGAATGGCATAAAATGGGGCGTCATCACGGCAAGGACAAGTCTGATAATAAGATGATGAATATGCAGGGTGGTAGCGGTACTAATAATACAGGTACCAGCCCGAATGGAACTACGAATCCAGGCACAACCCCCAATGGCACTAATGATGGCAGCGGTAACAATAATATGCAGAAGCAAAAGCAGAAACAGTAGCGCCTATCAGCTAACTAAGGTGATACAAGCCCGGCTCAGCCCGGGCTTTGCTTGTTTGGGAGAGGGGCTTGGGGAGGCCTCTAAGCGTGCTGTTTTGAGGAGGAGCTGCTATTGTTGCCCGATAGTGCGCAACAAAGGGAGTTGAGTTATGACGAAGGCGGCGAGGGAAGAGGCGAAGCGAGGCAGGAATATAAACCGCTCTGCTAGGATGTTTTGGGGTGGTCTTCTTCTGGCGGGGCTTTTTCTGGCGCTTTTTATGCATTCAGCTAAAGCACTGGTTTCATAAGCTGACAGAGGTGCCGAAGTAAAGTTGATGCGTTGCGGGGGAGTGATTAATGGCGCCCCCGGGTGGACTCGAACCACCAGTCCGGACTTAGGAGGTCCGTGGTTTATCCTGTTAACCGACGGGGGCAGATCGCAGTTGGTTGCGAAGGGCGGCCATTCTATCTGTTACGAGGACAAATGTCATGTCATGTCGTGTTTATCTTCTCTGTCTATCTGAGAGTGTCCCCTTACTTTCCCCCGAAACCGCTAAAAATTTGAACCTTGTCACTTGAAGTAACATGACGGCGACAGGGTTACTGCACTTCCCGCAGTTTCTCTTCTCTTTCACTTTCGGCAATTCTTGGTAATTTTCTCAACTTATCTTGTTAGCTTTGTAACATTTAATGGGTTAATTCGCGGATGATTTTGCATGACGGAATTTTAAAATATTCTGCAGTAAACCTGTCATAGTTGTCTTGTAAATTTCTGCTTGACCAGGATTGTTTGGCATCGCTAATCTGCCAATGCACCGTAAAGTGCGATAAGGATGTTTCTGCTTTCACGGATCAAGATTATGGAGTTTCGTATGGGTGTTAACGTAAACGAAAAGCACATGGTTTTTGATGATGTGGATATTCCACAAATTGCAAATGAAGTACTAAGGCAAGCTACATCTCAGCCGCCACGGGATGCTCGTCGCATGGTTGAGGATAAACTGGAGGAAAGACGCTTAAGTCGAGAATTATTGGATTACGACTTTGATGCCTAGTTAAAAAAACAATTAACCAATAGTCTTAGGATAGTGCGGTGTCTGCCAGGTTGATGTAGGTGATATAAGAGCGTTAACAGGGTTCGCCGCACAATTAAATTTTTCGCCTTTGCACTCTTTCTTGTTAATGCTTGGTTTGCATTAGTACCAGCTAATCGAAGCTAGCTGGATCTACGTTATAAGTATCTCGCCTACCTTCTTTCGTCTATTTCAATTGATAAAAATCAAGCGGCCAATAGCCGGTCATTGAGCTTCATGCTGAGGGTTATTAGTATTTTTAAACCATCTCTGGTGCTGGTTTCTAAAATGGGAATTAATTTTGGAATTGAGTAGGAAGGGGGTGCCGACCATAGGCCAGAACCCTCTGTGAAACATGAATGGCCAGAACAATTTACATTTGTGTAACCGTATCTTCCTTGTCTTCTTTTTTCTTGCCGCCAAACCAACCCATCAACTGCTTGAGTTTGTAAGAAAACTTTCCTCGCTTGGCTTTGCGTTCTTTATCGGCAGCGCTTACCAGCCAGGCAACTTGAATAACCAGGCGCTGTCCCTCAAAGGGGAGGTGGCCATGGAAGGAATTCTCGGCGCGCTTAAAAGCAGCAAGTGTTCCGTAAGAAGGGGGAACTTCTGGGGCGACGGTATCTTCGAAGTCGTCAATGCGCTTTAGAAAGCGCAAGCAGCCGTTGCCATCCAGCGTCCATTCAGGATTGAGGTAGAGTAAGGCCGTGGCAATTTTCGATTTGCCATCGGTGTGAATTCTGCCGTGACGCTTTTTCAGGGTACGGCTGATAGATACATAGGTCGGATACTGGGAGAGTTTTTCTATTCCTAGATTTTCCCCAATCGCATCGGCGAATTCCGGATGGGTAAATTCCTCAATCAGGGTATTGATGGAGTCTCCACATTCATGTTTCTCGTAAGGGAGGTAGCCGGCTCCTTTTAATTGGGGAAAGTCCTTTAGAAATGAAGGCATCATCTCTTTGGTTAGAACGTCGCTGGCCACAAAGAATGGGAAGGGTTGTTGATTGACTAAGGTATCGTCGCTTTTAATGGCGCTGGTATCAAGCCAGCGTTTGGCATCCACAGCTAGGCTAGTCATTATTGTGTGTCCTTACAGGCTGGTCCGGTGTTTTTATTCAGCACCGGGTTACATCAAAAGTTTCTGTTGATGTTGACTACTGAGTCTCCCTCGAATTCCTATGAGGGGTGGTACTGGGTACCAACTCACAACCCTCAGGAAAATATCAGAGCTTGGGCATGGGGCCAATACTGGCGTAAAAAAACCCGCTGAATTCCTTAAGATTCTTGCTTGAGATCAAGTTAGTGAGGTCAGGAGCGTTGAATATCATGCAATTAGCACAAGTGCCGGTATAATGCCGTTCAGATTTTCATCAGAGTGGTTTAATCCAAGCAATGTCTGTGACTCCCAAGTCCCCAGCTGTATTGCAAGTGCGCCATCTCGCCTGTGAGCGAGATGGCCGGCGCTTGTTTGAGGGTCTTGATTTCTCGCTGGATGCCGGCGGGGCAATCCAGATCAAGGGAAGCAATGGTGCCGGTAAGACCACACTGTTACGTACCTTGATCGGCAGCACCAGTGATTTCAATGGGGAGATTCTCTGGCGCAATAGCCCCTTTCCCAAGGGGCTGCGCGCTATGCGCGAGTCCCTTTTGTATATCGGCCACCGCGGTGGGGTTCGGGGAGGTCTTACGCCTCTAGAAAACCTTACTTGGTATGGGGCTACAGAGACCTCGGCGATGGAGGCTCTGGACAGGGTTGATCTATTCGGCTTTGAGGGTGCTCTTTGCAGCAGCTTATCGGCGGGCCAGAACCGCCGAGTGGCGCTGGCGCGACTCTTTCTTCCCCTGTCGCCCTGTTTGTGGATTCTCGATGAGCCCCTGACCGCTCTGGATGTCACCGGTGTTGCGGCACTGGAAAAACAAATGGCTGACCATCTTGCATGTGGCGGCTCTCTCCTTCTGACCTCCCACCAGCCTCTCAACCTGCCTGGCTTGGACTTTGTCGATTTGTCTGACTATGCAGTTGAGGAATCTTTTAACGAAATGGGGGGAGAGCATGTCTTTAACTGATGTCCAATTACAGTCTGTTGGAGCACGCGCTACTCCAGGTTTTGCGGCGCTCTTTAAAATTGAAATGCTCCTGGCATTGCGCAAGCGAGCAGATATTGCCAACCCACTATTATTTTTTGTAACGGTTCTCGCCCTCTTACCATTGGGAGTGGGACCAGAGCCCGAACTGTTGGCGAAAATGGCGCCGGGAATGATTTGGGTGATGGCGCTGCTTGCCACCATGCTCTCTCAAGAGAGTTTGTTCCGTGGGGACTTTGAAGATGGCACTTTGGAGCAGTTAGCACTGTTGCCCCAGCCCCTGTATTTTGCCGTATTGGCTAAATCCCTGGTGCACTGGGTCGCAACGGGCCTGCCACTGGCACTTTTATCTCCGCTCCTGGCGTTGATGTTGAATTTGCCCTCTGAAGGGTATTTGTGTTTGTTTGTGTCGCTGTTTCTGGGGACCGCGAGCCTCAGTCTGATCGGCGCCATAGGTGCGGCGCTCACTGTGGCTCTGCGCCGCCCCGGGTTGTTGCTGGCGTTAATTGTTATGCCACTCTATGTGCCCGTGCTAATCTTCGGCACCGGCGCGGTGCAGGCGGCAATAGATGGCTATGCCTACAGCGCGCAGCTGGCGATTCTGGCCGCACTGTTGGCTGCTGCCGCAGCCCTGGCACCACTGGCGGCAGCGGGGGCAATACGTATCAGCCTGGATAATTGATTCGGAGGTCTTCTTGGCTTGGCAATGGTTTCACCGTTTGGGTTCACCGCGTTGGTTCTATCAAAAAACCAGTGGCTGGTTGCCCTGGCTGGCATTGGCCAGCGTTGTTTTGTTGGTGACGGGTTCGGTATGGGGCCTGGGGTTTGCCCCTGAGGATGCCAAGCAGGGCAATAGCTACCGTATTATCTTTATCCATGTGCCGGCGGCCTTCCTGGCCCTGGCGGGCTATTACATTATGGCGATCAGCGGCGCCATAGGCCTTATCTGGAAGATGAAACTCTCCTTTGCGGTGATGCGCGCAGCGGCTCCAATCGGCGCGGTACTCACCTTTATATCTCTTTTTACTGGCGCGGTCTGGGGAAAGCCCACCTGGGGCACCTACTGGGTTTGGGATGCCAGGATTACCTCGATGTTGATCCTGCTGTTTCTTTATATCGGTGTGATGGCACTGTCCCAAGCGGTTAGTCGCGAGCAGTTGGCCGACAAGGCCAGTGCGCTATTAGCCCTGGTCGGGACGGTGAATATCCCAATTATTTACAAGTCGGTAGACTGGTGGTTCACCCTCCATCAGCCGGCAACTATCCGCCTGACAGAATCCAGCAGTATCGATCCCAGTATGTTTTACCCGCTGCTGGTAATGATTATCGGTTTCTATTGTACCTATGCCTGGACCCTGCTTATGCATACTCGCGCGTTGATACTACGTCGCGAGATGAAAACCCAATGGGTACAGCAGGAATTAGCTGGGGAGAAGTAAAGTGCAGTTTCAATTTGCCAATTTTGCAGACTTTCTGGCGATGGATGGCCACGGCATTTATGTGTGGATTTCCTTTGCTGTTACTTTTGCGGCCCTCGCAGCCTTAGTTCTCTACCCACAGTTGGCGCGGCGGCGTCTACAGCGAGAGTTGCTTAAGCAGCAGCGCATTGCACAGCGCCGGCGCAAGGCTAAGGCGCAGCAGGCAGATATGGAAGAGCCAGCTTAGCTGGTAATCGATAGGGTTTTTCGCCCGGTGGCTACTGCGGCCGGGCAGATAAGATCAAAAACTTATGGAGTTCACCTAAACAATGCATCCCGTACGCAAGCAACGTCTGATCCTGGTACTTGTTCTGGTCGCCCTTTCCAGTGCCGCCGTAGGTTTTGTCACCTATGCGATGCGAGAAAATATGGATTATTTCTATGCTCCCAGCGCATTCGCCGCAGGTGAGGTGCCTTTTGAGAAGCGCATCCGCGCCGGTGGTTGTGTCGTACCGGGCAGTGTTCAGCGCGCGGAAGACAGCCTGGATGTTCAGTTTGTTATTACCGATGGTGAGGCGGAATTGGCGGTCGTGTTCGATAAGATTCTGCCGGACCTATTTGCAGAAGGTGAAGCTGCAGTGATTAGCGGGCAGCTGATGCCCAGTGGCGTCTTGCGTGCCGATCAGGTACTAGCCAAGCACGATGAAAACTACACGCCTCCTGAAGTTGCGGAAAGTATGGTTTCCCACGAAGGCTGCACCGATGGAGCGAAGATATGATCCCTGAACTGGGCCATTTTGCGCTAGTAGTCGGCTTGCTGCTGTCTCTTGCGCTTTCGATATTGCCAATAGCTGGCAGTTATAGTGCACGTCCCCTGTGGATGGAGGCCGCCAGGCCACTAGCCTTGGGCGTCTTTGCGTTTGTTTTTATCGCTTATGTCTGCCTGACGGTCGCTTTTATCCAGAGCGACTTCACCGTTAACTATGTAGCGCAGAACTCCAACAGTATTCTCCCGATTTACTATAAGGTCACCGCGGTGTGGGGTGGTCACGAGGGCTCTATTCTGCTGTGGCTGTTGATCCAGGCAGGCTGGGCTGCGGCTGTGGCGCTATTTGGCCGCCAGTTGCCGCCGGAGCTGTTAGCGCGAGTGCTTTCAGTGCTGGGTATGGTACTGATCGGCTTTTTCCTCTTTATTATATTGACGTCTAATCCCTTCGATCGCACTTTGCCCTTCCCGCCGATGGAGGGTTCCGACCTGAATCCGCTGCTGCAGGATCCAGGGATGATTTTCCATCCGCCTCTATTGTATATGGGCTACGTGGGATTCTCTGTCGCCTTCGCTTTCGCGATTGCTGCGCTCTTGGGCGGGCATTTGGATGCGGTTTGGGCTCGTTGGGCCAGACCCTGGACGGTAGTCGCCTGGGCTTTCCTCACTCTTGGAATCGCTCTGGGTAGCTGGTGGGCCTATTACGAATTGGGCTGGGGCGGTTGGTGGTTCTGGGACCCTGTGGAGAATGCCTCGCTGATGCCCTGGTTGGTGGGCACCGCACTAATGCACTCATTGGCAGTCACGGAAAAGCGCGGCTTGTTTAAAAGCTGGACTATTCTGCTGGCAATTTTTGCATTCAGTTTAAGCTTGCTGGGTACCTTCCTGGTGCGCTCCGGGGTGATTACTTCTGTGCATGCTTTCGCCACTGACCCGTTGCGCGGTAGCTTTATCCTCGGATTCCTGGCGGTGGTTGTGGGGATCTCACTGCTGTTGTTTGCGCTGCGCGCGCCAGCAGTGAGTGCTCGCAGTGTATTTTCCTTCCGCTCATTGGAGGCCTTCCTGCTCGGTAACAATATCCTGCTGATCTTGATTATGGCGATGGTGCTGACTGGCACTTTATATCCGCTGGTGGCAGATGCCTTGAACCTGGGCAAAATCAGTGTTGGTCCTCCCTTCTTCAACCTGTTCTTTGTGCCCCTGATGGTGGTGCTTTGCCTGCTGCTGGGGATGGGGGTGCGTGCGAACTGGAAAGACAGCCGCTGGGACAAGCTTCTCAGCGCCTGGCGCCTGCCATTCCTGGCAGCCCTGGTGGTGGCTCTGGTTTGGCCTCTGGCCTTTGACCATTACCACTGGGGTGCGGTACTCGGCCTCTTTATTGGTGCCTGGGTATTTTGCGCGAGTCTTGCAGATATCGTTTCCAAAACCCGCAATGCCAAATCTTTTGTCGCCGGCCTTAAGCGTCAGCGCGCCAGTTACTACGGGATGCATCTTGCCCATGTAGGCTTGGCGGTGGCAGTGCTGGGGGTAGTGTTAACGACCGTATACAGCGTGGAAGAAGATTTGCGTATGGGTGCTGGCGATAGCCATCAGGTGGCTGGCTACGACTTTGATTTCGGTGGAGTACGCCTGGCACAAGGCCCAAATTACCGTGCTTTCGAGGGCGTGATCCACGTTAGCAAGAATGGCAAACCGGTTGCAGAGTTGTATCCGCAGAAGCGCAATTATTTCTCTGGCGGCAACACGATGACCGAAGCGGCAATTGATACTGGCTTATTCCGTGATATTTACGTTGCCCTCGGCGAGCCATTGGACCGCAGTAATCCCAGTGGGGATTGGGCCGTGCGCCTGCAGTACAAGGCCTTTGTGGTGTGGATTTGGTTGGGTGCCTTGCTAATGGCTATTGGTGGTGGCATTGCCGTGGCGGATAAGCGTTACCGCAAAGCTAAGGCGGCGCGCGAGGCATCTCTCAGCGGTAATTTGGCGGCGGCCTAAGTTTCGGGAAGAATTAAATGTCGAGATTAAAACTCTTTTTACCCCTGATAATTTTTGTGGCCCTGGCGCTTTTGTTTTGGCGTGGTTTGTTTTTGAATCCCCAGGAAATGCCTTCGGCGCTGCTGAATAAGCCAGTGCCAGAGTTTTCCCTGGAAAAGGTTGCTGATAACAAGCAAGTCATGCAAAAAGGCGACCTGCCCAAGGGGCCGCACCTTCTCAATGTTTGGGCCACCTGGTGTGTGGCCTGCCGTGTTGAGCACCCCTACCTCAACGCCCTTGCAGAGCAGGGCGTACCTATTATTGGTGTTAACCTCAAGGATGATGATTCAGCGGCCATAAAATGGCTGGATAAATTTCACAATCCCTATCTCTTTAGCGTTGCCGACAGGGACGGGCGACTGGCCCTGGACCTGGGAGTCTTTGGTGCTCCAGAAACCTTCCTGGTGGATGCCGAGGGCACTATCCGTTGTAAACACGTTGGCATCGTGGACGATAAGGTGTGGCAAACTAAACTACAGCCACTTTACGACAAACTAAAAAGCCAGCACTGGGACGCATTTGCCGGTGACCTATCAGATTCCCTCATCTCCCGTTGTCAGTGAGACTGAAGAGAAGAAAAGCCGTTTTATCTGTTGGTTGGGACCAGTAACGGATAAAACGGCCTTTCAGCATCAACTCAAACAAATTCGCCAGCAGTACCCAGATGCCAGTCATCACTGCACGGCGTTGATTATCGGCAATCCCGCCAACCCCACTATGATGCAAGCCGATGATGATGGTGAGCCCGGCGGCAGTGCAGGGCGCCCAATGCTGGAGCTGCTCCTCAAGCAGGGTGTTGGCAATGTGGGCGCTATAGTGACCCGCTATTTTGGTGGAACCAAATTAGGGGTTGGCGGCCTGATGCGTGCCTATCGGGGATCGGTGGGTGCTGCTTTACAGGCTATGCCTTTGGAGAGCTTTGTGCCGTTACAGCAGGCTTCTGTATGCTGTGATTTTGCCCAGGAATCTCGCTTGCGTTTTCTGGTGGCCCGTCATCAAGGCAGTTGCGGCCAGGCGGATTATGCTAGCAAGGTAACAGTGTCTATTTCTTTACCGCAAGATCAATGGCAGTCTTTACGAGAGCTCCTGCTAGCGGAGGCATTTGAGATTCAGGACTAATTTTCCAGCTTGCTCGAGGTGTTTAAATAATCTCGTAGAAGCTGAGCTATTTGGGCTAGATGATACCTTGTTTGGCGAATTTTCCGATCTCTTCGGCTGAGTAACCCAATTCTTGTAAGATAGACTCGTTATCTTCCCCCATATGTGGAGCTCGCCGGAATTCTACCGTTTCATCTCCACAGTGTATTGATGGCGCCAGGATTTTGATCTCGTTGCCCGCATCGCTAGTCATGGAGCGAATTCTGCCGGTTTCCGTAACGAAAGGATTATTCAGGGCTTGCTCAACATCATAAATAGGAGCTGCAGGCACCCGGCCGGTTAGTATCTTGAGCCACTCTGTTGTAGTTTTTTTTGAGAAAATTTTGTCCAGCTCAGCCGTTAGGCTGTCGCGGTGTTTTAAGCGCGCTTTAAAGTCAACAAATCTTGGGTCCTGGCACAGTTCTGGGTGCCCTACGGCATTGCACAGCTCAACCCAGAATTTTTCCTTGTTACACATCAAGTAAATCCAGTCATCTTTGGTGGTGTATAGCTGGCAGGGGGTTAGAGAAAAGTGTGCAGAGCGAGGCGGTCTCTGTTGATTGTGACTGGCATTTAATTGCCACATGGCGACGTAACAGAGGTTATACAGCGCGTTATCAAATAAACTGACATCTATATCGCGGCCGCGACCCGTTTCCCGGGCACTGAGGATACCGGATACCAGGGCCAGAGCCATAGTTACTCCCGTAGATAAGTCCACCAAAGAGAGCCCACAACGTGTAGGGGGGCTGTCGGGTTCTCCTGTTAATTTGAAATATCCCGCCTCTGCTTGCATGGGGTAATCATAACCGGGCCAGGTTGCCCTGCTTCCACTCCTGCCATAGGCCGTAAGGTGGGCACACACAATTCGTGGATTAATTTTTCTTAAGGCTTGGTAGGTGATGCCTAGCTTTTCTGGGACATCGCCGCGAAGGTTACAGCTAACTCCATCGGCAGTGGCAATAAGTTTTTGCAGTATCTGCTGTCCCTCCTCGGTTTTGAGGTTGAGTGACAGGCTTTTTTTATTGTGGTTAAACCCTTGGAAAAATAAGCTGGTGTTATCCTTGTTTTCCTCCTCTTCGCCTTTTACAAAGTAAGGGCCAACTGTCCGGCCTACATCACCACCCTGAGAGACATCTTCCACCTTGATGATTTCCGCACCTAAATTGGCCAAATAGAGTGTGCCAAAAGGACCGGCACCATATTGCTCTACAGCAACTACGCGTACGCTTTTCAGGGGGAGCATAGAGTGACATTCCCGGTAATTTCTATATTGGTGAGTGCAAGTTTAGGTTAGATAA
Source organism: Microbulbifer mixtoriginis (SeqCode) (assembly GCF_052467515.1). Taxonomy (NCBI): domain Bacteria; kingdom Pseudomonadati; phylum Pseudomonadota; class Gammaproteobacteria; order Cellvibrionales; family Microbulbiferaceae; genus Microbulbifer; species Microbulbifer mixtoriginis (SeqCode). The sequence goes on along the minus strand of NZ_CP174314.1, from coordinate 2,953,684 downwards.
AAAGTGTATAGCGGGAAGGTTCTTTGCATAGGCAAGGTTATTGCTAAATCTAATGTACCTTTTATTTTAAGGCGGAGGTCGGCTGCTACTATGCATGGGTACAAGAACGGTCGGGGAATGGGTCCAATAAGTGAATACTACTGCCATGCATTTAAAGAAGAGCTTTCTTTGTCGCAGCATTTTATTTGTGCCTGCCAGTCGACCGGATAGATATCAAAAAGCCTTCACGAGTGGCGCAGATATAGCCTGTGTAGATTTAGAGGACGCCGTCGCCCCAAAGTTTAAAAATGCGGCGCGACAGAATGTAGCAGAATTTTTTCCACCGCCAGACACTCAATCGTCCTTGAGAGCGTTGCGTATCAATCAATTGTCATCAGAGGCGGGGTTAAGGGATGTTTTGTTACTGTTGGGGCAGGGGCCAAAACCAGATATTGTAATTCTCCCCAAAGTGGAATCTGCCGAAGAAATCACCTGGTTTAATGACTTGTTGGCGCCAGTTGAGCAATCAATCGGGCTTTTGCCGCTGGTTGAATCGGCAAAAGGCCTGCAGAACAGTTTGGATATCGCCAGTTCCGATAATGTACTGGCCATTGGTTTTGGTTTTGCAGACTTTTGCGCAGAAGTGGGGGCAGATATAAGCTGGGAATCTTTACGTTATGCTAGGGGGCGTATTCTACAGGCTGCGGCATACGCAAAAATAGATGCTGTGGATGGCCCATATCTGGATCTAGAGGATGTTGAGGGTTTGTTACAGGAAACCCAAAATGTAGCCGCATTAGGTTTTCGTGGAAAAATAGTTTTGCACCCAAGGCAAATCGACCCTGTTCACCAAGGGCTTTCCCCCACAGAAGAAACTGTGCAAAGAGCGCGAAGAATCGTACAGGCGTTTAAAGAGAATCCCAGTGGCGTAGTGGTGGTTGATGGGCGCATGGTGGATCTACCAGTGGTAGAACGGGCGAGAAAATTGGTTACCTTGGTAGATAGGCAGTAATTCAAGCAGGACTACCGGTATTAATGCCTAAAGCAGAGGGCTCTTATGGATCGATATCGTTTCCCCGCGTATATTTTTCTTGGCAATAATCGCTACCGGGAGCGTTATGGTTTGGATTTCGAGGATTTTAAGGTGGGGCAGGTTTTTCGTCACCGACCGGGGGTGACGATCAGTCAGCAAGATAATGTCGAAGAGTGTGTGAATACTTTTAACCAGGCGATGATTCATTTTGATGAGTACTATGCCGAACACACCGAATTTAAAAGTCCTCTCATTAATACAACTCTGATCGTTCAGCGTTTAATGGGTATGATTTGGAAAACTTACTACCGTCGCAAGAGAATTGTTGAGTGGGGTAGTATTGATATGCTGGCTCCGGTATTTGGAGGTGATACTTTATATGCCGAGAGTGAAGTGCTGTTTGTCGGTGCCAATCTGAAAGATTCGGAGTCTGGCCTGATTGAGATTTTACTGAGCGGCTCCAATCAAAAACAACAAAAAACTTGTGAGATACGTTGTACCATGCTGGTTTACAAGCGAGAACATCTGCCATTTTCCGCAAAAAATTATTGATTACTATTTTGGTTGGGAGAAAGTTGTGAAGGATTCGTTGCATTTTCTCAGGGAGGTTGAGCCAAATACCTATATCGAAACCTGTGGTGTTGACTTTGAAGATTTCGAAGAAGGGCAGGTATTCGAGCATCGGCCAGGTCATACTTTCTCTGAGGCTAGCTGCTTACGCTATGCGCGCCACTCTTTTGATTTGAGCCCTGGATATTCTGACCAACGCTATGCTCGTAGAGTTTATGGTGACAGAGTTAGAGTGCCTGAGACCTTTGTTTTGAGTGCAATGGCTTTGACAACCCGGACATTTGGTAAAGTGGTTGCCAACTTGAGCATGGTAAATTGCAAAGTGGATGCGGTTTACGCTGGAGATACTTTATATTTGGAATCGGAAGTATTGGGTAAGCGAAAATCCAAATCACGCCCCGATCAAGGTTTACTGCATGTTAGTTCCCGTGCTCTCAACCAACATGGTGCCTGCGTGTGTTCTTTTGAGCGTAAGCTATTGATCTACCGACGCAATCTTGGGCCCTATGAAAGGGCTGGATATTAACTTCGATACAATCGAGATGCTCCAGATTCTTGTTCAAGAGCGCCTACAAGAATTCCTGATGTTCAACCAGTGTAATAATGCCCTCCCTGTGGGACCTATAGGTTCCTGAAAACAGCTGCCCTTTACTGACAGCGGTACACAGATCGCGCTTGATAGTTAATACTAATTTGTGGTTTTTACAGTCAATATGCACTATTTCGGCATCGAGAAAATCGAAGTATTGCTTAACAGTAGGGTAGAGTGCCTTAAATAAGCTCTCTTTAGTAGAAAAGGCAATGGTCATCCACTGTCGGAAGGATAACCCGCTTTCACTAAGGAGGACCTCCTCTGCCCGGTTGATTATATGGCTTTTTATTTCATTCGCAGTATTTATAGCGATTGTCGGCTCATAATCAATGCCTAGGGCCTGTGGCTTATTATTTACGGCACATATGGCAAGGTTATCCGCATGGGTGATAGAGCCTGAGATATCTGCTGGCCATAGAGGGCTTCGGTTGGGGCCAATGGGTATAGGTGTGTTAATAAGCCCAAAATAACTTAGTGCAAGGTGCGCACAATACCTGCCCGCAAGGAATTCGGCTTTGCGTTTTTTATAAGCGTGGGTGATTTCATATGGGAATTTGATACCCAGCTTTGAAAACAAATCATCCTGATAATTGTCCTGATCGAATTGGCATTCTAGTACTAGGCCTGAAAAACTCAGGGGCTTAATGGGTGAAGTATCTGTAATAAATCCAAATTTATAGTTTAAAGGTGCTTCTTGCTTGGTGTGTAACATTACGGCTATTGGAACTTGTGGCTGCTGCCTCTACCTGCTTGTAGAGTGAGTTTTACAAAGCAAATTTTTGTAAGGCATTCTGCCATAGAGGAGTTGCCGATGCAGCTGTACTTGGCTGCACCGGGGCATGTTGTATGAATAACTATGCTCCAGAACTAAAAATCAGTAATTTTTTGGGAGCCGGATGCATCTAATTAAAAAAGCGAGTAAGGGCTATTTTTGGCGTAAATCCGCCACAATCGTTCCAAAACTCCGGGCTTCCTCCTCATGAGCGGTCTCCCTCCAGGGTTCTTGAATCGCATCCGCTATCCATTTTTGCATTGAGGGAAGACTGTGAATCAGATCAATATACTGCTTCGCGGTTTTGCTAACAGGTAAATGATAGTTTTTGGCCCTTATTGTTACTGGAGCAAAGAAGGCGTCGACAGCGGTAAATTCCTCGCCAGCCAAAAATGGTCCGCCGAATCTCTGGATACCTTCACTCCATAACTCATCAATCCGCTTGATATCTTTTTGCAGGGGCTCTGAAATTTCATGCAGCTCAACGCTTAGGCCGCAGTTCATTGGGCAGATATTTCTCAGCGCAGAAAAACCAGAATGCATTTCTGCGGAAGCGCTGCGTGACCAGGCACGAGTTACTCGCTCACTCGGCCAGACCTGCGGGAAGTCTTCGGCAATGTACTCAGTAATCGCTAGGGAATCCCAAATCGTCACGTCTTCTGTTTTCAGACAGGGCACTTGTCCGGTTGGAGAGAAGCCGTGAAATTTTTCCCAACTGCCGCCTTCCTCAAAGGTAACCAGCTTTTCATTAAAAGGTATCTCCAAATGGTGCATCAACAACCAAGGTCTAAGAGACCAGGAGGAGTAGTTTTTATTTCCAATAAACAATTGATACATAAGCTTACTCTATATGTAGTTTTGGTGTTGGAGACATGGTTGGACAGCGGTTTTTGACTTCCATCATCGCCGGACGATATCTGATCAATATCACTGCCTGAGGAATAGTATCCTCATAATTGCTATCCGCTGCGATTGGCCTGAAGGCCAATTAGCGCTAACTTTGCGCCAATGACGTTTTCTTTGTGGTTTAGTCGGAACGTGCAAGGAATTTGGTTATTAGGAGTGGAGACCAGCATGACAGGAAAGGGGGAGACTTTACACGTAGACATATTGGCACACAGTGAGGTTGCACAGGTTGAATTGGGGTGTCCTACATAGAAAGGCGCTGGAGTCGGTGAGTTATCAGCCCAGCTGGTCGGTTTTGAAAGTTGCACCACTCTTCGTCACCACTTTCGCAGAGCCTTCGGGGTTTCAGCCAGTCAGTACCGCGGGAAGTTTTCTGCTGAAGTCGGGTTCTCTGGTGTTTTGGCGTTAGGGACAGCGATATACGTACTCCGGTATGGCTGGAGCAAGGCCTGGAAGTGGATGCCTTCGGCTGATACAACCTCGGGCGCGAACAGGTTATGATTCCTCCTCTATTGCCTGAACTCAGTACGGAAAACGAAGGATTTATGAGCAAACAGCGCGTATTGACCGGTATCACGACCACCGGTACTCCCCATCTGGGTAACTATGTTGGTGCGATTCGCCCGGCCATCGCCGCAAGCCAGGACGAGAACAACCAGTCTTTTTATTTCCTGGCGGATTATCACGCGTTGATTAAGTGCCAGGACCCGGAACAGGTGCATCAGTCCACCTTGGAGATTGCGGCAACCTGGCTGGCGCTGGGATTGAATACAGATAATGTGGTTTTCTATCGTCAGTCGGATATCCATGAAATCCCCGAGTTGACCTGGCTGCTTACCTGTATGACTGGTAAAGGCTTGATGAATCGCGCCCATGCCTATAAGGCCGCCGTGGATGCCAACCGTGCAGATGGCGAAGACTCCGATTTTGGCGTCACCATGGGGCTCTATAGCTACCCGATCCTAATGGCCGCAGACATCTTGATGTTCAATGCCAACAAGGTGCCGGTGGGTAAAGACCAGGTGCAGCATATTGAGATGGCTCGCGATATCGCTCAGCGCTTCAATCATCACTATGGTGAGCATTTTGCCCTACCCGAGGCGGTCGTGGATGACCACGTGGCTGTTCTGCAGGGACTGGATGGCCGCAAGATGAGCAAGAGCTACGGCAATACCATCCCTTTATTCCTGCCTGAGAAAAAACTGAAAAAGCATATCAACAAGATCAAGACCAATCTCCTGGAGCCGGGCGAGCCCAAAGACCCGGACACTTCCACGGTTTTTCAAATTTGGCAGGCATTCGCTACTCAGGAGCAAACCGCCGAAATGCGCAAGGCTTTTGCAGAGGGCATTGCCTGGGGCGAGGCCAAGAAGCAGCTATTCGAACTGGTCAATGACCAGATTGGCGAGGCGCGTGAACGCTATAACGCTCTGCTTGAAAACCCCTCCCAAATTGAAGAGGAGCTGGAGAAAGGTGCAGCCAAGGCCCGTGCCTATTCGGCACCTTTTATCGAGAAGTTGCGCCACGCGGTGGGTATTCGCAAGATTGGCCAGTAGCCATTTTTACAACGTGGGGAGCTGCTGTTACGAGGTTCTTCCCACGCCTTTCACTCTAATAACAAATAACGAAAGTACAGGGTTTCAATATGGAAAATGTTCAGGCAGGTCCCACTGGGGGCGATGATGCCAATAACAAAAATGGTTGGATCAACCGGGCACTGAATTTTATTGAGGTTGTGGGTAATAAACTGCCCGACCCGGCGGTGCTCTTCCTGGTATTGATGGTGGCCATTTGGGTGCTGTCCTGGCTGTTATCTGGTGTGAGTTTCGATACTTTGCACCCAGCCACGGGAGAAGCGATTCAGGTAACCAATCTTCTCTCCAGTAGTGAGCTGGCCCGCTTTCTCTCCAGTATGGTGACAACCTTTACCGGCTTTGCACCTCTCGGCGTCGTGTTGGTGGCTATGCTGGGGGTGGGTGTCGCGGAACAGAGTGGCTTTATCAATGCAGTGCTGAAAAAGCTGCTGGCGGTAACACCACAGATGCTGCTTACCCCCATGTTGATTCTGGTGGCGATTGTCAGCCATACCGCAGTGGATGCCGGCTATGTGTTGGTGATTCCCTTAGGTGGTGTGATTTTCTATGCGGCCGGTCGTCACCCATTGGCGGGAATTGCCGCCGCTTTTGCCGGCGTGTCAGGTGGTTTCTCGGCGAACTTTGTGCCCTCGGCCATTGACCCCTTACTCCAGGGCTTTACTCAAACCGCGGCACAAATCGTTGATCCGGAGATGCAGGTCAACCCGCTTAACAACTGGTTCTTCACCTCGGCATCCTGCCTGGTGGTGACCATGTTGGGTTGGTGGCTGACCGATAAGGTGATCGAGCCCCGCCTGAAGAATGTTGCCATTGATGGCGATAAAGAAGATATGCCGGTAATGCAGGAGCTGGGCGCCCGCGAGAAGAAGGCGATGTACCTGGCAGTTACCGTAATGGTTGCCGGCATTGTTGGCCTTATCGCCTGGATGTTGCCGGAGACCTCTGCATTGCGCGATTCCCAGGGGCAGCTCGCCTCCTTTGCTGCGCCGGTGATGAAGTCTATTGTGCCGCTGATCTTCCTGTTGTTCATTATCCCGGGAGTCGTTTTTGGCTTTGCCGCTGGGACTTTCCACAAGAGTAAGGATGTAATCGATGCGATGTCTAAGACCATGGGTTCCATGGCCTATTACATCGTGATGGCCTTTTTCTGTGCGTTGTTTATTTCCGAATTTGCCCGCTCAGGCCTAGGTACTCTGTTGTCGATTGAGGGGGGTGGTCTACTGGCGGCTATGAACCTGCCGGGCCCGATCACCCTGATGGGGATTATTGTACTGGTGGCGTTCATCAATCTGTTTGTAGGGTCTGCCTCCGCCAAGTGGGCGTTGCTCTCCCCGATTTTTGTGCCCATGCTGATGCAGATTGGATTCTCTCCGGATCTGACTCAGGCGGCTTACCGGGTTGGTGACTCCTCCACTAATATCATTACGCCATTGATGCCTTACTTCCCGCTAGTAGTAGTTTATTGTCAGCGCTATGTGAAGAGTACAGGTATAGGTACTCTGGTATCTATTATGCTGCCTTACTCGGTGGTGTTCCTGATCTGCTGGACGTTGTTCCTCGTTCTTTACTGGAACCTGGGTATGCCTTTGGGTCTGCAGGCCAGCTATACCTATCCGACGCCTTAGCAGTTGGCTCCGGTGAGGGTTAATCCGCGCTGGAGCATAAAATTATTTTACCTTCAGAGGTGCCCGAGACTCAGGGCGCCTCACCTCCCGTGAAGTGCCGGTTGAAAATTAACCGAACACCTTCCAACCGGCTCTTCACGCCCCCGCCAAAATGTAAAAATATTGGCTAATTTCAGCTCTTTACTGATTGGCTGTATTAATCAGCTCCACCGGGCCTAAGGCCTTCAGCATATCTCTTTTACTGCGCCAGTTACGTTTGCACTCTTGGTTTGGGCCTGTTTGTTTACAGGCCTTTGACTCTTGGGTGAGTTGCACTAGTAAAAAAATGTTCTAATAATGTTGTAAGTGATAACGATTCCTATTAAGATCTGCGTCATCAAATGTCGGCAGCAGTAGCTGTGGCAACAAAAATCTTCCAATGATTGTTGAGGGATCCCCATGGGCACCGCTCGTTTCCAAGGTTTACGCCAAAACTCCTCTCCTGTTATCTCCGGCCTTAGCCGTTCTCTGTTGGCGCTGGCTGTTGCTGCAGGCAGTTCAACAGCTTTTGCTGCCGAAGATAAAAATGAAATTCTTGAAGAGGTTAACGTAACCGGCGAGTTGAACCTGTCCCGCCAAACTTCTATTGGTAAGCAAGATATTCCGGTTGATGAAACACCGTTCTCTATCTCTCTGCGCGATAAAGACTTCTTCGATGTTACTGGCTCCAAATCTGTGCAGGATATCCTGCAGTACTCTGCTGGAGTGAATGGCGGCTTGTTTGGTGTTGATGCTCGCGGCGATTGGTCTACCGTGCGTGCTGTTGACCCAGTCATGTTTGTCGATGGACTAAAAACAACCTTCGGTAGCTATACCGGCTCACGTGCAAACCTCTACGCTTTTGAGCGCGTGGAAATTCTTAAAGGGCCGTCTTCAGTCCTTTATGGGCAGGGTTCTACTGGAGGTATTGTCAACTTGGTTTCCAAACGCCCCAAAGAGGAGTTTGGTGGTGAACTGATGGTGCAGGGCGGAGACTATGATCGTAAGGTAATTGCTGGCGATGTCACCGGAGCCCTGGATAGCGATGGAGAGTGGCTCTACCGCGTAGTGGGTTATGCTCGTGATGCCGATGCTCAGGTTGATCATGTCGATGACGACAGCATTCTGTTTATGCCTTCCATTTCCTGGCGCCCCAGTGCGGATACCGAAATTACTTTCCTGGTGAACCATCAAGAAGAAAACACAGGTACCACTGCGGCCTTCTTGCCTTGGGGCGGCACCATTGTTGATAACGTAAACGGTGAAATCCCGACCGATACCTTTATTAGTGAGCCAGGTTGGGATAAGTACGACACGGAACAAACCGCTTATAGCTTGTGGGTTGATCATCGTTTAAACGATAGCTGGGGCATCAATGCAGGCCTCCGTTATTCAAAAGGGGATGTCGACTACAACTCAATGTATGCTGACTACACTCATGATCTGCGCTTACAAAAAGACCTTCGTGAAGTGTCGCGCACTGTCTATATGAAAGATGCGAAAAGCGATCTTTTGATTTTTGACCTGCGCTTATCAGGCGAGTTGACTACTGGTGCTTTTGAGCATCAGATTTCTGCAGGTATTGATAGCCAGAATGCAGAAATCGATAACAGCATTCTGAGAGTGCGAGGCCTCGGTGGCGACATTGATATTTTTGACCCGGTTTATGGTTCTGTACCAGAAGGACTGGAAGAGCGGGGTAGAGAAAATACCGATGTCAATGCTGAGCAGGTAGGTATTTATTTCCAAGACCAAGTTAGCCTTGGTAACTTTATTTTTAACTTGGGCTTGCGTGAAGATAGATTATCATCGAGAACACAAAGTAATGTTGCTAAAAATGTAAGTGGCAAACAGAGAGAGACGGAACTCACTAAAAGATTTGGCTTAATGTATGCCTTCGACAGTGGTGTATCGCCTTATGTTAGCTATTCAGAATCTTTTGAAGCTGTTTTAGCCGATCCGAATAGCCAGGGTGGTACCTACGAGCCTGTTAAAGGGGAGCAAGTTGAAGCCGGTATTAAATACCAGCCAGAAGGCACTAATATCCTGATGACTGCTTCTGCTTTTGAGATTAAGCAGAAAAATCGCTTAACTTACGGTCTTGACGGATCTTTCCGACAAATCGGTGAGGCGCAGATTGATGGATTTGAGCTTGAGGCCAGTGGACAGTGGGGCAATCTGACGCTAGTGGCTAATTACAGCCAGATGGATACTGAAGTGCTAGAAAGCAGCAATCCATTTGAGGTTGGCACAGAGATCGAGACTGTACCTGAGGAGCAATTCTCTCTCTGGGGCAACTATGACTTTAGTGAGTGGGTTCCCGGTCTAAGCGTTGGGGCAGGTGCTCGTCATGTTGGTGAGAGTTATACCGGTATTGATAAAGTGCTTCCACTTTATGCACTTTATTATGGTGGCCTTCCTGCTGGCTCAGCAGATTTCCCCACAGAAAATCCATCCTACACCTTATATGACGCAACCATCGGCTACACCCTGGAAAGCTGGAAATTCCAGCTCAATGTGAAAAACCTGACCGATGAAGTTCACACCACCTCTTGTTTGAGCCGTGGTGATTGCTTCTACGGCGAGCGTCGCTACGTGACTGCTGAGGCACGTTACACTTTCTAAGTTAGAGTAGACTGGGAGTTTGTCCGCAGGGGGAGTCTGTGGGCAAGCTCCCTTTTTTGCGTTTCACTATCGGGCGGGAGCCGAAATCTCCCAGTGTGATATTTATGCCGAGTTCCTTCTATTTTATTGCCGGACTGGCCACTATTTTTGCCATTGCCGGTATTTTTAGTCTCTATTCAGCCTGGCTGCGTAGCGGCTCCCAGCCGTTGCGCCGCTGGAGTGGCTGGGGCCTGCTGTTGTTATCGGCATTCGCTTGGAGTGCAGTGGTGGGGGTGGAATATGGTGTGAGTATTGCCACTCTCCTGGCCATGCTGGTCGCCCTGACCTTGCTCGCATTAAAAGGTGATTGGCCGAGCGGCCCCCCTCGGCAGGAAAAACAGAGGTCGGGAGGGGCAGCATCCAATGAGGCCTTGCTGCAATTATGGCTACGAGGTGTTTTACGTTTCCTGGCTATCGCATTGTTACCAACAGCCAGTGGTCTTTTGGCCGGCCTTCTTTATTTTGGCTTCACCGGGTTTGGTGAGAGTGCCCGTCTTGTAGGGGGCGCTTTTGTTGCGGTTATTGTTTGGACCCTGGCGATGGTTTGGTGTAGTGCGGATAAGAAACTGCTGCGCCCCAGTGCAGCGCTAGTAGTTTTTTCACTGGCGAGTGGCTTTGCCGTAATGCCAGCGGCGTAAGCTAATAACGATTTTGAGATCAAAGAGACCTCACTAGGAATTCAACGTGAAATTTTCCCTAAAGCCAACCCCTGCTTTTGTGCGTGATATGACTGACGGACATTCGGTTCTCGGTCTGGCCATCTCCACTCTGCTCTATATCGTTTGTGTCAGTGGAACACTTGCGGTTTTTTACAATGAATTTGAACGCTGGGAGCAGGCTTCAGAGCTGGAAAATCTCGATGTCAGTCCCTCTGTATATCAGCTTGCTACCGAACAGGCGGTTGCCCTGGCGAAAGAGCAAAACGAAGAATTTGAATCAGTAAAATTTACCATCCCCAACTCAGATATGCCCAGGTTGACTGTGGAAGTGGGTGATATTGAGCGTTATGTCGACGAGGATGGTTCTTTATTGGGTGAGGTTCAGCACGAGTGGACGCACTTCCTCGCCTATTTGCATTTTGCACTAAATCTGCCCTTGGGGTTGGGGGTTCCTCTTGTAGGCTTGATCGGTGTATTGATGACCGCACTGATTATCTCTGGATTATTGGCACACCCGAAAATCATTAAGGATGCCTTCTCTCTGCGCCTGGCGGGTTCAAAGCGTTTGCAGCAAGTGGACTTGCACAATCGACTGGGCGTCTGGGCTGCACCATTTCACTTGGCGATTGCTATTACCGGCGCTTTTATTGGACTTTCACAGGTTGCGGCTTTTGCAATTGCTGGTGTTTTCTTTGCTGGGGATACCGAGAAAGTTGAGCATATGTTGTATCGCGAGCACCCGGTGATGAAAGAGAATGCCGCACAGGTGCCTCTTCCAGATTTTGCTGCGATTCTTGCGCAAATGGAGCAGATCGCACCGGGTGAGGAACGTACTAAGCTAGAGGTTGCCTTCCCTGGCCGCGAGGGGCAGGTAGTGGAGGTTTGGACGCGGGTTCCCGAAAAGCTGGTTTGGGGAGAGCGCTACCACTTTAATGGGGATGGCAGCCTGATAGAAAAAGAGGGATGGTCTGAAGGTGATGCGGCCAAGCAAGTATACCTCTCCACATTCCGTCTGCACTTCGGGCATTTCTCCGGTTTCCCAGTAAAAATTGCCTATTTCTTACTGGGCATTGGCATGTGTGTGCTGGTGGTTTCAGGTATTAATATCTGGTTGGTGCGCAAGCGCCAGCGGGGGCAGCCAGCGGTGCGCCTTGAGCGTATTTGGATGGCTCAGGTCTGGGGAATTCCTTTTGCTATTGCATTCAGTGCTGTGACTTACCTGGCCTTTGCTATTCCTGCCGCTCAGGTATTCTGGTTGACCACAATCGTTTTAAGTGTGATAGCTGCTTTTGTGGGGACTGTTGCCGGTTGGTCTATGTTGCTCCGCGGAACTACCACCGCAGCCTGCATTCTGGCTGTGGTTGTTCACGCTTCCCTGTATGGGGCGGATTCCTTTGTGAGGGCCTCACTGGTTGCCAATGCTGTGTGGCTGCTGATTGCTGCAGGTATCGCGGCCTCCTGCCTCTATACCTGGGTGCGCCACCGGGATGGCGCCTTTGCTTCCACTGTTGGTGGGGCAGTTGGAAGTAACTAAGCTGGGTATAGTCCGGTATCTACTCCGATGCCGGGCGCAACATTTCGATATGAGGTATACCGTCTTCCTCGTAAGGGGTGGAGACCTGCTCAAAGCCAAAATCTCCATAAAACTTACGTAGGTGCTCTTGGGCGGAAATACGAATCCCCAAACCTGGATATTCATTCAGGGTTTGTTCTACCGCGCGGCTGATCAGTTCTTTGCCCAGCCCTGTGCCACGGCTAGACTCTGCGGTAAGCACACGGCCTATTGAGGGCTCGGAATATTTTTTGCCTGGAAATACCACTCGTAGGTAAGCCATCAATCGTGGGGATTGACTCTCCTTGTCCCAGCAGATTAGGTGCCAGGCTTCTTGATCTTTGCCATCTGCATCCTGATAAGGGCAATCCTGCTCTACCGTAAAAACTTCCTGGCGTGCCCGTAAGATTTCATAAAGCTGATCGATAGAGAGTTGTTGAAAGCTACACCATTGCCACTGCACTTGTATTGCCTCTTGGTTTACTGGGTTTGTATTTTTTATTAGGAGAAGATTGGATATTAAACCGGCAGGTAGGGTAAAAAAAGTCAGTATGTAGTGGGCCTCTGATTTTTTTCACAAAGGCCCAGAGGCTGGTTGCTATTTTAATTGAGAGGGGCTTCCTGGGTACCCCTTGCAAAGGAGCCGTGCTCGAGATAATGGAGTACCTGCGCAATAACCTTTTTGTCCTTCATCATGAAGACATGGGTGACAGGCATTTCCAAGTGATCATTCATGCCTTCCAGCTTGGTACTGGCAACAGAGACTTTTCCGTCATCAGTCTCAGGGATTAGTCGTGACAGTATCAGGTTGATACTGCGAGTACCCGCAATAATACCCACATCAAAATTAGCGCTGCCTAGTTTATTGGGAATGCTCAGCTCGCCTGTACCTAGTTGTAGGCCGGCATCTCCAAAGGCAAATTCAAACCCTGGGAAACTACCGAGCTTATCCACCACCTCACTGCCCTTATTGGGAGGGCCCAGCATAACCACTCGGTTGAGGTTCACAATCTTAACCTGGCTCAGATACTGGCGAACCAATATGCCCCCCATAGAGTGGGTAACAAAATTGATTTCAGTCTGTCCTGCGCAATGATCCAGTGCCGGGGCTATGGCCCTGCCGGCCAGCTCCTCAATGGGGAAGCGGGTAGAGGGGTAATCCACATTGACGGTCTTGTAGCCGGCGGCACTGATCGCTTGCTCCAGCTTTGTCATGGAACTATCCGATTTGGCCAGGCCGTGAAGCAAGATTACACAGGCCGAGTGGGCGTTTACTGACGCTGCGCCCAGGAATACAGACCCAATGCATAGCGATAGGGTGAGAAAAAACTTCTTCATTGATTTTCTTTCAGCAGTGGCTCTCGTGGCTGCAGTATGCTGCGGGGCCTGTAAAAATCCAAGATGCTCGCTCAGTGAGGAGGGGAGCATCATTGAAGGGTACCGCTTGGTCATCTAATACGTTGGCGCAGTAATTCTGCCATGCGTTCGGGTTTGTCCGGGGTGATGACCAGAGTTTTACCGGGGAAATATAAAACAACAGCTTTCTCTTGATCCGTGACGAAGGCCCGATAACGACCCAGTTGCTGGTTTTGGAAGAGCCCGATGTAGCCAAAGAGGCCGGAGTTGCCAAAGATGCGGACCGATCCTTGCATGGCTGTTGGGTCGACTTTGGCCTCCTGCAAGCCTTCTAGGGAGATGGAGGTTCTCCAGCCTGGTCTTAGTATCTGCAGGCAGTCGTTGGCGAGGGTATAACCGCGGATGGCAAACACGGCACCTAGTAGCAAAATGACCGGTGGCAGGGCAATAGCAACGCTATAGAGGAAGGAAGGGCTTTGCTGGGATTTTGCTATCAGCACGAAGGGTATTGCCAAAAGTAGAAAAGCACTCAGTGCGCTGATTATTTTCAGTTGGCGGCTCCAGGGGGCTTGAAAAACAACAAGAGGCATAAATTACTCAATAAGTAATGGACAGTTTGAATGTCTCAATCATAGTGCTGATGGAATCGGCTTGGCAAAGTCGCAGTCTATGTAATTGGCCCTTTATAAAAGGAGAGGCTAAATAGATTTAGCGCGGCTTAGGTTTTCAAAAATAGATTTTGAGCAACATCGATTTTCACAATGGATTAACTATGGCGAATCGGATTGAAGAGCGAGATAGCACGTCAGCCCTTGTGGTAGAGGGTGGCGCTATGCGCGGAATTTTTGCAGCCGGAGTCTTAGATGCTTTTATCGAGGTGGATTTTTGCCCCTTTGACTTCGCTATTGGCGTTTCTGCGGGGTCAACCAACCTGATTGGCTACCTGGCGGGAGACCATGGCCGCAGCCGCCAGATTTTACTTGACCATGCCACGCGCGCGGACTTTATTGACTGGCGGCGCTATTTGCGAGGGGGGCACTTTTGCGATATCAGTTGGTTATGGCATGCCTCTTACAATGATGTCCCTCTGAATATTGAGCGCTATACGGAAAATGGCGTGCCTCTCTATGCGGTGACAACTAGCATCAACAGCGGGCAGCCCCATTACGTATGCGTCACGCCCGAGAATATGCATGAAGTGTTTCCTGCATCCTGCGCTATCCCCATGGCTTACCGAGAGTTTCCTCCTGTTGCTGGGGAACCAATGACCGACGGTGGCCTGGCTGACTCAATCCCGGTTATTCGAGCATACGAGCAGGGGGCGCGGGATATTACTGTGATTCTGTCTCGCCCACTGGGTTATAGAAAACCAGTGGGTTCAGCTCCTAAGTTCATCAAGCAGTTTTTCCACGATCACGCCCGCCTGTTTGAAGCGGTCTTGGAGCGCGGAGAGCGCTACAACCGTGCTTTAGACTTTATCCAGGCGCCACCACCGGATTGCCGGGTGTCAGTGATAGCGCCTCCTGCGGACTTTCCCGTTAAGCGTTTTACTCAGGAGGTTGAGTTGCTGGAGAAGGGGTATCTGGTCGGCAGTGAGCTGGGTCGAAGCTTCCTGAGAAATTCAGGGGATAAGTTGCCGCCAATAGGACCTGATAGCCCGTAAAGGGCTGCGGGTGCTCACCACTAGGGTGGCAGCTGCATGTATACCAGTAAGGCTGGGGGGCGTGTTGGCTAGAGGCTTCACTGGAGTTTGCCTAGTATTGGCATTTACTTCTTCTTTGACCTGTAGGAGTCTTGTGTGAAGGGGGGAGAATGTTGCTAACCTAAGGAACCTTTGAATTTTCATAGTGTTTCTGCCGGCTTGAAGGGTTGCTTGGCTCGGGTTTATTAAGTTGCCCCTTCTTGCCGTGATGGGATGAGTTGTAGGGCTATAAGGAGAATGGTTCTGTGACTCGTGGGATTCCAAGCAAAATTTTGAATAACAAACTTAAGGTAAAGGAGTAGATAATGAACGGAAAGTGCCTCTGCGGCGCTGTTGAGTTTCAGCTGGAAGAGCCGCTGCCCGGTCTCTATCAATGCCACTGCTCACTCTGCCGCAAGTTAAGTGGTTCCGCATCAGATACCGCATTATTCATCAGTCGTGAACAGTTTCGCTGGGTGCGTGGATTGGACAAAATTTCCTCTTATCGAAAACCTACCGGTTTTCGTTCCGACTTCTGTAGTGAATGCGGCAGCTCTGTTCCTCACCTGATGAGTAATACCACGCACTTTTGGGTGCCGGCTGGACTGCTAGACGGAGAGTTTCGCGGTAAGGTGATGGCCCATTTACATGTTGATTCCAAAGCGTACTGGGATGAGATCGGTGGTCAGGCCGAGCATTTTGCGGAGATGCCTGAGATGGATGAGCTGAGTAGACTGCTGCACGAAGTGATCGAAAGAGAAGAGGGTGAGTTACTGGAAAGTTGAGGCGCAGCAAACTCTAAAAAGCCATTAGGCAATTCTACTTTCCTCAATCTCTGTTGATTATTGGCGCATACAAAAAAGCCCCGCTCTTGCGAGCAGGGCTTTTTTGTATGTGGCGGACCGGACGGGACTCGAACCCGCGACCTCCGGCGTGACAGGCCGGCATTCTAACCAACTGAACTACCGGTCCGCATTCCTGCTTCTCTTGATGGCTCTTGCCTGGCAAGAGTAAAAGAAGTGGTGGGTGGTACAGGGGTCGAACCTGTGACCTACGGCTTGTAAGGCCGTCGCTCTCCCAACTGAGCTAACCACCCCGTGTCAGGAGCTGCGTATCTTAATGATTTTTTTTCTGTGGTAAATAGCTTTAACAAAAAAAATTAAATAAAAATTTATTTAGATCGAAAAATCATCAATTCTCAATTATTTTTTTTAATTTACCTTTTTGCTGAATGTTTTTCCGGCAGATAAAGAGCTGTTCTGTCTTTGCTGGTCGTCAGTAAAAAATAAATCTAAAGGATATTTCGGTGTGGACTGGCAGATTATTTCATCGGGTGAAGCGATTGTTTTGTGTGATCCACAAAGGAAGCTTTTGGTAAGAATTTACTTCGATGAGGTTTTCTGTAGCAGGTTGGCGATCACTCAGACTTGCGCTGTCCCTTTAACGGGTTGCCGGTTATAGTTTCGAAATTTAATTAATTTTTTAACAAAAATTTCTTTGAGCTGCTTATGGGATCGGAGCATATACAAAAAAGCCCCGCTCTTGCGAGCAGGGCTTTTTTGTATGTGGCGGACCGGACGGGACTCGAACCCGCGACCTCCGGCGTGACAGGCCGGCATTCTAACCAACTGAACTACCGGTCCGCATTCCTGCTTCTCTTGATGGCTCTTGCCTGGCAAGAGTAAGAGAAGTGGTGGGTGGTACAGGGGTCGAACCTGTGACCTACGGCTTGTAAGGCCGTCGCTCTCCCAACTGAGCTAACCACCCCGTGTCAGGAGCTGCGTATCTTAATGATATTTTTTTAGCGGTCAACAACTATGGCAAAAAAATTCTAAAAACTTGATTTAGGATAAAAAAACATCAGTTAGGTGGTGGATTTTCTTTCAGAGTTTTATCCGCTGAATTTATTTTACTTAAAAATAACTTGCTGGTTTTTTATCCCGCTGACAATTAAATGGTAGTGAAAGAAACCCGTTTCGGGTTGGGAATTGCTGGTTGCCTTGTTACTGGCGATTAAAATTGTGTGCACGTGAGGCTGGTAATAATGGTTGTGCGGGGGGGGATTTTTTACTGCCGTGTATTGTTGTTAATTGCTTGAGTTGCTACAGGTGGGTGTTGGGTGTGGCGCAGGAGCTTGGAGAAGGAGTTTTATAGGTTGTTAATGTCTGCGCATACAAAAAAGCCCCGCTCTTGCGAGCAGGGCTTTTTTGTATATGGCGGACCGGACGGGACTCGAACCCGCGACCTCCGGCGTGACAGGCCGGCATTCTAACCAACTGAACTACCGGTCCGCATTCCTGTTTCTCTTGGTGGCTCTTGCCTGGCAAGAGTAAGAGAAGTGGTGGGTGGTACAGGGGTCGAACCTGTGACCTACGGCTTGTAAGGCCGTCGCTCTCCCAACTGAGCTAACCACCCCGTGTCAGGAGCTGCGTATCTTAATGATATTCTTTGCGGCGTCAACGCCTTTTTTGAATTTTTTTTTGTCTTTCAATGAGTTAAGGCGTTTAAGAACGAGATGATGGGCGTGTCCGGCAAGTGGCGACACTGTTATAATCGCGTAAATTTCCAGGGTGTGAGCGTGGAGTAAGCCGTGAAACAGATGAGCTGGTTGGGGCAATTTCTACTTGCGTTTGGCCTCTTGTGCCTATCCGTAGTGGCACAGGCGGTGGTGGAGACGGAGAAGTTGTCCTCTCCGGAACTGGAGGCGCGCTACCGGGTGCTGATCGAAGAAATGCGTTGTCCAAAATGCCAGAACCAGAACCTGGCCGACTCGGATGCGTCGATTTCCGCAGATTTGCGGCGGGAAATTCGCCGGCTACTGGAAGAGGGTTTTACAGACAAAGAAATTACCGACTACATGGTGGCCCGCTATGGGGACTTTGTTCTCTACAGGCCCCCGGTACAGCGCAATACTCTGGCGCTTTGGCTGGCTCCCGGCATCTTTGCCTTGGTGGGTCTACTGGCTTTGATTGTGATTGTGGTGCGTTCTCGCAGTGGCACTGGTGCCAGTCAGGACGATGACTCTGGAGAATTGACTACAGAAGAGAGGCGCCGTCTGAAAAAACTGCTAGGTGATGACCTGGACGATTTGACTGACCCTGGGAAGAAGAGCAAATGACTGATATTTGGTTTGGTTTAGCGATCCTGTTATTGCTGTTGGCATTTATCTTCCTTTTACCGGGATTGCGTGGAGCCGGTGCCCGGCGTTCCGGTGGAGATAAGCGTGAAGCCCTGGCGCAGCTGTATCGAGAGCGCACGCGAGAGCTTCGCGCAGCGGTGCAAAGTGGCGCTATGGATGAGCGGCAATTTGCCCAGCTGGAAGCGGAGATGGCACGCGAATTATTGAGTGCCAAAGAAGAGGTGAATGCCGTAACCCCCTCGAGTAAAGGCTCCGGGTTGCTGATTGGTCTGGCCGTTCTTGTGCCTGCGATTGCAGTGGGGGCCTATGTCTTTTCTGAGCGCCCCCAGGAAGTATCTCTGTACCGTGAAATGTTGGCCAGTCAGCAGGGGCAAACAGACTCCTCAGCTGAAGAACGCATCACTCAGCAGTTAAAGCAGCGGGCAGAAACTCACCCTGAGGATTTGAGTAGTCGCTTTGTTCTGGCTCAACGGCTTCTGGTCACTGGTGATATCGCCGGAGCGGTAGAGGCCTATCGCTATGTGCTGGCACGGGAACCCGAGGCAGTTATGGTTAAGGCCGAGCTGGCGCAAGCGTTATTTTTTGCGGGTGGCTCTAAAATAACGGATGAAATTCGCACTCTGGTCGATCAGGTGCTAGAGGCCCAGCCCAGCAATGGGACAGCATTAGGCTTGGCGGGAATTGCAGCCTATGAGGACAAGGATTACCGCAAGGCGCGTGATCATTGGCAGGGTGCCCTTGCGCAGCTAGCTCCAGGGTCTGCGGCGGCAGAGGCATTGGCGGCGGGTGTTGCCCGCGCCGAAAAGGCCCTGGGCGAAGATGGTAAAGATGGTGCGGTTGAGATAGTTCAAGCCGCTGTAGAGGAAAATGCTGGAGTTGAGGGTGAGGCCGCAGCGGAAATTCGAGTGCAAGTGAGCTTGGGTGACCAAGTTAAAGCAGATCCGTCAACGCCGGTGTTCATTTATGCCCGCAGCACTGATAGCCCAATGCCTTTGGCGATTGTTCGGCTAACCGCTGGCCAGTTACCAGCCGAAGTGGTGTTGGATGAATCCCGGGCTATGATGCCAGGGCGCTCCATTTCAACCGTAGATACGGTGCAATTGGTCGCACGCTTGGCTTTGCGTGGTGACGCGCGCCCCGCGGCGGGCGATTGGCAGGGCTCTATCAAGACCCTACCTAAATCCAGCTGGAGTGAGTCGCAGTCTATCGTAATTGACCGGGAGCTTTAGGCCCTATTCAAGTATCGCGTTGGCAGGCTGCAGTGTTCAGGAGAGTGCTGCGGCCTGAGAACTATTTGGCGCCTGGGCGGTCACAGCCGCACTGGTAGAAATAGATTTTGTTTTGCCACTGGTGGTGATTTTGTGCCGCTTGAAATGTTGGCATTGGGTACCAGTTAAAGCCATTGCGCGATCTTGACTTGACCACTGGCCATTCCGGCCGATAATCCGCGTGAAAAGATACTGTGAAAAGCCGCGCTGAAAGCCCCGGTGGCGCCATGTACAATTGAGTGCTTGGTGATCGGGCCGGCAAAGATAAAAATACCGAGTTTAAGAATACATGCGTCTGAAGTGCATCAAGCTTGCGGGTTTCAAATCCTTTGTTGACCCCACCACTGTTTATTTCCCGACAAACCTCAACTCGGTGGTTGGCCCTAACGGCTGTGGTAAATCGAATACGATCGATGCTGTGCGCTGGGTAATGGGTGAGTCGTCCGCAAAAAATCTGCGCGGCGACTCTATGACAGACGTTATCTTTAATGGCTCCAGTGGTCGTAAACCTGTAGGTCAGGCCTCTATTGAACTGGTATTTGATAATTCTGCCGGTAAATTAACTGGCGCCTACGCCGCATTCTCCGAAGTTTCGGTAAAACGTAAGGTCACGCGCGAAGGCCAGAATAACTATTATCTAAATGGGGAGAAGTGCCGTCGCCGCGATGTAACTG
The DNA here is from genome assembly GCF_052467515.1 of Microbulbifer mixtoriginis (SeqCode). Taxonomy (NCBI): domain Bacteria; kingdom Pseudomonadati; phylum Pseudomonadota; class Gammaproteobacteria; order Cellvibrionales; family Microbulbiferaceae; genus Microbulbifer; species Microbulbifer mixtoriginis (SeqCode). The sequence continues at coordinate 2,933,601 of NZ_CP174314.1, read as the reverse complement.
ATCTGTTCCTGGGGACCGGTCTCGGTCCGCGTAGTTATGCGATTATCGAACAGGGCATGATTTCCAAGTTGATTGAGGCCAAGCCCGAGGAACTCAGGGTCTATATCGAAGAGGCTGCAGGTATATCCAAATACAAGGAGCGGCGGCGGGATACGGAAAACCGTATGCGCCGTACTTCTGAAAACCTGGAGCGTCTCACCGACATTCGCGATGAACTGGATCGGCAATTGTCTCGCTTGGAGCGACAGTCCGCCGCGGCAGAAAAATACAGCCGCTTTAAAGAGGAAGAGCGCAGCCATAAGGCAAATTTGCAAGCCCTAAAATACCGCGAACTCAATGAGCAGGCTGTCGCCAAGCAGCAACAGATTGGCGAACTGGAGCTTACCGTTGAGGAATTGGTAACCCGGCAGGTGAACTGTGATACCGGCATTGAGCAAAAGCGCGTTGGCTATCACGAGTTATCCGATGGTTTTAATGAAGTGCAGGGACGCTTCTATGCGGTGGGTGCGGATATTGCCCGCCTGGAGCAGAGTATCGCCCATGCCCGCGAGCGCTCCACTCGCCTGCATTCCGATTTGGCCCAGACCGAGCAGGAGTTCCGCGAAGCGGAGACCAACCTGGAAGTAGATCGCGAGAAGGCAGCCCAGTTTGAGGAAGAGCTAGAAGTAATTGTTCCAGATCTGGAAATGGTACTCGCCGCAGAGGAGGATTCCGCCACCGGGCTACTCGAAGCCGAAGAGCAGATGCGCAACTGGCAAAACGAGTGGGATCAATTTAATCAGGGGGCTTCTGGCTCTCGCCAGAAAGCAGAGGTGCAGCAGTCTCGCATCCAACATCTGGAGACTTCCGGGCAGCGACTACTGGAGCGGATTAACAAGCTCACCGCAGAGCAGTCCGGCCTTCAGGTTTCCGAGGATGATGAGGAAACCCAGCAGTTAAATGAACAGCTTGCCGAGCTGGAAATGCAGGTACAGGAGCGTCGCGAGGAAGTTGCCGAGCGAGCAGAATCCCTGCAGGAAATACGCAATCGCGAGCGGGAGCTGGCGACAGAGCTGGACCAGCTGCGCCTGCAGTTGCAAACCAGCCGGGGCCGCCAGGCTTCTCTTGAGGCGCTGCAACAGGCTGCGTTGGGGCAGGGCAAAGCGGTGGAAAATTGGCTGCAGCAGCAATCCCTGAGCGATCGCCCACGCCTGGCTGACCAAATCCAGGCACAAGCGGGCTGGGAAACAGCGGTGGAAACCGTTCTCGGTCAACAGTTACAGGCGGTCTGCGTCGAGCAGTTGGAAAGTCTGACTGAGAGCTTGGAGCAGCTGCAAAATGGCCAGGCTGTCTTTATCGATAGCACCGTGGTGGGAGCAGCGACCGTTGGGCAGCTGCCCACGTTGGCAAGCGTTGTACAGGGGCCGTCCTCTCTTACCGGCCTGCTCGCCGGCATCTATACCGCGGACACTCTCAATGAAGCGCTGGCACAGCGCACTGGCCTGCAACCCCATGAGTCTATTGTGACACGGGATGGGCTCTGGCTGGGTCCTAACTGGTTGCGAGTGAGCCGTGCCAGCGATGCCGAGACTGGGGTGCTCGCCCGCAAGCAGGATCTGGAAACTCTGTCCGCAGAGATATCCCTGTGCGAAGAGCAGATTGAGCAGTGCAGTGAGCAGTGTGAATCTCTGCGCGAACAAGTGACCGGTGTTGAGCGGGCGATTGAACAAGCCCGCAACGACTCCGAGCAGCTCGGGCGGCGCGAAGCCGAATTACGCAGCCAGCTCTCTGCTCGCCGCGCCCGCGCAGAGCAGATGAGTGAGCGCCGCAATCGCATCGAGCAGGAAATTGCCGAGGTGCGTGAGCAGCAGGAAATCGAAGGTGAGTCGCTTTCCGAGGCGCGCCTGATGCTGCAGGAAGCCGTGGAGGCCATGAGCGATGACACCGATCGTCGCGAAATGCTGATGGAGCGGCGCGAAGCCCTGCGCGAAGCTCTGGATGCCGCCAGACAGCGTGCGCGCGAGGACAAGGATCGCGCGCACGAGCTGGCTATGCGCGAACAGTCGGTGCGCACCCAGATGGTTTCTCTGGAGCGCACATTGCAAGTGATGGGTGAGCAACTGGAGCGCTTGCGTAGCCGCCGGGCCCAGCTGCAGGAGCAGATGGCTGAAACCCAGGACCCCTCTCAGGATTTCCAAATGGAGCTGGAGGAGAAACTAGGTGAGCGTATTGAGGTGGAAACGGAGCTAGCAGAAGCCCGTAAAAAACTCGAAGAGGTGGAGACAGGGCTGCGCGAACAGGAACAGGAGCGGCACAAAGTTGAGGCGGCTTTACAGGGGGTGCGCGCCCAGTTGGAGCAGGAACGTCTCTCCGCACAAACCCTTGAAGTGCAGCGCAACGGCCTGGTAGAACAGCTGCGCGAAGATGAACAGGATTTGGATCAGCTGCTCGAACAGCTACCCGGGGACTTGACGATTCCCCAGGTGCAGGAAGATCTGGAGTTGGTAGCCGCGCGTATCTCACGTTTGGGCCCGATCAACCTCGCCGCTATTGATGAATACAAACAGGAGTCTGAGCGTAAACATTATTTGGATCGCCAGTATGGTGACCTGATGGAGGCGCTGGAGACTCTGGAAAATGCAATTAAGAAAATCGACAAAGAGACGAGAAGCCGCTTTAAGGAGACCTTCGATCAGGTCAATGCGGGCTTGCAGGAACTCTTCCCGAAAGTTTTTGGGGGCGGTAACGCCTATCTGGAGCTGACTGGCGAGGACCTGCTCGATACTGGGATCGCGATCATGGCGCGCCCGCCGGGCAAGCGCAACAGCACGATTCACTTACTCTCCGGTGGGGAAAAAGCGCTGACGGCAATCGCCCTGGTATTCTCTATTTTCCGCTTGAATCCAGCACCTTTCTGTATGCTGGACGAAGTGGATGCTCCTCTCGATGACGCTAACGTAGGTCGCTACGCACGAATGGTTAAAGAAATGTCAGAACACGTTCAGTTCATCTATATTACCCACAACAAGATTGCGATGGAGATGGCGGATCAGCTGTTGGGTGTGACCATGCATGAACCGGGTGTCTCTCGCCTGGTATCGGTGAATGTGGAAGAAGCAGCAGAGCTGGCTTCTGCATAAGGCGTAAAAGGAGGAGCGCTTAAATGGATAACTGGCTGGTTACGATCCTCGTGGTAGTGCTGCTTGTAGTGGTGCTGGACGGCGTACGCCGCGCAATTTTACGGCAGAAAGCCGCGGTAAAGGTATCGCGGAATCTGTCCAAAGCGATGCAATCCGAAGTGGGGGGTGATGCGGACCCCCTTGTGCAGGAACCGGCTCGCCCACCCGAAACAAGTGGGTCCCCCGGAGATTCCCAGGAAGAGACAAAGCCGCGACCGGCAACCAGTGAATTGCCAGGTCAGGTGCGTGTTGTGCAAAGGCGTGCTATGGAAGATGCACTGCATGTGAACCGCCAAGTGCAGGAGAGCTTTATTTCCTCGCGTAAGCCCCTCGCGGGCAGTGCACCGCAGCGCAACGCCCATGAGCAGGGGCTGCTGGACCTGGAGGAGCAGGTACCCACCTTGATGGACTCTGTGGGCGAGGAGCAGCGCTTTGAGCCGGCGCTGGATGAGTCTGAGAGCTTCAATGCGCTCACCGAAGAGAGGGCAGAGCCCATATCCCCGCGGGATGAGCCCCAAGCCCGCGAAGCCGATGCGGTTGTGTCGCCAAGCAAAGAAACCGCTGTAGAAAAAAGCTCGGTCCGCGATGAAGTGCTGGTTATTAATGTGATGGCACCCGAAGGCGATTACTTTGAGGGCAACGATCTTCTGCGGGTAATGGTGGCCTCTGGTATGCGTTTTGGAGAGATGAATATCTTCCATTACCACGAGGGAGGCGGTGCCGATGGTGCGGTGATATTTAGCCTGGCCAATATTGTGGTGCCGGGTGTTTTTGATCTGGCACAAATGGAAGAGTTTGCCACCCCGGGGGTCAGTATGTTCCTGGCGTTACCGGTTGAGGGCGAGGCGATCCAGGCATTCAATCAAATGCTTTCTACCGCTTACAAAATTGCCGAGTTGCTCGGGGGCGAGTTGAAAGATGAAAATCGCAGTGTTTTCACTGCCCAGACTGCTGAGCACTATCGTCAGCGTGTCGTGGAGTATCAGCGTCGCCGGGCCCTGAGCAAGGCGCAAGGCTGATAACCTGCAACACTATTTGTTCGCATAGTTTTACAATTCTTGCTTTGTAACAACGCGGCCCCAGGCCGCGGTTGAGCCTGAGGGCTTTTCCGCGAGCTGGGGCCGTTGTTGCATTTGAGTTTAATTTTTTTGATTTATTTTCACTCGAACTGTCGATGACCAAACAATCCATACCCCAGTCAATACGCGAGCGAGTAGAGGCTTTGCACGAGCTGCTCCTAAAAGCTAATTATCAATATTATGTGCTGGATAATCCGGAATTACCGGATGTGGAGTACGATCGCCGCCTAAGAGAGTTGCAGGATATAGAGCAACAATACCCAGAGTTGCTGAGCCCGGATTCGCCTACCCAACGGGTCGGCGCAGAGCCGCTATCCTCCTTTTCTGAAGTGCGCCACGAAGTACCCATGCTTTCTCTAGATAATGCCTTTAGCGATGAGGAGCTGCTGGAATTTGATCGTCGGGTGAGAGACCGCCTAAATAGCAAGGGCGCAATCGAATATGCCTGTGAGCCCAAGTTGGATGGTATCGCTATCAGTCTGCTCTACCGCGATGGCATTTTGGAGCGTGCGGCGACCCGTGGTGATGGCACCACTGGCGAAGATATAACGCAGAATGTACGCACTGTGGGCTCGGTGCCACTGCGTCTGCGTCGAGAAAAGGGGGTCACTGCGTATCCGACAGTGCTGGAGGTGCGCGGTGAAATCTATATGCCCAAGGCGGGCTTTGCCGAGTTAAATCGCAAGGCTGCCGCCGCGGGCGAGAAGCTGTTCGTCAATCCTCGCAATGCGGCGGCGGGCAGTCTTAGACAGCTCGATTCCCGCATTACCGCCCAGCGCCCGCTTGAGCTTTGTGTCTATGGTACTGGGCTGGTCGAGGGGGCCTCTCTGCCGGAAGAGCATCTGGCAACGCTCGAGTTACTGGGGCAGTGGGGATTTCGGGTGAATAGCGAAATGCGTTTGGCGGCGGATATTCAGGCCTGCATCGAATACCACCGCGAGCTCGGCGATAAACGCGAGGGCTTACCCTACGATATCGATGGTATTGTGTTTAAGGTCAATAGTATTCCCCTGCAGCGCCGTTTGGGCTTTGTTGCCCGGGCGCCGCGCTGGGCCATGGCCTATAAATTTCCCGCTCAAGAAGAAATGACCGAGCTTCTGGATGTGGAGTTCCAGGTGGGACGCACTGGGGCGGTTACCCCAGTGGCGCGCCTTAAGCCGGTGTTTGTGGGTGGGGTAACCGTCTCCAATGCGACTTTGCACAATCGCGATGAAATCCAGCGCCTCGGTGTGATGATCGGCGATACCGTGGTGATTCGCCGTGCTGGGGATGTGATTCCCCAGGTGGTTTCGGTTGTGGAGAGTAAGCGCCCGAAAGATGCCCGTGTAATTGAATTTCCAGCGCACTGCCCGGTGTGTGATTCGCCGGTAGAATCCACTCCCGGGGAAGCCGTTGCCCGTTGCAGTGGTGGTTTGATTTGTAGCGCTCAGCGTAAGCAGGCGATCAAGCACTTCGCTTCGCGCAAGGCGATGGATATCGATGGCCTGGGGGACAAATTGGTAGAACAGTTGGTGGATGAGGGGCTGCTGCACTCGGTTTCCGGCCTCTACCACCTCGATCTCGAGCAGGTTGCCGGGCTCGAGCGCATGGGACAGAAATCTGCACAAAATCTACTCGATGCCTTGGAGCGCAGCAAAGATACAACCCTGCCCAAATTCCTTTATGCCCTGGGTATTCGCGAGGTGGGAGAGGCGACTGCGCGCAACCTAGCTCGCCATTTCGGCTCCCTGGAGGTATTGATGGCGGCCAGTGAAGAGGCACTACAGGAGGTGGAAGATGTGGGACCTGTTGTTGCCCATTTTGTTGCCGAGTTCTTCCAGCAATCTCACGCCCAGGAAGAGATCGAAGCCTTGCGCCAGGCGGGTGTGCACTGGGTGGTGGAAGAAGTCGCAGCCGAGGAGCAACCCCTAGCGGGCCAGACCTGGGTGCTGACTGGAAAATTGGAAACGCTGTCACGCAGCGAGGCCAAGGATTACCTGCAACGTCTTGGTGCCAAGGTGGCTGGTAGTGTCTCTGCAAAAACCCACCATGTAGTGGCGGGCCCCGGTGCCGGTTCAAAATTGAACAAGGCGCGGGAGTTGGACATTCCGGTGATGGATGAAGAGGGTCTGATGGATATGTTGCGCCAACGGGGATTTGAAATTTAATCTGTCGTTGCGGGCACTGTGAATTGGTGCTCGCGCTTCTCGTTAAATCTCACAAATTATTTATAAATAAATCGGCGATAGTCATGGTAATGCCAATGATCACCCGTGGAGTTATGGCTTTCTGGTCGCTTCGCCGTTAAAGTGCATCTCCTAGATCTTTTTTGCCCTGGGTACCTGATGTCCGGTGGCGCTGTGGTAAGGAAAGGAATTAATGCTTCAGGGCGATCAGGAATCCATAGTCTACGGTTGTATCAAAGACAGCAATAGCCTTGCCGGAGGTAGCGAACGCCGTCGTATTAACCGCAATGCGGTACTCGCTCTGCCCAGTGCCGACGAGTGGCCCTTTCTCTGTCGCGATATGTTTTCTATTCCCACCATTAAAATGAAGCAATCCCAATACCAAACGGATGTGATCCACTTTGGTGCCTCCTATCGTGCGGTAGAGTATGAATGGGATATGTGGATTCAGAAGTTTGAGGAATTGTTGAGAAGCATGTACTGGGTGTCCGCCACTGTACACTTGGAAACCGAGCTTTCTGGAGTGCATTCCTTTAGTTGGGAGGCTGCTGGCCTCTATCATGAACCCGGAAGTGGTGACATGCAGGTACGCTGTGAATGGACTCAGGAGGGGCGGGTGAGTGTCTAACTTGGCAAGCTCACTCTGCGCCTCAATCCCCGGTATCCTGGGTCTTTTCTTTTAGCTCTTAATACTTCCTTCTTTCAGAGACTTCCTCTGCCTAAGGCTTTTCGCGAGGCGTCAGTCACAGATTTTGGCGCTCGCCTTCGGTTCGGCAACTATATTCCCTGGACCCCCCTTTCAGTGGGACTTTGGTCTGGTAAAGTGCTGTTTGCCACCCCGCCGCAGAATGTGGGGTTGGTGGGCTGTTCAGCCAGATGATAAGAATTGGCGCCGTAGGCGCCTTATCAGGAAGCAAAGATTATGATCAAAGTGAACTCTCTACTTTTCGCCAGTGCCTTGATGTTGTCGCCGCTGTTACAAGCTGCGGAACACGGCAGCAAGACCGAAGCTGCGGAAAAAGCCCCGCAGCAAACCAAGCTCTATATTATCTCCCCGAAAGATGGCGAGAAGGTGCCACAGACTTTCACTGTAAAATTTGGCCTGTCTGGCATGGGTGTGGCTCCGGCGGGTGTAGAGCGTGAAAATACCGGCCACCACCACCTGCTGATTGATGTGGATGATATGCCGGACCTGAGTAAACCCCTGCCCGCGACTGAAAATATCATTCACTTTGGTGGTGGTCAGACAGAGACACAAGTCACCTTGCCGCCCGGTAAACATACGCTACAACTGGTGCTGGGCAACTATATGCATGTGCCCCACAAGAATCCGGTGGTATCGAAAAAGATTACCGTTGTAGTCGAGTAGATCCCGGGCAATTCCACATTTCTGAACGGTGCACAGGAGTGCACCCTGAGGGACACAAATGGGCGATAAATTCCGCATTGAAAAGGACAGTCTCGGCGAGATCCAAGTGCCACAGGAGGCGCTTTACGGAGCACAGACCCAGCGTGCCGTAGAGAACTTCCCTGTCAGTGGCAAGCCCCTACCCGCTGAATTTCTCCGGGCCATAGTGCTGATTAAAAAGTCTGCTGCCGAGGCCAACAGGGATCTGGGCTTGCTGGATAAGGCGAGGGCGACAGCGATTATCGACGCCTGTGATCGACTTGGCGATGAGGAGTTTGCGCGCCATTTTCCTGTGGATATTTACCAAACTGGTTCCGGCACCAGTTCAAATATGAATGTGAACGAGGTGTTGGCGCACCTCGCTGCAGAGGGCAATGGCTTGTCTATTAGCCCCAATGATCATGTCAATATGAGTCAAAGCAGTAATGACGTGATTCCCACGGCGATACATGTATCGGCTCTGCTGGCAGTGCGCGACAAGTTGCTGCCGGCGTTGCGTAATCTTCATACCGGAATATGCAATAAGAGCGTCGAGCTGGAGAGCGTGGTCAAGACAGGCCGAACCCATCTGATGGATGCTGTTCCTATCACTATGGCGCAGGAGCTGAGTGGTTGGGCGGCACAGGTTGAAGCTGGTCGAGAGCGCATCCGTGGCTGTATGCCGCGCCTGGCACAGTTGGCCCAAGGCGGCACGGCGGTGGGTACTGGTCTCAATGCCCACGCTGACTTTGCCGAGCTTTTTGCGCAAAAGTTGAGTGCACACACTTCTCAGCAATTCCGCCCAGCGGAGAATTTTTTTGAGGCGATTTCCAGCCAGGATACTTCAGTGGAGCTGTCTGGGCAGCTCAAGGTTTTGGCTGTATCCATGATGAAGATTGCCAATGACTTGCGTTGGATGAACAGTGGTCCCTTGGCAGGTCTCAAGGAGATTGAGCTCAAAGCCCTGCAGCCGGGCAGTAGTATTATGCCCGGCAAGGTGAACCCGGTAATTGCTGAGTCTGCCGCAATGGTGGCGGCAAGGGTGATGGGTAACGACGCAACCATCACAGTGGCCGGACAAAGTGGCAATTTCCAGTTAAATGTAATGCTGCCCCTGGTGGCCAGCACATTGTTGGAGAGCGTTCACTTGCTCGCCAATGCCGCGCAGTTGCTGGCGGATCGGGCTATCGCAAGCTTTACCGTGAATCGCGCCCATATTGACGAAACCCTGGGGCGGAATCCTATCTTGGTTACCGCCCTGAATCCGGTCATCGGGTATCTGAAGGCCGCTGAAATTGCTAAAGCGGCCTATAAAAGTGGTCGTCCGGTGATGGATGTGGCGCTGGAGATGACCGATTTGGATCGCAAAACTCTTGAGGGACTGCTGGATCCGGCACATCTGGCGAAGGGAGGATTGGTGGGGGAGTAGCGACTCTTTAAATAGGGGGGGTTAGGCGAAGACCGCGATGCCCAGCATTATCAGGGTGACAATCAGTGTCATAAGTATCATCCAGCGGAAGAGACGCAGCAGGGTAGCCTGATCTTCGGGTTCCAGCATTCTTCTGGGCATTTGCGCCTCCTGCGGCGTTGACAGATACCTGCCGATCCCTCACGATTCGACGCCGCGTCGGTAGCTGGGGAACATTTGATTAATTTCACAATGTTTCATGGGGGCTTTTTACAGGCTCTTAGGTGCCGACAATACAATGGTAGCGCCACAAGAAGTGGCTATCTCACCTGTTTTAAAAATCAATGTATCCAGATCACCATGGCCAATAAAAGTCGCCGCTCCTTTATTACCAGCGTGCTCGCCTGTGTCGCATTTGTTGCGGCGGCGATCTTTAGCTGGGACCTGCCTGTCAAGGATGTCCTTTATTACCTGGTCCTTTTGCTGTTAGCGCTGTTTGTCATTATTGCAGCTGCGTTGGGTTTTGGGGCCGTATTGAGCTGGTTACGCAGGCGAAAGTAGACAGATGGCGGCATCAGAAGAGGATATTCGTATACCCATTGCCTACCTGGAGCGATTGCTAGAGGAGGCGATACGCCACGGCTGCGACAAAGCCGAACTGCTCGAGTCGGTCGGTATTGATGAGCATGAGCTGGAGGGTGTGGCGGCATTTTCGGCGATAAAATACGGCCGTCTTTACCAGCGGGTTATGTGGCTGGCCCAAAATGAATGGTTTGGCATGCTCAGTGGCGGGCGAGTGCGTTCGGGCTCTTTCCGCTTGCTGTGTATGGCGGTGGTTAATTGCGCCACTCTGCGCCAGGCAATCACTTTGTGTGCCGAGTTTATGGAGATCTGTCGCGGCTTTAAGGTGAAGCCGGAGCTGCAGGATGGAGAAAATGGCCGCGTGCGGGTAGAAATCCACGGCATCAGTTCCCTGGAAAAAGGGGAGTTTGACCGGCTGTTGGCCGCCACTAGCCCCAGTGTGGTGCGCACTACCTTGGCAGTTTGGCACCGTTTCTACTGCTGGTTGGCAGGGCGTGAAATCCCGCTGGCACGTTTGCATTTTTCTTTCTCCTGTCCGGAAGAGTTTCGCAGCTTGGCTCAGAGCGAAGCGGGCGAACTGTCTTTTGAGCAGCCATTCAATGCCCTCGAGTACGATGCACGTTATCTCGATTACCCGGTGGTGCAGAGCCCCCAGATGGTGGAAGATTTTATCCGCACCGCGCCTTATCATCTGGTGATTAGCGACGGCAGCGCCAACAGCATCAAAACCAAGGTTAAAACCATCCTCAACAGGGATGTCAGCGAGTCCATGCCCGCCGCCGAAGCTGTGGCAGAGCGGCTCAATATGTCGGTGACAACTTTGCGCCGCCGCCTGCAGCAAGAGGGCACTTCTTACCAGAAACTGAAAGATGAGTGCCGTATGGAAGCGGCATTCCACTACCTGAGTTGCCCGGATCTCTCCAATGGACAGATTGCCGAGATGCTCGGGTTTGATGAATCCAGTGCTTTTTTCCGCGCCTTTAAGAAGTGGACTGGGATCACGCCAGGTGAATACCGCCGCGGGGGTCGAGCCGCTGCTGGCCTGGATATTTGACTGGCCTGGTCACATTTTTACGAATTCCCGCCTCGATTTGTCACCGCTTTGGACGGATTTCGCCATAGAGAGGGCTGTAGCCTTACTACTATGATGAACCAATCTTATTAATTAGTCACAAATATGACCGGGCAGTTTCTGGCTGGTCTTAACATAACCGAATTGAGGGTATCAGGATGACCGATATCAAAGTGCCACTGCGTGAAATGCGTTTCGTAATGCGCGAGATGCTGGACTCAGATAAGCATTACGAGTCTCTGGGTTTTGAGGAGGCCACTCCTGATGTCGTGGATGCCATCCTGGAAGAGGGTGCTAAGTTCTGTGAAAACGTACTGGCTCCGCTGAATCAGATCGGCGACCAGCAGGGCTGTACCTGGAAAGACGGTGAAGTCACCACTCCAGAAGGCTTTAAAGAGGCCTATCAGCAGTTTGTAGAAGCCGGCTGGCCGGCGCTGCCCCACGATCCCGAATACGGCGGTCAGGGCCTGCCGCCCTCTCTGGGCACCATCATGAGCGAAATGGTGGGTATTGCTAACTGGTCTTGGGGTATGTACCCGGGCCTTTCCCACGGTGCCATGAACACCCTGGAAGAGCATGGTACCGACGAACAGAAGGCGGTATATCTGACCAAGCTGGTTGAAGGCAGCTGGACCGGCACCATGTGTCTGACCGAGCCTCACTGTGGTACCGACCTGGGTATCCTGCGCACCAAGGCTGAGCCCAACGACGACGGTTCTTACGCGATTACCGGTACCAAGATCTTTATCTCCGCCGGTGAGCACGACATGACCGATAATATCGTGCATATCGTGCTGGCACGCCTCCCAGATGCGCCGGCTGGCACCAAGGGGATCTCCCTGTTCATCGTGCCCAAGTTTATGCCTAACGCTGATGGCTCTATCGGTGAGCGCAACGGTGTTGTATGTGGTTCTCTGGAACACAAGATGGGTATTCACGGTAATGCCACCGCAGTACTGAACTTTGACGGTGCTAAAGGCTTCCTGATTGGCGAGCCCAACAAAGGTCTGAACTACATGTTCACCTTTATGAATACTGCGCGTCTGGGTACCGCTTTGCAGGGCCTTGCCCACTCCGAGATCGGCTTCCAGAAGTCCTTGGCTTACGCTAAAGATCGCCTACAAATGCGCTCCCTGTCTGGCGTTAAGAACCCAGAGGGTCCCGCTGACCCAATTATCGTGCACCCTGATGTACGTCGCATGCTGATGACCCAAAAGGCCATCTCTGAAGGCAGCCGTATGTTGGTTATTACCTGTGCGCAACTGGTTGACATCACTCATAAAGGTGATGAGGAAGCGAAGAAAGAAGCGGAAGATCTGCTGGCATTCCTAACGCCGATCGCTAAAGCATTCATTACCGAAGCCGGTCTTGAGTCTGCCAACCTGGGCCTGCAGTGCTTCGGTGGCCACGGCTACATCGCCGAGTGGGGCATGGAGCAGAATGTACGCGATGCGCGTATCTCCACCATCTACGAAGGCACCACTGGCGTTCAAGCACTCGACCTGCTGGGCCGTAAGGTATTGATGAGTCAGGGTGAGCTGCTGCGCCACTTCACCAAGAAAGTGCACAAGTTCTGCCAGGCGGAAATTGATAATGAAGCGCTTGCGCCTTTTGTTACCAAGCTGCAAGAGCTGAACAAGCAGTGGGGCGACCTGACTCTGCACGTAGGCGGTAAGGCCATGGAGAATGCGGATGAAGTTGGTGCGGCTTCCGTGGATTACCTGATGTTCTCCGGCTACACAGTGCTGGGTTACCTGTGGGCGCGTGCTGCTAAAGTAGCTAACGACAAGTTAGCTGAAGGCACTGCTGAAGGAGATTTCTATCAAGCCAAGCTGAAGACTGCTCGTTTCTATTTCGAGCGCATCCTTCCGCGTACCTCCAGCCATGCTGAAACCATGCTGAGCGGTGCGGCCAACCTGATGGATCTGGACGCAGAACATTTCGCGTTCTAAATCCAACCTCAATAAAAAACCGTCGGTCTTCACCGGCGGTTTTTTTTACCGGCGCCGAAGTGGCCAATGACGGAGACATTCCGATGCAATTGCCGGATTCAGTTCAGGAGCGCCTGCGGCGCATAGCTTGTTTGCACCCACTTGCTCGGGTACAGTTCCGCCTGCCGGATGCCTGTGACTTTTATGTTTACGTAAAAGGAGCTCCGAATGATCTCGAAGTGGTTTCTGAGTTCGGGCAAACGGAAGAACCGGCGCTAATATTGGAAATGGCTAATCACACTTTGAATGCGATTTTGGCTGGCCATTTAAACGCTAGACATGCTTTTTTGTTGGGAGATGTCCAATACTCTGGAGATAGAGAATTGGCCGCTGCGTTGGCAGGTTTGTTTCCTGCGCAGGGTAAAGAGGACGATGGGTTTGGAGAGGCATGAATAAGCCTCTTTTTTATTGTCTCGCAACATACTACAAACAATAAATAAATTCTCGCTGGCTCCGAAAAATGGCAGGTTTCGTCTATAAGGGCGAGAGATGTGAGCAAGCGATAACAACAATCAGGAATGGGAGAAGAGAGTTGGACATTGATCGCGGCATTCTCGATGTATTTAAAGGCGCTTGCGCCAAATTTGGTGACCGACCGGCTTTCACCTGCCTGGGGCGAACTCTGACTGTCGGTGATATCGACACCTTGAGCGCGAAGTTCGCATCTTATTTGCAAAATCACACCAATTTGAAGCCCGGTGATCGCATCGCTATCCAGCTGCCCAATGTACTGCAGTACCCTGTAGTTGTATTTGGTGCTTTGCGAGCTGGACTTGTGGTCGTCAATACCAATCCGCTGTATACCCAGCGTGAATTAAAGCACCAGTTGAATGACTCCGGTGCCAAAGCATTGGTTGTACTGGCGAATATTGCTGATACCGCTTCGGCTGTTGTTGCTGAAACTAGTGTTGAGAAAGTGATCGTTACTGAGATCGCAGACCTGCACAGCCCTTTAAAGCGGGTTCTGATCAACGGCGTTGCCAAGCACATCAAAAAAATGGTGCCGGAATTCTCTTTTGCCCAGCAGGTAAATTTCCGTGAGGTACTGGCTCTCGGTGCACAGAAGGGCAGTGAGGATGTTGAGCGCGCACCAGAAGATATCGCCGTGTTGCAATACACCGGTGGCACCACCGGTGTTGCCAAGGGTGCGATGCTGACCAACCGCAACCTGGTTGCCAATATGCAGCAGGTTCTTGAAGCGTTTGGTAGTGGTATGAAAGAGGGGGAGGAGTTCTATATTGCGCCGCTGCCGCTCTACCATATTTACGCTTTCACCATCCATTGCATGTGCCTGTTCTCCACCGGCAACCACTCTCTGCTGATTCCAAACCCGCGCGATATTCCCGGCTTTGTGAAAACCCTGAAAGGGCAGCGCTTTACCGGCTTTGTTGGCCTGAACACCCTGTTTAACGGCTTGATGCTGAATAAAGATTTTGCCGAATTGGATTTCAGCAAACTGCACTCCACGGCTTCTGGTGGTATGGCTCTGACCAGAGACACTGCCAAGCGCTGGGAAGATATGACCGGCTGTGTGGTTATGGAAGGCTACGGTATGACCGAGACTTCTCCGGTTGTTTCTTTTAACCCCACCGAGGGTGTACAGCTGGGTACTGTGGGTATCCCGGTTCCGGGAACTGAAGTTAAAGTCGTGGATGAAAATGGCAACGATCTGCCGAATAATTCTCCCGGTGAGCTCTGTGTGCGTGGTCCCCAGGTAATGAAGGGATACTGGCAGCGCCCAGAAGCCACTGCCGATACCCTCGATAGTGAAGGTTGGTTGAACACCGGTGATATGGCGGTGATCCAGGATGATGGATACATCAAGATTGTGGATCGCAAGAAGGACATGATTATTGTGTCTGGCTTCAACGTATATCCCAACGAAATTGAAGATATCGTCAGTGCCCATCCAAAAGTGACCGAAGCCGCTGCAATTGGTATTCCCGATGAGAAAAGTGGTGAACAGGTGAAGCTTTTTGTTATTAAGGCTGACCCGTCTTTGACTGAGAAAGAAGTTATCGCTTTTTGTCGAGAGAATATGACGGCATACAAGGTGCCGAGAAAGGTCGAGTTCCGTGAAGATTTGCCAAAGACTAATGTCGGTAAAATCCTGCGTCGTGAACTGCGCGATGAAGAACTGAAGAAAAAGGATGCTATCGGCGCTTAGTTATAATTTTATCCGGCAATTAATTGGCGGATAACTGCGACACAAGGATGTGTCGCCAACGATAGCCGTTTCCTAAATCCCGCCCCCTAATAAGCCTGTTTAAATCTGCCATTCTCTGCTGGTCTCAACTGTTTCAATATATCTTCAGTTGCGACTAGAACACTTAAGTGCACCTTGAAAAAGTGCTCGGATCTTTCCGTTGTTAATACTTTCGTGGCCAACTTTTTTTATTGTTAATTTCCTTATCTTTTTTTGGGATAACCCATTGATGTTAAAGTGACCATTTATTAGTGGGCTGTCCTCACCCCGATGTACACAGGTCTAATGGAAGGGGCTCTCTATAACGCGTGACAATTATCTAGGATTTGCTTGGATATTTTTATCTTGTGTAGGGGGAGTTTAGCTTTTGTCCGATTGCCATGCCTCGCGATTAAAGTGACGGCAGGTGCTGCAAAACTGGATGAATCAATTTCCAAGGAGTTTACAGTGGTGGCAAGGTCGATGAGAAGGATATGGACTCTACGGCAGTAGTACTGATGCTATCACTGCCGCAGAGTGGCTGGAGAGAGGGTTACTTACGGGCTTCGGCACTCGCATCGCGAATTGCGCGGAACTCGTTGCCCTCATACCAGTTGGGCCAATCGCGGCTGTTGGCCAGTTTCAGACCTAGTTTTAGGCCAAGCTGCAGGTCCATTGCCGAGCCCTTCAGGTTCCAAGAGGGGTCGTATTCATCGCCAGGCTTGTGGTAATGCTGGCTAACATACTCAGCACCCTTTGCCTGGGCCCACTCGCGGCCATGCTCAAAGTTGTCGCTGCCGGAGTCGAAATACAGCATGGGCACGCCTTTCTTCGCCAGGCTGAAATGATCTGAACGATAGAAGTAGCCGCGCTCCGGGTGCTCTTCCGGGGCTAAATAGCGGCCTTGTCCTTTGGCGGATACCTCCAGCATTTGCTCCAGCTCACTGCTGCCATAACCGATTACAGTAATGTCGCGGGCTGGGCCCAATACGTTCATGGCATCAAAGTTAATGCCAGCAACGGTTTTCTCCAAAGGAGCGACAGGTTTTTCGGCGTAGTACTTGGAGCCAAGCAGGCCTGACTCTTCAGCCGTTACGGCAACGAACAGCAGCGAGCGCTCTGGGCGATCCAGCTTCACCGCCTCAGCGGCCATAGCGATTAAGCCAGCGGTACCGGTGGCATTATCGACGGCCCCGTTAAAGATCTGGTCTTTACCATCTGCATTTTTGTTAACGCCCAGGTGGTCCCAGTGCGCGGTGTAGACAATCACCTCGTCGGGGTGCTTGTTGCCCGAAAGCTTGGCAACCACGTTGCGAGAATTAGACTTCTGCAGGCTGTTTTTCAGTTTTACGCTGGCGGTTATCCCCAGAGCCTTGGGTTTGAAGCCCTGAGTTTTGGCTGCGTCCATTTCCTTTTGCAGATCGAGGCCGGCGGAGCGGAATAGCGTATTGGCGGCTTGATTGGTCATCCAAGCTTCAATAGCAACCCGGTCTGCATTCTTATTTTCGGCTTCGAGGCTGACTTGCGCACCGGACCAGGAGCCACTGACCACTTCCCATGGATAGCCCGCAGCACCGGTCTCATGAATGATAATCGCACCGTCAGCTCCTTGGCGGGCGGCTTCCTCGAACTTGTAGCTCCAGCGGCCGTAATACGTCATGGCATTGCCATTGAACAAGGCCTTGTCCTGGGTCGCGTAACCGGGGTCATTCACCAAAATAACCGCAGTCTTGCCTTTCATATCCAATCCGGCGTAATCGTTCCAGTTATTTTCTGGAGCGACAATGCCGTAGCCCACAAATACCAACTCGCTGTTCTCCAGGGAAGAGCCTGCGGTCTGTCTTTGGGTGAAGGCCACCATATCGTCTATTGGTTGCAGGTTTTGCTCGAAGCCATCGCCCTTGAATGTCAGGGGGGTGGTTTCAATTTCCATTTCCACGATAGGGACTTGCTGGAACCAGCTGGGTTTGCCGGCCGCATCCATAGCCCCAGGCTCCAGGCCCAGCGCCTTGAATTGCTCCGCCAGGTAATTCACGGTGAGCTCTTCACCCTTGGTAGCGGGAGCGCGCCCTTCAAACTTGTCGGAAGCAAGGATCGCAATGTGTTTGTGCAGGTCTGCAGCTATGGCATCGACCTGAGCCTGTTCGGCTTCACTGAGAGATAACTTGGCACTGTCAGCATGGTGGTGTTCGGCATGGGCTGCGTTGTGATCAGCCTCCGGCTTGGCCGCTTCAGTGGTGCTTTTGCCACAAGCGGTTAGTGCGCTGCCGACGGCAATGGTCAAACCGAGGCGACGCCAAAGAGTAGGGATTCGCATAATTATGTCCTGTGAGTCTTGCTCAGACACGGATTATGCACGATATAGAGCAAACTAACGACAATTCTTCGGTAGTCGGCTAGTCAAGCAGGCTGGTACCGCTGGAAGAGAAAAGGGAGAGCCCGCGCATACTAACGCGAGCTCTAAAGGATGTTTGTAAGTGAAGAGTTGGGCTGGGATTACTCGCTGCGCAGCCACTGGCCTTCAGTGGATTGGTCTTGATAGTTAATCCAGACCTTGTCGTAGCCCGTGGCTTCCTTCGCTGCTTTTAGGGCTTGGTTGTCTTTGCTGTTGGTGGGTACCTCAAAGACGTACTGGCTGCCAAGGGCTTGGCAGTTGGCGCTACCGTAAGCCCAGGGTCCGGTAGAGGCAGTGGCGACCCAGCTACCGTCGGTTACATTCTTGCAGGCGAAGCTGTATTGATTGCTGCAGTTGGCATCATTCCAACGCCCGTTGCCCCACTGCATTGCACAGTCTTCATTGTTGAGGTTATTGGGTTCGTTCTGATCCCAGGACCAGATTGCGGCGGCGATACGGCCGTCACTAGTCTTCATATTGTCCAGGTTGATAATGTTATGCCCCTGGGCAAAGCCATTACGTACATCGTTAGCGGTGATCCTCTCAATACCGCCATTGAAGATTTCTCCAATGGTGCCGATAGTGGTGCTGTCTTCCCAGACGCGACCAATCTCACCGAGGCCGGTAAATGCCATATTCTTCATGCTGTTATTACCCGAGCATCCGCCATCTTTCCATACGACAACCTGTTTTCCGGCAGCCAGTACCTGATTCTTGGTCAAGGTGCTTGGAATACTCTGGCAGCCGCCGCTGTAGTAGATTCTATTGCCAAAGCGGCTGGTAATCTGGTCGTAAAGATCCTGGTGGCGTCCGTCGGAGTGGTCTTCGATGTATAGGATAATAACCTCATCCTGGTTGGCGCTGTCCTCAAGCCAGGCTTTCACCTCATTAAAGCCCTCGGTAGCATACTTGTCGTTCAGGCTGCACAGCCCATGGCAAAGCAGCAAGCGTTTGGGGTAGGAGAAGAGGTTCTCCATTTTTGCCGTCCAGTGGACGTCCAGTTCAATAAATCTTGCTCCCATTCGCAGTTGATCCTTAATGGAGTATTCCTGCTGGGGGTCTAGATAGCGGCAACCAACGGAGAAATTACAGGCTCGATAGACCTCTGAGTTGTAAGTGTTGTGGGTACCGAGAATATTATTCTCACTCATTGGGGTGTGGTTATCGATTTTACGTTGCAGGTCCAGGGCTCTGCCTGTCCAGCTATTTTGAAAGTCGGAAACTGTGTCTGCCCATAGTGGTGAACAGATAAGCAGCGACAAAACGGCTGTAATCTGGATTGATTGCATGATATTGAGTTTCATTATTATTCTCCGGGGGCTTTCTGGACGGATAGCCTTTTCGTTCGTTTGGGGTTTTAAGATAAAGAGAGAGATTTTTTAATCTTTTATGTTCAATTATTTTGCGGAACCCTATTGGTACCTTTTTATTGTTTTCTTTTTTTACTATGGGCGGATTTTTCTGTCTAGAGAAAGTGGTGTTATTTAGCAGCTTTTGGGATATTGGTTTGGTTTTGTTGGGATTGCTTGGATAGAAAGTTCCAATATCCCATTGATAATGTTCTGTAGTGACCAGGCATTCCATTTTTGCGCGGTTTTTTAATACAAAAATACTCCAGTTAAGGGTCGCTATTGATGCCATAGGGCAAAGTTGTTGGCATGATAAACCCCTTAAGCCCACTTGCCTCGGAAGCTGTGTGATGGGTTGGTGGGTCTTTCTTTCTTTTTGGCTATTGCCATAAGCCATAGATGTTTGATCTGAACATTTTTCTCCTTTTGTTTTAGGAAGGGGGGGAACTCAGGATTTGAAGTTGCGATACTATTTTATCCAATTTTAAGTGGATTTATGGGGTGCCAATATTGGGCTATTCTGAATCAATAAAATCTATATTTTTTTAAATTTTATATTGCTCTTTGGTCGTCCTCCAAGATAGCAGTGCTTGCATATGATTAGTTGCTTTTGGGGGTGTTCTGCAAAGTGTACATCGGTTTGACTTGATTTTAAGTGATTTCAGCTTTTATGCTTTTTTGTGTTCTTGTAAATGAGGTATAAAATTTATGCGTTGCAAGAGGGAAGAGTATATTGCTCTCCAATTTAATGTGGAATAATTGCTGGTGCTAAAAATGATAAAAATAAAGTGTTTGTTGATAAGTTTATTCTTTGGTTTTTCTGTTGCTGTTAATGCGTATCAGTCAGCGTATTGTGCCGATCCCATTCTGGAAGTAGATTTTGATGGAGTTGTGATTGCTGGTTCCAAGCAGAGACTAGTGAATGTTGCCCTCAGTGGGGAACCAATGCGGGTGGGCTGGGATTTGGATTTCGATGGAGATAAACAATCAGATCTCACGCATTGGTCAGATGCACAATTTACCAGTGTGGTATCGGGAGAGGTGGCGACCAAGGTCCAGTCTGTACACCGACAAATTCCCAGGCTTGAGGATGGAAAAATAGAACTTTCCACAGATTTTGGGAGATGGCATGGTCTACTGGATAGTCGAGGGATTCTACACGGACGTTTTGAACACTCCAAAAGAATAGATGAAGATCGCGTCCATTCAATCTGGTGCTTTACCGAGCCTCCTCGTAAAACCTGGCAAATGGTGTTTCAACATGATCGCGCCGGCAGCACTATCGAAGGTGAAAAGTCCCAGTTAGTGGATGCTGTGGAAGGAGGGTGGGCGATACGGCTTGGTAGGCTAGATTTGACAAAGGAAAAATTAGAAAAAGAAATTGCTGCAAACAAAGTAGCGGAATTGGTACCTATCTCAGTGCAAATTTCACCTGAGGGAGAAGTCATTGCGCAATTACCGCAAACTTTTCTTCCAAAGCATTTCCTGGATTCCAGTATTAACCAATATGCAAATAGTAAGGTTCTTTGGGGGCTAAAGTTAGTACTACAGGTGAGCTTGATTTAATTTGGGAGGATTTACACAGCGGGCAGATCTCACGTCAACGGCGCAGCCAGATGGGGCTGGCCTGGTTTGTTGAGCGACCTGTAAAGTGAATTGCTGATAGGCTCAGCTTTATTTCGGAGAATGCCCCGGCTTATTGGGCCGGGGCTCAAGCTGATTTGAAATTACTTCAGGATTTTTAGGGTCTCGCGTATTGGGAACAAAATATCGCGGGCTAATTGCTGGCTGCGGGCTGGGGACCACCCCTCTACAGGATCAGGCAGGTTGTCGTTATCCTTAAATGGCATTTCCAGGGTCAATGCCAGAGTGCGGAACTGATGACCGGCCCAGGCGGTGCCAATGGTAAGGTTGGCTTCGCCAGGTTTGTCCAGCTCATAACCGTGCTCGGTTTGAAAGTCGGGGCTGATAGCCTCGTAGGCCTGTTTAAAGGTTTCTTCCAGTTTTGCGTGGCGCTCGTCATAGCCGGGAATACCTTCACAGGCAGCAACGAAGTTATAGGGAAGTGCTTCGTCTCCATGAATATCTAAGAAGATATCCCCGCCGATTTCCAACATCTTTTCCCGAACGAGGAATACTTCCGGGCTGCGATCCATGGTGGGATTGAGCCACTCGCGATTGAGGTTGGCACCAGCGGCATTGGTGCGCAGGTGGCCGCGAACGCTGCCGTCGGGGTTCATATTGGGGACTACGTAGAAAACGGTATCTGCCAGCAGTTTCTGGGCTTGAGGGTTGGCATCATCCAACAGCGCCTCAAGGAAGCCCTCTACAAACCACTCAGCCATGGTTTCTCCGGGGTGTTGGCGTGCAATCATCCATACCCGATGCTTGGCGGTTTCGGCATCTCCGATAGTGAGCATGGTCATATCGCGTTGGTCGAGGGTTTTGCCAAGGGTTTGGATTTTTACCCGCTCATTGCTCTGAGCCCAGGCCAGCAGATCCAGGTGGCGCTCCCAGGAGTAAGGTGCGAAGTAAGCCAGGTAAATACTGGGCTCATCCAGGGTTACGGTAAAGTCGAGAGTCTTGCCATCGTAATTGGCGCCGATGCGGAACCAATTCTGACGGTCATAGGAAGCGCACACCCGATAGTTTTCCCAGCCTTCCGGGTAGGCGGATTTACCTGCATTGACAATACTCAGTGGATAGCTTGCGCCCACCTCACCTTCTAGTCGAAAGTGAAACCACTGGTAGAAATCGGAGTTATTATCCTGGCGTATAGCCAGCTGAATAGGGCTGCTTTCAGCGTTGATCACTTCGATATTGCCGCTGTCAAAGGCACTGGTTATGTACATGTAGTGAGCTCCACTCTTGTTGTTGGGCGCAGGATACAGCTCTGGAGGGATTTTTTCAGGGGGAGAGTGGGGGATTTCGCCACTTGAGGGTGCAATTTTGCGCTTTCTGAAATTAAAAAAGCACGGTACCGAATTCGATACCGTGCTTTAGCCATTCCATGGCGGCACCCGCTACGACTACTGCTCCCTGAAATTTCCGGTGTCGGACCCCTGGCGACTGCTCACTGCCCGGCCTGATCACAAGTGCGTCAATCCACACTGTCAGAAATCGACTACATCTCCTTAACATCCCGCAACAAGTGCTGGTTAAAGTTTAGGCAGTTCGATTGGGCAATTGTTGTACGTTGGTGCAGATAGGCGTAAATTTGCTTATCTTTCACCCCGTCGATAATGAGTTGATTGAGAGCTGTAGGGGAGAAACTCGAAAGCTTGGCGGAGCCCATTACAGGGGAAGTACCCGCCTGGACAATATTATCAAAGTTAATAATAGAGGTAGGCCATGAATAGAAATCTAAAGCGTGGCATTGTATTCAGCGGTTTGCTGACCGTGGTGATCAATATGAGTGCTTGTGGTTACTTCCTGTATCCAGAGCGCAAAGGGCAAAGTGGTGGACGGGTTGACCCGGCTGTATTGATACTAGATGGGGCCGCACTGTTGTTTGGCATCATCCCCGGTATTGTGGCTTTTGCGGTAGATATCACCAATGGCACCATTTATTTACCGCCGGGGAGTAGCTCTGTAATCGACCGTCACGTCAGTAGCCTGGATGGAGGTGAAGTGCGTCAGGTAATCGACGAAGAGGGGCAGGCCTGGCTTGAGATGCCGATAGAAACTTTCACCTCGGAAGAGAAGACCCTACAGAGCTTGGGGAAAACCTTATCTGATGTCACTGAAAGCCAGATCGATGCCAGTGATATCGTTTGGCTAGAGGACTCCGCAGCCTTGCGGGCTGCAACTGCCACCCAGACCGTATCGCGCTAAGTTTTTTCGCTTTCTTTCCTTCATTTATGGGGACTACAAGTTGGCACTTGTAGTCCCTTTTTCCTGCGTCTCAATGAGCGCTGGTTCAATACAGACCTTCTAGCGCCAAAGGAACCACGCTGGCTGCCAGTAAAAGGCCCATGGTGATATTAAACAGTCTCAGGTGGTTGGGTTTGGTCAGAAAGCGCTTTAGCCCTATACCAAAGAACAGCCAAACAGCGACACAGGGACCGCCTATGGCTATAAAGGCTAGGGCGATCTGCAATATGTCTTTCCACACTTCGCCATTTGGGCTTGTGAATGCTGCTAGGGCACCTATGGCCATAATCCAGCCTTTGGGGTTGACCCACTGAAAGGCGATGGCCTGAAAAAATGAAAAGGGGTGGCGATCGCTGGCGGAGTCTATCTCGCGTGTTGAAGCGATCAGCCAGGCCAGATATAGCAGATAGCCAATGCCTACCCAGCGGATAATCTCGTGAAGTACTGGAAATTGGCTGAAGACCGAGCCGAGGCCCAACCCTACAGCAATGACCATTGCGGGAAACCCAAGCCAGATACCCAGCAGGTGTGGTAAGGAGCGGCCGGCGCCGTGATTTAATCCAGAGGACATGATCATTAAGTTGTTGGGGCCAGGGGTGATACTGGTGGAAAAGACAAAAAGGGCAATGGGCAACAGCGTTTCTATCAAGGGGGCCTCAGGGTCCATTGTGGGCATCATGCTAAGATGCAGGCAAAACCAGAGAAGCACAAGTGAAATTGATCGACAGCCATTGTCATTTTGATTTTCAAATTTTCGAGACCGATCGGGCTCAGGTCTGGCAGCGCTGTGTCGCCAAGGGGATCAGTCAACTGATTATCCCCGGTGTTTGTAAATCCCAGTGGCAAAGGCTTGCGCTATTGGTTGACGGTCAGCCCCATTGGCATGCGGCTGCTGGAGTCCATCCTTGGTGGGTGTCAAAAAACTGCCAGGAAGATGAAGAGTGCATCAATGAGGTGCAACTGAACAGTGCACTAGCCGAGCATCTGCAGCAGTATCGCTGTATTGCTGTCGGAGAGTGTGGCCTGGATGCCGCTATAGCAACTCCGTTGGAAAAACAAATTGCTGTATTTAAAACACAGCTGGAAGTTGCCAGTGACTTACAGCTACCACTGATTTTACATGTGCATCGGGCGCACAACGAAGTACTTAAGCTATTGAAGCAATACCCTCTACCAAGGGGAGGAGTGGTACATGCATTTAGTGGTAGTGAGCAGATGGCTATGGACTACTGGAAAATGGGCTTTTATTTGGGCGTTGGTGGCACTATCACTTACAGTCGCGCGGCCAAAACCCGCAAGACCGTTACACGTATGCCGTTAGAGAGTCTGATACTGGAATCCGATGCACCCGATATGCCACTGGCAGGGCGGCAGGGACAGCGAAATAGCCCAGAAAATCTGCCATTAATAGCCGCCGAGTTATCGGCGCTTCGCGGTATTTCTTTACAAGAAATTGCCAGCGCAACACGAAAGAATACTGAGATATTATTTACCCTATGAGTTTTTCTGCAGAGCAATTCAAGAAGCAGTTTCCACTTTTTGCCCAGGGGGAAAATGCAGGTTTAGTCTACCTGGATAATGCAGCTACCACGCAAAAACCGCTATCCGTTATTAATGCGATGCGGGATTACTATATTCACAGTAGTGCCAACACTCATAGATCTAGTCATCGATTAGCGCGCAGGTCTACTGAAATAGTCGAGCAGGTGCGCTATGAAACCAAGCAGTTTGTGAATGCCGCTAGTACCAAAGAAATCATTTTTTGTCGCGGTGCAACTGAGGCCCTGAATCTGCTCGCCCATTGTCTTTGTAGTGAATTACAGCCTGGCGATGAGATAGTTATTTCCACCGCTGAACATCACGCGAATATCGTACCTTGGCAGATGATGGCCAAGCGCCATAATCTGATTCTGCGCTATGTGCCCCACTCTGCAGGAATTCCCCAGTTTGATCGACTGGGAGAGGTGTTGAACGATCGTACACGAGTGGTTTCTCTGACCGGTGGTTCCAACTCAATAGGTTTGCGTCCAGATCTCTCATTAATTCGAAAATTGTTACGATCTTGGCAACTTATGTGGATCGTGGATGGCGCTCAGTTGGCCGCTCATGAAGAAATTGATGTGCAAAAAATTGGTTGTGATTTCTTTGTTTGTTCCGCACATAAGTTTTACGGCCCCAGTGGGATCGGTTTTCTCTACGGGCGCGAAACCCTTTTGGAGTCAATGCCCCCTTGGCACGGTGGGGGTGAGATGATCGCGGAAGTGGAATTCCAGCAGAGCCACTACGCCGAATTACCTCATAAATTTGAGGCGGGCACATCACCACTGGCTGCAATAGCCGGGCTGGGGGCGTCACTGGATTTCCTCTCCCGACAGGATCGTACCGCTATGGCCGAACATGAACAAAGACTGACACACTGGCTGCACCGGGAACTCAATGCATCCCCAAACTTTCGTTTGATCAGTCAAGCTAGTCACAACCTCGGAATAATTTCATTTGTGCCGGTCGAAGGCAGTGCTACGGATTTAATGCACTGGCTGGATGAGCGGGATATTGCCGTGCGGGTGGGGCATCACTGTGCGCAAATACTGGGGCGAACCAGTGGCAATCAGGTTACGGTGCGCGCCTCTATAGCGGCTTATAACACCGACGATGATATCAGGGCATTTCTGCAGGCGTTAGAGGACTATTGCGAGGTCCAACAGCTGGTCACATCTGGGGTAGAGGTTCACTCCAAAAGCTGGGCAAGAGATGATTTTTCCCTGTTGCAACTTGAGCGTCTGGCCTCTCATCAAAATTGGCAGGGGCGTTATCGTGAGCTATTGCAGTGGAGTAAAGTGGTTACCCGTAAGCCCGAGATCCGCAATCCGGAGAATCTCGTTCGTGGCTGTGAATCTGAGGCCTGGTTAGTACACAGGGAAATAGATGGGCGTCACTTCTTTGGACTCGACAGCGATAGCCGGGTTGTGAAGGGGCTCGGGGCACTGTTGCTTTCTCAGATAGATGGTTGCACTTCGGACGAGGTCCAAGCATTGGACCTGCCCCAACTATTTAATGAATTGGGGCTGAGTAAGCACTTGAGTCAGTCTCGCAGTAATGGGTTCTATGCTTTGATGCGCCGCGCATTACATCAGATAGAGAGCGGCGCAGAGCGGTCTTGATAGGGTTATACACCTTGGTTGGCAGGGCTGAGGCTTGGGACTCTACCGGGCGTTTTAGCTTTCAGGCCGAACAGTAATCGCAGCAAGGACACCCGCCGAATGATAAATTCATGAATAGCGAGACACCCTATCACCGTTATTAAAAAGACCAGTAGGGGCTCGATAACCGGCCCCATGGAAAACTCTTTCAACTTAAAGAGCGCCGCAACGGTAATTGTCTGGTGCAGTATGTACCAAGGGTAAACTGCCTCTGTGGCATAGGGCAACCATGTAAACGGTCGGTTGAGGCAGTAGTGTCCCCAAGCTAATACTGTAAGTAGCCAGAACCAACGATTGGCATAAATCACTATCAGTTGAATTAAAGACTGCCCAGGAATTATATCCTCTTCCAATACCCGATCGAACAGCAGGAATAGGCAAAAACAAAGCGGAGCCGCAATCAGCAGGAAGAAGCGCAGGCGCACTAGCAGTTTCCATGGAGCCTCATTGCTGACAAGCAGGTAGCCGAATAGAAAGAAAGTGAAAAATTGTGCATGGGTATACCAATCACCAACAACGGCGTAGTTAATTCCACCAAAAAGCGGGAAGAGATAGAGGCCGTATAAAGTGAGGGGTAGCAGCGGCATGAATAGAAGCTGCCAGGCTCTAAAGCGAGATAGCCAGTTTCCTAGCCCTGGCCTGTAGGTATACAGAAAATAAGATACTGGAATAATGGCTAGCGTGTAGCAGAGCAGGTAGGGTAAATACCAGAGGTGATTCCAGGTGAAGCCAACATGGCTTCCTGCAAAGCTCTCGGCCGGCCAGGGTTGAAACGTAAAGTATTGCCAGAGGAAGCTTAGGTAACCTGGCTCTATGACGCCGTTGGAGAGCGCCTCATAGTAAGCTTGTGGTGGCACTATAACCAGTATGCCGAAGAGAAGTGGGATAAGTAGCTGTCGCAATCGCCTCAGCAGAAACCGAGCGCTCCCAAGCTTAGCCAGCAGAAAGTATGTTGCGGCCCCAGAGATCAGGAACAGCAATGGCATTCGCCACTGGTTAACTGCCAGCATCAGGATCTGCAAAGGTTCACTCTGGTAAGTGCTCTTTACATGCCAGCCCCATTCGGCCACATAGGCCATCCCCAGGTGATACAGAATGAGTAGGGCAAAAGCGAGCACGCGCAGGGCATCAATGTCATGGCGGCGATGAATGTTTTTTTGCATGGCGTCCTTCATTTGGATTGGAAACGAGTTTCGCTATGTTCCTTGGGAAAAAGCCCTGTCTGCCATGCAAAGGACGTGAGATGCACCGTTACAGGTGTGAGTGGTGGTTTTCAGGGATGAATTGTGGCTATGCTACCGGCAAAAATGCATGGGGATTGGAATAAATGACGGTACAAATGTACCTGGCGCGCAGGCGGCAATTTGAAATAGGGCTCTGCATTCTGTTCTTATTCGTACTATGGCTGGTGCAATTTACAGTAGTGTACCTGGAGCATCTCGGAGCGGAGTCCAGATTTAAGCCTTGGGAGTTTTTGGTTTGGGAGGGCACCAGTATTCTGGTTGTGGGGCTGTTGTTCCCATTGATTCTGATCTGGGATCGTCGCTTTCCCCTAAGTAAGGAAACACTTGCTCGACATTTATTTATACATCTACTGCTGACCCTGCCTTGGTCGCTTTTACATGTTGTTGCTATGGTGGCACTGCGTACGGCGATCTACTACCTCGAAGGTGGCTCCTACAATTTTGGACACTGGGGAATTGAATTTTTCTATGAGTACCTGAAAGATTTTCGTACTTATGGCTTTCTACTGGGGGCTGTTTATTTATATCGTTTTCTCCTACGCCGCATGCAAGGTGAGTCACTAGAACCCCCGGATGAAGGGCGACCTAAAGACTCTATTGAGCGCCCGGAGCGCCTTTTAATAAAGAAGCTGGGTAAAGAATTTCTGGTGAATGTAAGAGATATCGAGTGGGTGGAAGCCGCAGGGAATTATGTAAACTTACACTTGGGAGACAGAATTTATCCCCTTCGCGATACCATGGCAAAGTTACTGGAACGTTTAGACCCAGATGACTTTGTGCGAGTGCATCGCTCTTATATTGTGCGTTTGGATTCCATTGCCGAGATAGTTCCCCTTGAAAGTGGGGATGCGCGTATTTGCTTACAAGGTGGCCAACAAATCCCTGTAAGTCGTCGCTACAGGGATCTGCTCAGGACTCAGTTGAGGTCGGCTTAGCTTGTGCTTTTTGCCTGTAGAAGCCTTTCTATAGCTCGGGAAGCTGCCACAAAGCCAAAAGTGCCGGTAACCATGGTGGCTGCACCAAAGCCACCACTGCAATCTAATTTAACCCCATTCTGCATGGCGCTTTTCTGCTGGCAAACGTCACCATCGGGTTTTGGGTAAACCATCGACTCGCGGGAGAAAATGGCGTCCACACCGAACTGCCGTTTGCTGCTCTTTTGGAAATTGTGAAAACGATAGAGATGCTGAC
Organism: Microbulbifer mixtoriginis (SeqCode); assembly: GCF_052467515.1. Classification (NCBI taxonomy): domain Bacteria; kingdom Pseudomonadati; phylum Pseudomonadota; class Gammaproteobacteria; order Cellvibrionales; family Microbulbiferaceae; genus Microbulbifer; species Microbulbifer mixtoriginis (SeqCode). Next base: position 2,905,322 of record NZ_CP174314.1, on the reverse strand, counting down.
GCACCTTGGCCAGCATAGGGTCGTTGATGGTGCGACCGAGATCCGCACACTCAATGGCCTGTGGGGAGCGCTTACCACCGGCGGAGCCAACGGTGATCAGACGCAATTTTCGCGCTTTGCAGTAGGCAACCAGCGAAGCTTTAACTCGCGCATTATCGATGGCGTCAATAACAATATCCAGACAATCTCTATCGGGGTTGATCAGCTCGGCCAGATTGTCTGTGGCGATAAAGTCATCGATAGCGGTGACCTGAATCTCCGGGTTGATCTGCCTGAGTCGGTCGGCCATGACCTCGATCTTCATGTGTCCAACCGTTGAGGAGAGGGCGTGGCACTGGCGATTGGTGTTGGTGATACATATATCGTCGAGATCAATTAGTGTCAGGGCGCCTACACCACTTCGGGCAAGTGCCTCAGCGATCCAGGTACCCACACCGCCGATGCCGATAACTAATATATGGGCCCGATTCAATATCTCCAGGGCATGGTTACCATACAGGCGGCCGATACCGCCAAAGCGTTGTAGGTATTGTTCAGACAGACTCATTGGGGCTCTTTTCCGATACTTCTTCCAGAAAGCGGTGCTTGTCTACCGCAGAGGGCAGTAAACAACTACTGCGCCGGCCAAACCAGCGGTAGCGATTGCGCGCTACCAAATCGTAGAGCCAATCCCGCACTGAGCGCGGAATGTAGCGCAAAACCACAAGATAACGCCAGTAGCCATCAAGGTTGGCTGAGATACGAAGGGCCGCCTCACTCTTATGGTATTGCTGGAAGCAATCTCCCTGTCGCTCTAATAGAATCACGCTCTCATAGGTTTTCAGGGGTAGCCCAAGCTTCCTCAAGTAGTGCTGGCCAGCCTGGGACTGTACTCGGCAGAGCGTGAAGCGACAATGAGGGTCGTACTTTATGAGCAGATGGCTCCAGCCGTTACAAAGGTTACACTGGCTGTCGAAGAGGACGATTTTTTCAGGAAGAGAGGGGGGCATGGGGGAAAATAGCGGCCCGGAGGCCGCCAATATCTTTAGTGAACGTGACCGTGATCGATTTCTTCCGCGGTTGCGTCGCGCACTGAGATAACTTCGATCTCAAAGTGCAGCTCCACTCCGGCCAGAGGGTGGTTGCCGTTAATAGTAACTTCATCGCCATCAATATCGATAATTTCGACTTCAATGGGGTGGCCATCGGTGCTCTGGGCGTGGAAAGCCATGCCAACTTCGAGCTCTTCTACACCGGAAAAGGCGCTGCGGGGCATAGTTTGGATCAGCTCTGGGTTTTGCACGCCGTAACCTTCCTCAGGAGAGATCACCGCAGTGAACTTGTCCCCTGGTGCTTTTTCCAGCATTTCCCGCTCAAGGCCAGGAATAATATTGCCCACGCCCTGTAAGTACTTAAGCGGCTCCCCATTTGCGGAGGAGTCGATGACCGTTCCGTCAGCATCTTTCAGGGTGTAGTTGATTTCCACAACTGTGTGGTTGGCAATCTTCATGGATAGTCTCTTATTGAAGAGTGAGTGAATTAGCGCTTACCGCTGCGCTGGAAAACGGGAGGTAAAGGCTGTGAGGATGCAATTGTATTGAGAGGTTACATACGCCGCAACTTGTGCGGCGCAAGTGGGGGATTAACAAGCGATGGAAAGGTCTTGCTCGCAGCCACCGTAAAGACTACTCGCTGTTTGTATAAGACTTGTACTAAGCTGCCATGGAAACCCCAGCTCTTCCAAGCGCGCTTCCAGATATTCGAGCAGGGCGTCAAACAGAGCTGGATTCAGGCCGCGAGCCAGGAAACTGGCGCGACTACTGCGATCAGGCTCGGGCTGTTCAGAAAAGGCGTGGTTTAGGAATTGTGCTTGGCGGCTTTGTTGTTTGCGATGATCACAGGTTTCGTAACTGGAAAGGTGGCGGCCTATGGTTTCGTAAAATTCATTGACTGTATGACAGACAAATTTAGCACCACCGACCTGTTCTAACAGGCTGTTCATATCTCTCCCCCCGGTGAGCAGTTGGTACTGAAATATAAAATTCCGCAGAGCCCAAAATATTGTGATAGAAAAAATGCACAGGATGCACTGGCTCATTAACGGTACAACATTAATTGCTCAGCAGCGTAAGTCATATTCTCTCGGACTGCCAACGTGCTTTAAGAAAATTGTCATTTTGTTCGACAGGTAGTAGTCCAGTTTGCCTTTATCTACGCCAAATAAAAAATTGCTTTTAAGATAGTGTTTTTTATCCCTTTATTCTGAGTTTTTTAGCGTAGATGTTAGACTGCACGCTTGAACTAAATAAAAAATTTGCAACTGATTGGATTAAATTATGGCAAGCATTTTTACTCAAATTTTGAATGGGGACTTACCGGGCCACTTTATCTGGAGGGATGAAAAAGCGATTGCAATCATGACCATTTCCCCCATTAAGCCGGGGCATTGCCTGGTAATCCCGGTTGAAGAAATTAACCACTGGGATGATGTTCCAGCCGAGCTTGCGGCACACTTAATGTTGGTTGCACAAAAAGTCGCCAAGGGACTAAAGGCAGTGTATTCACCCAAGCGTGTAGGTGTGATGATTGCAGGGCTGGAGGTACCGCACACCCATATACACCTGATTCCTGTCGATGAATTGACAGATTTTGATTTTTCCCTGCAAAAGAGTGCAACATCTGAGCAGTTGGCTATTGAGGCTGAGAAAATTCGTAGCGCACTCGTTCAGCAGGGCTGTTCGGAGGCAGAGTGTGTCAGAGGTTAATTTCTGAACGCAATTTATAGACTATTTGGTCACCCACTTTGTGCCTTCATAAATTTTCTGGAGGCACTGCATCCAATTCGTATACTCGGGTAGTCAAGTAATACGTAACAGTGATAATTACGAGAATTTTGCAATGGCAACCATGAAAAAAGCTTTTTTAGCCCCGCTGTTTGCTCTTTTGGCCTTTTTTGTCCTCAGCAGCGCCCAGGCTGAGGGAGATAAAAAAGAAACTAAAAGCTTCGATGTCAATGGCTTTACCCGGGTATCTCTACGAGGCAGTTCTCACGTTGAAGTGATTCAGGGGGATCATTTTGCCGTGAATGCCAGTGGTCCGGCTGAAGTTATGCCCCATGTCAAAGCGGAGGTGAAGGGCAACACTCTGGAGCTGTATGTGGATGACAACACTCAACACTGGTTTGGTGTGATTACCATTACCCGTGATAGGGACCAGAAGGTGCACTTCACGGTCACCATGCCAAAGGTTGAGGCATTAGAGGTAGCTGGTTCCGGGCAGGCCGTGGCAGAAACCTTAGAAAGTGAAACCATTGACCTCGGAGTCACGGGTTCTGGTACTGTGCGTGTTGCCAAGGCTGCGGCAGAAAATCTCAGTGCTTACGTGACAGGCTCAGGGGACCTGATTCTCGATAAGGCACTATCGGTCAACAGCGAGATTGCGATCAGCGGTTCCGGCGATATTTTCCTCGGAGGCATCACAGGAGAGAAGCTCTCAGCGGAAATCAGGGGCTCCGGTGATATGCGAGTTGGTGGCCGTGTAGCAGATGTCAATATTCGTATCATGGGGTCTGGTGACTTTGTCGGCCGCAGCCTGCGCGCAGATAATGCCAGTGGCGCGGTCATGGGATCAGGGGATATCGTTCTAAAACGCCCGCAAAGTGATTCTTTTTCCGTTATGGGGTCTGGTGATGTTGCACTGGTAGACTAACTGCTCTATTGATCTGCATAGTAGGCACTGCCACAGCGCAGTGCCCTCCTCATTAGGGCCAAACCTTCTTCGGCCCAGTTTTCAATTTTGGAAGTGAACTCCCCATGGAATCGCAGGCGACAGGGTCCGGGAAAGTGAGCCTGGAGTACCCTTCAGATCAAGTAGACAAACGCAGTAAGCGTCTCAAGGAAAAGTTGCATCACTGGGGACGGGGTGCGCAGGAAAAATCTCATTGGTTGGCAGAGCGCCTCATGGACCGCCGTGTCTGTGTTGGAGTGACAGGTTTGAGTGGGGCTGGTAAATCGACTCTGCTTACCAGCCTTATCTACCAGTTGAGTCACCCCCAGAAAGCACAACTACCAGGCTTTGCCCCAGCGTTAAATGGAGACCTTTTGGGGGCGGAGTTAAAGCCCGCTCTCGATTCTGGCCTGCCAGTCTTTGACTATGAAGGCTGCTTGAGTGCTTTGATGTCGCATCCACCGAGATGGCCACAAAGTACCCGAGATGTATCGGCAATGGAATTGCACATTCACTTGCGACGGCATCGTCGTTTTGGGGGGGGCGATCATAAAACCTTGATCCTGGAGCTGCGGGACTACCCAGGTGAATGGTTGATGGACTTGCCGATGCTGAGAATGGATTTTCGCGACTGGTGTCGCCATCAAGCCCATATTATTGCGAGCGATACGCGCGCGGGGTTGGCCCCGGGGCTGCTGACACGCTTGGCTGCGCTCTCCCCCGAGGCTGAGGCAAAGGAGTCAGAGCTGCAGGCATTGTGGCGGGAATATCGTCAATTTCTATTGGACTGCCGCGAAAAGCGAAAACTCAGCTATCTGCAGCCGGGACGAGCATTGTTGGATGACGAGGATTATCAGCTATTACCTCTGCTGGATCTCAGAGGCTTTAGTGCCGATCAATTGAAACAGTTGCCTGATGCTAGTAATTATCAGGTTCTGCGTCGCCTTTATGAGGCTTATGTGGAGGGGAAGGTGGCCCCTTTTCTCGAGAGCCATTTTAAACACCTCGATCGGCAGCTGGTTCTGGTGGATATGATCGGCACCTTGTTTGCGGGTGAGCAGGCCTTGGAGGATATGCGCCTGGCTTTTACCCATATTGCCGATACTTTCCGCTATGGAGAGTCTGGGTTCTTGAGTAAGTTATGGCGCCCTAAGGTGAATCGCTTGCTCTTTGCCGCGACTAAGGTTGATCAGGTGCTTGCGGCTGATCACGATGCCTTGCGTCAGCTGCTGGGCCAGCAACTGCAGCAAACTTTTACCGGAGCGCGCCACCGTGGCTTGCCGATCTTTAGTGAAGCCATCGCTGCTGTGCGTTGTTCCCACGAGGATCAGCGTAATGGGCGGCGTATGCTGGTTGGATATGACCTGGATGGTCGCTATCTGGGTTTTGAGAATGCCGAGATATTCTCGCGCCTGCCCAGTGAAAAGAGTGGCTGGGGTCATTATACCGGGGCTGCTCCACCCCAGTTGCGCCCCCCGCAAGGTATGGACTCAGGTTCCATTCCTCATATCCGCGTCGATGCGCTTTTGAATTTGTTGCTTGGAGATAAAGTTTGATGGGTGATGAGAATAAACAGGCTCCTCGCCGGGTAACGCGGATAGAGTCCCTGCAGGAACCAGAAAGTGAAGCCCCTCACCGGGATACTACGCGTGTAGAAACCCTGCAAGAGGAAGGGGAAGACATTCCGAGATCTATTACCACGGGAGAATCACTACCCGATAGGATTGCCTTTTCTGAGTTGCGCCTGCCTGTTTTTCGCCTGAAATGGTTAAAGCCGGCACTGCTTTCAAGCGTAGCATTAATAGTGGCTGTACTCGCTTGGGAATTACGCCAGATGTATACCTGGGCGGCAGATAAGCACTGGAGCCTTGGTATTCTCGCAGGAGTGGTGATAGCGAGCCTTGCAGCGGCAATAGTCAGTTCCCTGTGGGAATTTTTCCGTGCTGGTCGGCCACTGCGCAAGCTGCAAAAAACACAGGCAATGGCGGCCGACATGCGAGAGTGTCGCAGCCATGAAGAAGCGGAATCTCTCCGTCGACAGTTGCAGCTGCATTTTTCAGGAAAACCTCAGGGTGTACTGCTCAACCGGGTACTGGATGAGGCGCCGGATTATTATGACAGTAGTGAGTTACTGCAGCACTTGGAAGTGACTTTTCTCGATGCACTCGACCAGGAGGCACAACGCCGCGTAGTTCGTCACGCGACAGCAACTGGGGCATTGGTAGGTCTCAGTCCTTTTGCCAGTATTGACATCCTTGTTGCCCTGCGCCAATCGTTACGAATGATTGATGATGTTGCACAAATTTATGGCATTCAACCTTCGCTTGTAGTGCGTTGGCGCCTTTTCAAGAAAGTACTTGCGCTGGTGGCTTATAGCGGTGCCAGTGAATATGCGATCAGCGAGATATGGCCAGATTTGGTCGGCGACAGTGTTGTTAGTACAGTTTCTACTCGTTTGGGGCAAGGTGTGGGCGCAAGTTTTTTTGTGGCGCGTATTGGACTTTCTGCGATGCAGAGCTGCAGACCCATCCCTTTTACTGAAAAACAGCGCCCGCGCCTGGGCGCATTGGTTAAACGCATTGGAATCGGGTTGAAAGAGCGGATGCCGGATGTTTTTTCTATGGTCGGGCTTGGCAGTCGGGCTGGCAGCTCCCCCGCTAAGCCCGCGACGAAGTTCACCAGAAAAAGCTGATTTCGTCGCTGCGACAAGGCCCGCAAGATACTGCGGGCCGAATGTTTTCAGGATGTAGTGACGGCCCTACTGGAACTGCTTTTTCATCAGCAGGCGTGTGTGGTGGCGATCCACCAATTCTGCCAGGGTGGCAAAGCGTCGTTTGATAAAGGGGGCGGGGTTGTTATTTCCAGCATCGTCCCGATATTCAACGCCTGAGCGGACATGTTGCAGTTCTCGAGTTAACTCGTTTATCGCCGAAAAAATATTTTGAGTATCGTCCTGGCTATGGAAAACGTAAGCGTTATTGGTATCCACCAAGTAGGCGTTACATTCATTTAGCCACTCAAGCCGCTGCTCTAGAAATCGAATTGTATTGCGGATACCGCCTTTATATTCTGGGTTGAAGTGCTCGTTTACATATTTGTCTAGGCTGCGCATGCCTGCCCCGACAAACTGCTCTACCACACTGCTGCAGTATTCTTTTGTGAGATAACTAGGATGGGTATTGGCATTGCTAAGGGAGCTTGAAATCAGCAAAGACAAAAGCCCCAAGGTTCGAAGGATGGCTAAAGAAGGAGAGTTCATTGTCTTGCCCATGGGTTACTCTTTCTAGTGACTGTTATTCTATCCGCCAAACCTGCTCAGTTGTTCTAACACTTTGTTTAGCGAAGTATTTTTTGTGATAGTTGTCACATGAATATAGAAGCGACAAATAGGTGTCAACGGTTATTAAGTGCGGAGTGACAGCTCTGGCGCGAAAGGTGTGTTGTGGGGAAGTATCTCCTGCGTTGTAAGTTAGGTAATAAATTAAAGACAGAGGTTTGCTTTGGCTGAATATGAATTTGATCTATTTGTGATTGGGGCGGGCTCTGGTGGTGTACGAGCTTCGCGTATGGCTGCCGCCCAGGGAATGAAGGTGGCAGTGGCTGAAGATCGCTACATGGGGGGGACCTGCGTAAACGTCGGGTGCGTTCCCAAAAAATTATTCGTCTATGCCAGTGGATTTAAAGAGGACTTCACCGATGCTAGAGCCTATGGTTGGAACAGTTTGCCGGCTGAATTTCACTGGCCAACATTGCGTGAAAATAATGCACGTGAAGTGTCCCGCCTCAACGATATTTATCGAAACCTATTAGCAAACTCAGATGTGACGGTCATTGACGGCCGTGCCAAAGTTACTGGCGCCAATAAGGTGATGGTGAATGGTCGCGAATACACGGCACAGAGAATTCTGGTAGCAACAGGAGGTTGGCCTTTTGTCCCAGATATTCCTGGGAAAGAATTCATCCTGACCTCCAACGAGGTGTTTTCCATGGAAGCCTTCCCCAATAGAGTACTGGTTGTTGGTGGGGGGTATATTGCCGTTGAGTTTGCTGGGATATTTGCTGGTTTAGGTGCTGAGACACACCTCTCTTACCGGCGTGATTTATTCCTACGTGGCTTTGATCGCGATATTCGCCATTTTGTCCGTGATGAGATGGTAAAAAAGAATATTGATTTGAAGTTTAACCATCAAGTGAGTGCCATTGAAAAGTTGCAAGATGGTAGTTTTTTAGTACATGTCGAGGACGGCTCCAGTTTAAATGTGGACATGGTCCTCTATGCAACAGGCAGAGTTGCCAATACTGAAGGACTCGGTTTGCAGGAGCAAGGGGTCGTGTTGCATCGCGATGGCACAATCTCAGTGGATGACAATTTCCGCACGAATGTCCATTCTATCTATGCCCTTGGGGATGTTACCGGTGAGCCACAGTTGACGCCTGTGGCCCTTGCGGAGGCGATGGCTCTAGTAAAGCACTGGCGCACTGGAACAACTGCGGAGATTGATTATAACAACATTCCCACCGCAGTATTTTGTCAGCCCAATATTGGAACTGTAGGGTTGTCAGAAGAAGAGGCCAGGGACTCCGGAGTTAGAGTTACCATTTACAAGTCAGAATTCAGACCAATGCGTCATACAGTAAGTGGGAATACCGAGCGCACCCTTATGAAGTTAGTGGTCGATGCCGATACTGATAAGGTGATTGGTGTTCATATGGTTGGTGATGATGCTGGTGAGATTATCCAGGGCTTGGCTGTTGCTTTGAAAGCGGGGGCGACCAAAAAAGTTTTTGATGAAACCATCGGAATTCACCCAACGGCAGCAGAAGAGTTCGTCACTATGCGTACACCAGTGCAGTAAGGTGTTTATCTGGTAGTGGATATAATTTGTGGTGACTATGCTCGAGGCGCCTCTTGAGTATTTAGCTCTAAAATTGAGGGCTGCTAAAGAAAAATCTTAAAATCCCCCCGCTTTTAAAGCGGGGTTTAATGCAAAAACGGCGCTGGTGCGCCGTTTTTGCTCTCTTCTAGGATTCTTCTTCGACTTCATAAAGCGCCTGATGACGCTGCGCTTTTTTGCGCTCGCTACGCTCTTTTAGGCAGCGTTCTGCGGAGGCAAATGTGTCATTCACCGCTCGGTGGATAGACTCATTTTCATTACTGATGGTTACGGGATTGCCACTAATGGCAAGTTCAAGGGAGGCTTTGTATTGCTTGCCTTTGCTTTTGTGTTGGTGGGGAGCTTCCAGAACTACACGACTATGTATGATGTCGCCACAATAACGTTCCAGTTTGTGTAACTTTTTAGATACCGTATTTGACAGGGCAGCAGATTTGTCGATATCGCGGAACACAATGTTATCGTTAGGCGCTGATTTCATGGATAAATACCTCCGGTTATAGGAAACCATGCAGGCCGCTTGTGCGGTTTGCTATTCAAAGAAGGTAGGGCGCCCTAATGGGAGGGGTCGAGTCCGCAGTTGAATCGCCGAGTCGCCGGTAGCGCAACGAATAATTGCTGTCTGAACAGCTCTGGGTGTTTTACGTCCGGGTCGGGTTTCCGCTGTGTTCAGCGATCATCTCCCTGTTACCCATAATGCTTCCGCTAAAAAAAAAATCAAGCGCTATCGCTTGAAAATGTCACATAAAATTCGGCGAAGCGTCATTAAGACGACTTTAGCACTTAGGTTTAAGGGGATTATTTATCAAATGGGGGCAAAGGGTGGACGAGAGGTCATTGCTCGCGAGCTCAGGCCTGCGTAAAATTGACAATGCTGCGACAGAGTAGATGAAGTTTTGAACAAAATTTAACCTCTGCGCTTTTATCTTACGAGTGTCGAAAAATCGAGAAACAGGTTCTGGACAATGGCGGTAAAGCGGTATTGCTCGCTCTTCTTGGCGGGCTTAGTAGTTTTTAGCGGAATGACAGCGCAGGCGCAGTCAAACCTCACTGTGGAAAAAAACCGACTGGCGCGCCTGGAGCAGTCCCTGGAAAACAGGCAGGTTGAGCTGGAAGATATTGAGAATGAACTGCTCTCTTATGAGTATAAGCTCGAGCGTGCGCAGGAATCTCTCAACGAGCTTCGCAAAGAGTATGAGGCGAGCCGTGTCGAGCTCGAGGAGGCGCGTAGGCTCCATGAATCCAATGGCACCTCAGATTCTGAGCGTCGCCTGACCAAAGCCAAGCACGGCTTTGCAATGGCCGAGCGAGGGGTGGATAGCCGCAGCCGACGCTTAGAGTTTATCAAGGTGAACCACCAAGAGCTTTTGGCTAGGCTCGACGAAGAGAAAAAAGGCATTGCCGAGACCAAGGCCAAGGTTTCTGCCCAGCAGGATAAGATTAGCCAGGTGGTGGATTCTATGCTGGCCAAGGCAGAGGCTTCTGAGAGGCGTGCCGCTTTGGCAAGAAGTGCTAAAGCTGAAGCAGCAAAGCAAAAGCCTCCTAAGCTGAAGACAGCGGCAATTGAGAAACCCCAGAAACGACAGGTGCAACCTGAGCCGGTTCCGACTGTTAAGAGAGATATTGATCCCGAGTTGCTTGCCTATGTCGAGCGGGAACAGAAGCGTCTGAGTGAATTACTATCCGACAAAGATGGGGAAAACAAACAGACTTTCCGCAGTTTGCTTCTGAAGCCGTCAAGTGGGGATCGCCAACCTTTTGAGTTCCTGGGGAAAAACCAATATCGTTTGGTGGCAACAGTTGAGGCGGGTAGGCAGACGTACAAAATCAATACTTGGAAGTTCCGTCGCACTATACCCGCAGAAGATGATGGCGAACGCTATGTTTTTATTTTTGATGCTCGGCGCCTTTCACGTCCCCGTTTGGTGATGTATCCAGAATATGCCTTAGACGCTCTCAAATAGGAAGCTCCAGCCTCTCAGGAGGATGCAAAAAGCCCGCTCAGTGCGGGCTTTTTTTATTCTGTGCTTTAGTCATTTAGTAAGGGAGCTTTGAGTAAGGAGTGGTAGTGACTTTTCCCTGCCTGGGGAACGCTCTCATAAAGAATGACATTTTCGACTAATACGGATGAGTTTAGGTAGCGCGGTGCAATGTGCCGAAAACCCTCTTTATTGCGACTGCGCGCTAAGGTGATATGGGGTCGATATTCCTGGGTTTCTGGTTCCATTCCAAGCTCGCCAATAAATTGCCGGCACTCCTCATGGAGTTCAGTTAAATTAGGATTTAGGGCTAATTCTACAGCAAGAATTTTGGAGTGCTGTTTTGGGAAAGGAGTTAAAGAACAAATCCTACTTTGAAAACTTCTTTTGCAGTGTGCAAGCTCAATAAGCCCCTGCTTAAGCTGGGGGATTTTTTCTTTCGGAGTGCTTCCAAGAAAAGCTAAGGTCAGGTGCCAGTTATTGGGGGTTGTCCAGCGTATATGGCTAGTAGATGTGCCTTTTAGCTGCTTTTGGCACTGAGTGGTTATCTCGTCTAGGAACGCTTGTGATGCCACATCAGGTTTAATGCCAATAAATAATCTGCTAGTGGATTGATCTGACAAATTTTCTTCTCTTTGCATTTTTTCCCTTTGGGGCCTTGAAATAAAACTTGTGGCCCATACCTATTGAGTACGGCTGGTAGCTTTGAGTGTGAAAGTGCCCCGTTAGCAATGCTCGTGCTTATTGGCGAGCAAAATTGGATATTGCTCTGAATTGAGGATATAACTATGCGTAATTTTGATTTTTCCCCTCTGTATCGATCTGCAATTGGTTTTGATCGTATGGCCAGCCTGCTGGATGCAATGAGCTCCAGTGAGCAAAAACAACCCTCATACCCTCCCTATGATATAGAACTTACTGGTGAAGATAGCTATAGAATTACTATGGCTGTGGCTGGGTTTGAGCAATCTGAACTCGATATTCAGGTTGAGCAAAATCGCTTAAGTGTGAGCGGCAAAAAACCAGAAGATATTGCGCAAAGAAACTTTCTCCATCGAGGAATTGCTGCGAGAAATTTTGAGCGACGCTTCCAGCTAGCAGATCACGTCAAAGTGACTGATGCGAAGCTCGCCAACGGCCTGCTTCATATAGAGCTGGTTAGAGAAATACCTGAAGCGATGAAGCCTCGAAAAATCCAGATCAGTGAAGGCGCTTTACTGAATCATGAGCAGGCTGAAAACGTCACGGCGAAAAAAAAGCCTGACACGGTAGCTGCATAAGTTGACACTTTCTTGCCCCCTGTGCCGCCATCGCGCGGCACAACTCTATTATCGAGATAAATTTCGCAGTTATTACCAATGTAATAACTGCGAATTGGTATTTGTGCCCGCAGAATATCATTTGACTCCAGTTGAAGAGCATGTCTATTACAATCTGCATGAAAATTCTATGGAGGATGAAGGGTATCGCCGTTTCCTAAGCCGTTGTGCCAAGCCCTTATTGAAAGAGCTTTCTGTTACTAGTGTGGGGCTGGATTTTGGCTGTGGACCAGCGCCATTATTGGCGCGAATTTTAGAGGAGCAGGGCCATAAAGTTGAGTTGTACGACCGTTATTACTTCCCTGAGCGTCGGGTGCAGGAAAAAAGCTACGACTTCATAGTGGCGACAGAAGTGGTGGAGCACTTGAGCGCGCCTGGCGATGAGTTGTCGGCTTTGTGGAAACGATTACGAGTTGGCGGTGTGCTGGCACTGATGACCAAACTGGTTATTTCTCGAGAGCGCTTTGCCAGCTGGCATTATATTCGCGACCCAACACATATTTCCTTCTTTTGTGTTGAAGCCTTTCAATGGCTGTCGCGAAAATTAGGCGCGGAACTACACTTTGCAGATAGTGATGTTATCTTCCTGAAGAAATCAGGTATTGACCCGGAATAGCTTGGCTCTGACGGTGGCCCGATATTCGCTTGGTGTAGTAGCAAGGAATTTTTTGAACAGTGCAGTGAAGTGCCCCATATCCTGGTAGCCAACTTTTTCGGCAATTTCATTCACGGATAGATTACTGGATTGCAGCAGTTCCCGAGCCATATCTACGCGAACATTTTGCAAATATTGCAGCGGTGTCTGTCCTGTAGCTAATTTAAAGCGGCGGTTGAAGGAGCGCACACTCATGTCGAACATTTGTGCCACCTCACTGAGGCGCACCTCGGTATTACAGTGCTCTTTTAGCCATGCCTGCGCCTGTACAATATCCTCGTCTGGATGTAGATGCACCGAACCTTCTGAGTAAGCAATTTCCTCAAATGGTCGGCGAATTTCATGGGAGAAGTTACGCTCCACATGACTGGCTACAGCGGCTCCATAGAGCTGGCGAATCATATGAACCGTGACATCTGCCAAGGCATTTACGCTGGCGGCACAAAAAAGTTTGTCAGCCTGAGTGATAAAATACTGGCGCTTCAATTTAACTTTTGGGTAGTCCGCGCTGAACTGGTCGAAATAGTGCCAGTGTGTAGTGGCGGGTTTGCCATCAAGGAGGCCTGCCTCGGCTAGAAAGCAAACTCCAGTACCCACGGCGTTGATCGCAGCCCCACCTTCGGCCTGGCTCCTTAGCCATCTTAAAAGCTTTCCACTGCGCTTCAGGGCTGGGCGGGGATTGCGCCAAAGCGCAGGAATGTAGATCAAGTCGCTGTCTGGTGCCTCTTCCAAAGACACGTCAGGTTGAAAGGTAAAGCCGCAGCGGGTTTTTACCGCTTGTCCATCTATGCTGGCTGTTACTAGGCGCAAGGGCTCTGCCAGCCTTTCCACTCGGGCGCGGCTTTCGGCACCGCGCAGCATTTCTAAGGGCAGAACTGTGCCGGTGGCCAGCATTTGATCAATCAGAAGAAAGGTAACCGTTCGCATTACATACTCAGGCGGGGTTGCGCCATTGGCCAAAACACTCAATTTTGCTGGCCAGTATGCCCATAACTGGACGGAATCGCCAGCCCCTACACTCCCAAATATCAAATTTGTAGTGTTTAGCTTGGCTGGAGGTCAGGATGCAGCGCCTTCCCGTAATTACCGCGTTCGGTGGTTTTAACCCTGCAGGACGCAGCTCCTTTCACCGGGGCTATGCCCGCATGGTGCTCGACAAACTCGGACAGAGGGAGCGGACTGATACGCTTTCTGATCTCGCCGCATTGATGGGGTTGCGTACAGGCGTCGAGGCCAAAGGCCCCCTCGAGTCAGCGCTGGAGGAAAAGGTTCTCAAGGGCACCTTGGTGCGAGAATTGGAAGCGCGAATCTACGATTATCACAGGTGTCATTTTCACCAGGCGGCGAATCTTTCAAATCCCGCTGGTATTTCTTTTGAGATTTCTACGCGCCAATTGCCCCATCCACTGCCAGAAGGATGGCAAGTGGAGACTATTGGTAGTGGTAGGGTTCGTGTGGCTACATCAAGTTTGTCAGTCATGCTGGATAGCTTTCGCGAGATCCCAGTGGGGGCGGCAGGACAGCTGCCCACAGGCTTTGAGCCTGGTGAGCTTTACAATTCCCGATTCCACCCGAGGGGATTGCAGTTGGCAGTGTTGGGTGCATCTGATGCTGTTCTCTCTATGGGGGTGGATTGGCAGGATGTTGTTGCTGCAGCTGGTCCCGGTAATATTTCTGTTTACGCCTCCTCAGCCATGAGTCAACTCGACCCCTATGGAAACGGAGGCTTGATGCAGTCCCGCTTGCGCGGTTCCAGGGTTAGCTCCAAGCAGTTGGCGCTTGGGCTGAATAGTATGCCGGCAGACTTTGTGAACGCCTATGTGCTGGGTAATGTTGGATCTACTGGTGCGGTTACCGGAGCTTGTGCGAGCTATTTATACAATTTGCGCGCAGGGGTAGAGGATATTCGCAGTGGTCGGGCCAGGGTGGCCGTTGTTGGTGCTACTGAAGCGCCATTAGTTCCCGAGATTGTTGATGGTTACTCAACCATGGGCGCGCTTGCTACCACTGAAAATCTGCGAAAGATTTCTTCGGGCGAAGTGGACTTCCGCCGCACTAGTCGCCCGTTTGGGGAGAATTGCGGTTTTACTTTGGGGGAGGGTACCCAGTGGGCCATCTTAATGGATGACGCTTTGGCTGTTGAACTTGGGGCGAGTGTCCACGGTGCGGTTACAGGGGTGTATATCAATGCTGATGGCTTCAAAAAGTCGATTTCCGCACCGGGGCCAGGTAATTATCTAACGATGGCCAGGGCGATGGCGGAGTCGAAAGCTATTGTCGGGGATGAAAGTCTGAAGAAGCGCAGTTTTGTTCAGGCCCATGGATCTAGCACACCGCAAAATCGCGTAACAGAGTCTGCGATTCTCGATCGTTTGGCTTCCGTTTTTGGTGTGCAGGAATGGCCGGTTTGTGCTGTTAAAGCTTATCTTGGGCACACGATAGCGGTGGCGAGTGGTGACCAGTTAATTTCGACCCTGGGAGTTTTTGATAGGGGAATTTTACCGGGTATCGTCACGATTGACAGAGTGGCAGATGATGTTCACCAGAATAACCTGCAGATCTCTTGTGAGCATGTGGAGAGGGATCCCGCTTCACTGGATCTCGCTTTCCTGAATTCTAAAGGTTTTGGGGGGAATAATGCGACTGCGGCTGTACTCTCTCCTCACTTGACCCGCTCAATGCTGGAAAAACGCTACGGGTCAAAAAAGATGCTTACTCATCATAGAAAAAATGAGTCTGTCGTGGAGCATGCTGTAGCGTACGATGAGAAAGCCAGCAGAGGAGATTTACAAACTATCTACCGTTTTGGAGAGGGACTGGTAGATGATGCTCAAATAGGTCTTTCTGTCGATAAGGTCTCATTTCCAGGGTTTCCTCCTGTAGAGCTCGATGTTGATAACCCCTTTACCGATATGGTTTAGAAGGCCCGTGCATCGGTAATGTATGATGCTTAAAATTTTTCCTGCCAATTAAGGGGGAAACCTCCTTTGGCAGTTGGCGGAGTGAGAGATTCAATGTCAGACATGGATGTTTGTAGTGAAGTTAGTGATGCCGGGGATCTTGGTGCCCGGCTGAAGCTGGTGCGAAAAATTTATGGGATTTCCCAGCGACAACTTGCGCGGCAAGCGGGCGTTACCAATGCCACTGTGTCTTTTATTGAGCAGGGTCGGGTCAGCCCATCTGTGGGATCGCTTGAGAAGATATTGAATAGTGTGCCCATGTCTCTGGCTGAGTTTTTCTCCCTGGAACTTGCCGAGCCAGAACAAATTTTTTTTCGAGCCAATGAAATGCCCGATATTGGTAATGGTCGGGTTTTCTGTCATTTGCTCGGCGGCTCCCGCCAGGGTCGCGCCATGACAATCCTCCGTAAAGTGTTTCCCGCTGGGCAGGATACCGGTTCAGACCAATTGCTACTCACTGGGGAGGTGGGGGGGATTGTTATTGCCGGAGAGCTGGAGGTTACAGCAGGATCAGAGTTTGCCCTGCTAGAGGAGGGGGATGGTTATTACTTAAATGCACGGCGCCCACATCGCTTCCGCAACCCCGGAAGTATTGACTGTGTGGTTTTCAGTGCCGTGGCTGCCACTTCCTCATCGAATATTCCCTGCGCTTCCTGTCCAAACGAGCCTTTCTATAAAGGGTGATTTACGCCACCGTGCTGAAAAGGTGGATTGATCCGCGATAGACTGACTCCGCCTGTGTAACCAGCCTGTGAGATATGGCTGGTTGTTTTCTGTACTTTGGCGCTCTTGGTGCCAGTTCTTTTGTAAGAAATAGTATTCAAACAATCGTTTGAATCTGGCTATACTACGGCTGACCATATTGGGCCAAAGTGTCACCGCACCCTGCGGGGCGGCCCTTGGTTGCAAAAAAATTCCGACCCCGGGTCCAGGATTGCGGCCCAGAATAAAAGAGGTCAATCAATGTTATTTAGTGGCAAAGCGCTCACGGTTCAGATGCTGGATAACGGCATCGCCGAGCTTAAATTCGACCTGCAAGGCGAATCCGTCAACAAGTTCAACCGCCAAACGGTTTCCGAATTCTCTCAGGCTCTGGATGCAATTGAAGCAGCAGATGGCATCAAAGGTGTGCTGCTGACCAGTGGCAAGAGCGTCTTTATTGTCGGTGCTGATATCACTGAGTTTGGCGGTGCTTTTTCTGCAGGCGCAGAGGGCGTTGCTGATCTGATGAATCAGAACAACGAAAATATCAACCGTCTGGAAGATCTGCCGGTACCGACTGCGGTGGCAATTAATGGCTACGCGCTCGGTGGTGGTTTTGAAGTGTGTCTTGGCTGTGACTTCCGCCTGATGGGCGAAGAGGCCAAAGTTGGCCTTCCGGAAGTTAAACTGGGCTTGATCCCGGGCTGGGGCGGCACCGTTCGTCTGCCGCGTGTAGTGGGTGTTGATGTCGCTGCTGAGTGGATTGCAGCAGGTAAAGAACAGAAGCCGACTGCCGCTCTGGAGGCTCACGCTGTTGATGCGGTGATCCCCACTGACAAACTCAAAGATGCAGCGGTCAAGCTGCTTGAGCGCGCTATCAATGGCGAGCTGGACTACAAAGCCATTCGCGAACTCAAGAAATCTCCGATTCCCTTGAATGACACCGAAGCGCTGATGGCCTTCTTTACCACCAAGGCATTTGTGGGTCAGCAGGCGGGCAAAAACTACCCTTCTCCTGTAGCTGCGGTTGAGTCAATCGAGCAGGGCTACAAGCTGACTCGCGATGAAGCGCTGAAAATCGAGCAAGAGAAGTTTATTTTCTGCGCGCAGACTGGCACTGCGAAATCTTTGGTAGGGCTGTTCCTGGCTGACCAGGCAATCAGCAAGGTTGCCAAAGGTTGGGAGAAGAAAGCCGATAAGCCGATTGAGCGTGCGGCAGTATTGGGTGCTGGCATTATGGGTGGCGGTATCGCTTACCAGTCTGCCTACAAGGGCACTCCGATCAAGATGAAGGATATCGACCAGAAGGGTATCGACCTTGGTCTGAATGAGGCGAACAAGCTGCTGTCCAAGCTGGTTGATCGCAAGCGCCTGACCCCCGTTAAAATGGGTGAAGTGCTCAACCGTATCGAGCCTACCTTGAGCTACGACGGCTTCAACGATATCGATGTTGTTGTGGAAGCCGTGGTTGAAAATCCCAAGGTGAAGCACGCAGTATTGAAAGAAGTGGAAACCAAAGTAAGCGAAGACACTGTAATCGCTTCTAACACCTCCACTATTTCTATTAACCAGCTGGCTGAGCCGCTCTCCCGCCCGGAAAACTTCCTCGGCATGCACTTTTTCAACCCAGTGCACAAAATGCCGCTGGTTGAGGTGATTCGCGGAGAGAAAACTTCCGACACAGCTGTAGCTCGCGTTGTTGCCTACGCAAACAAGATGGGCAAGAAAGCTATTGTTGTACGCGACTGTCCGGGATTCCTGGTTAACCGCGTTCTCTTCCCTTACTTTGCCGGTTTCTCCATGCTGGTGCGCGATGGCGCTGACTTCCAGGCCGTTGACAAGGTGATGGAGCGCTGGGGTTGGCCGATGGGGCCCGCTTACCTGATGGATGTTGTCGGAATCGATACCGGTGTTCACGCGGAAAGCGTAATGGCTGAAGGCTTCCCCGATCGCATGGGTAAAACCTTTACCGCTGCTTCCGACGTTATGTATGAAGCGGGTCGTTACGGCCAGAAGAACAACAAAGGCTTCTACAACTACGAGCAAGACAAAAAAGGTCGCCCGAAGAAAGTGGCTACCGAAGAGTCCTACGCGCTGCTTAAGCCGCACGTGGCTGAGCGTCGCGAGTTTGAAAAAGACGAAATTATCGAGCGCATGATGGTGCCTATGGCCACCGAGCTGGCTCGCTGCTTGGAAGAGGGTATCGTTGATTCCCCGGCTGAAGCCGATATGGCGCTGATCTACGGCATTGGCTTCCCTCCATTCCGCGGTGGAATCTTCGCGTGGCTGGACAGTATTGGTCTGGATGAGTTCGTGAAGATTGCCGATAAGTACGCCGATCTGGGTGAGCTGTACAAGCCGACCGATCGCATGCGTGAAATGGCCGCAAGTGGCAAAACCTACTACGGCGACAAGTAAGGAGAATAGCGATGAGTTTAAATCCTAGAGATGCCGTAATCGTCGACTACGCGCGTACGGCCATGGGTCGCTCGAAGAATGGTGTATATCGCCATGTTCGCGCCGATGATATGTCCGCTGAACTGCTGAAAAAGTTCATGCAGCGCAATGACAAGCTCGATCCTGCCGAGATCGATGACCTGATCTGGGGCTGTGTTATGCAGCGCGATGAGCAGGGCTTTAACGTAGCTCGCTTTATCCTGCTGCGCGCAGGTCTGCCACACACTATCCCGGCGCAAACCGTCAACCGCCTGTGCGGCTCCTCTATGTCCTCCCTGCATACTGCAGCTGCCAACATCCAGGCTGGCGTTGGCGATGTGTACGTTGTGGGTGGTGTTGAGCACATGGGTCATCTGAACATGATGGAGCATGTTAGCCCCAACCCAATGCTGGGTCGCTATATGGCTAAAGCTGCCGGCTCCATGGGTATGACGGCTGAATACCTGGCGATGATGCACGGTATCCAGCGTCAGCAGATGGATGAGTTCGGCGCACGCTCTCACCATCGTGCCGCTGAGGCTACCAAGGCTGGCAAATTCAATCGCGAAATTATCGCTATTGAAGGCCATGACGATGACGGCGTACCTTTCCTGGTTGAGACGGACCAAACCATCCGTCCTGACACCACCGTGGAAGGTCTGGCTCAACTGAAGCCGGCATTCGACCCGAAGCACGGCCAGGTAACAGCTGGCACTTCCTCTCAGATCACCGACGGTGCTTCTGTGATGCTGGTAATGTCCGCTGAGCGTGCTCAGGCTTTGGGTATGACCCCTATTGCTCGCGTGAAGGAAATGGCGCTGGCCGGTGTTGATCCGTCCATTATGGGTTATGGCCCGGTGCCTTCCACCAAGAAGGCGCTCAAGAGGGCGGGTCTAACTGTCGGCGATATCGATAAGTTTGAGCTGAATGAGGCATTTGCAGCGCAGGCGCTGCCGGTGCTGAAGGACCTGGATCTGCTCGAGCAGATGGATGAGAAGGTCAACCTGTACGGTGGCGCTATCGCTCTTGGCCACCCCTTCGGTTGCTCAGGCGTTCGCATTACCGGTACCTTGTTGAGTGTTATGCAAAACGAGGGTGGAAACCTTGGTGTATCCACCATGTGTATCGGCTTGGGGCAGGGAATCACCACGATTGTTGAGCGAGTTTAATCTCCCGCACCCCACAAAAGGCGCCTTTCTGGCGCCTTTTTTATTTTTTTCAGTAAAGTGTTGATGCCTTTAAAATGCTGTGGCACAATCTGCACCCCTTGTCGCGATGAGGTCTTAAAAAAGATCGAAACCCTATATATATCAATGGGTTAGCGGTAAGAGAGTTTCGGGGACGTGGTGAAATTGGTAGACACGCCAGATTTAGGTTCTGGTGCCGAAAGGTGTGGGAGTTCGAGTCTCCCCGTCCCCACCAAATCAAAAACCTTGAAGTCCGTGTGACTTACCCTGGAGGGGTGGGTGCGGGCTTCTTGTGTGTTTGGCGGAAGCTCAAAATATTGTTTTGATGTTTCCCCATGAGGTTGCTGACTAAGTCTCGGTGACCCGGTATTCGTTGGCGCTGCGGCGCGATTAAAGAGATAGTCTCACGAGGATAAACATGCAGGTTTCCATCGAAACTACTTCCGGTCTGGAGCGTCGCTTAACGGTCAACTTGCCGGCGGAAGTCGTCGATAAAGAAGTGGACAAGCGCCTTCAGCAGGCGGCTAAGACTGTTCGTATAAACGGTTTCCGCAAAGGCAAGGTGCCGATGAAAGTTGTGCGTCAGCGCTTTGGTGCCGGCGTTCGCCAGGAAGTGCTCGGCGAGGTTATGAGCCGTTCTTTCTACGATGCGGTTCAGCAGGAAGAGGTTAAGCCTGCCGGTCAGCCAAGCATTGAGGCAAAGCAAACTGCAGCTGGCGAGAATCTGGAATACGTTGCCACTTTTGAAGTTTATCCAGAAGTAGAATTGGCCGACCTGGCTGAGGTTAGCGTAGAGCGTCCAGTTGCAGAAGTAACTGATGCGGATGTTAACAATATGGTTGATGTGCTGCGCAAACAGCAGTCTTCCTGGAAGGAAACCAAGCGCAAGGCACAAAAAGGTGATCGTGTTGTGATCAACTTCTTGGGTCGTAAAGATGGCGAAGAGTTTGAAGGTGGTAAGGCCGAAGGTCACCAGTTGGTACTGGGCTCCGGCCAGATGATCCCCGGTTTTGAGGAAGGTATCCTCGGCATGAAGCCCGGTGAAGAGAAAGATCTGGACCTGACCTTCCCTGAAGACTACCAAGCTGAAGAGCTGCGTGGTGCTGCGGTAACCTTCAATATTAAAGTTACCTCTTCTGAAAAGCCTGAGCTGCCTGAGCTGAATGAAGAATTCTTCGCGGCATATGGTGTTCAGGAGGGTGGAGAAGAGAAGTTCCGCGAAGAAGTTCGCGGTAACATGGAGCGTGAGCTGAAAAACGCAGCGCTGAACAAGGTTAAAACCCAGGTGATGGACCAGTTGTTTGAACAGCACCCGGTAGAATTGCCTTCTGCCTTGGTCGCAGGTGAGGTTAGCACTCTGCGTGGACAAATGGTTCAGCAGTTTGGTGGCCAGATCAAAGCTGAAGATGCTGAGCGTATGTTGCCGGACACTATGTTCGAAGAACAGGCCAAGCGTCGTGTAGTTTTAGGTCTTGTTGTTGGTGAGATCGTTAAGAAAAACGAACTGTCTGTAGATGCTGACCTGGTAAAAGCTAAGGTTGAGGAGCTGGCTTCTACCTACCAGCAACCGGAAGAAGTGGTTGAATACTACTACAACAACCGCGAGCTGCTCTCTGGAGTTGAATCGGTAGTTCTGGAAGATCAAGTTGTGGATTTTGTACTGAAGTCTGCAAAAGTCGAAGAAGTTAAAAGTACTTATGACGACGTGATCAAGCCGCAGAAGCAGGGTTAATTATCCCTTTATCTCCGAATGCATTGGCGCCCGCTTCAGTCGGGCGTCGTTGCATCTCCTTCCTTTTTACCGGCTGGCTTTATCCTGCCTGACCGGTTAAGCTCTGAAAACCTAATTTTCAGCACGGGCGCCTAGCGCTTGCATGCTGGCCTGCCGAACACGCCACAAAAGGAAGCAATGGTACCTATGGCACGAATCGATTATCCCCAAGCCTCAATTGACCCCTTAGCGACTGGTTTGGTGCCCATGGTGGTAGAACAAACTGCCAGGGGTGAGCGTTCCTTTGATATCTACTCACGTCTATTGAAGGAAAGGGTTATTTTCTTGGTTGGCCCCGTGGAAGACCACATGGCTAATCTGGTGGTTGCCCAGTTGCTGTTTCTCGAAGCAGAAAATCCTGATAAAGACATTCATCTGTATATCAACTCTCCCGGTGGATCTGTAACTGCAGGTATGTCCATTTATGACACCATGCAGTTTATCAAGCCGGATGTGAGCACCATGTGTATTGGTCAGGCTTGCAGCATGGGAGCCTTCCTGCTGACGGCAGGAGCGCCAGGTAAGCGGTTTGCCACCCCCAATTCACGGGTGATGATCCATCAGCCCAGTGGTGGCGCTCAAGGACAGGCTAGCGATATTCATATTCACGCTCAGGAAATCCTCAAAATTCGTCATCGCCTGAATGAGTTGATGGCCCACCATTCTGGCCGTCCGGTCAGTGATATTGAGAGAGATACTGAGCGTGACCACTTCCTGAGTGCCGATGAGGCGAAGGAGTATGGTCTAGTGGATGATGTACTTTCTCGCCGTCAGGCTCTTGAAAAGTAACACTATCAGCAAAAATATTTTGCTAAAGGCGTGAAGAGAGAACCTGAGTTCTTTCAAAGTCATTTCTCAGGCAGAGGGGGCTTGAAAAAAACGCCAAGAGACAGCATCTTGCTGTAATAGCTGAATTAAAGGCCCTGGTAGGCCAGTGACCACGGAGTATTTTGATGACCGACAAAAGCAGCGGAGAAGATAGCGGCAAATTGCTGTACTGCTCCTTCTGTGGCAAAAGCCAGCAGGAGGTGCGGAAGCTGATTGCTGGGCCGTCAGTCTTTATCTGCGATGAGTGTGTCGAGCTCTGCACCGATATCATTCGAGAAGAGGTCCAGGAGACTGCGGAGGGCCCGGAGGGGCGCCTACCCACGCCGCGTGAAATCACCGAGATTTTGGACCAGTACGTGATTGGCCAGGAGAGGGCCAAGCGTGTCCTGGCGGTTGCGGTTTACAACCACTATAAGCGCCTGCGTAGTAAAACTGGCGTTAAAGGCAAAGATGATGTTGAGCTGAGCAAGTCCAACATTCTTCTGGTGGGGCCAACTGGTAGCGGTAAAACCCTGCTGGCTGAAACCCTTGCGCGGCTGCTGAACGTGCCGTTTACCATCGCCGATGCCACCACTCTTACTGAGGCTGGCTATGTCGGTGAGGATGTAGAAAATATCATCCAAAAGCTGCTGCAAAAGTGTGATTACGATGTTGAGAAGGCCCAGCAGGGAATTGTCTACATCGATGAAATTGACAAGATTTCACGTAAATCCGATAACCCATCCATCACCCGGGACGTCTCTGGTGAGGGTGTGCAGCAGGCACTGCTAAAACTGATTGAAGGTACTGTGGCTTCCGTTCCCCCTCAGGGCGGTCGTAAGCACCCGCAGCAGGAATTCCTGCAAGTGGATACCTCTAACATCCTGTTCATCTGTGGCGGTGCCTTTGCGGGCCTAGACAAGGTGATTCGCGATCGCTCAGAGAAGGGGGGGATTGGGTTTAGCGCTGAAGTGAAGTCTAAGGATGGAACCAGTAACTTTGGTGAAATTCTGCGTGACCTCGAACCAGAAGACCTGGTTCGCTATGGTCTTATACCAGAGTTTGTTGGGCGCCTGCCGGTTACCGCGACCCTGGAGGAGCTCGATCGCGAGGCTCTGGTGCAAATTCTCACTGAGCCGCGCAATGCTCTGACCAAGCAGTATGCAAAACTCTTCGAAATGGAAGATGTAGAGCTGGACTTCCGTCCAGACGCCTTGGATGCTGTGGCTACTAAGGCTATGGAGCGCAAAACTGGTGCCCGGGGACTTCGCTCTATCATGGAGTCGGTGTTACTGGAAACTATGTATGATATTCCATCTTCTGATGATGTCGCTAAGGTCGTTATCGATGAGGCGGTGATCAAGGGGGAGTCGGCACCGCTGTTGGTTTACGAAAGTGAAAGCCAGCCGCAAAAGGCGGCGCCAGAGGAATAACTCCCCATATTAAAAAGCCCCACTTGTGGGGCTTTTTTTATAGCCAATTGTTATTCAAATCTATCTTTTCTACCTGTTTGACATGCTTAACTACCAGCGGCCAGCCAGTATTCAGTTGAATTCGGCACAAATTGGTCGCGAGATTAGACTTGTATTCCGGGCTCTCCCCCCCCATCTCTAGCAACTGACGGGCGGTGGCCCAAATTAAGCTGTCAATTTCAACAGCAGCATGATGCCGCGCCAAATACCCAGTGATAGGGCCGAGAGGAGTTCTATGGATCAGTCATCCGACACCAAGCTTGAATATCCGTTATTGCCATTGCGCGATGTTGTTGTTTACCCCCACATGGTGATTCCGCTGTTCGTCGGCAGGGAAAAATCCATTGAGGCTCTGGAAGAGGCCATGCGCAGGGATAAGCAAGTGCTACTCGTAGCCCAGAGGAGAGCATCGGAAGATGACCCTGGCGCCGAGGACATCTATCGCGTTGGTACTATTGCCAGTGTTCTGCAGCTTCTCAAGCTTCCAGATGGCACTGTGAAAGTGCTTGTGGAAGGGGGGGAGAGGGTCAATATCCTCGATGTTGCCGAGCACGATAATCACTTTGAGGCTACTGTCGAGCCTATAGAAACTACTGAGCTGTCCGAGGGAGAGGCTGAAGCCTTGGTGCGCTCGGTTATGTCTCAGTTCGAGCAGTATGTCTCCATCAGTAAGAAGGTCCCCAATGAGGTTATTACCTCGCTGTCTGGCATTGATGAGCCGGGGCGCTTGGCGGATACCATCTCCGCGCACATGTCCCTCGAGCTGGCTCAGAAACAAGAGCTGCTGGAAACCTCCAATGTCAAAGAGCGGCTGGAGCATTTGCTCGGCTTGATGGATTCCGAGATCGACCTGATACAGGTGGAGAAGCGTATTCGCGGCCGTGTTAAGAAGCAGATGGAAAAGAGCCAGCGCGAGTACTACCTCAATGAGCAGATGAAGGCGATTCAAAAAGAATTGGGCGAAATTACCGAAGAGCCCAATGAAATTGAGGAGCTGGAAAACAAGATTGCAGATTCAGGAATGTCTGCAGAGGCGGAAAAGAAAACCCGTGCCGAGCTGGCCAAGCTGAAAATGATGTCGCCCATGTCGGCAGAAGCATCGGTATTGCGTAGCTACATTGATTGGATGTTGAGCCTTCCTTGGAAAAAAGCTAGCCGCGTACGACATGACCTGAAGAAAGCCGAAGAGATTCTCGAGAAAGAGCACTATGGCCTAGAAGAGGTGAAAGAGCGCATCCTCGAATATCTTGCTGTGCAAAAACGTGTCAAGAAAGTGAAGGGGCCGATCCTTTGTCTGGTTGGGCCTCCCGGGGTTGGTAAGACCTCACTCGGGCAGTCTATCGCTCGTGCGACTAACCGCCAGTATGTGCGTATGGCCCTTGGTGGCGTTCGTGATGAAGCAGAAATCCGCGGACATAGACGCACTTACATAGGCTCTTTACCAGGTAAGCTGGTACAGAAAATATCCAAAGTCGGCGTTAAGAATCCGCTTTTTCTGCTCGATGAGGTCGACAAAATGGGTATGGATCAGCGTGGTGACCCTGCGTCGGCCCTGCTCGAAGTACTTGATCCGGAGCAAAACAAGACATTTAACGACCACTACTTGGAGGTGGATTACGACCTTTCGGATGTGATGTTTGTGTGCACCTCAAACTCCATGAACATCCCCGGTCCCTTGCTGGATCGCATGGAGGTTATTCGTATCCCCGGTTATACCGAGGATGAGAAGCTCAACATCGCTCAGCGCTACCTGGTACCCAAGCAGCGTAAAGCCAATGGGCTGAAAGAGGAAGAGCTGGAGCTTTCTGACCAGTCAATCCGGGATATCGTTCGTTACTACACTCGTGAAGCAGGTGTGCGGGGGCTCGACCGGGAAATTGCCAAAGTTTGCCGTAAGATTGTAACGGAGCATGTCCGTAACCCTTCGGACAAAAAAGCGATAGTGCAGCCTGAGGAACTGGAAGAGTTGTTGGGTGTGCGCAAGTTTGACTTTGGACGCGCCGAGGAAGAGAACAAGATCGGGATTGTTACCGGCCTAGCCTGGACAGAGGTGGGCGGTGAGCTTCTCAATATTGAGGCCTCTGCTGTTCCGGGTAAAGGGCGCATGATCAAGACCGGTTCTCTCGGCGATGTGATGCAGGAGTCTATTCAAGCTGCCTTGACTGTAGTGCGCTCGCGCTCCCAGGCGCTCGGTATTGGCCCTGATTTCCATGAAACCAGGGATATCCATATTCATGTTCCGGAAGGTGCAACGCCAAAAGATGGGCCCTCTGCGGGTATCGCCATGTGCACGGCACTGGTTTCCGTACTGACCAATATTCCTGTTCGTTCGGATGTGGCAATGACCGGAGAAATCACCCTGAGGGGAGAAGTTTTACGAATTGGAGGTCTGAAGGAAAAGTTATTGGCAGCGCATCGGGGCGGTATAAAAACTGTGCTGATTCCTGCGGATAACGAGCGAGACTTGAAGGATATTCCCGACAATATTCTTCAGGACCTGGTGGTAAAACCGGTTAAATGGATTGATCAGGTTCTTGAGTTGGCGCTTGAGCACAAACCCGAGTCTCTTACTGATGAGGAATATTCTGCTTTGCAAAAGCAGGCTGAAGAGCGCTCACAGAGATCCGTTCAAACCCATTAATCGCATTCGGGGTGACAACTGTCACCCCGTAACAATTTACAAGACCAAAATCTAACCACAAAATTGATTTTTGTTGCCTGAGGTTTGTCTTACCGGCCGGAAACCCGCATGGTTCCTTGACCCGCTACCGGGCAGTTGGTATAAAACGGGCCTTATTTGGCCGGCGCTAAAATTGCCGGTGGTTAGAAAGTTACGAGTAGGGATGCCTTGCCTGAGGGCATGCCCTAAACATATTTAAAAGAACAGAGGGATTAAGCGTGAATAAGTCCGAACTGATTGAAGCTATTGCTGAGTCTGCAGATATTCCTAAAGCTGCAGCTGGCCGTGCTTTGGACGCAATGGTTGACAGCATTACTGATGCGCTTAAAAAAGGCGATCAGGTTGCCTTGGTGGGCTTTGGTACTTTTGCAGTAAAAGAGCGTGCAGCCCGCACTGGCCGCAACCCACGCACTGGCGACCCGATTGAAATTGCAGCGGCAAAAATTCCTAACTTCAAGGCCGGTAAAGCCCTGAAAGACGCCGTAAACTAAGTTTCGGTGAACTTCGAAACCTTGTAAAAGTCGAAGTGCAAAGAGGCGTGTCAATTTCGATACGCCTTTTTTGTATCTGCTAACAGTTGAACAATTAGAGTGAAAATTCGGAGCTGAGCATGCTTCAGTCCATGCGCGATAACCTGAAGGGAACGGCAGCCATTATTGTTGCGGCATTCTTTGGGTTCATTATGGTCATTGGGGGAATCGATTTTTTTACCGGTGCCAGTGGTGGTGCCACCGACGCGGTCGCCGAGGTCAATGGTGAAAAAATCACTAATATGGATTTGCAGCGGGCCATACAAAACCGCCGCAGTATGATCATGAGCCAATACGGAGAGGATGTTCCGGCGGACTTGATCAGTGATGAGCAGCTGCGTGAACCGGTTTTACGCCAATTGATTTCCACTTCAGTCATGCGCCAGGCTGCTCAGGAGAGTGGTATGGTGATGAGTACCGCTGCGGTTAATAAGGCGATTACCGATATTCCGGCCTTCCAGGTCAACGGTACCTTTAACACCCAGCTATATCGTGATGCCTTACGCCGTATGGGGTATAGCACAGCTAGTTTCCCGCAAATTGTTGAGGGCGATCTGTCTTTGCAACAATATGCGGATAGCGTTACTGCCAGTGCCTTTACCACCAAGGAAGACGCTGAGCAGATAGTTGCAGCCTCTATGGAAGAGCGCGACTTTTCCTACGTTGTGTTGCCTGTGCAGGAGTTATTGGCCTCTACAGACGTTAGTGATGCTGAAGTTGAGCAGTATTACCAAGCCAACCAGAGTCAATACCAGCGGCCTGAGCAGGTAGCGGTTGAGTATATTGAGCTGACTCCGGAGGTTTTTGCCTCCAACATTGATATCTCTGAAGAGGATGTTCGCGCTCAATATGACCTGGAGCTTGCTAATTTTGGTTCTGATCTTCGCCGTCGTGCAGCGCATATTCTTTTGGAAGATGCAGATCAGGAAAAATTGAATGAAATTCAGGTGAAACTCGACGCCGGTGAAGATTTTGCTGAACTGGCCAAAAGTTACTCGGAGGATATTGGTTCCCGTGATGAAGGGGGAGACCTCGGCTTCACTACTGGCGATGTATTCCCGCAAGCTTTTGAAGAGGCCCTTGCTTCTCTGGAAGTTGGGCAGGTATCTGCTCCAGTTACCACTGATAGTGGCACTCATTTTATTAAGCTCTTAGAAGTGGAAGAGAGTGAGCCGCCGGTTTTTGAAGAGCGTAAGAGCGCTATTGAAAATCAGTTGCGTACTGCGGCAGCGGAAAGAGAGTTTTTGGATGCCCTGAGTCGCTTGGCAGATCTGGCCTACAATGCTGAAAGCTTGGAAGGCCCGGCTGAGGAATTAGGGGTATCCTTACAAACCAGCGGTCTTTTCTCTCGCTCAAATGGTAGTGGGGTACTGGCTAATGGCCAGGTAGTAGAGGCTGCTTTTTCTCCAGAGGTGATGGAGGACGGCAATACCTCTGATGTGCTGAATCTCAATAATGAGCATTCTGTCGTATTGCGAGTGACAGACTCCAAACCTGCAGGTATTTACCCGCTGGAAGAGGTGCGCGAGCAGATTGTTGATGTTCTGAAGCGTGACAAGGCGAGTGCTCAGCTTGCCCAAAAGGCGGAAAGCTTGAAAGAAAGTTTGGCAGCTGGCGGTGATTTTGCTGAGCTGGCCCAGGAGCAGGGCTTGACCCTGGAGGCTAGTGATAAGACTCGTCGAGGTGGTTTCGGTGAGCGCGCTGAGATTAATAGCAAGGCTTTCTCTATGCCTGTGCCTACGGCAGGTTCTGAGGAGTTGGCTGTTTTTGCAGTGAGCAACGGCAACCAGATTGTTTTGGCATTGCGTGATGTGCGTCCAGGAGACCTCTCCCAGCAGAGTAAGGAGCAGCGCCGAGCCTTGATGCAGCAGTTAGCATCAGTGAATGGTGGTGCAGAATTGGCTGCAATTCGCCGTTACCTGTCTGATCAGGCCAAAGTGGAGCTTAGTTCTACAGGCGAATAGCAGGTAAGCCTGTATAGGCCGGTCAATTTGGCCAATAAAAAACCCGGCTTTTGCCGGGTTTTTTATTGGGGTTAATACCGCTTGGAAAAAAGATTAGCTGTTATGTGCACTATCGACGAAGAGAGTTAAACGCTGGCCGGGTTGTAGATATTTTGACTTGGGAATTTTGTTCCAGCGTAAAATATCGTCGATTTTGATACTGAACTTATTGGCAATTCGGTAGAGGGAGTCTCCGCTTCTTACCTTGTATGAGAGTTTGCGAGTGGTACGGTTGCTGCTACCTGAATCCCCATTGTAGGCAACCAGTGTCCGGCCTGGGCGAAGGGTGTCCCCTGGAGCCATGCTATTCCAGTGAGCGAGCTCCTTGACGCTCACTTTCAGTTTGCGCGAGATGGCCCAAAGGCTGTCACCGGGTTGTACTGTGTAGCTCGACCTCTGCCCTTGGCCAGTAGCTTGGCGCTGTTTCACTCTCTGGTCTACGGTGTACGCATACTGGCCCTCTGGACCAGAGGCGCTAGGGATAAGTAGGGTTTTACCCGCGCGAATATTGTTGTTTCGCAGCTTGTTGGCTTCACGAATGGCAGAGATGGTTGTCTGATAGCGTCGCGCGATGGTAGAAAGCGTATCTCCGCGGGCGATAGTATAGCGCTCCCAGGTTACGCGTTGCTCTACGGGCAGTTCTTCCAAGGCCGACTCAAAGTGCTCTAGGCTTTCTACTGGGATAAGCAGGTGGTGATTGCCATTGGGGTCAGTGGCCCATCGGTTAAACCCGGGGTTGAGTAGATAAAGCTCATCCAACTCGATTTGAGCAAGCTCTGCGGCTTGGGAAAGATCTATCTGGCTGCCAACGTTGACGCGGGCATAGTAGGGTTCGTTAGCGACTTCGTGTAGAGGTACCTTGTAATGCTCTGGGCGGGATACTACCTCAGCAAGTGCTAGAAGCTGTGGTACATAGCGTTTTGTTTCGCGTGGTAACTTGATTTCCCAGAACGAAGTTCCTCGTCCTCTGCGGCGGTTGCGCTCTATTGCGCGACGCACAGTTCCTTCCCCAGCATTGTAAGCTGCTAGAGTAAGCTCCCAGTCGCCATCAAAACGCTCGAATAAGTATTTGAAGTATTTTACGGCTGCGCGGGTCGATTCATGTACATCTCGGCGTCCGTCATACCACCAATTTTGCTGGAGGCCGAAAGAGCGACCGGTGGCGGGGATAAATTGCCACATTCCGGAGGCTTGTGCATGAGAGTAAGCAAAGGGATCGTAGGCGCTCTCCACTATAGGTAATAAGGCGAGCTCAAGAGGCATATTTGCCTGCTCTAACTCCTCTGCAACATGAAAGATATAGCGGCGAGACCTCTCTGTAACCCGCGACATATAGCCTTCATTACGAGAGAAATAAGCGATGTAATCCTGCACCTTCGGATCTTCGGTGCGGTGATTGAGGCGAAATCCCCGGCGCAGGCGCTCCCAGATATCTGTAGGGGGCGGGGCTGCTTCCGTGGAAATAGGGGAAGATATCTCAAGGTTTTTTGCAGGGCTGGTTTCTTGCGTCTGCTGACTTTCGCTATCGGGAGATGAGCCAGTCTCAGGTATTTGCGAGCAAGCTCCAACCGTAGCGGCCAGCAATGCTGCGGCAAAATTCTTGTGAACCATGTTTGATATCCGCGAGTAATTCTTTTAATTCCCACTCAGCTCGCGCGAAGGCGCTTATTTTTTGCTAACACTGAGCATTGGATCATAGCCTTCTGATTCTAATTAGTGGGAATAGTTTCGGTCAATGTAGATGGATAAAAAACAGACAGTATTTGAGGGCACTAAGCTGCTGGTCGTGACTTATGGGGTTATGGCCACCTCTATTAGAAATGGTCTTTCCAGTCGCGAAGGCTGGAAAATATTTCAACTTCACTGAGCTCTTCGGGCGTTTCCCGCCCCAGATGATGGGCACCACTTTGAGCAACCTCTGGAAATTGGCAGCGTAAGAAAGGGTTTGTTGCCAGTTCCTCGGAAATGCTGCTAGGCAGGGTTGGCTCGCCGGATTGCCGCAAGGTTTGGGTGTGGGCTAGTCGTTCACTAACCGCAGTATTTCCAGGCTCTACAGTATGGGCAAACCGGAGGTTGCCGAGCGTGTATTCATGGGCACAGTAAACAAGGGTATGTTTTGGTAGTTTGGTTAGCATTTGTAGGGAATTGAGCATCTGCTCTGGGGTTCCCTCAAATATGCGGCCACAGCCGGCGGCAAAAAGTGTATCGCCACAAAATAGATGAGGCTGCTGACTGCCGCTAGCAGATTCCTCTTTCAGAATTATCGCTAAGTGGTCCAGGGTGTGGCCGGGAATACCTCGGACTTCAGTTGGTAGTCCTAACAGTAAAAATGTATCCCCGTCGGCAATTGGATTGGTTACTCCCTTGATGGATTTGGGGCCGAACACTGGGCACCCGTAATGCCTATGCAGTGTTTTGATGCCGCCTGTATGATCATAATGATGATGAGTAATTAATATGCCGCTTAGGGGGGCTTCCCCTAAGGTCTTGATTACCGGCTCGGCTTCACCGGGATCGACGACCCAGTGCTCACCATCCTTCTCAAGATGCCAGATATAGTTGTCATTCAATGCGGAAATAGGGGTTACGGAGAGCATATTTGTTCTGCCTGCCAACTCAATGCCGGAACGATATCATGGATATTAACCGAAAGGTGTAAGAGGAGGGTGCTTACCTAGCAGCAAGCTTTCTATAGTGTCTCGTAAATGAATGATCGACATGATGTTAAACTGCATAGCATTTAGAGCTAACCACCATAAAGGATGGCTACGGGAGGGCAGGATAATCAATTTGATTTCTGCCTGGTTCTTAAGGAGAGTGAATGACTGATAAGTCCAGATCTCGTGAGTCGATAGAGTCATCGCTATTGCGCAAAGCCAGTCCGGCCCTTTCTCACTGGTTTTCAAGCAGTCTAGGGCAGGAGATTCTTTCTCAGCAATTGGCGCTGACCCAGCCTTTGGTTGAAGGATTCTTTGGTTACCATCTATTGCAGGCGGGGGTTACTGATGCCGTAGATTTTGCCGCATCTAGCCGTATTAATCATTGCTTCCGCTTGGCGGTTTGCCC
The DNA here is from genome assembly GCF_052467515.1 of Microbulbifer mixtoriginis (SeqCode). Taxonomy (NCBI): domain Bacteria; kingdom Pseudomonadati; phylum Pseudomonadota; class Gammaproteobacteria; order Cellvibrionales; family Microbulbiferaceae; genus Microbulbifer; species Microbulbifer mixtoriginis (SeqCode). The sequence goes on along the minus strand of NZ_CP174314.1, from coordinate 2,873,155 downwards.
GGAGCAGCAAGGGGCGGCTATTGTAGAGATGGAACACCTGCCACTCCCCTCTGAGTCAATTGATGTGGTCCTTTTACATCATTTGCTGGACTTTTCCACTCATCCCCATCAAATTTTGCGTGAAGCGGCGCGAGTACTGATACCTGGCGGTCACATGCTGCTAATGGGGTTCAATCCCTTTTCTTTGTTGGGTCTATCGCGCCTGTTATTTTCACGTGGAGCCTATCAAAAAGGCAATCAATTGAGGGCAGCCAGGATTGCTGACTGGATGAATCTGCTGGATCTCCAGGCTGAACAGATGCATCGAGGCTTCTTCCGCCTGCCTTTACAGCAACGTGAGCTACTCGCTAAGTCGGCCTGGATGGAGAGGCTCGCTAATCGCCTGCGCTTGCCTTGGGGTGGCTTTTACATCATAGTCGCGCGCAAAGAAGTGGCGCGGGTGCGGACAATCAAGATAGATTGGCGCGCTGAGCGTAAGCCTGCCTTGGTAGCAACACCTACAAGTCCCCGTGTCGCTGCACGGGGAAAACATCAGAAGCGATAGCTCTGGGGGAGTCTCCAGAAGCTGATTTACTCCTATTTCTGGCACTGATTTTGAAGCAAATTACTATCTACACAGATGGCGCCTGTCGTGGCAACCCGGGTCCAGGTGGCTGGGGAGCTCTACTGGTTTACGGAGAGCATGAAAAAGAGTTATGTGGAGGGGAGTCCCATACCACCAATAACCGTATGGAGCTGATGGCTGCGATCAAGGCATTGGAAGCCCTGAAGCAGCCCTGTGAGGTTGAATTACATACCGATTCCCAATATCTAAGGCAGGGGATCACTGGTTGGATCAATAACTGGAAAAAGAATGGTTGGAAGACTGCGAGTAAAAAGCCAGTAAAAAATGCCGATCTCTGGCGTCAGTTGGATAAAAGTGTTGCCAGGCACCAGATCGAGTGGCACTGGGTGAAGGGCCATGCTGGCCACCCTGGAAATGAGCGGGCTGACCAGTTAGCCAACCGTGGCATAGATGAGCTGTAATTCTGACGGGGAATGAGTTATGCGCCAGGTTGTACTGGACACCGAAACTACCGGCCTAGATCCCAAGAATGGCCACCGAATTATTGAGATAGGCTGTGTGGAGCTTGAAAACCGTAAGCTTACAGGGCGTCATTATCATCAATATATCAACCCCCAGCGGCAGGTTGATGATGGGGCGATTGAAGTTCACGGTATCACCAACGAGTTCCTTGCGGATAAGCCCGTTTTTGCGCAGATCGCCGATGAATTTATGGCTTTCTGCGAGGGCGCTGAGCTCGTTATTCACAACGCCCCGTTTGATGTTGGCTTTATTAATGCCGAGCTAAAGTTGTTGGGCAGTCCACGCTGGCAGCATGTGAATGCTCATTGCAGTGTGTTGGATACTCTGGCCCTTGCGCGAGAAAAGCATCCTGGTCAAAAGAACAACCTGGATGCGTTGTGTAAACGTTATTTCGTCGACAATTCACAGCGAGATCTGCATGGCGCTCTGCTAGATGCGGAGATACTTGCCGACGTCTACCTGATGATGACTGGAGGTCAAACCGATTTGGGGTTGGCTCAGGGGGGGGGTGGGCAAAGCTCTGAGGAGAGTGAGCAGGCAAAGGCGGAGAGTGTATCATCGGTAATTCGCAGGCTTTCGCAGAATCGGCCCTCTCTCAGGGTAATCCAGGCTTCGGGACATGAGCAGGAAGCGCACCTGTCTATGCTTGAGCTGTTGCAGAAATCTGCTGGGAAGCACTTCTGGTAAGCAATAAAAAAGCCCGCTAAGCGGGCTTTTTTATTGCTGGTTACTCTTCTTATCATTGGGTCATAGCTTTGGGGCTGCCGGCTAATACTGGGTATTTGCCGGCGAATTATTCTCTAGAGGGTGTAAATCACACAAAACAGAGCTACAGCACTGAGTACTAATGTATAGGGTAGGGCCATAATCACCATGCGACCGTAGGATAGGCGGATGAGGGGCGCAAGGGCCGACGTCAGAAGAAATAAGAATGCCGCCTGCCCATTAGGTGTGGCAACACTCGGTAAGTTGGTACCAGTATTGATGGCAATAGCTAGTTTGTCGAAGTGCTCCCGAGTTATATCGCCAGCAACGAGAGCCGATTTAACTTCATTGATATATACGGTGGCGACAAACACGTTATCACTGATCATGGATAGAATACCGTTGGCAACAAACAGTAAAGCCGGTTGTTGTTCAGGCTTTTGCGATAGTACGAAGTGAGTCACGGGTTCAAATAGATGTTGTTGATGAATGACTGCAACAATCGCGAAGAACACAACTAAAAGTGCAGTAAAAGGCAGCGCTTCTTCAAAGGCATGGCCGATACGAGCTTCTTGAACCACCCCATTAAAGGCCGTTAGCAATACAATAATCATCAGGCCAATCATGCCAACTTCTGCAACGTGGAAGGCCAGGGCGAATACTAGAACTAGTGCAACAATACCCTGTATCCAGAGCTCAGCAACCTGGGCGCTGGTACGTTTGCTTTCTTCTTCCTTGGAGAAGTTTACTAAAACTTCCCTAACCGCTAGGGGAAGCTGTACGCCGTAACCGAATACCTTGGTTTTTTCCAAGACTACGCAAGTTATTAGTCCGGCAAACAGGGTGGGGATGGTCACTGGAGCCATTTGTAGGAAAAACTGCACAAATTCCCATCCGGCTTTCTCGGCAATGAGGAGATTTTGCGGCTCGCCCACTAAGGTACACACTCCGCCGAGTGCGGTACCGACAGCGCCGTGCATGATCAGGCTGCGCAAGTAGGCCCGGAACTGATCTAAATCCTCACGGTGATACTCGACCACATGCTCATCGTTGGAGTGATCGTGACTGTGGTGGTGATGGGGTTGTTGTGATGCAACCCGGTGGTATACCGAATAAAAGCCAACAGCAACGGCAATCAAAACAGCTGTTACGGTAAGTGCATCCAAAAAGGCGGAAAGCACAGCTGCCACTGCGCAGAATAATAGTGACAATAGGCTTTTAGAATTTACATGAATAAGGATCTTGGTGAAGACAAATAGTAACAGGCTCTTCATAAAGTAGATGCCTGCCACCATAAACATTAGCAACAAGATAACTTCTATATTCTCTACTACCTCGTGGTAAACCGCATCAGTACTGGTCATGCCCATCAACACGGCTTCGATTGCAAGCAGCCCGCCTGGTTGCAATGGGTAGCATTTTAAAGCCATGGCCAGGGTAAAAATAAATTCCCCGATTAGCACCCAGCCGGTGATGAAGGGGCCGCTGACATAGAGTAGGAGAGGGTTTAAAAGTAGGAAGGCGGCGATGGTTAATTTGTACCAGTCCGGAGCCTCACCGAGAAAATTATCTGCAAAAGCCCGGCCAAAACCGCTTCCAGACGCGGTAATTGCATTGTTGTAGGTGTTCATCATTTACTTCCATGGTTTACCCAGTTAAGGGCCAAATTGGAGTGTTGGAATTGATTGGCGAATAGCAGTGATATGCCTACTCCCCTTTCTCTTCCCCTTGCGGCAAAGCTGTTAATTTTTGTACTGATTGTTTTTTGTGCGCAAGAACAAAATGCGTACAGACGCAAATATCAAAATAGCAAACGCTACTGGGTTTTCCGGAAAATTCAAGTAATTTAGGACTGTCTGCCTTATTGCCGGGGGTTTTGTCGAATATTCGGTGGAATTTGTCTGCGGAAAGGTGGACTCTTTTCGCTATTGGTATAAATTGCCGTTTATTAGGCCTACTCCACAGGAGTTGGTTGTTTTTTGTTCGGTTACAGGAAGAATGTAGTGGTGCAGGCAAAAAGTGAATTGCGCAAGATCAACGTCACTTCTGTCAATGTAGTCAAGGACGAGCTGGTTGTTGCAATAGACAATGCCGCCGCTCACTTGGATAAATTTGCAGCAGATACCACCCAGAAACAGTCTTTGGAGCAGTGTGTCGCTGTTCTTAGGCAAGTGAGTGGAGTGCTACAAATGGTGCAACTCCATGCGGGTGAATTGCTAGCGCAGGAAAAGATCGCCGCTTTGACCGAGGTGCTGGAGGGGCGCCAACAGCCTACAGAAGAGCTGATGGAAGCCTTGGGTACGGGTTTTTATGTGCTGGGTCGTTATCTTGACTTCGTGCAAAACCGAGCGATTGCGCGCCCAGAGCTGTTAATACCTTTTATTAACAATTTACGTGCGGCGCGTTCCGAGCCTCCTGTGCCAGAGAGTCACTTTTTTAGCTGTAATCTAAGTGCTTCGATACCTGGCCTAGGGGCTTCGGCGGTAATGTCCGAAGATCTTCGCAGTTTTGTGCGCAGATTTCGTCATATGTACCAAGTTGGTTTATTGGCGCTGTTGCGTGGAAAGCCTCGGGGCCCCGCTTTCACGATGATGGCGCGAGCACTAGAGCGTATTGCCAGTATTACCACAGGCCGCCCCAATGGGCGCCTATGGCTGGTAGCTGGAGCGGCACTTAGCGGCATGGCTGCGGCTGAAATGCGGATCAGCCGTTCGCGGGTGATGGTTTTTAGTATGTTTGACCGCTGGCTGCGTGCATTACAGAAAGAGTGTGATACGGCCCTGGATCAACCGGCTCCGCCAATTCTTTTAAAAGAATGTATCTATTGGCTGGCTCTTTCACGCCCTGATAAAAGTGGAGAGAAACTGCTTGATGCTTTTTCTGCGGAGGAACTCGAATACACTGAGGATGAACTGGAAAGAGAGCGCGCAAGCCTCGGTGGCCCTGGTGCAACGGCTATTGCTGCAGTTGCGGGTGCCCTTGATGAAGAATTGTCTAGTGTGCGGAGAATGCTCGATGACATCGAGATGATCGGTGTATCGGGTATTGATGAAGATGATGGCCTGACCACTACCCTGCAAAAGGTTGCCGGCACCTTACAAATGCTTAATTTCAGGCGGATTGGAGAGAGCCTGCGTAATGCCATAGCTGAATATCAGAGCGCAGCAGGTGCTGGTGGCTCCGTTGCGGATGCAGCGTTGCAAAAGCTTACAGGCCAAGTGCTCATGGTAGATAGTACTGTGCGGGCGTTAAAGCAAAGCACCAGTATTGATCTTGATGAGTACGGTCATGCGGATATTGCATTTGAGTGCAGCCAGCTGGCCGAGGCCGAGGTGGCAGTACTTAAAGAGGCGGAAGCGGGCCTTGCCCTCATCAAGCGAGCGCTGGCTGCCTATGCAGACTCTGGTTTTGATCACGGGCATATCCGCAATGTCTCCACCACTTTAAATTCCGTTCGAGGGGGGCTGATTGTGCTCAACCTCCGCCGTGCCGCGGCCGTGGTTGAAGGTTTGCTGAACTTTGTTGAAAGCTCGGTGGATAGGCATGATGCGGCCCCTGAGGTGGAGCAGCTGCTGGATATTTTTGCCGATGCGATTATTAGCCTGGAATACTACCTGGGCGAAGTAAAGCTACATCGCCAGGCAGATGTTCAATCTCTGAATCTTGCAGTGGAGAGCTTGGCAGCGCTAGGTTGTCCTGTTGAAACGGCCTAACTTGAGAAAGGAGTCACTTTTTGGTTGATCGTTTTGAGCCTGCCGCAAATGTTTGGGAGGCTCCCGAGTTCTCCCAGCAAATTATTGTAGCGGAGGGCCTGGTTCTCTGTAGTGGAGACCGGTTCATTCACGAGGTGGATCAACTGCCACCTACTACTGCTATCTCAAGCCACTATCTCGGTGAGCTGGGAGGTCGCAGTTGCGGTGTTAGAGTACTTTCAGCTCAGTTTGAGATTCATGGGCATGACTGGCGTAACCTGCGTAGTCTGCTTACTTCGACAGAGGAGTATCTATTTGCTTTAGCTGGCCGAGCTCTGCAGGTGGCTTATTGGGATCGAGATCACCGCTTTTGCGGCCGCTGCGGCACAGAAACCCATTACCATTCTCTAGACAGGGCCAGGACCTGCCCAAATTGTCAGTTGACGGTTTACCCAAGAATTTCTCCTTGCGTAATCATGTTGGTTACCCGTGGGGAGGAGTGCCTACTCGCTCGCCATGCCAATCGAAGAAATATCACCTATACCGCGCTGGCTGGATTTATTGAACCAGGTGAAAGTGCAGAGCAGGCTTTAAGGCGAGAAGTCCGAGAGGAAGTTGGACTTGAGGTGGGAAAACTCAGGTACGTCGGTAGTCAACCCTGGCCTTTTCCGGGGCAGTTGATGTTGGGATATCTGGCGGAGTGGCAGGGGGGGGAGCTATGTCCCGATCCAAATGAGATTGAGGAGGCTCAGTGGTTCCACTATCGTTCGCTGCCAGCTATTCCGCCAGTGCAAACTTTATCTGGACAGTTGATTCATACGTTTTCCAATTTATTGGCAGGTGGATTGAAGCTGTAGACCTTCCGTTTTTAAGGAATTGGCAGAGAGGAGTTAAGTATCATCATGTATATCGTGATCACCTTCCTAATAGCGGTAGTGGCTCTGTTCCTCGTCTTTTGGGGAGCGAGGGTACTATTGAGTGGCTCTTGGGTGATGGGTTTTTTGCGCGGCTCTGTAGGGCTGGTTTTCTTTGGCTTGGCCCTTTGGATCGTTTTGGTTGCTGCGGATGTATACAGTTATCGAAATCTAGGTAATGAGCATAGCGTTGGCGTTGTGTCATTTAAAAAGATCGCGGAGCAACAGTTTGAAGTGAAGTTTTCTGATGCCGATGGTATTTCGCAAAAATTTGAGCTGTATGGAGATCAGTGGCAATTGGATGCCCGCATGCTGAAGTGGCAAGGCCCTTTGATACGCTGGGGTATCGAGCCAGCTTATCGCCTGGATCGCCTGAGCGGTCGTTATCTTACCTTGCAAGACGAAAGAGTACGCGAACGCTCTGTGCATCAAATTGATGGCACCAATTATGGGGTTGATATTTGGCAGTTTGTACGAGGGTTTGATAAAAATCTTCCTTTCGTTGATGCCGTCTACGGGAGCGCAACCTTTTTGCCCATGGAGGATGGTGCAGTTTATGAGGTGCGTATCAGTCACAGCGGCTTGTTGGCGCGACCATTAAATCAGCAGGCGACCACTGCCTTGGATGGTTGGCAGTAGGGCGGCTAAATAATTTTTAATTTGCATGGCAGCAATCTGGAGTATAAGTGGAATTTTTAATTGAATACGGCCTGTTCCTGGCAAAAATAGTAACTGTTATCGTTGCTCTGATGGTGTTGATAGGTTTTATTTTTGCTAATCGAGAGCAGCTTAAAGAGAGGGTGCAGGGACACATCAGTGTTACTCGATTGAATGACCGCTACGAGCAGTTTAAAGAAACTCTGCTCGAAGCCGTTATGGAAAAGCACGAGTTTAATCAGCGTAAAAAGCAGCTGGCAAAGGATAAGAAAGCTGAGGAAAAAGCCCTGGCTAAAAAACATAAAGCGGCGGCCAAAGAGAAAACCTCCAAAGAGGGCAATCTAGGCGGTGAGACGAAAGAGCCACAGGCTGATGCCCGTGAGGCAGAGAAAATCTCGGATTCGACAGATGGGCGCAAGCGTATTTTTGTCACCCACTTTAATGGCGACATCAAAGCCAGTGAGCTTTCGCGTTTGCGGGAGGAAATTACTGCAATTCTTCAAGTTGCAGAGGCTGGTGATGAGGTGCTGCTCTGTTTGGAAAGCCCCGGAGGAATGGTGGCCAACTATGGTCTGGCCGCAAGCCAGTTGGCACGTGTACGTAGTGCGGGCATTCAGCTCACTATTGCAGTGGATAAAGTGGCGGCAAGTGGCGGTTATATGATGGCCTGCGTGGCAGACAGAATTCTTGCCGCACCTTTTGCAATGTTGGGCTCTATCGGTGTTTTGGCACAGCTGCCTAACTTTAATCGCTTGCTAAAGCGTCACGATGTGGATTATGAGCTTTTCACTGCGGGTGAGTTCAAGCGCACAGTAACCATGTTCGGAGAAAATACTGAAGAGGGACGTGAGAAGTTCCAGAGTGATCTGGAGGAAATACATGTACTTTTCCAGCACTTTATCAGTGAGTACCGCCCCAACTTGGATGTTGCCAAGGTTGCGACAGGAGAAGTTTGGTTTGGGCAAAAGGCTCTGACAATGGGCCTTGTGGATGAGCTGAAAACATCTGATGAGTACCTGACAGATTGTGCTAAACATGCTGACCTGTTTCAGGTGGAATACAAAGAGAAGAAAAATATCGCCAAGAAAATGGGGTTGGCTGCTGAGGCCGGGGTAGAGTCGGCCCTGACACGTCTATTCTCAAGATTGAGCGCATGGCGTCATCACGCCCAGTAAGAGATGTCGACAAGGGCAATTTATAGGGAAGTTTGTCATTAGGATAAAGCAGGCATGAATAGTTCTCAGGAAAGGGAGTTTCGGGCCATTAGGGTGGAAGAGGTGGCCGCAGGAAAATTTGATCAGCTACTGGTGAAGCGACATCTCCGAGATTTGCCCAGTAACCCCTTGTTGCTTAGAGTTTCCTATTCCTCTCTGAACTACAAGGATGCTATGTCTGCATTTGGAAACCGCAGTATTACCAGAGAGTACCCGCACACTCCAGGGATTGATGCCGTAGGCTCAGTACTCGAAGACCAAAGTGGTAAATTCACGCCAGGAACTGAACTCTTAGTCACAGGTTATGATTTAGGCATGAATACCCCCGGTGGCTTGGCGGAGGTTACTGCTGTTCCCTCTGAGTGGGCTCTGCCGCTTCCTGAGGGGCTCAGCGCCAGGGAATCTATGGCGCTTGGTACTGCTGGGTTAACCGCTGCCCTCTGTGTGGACCGGCTATTGGAGGCTGGAGCCATGCCAGAAGATGGTGAAGTATTGGTCAGCGGTGCTACTGGAGGAGTCGGGTCAATTGCGGTGGCGCTGCTGGCAAAGTTGGGCTTTCGAGTAGCTGCGGTGACCGGGAAACTTGAAGCGGCAGACTTTCTCGCTGAATTGGGTGCTTGGAAGGTACTTGATCGAGATACTTTAGCGCCATTTGCCAACAAGGCCATGGCTAAACCCTTATGGGCTTGGGCTGTAGATACAGTAGGCGGGGAAACCCTTTTTAATGTGGTTAAATCCCTAGCATACGGTGGTGGTGTAGCGGCATGTGGTATGGCTTCGGGCGCACAGTTTCATGCAAATGTATTCCCTTTTATTTTGCGAGGTATCAGTCTGCTGGGCGTTGATAGTGTAGAGCTGCCAGTAGAAAAGAAAGCCGCGGTTTGGCAAAAGCTAGCTGGCCCATGGTATATCGGCGATAAGCTAAAACTTATCGCGGAAGATATATCACTTGAACAGGCACCGGAATTTCTGGCACGGTTACACCGAGGCCATGGCATCGGCCGCTATGTCGTTAATATGGCACTTTAGATTTCTTGAGTATTTCAGGGTTTATTTGGAGAAAAAATTACAGCTGAACAGGCGAATGACAGTCATATGCCTCTTTATATAAGTAATGGTGTTTGTCTGTGCCTGTGCTTTTCAATAGCCTTATAGCCAGTAGCGTGATTTATAGCCTGTTTCTGTTGGAAGATGACAGTGTCTCAAGGTAACGAAAAGTCCCTGATTCCGGTGCAGAACAGCGCGTTAGTGCTCTCGGGTGGTGGCGCCCGTGCTGCTTATCAGGCCGGGGTTCTCAAAGCCCTAGCAGAAGTTGTGCCCGAAGATAACCCGCGCCCTTTTAAAATTATTTGCGGCACATCTGCTGGCGCTATGAATGCCATGATGCTGGCCGCTCACCCAGGTACATTTAAAGAAGCGATCGAGAGTATGTGCTCGGTGTGGATGAACCTGAGTGTGGAGCGGGTGTACCGCACTAGCTGGTTTAGCTTAATTAGTAATTTATTGTCTATTAGCCGTTCGCTGTTTAATCAGGGTGTTGGGAGAGAAAAACCTCTTGCACTTCTCGATAATTCCCCCTTGCGTCAGCTTTTACTGGATGTAATTAATTTCGATAATATCCAAAAAAATATCGACGCAGGCCATCTACACGCAACTTGCATTAATGCGCTTTCATATAGTGAGGGCGAGTCGGTGAGCTTTTATCAAGCTGCGGATGGTGTGAGAGGTTGGCAGCGCTTTCGCCGGTTTGGAGTTTCCACCCGCTTGACGGTGGATCACCTGCTCGCCTCATCTGCAATCCCCGCAATTTTTCCTGCAGTAAAAATCGACGATATTTACTACTGTGATGGTGCAATTCGTCAAATGGCTCCCATCAGCCCGGCCTTACACCTTGGAGCTAAGCGTGTCTTTATCGTAGGTGTTTCCGATAACCGCTCTCCAGTTCACTGGGGTAGTCGGCGTAGCAATAATCAGGTCCATTCTCCCTCAATGGCCCAGATTACTGCTCAGTGGTTCAATGCTGCTTTTATTGATAGCTTGGAAGGGGATTTGGAACATTTGGATAGGGTTAATACCTTACTGGATTCTGTGGAAGAAGATAAATTTGCCGATCTCTCTCCTCTTCGGCCAGTAGAATCCGTGGTTATTGAACCATCGCAGAGTCTCGCCAGATTGGGAGGGAGAAAATTAAAGTATCTACCGCCGGCGTTGCGTTGGTTATTTCGCTCCACAGGTGCGACGCGGTCTGGAGGCGGAGTCTCCGCGGCAAGTTACTTGCTTTTTGAGCGGCCCTATATTGAGGAGTTGATTGAGCTTGGCTACCAGGATGCAATGTGGGAGAAAGATAAATTGCGCTATTTCTTGAGGCCTCAGCCCAAACTTGAGGTGGAGCGAAGAGGTCTCTTTGGTTCACGTAAAAAGAGTATCGAGGATCAGCTTGGGCAGGGAGATGTTTCGTCGTAATTTGGACTGCCTGCTAACGATTTGAATTAAGTGTGATTTCTATTTAGGAGATCTCACTCGAACACAGTGTTTCTTGGTTTTCTAATTTTATTCCCTTTGCTTCAGTGGTTGAGTGCATCAGACCAGCCAAATGTCTGCAGAAGCTTCATGAACTTTCCACGTGGTTCGGCCTGTAATACTAATAGTTTTTGACTAACTGGGTGCTGTAATTCTAATTTTACGGCATGTAGTAGCAGTCTCCCACAATTAAACTGCTGAGAAAAAAAATGGTTGTGGGAAGATTTTCCGTATTTGGGGCAACCAATTAAGGGGTGGTGAATATGCTTGAAGTGTCTGCGGATTTGATGTCGGCGACCAGTTTTCAGCTGAATTTCTACTAGTGAATATCGGCTGGTGGGATAGCGATCCACCTCATAAGGTAATTCTATGGTGGCGAGCCGCTGAAAGAGGGTGATGGCCTCCTGGCGGGGAAGCTCTGACTTGGGGCGTTTCCTCTGGTGTTTAAAGTCTGCTACCGGTGGGAGTGGGTAATCAATGGTCTCCTGTTCGGGGCAGTATCCGCGGCAAACAGCAAGATATTTCTTTAGGGAGCCCTTACCTTCCAGTTGATGTTGGAGCTGAGCGGCGACCGCACTGCTTTTGCCAAAAATAATAACTCCAGATGTAGGCTTATCTAGTCTGTGAACTGGGTATAAATGATAACCACTTAGATTGCGGAGGTGCTGCAGGAGGATACGTGTCTCGTGACGGTCTATCTCGGAACGGTGAACGAGCCAGCCTTCAGGCTTATAAGCGGCAAGCAGGTGTTCGTCCTCATAGATAATCTCTGGTTCACAACTCATGGTTTGATCTGATACAGGCTCATATGTCGGCTGCTTAGTGTATTGCTGAAACGTAGTGATTGCATATAAAAAATGCCTCAGTTAATTGGTTATTAATACCTGATAGTAACTTGTTGAGAAAAAATACTAAAAAGTAGTTTAAATTTAGGTTGACTTATTGCGGCTAGGCAATAAAATTTGTCACATAGTTTGTTGTCGGCATGAGTTGCTTAAAGCTGGCATTTTTTATTAGTTATTTCTTGATTGACGTGGAACGCAGCCACGAAGGAGCCATGAAATGCGAAATGTGGATATTAACAACCTGTTTTTTTGATCGCTTTTCATGTGCATCTGCTTGAAAAGTGATTGAGCTTTTCAAGCCAGAATTCTCTAGAGCCCTGGCATTTGCCGGGGCTTTTTTGTTTGGGGCTTTGGAGAGCTTTTAATGATTTATTGGATCAATCCAAGGACTCTATATGCCTGTAAAAATTGTGCTAAATAAAAATGCACAGCAAGGTAGTGTGCCGGTAAAAATATATACCGATGAAATCGAGCCGCAGGCCTTGCAGCAGCTAAAAAATATTGCTCAGTTACCAATCGTACACTCCCATATTGCGGCAATGCCGGATGTACATTTAGGAAAAGGGGCAACCGTTGGTTCTGTGATCCCAACAGTAGATGCGGTAATCCCATCAGCGGTAGGGGTGGATATTGGCTGCGGAATGAATGCAGTGCGAACTTCGTTACATGCCCATCAGTTGCCTGACAACCTGAAAGCATTGCGGGAGGCCATTGAGGTGAAAGTACCCATTGGACAGGGTCGTCACAAGATGATCGGTGCCAGGGAATCTGCCTGCAAACTTTTAGCTCCCGGTGTGGATAGGTTGTTTGAAAAACATCCTGGGCTACTAAAAAGGCTGCATCAGCCACAGAAAACTTGGGTTACCCAGATGGGGACCCTGGGTGGCGGCAATCATTTTATTGAAATTTGTCTGGATGAAAATAATGCGGTTTGGGTGATGCTGCACTCAGGCAGTCGAGGTGTTGGCAATGCTATTGGACAGCACTTTATCCAGTTGGCTCGAAAGGATATGGCAGGACATATACGTAATCTGCCAGATAAAGATTTGGCTTACTTTTCCGAAGGTAACCACCATCTTGATGATTACATCGAGGCGGTAAGCTGGGCCCAGGAGTACGCTAGAGTTAATCGGGAGGAAATGATGAAGTTGGTTTTGAATTGTCTCAAAAATCATCTGCCAAAATTTACGCTCACCAGTGAGGCAATCAATTGTCATCATAATTATGTCGTGCGCGAACGCCATTTTGAGCAGGATGTTTTTATTACCCGTAAAGGGGCGATCAGTGCGAAAAAAGATCAGCTGGGAATTATTCCAGGCTCAATGGGAGCCAAGTCCTATATTGTGCGTGGACGTGGTATTGCCGAATCATTCCACTCATGCGCTCATGGAGCTGGCCGCAAAATGAGTCGTAGCGCAGCGCGCCAGAGGTTTACCAGGCAGGATCTTGAAGAGCAGACTAGGGGTGTTCAATGCCGTAAAGATAAGGGAGTGATTGATGAAATTCCGGCGGCCTATAAAGATATAGATCAAGTTATGGATAATCAGTCAGACCTTGTTGAAGTGGAGCATACCCTGCGTCAGGTAATATGTATTAAGGGGTAGACTTCTAGTTTGTAGCAGTTTTGAAAAGGAGTTATTTGATGTGGCATAAGCCGGTTACTTGGCTGAGACTAGCAGGAAAATACCTTGGCTGTTGGCACTTGGCTGCCAAAATTTTCGATAAAGGAGAATGTATATGAAAAAAAATCCACCTAAGGGGAGTGGGAAAATTCGCAATTATATCGCGCGTAACCCACTTATGGGGAAGGGTGGTGCGCACGTTAAAGCAAAGTCAGGAAAACGTTTTTTAAATAAACAAAAAATGAGGAAGGAGGTGCGGGAGTGGAGGGGCTCCCGCGATACTTACTCTCTTATAGTTGCAGTTCGTTTAATTTGCCACTGACTCTTGCCGGTTTTTAGGTTCTGCCTTCTTCAGGCCATCCGGGGAGCGCTTCCAGGTACACCCACTTTTTTTTGTAGAGTTTGAACAGGGATACTTCATGAATTACATGTTCCTGCTCATTTTCTGAATACCACGCCTTAAACTCTACCACCGATCTCTTCAGGCCAGCTTTGCTTTTAATAACCTCCAGTCTCGTCCACTGGGTCTCCAAGTCCTCCTGGCAAAGATCTGGACAGGTGTCTGGATGCCAAGTTTTGCGTAGATAGGCCAGGTTTCCCATCGCATAAGCGCAATAACGGCTGCGCATCAGGTTCTCTGCAGTATTGGGATAGGCTTGCCCAGAGAGGAAGAGGTTGCAACAGCTCTGAAATTTCTTACCTGAGCCGCAGGGGCAGGCGTGATCCGTCATAAGTAACTCCGTAATCGGGGGCGCTCACTTTCACTGGTTCGGTCAGCGCGTTTCGTAAACACTTTTTAACCTTGCTTGACGGTGACAGAGGGTAGCATAGCTTGATCTTTTGCTGAGGAGCGTTAAGATACCGACCAGCCGGTTGGTTTGTTGGGTAATCCCGGGAGGTCATGTGTCCAGAGTCGATAAATCTGCCATTGTCCGTGCTGCCGAAGAGGTGGTGCGAGAGAAGGGGGCACGCAAGCTCACTCTCGATGCAGTGGCTACCCAGTGCGGGTTAAGTAAGGGTGGTTTAATTCATCACTTCAGAACCAAGCAGTCTCTTCTCAAAGCGATGTTGGAGGCAGCGATTGCCAGGGAAGATGCCAGTGCTGAAGCTTGCACCAAAGCTGGCGGTGACTTGTTGACCTCTCGGCTGAGTTCCATTTTTGAACTAATGGAAGATGATGAAGGCTTGCCCCGTTCATTGATTGCAGCAGTAGCCGAAGATCCGGCGCTCCTGGAACCAGTTAAGGTTAAGGAGGCTGAATTGCGCAGTGAAATCTCCCAAACCTACAAAGACCCCGAGTTTGCACAGCTGTTGATTCTCGCAGCCCAAGGTATGTTCTTTGGGCGTGTGTTGGGTGTGGTGGAGTCAGAAGATCCGATGCTCACCCGTTTACGCGAACGTTTGTTGATGCTTTCTGCAGATCTCACCTGATTTTTTTCTTAAACACGCTTTTTGGATGACGAATATGAAATTGTCGGTAAGTTCTCGTGCCCCACTAGCCCTGCTTATGGCAGCGGTGGTCATTCTTGCGGGTTGCTCCGGCTCGGAGAAAGAAGAGCAACGTGCTGAGCGGTTGTGGCCGGTGAAAGTGGCCACCGTTCAGAGCACCAATAAAGTAGCAGATCGACAATTTGCAGGCAGGGTAAAAGCTGTGCAGAGCGTGGACCTTTCTTTTCAGGTTGGCGGTAAGCTCGATAAGCTAAATCTTCGAGAGGGCGAAATCATTCCTAAAGGCACTTTGATTGCCGAGCTTGACGATCGCGATTACCGACGCCGGGTAAAGGAAGCCCGGGTAAATGTAGAGCTTCTGGAGAAAACATTGAATCGACAGCGCTCACTGGCAAGTTCCAAAGTGATTTCCCAGCAGCAGCTCGATGAAACCGAGAGTAACTTTGACCTTGCCAAAGTAACCCTGGAAAGAGCGGAACAGGATTTAGCTTATACCAAGCTGACGGTTCCCTTTGATGCGTTGGCAACACGGCAGCTTGTCGAGAATTACACTAACGTTCAGCCCGGCCAGCCCATTGTGCGCCTACAGAATATTTCTGAGGTGCGTATACAAATTTCTGTGCCGGAAAAAATGTTGGCTACTGTCAACGAAGAGCAAATAAGCTCAGTGTTAGCGGAGTTTGAGTTTCTTCCGGGTGAGCAGTTTGCTTTGCAATACCGTGAACACCAAGCGGAAGCCGACAGTGTAACCCAGACCTACGCGGTGGAACTGGGGATGCCGCGACCGCAGAATGTTCAGATCCTTCCTGGTATGACTGCCCGAGTGACGGTCAAAATGAAAGAGGGCAGCGGAGATTTTTGGATTCCTCTGGCGGCGGTGCAGAGCAATAGTGAGGGGAAACCCTATGTCTGGCAAATTAATGAAGATCAATCGGTTTCCAAGGTTCAGGTGGCTCTTGGCCGTACCAATGGTGAAGCCGTACAGATCACTACGGGCTTGTCAGCAGCGATGAAGCTGGTAGCTGCGGGCGGTCAGCATCTCTATGACGGTGCAAAAGTTCGCAATTATGTACAGCACTAATTTTTTGCTTGAGAGCTCTGACCCTGTGAACAGGGGGGAAATGTTGTGAAGATTTCTGACACATTTATCGAAAAGCCGGTTTATAGCTGGCTACTAATGTTGATTTGCCTGATCGGCGGACTCTGGGGGCTTTCGGATATTGGCCGCCTTGAAGACCCTGCCTTTACCATTAAAGAAGCGCGAGTGTATACCTTCTATCCCGGTGCCAGTGCACAAAGGGTGGAAGAGGAGGTTACTGAAAAGCTTGAGGTCGCTATCCAGCAAATGGGACAGCTGGATAAGGTTTCCTCTACCTCTAGTCCGGGAATGTCAGAAATCCGTGTAGAAATTAAGGATCAATACGCTTCCGCAGAACTGGCTCAGGTATGGGATGAGCTGCGTCGCAAAGTTAATGATGCCCAAAGTGACCTTCCCAGTGGGGCATATCCCTCGGTGGTCAATGATGACTTCGGTGAAGTCTACGGTATTTATTATGCGATTACTGGTGAGGGTTTTTCCCTGACCGAAATGCGTGAAATCACTAAAGCGATTCGTCGTGAACTGCTCGGTGTTGAGGGGGTGGCGAAAGTTTCCCGTTCTGGAATCATTGATGAAGTCGCCTATTTGGATATTGATGAGTCCCGACTCGCTCAGTTTGGTTTCTCTCTCGATGATCTAGCCCAGGTTCTGCAATCGGAAAGCTCCACACAGAAAGTTGGAGAAATCGGTGGTCAGGATTTGCGCACCCGCATCGTAGTGGATAATCCTGCAAGTGACTTGGAAGCAATCCGTAATATTCTTGTGGGTGTACCTGGTTCAACGGCAATGTTGGCCATCAGAGATATCGCAGATATCTCCCTGGGTTATGATGAAAGCCCTAGCTTTATTGCCCGCTATGATGGAAATCAGGCGGTATTGCTTGGTATAGCGGGAGCTGAAAATACCAATATTGTTAATGTTGGTAAGGCTGTAGAGGCCAAGCTTGAGGAGATAAAACAGGCACTGCCGCTGGGGGTGGAAATTCACCCGGTTTATGCCCAGCACCAAGTGGTAGAAGAGAGTGTCGATGGCTTTCTGTTTAATCTCGTCTCTTCAGTTGTGATCGTTACCCTCGTACTCTGTGTATTTATGGGCTGGCGCTCTGGCGTGGTGGTGGGTACCGTGCTTGGTCTTACGGTTCTGGGTACCGTATTAATCATGAATTTGTTTGGTTTGAACCTGCAGAGGATTTCTCTTGGTGCCCTCATTATTGCCATGGGTATGTTGGTTGATAATGCTATCGTAGTTGCAGAAGGCATGTTGATGGGGGTTCAACGAAATGAGGAGCCCAAGAGTGCTGCCAGCCGGGTAGTGCGCCAAACATTCTGGCCGCTTTTGGGGGCCACTGTAATTGGTATTATGGCTTTCTCTGGTATTGGACTGTCTGATGATGCCACCGGTGAATTCCTTTTCTCTCTGTTTGCTGTGATTGGGATTTCATTGCTGCTCAGCTGGATTCTCGCTGTAACTGTAACGCCCTATTTGGGGTATCACCTGTTCAAACCCGGTAAGAATTCAGATTCTGAAGACCCCTATAATGGTCGTTTTTACAACATGTATTCCGGAGCCTTAGCAGGAGCATTAAGGCATCGTGGCCTCACCATCGGCTTACTCGTTGCCGTTACATTAGTAAGCTATTTTGCTTTTGGGTTTGTAAAGCAGGGATTCTTCCCCAACTCCAATGCACCGCTGTTTTATGTGAATTACTTCTTGCCACAGGGCAGTGACATTAACCGTACTGATAAGGCTCTTCAACAGGCAACAAAGTATTTTAAAGAGCAGGATGAGGTGGTTTCGGTAACGGCTGTAGCTGGTCGGGGAGCCGATCGCTTTATGCTCACTTATGCTCCTGAAGCGCCCAATGCTTCCTATGGTCAGCTAATTGTTCGCACTGAGAATCGCGAGCAGATCGCTCAACTGATAGAGAGGGCAAAGGCGCAGTTACGTGAAGAGCAGCCTGAAGCATTGATTACCTTTAAGCGCCTGGTGTTTGGCCCTGGTGGTGGTGCCGATGTGGAAGTGCGAATTTCTGGTCAGGATTTTCAGACCTTGCGTGCGCTTGCCGTAGATGTTGAGCAACAGTTTCGCGAGAAGGGCCTGGAAGATATTCGCCATGATTGGCGCAGTAGAGAGCCGACTATCCATGCCCACCTTGATGATGAGCGTGCTCGCGTAGCTGGTGTCACGAATACCGATATTAGCCGGATGATTCAATTTGCCTCTGCCGGTTATACCGTGGGTGATTTTGAGAGCGGCGATCGTATTATCCCTATTATTGCGCGAATGCCGGAAGGGGATAGGAATCAAGTGGGTTCCCTGGAGGATCGTTTGGTCTGGAGCCCTAACGAGCAAGGGTATATTCCGGCGGGACAGTTGATCACGGATTTTGAGGTTACTGCAGACGAGGGCCTGATCCAAAGACGCGATAGGGTTCCGACCATCACTGTCAGTGCCGATGCTCCGGAAGGCGTTACTGCTATGGCCGCGTTTGGGAGAATTCGCCCCTGGGTAGAAAGTATGCAGTTACCACCAGGCTTTAAAGTGGAATTTGGTGGTGAGTATGAAAGCTCTACCGATGCACAGAAGTCTCTGGGTAAAGGCTTGCCACTTGGCTTCCTAATCATGATCTTGGTATCGATCTTGTTGTTCGGTACTGTACGTGAGCCCGTAATTATCTGGCTGGTAGTTCCCATGTGTTTGGTGGGCGTAGTTGTAGGCTTGTTGGCGACGGGGCTGCCTTTCGGATTTATGTCACTTCTTGGTGTATTGAGTTTATCCGGAATGCTGATTAAAAACGCTGTGGTTTTGGTCGATGAGATCGAAGTACAAACACATGCGGGCTTGCCCAGACTCACTGCTATTCAGCGTGCTAGCGTAAGTCGCTTGCGTCCGGTCTTCCTTGCAGCTGTGACCACTATTTTAGGAATGTCGCCACTGCTATTTGATGCTTTCTTTGCGGATATGGCCGTAACCATTATGGGGGGGCTAGGTTTTGCTACTGTGCTTACGCTGATTGCTATCCCTGTTTTCTACGCGGTCTTCCACAAGGTTAAACCTAATGAGGTGGAAGGTAATCTAGATGAGATGAATTTAAAGTCGCAGCCAGCCCCTGCTAAAGAGGTTGTCTCTGTATAGTGCGATGAGCCTGCGTTGATCGTGGGTAATTCGAGATCCTGCGCAATGCCTTTTTGAGTATTGCGTGGGATCATCCTTCCTTTCCCAGATACTAGTGGTTTCTAACTGCCTCCGTTGCGCCGGTTCATACACTTATCTTTTCCTTTCGCTGTTTGTTGGTAACTAATGGTTTCGTTTTTACCTCAGTTTGAACCGGTACATACAATCCCAATCAGTTTTCTAGTAATCTAAAGATCTGATTTGATTGGTAGTTGATGTATGAGTGTTCGGTCAATTTCAAGATTTTGTGTGTGCTTCTTTTTATTTTCTTTCAGCTTTTCTGCTCTGGCGATTAGTTATGAGAGATCAGAGTGGTTACCCAAGTGGTCTGATACAGATAGGGATTGCCAAGATACCCGACATGAGCTGTTGATACGGTACTCCCTTTCGCCAGTTACTTATACTCGCGCCAACGGCTGTAAGGTGGATACTGGGTTGTGGCTAGATCCTTATACCGGCAATTTTTACAGCAAAGCTTCTGATCTGGATGTGGAGCATATTGTGCCCCTTAAGTGGGCCCATGATCACGGAGGAGCTGGGTGGAGCCGTGCAAAGAAAAGGCGCTTTGCTGAGGATATCGATAATCTCTGGTTGGTGGATGATGGCCGCAATCAAAGTAAAGGGCACAAAGGGCCTGATGAGTGGATGCCACCCTATGCGCCCGTCGGTAAAATATATGTTCAGCGATTTATTTCTATCGTAGAGAAATATGGATTGAGCCTGAGTCGAGATGAATCTCGCAAACTACGCACAATAGCGAGTGAGGGCTAGCCAGTCTAAATGCCAACTGGCACATTGAGTGGGGAGTGTCGTCCCGGTGGTACAATTTCGGGCAGGACTTTGCCTCTAATTGGAAGCATGGATGGTTATGCGGGACTCCTCCAAATTGTTGGTCGAATATTTCAGACGCTGCTATCAGGCGGATAGTCATGATTTATCACTGAGTAATATTGCCCGGCTTGCGGGTAATCGCCGGGTACTTTTCAGAGAGCGGGACTTTTTAGCCAGTGGAGAGTTACCCAGAGTGCCATTGGTGGGGGCCTCGGCTACTAAGCTCGTAGAGCTAACGGATGCTTACCGAAAAGAGCGCAGTTTAATCTATTCGGTGTTCTTTATCTCTGGTGAACTCCCGAGCCAGCTGGGGCTTAGTTCCAAGCGTCAATTGTGTGCCCCGCTACTGTATTTTCCTGCCCGCCTTTGTTCTGACGAAGAGTATTTTGTGGAGGTCAACTCGGCTGATCTCCATATCAACCTTCCACTGCTGCGCTTGATCCTTAAGCCGGATATAGACTCGAGAGTAACAGATAGTTTCCCTAAACCGAGCTTTCCGCTGGATAGTCCCCAGGTGGCAGCTATGGGGCGCTGGCTGGAACAAAACAGTCGGTTAACCGGTATTGAAGAGATTAGTCGCTGGCCGAATCTACAGACGGTTGATTGTGATGAGTTGGGTAGGGCTCCAGCTCTGGCAATAAGTAGTGCTTGCGCCCTAATTCTGGCTGATAGGTCGCGGGGATCGCGCGGTGTCCTTCATGAGCTGAAACTTCTAGGCCGAGAACGAAACTTTTCTGCTCCATTAAATTTGGTCCTCGGGGAGGAGGTTGTTGATTTCCGGCAAAGTGACAGTGAGCCGGAGATGTTGCCGGGACTTTTGAGTGAGGCTCAGGAAAGGGCTTTACGAAATGCTGCGAAGATGCCCTTGAGTCTGGTTTCCGGCCCGCCAGGCACCGGTAAGAGTTTTACCATTGCCGCAATGGCGATTGACCAAATGCTGCATGGCAATACTGTTTTGGTTGTTTCTAAAACCCCCCAGGCCATAGATGTTGTGCGGCAGAAGTTGCGTGAGGCCTATGACTTACAGGAAGGGTATGTTCATGCAGGTGAAAAGGGTTTTATACCCAGCCTGAAATTTCATTTGGATTCTTTGCTCAAAGAGGGGGTTGCAGCTCCCGAGGTGAGCGCTACCAACCTAAAGCGTGGTCTTAAAGTAATACTCAAATCAATGCGTAAAGCTGAGCGCCGTTTTAATGGGGCGTTAAGTGCCGCTCAGAAACTCGGTTCCGAAGGTTTTGGTGCTTGGTTGGTTGCATTGAGACTGCGTATTTTAGGTCGGCAACTGGATACGGAGTCATTGTGGGAATTCCAGGAGGTAATCGGGACCTTGCGTAAAAATTTTGAACGGCATGCGTCTCGATTTATTAATGCTTATCGAAAAGAGGCCCTTCTAAATCTTTTAAAGCATGAGAGAAGGCATTTATCGGCTTTCAATCAGGCTCTCAGGGCAAGAACCTCCAAAACGCAAGCAGAGCTTTTGCTCAAACGAATATGCAGGTTGTTTTACAGGCGTACCCAATTTGGCTTGTGAGCCTGGATGAGCTAAATGAAGTATTGCCTCTCTCCCGCGAGCTCTTTGATCTTGTTATCTTTGATGAGTCCACCCAGTGTGATATCGCCAGCGCCCTACCAGCATTACACCGAGCAAAACGTGCGGTTGTCGTCGGGGATGGCAAGCAGCTGCGTCACGTCTCCTTTTTATCTGTGGCGCAACAACAACAGTTGTGGGAAGACTTAGGCAGCCCTGAAGAATTACCTATGAAGTTGAGTTACCGGGACCAGTCCTTGTTGGATATTGTCTCTGACTCCTTGGGTAGTCAACAGGCTGTTACCTTACTGGATGAACACTACCGCAGTCAGCCGGAGTTAATTGCTTTTAGCAATAACGCTTTTTATACAGATCGACTCAAGGTGATGCAGTCTAGACCGGTAGCCTCCAGTGAGAGGGCTTTAACTCTGCATTACTTGGAGGGAAAGCGAGCAAAAAGCGGCAGAAATCGGCTGGAAAAGGATTGGATACTTGAGCAGCTGCATGAACATACTCATCGCTATGCCGACTCCCCACTCAAGCCGACGGTTGGAATTCTTTCTCCTTTCAGGGAGCAGGTGGATTATCTGGCATCCGAAGTGGATAAGGCCTTCCCGGCAGATGTGCTGCGCAGTTTCTCCGTCTTGGTTGCAACCCCTTACGGATTTCAGGGAGAGGAGCGGGACCTGATGCTCTTGTCTTTTTCTGTAGACAATCAGTCTCTGCGTGCAGCGACTTATCTTAATCGTGCCGACATGTTTAATGTTGCTGTGACCCGGGCTAAAGAGAGGCAGTTGGTGGCTTATTCCATCAGCCCAGAATCTCTGTCACCTGAGCACTTGCTGCGCCGCTATGTTGATTTTGATCATGAGGCGGGCCTAAGTGCTCCACAAAAAGTTTTTCCCTGTGAGTTTGCCGAAGAGGTGAGCGCGAGCCTGCGGATGGCGGATGTCAGACATTGGGTTGCATTCCCTATCGCTGGCCAGCGTATTGATGTGGTCTGCGAATACCACGGCCGAGTCCTGGGGGTGGATTTGATCGGTTTTCCTGGGGAGTATCGGTATCACTTTACTACCCAGACTTATAAAGTGTTGCACAGAGCGGGGGTTACTGTTTTGCCATTACCCTATGCCAGCTGGAAGCGTGACCCAGAGAACTGCCTTAGACGTATTCTTGCAGTTTTGAAGAGGGGTCACCTTTAGGGTAGTGGGGGGCTCACTCTTAGAAGTGGATACACAAAATGAAAGTTGCGCCGGGGCTGCTAGGCTTTATAGGAGTTCAGCTTGCAGTTTAGCCGAGTACGCCTATGAAATTGTGGTTATTAATACCCTGCTTTTGGGTGACTGCCGTAGCAGCTGTGGATGTGATATTTGTGGATGCCCAGCAGCAACAGGGGGTGCGAAGCCCGACCTTAAGCTTTTGTCAGGCGCGATTCTATGAGGAGGATGACGGCCGCCTTTACTGTAACTGGGCAGTCAATTTTCGCTATGCCTGTTTTGTATGGTGGCCAACCAATAAAATAATACCGGCAGGAGCCAAACTCTCTGAACCAGAGGTTGTCGGTAAGTGTGGTAACGGTGAGCCGGTTTATAAGCTCCATCACTACTAGCTATTCAGCGGGCCTGGTTGCTAGATTTTATAGCATGTTCTGTCTTCGAGTTTAGCGATTTACTTCCTATTGGTACTGCGTGATAGAGCATGATAGCTTCTCTATTGTTCGGTATTGAGTCCTTGATCTTGCAGTTCTCGCGCTTGCTTAAGGATTTCAGGCATGGCGCTGTCTTCCACCGATAAGGCATCAATGATGGCTGCCAGTAGATCTGCAGAAAACATGCATTTGCTCACCTTGCTGCGCAGGTTTTCCGTGGTCATTGAAATCCCTCTTTCGGCCAGGGCCTGGGCGAGATCCCCGTAACGCATACCCCGCAAAGCCATAGATGCGCGCACATAGCGGGCGATAGCCTGTTTGTACGGAGCCAGTGCTTGCTGGTTACTGAGGCTTTGCTTGTGGTCCATGGGCTCGACTCCGTTACAGTTGATGTCACTTATGTGGTAAATATTATCTTTGTGTGTATTATTTGCAACATAAGTTTGAAATAAGTTATTGACCGCCTTTTTTTTGATGCTATATTTGTGACTAATATTCCACAGCGAGGGAGTCGAGATGACCTGGAACCATGAGAATCTACGCCATTTGGCGGAAAGCCACACCGGATGGGTGGTGGAATCTGAGGGGGAGTGCCTCAGTATTTCCAATGACGAAGGAGTCGATGCATTCGTTTATGTCGGTGAGAAGCAGATCGTTGTCGAGAGCATCTTGTTCCCGGTCAGCCAGGTAGCCGACGTGGTCGCCCTTAATGAGTTGATTCTCCAGACTCATCAACTGGTTCCCCTGACGTCGATCGCCATCACCATGATTGGCGGTGAGCGTTACTATGTCGCTTTTGGCGCTTTGTCTGTGTCTAGTAAGGACGAAGTGGTAATTGAAGAAGTTGAAACCCTGTTCTCCAATGTGGGTGACTTCCTGGATTTATATGCTGATCATTTTGAAATGGAGGGTGTAGCATGAGCCTGAGAAAAATTTGGACTGCCTTGAAAGGCGCGGTCAATGAAGGAACTGAAGCCGTTGCGGACAGCCAGTCTATCCGTATCCTCGATCAAGAACTGCGGGAGGCAAAGGCCGAATTGAAAGCTTGTGATGAGAACCTGACTAAAATCATGGCCAAGCGTAAGCTGGCAGAAAGTAAGGTAGAGTCTCTAAAAGCCGATATTGAGACTTACAGCAACCACGCAATCAGTGCCAGCGAGAAAGGTGATGATAGCCTGGCATTGGAGTGTGCCGAGCGTGTTACTGAGCTGGAAGCTCAACTCGAAACGGAACAGAGCCTCTTGGATGGCTTCATCAACTCTGAGCGTACCCTGAAAGGGAATATCTCCAAGGCGAAAATTAATGTCCGCCGTATGGAGCAGCAGATTGACCAGATCAAGGCCACCGAATCTGTACAAAAGGCCCAAGTAGCCGTTTCCTCTCGCCATATGGGGGCTAACAGCAAAATCAAAACGGCCCTGGACAGCCTTGATCGTATCAAGACCAAGCAACAGGAGCGCGCTGCGGAGCTGGAAGCAGCTGAAGAGCTGGCAACAGAGGAAAGCGGCTCTGGTCTGGACGCCAAGCTGAAGGCGGCGGGCATTAAGCCCGGTGGCCAGGTCAGCGGCAGCGACAAGCTGGCCCAGCTACTGGCGAGCCGCCAAAAGGCCTGATCCAGTGCTACTTTATCGAGTGCGGCGCCTTCTGGCGTCGCTTTTTGTTAAGGCCAATATACTAACCATTCTTGTCGGCGTGCTGGGTTATGTAATGGGGAGTTACCTATTACTCAGTGCTGCAGGGGAGCATGAGATTGTTGACCCCGCCAACTTTATATATTGGCTGATAGTGACTGCTTCCACAGTAGGCTATGGCGATTTCTCGCCGGTAACGCCCGCAGGTAAAGTGGTTGTGGCAACCTGGGTGATCCCCTTTGGATTGAGTCTATTCGCTTTGGTGCTTACCAAGGTGGGCTTTGTAATTTCAGAGTTTGTGCATAGAGGAAAGAGAGGGTTGCGCATGACAAACCATGTAAATCACACGGTTATAATTGGCTGGAATGGAACGCGAACCCTTCGTTTGATAGAGCTGCTGTTATCGAAAACCAATGGTACAGCAACAGATATCGTGCTTTGTGTCGAAGCCGATATCGAGAATCCCATGCCGGGTAAAATTGATTTTGTTCGGGTTGAATCTTTTTCCCATATTGAGAGCATGCAGCGCGCCGCACTTGTCGATGCCGCGCGGATCATTATCGATAATCCCCTGGATGATGTCACGCTCACCACAGCTTTGTTCTGTGACAAACTCAGTCCCAATAGTCATAAAACAGCCTATTTTCAGGATGAAAATGTCGGTGAGCTATTGCGCTCACACTGCCCGAATATTGAATGCATCCCCTCAGTAGCGGTGGAATTACTGGCTAAATCCTCCCTGGACCCCGGTTCTGCCAGATTACACCGGCAGCTACTGGATAGCACTTATGGAATGACTCAGTACAGTATTGAGTATCAGGGTGAACGGCCTTTGTTATTTTCTGCTCTGTTTGATCATTTCAAAAAGAATTTGTCCGCAACCTTGATTGCCGTGCGTCGTCAGGGAATAGTTAAAATTGATGTAAACCCCGCGTTGACCGATGAGGTGAACAGGGGGGATATGCTCTATTACATTTCTGCTAAGCGGCTTACAGAAAAGCGCTGCTTCGATATAAAAATGAATGAAGGAGAGGGGACAGGTACGTGTTTACCAAGCTGATTGACAAACTCAAAGGTAAAGATATTCCAAAGGTGAAAACCCCGGAAATTATGGGATTGCGACTCGGCGCAAGTTTTGAACTGGACCCATTGGCTATTCGCCTGATACTGGATGAACTCACGATTGAATCCTGTTCTCCAACGCAGATTATCAAAGCCGCCGGAATTGTAGAGCTCGATGGAGCCTGGGTTTATCGGTTTTATACTGATGACGATGCCTGGCTACAGGTTGTGGCAGAAGGCGGTCAAAGTGATGAGCATGTAGTAGACGTAAAGCTGTTTCACTTTTACGATACCCTCGATGTCGCCAATCAGCAGGTTTGGGACAGGCTTCTAAAGCAGGAAATCGGTGCGGCTAATTACCAATTGCAGGACCGTAACTATCAGAGAGTCTGGACTGCTACTGGTGATTATCACAACCCGGTGCATATGGCCGAGAAGACCTATGATGCCGATGGGGACTATTCCCTCACCGACCAATTCACCATGCTTTTCGAACGCGATTTGTCCGATCAGCGTACCGAATCCCTGTTCCTTTCAGCGGAAGAGAAAGAGGAGGACGCAGGTTACCTGAGTCGCAGTCTGGTGATTAGTACCGGTATAACTTTGACACCATCACAGCTGACTATTCACGGATAATAAGGAGATGTATTAATGGACCAGCCCTACGATTTGATGACTGGTATCCTCCATTTTGCGGCCTATTTTGGCCTGTCACTGGTATTTTTAATCGCGTTTAAATTTCTTTATGCACTAGTGACACCCCATGACGAATGGAAGTTGATCCGTGAAGACAAAAACGCAGCCGCTGCCATTGGATTTGGTGGTGCGGTGATGGGTTTTGCCATTGCTGTTGGCGGCGCTGCCAGTAACTCTGTTTCCATTATTGACTTTGCCACTTGGGCAGTGGTTGCTCTAATCGCTCAGCTTATTGCCTTTGCGATTATTCGTTTTGGCTTTATGCCACGTATTGTTGAGCGTATTGAAGACGGTGAAGTTAGCGCGGGTATTATGCTGGCAGCTACCACTATTTCTGTTGGTGTCCTCAACGCGGCTTGCATGAGCTATTAAGCGGAGGTGAGGATGAAGCGTAGTAAAAATATTAATCTTGCGCGGATGCGCAAGGGCAGGGGGGCAAGTTTTGTTTTACGCCCCCTGGCTATGGGTATCACCGTGGCTCTTGTGGGCTGCTCCTCCGATGAAGAGGTTAAGGTGGTGTCCTCTGTCGAGGACTGTGTGAATAATACACAGCTCGATGAAGCCCAATGTGAGGCGGCCTACCAGAAGGCCCTCGCGGAAGCTGAGCGGACTGGGCCCAAATATGCCAATTTGTCCCAGTGCGAGACGGAGTTCGGTAGTTGTCGCGAGAGTAGCAGCGGTTTTTGGATGCCACTGATGACCGGTTTTATGGTCGCCTCCATATTGAATGATAATGACCGGCGCTATCACTCCTACGGTCATTACAACCCGGTATACCGTTATTCTGCCTCCGGCTCCCGCTATTATGATCGCCTGATGACCGCTGATGGTCAGGTTATCGGTCGCTACGGTAAAAACTCCTATACCGTAGATAAGACTGCGATGGATCCCAAGCCCAAAGTTACCAAGACGGTTTCACGCGGGGGCTTTGGTGCAGTCGCTTCAGCCAAATCTAACTGGGGTGGCGGACGCTCTAGTAGCAGTCGCTCCCGAAGCTGGGGGGGCTGATTGGTGCTGAGGTTGCCGATCGGTGAGCGCCCGCGCTGGAAAGAGCGGGCGCAAGAGTTTGGTTTTCATTTTCACACCATGTATGGGGAGCCATACTGGGATGAAACTGCTTACTATCAGTTCACTTTGGAACAGATAGAGCAGGATATTGAGGATCCCACCGAAGAAATCCATGCAATGTGCCTGGATGTTGTCGCTAAGGTGCTTGAGGATGAGGCGTTGTTAAGGCGCTTCCGCATACCGGAGCAGCACTGGGATTTTGTCCGCGATTCCTGGAAAAATGGTGACCCCAGCCTTTATTCTCGCTTGGATTTTGCCTATTCGGGGCAGGGTCCGGCCAAACTTTATGAGAATAACGCCGACACGCCTACCAGCCTATATGAAACGGGATTTTGGCAGTGGCTTTGGTTGCAGGATAATGTAGATAGGAGGGCACTTCCCCTACAGTCTGATCAATTTAACAGCCTGCAGGAAAAGCTGGTTAATCGCTTTCGCGATGTACAGTTCCTGACCCCTGGTCGAGAACTACATTTTGCCTGTTGCAAAGATACGGTAGAAGACCGCGGTACGGTTCAATATTTGCAAGATTGTGCCAATGAAGCCGGCATCACTAATCATTTTGTATTTATCGAAGATATTGGTTGTGATGCGCAGGGAGATTTTACCGATTTAGACGATCAGGTAATTACCTGGATGTTCAAACTGTACCCTTGGGAGTTTATGTTCCGCGAGGAATTTGGCTCTCTGTTGGGGGGCAATAACGTACGTTGGTTGGAACCACCCTGGAAGGCGATATTATCCAATAAAGCACTCCTGCCCATGTTGTGGAAGTTGTTTCCTGGGCACCCCAACTTACTACCTTCATTTTTCGAAGATGAGCTGGATAAAGCTGAGGGCTATTCGGAGCTGGTTAAGAAGCCCATTTTCTCCCGTGAGGGAGCCAATATTTCAGTAGTACGCGGAGAAGATGTGCAATCGCTTTCGGATGGGCCCTATGGAGAAGAGGGCTTTATCTATCAGGCTATGCATCCACTGCCGAAGTTTGGTCAGAGTTTTACCCTGGTGGGTAGCTGGCTAGTGGATGATATGGCTGCGGGTATTTCAATTCGCGAGGATAGTAATCTTATAACTCAGGACATGAGTCGCTACCTTCCGCATATTATCCTTTAAAATACTTGCCAGAGTAATTTCTCTGGCAAGTATTCGTGTAAGTGTGTCATTTTCATAGAGTAAATGGCTTTTTTGCTTTAAGACACAAGTCATTTTAGATATTCAAAGCGCTGTTGTTATCAGTTGCCCGCTTAAAATCAATTCCTCAATTTTGTTGCTGAGCCTATCGTAAGTAAAAGGTTTTTGGATACAGTCGAGAACCCCATCTTTGATAACTTCCTGGACTTTGCTATCGACACTAAACCCGGTTGAAAGCAATGCTTTCACCTCCGGGTTGATGCGCTGCAGAAAGGCGAATAGTTCCTGGCCATCCATTCCGGGCATAATCATATCGAGAATCACCAGGTCTACCTGATCGTAATGCTGTCGGTAATAGGTGATCGCCTGTTCCGCCGAAGCGAAAGTGGTTACGCTGTGGCCATTCATTTCAAAGAGTGTTTTCGAATAGCTGCGGACAATGGCTTCATCGTCCACCACCATAATACGAAGTTGGCGTTTGGCAGATTGCGGTACAGTTTGTTTTTGCAGTCTACTTACTTTTGCTTCGGCAATCGGCAGGTACAAATTAAAGGTGCTGCCCTCTCCCTCAATGCTATGGCATTGTATGGCCCCCTTATGCAAATGGATGGTGCCATGCACTGCGGCGAGACCCAGTCCGGCACCCCGGCCGCATTCCTTAGTGGTGAAGAAAGGCTCAAAAATTCTGCGGCGCACTTCAGGGGGCATACCTGTACCATTATCGCGAATGGTGATTAACAGGTAATGACCAGGTTGCACTTCAAAATCTGCGATAGTAGTAATTTTTTCAAAGGTAATATTACTACTACTAAAACGCAGAGTGCCTCCACTCGGCATGGCATCCTTGGCGTTGATGCCGATATTTAATAATGCACTTTTCAACTGGGCGGGATCGCCGACTACATGAGGCCGGCCAGCTTCTAGTTGCTGTTCAACGCGAATACGCCGATCAATGGTGCGCTCAAGCATGGCACAGACATCGCGGGTGATCTCATGGGTATTGCAATCTTTCAGTTGATAGTTACCTTTGCGAGCAAAGGTAAGCAGCTGCTTAGTCAGCTCAGCGGCATGGCGGGCAGTAGTGAGTATATGATTAGTGTATTCGCTGATACGGGGATCTTCCGCTATCTGCTGGATAACCTCGGCATAACCACTGATTCCATGAATCATATTGTTGAAGTCATGTGCGATGCCGCCGGCTAGCTCGCCAATAGCCTGCATTTTTTGTGCTTGACGCAACTCCTCCTCCAGCAGGCGCTGTTTGGTGATATCGGTTCCAATACTGAGTATGCCTGTTGGGCAGCCACTTTCATCTGAAAGGATTTTATTAGTCCAGGCAATCCAAACCCTCTTGCCAGACTTGGTGATGTTCTCGTTAATGTTGTAGCGATGTTCTTGTGGATTATCGCAAACATGTTGAATGAGTTGACGTAGATCCCGGCCGCTGGACTCGCAGGCGGGCACTATGGTGCCGATCAGGTGCCGCCCAATAATTTCTGCTTCAGAGTAGCCAAAAAGTTGTTGAGCATATTCATTAAAAGAGGTGATTCGCCCGTGCCTGTCGCAGCGCATAATGATGGAATTCGCATGCTCAACCAGTTCGCGATAGCGCTCTTCACTTTTACGTAAAGCCTCATAGACTTGCTGGGAATCCCGGCTTTGGCTACTGGTGACATAAGTGGATGTGGGGAATACCGGCAAGCTGTTTTCCTTGATCACCTATTCTCCTCCGGAATAATTATTGAGTATTTTTTCACCAGAAACTGCATCATGTGGAAACAAAAAAGTATATAGGGAACCTGGGGCCTTTTAAGGGCTGGTTTGCAGTCTTTGCTGACATGCCGACATTTATAAACCCTTTTGTAATTGTGTGTTTATTCAAATGTGATGGGTATCCACTTGCAGAGCAGACGAGTTTCTCGTTAATTCTTTGGGGCTTTTCTTCTCAGAAGCGAACTTTTCTTCTCTAAGTAGTGGCTAAGGTCAGACAAACTGATAGCATTCACCGCCATCTTCAAAACCATTGGATGAATAACTATGCAGCTGCATTCTCGAGTTTTCGGGCGCGGCATCGCGGCTTTGCTTTGTGCCTCGCTGTTGGTGTCTGCCTGCGGAGAGAAGAAAGCCGGGAGTGAGCAGAGATCTCTGGATTTTGCTCGCCTGGATGCTTTCCCTTCAACTTATTCTGTTACTCAGTCCCGGCCGGTGCTGATTCAGGATGCCACTTTGCTTACTGGGACTGGGGAGCAATTAGAGAACACAGACCTATTATTGAAAGGCGGAAAGATTGCAAAGATCGGTCAAGATCTTGAGGCTCCCAAGGACGCCTTGGTTGTCGATGGCAAAGGTAAGTGGGTGACCCCCGGAATTATCGATGTGCACTCTCACCTGGGAGATTATCCCGCCCCCTCTATTGAGTCCTCTCAGGATGGCAATGAGATGACATCCCCCAACACCGCGCAGGTATGGGCGGAACACTCTGTATGGACACAGGATCCCCAGTTCCCCTTAGCCCTGGCTGGCGGTGTGACCACATTGCAGATCCTACCGGGCTCTGCCAACTTGTTCGGTGGCCGCAGTGTAACCCTCAAAAATGTACCGGGTCGCAGCGTACAGGACATGAAATTTCCCGGTGCGCCCTACGGTCTGAAGATGGCCTGTGGCGAGAACCCTAAGCGTGTTTATGGTGGTAAAGGTACTTCCCCTTCAACCCGCATGGGTAATGTAGCTGGCTACCGCAATGCCTGGATTGAGGCCAGCAATTATAAGAAGAAGTGGGAGGAATATGTAGAGAAGGGTGGAGATGAACCAGAGCGAGACCTTGGCCTAGAGACCCTGGCAGGCGTTCTGAACGGCGATATCCTGGTACACAATCACTGTTATCGCGGAGAGGAAATGGCGGTGATGATGGATGTTGCCAAGGAGTTCGATTTCCAGATCTCTACGTTCCACCACGCAGTAGAAGCATACAAAGTCGCCGACCTGCTGGCGGAGAACAATGTATGTGCTGCGATGTGGGCTGACTGGTGGGGCTTTAAGCACGAAGCCTTCGATATGACAGAGGCAAATATTGCTATCGTCGATCAGGCCAAGGCCTGTGCGATGATTCACTCGGATTCCGGTGTGGGCGTTCAGCACCTGAATGAAGAAGTTGCTAAAGCGATGACTGCAGGTCAGCGCGCAGGTTTCGATATTCAGCCAAAGGATGCTGTGACCTGGATGACCATGAACCCCGCTAAGGCACTGGGTATCGATAAGCAAACCGGCAGCCTTGAGAAGGGTAAGATGGCCGATGTTGTTATTTGGTCTGGCAACCCGTTCAGTGTTTATACCCATGTTGATCAGGTCTTTATCGATGGGGAGCTGATGTACGATCGCTCCGATAAAAAGCGCCAACCGCGCAGTGATTTTGAGCTTGGTATTCTCAATGCAGAGGGAGAGCGACTGTGAAAAAAATAGCTGTATTCTATGCGCTGGCCCTGGGGGTTTTGACAGCAGGGGCTCAGGCGCAAAGTATCCTGATTAAGGGCGGCAAGGTACACACCCTGGCTGATATGGGCACACTGGAATCTGCCGATGTGCTGGTAGTGGACGGTAAAGTGGAGCAGGTGGCTCCCTCGCTGAATATGCCTGCCGATCGGGTAATTGATGCGAAAGGCAAGGTGGTGACTCCTGGAGTTATTGCACCCATTTCTGAATTGGGACTGGTGGAGATCAGCGCAGCCAGTGGCACCAACGACCATGCGGTAACTGGTGAGAGTATCGGCAGCGCCTTCAATCCTGTACCCGCATACAACCCCAAATCTACATTGATCCCTTTTAACCGGGCTGGTGGTGTTACCAGCGCTGTGGTGTTTCCAGCTATCAATACTTGGGATAGCGCTGCGGTAGAGGCCCAGAGAGTGTTTGCCGGACGTGGCTTTGCTATCAAACTCAATGGTGAGTTCGATAGTGTCGAGGCGGAAGATGTTGCCCAGAAGGCTTATTTGGGTGAGGCCGGTGCTCAACTGGCCGGTGGTAGCCGTGCAAACGCCTATGCGAAAATTGAGAATGCCTTGAATGAGGCTAAGGAGTACCGTGACAATCGTGCAGCGATTCGTCTGGGAGAGTGGCGAGAGCTGAATTATAGTCTTGCGGATCTCGAGGCCTTACAGCCGGTGATTAATGGAACGGAACCGCTATTAATTACAGCTAATCGTGCCAGCGATATCCTTGCGGCTATTGAGTTGGCTAAGACTTACAATGTAAAGCTGGTGCTGCTGGGGGCGGCTGAAGGTTGGATGGTGGCGGAGCAGCTGGCCCAAGCTCAGGTGCCTGTCGTGATTGATGCGATTAACAACCTGCCCATTTCTTTCTCCAGCCTTGGCGCCCGCCTGGATAATGCTGCTTTGTTAACCAAAGCTGGTGTGAAAGTTGCCATTAGTGGTCCCGACTACGCTTCTACCCACAATGTATACCTCTCACGTCAGTCTGCTGGTAATGCTGTTGCCCACGGGTTGTCCCACGAGGAGGCTCTGAAGTCTATCAGTACAAATGTGGCAGATATCTTTAGCCTTAGTGGCGGTACCCTGGAGAAAGGGGCCGATGCTGATATTGTAGTTTGGAGCGGTGATCCACTGGAAGTAACCAGCTACCCTGAACAGGTACTGATTGAGGGGGAGCCCCAATCTTTGGTTACTCGTTCAACCCGCCTGCGCGATCGTCATCTTAAGCCGAGCAAGGGGCACGACTTTGGCTATCGCAATTAACTAGTGCTTAGTTTGTGAGCAGATGAAGAGCGGGCAAAGCCCGCTCTTTTTTTGTGTGACGAAAAATGAACAAAAAGGTCCAGCCACTTGTTTAGCATTGGTGTGGTGAGCTGTGTGGTGATAGAGATATATTTACATCTCGTATTAATAAGAAAAAGGAAAATGCCATGGTAAATATTACAGCGCTGTATGCCAGCCTCTGTGCAATCCTCATTATCTACTTGGCAGGCCGGGTCGTTCAATTTCGTCGCACTAAGCGAGTAGGTATTGGCACTGGCGAGGATCGTCATAATGAGATTCGTGTGCGCGTGCACGCGAATGCGGTTGAATATACCCCCATCGCATTATTGCTCTTGTTGCTTGCGGAGCTAGGGGGCTTATCTGCACTGTGGTTGCATGTCTTTGGAATCGCCTTTTTTCTATCCCGCATTTTCCACGCTTATGGCCTGACAGCGGGTAAGGGAGGTACCCATGCCGGACGCTTTTGGGGCACATTAATCAGTTGGCTGGTGATATTAATACTCGCAGTGATCAATATTGTGATATCGATAAGATCTCTGTAAAAGCGCTTGTCGCAATAGAGGATTTTTTAGGTGATCTGGAACGATTAACGATCTTTATGCGGTGGGAGGCTTCAGCTAAATACTGAAGCCCAGCAAAAAAGCCCGGTTGAACCGGGCAGAGTACAGGGATGAAACTTTAAATTACTACCAGAAAATTTCTTCTGGCAGTTTTACTGGTTTGCAGCAAAGGGAGTAACGGTCTCGTCGGAGGACTCTTCACCGCTCTCATCTTCTTCCAGCAGAACTTCTGGTTTGCCTTTGCAGGCTTTGGCCAGGGCATCGCGACGCTTGGCCAGCAACAGGCCGATCTCTTCGCTCACCTGCTCATCAATACCTTCAATACTGCGCTCAATGAGCGTGGTAATGTTGGCTGCAAGCTCCAGCATCTTATCGTGTTCTTCAGCATCTTTTTTGTTGTCGAACATTGCTCCGTCTCGATCGCATTTCCAAACAGCTACTACGGCCATGATATGCCTCCCAATTGCCTTTAAGACATTCCAGTTTGCTTGTATGGCTATACGGTAACTGTATAAATATTCAGTGTCAATGGTGGTTGGAACTGAAGTGGCGGAGGTTTCGTTGCGCTCAAGAGAGTTGCTATTGCGATGATTCGTCTTTAGGAAGCTGTCGTAACTGTCATAATGCGCCACTG
The DNA here is from genome assembly GCF_052467515.1 of Microbulbifer mixtoriginis (SeqCode). NCBI lineage: Bacteria > Pseudomonadati > Pseudomonadota > Gammaproteobacteria > Cellvibrionales > Microbulbiferaceae > Microbulbifer > Microbulbifer mixtoriginis (SeqCode). The sequence continues at coordinate 2,838,622 of NZ_CP174314.1, read as the reverse complement.
CAGCCGGATGTACTCCCCCCAGGCATCCAGGCTGCAACCTCCGCACTGTGCAGGCCCGTTTGCGGGCCTGTTTTTTTTGGAGTGCCTAATCATCATTCTTACGGGGGAAAGTTTCGATTTTGGCACGCCTCTACGGAGGTGGTGCTTAGGTCCTACCCACTAAATAGTGAATACCAAACGTGCGGCCAAGCCAATCAGGAGCAGACCAAACAGCTGCTGGATGCGGTGGCCGAGGTGCTTGCTAACCAGTTGACGTTTGCGGCTGGCATGAACTGCCAGGGCAACGATGCAATACCAGAGTGTATCGACTCCTGAAACCATGGCAGCCATTCCGAGCTTGGTCGTGAGAGCCTGCTGCTCAGATACGAACTGGCTAAATAGGGCAGTAAAGAATACCGCGATCTTGGGATTAAAGAAGGCCACCCCGAAACCTTGTACGATCGAGCGGCGAACACTCATGTGGGGGGCTTCCAACTGGGTTGTTCCCGAGCCGGGAGCCGGGGCTCGGAAGGCCTTCCAGCCCAGGTATACCAACATGGCTGCACCGGCCCATTGCAGAATACTGAATAGTAGTGGAGAGCTGGTAATCAGTACTGCGAGGCCAAAGGCTGTCAGCGCAGCGTAAACGGCAACGCCGGCGCCGTGCGCAATGGCGCTGGCGAGGCCCTGCTGAAGACCGGAGGCGGAACAGCGCATTACGATAAGCAGGCTAGGGCCTGGTGACATTGCGCCTAGGGCACAGATACCTGCAAGTGATAACCATCCGAGTAAATCCATTATTTAAAGCCGCCCCCTTGTGCCAGCCAGTGCTTTTCTTCTTCAGTGGAATTGCGGCCTAAGGCCGCATTGCGATGCGGATAGCGGCCAAACTGCTCGATAATCGCCTGGTGGGCCAGGGCGTATCGATAGTGGGTGGCGAGATAAGGGGCGATGGACTCATCATCCCCGTACTGCTTCTGCAACTGGGCGAAGTATGCCACGGAGCGCTGTTGGATAGCGGAGTTTTCACTGTGCTCAAGAGGCATGCCGACAAAAATCTGCTGAAACAGCCCAAGTTTTTGCTCATCTGCCCTCTGTAGAATCGACTCGGTGATATCGAGAGCCAGTGGGTCCCCCTTAAAGGCCAGAGAGTTACCGCGGTGGATATTGCGGGCGAATTGATCGCATAACAGCAACAGGGCCAGCTCGCCCTCCAGACTTTGACGCCAGTGATCCAGCTTTCCCTCAAGGGCCATATTGGTGATCTCGGTAAAGTCTTCAGCCATTTGCTTGTCCAGCTTTGGGTCTGCCGAAAACCACCGCTTCTGCCGTTCAGGTGTAGGGCGGTAATTTAAAGCGGGATCACCAAACCAAAAGATCAGTATTTCCTTAATACCGGTCATCTACGCGCTCCCCAATGGTTACAGGCCGATTATTGCGACCTTTGTACTTATTGGTCCAGTAGCCATAGGAAGAAGTCCTCTCACAAAATTTTTAAAAAAATATTTTTGCGCCTGCATCCAAAATCAATTCTGGCTCCGTCATAGAGGTGTACAAGGAAAAGCGATCTGGAGGTCACAATGTTTACTGCGGGATCATTTAAGAAGGTACAATTTTGCGCCGTACTGATTTTGGCGCTTGGCGGCATGCAGGCCGGAGCGGCGGAGCTGGGATTCTCGGTGGATGATATTCATCGTCAGCTCACTGAGAAAACAGACCAGCACTTTATGCAAAAGCTCAATGAATGTAAGTCAGGCAGTGAGGTTGAAGGCAGCGGGCTTCCCTACCCGGTGCGGATTGCCGAGGAGAGAGCTCCCCAAGGCGCCACCCCCGGACCTTACAGCCGAGGCCGCATAACAGTGATGTAGCGTGCAGGGCTTCCCCGGGCCGACGGTTAAACAGTACAAGAAAGACAACGATTAGAGAGTAACTAATGAGAGCGAGAAATTCACAATCCCTGCGGGTAGCTACCTACTGGTTGGCGGCGCTGGCAGCTACTTTTGCCGCGATGGGCAGCTGGGCACAGGATGACAGCAGCACAATACCCAACCCGCCAAAGCCGCCGGCAATGGAAAGTGAGGCATCTAAGCCAGATACGCATGTACGCATCATGCGTGATGAGGAGGGTGTGCTCACCATCAAAACCCAGGGAGAGGACGGCGAGCGCAGTGAGGTCCAGGTGGACTTGGGAGCTGAGTTCGGAGGCCCTCTGAGCCAGCGTATTATCGAGAAACTGGAGCGCAAGGGGATTCTCGATGAGCGGGGGCAGGTGGCTGAAGAGGCTCTAGATAGTGTGCCAGACAATGTGCAGATTGGCCTGTCAAAAAAATATGACTCTTCACTTAAGGGCTGGGAAGAGTCTCAATCAGATTCTGGTTTCCACCAAGTGGTGACCTTACCTATTCTGGCCTTACTTTGTGTGTTCGGTATGCCGGTGTTGATCGTGTGGCTGGTAACTCGCAATAGCTACAGGAAGAAACAGCTGGTGATGGAAAATATCAATAACATGGTGGCCGATGGTCGGGATGTGCCGCCTGAGATGTTGGATATGCTGGAAGATAACAGCCCTAAGAATACTGGGGACAGAGGGATTACTTTAATCGCAGTGGGTGCTGCAGTGTTTATCTGGCTCACTTCCCTTGCAGGATTTGGGGTAGGTAGTCTGGGCTTGATCCCACTGTTTATCGGCCTGGCCCGCTTTATCAACTGGAAGCTCGATACTAAGCAGGCGTAGGGACCGAAATATGGACCTCAATGATGAGGATTTGATCAGGCGCACCGTCAAAGACGGGGACCAGCGGGCATATGCCCAGCTGGTGCGTCGCTATCAATCCCAGCTGCGATTCTCGCTCCGCAAGCTGTGTGATGGCGATCAGGGCCTGGCCGATGATATGGCGCAAGAGGCCTTTATTAAGGCCTATAAGGCGCTGCCGGCATTTCGGGGAGATGCCCGCTTTAGCACCTGGTTGTACCGGATCGCCTACAATCTCGTCATGAGCCACAAACGCAAGAACGCCCCAGAAGTGGATCAGGAGGCGGTCGATCGGGCCCAGGCGGAAGAGTCGGTTGAAGAGTCTCAGCGCCTGGGGATGGCCCGGGACCTGAACTCCGCAATGGACTCTTTAAGCGATGCCCAACGCCAGGCGATACACTTGTGCATGCAGCGGGGCTTCTCCCATGAGGAAGCGGCAAGTATTATGAAGTTGCCGCTAGGTACGGTAAAATCCCATGTCAACCGCGCGCGAGCAAAGCTACAGAGCTTGTTGCAGCCGTGGCGCGAGGAGGTGGTCAATGGTTAACTTTGAACAGCGCAACACAAAGGGTGGCGCCTTGGGCGATTTAACTATAGAGGGCAAAGACCCACAATTTGATGCTTGGCTGGCAGAGCAGCTGCAGTTCGATGAGCCCTACCTGGACGATGACGGTTTCTGCGAGAGCGTCATGGCAAAATTGCCAATGCCCTCCAAGAAGAACGAACGTCGCGCCAGTCGCGTTCAATACATCGCTGTGCTGGCGGCTTCGGGTATTGTTGCCTGGCAATTTCCTTTTGGCGAAGTGCTTAACGAAGCCGCGCGCCAGTCTATCAGTCTTTATAGTTTGGTTGGTGTGGGAATGCTCTCCTCGTTGGTAGTGATGGCCGGCGGTATCTTTGCCGCTCGTCGCTGATCATCTTGTAGCGGGGAAGCACACCACACAAAATCTGTGCCGCCTCTAATGATGAATTAGAGGCGGACTATTATACCTTATACCCCCAGGCTTCTATGGGCTTGGAGATTCCTCTCTTCAAAAGCCCGATGTCTTTTATAACTTAAGGCCCCGATTTACTGAGCAGCGCTAATGCATTCAGCATTGAGTTGACTTGAACGCTATATTTTCTATGCACCTTGGTTGGCTGGTGTGGAGATATGGCGCTGCGCCACATGTCACGATTCTTCCAATTTGATAAAGCAGAAAATCGCTCGAACAGTATCACGAACTTCCTTGCCATCGAGAAGAGTGCCACCACACTTAATATGGCAGTGGGCAAAGCCTGTTTAACGCTCTGCGGTAATATTCAATTCTTCTAATTCAAACAGTGATGGAGCCTTAAAAGGTGGCTGCCATTCATCAAAGCTCTCCATAGGCTTTACTGGCCATTTTTCTTAAATTTTATGTTGGCTGGCATGGATGAATTAGGTTGGAACTTGTGGCTCTTAATAGGCAGCAAGCGAAAGCTATAATTTTTCTCTGAATGGAAATTCTAGATTACATCTTTAAGAATTCTCACTATTGAAAGCTATAGCTTTATCAGGTTGCAGTGTATTATTGAGTCTTTATATTTAAATAAATTGCTCAGTACTATGTGTGATAAATAGGATTCTTGTGGCGGGTGACGGTATGTGTTTTCCGTGAGATTATTCTGTCAGGAATATAATTGACTCGCTTTATTCGCAGAGACATGGGCTTGGATCTTGGAGGCGGGCTCTGATAGCTATCCGATTCGCGCTGCTGACTTTAATTAATTATCAAGTATATATTCCAGTAGCCGCTGGATTGCGGACTTGTCAAGACAAGTCCGCTTTTTAGATTCACTCAAATGGTTTTAGGCGCTCCATAAGAAGCTTGCGGATATCTTTCATTGATTTTTCTGCAGTATCACCAGCGGAGTTCATCGCGATTAGAAAAATTATGTTGTGCTTTGGCATGATACGTGCGTCAGTGAGCCAATAGCCGTTACTACCGGTGTGTGTAAGCAGCAATAACTCTGGATCGTACAATGCCCCCCAGCCCAGTGCGTAATGACCATTTACGGGTGAGTGTAGTTTGCGATAGGTTTCGGACTTCAATAATTTACCGCGGCCGTGTACGCCATTGAGTTGGTCCTCTGCGAAGAGAATCCAATCTTTAAGAGAAATATTGATTGTGCCGGCAGGGCCGAGCGCTTGAGGATTATCACTTTGTATGTCGGCGGGATCGAGTGGTACGAGCTTGCCCCACCAGGTTTTTTTATGACCACGCGGTTGGTCCAACTTGCCAGAGGATCCGGGCGCTGCAAATCCTGCATTCTTTATGCCGAGCGGAGTAAAGATCTGTTCCTTGATGAGATCCTCCCAAGTCTTGCCTGTTCGTGCCTCGGCGATGGCACCCGCGATAATGTAACCGAGATTGGAGTATTTAAATGAACCAGTTGCGGATGTAGGTGGCATTGCAAGGTAACTGCGTGCAACCGCAATACGTTGCGCCCGAATACTGGGTACTGACTCGATTAAATCTTCAAATTGAGGAAGTTCATTATCGTCGGTCAGAGGTGGTAAACCTGCGGTATGACTGAGCAATTGCGTGATCGTAATGTTGCGGTAAGCGGGGTCCATATTTTTTGCGAAAGCCGGAAAAGAATCAGCGAGTGTATCCTCAAATCGCATGATACCTTGCTCAACTAAGCGTGCGATCATTGTTGCAGTTAGCGCCTTGGTATTCGATCCAATATGCCAACGATCGTCGATAGTGACTGGTTCCATATGACTATGCGCACGAAAACCGTCTGCAGCTATAGCAGCAGTCTTGCCATCGATTTGAATCAGCGCGGCGACGGCAGGGAGATCGTTTTTGTCACGTGCTGTGGTAAGTGTCTGTTCGAGAAATGTCTGCAACGCTTCGTCCGCACGTACAGCAATGGTTACTGCTAAGAGTGCGATTGTAAGAAAAATCTTTGACAGAATTTTTGTGTGCCGACTATGCATCATGATAAACCTGTATTAAAAGTAACTTGAAAACTGAGTCAGATCTTAGTTACCGCTAAAAGTGGTACGAAATTTCGAGGGTATTGGCGTACTACTTCGATTTCCGACTGGATCGTTTTGTTTAAGTCCCTAAAGAGTATGTAATTGTGAGGGGGAAATCCTATGCAGAAAATTATTGGCGGTAATTTAAACCGTAATCATGATATTTATAACCTTCCAATACCAAGAAGCTGCTTGTGCAAAGCTTGTAAAAGAGGTTGAGAGTATAAATAGGATAAAAAGCATTTAATAGAGTGTCTTTTAAAAATAATATCAAATAATTTATTTAAGTCATGCGTTTATAAAATTATTGGAAATAGTAAGTTGTTGATGGTCTGCTATATCTAAATCAGATAAGCCGCAGTAGGAAATACCTGCGTACAACTTTAAGAATCTTCTAGAATTTTTCTTATTGATAGATTTTGAGAGTGAGGAAGCCGGATGTTTGTAAAAGCCAGCTGCCCGAAGGCAGCACTATGGAGTAATTGCTCAGCCTAAGCCCAGTTCTTGCTCAATTTGGGCTTTGCGCCAAACGGAATAGTGAGTAGGCAGTTTTGCTTCTTTGGTGTTATCAGCAATGATGGCACGTTTCATACTGGGCCAGGATAAGACGGCTAAAATTTTCGGAGCGATCACCTGAAAGACCTTGGGCGGCCCCATCAGAGTTTTCAGTTTCTGGATCAGCGGAAGCCAAGAGGCGGGAACTACTTGCTCGGCGATTGCCCAGGATGCTTGGGGTTCACTACCCAACTGTTTGGTAAGGGATTCGTAGCGCAGGGTTGCTGCACGCAGCGCTGCTTGAGGGGGTGCCACTAATACAGTACGAGCTCTCCGCTCGGCGCAAAGAAGGCAAATTTCTCTGGGGAGACTACTGAGTTCAGCCAGCTTAGGGTTAATCGCCCAGCCGTTGGCATTAATATGGCACTGACAAATTGAGCAGGAAGACCTCGGGGGTTCAGTGGTGAATAGTGCAGTCACTTTTTGTGGGCGTTCACCGTTGCGCCAGAAGAGTGGGTATTTTTCAAAAATTGCACCGGCAAAGTATCGTGCGTAAATTAACCAATCGATAGCGGTAACATTACCAAAGCGGTCTTTGTGCAGTAAATCTGGAATATCCAAACTATAAAGGTGGCGCAAGCAATGCGGACAAGGTTTTAGGTTGTCTCGCGGAAAGGACTTTTGTACGGCGGCGAAGTCGCTGCTCGCCCAGAGAGACCCTTGGTAATTACTCACTGAAGGGCATTTGGGAGAAATATGGACCTGCCCAAAAGAATCTTCCTGTGTTGAGGGTGAATACTCAAGACCAAATACAAATACTGGGATGCCCCGGTAGAGCCAACCGCAAGAAAGTATATCGAGGTCTGAATAGTCCAGCTGAATACCTAAACGAATGGCGCTCGCCAAGCTATTTCGACTCGGCTTGCAAATAGTTAAAGGCTTCTGTTCGGGATTGAGAAGATTTTGAGAGCTTTGCCTTTGACGCTTATGAATAGGCCGCAAGTCGGTTAGTTTCACAGGGCCTCCTCAAGAATCTGCAAAATGTGGCTTTCAGAGTCTCGCACTACTCGGAATGCAACGCGACGAGAGCGATCTGGATCCTCAATACCATTGTTATTGAGGACCGGGCGGGCGGATGAATAACCTACGGCTGCAACTTTTGCACGTACTAAAACGGCTTGATTTGGGGGTAGTAGCGAGTGGGCATATTGCATTACCGCCCGTGACCGCTGCTGAGAAAGACGTAAGTTATGAAAATACCCCTCCTCTGGCGCCGACTGCTCACCCCACTCAGAACTTGTGTGACCTTCAATTTGTATTGCAGCAATGGAATCCATATAGGGGGTCAGTGCAGCAATATAGCGGGGCACAAATGAGGACATAATTTCACGCGCATTGTCACTCAAAGTAAAATCCCCAGTCTTGAACAGCGCATCACTATTGTTAAAAGAGATAGCTAGGGTTTGTTTATCCAGAGAGGCTCCCCAGCGAGTAAGGTCGCGGGAGAATTCCTGTTGCAAAGTTTGATAAATCGCCAGCTGTGTATCGCGATAGGACTCGGCAAGTTCTCGAATTTTGGCTCGTTCATCTATTAGGGAACGCATCACGAAGACGGCAATACAGAGAAAGACCATCATTAGGCCGGCCATCATGTCAGATAGGCTGATCCATTGGCTTTCACTGGATTCACTGTTGGAGTGAGCGCTCTCAAACATGCTCCTCTCCGGCGGCCTGCTTCACTTGATTGTCAATTCTTTTCATTTGCTGGATTAACTGGCGAAAATCCCGTGAAAACTCACCGCTCAAGGTACCTAGGGCATCACCCATCGCAGCCATTACACTCTCGACTTCGCTATGTAAGCGTTGATCCAGTAACTCATACTGGCGCTTGATGCTTACGTCTGCATTGGTCAAATCACGAGTGATCACTTGGGATAATTCAGTAATCATCTGTTGATGGGTCTTGGCAATAAGCTGCGCAAGCTCAACCATTGATTCACGATGGCTGTTTGCAGTCTCTTGTATAATGTTGGAAAAGTGGTTGGGGTCGATATTATTCAGGACATCGGCAAGAGCAACGACCTTATTCGTCCTCTGTTCAAAGACTTTCGCCTGGGTTTCACTCAGGGAGATTAGATGTTGAACTTGAGTGCCTAACTGCTGATTCGCTTTTTCGATTCCCTGGGTAATCGACTCAAACTTGGGCGCGATATCCGGAATAGATTTTTGTAGTATTTCAATGGATGCCTGCTGTTCATTAAGCATGACAGAGATTTGTTCGGAGTGAGTGCGCTGCTGTTCAACCAGCGAAGGAATAACGTTAAAGATTTTCGGTAGTTCAGTAATACGTTGATGTAACTGCAGAAGATTCTCCTGCGCACCGTTAATTTCAATCAGTAGAGATGTAGTTTGCTCACGGTAGATTGCAGCAAGCTCGGCGTGTTGCTCATGCTGATCGATTAATGCTTGCAAGGCAGGGGATACGGCCTCCAGCTGCTGAATAAACTGCTGTAAGTTATCACCCATTTGTGCGTTCAGCCCCTGATTAAACTTCTCCACAACTGAAGTTAGTGACTGCAGAACCTCTTCACTAATACTGTGTTGAAACTTTGCCAAATCCTGGCGCTGGTGATTGATCGCTTGCAAAATATCATCTGCAGTGGCTTTGGCTGGCTGATCTTTGCTGAATATTTGGAAGATAGTGCGCAAGACCAATGAGAGGAAAAGGCCTAAGATGCTAGTCATAAAGGCGGTTTCCAGACCTTGCATAAGTTCTGAAATTGAGGTGTCGATATCAGCAAGGTCAAAACCATAGATACCAAGAATAATACCGATAAAGGTACCCAGAATTCCAAGAGCGGTCAGTAGAGAAGGCGTTTCTTTTACGAAGCGTGGAAACTTGCCAAATGGGTAAAGGGTCAAGGCTATAGTGCCAAGGGCAAGCATAACTATAAGAAAGGTGTCTGTTACCTGCTCAGGAGATAACTTAGTCAACCAGTGGTAGAAAAACTGGGTCATTATTGATCCTTTACAACTTTCTGCATTGTTATTTCGTGATAAAAGGGCCCGTTGGGTATTCTTCCAGTGCCCTGACTTAGAACTTTCATTTGTGGTAGTGCTTTCACTACATCGGTAATAGTGCGGAACTTTGCCTGCTTATTTCCAGCTGCTTGGATATAGGTTCCAACAAGGCCTGATGGCTGAATCTCGAAAACACTACAATTAACCGGAAGTCGCTCTTGCTTGAACAACAGAAAATGCATCACAGCGCCATTGCTGAGATACTGATATAGCGCATGCGTGATTAACTGAATTTGTTCAGTGGAAAAGAAATTCAGAAGATCCCAGAGTAAAATACAATCCAGGTTTTCAGGCAGGGTGGCCTGTCGTAATGCTGCCTGTACCGCGCTATCAAAGGGTACCTTGCGGCTACATTGCCAGAGAATTGCAGAATAGAGATCGGAAATAAATAGTTCACCCACTTCTCGCTGGAGGTGCTGCATATTCCTTCCAGCTTTTTTCCCTACATCCAGAGCTTTACTGACGGGAGAGCGCTTGGCGTGCATTAATGCTTTATCAAGTGCTGTCAAAGGGATTTCGGTAAGGCTTGTTTGTCTAAAAGCGGAAATTGCAGCTGAGGTTCCCCCCGCACGTATAGCGTTTTGTGACTTTACATTACCGTATTCAAACATCAGCTCAATAAGGTCTTTACGCATGCCTTTTCTATGCAGGAGAGATGAGCGCAGAGAAAAGTTACCCATGGTTTTCATCAGATTGAGCGAAGAGTATCGGTATGTAGGTAATGGCTCCGGCAGTGCTAGGGGGGATGAGTTAAAAGTGAAGCCGGACAAACGCTTGAAGTCAGCGGGGGCTTTAGGCATTGTGCCGGTGTACAACATTGTGTGGAAGACAGTGCCAGCTTTTAAGTGAGGTCGGATTTCCTCAATTAATTGGGCAATAAGCTCGGGTTCCATAAAGTTGAACAGGTCCCAGCAGAGCACGACATCAAGTTTTACCCGTTGCGGCTTTCTGGTCAGGTGTTCAGTTAACTTTATAGTTCGTGTCTGCAGGTCAAATGAGTGGATTTCAAGTAGCAGGCTACGTAAATCCTCAATAAATGTCTGGCAGGACAGTTCCAAAAAGGTTTGTGTAGTGCCAAATGAGAGGCACCCCAAATCCAATACTTTACCACCTGGTTGAACCACCTCGTCCACCAAGGCGGCAATACCAAACGAATGATGCTGCAACATACTTTCACACCAAAAGCTAGAGCCCCGGCAATAGCCGGGGCTCGTATGGAGGATTAACTGAGGAAGTTAACTCAGCTCTCCACTGTTTCCTCTTCAGTCTCCTTGGTACCGAACAGATAGTCGCTGGTATCGGATAGACGGGATGAATCACTCGTAGTTGAGCTGCTAGAAGTGTAGGAGGCGTTGTTCTGGGAGCGGTTTGCTGGCTTGTCTTCCGTTGCCGGCAGATCTGGGTGCACCAATCGGTCTGAGAATTCCTTGTGGCGTTCTTTCATTTCGGAGTCGGTATCTACCATATCCATAGAGCCACGGAACTTACCACCGTCGTCGAGTTTGATTCGAGGGGCAATCAGGTTGCCGTTTACCTGGGCAGTATTTCTGATCTCAATTAACTCATCGGCAAGTGCGTCGCCGTCCAGTGTGCCTTCAACAACAATATTTTTTGCATGGATGTTTGCAGTTACTGCACCGCCGGTACCAACAGAAAGGTTGTGACCAACCATAATTACAGTACCGTCTACGGTGCCTTCTACATGAAGATCTTCGGTGCCAATCAGCTCACCGCGAAAATTGATACCCTCACCAAGCACTGATTTGGCGCCTGAATTCGAGAGAGATGATTGCTGCTCACCAGCGCTCATGCCTGCTAGAAAAGGTGTGGAGTCATTACTTTTGTCAGTGCTCATCTAAATAAATCTCTTCGTTGTGGAAAAAGTCAGCGTTAAAACTCTTGTAGCCAGGCCCTCGGCTGAAGTCTTAACCGTAAGCCAGGTAATACATTGAGTCGAAAAATCACGAAAGCTCAATGCCTGAACTGTAATCTCTCGATGGCAAAAGATATGTGTTCATTTTTTCACAGAAACATGGATATCATTACGCAAATATTTTCTACTACTAAACCATCTTTATCTCTTATCCGTGCTCTTGGCATTGGAGAATTTGGTTGAATACACATTTTATTCAGCAAGAAAATTTACGTACTTATGGTTTCACCTGTACATAAATCTCTGGTAGATTTTTTATACCGTCTCTTAGTAGCTTCAACTTGTTCACAGGCGATTTGTGCCAGGCTAGAAATTAATTTAGGCCAGTATGGGAGCATGACAACAGTGAGCACACCAAGTAATTTACAAAACTGAACCCGCAACCTTTAACTGTACAAAAATAGTCCTACTACCTAATTCTAGTGACGATGAATTGCTGGGATTGCTCGACATAACGTCACATTCTTACTTTTACATTAAGGTGTAATTTGTAAGTAAATATTTACTTTTTGTTGTGGAGGGCATACTGCTTATTATCTGCTGATGGGTATTGAGTTCTACTGGGCATACATCAATATAGATTGAGTTGTTACTACCTTACAGCGCGAAAGCCACCGTAAAACGGCTCGGCAATCAATCAAGCTGACCTCGACTTGAATGGGTTGAATTTAGCACGGATTCCACGTTAAAAGTGTGACATAGAGCACTTTTTCCCAGCCCTGACCTGGCTTGCAGTTGCTTTGGTGTTCTAAGTGCAGCAGTGTCCGTGCCATATGCTATTAAGGAGTGTGTTGCTGGGTAGGTAATATGAAGCGTGGAACAATTCCTCATGTATTATGAGCTGACAAAGATGATCTTAAGAATCTAAACCACAAAATACGGATAGTGTCTATGCGTAAATGGGGAAAGCCTAAACGAAAGTTTCCGGAAATAAAAATTCCAGCTAGAAAACACTTTCTGGTCGATAATATTTCGCTCATTGGGTGCGCTGTACATAAAATCCGGACTCTTTTTTGTGGTTATTAAATAATGATCGATTTGGAAAAAGGTTATTCCTTAATTAATGACATCTTTCCGGAAGGCCCGCTTGAGGTTCTCCAAAATGAGTTTGCAGATTTAAAGCTCGCTAGGGGGACGGGAGGCATACGCAATGTAGAGAAAAAGTATAGCTCTATAGAGGCCTTGGCTACATCGGACCTGATTGTAAATTTAGCGCAGAAGTACTTAATTCAGCGCCCTCGATTGGTAAGGAGTATCCTATTTGATAAAAATGAAAAATGTAACTGGCTTGTTACTTGGCATCAGGATAAGACTGTAGCGGTCTCTTCAAAATTTACTAAGTCTGGATGGGGCCCCTGGAGTGTTAAGGATGGCGTTCACCATGTGCAGCCTCCACTACATGTTCTTAGGCAAATGATTACGATCCGTATTCATCTGGATGATACTGATACTAATAATGGCTGCTTAAAGCTTATTCCTGGCAGCCATCAACATGGAATTTTGAAGAAAGGTGAAATATATCAATATGTTAAAGAACATAATCCAGTTGCCTGTGAGGCAAAATCCGGTTCTGCACTAATTATGTATCCTCATATTCTTCATGCTTCAGATAGAGCTTTATTCCCTAGGCGTCGCAGAGTGATACACTTGGAATATAGTTGCTATGAGTTGCCAGCTGGGGTTACTTGGGCATAGTGCAACTAGATTCAGTTTTCAGTAATGATGTACGAGTTAACGCCCATTACACTACCTTGCTATCAATTAAGATGTTCGTGCTGTATGTTACGATCGAAATTAAAGCATGAAAGGTCGTGTGGCGTTACCTGTCGTGGCGCGGCCCACTGCTTTTGCTTTCTTCTTGAGATCGGGTAAAAAATATAATTATTTACATGATGTTCAGGTGTTCTGAAGGGTTGGTCGGCGATCTTGTTTTCTTAAATAAGTCGATGATTTTTTAGTTGTTTCGGCTAATTTAAGGGCGGTTTAAGTGTTGGAAATTACTGTTGACTGCTTATCAATTTGTTGTTTAGGTCTTTCCTGTTGTTGTATTTTTTTGTCTTGGATTTGATCTTTTCTTATTTGAAAATTTAAGATTTGTTTTTTATTGGTTTCTCTGTTTGGCGACTTTTCGTCTGTTAAAATCATCTGCGGTCAGATAAGGGGTTAGTTTATTTGATTGAATGGAGGGTTTTACCTTCTAAATATAAGAATGATCATATTGAAAATGGTGAAAAATGAATAATCAAATAATAAGGCTTTTAGCTTGCTGGGTGTTCCTTTTGGGCTCTATTCAGGCTAAGGCATTTGAGCCTAAATCAGATTTATCGGTGAGCTTGGAGCGTGTCCGCTACTGTCAAAACTTTTGGTGTACCCAGCAAGCTACTCAATCTGAGTATCTAGCTTGGGAGCAAGAAGGTGTCAGTAATACATATCAATTATACACTCAGATTGCAAGAGTACGGCAGCCAGAACGAGAAGATGTGCGAAATTTGGTATTTATTGCAGCTGGACAACAGCCTCCGGGATACGGTTCTGAAAGTGCGGTAACAGGCCAAGAGGATAACTTTAAAAGGAACTGTGGTATCTCAGAAAAATCCTGTTCCAGAAGCATAGATGGCCGCTCTCTTGCCCGGCAGGTTTTGGATTCAGAGTATTTTCCAGCAGATGACACCTTCTTTGCCGTAGCTTTTGATGCACAATTTAACTATATGGTAAATAGTGTTGAGAAATCTCGTATAGAAAGTGCCTACCTTAATTGGTTGAAGTCAAAAGCTTATGTATCAAACCTAGAAACCATCTACTTGGCGGGATCATCCAGAGGGGGTTGTTTAGCAATGCGCTTGGCAAAGGCTCTGCGTAATGATCCGGACTTTCGTAGCATTCGAACTATTGTTCATAGTTTTGATGGAGTCTGTAAATGGGATCAGAATGAAATGGGAGTAACTTCTTCTTTTTTCCGTAACCCCGAAAACTCAACTTATTTGAGCTACTATACTGATCTCAATACTCAGTTCCCCTATAAAGACAATTTATATATCCGTCAACTGGCAGGCGGTGACGAAGTTATCGAATTTACAGGGGTGCACTCTTTTGTCTATGCAGCAGAAGATATCAATCTAGGTTGGTATGCTCAAAGTTGGGTCGATTTGGATCATATTACTATTGATCGAGATATGTACCCAGCTGTGAGAGATCAAACCGTGGTACCCTCATTAACTAGTTAAGCTTTTTTCTGTGGAGTTCTAATAAGTAAGTGATTAACTGTATTTACGCCGGGTAGTTGGTCAGTTGCTGAGCCAATAAATGATAGTTTAATATAGCCAGCCTGTTCTGAAGGAAATTCCTACGTATACGAATAGAACGGAGAGAAGTGTTACTGGAATTATATGATAAGCGAGAGCTTTTAGGTTTCTGGTTGAAAGATGCGGAATAATCCTGAGTCTTGCGTCAATAGCAAGAAGGAATGTACAGCCCAATATGATTAGCTTATATGAAATAAGTCTCGAAACCGGATTCGAGAAGTTAAACCACTGGGATATATCGGGCAAAAGATTGAAAGCTAGATAGATGCCAGAAATAATCTGTACAAGAAGGGCAGGGATGCCAATTTTTTCATAGCTGCTTTCGAACCTTGAGATAAATTCTATATCCTGACTTCTTAGGGCGGAAGGGAGGATTGTACATGCCAGCACCAGATGCCCCCCGGTCCAAATAGTTGCACCTAGCAAATGCAAAAAAAGTACTACCTCGTACATCTTTATTCCTTTTTGGATCCTTTTAAGCACTATATCTATAAATGTAATGGGTGCCCACTAATTTCTTAGGTTGGTAAGCTGAATATTGTTGACGTGTCACTTGTGAGATTGTTTCAATTAATATGAGATGGTGATTGATATAAATCAAGAGGACACACTGGATCAGATGGTATTAGTTTACTGCCTTCTAATTAAATAGTGCCGGGATCCTATGTCTTTTGTGCATTAGTACTTGAAAAATTCTCATCCCCACTCCACTCGATAATTACCTTAACCTGGCTCGGGTCCTTATCTATTGTCAGAGGTTCTTAATTTAATGCCAATAGATTTTTAAAGTTAAAAATGAAGTCGGTTTAAGCTCGATAAATACTTAAGCTTTTTAGTGGACCTGATCGGCCGGCAAAGATATGTGTTGCGGGGACTACTTACTGTAGGGCTACTTGTAGTGAGTCAAAACTAAGAAATCCTTACTTGGCTCTCAACAGTTGATAAATGATGCCTAAAAATGGAAAAAGTCAATTGTTCGCAATTTGGAAACTCCAGGTACTCAATATAGAAACAATAATGTTTAACCTAGTTCACAAAATAGAAAAAGAATGTTCTTATAATTTTGTTCCAAAATAAGTGTGATTGAATCTGTAGAGAACAATATGAACAAGCTCTCTAAGCTTCTTATGGTTACTGTTTTGTCCGTTTTCGTAGTTGCCTGTAGCGGTGGGGGTTCTAGTGACAGCAAAAACAATAATCCAGAGGTAACTAACAATGGTGGTAATGCTGGGCCCAACCCAGGTCCAGGCTCAGATCCAGACCCAAATCATGGGGTCATTAGTGGTGGGGAAGGTTACGTTAGTGAAGATAATGTAAAGTCTGCTACTGGCATACTGATTGATAGTACAAACCCAAATAGAATTTTTGAGGAAGTTAATGAGTGGGGGAAATACGGTCGCCTGCAAGTTCTCTCAGATGGCACCTGGACATATACTTTGGATAGTAATCTTTCCGATCCACTAGGTGCTAATGAGCTTGCTACAGATGAGTTTTCAATTGCTGTGGGAGCTGGAGATAACTTTACAGTGATTGTTATCGAAGTAACAGGTGCTGATGATGCCTATACTTTCGAACCAGACTCGCCCCTGGCGACATTAATTGTAGGGAGCAGGGAAAGTGCCAATGGCATTTTGTCGCTGCATGATGTGGATGGTAATACGCCGAGCTTTTCAGAGAAAAATATAGAAAGCACTTATGGTAATTTTAACATTGCCAGTAGTGGTGATTGGGAATATATCCTTAATGATAAGGCGGATAGTATAAAAAGTGGTGACTCAGTAAAAGATACTATTAATTTCCAGTTAACAGATGGTGCTCAACAATCTGTTACATTTTCTATAGTAACTAAAGACCCCAATGGGTCTGGCTCTTTTGAGCTTTCACTGGATCAAAAACGGGCAATGCTCGATAGGCATAATCATTTTCGTCAGCGGTGTGCCAGTGGTCAATCTGGAGAAGGAGAAGGGCCTAAAACTGCCGGAAATATGCAAACTCTTTTTTGGGATGATGCCTTGGCTAAGATGGCGAAGGAGCGGGCATCGGCCTGCTTCTATGGACATCTAGGCGACTCTGCAGGTATTAGAGATTCTTTTGATAAAGTAAAAAGTGAAGTATCTTTTGTGTTGCCCGAGGGTTACGTTGAAATTGGTGAGAATGTAGCCATTTACTTTATCAACCCCCCAGCATCTCAATATGATGGCGAGCAATGGGCTGGAGCAGTTCAGGCTTGGTATGATGAGAGCTATGCTTATAATTGGGAGACTGGGCAATGTCACGATGACACCTGTGGGCACTGGGCTCAAGTTTGCTATGGGGAAACTCGTTATGTTGGATGTGCGGTTGCTGAGTGTGACAGTATCAATGGTGTTGATAATCCTGCATATAATGATGGCGCACATGTCGCGGTCTGTAATTATTTCCCCGCAGTCGATAAGTCTGTGTTGCCTTTTGTAGATAATTTTGGGTTTGAAAACTGCAGAACTTGCCTCAATTATGATATGCCTTTTTGTGCAGATAATATGTGCACTGGGGGAATAGCAAAAAATTGGAATGCATCAGGTAAAACCGACAAAAATATTGATCAGTGTACTGATGGCTTAGGCAGAGATATTGTACCTTGCAAGTATGGAGATCATCCTCCACCCGCTAAGGTTAGTGGCTTTAAATATAGGATAGATGGAATGCAAGTGTTTCTCTCCTGGAATCACACTATTGAAAATGGTGGTGTGCTCCATTACGAGTTATCACGTGATGACGACTTGCTTTTAAAAACACGAGAACCTTCATACAAAGATTCAGATTCAGATTCAGATTTAGAGTTGGGGAAAAACTACCGCTATAAAGTCATTGCGGTAGATCATTCTGGTAGAAAAAGCCAAGAGCCCGCCTTCCTTGATGTTACGATAAGTAATAATTAGGTGCTTTATAAGCAGATTTTAAATACGACTAATGAGTTAATGGAAGGGAAATACGGATATGTCCATCGAAAAGGCCATTATCGACACTGCTGCTAATAAAGCATAATCAAACAGGCTGCCCCTAGTAAATTTGCACGCTAATATAGTACTTGGTATGGATTTCCTAACTGCCAATAGCCTATTCTAGATAGGTGCAATGCGCTTTTGTGGGGCGCAACCTAAAATAAATAGGTTTTCTAACCTCAATAATAAAGAGTTGGATTTTATTTTGAAAAAAAATATTATATATCTTCGTGGCTGTTCTTTTAAGTTTAAATGCCTATGCTAGCAATGGAAAAGTGCTTGTTGTCGTTTCAGCAGCTGACCATTTGACCTTAAGAAATGGTGGTGTAGTCGAATCTGGGTATTTTGTGAGTGAGCTATCAGAAACCTTGAGGCAGCTGGAAGCTAATGGATATGAATTTGATATTGCCACACCAAAAGGGAAAACTCCTTTAATTGATGGTTTTGGCTTGCAAATGTATTTTTATAAAGCATCAGTGGTATCAAATTGGCCTCAGTATGCTTTAAACCCTAAGATAAAAGCCGAGGAGGAGCGCTTAAAAGATATCGCTACAGCAATGAAATATTTCGGTAGGCTCAAGTTTGCTAATCGTTACGCAAATGACGAAGTATCTGCTTTTCTAGATGATGTTGAATACATAATGGAGCAGCAGCAACTTACTGAAAAACCTTTGCTCTCGCTGGAGTCATTGACACAATCAAAATCTTTAGAAAAATATGATGGAATCTATATCCCGGGAGGTCATGCGCCAAAAACAGATCTCCTGTTTAGCGAGGAGCTGGGTAGTATCTTAACATATTTCCATGAAACCCAAAAGCCGACTGCTATAATTTGCCATGCTCCGATAGTGTTGTTGACAGCAATGGAAGGTATCTATGATCCATTTATCCCCTTAAGTGAAGAACAAAAAAATAATTTCATTTACATAGGATACAACATTACACTGGGTAACAAGTCTGAAGAGTTAATTCTTGAGAACTTTCTTTATTTAAAAGGCAGTCGCCTAGAGTATTACGTTGCAGAAAAAGCAAGAGAGGCTGGCCTTAAAGTAAGTAATTTTCGTGTACCCTCAATGTCACAAGTAATCGAAGACAGAGAGCTGGTCACTGGAGCGAATCCGTCCTCGGTTTATTCTCTAGCGGATAAATTTATTTATAAGTTGCAAAAAAGGCAGTAGCTTAGCCAGTAAGCGCAGTTCATTAGCATAGGAGGAATCACGATGTACCTAAAGTGGAGTGATCTCCTTTAAAACGTTTCTGAGTAATTTCTTAACTTGAAGGTTACAGATGTTAAGCGCAACTCTTGTGAGTGGACATTGCTTAGCAAGACCTAATAACTGTAGCCTTCAAGACCTGTTCTCTGGGATAAGTCTGTCACATACAAGCCTGCCTGATTTCAAGGAAAAATTATTTCTTTAGAGAGAGTTCATCCCGGCCGGAATTTCCTGAAATTGATTTACGGCAGCTTGGTATTTTCTTTCTGTTCGGAAGTAGATAATTTTTCGTATCATTATCATCCATTTAAGTATTATAAAAAGCTACAAAGCCTCAAAGTTGCCGGGTTACTAAGAAGTGATTTCTTTCGGTTATTTTATTGAAGCTTAAATTTTAAACCTAGTAAGTGAGTCACTTTGTTATCCCTGCAGTTCGAATTATAAAGTCCACAGCTATTGTTTTGCAGATCTTGTAAAGGGCTGTGACCATTCCTGTAACTTTCATTTGCAGCCTTTACGACTCGTAAAGATATTGCGGAATTATGTGCGGGCCTTCTTTGCCTACAATATTTCTAATGCCGATTTAAATAAGTGCCATTCTATTTAATGGCCCAAGTCTGTAGATGAATTACTGATAGGTTGATATATTGTTCATTAATTAGAAGCACGTTGTTGTGAAATTGGAAACAATAATCTATTACCAGTTTCTCACTTTAAAAGATTAAATCCGTTATATTTTTATGTATGTTGTTGCTTTTGTACCAATATTATTTTTAGCAGTAGGATGAAATTATTTATTCTCTGTTTTGTTTGTGAGGTTTGAGCTGATCGTATTAAATTAATATCATTTTTGCGCCATTTAGGATCTCTTTAGTTTTTATATCCTTTGCATCTGAGTTTAGAGTTTATTTGTTGGGGAATGTATTGCTTTATTGATAATTTACATTGCCATTGATTATTTTAATTTTGTGTTAAGGGTGGGAGATCTTGCTCGGCATATCCTTTTATCAAAAAAATTAAATTTTGGATTTAGTTATGAATTTTAAGAGAGCCGGCCTGTATATCGTGTATATCATGCTCCTATTTAGCTTAATCATGCCTACATACGCTCATGCAGGCATATGGGATAATTTCACAAGCTGGATTGCTGAAACCTGGGATAAAGTTGAAGAGAGTGCTGAAGAAACTATCGAAGATGTAGTCACTACAGTAGAAGATGCCGCAACTGCCTCTGTAGGATTCTTAGTAGACACTGGTGAATGGCTATATGATGGCCTGACAAATTCAGTTGAGGGGTCACTTGATTTTTTCTTTGGGGTAGCTGATAACTCAGTTACCGCACTAAACTATTTTGGTCTTGATGTCGATATATCTGATTGGTTTAGCACGGGGCCCCGAAACTCTGAAGATGACGCACAGCCGTGGACTTTAGCAGACTACGATACTGGATCATACCCAGCCTATCTAGCAGCCTTCCGTGAGAGCCAGGCGGCCTATATAGAGCGAGTTTTCGATTCAGCGAGAGAGGAGCCAAATAATGACCACATGGTTCTCAGGGCTTATCTCGGTTTGCCCTTGGATAGGGCAGCATTGGCTCAGCGATTAACAGAACTTTTCACTCCGGGTAAGCATGCTTATAAAAATCCAGACATGCAGTTGATTCTATATATTCGTGTGTTGGCGGAGAGTGATGAGTACGATGACTTGATTCTAAATGAAATTAATAAGCTCCCTTATTGGCAGGACGAAGACACCGAGCGAGTACGTGTGTATACCTCTGAAAATCATGTGCTTATGTGGCTTTCCACTAGCTGGTTGTTATGGGAAATGGAGGGATGGAATATTGGGGGCGGGCCACAGAAAATCAAAGAGCGCCTTATACGTTATTTAGAAGTTAAAAAACGTTATGGTGTTTATGAGTCTACTTCAAATACCTATAGTGGATTTTCGATATCCGCGCTATTAAATCTTTACGACTATGCCAAGGATCAGGAGATTAAGGAGCTAGCCGGGGAGGTCGCATTAATATTTCTCAATGATATAGCTATGGTGACAAATGATCTTGGCGCTGCAACGGCGACAGATTCAAGGAACTATGCGGGAAGTTATGAAGGAGTAAACACTATGAAAAATAGCTTCTCAGAGTATATGGCTATAGTCACCGGCATAGGTCCACAGGCATTTATCGCTGGTAACCATATAGATATATTTGCCATGACTAGCCTTGATGCTAGCAGTGTTGCTTATAATCGTCTGGAAAAACTAAATGGCGAGGTCAATATCAGCTATTACTCAGGCCACCCCATCACTGAGGTGGATTCGGTATGGGCAGGTCTAGATTTGCAAGATAAGATTATTTTTTCCCAATCTGCTGGTGCCTATGCTCATCCTGAACTGGCTGATGAAATGTTGGAATACTACCTGACGCCTGTTGCCGGATTAAATTTCTTCTTTGAAGATATTATCGTGGAATCTAATCTAGCAGACGATTTGGTTGATATGTCTGGAGTCCTGCTTACGGAGACTAGTGCGCCTTTTACTACCAGTTCTGTAATTTCAGAAAAAATCTTGGATCTCTATCGCCATGGTGTAGTGCAGTTGAGCTCTTACCAAGATTACCATGCGGGCAATGCCGGTTGGCAACAACAGCCTTGGGTTGCCACAACCGGCACGCTTCAGGTTACCACGCGTTCAGGAGCGGGAAATGGTGGTTGGAAAGCTGGTGGCCAGAATATGATGAATACGAACTTGCCCTATATTAAGCAAAACAAGAATGTGGCTCTGGTATTGTACAAGCCGGCTATGGAGTTGCGCTTTATGGAGGGCGTAGGTAACGCCACGGATTTTCTACCGATTGATGACTTTGTTACGGAATCAGTTAATTTAACTTGGCCAGCTGATAAGTTTGATGAAACATCCAGCTTCAATAACTGGTTATTTGCAAGAGAAGGGGAAGGTTACGTAGCTGTCTATCGTCATTGCCAGGATACAAAAACCTTTATAGATCACGGAAAAACTATACAGATTTACAGCTGCAATGACGATGAGCAGGTTTGGGCAACAGTTGTTGGTAATACTCAGACTCATGGAGATTTTAGTAATTTTATATTCACAGTTTCACAAGCCAAGATCCAGAGCAAGTGGCGTTGGAGTTGGGCAGAAAAGCGACATGTATGGGAAACTACTCTTGAGGTAGACGGAAAAACACTGGGTTACAGCTGGGAAGCCAATGTCGATGATTTAACCGATCAGGAAATGTGGAATCTGGCGGGTGCCAATAGCTCATCTACTATAGAAACGGCATCTGTGCGCGGTTACCAGGTAAATGATGTAACTAGTAATTTGACTCCTACAGGCCAAGGTAACTGTGAAAGCTCCAATGATATTCTTCTACATCAAAATGTGAGCTACCATGGTTCTGATCCAATTATTTCACGAATATCGGAAGACGCTAACGGCGAGTGCTTTCTGCTGAATGTGGAGGAGCAATCTTTGGATACTGAAACTGACCACGGCGGTGAGCAAATCGATGTGGTGCATTTTCAGAATCGACGTTTTGTTGGAGGGGAAGCGGTTAAAGTCTATGCCGTAGACCATGAGTGGACCACAGTTCAGCTGGATTTTAGCTATACCAACCCTGTGGTATTCACTTCTGTCATTGGTATCGCCGGTCCCGACCCTATTACGACTGAAATTCGCAATATAACCTCCAATAGTTTTGAGGTTCGGGTAGCAGAATTTTCATGGAATGATGGTGTTCACTTGCCTGAAACTCTGCATTATGTGGTGATGGAAGCGGGCACTTATACAACAGCTAATGGCGCTGAAATTCATGTGAATGCTGTATTGCTGGAAGATAACCTAACTGGTACCCCTGAGTTTCAAACCGTAGGTATTGATTTACAGGATTACCTCCTAGTGAGCCAAGTGCAAGGCAAGAATATGAATGAAACAATTGGTACTCGTATCAAGGATAAACAAACAGGTTCTTTTGACATTAGTTTAATGGTGCAAGAGGCCCACAAAGAAAAAGGAGAAAATCTGAAAGCCGTAGTGGGTTATATAGCTATTGGTAAACCCGCGGTTAAATCAATGAAAATTGCTTTAAGGGGCCACCATGGTAAATATTTGACCGCAACTAATAATGGTGGTAGTGGGCAAACAGTCAATGCCAATGCTTCAACAATCGGAAGCCATGAGACTATTATTCTCAGCGGTAATAGCAACCAGCAGGGCTGCTTTGTCGACGGTGACGATGTGTGGCTGCAAACCACCGATGGTTATTATTATGGTGCCCAAGAATGGGGAGCACTTGATGTAGCCGTTTCTGCCAGATATAGCTGGGAAACATTTAAATTAATTAATCATACGGACAGAACAGGCTGTTTGGAGGGTGGTGATCGAATCTCCTTGTTCAATGTCCGACATGGTAACTATATTGTTGCTGAAGAAAACGGTGTTGCAAATGCAAATCGCAAGAATCTTGACATATGGGAGATGTTTACTGTACATAACTTGATCATTCATTAAGCAATACGAAATGGGCACCTCAACTTGATGTGGTGGGGTGCCTTAATTGATTATGAAGAATCTCTCTCTGGGTTGGATTTTTGCACTCAAACTAAACGAGCCCTTCATATAGGAGGGCTTACTTGAGTAAGAATTCCTATACGAGGACAGCTAGTCTGAACTTATGAATTTCTTAATTTCCAAACTTGAATGCCGACTACACCTTGTATTGGTATGGAAGGTAAGGCTTCCACTTCTCCATTTTCATTAAGGATATTTCGGAGCTTATCTTTACCTATGAAAGCCGGATAGCTGCAGGTGATGGCACCTTCGGTGACTGGAGGCAGTGTGAAGCTGGCGAACTGAACTAACTACTGATTTAATTGGGTATGTTAAGAAATTTCTGCATACCAGGGCTAATAGGCATTTATACGGTAAGGCTGTCGATCTTTGATCAATCTTAAGACCGACGCCTTTACTAACTGCAACAATACTCTTCTTTATACTTGACTCCTGAGAGTCTGAATAAAAAGTAATACTTAAAAGCTTGTTTGTTTCCATTCATTCACAGCATTCAGGGAAAATTTCTGACCAGTGTCACTACTGTTGCACTTATAAATTTGAAGTTGTTCTCCATTATCGGCACTTGCCCCTGGTGTATCAATACAGTATTGCCAATCTTTGTCGCGATTTTGAATAATACCGCTTTCCTGTACCTGCCATTTTTCTGAATTGCCACCATCGCAATCCCACAGGTGCATTTTATCACCATTGTCTGCAGAACCTGAGTTGTAGTCGACACAGTATTTATTGTTGCCTTTAGGTCTTAACTGTCCCTCAGCGGTGTAGACAAACTGCTGTTCGTTGCTCGAGTTGCAGTTGGCCAAGGTCAGGTTGGAGCCATTGCCATAGCCTTGAGAAACATTCATACAGAGATTTGGGTTTTGAATGGACTGGATACGAAAATAACCAGGTAGGCTTTTTCGCACACCGACCAAGGGAATAGCTTGGCCGGTATAGCTGGGCGTGTCATTGACGGTATTTGGGTCCATGCCAATAGCGCTAGCGCCGTGTGCAACAGCGATATAGGAATAGCCAAAATCTGTATTGCTGAAGTCGCCAGAGCTGCTCCATAAATGCATCAATTGTTTACTGTTGGCCGCTTCATTGGCTGTTATTTGGTAGTGATCACCGGCTTTTACATTACCGCAAAATATCTTCTGGGAGCTGCTGGAATCCATGGAGTCGACATTGCCAGAAAACTCTTCAGGATCGGCAGTATCTACATCAGGGCATAGGAAGGCATGTAATGGGTAGTTATCCAGTGCCGATTCCATACGATTATTGACGTTGCCACTCTGGCCACCGGTAAACATGACCAGGACTTTCTTATTCTGCGATTGCAGCTCGCCCAAAGTAGGCCAACCTATATTCTTTAGGGTGTTTCGATAGTCGGAGGAGGGGGAGCTTGCCTGTAGATGTGCTAGTAAGTCCTGGTAGCTGAATTGCAAATCGCCCAACTGTTGCTTGATATATTGATCCAACACATATATCTCATCGGCATACCAGGCAGCGAACCAATTACTGTCTGGCTTCATATCAATATAAAGCATTAGCGGTGCATTGAGTTCGTTGTTGTCAAGCCATGCCTTGATGTCGTCAAGGCAATGAACCAGTCGATCATTGTCACCATTACTACGACACATATGATTGCCGATATCACTCTGGCCGTGGGCTACATAGGGCCCATGATTACTGCCCTGCCAGGGGCCGTGGTCAACAACATCCAGTTCCAACGAGCGAAAGCCCTTATCCAGCCAATCCGTGAGAGATTCTTCAGTTGCAAGGCGTTCATAACTGTTGTGAGGCTGGAGGTAGTAGAGTTGGTCGATACGGTGATCATCTTGAGGGGGCTCCGCTATTAATTTTGGTGTAGAAGCGATGCTTGCTTGTGGGTTTGCACAAAAAAAGAGGAGTAGGGAAAATAAAAATGAAAAACTGACTTTATTTGGCATAAGGATATCCATTTAGACTGTTATTATAAGGCTGCCCTAATTGATAGGGCGGCAATATTAGTATGGGTATGTGAAAATGATATGACATCTAATAAGTTGTTATATTTTCACGGCATTGACCATGCTTTTCGATTTTTATTTAAAAGCATTATTCTAGAGGACAGACTGTGCGTTTGGATTTTTCAGCGACTAGTGGGTTAAATTTAGCAAGCCTGCTCTCTCGAGGCGTTAATAAATAAAGAACGCCTGCACTGATTAAAATGGTTTGTAGATCTTTTATAAAGGTGTACACGGAGGAGAGCGTAACCAGGCTTGAAGCGGTAAGGCTGTGTCTTGACTTAAGGCTTCTTTTTTAATCTTTTCTCTACCTGCTTTTTCTCCCACTCAGGCCCAAACAATGTAAAAGGTTTAAAAGTTCGCACAGCGTGGGAGGCGATTCCGATGCCCCAACCAAGGGCTGCCCAGAGAGACCAAAGGTACTCTGGGGTGAGGATTAAATTAGCTATTAAAAGTCCAGCAATCACTATCAAATAAGTAATTAGGTGTTGGTGAAAGCCTTTGAGCTTTCTTACATGCTCGATGGCTTCCTTCTCTCTTGCAGAAGTTGCTTGCTCAGGCTGCATTTTTTGATCTCAGTGATAGATACTGCGGTGGTTATATTTTATTGCTTATGTGCAGAATCTTAACCACTGCGCGCTATGGTGGGCAAGTGTAAAAGCTGGGATAACAGTTGAGTTTTGTTAAGAGTTTTATGACTGGATATTCATGTAAGCCAGAGCCCGGAGAAGCCGGGATCTGGCTTACTTAAATAGACTATACAGTGCTATCGGGCTGTTTTTCGGGGTGAGCATCAATAAAGGCTGCTAATTCGTTACAGGCCTGGGTGATCTTTTGTATTTTGGGGTACTGATTCATATCCATACCAAAACGTTCGGCGTTATACACCTGCGGTAGTAAGCAGCACTCAAAAAGCCCGGGGGTGTCACCAGCGGCAAAAGGCGCGGGTTCTAGCTGTTTCTCCAGGGCGGCAAATCCCAAGTGAATCCAGTGCTGAATCCACTGAATTTTCTGCTCTTCAGTTACTTTGAATTCAGAAATCAGATATTTGAGCACGCGGAGGTTTTGCAGGGGTTGGATATCGCTGGCAATGCTTTGTGCAAGGGCTCGAACATGGGCGCGAGCCTCGGCATCTTTGGGTAAGAGCGCTGGCTCTGGGTGAGTTTCTTCCAACCACTCCAAAATAGCCATAGATTGAGTGAGGCTGATGTCCCCGTCATTGAGCGTTGGCAGAAGCCCCTGGGGGTTTAGCTGGCGATACTGCTCGCTGTGTTGATCGCCTTTCACTAGATTGACTGGGAGATAGTTATAGCTCAGGCCTTTTAAATTAAGCCCAATACGCACTCGGTAGCTTGCGGAGGAGCGGAAGTATCCGTAAAGGTCCATTCTCTTTCCTTTATTGTCAGTCATTATGGTGGCGGCTGGGAAAGCTGCCGATTAATTTATTAATTCTTTCCCCTGTTATTGTGGCGTTTTCCAGGAGTTCACGTAATCCTCAAACTCTATCGCCTCGGCATCCGGCAGTATATCCCATGGGGTGCGGCTATCGATCATGACCGCCACTTCATCGGTTGCCTTGCGGGCATGTTTTGCGCCGGTGGCAAATGCCTTTGGGTGGGGCCCGTGGGTGAATCCCATGGGGTGCAATGTGAGCATGCCGGGGTGAATATTATCCCGGCTGAAAAAATTGCCGCGGTGGTAAAAGATAAGCTCATCGTAATCGTCATTACTGTGAAAAAACGGTACTTTTAGAGCGCCGGGATCACTCTCAATGGGGCGCGGCACAAAAGTGGCTACGACAAAGCCCGGGCCCACAAAAGTGGTGTGGGCAGAGGGGGGCAGATGGTAGCGATGACTCATTACTGGGCGAATATCTCTCCAGTTGATTCTTACTGCGAGGTTGTCACCGGTCCAACCAGTGGCATCTAGTGGGTTAAATGGGTAGGTGATCTTGGAGAGTTGTTGGCGTGCCTTCACCACTACCTGCCACTGGGTGTCTCCCTGTTGGGCGAGAAAGGCTTCGTCGATGCTCGGCACATCCAAGATTGCCTCGTCAAAGATAGCATTGGGGCCGAGAATCCCCTTCTCTGGGAGCTGGAAATGCCCACCGCTTGCCTCGATCAGCAGTAATTCCAGGGGCTCGTTTTCAGTAGGGGAGAGTCTCCACATGGTCCCGCGCGGTAGGAGTATATAGTCACCATCGCGGATACTCAGCCGGCCAAAATCACAGAACAGCTTCCCACTGCCGTTGTGGACGAAGAGAAGTTGGTCGCCATCGGCATTGCGTATTAAATGGTCCATGGGTTCCCGGCAAATCCACAGGCCCACCAGGCTATTTTCATTGCGCAGAAGGGGTTTCTGGTCCCAGGGGCTATCGCCTGAATGTTGCAGTTTGGTGCTATCGAAGGCGTGTGGTCGCAGTGGGCCTGTGAATTGGCTCCAGCCTGTGGGGGGATGGCTATGGTAGAAATGCGTACAGGGGCCAAAAAAGCCCTCCTTGCCCATTTCCCTCTCAAAGGTATTGGCCGGGAAATCTGCATGGGCCTGTCGGCTGGTCTTCCCTTCTACGCGGGGAAAGCGAATCCACTTGTTCATGGGCGGCCTCGCATCTTGCTCGCAGGGCGGCTGGCGGAACATTGATCAACTCGATGGACTGCCACGCATGTTTTTTGCGTTTAACCGGCAGACTGGTAACAAAAATGGCGCTGAAAACCCTATACTGTGCGACCAATTTTGTCCGGTGCTCCAGGATGTTGCTGCGCAACATTCGTGCGCGCAGTGGTTACAATTGAAACCAATGTTAGTTAAATTGGACATCTGGTACAACCGGGGTTCGAAGATAGGCAGGTGTGAGAGCAGCCATGACCAATGACCACAATGCGCCGGATGCGGCGGTAAAGCAGGATGAGTTGCGCCTGGAGAAGTTCTTGCCATATCGCCTTTCGGTGCTCTCGAACCGCGTGAGTAACGCCATCTCTCAAGCGTATGGTGCGCGCTTCCATCTCACCATTCCCGCCTGGCGGGTGATGGCCATTCTCGGGCGCTTTCCCGATCTTTCCGCTGCTGAGCTGGTGGAGCAGACAGCCATGGATAAAGTGGCCATTAGCCGCGCTGTTTCCTCTCTACTTAAGAATGATTACATCACTCGCAGTGAAGACCCTGCGGATCGCCGTCGTCAGGTGTTGAACCTGTCTGAGCTGGGGAGTGAGGTGTATGCGCGCATAGTGCCGCTCGCGCAGCAGTATGAAAATGATTTGATTGCCTCGCTCTCCTCTGAGGAGCGGGAGCAACTGGATGGCATTATCGAAAAACTGATGGTTCGCGCTAAGGAGTGGTCCGAGCGCGGCTTGATAGACCAATAAATAGGATAAATAAAGGAGTTTTCAAATGTTTGAGCATTTAAGCAGCCTACCGCCAGACCCAATTCTCGGCCTGCTGGCCAGCTACCGTGCGGATGAAAACCCCAGCAAAATTGACCTTGGGGTAGGGGTCTACAAGGATGAGGCCGGCCACACTGCCGTTTTACAGGCGGTAAAAGAGGCAGAGACTCGCTTACTGCAAAGCGAGGAAACCAAAGCCTATATTGGCCCTGCGGGTACCCCAGGGTTCAATTCGGTGATGCAGGAGCTGATACTGGGCGCTGGCCATCCGGCCATGATTGGAGGCCGAGTGCGCTCAGCGCAAACCCCCGGTGGATGTGGAGCCCTGCGCGCTCTGGCAGAGCTGATCAATCGCGCCAAGGCTGGGGCCACGGTTTGGGTGAGCGATCCTACCTGGGCGAACCATGTTCCGCTTCTTGGTAACGCTGGCCTCAACATCAAGAGTTACCCTTATTACGACCGCGCTACCAGCAGCTTGCAGTTCGACAAAATGGTGGAGACCCTAAAGAACGTGGGTGAGGGTGATGTGGTTCTGTTCCACGCCTGCTGCCACAACCCCTGTGGTGCGGATCTTTCTCGCGAGCAGTGGAAAGTACTGGCTGAAATGGCGCAAAAACAGGGCTTCACCCCGTTTATTGATATGGCCTACCAGGGCTTTGGCGAAAGCTTGGAAGACGATGCCTATGGTCTTCGCCTGATGGCTGAATCTGTGCCCGAGATGTTAGTGGCAGCCTCCTGTTCTAAAAACTTCGGCCTCTACCGTGAGCGTGTAGGCCTGGCGATGGTGATCTATGCCAACGGTGAGAGCGCCGATAAAGGCCATAGCCAGATGCTGAGTGCCATTCGTGGGAACTATTCCATGCCACCTTCCCACGGTGCAGCGATTGTGGAATCTATCCTTACAGATGCAGGCCTTAAAGCGAACTGGGAAGCGGAATTGACCGAGATGCGTGAACGTATCAACGGGCTACGCGCCGGTTTGGTAGAAGGCTTGGCCGCTGCCGGAGCTGCTGGTGATTTCGGCTTTATCCGCCAGCAGAAAGGCATGTTCTCCTTCCTGGGCATTAGTCCAGAGCAGGTGCAGCAGCTGCAGAAGGACTATTCCATCTATATGGTGGACTCCAGCCGCATCAGTATTGCCGGTTTGAGCTCCAACAATATGGAATACTTCTGCAAGGCAGTTGCCAGCGTGCTGTAAATTCGGCACATTTGGGGGTGAGCGTATTGCTCACCCTTAAGTTTTACCCAAAGAAGTAAGAGTGAAAGATGGAAGTTGAGCTAGGAGTCCCAGTGTCTGAATCCCCCACCCAAATCTGGACCCCGCAGAGCTGGCGAAACTTCACCGCACACCAACAGCCCAAATACACCTCCACCGATGATGTTGCCCAGGTTGCCAAACAGTTAGCTGGCCACCCACCTTTGGTATTTGCTGCCGAAGCGCGTGAGCTGCGCCGTCAATTGGCCCAGGTAGCGGAGGGTAAGGCGTTTTTGTTACAGGGCGGCGACTGTGCCGAATCTTTTGCCGATTTCAACGCAAACCGTATTCGCGATACATTTAAAGTGCTGCTGCAAATGGCTGTAGTACTGACGTTTGCAGGTAATTTACCCGTAGTAAAAGTGGCTCGGATGGCAGGCCAGTATGCCAAGCCCCGATCTGCCGATACAGAAACGATTAATGGTGTTGAGCTGCCAAGTTACCGTGGAGATATTATCAACGGTATCGACTTTACTGCGGAAGCTCGCCAGCCAGATCCTCAGCGTATGGTCACCGCTTATAACCAGTCGGCGGCGACTCTCAACCTACTGCGCGCTTTCGCCCAGGGCGGCCTGGCTGATTTACACCAGGTGCATGGTTGGAACCTGAGCTTTCTTAAGAACAATCCGCAGCGTGAAAAATACGCACTCTTAGCCGAGCGCCTGCAAGAAGCACTGGAATTTATGGCGGTGTGCGGCGTTACCTCAGAAAATACTCCCGCAATTCGAGAGACGGTGCTTTACACCTCACACGAAGCACTATTACTGGAATACGAGCAGGCGCTCACTCGCACCGATAGCCTCACCGGTAAATGGTATGACTGTTCTGCGCATATGCTCTGGATTGGTGAGCGAACTCGCCAGCTGGATGGTGCCCATGTGGAATTCCTCTCCGGGGTTTGCAATCCTATCGGCGTAAAAGTCGGCCCCAATATGCAGCCTGATGAGTTGCTGCGCTTGATTGATAAACTCAACCCTGAGAACGAAGCTGGCCGCCTTACCTTAATTACCCGTATGGGAGCCGATATCCTCGCCGATAAGCTGCCCGCACTGGTACGTGCAGTGCAGGCAGAGGGGCGCTCTGTGGTCTGGAGTACCGACCCCATGCATGGCAACACGGTAAAAGCTGGCAATGGCTACAAAACCCGCGATTTCGATAAAGTTTTACGAGAGATCCGCGACTTCTTCTCGGTACACTGGTCCGAAGGCAGTCACCCCGGCGGTATTCACCTGGAAATGACCGGTGAACATGTAACCGAGTGCACCGGTGGTGCCTGGAAAATTTCCGAAGCGGATCTTGCCAGCTGCTATCGCACCCAATGCGACCCAAGACTGAATGCCGACCAAGTGCTGGAGCTGGCTTTCTGCGTATCTGAATGGCTGCGTGCTGGGCGAATTGCCTAACGGCTTAATTTAAATACTAATACATTAAAACCCCTTGCTCTGAGATCGACAATTGGACAAGGGGTTTTTCTTTACTGGAAATAAAGCTGAGAGTTCAAAGCCGGGAGCTAAGAAATGGCCCCCAGCTTGAGTGCCAGTTAGTAGTTCCAGCGTTCAATAATTTCAAGTTTGAAACCTACATCCATTTCGTGACTCAAACAGACCAGAGATTTCGGTCGTCGTGACCGTTATTTCTGAGTATTTGTAGATTGGTGATGAAAGCCTAATGAAATCAACGGGTTGGATGCGGCAAGAAATCTGTGATAGTGGTCATGATGACCATTTTTCCATTTGTGAAGATAGTGCCAATTAATTGTATCTAGTTGATTTTTGAGGGGAAGTCAGAGCCATGGCGGGAATTTGCATCTGAAATAGTAATCAAGATAATAGTGGTCGTGATGATCACTATATAAATGTTACAAGTCATGATGAGAAAATGCCCAAAATGTAAAGAGAAAACTGTAAAGGTAAAGATGTTATCTTTCTCAAGTAGAATGCATTGTGAGAAATGCTTTTTCCAGTATGAATATGCAGCCTTATCTAAGAGGGTAATAGCATTCGGATGGGCGTTTATACCTATCCTTGCTATTTACTTGGGATTGAGACTTCAAAGTTTATTGGTTTTTGGCTCCTTACTAATTGCGGGTCCGTTTTTAGCTGAGTTTGTTTTTGCAAAATACTGCCCACTAAAGCCAGTTAGTGCTAGGGCGTTAAGGAAGAAACATCGTGGCAATAACTTATAACAAACTGCGGCACAATCGCCCGCAAAAAGCGCGGGCTGGACTCGCTACACTACGTTTCGCTCGCCTGTGCGCAGAGCGTTATATTTTTCGCAGGATAGCCTGCATTTGAGATGAGAAAAAGAATTAGGCCTCCTAGTTACACCGCACTCAAGAAAGGGCGAAGCCACGAATTCGGCCTTCTTCTGGATGCTGTGTTAAAAGAGCCTCATAAGGTTAAGGATATTGTTACTGCTAACCCTGAAGTGCTCTATGAGACATGCTGGGCAGGGGAAAATGTGTTGCATTGGCTGGCAATTGAAAACCATACTGAAGGCATTGAGCTTTTACGTAGCCTCGGTTCACCTATACCGGAATTTGCATTAATCCATGCCGTTGAGCACGGACATACTGAAACTGTAATTCTGTTGCTCGAGCTTGGAGCTGAGCTTAATGAGTATGTATCAAATACATGTGGCAGGGCACTAAAAACTAATGCTTTTGATATACCAGAGAAGAATGTTAGATTAATAAAAAGCTACTTCAAGCAGTATGGCTATGAAATATAACAAACCGCTCAAACACGTTTCGGCCGCAAAAAGATCGGCCTCCACTGGACTCACTACACTGCGTTTCGTTCACCGCTTAGCGGGGCGTTAGCATTCAGTAAATATGAAATTTTTATATAGAATACTGCGTTGGCTGTTTCTTGGAACTATTGGAGTTTCAGCAATCCTTATATTCTTAACTATAGGATTTGTCTGGTTGTGGGATATAAACTCTATTAACTCAATCGGCGAGGCTAAAGAACTTCTGAGCAAACATGGCAGTATCGAGCACGAGCTAATAATTAATGAGTGCTCGAAGTTAATAAAGGATGGAGAAGAGCGCACTTTAATGCATGAGGATATCCCAGAAGTGCTAAAGTCGTTGTCGCCACAATATGTCCGAGCTTCAGAGTACTCATGTGAGGTAAACCTTTACAAACAGCCAGGCAAAGGAATTGGCTACTTTGTAAAAAAAGCTCCCAGTGGCTCTTTCATCCTTAGTTGGTTTAACCACTTTGAAAGTTGGGAAAGTCATGATATTGAAGTCAAATAGTGAACATGCTAACAATCACAGGCAGTTAGCGTCGGCCCCTATAGGGGCCTCTGCGGGACGGCCTACGCTTCTCTTCAGCCGCCCCTGCTGTGGGCGTTATGTTTCGAATGAGAAATTAACGATGAATCTTGGATCGAAAGTAAAGCTTGTATCCTTTAATGGTGATTCTTTATCACCGCAAGACTGTGATCCTGCTGAGAACTACTGGAGATTGATAGGAGCGCACGGAACAATCGAAGAGTTAGAAAACTCTCGTGGGCGAGTTCTTGTGAGGTTCGAAAGAAATTTAAGTGAAATGGGGTTGCACTGTCACAATCCCTCTCCAAATAGCTTGTATATGTTGCCATCAGATCTTGAAGTGAGGTCGTAGTGGCGTGAAACATAACAAGCACCGGCACAAGCGCGCACTTCGTGCGCTGGACTCGCAACAAGTTGCTCGCCTGTGCGGTGAGCGTTATGCATCATGAATGAACGAAAGCTTATCGAAAAATTCAGAAAATACTTTGAAGCTTCTGAAGTAGATGAGCTGCACCGTCACGAAAGCGAATTGCTGAAAGGCCCTTTCGAACCATTGATCGTGCATGTAGATCTCGAACCAATAGGATGCGTCGACCTACGAAAGCCGAAGGGCACTGTCGATGGTTATGTTGAGTTAGCATACATATTTATATATTCGAAAAGACAAGGATATGGCTCCATAATTTTGAATAAGATATGCGAGTTAGCGGACGTTTATGGTTTGGAAGTTGAATTGGATGCTATTCCAATTGCCGCTTTTGGCAGTCCAATTCCTCAATCTGAGCTATATAGTTTTTATCGTAAGTATGGCTTTAAAAATAGTGATATACCGGGCTCAAATATGATGACTAGATACCCAAATGCATAACAAATCAATTAACTTCGTTCCAGCTGCTGCGCAGCTTCCGCCGGACAGTCCACGCTTCGCGCGGTCTGCCGGTTATTGAGGGCGTTATGCATATGAGAACTGAAGCATTGAATATTGAAAGTATAGAGAATTTATTGTCATGCTATCAGTTGGCGATTTTGGCGCTTCCAAAAGTAACTCGTCATGAAGGATATCCTTATTATCCAGATGAGATCTCTGATTTTATGAATCTTTTAGAGCGCCCGCCTTGGGTAGCATATGAGTATCAGCCAAAGAAAATTAGAAGTATTTTAGATTCGATAGATCGAGCTACATTTGAAGAAGTCAGGTGGGCTTTAACTGCAGCAGCGAGAGCAGAAAGATTTTGTGAGGGTTCCTGGGAGCTAACACTCAGAAATAGGCTTCTAGAACCAGTCCTTAAGCGACTTCAAGACCTGCATCATGCATAACAAAGCCGGGCAGAATACTCCGGGCCTTCGGCCCTCCGTGGGACGAAACCTTCCCCCATGGAGTAGACGTCTACCTTTTGAATAGGGTAGGAAAAAATGCCGAAAAAACTGAGTGAAGAGCGGGTTGTTGAATATTCAACAGAGTTCAAAGTTAGAGTGGTAGCTCTCACTAATCAACTGAAAGTAGATACGACTACTATCGCTAACATTATTGGTTTGCATCCAGTAATGGTGTATAGATGGCGACAGGAAAGTAGAGAAGGCAAGCTGGTCGAGAAGCCCAGTCGTAGAATAAGTATGACAAAGATAACGAAAACTCAGTCTCAAACTGATGATAAAGAGATAAAACGTCTTAAAAAGCAGGTTGAGAAATTGCAAAAGGAGAATGATTTCCTAAAAAAGTGGGAAATGTACCTGAAAGATCCAAAGCCGAAAGATTCTCGTTCATAGCTCTTAATCGATCAGACTTTGGTGTCAGGTACTTATGTAGATACTTGAATGTTTCACCCCAGGGGTTTTATAAGTGGCTCAACCGCGATGAGAGCACTCAAGAAATAGAAAATAGGCGAATTCTAGCATGTATCGAAACTATCTATGCGCAGCATGATGGTAATTATGGAAGTCCAAGAATTTGCGCAGAGCTGAAAGCTAATGGTGAACGAATAAATCACAAACGCGATGAAGGCCTTATGAGAGAAGCTGGAATCGTGGGGAAAGCTGCAAGGATCTATCGTCGACGCCCTTTGCCTGGAAATCCTTGCATTAAGATTCAAAACTTACAAAAAGAGCATGGTATGCCGAGTAAACCAGACTCTCAATGGGCAATGGTAATATTTAGCTGTGATTATTGATCTTTACTCCCGAAAAGTGTTGGGTTGGGGGCTGTTGGATACTCGAACCGTTGAGCTAATACTGTCAGCTCTAAATAAAGCTGTTCGTCGTAGAAATATAGAATCAAATCTAATATTTCACAGCGACCGAGGTTCTGAGTACGGTGCTTATGCATACCAAAACCGGCTCAAAGAGCTGGGTATTGAGCCGAGTATGAATCGTCCAGGGTTTATGAATGACAATGTGCATGTAGAATAATTTTTTCAAACACTGAAAATTGAGAGTTTTAAAGGGTTTAATTTTGAGTCCGTTGAGGAGCTAAGAACTAACTTAGCTTGGTATCTTGACAGTTACTATAACTTTAAAAGAAGACATGGTTCACTTGGGTTCAAAAGCCCAGATGAATATGAAAGAATGACCGCATAAGATGAATATAAGGTGGCGTCTACTTTAAGGGGGGAGGCTTCGCCTCCGGTCAAGACGCGCTAAAGCGCGTCGCTGCTTTGGGCGTTAACTGCCATTTAGCATTTACTTTTTTTCAGAGAATTGAAATGGATTGGAACAATATTTTTACGTTTATTGCTGTGGCAACATTGCTCGTGATTTCTCCTGGGCCTAATGGATTCCTCATAACGAAAACAGTTCCTTTGTCAGGGCATCGAGCTGGTTTGGCCAATATCTCGGGGTTCGTGGCTGCTTTCTATGTACATGGTACGCTATCTATATTTGGTATATCTATTCTCTTGGTGCAATCTGCAAACGCCTTTCTTGTTTTTAAAATGCTGGGCGCTGCATATTTAATTTGGCTGGGTTTAAAAGCACTTAGAAATGCTATAAGTAAAAGCACAGCTGCAAATAACTTAGAGGCAGTATTGCAGCAAAAGCCAACATCTATAAAAGGGGCTTTTTTTGAAGGCTTTTTAACTAATACACTTAACCCTAAAGTATCAATCTTCTATCTCGCTGCTTTTCCGCAATTTATGCGCGTAGATGGCAGTGCTTTCAGTGCATACTCTCTTGTTACTGCACACTCACTGGTTAATGTTGTATGGTTTTCGGCTATGGTCTTCACTTTAACCAAGGTAAAAAATACTACCAGCCACCCTAAATTCAAAACTTGGTTAAACTCTATTACGGGTGTTGTATTTATTGGATTTGGCACTAAATTGGCCTTGGCGAAGAGCAGCTAACAAACCAAGTAAGCGGGAAAATTATACGTGGGCTCCCGTCACTCCGTTCCGTATTATGACCCACCTGTTATTGCCCCATCTTGGGTTGTTAGATATACATAAAATCATGGCGACTCTATCAAAAACTAAAGCAAGCTTGAGAGTTATCGGAGATGAATTATTACCTGACGAAATCAGTGAGTTATTAGGCAGTTAGCCTACAGCGAAGATGATTAAAGGTGAGCCATTTTCGTGGGTGCGTAGTGGAAAACCACGCATAGCAAGGTTTGGAATGTGGCGTATTGAAGCTAATGAAGAAGTGCCAGGTGATTTAGATTCTCAAATATTCGAAATTCTAAATAAGTTGACTCATGATCTAGAAGTTTGGAAAAAACTCGCAGAGAAATATAGTTTAGATTTATTTTGTGGTCTCTTCATGGAGCGCTCAATGGAGGGTATAAGTATAAGCTCAGAAGCGCTGCTTGCGTTGGGCCAGCGTGGAATTGAAGTAGATTTTGACATGTATGGCCCGGATGATGAAAATGTATAGCAAGCACAACTGGCCACTTCGTATCTTGGACTTCCAAATCGCTGTGCAGCTTTACCGTCTATCCAGCAGGCATTAGGTGATCATGAGTGCAGATGGAATAGCCTTAGTCAGCTACATCTTATTTTTAATATCCTGTATCGCCGCGTTGGCAGTTGGGTTCATTGTTTTTTTCTATATCTTGGAGGTGAACAAGAACATGAAGGAAGGAGGAAAGTGGGGCGAGGAAATGCCGGTTGCAGTTTCTACGCCTTCGTTTTTCTCGTGCTACGAGCGTTATGTATAAGACTTATCCATGAAAAGAATCTTTACCTGATGAAAGCCAATAAAGAAGATTGGAGAGCGATCACATTTGCTTTTTACTCCCTAGTACATAATGACCTAAGAGATTGGGAAAAACTTCCAGATGAATTGAAAAATAGTGATATGGGAGGTTTATGTCAGAAATATATTGATACTAAAGATATCCGGTATCTAATAGAAGCAGGTGAAATGCTTGCAGGTAAAAACTGGTATACAGCTCTCGGAAGAACATTTTGAGCTTTAAAATAACATGAAAAAAGAGTTGATAGTCAAGGATTGTTTAGTATTTCAAAATCAAGTGTGATTGTGTTGCCTTATGTCTACACATTAAGAAAAAATGCTTCCGATCTGGGTTGAACTAAGTGCCTCAGGTGGAGGCATTTAATTTAAAACGGTCCATCTCAGTATTCTAGGGCAGGCGTCGCTTTTCAAAGAGTATGTGTTAGAAGCTGTTTCATAACTTCTTTAGCGTAATTAACATGCAGGCAATATAGAAAAAGCTCTGAATGAAGATAAGTAGCGATCCCACCTGACAACTAAACGACGGTAGTTCCCTAGCCATGCAAAAGTTCGCTCAACTTTCCAACGTCGCACATATCTCCTAAGCTTTCTGCCATCTTGTTTCGAAGGTTTTCTTCTATTCCTACGGTGAGGGCAAATCAGGTCAATTTCACGGCGGGCCAAACTATGGCGTAGTGGATCAGAATCTGTAGCCTTGTCGTACACTAGACGTCGATTTTTTGTATTTTCATAGGTAACATCGGGTAGTGGATGTAATAAATTTACTTCTGCTGGTGAGGCCGAAGTAACGGTGCCTCCCAATGGAATACCTTCGCCATCGACCACCACCATCCACTTTGTACCCTTGCCTCGCTTAGTTTTTCCGACTTCTGCTCCCCTTTTTTTGCTGAAGCAAAGCTATTATCCGAAAAGACTTCTTCCCAATTAAGCAGGGATCTTTGATCGAGCTGTCCGAGAAATTTTCTCCAAGCCTCCAACCAAGCGCCTTGCTCTTCCCAAAACTGGAGCCTTCTCCAGCAAGACTTGGCGAAGGGTAAGATGGGGGGAGATCCTTCCATCGTGCTCCTGAGCGCAAAATCCACAAGATACCTTCAAAACATGCACGGTTAACAATGGGTTTGGGACCTCCTTTTCCACGTTTTAGCTGGGGAAAGCAAGGCTCAATCAATTTTCACTGAGCGCCGGTTAATTCTGACTTAAATCTACTCACACTTACTGGTCTTATCATTCCGTGAGGTCGCAAGAATAACTGATTTCAAGTTATGAAACAGCTTCTAGATTGTTTCATCAAGAGTGTAGTAAAAGCAAAGCGCCCCATTTGTACGAAAATAAGAGGGTTGAATTTTGTGATGCGTCAGTTGAGTAACTTCGCAAATGAAAAGTCAAAGTGTTTGGTCTTGGTAAAATTGTCTCTTGTACTATTTGAAAGTTTAACAAAGCCAATAAAGTGCTGAGAGCTAGGATATGGTTTACTTGGGTTTAAAATTTGAGGTAATATGAAAAAATTTTCGTATAAACTGAATAAAGGTGGTATCTACATTGAAATATCTCTCCCTAAGCTTGCTAGGTGATCTGTTGATGTTTTAAGTTGGTGATCGACAGATATAATTTTTAATACATTTAGCTCGTGATTTTCTTAGTGCAGTTTTAAAAGATTGAAACTATATGGGAGGGTATTGGATTAAAGTGTTTTCTTGTGAATTTTGATTTTTATTGATGGATATAGAAAATTGAAGGTAAAAAGCAGTCGAGGAATATTTCTCAGTATTGTAGCTATGCTCTGTATAGCCGGTATGGATGCAACCGGTAAACTACTTGTTCAAATCTATCCTATTGTGCAAATTATGGCTGTTCGATTTGCAATTTTTTTTATTATTGTAATGCTTATAGCTTCACTCAAAGGTGATCTCAAGCAGGTTCGAAGTAATATTTGGGGTACTCAAGTTTTAAGGTCACTTTTACTTGTGGTTGAGGTTACGGTATTTATACTTGCTTTTAGCATGATGCCATTAGCAGATGTCCATGCAATCGCTACAATGGCCCCATTGTTCGCTATGCTAATGGCTGGATGGTTTCTTGGGGAGAAGGTAGACCGAAGAAGTTGGATTGCTGTCGCTATTGGCTTTATAGGTGCTTTGATTATTATTCGCCCTGGATTGGGTATTTTGAGCTGGTATGTTGTTATACCGATCAGTGGAGCCATTTTATGGGCATCCTATCAAGTCCTTTCTCGTCATGTCAGCCAATTTGATAGTTCCGCTACAACAGTCTTTTATACGGCCTTTATAGGCCTCATTGTATTTGGTGGACTAGCACCCTTTAACTGGGTAGACCCAACGTTTATTGGCTGGCAACTATTAATACTTAATGGGCTTTTTGGTGCAATGGGTCATTATTTATTGATTAAAGCTCTTACCTATGCTCGGGCTTCAACTTTGCAGCCTTTTAACTATACCTTGTTATTTTGGGCGATAGCGATTGGTTTTTTTATCTTTGGCGAATTCCCAGATGGATTTACAATACTTGGGGCGATTATAGTCTTGAGTGCTGGTATTTATACATCAGACGCTGGTCGGAGAATGAGTGGTCTTTCTTTAATTGCAAGTAAAAAGGGGTTTAACTTTATTCGAAAGTTTTCGAATAAAGTTACTTAAGCTCTACTTGATTGCTTTCTCATTTTATCATGGTCTATGAAGTATGGGGAAGCTTTTGTGAATGTTTCTGGCTTGGAGCATTTTAAAGTTCTTGTCTTAACTTTCTGGGGTATTAACTTGGGATGTTCGGTTTGAGGTTGACTATGGTGATTGATGCTAGCCTAATTATCTCTATAGCCTGCTGTATCTATATCTTTTGTTAGGTTTGATTTTAATAGCAGGATATGCTCTATGAGAAGTCGGTCTTCAATATAAATTTAAGGAGGGAGTATGCATATTCTTGTTCCTGTCTTTTTTAAGGCGCCGTTAGGTGGGCTCCACTCACATGTGTACGCTCAAGCTAAAGCAATTATCCGTGAAGGATGGCGTTGCACTATATTATGTAAGCCTGGCCCTTTCGCACAACAGTGTCGTGATAGTGGTATAGATATTATTGAGGATGATTTTAGCGATTTATCCAAATCAATTGCTGAAATATCTGAAAGCTATAAGTTCGATCTCATTCATGCGCACCCCTTTGCATCCAGGGAGATAGGCCAAGGTATTGCCAAAAACTTAAATATACCCATATTACTTACAGTCCACGGTAAGTACACTGATACTTTAGTAGATGATTGTGATGAATTCAGCCGTATTTATTGCGTCAGTCTTGGAGTCAGGGATCATCTTGTTAAAAACGGTATTGAAAGCCTTCATAAGATTTTTGTCTACCCAAATGCAGTTAACACTGAAGTTTTCTACGCCGGCCATGAAAGTAGACTAGATCGTCTTAAAGAGGTTGAATGTTTTATTGATAATAATATGATAAAGGGCTGTCGAATAATTATTTTTTCTTGTCGAATGGGGATAGATAAAAAATTTATTTTAAACTGCGTTAAGGATGCCTGGATATATCAGGCTAGGTATAAGATAGACTCTTGGCGGTGGATTGTAGCTGGTGATGGCCCTGGAAAAGCTGATTTAGAGCTGGCGGCAAATGAACTTAATGAGTATCTTGGCCATAAGTGCATAACGTTTTTAGGTTGGCAGTCGGAGGATAAGCTTAATGCTCTTTATCAATCGGCTGACTTAGTAGTGGCACCAGGGCGGAGCGCTCTCGATTGTCTGGCGAGTAATCGGCCGGTAATAGCGATTGGTTCACAGGGCTATATTGGTGCTATAGATGAAGAAAATTGGTATAAAGGTTCCTATTCAAACTTTGGAGGTGTTGGTGAAAAAAATTATATATCTGGTGAATTGTTTCAGGATATAAATTCTATCATCTATGATGATGAAAAACTTGATTCGCTTGGTAAGTGCGGAAGGAAGCGGGTTTTAGACTCTCATGATCAAAAGTATTGGGATGCATGGTTGTTAGATCAGTACCGTGAGATTATGGCATTATATGATGAGGCTAGCTCTCTTCCTTGTGAATTGTTGGAAGAATATAGTATACCAGATACTTGAGTATGACTCTGATGATTTGGAAAGGATTAATGTATATCTTATAGCGAGAATATATCTATGTGATTTGAAATACTCAGATTTTTACTGATAAAAATTTTCTACGGCATAATAGTTAATTTTAGGAATAGGAAGGGAGGTTGTGAGGGTTAAACTTTAGTGTTTTGTGGGATAGCTTAAGTGTGATTGATGAGTTTTTGGATGCATTAGCAGTTATTGCTTTTCTGGTACATCTCGTTGCTCTAATCAGGGCTCAGAAGGAAGGAGTCGAAATTGCTTCTATAGATGGTATTTGTCACGGATAGGGAGGGGGATGCGATATGTCTATGCAAAGGCGATAAAAAATTTGACTCTTTGTCTAGTTCAGACACTTTACTAATTGTAGGGTTACATATCGTTTTTTTAAGGTTTGGGAGGAAGCTTTTTTGCAGTAAAACCAAATAGATTGAATTGTATCACTTGGGGTTCAATGATTTCTCAATACATATAGTATATTTATTTATGCGACCTTTTAGGGGAGTCTGGAAGACTTGATCCAATTTTTTTCTCCAGAGTTTCGGAGTGTGTGAGCTCAAGAAATTCAATTAATTTTATTTTATCAAGTTCAGCTTGAAAGGGATAATCGTGACCTCGGTTTTAATTTTTTTATAAAAACTGGAATTTTCAGCTCACAAAGAATTACTTTCCCGATTAAATTTTATGCAGTTTTGATAGGAATTTTTTTGCTGTCCTGTTGTAATTCCAATCGAGTATTCAATAGGTCGTGTAAATGAAGTGTTTCTATTTTGTCAAATGGTATAGGGAGTGCCTGGTTACGATAAAGTTTTGCTGACTTCATATTTGGGCAGTTAATGAGCAGTTAATCCTTAGAGAATCAAAGTTCCATATCATAGATTCAGCTGCTTGCTGAAAAGGATGAAAGCGATTGAGCTATAGCACAATGACTCGAGCTGAATAGCTCTGTCTAATGAGGGCTTCGATCTGGTATCGCTCTTTCAAGGTCAGCTGTTTGGTGTGGGTTCTCATGGGGTTCTTGATTTGTTTGTGTGGAAGTGAATCAGCCTACGGCTAGTTGGACTCTGTTACTATTGCCAAGTGTGTTGGTTATTGTGGGAATCTAGGATTCATGAATATAAACGAAAGGGAGCATATTAAAATGTATGTATGATATCTGTAGGTGGATGGTATTTATTGTCACTCCCGTAAGTCTCTAGTAGAAGATTTGTTGCAGCATAAACTGTACCAATCCGTGAAGGATACTTATAGAAATCGTAGGGGGTCCGCTCAACGAATATAATTAGTTCCTTCACGCAAGAAAGGAGGCTACTAGGCATCAACGAAGATTACTTCGCCCGTTATAAATCCATCTACAGAGCGCTCAAAAGCTTTTCCGACCAGGTGCCCCGGCACGGGCTCAAAGCCTGGCATCATATCACCGTAGACATCCCAGGCTTCTTTCAATACCGTCGGATTAACCGCATTGATTCGAATTCCCCTGGGGAGTTCATAAGCAACGCATTTGACAAAGGTATCAATTGCTCCACTAGTTGTTGCATCGGCAATTGCCATGGGGATCGGCTTGATGCTTAGAATACCGGATATTAGCGTAAAGGATCCTTTATCGGCGATATACTCTTGACCGATTCTTACAAGATTGATTTGCCCCATCATCTTGCTCATTACCGTTGTCATCCATTGCTGCTCAGTCATAGCGACAAAGTCTGCGTATTCACAGAAACCTGCGGTGTTTACGACAGCATCGAAGTCACCCACTGTCTCAAACAGTCGTCTGATGGACTCTTCATCAGTTATATTAACCTGATGGTCACATCCCTTGCCCGAGCGACTTGCTGTGATAACCCTGTGGCTGCTTAACCCTGTTAATGCGGCCTGTCCCATCTTACCTTGTGCGCCAATAAGGATAACGTTTTTCACTCTAAGTACCTGTTTTATATGAAGAATTTGCTATTTTCCGCAATGCGATGCTGCTCAATTACTAGGGGAATGCTAGTTTTATTGTGATACAATGTTAAACATTATTTATTTGTAAGAGATACAAGTGTGAACCAAATAAATCGATTGGAGGTCAAGCAACTCCGAATATTCCAGGCATTAATCTCTGAAAGAAGTGTATCTCGTGTCGCAAGCCAGATCGGCCTTACTCAGCAAGCAGTTAGTGAACATTTAAAAAAGTTGAGAGATATTTTTAGTGATGAACTTTTTCTCCGGAAAAGCAATGGACTAATTCCAACACCGACAGCAATAAACTTAGGGAAAAAGGTTGATGTGATCCTCCAGGGGTTAGATAAATTGCTGGAGCCAGCAGTTTTTGACCCAGCTAAAATAGCGCAAACCTATACCATCGCTGCGACAGATTATTCCCAGCAAGTGGTGCTTCCCAGCTTATTGCCTAAA
Source organism: Microbulbifer mixtoriginis (SeqCode) (assembly GCF_052467515.1). Lineage (NCBI taxonomy): Bacteria > Pseudomonadati > Pseudomonadota > Gammaproteobacteria > Cellvibrionales > Microbulbiferaceae > Microbulbifer > Microbulbifer mixtoriginis (SeqCode). The sequence goes on along the minus strand of NZ_CP174314.1, from coordinate 2,794,679 downwards.
CTCAGAGCGTTAGCTCCCAACTTGAAAGTGGTAATACGGGATATTGCTACAGACAGACTGGAAGAGTTAATGAGTGAAGCCAAGGTAGATTTAATCGTTGCAGATTCGGATATAAATTCTGAGCTGTACTCCTCTATCACGTTATTTACTGATTACTATGTCTGCGTTACGGCAAAGAGTTCGCCTCTGGTAAAGAAGAAGCTAGGTTTGGAGGAAATAGCTTCCGAGCCGCATCTTATGGCATCTCCGCTTAAGTCTGGGGCGTCAGGAATTATTGATGGTTGGTTTGCAAAGTACCGTTTGCGTAGAAATGTTGTTATGTCTACACCATGTTTTACCACGGTTCCACAATATCTCAAGAAAACAGATATGCTTGCTTTTTTACCTAAACGTGTAGCGAGTGATTCAAACCTTGCCATTCTTAATCTGAAAAACAAACCGATAGAGTTTGATGTTATAGCCGCATGGCATCCACGTTCAGATCATGATGCTTTACATAATTGGGTTGTAAACTTGTTGAGAGAGAGTGCCTAGTATTCTGTAGTTGATATTAAAGTACATAAAGGTGCGAGAGGGGTATAGGGGATTCAGGAGGTGCTGAGTAAATGAGATCTTTAGAAACCCAATTTTATCGGGAAAATAAATGATTCTTGATTTTTATAAGTGCAATAAGAAGTTGAACAGGAGAGGTACGACGGAGAGGGTGGCGTAGAAACATATCAAGCCCTTAAATGCAGAGATTTTAATAAAGTATGAAACTTTGCTATTCCTGTTGTGATGCCACGGTTTAGCTCTGTGGGTGAGCATACCGATTGTGATATTGAGGAGATGTATATCATTTTAAAATCTAAAGGCATTTTGACTATCGAAGGCGAGAAGATACGAGTTTCCGCTGAATGTATAATTTTAAATAAAAAGCTGGAACCCATGGATTAGTTAATGACTCATCGAAAGAGATGGAGTTGTTAATTAATCAAGCCGGTTTGAAGTGGTACCACCTTAGTAAGTCAGTTAATTTGACGGTAGAGAATTACCAGGCTTTAATGCCCCAATTTTCATTGGGGTGACGATTTAACAACGTGATTGAGAGTGGGGAAGAGTGTTGAAAATGCGAAACTTCTTAAGAATGGTAATTATCGGGATTGGTTTATCTGTGGTCAATGTGGCTGCAGAAGAAGTCGAGATAGATAAAGACCTCACTATTTATTATGAACAATCGGGGAGTGGTGATACTGCCATTATTTTTATTCCTGGCTGGATGATGTCGGCAGACGTTTTTGAGCATCAACTTGCTCACTTTAAAGATTCTAAAAAGTACCGCGCACTGGCATATGATCCCCGTGGGCAGGGCAAATCATCAAAGCCCGTCGAGGGGCACACCTATCAACAACATGCTAGAGACCTGGCTAAGTTAATAGAGAAATTGGATATAGACAGCGTGATATTGGCAGGTTGGTCATATGGCGTAACAGAGCAATTGGCCTATTTGAATCAGTTTGGTTCCGATAAACTGAAAGCGATGATCATGATTGATACTGGACCAGATATAGCGGGAGCAAGCCGTGATGAGTGGGTTTGGTATCTAAATGATGATTCGGACGGCTATTCACGCTCATTTACTGAGGGCATTATAGAAGATCGAGATAATGTAATTAGTGAATTTGTGAAATGGATGCTTGAAAACCCTTCAAAGGAAAATATTGCCTGGGTTACCCAGATTGCTAATCAGACCTCTAGTAGTGTCGCTTCAATTACCAACGCGACCGGGTTTTACCTGGACTATAGTGATGATCTTGTAGCATTGGAAGGTAAATTGCCCCTATTGTATGTTGTGAGAGAGGAAGTTAAAAGTGTTGCGGATAAATGGATTAAGGCCAATACACCGTCTGCCACTGCTGTTTATATGGGAAAACACATGATGTTTTGGGAGAGACCTAGAGAGTTTAATCAGGTGCTCGATCAGTTTCTTTCTGCCATGGAGAATGATAAATAATATATAAGCCCCTGCTTTACTTAACTTGTATTTAGAGTGGTTTCGTGTCGATAAACATAGAGGATCAGGAAAATCTGGTTCTCTGTATTTTTGTTTCAAAAGTTAAAGTGCTCCCCAGTGGGGAATGATTTGTAAAGCGCATATTATGTCTAGAAAAATATTATCCTTAAAGGTAAAAAGAAATACGGAGCCTAAAAAGGTTGATAAAAAGCAAGAGGATACTTCTGATCCAAAGAAGCGGTTCTTAAATGGCGTAGCTATTAATCCATCTGAGCCTATTCGCCTTGAGTCAGGTTCTCAGCAACTTACGGTACGGGCGATGGATTTGATTACGCCAATTGGCAAGGGGCAACGAGGCTTGATTGTGGCTCCTCCGGGCTGTGGCAAAACCACTATCCTCAAGCATATCTGCCAAGCAGTGGGGAAGGCTTACCCCGAAATAAAGCTGTACGCTTTGCTGATTGATGAAAGGCCAGAGGAGGTTACTGACTTCAAGCGAAGTGTACCGGCAGAAGTGTATGCTTCCTCTTCTGATCATAGCTATAAAGAGCATGTGCGGGCAGCTAATGAACTCCTTGATAGGGCCTGTAAGGAAGCCGGCGAAGGCCAGGATGTAATGATTGTAGTTGACTCGTTGACAAGGCTATCACGGGTGCACAATGCGCAGCAGAGCGGTAGGGGGTGTACAATGTCTGGCGGGATAGATGCCAGGGCTATGGAGATACCTAGAAAGCTATTTGGCGCTGCGAGAAAGATTGAAGGCGGTGGCTCACTTACGATTCTGGCAACGATACTCGTGGATACCGGAAGCCGAATGGACCAGGTGATATTTGAGGAGTTTAAAGGTACGGGAAATATGGAGGTAGTATTGTCAAAGGAAGTTGCGAGACAGCGAATTTTCCCTGCCTTGGATATTGCTAAAAGCAGTACTCGCCGTGAGGAAGTCCTGTTTAACTCGAAAGATATTGCAGCTATAAGAGCTTTACGAAGAACGTTTGCCAGCCTCAAGACTGTAGACGGCACTAAAAAACTTATTGAACTCCTTAAAAAGTACCCGACTAATGCGGAGTTACTTGGCCACTAATTTTGGTTAAGTTTAAGGGGAGTATTTAGCCGCTTAACATTTTAGGGGTTAGTTACTGAAAACCCGAGCCCTTATTATGACAGCTGTTAGTCAGTTGAGGGCTTCACACTTTAATTCTGTGGTGTGTTTTTGCAGGATGCTCTTCAATAGCTTCTCCCTCTAGTATTTCACTACCAGTTTGGTAGCGCATTGTCATCTGGCCAGTTGCAAGCAGGGTTCCTACACTGTCATAAACTTCGGTATAGGAATAAAAGATTTTATGCCCCGAGCTGGTCAACTTACCTATGGCGGTTAACTGGTTGGTTTTGGCTCGACCGGTGAAATTGGTTGTTAATGAAAGCGTGAGGGACTTACGCCGACGATTTGGGTATGGGCAGTAGAGACCACAGTAGGAACCGGCAATATCAATTAACGTTGTAATAAATCCCCCATGGGGTACTCCGTGGCTATTCAAATGCTCAGGAAGTACGGTTACGCTGATCACTACACGGCCTTCCTGCCACTCATCAATTTTCACACCCAAATGATCATTAAACGGTGGTTGTTTTTTATTTTGCCAGTTCATTTGGACTTACCTTTTGGGAAGTTAGTTAGGAACAGGGTGCGTTCGGGCAGCCTGCTGGGTGGAGAAATACACTGTGAGCAGACCTGCTGTGACCACTATAAAAATTCCTATCAGCGCAATTGTGTTAGGTAGATGTTGCCATATCAGCCAGCCAAAAATGCCAGCAATAACCACTCCAAAATAGCTGATTGGTGAAACTACACTGGGTTTTGCATAACTATAAGCTTTGGTATAGAGCCATATCGCTAATAAAACAGAAACCCCATTAAAAGCCAGGTAGGGAATAGTCCAGCTAGGTATTGATTGCCAGTAGTAGATACCCAGGGGCAGGCTGCACATAAATGAGATAAGGACATAGTAAAATAAAATAAGACTCGACTTATCAGTGTGTGACAAAATACGTGTGCCCACCATAGAGGCAGCTAGAGTAATACCTGACAGTAAGCCGAAGGCGTGGCCACTGCTGATACCATGGATATCAGGTTGAAGAATCAGTGCGATACCAAGTAGCCCAAGCACAATGGGTAGCCAGCTTGTGGCGGGAATCTGTGCACGCGCCCAAAGCCAGGCTACAAGCGGAACAAAAATAGGAGCGGCATTGCGCAGTAAGCCTGCCTCCATCAATGAAATACGGCTGAGTGCATAAAAGTAGGAAAAGAAGCAGAGCCAGCCTGCAAAGCCGCGCAGTAAATGGGTTTTCCAGTGTTGTGTTATGAGCTGTTGGGGTGACTGGCACACCAGCCAGGGAATAAGTAATAGTAAGCAGATGCTGTATTGGCTGAGAACTATTAAAGGTACTGGTACGGCGGGTGATATCCATTTACTGGCTGCGGCGGCTGTACTGGCAACCATGGCGGTGGCCAGTGCGTAACCTATGCCTTTCCAATTGTTTCTCTTAACCCTGGCTTGGATCGCTTTGTGGTGATCTAACGGTTCTGGTGACTGTTCGAGCTGCAACTCATTAAACCGCATCTGGCTCGGTCGTAGTTTCGATTCTATTAAGGTATCAGGCCTTGTCATTGTGTTGCCAATTAAAAATCTCTCAACTTTGGCAAAAAGGGTAACCGGTACTTTTACCGGTTACCCTTGAGAAGCGAATACTATCGCTGATCGTCTGCCCATTTCGCAAATGTTTTACCTTCTTTTACCAGTTGGACGAGCAATGGTGCGGGAGTCCAATTGGCTTCGCCATGTTGGTCACGGAATGTGCAAATAGTATCGTAGATCTTTTTCAGGCCGATGCTATCTGCGTAAAACATGGGGCCGCCGCGATGGGGAGGGAAACCATAGCCATAAACATACGCAACATCAATATCACTGGGGCGTTGGGCTATCCCTTCTTCCAGAATTCTGGCTCCCTCATTAATTAAGGCGAAAGTAAGGCGATTAAGAATTTCTTTATCGGAGATGTCTCGCCGCTCTATCCCGTGCGCTTTGGCTTGAGCCTCTATGATTGCTTGGACTTCGGGGTCACTGGTACGAGCGCGAGTTTCTGGGTCATAGCGGTAATAACCGGCTCCACTCTTTTGGCCCAGGCGTCCCATCTCTACTAAAGCATCCGCAATGCAGTAGGTTTTGGGGTCGCCTTTTTCTGCTTCGCTCAGGCCCTCGCGGGCTTTGTGGCCAATATCGAGACCGGCCAAATCTCCAACCGCTATGGGCCCCATGGCCATGCCCCAGGATTGCATTACGGTATCTATTTGCTCCGCGGTGGCTCCTTCTATTAAACAGAGTTGCGCTTCACGGGCATAGGGCCGCAGCATCCGGTTGCCAATAAACCCATAACAGTTTCCGGCCAGCACGGGAACTTTTTTGATAGTTTTTGCCAACCGCATTGCGGTAGCGATAACATCGTCGGCGCTCTTTGAGCCACGAACGACTTCTAGAAGTTTCATAACATTGGCGGGGCTGAAAAAGTGTAACCCGATAACATTTTCTGGCCGATTGGTAGCAGCGGCGATCTGGTCGATATCCTGGTAGGAAGTGTTTGTTGCGAGAATGGTGCCGGGTTTACAGTATTGGTCCAGCTTGGAAAAAATTTCCTTTTTAAGCGTTACATTCTCAAACACAGCTTCGATAACGAGGTCTACCTCTACCAGGTCGGAATAGTCAGTGGTGCCCTGGATTAGTGAGAGGCAGTGTGTTTTTTGGGGCTCTGTAATCTTCCCCTTTTTCATACTGATACTGTAGTTCTTGTCGATTACTGCCAGACCACGCTCTACGGCAGCTTGATCGATATCCAGCAGCTTGACTGGGATACCGGCATTGGCAAAATTCATGGCGATACCTCCCCCCATAGTGCCGCCGCCAATAATGCCAATACTGTTTATTTCTCTGATAGGGGTATCTTTGGAGAGATTCTGAACTTTTGTCGCACGTCGCTCGGCAAAGAACATATGCCTCAGGGCGGCGGACTGACTTGAGAGCAGACATTCGATAAATAGATCCAGTTCTTTAGCTAGCCCTTTATCGAATGGCAGTTTAACTGCTGCCTCCACACAGGAGACAATGTTCTGTGGGGCCAGTTGACCAGGTGCTCTTTTTTCCAGTCGCTGGCGGAAATCGTCGAATAGGCCCTCTGGAATACTGGCAGGATCTATTGTGATATCCCGGACTCTGCGTGGTGGGGCTTTCTGGTCAATTAGCTCACGAGCAAAGGCGAGGGCCCCTTCGAATAGATCATCATCAACCACGTGATCGATCAGCTTCATGCTTTTGGCCTTCGCAGCCGGGATTGGGGTACCTTTGGTGATCATTTCTAATGCAGTCGCAACGCCGGCCAGACGTGGCGTGCGCTGAGTACCACCGGCCCCAGGCAATAACCCCAATTTAACTTCAGGCAGGCCGACTTTGGCAGAAGCCTGGGCGCAACGATAGTGACAAGCCAGTGCCACCTCAAAGCCCCCGCCCAATGCGGTACCGTGAATAGCGGCAATCACCGGTTTACGAGAGTTTTCGATTTCTGTAATCACCTCAGATAAGGCAGGTGCCTGTGGAGGCTTACTAAATTCTGTGATGTCTGCACCAGCAATAAAAGTGCGGCCTTCACATATTAAAACCAGTGCCTGAGAGGCATCTTCCTGGGCACTCTTGATCGCTCCCCAAATGCCTTCGCGCAGCCCGTGGGAAAGCGCGTTGACAGGGGGGTTGTTAAGTCGAATAACACCAATATCGCCAATAAGTTCATAATTTACGGTAGACATTGTTATCTCCAGATCTTAAATGACTATTAGATTGTTTCTCCTAGAGGGTCTCGCCGGTTTTTATATACGCTCTATAATCACTGCGATTCCCTGGCCAATACCAATACACATGGTGGCTAACCCGTAGCGCCCACCGCTACGCTCCAGCTGGCGTAGTGCTGTGAGTAGAATGCGGGCTCCGCTGGCGCCGAGCGGATGCCCAACTGCAATTGCACCACCATTGGGGTTTACCCTGGAGTCCTCGTAATCAATCTCGAGCATTTTCAGGCAGCCCATGGCCTGTACAGCAAAAGCCTCGTTAAACTCCATGACATCCATATCTGCCAGGCTCAAGCCTGCACGAGCCAATGCCTTACGGGTAGCCGGGACCGGGCCTAACCCCATTACTCTTGGCTCCACTCCCGCAATAGCACTGGCGAGAATACGTGCGCGGGGCTTGAGATCTACGGCCTGCCCGGCCTCCTGGCTGCCAATAATGAGTGCTGCGGCACCATCGTTGATTCCAGAAGCATTTCCAGCAGTTACTACGCCGCCTTCAAATAGCGGGCGTAGCGTTTGCAGGCGCTCCAGGCTGGTATCGGGGCGGGGATGCTCATCAGTATCGATAAGGCGGGGTGGTTGCTTTCGGTCCTGTGGCACCTCGATAGGAATAATTTCATCAATAAAAAAGCCATCAAAACGCGCGCTTTCATATTTTGCTTGTGAAGCTAGTGCAAAGATATCGCACTCTTCCCGCTGAATATTCAGGTCTGCGGCAATATTGTCTGCAGTTTGTGGCATGGTATGGCTGCCAAATTCTGCAACAATATCGGGATTGGTGAAGCGCGGACCCAAAGTGGTATCCGCCAGTTGCTGGGTGCGATCGAAAGGGCTGCTTGCTTTGGAGAGGACCAAAGGGGCACGGCTCATGGATTCAACACCACCGGCAATGAATAAATCACCTTCCGAGGCCCTGATGCAACGTGCTGCATCGGCAACGGCAGATAAGCCTGAACCACATAGGCGGTTTACCGTAATACCACCGGTGGAGATTGGCAGTCCTGCAATTAGCCCGGCAAAGCGGGCGATATTACGACTGTCCTCACCGGCCTGATTGGTATTTCCGGCAATCACATCCTCAAATTGCTTGTGATCGAAATTATTACGTTCAACCAGGGCTTTAATGACATGCGCGAGCATATTGTCTGGCCTGATACTGGAAAGGCTACCTCCATGGCGACCAAAAGCACTTCGGCCGCCATCATAGATATAAGCTTGTGGCATTGTCAGTTTTCCCAATGATTGATTATTGTTTTGTGAGCAGTAGTAAATGTCCGCGCTTAATCAAACTCCAGCGCTACCGGAATGTTTTCCAATGCCTCCTCTGCTACCGTTTTAGCTGAAGGTTTTTCCAGACGAACTTTTGCAACCTGGCCCAGGGCACTATCAAAACGGGCAGAAAACTCTGCAGATATATTTTTTTCCTGAAGTGCTTGACCAATAACATATTCGGTAGCGCGATTACGCAAAGCGGGTTTGAATACCTTGGCTACAGCGGTTAGGGGGATTTCATCAATGATCTCGATCCGCTTGGGTATCGCTGCACGTTCAGAAATCTGGGTGCGGCAGTAGTCGATAAGCTGCTCTTCCGTGGGAGGATTTTCGGACGGATATAGAGTGACATAGGCCACCGGAACCTCACCGGCATAGGCATCGGGCTGTCCCACGGCAACGGCCATAGCCACGGCGGGGTGACGGCTTAGTGGCTCTTCAATCAAGGCTGGATCTATATTGTGGCCGCCACGAATGATTAAATCCTTGGCTCGCCCGGTCAGATAAAGATTGCCATCGCCATCGACATATCCCATATCGCCAGTATTAAACCAGCTGTGGTCAACCCAAGCCTTGGCGTTATCCTCTTCAGAGAGATAGCCTGAAAAAATATGTGGCCCCCGTGCAAGTACAATACCGACTTCACCGGTGTTACAGGTTCTCACTAGCCGGTTTCCATCCACTTCGGCAATTTTCATTTCCATATAGGGGAGGCGGCGGCCGACGCTGCCCTCGGGTGCTTGCATATCTGTTGGGGGGCGGGCCAGCAGGCAGCTGGACTCTGTCATGCCATAGCCGTTACTTACCGTCACATTGAATTTTTCCTCAAACGCACTCTTAAGCGCTGCGGGTAAAGGCGAGGCCCCGCAGCCAACATCTGTCAGGCAGCTGATGTCATTGTCGCCCACAGGGATTTGCATCAAGATGCCGAGAATAGTGGGCACGGCGCCAAAGCCCTGTACACGGAAGCGGGCGACGTGATGCCACCAGTTGGGGAGCACATTGGGGGAGCGAAAACCTGAGGGGGTCATTATAACAATCGTGCGGCCGGCGAGCAGAGTGCCAATGCCGGCGACCACAGTGCCGAAAATGTGAAACAGAGGAAGGCCACTGAGGGTAGCAAATCGCCCCTTACTGGATGTCGTGTCCACACTCAGCTGTGCGACAAACGCAATATTGCTGTGGGTCAGGCGTGCAATTTTAGGCCGCCCGGTTGTCCCTCCGGTGTGGAAGTAACTGGCAATTTCATCGCCTTGAATAGTTCTCCCACTAATTAAATGGTCATTTGGCTGTTGGGCAATAGCCAATACAAAATTCTCTACCTTAATGCCGGAAGGTATGGATAGGGTGCTAACCGGTTTTTTACTGATTAGCAGCAGTGCCTTCAAGGTTGGAACCTGCTTAATGACCTGCGCAACCTTTTCCCAAATCTCCTCACTGAGATCCTGCCCAAGGCTGACTAATACCTTGGCTTTGGTGGCATTCATGATCTCGGCGATATGCTCCGGTTCCAGCAACGGATTGATAGGGCTGGCGATTCCCGCGGCTTGTCCACCCCAGAGTGCAAAATGCGTTTCAGGAAGGTTGGGTAATAGTAATGAAACGGTATCTGTCGAATTAACGCCGAGAGAATGGAGTAGATTGGCGGTTTGGTGAACTTTTTCGGATAGCTGCGAGTAGCTCACAGTCACACTTTCTTCATCTGGTACAGCGGTGGGAAGAAATTCGATGGCTGCATCTTGTTGGTAAAGACGGGCGGCCTGCCGAATTAAATCGTAGGTGTTTTCCCAGGGATAACGTTGTAACAAGGGTACTTTTTCATATTCCTGGATTTCTGCAAGAGATTGCAGCATGGGACTGCCAGTGGAAGTGGGCGTGATAGACATGGGGGCTTCTCTCACTATGGTTATTATGTTGGTGACAATATCAAAAGTGAAAAGAGCATTCCACTCTGCGGAATTCAATGGTAATGTTTTGTGCGTCGAGTGGTTATTTAAAAGCTAATTGGCGGGAATTGGCGGATAAATATTTACATCAGCTATATATAAAGGCCACTAAGTAGAAAGTTACGTCAATAGAGTTGGCTCGATAATTGAGGACCTACTTGCGTGAGTCGGAAAAAGTCAAAATTGCGATGCTCAGATATCAATATCATCCTGAAATTGTTTGTAGATAGGTTTAATTAAGACAAAGAGTGGAGCTCGCCGAGCCAGATCGAAAGTGAATTTATTCCGCTTGTATAAGGGAACTTCCGAATTTAGTACATGTTGATTGTGCAAGTTGGTGAAGGAAGTTAGCTGAAAAATCTCTGCCAATTGCACCCATATAAACAGGAGCAAGCGAATGAATATAGATTTTTCCCCCGAAGAATTAGCTTTTCAGCAGGAAGTTAAGCAATTCCTGCAAGAGAAGCTTCCGGCGGATATCAGTGAGAGGACTCTGGATGAAATTCCCCTGGGAAAAGAGGACTATGAACGCTGGCAAAAGATCCTGTACGAACAGGGTTGGGCTGCGACTAACTGGCCAGTTGAATATGGGGGTACCGGTTGGACGCCAACACAAAAATACATATGGGCCAATGAGTGTGCCAACTTCGGCGCGCCAGATGTAATTCCTTTCGGCTTTAAAATGGTTGCACCGGTTATCTTCACTTATGGTAGTGAAGAGCAAAAACAGCGGTTTTTACCAGATATTTTGGCAAGTAATGTTTGGTGGTGCCAAGGGTATTCGGAGCCAAATGCGGGCTCTGATTTGGCGTCGTTAAAAACCACAGCAGTGCGAGACGGTGATGAGTATATCGTTAATGGCACCAAAACCTGGACTACTCTGGGACACTGGGCCGATTGGATTTTCTGCCTGGTTCGTACCGGAGGCCCCGAAGTCAAAAACCAGGCCGCAATCACTTTCCTATTAATTGAAATGAACCACCCGGGCATTACTGTATCGCCCATTATGACTTTGGGCGGTCATCATGAAGTGAATGAAGTGCATTTTGATAATGTACGGGTACCAGTGGCCAACCGTATTGGAGAGGAAGGTCACGGCTGGACCTATGCCAAGGTATTGTTGACCCATGAACGCACGGGCATTGCACGGGTTGCCACTTCCAAAAAACGTTTACAGACTTTAAAAAAACTGGCAGGTGATACTTGTGATGGTGACGTCAGCCTCCTGGAAAATCCAGCCTTTGCGCAAAAGCTCGCAGAAGTTGAAATAGATCTTTTAGCTTTGGAGTTTACTGAGCTAAGAGCACTCGCGGCAGTGAGTACCGGTAATGCACCGGGACCGGAATCCTCCATTTTAAAAATTAAAGGAACTGAAATCGCCCAACTTATTGATGAACTTTACATGGAAACTGCGGGTTACTACGGAATGCCATTTGTCCGAGAGCAATTTAAAAGCGGATTTGATGGCGAGCATGTAGGCCCTGGAGTTATTACCAGCAGCGTGCCCCGTTACTTAAATAACCGTAAATCCTCGATTTATGGTGGCAGTAACGAAATTCAAAAAAATATTATCAGCAAGTGGGTACTTGGTCTGTAAACGCGACGTTTAATGAGGATTGGAACGATGGATTTTTCCTATAGTGAAGAGCAGCAGATGCTACAAAGCAGTGTGAGCAAATTTATTCAACAGGATTATGACTTTGATCGTCGCAGTAAGTTAATAGACAGTGATACTGGGTTTAGTGAAGATAACTGGAAGTTATTTGCTGAGCTGGGCTGGCTAATGGTTCCATTTAATGCAGAAGACGGTGGTTTGGGTGGCTCTGCTGTTGATCTGATGGTAGTGATGGAAGAGTTTGGTCGTGGCCTGGTAGTGGAACCCTTCCTGGCCAGTGCAGTTTTAAGTGGTGGACTAATAGCAAGCGGTGCCAATGAGGCGCAGAAGCGAGAGCTAATTAGCTTGTTGATGGAAGGCCAGTTGCAGCTGGCATTTGCATTTGCTGAGCCCCAGAGCCGTTTCAATCTGTCTGATATTGCCACTAAAGCTATAAGGAGCGGAGACAGCTACGTAGTGAATGGCCACAAAGCCGTTGTTTTGAACGGCTCAGCCGCAGATAAACTATTGGTGGCAGTACGTACTAGCGGCGGCCAACATGATTATGAAGGTATCACTTTATTATTGATAGATGCCAACTCTGAGGGTATTCATCGCCAGGGATATGCCACTGTGGATGGGCACCGTGCGGCTGAAGTAAAGTTTAATAACGTGATGGTCCCTGTGGCAAACCGAGTTGGGGAAGAGGGAGCAGCTTTACCTGTAATCGAACAGACAATTGACCGGGCCACACTGGCGCTGTGTGCCGAGGCAGTAGGGGCCATGGAGAAAATTTATAAAAAGACCGTGGATTATACCAAGACCCGGGAGCAGTTTGGCGTTCCCATTGGTAAGTTCCAGGCCTTGCAACACCGGATGGTGGATATGTTTACCGAATATGAACAGGCCCGCTCTATTCTATTAATGGCAGCGTTACAGTTGGATGTGAATAATGGCGTTGCCCCTAAGGCAATTTCTGCAGCAAAAAGCCGCATTGGAAAAGCTGCCCGGTTAGTAGGCCAGGAAGCAATTCAGTTACATGGCGGTATAGGGGTTACAGAGGAGTTGGATGTGAGCCATTATTTTAAACGCTTAACCACAATCCAGTATTTCTTCGGTAGTACAGATTATCATACTCGCCGATTTGCCGGGCACTAGCGAGGCAGGCAGCCGTGAGGTGATGAGTTATCCCCCAGGTTGGTCGCATTACGCTACTAACCTGGGGTTAAGCTATCTAGTAGCGGATCAGCATGGCCTCTATATTGCCGACCATATTTTTCAATAAGGGGGCGACTTCTTCTTCCAGGAATTCTGGACTCAGGCGGTAAGCAGGTCCGCCCGCATTAAATGTATAAATGCGCCCCTGGCTTAATTGTAGGGGGACAGCAATACCATTAACATCGCGGTTCCATTCGCCAAAGGAGCTACAAAAGCCGCGCTGCTTATAGCTTGCTACCGCTTCTTCAATTCCAACCTTGACTTTAGGCCAGCGCTCGCTATTTCTTTTCTCCAGGTGCCCATAAAAGTACTCGCGCTCCTCTTGAGGTAGCGCTGCCAGGAAAGCCCTTCCTGAACCACTGGTAGCTAAAGAAACACGGTTACCTATTTCGTAGCGAAAAGTCGTAACATTAGCGGCTGCACAAAACTCGACAAATATCATGTCGAGTCGATCACGGTCAGACAGCCCTACAGCAGTTCCTGTGGAGTTTGCAAGGTCTTGCATTAGGGGTTTGGCAACCTGCCGAATAGCCAGATTAGAGACGAAAGAGTAACCCAGCGCTAGTACGCCGCTACCTAATTGGTACTTTTCCAGTCGGTCTGAGTAGGTCAAATAGCCTAATTTTGTCAGAGTATAGGTTAACCGTGAAATACTGGAGCGAGGCAAGCCTGTGCGTTGGGCGATTTCAAGGTTACCCAGAAAGCCATCACCGGGCTGAAATGCCCGCAGAACATCCAGTCCTCTGGCGAGGGCTTCAATAAACTTGCGATCGGGTTCTGCGCTTTTCTTTCTTGGGAGATCACTCAGCGGAGCCATGGTCTTAAATCCTGCATCTATAGTAGCAAGTATACAAATTTTACTCCTGGATCTGAAGTTAGATACTTAGCCTTAAAGAGAAATTTAGGCCTGTGAAGGGTGTTTGGAAAATAATGAGCAGTAACGTAAATTGTGGTTGTACTTGGGGGGCAACTGTGAGTCCCGGGCAAGAGTGTTCTTTAAAGCAGATATGGTTTAATTGTATTTTTTGCGGAATACCTACATATACATTCTATTTATCGTATTTTGCATAGTTGCTGCTTGTTTCAAAGATGAAATTAGTGTTTGAATCCGTTGCCAGTGAACTTTTCCAGGTTTGAGCTCATTTAAAAAAGAATTTTAGATATGATAATAAGGCTTCTCATTAGTATCACAATGGCTTTGATTGTCGTTAGTAACTGTTATGCCATAGATGATAATGTTGGAAAAGAAATAAAATCAGCTCTGGAAGAGCTGTCTAATAGCAACCGCTTAATTGGCTCACATTTTGTTGCGGTAGTTGATAAGAACGGGCTTGATTTCTTTTATGCCTATTCTGAAGGTGGCCCTCAAGTTACAGAGAACACGCCTTTCTTAATCGCAAGTCACACAAAGTCTTTTACCAGTACTTTGATGGCTATCCTGCATAACTCAGGCAAGTTAGATTTAGATAAACCCATATCATCTTATAAGCTCCAGCTGGGGCTTGAGGGAAAAGTTGATATCAATAAAATCAGTGTTAGGGATTTACTTACCCATACGTCTGGATTTACAAGTGTTCAACATACCTTTAAGTCAGCTTTTTTAGGTTATTCCGGTCCAGAGGAGCTGGTACATTCATTAAGTGAGAATCTACTTATAGCGCCAGATTACAACTTTAGGTATTCAAATACGGGCCCGATAGTCGCCTCGATGATTGCAGAGAATGTCACTGGAAAAGCTTGGGGAGAGCTTATAGAGAAGTATATAACTGAGCCTCTGGATATGAATTCGACTACGAATAAGGTGTCCAAAATGGATAATTTTCTTCCATCTATTATCACCTCCAGTGATGGTAATATCTTTACTTCAGGACATTTCAAGTCTGATCTAACGATGCACCCCTCAGGAGGCTTGGTTTCTACTGTAAGTGATTTGGCGACATGGCTTCAGGTAAATATAAACAAAGAAAGGTCAAATGTATCTAAGATTAATGTTTTTGATGAGCTTCATGAAAAGCAGGTAGATCAATCAAAAACCTATTTCACCTATAAGAGAACAGGCTACACCTTGGGGTGGGATCTGGCAGAGTATAATGAAGAGACTCTTTTAACTCGGTTTGGAAATTATGGTGGATATAGTATCCATGTATCATTTATACCAGAAAGAGAGATAGGTGTAATTGCATTTACCAATCAGGATGCGGCTTATATGTTACCCCATGTAATAGCTAATTATACTTATAACTCAATTTTAAATAAAGCAAATAGAGATACGCTGTTTGAGCAGGAGATTAAGCGGCTGAAGAAGTCTGTCCGAGGCGAGCTATTGGAAGCGCCAGATCCTGCATTGGTTGTCAGTGCCGAAAATTTCCCAAGAAATTTTCTTGGTATCTATGTGAATAGTAATGGCTGGCCGGAGCAAAAACTCTATATTGAGGGTGATAAAATAATGGTTAGTTGGGGAGGGCTCAGTGGACCATTGCTAAAAACTGGGGAGGTATATAAGGTGCATTTAGGAGCGCTCCAAAGAGATCTTTCATTTCATTTTCAGGGTAAGGGCGTTGTAATGTCTCAGAATGGATCAGTCAAGTTTATTAAAATATAGGCTGGGTGCTAAAGAGGTATTCCATGAAAGAAAATACAGATTTTTTTGTCAGTAAATCCTTGGCCTCCTGGGATGAGGCTGGGCCTGTTCACTGGGAATTCAGCAAGCGGCTACTTGAGAAAGTCTCCGAGTCTAATTTTAATGCCTTAGAGCAAGACTTTGATGGCATGTTGGATGGGTTTGATCTTTCCGGAAAGTCAGTGGTTCAAATTTGCTGCAATAATGCGAAAGATTTAATCTCCATCAAAAAGAAAGGCGCCGGGCTCTGTGTGGGGATTGATGGATCCCAAGCTTTTGTCGATCAAGCTCGGCTTTTGGTAAATGCCTCAAGGTGTTCGGATGTAGAAATCGTATGCTCTAACATCTATGAGCTGCCTGATGAGTATATCGGCCGTTTTGACTTTGCGGTTATCACTATTGGCGTACTTAATTGGATGCCGGATCTAAAGCAGTTTATGAGAATTTGTACTTCCTTGCTGAAGCCGGGTGGTTATCTTTTAATGGAAGAAATACATCCGGTTCTAAATATGTATGAGGAAGGTAATCCCTCACACATTGCCATGTCTTATTTCAATCGCGAGCCGCAAAAGGATGATCAAGGTTTGGGCTATTTGGATGGTAGAAAATATCAGGCTAAAGAAAATTATAATTTTCATCACACCTTGTCAGATATTTTGATGGCGGCAATTGAAAGTAATCTATCTCTAAAGAAGTTTGTTGAACTCGGGAAGAATGTGGGTAATTGGTGTGGAGATTTGGAAAGCTCTGAATGTGTTCCGCCAATGGCAATGCTGGCTTGTTGGAAAAAGGACTTATAGATTTTGACGTTCACCAAGGTCCTAAGCTATAGAGCCAGTAGAAATAGGCTAAGAAAAGAGGCCTGCCATTAAATTTGAGTCTTAAATTCCTTAATTTTCGTATTTATACGGACAATATTTCTTCCAGCAGTGATACCTCAATATTTTAGAGGGCGTGCCACTGTTGTCTACTTGGTGTTCTGTAGATTTCTTGGGCAGCAGCATCTGTATTGAGATCGCCCAATTTGCTTTATTGAGAGGCTAAATGAGCCACATTGGCTAATTATTCGAATAATTTATAAGTTCAAATGAAATCACTTAATAAATCGTTATCAAGATAAAGTATACTCTTTATGCCCATGGTGGCGCCGGTAGTCCAAAGGGGGAGGTTGTCGCACAAATCACTCACTTAGCCGCAGTTTCAGACTGCTGAGACGGTAGAATTGGCCGGCATAGGCCAAGAGAGGGTAGAATCCCGCTCTTAAAACTATTAAAAGACCCTTTTTTACGAGGAGATAGCAAATGCGTCAGACAATGATCGCACTAGCCGTAGCCGCATCCCTGGCGGTTGTGGGCGGTTGTGGTGAAAAGGCAAAACAGGCTGAGGTAGCTAAAGACACTGTGAAAGCCGAAGAGTCCATGGCTGTAACTCCAGAGCACGCCAGTAACATGCTGCTGGCAGAGTGGACTGGTCCCTTTGGTGGTGTACCTGCGTTTGACAAGATGAAGCTGGAAGATCTCAAGCCCGCAATTGAAAAAGGTATTGAGATAAGCCTTACCGAGCTAGGTGCGATCGCTTCAGATTCCGCTAAGCCAACCTTTGCTAACACCATTGTGCCGATGGAGCGCAGTGGCGCCGAGCTAAGCCGCGCAACGGCTTACTATGGAATCTGGGCTGCGAATATGTCTTCACCTGAGTTCCGCAAAGTTCAGCAAGAGCTGGCACCGATCTGGGCTGATTACGAGTCCAAAATTTATCAGAACAAAGACTTGTTTAAGCGCATCAAGGCGATCTACGACCAGCGCAACGCGATGGACCTGGATGCTGAACAGAAGCGTGTGGTTGAGCTGATCTATACCCAGTTCTCTACCAATGGTGCCACCCTGGAAGGTAAGGCCAAGGAGCGCTATGCGGAAATCAACAAGCGCCTGGCTGAACTTTATACCAAGTTCTCCAACAATGTACTGGCAGATGAGGAAGGCTACGATATCTTCCTGAGTAAAGATCAGTTGAGCGGCCTGCCGGAATCCTTTGTTGCAGCGGCGGCAGCTCTGGCGGAAGAGAAGGGTGAGAAGGGCAAGTACGCAATTACCAATACCCGCTCCTCCATGGACCCATTCCTCACTTACTCCGATAATCGTGAGTTGCGCAAGCAAGTGTGGACCAACTACTACAGCCGTGGTGACAATGGCGATGATCGTGATAATAACGCCATCATTGCTGAGATCCTGAAGCTGCGCGATGAGCGTGTGGGCCTGCAGGGCTTTGACAACTACGCTGAATGGCGCCTGCAAGACCGTATGGCTAAAAATCCTGAGCGGGCCATGGACCTGATGGAAGCGGTATGGCCAGCAGCGGTTGCTCGCGTAAAAGAAGAAGTAGCTGATATGCAGGCGGTGGCAGATGCCGAGAAAGCCAATATCACTATTGAACCCTGGGACTATCGCTACTACGCCGAGAAGGTTCGCAAAGCCAAGTACGACCTGAACTCCGATGAAGTGAAGCAGTACCTGCAGCTAGATAACCTGCGTGAAGCCATGTTCTACGTGGCTGGTGAGCTGTTCAACTTCAAGTTCACCCCGGTAAAAGAAGGTTCCGTACCGGTATTCCACGAAGATGTTAAAGTCTGGGAAGTCACTGACAAGACTAGTGGCGACCATATTGGACTCTGGTACCTGGACCCATTTGCCCGTGCTGGCAAGCGTTCCGGTGCCTGGGCAACCATGTATCGTGACCACTCCACCTTTGATGGCAAGAAGAACGTCTTGTCTTCTAACAACTCCAACTTTATCAAGGGCGCGCCGGGTAAGCCTGTGCTGGTGAGCTGGGACGATGCCGAGACCTTCTTCCACGAGTTTGGCCACGCACTGCACTTCCTTGCTTCTAACGTGACTTACCCGACCCTGAACAGCGGTGTTCGCGACTACACCGAGTTCCAATCCCAGCTGCTGGAGCGTTGGTTGTCTACCGATGCGGTTATCGATAACTATCTGGTGCACTACAAGACTGGTGAGCCTATTCCTGCGGATCTGGTGAAGAAGATTAAGAAAGCCGCCAAGTTCAACTCTGGTTTTGCCACCACTGAGTACCTGGCCTCTGCGCTGATTGATATGAAGTTCCACACTGCTGATCCCGAGGGTATCGACCCAGATAAGTTTGAGCGTGAAACTCTGGATAAGCTGGGCATGCCGAAAGAGCTGGTCATGCGTCACCGCACCCCGCACTTTGGCCATATCTTCTCTGGTGAAGGTTATGCAGCTAGCTACTACGGTTACATGTGGGCCGACGTGCTGACTTCCGACGCCTCTGAGGCCTTCTCCGAGTCTAAAGGTGGCTTCTACGACAAAGAGGTAGCAGCCAAGTTGGTGAAACACCTGTTTGCACCGCGCAATGCTGTAGACCCCGCTGATGCTTATCGTGCTTTCCGTGGTCGTGATGCCAATATCGAAGCGTTGATGCGCGATCGTGGCTTCCCGATCCCGGAGAAGAAAGAGAGTACGGTTGCCTCCAAGAACTAGTTTATTGATTTAATAAATTGTTCATGAAAAAGCCGCATCTTTGGATGCGGCTTTTTTTGTTTAAGTGGTCTTTGAGTTAAGAAGTGCTCGAGAATAAAAATTTATTAACCATATGTTTGCGGCATATGCAATCTGCATTGTAAAAATTTCCTATTCAATATTGGTCTCGTGATCCCCTCATTGGCTGGTAAGTAGATACCCAGAAGTTATTTCTAGGACGAATTTTCAATACTGGGCAAGGTCTTCATTTATAAAAGTAAGTCCCTAGCTATATCTGCTGCCCTCTATTTTTAGCGGAATCAGATAGCTGGTTCTTATGTTCCATTTCTGATTGGTCGTTGTTTTTTTGTTTTGTTTTTTGTTAAAAAAATTTAACTAAAAATATTAGGTTGCTTGTTGAAGTGTTCTTCTCTTTTTCTGCCCTTGTGCTTATAAATTAGCAATAAATATCCTATCGACCTTAAATTTCAACGGCTGTATTCTTGCCCGCGTCGACATGCCCATTGATATTTTATTATTTTGACTTATATCAATTGGTTTTGTCGCCTTTCAAAATCTTAAACACCAGATTAGGTTACAAATCCGTGAATTTTCAGAGAAGGAACATGAAAATGAAAAAGTTAACCGGTGCAGTGCTGGGGGTTACCACAAGCTTGGCCATATTAAGTCAATTGACACTGGCATCAGGCCAGGCAGTGGCTAATAGCATTCCAAACTTTACCGAGAATGAATTTGCACAACTGGAAGAGCAATTCTCCTCAAGGAAGGTGATGGTTGATGGCAAACTCTATCAGTTAACTGGGGATATGCTGGAGCTGGTTCCACAGGAATCCGGGCAGGTCAGTATAATGTCAGCCTTTGAGTTGTCAGTAAATAAGTGGCCTGAAGGTGTTGTCTATTATGATTTTCATGAAGACGTAACAGAAGAAAACCGCCAGCGATTCGTTGATGCTACCAAGGTTTGGGAAGAGGTCGCAGATTTACATTTTAAATTGCGCAAAGACCAAACCAATTATATCTACGTGCGAAATGGCAGTGAAAATCGATCTATGGTTGGAATGTCTGGTGGCGGGCAGTTTTTCAGTATGAAAGACTGGAGTATGAAATATATTATTGTTCATGAGCTGGGTCATGCCATCGGCATGAGACATGAGCAGCAGCGTTCTGATCGGGATCAATATGTGATGATCCTGGAAGACAATATAAAGCCAGCGTATATCTACAATTTTGATGTTCGCCAATCACACAACTACAGCGAATACGACTTCCTGTCAGTCATGCACTATCCCTCCCGCGCATATAGTGCTAATGGGAGTGCGACAATTGTCCCCAAAAAAGGCTATGAGAAATATGATGGCATTGTAGGGCAGCGCGTCGACCTCGGAGCAGGTGATCAGGTAGGGGCGGCTTCTCACTATGGTACTGTGAATATCAACATTCCTGATTCGGCATTTAAATCTTATTTGCTTGCTTATTTTGATGCCGATAATAATGGTGAAATCAGTAGTTTAGAGGCGGCGAAGGTTGAGGAAATTCATACCCCTGGAAACGGTGAAATTCAATCTTTGCAAGGTATACATCTTTTTCGATATCTAAAACATCTTACTGTTGCCAGTGAAAATCTAACCGAGGTTCCTGAGCTACCCAAGCGCTTGGAGTCTATGAATTTCTCTGGCAACCATTTGGATTCCGTTCAATTTGAGTGGGTAATGGATAAGCCTTTCCTAAAAGAGGTAGATTTCACCAATAATTTATTGGATGTTTATTCCTGTGAAATGCTCACTTTTATCAATGGTGTGATCGAGGGCGGTAATATCCAATACAGTCCGGTTAAGGGTGGTGAAACATTTATTTGTGATGAAGAGGCGGAGCGAACACTTATTTCTGGCAAACCAAGGGTCGACTTACGGGGGAAAGATGGCAAGCTATTTCACATTGGTGTCCCTGAAAATGCTCAAAAACTGACTATTCAAACAGAAGAGTCGGAAATAGGCGGTGAGATGAATGTATATGTGGCTCATAACCGCCTACCCGATACCACAGATTTTGACTACAAGTCTGAAAATGCCGGTAATATCGAAAACATACAGATCATCTCGCCTCAGTCAGGCCGTTGGCATGTATTGCTCACACCGGTAGAGCGTTCATTTGAAGGCGTGGATCTAACCGCGACTCTGGATTTGGGAGGTGAGCCTGGCAACCAGCTAGTCAACCTTCAGGAAATAGGTGGGTTGGCTGCCAGCAAGGGGGAGGCTTTGTATTTCACCATGAACGTTCCCCAAAATGCTAAAGATCTACAGTTTGCCATGAATGGCGGCAGTGGTGATGCAGATCTCTATGTGCGTTTTGGTGAGAAGCCAACGGAATCTGTCTACGACTATCGTCCCTATATAAGTGGTAATGACGAAACTGCTTCAATTGCTAATCCGAAAGCGGGTGTGTGGCATATTATGCTATTGGGCTATGCGGATTTTGAGCAAGTCACTTTAATGGGCTCCTTCAAAACGTCTACCCCAGAAGAGTTTCTCGTAGCTGGCGAGACCATCGCCGACTTGGATGGCAAAGCGGGTGATGCGCTCACTTTTAAAGTTCAAGTGCCAGAGGGCGTAGCCAAACTCTCTATTGCCACCGGGACTTCATTTATCGCTTCTCTTGGTGATGCAGATTTGTATATAAAGTACGGTGAGGAGGCTTCTGTGAGCAACGCGGATTTCACTTCAGAAAACTGGACCAGTCATGAGTCTATAAATGTAAATGCGCCCCAAGCAGGTGTCTGGTATGTCACCGTTTATGGCTACACTGATTTTGAAAATCTCTGGTTAAGTGTTGATTATTAACGGCTAGGTAATTTATTGATTTTGGGTGATGGGTTGATTTAAATTTAAATCAACCCATTGCCTGCTTTGATTTTAAAAAATTGATCAAGTGCAATATTTTGTGTGTACTTGATTCAGTGAAAGCTATTTAGGGAAGGTTGGATCATATTTTATTGGCGATATTGGTTGAAACTACTTAGGGCTTCATCCTAGGAGGGGTTAAAGCTCAGTTGATCTCTCACTTCCATAAGTGCAAAGCCCATAAGGTTAAGGCCTGCCCAGCTTCTTGGGTCTTGTATTGTCGAGCTATCCTGCGCTTGACCTACCCCCCAAATTTTATCAACGGGGCTAGCCTCCACCAGAATCCTATCCTTTGTATTGAGCAGAAATCTCTTCAGGTCATTATTTTGGGAAAACTTAGCAAGGTTACCATTAACGACAATCTCAAATCGTTTTTTTATCCAGATATCATGGTTAAAACCAACAACCTGCCGGCCTAATTCCTTGGCTTTACCTGGGTGATCAGAGGTTAGAATCTTTTCACAGGCTTTATGGTCCTTAAAAAGTTTGGCCTTGTGATACATCATGTAGTGCTCAGCGGTAATAAAATGATACCCATCTTCCTCGAATTTGGTGTCATACCACTGGCTAAGACAGCTCTTTGAGATCTGATTATCTATTTCTTGATGGCCCCAAAAAAAGACATAATTAACTGTATTTCCGTTATCTACGAAGTCGATAAGTTGATCTCTTGACCTTATATTCATTTTTCATCCATTTAAAGATTGTTTAGGTGTAAAACACTTTGTTCGGAGAGTTTGTTACTGAAAAGCTATAGATCCACTTTTAATGGAACATTATAGATATAATTGGGGCTGCTGGAGCTCCAGATCACATACTTTTAGTATGAGTTTAGACAAGTATCTGGGGATTTATGCAGAGAATATAACTCTTAGCTAATTATAATTATTGCTGAGATTCTTTCTCTCCTTCAATCCAAGTCTGCAAAACCTATATCTGCCAGATTTCTTGTGAGTTAATTTCAACAATTCATAACTCGAAAGATAAAATTGGCAAATTTTCTGGGTGGTAGGTCGCCTATGATCTCTTCCTGATGGCTGGCATAGGCTGCATTCAGGGGAAATGCATATAAAAAGCCTCAGAGCCATTACTTCTATGGTACGCCAGCCTCTAGTGGGGGTACTCAGGTGGTCAAGACGGGTTACTATTGTATGGAGGCAATCAGGGGGAGCTGCAGGAAGCGGATAATATCTCCACCTCAACCACCTGCGCTGGCGATATCCTTACTGACTTTTCTTTTTATCCAGGGTCTCAAGAACCCTGAGTACGATGTGGTTGGCTCTACAGCCAATTTCATGTTCGTTTGCCTGAAAATTGTTATCAATGGCCAGTTTTAGTAGCGATAACAGTTTTCTCTCTGGGTAGAGCTGCAACCCTTTCTCCTATCAGTAGTCGTGATAGTATTCCAGAAGCGCCTCGCCACGCCTGCCCAGGGCGCCATCGGTAGATAATTTAATACTGCGTATGTAGTGCCGCACATCAAAGTTGATACTAAGAATTTTGCTCTCAAATAATTTTTTTAGAAAATGGATTACTAGAATTCATCTTAAATAGAGGAAAGGTTACTAAGGGGCAATTTTTTGGCTTGGCTAGTAGTTTGTTTTGCCATTTGAGTGCAGCACAAAGCTAGTATGAGCGCTCAGATCCACTGAAGGTCAACATGGTTAGATGAAAGGAAATAAGCTCAGGTCTTTCGTGTCATTATTTTAAGTCCGAACTCATCATAATTACGTCGCACTTATTGCTTGTATGTCACTTCCGGTTAAATGTTGACGCTTATTGTTATGTTGTGGCGTGACACATCATTAATGTTTTCAAGGCGGCTAACTAAGGTATTTGTTCGCATCGAATTTTAGCACGCTGGGCGAGAATATGTAAATAAGCTCCCTAATGTTGTGAATTTTTTGAGGATCTTACATTTTCTTATTTGGCATGGTTGAAAAGTATTTGTAAATGGCGACAATGTTTTGTAATTGAAATAAAAAATTTTTTTAGATTAATATAAAGCCGAATAAAATGAAAAAAATAATTTACTTTCCCTTGTTGGCTCTTTCTCTGGCTGTAAATGCTGAATTCTATAATCCTATTGATGTGGATACTTTTATAGTATCAGATACCTATAAAAAATTGAGATTACAAAGAAATTTCAATTTAAAGACTCCATTTTCTCAGCAAAGTTTTTGGGGGTCGCACAATACTTACTCTCATAATTACCCATGGCCTAACCAGGGTATCAGTATATATGATCAGTTGCGAATGGGGGCTCAATTCATTGAACTTGATTTGAGTTATGAAAGGAGTGGAATTCGACTATGCCATGCAGTTTGCGGGATTGTTGATCAGAGCTTGAGCGATGGCCTATTAGAAGTAAAAAACTTTCTTGAAAACCTGTCTTTCAAGAATCAAGTTGTTATTATCTACTTGGAAGATAGAAATAATAATGTAGGTTATAGTGATAACGCAAGTGCTGAGTTGCTGGATACAATTAACAATACGATTGGAGATTATGTCTATAAAAGCAATGGCATTGGTAGTATTCCGAAGAATTTAACTCCGCAAAATGTTTTGGCTCAAGGCAAACGCGTGGTTATTTATAAAGATCGTGATGTTAGTGTTAACGGTACATTAAATAACATGCTGTTTACTGGCTTGGGGCATATTGGTAGGAGTGCAGAATCAATTGCTAATGATTTTATTCCTCCCCAGAACCCATGGGAGAGTTTTAAGGATTTTGACTTCGATAAAATCCAAAATATTCACAGAAGTAACCAAGCTAATCTAGTTAATCTTGACCATATTGGTGGAGAGTACAATGACCTTGCCGCAATGGTTTGGAGTTGGGATCCGCTAATGAGAGGAAATGCAACTGGTGATAGTTACTTGAGGGCTATAGCTTCTGATGGTGTTTACCTCAATTCTGGCTGGAATGTCAGTGGTAATACATCTGAAAAGGCGCGATTTGCTTGTACAGATGGGAATACCTGGAGGATTACAGCTGGGGAGAACACATTTAATACAGGCGAGACGACCTGTCAGAATGAATTTAATGAGGGATATCACTTTGCGTATCCGAGAAACGCCTATGAAAATCAGCAATTAATAAATGCAATTACGGAATTGTTTCCCGATAGTACTTCTCTGATTGTTTATGACAACCAGCATAAGACTGGCGAGTCAAAGGTCATCAATGTTGAGGGTAGTTTTGGAGGAACCATAAATTTGAGTGAAGACTGGCATGACCGAATAAGCTCTCTGGTGGTTCCGAGTTGCTGTTACATAACAGCATGGACTGAAGAAGATCAAGGTGGGATTCCACAATTTTTCTACGGAGGAACATATAATACCATTTCGAATGGTTTTGATAATGCAATCAAGAGTTTTGCCATTTCTGAGAGGGGGCCTAGCGATCCCTACCGTCCACCGGTAAAAGTGTGGTTAGCATTGACTGTGGGGGACAATCAAGCTACCACTACTACCACACAGGCTTTTTGCGGCCAATCTGAATTGCCAGTATCAGATAGCCTGCCAGCAGAACATACAAATTTTTACAATGGTGAAACTCTGCTAGCCACTAATAAGGCTCGCCTTGAATTTAGTGGTGGGGAATTGAACTACTATGTGTGTGAAAAAAGAGTATGGACTTCTCCCAATTGGAGGCCTACTAATGACTCTCCAAGGGTGGTTTTCCAGGGGGACGGACACCTTGTAATTTATGGTTCATTAGAGGGTGGATTCCATCATCCCGTTTGGGGGTCGGGGACACATGGTAAAGGTGTTACCGCGCTTCGTATAGACGAAAACTGTAAGCTTGTATTTGAGGATTCTAGCGGCGTAGTTAAAAAAATATTAGTTGATGGGTCATCTAACTGTTCCAAATGATCGGCAAGGAGTCGCTCTTAATTGCAATGATAAGATTGAGGGTCCTTATTGCTTCAATTTAATCGAATAAATCTTAGTGCAAGTATTTCTTCTATAAAGTTGAAACATATTTTCCTTGCTTTAGATAAAAACTGATAAATCTGCAGCTTATCGATGCACAAACAGATCGCTCAGACTAGTCTGAGCGATCTGTTTGTGAAAAAGTAAATAGGGAGCTAGCAAGTCCTTGTAACTATTTACTATGAACTAAGATCTGCCCTTTAATACGATATCTGTAGAGTCGCGCCTTTAAATTTACGGATCCGAATCCTGCAGTGGATATTCGTTGACCACTCAGGGCAGGAGAAGTGTAGACAAGCCTATAAAAACGTATTCTGGTATACCCTTTTCCCCTCAACCCAGGTCTCCATTACTTTTACTTTCCAGATTTCCTGAGGGTCAATCTTAAAGATATTTCTATCCAATAAAATAAAGTCTGCAAATTTCCCTGCTTCAAGGCTGCCAATCATTTTCTCTTGGTGGCCGGCATAGGCTGCATCCAGGGTAAATGCGCGTAGGGCTTGCTCCAGCGTCATTGCTTCTTTGGTGCGCCAGCCTTTGCTAGGGTTACCCTGGCGGTCGCGGCGGGTGGTTGCGGCATGAAGGCCAAACAAAGGGTTAGCGGGTTCAACCGGGAAGTCGGAGCCAGCGGCTATTGGTGTGCCCTGGTTGAGAAGTGTTTGCCAGGCGTAGGCGCCGATCAGGCGTTTATCACCAAGGCGGTCACCTGCCATATTTTTGTCGCTAGTGGCGTGGGTGGGCTGCATGGAGGCAATCAGGTTGAGCTGTGCGAAGCGGGGAATATCCTTCACCTCTATAACCTGTGCGTGCTCTACGCGGTGGCGATACTCTTGCTGGCTTTTCTTTTTATCCAGGGCCTCAAGATGGTTGAGTACGATATGATTGGCTCTATCGCCAATCGCATGTACGTTCACCTGGAAGTTGTTATCCGTGGCCAGTTTCAGTAGCGATAACATTTTGCTCTCTGGGTAGAGCAGCAACCCCTTCTCCTGTGGGCGGTCGTGATAGGGTTCCAAAAGCGCTGCGCCACGGCTGCCCAGGGCACCATCGGCAGATAATTTAATGCTGCGCATATAGAGTCGCGTTTCTGGGCTGCCGATATGGCCAGCCTTCAGCAACTTAACATAGTTGTGGCTGTCCACCGATAACATTGGATAAACCCGCATAGGAATGGCGTTTTCCTTGGCCAATTCTCGGTAGGCAGTGAGGGTTTGTTCGTTGATACCCGCATCGTGCACACTGGTCAATCCCAGAGAAAGCGCCGTAGTAAAGGCGTTTTGCAGGGACTTTTTTTCCTGGGCTAGGGTGGGGGAAGGTACTGCCTGTTGTAGCAGGCTCATGGCGTTGTCAATTAAGATCCCAGTGGGTTCCCCTTCGCTATCCCGCAGAATCTCTCCGCCCTCAGGGGCCTGCGTGCTCTTATCGATACCGGCAAGATGCAGGGCTTTGGAGTTTGCCCAGCCTGCGTGGCCATCTACCCGACGCAACCAGATGGGATGATCAATCTCCAGAGCGTCCAGTTGCTCTCGACTGGGGAATTGTTTACCGGGCCAGGTGACTTGGTTCCAACCGCGGCCAAGCAGCCACTGGCCTGGTTCCAGTCTCTCGGCTTGGTGTTTTATCGCCGCAAGGGAATCTTCCAGAGAGTGGTCGCGCAGATCCAGTAACTCATTAAGTTGCCCAAGGCCCAGCATATGTCCGTGAGCATCAATCAGGCCGGGCAATAAGGTCTTGCCCTTGGCATCTATCCGTTCAGCATCTAAATACTTTTCATCCAGCTCAGTAAAATTACCAGTCTCCAGCACCTTGCCCTGGTCGAAGGCCATGGCATTGAACTGAATTAACGCTTTATCTGTGGTTTGGTATCCTGAAAAGTTATGGATGAGTGTCACTGCCTGGGAGCTGATAGAAGTGGCGGCAAGTAGTGTCGCCGCTAAAGTTTGGGCTAGACGCATATTGGAATGCCTTGTTGTTTTCGTTATTGGCCATTCTATGGTGGCTTCATGCCCCC
Organism: Microbulbifer mixtoriginis (SeqCode); assembly: GCF_052467515.1. Classification (NCBI taxonomy): domain Bacteria; kingdom Pseudomonadati; phylum Pseudomonadota; class Gammaproteobacteria; order Cellvibrionales; family Microbulbiferaceae; genus Microbulbifer; species Microbulbifer mixtoriginis (SeqCode). The sequence continues at coordinate 2,766,780 of NZ_CP174314.1, read as the reverse complement.
TGAAAAGTAGATTAAATGGCTACTGGGTTAATGAGTGTGGGAGTAGGGGGCTTCTTACTGATCGGGTTCTATACGAAGTAAATGGCCCTGGGGTCCATCGGTGATGATGTAGAGATTGCCGTCTGCTCCGATTTCAGCGTCTCGAACCCGCTCACCGATGACAATTCTTTTCTCAATATTCAGCGGATCCCCTTGTGGATTGATTACCCTCAGGTCTTGGGTGACCAAACCAGCAGAAAGGAGGTGACCACGCCACTGTGGAAATGCTGTGCCGGTATAAATGGTGAGGCCGCCGGGGGCATGGGTATCAATCCAGGCAAGGAACGGAGAGGTAAATTCCGGGCTGGCAATTTTGAAAGAGATATTGGATCCATCCCGATAATCCCTACCAAAGGTCACCCTGGGCCAACCGTAGTTAGCGCCCTTTTGGACTTGGTTTAATTCGTCTCCAGCTGCAGGACCGTGCTCTGAGGACCAGACAACCTGGCTTTCAGGGTCGATAGCAAGCCCCTGAGGGTTGCGGTGGCCAAAACTCCAAATCTCTGGGAGGGCGCCTTTGGTATTTACAAAGGGGTTGTCATCAGGTACTGAACCATCGGGGCTAATACGGATTATTGAGCCAAAATGTGTTTGTAGATTTTGTCCCTGCTCACGGGCAAAGATGTCGAGAAAATCCTGTGGGGGATTGCCGCCGTCCCCAATACTGGCCAGAAGGGTACCGTCAGGGAGAAAGGCAAATCTCGAACCAAAATGTGAGCTATTCTTTTTACCCTGAGCTGCCTTGAATATCTCTTGAAAGTCCACCAGCTGGCCACTTTGCCACCTTCCTTTGCCAATAGTTAGGCGGTTACTTTCAGTATTGCCACTAGCGTAACTAAAATAAAGTAGCTGGTCTTTGTCAAAGTTTGGGCTGGCAATTACATCCAGAAGCCCTCCTTGCCCCTCAAAGAAAACCTGCGCTGGAAAATCAATAGCTTCGGAAAGGGTATTGTTGCTTATGGTGCGTAACTTACCATCTCGCTGAGTGATGATTAGAGTGCCATCAGGGAGCAAGGCTATACCCCATGGATATGGAATAGGGCCTGTCACCTTACTAATCTTAATTTTGTCTATCACGGGGATCGCGCCCCGGGAAAGAAAAGTATCAGCAGAGCTTACACCAGAGATGATTGTGCAAGTGAACGCTAATAATGTTGTATAAAAAGAAACCCTTCTCACTTTAGGCGACCCCTGGGGTAGGTGGGTGTGCCGAACAGTATAACAATAGGGCTATTGACAACAATATCGATTTGCCTAGTGCAATGAGCACTACGCATTGCATGAAGAGTCTCTCTCTTAGTGGTACCTAGTCTATACTGAACTATTTTTTATTTTGTAAAAATTCAATAGTGAAGTAATCAACCGTTTCAGCCTATCAGCTAAAAGTAGTAGGAGAATAGTTTACCCAAAATTTTTTAGGTTTTTCCGCTTTCTACTTATATCGAGATTGTGATAATGGTAGTGAAATTAGTTGATGTGGCGCCAAAATACTTTTGACTTGTGGGAGTAGATGGGTGTCAATGAATAGCAGATAACGGGGGGGGATAGCAGCTATTTTGGTGAAAAAAATAGCTAAGGGGGGTAGTTGTTCAGGATATGTAATTGGAATTTATAGACTTTATGGTTAAGCGGTATTTTAATTGAGCGTGGTATGTAATACCTATGTTAATGCTATGGCCTTCATTTTAGGGTTTAAGATCTACATTGACAGGCCTTAATAGTCAAGCAGGCTATAGCAACTCTTAAAGAGTTCTTCTCAAGAAAATCTGATGTTTCAGCGGATTCTACCCCAGCCTCATTGAGGCTAAACAAAGAAGTTAACTCCCTTCTGTTTGAAAGCAAGCATACATGTACTCCATGTATCAACCAAGGAGAAATGACTACCGGCACAGGCTAGAGTTAAAGAAAGCTTGTTGCTTTTCCTTTCATTGGTGAATAGCTGTTACTCAGGCGACTAATAATTTAGTTTTACGCAGGATAATAAGCCATATCTACTGGTTCGGGTTGTTATTTGCTGAGATAGAAATAACGTGTTAAGCAGCTCTTTATATTTTTATTTCAAACAAAACTATTTTAATACTTTTGTCTTAGTGACGATTATTGTGTTTAGCAGTTGCTTTTATATTTGCCACTTGCCTTACCCCAAGCCCGAATCTTTTGGCAACTGCTGATCGAGATTCACCAAAGTGCAAAGCTTGTAAAATCTCACGATTACGTGCCTGAATGTCGATTTGTCGTGATGTGGGTAAGGTGAGATAGGTACCGCCATAGATGTCACTAAGGGTTTGCAAGGATTGGATGGGTAGTATATCTATCAGCTTGCTTCTCTCTGGATATTTAGGGATATAAACATCCTGCCCTCCAAAAGAAGCTATCAGTATAAGCATATCGCTATAGCCAATTAGCTCGATAAGCTCTTGCATCAGATCTGGTAGCTTCTTGTGATCAATCTCCACACTATAAAAGCGGTTTTGGTTCCCTTGCTGCATTTTGTCATCCTTGTCAGATATAACATGCAACGAGAGTACGATTAACGATATACCCTGGCGTAGAGTGAAATGGTTCCCAATGCGTTATGGTGTGGCTTTGTGCTCTTTTGATTTTTTTAGGGATGGATGAAAGTGAAAAAAGATTTTATGATGAAAGGAAAGGTAGTATTTACAAGTTGTGGGAAAAAGTAACACCGGAGTTTGCAGTATCCGGGGTTGAATTTTGATTTTTTGATCTTTGTAGATATTTAGGAAATATATGTGGGCCCAAAGGCATTGACCTGCTAGCCGATAGCCAAATACTTTAATTCATCGTTCTACGGTGGCTCGTTGTTAATGATGAATGTTGACATTTTCAATAAATGTCAATGATTTAATACTTCTTGGTTGGGTGGGATTAATCATTGGTTGATCTCTACTTGAACTTTTCTTCTTTTAAGGGGCGTTCTATGAAGCAAGCTATCTTGAAATGATTGTCTGGGAGAGGAGCTGATAAAAGTTAGTAGCCGTTTAAAATCAAGTTGATGCAGCTATCAGAGGAGTAATGTTTGCCCATACTCCTAGGAGTCAATCCTTTGGTGCTTTATGCTCTTTAGCTGTAATTTATAGGTAGGGCGATACTAAAAGATGAAAGAGAATGTTCACTTTAGAGAATAGTGGTTAGTTTATTGGGTGAGGGGTGGCATTCAAGAGTTGAATACACATGCCTCACGCCCTTCTATCATTCTATGGGAAGAGAAGTCTATATAGGTGCTTGAGGCTTCTTTGCTCCCTATCTTCTTTGCGGTACAGACTTTACTTTACAGCTTATGAGGATGCTCTATTTGTCTTTATTTGATTAAAAGAGGTAAATAGAAAGTAAGAGTATAAAAATTTATTTTTGAATTGTGATGTAATTCACTTGCTGTGTAAGTGAATTACATTGATGTGTAGAGTTTAAGTATTAAAAATTGGTTCCATGTAGGACCGTAATAATGCTTGTGGGGTGTTGTTGCTCTAAGAATTTATTAGTTTTTTCTTAGAGGAGTCAGTGTTTTTAAATAAGTTTTTTTAAACTGGCTGAAATTATTTTTAATTAGGAGGGTGGTTGTCTGGATATGATAGGTGGCACTGTATGGTAATGTTTGATGTAAGTGCGCCCAGCGGATGGCCAGGCGCTATTTTCCTACTGAGTGTCAGGTCTGTTGTACAAGGTGTCTTCAGGTTCTAGCAACTTTTCGCTGTTTGAATTCCTGGCTGCATTGGGGGCAAAAAATAACTCTGCGCAAACCCATATTGCTCCAATGCCTGGTATGGCAACGATCAACATACGACGGGGTAGCCCAGAACTGCGAAGGCGTTTGCTGCATACTGTTAGCGAAACCCAGATTATGCTTAGCTGAACCGGGACACTGACTACCGCCATAAATATTTCTGCAGTTTTCCAAATTCCATCGCTGAAATTAAAATTGCCATATTCCAATATTAGCCCAGTAATAAACTGAATGCAGAGCACCGGTATTATAAAAAGCAGCCAGAACTGTCGCCGCGTTACGTTACCATCAAAGTTGAAATAAAAATCCAGATAGTCTTGATCCCTCATGAGCATTTCCTCATCTGATTGTCAGAGCTTATATGGTGTGGTTCCGAGGTGATGTATTATCATCGGGAATTGCTTCACTGTTTTTCTTAAGGCTCTCAAGTTGGGATCGATAAGCGGCTTCTCTCTGAAATATTTTGCGCACATAATGGCGGGTTTCTGTGCCGCGGCAATAGCCATATTTTACCTCTGGACTATTGTAGAACTCTGCTTTTTGCAAGAGTACAATGTAATCTTCAACTCCTTTGCTATTGGCGGTTGAGAACCATTGGTTAGGGTTCATTCCATCCTGCAGTGCTAGTCGGCGGGCATCTAAGACGTGTCCTGCACCTGCGTTATAGGAAGCAAAAGTAAAGGCCATGGCATCCCGTTTCGGTAAATTCATCCAACGTTGATATTGATTCAGATTGTACTTGGAGCCACCTTGGATATTTTGTGCCGGGTTAAAGTTATCCTTTACTCCCATTTCATTGGCAGTTTCAGGCATTAACTGCATTAGCCCCTGTGCCCCGGCGCGGGATATGGCATTAGGCCTAAAGTTGGATTCTGTAGATGCTTGTGCGGCGAGCCATACCCAATCGAAAGGTTCAATTGCATAGCGTTTAAAGAGCTTGTCCCAGGGGCTTAGCGTGTTATTGGGTAGGATATATTCTTGTTGGTAGCCTATTCTTAGCTTGTTCGGTTGGCTCAGAAATTTCTGGAGTATTGTCTGGGCCTCAGCACTTTCCAGCCAACTGTTGAGGTCGTCTAGGAGAGAGGTATCATTATCCTTAGTTAAAGCAAAAGCAACCTTTCGATTTTCCCCAAATACCAGCGAGGTATCTAAGTTATTTCTGTAACCATTACTTCCATTCACGATATGTTCATCGGCGATAGTGAAATCTATTTCCCCCATGCTAACGGCGTCAATAAGTTCAAGAATTGATACTGCTTTATCCGCAAAACCAATTCTGATTGCTGTCATGTTTTTTGCGCTTCCGGGATAGGTCAGGGGAATTTCTTGAGATAGGGCTTTCTCCTCTATTTCATCAAGATAGGCGCTATCTTGATGAATAGTGAGTGTTTTTCCTTTTAGATCCTTGAATACTGCTAAAGCTTTTTTCTTGCGCTGTACGAGCACCTCCCGTGTTTCAAATAATGTGTGACTAAACGTTATTTGTTTTTCCCGTTTGCGGGTGTGAGTAAGATCTGCAGCTGCTATATCTACGTTTCCTTCTTTCACTAAAGTTAATATTTTTTTAATCGATGACGCTTTTTTGAATTCAATATTTACGCCCAGGTGCTCTGCATAAGCTTGTAGTAAATCGCATTCCAGCCCGGCAGGCTGACCACGATGATAATAACAGCCCACCCCATCCATTCGTGTGGCGACAGTTAACGTATCTATTGCCAGGATACTGTTGAGTCGATTCTTCGGGATCTTGCAGGCATAGATAATGACTCCTGAGAGGATCATTGCTGAGAGAAGGAAAATCCAACTTTTATTGAATGACTTCATGATAGCTCCTTGACTTGGTTTAAATCTTGGAGCCTATCGATGTCTCGCTGAGCCAAAAGGAGGAAGCAATTCCCGATTAACTGGTTATAAATCGCGGTTTAGAGTGATCGGGCTACATACCTAGCAACCCTCTAAGAGAAGGAAAAAACATGTCTGATGAAACTGATAGCAACTTGGAAGGAATTGATCCCTCGCCTTACCGGGATCGGCTCGACCCCAAAGTATCTGATGAAACCACTTCAAGTGCTGCGAAAAGCCTAAATCTAGATGGATTGCGCGATCTGTCTGCACTTTCCAAATTACAGGTACGTGAATTTACTCATACCAGTTCTACCCAGATGCAGGCCACATCCAATGCCATGACACAAATGGCTGCGGCTGGCGCCACTGCGGTAAATGCTATTTTGGGTAATGGTAGTAAAGGGGAGGGGCAGAAAGATACTGCACAGCTATCTAATCGCTGATGGAGAAAAGTTTCCCGATTATCAGTGATTGGGATTTTCCGTACAGTGATATAGCCCAATAACTGGGTTGATTAATTAACTGATTGAAAGGAAAAAATTATGTCTGATGAAACCAATACTGTAGACGGTATTCAACCTTCCCCTTATCGCGATCGTGTTGACCCTAAAGTGTCTGACCAGACAACCAGTTCTTCAGCGCAAAGCCTGAATCTGGATGGTCTACGTGACCTGTCTGCGCTCTCCAAGCTGCAGGTTCGTGAGTTTACTCACACAGGTGCAACACAAATGCAAGCAACCTCCAATGCTATGACGCAAATGGCGGCGGCAGGTGCAAAGGCCGTAAATTACATCATGGATGGCGGTAAGTAAGGTTTTTGACCTTCAAGGGGTAGCGGTTTATCGCTACCCTTTAATAAAAGGAGCAAGTTATGAAAGATACTTTCCGAGATCGCCTGGCGACTAAAGTGGTTGATCAGATGGCAACTTCTTCAGCACTTAGCCTTCATCTAGATGGTCTGCGCGATTTGTCTGCACTATCTAAACTACAAGTACGTGAATTTACCCATACCGGCGCAACTCAAATGCAGGCAACAGCAAATTCAATCCTGCAAATGTCGGCAGTTGGGGCGCGCACATTTAAAGATACCTTCTAATTTACTGTCTGAAAGGATGAACAGATGGCAAAGGATGATGATACACCAACGCTTAGGGAGCTCTCCGCAGGGAAGGGGAGGCTGATTGATGTGATGTCTAGTGCTTACTTGCAGCGTTCCATCAATAGCGCTGTGGAAACTACGCTGCAAGATCAAGTCAATGCGCGTAACCAGCGTATGTTGTTGATGACTAAGCAGCTAAATAAAATAGTTGATTTGTAATTTTATGAAAGACGAGGGGGGGGCAGCAAAAGAAGGGAAGCGTATGTCTTCCTCTTTTTTGGTTCAAAGTGCAGCCGATCATGTAAGGGATACAGCCTTACAAACCTCTACAGTTGCCGGGAAAGCTTTTCAGAAATGGTTGACCCAACCATTCAACCTCATCTTCCTGCTGATAATTATCGTTGCACACATACAGTTGATCGTGGCTGTGATTCAGAGTTTCTTGATGCTGTTGCTTTCAATGTTCATGCGTTAAGGATTTCAACTTATGCCTAATACAAAACCTACAAGAGAAAGTTACCTCCCCCCGGATTTTGAAGAGCAGCTGGATAAACTGATTAGCAGTCAAGGCACCGATGTTGACTTGGGTGAAGAACTACAGCAGTCAATCATGGCTATCTGCCGAGAAGTTAACGATGCATTGACAAAATCCTTTTCGGATATATCAACTACAGGCTTTGAGATGGATGACCAAATAAAGGGGCAAGGAGAAGATAATGAGTAATCAGACAAAAAATACTTTTCAGCCGGATGTGAGTAATATTTCCAAGCAAATTGTGAGAAACGCGGTAGAGCTACAAGGAATTCACATTTTACAAGGAAAATCTGACTCGTTAAGGGATGAAAGACTTAGCAATATTATGTTAAAAAATAGTGTGATGATGAAGTGGCTTCAGAATCCATCCAATACCAGCTATAAGGAAGTATTAAGTGGTATAGGTGTCAACTCACTAAAAGACGATGTCAGAGAAGCTTATCAGTATGCTCTTGAGATGGTCCATCAAAAGAGTGATAAACGTTAACATAGCGCTCCAGCTGATTTTTAGTGACTAAAGGGCAATAACTCGTGGGGTTTCCTGGAGAGACCGGGGAGAGAAAACACAGCAAGGAGCTTGCTGCAATGCAGCCAGATTATGATTTTGCGATTTTTATCGGCCGCTTCCAGCCATTTCATTTCGGCCATTTGGCTGTGATTTAAGGTCGCTTATAAGAAACCAAATTTTTTATATTGAGATAATTCTAGTTCTCTAGAAAAAATCTTCAGAAATTTAGATGGGCGACGATTGATTGGATAGAGGGCTTGGTTAATCTTTTTTTCTACACTTCTCGTTAGCGGCTTCTCCAATGCTTGATCTGTTCACCATGAAATAAATGTATATGTAATCAGGCTAAGGATTAAGATACAAAGTAAATGCCAAGAGTATACAAAAAGGAGAAACATAAAGACAAAAAACCTTTCTAGTTAGCCCTAGACTTCTGCTAGCTATGTCAATGTAGCTTATTGAACCCTCTGTAATTTTTTAAGATAGGAATTAATGATGCCAGTAACACAACTTAGCCAATTACCCCATGCTCGCGCAATTTGGAGTGCAATAGATCAGTACAATATTTATGTGGTCGCCACAATGAGCGATTCGTTCGCACAAATAGAGGACACTGGAGCCGACTTTCAAATGCCACCTCCAATACTTATGTATCATGAAGGAGACATGTGTGCACTTCTTATAATGGGAGAAAGGCATGGCGCACAATCTCAGGATATAAGAGCAGCTGCAAAAAATACTGCAACTGCAATTTTAAATGTTCCCGACATGATGGTAGCAGTTGAAGAACCTATTGAAGTTAATGATAGACTCTATTCCAATGCTGGGGCTCAGAAACAATTATCATTAATTGGTGATCAAAACCTACTTACATACGACCCCTCTTTGAGAGGTGCAATTAGCGCTGAGCTTGCTGATCAAGGCTATCGTCAAAATACTGATGCTCAGCCCTACCGTTTTTCTGCAGAACAAGGAAGGCGTTATGATCCTAGATATGGACAAAATGGAAATGCGCCAAAGATAAACACCCAAATGGCCACTTCTTTAAGCACCTATGCTAACACGGGGGCACTCATAGCTTATCCAGTTGGACCCGACCATCTAAGGTTTGGGCCCGATGCCTACGTCAGAAATGAGAATGAAACTTTACAAGGTCAACTCCTAGCAAAAAATTGGACGGTACTTGAAATTTCAGAACCTCCTCGTGGCGGTAACGGTAACGGTAACGGTAACGCTCAAAATTAACAGATAAATAAACATATCAAATTATTAATCTGTTGTAGTTCAGACTTGATCTGACAGTCACCGATTTTTCAGAAGGTGCTCTGTCAGGTCAAATTCAGTTTACGAGCTCCTCCTTCCAGATACTTTTACCCTCTTCAAGGGTTGCTATCGGTGTGTGACCACAACACTTTTTACCCTGATGAGTTCGATCATTATTGTAATATACGAGCCATTCGTCCAGATCCTTTTGTAGGTCTTCTATTGATCCATAGATCTTTCGTCGCAACGATGGTTGGTAGAACTCTTGTAATATAGTTTTATGGAGGCGCTCACGATGGCCAGCTGTTGGTCGATCAGGATTTTGAGGCCGTCCGCTTACTGGCAGAAATGCCCACACAGGAGGGAATGCTGGCAACAGCTATCTGAGCTCTTCTTATTACATCGCGTTCAAGAGCCGGCTTATACCGGCTTTACCATTCATTGGCGACTGATAGCCCAACCTTATAGAGATCTTCTGCCAAGGTGTGAATTTCTTCCGATAAAGAGATTTGCTGGGCCCATTCCTCAGGTATTCCAGAAACTCCATAGTAAGCTCCGGCTATTTGTCCGCAAATGGCTGCTGTTGTATCAGCATCGTTGCCAATATTGGCTGCCAAAAGAATGGCTTCCCGAAAACTATTGGTATTGAAAAAACACCAAAGCGCCGATATTAGGGACTCGATAACGTAACCACTTCCGGTTAACTCTTCATAGTGCTGGTCTAGAAATTGCCCACTGGCAATGGTTTTTACTTTTTCATTAGTTGGAGTTTGTTCGATAGAAGCGAGAAGCTCATTTTTATTGATGCCAATAAATATGGAAAGTATAAGATTACAGAGGAGTCGGCAGCTTTCGATGCATTCGTCCGAGCCATGGGTGGTTCTGGAGCTTTCCCCTGCGAAATAAATGGCATCCGAAGCTGTTGAAGAAAAAAATATGGGAATTGGCGCTAAGCGCATGAGTGAAGCATTACCTGACGAGCGAGTAGATGTTGAACCACTAAAAGGATCACCTGTTTGCAGATATCGATTTAATGCGGATAAAACTGTTGAACCAATATCGAAGCACTCACCCGTAGAGCTCATATCCCCATATTGGTACCAGTTACAGTAACGATTCATCTGATCAGTCGCGCTGAAGCCTTTTTTCTGGAGTAAACTGTGGGCCAGGCAGAGCGCCATGGAGGTATCATCGGTCCATTGCCCCTTTTTTAATCCAAATGGGCCTCCACCTTCCATGTCTGATAAAGGAGTGAATTCCCCTTTGTACTTAAATTCCAACGTGGTGCCCACAGTATCACCGCATGCGAGTCCGACTAAACAGCCTTTTACCTTGTCTAGCGTTTCAATATTCACCTATAAAATCCTTCTTATACCTGCTTGAGAGTGATTGCTAAATAAAATTAGGGACAATGGGGCAGGGCTATTGCTCCAGATTCCGCACGAAAGTATGTTTCCCTAAACCTGGACGCAAAGTGTACAATGCGGCCGGGCGACCTCGCTCAGTACGTTTTTCACCGGTATCTATCAGAAGATCTGCCTGCTCAATCCTTCTGCGAAAGGACTTTTCTGTAGAGGCTTGCCGATAATGACTTCGTGCACCTTTTGAAGCTCGGGTAGAGTGAATTTTCTGGGCAGTGCGTAGGCTGGGATAATACTGTAAAGAGCCTTTTGAATAAGACGCTCATGTGCCCTATTAATAATTTTGAGATGGTCAAAGGCCAAGTTCATTTTCTTAACTTTTTCGATAGGCAGCCAGGCGACATCGGAGATGGTTTCTAATTCGCTTTCACAGGCCTGATGAGCGATCAGAGCCGTGTAACAAATGGTTACAGACCAGCCCCGCTGATCTCTGGAGGCGTCACCAAAGGTAGCTAGCTGCTCAACATAAGGGGGAACAACTCCGGTTTACTCCTTGAGCTTTCGGGTGACCGTATCCTCTAGGGTCTTATCTTCGCTCTCGGAAATGAAACCGCCCGGCAGCGCCCATTTTCCCTGTTCGGAATGATTGGAGCGCTCTACCAGCAAAACTTTGAGTTGACTATCTTGATAAGTAAACAAGACGGCATCTAGGGTAACTAGAGGGGCTTCAAAGTTGCCCTTGTCGTAGGCGGCAAGGAATTCTTTCTCGTTCATTGCCTCACTAAGTGTCAGTTGGTCACTTATGGTAGCTGCCTAATCCTGCGTGCTCAAGGGGGTTAGAGGGGTAAACAAATTCTTCTTGTCAATTGAATAGAGCAAAGTGAGAGGAGAGATATGTCACGCTGGTTGATTATTACTGGATTGGTCCTGATAGTCGTTGGTATAACGCTGCATTTTGCCCCCTGGCTATTTAACTGGTTTGGCCGGTTGCCGGGGGATATTCGTATTGAATCTAGCCGCACTCGTTTTTATTTTCCAATTGTCTCGATGATTATTGTCAGCCTGATATTAAGCCTCTTAGTTAATTTTTTCCGCAGATAAATATTCTATTGATGCAGCAGAATAAAAAAAGGCCGCATGGGGGCGGCCGCAAGGGACTTATAGGAGAGTATGAGAAAAGGAGGGTGCGTTCTCCGCTAGTCAAAAAAAGGTCGTCCGTGACCTACCTGATTCAGCCTCTGAAATTGCGCAAAAGCGCAGAGTGATTTGTATTTCAGGGGCTTTGCTGGCCGTGACCAGCAACGACGCTTCCTTGCGTCGTATCAATCCGGCTATCCACAAATTAGCCGGATTAATAACTTAGAAATCGTACTTAATGGATGCAGAGAAAGTACGGCCCGGAGCAGAGTTTACGTAGATATCACTGTCTTCATCCCAGCCAGCAACATTTAGGTAGGGCACAAACTCCTTGTCGAGCAAGTTGTTGACGGCCAGGTTGAGAGACATCTGCTCCATCAGCTGGTAGCCCAGAGTCCAATCTACAGAGCCATAGCCTGGAGTCCCTGTTTCGCCTTCATTGACATGTTCCATGCGGTCTGCCCAGCGCACTAGTACTTGGCTGGAAAGTTGTGCGCCTGTGTAGCTGGCACCAACGACACCGGAAAGCGGGCTGATACTGGTGAGGTATTCGCCGGTGGTATCGTTTTCACCGCGTTGATAGCTGGCATTAGCAAATAGCTCGAACGCTGGAGATAGGTACCAATTTGCGCTCAGCTCCACTCCTTTGATCGTCACTGAGTCGATGTTTTGGTATTGGTATTGCTCAAACACGTGCGAGAAACTGCCATCGTTGTTGAAGAAAGTTTCGCTGTCTATGAGTTCAGTTTGCAGGAAGTCATCGTACTCGGTAGTGAAGGCGGCAGCGCTGAAGGCAATGGGGCCCAGGTGTCCACGCAAGCCTAGTTCGAAAGAGTCGCTGGTTTCTGGAGACAGATCATCAGCCGGTAATACCTCGTAAGCATAAGTAGAAGTTGGCTGTTTATAGTGCTCGATATATGCCAGATCGTAGGCTGGTACTTTGAAACCCTGGCCGTATTGGATGAAGGCAGACAAGCGAGAGTTGATTTTGTAGAGGGCTCCCAGATTGAAGGAGAGGTTGCTCTCCTCAATCGTGGCAAAAGGAGTACCGTCAGCTTTTTCTGCACCATCGGGGTCCATTTCGTACCAATCGTAGCGTACCCCTGGGGTTACAATCAGCTGTCCATTGGCAAAAGTCATTTCATCGTTCAGGAATAATCCCGCACGGGAGACTGCATTTTCTGGGAACTTTTCTGCTGGGATATTCATTGTGGATGTACCAGCCACTTCGCGGTACTGGAGTAGGGTACGACGGCTTTCGGTTTTTTCCAGGTCTAGGCCGTATCCCAGCGTGTGGGTCTCGCTCAGAGTCTTGCTGGCATTGGAGAGGAAGCCAATAGTATCTTGGCTATAAAGGCCAGTTTCCCACATATCACGGATTTCAAAAACTCCAAACATAGGGGCATTGATGTCCAGCTGGCCATACTGTTCATCTTGCTGTTCGGATTCGTTTTTATACAGGCTAATATTCAGCTGGTCATAGACTGCACTGGGAGTCTCGCTGTGGTAACGCAGTTGGTAAGCGCGGACCTCTTTGTCGGAGATCGATTCTTCCTTGACGATGCTGTAGCCGTAATCGGCCAGCCCGCGGAAGTAGTGAAGCAGGCCGTCGGCGCTGTCGCCGGTGCTTTCCTGATTCCAGTGATCAATGCTGAAACTGACAAAGTCCCCACCGCCAAGGTTGTACTTGGCCTTGTAAAGCAGGCTCTTTGACTCGATTTCGAAGGGGGCTTGGCTCTCGTCGAAATTTTGTTGCTCCTCTCCATCGCGGAAGGTGGTATGCAGTAGTTGTTCAAAGTTGCCATTGCGCAGAGCCAGGGTAGGGGAGATGTGTGATTGATTGGTAATACCGGTGTATCCGGTTTTGATCGCACCGCCGAATTGCTCTCCGTCCTCTAAGTAGTCGCTGGCATCTTTGGTGGTGAATACCACGATGCCGGCAAGCGCATCAGAACCGTATAAAGAAGACGCAGCGCCCTTGGCCACCTCTACCTGTTTCAGGGTATCTATTTCAATAAAGCCGCGGCCCACGATGTCATTTTTACCATTGGCTCCATAGCCTTCGTTAACCCGCATACCGTCTTTGATAATTAGTACCCGGTCGCCACCCATGCCGCGTACCAGGATATTTTGTGCACTGCCGGCGGCGCCTGTTACTTCAACTCCGGGCTCGTATTGGAACAGCTGATTCATATCGTTCAGCTGAAGCTGTTCGATGTCCTCATTGGTGACAACAGAAACACTTCCTGTGACATCTTTCAGCGGCTTTTCCGCGCGGCCGCTGACCACAATCAGTTCCAGGTCGCTGTTGGCTGCTGAACCTGAAGTTTCGGCATGAAGGTTAGCGACGGAAGCCAGGCCCAGTATGGCCGCTGCAATTGGGCGAAGTTTCATGGTGTTGTCCTTGAGGTAATTTCTGTACTTCTGCTCTTGTTGGTCGGCAGTGGTTGGTTGCTCACCACTGGCGCCGATTGAGGGGGGATTATAGGGATGATTTTCTTAATGTAAAGCTAAATGCGAATCACTATCAATTAGATTAAATTTGACGTTGATAGGGAGTTCCGTTAGTTTCCGCGGCCATTAATACAGAACGAAAGTGCTGGGCTGAGGAGACTTGCAATGAATATTTCGATAATTGAGAACCTGATGGCCGATGTGGCTGATTTGTTTATGGCCCCAGTATTACTGGCGATTCTGGTTCTTTTTATCTACGCACTTTACGCAACGGGACGCTTTATCTCCCTATGGTTGCTGCGCCGCCGTAATGCTGGCACCTACAGCTTGGTCTTAAAGCAAGGTCGGAAAGAGGAGCTGCCAGGCTATCAGGTGCACAACTATTACGTGCGACACCCTTTGGCATGTGATGACGAGTTGGAAGTTTTTGCACTGAAAAAGTTGGAGATGCTGCGTATGGCTACACGCATTGCCCCCATGTTGGGCTTGATCGCCACCATGATCCCGATGGGGCCGGCGTTGCGAGCCTTGGCCGATGGCAATATCCAGGGGATCAGTGAAAACCTGATTATCGCTTTTGCTGCTGTGATCTGGGGCCTTGCAATTTCTACCCTGACCTTCTGGCCGGCCTCGGTAAAGAAGCGTTGGTTTGCTGCTGAGCTAATTAACATTCGCAAATTGAAGGAGGCTGTTTAATGCGCTTCCTGGATGAAGATGAAGAGCTCAACCCGATTTTGAGTGCGGTTAACTTGATTGATGTTTTTCTGGTGATTATTGCCGCACTGCTTATCGCTATCGCACAAAACCCGCTAAACGTGTTTTCCAATGAAAAGGTCACAGTCATCAAAAATGCCGGTGAGCCCAATATGGAAATCATCGTAAAAGATGGGGAAGAAATTAAGCAGCACAAATCCACTGGTGAAATTGGTTCCGGAGAGGGCACTCGCGCTGGTGTTGCTTACCAGATGGCAGACGGCAGCCTGGTCTATGTACCGGAAGGAAAAGAAGAGTCTGCAAAAGACAAGGCTGTAGGGGGTAAATAGTCATGTTGAAGAAGGTTTGTATGCAATTGGCATGCTTCGTCGTAATAGCCTTCACTACGATGATGGTGCAGGCTAACGATAAACCCAAAGTTTTGCTGATGATGTCCAGCCATACCGCGAAAGCCAAGGGGGAGCTGTTATCTGATTTGGCTGCGGACCAGCCGTTTACCCTGGAGATATTTAACAGCAAAGGGAAGAGTGAAGAGCAAATAGCGCAGGCCTGGGGTTCCTCCAGCCTGGTGATGCTTGACGGTATCAATCCGGCACTCTCCCAATTTATGTTTGGAAAATACCAGCCGCTGTTAACCCAGTTCTCCAACGTGCCTGTGCTTTCCCTGGGAGATGCCGATAACGCCTCCATGAACCAGGGGCTGACTGTTGAACAGCACCAATCCATCGCTGCGTATTTCAATAATGCTGGGCGTCAGAACTACCGGCACTTGATGCAGTTCCTCTCCTCCAACGTCTTTGGCCTCTCTGAGCAGCCTGTAGTCGATCCAATTATTGTGCCTAAAGTGGGTTTTTATCATCCGCGTTTGCCAAGCCTGGTGACTGACAGCGAAGGGGATTTCTTTAATTGGCTGCAGGTATCCGAAGAGCAGCCGGTTATAGGTCTGGCTATCCATCGCTCAGTCGTGGATTACGAGCAGCAGCAGGTTGTAGATGCCATCTTGGCTGGCCTGGAAGAAAAAGGTGCTAAGGCTTTTGCCTTTTTCTTTGAAGGTGAGGATCTGCCGCTTTCCTATCCGGATTTACTTCAAGACGAAGCGGGGCAAACACGTGTTGATCTGATGATCAATTACCGCTCACTCCATTATGTGAGTAAACGTCGCGCGGAGTTCGAAAAGTTGGGTGTCCCGGTGATTCATGCCCTGAACTATACCGAGGGCAGTGAAGTGGATTATCTTGCCGATAATAGTGGGGTCTCTCCTTCGTTAACTCCATTCTTCCTGGTGATGCCTGAAGACACCGGTAGTATCGATCCGGTAATTGTTGCCGCAAGTGAAGGTGGCAATAAGGTTGTAATGACAGACCAGCTCGATGCGTTGGTGGAACGCGCCTGGAGTCATGCCTCTCTTGGCTACAAAAAAAACAACCAGAAAAAAGTGGCTACCTTTATCTGGAACTACCCTCCCGGTGAGAAGAATATTGGTGCGGCCTTCCTCGATGTCCCTTCTTCTATTGAGTCTATCGCCAAAGCCATGGCGGAGCGTGGCTATCAAATAGAACAGCAGGACTCCAAGACCCTGATTGCCTGGGCGGGCCAATTGCTACGCCCTTATTATCGCCGTGAAGACAGCGTGGCACTGATTGATAAAGGTTTGGCGGACTGGATGCCACTTTCCACCTATGTCGATTGGTTTAATCGTTTGCCGGCCTCTGTGCGTGATCCCATTGTGGAGCGGTGGGGTAAGCCGGAAGATAACGTCATGTTGGCAGACCATAATGGTGAGCGGGCGTTTGTGATCCCACGTATGACATTGGGTAACCTGATTGTCCTGCCGCAGGGGGTGCGCGCGGATAATGCCAAAGATCACGCCTCCCTCTATCACGATATGAAAACGCCGGTAAACCATGCCTACCTGGCGGTTTATCTCTACGCGCGCAAAACTTTCGGGGCCGATGCCTATATTCACTTGGGAACACATGGTTCCCAGGAATGGTTAACCGGTAAGGAGCGCGGGCTCTCTGTGTTCGACGCCCCAAATTTGGCTCTGGGTAATATCCCGGTATTTTATCCCTACATTATTGATAATGTAGGCGAAGCTATGCAGGCCAAGCGTCGCGGACGTGCGACGATGATCAGCCATTTAACACCAGGCTTCGCTAAAGCGGGTCTTTATGCCGAAGTGGCAGAACTCTCTGAGTTGATTGGTAATTACTTGATTCTGGAAGAAGGGCAAACCCGGCTGAATACCCAGGAGCGTATTATCACCCTGGCGGACAAGCTGAATATGCTCAAGGATCTGGAAATCAGCGCTGAAACCTTGCAAGCTGATTTCGATGGCCATCTCAGTCGTCTTCAGGACCACTTGGCCCAACTGGCTGAAATGAGCCAACCACTGGGTATCCATCGTTTTGGTCAGCTGCCCAAGTCAGAGCATCTCACCAGCACCATGCTGCAAATGCTGGGTGAAAACTATATTTCAGCTGCTGGCCAATATGAGAAGGAGCAGGGCCTGGCTTTGCCGGCGGAGCAGCTGCTGGATGAACGCAATGTAGTCGCCTTAGAAGCACAGCCGGGTTATCAGCTGTTAAATGCCTACCTGGCTGGCCACCAATTGCCGGAACTTTCTGAAGAGCTGCAAAATCACCTGCAGCAGGGTCGGGAGTATGCCGATAACTTTGCCGGTATCGCCGAGCTACAAAACTTGATGTTGGCGCTCGACGGTGAGTACATTCCGGTGAGCTATGGGGGTGACCCTATTCGTAACCCGCAGGCAGTGCCTACCGGTCGCAACCTGATTGGATTCAACCCGGCTAAGGTGCCATCCAAGGAGGCTTATGAGGCCGGTGTTCAACTGATGGAGCAGACCATTGCCGACTATCGGGAAAAACATGGCCGTTTCCCGGATAAGCTGGCATTTTCCCTTTGGTCCCTGGAGACGATGCGTCACCAGGGTGCGTTGGAAGCGCAAATACTGCATGCGCTGGGTCTCAAGCCCAAATGGAATCAGCAGGGCAATGTTACTGGAACTGAGGTGATTCCCTATTCAGAGCTAAAGCGCCCTCGTATCGATGTGGTGATCTCTGCTACGGGCCTTTACCGCGATGCTTTCCCTAATGTGATGCTGTGGCTGGCGGAAGCCATCGATAAAGTGGCGCAGATGAAGGAGGAGAACAACTTTGTTTATCGCCACAGCCAGGCCTTATTAAAGCAACTAAAGGAAGAAGGCAGTTCCGAAGAAGATGCCCGCTATCTTTCCTCTGTACGCATTTTCTCCAATGAAAGTGGCAATTACGGTACCGGCTTGAATGGTGCCAGCCTGGCTTCCGACAGCTGGGAGACAGACGACAAGCTGGCCGATCTGTATATGCGCCGCATGGGGTTTGCCTATGGCAAGGATGAGTCCCGTTGGAGCGAGGACCAGCGCAATGTTGCACTTTATAGCAAGGTGCTTTCCGGTACCGATGGAGTGATATTCTCGCGCTCCACCAATCTCTACGCAATGATGACTAATGACGACCCTTTCCAGTATTTTGGTGGTATGGGGCTTGCGGTGCGCAATCTCGACGGTAAGACACCCGAAATGTATGTCTCCAACTTGCGTCGCAAGGACAACATTAAAACCCAGACCCTGGGAGAATTTGTCAATCAGGAAATGCGTAGCCGTTATTTCCATCCCCGTTGGATTGAGGCGATGCAGGAATCCGGCTATGCCGGCGCAACGGCAATCCTGGATCGCGTGAACAACATGTGGGGCTGGGAGGTGATGACTCCGGAAACCATCCGCGACGACCAATGGCAGGAGATGTTTGAGGTCTACGTGGAGGATAAATACCAAATGGATATGCGTGAGTTCTTTGAGGAGCACAATGCGGAAGCCCTGGCACAAATGCTGGAGCGTATGCTGGAGGCTGTGCGCAAAGGCTACTGGCCTGCCGATGCAGAAACGCTAAGGAAAATGGTGGAGACTTACACCGAGCTCGCCAACCAGCACGACGTAGCAACAGACAATGAGAAATTTACTGACTTTGTGAATCAGCAGGCCCTTGGATTTGGTCTTGCCCCGCTTGTGAGTGGCCAGACGGTAGATAATGTCGCTGCCAGCGCTCCCGCGTCTCAGCAAGTTAGTGGGCAGAAACTAGAAGAAGTAAAAGAGCCCGCAGCTCAGGATAAGCCCCGGGACTTCTTGTGGTTATTACTGTTGGCAATTGTTATCACTGGATTTATTAGCGTATTTTTTGAGCGCTTTTTTGAGGGGGGAGGGCTGCGAGTGACCCATGTCTAGGCATTGGGGGTTACCCGTGGCGATAAAAGCCAATCCTAAAGTCACTTTTTGATCAGTTAAGGCCAGCAATTCTTACCAGCGTTGCTGGCTTTTTCTTTTTTGGCAGAAAAAATTTTAAGCTAATGTTGTTGTCATTTTTCAGGAACCTGTCGATATTTTTTCGTATCCAGCAGGTAAAGTCAGAGAACACTCACAGGCTACCCGTACAGGGATGACATTTTTGTGAAATAATTCTGAAAAATTAATTGCGTGGAAATTAGCATTAAGCGTCTCAGCATAGTGGTCCATGTTAGGAAAGGTTAAGTCTCGGTTTTGCTGTAGCTCATTAAGTAATCAGCACCATTGAGATTTTTTCTGAACTAGCATAAATATTTTGCAGTGAGAAGCTAATGAGAAAAATAATTCCACTGATTGCTCTCCTTTGTGCGGGAGGGTATTTTTTCTGGGCAAAGAGTCAAACAGATAGCCCACAACCGATTACTGAAAAACCAGTCTCACCTCCCTCCAAGAAAATTGTTCCAACTGAAACTAAATCTACAGAAGAAGTGGTAGAGATGCCTTCCGCCCAAGAGCAAGAGGCGAACCCTGATAGTGCCTTAATGTGGGCAGAATCGGATGTCGCAAGGCAGGTTTTACGTGAATCAGGACGCTTGCCGATCGATTTAAATGGAGAGACATATCTTGAGGTCGATGTGGAAGCTCTGAAGAATTTATCTATTGGAGACTATGTTGATATAGAACTGCCTGGAGTGGAGGGAAGCTACGATGCCCAGGTGGATAAAGTCCAGGAGCATGCCAGTGGGAATAAAAGTGTACAAATGAACCTGCCTGGTTATGGTAGCGTGTATTTTGTAAATTTCACAATTGGCAAAAACTCGGTATATGGTAATTTAACATTGCCTTCAGGCTCATACTCCCTAGAGGCGCAGGGAAATTATGCTTGGGTGGCTTCGAAAAAAGATTTAACCAGGAGTCACTTGGAGGAAGAGGTAAAATTAAAGTAAGAATTTATCTAATGTTGGGGTAGGAGTTATCTTACCTGGCTAGCAGCAAAGGGAGTGCTGCTTGAAGTGCCTGTTACTGCCAGAAGCGATTGCTTTTACAGGTGGAAAAGAGAGTAGGGAGTAATCTATTTTTCAGTTAAGGCGAGTGCATTTTGTGATTTGATCAGTTTGACCAAAGATGTAACCGGTTTCATTGATTGGATCACAAAGATTGGGGTAAATAATTTAATAATAAAAGGAACTGCTATGAAGCTAAGAAACAGTTTGGCTGCCGCAATAACGGCTCTTACCATCTCTGGGGCGGCAAGTGCGGAGACGATAAAAATTGCGGTTTGGTATACCGACCCTGCGGCTCAGTATACTGGTGATATTTCCGTAATGGTTGATAATCTGATCAGTACTTCTAACCGTATCTACGAGAATAATGGCCTGGATATTCAGCTGGAATTGGTAGACTCAAGAGAGTATTCCAAGGAGGACCTCCTCATTAATGGAGACAACCTCAATGAATTTTCTGGCTTAACTGAGTACTTTGCCGAGGATAGTACGCCGACCTACGCTGAAATTACGCAAGTTGCTCCCGGCCCAGTTGGGGTGCAGCGTCAACTTTTTGAAGCCGACATGGTTGCTCTGTTAGGCAAGGGCGAAGAAGTTTGGGAAGATGGACGCTTTCTTGGTACCCGCTGTGGAGTAGCCTGGGGTGGAATAGGTAGTAACGGTGTAATGGATCCTAGTGCCAAGCGCTTGGCCTATAGTTTGACCGCAGTTGATTGTGGGGGTACTGATCTTACATTTATTCATGAGCTGGGCCACAACATGGGGCTGACTCATTCTCGCCAACAAGGTGATACCAGTGGTTATGTTTACCGTTGGGGACTTGGTTACGGTGTAAATAACAGTTTCTCCACTATTATGGCGTATCCATCTGCATTTGGAAGCGCTGAAAGACTAGATACATTTTCTGATCCAGGCAAAATCTGCAACGGGTTACCGTGTGGCGAGAGAAATCGGGCTGATGCTCATAGAGCATTGGAGCCGATTATTGATGATGTAGCTGGCTATTATTAATCTACTTTTACTCTCTTGATCTATTGAGAAGTTATTGACCGTTAACTCCATTGTTTTGGGGAGGGCTTTGCCCTCCCTTTTTTTGTTCTTTAACTTTTTGGTTGACTTGTTCTACAGGTGTCTTTTTTATCTTTTGGTGTAATTTATCGCATCCTTTTTTTTGGTTATAGCTTTATAACCATTTAAGCTCTTCAAGTGGATGAACTTCTCAATATTTTTAAGGACTTATACTTGTTGGTTGCGATGAGGTTTGCAGTTTTTTATGATTTTGTTGTCGGCTGCAGTTGCGATCATTTTTTATTTTTCTTATCTGTGAAGTGTTTTCAAAAAAATATTTTGAGGTCCTGATACCATTCTTCGTCTGAGTCTGGGCGATAGCGAGAATGTCTGGAAGTAACCTTTTCTGGTTGATATTGCGAGAAAAAAATTTTCTTCTGAAGCTTTGGGGGTTTCGGGAGTGTTATTTTAATAAATGAATGTTGGGGTGCTGAGCTGTGAAGAAGTTGATATTTCCTATTTTGGTGATCTTGCTAGGGGCTGGATATTATTTTTGGTCTAAAGGGCAGTCTAATACTGAAAGACAGGTCGCAAAAATTCCAGAGCCTAAACTGGCTATTGATAGGTTTCCTGTAGAAGACTCTTTGGATGAAGTTGTTGAAGGTGAGGCATCTGCAGTGGATGAGCCTCTGGAAGAAGTTGAAAATATTCTTTGGGAAGAGTCAGAGTTAGCTAAGCAGGTACTTCATGAAAATGGTCGCCTACCAAAAGATCTCAAGGGTGAAACTTATCTTGAGCTTAATGTGGATATGTTAAGGAATTTAGAGATAGGCGAATATGTTGATATGGATCTTCCTGGAGTGGAAGGTGACTACGATGCTCAAGTTGGAAGTATTCAACAGCACGCGAGTGGAAACAAAAGCTTGGAATTAAACTTTCCGGGGCATGCACGCCTCTTTGGGGCCACAATAACGCTAGGAAAGGATGTGGTTTATGCTCAGCTGAACCTGCCATCGGGCTCTTACACTATGGAGGCACAAGATGGTTTTGCATGGATTGCGCCTAATGGGGCTTTAATTCAGGGTCATGTAGAAAACGGTGATCTACGTAGAAAGCCATCGTCCCAAGGGAAGAAGTTAGAAGGCGGCGATCTTTTAGTTGAAGATGAGCTGTAAAGAATCTAAAGATGAGAGATGCATAGTTTCAAATCTTTAGGTCGACAAGGGATGTGTCTATATGTAACCCGTAAATATTAAGAGTTTATTTTCTCGATAGGTTGGAAAAAAAGGATAGTTTCTTTGCGGGTTAGGGTGCAAAAGCATGTCATGTTGGCAGTTGATCAATTTTTGCAGCTGCCAAAAAGTACATGCATTAATTATATAAAAAAGGAAGACTACAATGAGTCTCAAAAAAAGTTTAGCTGCTGCCGTTGCAGCTGCTGCAGTTTCCGGTTTTGCACAGGCTGAAACTGTTGATGTAGGCATCGTATATACAGATCAAGCGGCAGCTTATACTGGCGATATTTCTGCAAAAATTGATCAGTATATTGCTTATGCCAATAATTCTTTTAAAAATAACCTTGTTGATATTCAGCTAAACTTGGTAGGTACAGCGAGAACCTCCACAGATCGCCGCCCTACAGAAAGTGACATCGATACTATCACCGCCAGTAGCAGCTACCAGAACTGGCGTGCTTCAAAAAAAGCGGACATGATCATTTTGTTGGGCATGGCCGAAACTGATGGTCGTTATACCACTTGTGGTATCGCCTGGGTTGGTCAAGGTAGCAATGGCACAATGTATGCT
The DNA here is from genome assembly GCF_052467515.1 of Microbulbifer mixtoriginis (SeqCode). Classification (NCBI taxonomy): domain Bacteria; kingdom Pseudomonadati; phylum Pseudomonadota; class Gammaproteobacteria; order Cellvibrionales; family Microbulbiferaceae; genus Microbulbifer; species Microbulbifer mixtoriginis (SeqCode). The sequence continues at coordinate 2,743,926 of NZ_CP174314.1, read as the reverse complement.
TCTACCCGTGATCAAGCTTATAGCATCACTGCCGTAGACTGTGGCTACAACACTTTCGTTCATGAGCTTGGCCACAATATGGGCCTGAGTCACTCTACTGCTCAGCAGGGTACTCCTGGCGTGTACTCCTATGGTTATGGCCATGGTGTACAAAATAGGTTTACCACGATTATGGCTTATCCACATGTATTCGGTACTACAACCCAGTTTGATATTTTCTCAGATCCGGATTGGGTAGCCTGTGATGGTTTACCTTGTGGTGAAAGAAGAAATGGTGTTGATATCTCCAATGCGTACCGCGCAATTGGCCCGATCGTAGATGATATTGCAGGTTATTACTAATAGCTCGCTGTATCTATATGATCAAAGCAAGCCGTCATTTTATATTTAGTGGCAGAAGCTTGCACCTCTAGTCTTCGACTAGAAAAAAGCCGGGGAAAACCCCGGCTTTTTTATTTGACGACTGTTAGTCGCTAAAATTGCGCGGATACAACTTAAGCTATGTATGTCCGAGCCAGGCGAGCTTATAACTTATTGAAAAAAGCGAATACTGAGTGGGTAGCGCCAAAAAACGCCCTCATTGGCTCGGATGGCCCCAATAAGAATAAAAACTACATTGATTAAAGCGAGCACGATCAACCCCAAAAGACCTACGCCGAGAACGATAAGAATAGTGCTCACAATAGAGTAAATAAACAGGCTGATCATCCAGTTGAAGATCATCTTTCCATGCCTGTCAATCTCTGGAACCTGATCTTTTGTGGTTGCCCACATAATGACTGGTAATACAAAGCCTGCACCAGGAATAATAATCCAGGCCAGTTGACTCAGGTGTAGGAGCATTAGAAACGTATTTCTATCTAGTCCCCATGGTTTATAACTATCCATTAATGCCTTCTCTTGCAATTTTACGTTTCATGTAAACTTTAATATGGATGAATTTCACCCGGCTAGCGTTCAGTTGCTAAGCGAGCGGCAAGGCCGAGGAAGATAGCCCCCAGGATGCCCTCCGAATGTCGAGTAAATGCGGCGGGCTGTTTAAATACATGTCCCAACCGGCTAAATGAAAGAGAAAATATTGTATTGACTATGAGGGCTGTGGTACTGAGCAGAATGCCAAGAAGTAATATTTGGGGCATAAGGGGCTCTGTACTTGTGGTGAACTGCGGTAAGAACAAGCTAAAAAATAAAAGCGCCTTCGGATTCATTAAATTATTAATCAGGCCTCTACTGAGGAGCTGCCATGGAGTTAGCCTTTCTGTTACAGGTTTAGTGTTCTGAACAGAGAGGTTGGCGCGCCAGCTACGCAATAGATTAAATCCAAGCCAGGCAAGATAGAGGGCTCCGACAGTTTTTACTACTATGGCGACCAATGGCATGGCCTGCATTATTTGGCTGAGGCCAAATGCGACGAGTAGCGTTTGAATAAGTCCTGCAATGAAAATCCCCAAACCGATTAAAAATCCAGCCAAAAAACCTCTTGTGGCGGAGTAGGTCGATATCAATACTAAATCTGGACCTGGTGAGATGGCCAATAGGGCAGATGCACCAAGGAAGGCGGTCAAAATATGAATCTCGGGCACAAAGAAAGCTCCTAGGGGACTTGTAGCTGGGGGATTATAACCCTGGGATCAGTACTTCCCCTGAAAAGTAATGTCATGTTATGAGGAAATGCAAATTGTACTTTTGCTTCAGATGATGCAGCGTAGTTATCTGGAGAGGAGGGTTATTGGGGAGATAATCGGAGTCTTGGGTTTAAGTCAGAAAATGAGCCTTTATTAAGAGTATTTATTTGTGGGTCTCTTGGATGTAAAGGGGTATTCATCTTCTTCGAAAGCAGGCTAGGTTGATAGTGTAACCTTAAGTTTGTTTGGCTCTTCGCACAATCAACCCCGCCTCAGCGTCTTAGTAGGCCCCTACTGCTCCTGTATCATTTCCACTGGGCCATGATCATCACAGTGATCACCGTGTACATGATGCAGGTGTCCATCTACCAGGTAATCGAAGTGATCTCCATGGGGAATACGTTCGTGTCCGCAGTTTTCCCCATGGACATGAGTGGCGTGTGTGCTGGTAGTGATAGGGTTGCAGCTCGCGGGATTTTTGCTGCTGACTTCCAACACGTGCTCATCATAGTGGCCATGGTGGGGATGGTGTAGATGGCCATTGTGCAAATAACAAACATGGTCTCCATGCCGTATAGCGGCATGCCCGCAGTGGGGGCCGTGCTTATGGGAGTGGTTGTCCGCCTGATGACATGAAGAACTGGTCATTTTGAGCCCTCAATGGTGGCACTGAACTTCTAAATGCATCCTTGTCAGCTACAACAAGGATTCCTTCCGTACATTCGCATAATTCTACTTTAGAAACGCATTGACCCCTTTCAAAGCAATAAATACGTCTTAGGGTCTGTGGCAGCGTCTGCTCACTTCACCGGGAGGATGTCTGGCGGAATCTTACTTCCTTAGCAAATATGACCAAATACAGGAAATGGCCACAAATTACCCTGTCACCCGCATTGCAATCGATTGCAATCCTGCTTTATAGTTGTTCCAAAGTGTCGTCTCACAGGACGGGTACATAAATTGCAATCGTTTGCATTGGCGTGTACCAGACACATCTCAAAATCCAATAAGAATGACGATGAGAGGGAAGTTTTAATGAAGAAGAATCCTCTAGCGCTGGCTATACCTCTTGGGGCCATGCAGCTGGGCTTCTGGGGCTATGCCACAGCCCAGGAAGCCGCTTCACCATTGGCGTCTGAAGATAGGGTGATTGAGGAAGTGATCACCACGGGAACCCCAGGTGGTGCCGGTATAAAAAAGCTGGATGCGAGCTTTTCAATCACAACCCTGAGTGACGATGAAATCGGTAAAGCTTCCCCGTCTAGTACTGCAGATTTGCTGAAGTCTATCCCAGGTCTTTGGGTTGAAAGCTCTGGCGGGGTATCTGGCGCAAACATTGATGTACGGGGATTTCCGGGCGGCAGTGACGCGCCGTTTGTTACGGTCTCTATGAATGGCTTGCCACTTTACCCGGCACCGACTCTTTCTTTCATGGAAAACTCTTCTCTATTCCGGGTGGATGAGACTATCCAGCGCGTAGAAGGCCTGCGCGGTGGCCCTAACCCGGTTTACTCTAACGGCCAGCCGGGCCTCACGACCAATTTCATTTTGAAAGAGGGGACCGAAGAGACCGAGGGTCGCTTTAAATACACCACTTCGGACTATGACCTTCAAAGGGCTGATGCCCTTCTGACCGGGAAGCTCAGCGAAGATGTGTACTACATGATGGGTGGGTATGTGAGTTCTTCTCCCGGTATTCGCGATGCCGGTTTTGATGCGGAAGAAGGTCACCAGTTCACCTTGCACCTGACTAAAGAGATGGACAACGGCAAAGCCGGTTTCTACGTACGAGATACTAAAGATACTGGCACCTGGTATCTGCCAAATGCTTCCTTCCTGGCAACTGACTACACCCAAGTGGGTCCCAGCAATCGCAAGGTTTCAGTACCCATTTCCCAGGCCGACGGAAATGGTGGCTCTGAAACGCGCTGGGAAACTTTTGATATGGGAGAAGGCCGTGGTTGGGACGGCAGCGTAGCTGGTGCCTACCTTGAGCTGGACCTGGGCAATGGTTGGAGTCTTACTGAGCGTTTTGGTTTGACCAGCGGTAATGCCGATACTTTAGGCTTTGTTCCCAATGGTCGTCCTGTATTACCCAGTGAGTTGCGATACGACGATGGTACAAGCGTGACTTCAGCTACTACCGTGTCTGGGGCTGAGGTCAGTAATGATACTTTGTTGCAGCAATTCGGTGCTTGGGTAGTACGAAAAGATATTGAGGCAACGACCAACGATATCAGCCTAGCCAAAGAGTGGGATGACTTTAAGGTAACCGCAGGCTATTACACTTCTAGTTGGGAAGTTGATGAGTGGTGGAGTCTTGGAAACCAAGCGTACTATGTGCTAGGCCATGATGGTGAGCAAGTTGCTGGCGATATTTCTTGTGATGATAAAGAACTCGACCCAGTTCTCTGTTGGAGCCATGATCTTGAAGCGGTAGGTGATGCCCGAGAAAACGCATTCTACATTGCAGGTGAGTTTTACCTGGGCGATTTCACTTTTGATTTGGGTGTGCGCTCTGCAAATCGTGAAACAAACTACTCAGTAGATGAAGGTGTTCGTGATGGTATTTTTAACACCTATAAGGCGGATGAAGAGGGTACTGCCTATACAGCTGCAGTAGATTGGGCCTTCGCTGAGAACATGGGGGCTTTCTTCCGTATAAATTCAGGCTTCAAATTTGCGGACTTTGATAATTATCGCGAGTTTGGCGAGAGCTTCCGCGCGGGTTCCGATCTGATTATCGATATCGACCAATATGAGCTGGGCTACAAGCTGCAGGATCAAGACTACTCGCTGTTTGCCACCCTTTTCTACAATGAAACCCAGGGAATGCCTGATTGCATTATTGGTAGCACCACATGCGCCCGCCTGGAAACAGAGGCGTTGGGTCTTGAGCTGGATGGCAAGGCCCACTGGGGTGACTTCACTTTGGGCCTGAATGCAACTTTGCAGAAGCCAGAAATCACCAGTGGTGACTTTAAAGGCAATCAAGTGATGCGCCAGCCCGAGTACCAAGTACGCCTAAGCCAGAACTACGATTTCACGATCAACAATATTGATATGGCAGTGTTTGGTGGCGTAAGCCGAGTAGGTGATCGTTTCAATGACAGTAAAAACTCGGTGACGCTGCCGGGTTATACCAAGGTTGATTTTGGAGCAGTGGCTTACTTAAGCGATATTACCGTTCAGCTTGCACTGGATAACCTCACCGATGAGGAGGGCATTACCGAGGGAGATCCAAGGGATCCTCAGGCAACCAATGTTCGTTATATCCTGCCGCGCAATATCAAGTTAAGCATCGCTTACGACTTCTAGTTTAACTCAAACCTCTCCCGCAGGTTTTCTGAGCTTTGCCGCACAATTCCTATTGTGCGGCTTTTTTATGCCTGCCTTCTTGCCACTTGTCTATAAAATGCCTGGATTGGTCGAACTTTCAGCATTATTAAGATTGATTATTGTCCCTAGCAATTATTGAGACTCTTATAAAGTAAATATTATAGTGATTTCCCTGGCATAGTTTTTCTGGGATAGTGCCTGTAGATGTTGCTGGATAAATTGGTAAGTTGTACGAGTTGTTCTTTCGGCAGGCATATTGTTCAGTTAAATATGCAGCATTAAGAACTACGTCTGTGTCGGGTAAATAGTGTTATTTGATTTAGGTGAATGAGGGATAGGAGTTACTGGTTTGACAATAGTTTGGGTGCCGATACTCACCGTAGATATTATGTAAGCTATAAATTCCAAGGAAGATTATGAAAATTTATACCGCATTTCTTCTCAGTGTTCTTTGTTGCTCAGTTTGGGCGCATGATGAGCATAAATATGAGTTTGTTACCATCGGAGGGAATTCAATATCCTATCTTTGTAAAGAGGAGGGTGAGGGGAAAAAAGTAGTATTGATGGTTTCAGGTATGGGGTTAGATGCCCATAGTACCTATAAAAATACCTTTCATAAATTCTCTTCTAATGATTTTATGCTTTGTATCTACGATCGGCCTGGAGCTGGAAAAAGTGTGCATGCTGTTCCAAAAGTTAGATCGATGGATGCGCTTTCTGCTGAGCTTGAGGCCTTCGTGGAGTTTAAAAAATGGGATTCCGTAGTTCTTGTGGCCCACTCATTTGGTGGTTTAGTAGCAAGGGCATTTGCAAGTGAAAACCCCAGTAGGGTGTCTGCCCTTCTATTTGTGGATTCCGCCCATGAATCCTGGTACGGAAACCTGAAGTCTTCTTTATCCAAGGAGGGCTGGGCAACGATGCAGTGGATTATGGCGTGGGAAAAGTAAAAGCATTCCTTCGAAGATTTTGCAGAGTCTGCATCAAAACCAGAGCGTTATAAGTTAAAGAAAGAGATTCCAATCACGGTTATGAGTAGAGGGTTGCCACATACCGCAATTCGTCAGACTAAAATGAGTTATGCAGATGTAGATGCTTATAACAGGACTTGGGATCAGTCGCAAATTGAACTCACCAAGATTAGTGACAACGCCAAGCATGTAATTATGAAATACTCCTCGCATCTGTACGATGAAACCGATCCGTGGATTGTACTTGAAGAGCTGAATCAACTTTTATCTAAAGTTAAGGCTTCCCCAGAAGAAGGCCTGGGACGTAGGACATCAAACTAAAGTTTGATGCTATTAAAGAATCCCGGGCTCAATTTTGGTGAGAATTTTTATTTTTAAATGTGCTCAGGGTTGATCTGGTAATGTGCTGCCCCTAAATAGGGTAATTTTCAAATTAAGCCTGAACCAATAGGTGGGACGGTTTTCATGGTGCGGGCTTAATAAGTAGTGCCCACTTGCAATGACCTGCCAAAGAGTACCTGTGATCAAGATGTAAACTGGGTCAAAATAATGTGAATCGCGACTCAGTCCTAAAGAGTTAAGCCTGTATTCCTCTGTTGGCACTTCCTGTCTCAGGTGAATGGTTTAGTTGTACGTCAACTTTTCTTGGCTATTAAATCCAATTGCCTCGGTTTAATTAAAAAAGAAGCCTAGTCATCAACTTAGATTACACTTCTATAGCACCAGAACACTATTTTCTGTAAAGATCCCAATTTCAGTTCAATAAGAGGGTTGCATGTCTATTGATCTTATCGATGCACAGGTTTCATCTACAGGGCAGTTTGAGATCCTATCCAAGTATGAAATTAATCGGCTTAGTAGCGAGAGCCGTGGTTCACAATACCAAACCTTTAGAAACTGCTCACTAGCGGTACTAAATAGTGGCGGTTTTATGGATGATGGTAAGGAGCTTCTGGAAACCTTTGCTAATTTTGATATCTCTGTTGTCCCCACAGAACGCAGTATAAAACTACAGCTTAGAAACGCCCCGGCCAGTGCTTTTGTTGATGGAAAAATTATCAGTGGTATTGCAGAGCATTTGTTTGCGGTATTGAGAGATATTATTTATGTAAATAGTGAAATTACCGGCAGTAAGTTACATGACTTAACATCTTCTCAGGGTATTACCGATGCGGTTTTTCATATTATGAGAAATGCCGGTACCTTCGATAGAGTCCGCACGCCTAGGCTAGTAGTATGCTGGGGAGGGCACTCAATCTTATCTGAAGAGTACGATTACACTAAGCAGGTCGGTTATGAGTTGGCTCTGCGCCACCTTGATATTTGTACCGGTTGTGGGCCGGGAGCAATGAAGGGGCCAATGAAAGGTGCCACAATAGGCCATGCCAAGCAGCGCGATCGCCATGGCCAGTACCTTGGTGTTACCGAACCCGGTATTATTGCTGCAGAGGCACCAAATGCAATCGTCAATCAACTGGTTATTCTCCCAGATATTGAAAAACGTTTAGAAGCTTTTGTGCGTACAGGCCATGGCATTGTGGTTTTCCCAGGGGGGGCAGGTACTGCTGAGGAGATCATCTATCTCCTGGGGATACTCCTACACGAAGAAAATAAGGATCAACCATTCCCTGTTATCTTCACCGGCCCACCTAGTGCAACGGAATATTTTGTTCGTATTGATGAATTTATCGCCTCAACTTTGGGTAAGGAAGCTCGTTCAAGATACCAAATTATTATTGATAACCCACAGGAAGTGGCTAGACAAATGTCGGTAGGCATACAAGAGGTCAAGTCCTTCCGCAAAGCAACGGATGACGCCTACTATTTTAACTGGAAGTTAAAAGTCGCTAACGAATTTCAGCAGCCGTTTATACCAACTCATGAAAGTATGCTGAACCTCGCCTTACATAAAAGCCAAGAACCTTATCTATTAGCCGCCAACCTGCGACGTGCATTCTCTGGCGTCGTATCTGGTAATGTGAAAAATGAAGGGATTCGGATGGTTGAGGAGTATGGACCTTATGAGCTGCGTGGTGATTCGAGCATTATGCGCAGCATTGATATTATGCTGGAGTCTTTTGTGAAACAGCAGAGAATGAAGCTGCCGGGTAAAGAGTATGTTCCCTGCTATAAGGTAATTTCCAAGTAGTTTCAGAGTTTTCTATCATAAATAGTAATGTGCAAAGGAATGCTAGGTGGGGTAAGGCTCTTTACAATGCTGCCCTCTATTTAAGAAGGCCTCTGGAAAAATAATTATTATGTACAGAAAAAATTACACTCCCCTTGTGAGTTTGCTGTGTAACCTAGGTATAAGAAGATTTTTATTTTGACCGGTTAGCTGTTAATAAGGATTTATATGAAAGACCATAACTATTACAACAAGATTTGCGAAGGTAAACTTCCAGGGCTTCTCGGGATTGAACTTGTGAAAGTTGCTGAGGGCGAGATCCATGCAGAGATGAGAATTTTGGAGTCTCATCTGGCACCTAATGACTACTTGCATGCTGGTAGCGTCGTTTCTTTGGCCGATACGGCCTGTGGCATTGGTTGCTTGGCGAACTTACCAGAAAAGGCTTCTGGCTTTACTACTGTTGAACTGAAGTCGAATCATCTGGGAACAGTTCGGGATGGGGTTGTTCTTTGTGCTGCAACACCTGTTCATAAGGGGCGGACCACTCAGGTATGGGATGCTTCTGTAGTTTGTAAGAGTACGGGTAAAAAGTTAGCATTGTTTCGCTGCACGCAATTGATTTTATACCCGTGACTGAGGATTGCCCCTAGCTTGAACAGCAGTACTTATTTGCAGGGGCTCCTTATGGAAGTTATATTCTTACCATATTGGGAGGATGATCGATCAGAGTCACTCTTCCCTTGCCTTATAAGAATAACCCGCTGGTGCTTTTCTAATGCTTCGTCCATTTCTACTTGCTCTAATATTTCTCTCTTTAGTTTTTCCCGTTCTCGCAGAAGAAAAGGCATCTGACCAGTTAGATAGTTGGCGATTGGTGAGCTTTAAAAATGAGCCGTTATTGAATTTACATCTATATTTGTATGAATTGGCAAGAGATAAAAATCTATATGCGGCTCTAAAGAAGGAGGAGGGCATTGTTGCTGATCACTTGTACCTCTTCGAGAGGGCGATCAATGATTATATTACACATGGGGCTGAACAAAATATTAATATTATTCGGTCTAGCGGGGAAGTGGCAGATCTGACAGCCCTGCTTTTACCAGGTGCTCCTGTCGATTCTGAATCAGTTAATAATAACTTATATGTTCATTTGCAGGAGCTTTCCACTCTTTATAATGAGCAAATGTGGGGTTTGCATAGAGAGAGTAACTTTAGGTGGTATCTAAGTTTACGGGAGAAGCTGGATGTGTATGGTGACCCAATTGCTAGCCGGCTCGAAGACCTCTTTGGTGAAAAACTGCTAGTAAATGCGCATACAGTAAATATTGTCTATAAGCCTGGTATGCGACAGGGAGCTACCACTTCAGGAAGAAGTTCTCAAACCATTATCAATAGTACCTATTCAGATTACTCAGGCTGGCTTGCATTAGAAATGTTTTTTCATGAGTTAACACATGCTAACAGTGTGAATCGCAAAAGCAAACTTCAAGGGATAATCAGCAGTGAGTTTGATAAATATGACTTAAAGGCTCATAAACATATTTGGCATCCAATTCAATTTTATACAGTTGGTGAAGTTGTTAGAAGAGTTATTTCAGAGGAAGAGCCAAATTTCACAGATTACGCAACACTGAACGGTTTATATGTTGGGCGCTGGAATTATAAATCCCTTCTTGATAAGTATTGGATGCCTTACTTGAATGGTTTGGTTTCAATGGACGAGGCGATAGCTAATATTGCCAAAAATCTGTCAAAAGAAAAACGTGAGAATTAAGTGCCTCTTTGGTTGGGATCAATTTTAAGGTTATTGTTAATTTCATTATGGGTTTTAAAGGAATAGTCATGCAGCCTATCAAATTATCTGAACACCCTGAAGGGGGGAGATTTCTTGAAGTGTTCAGGTCCAATGCAGTGGTGACCAATAACAAAGGGCAGAGAAGATCAGCGCTCACTCACATTTATTTTTCATTAGATAAAGGCGAGGTAAGCCGATTTCATAAAGTGCAATCGGATGAGGTGTGGAATTTATATCAAGGCGCAGGACTCTATCTTTATACTTGGAATGACTTGGATAAGAATGTTCAGAGGATGGAAATTTCGTCCAATAATAATACGTTTTGTCAGGTTGTTCCAGCTGGAACTTGGCAGGCAGCTGAACCTATTGGAAAGACAGTCTTGGTAGGCTGCTCCGTTGGGCCAGGATTTGAATTTGCTGATTTTAGTCTGATTGATCCACAATCGATTGAGGCTAAAAAGTTAATCTCCATAAATTCCGACATGTTGAAGTTTATTTAGTTTTAGATGGGTGGTTGTTCTCATGCAAATGAAGGGGTAAAAGGGGTATCTATAGCATTGTAGGCCATATATTCCTTACTATATTTGGGGGTTGATTGTTGGTTTGGGGTTTATAAGTCTGGGGAAATGGGGGTGGTAATTTTGCTCTATCACACAGTGAATTCTTAGGACAGGCCAGATACTTATTCTGTTTTTTATTTCTTCGAGTAGACGTATTTTCCAAATATGCGATATAGGGTGATTTATCCCCAACCTATTGATTGGTGGCCCTTCCTTTCATATCTCATTTTTGTTGGGTTGGTTTTTGGAAGTAACCTTAGTGCGTGTTAAATATACTGCAGCAGTAAAGCTTAGCTTTAGGGAGAAACTGTTAGTAGTCACTATGGTGTAAACTACCTCTTTACAATATTAGAAAGCAAGTAACGCTGAATAGAAGGAGAGCAATCTTTCTATTCAGCTTGAATATTGATTTTGCAACAGCTCTTACATTTAACTGATTGAAGCTGCGTGGATAGCAGAAAGAAAAAAGTCTTTAGGGGCGAACTCCGACAGGCTACCGACAATAAAATCAGCTTCTCTCAGGGAATTTTCACTCCCCACCCCAACAGCAGTCATTCCCTTGGCGGCTTTGATCGCAGCGACTCCAGCAGCAGCATCCTCAAAGGCAACACAGAGTTCAGGTTCAACTTGTAGGCCTTGCGCTGCTGCGAGGAAAATATCCGGGCAGGGTTTAGGTGCGGACTGTTCTGGATCGGCAATTGTTGAGAAGTAATGTGATATCTCCAATGCTTGCAAAACGGCCGGCGCATTCTTACTGGCTGATGCCAGGGCAATGGGGATTTGTTTCTCGTTTAACCAGGCGAGAAGCTCCCCAGCACCGGGCAGTAGATCTTTTGGAGATAAGCTGCGAATCAGTTTCTGATAATAACTATTCTTTCTGCTAGCTAGATCGATCTTTTCCTTTTCACTAAACTGATCGCTCTCTTCCCCAAGAATCACTTCCAGTGAGGCCATACGCTCCAGCCCCTTAAGCCTTTCACTGGTATCTTCAGCCCATGGGCGTTTGAGTTCTTGGGCCAGTTGGTGCCAGGCTTTCAGGTGTAGTCGTGCGGTATCAGCGAGTACACCATCCAGATCAAAAATTGCTGCACGATAGATCACTGTGTTACCTCCACTGGTGGTGCTATCTCAAATGTTTGGGTTTCGCCTGCTGCGAGAAATACGGGTTTATGGACGTGATGAAGGTTGATGGGCTCGCCAGTTATCAGGGTATAGCTGGCATTACTGCAATTGATGTCCACTTCCAGGGTGCGACCACGGAATTGCAGGCGGAACCGATAACCTTCCATACCCTCGGGTACAAACGGGGCGAAGCGCAATTCGGTACCACGCAGGCGCATACCGGCAAAGCCCTGCACCATGCACATCCAGGTGCCGCCCATACAGGCAGTATGGATACCGTGCTGGGTATTATTGTGGTGATTGTCCAGGTCCATTCGTGCTACTTGCTGGAAGTAGTCGAGCGCTTTTTCCGGGTATCCCACCTCGCTGGCAATAATGCTGTGGATGCAGGCGGATAGGGTAGAATCGTGCGTAGTGAGTGGTTCGTAAAAGTCGAAGTCGCGGCGTTTTTGTTCAATGGAAAACTCGGAACTTTCGAGCAATAGTCCCAAGACTACATCTGCCTGCTTGCAAACCTGGTGTCGATAAATTACCAGTGGATGGTAGTGCAGTAGCAGGGGGTAATGATTTGCCGGTGTTTGCTCAAAGTCCCACACTGGCTTGTCGAGGAAGCCATCATCCTGCGGGTGAATACCTTGGGATTGGTCGTAGGGGAGGTACATGGCCTTTGCGGCTTTTGCCCAAAGCATGGGTTCCTGTGGGCCCAGTTGTATACGTTGGGCCAAGGCCAGGCACGCTTCTGGATCAAAGGATTGCAGCCACTGGTATACCTCTGCAGCATACTCCAAATGCGCACGGGCCATCAGGTTGGTATAGAAGTTGTTATCTACCAACGCGGTATATTCATCCGGGCCAGTGACTTCATTAATACAAAATTGGTTGTTGCGGCGAGGATTGAAGTGGCCGATTTCCATCCATAGGCGGGCCCCCTCAATAACCAGCTCCGCCCCTTTTTCCCGCAGAAACTCCGTATCACCAGTGACTCGGCTGTAGTGGCGCACTGCATAGGCGATATCCGCATTGATATGAAACTGGGCGGTGCCGGCAGGGTAGTATGCAGAGCACTCCTCCCCGCCAATGGTGCGCCAGGGAAAGAGGGCGCCCTTGCTGATCGCCAGCTCTCGGGCACGGGCGCGGGCCGCATCCAGGATCGAATGGCGATACTCCAGCAGGTGGCGGGCCATATTGGGCTGGGTGTAGAGAAAAAACGGCAATACATAGATTTCTGTATCCCAGAAGTAATGGCCGTCGTAACCATCTCCCGAGAGCCCTTTAGCAGCGATATTCGTACGTCCATCCCTGCCCAGGGATTGGAATAGGTGGAAAAGATTAAATCGAATACCTTGCTGTAGACTGTCGTTGCCAAGTACCTGGATATCGGATTCTTGCCAGAATTTATCCATCTCTATGCGTTGAGCCTTGGCATATTCGGCAAAACTTTTATTGGCGCTAAGTTCAAGGTATTGGCGAAGTGATCCAGCTTCAATCGGCTCAGCCCTTTGCTCTGCGAAGTAGGCTAGGTATTTGGTCAGGCCTATGGGTTTACCCCGTTGGGCAACACATCGGTATTCGGTGGCTACTCGGTTTTCATGGCGCAGATTAGTCATTGTGTGGCCCGCACTGGCCTGCAGCCGGTGAGTGGCGGCACAGCGAATCTCATAGCCACTGCTTCTAACTGAGAGTGCCAGTGCCAAGTAGTCACCATCGGCGACGTTATTCAGCCATTGGATATCCCCTTGGTCAATGGGGGAAGCCAGGCGTGGATCGTCACTGCGCTCGGCTTGGTCGAGATTGCCATCCAGCCCCGTTAACAAGCGTATCTCCCCACCAAAATCCAGTGGAGTGATTTCAACATGGATGAGCACTAGGTGTTTTTCAGTTAGGCAGATTTGGCGCTGGGTTTTGAGCCTGAGGGTTTTTCCAAGAGGTGAACGCCAGGTAAGGCTGCGCGCAAGGGTTGCGTTGGCCATATCCAGATGGCGCTCATACTCGAGTATTTCACCCTCAGCGAGGTTGAAACGCTCTCCATCAACCCAGATTTGAATACCCTTGCCGTCCGGTACTGTTAGCATGCGCTGATTATTGCGGGCGTAGCCGTAAGCAGCTTCGCCGTAGCGAATAGGTTCACTGGCATAGACCCCATTGAGGTAACAGCCATCAGAAAAGGGCTCGGGATCAAAGCCTTCCTCAAAGGTGCCTCTCAGGCCAATAAAACCATTGCCCAGGGAGAATAGGGTGGCGTTAAGAGGGTAGTCATCCGCTTGAAACTCTCTTTCCAGCAGGCCCCAGGGGTGAATTTCAAGCTTATGTTGTTGTTCTTTCTTCATACCACTTACATAGAAACTGATGGTTAGGTGCTTTGCCAAAGTAATTAGTACTTCGGGCAACTTCCTGCAGTCTATCGCTTGTACACATTGGAATGCAATCGATTGCAAATTAGGGGTAAAAAATCTCCTTGTACGGTAACTATGTGCTATCTGTAGGTGTAAATATTCATTAACTTATTGATAACAAAGAATTTATTGGCATTGTTGTTATCTAGAAACTACTAGTCTGACCGGCGATCGCTGAATGGTCTCTATTTGGCAGATTGAAATATTGCAAACGATTGCAATTCTTTTGTGGTAAGTCATACTGCTGAGTTCTGGGGGCGTGAAAATTTACAGTCATCAACCCACACTTAGAGATCAAAAAATGTACAATAACAGGCTGGTACGGCTGTACGCCTGAGCCATAGACCGATAAAGATTTCCTTATGAACAATCAGCGCATACTGCTTTCCCTATTCGCCATCTACTTTGTGTTCGCCATTCTCTTGAACAGTGTCGGCACTGTGATACTGCAGGTGATTAATACTTACGGCGTGAGTAAATCTGCAGCCAGTGTATTGGAGGGCTTTAAGGATATCCCCATCGGCATCGTATCTTTTCTGGTGGCTTCGCAACTGCCGCGTTTCGGATTTAAGCGGGCCATGCTGATGGGGCTCGCTATTGTTACGGGGGCTTGTATTGCCATGCCCCTACTGCCAGGTTTCTGGACAGCAAAATTACTGTTCCTTTCGGTGGGAGTCGCATTTGCCTTGGTGAAGGTCGCGGTTTATTCAACTGTGGGCTTGTTAACCCGTGGTCCAAATGAACATGCGAGTATGGTGAATACCCTGGAGGGGGTATTTATGGTGGGGGTTCTTGGTGGGTATTGGCTGTTTAGTGCCTTTATCGACTCTGCCAATCCAGGTTCTACAGCTTGGCTGAGTGTCTATTGGGTGCTGGCTGCGATTTGTCTGTTTGCCTTTATTTTATTGTCGCTGACAAAAATGGATGAGTCGGGTACCCGGGTTGAGGGCACCAGTCCACGGCAGGATTTCTGGGCAATGATAAAATTGATGGCCAAGCCCTTGGTTTATATTTATGTAATTTCCGTTTTTATCTATGTCTTGATCGAACAGGGTATCGGCAGCTGGCTGCCCACGTTTAACAATGAAATTTTGAAGTTACCAGCGGCGATGAGCGTCCAGGCTGCCAGTATTTTTGCCGCAGGGCTCGCCTTGGGCCGCTTGGGAGCAGGGGCTATTATGCGGCGTTTACACTGGTACCCAGTGCTGAATGTCTGCCTGCTGGCAATGGCATTACTGGTGGTACTGACTCTGCCGCTATCCAGTGATGTGCAGGCCAACCCGGATATCAACTGGTTCAATGCGCCGATTGCGGCCTTTATTCTGCCTCTGATTGGCCTGTTTATGGCCCCCATTTATCCGGCAATCAACTCGGTGATGCTAAGTTCACTACCGACCCATCAGCATTCGGCGATGACCGGGCTTCTGGTGATTTTTTCTGCGCTAGGGGGCACTACCGGTTCACTGATTACGGGTTCGGTTTTTGAAGCCTTTGATGGTCAGGTGGCCTTTTACTTATCACTGGTGCCGATCTCGGTAATTCTAGTCAGCTTGTTCTTTTTCCGTAGGGCTGTGGAAGGGCGAGAAGTTGGGGCCTCAGCTAAGTTGACGGTTTGAGCTATCAGAGTTCATTTTACAAACTCTTGTAGCACGCCTAAGATGGCGTATTTCCCGCGAACAAGGTGAAGTACGCATGCCTAAGGATTCCTCCTCTCCCGTCTCCATGTCCGATATTGCACGGCTAGCGGGAGTTTCTGAATCCACTGTTTCCCGCGCGCTGAATAACAACCCGCTAATCAATGAAAAGACTCGGGAGCGTATTCAGCAAATCGCGCGTAGTATGAATTACAAAATCAACGAGAGTGCACGCAATCTGCGTTTAAAACGCAGCCATACCATTTCTGTCGTCATCAATACCGGAAGCGCCGGAGGCCAGACTTTTTCCGACCCCTTTATGTTGGACATGATTGGCGCGATTGCCGATCGCTTGGCCGAGCACAGATATGATCTACTGTTTTCAAATCGTATCGTTACAAGTGACGATTGGCATGCCTACTTAATGGGGTCTCGCCGCGCCGATGGGGTAATTGTGATTGGACAAGGGGTGGACGACAGCCCCCTGCGTGAACTACAACGCCAGGGCGATCCGTTGGTAGTATGGGGAGGTACTACCAAACCAGATCTCGATTACTGCATTGTAAGTAGTGACAATCAGATGGGAGGGCGCCAGGCCACCGAGCACCTACTCAAGCTGGGACGTCGTAACATCCTCTTTCTTGGTGATACTGCGCACCCCGAAATTTACGGTCGCTACGAGGGGTATAGGGCCGCACTTACCGCAGAGGGGCTGGGTAATAGCGAGCGTCAAATTCAGGTTTCTTTCTCCAGCGAAAGCGGTTATCAATCCATTGCAGACTTGCTAAAAACCGAGAGGTTGAGCTTCGATGCGATTTTCGCCGCAAGTGACAGCATTGCAATGGGAGCCATCAAGGCTTTGCAGAGCCAGGGTTACAAGGTTCCCGACGACATTGCAGTAGTTGGATTTGATGATATCCCCATCGCGCCTTTCTATACGCCCCCACTAACGACTGTGCGCCAGAATATCCAGCGTGGCGGTGAGCTGATGGTGGAGAAGATGATGCAGTTGATCGGTGATAAGACAGCAGAGCCAGCAGTGCTGCCAACCGAACTGGTGGTACGCTCTTCCTGTGGCGCCAACCCTGATTTCCAACCGATCCAGGAATATAGTCAGTAATCAATCTTGGCAGCTCCCCCTGGAGCTGTCTTAAGCGCTCTTGAATTTCTTCTGGTTCTCCAGGCACGCCAGTCTTCCGCCGAGTCCGTTGCTCTACAACCTAATAAGCCAAACTGTCAAAGCAACGATCTTTGCTCTGATAAAAGAGCGCGCTCGGTAGAACTCAATGGCAGATTCCAATACTTTCAAAAGTAAAGAGAGGTTGTTGGCGCTGATTGGCCTCAGCTTCGCTGTATTTTTGGTGGCAAATGATCTAACCATATTCCCCGCCGCCATCCCCACCATTGAGCAAGAGTTTAATTCTGACATTACAAGAGCCCAGTGGATTATCAACGGCTACATCCTCGTATTTGGTGTTCTGATTATCACGGGTGGACGTTTGGCTGATATTTATGGGCGGCGACGCATTTTTTTTATAGGTGCAGGTTTTTTTGCCTTCTTTTCGCTGCTTGCCGCTTTATCCATGGATATTTGGATGCTGCTAGTGTCCAGAGCCTTGATGGGAATTGGTGGGGCGCTGATGTGGCCGGCAATATTGGGGATGGTCTATGAACTCATACCAAAAGAGCGCTCGGGCCTGGCCGGCGGTCTAATCATGGGTGTGTGTGGAATCTCTGACTCCTTTGCCCCAATGTTAGGAGGTTTTTTAACCGAGTTTGCGAGTTGGCGATGGATATTTCTTCTCGATGTTATAGTCGCAGCATTAGTGTGTTTAGGCTGCTTGAAAACGGTCGCTGATGATAAGCCAGAGAAGATTGACGAGCACATTGACTACCTGGGAGTGACGATACTCTCTATTTCTTTGTTTAGCTTGTTAATGGCCTTGGATCTTGTCGTAGAACTGGGCTTTAAAAGTCCGATAGTTGTCCTCTTATTTATCATTAGCGTGTTTTTTCTGGGAGGCTTTACTGCTGTTGAGCGTAATGCCGGAAGTGATGCACTAATTCCCAAAGATGTTATGAGTAACAGGCGTTTCTTTGCGGCATGTGTAGTGACCTTATTGCTTTCAGTAGTCTTCTTTTCTGCGCTTGTATATATTCCACAGTTTCTCACCAAAGTGCGGGGTTATTCCCCAACATTGGCCGGCATTGGGCTGATGCCGATGATGATGGCTTACGGCTTGGTTTCCTATATATCCGGTAGGCTTTACGAAAAAATAGGAGCCAAGGTGATCATAGCGATAGGCTCGGTATTTATCAGTGTAGCAATGTTCATGCTCTCCCATATACAAGTAAATACCAGTTTCCGGGAGTTGATACCAGGCCTATTGGTGCTTGGTGCCGGGGTTGGTTTTTTCTTTTCGACAGTGACTACAGTTGCAGTGACCATTGTTGCTCGCAACCGATCGAGTCTGGCAGGCGGGATTATCTATATGTTCCAGATCGCCGGCGGCGCATTAGGCTTGGGAATGAATACCACCATAATTGCCTTAGCCCCAGATCTCTCAACCGGTATAGACCGAGCTTTCACAATTAATGCCTACTTAGCACTCATTGGGCTGGTGGTATCAGTTTTTTTTGTTGAGGGGGAGCCTCGTAGGGTAGGGAGTACAAAATAAAATATTTAAGAGGGTAGTAGTTCCTTTTATTTTCAGAAAGCCTAAAGCCCCCTTTTTTCTAACAATCAATGTTGTCTGGATATTTATACCAGCGTAAATATTTTTCTGGGAAAAATACCTCTAGGAGGATTCATTCTTAGGTAAACAGTCTTTATAGAGTTAATTGTATAGGGTGAGAGTGTACGAAGAGTTGATACGGAGAAAAACAGCTAGATTTTAGAGTCTATTTCTAATAATGGTTAAAATGCTAGCCTGTATTGTTTGCTTAGTAATTATTAATAGTTCGCCCCACCTTGCGGTAATCTGTCAACATTATAATTACTCTAAATGTTTCCTGTTTAGACAGGAAGTGGCTAGAAACACAGAGGGCGGATTAGTCTATGAGTATAGGGATGTTACAGAATTACTCCCAGGAAACTTTGGGAGCTAAGATCTGTATTGATAAAAGTTGGCCTTTATTTCTGTGTGCCTTGGATTCTATACCAAATAAAAAATTTTGTAACACTATCGATTATGGCGCTGCAGATGGTGGAACTTCTATGGAATTATGGGGGCGATTATTTAAAAAACTCGGTGATAAACCGATATACCATATCGCTAATGATTTACCATCCAGTGATCTGTTAACACTCGCTGATAATCTAAACGAATTAAGAGCTAAGTTTGAAAATCTAGTGGTCTTTATACAACCCAGTAGCTTTTATAATCATGTGGCACCCCAGGCTTCACTCAATATTGCTCTGGCGGCTACCACAATGCACTGGCTATCTAAAATGCCTGACACTTTTTTAGAACACATACACGCAAACAAGGTGAGTGGCTTTCGGCGCGAACCCTTCAGAGCGCAGTCCGTGAATGATTTTGATTCACTGCTTGAGGCGAGAGCCTGGGAGTTTGAGGTGGGTGGTCAATTTGTTCTTGTGGATTTGGCTCAGGATGAAAGCGGCCATTTGCTGGGTAATAACGCAAAAGATAAAGATATGTTTGACACGCTGTATGATATTTGGTTGCAGCTGTATGAAGCTGGGGAAATATCGAAAAGTGCCTTTGAAGGTGCAGTATTTCAAAATTATTATCGTACAGATGAAGATATTTGGCAGGTTCTTAATATGCCTCATCATAAGAAAAACTGGATCGTGCATGAAGTGTCAATACAAATGACACCATGTCCATATCGCAGTCAGTTTGATTTGGATGGAAATGCTTCAGCCTTTTCCGAGGGGCTGATGAAAACTATACGGAGTTGGAGTGAGCGAACATTCCATACATCAATTGTTGAGTATGGAGGGAGTTCTACTGCGATTGCAAAGTTATATGATGAGTTGCAGGAACGTATTTTCAATAGTCCCAATCAATATAGTATGGATTATGTTCATCACTATATTCGCTTGGAGCGTCGCTGATATGGTGGATCTATCATGAGTGTAGATTTACTTTCGATTGAAATGTCATGTGGAACACTCCATTTCGCTTGCGCTAAAAGAAGTTCGCTGCCAGCGAATGGCGGCCTGAGAGTATTAGAGTATCAGAAGGATGAATATGCTGCTGATGAAGCCTGTCAGTTAGCAGAGCGAATGCAGGTTAAGCACCAAACCTATCATACAGGATTTAGGGGTGGAAAAATTGTTGCAAATGTCAATAGCATATCGCAAGCATCCTTTGATGAAATTATTAACATAGCAGCATCAGAGCTCAATAAAAGAAAAGGAGATATGTTCACTGGTGCAGACCTTAACTTTGGAGATACACAAGTGATGCGTCTAGCTGCGAAAACCCAATATGTGTTAGCCGCATTAGGTTCAAAGGTGCATTATGCAGAAGCTACGGCGTCAGGTGCTTTAGGTGCGATTGCAGCGGGAAAGTCCGCACTCAATATCCCCAGGGCAAGAGTTCTAGTGCATGGTGCAGGTGCTGTTGGGAGCAGAATCGTTAAAAGGTTGGTAAAAATGGGAGAGCTGGTATCTGTCTATGACCATATCTTGGAGCGAGGGAGTATTTCAGGTGCCGTCAATTCTGAAAATATAGAAAATTGGATTTCACAGGACTGGGATATTGTTGTTCTCGCATCAGCCTCTCGGATAATTGATGTTGCTTTGGCTAGGAATCTAAAGGCTAGAGTATTGGTTTGTGTGGCTAACTTACCTTTTGTATCTGGAGCTCAACAAATATTGGAAGAAAAAGGCACGATAGTATTTGATGAAGGACTTTCTAGTGCCGGTGCAGTGATGGCTGATTCTATTGAGTTTTACAACCCAGAGGTTTGGCGGTCTGTGAATCCACGGCAAGTCTATCATTTTATATTTAGTAAAATTTCTGAAGCCTGCTTTAAAAAATTGGAATCCGGTTACCCCCATCTTAATTATTTAGGAAGACAGTTTGTTGGCTACGGTTAGAGCGTTAAGATGACAAGCTACTATGATGTGATAATCATTGGTGCGGGTATGGCAGGGCTTAGTTCGGCTTATGCGCTACGTAAATCTGTGGATTCCATTCTAGTTTGTGACCAATTCCAGATTGGAAATACTTTTGGTAGTAGCTCCGGTAGTACGAGAATGTTCAGAGCGATGTACTCCAATCCATATTACTGCCAAGCTGCAAAATATTCTAATGTACTTTGGGAGTCTCAGGAAAAACATTATGGTAAAAAACTTAGAGTATCCCATGGCTTGTTATTTTACGGTGAAGACTGGGGAGAGGAAACCATTGAAGGGAGTATCTGTGCAGCTAAACATGTCATGCAGAGGCAATCAATACCTTTTGAAGAGTTGACTGCAAAGGAAATTAGTGCGCGCTGGCCACTGCGCACCAAGCCCGGCTGGCAAGGGCTATTTGAGCCAGCAGCAGGCGCTGTGTTATCCGGCGAGTCCTTAAATTTTTGGAAAAATGAAGTGATTCGTTGCGGCCATAAAATTAGATTAGGAACCAAAGTGGTTTCGGTCTCTGATGGTACTGATGTAAATGTCCTACTTGAGGATGGTACTAAAGCTTCATCCAAGCGTTGTATTATAGCAGCAGGCCCTTGGTCTAGGAATTTTCTTGAACTGTTGGGGTATCAGGTACAGCTTCAGATTTGGCCAATGTTATGGGCGTACTATACGATTGAAAGAGATCGTATGGATACCTATCCACAGTGGTTCTGTTTTCAGGAAAAAGCAAAGAATGATCCTGATCAAGGGCTTTACTATGGGTTTCCTTATATGGGGAATACGAAGAACGGCATAGGCTTGATCAAAATAGGTATTGATTGGACACCAGATAAGTTAAAAAGGTCAGATTACATTCCCACTCCGAATATGACGATTCCTACAGAGCTACTGCAAATTCTAGATGATTTTGTATTTTCCTATATAGAAGGTGTTAGGTCCCGCTCAGAAGTACACTTATGTCCTTATACAATGAGTGCAGACGCAGGGTTTGTATTAGACCGCTTGAGCAAAAATATTTTTATCTTTAGCCATGGTTCAGGTCAAGCCTTTAAGTTTGCCCCAGTGATTGGGGAGAATTTAAAGCGTCTAGTATTGGATGAGAAACCTTTGTTTGATTTGTCACCCTGGTCTGTAAAAAGAGCCGCTTTGCAAGTTTGAAGTGTTAAGGGCTATGAGAATCAATTAAGATAGGTACTAAATGTTCGCGTAAATGTTTTTATTTTTAAGTCAAAAATAATTGCCGATTAAGTTTTTGATTGGTTGGTTATGTGCCCATAATTTTTTTATTGAAATCCAAGACCATTTGTGGTCTGTCAGTAAATACTCCATCCACACCCTGTGAGGCAAGTAGTGCTAAGTCGTCAGGGTTATTTACAGTGAAAATATAGTTTTTTAACCCTCGATATTTGGCATCGTTAAGTAAATCTTTGTGGAGGAAGTCCAAGGCAGTATGTAGTGAATAAGCTTTCAAAGGGGCTGTACATGCGGCTAGATCGAGGGGAACCCCAACTATTATTACACCGCGGCGAACTTCTGGTATTAGGCGTAGGCATTCATATAATTGTAATTGATCAAATGAAGATACTATATATTGATCAAAAGTAGCTCCCCTATCTGTAACAAATATACGAATCTCTTGTGCCAATAGTGTCGCACAATTAGGGCCTTTGAGTTCTATGTTTAATTGAGCCTTGTCACCTATTAAGTCTAAGACTTCTTGTAGCGTTGGAATCTTACTGCCACAGGGTAAAGGCATAGCTCTAAGAGTTTCTGGTTGCATGTCTGTAATCTTTGTATTCCCAGGTTGCAAACGACCTAGGCGCCTATCATGAGTAACAAGAAGTTGACCGCCAATATTCCATATATCAATTTCTACTCCTCCAACCTTCAAATCCAGTGCTTCGCCAATTGCCTGTAGTGTGTTTTCACTAAACAAGCCTTGGTAACCTCGGTGAGCAAAGCAGAAGAGGGTGCCTAACGCCATTTTCAGAAAGTCCAAGTAGTTGATATAAATAAATGATTTATAAGGTGTATTCTAGAAGATTGTGTTGTTATTAATACTAATCGATAGTGGTTTGTAAGTGTTAATAGGTGGTTCTCTCAAATAGTAATGTGTTTCCTTAACTAATTTGGCTGAGTCTTAATAGGTCACTGTTATGGGTTGAATTATGAATCCTTGTGGGGCTAACCATTTAACAGTGGCGTGAAATATTGTGATACAATTATCTTTATGGCATAAATAATAAGTGGCTAAATTTAACTCTATCTTAAAGATAGTGTATTTGATAGGTTTTATGGCTTGGGCGTGTTATTCGCTTCTATGATTTATAGGTTTGGTGTTTTAAATGTGGAATTATAATGTCACGAATATTGATTGCAGGTGGCGCCGGCTTCTTAGGGGCTCATCTATGTGAAAAATTATTGGGAGAGGGGCATGATGTCTACTGCGCTGATAATTTACACACGGGGGTAAAGCACAATATAAAACATCTGTTATCGAATTCATGTTTCAATTTTATTCAGCATGATGTAACAAACGCATTATATGTTGATGTCGATGAAATTTATAATCTGGCTTGCCCAGCTTCGCCAATTCATTACCAGGTTGATCCAGTACAGACGCTAAAGGTTAATATTAATGGCGCAATCAACATGCTTGACCTTTCAAAGCGAGTTAACGCCAAAATACTCCAGGCTTCATCGAGCGAAGTTTATGGAGACCCTGAAGTGCATCCTCAGTCTGAGCAGTACTGGGGAAAGGTAGATCCGGTTTGTATGCGTTCATGTTATATTGAAGGGAAACGGTGTGTTGAAACTCTGTTTTTTAGTTACTTCCGTCAGTATGGATTGAAAATTAAAGTAGCTAGGATTTTCAATACATACGGACCAAGAATGCACCCAAATGATGGGCGTGTAATAAGTAACTTCATCGTTCAGGCGCTTAAGGGTGATGATATAACCATATATGGTACGGGCCAACAAACACGAAGCTTTTGCTACGTTGATGACTTAGTTGAAGGATTGATTCGCTTGATGGGGGCTCCAGCAAACATAACGGGACCCATCAATCTGGGAAATCCATCTGAGATTACTATTCGTCAGCTGGCTCAGCGTATACTTTCATTAACGGGGTCATCTTCAAAATTGATCTACCTACCATTACCAAGAGATGATCCTCGTCAGCGTAAACCAGTTATTGATCAGGCAAAATCTTTACTTAATTGGGAACCCAAAGTAAAGCTAAACGATGGACTTAAACAAACCATTATTTACTTTGAGAAGCTGCTTTGTATAAGAGGGAGCTCTGGGTTATTGAAAAATTAATTTCAAAGCCTTAAACATTGAAGTTGGCAATATTGATTGATAGATTAATACACATTAACTTCCTATCTGTTCATTCTGTTGAAAATAAAATGCTTTAGCATTTTGCCAAAGAACTTGGTTGGCTCCCGTTTCATCCAGAGTATTTTTAATTAATGTGACATCCTCATCTCGAAAAGGGCGCGGTGCTCTAGTAGACGGTAAATCTGAACCGAACATAAGGCAGCTAGGGTTAGCCTGATAAAGATCCTTAATGGCGTTAGATGGATTGAAGTCCAGGCGCCCAAATCCTGTTGCTTTCACTCGTACACCTTTTTCGGCAAGAGATAGCAGCAACTTGAGCCCAGATTGACTCAACCCCAGGTGATCAATAGACACGCTGGGTAGGGTTAGTAAGGTGCTTTCTAGAGGGGCCAAGTTGGCTGAATCTACATAGAGTTCTACATGCCAATTGGCCAGTTCATAGACTCTTTGTGCGAAATCCCTGATAGTTGCTGCAGAGGTTGAACCCCCACGCTTTAGATTGAATCTTACAGCACGGACGCCATGTTCATTGAGCGTCAATATCTTTTCATCACTGGTATCTGGCGGAAGCTGGATTACTCCTACAAAATTCTTCCCTAGGTTTTTTAGAGCATCCATTAGGTAGGTATGATCATTTCGCTGAAAAGACCCTGAAATAACTGCACCACCGAGAAGGTCGTAATTTTTTACCCGGTCCAAATAGTCGCTGGTGGTAAAGAAATCAGGCGTAAATCCTTGATTTGAAAAAATAGGAAAACCAGGGGTAATAATGTGAAAATGACTGTCGAAAATAGCAGTTCTATCTGTAGGCATAATAAATAACATCTAAAGACTTTGGATTGAGTGACTTTCTGAAAGTAATGCGCTCGCAAAAAATTAATACTAAAAGGGTCAGATAGGCCAAACTTTCTAGAACGATTTTTTAGTTCATGCTGTAAAAATAAGTGCCGGGAAGGATACCATGACAGAAACTAGGACTCCCCTGACAAAAACCCAATTTTGGGGTTTGGTAGCACTCAGTCTAGCGGTATTTCTTATTGCAAATGACTTCACAGCTTTCTCTGTAGCGATTCCTGCAATGGAGAAGGAGTTTAACTCTGATATCACTACGGCTCAGTGGGTAATAAACGGATATACCCTGGTTTTTGGCGTTCTAATCATCTCCGGAGGGCGCTTGGCCGATATGTTTGGGCGCCGACGTATCTTCTTTATTGGCACTGCAATCTTTGTCTTTTTTTCTCTTCTTGGTGGACTGGCTGTAGATATGTGGATGCTCCTAATATCTCGGGCACTAATGGGTATTGGAGGCGCAATGATGTGGCCGGCCATTCTGGGGATGATCTATGGATTAATGCCGGAGGATCGTTCAGGCTTGGCAGGTGGCCTAATTATGACAGTCTGCGGAGCATCCAATGCCATTGGGCCAATGTTGGGAGGAATACTAACTGATTTAGCTAGTTGGCGCTGGATCTTTTTTATTAACATCCCCATTGCGATTCTGGCTTGCCTAGTTTGTTGGAAGGTGATCGCCGATGACAGTCCGGATAAAGTTGATGAAAAAATAGATTATGCAGGAGTAACGACTCTGTCTATCTCTTTGTTTGGTTTGCTCGTTGCGCTGGATTTGGCGGTAGACTTTGGCTTTAAAAGCCCCTGGATAGTCTCTTTATTTGCAGTTTTCTTGATATTTTTGGGGCTTTTTATCATCGTAGAACGCAATGCTGGCAAGAATGCCTTAATCCCTGAAGATGTAGCCACAAATAATAAGTTCTTTGCGGCGGGCATGGCAACATTACTACTCTCTGTGGTCTTTTTTGCAGCATTACTCTATATCCCTCAGTTTCTTACCAAAGTTAGGGGTTACTCAGCAGCATTTTCTGGAATAGGGTTGTTACCAATGATGGCGGTATTTGGCATAGTTTCCTATATATCTGGCAGTTTGTATGAAAAGCTTGGAGCTAAAGTGATTGTTTCTGCCGGTACCATTTGCATGTGTATCGGAATGTTTATGCTTTCGCACATGACTGCCAATACCACCTATCCGGTGCTTATTCCCGGCTTGATGATTCTGGGTGCTGGGGTTGGACTCTTCTATTCCACAATAACGACTGCGGCGATAACGGTAGTCGATCCATCCCGATCAAGTCTAGCTGGAGCAATACTTTATATGTATCAAATAGCCGGTGGGGCATTAGGATTAGGAATGAATACCACCATCGTTGCTATGGCTCCAGATCTTCCCACAGGTATTGATAGAGCTTTTACAGTCAATGCCTACCTTGCCTTGGCAGGCTTTGTAGTGTGTGTTTTATTTGTAACAGGTAAAGATGTGAAAGTAGATTATGAAGAAGAGGGAATTTTGTGAAGCTCTTTAGAGAATATATAAGGTACTCTAACTTAAGTTATTAGGGAGGCCATAGATTCTCAGTGATCACTCTTCAATGATTGAAAACTATTTAATCAATAGAAACATCTTTGGTAAATAAAAAGCATGTAAAACCAGATCTAAATTAAGCCATTCAATGATGTTTAATAGTCTACAATCATCTAGGCACTTTTTAAGTGCCCAATAGAAAACAATTTTTCAGTCAAATCGATTGTGTTAATGCTGAGAATAATTTGCTGATGTTGAGAGAATGCCTATGAATTATACTTTTATACAAAGGTTATCTGCAGAATTGATTGGTACTTTCATTCTCGCTGCAGCGGTATTAACCTCACTAACCACAAGTAACCCTTTTCCCATAGCGACACCTATTGCTGCGGGGCTTGCATTGGGCTTATGCGTATATCTCCTTGGGGGTATTTCTGGCTGTCATATCAACCCAGCAATTTCTTTTTCCATGTTAATTTCCAAGAAGATTAGCTTTAGAGACTTTTTGGGTTATGTAATTGTTCAAGTTTGTGGAGGAGTTTTGGCGTTACTGATGGTAACCATGTATGTGCCATTGGGTCAGGAAGGTTGGCTGGTTTCTCATAAAGCCTCTGTTTTTAGCGGTATTGGTGAAGCATTGGGAACTGCTTTCTTTAGTTTTGGGGTTATGTCTACGACATATAATAAAGATATAAGTAAGGCCACCTCAGGGATTGTTGTGGGTGGCTCACTACTGCTAGGGTTGATTGTATCCCATAACGCTTCATACGGAATTTTAAACCCGGCTGTGGCTTTGGCAACAAAGGCCTGGAGCTGGGATTATTTATTCATGCCCTTTGTTGGTGGAACTGTAGGAGCATTGATTAGTTATTTACTATTTAGGCCCAGTAAACATACTTAGTAGCATTGTAGAATCACCCTTTTTAAGTATAAGTTTGATTTTTACTATAAATAGATTTCTTCCCTTGGAAGGATTCATAAAATTTCAAATGTGAGTCGTAAGAAAAGGTATCTAGCCTTGTTTTATAATCCTTTATCCAATTAACCAGCATATTTAGATTTGAATCTTGAGCTTCTTTAGAGTCATACTTATGCGGTTCCCATGGCCTAGACTTGGCATTGTGTATACATTGCTCAATGTTAAGATCCATAAATATGATTTCAGTGGCTTGGTCAGCCAGAATTTCTAATAAATCTGTATAACACCCCTCTACCACCCAGTTTTCATGTTTCTCAAGAAAGTCAATGACCTTCAATTGAGATTCATCTAGAGGCATTCTTTGAGGGGGAGAGGTTGGCAGCCATGCCAAAGTGTCTAAATCTAAATGTGCAAGTCCTAACTTCTGGGAAAGATGCTTTGCTAGAGTGGATTTTCCTGAGGCTGAATTGCCAAATATTAACACCTTGCTCAATGATGTATCCTATAAAATAGTTGAAGAGAATTAGTTAATAACTCTTCCTGTTGATTTTAAGAGCAGAAATAGTAGCAAAGAACGATCTATGTTCCTGGCTTGTCTCGATACTAAGGTTGACCAATATTACTATTTCTGCGCTTTGAATAGATATTTTCTTGTGATGTAAAATAGCCGATAGTTATATTCTACCCCATAATAACTTTCGCCATATTCAGATGCGGGTGCTGTGGATTATACTTAATTCCGTTGTTCGGTGAAAAACCGTAATGCTCTGCCAGCGCTGTTACAAGCACATAAGTATAGAAGTCGCCTATGGATGTATCGCCACTGAATTTGCCAGCAGCATCTAAGAGTTTTTGCTTGTTTTCTGATAATTCTAGACCGGTTTTATTAAAATTTTTAAGGTCTCGTATATCGCTATACATCCACGCGACAATAATTGTATTTCCTACTGCTGTTGGTGCAAAAAGACCAATGATATTTGAAGCAATAGACAGAAAATCACGACGGACAGCTCTATAGTGTTCGCTCCAACTGGTATCCACCGCCCCAAGATTTTGTTTTAGACTTTTAAGTGCAAGTATAGTGGCCACAATTCCATTGATCTTTGAGGGTATATCATGGATGGATGAGGCTAAAGAAGAAGTTGAAATGCCAAGGTTAATTTTTCTGTCTTTTTTGAGAGCATTATTTTTCTCAATTTTCTTGTCAATATTGTTTGTAAGGTGTGCTGTGGAGCAAAGTCTTTGATAATCTACAACCGTTAACAAAAAGCTGTTTTTCATCGAGTCAAGCTGTGAGATTTCACTAGCTGGCACTTTAGAAGTTAAGTATTCCCTGAGAAAGGAGTGAATAGCCAAAATACAACTAACTTCACTGTTAAGGTGATTCCAATATATCTGACCTTCTATAGAACGATCGCGGCCAGCAACGTAGTTGTTGCTGACATCTCTCTTGATAATTTTACCCCATACATCATAGCCAGTAGAGCAAAATTTAATCATTTGCTGGATTTTTAAGTCGGTGAAAATATCTGGAGTCATATGCAATCCCTTGATGAAATTAAATGTTCAGTATTTTCTCATTATTATTAGTTCTTCAAGCGTAAGAAAATTACTTAACCAAAAGGTATAGGAATAGCTAGACAGGTTGTGAGTAAAATTTGATATAAACCATATTTTGAAGAGGCTGTATACCAAATGCCTTTACCTATAGCTACTCGTTACAAACCGAGCGAATACTAGCATACTCACTTCTCAAGCAAATTACCTCTTGGCACACTGACTTTAAGGGCTCGATTACTGGCTTGAGATGAAAGAATCTGAAAAGAGCCAGCTATGAACACTTACACCTAATTGGCACCAATGTGCATACTGCAGCGGGACTTCAATATCTGTACTGACGTTTTAGTTAGTCTCTTTATGAGGCAATGATGAAGTGGAATGTACCAGATATGGAAAGTTTGGCACCTTATGAATCTTATCATATATCGGTCTGATACCAGTGCAGGGTGTGATTTGAACGATGTTTCATTGAGCTGCAGCACTGCAAGCGCAGCATTCTTTTCATAGCGATAGTACAAATAATACGATAAGTCTGAGCCTTTTGGATCTTTCAGGGTACGAAATGCTTTATTGGATTAATATCGGTTTAACCTACAGTTAACGGTTTAGTTAACTTAGTAAATCAAACCCAGAGCCCTGTCGATTGACCAATATGCACTAACTACTCCAACTGGATAAATAATGTACCCTGACTGTGCCAAGATATGTTTATAAAAAAATGAAACGCTCCACCTTGAAAAGGTCCACTTGATCAGGAAAATTGAAGCAATCAAGACTAAAACAAAGAGTATCTGTCCAAGCTCTACACCTATATTAAAGCTAAACAAAGCGATGATTTTCTGACTTTGTGGAAGACCTAATTCTGTTAATGCACTGGCAAACCCGAACCCATGTAACAACCCAAATCCACCAGCTACAATAGCAGGATAACGCCAGGTCAAAGTATTTTTATTACCCCGCTCAATGGCGTATACAATTTCTGCGGCTAGAAACATAATGCTTAATGGGATCAAAACTTCCACAACATCAATTCTAATGGAGAATAGATTTAAACTTGCGAGCCCCAATGTGAGGGAGTGTCCTAATGTAAATCCACTAATAGCGACTAAAATACTCTTAAGGCCTTGGGCAATAAATACTAAACATAATACAAAAAGCAAGTGATCATAGCCCTCTAGTATATGTAGAAATCCAGCTTCAATATACTGTTTAACGCACTCCCAAATGGTTAATTTGTAAGGTAAGTCTATTACTAAGATCTTTGGGCCATTAAAGATGTTGATTGTATCACCCTTAAGTTTTTCATATTGAATTAAGCTTGATAAGGCAGGGTTAGCAATTGGGTAAGAGATTTTTAATTTAAGGGTGTTCTCTGCTTCTTTAAAATCATGCCGGTGGGAGGCTTGACATAGATAGCTCTTAACATGACGCCCAGAAAAATCTAATGTAGTTGAGTGCCTTTGGCAAAAATTTCCTGTCAAACTTACTTCAGGCTCAGTACCTGGTTGCATAACTGGCGGTGTTTTCCAGCGAAGGATGTATCTGCTTTCCGAGATCTCTTTTAATTCAATGTAAAGCGGTCTTCCATCATGAGCAAAGCTTAGATTATTAAAGATTGTACCTAGTAACGAAATTATAATGGTTGTAATGGTCTTGTAGAGACTTCTATTTAGCATAGATTGTGTCCATAGGCACATAAGGTAAGGAGTTGTCCCACTCAACTCTATACTCAGCCAGCAATTCTTTAAATTTCATTTTTTTATTCACTTCCAATTTTTCTCGTCGATAATCCTCTAGAATTAAGGGGTAGGCCTCGCTAAGGCTGGGTAGGCGACTTTTTTTGTGATCGCTAACCAATATCAGGTGTAGACCATAAGGGGACTCAAGCGGGCCAGACCAGGTGTTTAGGGGCAGGCGGAAAACATTCTGCGCCAAAGTATTTCCGAGATGGCTAGCTACTAGTTGAGAAGTTCGTTCTACATAGTTTCGATGGAAAAGAAACCTATCCCCATAGAGGGAAGATTTTTCAAAAGGGATTGATTGTTTTAAAAGTTGATCCAAAGTCTGCTTGGCGGTCTCCTCTAAATTTTCTTTAGAGTAATGCCTCGCATCAAAGAAAACATGGGTGAAAGTAATTGATGCTTCGATGCGATACTTTTCTTGATTAAGTTGAAAGTAATTTTTCAAATCTTCATCAGTAATACTTATCTTACTAGAAAAGCCTCCAGTTACGTAGTCCAGCTTTTGAATAAGTCGTCTTCGTATAATTTGATCATGCTCCTGTAAACCTAGGTTGATCGCTTCTCGATAAAGTATTTCTTCCCTAATGTAATCATCAATCAAGTTGAATTTTTCAGTTTGAGTTAGGCTTTGCCAATAACGTCTAGCAAATGTTTGGTTGAATGTTTTTTTCTGAAATTGGAGGTGCTCAATTATCTTGTCTTCGTTTATAAGTAGGGTGTATTCTTGATTGAATCTATTATCTTTGTTTAGAAATTCTGCAGCGATGAATAGTATTAATGCGATAATGAAAAAGTGTAGCAGGGGTTCTTTTCTTAGTTCTTCAAACTTCCACTGCATTTAATGTCCTCCATTGATATTTATAGAGAGTTTCTATTCTTCATCAGAATGGATTAACGAAATTAACCATCAGGCTTCTTTAGTTATCGGGTTTATTAAAGATATTAGGGGGTATACCAGATAGGAGAGGTGTAAGCACGCTCCTGGAGAACCGCGGGCCCTTCAGGTGGTATCTGAATACTTCCATCATTAATTTCTTTTGAGGCTACGGCATCGTAGAGTGAATGGCGTGGAGTAGGGATCTGCAATACTCGAACATAGTAAAAAGCGCGTGCATTTACATCAAAATCTGGGTCTTGCCATAAAGTGGATAATTCAATAGAACCAATCTTATTGGTATATTGTCCTGTTTCTCGATTTACTGTATCACCCACAGAATCTAATTTTCCTTGGTTGTTAAGAGTACGTTCCCCAGACCAAGCAACATTGAATATTTTTTCATGGCTTTTTCCTGTCGTATCTAACCAGGATTTAACAACTTGGATTCTATCCAGATTTGCTCCTTTGGGATCTTTAACCGCACGTATGAGCAGCTGAATTGGTTTGTTAGCTTCTTGTGGTTTGGTCAAATCTCCTCCCATAGGTACGCCATGGATGTATCCCAATTCGGCGATATTTTCAGCATCTATGGCGTGCTTAGGGAAGTTCCAGCCGGCAAAGACACGTACCTGTATTCTAGGTCCGGTAGTGGCATACACTTCACGGCGTTTAAACGCAGCGAAAAGGCTCTCTCTTGTATTTTCTTCTGCCCAAGCGGCAGCGAGTCCAGAAGCAGACATATTCCAGCCAGTAGCCTTGGTCCCGCCAATGACAGTGTTGGTACGCTTGCTAGTTGGTATGGAATCATGGGCAAATTTACCCCAGAAATTGTTCTCCTCTGCAGTAGACATACCAGTATGTGAATCCGTGGACCCTATGAAACCCAACTTATAAGGGTTTACACCAATTTTATCCTGTATCTCCAGGCCAGTACGCAAGGCGGATCTAATGAAGTCACCTTTAGCAATACGGTAAGCCTCTGGATCAGCTTGTAAGTAAAATGGATAATTTTCGAAGTCGGCGAAGGGATCTTGCGGCGAAAGTTTTGAATGGGTTTCTGAATCCCCCTTAATTTGTGTTATTTCGACTAAGGGCTCCCAGCGCATACGTGTGCGCGCATACTGTGCATCAATTGGCTCACCGCGCAGTGTGGTTTCTGCGAACATGTAGCCTTTGGAAACATTGGAGTTATGGGGAATGGCAATAAATTCACTGCCAGTTCGTTGAGAAGTCTCATCTAACCAGTACCATAAATCCTCTGGATATTGGCTCTGGTCAGACCCAAAAGGAAGATACTGCTTAGCCTTTTCTGCACCATCTGGGGACACCACGACCCGGTGTAAATTAGCCCCGGTTGGTGTTGAACTCCATTCCCAGCCTATAAAGCTGGTGAAGGTACCTGGGTTATTGTGACGCTCTGCGGCGTCGATTATATCGTTCCAGGCGCTTGTCCGGGTTTTATTCAAATCTCCAAGCACTGGTTCCGGGGGCTGGTTAGCTGGATCCTGGACAGGATCAAGGTAGGTTTCCGAGTCTAGTGCTTTAGCTGGCAGTAGCTCATTGAAAATATCCATACCCTCATTGATCGATACCTTATAGCGAATATGCTGCTTGGCAAACCAGCGCATCATCGACTGATAAAAGGACATCTCGCTATCGAGCTCATCTGTTTCATTAACCACTGCTCTCATAACACCCAATCCTTCAGCATGATCCGATACCACTAGAAAATCCAGAGGTGTATCGATACGTACTTTTGCATGGGTATAAGGGTGAATGACCGGTTGCCCCTTTGCCCAGCGGTAAGCGGTATCCGGGGTTGCCGAATAGTTTTGGCTTAAGAAGGCATCAAATGAGTATGAGGTATGAAGGTGCATATCTCCCCAAAAAAGCTGAGTCGGCTCATTAGCAATAGCAACATGATGCACAGTGACTACTGCCAGCCCGGTAAGATACACAACTTTTTTTATAAGACTTTTCATGTTTTTAATCGTTATAGTTGTTTACTTTTTTTAAAGCATAGACTCACTTAACATGCCAAGATTGTTAGGATAATCTTGACAGGCAAGGAAATGAGTCAGTGGATGCTAATCGATTGGCTTATAGGTTTCTTTGCCGATAATGCCAATCTCTTGACTAATTAGGACATATGTGTAAATGGCTGAGTATGGACACACGACCATTGCAACCTGGGTATTACCCATTATTGAGACCTTGAAACCATATTGTTCTGCCCAAGAAATCCTACGGAGTGCAGAAATTGACCCAAAATGTATTGAGGATGCAAATCAAAGAATACCTCTAGATAATATGAAAAAACTATGGGAATTCGCTGAAGCTATCTCAGGTGATGATTGTATTGGATTGCAAGTTACTAAGTACGTCAAACATACAAATCTTCACGCTCTAAGTTATGCGCACTTGTCGAGTAGCTCCATTAGAGAAAGTTTATTGAGGTCAGCACGATTTTCAGAGGTGGTCACCACCGCAATGAGAATTAATATACATGATGAAAAGAAGCAAGTTATAGTCTCTTGGAAAAAAGTCGATGACTTTATTTATGAGCCAAGTATTCATGCTATAGATGCCTTTATGGCCTTGCTAATAAAGTCCATTGGGAAGATATGCCCAGATGTCCATCAACACTTAATATCTATTAATCTACAGAGACCGAGACCTTCCGTTCTTAAATACCATCAACGGATGTATGGATGTCCAATCAAGTTTTCGGCTGATTCTTGTGAGATTAGATTTAAGCAAGAGTTTGTTGACCGGAAGCTCTCTTCAGGAAACAATGAGTTAGTTAGCATTAATGAACAAGCCTTGATAAATTATTTAGAGCGATTGCGGAAGAGTGACATAGTCAGTATGACTAATAGAGTTCTTATTGACCTGATGTCCTCAGGAGATTTTTCACAAGAGGCAGTGGCCAGGGAGCTTGCTATTAGTTGTCGTAGCCTACATAGAAAACTCAAAGAAAAAAATTCCAGTTATCAGATCATTCTGGATAAAATACGTAAGTATCAAGCGGTTCAATACCTTAAACAACATGAGCTCCCTATCACTTTAATTGCCTATAAACTAGGTTTCTGTGATACTAGTAGTTTCTCTCGAAGCTTCAAAAAATGGACCGGACAATCACCGCGCGAATTCCGGAATAATTTTAGTGAAAGTGTCTCTATTTAAATTGGTATAGGCTGAGTGCGAGTATGATCTTCCAAAGAGACAGCGGCTATATTTGAGTTTTGTATATGTGAGATTAATTGAGTCCAGATATTCCCTTGTTTGGTGTCGGTGACCCTGATTTTCTTGAGGCTTCTATATACAGGCCTTTGCATATTGAGCTATTCAGGCCAATCCATTTTTGGCGATCTTTGTTGTGCGAATATAGTGCGAAGATCTATTACTTTATGGGCAGTATCTAGAATATTAAGCTCGTATTTCTTGTCTCCTATTACCATATCTTTGGTAGTTCGATGGTCTTCTTAGCTTTAGTGTTTACGTCCTGGGCGATCCAATATGTAGGATGGTGTAGCACTGACAGACTCTGTGGAGGATAGATGGAATCATATCATCTACTATTTACTAGGGTAGGGTGGCTAAATTTATGGCCATAAAGTTTTAGCTTATATATGATTTACTACTGTGCTATGAAAAGTCACAAAAATATAGGATACTTTCTAATCGTAAGTGAATGTTAAACACAAACCTGCGCTAACAATCAGTAGTATAAGGCAACCGTTATGAAGCTGCCCCATACTGTCATTTCAGCCGTTAGAAGCTAATTGTCAGAGGTTGGTCTTAGTAATGTGCTATATTTGGATACTTAAATGCTTAAGCTTTGATATTTCTTTGTTTGATACCATTTTAGTTGTTTCGTAATTTTCCCAAATTCGATTTTTTATAAAAATCTACGAATAGCTATGGTTAATGTGGCAGAATAGTGAAGTCTGTCAATTCAATTCATAATTTTTATATCGTGTTATGCGTCCCCGCAAACTTCCGTACTTACCCAATCGTCTGCTTCGCTTAATGGGTATCCCTGATATCTGTATATCCCACCTTCACCTAGGCCTTTATTCTCAATAAGATATTTTACAACAATATGGTAATCCCGGTATCTTTGTTGCTCTTTACTTTCAGTGAGTGCAGAAGCGCAAAGAGGGATAGTAGATTCTCCGCGAGCATATTCAGCCACACCTTCCAACTTCCATGTATCTACCTGAAAGTGTTGTATGCCCAACTCCCAATATTGCTCGATATGCTTAGCTTCATGCTTAATTACTCCGTCTATAGATGTCTTTGCATTTTTTACCGCCGTTTCGTTGATGTAAGCAACACCAATGAAAGGAAGTGTAAACCCTAGAGAATCACCAGAGATAGGGTTAAGTAGTTTAAAAAACCAAGGATTTTTAATTACATATACTTTATCTTCTGTGTCTTGAGAAAAAGTAAAAGCATGAGCTGAAAAAGCTCCGTGTACTAGAAACCATATCCAAGTGAGTATATTAACGATTGATTTCAAAGTTTTTCTAATTTTTATTTTCATAAATTCTATTTTAATAGGTTACGCTTTATGAAGCGATTTTTAAAAATTTGTAAGGCTTTTGGTGCTAAAGCATACTGGAGTTATATGTTGCCTGAGCAGCGCCACAATAAGTTTTGATCAGCACTATTACTAAACTCAAACCACTATGCTTTAGACAGGAAGCCCGTGATTGAATGAAAAAAGTCAAGTGCTGGAAGTCATTATTGAATATTATTTTATGTGTATAATCTGTAGTTAGGGTTAATTCTTGACATTAATATCATATCCATGTATCGACCATTTTTAAACGTGCTCAAACGCTTTACACCCTCTGTTTCAAATCCAATTTTTTCATATAGAGATTTTGCTGATATATTGTCAGCATGTACTTCTAATTCCACGCGTACTAAATTCAGCCAGTTATCAGCCTGATTAATTGCCTCTTGCATTAGAGATTTCCCTACACCTTTACCTTGACTAGCAGGGTGAACAGCAATAGCTACTGAAGCAGTGTGTTTTCCACGTGCTTTATTTGTTAGGAATAAAGTGGCGTGTCCAATTACTTTCCCATCTATTTCTGCAATCAGAGTGTATTGATCCGGTGACGAGAACAGGTTTGAAACTTGTGAGGAACTCAAAAATGGAGGCTGTGAAGTATTCGCTAATACCTCACTAAAGCTATAAATTTCATGAAGGTCTTTATGGTCTATTTCTTCTAAATGTCTTATTTTCAAGCTACACCCTTATT
Source organism: Microbulbifer mixtoriginis (SeqCode) (assembly GCF_052467515.1). NCBI lineage: Bacteria > Pseudomonadati > Pseudomonadota > Gammaproteobacteria > Cellvibrionales > Microbulbiferaceae > Microbulbifer > Microbulbifer mixtoriginis (SeqCode). Next base: position 2,707,162 of record NZ_CP174314.1, on the reverse strand, counting down.
GTAAATTGGATTGAACGCATTGCGTTCGGTTTAGGGGTGGCTGAAGCATAGCGCAGGAGCCCCCCCTGAAAGTAGACGCCACCTTATATTCACCTTATGCGGCTATTCTTTCATATTCAACTGGGGTTTTGAACCCAATTGAACTATGTCTTCTCTTCAAGTTATAGCATTTATCAAGGCACCAAGATAAGTTCGCCCTAAGTTCCTTAACCGACTCAAAGTAAAACCCTTTGATACTCTCAGTTTCAGTGTCTGGAAAAATGATTCTACATACACATTATTATTCATAAACCCTGGTCGATTCATACTTGGGTCAATACCTGGTTCTTTGAGTCGGTTTTGGTATGCATAGGCACCGAACTCAGACTCATGGTCGTTGTGAAATATTAGATCTGATTTTATCGCTTCTGCGACAGAAAGCTTTATTTAGCGCTGATAGTGTCGATTCAACAGTTCGAGTATCCAACAATTCCCAACCCACTACTTTTCGGGAGTAAAGGTCAATAATCACGGCTAAATATTGCCATTTCCTATTGATCTTCAGATAGGTCACATCACTTGCCCATGGGAGTCTGGTTTCGTCGACATACCATGCTCTCGTTGTATATTTTCAATCTTAATACAAGGGTTTTCAGGTGACGGGCGTTGACGAAAGATCTTTCCTGCTTTTCCCACGACTTCAATCTCTCGCGTAAGGTGCTCAACGCGTTTGTGATTTGCTCACTCACCATTAGCTTTCAGATCTGTGCTAATTCTTGGGCTTCAATAATTACTATTATGCTGCGTGTAGATAGCCTCTATACACCCTAGAATCCGTTTACTTTCTATGTCTGGAGTACTCTCATCACTGTTAAGCCGCTTATAAAAAACTTGAGGTTTAATATTTAAATTTCTACATAAGTACCTGACACCAAGGTCCATCCGATTATAAACAACGAATACAAATCTTTCAGTTTTTGATCTTTCAGGTGCGCTTCCCGCTTTTTTAGGAGACTATTATCCTTCTGTAACTTCTTAATCTGCTTTATTAGGCGCTTTATTTCTTTATTATCAATCTAAGATTGAGATTTCGTTGTTATCGTCATACTTATTCTACAACTGAGCTTCTCGACCTGCTTAATTTCTCTACTCTCCTATCACCATCTATACATCATGCTGGATGTAGGTCAATGATATTGGTGATAGTAGTCGTTTCTATTTTCAGTTGATTAGTGAAAGCTGCTGCTCTAAATTTGAACTCTGTTGAGTATTCAATAATAATTTTTTCGCTCAGTATTTTTGGTGTTTTCGTCTACCTTATTTAAAAGGTAGGCCTCTACTCAATGAGACAGTTTCAAGCATTCTGTGCAGCGTAGTCGAGTGATTTTTAAAGTACCTGTTACGTGTTTTACTCATTAATTACACAGAACCCATTACCAAAAGGGTCTGAACAATACGCAATGGAACCCCATTCACCACTTTCACCGCCTTCATGCTTCCCGCCTAGCTTAAGAACTCGATCAACTATTTCATCTATGTTCTCTGTTAGAAAGTCAATATGGACGGGGGTCCAATGACGAGAATAATTTCGCTTGGCTGTCTCCGTGGGGGCTGAAATTGATCCCGCTTCTTTCTCTTGCAAATAAATATCACAATTTTCAACAGAAATTACTGACATACTACCTTGGTCTCTTAGTTTTTTACAGCCAAGAGCTTCAATATAAAAATTTTCAGCTTGTTTAAGGTTAGAAACATCAATACTCACAGAAAGCTTTATCATAATATATCCTCAAAAATTAATTTTGGACAAATAACACTAAGAAAAAAGGCATAAAGGCTGTGCGAAAATGGCGGAGCTGCACCACGTTTGAATCCCAGCCCCAAAGGAGCGGAGTGAACATCATTACTTTGCTATGCACCATTATCTCTAAGCTGATTACGAACAATCATCAACGCAAAACCAAGGAGGTTTAATCCTCTCCATTCATTAGGGTTCTGGCATCTATCATCGTCTTCTGCCAGACCTATCCCCCAGATCTTATCTACTGGATTCGCCTCAACAAGAATTTTATCGCCAGTATTCAGAAGAAATTCTTTAAGCTTTTTACTACTCTTGAACTTGGCGAAATTCACACGAACAACTATATCAAAGCGTTCTTTGTCCCATATATCTTGATCGAATCCAGCTACTTTGCGACCTATTGCCTTTGCTGTACCTGGTTCTTTGATTTTAAGAAGTTCTGCTGCTGCAGAGTTGTCTCCAAACAACCTTGCTTTTTCATACATCATGAAATGCTCAGCCGTAAGAAACTCGTTGCCTTCTGAGCTGAATGGGGAGTCATACCACTGACTGAAACAAGATTTTGATACGCCATTTTTAGGTTTCCTATGTCCCCAAAAGAAAACGTATTTAACCCTATTTCCATTGTTAAGGTAGTTGATAAGTTCTTCTGTATTCTCGATATTCACGTCTTATCCGATATGTTGTTTTGATGAACAACACTTCAAATACACGTATAGTGAAGTTAGTAATTTTTGGAGCAAATAAGATGATAGCTTTACCATGTCCAGGTGCTTTGACTGTTAACTATTTTTGCAAACGTAGTAAAGGTGCCATGTGACTAATATTGGAACTACAAAGTAGATTGGAATTAGATAATTCACACCTATGAAACCAATGCTGGCTATAACCAGAGAGATACAACCGACTAAAAGATGTATTCGGTATTTCTGGATAGGATAATTTATATCTCGCCATATGAGCTTCCTAAGTAATTGAATAATACCCCACATTCCAACACTCCCAAGTAAAAGGGATGAAAACACCAGAAATCCTATTGGCTCTCCTTCAACCATACTAGCAATACTATACGGAAATCCCATACCAATACCTATGAACCAAAGAATTATTATTGGTCCATAGCCTATTAAAACTTCAATTGAATAAAGTATCAATCTCATAAATTATTTATAGTTAGCGCTGTCTGCACAGGCTGGAGCATACAGTGTGGGGTCCAGCCCCGCAGGGGCGATTGTGCCTAGCTTTGCTATACGTTTACTTCCAGCCACTGACATTTTTGTACGTTTCATAATCTGTAGGAGAAACATACTCCCATTCTTTATCATTTTTTAGTTCGTATGCTTTCTGTGTGACGTACAGTATGGCCTCGAACTCCATATCTTTAGGGAACTCTTTTGGGTTCTTTAAGATAAGCTGGAAAAGCTCTTTGCCAATGGCTACCACCACACACCTAGAATAAAGAAAGTCATCTACAGAAAAGTACTCTTTTTTATTGACATAGGCATCTTCGCCTATTTCTTTCGCGTGAGCTTTGGTATCTAATACGTGGAGGTTTTGAGCTAATAGCTCTTCAAATTTAAATGTTTCATTGTCTGATTTCTTTGATAAGTAGTCTACGACCGATCGAACGACGGCTTCGTCGTCTTCAGATTCCTCCCAATTGAGCATTCCGGTAATACTCCAGAACTCATTCTCGTTCATGATTCTCCTAGCGTATAACGTTATAGGTCCTCCCATGGAGGACCAAAAGGCCATGGCACGGTACCAGTGTTTATAAGTGGTTTTTGCTTCTTAAGTATTCCAGCCATTCTAGGCTTTCTCTGGAGTACACAAAGCCATTCGGAGTCCAGCTTTTATCAAGAGTAAAACTTGGAGGGGCTTGAGTTTGAGAGCCTGAACCAGTAAATATTACCTGATCGCCATAGAATCCACTTGCGCCAAGGCCGCATGCAGCCAAATCTATGGCCGTATACACGACTTCTTTATCATTCAACTGGCCTTTGAATCCCTCTTTTACTTTATATGTTAGTTTCAACTCCATATAAGTAGGATTTTCTTCCGCTAACTCTGCTTTCAGTAACTTACCGACGAAGACTTTCTCTGCCTCATCAAATTTTTGCTCTTTTGTTTGAGCTGCGACATAGCATGCCGCAGTCGTATGCGATATAAAAAGAAGATAAATTACACAAATTATTTTATTCATTAGCATCTTGTGCTCTAAGGCCTCAATAACCAGTAGCTGAAACGTAGCGAAGCGGTGTGTGAGCTGACGAGCGCCAAACGTGCGTAGTTAATTGACTTGTTAAATCTTCTTGCACCAGACATCTTGCGCCCCCTTAGTATACAAACCGGAATCATTGGAAAAGATATCATTTACAACTTGCTCCAAGCTTGTCACATTGAGCTTACAGCGAAAAGGTAGCTTAAAATGATATTCACTGACTGCTGAAATACGTATTTGGCCGGCTTGGTCATCTAGCCAAGAATAAAAAACCATAGCTGAACCACTGCGCTTTCGTTTGTAAAGATCAGCACAACTGACCAAAAACTCTTGGACAGAATCACGCCCCCACTCACAGAGTAAGCCCTGGTTAAAGCCAAAAGAAAACATGTTTGAGTCTGCCTCTTCATTAATTTCACTAGAAGAAACAATCTCAACTTCCGTTTCTAGCTCATCGAGCCATCTTTTAAGTGTGCTATGCATGTTTTGGCATTTAACGCCTTGCTTAGTTGGCGCCGTAATGGAGTCGCATTGTACTAGCGTAAGCGTACAGCACAAAGCGAGTGAAGTGTAGGTGGTCTGCTAAAGAAATTTGTTATACTTTGTTCACATATTTTATATCCATGATGCATAGATATATGAACCCGTTCGATGTTGGTGCTTGGTAAACCATTTTTGCTTTTAATACATATGCAGTGATATTGGTAAGTTCCCAGGATTCTTTTCACTTACAGGGGATTTCCGTTTGGTTAGCTTCTTGTGCCTTAGTTCTTTACCGACTAAAGCTACTTGCCCGATACGGCTTTTTACCTTTTAAAGGATGTACTCGCTTGCCCAGCCCCACAACCAAGTTTTGGTCTCATTTGAGTATGTTCCGGCTATTTCAACATTTGCGACGACTATTGGAACTTCACCTGAAGAAAATGTAAGCTCTCCTGCTTCTTGATTTAGAAACCAAGATTTCCAGTTCCTCAGATTAAACTTTTTTATAATTTGCCCTTGTCTCTCAGCAGAGTAAGTCTCGGATAAGCTGAGCAACAACTACCATTTAAAGTAATTCAATAACACTGACTTTCCTCTAAGACATAACGCTGCAAGCAGCGAGGTGGAGCGCCGGCGCCTTGCCTGGTTATGCAATTTTTAATAGGGTTTTTGATGTTTCTACATTTTTGCTATTGGACTTACCTTTAAGCGCAGCTTCAAGAGCTATCTTTTGAGTATCGTTGAGGGGTGAATTATGTTCTAATAGTAGTGTTCTATCACTCCATTTTAAGAACCATGGCTCTGCATAGTGAACGACAAAGTCCGACATGATTTTTGCACAACGCTCAACAGAATCAATTTCTTCACCAAAGTCAAAGCGAACACCTTCAGATAACTCACGCTCAGTTGGCCCTGCTAAAGCAATGAAGTCCAATGATTCATTAAGCACACGAATACAAACGTGCATACGGAAACAAGGGCCAAACGTATATTTGTGAATATGCACAAATTCTACAATTAGCCCCGATTCACGCACAAAGAATGTAGGCTTTGTACGGCTAAACCCTAGCTTTTTAATTTCTTTAGCAAAACGTCTTAAGATTTTGTCTGCGTTTGATCGCTCAAGCTTTTTTTCCATACACTTTTTAAATATTGACTGGGTGCGGTTGGAGTGCGGTGTATGTCGTCCCGCGAAGGGTCTCAGGCCGTAGCAACCTGCTTGTACTTGTTAATTTTTAAGCAGGTGGCGATTTCACTGAGTTGCTTAAAGTGTGCTATTTGAGCACACTTTAAGCAAGGCAGTGGATATCCGGTAGGTTGCTTTGTTAGGTGCATTCTGTGACAACCTCTGGGTGTTTGTTTATATGATCCCAAGCCCAGTCAGTAACATTGTATTGACAGTGGGAGCCATGATCAAAATATCTAGTAGACTGGAAAATAATACCTGCTCTCTCTAGCTCCGATACACTTCCATCATTTGAGTCCAGACTCTTACTTCGAACCCCCTCTTTTACAAACATTTGCAATATGAACTTCTCATATTCAGTCAAACTATTAATTCGACGAAGCGAATTTTTTTTCTCTGTTTCTTATCTACATAGTTCTTTGCAATAGAAATGGTAGTTTGACCCCAGCTATAGATAATTCCGAGAACACATATAATAAGAAGCACCTTAAGAAAAGGGTTGATGGCATCTCTAATACTTTCTGTCCCAATAAGATCAGAAAAGAAGATCAAAACTAAGCAAGTTCCACCAGCTATAAAGAATGTCTTTGTTGATTCTTTCACAAAGCTTAGGATTTTTTCGTAGTCTGGAATCATAGGTAACACCTAACAGTGTATCTAAAAGCAGCTGCATTATATCTCCATTCATATATCCCAACACCATAATCGACTTTCCAGGTGAAAAAACCAAAAATTCAGCCCCTTAAACTTAATTGGTACAAACGTCATAGTGTGGATATAAGAAGCCCCTTATATATCTTGTTATTTCGTGGCTTTTGATCCTATTGGTAATACTTTAGAGGTCAATGAGTTGGCTGGTTGCTCCGGTGGATATGTGCCGCTGCTTTTGATCTTGGATACATCTAGAGAACAGCGCCGTAGCTACATTGTTTTAAGTATTATTGCCATTTAACAGTGACATTTTTGGGTTTGGCTAAATAGGGTGGGGCTGTGAGCGCTGGGGAAGGGGATGGTTGCGATTTTAAAGCAAAAAAGAGCGGGCAAAGCCCGCTCTTTCTGGTCTTAAGGTCTACTGCCCCAAGCTAAACAGTTGCGTATTACCACCAGTGGCAACCGTATTAATAGTTTTGGTTTTCTCGGTGGCAAAGCGGAACAGGTAATGGGGCCCACCGGCTTTGAAGCCGGTGCCGGATAGGCCCTGGCCGCCGAAGGGGTTTACACCTACCACTGCGCCTACCATATCGCGGTTTACGTAGCAGTTGCCCACGTTCACACGCTTGAATACCGCGTCGGCGCGGCCTTCGATGCGGGAGTGCAGGCCGAAAGTGAGGCCGTAGCCGGTGGCGTTGATACGGCGGATCACGTCTTCCAGTTCTTCGGCTTTAAAGCGCACTACGTGCAGGAAGGGGCCGAAGACTTCGCGCTTGAGCAGGGAGAAATCTTCAATTTCTACCACTTGCGGGCCGAAGAAGGTGCCTTGGATGGGTTTTTTGTTTTCGTCGAAGGCAAATAGCGGTTTTGCTTCTTTGGCCATACGTTCCCGGTGGGTTTCCAGCAAGCCCAGGGCTTTTTCGTCGATCACTGGGCCGATATCGGTTTCCAGTTTACTGGGGTCGCCAAGGGTCAATTCTTCACAAGCGCCTTTGAGCATATTGAGCAGGTTATCTGCAATTACGTCCTGCACACACAAAATACGTAGGGCGGAGCAGCGTTGGCCTGCACTCAGGAAGGCGGATTGAATTACATCGTCCACTACTTGCTCGGGCAGGGCAGTGGAATCTACGACCATGACATTCTGGCCGCCGGTTTCGGCGATCAGCGGTACGATCGGGCCCTCTTTAGCGGCCAACTGTTGGTTGATCAGGCGCGCAGTTTCGGTGGAGCCGGTAAAGGCTACGCCGCCCAGGCGCGGATCTTCGATCAGCAGTTTACCCACGGCGGCGCCGGTACCGGTAATCAGGTGCAGTACCTTGGGGGGAACGCCAGCGTCGAGCATGATGCGCACGGCGTGCGCGGCGATGATTGGGGTTTGCTCGGCGGGCTTGGCCAGTACAGCATTACCGGCGGCGAGGGCGGCAACCACTTGGCCGGTAAAGATGGCCAGGGGGAAGTTCCAGGGGCTAATGGCCACAAATACGCCGCGGCCGCCAAGGAACAGTTGGTTCTTTTCACCGGTAGGGCCGGGCAGCTCGGTGGGCTCAGCAAAGTGTTGGCGTGCGGCATTGGCGTAATAGCGGCAGAAGTCTACCGCTTCGCGCACTTCACTAATACCGTCGTTGAGAGTTCGGCCCGCTTCCAGGCAGATAATGGCTGCCAGTTCGTTGGTTTTCTTCTCATAGAAGTCGGCGATACGATCGAGAATCTCAGCGCGGCTGTTGCCACCCTGTCGGTCCCAGTCGATCTGCGCTTCGGTGGCGGAGGCGTAGGCCCGCTCAATTAAATGTTTGTCGGTATTGGCGGTATGGCCGATTACCTCGCCGCTGGCTGGGTTGTAGACCGGCTCTTCAGACTTGCCCATTACGCCATCAACAATAGGGCCACCGAGGAAGTGCTTGCCCTGTTGTTTTTGTACTTCTTCCAGCAGGGGTTCTACTGCGAGTGGGTCGGTCAGTTCGATGCCGTGTGAATTTTTCCGTGGCAGGGCCTCTGCGCCCATATAAATATTCTCCGGTACAGGAATTTGCGGGTGGCGGAGTGGGTTGCAGGCTTCGCTTAAATCGAGGGTATCCTGCACCAGTGCTTCAATGGGTGTGTCTTCATCCATAAAGCGGTTCACAAAGGAGCTGTTGGCGCCGTTCTCCAACAGGCGACGCACCAGGTAGGGCAGCAGGTCGCGGTGGGCACCCACGGGGGCGTAAACCCGCACGGGTACACGCTTGCCGTGTACGGCTTCGATCTGTGCGTAGAGCAGGTGACCCATGCCGTGCAGGCGTTGGAATTCAAAATTGGTGCGCTCGCCGGCCATTTCCAAAATCAGGCCCACGGTATAGGCGTTGTGGGTGGCGAACTGCGGGTAAATCGCTTCTTCCGCGTCCAGCAGTTTTTTTGCACACACTTGGTAGGACAAGTCGGTGTGGCATTTGCGCGTGTACACCGGGTAATCGCTCAAGCCCATTTGTTGGGCGTGCTTGATTTCGCTATCCCAGTAAGCGCCTTTAACGAGGCGCACCATCAGCTTGCGGCCGGTGTCGCGGCCCAGGGCAATCAGCCAGTCGGCCACATGGGGGGCACGCTTCTGGTAGGCCTGCAAAACAAAGCCGAGGCCCTGCCAATCTTTCAGTTCCGGGTCGCGGGCCAGGGCTTCAAAAATATCCAGGGAAATATCCAGACGCTCGGCCTCTTCCGCATCGATATTCAGGCCCATATCGTATTTGGCGGCGGCCACACACAGGCGTTTTACCTGCGGCAGCAGTTCGCCCATTACACGCTCGCGCTGCAATACGCTGTAGCGGGGGTGCAGGGCGGAGAGTTTGATAGAGATGCCGTTGGCTTCGACGACATCGCGTTTACTGTTGTCTTTGCCGATGGCTTCGATGGCCATCATATAGGCGTCGTAATAGCGCTGGGCGTCGGCCATGGTGCGCGCACCTTCGCCGAGCATGTCGAAGGAGAAGCGGGTGCCGGGCAGGTTTTCCTTGGGGCCGCGCTTCAGGGCTTCTTCGATGGTGCGGCCCAATACATATTGGCCGCCCATAATTTTCATGGCCTGCATCATAGAAGTGCGCACCATGGGTTCGCCGATGCGGCTGATCAGGCGCTTCATCCAGTGAGAGGGGCGCTCGGTGATATCCGGGTCCAGCTCGACTACGCTGCCGGTGAGCATCAGCCCCCAGGTAGAGGCGTTCACGAACAGGGAATCTGACTGGCCACGATGGCTGGACCAGTTGCCGGAATGCACTTTCTCGGCAATCAGTTTGTCGGCAGTATCAGCATCGGGAACCCTGAGGAGGGATTCCGCTAAGCACATCAGTGCCACGCCTTCTTTATTGGAAAGGCCGAACTGCTGCAGGAAGGCATCGAGAGTGCCGCGCTTGCTGCGCTGCTGGCGCGAGTGGCGCACCAGCTCGCGCGAGGTGTTCAGAATTTTCTTGCGTAGGGCGTCACTGGGGCGGGGGGCGGCCAGGAGCTCGCTAACACATTGGTTTTCGTCGGCGTGCAAATACTCGTGTGCCCGCTCTCGGGCATTCTGGAGATCTCCGGCGAAGTTTGTCGACATATCGTCTCCCAAGCTCTATATCTAGGGTCAGAATAAAAGACCGGATTATGTGCGAAAGTGCTTAGAATTAATCGCCATTTTGGCGACGGTTGTGGTTAAATATCACGCCTAAATGCGTGATTGCCAGTAGGGTATTTTGTAATGTCTCGACAGTTGGAAGATCTGGATCGTATCGATCGCCAAATACTGCGGATTCTTCAACGGCATGGCCGCCTGCCAAACGTAGAGTTGGCGCGCCGTGTGAACCTCAGTCCCACCCCCTGCCTGGAGCGGGTCAAGCGCCTCGAGCGAGAGGGCTTTATCCGTGATTATGTGGCGTTGCTGGACCCTCTCAAGGTTCATGCCGGCTTGGTGGTATACATCCAGGTGACGTTGAATAACACCGCTACCGAGGCCCTGGAGGCCTTTAACCAGCATGTGGCAGGCCTTGAGGAAGTGCAGGAATGTCATATGGTGGCCGGCGGCTTTGATTATCTTGTGAAGATTCGCATTAAGGATATGCTGGGTTACCGCCGTTTTCTCGGTGAGAAGCTGGCCTCGGTACCGGGTGTACGGGAAACCCACACCTATGTGGTGATGGAGGAAGTAAAAACAGATACTGCCGTGGCGGTACCTGATCCAGAGCCTAAAGGTAAAACTACCAGGCGCTAGGCCTGCGTTTGAACGGTCAAGGATGGCCGAAACGCTCACCACTTGGCAGATAATAAACAAACAAGGTTGCCGAGACGGTGGGGGAGAGAGCACTCTTAGGTATCTTTCCGGGATAAGCTCGAACAGGGCTACACACCTAAACACTTCCCAGCACCGCAAACCTTTCTATTGATTGCAGATTTCCCAGGGGAAAATGGCGAATTGGCAACCAATGTCTGCCAGGATTTTATTATCCTCAACATTATGAGTGAGCGGTGCCCTGTGCCGCCCATCCAACCGCGATAACGATAAAGTAGGTACTGTATGGATTTTTCACTGAGCGAAGAGCAGCAGATGATTCAGGATGCGGCGCGTCAGTTTGCTGAGAGCGAACTGAAGCCCATCGCCGCAGAGCTCGATAAAACCGGTAACCGCGAGTTGATGCTGGCCAAGCTGAAAGCCTTGGCTGAACTGGGTTTTATGGGGATCAATATCGATCCCAACTACGGTGGCACCGGTGCCGGCACCATAGCTTTCAGCCTGGCGATTACCGAGCTCGCCCGCGGCTGCAGTTCCACGGCTACGACCACTTCTGTTACCAATATGGTGGCCGAGGTCATCCAGGCCGTCGGCAATGAAGAGCAGCGACAAAAGTATTTACCCAAGATTTGCAGCGGTGAATATGCCGCGGGTTCTTTTTGCCTGACAGAACCGGGGTCAGGTTCCGATGCCGCAGCCATGCGCACCCGCGCTGTGAAAGACGGTGACGAATATGTGCTCAGTGGCAGCAAACTGTTTATCAGCAGTGCTGAGTTCGCTGGCATTTTTGTAGTTTGGGCAGTAACCGATCCCGAGGCGGCCAAAGGCAAAGGCATTAGTTGCTTCCTGGTGGAGGCTGGCACACCGGGTCTGATTATCGGTAAGGCCGAGGAGAAGATGGGGCAGAAGGCGTCTGTTACCAATGAAGTCTCCTTCGACAATTGCAGAATTCCCGCCGCCAATCTGTTGGGTGCAGAGAACCGCGGTTTCCGCATTGCCGCCGGCGAGTTGGCCGGTGGGCGCATTGGTATCGGCTCACTGGCGCTGGGTATCGGCCTTGAAGCGTTGGACTGCGCTCGCAGTTACATGCACGAGCGGGAACAATTCGGCAAGAAGTTGGCGCAATTCCAGGGTTTGCAGTGGCAATTAGCCGACAAATATACCGAGCTGGAAGGCGCCCGTTTGCTGCTGTTACAGGCTGCCTGGCAAAAAGATGCCGGCCAGGCCTTTGGCCCTGCGGCCTCTATGGGCAAACTGTTTGCCAGTGAAAAAGCCAATGAGGCCTGCTACCTGGCACTACAAATTCACGGTGGGGTGGGTTATACCCGCGAGTATCCGCTGGAGCGTATGAGCCGCGATGTACGCATCACTACTATCTATGAAGGTACCAGCGAAATACAACGCCTGATTATCGCCCGGCACCTACTCGATGTGCGTTGATGGATTTATGTAGCCAGTGACTTGTGGCCCTGGGGAGGTGGACTATTTCCGACTTGCCCAGTGCCCCCGGAGCCGCACCTTATAGTGTCCCAGCCAGGACACCCTGGCTGGCCCCGCCCTTCATAGCGGGGCTAGTGACTAACGACCTTCCTCTGCCAGCCTATAATCCTTCCTATTCTCTACAGAAGAGCCTCTTCTTCCACTTTGCTCTCAACCATTATTTTTTACTAATCGGCAGATCCACTACAGGGTTTGGCGCAATTTAATATCGGGTGAGAAAAATGAAAAAAAAACGAGGTGCTATTGCTAGAAATGGCGCTCTGATCTTATTTTTTTTGTTATTCATTCCCAGTTTACTGTTGGCGTACGAGCCAAAGCCTGCCAGCGTAAATACAAAAAAAGCAAATCAGGCGGTACTGAAAGAGTTGCCCTTTGCCAATCGGGAGGATTTTGCTGATGTAAAAAGGGGATTTATTGCCCCACTTTTGAATGACGGTATTATCAAGAATGAAAAAGGTGATCAGGTATGGAACCTGCAGGCCTTCCAATTCGCCAATGACCAACAAGCCCCTGCCACAGCTAACCCCAGTCTCTGGCGCCAGCTTCAGTTAATCTCCCAGGGCGGTCTCTATGAAGTGATACCGCGAATTTACCAGGTGCGCAGTGCGGATCTCTCCAATATCACTTTTATTGAGGGGGATACTGGGGTCATTGTTATGGACCCCTTAATCTCTACGGAAACCGCAAAAGCCGGGTTGGATTTATATCGTGAGCACCGAGGGCATAAACCGATAGTGGCAGTGATTTATACTCACAGCCATGTCGATCATTACGGCGGTGTGCGTGGGGTTGTTAATGAAGAGGAAGTAAAATCTGGCAGGGTGAAAGTGATCGCACCCAAAGATTTTTTAATTGAGGCGGTCAGTGAAAATGTGTTTGCCGGTAATCATATGGCGCGCCGTGCCAGTTTTATGTATGGCAACCTTATACCCAAAGGCCCAATGGGTACTCTGGGATCGGGCCTGGGGCTGGAAACGTCCACAGGTACGGTCACTCTGATTGAGCCTACCGATACGATCAGTAAAACTGGTGAAACAAGAAAAATTGATGGCCTCACGTTTGAGTTTTTGATGGCACCGGGCTCCGAGGCCCCAGCAGAAATGCACTTTTATATTCCCGAATTAAAGGCGCTTACTGCTGCGGAGAATGCCACTCACACACTGCACAACCTTTACACCCTGCGCGGCGCCAAGGTGCGCAATGCCCGAGCCTGGTCTCGCTATCTCAATGAGACACTTCAGCGTTGGGGGGGGCAGGCGGAGGTGCTCTTTGCTCCACACCACTGGCCCACCTGGGGGCAGGAGAAGGTCGTCAACCATTTGAAAAAGCAGCGCGACCTATATAAGTACCTCAATGACCAGACCCTGCGACTGGCCAATCACGGCTATAACATGGTCCAGACTGCCGAGTTAATGCAGCTACCCCCAGAGCTTTCCCAATACTGGGCCAATCGTGGATATTATGGCAGTGTCAATCACGATACCCGAGCGGTCTGGAATTATTACCTTGGGTTCTTCGATGGAAATCCAGCGCGGCTCTATCCAATGCCACCCACGGCGGCGGGAAAAAAATACGTTCAATATATGGGAGGAGCGGCCAATCTCATAAAGCAAGCCAAGAAAGATTATGAGGCTGGAGAATACCGCTGGGTGGCGGAAGTGCTGGACAAGCTGGTTTCCGCTGAGCCCAACAACCGCGCTGCCCGTGACCTGCTGGCGAATGCGCTGGAACAGATGGGTTACCAACAAGAGAATGGTACCTGGAGGAACTTTTTTTTAAGTGGTGCCAGGGAATTGCGTGATGGTATAGAGCGATTGCCAGTGCCATTAACTGCCAGTGCCGATACCATCCGCAGTATGCCTACTGTGCTTATTTTTGATTATCTGGGAATTCGATTAAATGGGCCCAAGGCCACCGGGAAGCAGATTGCTATTAATATTAGTTTGCCGGACATACAGGAAGCGTACTCTCTTGTGCTTGAGAATGCTGTGCTCAACTACGGCCCCCCAATAGAAAAGCCCCAAAGCTTCGTTACTATTAATCGCAATGATCTCAACGATATTATCCTGGGGGTATCCTCTATACAGGAAAAACTGAATGAAGGTGCGGTGAAAATTGATGGGGATGTGGGGCAATTAAAGGTATTGCTTTCCCTTATGGATAAGTTTGATTTTTGGTGGAATCTGGTTACTCCAGAACCTATGAATATAAATACTCCAGCGGAACAGCCTTAACCATTTTTCTCTGGCTGATATTAGAAATTATGGGGTTTCATTTTCGTTGGTAACTATAAGTCGGAATGCTTATGAAAAAGGGCACTTTGGCGGAAATGCTTAAAGGATTTGGCTCTATAGAGGAGGTTGCTGGTGGGTTTGAAATAACAAGTCTGCAATCCCTGCGGGTATGGGCGATGGTGGCACTGGTAATGCTTCATAAAGTATTTGTTCTGCCATGGCAGGGGAAAAAGAAAAAACGATTGCTTGATGATCTGGATTCACTTAAAAACCTGACTGTAACTATTTCTCGAGATAAGCTGGATAGGCCAAAGGAGGGGGGCTGCTTTCTCAATGAAAAAGATTTAGACTTTTTTGAGAAGAATGGTTATCTGCCTCCGTTTCAGGTTATTTCTAAAAGTGAGGCAGAGCAACTTAGGGGTGAGCTACTGGACGAGTTTTCATGTGATTTTCATGGGAAAAATTACATGAGCGAAAAAGTTAAAAACATTGCTGAAAGGCACGATCAGTGGTCGATAGAGGTGGCCGGGCTTTATCAGGCATTGAGAATAAAGTCACTAAGAGCACTATTTCGCAGGCCGCAAATAACAGAGCGCCTAGCTAGCTTGTTGGGTGATGAAGTTATGTGTTGGCGGAGCCAAATGTTTCATAAGTTCCCTGGTGCAAGGGGGACGATATGGCATCAAAATGCTACTTTCCGAGAGACAGGGAAGTATGCCAAGTTACAGCCAAGCCAGAAGATGGACCCAGCTGTTATCCAGTTGAACGCCTGGGTGGCGCTTACAGACTGCACGGAGAAAAATGGTTGTTTGCGTATATTGCCAGGGTCAATGGGCGACGCTCGGATGGATTATCTCTATAGTTATGTTCAGGACAATCAAATCTTTTACTTGTCATTGTTGCCATTTTCTATTTCTCATTTATATGCGTTGCTCAAGATAGCGCTCTATGGAACTATTTTTGTTAAGAGTACACTACTTTTTCGTACAGCAGTTGAGCTGTTAGGTGAGGACTACTTTGATAAGTTTAAAGTTGTTGACCTCCATATGAAGGCTGGTGAATGCCTGATTTTTTCCTCCTTGAATATGCACGCTTCATATCCAAACACCAGTAATGATGATTCACGGTTTTCTGTTGTGGCTCGCTGTACACCAAATCATGTTAGGGTGGCTCCATCAGGAGTTGATGTGTATTCAACGGCAGAAGGGTTAGTTGAATACAAGCTTCCAGACGTACCCAATTTTCAAGTATATGGGACAGATAGTTATGGCTACAATAAAGTAATGGACGACTAAGTTTTCATTCTTGAATTTTGTATAAACCTTCGTTTATTAGCTTAGCTAAGCACCTTGCTACTCCACATAAAACTGGGGCATCGCTTAACGATCCTCTCTTGTTTAATCGGTGGCCATATCTTCTGTTATGCTAGTGTTAGCTGTTTCTTTTTCTAAGTTTGCGGAAGCCTTTTTTGATTGAAAGGTAAGATAAGCATCCTTAATAGGCTCCTGTAGTAAAATTTTGCAATCTTGTTCGTAATTATTCAGTAGGCGCCACGGATATTTATTGCCCTGGCGGGGAAGGGCATGATTTCCTCTTCTGACATAACCGGAACTCAGGCTGCTCATCACAGAGTTGATTTCAGCACAGGCCTCGTTATCTTCCGCCAAACAAATCTCATACTGATGTTCATCCATATAATTGATTAAACGGCAGATGTAGCGGGCAGAGATATCTGCTTTTAGGGTCCAGGGGGCATTAGTATATCCAAACACCCAAGACATATTGGGGACACCCTCCAAGAGCACAGCTTTGTAAGTGAGCTTCTCACTGATGGGTACTTTCTTGCCATCAATACTCAGCTGCATGCCTCCGAGCACTTGGATATTTAATCCGGTAGCTGTGATAATGATATCCGCATCGATCTGTTGCCCTGATTCCAACTCGATACCCTGTCTGTCAATGGCTTTTATCTCCCCGGTTTCTACTGAGGCTTTGCCTGATTTTATTGCTGCAAAGAAATCATCATCGGGCACTGCGCAAATACGTTGATCCCAGGGGCTGTAGTTCGGTGTGAAGTGACGCATATCAAAGTCGTTGGGTAGGCTTTTGCGAACACCCCGCAGGAACAGTTTGCGCATAAAATGTGGCCAGCGTTTAGAAGCCTTAAAGAGCCAGCGTTGTATTTTTATATTTCGCCAGCGCGCAAAATTAAACACCCAGGATTTTGGTAGAAACTTTAGTAACAGTGCCGAGAGTTTATCAAACGCGGGTACGGAAATAACATAACTAGGGGATCGCTGTAACATGGTGACATGCTTGGCTTGATCAGCCAGGGCGGGTACCAGGGTAATAGCGGTGGCACCACTGCCAATCACAACAATTTTTTTGTTTTGGTAATCCAGTTCTTCCGGCCAGTGCTGGGGGTGGATGTAGTCACCCTGAAACTGTTCGGCACCAGGAATTTTTGGGAGATATCCCTGGGAATGATCGTAATACCCGGTACATGAGATTAAAAACTTGCAGCTGTAGTAACAGGGTTTGCCGCTCTGAGTATTGCTTCCCTGCAGAATCCATAGTTCTTTTTGGCTATCCCAGTTGGCGCTGAGGAGGTCGACATTAAAGTGAATATCTCTACTAACTGCATACTCGTCTGCAGTATCAATGAGGTATTGGCGGATAGAGGGTCCATCAGCCAGTACTTTCAGTCCCGGCCATGGGCGGAAGTCAAAGCCAAAGGTGAACATATCTGAATCCGAACGAATACCTGGGTAGCGGAATAAATCCCAGGTGCCTCCGATTTGAGAGCGACGCTCTAGGATGGCAATTTTCTTGGAGGGGCATTCGCGGCGCAGGTGGCAGGCGGCTCCGATACCGGAAAGCCCGGCTCCAATAATTAGCACATCAAAGTGAAGTGGTTGCAAAATCATCATCCTTCTTGTGTCTTTAGACGCAATAGACTGCGTAGATGTGGAGCCTTTTTATTGCTACATTGCGACAAAAAATTATCTTGAGGCGTCAGCTGGCGCCCTGGAGGAGCAATGGGTAGTTTGATACGAGCCAGTGTGCTTACGGGGTATAGCGAACTGGCATCGGAGCTTGGAGGAGATGCCCGCACATTTCTTACGGAATTTAGTCTTCCTGAGGATATTGTCATATCGGATAGCCGCTTGCTGTCACACTTGGATGTAGCGCGCTTGCTGGAGCTAACCGCCGAGCGGTTACAGTGCGCTGACTTTGCCCTTCGTCTGGCAGTAAGACAGGGTGTCGATCGATTGGGGGGGATTGCGGTGATAGCCTGCAACTCCACTTCGGCCAGAGAGGCGATTCTGGCGGTGGCTAGGTTTATGTCATTACACAGCCCCGCTATTCACTTGCGGATTGAATCGGTCCCTGGTGGTACTTTAGAGCGCCTGGTATTCGATCAACTTGATCCGGCTTTATCGTGCTTTCACCAGATCCATGAGCAAACCTTGGGGAATGCGCTGGTGATGTTGCAAATGCTGATGGGCGCGAATGTGGCACCGCAGCGAGTTCTGTTGCCACATGCCGCTCTGACCGATCCCGCCGATTACTTTGAATACTTTTCCTGCCCGGTGGAATTCCTTTCCGGTTACTGCGCCATGGAGTACCCGGCACAGCAGCTGGATACTCCGCTCGCTTGTGCCGATCCGGTTACCAAACGGTTGGCCATCAATTATTTAGAGCAGCAGTCTGTTTCTTCTGATGCCTCTCTGAGTACACAGGTTAGGGACTTGATGCGGCAATTGCTGCCTATTGGCCAGTATCAGGTGGGGGTGGTCGCGGCCCACTTAAGCCTGCACCCACGTACTCTGCAGAGACGTCTGGCAGGTGAGGGTTTGCGCTTTGATGCCTTGTTGGACATGGTGCGCAGGGAGATGGCTGCGGAGTACTTGGCAAATACCGGGCTGGCTCTGGGACAGATTACCGGGCTGCTGGGATATGCGGAGCAGAGCACTTTTCAGCGCGCTTGTCGGCGGTGGTTTTCGGATACGCCGCGTAACTACCGTCGCCGGCTGGCCCCTGCCGATCAATAGTCTGTGGGCTCAACCTCTCCTGGGCGCCAGGTCTTCTCCAGCCAGGGCCCCAGGGGGCCATAGAGTCGCAATATCACAAAAAACCCCTTGCCCGGCACTGTCTCCAGCCAGTTGTGTTCGAAGCCCTTGGGGGCTTGGGGACCAAAGTAGATATCGTAAGAGCCGTCGGAATTTTGTTTGATCCCTTTACTCTGGCTGCTTACCGAGGGGAATTTCTGGCTTGTCTTGAGCTGTGAGCGGGTCTGGCTGTCGTAGATATTAACGGCCCAGAAAGCGTTGACAGGCACCTCCGGCGGTAAGTGCAGTTTGTACTTCTTGGCACCATCGAAGGGCTCCTTATTTTCATCGACAAAGGCGATGGCGTAATCAGAGCCCTTGCCGGGCTCAAGGGCAATCATTGCCGGACTTACTCCCGTGTAGGGGTAGAAATAGCTGACCCGTGCATCGCTATTGATGGTTTTGCCATCGGGGCCATTAAAGAAAATATTCTTGCCGGGAAATGCCATTACCCAGGCGCTGTCGGTGCCGGGGTAGATCTTGATATCGGCAAGGGATTTGTCGGTGCGGGGATACCAGACGATAGAGCGGGCGATGCCATTGCCGATGGCAACGGCATCGGTAAGGATCTTGGTCATGCGTTCATCGGGGCTAAACGCTTTGCCTTTTTCGATACCAATAGAGGCAAACAGGCCGCGGGTTTCCGGGTTCAGCATGCCAATCCATTCGTACTGAATGACTTCATTGAGGTGTTTATAAAATTTGTAGTTGTTGGGATGAATGGTATTGAAGGCCTTGCCCGAAGCGCTAATGAACACCATCGGCGGGGGGGTTCCCTTTCTGGAGAGGGGGTAAATCCTGAGGTGGTCTTTGACACTTTGGGCGGCGGCTTCCAATGGCTGTTCCCCTGGTGAGCGCATAAATACCCATACTCGAAAAGAGCGAGGGTAGACGGGAAAATACCCAAAGGGCAGATTACCTTTGTAGTCTGGCGGAAGAACCAGATATTTACCGCCGCGCCCTTTATCTGGCCCGGAGCGACCAATGTCCTCTACATAGCGGAACCAGGCATCATTAAATGCTCCCGAAACCGCTGGTGGTGAATGCAGCACAGTGGGGCCATCGCGCTTGAGATCCAGAAAGGCGAGGGTGTAAATCGTCGATGTGTTTCCGGTTAGAAATAGAGATTCAGAATTCATCAGCCGATCAAAGATTAAAACCTCATTGGCGGCTTTAGCTCCCAGCTCACGAGCGCCTTTCATTAATCCGTGCACCGAGGCCCCTTGAATGCCTTTTAAGAAGCTATCTACTGCACGCATATGATCCAGGTAGTCGTAGAGTTTCTCTGCCGTATCGGGATAAGGGGCGCCATCGCGAAACTTGAGCAGCCCAATGCTGCTTTCTACTTTATCTGGTGTACTGATGGATTCTACAGACTCCCTACTCACATCAGCGCTTAGGTTAGGATGCAATAGCGCAGTGAGGATTAATGGAGTGAGAAAAATCATCCGCGAGGTTATGTTGGATTTTTGCGGCTGGTGGGTGAGCGGCAATGGCCAACTGTTCAATCTCAATTCCTCTTTGATTTTCTATGACAGCTCATAAGACTGATGCAGTAAAAACTCGGGCTGCAAATCACATAAATCATCTTTATCGTTTACAACTTCTGTAGCGAGATGCATTGACCGGAATGCGGTTCAAAAAACTATCGACGCAAGCACATCCTGGGAAACATTTAGTGACTGATGGTTCAGGTTTTTGCGGCGGCTGGAAGCCAATAAATCGGCTTCTGCTTTGCCTATATTGTTTCCAGTGAAACTATTTGTGCCGCATGAAATTAAAAGCCAAGTGAATCCCGCAAGACTCTTCATGATCAAAACCAAGCGTTGGTCTGATTATATTAGCCGCTACTTCTAAAAGCCTTTTTTGGCTTAATTTTCCACCAATTCTTGTTAAGGGTTTGGCCATTAGTCTGATGGAAGTGTCGCCAATAACTCCTCAAAGAACGCACTGGAATGGTTGTGTTGGTTCTGAGCTCGTGGTACCTGATGCATTTAATGCCGAGAAGCACAGTAAATAATTTTTTTGTTAGATGTTTAATGTAACAAAAGGTCAACAACTTAAAGATATAATGTCAATTATAAAGGTTTAGGTTGTTCATGTGGCTATTGGGAGTGGCGAGATACTTTAGAGATAAACCCCATTAATAATGGAAATAATTTGCACATTAATAACTGATTTGCGGAATTCAAGGTGTCACTAAAAAATAGTTTCCCTTTGCTGCCCACCAATAAAATTATTTTTCTGCTGAATGTCCTGTTCAATAATAATCAAAAGTCAACATAAAAAAAATTTAGGAAATTATGACTTTCCTGAACTACATGAGCCGGAATGAAAACTTCATCACAGGATTTCAAGATAATGCTTGTCATTATGGAGAGCTCACTTTATAAAATGATCGTGCCATCTAGGTAGCTCCAGTTTCTTTTTTGGGGGGAAGTCGGGAGCTATAGAATAATTTTTAAAAAAAATATTTGGACTAATGATGTTCTCGCTTGCCGACCTGTTCGATAGGGTTACTAGTGGCTTCTGGAGTGGAAGCCTTGAAAATCTGACTGGGGAAAACTTATCAAATCAATGCTGTGAGAGGGCTCTGTCTCTTTTGCAGTTGGCCGATACTCCGTTGGTCCATGGAGACAGGCTGGTAATCAGAGCGCAAAACGATATTCCTACAGTGGCAACAATGTTGGCGGCCTGGCACCTCGGTTTGGTGGTGGTTCCCGTCAAGGGTGATGCCTCACAATCCTCAGTGAGTGCAATAGCAAGCGACTGCAATGCCAAGGCCATTGTGGAAGGTGAAAAAGTTATTTCGCTGGCTACTTATCGATCGCAGCAGCGATTATTTGAACTCAGCACACCTGTCAGGGTGACAGGTGTTGACCTGGCCCTCATTATCTATACCTCGGGAAGTACCGGTAAGCCAAAGGGCATAATGCTCACCCACCAGAATGTGCTTACTTCTCTGGATTCACTCTCGCAGTATCTTCGCTTGGCTGAGACGGATCGCATACTCTGCCTTTCACCATTGTCATTTGATTACGGTTTATACCAGGTGTTGTTTGCCCTCAAAACGGGGTGCTCAACAATTCTTTACGATAAAACGTTCAACCCTCTTCATGCTTTGAAAGTAATATCTGATCAGAAAATTTCAGTGTTACCCATTGTTCCGGCGATGGGGGCTGCCTTGGCGAAACTTTTGACACTGGTAAAACCTGATCTTTCTGTACTTCGTGCTTTAACCAATACTGGTGGGCACCTACCTGAGTATGTCATTCGCACTTGGAAAGAATATTGTCCGGCGCTCGATGTTTTCTCAATGTATGGTCTCACTGAGTGTAAAAGGGCCCTTTATCTGGAACCGGAGCTTTGGGAGCAGAAGATGGGGTCTGTGGGTAAGCCTATTCCCGGCCTAGATGCTCGAATTTTTCTAATGGATGCCGGTACCAACGCCTATAGAGAGGCCGAGGTCAATGAAATTGGTGAGCTTTTCGTGCGTGGCTCCGGAGTTATGCAGGCATATTACGATCCCTGTGCTCAAGGGGGGGCACAAATCTTTAATGGTCTGTACCGGGATGATAACTGGCTTGCTACTGGCGATTTATTTAGTCGGGACCAGGAGGGTTTCTATTACTTCAGGGGGCGCTCCAAGGATCTGATCAAGCAAGCAGGTTTTTGCCTTTTCCCCAAAGATTTGGAAGCCGTAATTGATACATGCCCGTTGGTACACCTCAGTGTAGTGCTCGGTTCTTTAGATAAGTTTCAAAATGAGGTTGCGGTTTGTGTAGTTGAACTGCAGGAAAACACGCCCGAAAATCAACAGCAGCTCAAAGTGTGGTTGAAAGAGAATCTGGATGCTGATTACACTCCGAGGGAAGTGCGATTTGTTGAATCAATCGACCTGACAGCAAACGGCAAAATTGATAAGAAAAAACTTGAACAAGAGCTTCAAGCATGAGTTTTCTCAGTTGGAAATACTGAGACTATTTGGTCGGCGGGCAGCGTACTAGCTTAATAATAAATAATATTTTAGACCGGTAAGTCGTAAATACGGCTGAAATATTTGTGCCCTATATAAGAATGAATTTAAATTTATCCTGGTGATATCATGAAAGCTTCATTGGAAAAGCTCGTTGCCCAGCTGAGCCAGCAAAGGCAACACTTTTCAACACCGTGCTATGTCTACTCCCTAAAAGATATTGCCGATAACTACCAAAAACTGAAAGGCCGCCTGGGAACATCTCTCATATATTCCCTAAAGGCGAATAGCTGCCTTGATCTTGTCGTACGTAGTGGTCATGTTTTTGAAGATGGAGTTGAAATTGCCTCTGTGGGGGAGTTGAATCTTCTCCCTCGAGGTGAAAGCCCTCGCTATATCAATAACCCTTCCGCAGATAAAGGTTTCCTCAGAGCGGCAATTGCAAGTAAGTGTACACTGGTGATCGATAATCTATCCCAGTTAGAAATCGTTAAGGAATTTCAGGGGAAGCGTCCGATTAATCCGCTGATACTTCGTTTGAACCCCAGCACCTTGGATCAATTTGAGAAGGCTCCGGTAACCACGAGAAGAGACCACTTTGGCTTTGGTTGGAGTGATGTTGAAACGGCCTTGGCATTCTGTAAAAAACATGAGTTGAAAGTTGCTGGATTCCATGTGTTCCGAGGATCCTATAATTTCGCAAAGCTCGCTTTTAATACTGCGCAAGCAGCTTTGCAAATAGTTGAGAAATTTGAGAGGCAGCTCGGCTATGCCATTGATTTAGTTAACCTTGGCGGTGGCTTTGATCTGAATTGGGAAAGTATTGATTTTAATTTTGAACAATATAGGGAATTACTTGGTGAATTTCCCTCTCACATAAAAATCGCCCACGAAAGTGGGCGTGCTCTGGTTGCCAGTGCGGGATATTTTGTAACTCAGATTCGCTACGTGAAATCGATAGAAGGGCAGCAGTATGGAATCTGTGATGGCGGCATGGCGCAGAACTTCCTTTTAGCGAAAACGGAAAGTACTTTTAAACGCTTCAGTCAGCCACTGATATTGCGTGGCGATGAAATATTGGAATTTGAGAGCAGTACAGAGAGCTGTTTGCTGGTAGGTACTTCCTGTAACAAGGAAGATGTGATCGGTGAAATAAAAGGCGGGCCTGTACAGCCTGGCGACTTGGCTGTTTTCAGCAATTGTGGAGCCTATAACGCGAGCTATACCGTTGCTCCATTCCTGAGTTTACCTTCTGCTAAATCCTACCTCATGGAGTAACTTATGGAACTGCAATCTATTGCCGGCAGCTTTGTAATCAATCAGCTTTCTTCCGTTTCTCCAGTGCCAGCTTCACTGCAAGGGCTTCTTGAGGAGGCCTGTGTGCGTCTGTTCGACGCTTCAATGATCATTGAAGACCCTCTGACAGAGCCTGCCCCTCTTCGAGAGCCATCGGTCAAGCAGCAACTAGAACAATTTGAACAAACTTTTGTTATTGATCAAATTATTGACAAGGTGCGCGATGAGGGGTTGGCCCACCATTTCCATGAAATGATAGGACTGTTTGGTTCCATCATGATGAGTCTGACGGCGACTGAAGATCAGCTGGCTCAAGTGAATAACTGGGTGGAGCAGGGGATTTTTGGTCACTTCTTGATGACAGACCCCGGTGGCCCAAGCCTGCAGAGCTGGAAGACTGAGATACAGGATGATGATGGTGTTTTGCAGCTTAATATCAATAAAATTCATGGTATAGAGGCACAAAAGCTAGGGTTTGCCATGGTTGTTGCCAAACAGGCAGCAAGGCCATTCCCAGTTACATTGATGCTGCCTCCTGAACTCTGTGCTGAATTGAAGCAGTCATCTGTTGGTGAGCCCTTCCTGGATGGCAAGCTGCAACTGGGGAACTGCCGTGGTCGTGTCCCAGTTACTAAAGAGATGCTGCTTAGCAAAGGTGGTCTAGGGAGTGTTAATCGCTTCCTGACACTTGTGCGTCCCCGTTTTGTGAAGTCTCTGATGCACTTTGTGCTTTGGTTACGAGATCAAGGGGAGGTCGAGTTGTCTGTTGCGGATCAGGAGATTGTCGAGTATCTGATTTATCTCTGTAATGAGCAAACCTCGGCCACCATCTTCTCAATGCATAGTGTGAATAGAGTGCTGGCAACAAAATTTGCCAGTAACGAATTACTTTTGCACTTGGTATCTTCGGGTAAGGTACAAAGCAAAACTCGCCAGCGGGATTTGCTGGCGTTTACCAAGATGGAAGGAAGTTCCTACCGCTGCTTTTTCGAGATTTATAGTAAGGCGAAAGGGCATCGGCTATGAGCTTATACCTGAAGTCAGCGGCATTTACCCCCATAGAAAATATTACTTTTGCAGAGAGTGGAGGCTTGCAAGAAGCCTTCGCACAAATCGGTGAAATTATATCTGAACAGAGTGCTCGTGTAACAGAGGTTATTCCAGAGGAGGTAAGGGCTGAGATTAACCGACACTTTCTTTGTTCAACCATGATTGAGCTACCTTTTACGACTGGGGCCGTTAATACGGACGATTTAAACTCTCTGAAAAATCGACCAAGTATTCCTGTGACCAGTTTTGTGAACACTTATGAGTGTGCATCCTGGGGTTACAGCCTGCGCTATTACTTGCGACAAAATCCAGCTGTACGTTATGTACTAGTCAGTATTCTGGATGCCAATGTGCTGGATTTAAGCTTTTGGCAGAGTAATGAAAATTGGGGCAAGAGCGGCTTTGGTTTATGCACATTGCTCTTGGAAGTCGACTCATTCAGAGTGGAAGATATTACAGCCGGTTGTGCGGTTACCTATAACACAACACCAGAGTTTGCAACAATTATCAGAAAGATGGCCAGTGCTGGGAAGGATCTAACTTTATCTTTGCCATTTTTCCCAGAAAACATACGACAAATATTTACCCGTTTACTCAGTAGTTTCCAGCAGCTTCCCGATCTTCATGAAAGGTGGGGGCACTGTTTTGGTAGTGATCCCTGGTTAAACATTATTAGCCACGGAGTTGAGGGTAGATTCCAAGAGGAAGAGAAGCTATTGGTATGTTCTATTGCTCTCAATGGCTATTACTGTACGGCTGAAGTTAGGGTTGACCAGGGTAGCACTTTTTACTTGGCGGAGGCGGTATGAGTAAAGTGATAGAGCTTTCCAGTAGGTTACTGCGCAATCCCTATCCGCAAACCCCTAAACTCTGCGCAGCCCAGACATTGCCCTTGAAAGGTGAATCCGATTTTCTAGCAATTTCTCAGTTACCGGTGGGTACAACTCCAGTACTTTTAAGCTTTGCTGAGCACTATCAACTCTTGGTTGAGCTATTGGAGTGCTTGGATCAATCTGGGGTTTTGATCGAAACAATCTTGATGAGAATGCAGATGCCTGCTGGTGGAAGAATGCCAAAAGTATTTCTACATGAGCGCGTCTTAATGTTGCAGGATATTCAGGCTGAGGAATATATCTTACAAAGGGAGGGCAAGCCGTATCTGGTTATTGAGGATAACTTGGTACGACACCCTCTGGAAGCAGGCAATAATAGTATTCACATCAGGATATCTGCTACAGAGAACTGTGAAAAATTAGTTTCTTTATACTCTGAAAAATTATTGGAATTAGGTTTTGGTGCCATTGAAAAAATGGCCAGGGAAGGAACCGCATAAAATGTATATAAGAAGCCTCTGGGTTGATCATAAAGGGGAAACAGAGCAACTGTTGAACTCCCTAAATCATTACCTTTTGGGATTAGATTATATCCCAGAGCTTGTATATATCGTTTCAGCCGGCGAGGCTAATGTGTTACTGGAGCGGCCGGTTGTTGAGTTTCTAGTTCAGCTGGAAGAGGCTGGGCATAACATTCAATTTGTAGGTAGTGCATGTACCAGTTTTCATGCTGCGCTTTTAAGTTATTCCAAACGTCATGAAGAAGACGCCCTAGTTATAAATTTAGAGCTGGGTAAAGAGCGGCAGCAGGAATGCCTGGATGCCCTGGGTATAGGAATAAAGCCTGGGCAGGACGGTTTGGATGTGATTACAGGAGTGGCAGTTTCCTGGTTATGTAGGCATTACCACGAACGGAGTTTATGCCAAATTTCCAGTTGTGATATTTTATCGCAAGCGCCATCACTCAATGGGGCGCCTGAGCTGGTGCAAAACCTCAAGAAATTAATGGCGACTGATCTGGACAATTCCTGCCGTGTAGTGTCCTTTGATATTCAATCTCGCTGGGCGAAAGGATTGATGAAAGGCTTTTCTCATGAGGATAAAACTCATTGGCTGCCTAGTGTTGAGCTTGATGGGCTTCACTATCTTAGTATTAAGCCTCTTGCGGAGATTGATAAATATTGTTTGAGAGACGAAATTGAAGGTCTCTGGATAATCACTCTTGGTGGCGGTGGTAGGGCTGGTTGCCTCCGGGTACACAGAACCCCACAAGCAAATGGACAGCTGCTTTCCCGTCTGGTGAACACAGAGACCGTTTCTCTTGAAGAGGCTTATCAGGGTTTTAATGCAGCACAAAGTCTCGAAGATGCATACGGCCAGGATCACCTTCCTCATGTTCGCGGCGCCATGATTTATCCCCAGAAAAAATACCGGGGAAGACATAATCAAATATTTCACTGGGTGCTGGGTTCCGGCAGCTGGCGGTCACTCTTGGAAAATCAAGGAGCCAAACATGGGTAGAAATATCTATAAGTCTGATTTGCGGGAATTTAAATTTCTTATTGAAGACCAGTTTCATCAGGCCAAAACACTATTTGAGCACCCTCGCTATAGTGATTGCTCTGCTGAATTCGTAGATGATGTTCTGCAGCGTGCGAAAAAATTTGCTACCGAGGTATTGGGACCAGGTTATCAAGAGGCTGATGAACAAAGTTGCCACTTGATTGATGGCAAGGTACAGCTGCCTTCCTCTTTTCCGGAGATGTGGGGTCGTTTTAAAGAGGAATGGGGAGACTTATCTTCTAGCAGTGGCGGTCAGGTAACTGATCTTCCGCCCTTTATAATGCAAATGCTGTTAGAAATGTTTATGGGGGCCAACCCCAGCTTTATGACCTATGGTGGTTTTTGTTTGCCATCTTCTACCCTGGTAGAAAAATATGGTTCCGAAATTCAAAAAGCACTATTTAAGGACAAATTGGCTACTTCTGAGTGGACTTCTTGCCTTTGTTTGACTGAGCCACAGGCTGGCAGTGATGTTTCCCTGGTCGATACCAAGGCCGCCCGGCAAGCAGACGGTACCTATTTACTCACCGGTGAAAAGTACCTAATCAGTGCTGGTATGCACGACCTAACAGATAATACCTTGTACTTTGTGATGGGTAGAGGGGAGAAGAGTGGCTCGGGAACCTATGGTTTGTCTTGCTTTATCGTACCCAAATACTGGGTTGAAGAAGATGGCAGTCTAGGAGAGTTTAATCATGTTGAATGTATCTCCCTTGCTGACAAAATGGGTTTTAAAGGTTGTGCCAATACTCACCTTACCTTCGGCAAGAATGGCCAATGCCGTGCATATTTACTAGGTGATCGGGAAAATGTTGGATTATTGCAGTTCTTGACCCTGATGAATCAGGCAAGAATTAGCACAGGGGTTTATGCCCTGGGAATGGCTTCCTCGGCTTACTACAACGCTCTAGCCTATGCCAGTAAACGCATTCAGGGTAAACGTTTTCATGAAAGCTTCAGCGCTACGGCAAGCAGGGTCAATATTGTTGAGCATGTAGATGTGCAGCGCATGTTACTGGAAATGAAATCCAAGGTTGAGGGCTGCAGGGCCTTGATCGCCAAGCTGACCCTATCTGAAAGCTTACTCAAGACATTCGAGGGGGATGAGGCTAAGAAAACTGACGCTACCTATCATCAGGGGCTGGTAAACCTGCTGACTCCCGTGGTGAAAGCCTATATCAGTGATCAGGCATGGCGCATTTGTGAACTGGCCATTCAGACCTGTGGTGGCCAGGGTTACCTGAAAGAATTGGGTATTGAACAGTATGCTCGGGATATCAAGGTACTCGCCATTTGGGAAGGAACTAATTATATCCAGAGCCAGGATCTTATCCGAGATAAGTTAGGGCTGGGCAACTCCAGCAAGCTGTTTCAAATTTATAAGAGTGAGTTTGAATCATTTATTAATAGAGCGGGTGATTTCCCCAATTTCAAAACCGAATTTAGCCGCCTTCAAGAATCCTTTGAGCACTTGGAGACTGTCCTGAAAACCGTACATGTGTGGGTCAGGACCAAAGAGATGTTCAAAATTCCGGCTTACAGTACTCGTATTCTGCACATGATGGGGGATATTACTCTTGCCTGGTTGTTGTTAGAAGCTGCCTGTAGTGCATCCAGTCGCCTGAGTAAAGGAGAGGGGGATAAAGCTTTCTACGAGTCGAAGGTCACTAGCGCTAAATTCTTTATCAGGAATGAATTACCCAGAACCAAGATGGTGATGGACATTATTCAGGATCATGATTCATTTTGTCAGGTTGACTCTCCCGTATGGGATTCTCTTCTCTCTGGGGTGGAATCGCTGTGATGAATGCTTTCGATCAAATACAAAAAGAATATGACGTTGTCATCATTGGCGGTGGCTGGGCCGGGTTGACTCTGGCTCGGCAAATTAGACGCGGTGACCAGGATGTTTCAATTTTGGTTGTAGAAGCTAGTGATAGTTTCCGTGCAAAAGTGGGGGAAGCTACTGTTGAGATGACCGGCCATTACTTTATGAAGCAGTTGGGCTTGGTTAATTATCTCTATAGGAACCACCTTCCGAAAAACGGTTTGCGCTTTTTCTTTGATAAACCTGATCACAGCTTGTCTCTAACCGAAATGAGTGAGCACGGAACTACTAGTATTCCGCCTCATCCAGCTTTCCAGCTGGATAGAGCTCGCTTGGAGGCGGACCTGGTTGAAATGAACCGGGAAGATGGTATTCAAGTTCTGATGGGTGTGAAAGCCAAGGGCCTCAGTATTGAGTCTGACGATAACCGTCATTCCGTTCAGCTGTCTGTGGCTGATTGCAAGACTGAGATTGCAGCCCGCTGGTTGGTGGATTGTAGTGGGCGCAATCGCTTTGCAAAGAAACATAAAAAGTTAACACGCCAGGAGAATGTACCCGAGCACTTCTCTTCCTGGGGACGCTTCAAGAATATCCGGGATATTGACTCCATGGGAGATGAATCTTGGAGAAAACGGGCTTTTGGCCGCTTCTTATCTACCAATCATTTTTCCGGAGATGGCTATTGGGTGTGGTTTATTCCACTGAGTGGTGGCTATACCAGTGTCGGAATTGTCGGTGAAAAGGATAAGTTTGAAAAACCACCCACCAAGCGTGAGAGCTTCCTGGATTTCCTGATGAATTATCAGGCAATTTCAGAATTGTTAGATGGCGCTGAGCTGGTGGATTTTGAAGCTTGGGGGCAGCTTGCCTATCGTGCGGATGAATTTATTTTCCCCGATCGTTGGGCCACCTCTGGTTTTGCCTCTATGTTTCTCGATCCCCTGTTCAGTGGTGGTGGCGATATGATCGCTTTATTTAATGATCATATCTGTAAATATATCCTGATGGATCTCGCTGAACCTGATAGAGGCAAAGCCCAGAATATACTGAATCAGGAGCTAGCCATTGCGAATCAGACCGTAAAAGAGTTTTATCAAGGCCTCTATGCTCATGTGGCCAATGTATACCCGGTTATTGATTCTGCTGAGCTCTGCTCACCTCTGTTGGCATACAACACTGCTGCTTATTTTCTTGAAATCGCCTGGGACTATATGTCAGGCAGCTACCTGGATCAGGAGTACTGGCAGCGTAAAAGTTACCTGCGCCGAGGTTATATGGCATTGGAGCTTATATTGCAGAGGCAGTTGATAGATACCGCGAAAGTTCTTAAATCGGAAGGTCGTTATTACCGTAGGAATGATGAAGGATTTTTTGAGTCTGGAGCGGATCATTACAAGTATTTTGTCTACCTGATGGGTACTGCTGGTCGGGATGGTTGGCGCATTGATTTAAGGGTAAAGCTGTGGGTTGAGATATTTCTCAAGGTGATTGAGGCCAAATTGGATTTCCCTGGGCTAGCTAACAAAATGGTAGTTCAGCAAAGTATATTGTTGCCGGATTTATTGGGGAGGCCCAATTTAAGCACTGCCGACAAGGGGTGGTTGCTGGAGAAAATTTCTGAAAAATTTTCAGAAATACTATCAGATGAGACGGAGCGCCCTGTTCAAGTTAGAGTGACGGAAGACTCTTTCCATACGGAAGCACTGGAAATTAAGGATTCTTCGGGAGAGCTAACTATAGATGAACTTGACAAGCTCGCTAAAAAAGCCAAATCGCTCTGGTCTCAAAATCAGGAATACATTGCGATGCCAGGTATGGTACCGGTTTTCTTGGCATTTGCACGTAGCCAACCCGACAGCATTATGGATTCTGTAATTGATCAGAGAAAAGCTATGGGAATGGATCAACAAGCCTCAGAAAGTCCTGTAGTGGAGGCGTTGTGATTCAAGAGTTTTTCAAAGCGCGTGATAGCAAGAATCTGGCATTTCGCTGGCTGCCAGCAGAAGATACAGAGACCGCGCTCATATGTATGCACGGCAGCACTTTTAGCAGTCAGTGGTATTTAATGTTTGGGCGAATGCTACACAAACAGGGAATGTCCATTTGCTTACCGGATTGGCGAGGGCATGGGAAAAGTGAGGGGCGTCCTGGAGATCTGGATTATCCGAACCAATTACAGGATGATCTGCAGGATCTGATAGCGCACCTCAAGGAGAGAGGAGTTCGCCGTTTTGTACTCGGTGGGCATAGCGCCGGCTCTCTTGCCTCTCTGCGATACCTCGGAATATATGGTACCAATGACATCGTGGGTTTTTTTGCTATAGCACCACCGCTAACCCAGGCAGAAGAAACTCGAAAGTATGATATTGCCACTTCAGGACTTGAGTACTTTATCCGCTATTTTCGTAAACGGCGACACAGCAGACCAATGGCGGGCCCAGAGCAGCAAAATTTGCCCAAAATAAATCTTTGGAAATATTGGCTGGCGATGCTTATTCCTGCATTCAGGCGGATGCCTGTTTTAAGCTTCCCTCCAGTAGGTTCAGCTGCTGGTAATCAGGGTAGGGTACTTGATTGTAGCTTCAACTTACTTAGTGCTTACACTATTAAGAGATATACCGATCTATTCGCCAGTATTGATATCCCGTGTCATATCACCGTGGGCCAGTACGATGAAGTAGTCGATGCACATACCTTATATACGGTAATGAATTGGTATATCTCACCTAAAGTAGAATCCTATTTAACTGAGATTCCCAATGCTACCCATATGTCAGCTATCTCAGCTTCGGCTAAACCGATCTCCAGCTGGCTCGATAAGGTGGTAGAGAGGCGATTGGAGGCTGCTTTGTGAAGCAAATGGTTTATGATATTTCTGGGGTGAAGCCTGTAACACTAGCAGTGGGTGCGGAGTTCTCTGTGTTGGACTTATACCCCGATAAATATAAAAAATTATTGAGCACATCAGAGGTTAAGCATAAGGGTGTTATCCAGAGAAGTGATCGCAATTGCTTTCACATTAAAGTTACAGATTTGTTCAATTTGCCCCTGTATTACTTTACCCTGAATGAGCAACTGTTCATCAGTGCGAAATTGTCCTCATTTTTGGCCGTAGGTGCAGATAAAGTCGATCTGAACTATTTGGTTGAGCTTGAATATTTCGGATTTCCTACTGAAAGAAAAAGCCTGCTGGAAAATGTCAGAATGATTTTTCCGGGTGATGAGGTGACGATCACAGCTGAGTCATTAATCTGGCTGGATGATACTCTTGCTACAGAACCTAATTTGAAAGCTGCTTTGGTAAAGCCTCAAAGTAGAGGGGAGTCCTTATACAATCTTCTCCCTAAGGTGGCTTCACAATTATTTACACCTTTCGATCATGTGTTCTTTGCCCAAGTGTTTGAGCAAGTAGAAGCTTGTGAAGAGCTTTTGTGCGAAATTAGTAAAAATAGCCTGCCGCGAAAATTTGGGTTTAATCGTCAAAGATCAGATATCTTTAAAGCGGCGCACAAGTCCAGAAAGGTTGAAGGTATTGATCTGAAAAACTATGTTAGAGAGATTAATGATCAGCTTGAATCGAGCTGGGAAGCTTCTGGTAAGGAACAGGATAGGGATGTCTACCTGGCAGAGTATTTGTATCATCCTTTTATTCTTTTTCATCTGAATATTCTGGCTGCAGAGTTGGGTAAGGAGGTCAGGCTTGTCGATGAGAGTAATTTGAAAGAAAAGGGTGGTCTGAATCAAATTTTCTGTTTGGATGATAACCCTATAGTTAATGTTTATGAGTCTTTTCAGAGGGTGTTTTTTTACGGAAACCGATGGCTTTCACGTATCTGGTTTTTTATACCCCCTATGATTAGCGCCAAGATTATTAAGCGGCAACAGAAATACTCTGAAGGTGAGCAGCATATATGTATATATGCTTTGACCCTAGATTATTTGTTGCGATTCTATCCCTTGAAAGTTGGTAATGTAACTGGAGATTAGGTATGTCTACAGCAGTCGTAGAGAGCAAAGTACAGGAACTCTGTGAGCAGATCGCTCTTATGCTGAATGTTGATTCTGTTGATGCGGATACCCCTATTGCTGAGTTGGGTGTGGATTCACTCAATATTGTTGAAGTGATATTGATTTGTGAACAGCTTTATCCTGGTGTGATGAGCCCAGAAAATCTGGTTTTTGATGAGCACACTACCCTAAAGGAAATGGATACACAGTTGCTCGAAAATTCAGCTGAGATTTAAATCTTTTTTAGGGGGTAGCCCATGTTTAAGAAAATGCTAACAATATTAATAAGTAGTCTTCTGATTGGTAACATTATTGCCTGGTTTTCAGGGGCTGCTCCCATTGACTTCAAAAAGATAGACTATAGCAAAACTGAATTTGAACAATTGGAGTTTCTGACAGCTGAGCTGGGTCAGAATCAATCTGCCCCTGAATTAATGTTGCAACTTGGGCAGCTGTACAGCTACCACAATGAAATAGACAGAGCGGATAATTTACTGGCTACCGCCTACCAACAAGATCCTGAAAATATGCTGATTAAAGCAGCCTATTTTTCCAATGAAGGTAAGTTGGCTGGTGCCATGTTCGATCCGGCCATGGGGTTGTATAAACTTTATCGTCTGCGTCAAGCGATGAATCAAGTGGATGAAGCGGCGCTACAAGCTAGCTCTGACTTTAATGTGCGACTGGTTCGGCTGCTCACTTTTTCTTTTGTTGGTGAAGTTAGCGGTCACTTTGACAGAGTGTTTGAAGATGAAGACTGGTTCATAGCTCTGATAGAAAAAGATAATGATGCTTTACCTGGGGAAGTCAAACAACTTGTGTATCTGGCTCTCGCTAATGCCTACAGGATTAAAGGGTTGGATAATAGTAATGAACTTAATATAGCTCTGGATTATTACCAGAAAGCAGAAAGTTTGGCTGAATGTCCTTCTACCATGCTGGATGCCTGTGAGCAGTTGAGTCAAATGGTTATTACTTTGGGCGAAGCCTAATGTTGGTTGAATTGCGCAATGTATCTAAACGCTATGCCATGGGTGATATCTGGGTAGACGCCCTAAAAGATATCACTCTTTCCTTGGGAAAAGGCGAATTTCTCGCTGTGAAGGGGCCTAGCGGTAGTGGTAAGAGTACTTTGCTTAATATTTTGTCGGCTCTTGATCAGTGCGATTCCGGCACTGTTCAGGTTGGCGGTGTCAATATCGGTAAATTGGGAGAGCACAAGCGTTCAAAATTCCGAAACCGGCACATTGGCATTGTATTTCAGTCCTTTAATTTGATACCAGTGCTTACTGCCCTGGAAAATGTGATGTATCCGCTGACTCTTAGGGGAGTGAAAGATGCCAAAGCAAGGGCTCTGCAGGCACTGAAAGATGTAGGCCTTGAAAAACAGGCTGGGCAAAGACCAACCCAGTTATCGGGGGGGCAGATGCAGCGGGTAGCTATAGCCAGGGCGATTGTCACACGGCCTGATATTGTATTAGCAGATGAGCCTACGGCAAATCTGGACTCGAAAACCTCAGAAACGATCATGGCGCTGATACAGAAGTTGAATAGAGAGCAGGGCATAACCTTTGTTATTTCAACACATGACGATTATGTAACTAGCCTGGCATCCAGAGTGATTACTATTTTAGATGGAGAGTTAGTGAGTGATCGCCTTAGTGGTGACGTTCTGGCCAGTGGGTATGATAGATCCAGTATTACAAGTTCGGGGGTTGAGGTATGAAAATACTTAGCACACAGGATTTTCTGAAGGTACTTACAGTTTTCTTTTTTCTGTTTGTCAGCCTTCCAAAGGTGATTGCTGAGGAGTACATACCCCCTTCAGAGATCCCCTCTTCTAACCTCGAGAGAGTTCGCCTGGTTGAAGATTTAAATGAAGAATCCACACCAGAACAAAAGAAAATTGCGTATTTGGCCGAATTGGCATTGCTGACTTCCTCAGGGGATACACGAGTTGAACAAGTGGAATCCCTGGAACAAAAAATGACCAAATTGAAGAGCACGCTGAACAATGATCCAGAGTTGAGTGCCGCTCTAGGATCGGCAATTTCCTTTCGATCTAGTTTCTATCTCGATCAATTGGCAAAGCTATCCTTATTTTCAAGGCGGGGAAATCGCATGATGGATAGGGCAGTAAAGCAGGCCCCTTTCAATCTTGGGGCAAGATTGCAGAGGGGCATCAGCTGCGCAAATATGCCGGCCTTCTTGAAACGGGCCCGCTATGCAGTAGAAGACCTGGAGTTAGTTCAACAAAAAATTGGTGGTAAGTACGGTGATGAGTTCCAGGCATTTGTCGACTACTACCTTGCACAGGCCTATGAACGTAATGATCAGGCAGATAAAGCCAGAGAACTCTGGACAAGGTTGACAGCTTCAGAAACCGAGTGGGCGAAAAAATCTCGCCTGGCCCTGGAGAAACTTTAGTTATGACTCTGGGTTGGAAGGTAGCGCTGTTAAATATTCTTAGAAACGGTCGACGCAGTATAATCACCCTTGCGGCGGTTATTTTTGGCTGTACCAGCTTGATTGTGTTCGGTGGTTTTGTTCAGTCCATGTACGATGGCATGCGTGAAAGCATGATTCGCTCGCAGCTAGGGCATATCCAGATTTATGCCGATGGCTACAACCAATATGGTAAAGCCGAGCCAGAAAAGTACCTGATTCCCTCTGCCAGCTTAGAGCAGATTACCCAGCTAATTGAAGAGAAGAGCCAGGCTTTGGTTGTTGCACCGCGACTGAATTTTAATGGTCTTCTGAGTGATGGGAAGCAGTCAATTGCAATATCGGGTATTGGTATCGATGCTGAAAAAGAGGTACTACTTTCCTCTGCAATCCATATTGTAGAAGGTGAAGATCTATTTCCTGAGGATGTTGCTGCTGCGCATTTGGGAGAGGGGTTGTTCAACTCCCTGGACGCTCAGGTAGGGGACTACCTAACATTGCTTGCAAGCACCCAGGATGGAGCAATAAATGCGGTAGACATTCAGATAGCCGGTGTGGTGACCACTGGCGTGAAGGAATTGGATGATCGCTTACTCAGAGTCAATTTGCCACTTGCGCAGGAATTACTTTATACCTCGGATCTAACCCGGCTGGTTGTATTGCTTGAAGAAACTGAACAAACCGATATGGCTGTAGACGCCTTGCGTAAGGCATTTAAGCAACAGAATCTAGGGCTGGAATTAAGAAGCTGGTGGGACTTGGCGGCTTATTATCATCAGGTTGTTGGCCTATTTAATGGAGTGTTTGGTTTTATCACCGTAATTGTCCTGGTGATTGTAGCTCTAAGCATATCCAATACCATGTTGATGGCTGTGATGGAGCGCACCCGAGAGATCGGGACTATTCGAGCCATGGGCGGGACACCTACACAGGTAGTTGGCTTAATTCTTTTAGAGTCTGTGTTTTTAGGTATTATCGGTAGCCTCTTAGGATTGCTTATCGGAATTCTTGCGGCAAAGGGCATTACTTATGCCGAATGGATGATGCCGCGGCCGCCGGGCAGTACTCAGGATTACCCGATAAGGGTATTTGTGGTTAATGAAATTCTTATCAAAACCTTTGCCTTGGGTTTTTTGGTCTCCTTAATTTCTAGTGTTTATCCAGCAGTAAAGGCTTCCAGAATACCGGTAGTGAATGCGTTGAGATTCACTTGACGGTAATGCAATAGGTTTATAGGTGTAGGGTAAAAAGATGAAAAGAAGCCGTTTTATTTTTTTTGTTGGGTTTTTATTCTCCCTAGTCGTGCCAGCAGTGGCTGAGGTAACGGCTGAATCCCTGGTGAATCGATTAGATGAAGTTAGGGGGTATAAGGATCAAGGATTTGTTTTTAATATTACTAATATCAGCTATAAGAAAGATAAAGAACCTCGAACTAATACGCTCAGTGTTAAAGTGTTTAACGATAAATCTTTGATTCACTTTGAATCTCCCGCTCGTGAAAAGGGGAGGGCCATGTTAAAGGAAGGTAACAATATGTGGCTCTATATTCCCGGAACTCGCCGAGTTATTCGTATTGCACCGTCTCAGCGGCTGATCGGGGAAACCAGTAATGGAGATGTTGTTGGGACTAATTTCTCAAGAGACTATCGTGCAGAAATTATTGGAGAAGAAACCCTCGAAGGGCAGGATTACTGGTTGTTGGAGTTAACTTCAACGGCTTCCGGTGTGGCTTATGCAAAAGTGAAAGTGTGGATGGAAAAGACAGAAGGAAACCAACCCTTTAAGAGTGAATTCTATTCCCGGTCAGATCGCCTATTGAAAACAGCTTTTTACAAAGAATATAAAACCTTTGGCGATGAATTGAAATTACATAAGCTCCTTCTCGTGGATGCCCTGTTGCAGGAAAACTATACCTGGATGAAATTCGATGATTACCGTCTCAAGGAATTGGATCAGGCTATTTTCCAGAAGGCCTCATTGGGCAAACTGAATTAATATAGAAAGACCATGGCGATCCCAAATTTAACCCAGCATAAACTGGCCATAATCTTAAGTGTCTCTGCCTCAGCTGCTTTAGCTAGTGCACAAGAGTATAAAGACCCTTTCTCTAATGAGCTCTCTGAAAGTTCTAAATCACAAGATCTTTCATCCAGTAATAGGGAAAGTGGTTATTATTGGAGTTATGATATTTCCGCTATTGCCTATCAGCAGCAGAATAGCGTGCGGGAAGACCAGTATTTTAACCCTGGAAATCTACAATTTGGTGAAAGAGAATCTTTGCTAGCACTGGATTTCAGTAGTCAGTTTTTATCGGGGCCACACTTTTCTACTTTTGCTCGCCTAGCCTTTATTCAAGACTATAAGGTGGATGATGATGGCGCCTCTTCAGAAGAGTTCAATGCCTACTTATTGGAGGGCTACTTATCTTCGTACACATCTAACCGGAGACTGGGTATTAATATTGGCAGGATCAAACCTCAGTGGAGTAATGGTTACAATTGGTCCCCTGCCAACTTACTCAAGCCTGTCTATGACCGACCAAATCTGGATACAGATGATCTGACTCAACAACAGGGTTGGGATATGGCGCATCTGGATCTTCGCTACGGTGACTGGAACGCGGGTATCTACATTGCTGAAGTGGAAGATAATCTGGATCGGAAGCTGGACCATCCGTTTGCTGACCACGAGTATCAATATGCATTGGTTCTGAATAGGGAGGGAGATCTGGATACCAGGTTAGTAGTACACCAGTTGGACGGTGGAGAACTGAATACGGCCCTGGGTTTGAGTGCATTGGCACGTGATAATATTACTCTACGATTTGAGGGGGCCTGGGAACAGCAGCGCGAGCTGCCAGTGGCTAGTGATATCTCCTATGGAGGTCTACAGGATCACGGTTACCTAAAAGCAGTGCTAGGTGCTCAGATGAGCCTTAAAGGCGGCTGGGATATTACGGCAGAATATCTATACAACGAACATGGGTATGAGTCAGAAGAGTGGGACCAGGTTATCGAACAAGTGGATCTTGCCAAGCAAGGTTTACTGTCTGTTCAGGCGCCAGCTGCCTTTAATTTCCTGATTGATAGCTATGAGCTGTTATCGGTGGGGCAGTTGCGCCGGGAGTATTTGTTTTTTATGTGGGGTAACACCCGGATTGAACGGAAGTTTCAGTATCGCCAGAGTATTCAATACAACATTGATGATCAGAGCCAGTA
This sequence comes from Microbulbifer mixtoriginis (SeqCode), assembly GCF_052467515.1. Lineage (NCBI taxonomy): Bacteria > Pseudomonadati > Pseudomonadota > Gammaproteobacteria > Cellvibrionales > Microbulbiferaceae > Microbulbifer > Microbulbifer mixtoriginis (SeqCode). The sequence continues at coordinate 2,668,544 of NZ_CP174314.1, read as the reverse complement.
TCATAACGTGGAATTAATCCAAAATTGGACAGAGCATTTCAGCACTAGACTTCAGGCCCAAGTGTTTAGTGGCTGTGAGAGCTGTGAGTTTGGCCTAATTCCGAATGAGCACTTGCTCCGCTTAAGTTTTTATTACGATTTTTAGTAATCTACTAATTGTTTAGCTTCAACTAAAACAATAGAAGGCTTTTGGGACTACTGATCGCTTCCAGCAAGGAAGTTTTCATATTTTTTTGCTCTCTCCAGGTTGCCGGATTCCCGATTAATGGAGATTAAAGCCCGAAGGATATCTATTGAGGAAGGGAATTGCTCAAGCCCCTTCTCAAGCGTTGCCAGGGCTTGTGTAGAGTTGCCGGCGGAGTGTAGTGCGATCGCATAGACATATATATAGCGGCTATCAGTCTGTTTAGCCTCAGAGGCTTGTTTGAGATAACCGATAGCCTCTGAGTGGCGTTTCTGTCGTATTAATGATAGCCCTAAGGAGTGTTGTATTGCTGCCTTCCTCTCTGCTTTATCCAGAGCGTTTCGCAGCACTTCTTCTGCACTTTTCTCTTTTCCCTTTATTCGATAAAGGTCTGCCAGATTAATGTATGCAGCTGTGTAATAGGGCGCTTTACTTATAGCTCGATGATAGAATACTTCTGCTTGCTTAGAGTTATCACTTTGTTGATGTAGACCCGCCAAGTTGGATAAGGATTCTGGTCGATCACTGTTAAACAATTCTGAGGTTATATATTCCTGAAGTGCCAGAGAAAATTGCTGGCGAACCTGAGCAGGATAATTTCCCAGGGGTAAGGTTGCTAGAGCATTGGCGGCCAAAGAGCGGGTGACGCGTTCTCGCTCGTAGAGTAGAGGTATTCCCAAGGCAGGTCGTAATTGCTCCGGTATTCTATCTAATGACTGTGCCAGTGCCAGACTGAGTAGTGGTTCATCGCTTTGTGCTATGGATTGCAATAATTGTACAGAATCGCGGCTGAGGTATTCCGCCAGAAAGGTTATAGCGGTTGCTCTAGCGATTGCTGGCTGTTCTCGGTCTAGGATCAATTTACTTAGTTTCTTCTCTGCATCCCATGCTCCTGTAAGGCCTGCGTGTAGAGCCTCGCCAAAGTGGTTTGTCTCTGCTGGGCCAAATCGCTTGCGCAGAACTTCAGCAGCCCACTGATTGCTTTGATTCTTATGGCAATTGATACAGGCATTTGGTGTTTTTAATTGATCTGAAAGGTCTGGACGGGGGATGCGAAAACTGTGATCGCGGCGGCTATCTACCTGCATAAAGTTCTTTGCTGGCATATGACAATTGATACATCGCGATCCGGGGCTGTTTATTGGGTGAAGATGATGATCGGTTTGAGCGAACTTCTCAGGTAGATGGCACTGGGCACAAACCCCGTCGCCACTGCTACGTAACTGTAAACTATGGGGCTCATGACAATTGCTACAGGTGACGCCTGCGCTATACATTTTACTTTGTAAAAAAGAGCCATAGACATAGACCTCTTCGTTAATTTGACCATCCGCATGATAGAGAGGTGGTTGTAGCAGGGCGAGGTTATAGTGATCCAAAAATTTACTCCCAGCAGTTGCGCCAGGTGAGAATGTCGCGCGCCTGGAATGGCATTGTGCACAAGTTTGTATTTCTTTGGCGATCTTGGTTGATTTACTTGACGCTATGCCAGTTTCAAGGTTCATTTTCCACTGGTTTGTATTTATCCTCTGTAATTCATGAGTAAAGCCAAAATTTTGAAGGCTCTGTTGTTGATTCTGAGCCCATTCAAGATGCTTGGAGGCGGGCCCATGACAGGATTCACAAGCGATATTTATCTCAGACCAACTGGTTTGAAATGTATCGGTTTGAAGATCGTAATTTTTTTGTAGATTAGTAGAGTGGCAATCCGCACACATAAAGTTCCAGTTTTGATTAATACCACTCCAGTGTAGGTAGTTTGTATGTTCGATCTTTTCATTAGGGTATAAATGGAACCAGCGTTGACCACCATCTACTGCTGGGCGGTTATCCCAAGCGATACTGAGCGCCTGTAGCCTCCCGCCGGGAAATTGAATCAAGTATTGCTGGAGAGGAGTTACCCCAAAAGTGTATGAAATGGAGAATTTTTCTAGAACACCTTCAGTTCCTTCGGTCTCGACAAAAAAATTTCCTTTGCGCTTGTAAAAGGTTGTAGTTACTCCGCCGTGGTCAAAGGTGGTTCCATCGAAGTTGCCGAGGACAGTGTCTTCACTGGCTGGCATCATGGCTTGCGCGTGATGGGAGTCTTTCCAGGCAGTGCTTTCTTTTTGGTGGCAGTTTCGGCAGGATGCTGAACCGGTATATGTTGCGTGCTCTTTCTCCGAATGATTTATCTGATGGGTAGTGGTTAAGATAGATTCGTTTTCATCAGTTTTACCCATTTCGGATTTTTCATTCTTATGTCCGCCACATCCAGCTAGTGGTAATAGAGCGAGAACAATGAAAATTATGTAAATTTTTCCAGCTATATTTATCATATATTTAGTTTTATTGACTTTTCTGTTGAATTGATCCGGCTTTGACAAGCCAAGATTAGTTCATTGTGTGCCACTTCAAGCAATCCATGTTTACTTGAGTCTCTTAACCTAATGGCTTTCTCTCAAAGAAAATTGACAGTTTTTTGCTTGCTGCTTCTGATAAATATTTTCTTTTCCAGCACGGGTGTGAGTGCAGATCTTCCATCATGGAATAATACGTCAACAAAATCTGCCATCGTAAGTTTTGTAAAGAAAGTGACGCAAGAAGGCAGTTCCGACTTTGTTCCTCCAGAGCTACGTATTGCTGTATTCGATAACGATGGCACTTTGTGGGCGGAAAAGCCTGCTTACGTTCAGTTACTTTTTGCGATAGACGAGATTAAGCGATTGGCACCTGAGCACCCGAAGTGGCAGAAGGAGCAACCTTTTGCCTCCATTCTAAAAGAAGATTTTCACAGCTTATTGACCCTTGGCAAAGCGGATAGGTTAAAAATAATCAGTACGACTCAAACAGGTATGACAGATACGGAATTTAATAAGGTTGTAAATTCCTGGCTTACTGCCGCCAAAAATCCCCTTACAGGAAAGCCTTATCGAAATATGGTTTATCAGCCGATGCATGAATTGCTGAAGTACTTGCGTGCAAATGGCTTTAAAACCTATATATCTTCAGGTGGTGGAGTTGATTTTATTAGGGCACTCTCAATGAGCTTCTACCGTATCCCGCCGGAACAGGTTATTGGTAGTCGTTTTAAATTACGGTATGAAGATGATGATGGTCATCCTCAAATCATTACAACGGATAAACTTGACTTCGTGAATGATGGTGTAGGTAAGCCTATTGGCATAAGCCAGGTTATAGGGTTCCGCCCAATTTTTGTTGCTGGAAATTCAGACGGTGATTTGCAGATGTTGGAGTGGTCTACTTCCGGTAAAGGGCCTCGTTTTGGCATGTTAGTTCACCATACCGACAGTAAGAGGGAGTGGTCTTATGATAGTGGTTCTAAGGTAGGGCACCTGGATAAGGCTTTAAAAGCTGCCAAACTCTATGGGTGGACGGTTGTAGATATGGCAAAAGACTGGGCAGTGGTTTTTCCTCAGTCTAAAGTCACCACACCTGAAAAGGAAATATCCGAAACACCGGCTGAGGATGGTGGTTAACATCCATCTTTCATGCCCTTAAACTCATTGCCGGAAAAACCTTCCCGTAATGAACGATTCAAACAAGTTTGTCTAATCTTGTTGTATTACCCTTCCTAAAAAGCGTGAATTTACATCTATTGGCACCAGTAATTTTTAAAAGGGTTTTGTTGTCAATAGAGGTTTATTTGTCGCTATATGCACTCTCTATAGATGTTAAATGATTTATGAGACCCAATATGTTTTCATCCACTCTGGTATTCCGTCGATTGCTCATGGGTGCAATTGTATTGTGTTTTTTGCAATGGCACGTTATTGCTCAGCCTCAGCCTCAGCCTCAGCCTCAGCCTCAGCCTCAGCCTCAGCCTCAGCCTCAGCCTCAGCCTCAGTTGGAGGAGCAGGGGCAAACTCAAGCCCCACCGGAGCTTCAAGTACAGGACACCCCGCTTACAAAGCCCAATATCCTGGTGATTTGGGGGGATGATATCGGTATTTGGAATATCAGTTTTAATAGCCGAGGCATGATGGGTTATGCCACGCCCAACATTGATCGATTGGCTGTTGAGGGGCTGTCATTTACCGATTACTACGGCCAGCAATCTTGTACGGCCGGAAGGGCCGCTTTCCTGGCAGGTAATGTGCCAGTGCGTACTGGAATGACCAAAGTAGGGCTCCCAGGAGCCAAGGAAGGCTGGCAAAAGAGTGATGCGACAATTGCCACGGTTATGAAAAGCCTCGGTTATGTTACTGGTCAGTTTGGTAAGAATCACCAGGGTGACCGGAATGAACATCTGCCCACTAACCATGGGTTTGATGAGTTTTTCGGAAATCTCTACCATCTCAATGCTGAAGAAGAGCCAGAGAATCGCGATTACCCCAAAAATCCTGAATTCCGCAAAAAATTTGGCCCGCGCGGAGTGATCAAGTCTTATGCGGGTGGCTCCATTGAAGACACAGGCCCGCTCACTAAAAAACGCATGGAGACAATTGATGATGAAACTCTAGCTGCAGCTATTGACTTTATAGAGCGTGCTCATCAGGCCGGAAAGCCTTTCTTTGTCTGGTGGAACGCTACTCGGATGCATTTTCGTACTCATGTGCGAGAGGAGCATAAAAATCTGGCTGGACCGAACAGCAACGAGTATATGGATGGCATGGTAGAGCATGACATTCTGGTGGGAAAATTACTGAGCTTACTCGATCGTCTGAAAATTGCTGACAATACGATTGTATTTTATTCCACCGATAATGGACCACACTTCAATACCTGGCCTGACGCGGCCACAACTCCCTTTCGCAGTGAAAAGAACTCCAACTGGGAGGGGGCTTATCGGGTACCGGCTTTTGTTCGCTGGCCTGGAAAATTCCCAGCTGGCACTACCCTGACGGGCATCGTTTCCCATGAAGACTGGCTGCCAACACTGGCTGCCGCCGGCGGAAACCCTAATATCAAAGAGCAACTAAAGCAGGGGGTAGAATTGAACGGTCGTCGCTACCGCAACTATGTCGACGGTTATAACATGTTGGATTACTTTTCTGGTAAGGCCAAGTTGTCACCACGAAAGGAATTTATATATGTTAATGATGATGGTCAAATAGTCGCTATGCGTTACGAGCCATGGAAAGCCATTTTCCTAGAGAATCGTGGTAAAGGTTTTGAAGTCTGGCGCGAACCTTTTACTGAACTGCGTATTCCTTTACTGTTTAATTTACGTCAGGATCCTTTCGAAAAAGCACAACATAGCTCCAATACCTATAATGATTGGTTTATTGATCGTGCATTTGTATTGGTTCCTATGCAGCAGCTCGCTGCCAAGTTCCTGAGCACCATGAAGGAATACCCCCCCAGTCAAGTTCCCGGCTCTTTCAATTTGGAAAAAGTACAAAAACAGCTAGAGGCTGGAGCTTCGGGTAGTAACTGAATTTTCATAGGGCGCTAAATTAGGTCACAGGGCATGAAAAGGTGATGAATTACTCTCTAAATAGAGAGGGAGGGTAGGAAGCTCAGGTCTATAGTAATCGCTTTAAGTCAAGTAAAGCACATAGGTGATTTTTCCTGGATGCACTTTGATGCGTAGCAATAAGCTGTTGTAATTAACAACGCTCTGGTTTGATACAAATTGTCATTCAGGTTTAGGGGAGTCAATTATAGTTGCTGTGGTTTTAAAGGTAACCTAATGATTTTTCCCTTAATCTAAAACAAGGCGTTTCCCCAAAGTTTGAATAGTGTTCAATTCTTAAAGTTAAAAAGTTATTTTAAGTTATCTTTCCCCCTTGTTTTCGGTTCTATCGTACCTTATCTGCCTGTTCAAAAGTTAAATTAGCTTACTCCCTTTATATGCCTGTATAGTGTCTCAGGCGCCTTATCGGCGTTTCTGTATATGAAATTTACAAATGGAATTTGGTGATATGTATAAATTTATAATATTGATCGCTTCAGCGGCTCTATGGTTGCCCCTACAATCAAAGGGCGCTGATAGTGCTCCACAGCAAGCAAAACTTTTGTTTGAACAGGCCGTTTCCTCAGATACTGTTCCTGGTATTAGCGTGGCCGTTGGCGATACTAATGGCACTCAGTGGGCTAAAGGATTTGGGTATTCAGATCTTGAGTCTAAAGTTCCTATGACCAAAAAAACAAAACTCCGTATTGGAAGCGTTTCTAAGGTGATTACTGCGGCTGCTTTGATGCGTCTGGTAGAGCAGGGAGTTTTAAATTTGGATTCAGAGGTAAGACTTTTGGTGCCAGACTGGCCTGAAACCCACCCAGCGATAAGCTTGCGCCAGTTAACCAATCACACCGCTGGAATTCGTGACTACATTATTCCGCATGAGTTTCTCTCGAATGTGCAATACAACAACACTTTAGAAGCTTTGAATATTTTTAAAAATGACCCTTTGCTTTTTATTCCCGGTTCGGATCAGAGTTATTCTACTTATAATTGGACTCTACTGAGTGCGGCAATGGAGTCAGCAAAAGGGGAAACCTTTAAGGAGATAGTTAGTACTGAAGTTTTTGAACCTCTAGGATTGAAGAGAACTACCTTTGATGATGCGGCACCAATTATCCCAAGTAGACAGGGCGCTTATTCTTTTTTTACAGGTGTGCTTATAAATTCTCCAGAGGTGAATAGTAGCTATAAGTATGCTGGCGGTGGAATATTATCCACGCCAAAAGATGTGGTGAAATTTGCGCTTTCTCATCTGAAGCCTGGTTTTCTGCAGGAGGAATCCATTTCTGAGCTATTTACTAACTCTAAACTTTCAGATGGAACAGAAACCAATATTGGTATTGGTTGGTTTCTTGGGGGGCAAGATTTCTTAGCTGGATATAACTCGGAAGAGTATGCGGATATAAGGCGTATTCTCCAAGTACACCCTAATTTGCTATACCACACGGGGCTAAGTATAGGAAGTACAAGTGTGCTTATACTTTGTCCTGAACACCAGCGGGCAGTGACTGTTATAAAGAATGTGGACTTGGAATCCAGTGTGGATCTGGTTGCCCTTTCTCTAAAGACCCTAGATCTCTTTCATAGTAATGAGCAAGTAAAATAGAAGACTCAACTCTCTGCGTGTACCTTAAGTCGGCCTCGTAGTCTCTGGATTGCGAGGTATCCCCGATCCTGAGTTGAAATTAATTGCTGTTGATCCACTGTTGTATTTATATACAGTGTTTGGTAGGTTTGTAGTAGAAGGGGTGCTGACCTGTGGAGAGTTTGAGTTTAAGAATGAATTTTTAGTCATTGCTACCATGCATCTTTTAGCTCTGCAGTTATTGCATTCCATTGAGAGATGGTTCTATCTAATGCCTTTTTGTCTTCTGCTGAGTTGTTTTAAATTTGATTGATTTTCTAAATTTCACTTAGTACCAATTGGAGGGTTTTATGCCACATGTAACAATTACAACAGTTAAAGAGCTAGTTGATGAGCGTGTGAAGAAGGAGTTGCTGCAAAAAATCAGTGATATTATGGTGGAGGTCGAAGGCGGCGGAGATGAGAGTTTTAGGCAGCATGTGTGGGTTTCTTTAGACTTGGTTGAGGCAGAAAACTGGTCGTTAGGTGGGCAAATCTTAACGAAAGAGATTGCCTTGCAAATCAAAAAGAAAGCAGATTCCTGTAGAGCGTTGTAGAGTATTTCCTCCTGATACTTTTATCCTGCGCTTAAAATAAGCTTAATGTGATAAATAGGATGGTACTGTCCACAGCATACTATTAATTTCTGACTGTAGATTATTGGAAATGGGATTAACGAGATGATCAAAGCGATAGATATCGGTATTCCTAATGCCCTCGCTTTCAGGGTATCTGATTCAATTACAGAAAGTGATGTTTCTGAGAGTTTGGCTCAAGCAAAGTTGCTTGGTGAGAAGTATAAGAGGATCACTATCTATGAGGAAATTGAGTCATTTAAGGGGCTTGAGTTCTCGGCAGTGCTAGAAAAATTGAAATACTTGGTTAATGTTGGTATTTCTAATATCTTTGCGGCAGCCATTCTGACGGATAAGCAATGGCTACAAAAGATTGTGAAGGCTGAAGATAAGATATTTAGGAATATAGATATCCAGTGCTTCTCTTTGGAACAGCGTGACGAGGCGGTTCAATTTCTCAACCGTTACAGGCCAGAAAAACTCGATTAACTCAGCAAGAGGTAGTTGTGGAATTTTTCTTCGGTTTGGGGCTCAAAGCAAGGAAATTACTACAGGGAAGGAGCTACCCTTAGCTTTAAGGTGAACCCCTTTAGTTGTTCATCCATGCACTTAGCTGTGTATTGGAATACAAGTAACATCAATAATTGATAAAAATGAGGTAGTTATGGTCGTTGAACAAATTCCCGGCTTTGATTTGGTGGGGCTCTGCGCAAGAACAAAGAATGAGAATGAGGCGGATGCCTCTACTGCGCAAATAGCTCCCCTGTGGGAGAAGTTTAGTACCGAGGCAGCTCCCAAGTTTACGGGAGCTCCCCAGATTTATGGGGTTTATACCAACTATGAGTCAGACCATAGCGGGTTGTTTGATATCTATGCTTGCTCAGATCTGCTTTCAACAGATATGTCCGAAGATTTCAAGCCGATACATGTGCAATCGGGTAAGTATCTGGTGTTTTCCGCCCAGGGAGAAATGCCGCAGACGGTTATCGACTTATGGGGTGAGATATGGAATTACTTTTCTTCACCGGATTGTCCTCATCAAAGAGCCTACACCACAGACTTTGAACATTACCTGAGCCCAAATGAGATAAGAGTTGCCATTTCAATCAAATAGTGGCCTTGGGGGTTCCTAAGAAGACTGCCTACAGGTTTAGGGCCCCTCTATCTTGCTTCGCTTCTACAAAGAGCTTTTGCCGAAAGGCTTTCTGATGGTTGAAAAATGATCGCCTGCTTTACCAAAACTTCAAAACGCCCAGATAGACAGCATGGTCACTATGGACATGTCCCAGCGCCAAAATAGACAGTACTACTATTGCTGTCTCGGTTCGCTTGTGCACTAGGTGCTGGTTGGTGACATCCTATTTCCCACCTCTTCGATACTTTGTTTTTGCAGGTACCAACTCTTCCTCCCTCAAGTTTTCTAACCACATTTTCCTAACTTCCTCTTGAGAATTCCCATGAAACTATGGGGCTAGGAGGGAAATACAGGTGGGCAGCACACTTCTCCTTACAGGCTTCGCAGTTGTTTCTTTCTTACTCTCGTTGTTCCTGGAGTCGTTTAGTCTCAGCCCTGAGAGCATCGGTAAAAAGCAAGCTAGCATGATTAAAAGGCACTTATCCTGATCCCAAGGTGCAGAGGGTAGGCCTTGTTAAAGTCCATAACACTAGATAGTCTTTAAGCCCCCTTGGACTGGCGGGTCTGTGCAAATTCGTGGCTCCCTTTGCATTATTCAGTAAGGTTGGAAGCTTTTTGCGCAATATGTCTCGTCTATCACCGCATTGAAAAAGCAGGTTTATGAGCAACAACGAAAAGCGTCCCTTATATATCCCGCATGCTGGCCCCTCTCTACTGGAAATGCCACTGCTAAACAAAGGCAGTGCATTTACCCTAGAGGAGAGGCTCGAGTTTAATCTGGCGGGTCTCTTGCCGACCAATGTAGAGACTATTGAGGAACAGGCTCGACGGGCCTATTACCAGTACCAACAGTGTAAGACTGGCCTGGATAAGCATATCTTTTTGCGTGGTATACAGGACGATAATGAAACGTTGTTCTTTTACCTGATTGAGCATCATATTGATGAAATGCTGCCGATCATCTATACGCCTACCGTTGGGGCGGCCTGTGAGGAATTCTCTAATATTTATCGCAACCATCGAGGTCTGTTTGTTTCCTACCCAGACCGAGAATACATAGATGATATCTTGCGCAGTGCCACTAAGGAAAACGTCAAGGTTATCGTCGTTACCGATGGTGAGCGTATCCTCGGTCTTGGCGACCAGGGTATTGGCGGCATGGGGATTCCCATTGGTAAATTATCTCTCTACACCGCCTGTGGTGGTATCAGCCCAGCTTACACACTTCCGGTTACTTTGGATGTTGGCACCAATAACCGCACTCTGCTCAGCGATCCTATGTATATGGGTTGGCGCCATGAGCGTATCTCTCAAAAGGAGTACGATGAGTTTTTAGAGCAATTTATTGAGGCGGTGAAGCGTCGCTGGCCCAAGGTTTTGGTGCAGTTTGAAGATTTTGCTCAAACGAATGCCATGCCGTTACTGCAACGCTATAGGGATCAAATCTGCTGTTTCAATGACGATATCCAGGGTACTGCCGCTGTTACCCTGGGCACTATTTTGGCAGCTTGTAAAACCTGGCAGGAACCCTTAACGGCCCAGCGGGTTTTGATTGTGGGTGCTGGTTCTGCCGGTTGCGGGATCGCTGAGCAGGTGGTGTCTGCCATGGTACAGGCGGGGCTCAGTGATACGGATGCGCGCTCGCGTATTTTTATGTTTGATCGCTATGGATTGGTCACCTCGGATATGAAGGGGCTGCATGACTTCCAGGCGGCGCTGGCTCAGTCACCGGATATCTTTGATGGGGCGCCCGAGTCAGACCTGCAAAGTCTGATCAGTAGGGTGAAGCCGAGTATTCTTATTGGCGTATCCGGGCAGGGTGGGTTGTTTAACCAACAAGTAATTGAGGCGTTACAAGCTGGCCATGAGCGCCCACTGGTGATGCCGCTTTCAAACCCCACCTCCCGCGCGGAGGCGACTCCTACGGAAATATATACCTGGACTAAGGGAGAGGCGCTGGTGGCTACCGGTAGTCCTTTTGCTGCCGTGGAAATTGATGGGCGCCACCACCCGGTTGCTCAGTGCAACAATGTGTATATTTTTCCTGGTATTGGTCTTGGGGTGATCGCAGCCAACGCCACGCGGGTTACCGATGGCATGTTGATGGCAGCTTCCAACGCCCTGGCGGAGCAGGCACCAGTAGTGAAACAGGGGGAGGGCGCGCTGCTGCCGCACTTGGATGATATTCGTGAGGTGAGTATTGATATCGCCAGAGCTGTAGCTGCTCAGGCACAGCTTGATGGAGTTGCCCCCAAAGTGAGCCACGAGCAGTTAGAGAGGTCTCTCAAGCGCAACTTCTGGCACGCAAACTATCGCAGTTATCGACGCCGTTCCTTCTAATCACCCTGAATAAATCTAAGCCGGGTATTTTTTACCCGGCTTTCTTTCCTTAAGCCAACTGCTCCCCAGAGTAGAAAACTTCCGGCCTGCGCAGCACAAGATAATCCTCCCATTGAAATCCGTTGCTTAGGAACTCGATCGCCGCCCTTACGCCGGACAGGAACAGGTGTTCGCAGTGTTCTCCTGGCATGGCGAAATCCAACCAGTGGGGATGCTCGCCGTTGGTCATAGGTTCTATAGCGATCTCTTTCACCAGCGTGTGGTATTCCGCATTTAGGCTGGCCCGCACATGGTTGTCGAGCATGTTACGGCAGGTATTGATTAGCCCCATGGCAAAGCGCCCCACCTTGTCAGACTTGGGTTGATAGTGGTCCACTTCCAGCTTAATGCCAAAAGTGGGTAGTTTGGGGGTACCGACTGGCTTGTGGAAGATATCAAAGGGGAAGTTGGATACTAGGCCACCATCCACAAACTGAATTTCTTTAGGAAAACCATTTTTAAAGAACAGCCTGGGATCACCAATTCCCTTGATACTGCGCCAGTTCTCGGCCACTGAACTGCATTCATCCAGCTGGGGAATATTCTTCACTGTATAGGGTTTGAAAAAGCCCGGCACAGACATGGAAGCCCGTACGAATTCGGCGGGATTTATCGCATCCGGGTTGCTAAAGTAGAGAGGGGCTTTTGCCGGAAAAACAGCCCGTGTCTCAGTGGTAATATCCGCTGCTACCAGCGCCACTTCTGCAGCGCCCACCTGATGATCGGGTTCTCCCCGATAATGGAGAGTGGGAAACTGGTTGATACGCTGCTTAAGTTGCGCGGTATTGGTAATGCCCAGCTGGCGTAACTCTTCTTGCAACCATTGGCTAAAAGCGTCGCCAGGATTGAGGCCCTTATCTCGCAATAGCTGTTTGCAGGTACGCAGGGAGTCGAATGGGTGTAGGGCCAGGCTACTAAAAAGCCCTTTACCTTTGAGCAGGCGCTGCACCGTTTTACGCGCAAAGCGCTCACCATCTTCAAAGCTGGCAAAGTCCGCCTTAGCCATAATATCCAGTAACTTTGCACTCTTAAGTGAGCTCGGCGTACCGGCAGCGGCTAAAAATAGTGCATTGATGGCACCTGCGGAAGTACCTGCAACCTTGCGAAAGCGAATACCGGCCTTCTCAAGGATGTAGGTGTAGCCCACCAGGGCAATCCCTAACATGCCACCGCCTTCCATCACCAGGTCGACATACTGGAGGCCGTTAGGGTCCTGCACATCACTAAATGACTTGCCTTCGATCGATGTCCGCGAATTTTGCCAAAGGGTATCGGCTTCGGAGATGGCGCTGGTCACCCACGCTGTGTTACTCATATGATCTTTCCCTGAGGTGGCAGTAGGTTCCATACGAAAGTTGAAATTAGTATCGGCTAAAAGAATGGGGCAGGGTATCATCCAGAATCAAATTCGCCATAGCATCCAGTTTGATTTCGTGTCTTCCCACTTGGGCATCACTAGATCCAGTAAGCGGTAAAATCTCTAAGGCAGTGCTTTTACTAAATGAGGATACAAAGGTGGGCGTGCACGGATACGGTTTTCGTTGCTACGGTGGCCTTCATCGATAGGCGCAATCAGGTCTGCACTGAAGGTGAAGTAATCCGGTGATTCGATTTGAGATTCGGCTGGAAGCTCAGCGCCTTGTCCCTTGCCTGTAGTACCATAGTCAAGGGCTTGCCAAAATCTGCGGTATGCTAATGTATGCCGCCCACCTTCGCTGCCAAGCTGCGCAATAAGCTCTAGTAGCCGTACAGTGCCAAATACCTGCCAGTAGCGTTCAGCGATCCTACAGTTTTTATTGTTGAGCCGAGTACGGTAGCGGGATCACCTTCAGCAGCTGTTGGAGCGGCGGTTAGCTGATCAACAGTAGATCATTGGATCATTGGATCATTGTCACCCAGGACCAGCTCTCTGCAGGCAGTGCTTTGTTCCGTGCTGGGCTGCACACTATGTCAGTTAAGTGGTCTATAGATTTTTATGAAAGTGGCCAATTTTCACCAGCAAAATGAAAGGTCCACTGGCGCCAGCTCTTGGTGCAGTATTTACGAGAGCACACCCGGCTCAGATTTCTATTGCGGGCTTCGTGACTTCGGAGTGAGACAGAAACTTAATCCTGACTGTATAGTATTGGCCAGCGCGGGGATCTTCACTGCGTATTCTTTTCGTAGTTTCGGTACGGCTATGTAATCAATTCCACGATAATAGATATCTCCAAAGGGAAATCTGTTTCTTATTGAGATAAAATTTTTTCTGGGCTGTTGAGAAACTGATAAAGCGCTATTGCCAGTCCGCTACTAACGAGCTTGTGTTATAGGTGATATAGGTTAGAGGCCTGTGAGGTTGCAGGCTTGTTTAAAGTAGTGGGCAAGTTGTTGTTTCTACTATCCAGTGGTTTTGGGGCTGGGTAGACTTTGGTGTGAGTGACTGTGCGTAGTTTCCGAGTACTAATGTCACGGCTAGAGCATTAAACTTGTTATTAATGCGCCACACCCTAAAAATGCGAGAGGTTCACTTTTTGGGTTGGGCTGCCAAATAGCTAGTGAATAATTAATATTATCCACTAGCTGAAATTACGGCCTACTAAATTGATACACCCATATTGTCTTTAGTACCGACACAATATCCAAATATTTCGTGGAAATAGAGGCTTTTACATTCAAAGTTGGATGCGATATGGAAAGTGTCATTTGGGAATTTAGGATCGTAGAGTCCCAGGTTGCTTTCGGTTCCCACACAGTAGATATCACCTCTTGGGTCACCGGGCCTAAAGGCAATCCAGTCCAGTTTCCAGCCGCCCAGATCACCCTGATCATCCCACTTGTTGTCAATGGGGTTCCATTTGCCTACGTTACCTTTTTCACCAACACACCACATTTCTCCGGAGTTATCGAAGGCAATCATTTTTAGGTCCCAGGGCTTTTCAATGTCCGGTTCCTCCCATGCTCCAGTGGTGGTATTCCACTTGGCAAGATTACCTTTAGTTCCAACGCTCCACATTGCATTTGACTTGTCAAATGCAATCATTTTGGAATCCCAGGATTGGTTGTACTCTTTTTTGTCAACGAGGCCAAAAGTTCTTGAATTCCACTTTCCGATGTTATTCGAAGTTCCCACACACCACAGGTTATCTTCTCTATCAAAAGTGACCATATTTAAGTGCCACGTTGAGAGGAATCCTCTGTCTTTAAAGTTCATTTCCATGATTAATCTCCTTTGGGTTTTTGGATCGGGGCTTTCTAGTGCTTCGGGGTACCAAAATCTGAAGACTTAAGTTGAATTCATTGAATAATTAATTAATAAACCAGCTGGAGCCTTGGTAATATTTTTGTTGGCAGTTTTCAGGGAAAAGTATGCGTAGCCTTTTGAAAGGATAAGTTTTTTATTTACGCTTAGTACTTTCCAGTAAAGACTTACCATGTGCCGGCTTATTTATTTTCTATTCGCCGGGTACGGTCTATTCAATGGCGGCTATTGCTGCAAAAAGTGAGATTGAGGCCTTGTGGCTGGTTATATTTCTGTCCACTGAAGGGTAGAACTGGCCACTCGGCTTGATAAAAACCTCCTAATCAGTTGTTTCAAGCGATCTTAAAGCAAAGGTCTGTAATTTAATATCCTCCCCCGCTAAAAGGGCGGGGATTCCTACAGGTGGTTGGTGCCATCTTGGAAATGGTCTTCCAATAGAAGAAAAGTTAGAAAAATAAAATAATTGCGGGATCCCTAGATGTCGGGGATGGTGATTCAGCTGCCGGATGGCGTCAAGGGCATTTATACCCTTCTATCCTGAGCGTGATGCAGCGGCTTAGGCTGTGGGAGTCACTACCGGATAACTCGTGTTGGTGACAGACTCTCCTTGATTGTTTTTTGCGCTGCTGTGGTGGGCCTTCGGTATGGCTGGGGTAGCTAATCTATAGAGAGCCCTGTTCGCGGAAGGACTGTTGAGGCGCTAATGACGCCAGAGCAGTGGCTGGGGCTTGTTAGCAGGGAGAGGAGGTCAAATATGATTCGGCTTAGTGCATGTATCTTGGCGAGCCTGGTTCTGGGATTCTGTGGGAGTTTGAGCCTGGCCGAGACGGAGCAAAATAAAGGAAGGTATCTCGGGGCCTTTAATGACCCCGTGGCTTATTGCCGAGTTGTGGTCAATGCAGATAGCCCGGAAGAACCCTATATAGGCCCGGCAAAACCGCAGGTAGTGTTATCGGGTATTTACCAGGCGGCTGGTATTTCTGCCGGTGCCCCGAGGGATTGGGTTGCGGGGGGTACTTTTTGGCGTTGTATGCATGGCGGAGTCTATGCGTGCTTTGTCGGCGCCAATCTTCCCTGTGAAGAAAAGGCGGACACTTCGAAGGAGCCAAGTGAGGCAATTGCCGCTTACTGTAAGAGCAACCCTGCGTCGGAATCTATACCAGCCGTTGTGACTGGACGGGTGACTATCTATGCATGGCACTGTGAGAATGGCGTTCCAGAAATTACACGCCAGGCGCTACAGGTTGATGAGCGGGGTTATATTGCTAATTATTGGTATCGGATGGATCGATCAGGATAAAGAGTAATTTTCGCGAAAGTGGTTTGCCTTATGGTAATGGAGGGCTTCTGCTACTGAGGTGTAAAAACATAACGCCGTTGTGAAATGCGGGCAAACTATTTTGGGTTTAGCGCACTTGGGGTTAGCGTACTTAGTGTTAGTGCCGGAAAGGCCCTAGGGGAGGGGGTTACTCCCCCGCTGCTTTTGTGGTCTCTAAAATCTGCAAATTTTCTCCTTTAGGCCTGCTCGTTATCCAGTTTTTTCGCGAGCTTGTGCCCTTCATCAGAGTCCCCAAGTTTCCAGTAGCTGGAAATGTAAATATGGGTTTTGGGGATTTCTTTATCCTGCTTAAAAAATTTCCGTAACTGCCGCATGCTACTAAATTCGCAGGCGGCCCAGATGGCGGCTTGGCCTGGAAGCCAGGGCAGTGCCTGAATCTTAGGAAGCAGTAGTTCGCCGGTGGGGAAGGAATTTACCACCCAGTACAGTTGCAGGTTTTTTGGGTGTTTCAGTGGCTGAACATCTGATTCGCTTGAAACTTCTATCACCGCATATCCGCTGGACTCGTCAGGTAGTTGGGCCAGGTTAACACTGATGGCAGGTAGGGCGGTCATATCGCCAGCGAGTAAAAACCAGTCGGCCTCGGGGTTAACCAGCTTCTTGGGGCCAGGCCCTCCTATCAGGATAGAGTCTCCGGGTTGTGCATTGGCCGCCCAATTTGAGGCTGGCCCTTCATGTTCATGCAAAGCGAAGTCGATATCGATTTCTGTCTCCCGTTGGCGCCTGATGGTATAGCTTCTCATCAGTGGGCGTTCACCCTCACCCTGAGGGAAAACCAGTTTTATATAGGCGCTTTCCTGGTCGCAGGGGAAGGATTCCAACTCTTCGCCACCCAGAGTGATACGTAACATGTGTTCTGAGACTTTGGTGGAGCGCAAAACGACCAGCTCTCGTGTGCGTTTTTCAGCCATAGTATTGAGGCTCCTTAATCTGAAGTAGGATGTTCGGTCAGGTTCTCGATCATAACAATGGCGATATGGGCAAACGCCTTGAGTTCTTTTTCGCTCAGGTTGTGAGTCATTACAGCGATAACCTCTGTTTCCAGGTTTTGCACTTTTTCAAGAATCTTTTTTCCTGATGCTGTGGGAGCAAGGAACTGACTGCGGCGGTCATTAGGGTTGTCTGTTTTTTTGATAAGTTTGGATTGAACCAACTCATTAAGTACCCGTGTAATCTGGGCCTTATCTTGATTCATTCGCAGTGCAATTGACCGTGCGGTACTCTGCGGATACTTGCAGATTCCCTTGAGCACGCGAATATGATTTATCGGAAGGTCAATTCTTTGCTCCTGAATGCTGATCCGCAGCTGCTTTTTGTAAGCGTGGATCAGCTGGTGCAGGGTTTCGTTGACTGAGTAGCTCACAGGTTTGTCGCGTTAACTTGATTGATATTGTCAACTTTATTTCGAGTGGTTGATTGTGTCAACCAAATCGAAGGGTATTGTTTTGGGCCGAAAGAAGCTTTTCGGCGGGGGAGAAATTAGGGGGTGAGCTTTGCAGAAAGCTTTCGTCTTTGGGCGCAGAGTATTGAAAGCTAAAAAGCCGATTAAAGGGGAGGGGGAGCCCCTCCCCAAGAGCGAAAGGAGTCGCGCTTACCAGGTTAAGCTGATATCGGTTCCATCAAACTTTACGTCTGAGTCATACACATATTTCAATGTGCCCTTCCAGAAGGAGCCGTGCCACTCCCAGTCGGCATCGTAGCTGACCTCATTGAGCACCTTTTGACTAAAGGCTTCAAAGCTGCCATAGCGCTCCTCGCTACCCATAATCACTACCCAGGTTTGTTCGTTCCAGTCGCAGCTAACGGTGTTGGAATCGCCGTTACCGCAGGGATAGCGCACGGCGATATAGCCGTCGTCTTCCTTGCCGAATTTCCAGTTACCGCTGCGCTTTTCCTCCTCGAAACCTTCGGGCCACTGCAATGCCACGTTGGAGCCGCCGGAATGGAACAGTTCAATTGCCGGATAGGGGTTGTATTGGATTACGGCAACATTATTTACCTGCTTAATCTTGGGATGGTGATCGTTTTGCATGGTGCTGTTGCCATCGCCAACCTTCGCCCAGACCGATTGGGTGCCGGTAGTGGCGATCCAGGGCGTTTGCTGATAGCCCTGGCGACCACCCCAGTAATTCTGAATGGAGTGCATCATCACACCGCCATCCTTATACATGGAAAAGTTAGCACCAGATAGCACGGAGCTGCGGCTGAATACCGCTCCGGCCTTGGCGGCAGCAGGGGCGGCAGCTTCTGAAAGCCCCAGGAACTGGTCGAAGGCCTTCAGTCCTTCATAGCCTTCAAGCTGATATTTACTGACGAACCAAGCGGTATCGGCAGCTACATCCGGGTGGAAATAAGCCCCTTGACTCCAATAGAAAGGCACGCGCTCTTCGCGGGGAAAGTCAGCATAAATATCGTTTCTGGCATCGCCGAGAGAGTGGCCTACCGAGTAATTCATATTCAGGTCTTTACCGAAATACTTGAAGATGTCATCGGTAATTTCCAAGCCTGAGGTGGCCAGCATTACACCTGCGGGACTCGGTGTTCTCACTGATTCCTTACCGAGACCCGTTAGCAGGTAAATGATGCGGTTGATGTTGCCGCCGGAACCGTTCCTGCGGTAGCCATCATTACTGCGGCCTGCGGCTGAGAAAAGGATGCCCTGGTCGTTGGTGACCAGCAGTATGTCCTGCAGCAAGCGTTGCGCAGCGCCCGTAGCCAGCTCGCGAATTTCTGCATCTTCAGAAAAATCGACGAGGTTAAGTAGCGCAGATAAGGTGTAGGGGTAATAGACCGGGGAGTAAAACTCATAGAAACCATACTGGTTTTTTACTTCCAGGTAGCGCTTTAAGCGCTTGTAAGTTCTGTCGTCTTCAAATGCACCGTACTTTTCCTGTAGAAGATACTGGGCAGATGTGTACATGATCATATGGTTTTCAGAGGCGAAGACGTGATCCCCAGTGCCGCCTTCCTTAAACCAGAAGTGGTATCCGTCCAAAGCAGCAAAGAGTTCATCTTTAATTTCTGGGCGGAAAAACAGGATACGGATGAGTCTGGTAAGGGTGAAGTCTGAATTCTTCTTGCCGCCATTACGCAGGACATCCAAATTCTTATTCAGCGCCTCCCAATTGAGCTCATCGCCGGTGTATGCCTGTAAGACGACAGCGGTATCATTAGTGGAAGAAACGCCCTCTTCAATATATTGCAGCTGCCTATCTTGATAGGCGCTCTCATCAAAAGACTGCGCATTGACACTGGCTGAATGTATCGCCAATCCTAAAAAAATCGGGTACAGCATTCCTACTACTGGTACTTTCATCAGTACTTGTTCCTATATTGATTTTGATTTCTGGTGTTAAACACCATAAGTGTACCACTTGTGTATTACAGGAATTTATTGGATTAAACGATAGGTATTTTCTCTCGCTGAAGGTTGCCGATTCGATCAGTTGGGTCCCTTGGTTCTCACTTTTAAAATATATTTTTGTTCAGGTTTCTTTTGGGTCTGATTGTTTATTTTTTATGTCTTAAAAGTGAATTTTAGTGTTTGTTAATTGGTACGGTATGGTATTAAAAATAAGTTTGCTATTTGCTTAGGGAGTAGATGGTCTATTACAGATTGGTGGGTTTTGTAGTCTTTTGAGGGCTGTGCAGAAGGGCTCGAATAAAAGACATTGAACGGTTGCTGCTTTTTGCTGCCGTAAAAATTTGTAGTGGTGGTGTTGGTCTGTTGATAAGGAGATTGGCTTGGAGGTCTCTAATTTATTCAGGCGTGAAATCTTGGCGCGGATTTAAGTTTGCTACTTTAAAGTCAGCGTTTAAGGTTTAGGCTTCTACAGGTTCTGGGGCAAAAAATGAAAAAACTACTAATTTTCTTTGCGGCCGGCTGTTTGGGTGCTGTGGCAAATAGCGTTGTGGTCTGGTTGTTTGGGGATTTTGGAATAACCCCATCTCTCGGTGTATCTATCACCCCTACATTATCTGCTGAATGGCTATATCCCAGAGTGGTATGGGGTGGCATTTGGGGTCTGTTTTTTATTCTTCCTTTCCTACCATCAAAGCTGTTGTTAAAAGGAAGCATCTTGAGCCTACTCCCCACGGCGTTCCAGCTTTTTGTTGTTTTTCCTGTGATGGCCGGTAAAGGTATGGCAGGGCTTGAGCTGGGGGCGCTTACCCCAATTTTTGTAGTATTTTTTAATTGGATCTGGGGGATTGTTACCGCGCTCACCATAAAGTGGGCTGAGTAATTCCGCTTGTTTCCTTTTTTGATCGGTCTACATTAACAGGATTTTTTTGGCGGCTTTCAAGCCCCGGCTGGTCGTTGTTGATGGCCCCTCCAGCCAGTGATCAATAATGCGGTAAGCAAGTTCGTGTCTTTGCGGGCCGCTTCTACTCTCAGTTAATTCCCCCAGAACCCAGTGATTGTGAGCTATCCAGGTATCCCGAGCGATAGACCGAATTTGTGGGTCTGCCTCACAGAATAGGGGCAACGCAGTACTGAGATTGCTGGGTTGTTGTAAGGTCTCCCTGCTAATAGGTGGTTGCCCTTGGGCTTTCCACCAGTCTCGGGCGCCTTCGGGGTCGTGTCCAAAACGTTGTTTGAAAGATTGGGTGAATGGGCTGAGGAAGGGCCAGTTGCCCCCTTTTACTATTCGCTCAACGATTTCTCTGGTGGTTGCCCGGTCGCCAAAATTCTCCGGATCGTAGAGCACACGGTCTTTAGCTGCGGCATGTATTGGGCTGGTGGCATCGGCGGTAATCTGGGTATTTGCCGGCAGGGCAGCTGCGGCAATCGGCAGCAGTGATGGAGCACCGAGTCCGAGGCAGTGGAATCTTTGCAAGGGTATGTTGTGATCCTGGTAGCCATCTGTAATGCCTTTAAGCACTTGTGCCAAGCGCACATAACGGCGTGGTACAGGTCTATCCAGTTTGAAAGAGGCTCGGTTGAGCACAAAGAAGTCTGTCGCATTTAAATCCCCGCAAATACTGGCCAGTCCTATGGCAGCTGAATGCACCCCGCTTTGTGCGGCCAGCCGACCGGCGTCCCGGCCGGTGTTGTAATCCATTGCGCTCAGTACTGCATAAACAGTCAAGCCTTGGCTTAGTGGGTGTTCAGCGATTTTTTCCCATAGTCTCAGGCTCTGACGATTGCGCGCGGCGATACGCTCTGGTCGCCAGCCGGTAATTTCCCGCTCCAGGTCCAAAGCCACCAGGCATGTAGTGGCGAAGTCCTCCTGAGCGATCAGGTGGGTGGGGTGCATTAGTAGCTGGCGTTGCAGCAGGAGATCGGTATCAATGCTATTTGAACGTTCACAACAGTTGGTCAGCACTCTCTCCGCTAGTGTATCTGCCAATATGCGCAAATCTTTTGGGACTTCATTGCCTCGGGGCAGTTGACCCAGTTGGCGGCGCAGAGCTTTTACCCGCAGGGTTACTTGTCGGGCTTCTTCAGAGAACTGAGAGATGACCGCATCAATCAATTGCTTGGTGCCGTTATCGGCAAACAGGGGCAACCCTCTGCGGCGCACTTCTGCCGCCATTTGCAGATTGGGATTGGTAATCCGGTGGGCAGATAGCAGGTAGCCTCCGGCGGTAATCATATGGCTGGCAAAGGCATCTAGTGTCTGCCGGCGTAAATTGGCGATAAATCGCATGGTGGTCATTTGCCAGCAAAAGTCTCCTCAAATCAGTGCGTGGGAGCAGGCTTTGTATTCATCGAGTAGTGCGTGGGCTACTTCCAACTCAATTTCGAGCTCCAGGGCTATCTGTTCGAACAGGTCCCAGGCAGCGAGCACGTCTGGGTGAGTTTCAATGCACTCGGATACTGCGTGATCCATTGGCTCTATGGGAAAATCCATTTCATCCTTTTGATGTAAGTTGGGCAGGCTGGGTATCGCTGTCTCCAGGCATTCGCTGCGCACTGCCTCTTTGGCGGCGTGCCACTCCGCTTTTGCCAGCTGTGCCATCGCCAGAAGTACATCTAATTCCGCAATCTGGTCGTGGACTCTGTCCAGTTCTGTCATGCATCCATCATCTGGTGGCATAGTAGCCCTCCTAAGGACGAATTAGGGGCGTAAATAGTAGCTCTCCGGCACCCAAGGTGGCCTCAGAGTGCTCATCAACTTGGTGGGCACCAAGAGACCAGTAGAGATTGGCGTTGCTACGCCAGGGCTGGAACCAACGGTTGGCGAGCCTTATAAAGCTCACTTCGAAGCTGGACTTACCAATCTCGGCCAGGGCCAGGGAATCGATCTCAACGGCGGGTTTACCATCGAACAGGCTTGAGTGATGTCTATAAGTGCCACTGAGTCGGCAGAAAGCGCCTGGACAAATGCCGGCATGTGGTAGGTGAGCAAAGCGCACCACGGCATTTGCCTCGGCATTACTGGAGGGATCTTTCAATATCAGGTGGCTTAATAGCATGCCGCCCTCCTGAGGTGGGGAGGTGACCTCTTCGACAAAGCCCCTGATTTCAACAAACTCTCCCTCAGGACTGGTTTCTAGCTTCGACAGTTCTACATTTTTACCGTTGGGAAGCGTTGTCGAAAAAGGCATGGTGTAGATATTTTTCTGAAGGTTTTTGATGTCTCTATCGGAATTAAGCCCCTCGCAACCCAGCGCAAGTCGATAACAGGCAGCCTGGCTAGCGATGGCGATGCGGGTGAGAAAGTGCGCATCCACCGCGAGATCGCCAAGCCTCTCCGCCAGGCCGCCACTACCACGTCGCAATATTTCGGTAATTGTGTTGTGTATTACAGCTTGAGCGCTTACGAACTGGGGGAGTTTGCTCTCAATATCTCCGGCCAGAAACAAGCACGCCTGTTTGATCTCCACTGATTTTCCAAGAAGTAGGGCGCTGTAAATACGCTTGTGACCACTTTTAAGTAGGCTGGAAAATACTTTTATAATCGTTTTAATGGGATGTATATTGCGCTTGGAAAAGTCGGTACTAGCTGCTTCAGTATCTAGAGCAATATTGAATTGAGCATGTGTTAGCGCGAGTAGCCCTCGACTTAGGCACATGATGACAGCATCTGCGGCACTGTTTAATCTCAGGGCCATTGAAGATGTATTTTCTGGAAAATAAGCCTTTAACAAGTCTATATTTTTTATCTCCCCATTAGCTAATCTGGCCATGGATTCCTGCAGGTTAATTCTCTCGTCCAGGCCTGCAATTTTTTTGCGTAAACGCGTGAGAGTCTGTTCTGAGAGCTTATTACCAGCTAATTCTTCTGCTTTAACGAGAATCTTATTTAACCGGCCTTCGGGATCCATGCTGCGAATTCGCCGCTCAAGGTTTTCAGCCCATTGGTTTCGATTTTCACCAATAGCAATGCCACGCAGCACAAACAGAAACTCTAAACCCATACGGTGATGCAGAGTGTGCAGATAGTTGGTGCTTTCTAAGAGGCCTTGAAGATTGCGGTACTCACCATAGCCCAACCCTATGCAGAGCCGTGCTTGTTGATCTAGTTCTTTCCATGAGTGAGATAATATCGATTGTTGAAGAGTCAGGGCCTCGCGAAAGAGTTTCAATATTTCAGTAGGCTGTTTGTTAAAGGCAGGGAGTAAATCAAACTGGGCACGCTTTAAAGTATCTTTGAGTGGGTAGGGGCTTTCATTGGCCATTGGCATCAGTGTCTCCTGGATGCGATGGGTGGCTCAATATTTTCTATTTGGCATGTTATTAAGCATAGTAAATTGTTGAGCGGACATACTTTCGGAGGCTTATTTGCTTTGATGCTTACTTAGGGTTGGGGCTCATATAAAGATAGGTCGGTCTGATTAAGTCTAAAATTTTAGGTTTTTAGGGGGTATTTTAAACACGCTTTAATTCAACGATTTTATTGGATTGAAAAATGAGTGCGGTATTTATAGTTCTATAGGTCAGAGCAAATGAGTTTTCCGTCAGGCATGCTGTTGAGAACTCTATCCCTTATTTCAAGTTTTACTGGCTATTGAGATGCTCATTGCGTTGGGTTTGGCGCTCTATATTTGAGATGTGAATATAAATATATTTCTATTTCCGATTCATTATAAGGGGTGGCATATTGGTTACAGTTAAAGCTTGCTATATTGGGCTGCGCCTAAATCAAGGTGTTTCTTGGAGATTTCAGGTTTCATCTTAAATATTCATTAAGAGAGAAATAAATATGTCACAGGTAAGTGATGACGTAGATTTGGTGGCGGAGAAAAGTTCCAGTCCAGTGGTGGTGAAACTTTCATTAGCAAAAGCTTTCAAGCATAGTGCTCCATCTATTCGCGAAACTCAGAATACGTACAAGCAGAATGTAGTTGCAATAAACACTCTGGTGACTAGCGTTTTGTCCTCAAGCTTGCCTACCTTAAATCAAAACCCACCGGATTGGAGTGAGTTTGTAGCGGCCTATACTCAGGCCAATACCGATGCGCTTGATTGGGTGAATAATGTACTGGCCAGGCTTCTGGATGTGCCCAGTGAGGTGCAAAGCTACAACGGTATTATCAGTCAGTTGTTGCAGGATGCTTTAACCCAGGCGAATACACTCAATAGTGACCCAGGTAATACATCGGCTCTTAATATATTGAAGAACGACCTGGATTCAATCACCTCTCAACTGGGTATTGTTTCGACCTTTATCAGCGGCGCAGTTCAGGCAATTCAAGGGTTTCAGGATAAATTGCCTGATATGGCGACTCAATTGCAGTCAATTGCCGATAAGTCTGTTCAGGATGCGCAGGCCGATGAACAGCAAATTGCTGATTTAAAGAAAGAAATAAAAAATCTTCAGGCAGATATCAAATCACTGACAACAAGCATTGTTGCTCTTGGTATTGCGGATGCTACGGCTATTTCTTTGGGTACTGTCGCTTCTATAGTAGCCTTCCCTGAAGGTCTGTTAACCTGGTTCGTTATGGGGCCAGTGGCTGCAGTGGCAAGCACCTTTATTGCAATGGATGCTGCCAAAATTGTTGCAGACCAAAAGAGCATCAAGGCTAAGCAAGCAGAAATGAATCTGGTAACTGCAGATGTGTCAACTCTCCAGATGTTGTCGCAAAGCTTTGGGCAGCTCGCTGAGGAGACCCAGCAGGTAGAAGATAATTTGCAGGCTGTATTGCAAGAGTGGCAAACTCTTGAAAGTGATGTATCTGGGGCCATTAGTGACATTCAGACAGCCATTTCTGACGAGGAGGGCGCTAACTTCTCGGTCGTGATCAATGACCTCAATGATGCGATCACTGAATGGGATGATGCCTATTCCCAGGCGGGCAGCTTGTATCTTGAGCTTAATGTGAATGATGCAGATCTAACAATTGGCATGAGCTCAGATCAGGTTCAGTCTGCTTTTGCCAGTGGCAATGCGGTTGGAGTAATTCAGTACTACAACAGCCTCTAGAAATAGATAACACAATATTGATTCAAAGGCTTATTTCGAGGGAAATAAGCCTTTTTTATTTATCAATTAAAAAATCTATCTATTTTTCCTGCTGTTATGCTTAGGGTTATGAGGAGTTGGCCTCTACTCTTCGTAACGGATTTCAGTAATAAAATAGGTCTGCCATTTTTCCCCCTGACGAATATCTATCTCATCGTCGAGTCTGCGCCCTAGCAATGAACGAGCTACGGGAGAATCCATAGAGATCAGGCCGGCTTTTACGTCAAACTCATCTGGGCCAACGATTCTGTAGCTTATGACTACACCTTCTTCATCTTCCAATGTGACCCAGGCACCGAAGAAGACTTTTTCACGGTCTTCAGGCACTTGATCTACTACGGTGATTTCCTCCAGGCGTTTGGTCAAAAAACGCACACGGCTGTCTATTTCACGCAGGCGCTTTTTACCGTAGATATAGTCGGCATTTTCCGAGCGATCGCCCAGCTTAGCGGCATCACTTACCGCCTGGGTGACTCTGGGGCGCTCCTCCTCCCATAGATGCTTAACTTCGGCGCGCATACGTTGCGCGCCCTCCGCAGTGATATAGCGGGAGCCGCGCGGGCGCGGTGGTCTCCATCTTCCCATGGTATTAATGGCTTCCTCTAAAGGTTTGGGATGATTGATTACAGATTCTCAATGGTAATTCCGGGGCCGGCTTCAGCCAGGGGAAAATTGAAAATACGGCTGTAAAATTCCAGCTCTCCCTCCAGGGCCATTTTGATGCTGTCTCCACTACGGAAGCCGTGCCCTTCATTGGCAAAGGTGATATGGGAAACCGGAATACCGCGCTCTTTCAGGGCTCTCACCATAGTTTCCGCCTGGTTTGGTGGTACTACCTTGTCTTCCAAACCTTGGAAGAAAATCACCGGACAACTCAGTTGCTCCACATGATGAATAGGAGAGCGCTGCTGATAGATTGCTTCGGCGGATGGCCAGGGGCCGACTAATTTGTCCAGGTAGCGGGATTCAAACTTGTGAGTGTCTTTAGCGAGACTGCTCAATTCACCGATTCCATAATGACTGGCCCCGGCTTTGAAAGTGTTGTGAAAAGTCAGTGCTGCTAACACGGTATAACCGCCTGCGCTGCCACCCTTGATCAGCAGCCGCTCCGGATCGGCCAAACCCTGATTGACCAGGTATTCGGCGCCTGCACAGACATCTTCCACATCATAGATGCCCCACTTATCGGTAAGGCGATCGCGGTACTCGCGGCCATAACCGGTGCTACCGGAATAATTTACATCCAGAATGGCGAAGCCGCGGCTGGTCCAGTACTGTACTTTCAAATTGAGGCCGGCAGAGGTGGCTCCAGTGGGGCCGCCATGGCTAAAAACAATAAGTGGGGGTTTTTCGCCTTCTGGTGCCTTGAAGTCCGGGTTGTGCGGGGGATAGTAAAAAGCGTGTACCTCTCGCTCATCGACATTGAAAGTAATGGCCTGGGCGCTGGAGAAGAGTTCGGCAGCCTGTGAGCGTTTGTTACTGCTGGCGATTGTCTCAAGGGCCTCACTTGCCAGATCAAAAGTGATTATTGCAGGGAAGCTGTCTCTTGCGGCGGCAATCATAATCGCTTTGCCATTTTCACAGCGCAGGCTCTCGATATCACAGTAGGGCTGCTGGATCAGCTGGTGTTCACCAGTAAGGGTATTTACGCTGGCCAAATACCAAAGACCATTCTCGGTGTAAGTACAGAGAATTTCCTCTGTACTGATAAAGCCATAAGTGGACATTCCAAACACCCACTGCGGTGTGGCGAATTCAGCCTCTTTTTTCCATAGCGGAGTATCTTGCCCCAGCTTGTATAAATTCCACCAGTTGTTGCGGTCAGAGACATAGTAAAGCTCCCCCTGCGGTGACCACTGGGGTTGGAAGATGGATTCGTTATCTCCACCGGCCACTTGAGTGATCTCAATGGCCTCTCCTTGCTCACTCAGAGTGGCCAGGCATAGTTCGGTGCCATCCCAAGGGAGGTTGGGGTGATGCCAGCGCAAGAAGCTCAACTGGTCTCCGCTGGTGTTCAAGGTGGGGTTTGAGTAGAAGTCTGCGCCTTCAACCAAAACCCTTGGGGGGGTAGTCAGCGGAGACTGTAGGTCGATGGCGATAATTCGCGCACGTGCTTCCTGACCCTGAGCGTGGCCGCTGTCGTCTTCTTCAATACAAATCAGGCGATTTCTTTTTGTGTCGAGGTGCAGGTCTGCATAGCGGGATTCACTTTCTGGAGTAATGGCCTCAGGCAGGTCACTACCGATCTCTATCCGGTAAATACGCTGATCTTCCGCAAGTACAAAGTACAGGGTGTCGCCGTGGACAAGGTAGCTACCACCGCCATATTCGTGCGCCTTGGAACGAATACTCAGCGGGGTGGGGGTGAGATCGCGCCGGCCATTTTGCGGGCAATACTGCACCAGAACATTACGCCCCTTTTCTGAAGGACGCGACTCTAACCAGTAGTAACGCCCATCCACCAAGCTGGCTTCCGCCAGGCGAACACTGCCTTCAACCAATAATTCTGCGCTGATTGCAGATTTCCAGCTGCCATAAGGGGTGGAATTTGTTATGGAGTGATCACTCATCGGATACCGGTTCCCTAAATTAGATTTTTTTGCATTCTGCCGGGCCTGTTTTAGCGATACAAGGTGCCTTTTTATGGGTTAAAGCCTGTGTTAGTCTTTGGTGACCAAGCAAGCGCTTGGTGGCGGGGTTTGATACCTCCTTCATTAACCCCAAAGTATGGATGCGGCTCAGGGTATTTCGCGCACGGATGAGGCGCAGATACTGAGAGCATGGCAATCAGCGGAATTCGGCAAAGCCTAGTGTGCCGAACCTAAAGCGGCCTAAATAAAGATAATTCAGGAGAGCCTGCGATGTCCGATGAAGTGGTAATCACCTGCGCCCTAACCGGGGTGCTCACCAATCCGCAACAACACCCGGTTCCGGTAACGCCGGAACAAATGGCAAACTCAGCCCGTGAAGCCTTTGATGCCGGGGCTTCGGTAATGCATGTACATTTTCGGGCTCAAGAGCCGGGCAAGGGGCATCTTCCCAGCTGGGAACCGCAAGTGGCGTTGGAAATTGCCGATGCAATCCGGGCTAAGTGCCCCGGAGTTATTTTAAATTTTTCCACCGGCACTATCGGTCGGGACCAGCGCGGACCTCTCGAGTGTGTGCGCGCAGGTAAGCCGGAAATCGCCGCCTGCAATGCGGGCAGCTTGAATTACTTAAAAGCCCGTTCCAACGGCACCTGGGCCTGGCCGCCGATGGTGTTCGATAATCCGGTAGACAAGGTGGAGGAACTGCTGGCGGTATGTCGTGAAACGGGCACCAGGCCTGAGTTTGAGTGCTTTGATGTAGGTATTGTCCGCTCCGTTGGTATGTATGCCGATGTGGGTATGGTCGATAAGCCCAACTATAACCTGGTGATGGGGGTGGCTTCTGGTATGCCAGCGGATCCCGAGCTGTTGGAGTTGCTGCCTAAATATATGCGTGCAGATAGCTTGTGGCAGAGTACTGTGATTGGGCGCGAGGAAATCTGGCCGGTGCACCGCAAGACTGCGGAGCTGGGCGGCCATTTACGCTCTGGAGTAGAGGACACTTTCTATTTGCCTGGTGGCGAGCGTACCTCTGGCAATGGCCAGTTGATTGAGGCTTTGGCCGTGATCGCAGAAGAGAGTGGTCGTAAGGTGGTGTCTCCAGAGCGGGCGCGGGAAATCTTCTGCTAATTCTTTTCAGTGCATAGACCAGTGGACCCTCAGTGTCACTGGTCTACCTCTCAGAACCCACTTCCTGTTGGCTTTTCCCCATTTTATACCTGCTCTATCTTGATTGAGCGCCAAGAATCCTTTTCGCTTCCCTTTCCAGCTGGTTTGGATTTTTTAAGCGCCATAGAACCAAGTGATTCTTACTTTTCCTGCAAAAGGTCCGCTTGGTTACCTACCCGTTAGCACTGTAGCGGCTGCTAGTCTTTAGTGGGGATAGCCGTTTCCAGCGGTTGATCTATGCATAAATATAGGCTGTGCCAGGGAGCGGTGGATGCAAGAGTTGTTGGACCGAATAATCAAGGCGATTGATTGGGCCAACCGGCTTTTGTGGGGGGGGATTGAAGGGCAGTGGTGGCTCGGTGTCCTGATTATTGCTTTGCTACCTATTGGCCTTTACTTCTCCATTCGCAGTCGCTTTATTCAATTTCGCCACTTTGGTCATATGGCGATGGTGATGGTGCGAGGTATTCATAAGGATCATCCGGGCTCAATTTCCGCGTTTCAGGCGTTTGCCACCAGTGCCGCAGCACGGATTGGCACCGGTAGTTTGGCGGGTGTTGCCGTGGCAATTACTGCTGGGGGTCCTGGGTCGGTTTTTTGGATGTGGATGGTGGCTTGGCTCGGTATGGCCACCAGCATGGTCGAAAATACCCTCGCGCAAGTTTATAAAGAGAAAGGTGAGCAACCTGGGACCTTCCGTGGAGGACCGGCTTACTACATCAAAAAAGGCCTAGGCCCTAACTGGAAGTGGCTTTCAGTTAGTTTTTCCATCTTCTTACTGATGTGCTACGGCTTTGTCTTCAACTCCATTCAATCGAACGCTATGGCTACGGCCCTTAACGACGCCTGGGAAATCAACCCCATGCTGGTCGGGATTGTGGTAGCTGTGATTGCGGGCATTATTGTGTTTGGTGGTATCCGCTCTATCGCGCGCTTTGCCGGAGTGGTGGTGCCTTTTATGGCTATCGCCTATTTAACAGTGGCGTTTATGGTTTTGCTGATGAACCTGGGGGAGTTGCCCAAGATTCTGGGTATGATATTAAGGAATGCTTTTGGACTGGAACAGGCTGGCGCAGGAGCCCTGGGGGCGGTAGTTTCCAATGGAATAAAGCGTGGGCTATTTGCCAATGAGGCGGGGCTTGGCTCTTCACCGAATGTGGGTGCAGCAGCGGATGTTAAGCATCCACTGGTGCAGGGCTATGTGCAAATGGCTTCCGTTTTTCTGGATACCATTGTTATCTGTACCTGTACCGCGGCAATTATTTTAGTTGCCGATGTGTATATGGTGGGCAATGTGGAGGGAGTTAAATTAGCTCAGGACTCTCTGTCTAGCGTGGTGGGTTCCTGGGGAAGTGGTTTCGTGGCGTTTGCACTGCTGTTTTTTGCCTTTACTTCGATTATTGGTAATTACTATTACGGTGAAACCAATATTTTTTATCTTTACCATACTCCCACTTCTATATTTTGTTATCGGATAATTTTTTTAATTTTTATCCTGTTTGGTGCCTGGGTTTCTTACAGTGGAAGTACTGAGAATTTTACCTTGCTCTGGCGCATGGCAGATGTGGCGATGGGATTTATGGCCTCTACCAATATATTGGCTATTACCTTGCTCTCCGGTGTGGCTTTCAAAGTGCTGGGAGACTATGAAGCACAGCTTAATCAAGGAATTAAGGAGCCGGTGTTTGATGCGAGAAAATACGATATTAAAGGGGTTGATCACACAGTATGGGATCGGAATTGAGCTCGCTGCCCACTGAGTTGTGAGTACTGGCTTTGTGGGCAAATTGAATAAAAAGTTGTATTAGAGAGTAGGCTTTTGAATTGCCAAATAAAAAATAAAGCCAATTTGCACCATGGCCAAAAGAGCCGCAATGATGCGTGTAGGTTGAGGCATGGATTGGCGCAGTGCGAAGAATCCGGCAATCACATAACCGAATACCAGTGCAACCTTTACTGCAAGCCAATGGAAGACAGCCGGATTCCAGCTGCCGATAACAACCAGCGCTACAGCTGCAGATAACAGCAGGGTATCATTGGCATGGGGCATCCAGCGAAGGAAGGTTTTTCTCCAGTGAGGCTTTCCTGTGAACTCCAACCCCATTCTCAACAGAAAAAGAGAAAGGCTAAGTACTGCGGCTGTGATATGGGTATGCTTAATCAGTGTGTAGGTAAACATCTATAAAGCTAAAGGGTTGTTTCAAATTAAATTTCTTAGTCATGGTGTAAAAGTCACCAAGTTTGCTAAGAGTGCAACTAGAGCCGCTGCTGATAATAGCGGCTCATCGCGATTCTGTACATCAAAAAGATAGAAGGGTACTTCTCTGCGTAAGTAATTGAACCCTATCCATATTCAATATTTATCAGTTAATGATGGGTGGACAAGCGGTTCCATGTTGACATTTGGATAAGTTGCTGGTGAGTTTCTCTCCGGTGATGTTATCTAAGACTCACCTCTATTTCTTTTTAATCTTGGAGTGTTTGTTGCGTTCCTGATGCAGGATAGTGTGAGAGTCTGAGGAGATAAAGAGTAAAGGGGTAACAGGCTTTTATTAAATTTGAAAAAAATCAACCGAGTAGATGCTGGGTGTCAAAGATATTTGTTTGAGAGACCAGTGAGCTTTTGTAAAGCAACTTGCTTTCAATAGATACTTTGACTTTACGATTCAGTCCTGTTCCTATCGCACGATTACAGTTAGCCTACATCTGTTTGGTGGATATTCTTGAACTCTCTCTCATGGTGAGTAGACTGAACAATTCGAAATGGCCTGTAAATACGAGTGTTACTCGAGAGGCAGTGAGAGAAATTGTTTACGGCTTAGTGAAAGCTATTTTTCTTAAAGGATATGTCGATATGCTAAAGGCAGAGTATCGTGAGCGCGGCCCTGTGCCGCAGGATGTGATTGAGGCGGTTCCGTTTAATGAGCCGGAACTGGAAGAGGGGCAGGTATTACTGGAAATGCTGGCTACACCTATCAACCCCTCAGATGTACTCACGCTGACCGGTGAATATGGCATGTTACCGCCTCTGCCTGCCATTGGCGGGAACGAAGGTGTTGCCAAGGTAGTTAAGCAGGGTCCGAATGTGTCACTTGATATTGGCCAAACTGTTCTGTTGCCCGTTGGCAGTGGCACCTGGGCCACCCACATGGTGGCAAATGCTAAGGGACTTATCCCTCTGCCAAATGAGGTAGATCCCATACAACTATCCATGATTACCATTAATCCCCCAACGGCCTACCTCCTGCTCAGTGAGTTCGTCGATCTGAAAGAGGGAGATTGGGTGATTCAAAACGCAGCAAACTCTGCGGTAGGAACTTATCTGACAAGTCTGGCAAAAATTCGTGGTCTGAAGGTAGTCAATGTGGTACGCAGATCCTCACTGATCGAGCCAATGCTGGAAGCCGGTGCCGATGTGGTGCTGGTGGATGGTGATCAGGAAGGGGGGAGCCTAGCCAAGAGGGTTAAAGCTGCAACCGCAGGTGCTGAGATTCGCTTGGGTATAGATGCCGTTGGGGGAATGGCTACTGCTAGGCTAGGTGAAGCCCTTAGCGAGGGTGCCACACTGGTCAACTATGGTGCCCTGAGCGGTGAACCATGTCTGCTTGCTCCAGGGGTGATTATCTTTAAGGATATTACTGTACGCGGATTCTGGCTGGCCAAGTGGTTTGCTAATGCTTCACCTGAGCGGCAGCAGGAAGTTTTTGGAACCATTACGAGCCTAGTTGCCCAGGGTAAGCTTTCTGCACCAATTCATGCAACTTATCCCCTTAGCGATGTGAAGGAAGCCGTTAAAGTTGCTGCGGCAGGTGAGCGTAACGGTAAGGTTCTTCTAATTGGTGAGTCGCTACACGTTTAACTTACAAGACATCTTCTGGTAAGAATAACGTCACACTGACTTATAGGTGCCCTTTTAGGGCACTCTATAGTAGGAGTTGCGGGGTGGCTTATTAACTTCAGGCTATCCTTATTTTACACTCTAATCAGCTAGTTAATTTTTCACCGGAGAAAATAAGAATCTGTATTTTACAGTTTTCGCAAATAATAATGTGTAAATATGTAATCTGTTCTAGGTAAGCCCGCTAATTAAAATACTTTACCAGCCGCTCAGATCTTCTGTATCTTCTCCCCAGGAGCTTGTAGTCACTCGCTCTACAGTGCCGGTAACAACCTGACTGCCTTCTTCCATTTTGGTAAGCTCCAGGTTATCCATAAAGTCCCACAATGGAGATTTGCTAATGCGTAAGGCTTTTTCGCTGGGAATATGAAATGGTGGCCAGAACTGGTCTGGAGTATATGCGATATGTAAAAGGTGTTTGTCTGACAAATTTGTGTACAAATTAAAACGCCAATTTAGACTTCGGTTACCGTCGATAATTTCGTACCAGTTTCTGCCCTTGAATTTGTATTCTTTAATTTCTTCTATGCTCCAGGCGCTAAAAGCGTAATTGAATCCAGAATCAAGGAAATGGCCTAGATTATCTTTGTGCTTATTAAATATAAATTGCTTTAACTGGTTGTGATCAGAGAGGTCGAAGACTCCAGATTTGGATGGTTCCCGTATCTGGATCACTCGAATCTCGAAGCAAGCAGTGCCAACAATCCAGGTATCATCCGGCCCGACATCTACGCTGCAGCCGACATTAATAGGGTGAAATTCAAACCAAATATAGGGGCTTTTATTATCCCATAGGCTGCGCCCATCTGAAAATCTTGGGTAGCTTTCTTCAGCGTTAATAGGCGTATTGTATGGGGTATAATTGTACACCCCATAAGTTTGTATTTCCAACTTCCCATTAAATGATAGATGCCATTCGCCTAGGTCGTAATGATGTACGGGTAGCGCATCGAAGGGCAACCAGTAAATATCATTGAGTTGCTCAATAATAGGGTGGCCTAGATCCAGTGAGTCTACCTTAGCCATACTTAACCCCATCCATCTTTGAAATTTCTTACAAATCTTATAGCCGCGTCTGAGAAAGTACGATTATTGTCAATGCTATACATATATTTATTTTGATAATAATTGCTGCCCCCCTGTATCATTTTGTCGAACTCAGACCAGGGCGCATCCATTTTCTGGAGGCCAATCACCGCGTTATCTCCATCCTTTACTTGGTGCACCTTACTGGCTATATCATCCAGGCTATGCCTGTAACTGGTCTTTTTCGTCTGTGCACCTACGGCTTCAATTTCCCGCATCAAAAGCCCTAGATTTTCTCGTGGATTGACAAAATAAAAACAGTGTTGCTGTAGTTTTTTCCCTCCGGCTATCTGGCTAAACTCTTTTAGGGTGCGATGGAGTATCTTGGCTCCTTCTCCAAAAACATACCAATGATGCTTTAAAGTTTGATCTCTCTCATCCCAAGGTAGAGATTTATATAACAGGCGGGCAAGCTCTCGAGGTCCGGCGTCTGGCCCAGAGAGTTTCTGAGTCGCTGTTTTCCAGACTCCAAGCTCATCGACGAGATAGCTTGGAGCATAGTAGAGCGAAAAACAGTCGTTTAGTTGCTTTTGGTTTGCATTTCCTGAGGTTAGAAGATACTTACCATATTTTTTTGCGCTAGTTATTGCGCTGTAGGCTGTGCCATTAAATTCTGCGCCAATTGCCCCAATTACTGTAGGAATAGTGTCATCTTCAATAGGTTCAACTCCCCATCCTTCCCGTCCTAATTTCGAGAGATAAAATCCTGCTGGCAGAGACTCCGCTCCGGAAATTCCGTTGGCTCGCTT
This sequence comes from Microbulbifer mixtoriginis (SeqCode), assembly GCF_052467515.1. NCBI lineage: Bacteria > Pseudomonadati > Pseudomonadota > Gammaproteobacteria > Cellvibrionales > Microbulbiferaceae > Microbulbifer > Microbulbifer mixtoriginis (SeqCode). The sequence goes on along the minus strand of NZ_CP174314.1, from coordinate 2,633,759 downwards.
GAGCTCTGTGATATAAACACCAGGACCTCTATTATGACTATTGCCCTCTTGATACACGGTATAGCTAACCTGTACAGCCCCTATATTTTCGCGGTGTTGAAAGCCATTAGTTTGGTTACTTTCGGAGGTGATTCCAGCAGCGGTACTGCTGAGCTGATTCATTTGGTTTGCCGTTTTTCTGCCCGCCTCCGAGTTGATATCGATCAAATCAATAAACCGAGGAAGCAGTTTTGGATCAATAAAGACAGGCTTTCCATTTTGTCCTTTAGTGGTTTCGTGGAAAAAGATAAAGCCTGTGTAGTCAATATTGTGAGGGTTAGTCATATACTCTCATCCCTGATAGTCATTCACCATAGCGCTAAGGCGCTAAATCCATTGCGCGATCATATCATGGAGTGACTTGAAATCTGCCAGTCTTGACTACTGCCCATAAGGGTTTTTGTGTGATTTATTTCACATAGAGAAAATGTGGTACGTGTGTAATATTTTGGGGTTGTGGGTGATGGGTTGAGAGCCTTGCTTAGGTGTAATTGGCTGTAATTTTTTGTGCTGAGAATAACCTTGACATAGTCGCCTGAGAGGAGGTTGGGTGTGTCCTTTTTGGTTATGGCTGTTGTAGGATCACTTGATTTTCTGCTTTCTTAGCGATTTTTTTGTGTTTTGCGATACGTGTTATTGCGATTCATAAATGATTTTCTAGTGTTTTCTTTCAGAGAAAATTTTCTGTAAGCCCTATTCTTTTCTCGCTTTATAGCGGTTGGGAGGGAGTAACTGAGGCGATGCTCTTCAGTGAAGTTGTTGGTCTGAATTTTATGGTTGGCTCTCAAATCCAATTGTTTGAGTTCATTATTTGGGTAAGAAATACAGCCCTCTTTTGTATGGTTTTATTTCGCTTTTTGGTTGGTGATTTCAATAAAAAATATAAATTATTTTAGCTGTGTTGAGTGAGGGGCTTGGCCTGTTTTCCAGGTGCGGATATAAGCATGGGTTTATATGCGGGTCAGCTGTATGCTTTATAAGGGTTGGCACTATTAGCATGAACATGGCGCCTTTAAAGTCTAATTAATTTTATTTTGGGGGGGCTTTCCTGTCAGGTAAAAATAGAAGCTTTTGTTTCTTATGTGCCTATCCAGTCAACCAAATTTGGTTCCATTCTATGATTTGATTATTTGTTTGATTAATATCTAGAGGTTCCGACTTGGAATGTATGCCTTTCGCAAGGCAAAATAACAATAAAGTCACTATAGTGACACAGGTATATCATGACAATAAAAAAACAAATGATCAAATTATCCCTTTATGGGCGGTTAGTAATTCTTATGGTGGGCCTTTTTCTAGTTCCGGGCGTCAAGTCGACAACAACTCAGGGTGTTATACAACTGTCCCTGCAAGAACAGTTAGATAAAGATGTGCCTTTCAACCATTCGCAATGGGTGGGTACTCACAACTCTTATAATGCTCGGGAGTGGGACAGTGCCTACTGGGCGGATCCCAATCAGGATGTTTCAATCTATGATCAGTTAAACTCCGGTGTGCGTGAGCTTACTTTAGATATCGGCGATTACGGAACATTTTTTGGGGAGAATCAGCTGCGATTATGTCATGGTGTCTGCTTTGGTGGTGAAAAAAAGTTTCGCCGTGGGCTGGAAAGTATTGTTCGTTGGTTGGAAGAAGGGAATGTTCAGTCAGTCATATTGTTGAAACTTGAAATAAATTCTGATCATCATGGCCAGATAGCCAGTCAGTTACGTGCTGAGTTAGGAAGCTATCTTTATGAGGCGAGTTTCTCTGGAGGGGGATCTAATCGTTGTGCCGGCCTACCGGTGGATTCCTTGAGTAAGCAGAATGTGTTGGATTCTGGAAAAAATATAGTCGTTGTAAATACGGATTTAATCTGTCCACAATCAGGGAGCTTTAGGTCTGTGGTACATCTCGGTCTGCAATATCAGGGGTTCTACAAAGACAAATTTAGTAAACCTACAGATCCCAATACTTGTGAGTTAATGACAACCTCGGCAAGTAAGCAAATGACGCGGTTACACGATCCAAGCACTCTTTATGGCATTGGTAGTGGTGGTAAAGGGCCGCAAGACAAGGAAATCACTGAGTCTAATGTAAAAAGCTATCTTTCCTGTGGGCTCAATATATTTGAAATGTTCTGGTTCAATGGCGATGGTAGTGCGGGGCATCTTGAGCCCGAAGACCTACTCTGGTCTTGGGAAAGTACGGAGCCGAACAACTGGAATGGCAATGAGCATTGCGCTATTTCAAAGGCGAACGGTCGTTTTAATGATGTGGTGTGCTCCAAAAGCTATCGCTTTGCTTGCCGTGATGAAGGTGACTGGAAGATTACTGCTGCGGATGCGGACTGGTATCAAGGAGAAGTGGCTTGTAAATATGAGTATCCGGGATCAGTTTTCGATGTTCCATTCAATGGCTATGACAATGCACGCCTTATGAGCGCCAAGATCGGAGCTGGGGCTTCCACAGTTTGGCTAGCGTATCACGATCTAAATCAGGAAGGCCTTTGGCAAAAGGGTGTGAACAAACAATGGAATAATACTGCTGCTTCACATAGGAGGAAATCAAGGAGAGAGGTGGCCTTAATGATGAAGTAATATTTACCAAGTATTCTCGCAATTGTTGGAGGATGGGTTTATCGCTTGTTCTTTGCCGAGAAAAGTGCAACACAGCCCCGAATTTCTATTGAATATTCTGAGAATCTACTTTGCAGGAAATTCTCCAGATCTTTCTGGCTGTCTAGGGTGTTAGAGAATATTCCTTTCTTGTTGTAGAAGGTCATTAATCGTTTGGCGATTGCACTTTTGTAAACACCTTCATGTAAAATTGTAGAGCCAAAGATAGTGCCATGATCTGAGAGTAGTTTATTAAGATAATCTATGGCAATAAGCTTTTCTGATAGTCTCCCCGGTAAGCAGTGGAATAAATAATTAACAGAAATGGAATCAAATGGCTCTATATCATTAGGCATTTCACCCAGTACGTTTGTGCGAAATAGAATAGGTTTGTATCTTGCAACACGCTTTGCTGAGATATCCAAGCAGTTCTGGTTTAAATCCATAAGTGCCAATCTGATATGAGGTGAGGGGAAATGACATTTATCCATAAAATAGCCAGTGCCGACACCCACGTCCAAGTGGTTGACGCTTACATTTTCATCAAACTGCTGAAGAATTGTTGGGGTAGGGCAGCGCCAAATAAAGCGATTTGATAAAAATAACACCCAAAAATCATATAGCCATAACAGTGTCTTGGAATATGCGGCTTGGCCCTTCCAGACTTCTTTACTTATTCTCATGATACTCTCCAAGCTACTGGGGTGGCCGATAGCTGATAAGGTTGCTCCTGATTGAGGATGTAAGCGTCTATCGTGGGAAACCCGCCTGAACCTTTTAATTGATCTCCTGAGTTTAATTATATGAATCGTACATTTGTGGCCTTTAAGGTCAGTATCCTTGCCTCGGTTTATGTCTGCGCCATCTATTGATGGATTGGTTGGACACAGTGGGATATAGCAAAACATGAAGATGTTGGTATGAAATGCTAATGGATTAATAGGTCATATCAAGGGAAAACCGATCAGTTACTCCAGGCATAAGTAGCTACAGATTAAAAAGAGTGGGGAAAATGAAGGTGAGCGATTATACGACAAACCAGCGCCGGCTATTGGCCGGCGCTGGTGACATATGGCGTTAAGCTTGGGTAGTGAGGTACTTCAGAATATCGATAACTTGTGCAGGGCTCTGGGCCCAGGCTTGGGCTGAACCATCGACTTCTTTCAAGGCGTGAACCAGGGATTCATCGTGTAGGGTGATATAAGGCTTTCCCAGAGCTGCACAGTAACCGGCATCGAATGCGGCGTTCCACTGCTTATATTTTTCTCCAAAGCGAATGATCGCCAGGTCGCAGTTCTCAATAGAGTGTTTGATTCGGACGGCATTGACCTTGGCCGATTTATGATCACGCCAAAAAGAGTTGGGCTCTTCACCAAGACCGTCACCAGCCGCATCACTGGCATCGTGATCAGTCACTGCGGATGAAAAGGTGATATCTAACCCTAGATTTTTGCAACCCTCTATAATTTGGGTTCTCCAGTTAGAATGAATTTCACCGGAAAGGTACACTTTTAGCTTCATGGGGCCGCCTCTTGGGATAATAAGCACTATGTATCGTATAGTTGTGGCTTATTTTACATGATGCTGCAGTGGATAGGAAAAGACACGGTATTGGCTGCAGCCTCTACAGTGAATGTAGGGCTGGCCCTAAGGCCAGCACATTGAGCTTAACTTTAAAGTTAGAGTTTTTGCTTGATAAAGGTTACTTTATCTGGCGTTTTACCAGCTGGTAGCCGGGTAGAATGCATTTGGCGGAGTAACCAGTTCCCATCTACCTTCGCTAGGACGGCACTCTCCAGCCAGATAACATCCTCGCTTTTGTTTTTCTGGGTAAAGTTGGCTTTGTTCCAATAATTGACAGTCAGTAATTCGCCTTGCTGCTCGTAGTTGATGATGCTGAAGTAATTCGTTCGGGTGTAACCAGCGGGCTTAACTACATTAACAAGATCCTCTATGGTCCAGATCTCCCCATGCTCTAAAAGGATGAATGAATCAGTAACCGTACTTCTCATTGCCTGATGATCAAAATTTGACATGGCGGCAAAAAGTTTGTCGATGGTGTTAAAAGCTTCAGGCCTCTTGTCGGCATAGCAGCTGGCGGTGACGAAGAGGAGTAGCAAGCCGAAGAAAGTTCTGGTCATAATGTGTATCTCCCTATACTCATGCATTTTGATGGAAACCTGTGCAGGTCTGCAGTGATTATATCTTTGCAAAGCAATGGCCGGTCAATACTGATCTTATGTGGTTGGTATCTTGAGCTGTATTATTTAGGAAGGCTTCACCCATAAAGGCTCCCCTTTAATTCCTGTTATGTTTATTTGGGGGCTCGGCAGGGCTTTTGCCGGGTTGATGAGGTGGGCTTACTAAGGAGCTACTAATCCGGCCGGGATGCAGCTAACTCTAATATCGCTTGGCATTGAGATTCGATGGTGCTTGAGTCACAAGAGGCCTTTTTTGCACTCCATTGCAGTGCATGCCAAAGCACACATAGATATTTATAGATAAGCCGCCAATGGTAAAGGCGCTGCCTATCATCTCCATTTGGTGGGCGATGGAGATAATTGACCAGTAGCTGTTGTTGCTCCGCAGGGGAAAATTGGTGCTCCTCCACCAAAGCGGCAAGGTCATAAAATCGATCTCCCATGGAAGCATATTCCCAGTCGATTGCGATTAGCTCCCCGTTGGTACTTTCGATCAGGTTTTCTTTGGTTAGGTCATTATGACAGAGACCGGGAGTATCACTTACAGCCTTTAAAGCGCTAATACTGCTGGATAGTTGACCGTGTAATTGTTTAAGACGTGGATAGAAATCAGCTTGAGTATTAATCGATGACCAATAGCGGTCTATTTTCTGCTCAATATTCAGTTGGTTCTTAACTGGCGGGAGAGAGTGAATGCTATTAAGTCGTTTGGCAAGCCGCTCCAAAGCGCTGGGGCCCTCTTTGTGCCAGGGCTGGCCTTGGATAAACCTTGTTACCAAATAGTGATATTGAGGATCACAATAGGTAAGGGGAGCACAGAGACCGGCGCGAGTGGCCTGGTTGAGGACTTGGGCCTCTGTTGCCCGGTCGAGATCCAGCGCTTGGCTAAGTGGGGAGTTATGGCGAATAACCAGGAGCTCTTCCCCTGATGAAACTAAATAGGTTCGATTGGTCTGCCCACCTGCCAAGGTTCGTATAAATCTAGGCCTGGACTGGCTCCACTGATGCCAGTCGCAGGGAATGATGTCGCTTAGGCTTTGGCGCATAGGTATAGAGAGGGCGAATTGCTACTGTAAAGTGGCGGAGGCTTGTCTTCCCGTTAAAGAGGTTAGCCCGGGCTGCTCGGCCTGATTTTGCTTATTGTAGATGGATCTCCACTGGAAAAAACCAATAACAACCAATACCACGTAGAGCAAAAAGAGGAGCGCAGTCAGGTAGAGCCCTCTATCCAGGTAAAGGTAGATGGAGGCCCCATCCACTACAATCCAGTAGATCCAGTTCTCCAAAACTTTGCGGGTCACCATGTAGGTGGTGACCACAGCTCCCAAAGTGGTGAAAGAATCGAGATAGGGTAGGGCGGCACTGGTAAAGTTATCTAGCAGATAACCGAATACCAGGGTTAGCAGGAAAACACCACTAATCACCATCAAGTGGGTTTGCAGTGGCCAGCGATGAATTCTTAAATCTTTGTTTTTATCCTCGTGATGACGCCATTGCCACCAGCCAAAAATCGCCATGCCCAGGTAGAACACTTGCAGTGCTGATTCCATTAGCAGGCTGACATCCCAAAATAAAACTAAATAGATTGCCGTGCTGATAAAGGCAGCATACCAGCAGCTGATTTTCTCGCGCATCGCCAATAACAGGTAAGCAAGGGCGAGAACAACAGCTGCCACTTCCCAAAGAGACATGGCTGCAATTGAGGTGCGCAGAATTTCTAGGAACTCTGAGTTAAGCATGGGGTTTTGCCGGGGCTAGGTCGCCATCAATAAATTTACAAACAAAAATAGCGCGTCCAAACTGCTCATAGGATTTGCGCATTTCTATTTTGAGAACATCCATTAGCAAATCATATTCGCCAAATACCTGAGTGCTCATAGTGTTAGTGATTACTCTCAGGCCTGAATGGCTATTCAGGCGTTCAATAAAGGCTCGAATACTGGGTATGTACTCATCTTTGAGAGGGTACATGCTGATTTCTGCGGAGAGCTGCATAGCTTTTCTCATTATTCGCCGAGAGCCAGGGGGTAACTATCCTTGGCTTCTATCTATCCAACCCGATTAAGTTCGTGAATTATCAGATAGCTATGTATCTGATAATTCACGGGCGTTAACCATTGGCTATTTGCTAAATTACAAGGTGTCCTATTAGAAAGTATAAGTACCGGTTATCCCGGCAATACGTGGTTCACCCTGTTGATAATAAGCTTCTGAGGTATAGCCATTAACTGGGTTATTTCCGAAATAAAAGCCTCTGGTATAGTAATCCTCACCTGTCAGGTTTCTACCCCATAGAGAGACTTCCCAGTTATCAAGCCGATAGGTGAGGCGGGCGTTAACCAATTCGTAGGCCGTGGATTTTTCATTGTGGCTATTAGAGAAGTAAAACTCATCCTTGCCTTCCAATTCCAGACGCAGTACCCAGTGAGCACTAAGATCAATCTCGGTGCCAGTGAAGAACTGATAGCTTGGCGCATGAGCGACATCACGTCCATCCAGATTTACCGGAGATAGTACCGTGCCGGTTTCTTCATCCTTTTCTGTATCCACGTGGGTGCTGCTTATAAAGTTAACAAACTCGGCGTTTAGCCAGCCTGCAGAAGCGAAGAGGCGCACAGTATCCGTGGCCTGGAAATTTATTTCCGCCTCAAAGCCGAAAGTTTCACCACCTGCTGCATTGCCCAGGTATTCCCTAAACTTTTTACTTTCTGGATTAAAGAGTGATTGTTTGGCTTGAACATCGCTGCGGTCTTGGTAGAAAGCCGCTAGCTGCGCCTGTAGGCGGTTATCCAGCCAGTTGCCTTTGGCGCCGAGTTCGTAGTTAAGCAAATGCTCTGTATCGAACTCGAACATTTCCCTGTAAGTTTCTTCATTACCCGCGAACTCTGCGATGATCGCACCGTTCACACCCCCTGCCTTATAGCCGCGTGAAACGGTGGCGTACAGTAGCGTGTCTTCAGAATAATGATATTCCAGGGTTATATTTCCACCCCATAAATCCTCATTGCTATCTGCCTTAGTGGAATAGGAATCAGAATAATCCGCGCTGCGTTTTTCCAGGCGAAGCCCGGTAATCAGGTTGAGAGTGTCGGTTAGTGTGGTGCTCAGCTGTCCGTAAACAGCGCTGTTTTTGGTATCAAACTCACTGCTAAAAAAACTGTATTCCGTGATTGTGCCTTCAGTTTTTCCTGAAGTCTGCAGGAGGTCTTCGTGCTCATTACGATGATAAACCCCCAGTACCCAGCTAGTGCGCCCCGCAAAGAGTTTGGAGCTTTCAGTGGAGAGCAGGCGTAAATCCAGGCTGGTGTTGTCTTTGTCCCGCTGGTAATTGTCAGTTTGGCTGTATTCCCAAGGGTGAAATCCGATATAGCTCCAGTCCTCATCGTATCCGTATTCGGTATCGGAATTGGCATGGCTTAGGGTGGCTTCAAGAGTGAAATTCTCGTTACCAGACCACTGCCCAGTTAAAGCGCCAGCCCAGCTTTCCTGCTGGTCCCGACCGGGCTTGTCGGAGAGGGTCTTGCGGGTATTGTATAGAGAGAAGGCATCGTAGCCGTTATCGGCGTCAAGGTAGAAAAGGGTGAGGCCGAGTTTTAAATCGTCACTGGGAGAATAGGCCAGCTTACCGCGCAGTACGGATTCATCAATATTGTTGGTGTCATCACGGCCCAGGTACTGATTTTCCATATAGCCGTCGGACTTTCGCTCGCTGGCGGCTATACGGTAGCCAAGCTGCTCAGTCAGGCTGCCGCTGCCAATGGCGGTAAGGCTACGACCACCGTATTCACTCAACTCGGCGGAGACTTTGCCCGTTGTTTCTGAAGTGGGCGCGGCACTGCGCATATTGACCAGGCCTGCTAGGGCATTGGCGCCATACAAGGTGCCTTGCGGGCCTCGTAGAATCTCGACTTGTTCTATGTCCAGGGTGTTGGCGGCCAGGCCAAGGCCTGTGAAGTCGATACCATCAATAACCAAGCCGACTGAAGGGTTTACTGGGTCGATAAATTGGCTGCGTTCACCGATACCGCGAACCTGGATAAAGCGCCCCCGTGAGGCGCCCGTAGAAAAATTGACATTAGGTGCCATGTTCAGGAGTTGGTCCAGGTTGCCAGCTCCGCGCGCCTCAATACTGCTGGTGCCGATTACACTGACACTGCCGGGTAGATCTAGCAGGTTGGTATCACGTAATTGAGCTGTCACTACCACTTCCTCAAGCCCGCCCTCCATGGGCTTAGCGGCCATTGCTAGCCCAGCGGACAGGCCAGCCACAAGGCCGATAGATTGAGCAATCGGGCGGATTGTGAACAGTTTTTTCATGGTTCTCTCTCGAATCAACACTAATGAAAGAGACCCGGAGAGCGACGAGGGGAGGGCTTTGGCACGCCTACCTATTCCTACGCCGGTATTAACCGGATCAGGTTCAAGGGTTTGCTTAAGGTGATCTTCTTGATCCCTTTGCATCTCAGGCCTTGGCCACCCCTTAGGTTTTTGCGGGCGCGATGATAGCAGATGTTTCGCCTTTTATGGGCAGGAAGGCGTTTTTGATTGAGATTAGGCCGCCTGGCTATGGGGGGCAGAAGTATTGGTATTAAAGAATATCCAATATAATTTTAGTTTTGGTTGCCAGGCTGTGGCTAGATTTAGGGTTGGAGTAACAGTGAAAAATTGTCCAGGTTGTAATGAGAAGCCTATCTCTCTGATTGGCTGGTGTAGTGGTCTCAACTCGATAAAATGTGTCTGTAAAAGCTGCGGTTTGAATTTGTCAGCAAATTTTGTCACTTGGCTTGTACTGTTTGTCATTGTTGTAATGATGGGTGCAGTTGCTTATACCGCATTAGTTCACTTCGATGTACATTTTAAGCAGGACCGGTGGTTGCTGATTGGTTTGATCTCTATCCCTGTGCTTATCGGATCGTTGCTGGGGTATTTGGTTGGTGGCTACAAGGTGCAGAAAAGGGGCGGTAGGTAGAGTAGGGTATATGCAAGTATTCATCGTGTGGTGACTTCCTACGTTGAAGGGGCTAATAGTGGCATTTCAAAGGCAGTGTCACTCTCTTGAATAGTAACTTTTGTCCATTGCCCATGGTAGATTGGTAGAGAGAAATTGATGGAATTGGTAGTACAAGAAAAATTAAAAGCACTTGAAGCTAAGAAAGGTATAGAAATTTTATATGCCTGTGAGTCTGGTAGTCGGGCGTGGGGCTTTGAGTCGCCGGATAGTGATTGGGATGTACGTTTTATTTACAAGCGAGATCTTAACCACTATTTGACACTTGGGACTCCTAGAGATGTTGTAGAAGTGCCTTTCGATAAGACCTTGGGGGATGAGCTTGACCTTGTTGGCTGGGATATCAATAAAACCCTAGGACTGTTAAGGGGCAGCAATCCGACATTAATCGAGTGGCTGTTTTCACCAAAAGTGTATTTCAAACGGCAAGAGGTTTTGGATGAACTTCGGAGCCTGGCGCTCAAGTGTTGGCGGCCGCGGGCCTTAGCGCATCACTATATCAGCATGGGGTTTAACTGTTATACAAAATTTGTGCAAGAAAAGGACGCTGGTGTTAAGGAAATTAAGGTTAAAAAGCTGTTATATGTAATACGCTCAATTCTGAATGCGCTTTATATAAAAAGATTTCTGTCAATCCCTCCAGTCAACTTTATGCAAATGTGCGAAGAATTACTAGAGGATGATCAAGAGGAATGGCTATTCAAGCTGATAGTCAGTTTGATTGAGCAGAAAAAGGGGTTGGATGAAGGCAGGTTGGTGATTCTAGATGGTCAACTTGATGATTGGATTAATGCCAAGCTGGATCGCGGAGTGGCTAACTCAATTGAAGAACGACCTAAATTAGATTTACAAAGTTTTGATAAGGTTTTTCATTGGGTGCTTGATGTAAATCTTAAGTAATATTTCTTTAAAGCTTGGGGCTTGGCTGATTCAGCTTGGGTAGTGGATATTTTATTCTCGGCTTCTCAATTTTATTTTTTTGCGAGCTTAAGTTAGTTCATTTTTCAAAAAATCAACAAAGACTTTTGTTTTGGCTGGCATAGCTCTACCGCTTGGAATTAGGGCGCTTACCGGTGGTCCTGGCACTACTTTTTCAGGGAGCAGTTGAACAATTTTACCATTCCGGATGGATGTAAATGGATTGGTTAAACCTCCTGTAGTTTTCTCAGTAGATATTGCTTGTATTGTAAATGCAACTCAAGCATCAAGTTTTCTTCTTTCTATTTCACGGGAGGCGAGCTTTTATCATGACTCTCTTTTAAATAATGGTTTAGAAATTTCTGGGTACCATTACATGGTCTTACAGGTGAAGGGTAATTTTCACCTTGAGGCATTTTTAAAGCCATAGTATTCATTAGATGTTCATGCTGCTTTCGATATTCTTTCAGTGAACTTTAGGGAGATCCCCTGTTTCAACTTTATTCACCGGATGGAAGGAAGCATCTTATGACTGAGGCAGAGAAAAGGCAGAGAGCAAGAAGTCGCTGGAGACATTTGCGTTCTACATTGAAAACGCTGGGGCTTTTAGGTCGCTCAAGGGGGGCAAAAATGGTAGCCACTCCTTATTGGCCGGAAGTTCATCATCCCAACCACCAGGCGACCCATGGCCGTAATGGCAATGTCCGCTATCTCTCCGACCGGGATAGGCAGAAACATCTGGCCACATTTACAGGAAACATGCTGGTTATTCCTCCGCAAAGAAGGTTTGAGCTGGGTATCCTGCAAAACACTGCGGGCAACATAATTTATGTTGTGGATTCACAGCGTAATTTCTATGTCGGAAGAAAAAACTTAGGTCATTTCCATCATTCCTCATTTCTGGCTGGTGGGTCGGTGTTGGGTGCAGGAACCATTGTGCTGGGTGCTGGTTATCAAATACTTGAGGTCAATAACCACAGTGGTCACTACAGGCCAGGTGCCCGGGAATTGAAGCGGGTGGCGCTTGCTATTAGTACGCTCGGTGGGGATTTGAATCAGATACCATTTCGTGTATCGGGGGCTGGGCCCGATGTTGTTTATGGTAATGGGTTAGCACTTCTCGACGCGGCGATCTAGTTGGTTTGGTTGGTGCTTAATAGGGGGAAGCTGGAAAGGGCTTGGGTCGCCCTCGGTTTTCTGTATATGAGATTTGTGAGGGGGTTCAGGCAAGGTATAAAATTGGGGAAATAGAAGAGGACAATGCCGGGGTAGAAGCAGTGTGCCCTTGCCAATGTGGACAGGGGCACACTCAGTCGAGTATCGACCTTAGAAGCGTCTGCGGAACATTGGCAGAGGTTGATCTACACCGGACTGATAGCTGTCCCCAAAATCCTGTAGGGATTCTTTTAGGCTGGTGAGGGATTGGTTGCCTTCAAAGGCGTAGGCGTTAAAGCCACAGCGCTGCAGGTAAGTGAGCTGGTCGCGCATAAAGCCACCCACCGCACGCAGCTCCCCTTTAAAGCCAAAGCGCTCGCGCAGCATGCGGCCGGCGGTAAAGCCGCGGCCATCGGCAAATGCCGGGAAGTTAACTGCGATCAACGGAAAATTATTCGCCTCGTTGCCGATAAGCTCAGCACCTTCGTCGCTGTCTATCCAGACCCCCACTTCTGCACTGCGTTCTGCCAGGGCCTCCCGATGGGCTAACCACTGGCGCAGCGGTAGGATCAGCTTGCCGGAGGGCAGGGTATTTGGATCAATGGTTTCCTCTTCCTCCAGTTGAGGTAGTAGCTGCCAATCATTGGCGCTGACCTCACCATTGAGAATTAGCTCGGAGGGGTTGCCCGGCTGTGGGCCCAGCTTAACTGGCTTTGGCATAGACTCTCTCCTTGAAGGGCTGCAGGCCGATGCGGTTATAGGTGTCGATAAAGGGCTCTTCTGTCTGGCGCTGTTCGATGTAGAGATCGAGGATCTTGCCGATCACCCCGGTAACTTCTGCACGAGAGAAGCTGGGGCCCAGTACCTTGGCCAGACTGGCTTCGTTGGAAGCACTGCCGCCTAGTTGTATCTGGTAGAACTCCTCGCCTTTCTTGTCCACACCGAGGATGCCGATATGGCCCACATGGTGGTGACCACAGGCATTCATACAGCCGGAAATGTTCAGATTCAGATCGCCCAGGTCGTAGAGGTAATCCATATCGTCGAATTGGCGCTGAATGGCTTCGGCGACTGGGATCGACTTGGCGTTGGCCAGGGAGCAGTAGTCGCCGCCGGGACAGCAAATCATATCGGTGAGAGTGCCAATATTGGGTGTGGCAAAGCCGTGTTTGCGCGCCTGTTGCCACAGCTCGTACAGTTGGCCCTGTTCCACATCGGCCAATACCACGTTTTGGTCGTGGGTGGCACGGGCTTCGCCGAAACTGTAAGCATCGGCCAGATCGGCGATGGCCTCAAGCTGGCGGTCGGTGACATCACCAGGGGGCACACCCGTTGGCTTGGTGGAGAGCTTGATAGCACGGTAACCCGGTACTCGGTGAGGGTAAGTATTGCGGTCCAGCCAGCGCGCAAAAGCCTTGTCGCTATCAGCCTGCTGCTGCAGGGCTGCCTCGCTGGCTGTACCATCAAAGCTCTTGTAGTCAGGCTCGGTAAAGAAGGACTTGGCCCACTGCAGAGCTTCTGGGGTCAATTTCTCTACCCCGTCTTTAATGTGCTGCCACTCTTCTTCCACGCGGCGGCCAAATTCTTCGGGGCCTAGGGCTTTCACCAGAATCTTGATGCGCGCCTTGTATTTGTTATCGCGACGGCCCAGCTGGTTGTATACCCGTACAATCGCCTCCAGATAGGAGAGCAGATCTTCCTCCGGCAGGAAATCGCGGATGGTTTCGGCGATAACCGGCGTGCGGCCCTGACCGCCGCCGACAAGCACCTGGAAGCCAATCTCTTCGCCGCGCTTCACAATCTGCACACCGATATCGTGTACACGAATCGCAGCGCGGTCTTGCTCGGAACCGCTAACCGCGATTTTGAACTTGCGCGGCAGGAAGGCGAATTCCGGGTGGAAGGTGGACCATTGGCGGATTAGCTCGCAGTAGGGGCGGGGGTCGGCAATCTCGTCGAGAGCGATGCCCGCATAGGGGTCAGAAGTCGTGTTGCGGATACAGTTACCGCTGGTCTGTACAGCGTGCATCTCCACTTCAGCCAATTCGGCCAGAATAGCTGGGACATCTTCCAGCTGGGGCCAGTTGTACTGCAGGTTCTGGCGCGTGGTGAAGTGAGCGTACCCTTTATCGTAGTCTCGGCTGACGCGGGCGAGACGGCGCAGCTGGTTGCTGTTGAGCAGGCCGTAGGGCACGGCGATGCGCAACATGGGGGCCAGTCGCTGAATATAGAGGCCATTTTGCAGGCGCAGTGGCAGGAATTGTTCCTCACTCAACTCGCCGGCGAGGTAACGTTCCGTCTGGCCGCGGAACTGGGCAACGCGATCATTGATGATGGCGCGATCCCGGTCGTCGTATCGATACATAACAGCTTGATTCCATTGCCTTTGTGCGCGGATGGTGGAGAGAGGGGCAAGCCCCGGATGGTTCTCCGCTGGCGCCTAACATACCAGTACGCTTATGCAATAAATAACAATATTTTCCGCTATGTCTGTAACCAACAGTTATAAGAGGGGTACCGCTGGCTTAGTAGAACCGGCAAGTGGCCGCTTTCTGTTCCCGCTGGTCATATTTGATTGCGGTTGTCCCTGTGGAGTATAGCGACAACACTTCTCTGAGGGGTAGCTTGGATAACTCGTGTGAAGCCAAGGATTGCCAATGGAGAGGGTTTCTGCGTTGTCCACCTTACGGACTTCGATAATGGTCATGAGCTTGTTATGGAGGTTACTGGTTTAAGAATCTATGGGAGAGATACTCAGGTATGTCGATTCTGGATTGCTGTAAGTCTGATCTTATTGGTCGGGTGGCTATAGCGGCTCTCGCAGGATTACATTACTGGGAGTCTCCTCGTGTATTCTCAGCGAGGATGAATCCAGTATCGCTCACAGCAAAGAGGTTTGATTCGAAGTTGATGCAGATGTGCTGCGTTTATAAAGAGCTAGATTGTGGGTGTAGCTTCGGCTCTGATAATGGAGTTCCTGCAAGGTTGTATATCAATAGTACTAGCTCTTTGTTACTGAGGCTCCACTAATGCACTTAATTCTCTTGCCGCGAATCGACATTTGGATAAGTCTTTGAGGGGGGGGCAATATTACTTGGCATTGATATCAGTCAAGCATAACCCCGATAGGCTCACCAATATCTTCTGGCCGATATTGAGGCTCCACCTGGTATCCACTCGAAAAGAAAAATTGGTAGTCCATTCGAATCCTCTTAGTCTGGCTTCCCTATAATTTTCCGCCTTTTATTTCCTTCAATACTCCTTCTCCGAAGTCTTGCTTACGTGATCAATATCTTCGTTTTAATTGCCGTCCCGATAATTTTGTAAGAGAAGATAGTTATGCGTGATTCATTCTTTTTGTAAGCCCGACCTAATAAGACTTTCACAAAAATTTTCTTGTTGAAGAGTGTTTTCCTTTTTTGGTTTTTTATTATAGGGGGCCTGAATAACTATGAGTTATTTTTTATGTGGATCTTCCTGTGGAAATTGTTTTTCACTGCCCCTTAAGAAACGTAAGCCAGGCGGATTTGATTAATGCTCATTGTATGATCAAAAATAGCAAAGGTACTATGGCCACCTTGTAGATCGGCAGCATTGAGAAAGCAGTTGAGAGCAGCACCCCCGGTGAGGCCGCCAGTAACAGACGGATTGACAGTGTAAGTGGATAGCTGAATACTCAGATTAGGATATTGAAAGGATTTAATTTCCGTGTTTATGAAGATGAAAAGCTTCACTCTGTATAACAACTTTCTTATCTCCCATATTGAGATTGCTCATGTTTGTTTGAGAAAAGATTACACATAAGAAACAAGGCTGTGTAATTTGGATTGAAGCGAAAACTTAAGTTAACTTCATAAAAGGAAATGTTATGTCATTACCAAAAGATATAGAGGAGATGGGAGCTGCCGTTCACCCTGTTGGTGATTTTGATTTGCACTATCAAAATCCAAAGCCCCATGAAAATGGTAGTCGTTCTATTTTGACGATGAATGTATCGGTATATCTTGAGCTCGGTTATCAGTCTAAGCATGATAAAATAGTGCATGGATATTGCAGTAAAAACGATATACAACAAAGAAATACTGATGGAAGCCAGATTTATTATAAGGATAACCCCAGTGCGGATACGGTGCTGACTACCTTTTACAAGGCGCGTGCAGAGACTGCTGCAGTGATAGCAAAAGATTACTTTGTTGATCAGTGGTTAAAAGGAAAGACACTTCAAGAAAATAAGAAGATGTTCCCCTCTGTGCAAAAAGATGAGCAAGACGATGGTTATCACTATGATGTTACATGTTACTACACTCCGGATACCACCTATGTAGTATTTCATTGTCATCCACCGAAAGATATCAAAGTGAAGCTTTAGTTAGAGTTTAGGTGAATTACTGATTTAGGTAATGAAGCTTTATGATTAACCTTCCAGGCTAGATAATTTGGTCTTCAAGGGAACATTTGCTTCTCTTGGAGACTAAAATATAGTTTTTACTAAAAGAATTGCATAGTATTTTTCAGAGTTCTATTTGTCAGCAATGTTTATCTTTAGGGTATGCGCAGCATTGCCGATTTAGATAATTTTCGATTGAGTATGGAAATTGCCGGGTGGGAGCCTGTAATCACCCTAATTGCAATCGCATTAATATCGGTCATTAAACGCTGGGTAAGACAGGCCTTGTCCCTATAAATGGACAGATCTACGATCCAACCCCGGCCTACCTTGCAACTGCGGACTCAATTTGCTCTACTTGATATGCCGCTGCCTGCGGCTCACCTACTTTGAATAACAATAATGTGTAATCGGAGAAATTCGATGAAGGAAGAAGTAGCTGTTACCCCGGAAGAAGACAATTTCGCAGATGCCATCGCCGCTGTAGCTCTGGTCGCTATCTTTGTTGCAACCTGTATTTTCTGGGTTGCTACCCGCTGACCCATATGATGTCCCGACCCGGAGCCGAGCCGTACCGGGTACTTCTCCGTAAATCCCCCTCTATGACTCACAGCAATACCTTCCATAGGGCTATCTGCTTGGGCTGAAATCTATTTATGCAGAAATTTGAGTGATCAAGCGGGCGAACTGCCCGCTTTTGCTGAGAGAATTCTAGCTGGGGGAGAGCTTTAGCCCATATTGCCCAGTACGGTCTTTACGATCAGTATCAGGGTTAAGACAAACAAAATGGTGAAGACAATTCCGGCGACAACAAAGTGCATCATGCTGCCGCTTTGAAAGTCCTTCTCTCGGTTCTTGTTGCTCTGAACTCCAATGGCCCCTGCCAAAGTGCTTAGTACAATCTGGCCTAGTCCGGGCTTCCTTGCTCGTTTATTATTATTTTCCTGCATGGGGGGATCCTCACTCTTCGAGATTTGGGCGCAGCCAGCGCTCCAGTTCCTGTTCACTAATTCCTTTGCGCTTGGCCAGGCTTTGCAGCTGGTCCCGACCGATTTTACCGACATTAAAGTATTTGGCCTGCGGGTGGGCGAAGTACCAGCCGCTGACTGCGGCCGCTGGCATCATGGCGAAATGCTCGGTCAGGCTGACCCCGGCATTTTCTTCGGCGTTCAATAAACTGAACAAAGTCGCCTTTTCTGAGTGGTCCGGGCAGGCGGGATAGCCGGGCGCCGGGCGGATACCCTGATAGGCTTCTTTGATTAGCTGCTCATTGCTCAACTCTTCATCTGCCGCATAGCCCCAGTATTCCTTGCGTACTTGGCGGTGCAGGGTTTCAGCAAAGGATTCTGCCAGTCGGTCCGCCAGGGCCTTCACCATAATTGCGTTATAGTCATCGTGCTTGGCTTCGTAGCTCTGTGCCAGTTCGTCGGCGCCGATGCCAGTGGTAACTGCGAAGCCGCCGACATAATCGATATAGCCGGAATCCAGAGGCGCGACAAAGTCTGCCAGTGAACGGCACAGACCATCGCCGCCCATCTTTTGTACCTGTTGGCGAATATGATGTAAACGCGCCAGTTCATCATTGCGCGCTTCATCTTTGTACACAATGATATCGTCGCCGACGCTATTGGCGGGCCACAAACCGAACACGGCGCGGGCGCGCAGCTGCTTTTTGGCAATCATCTCTTTCAGCAGGCGCTGGGCATTGTGGTAGAGATCGCTGGCAGCCTCGCCGACCACTTCATCCTTGAGGATAGCCGGATACTTGCCCGCCAGATCCCAGGATAAAAAGAAGGGTGTCCAATCAAGCGTATCGAGGAGGTTTTCCAGGGGAAAATCTTCGATAACGGTAATTCCCAGTTTTTTGGGTTTTACAGGTTGGTAATTTTGCCAGTCGAATTCAGGGGCGTTATCTCGGGCTTCCGCATAGGTCAGTCGGGTGTCGTTGCGCTTTCTATTGGCGGTGCGGGTGCGCACCTTTTCATATTCCGCGCGGACCTTTTCAACAAAGGCGGGGCGCAGTTCATCGGAAATCAAGCTGCTGGCCACCCCCACAGCGCGCGAGGCATCGGCCACATACACTACCTGATTGCGATTGAATTGGGGATCAATTTTCACTGCGGTGTGTGCCTTGGAAGTGGTGGCACCGCCAATCAGCAGGGGGATATCGAACTTCTGGCGTTCCATTTCTGCGGCGACATGCACCATCTCATCAAGGGAGGGGGTGATTAAACCGGACAGGCCGATAATGTCACAATTCTTTTCCCGGGCGGTTTGCAGAATAGTTTCTGCAGCTACCATCACGCCGAGGTCGATTACCTCGTAATTGTTACAGGCCAGCACCACCCCGACGATATTCTTGCCAATATCGTGCACATCGCCTTTTACCGTGGCCATAAGGATACGGCCGTTGGGCCGGCTGTCCTCGGTTTTTTCCGCTTCGATAAACGGTTGTAAATAGGCGACGGCCTGCTTCATCACCCGTGCCGATTTCACCACCTGGGGCAGGAACATCTTGCCCTCGCCAAATAGGTCGCCAACGATATTCATACCGTCCATCAGCGGACCTTCGATCACATCCAGGGGGCGGCTGCTATTGGCGCGGGCCTCTTCGGTGTCTGCCTCGATATAGTTGTTGATTCCTTTTACTAAGGAGTGCGCCAGACGTTCTTTGACCGGCAGCTCACGCCAGCTCAGGTCTTCCTTGCGCGTTGTGCCGCCGCCTTCACCCATATATTTGGGGGCGATATCCAGTAGGGCTTCGGTGGCTTCGTCATTGCGATTGAGGATGACGTCTTCCACCTTTTCCCGCAGTTCTTCAGGCAGCTCGTCATAGACCGCCAGCTGACCGGCGTTGACAATGCCCATATTCAGGCCGGCTTTGATGGCGTGGAATAGGAATACCGAGTGGATGGCCTCACGCACTGGGTTGTTGCCGCGGAAAGAGAAAGAAACGTTGGAGACACCACCGCTGATTTGAGCACCCGGTAGGTTCTCACGAATCCAACGGCAGGCCTCAATAAAGTCCACCGCGTAGTTGTTGTGCTCCTCAATACCAGTGGCGACAGCGAAAATATTGGGATCGAAAATAATATCGGTGGGGTCGAAACCGACTTCCTCTACCAATACTTCATAACTGCGCTTACAGATTTCGATTTTGCGCTCAAAGGTATCCGCCTGACCCTGCTCATCAAAGGCCATCACCACTACGGCGGCACCATAGCGCAGGCACAGTTGCGCCTTCTCAATAAACTCCTCTTTGCCTTCCTTGAGGCTGATGGAGTTCACGATGGGTTTACCCTGAATACACTGCAGCCCGGCCTCGATCACCTCCCATTTGGAGGAGTCCACCATAAAGGGCACCTTAGCGATGTCGGGCTCGGTGGCTGCCAGGTTGAGAAAACGGCGCATGGCGGCATGTGCATCGAGCATCGCCTCATCCATATTGAAATCAATCACCTGCGCGCCATCTTCCACCTGAGCGGCTGCGACCTGCAGGGCGGTATCGTAATCCTCTTCAAGAATCAGTCGCTTGAAACGGGCGGAGCCGGTCACATTACAGCGCTCGCCCACATTGACGAAGAGGGCGCTTTCGTCGGCCACAAAAGGCTCCAAACCGGAAAGGCGTAAAGCCGGTTTGATCTCGGGCAACTGGCGTGGAGGGATATCGGATACCGCCTCTGCAATGGCGCGGATGTGTTCTGGAGTGGTGCCGCAGCAACCGCCGAGAATATTGATAAAACCACTGCGGGCAAACTCCGCCACGATCGCCGCGGTTTGCTCCGGGGTTTCGTCGTATTCGCCAAACTCATTGGGCAGGCCGGCATTGGGGTGCGCGGAAACATAAGTGGCACAGGCGCCAGATAAAGCCTCTACATAGGGGCGCAGTTCGGTGGCCCCTAGGGCACAGTTAAGGCCAACGGAGATGGGCTTGGCGTGTGCGATGGAGTAGTAAAACGCCTCGGTAGTCTGGCCGGAGAGGGTGCGGCCGGAGGCGTCAGTGATGGTGCCGGAGATCATAATCGGCAACTCGAAGCCCAGCTCCTCAAACAGCTGCTGCATGGCGTAAATGGCCGCCTTGGCATTGAGCGTGTCGAAGATGGTTTCAATCAGGATCAGGTCACTGCCGCCCTCTATTAGGGCGCGGCCGGCTTCCACATAATTGTGTACCAGCTCATTGAAAGTCACATTGCGCGCACCCGGGTCGTTGACATCTGGGGAAATACTGGCGGTACGTGAGGTAGGGCCAATCACGCCGGCCACCCAGCGGGGGCGCTCTGGGGTGGAGAGGGCATCCGCCGCGCGACGGGCCACTTCTGCTGAGGTTCGATTCAGCTCTACTACAAGATGTTCCATGTCGTAATCAGACTGGGACAGCTCAGTCGCATTAAAAGTATTGGTCTCGATAATGTCGGCGCCAGCTTCCAGGTATTGCCGGTGGATCTGTTCGATCAGGTAGGGACGAGTAATGCTTAAAAGGTCGTTATTACCTTTCAGATCCTTATGGAAGTCAGCAAAGCGGGCGCCGCGGTAATCTTCTTCCTGTAATTTTTCCCGCTGAATCATGGTTCCCATAGCGCCGTCGAGAATCAGGATGCGCTGAGCGAGCGCGGCTTTGAGTTGCTCCAGGCGTTGATTGCGGGACAGCGCAGACATTGACTAATCCTTAATTGTCTATGGCGGGAAAGGCATCAATCTTAGCACACGGATACTTGTCAACAGGGGCTAAATTGATGGACAAAAAATACCACGGCACAATAACCGGTAAATTTTTACTAACGGCGTGCAATTTCTATCTATAGTTTGGCCTTCAGCAGACATAAAAACTCAGGAGAGGGCCTGGCTCGCCAATGGTACAAAAGGTTGTACCAAGCGAAAGTCTGGCTCAGTGAAGGAGATACATCGTGCAATCAATGGATAAGAACCGCCGGGTTGTATTGGCTTCCCGGCCGGAAGGGGCACCGAGCGAAGACAATTTTAGTATTGAGGAGTTGGGGGTGCCCGAACCTGCTCGGGGTGAGGTGTTGTTACGAACGGTTTTTCTCTCCCTGGACCCCTATATGCGCGGCCGCATGAGTGATGCCAAATCGTACGCAGAGCCGGTACCCCTGGGGGGCGTTATGGTGGGTGGCACAGTAAGCCGGGTGCTTGTGTCACACCTGGATGATTTCGAAGAGGGAGACTGGGTACTGGGTTATTGCGGATGGCAGGATTATGCAATCTCAGATGGTGAAGGG
This sequence comes from Microbulbifer mixtoriginis (SeqCode), assembly GCF_052467515.1. NCBI lineage: Bacteria > Pseudomonadati > Pseudomonadota > Gammaproteobacteria > Cellvibrionales > Microbulbiferaceae > Microbulbifer > Microbulbifer mixtoriginis (SeqCode). Next base: position 2,612,217 of record NZ_CP174314.1, on the reverse strand, counting down.
TTGGTGAATCTTGGTAAAAATCCCAGCCATCCCTCCTATGCACTCGGTGTTTTGGGTATGCCGGGTATCACCGCCTATTACGGGCTGCTGGAAATTGGCCAGCCAAAAGCAGGGGATACTCTGGTTGTCGCTGCAGCTACTGGCCCTGTGGGCTCCACTGTAGGGCAGATTGGTAAAATTCAGGGATGCCGGGTAGTTGGTATTGCCGGTGGAGCAGAAAAATGCCGCTACGCGGTAGAGGAGTTGGGCTTTGATATCTGTCTCAACCACCGAGCAGAGGAGTTTCCCGAGCAGTTGGAGGAGGCCTGTCCAGACGGTGTGGATGTGTATTTCGAAAATGTGGGCGGAGATGTATTTGATGCGGTTTTACCGCTTCTCAATGACTTTGCCCGGGTTCCCGTGTGTGGGCTGGTTGCTCACTACAACGCCACGTCACTGCCCGAGGGCCCGGATCGCCTGAGCTTGTTGATGCGTGAAATCCTTACCAAGCGCCTTAAAATCCAAGGATTTATTATTTTTGATCAATATGAGCGTTTCGGCGATTTTATTATTGGTTTGAGTCACTGGGTTGGCGAGGGTCGCATCAAATACCGTGAGGATCTGGTTGAGGGATTGGAAAAAGCGCCCCGCGCCCTGATGGGGTTATTGCAGGGGGAGAATTTTGGCAAAGTCGTGGTGCGCTTGGGTACCGACGATTAATTGCAGAACTGAATCAATAACAGGCACCAGGGAGGTCGCCGATGAAAATTTTAATGGTTTTGACTTCACACGATAAACTGGGCAATACCGCTAAGAAGACTGGTTTTTGGCTGGAGGAATTTGCCGCGCCTTACTACGTCTTCAAAGATGCCGGGGCGCAAGTTACTCTGGTTTCCCCCAAGGGCGGGCAACCACCGCTAGACCCCAAAAGTGATGAACCAGATTTCCAGACCGATGCCACCCTGCGTTTCCGCCAGGATCCGGCAGCCCAGCAAGCGCTTGCCAATACGGGCAAGCTTGCCGATGTGCAGGAGGCGGATTTCGATGCTGTTTTTTATCCCGGTGGTCACGGCCCCCTTTGGGATCTGGCAGAGGATAAGGATTCCATTTCCCTGATTGAGGCGTTCTATGGGGCTGATAAGCCGGTAGGTGCTGTGTGTCATGCACCGGCCATTTTTCTCCATACCCGGCGCAAAGGCGGCCATCCCTTGGTTTCCGGCAAGAGTGTCACCGGCTTTAGTAACTCCGAGGAGGAGGCGGTGGGATTGGTGGATGTTGTGCCCTTTCTGGTGGAGGATATGCTTAAAGATCGCGGAGGCAACTACTCCAGCGAAGATGATTGGGCACCCTATGTGGTCGTGGATGGCAAGCTGGTCACTGGTCAGAACCCCGCTTCTTCGGAGGATGTGGCACAAACCCTGATGGGAATGATCCCCGTTTGAGCCATTTTTTGGGGGGTGTCCGGAGCTGTCACCCTCCCGAAAAACACACCGGTTTCACTTGGGCGTTTCTGAGAGTAAAATACCCGACAAAGAAGCTCGGTTATTTGAGAAGGCTTATGTCAGAACTGAATGTCACCATCACTGAATCCGCGCAGGAGTACCTGAAGGAACTGCTGGCCAAGCAGGACTGCGAGGGAATCGCGATTCGTATGTTTGTCTCCAATCCAGGTACTCCCAGTGCCGAAACTTGCATTGCCTACTGTCGCCCCGGCGAGGAGGAGGCAGAAGATGTGGTGATGGAGATGAACGGCCTCAAGGCCTACTTTGAAGGCCGCAGTGTGCCTTACCTGGACGATGCCAGGGTTGACTACTCCTCCGATAAAATGGGTGGCCAGCTCACCATTCGCGCGCCCAACTCGCGAATGCCGAAGATCACCGATGACAGCCCAATAGAAGACCGTATTAACTATGTACTCTTCAATGAGGTAAACCCCGGGCTGGCGGCTCACGGGGGGCAGGTGAGCCTGGTGGAGGTCACAGAGGATAAATTTGCCGTGTTGAAGTTTGGCGGCGGCTGCCAGGGTTGTGGCATGGTGGATATGACCTTGAAAGAAGGTGTTGAGAAAACTCTAAAAGAGAAAATCCCCGAACTGGCCGGTGTTAAAGATATTACCGATCACACTGATAAGTCTCAGGCTTATTACTAATAGTTGGGCCCGTATGCTCTTCCCGGAGAGAATTAAAAGGCGAAGTAATACTTCGCCTTTTTTCTTGCTTATCTGAACTGGTTAGTTCCTTTCTTATGATTTTGCCTCCCTTCTTACCTGTCGCTGCACTCCTTATTAACTTCTGAAGGCGCCTGGGCCGCCCCGGACTTTGCCTGCCCCGTATATATTTTAAAGACCTCTTGGATTTGTAGCTGGGGTGGTATCCACGCTCAAAAGGGGTGTATGGCGCCTTGTGGGCGCTCTGACTTCAGTGGCTATAGCGGGCAGGCCGGGATAGAGTTCTATGTTCGATCAGGTGGTATTCGCCGGTGGAGGAGTGCGCTGTACCTGGCAGATTGGGTTTTGGCAGTCTGTTGCAGACAGGATTCAACTTAGACCCAAGGTGGTGAGTGCCGTCTCAGCCGGCGCTCTGGTTTCCAGCCTGATATTGATGGGCAAGTCCTTGGATGCAGTAGAGTATTTTGCCGAGGCCTTCGAGGAAAATCCCAGTAATGTTCACTGGGGCAATCTCTTTCGTAAAGACCCGCTATTTCCCCATCACCACATCTACCGTAATGGCATGAACCGACTGTTTGAGGGCGGTTTTGAACGCCTGCGAGAGGCTGCGGAAATGCGAATAGCAGTTAGCCATTCGCCGGGCTGGTTAAATGGCTCTTTAGCACTAATTATCGGAGTTGGTATTGATTACTCCGATACCTTTCTCACTCGTTCTCTGCACCCAAACACCGCCAAGCGCCTTGGTTATCGACAGTCTTTTTACTCGGTAAGAGGCTGTAACAATGTGGGAGACCTGCAAAAACTGATCCTCTCTTCCTCTTGCACGCCACCTTTTACGCCCAGACAACAGGACGGGGGTAGAGAGGTTCTGGATGGCGGTATCGTAGATAGCGTGCCGGTAGGCGGGCTCAAGCCGGGGCCTAGTCAGGTACTGATTCTGTTAACCCGCAATTACCCCCAGTACCCAAATCATTTCAGTTGCCAAAAGGGTGAGCAACTCTGGACCTATGTGCAGCCGAGCCGGCCCTTGCCGGTGAGCGTCTGGGATTTTTCCAATCCACAGAGTGTGTGGCAGGCCTTTGATGCGGGTTATGCCGATGGAGAGGCATTCCTGGCGGCATATTCTCCCGAGGGGAGCGCCAAGTGAAGAATTGGGTTATTGCTAGGTGGAGCAATTAAAGGGTGTTTGATCAGGTGGTATTTGCCGGTGGGGGTGGCCGCTGTACTTGGCAAATTGGGTTTTGGGAAGTGATTGCCGACCAGATAAAGCTCAAACCGAGAGTGCTCACAGGGGTTTCTGCGGGGGCCATGATTGCAGGTTTGATATTGATTGGTAGAGCAACTGCTTCGGTGGATTACTTCTCATCGGTATTCAATGCGAATCCTCGCAATGTGTATTGGAGAAACCTTTTGGGTAAGGCGCCAGTGTTTCCCCATTATGAAATCTATAGGGAAGGTATCCAAGAGCTATTTAGCGACCGCTTTAAAGACTTGAAATCCGCCGCGGAACTCAGGGTTGCTGTTTCCCGGCCACCCAATTGGCTGCCAGCATCAGTGGCATTGGCTGTTGGAGGGGCAATTTATTATTCCAACAAATATTTGCACCGCAAAATGCATCCAAAAGCGGCGCGGCGGTTGGGTTACAAACAGGATTTTTTCTGCGCTCAAGAATGTACTGATATCGGAGAATTTACGCAGCTGATCCTGAGTTCATCGTGCACACCACCATTTACGCCAAGGCTGAGCTTGGCGGGGAAAAAAGTTTTGGATGGCGGGGTAGTGGACAATGTACCGGTTGAGGGCATTGACCCTGGTGAAGGGCGAGTCCTTATTTTACTGACCCGTCGCTATCGGGGCTTTCCCGATTGGTTTACCCAGTCTCAAGGCAGGCAATTGTGGACTTATGTGCAGCCATCACAGTCGCCCCCCATTAGTGTTTGGGATTTCACCAACCCTGAAGGCTTGATCAATGCTTATGAAATAGGGCGCCGCGATGGACGTATATTTATGCAGAACATGTTGGCTGAGCGGGGTTTTTATACGGGGTCGCAGAAAAAGTAACCCGGTATTTTAACCGTCATAAACAGTTGCCAAGAGATGATTGCTACAGATTAGATTTATTCAGCGGGGGAAGTTCGGTAAGTGCCGGCTCAGGAAGAGCGGTACAGTGGTAACAGGGAGCTTTTCAATGTTTGATCAGGTAGTTTTTGCCGGCGGTGGCGGCCGTTGTATCTGGCAGATTGGTTTTTGGGAATCTGTATCTGGTGAAATCAATCTATCCCCCAGAGTGGTGAGTGCTGTGTCGGCGGGTGGTCTTGTGGCGGGCTTACTGCTGATCGACAGGGGCCCGGAGGCGGTGGACTATGTTCGCTCAGTTTTTAGTACCAATCGCAAAAATATCTATTGGGGTAATTTATTTAGGCAGGAGGCGGTTTTTCCTCAATACGCTATCTGCCGCGATGGGATTCGGCAGCTGTTCGAAAACGGGCCTCAGGCCCTGCAGAGTGTGGCTGAGCTGCGTCTGGCGGTTAGCCACCCGCCCGCCTGGATGTACGGCCCTTTGGCGCTAACTTTTGGTGCAGTTATTTATTATGCCGACAAGGGATTTACCCGCAATCTGCACTCCACGGCAGCTACTAAACTTGGCTTCCGCCAGAATTTTTACCGCGCTCAAGATTGTAAGAATATGGATGAACTGGAACATCTAATTCTGAGTTCCTCTTGCACCCCCCCATTTACTCCAAGGCTCCATCTGAATGGCAGGGAAATTCTGGATGGCGGAATCGTGGACAATGTGCCGGTTGGCGGATTGGATAGCAAAGAAGGCAGGGTGTTAATTCTGCTAACCAGTCGCTTCCGTGATTTCCCTGACTGTTTCACCCAGCGTCAAGGTGAACAGCTATGGACCTATGTGCAGCCCTCCAAAACGTTGCCGATTAAAGTGTGGGATTTCACTAACCCGGAAGCGGTTAACAGGACTTTGGAGATAGGTCGAGCTGATGGTAAGGCCGTATTGAGAAGGCTTAGAGAGGGCTCACCCCTTAGTGATGACCTAATCGCGCTTTAAGTTAATTTTGCTGATTAATTTTAAAAGTTGGGTGGCTCCGCGTGGGAGTAAAGGGGGCTGCTTTCTTGGTGGAAATGCCAGGGATGGCAGTGCTGAGGCCTCTGGTTGCACTAGCCTGCTGAATCCATTAGCTTATGCAATTAGTTGCATATAAGCTTTGTGCGGCGGTGCCCTAAGTGGAGAGCGGCTTTAGGCTTTACAAGGGCAGTTTGTCCATTGAACAGGAAAGGATGCATGTTTGATCAGGTTGTATTTGCAGGTGGCGGCGGTCGCTGTACCTGGCAGATTGGCTTTTGGGAGTCTGTTGCCACAGAAATCGGGCTTTCTCCAAGGCGGGTAACCGCAGTTTCTGCTGGGGGGCTGATGGCAAGCCTGATCTTGATGGGGCGTATTGAGGCGGGTAGGGAGCACTTCTGGTCGGCTTTTGCCGCCAACCGCAAGAACGCTTATTGGGGCAACGTGCTAAAGAAAGAGCGGGTGTTTCCCCAGTACGGTATTTACCGCAATGCCATGCTGGAGTTATTTCGCGATGGCCTTGAGCCCCTGAGTGCGGCCGCAGATTTGCAGATTGGTATTGTACACCCGCCGCGCCTTTTGCCTGCTGGGTTGGCGTTTGGGGTGGGGGCTTTGGCCTATTACACCGATAAGCACTTATTGCGCAGTCTTCATCCAAAAATAGCTCTGGGCCTGGGTTTCAAGCAGAACTTTTACCGCGCACAAGATTGCCAGAGTGTGGAAGAGTTGGTAGAGCTCATTCTTTGCTCATCCTGTACGCCGCCTTTTACACCGCGTTTGCGTCGTGCAGGAGATCCTGTGCTCGATGGTGGGGTCGTGGACAATATCCCCGTGGCTGGGCTGGATAGTGAAGCGGGACGGGTGTTGATTCTGCTCAGTCGCTGCTACCCCCGTTACCCAAACCGCTTTACCAGGCGCCGCGGAGAGCAGCTTTGGACTTATGTGCAGCCCTCGCGGCCGCCTTATCTCAGCGTTTGGGACTACACCAACCCTGAGTTGGCACAAAAGACTTACGAGCTCGGCCGTACTGATGGCCGGGAGTTTTTACAAAAACACATGCTTGAACAGGAGATGCTCGATGAGCAATACCAATAATCCAATAGCGGAGTCAATCGCCCTGTGGCACGAGATGGTTGCGGAGCGGGACCTCAGTCGCCTGCCCACTATCGTTGCGGAGGATGCGGTATTCCGCTCACCGGCGTTCTTTAAGCCTTACCACAGTTCTGCGGCGGTCTGCCTGATCCTCAATACAGTGATGCAGGTATTTGAAAGCTTTGAATATGATCGCAGCTTCACCACCGAGTCAGGCCGCGATTTGGCTTTGGAGTTTAAGGCCAGCATCGGTGACAAGAGCCTTAAAGGGCTGGATATCATTCGCTTTGATGAGAATGGCAAGATCGTGGAGTTTGAGGTGATGATACGTCCCCTCAATGCCCTGCAGAAGCTGGCGGAAGAGATGTCCGGCCGCCTGTCCCAGTATGTGACTCAGTACAAGGATTCCCAGCCGGCCTGATTCCCAATCTCCACCCATCCAGTTGGTGATGGGTGGGGTTTTAGGCGCTATGAAAGCGAGGTTTGCTCTTATTCCTCGGTTTCGAGGGAATCGAAATATTCAAAAACGTCGATGCCATCCATATAAGCACCATCGAAGCCTGCATCTACGATCCTGAAGATATAGGAGCTGTTGTTGCCATAGATAATGTCCTGCCAGCCGGCTTTCCAGTACTCCACGTAATAGTTGCCCGATTCATTGGGGACTTCGTCCAGTAGCCAGGCCGGCGGATTGGCGGACCAAGAGTTTTGCCAGTAGTAGCGGTTGCTCTGGGCCATGCCAATATTGACATAGGCCATCAACAGGCGGTCCCCGCCATTGTTCTTCTTTTTTAACTGCTTGATCTGCTCTTCGGTATAGGGCTCGCCATCAAAGAAGAAGTCGATAATCAGCAGGTCGTAGTCAGTTTTGGATAACTCGTCAACAAAAACTTCAGGCGAGGAGTAGTTCGAAGTATTGGTGATATTGAGGAAATTTTTGACATCTTCCAGCTTATCAATGTCGTCATTGTTCACATTGAAAGGTTTTTCCGGGTAGGGAGGAATATTGTTCAGAAGCGTATTGTCGGCTGCGAAGGAGATGTAGCCGGCTTTCTCGTTCTCCTCGTAAGACTCGTCAATATTGCGTTCGCTATAGGCGTAATCGGTCACCAGGATTTCACGGCCTTTCTCCTTGGCCAGGTTGAGATAGTCCTGCAGGCGCTTGCTTTCAGTTTCGCTGGTGGGTTGGTCTACATTACCGTTCTGCCCAAAGAAGACCGCCTCCTGGGCGATACCATCGGTAGAGTTCACATAGGCGTCATCTACCGGGCCATTGGTCCTGGTATTGGTGGTGATCAGCTCAATACCGTTTTGCGGAACGATAATAAAGTCTCGCTCAAGGCCCTTTGCATACTTGCTGATATCCTCCACAAACAGGCGCATTTCTTCATCGTAATCGATATTTACGGGAATAATGATGTCGGGTAAATCATCACTACAGCCAAGAAAGAGTAGTGGGCTGAAAAATAGCGCTAGCTTCCTATGCAAGGTCGTTCTCCAACTAGATGTAATAGTTAAGCTTAGATGTTTTGTCTGTTAGTAATCTATTGGCAGAAAAGTACAGATATTGTTCCCCATTGGCAAACGCCAACTTAAATTGCTGTAATCTAGTGGGGGATTGCTGAATGTGGACTTAACATGGCTGAAAAACTTGATTTGGGGCTCTTAGGAGCCCCTGGGGTTATCCATTCTCTTTTTAGTCTTGTTGGTGGCGACCGCGGTACGGGGGTCATCTGGCCAGTAGTGCTTCTGATATTTGATACGCAACTCCTTTTTGACCTCTTCGTAGGTGTTTGCCCAAAAATTAGCCAGATCGCGAGTGATCTGTACCGGGCGACGAGCAGGGGAGAGCAGGTGAATCATTAGCGGGTATCCCCCACGCAAAACTGCGGGGGTTTGTGCCAGGCCGAAGAGTTCCTGTAAGCGCACAGCCAGGATTGGTGGGGATGCTTCGTAATCGATAGCAATGCGTGAGCCGCTGGGTACGGTGTAGTGGCTGGGAGCCAGCTCATCAACCTGCTGAATATGGGCCCAGTCGAGTTGTGCGCGCAGAATATTGAGCAGGTCCAGCTGCTTGAGCTGCTCAAATTTATGGAAGCCATGTAGATGCGGTAATAGCCAGCGCTCAAGGGCCTGCAACAGCGTATCATCACTCCAGTCGGGCAGCGGAGTGCCTTCCAGTGGTGACTTGCCACTTTCCTCCTTTCGCAAAAACGCCACCCGCGCACGAAATTGTAGGGCTTCTTTACTCCAAGGCAGTAGAGAAAGCCCTTTTTGGCGAATGGCATCGAGTAGTGCCCGGCTCAATAACTCTGATGGAACATCTCTGGCGACTTGCTGCTGCAGCACCAGTTTGCCCAGTGTGACCTGCTCCAGGGCTTCGGCACGCCCGGCGGTATCATCCCAGCGAATAGTGGTATTTTGCTCGATTTGGTCGGCAAAACAGCGCTGTAAGGCGTTTTTTGAAATTGGAGCGGCCAGCTGTATTCTCGCATCGCGCCCCAGTCCATCCAGTTCGGCAACCACAAGGAAGTCGCTGAGAGCCAGGGCGTCTTCGTGCGAGAAATGTGCGCCTCGGCCGCTGCAAAGCAGGTAGCGGCGTGCACTATCTTGGCGGCTTTTGGCAATTCTATCCGGATAGGCGAGCCCCAATAGCACCCCGATTCTATCGGCCTGGTCAATGCTATCGCTGTTACGAGGTTCTTGCGGCTTGAAATCCTTTAATTGCCCTTGCCAAGTGTTGGCCTGCTGGCAAATACGTTGCACAGCACCGCGGTCGATATTTTGCCCCTTAGAATGGGCCTGTAGTGCTTCGATACGTTTGCTGATGTCTCTATCCCAGCGTGCTTCTCCCCGGAAGATATCCCTCTCTGACAGTAGCGCGGCTAACAGGCAGGCCTGTTGTGATAGATGCCAGTCGAGGCTGCGAAGCATCATATGAGCGAGGCGTGGATGGCAACCCAGGGTGAGCATGGCGCTGCCGTGTGGAGTGATGCGCAAGTCTTGGTCTAGTGCGCCCAGTTGCTTTAATAGTGCCTGGGCTTGGGCTAGAGGACCTGTGGGGGGAAGGTCCAGCCAGCTCAGGTCGGTGGGATCACTGACTCCCCACTGAGCTAATTCCAGCGCCAGGGGGGCCAAATCGCTGCGTATTATTTCGGGGGTGTTTTTACTGCTGAGGCTGCGTTGGCGGCCCTCGCTCCACAGTCGCAGGCAAAATCCAGCGCTGAGGCGCCCGGCGCGGCCGCTGCGCTGGGTGGCAGAGGCTTGTGAGATTCGGCAGGTCTCCAGCCGATTCATACCGCTGTTAGGATCGAAGCGAGACTCTCGCATTAAGCCGGAATCCACAACTATGCGGATTCCCTCAATCGTCAGGCTGGTTTCTGCCACATTGGTTGCTAGTACCACTTTGCGTTGATCAGGAGCGGCCGGAGCGATGGCCTGATCCTGCTGTTCGCGGGTCAAGTCTCCATAAAGTGGGGCGAGAATAATGCTATCTGGTTTGAGATCAGCCGCAGAGGCGAGTTGTTCGCTCAGTAACTCCTCCACCTTGCGAATCTCGGAAACTCCCGGAAGAAATGCGAGCACACTGCCTGACTCTTTGCGAAGTGCTTCGAGAATCTTGCGACTCATGAGCGTGGGCATAGAGCGGTGATCATCGGGCTCCTCCCGCGGGCCAAGGTAATCGATATGTACGGGGAAGCTGCGCCCCTCACTACTGACCACTGGCGCACCGCCGAGCACCCTGGCTACTGCCTCGGTTTCCAGGGTTGCAGACATTACCAATAGTTTCAGGTCTTCGCGCAGATATTCCTGGGATTGCAGGCACAGTGCCAGGGATAAGTCGGCTTGAAGACTACGCTCGTGAAACTCATCAAAAATAACCAGCGAGGTTTCTGACAGTTCCGGATCAGACTGCAGCAGCCGGGTAAGAATACCTTCGGTAACAACCAGGATACGGGTTTTCGCACTTCGCCGCCGTTCCCCGCGTACCTGGTAACCCACAGTCTCGCCTAGCTTCTCTCCGAGCTGGGCAGCCATACGTGCCGCAGCCGTGCGCGCAGCCAGGCGACGAGGCTCCAACATAATGATATTGCGTTGCCCCAACCAATCGGTTTCGAGCAGGGCCAAGGGAACAACGGTAGTCTTGCCTGCGCCTGGAGGAGCTTGCAGTACCACATTGTTGTGTGTTTCCAGTGCTTTGAATAACTCTGGTAGGGCGGAATAAATTGGTAACTCTGGCATAGCAGAGAATTATAGAGGATTAAGGGGTGTGAGTGTATGGGGCTATTGTACTCCTACAAAGTAGTAATTATTTGGCACTGAGTACTATTTGTAACTGATGACTACTTATAATGCCCCATCTTTGCTAAGAAACTGAGTGGTATTTCTGAAAAGTAAACTAGCCAGTAACCCAGTGAGAGATAAGCAGAGAAAAGCGATCATTAACGCATGAAATCCAGAGTGAAATGATGCTTGCCCCCACTCCAAAACTTGAGAATGTAGCGAAGAATCTGGGAAAATTCTTGTTATTTTTTTAAGAGGTTGAGCTCCAGTTATAAAGGGGAGAACATCCAGCATATTAACTTGGTGCTCATTGGAGAGAGTTTCTTTTGAGAGCATTGTGAAAGTTCGGACACTGACAGTGCTTACTATTATTCCTGTGAATGATATTCCTGCAGCATACCAGAGGTAGGTGTTAGAGATGAACAGCCCATAAGCTGCTCCCTTTTCATTTTTTGGGGCACTTTGAACTGCTGCAAGATTGGTTGAGGAGTACATTATTCCGGCAGTAATACCCATAAAGACCATCCCGAATATGAGGTAATGCCAGGACAGTTTATCTGGCATCAGTATTAGTGATAGAGCAGCTGTTAGACAGGTAAATTGGGCAAAGACGATGGAGGGGATGGGGTTGAATTTATTATTGAATATTCCAGCTGCAATTGAGGAAAAGCATAAGAATATTGTCATTGTGAGAATGATGAGGCCAACCTTGGCAGCTTCATAGCCAAGTATATTCTCTAGGTATAAAGGTAAAATAAATAGGAAAGAGCCAAATATCATTTGAAAGCATGCGCGAGTTATAAGTAATCCTTGGAAAAGTTTGCTTTGGAGTAGGTTCAGGTTTATCAATGGTTGGGGTAGGGTTCTCTGCCAAAGGAAAACAAAAATTAAGATAACTAAAGAGGATGCAAGAGGTAGAATAAACTGAAAGCTGGCTATTCCTTTGTGAGGTTCAAGGTTAAGTGAAAGTAATATTAGGAGGTAGGCCGCTAGAATAAGAAATCCTGATTTGTAATGAATATATATTTTTTTGTTTTGAGAATCTCTTTTTGCGAAAATTTGCAAGATGGTGAGACATAGCAAGCATACAGGAATATTGATTAAAAAGGCCCATCTCCAACCCAGGTGGGTGACAATAAAGCCGCCTAGAATCGGGCCTATTGACTGAGCTGTAGCGGTAAAGATCACCAGTAGGCCAACGGCTAGGCCTTGTTCAGACTTTTGAAAGTGGCTTTCCGCTAGAACAAAAATCATGCCGAAAGAGGCTGCCATGCCAGATCCTTGTATAAACCTGCCGGCGATTATGGTCTCAAGGTTGGGGGCTGCACTGGCAATTACTGATCCTAGAAGAAAAATGGTTATGCCCAGCATGAGGGTGTTTTTATGACCAAATCGATCTCCAAACTTACCCGTAGTAATGATTAGCCCGCCCATGGCAATAAGATAAATATTGTTAACCCACTGCAGCTGATATATTTTTGCGGAAAAATTTTCTCCTATAGTAGGGATCGCAAGGTTGATCACGGTGACATCAATATTGATGATCATTAGGCCAAGTCCAAGGCCGCCTAGTACCCACCATCGATGTTGATAAGGAAGTTCCGTTTGCTTACTCATGCCGTCCAATTAATCATGACTTTAGGGAAAGTGAGGGGATCTTTTTAGCTTGTAAGTAAAATATCTCAATAAATGAATATGTATCTGCTATCAGAATTTTGGAGTGTCTTTAGTTTCTCTAGAATCTCATTATGTATGGTAATTGAATGCTTGATATTAAAAGTTATAGCTTTTTTATAGGGGAGCTATTACTTATTGGATTGGACTGTAACAATATATGACAGTGATGTTCATTATTTGGTTGTCTACTTGAACCTATCAAATTTTAGGGGGCATCTATTGTTGATTAAGTTGATCTGAAATCTGAGTGGAGAAAGGTATGGGGCTAAATTTAAGGCGTGTAGTAACAGGGCATGATAATTCTGGTAGACCTATTGTGGTTCTAGATGACAGCGGTGAACATATATCTAGCTGGCGCTCGCATATGGAACAGCAACAATTCTGGACGACAGTTGAGCTGCCCGTTGAGATTGACTCAGAGAATAGTGATAAGGGCGCACGTGAGGTTGGCACTGTGATACCTGGTGGCTCAATCTTCAAGGTGGTGGAGTTTGGTCCTGGGGTAACTCCTCGTATACACCGCACAGATAGCCTGGATTATGCAATTGTACTCTCCGGAGAGATCGACATGGAGATGGGGGAGGATACGGTAATCCACTTATCGGAAGGTGATGCTTTAATTCAGCGAGCTACCGTTCATAACTGGGTCAATCGGGGAGATAAACCCTGCAGAATTGCGTTCGTATTAATCAGTGCCCAGGGCGATACTGCTATCGGTTAGCGACGGGCTATTAAAAGATAGTGGGGAAGGATACGCCACCCATGAGTTAAGTGAAGAATTATTGATTGTGAGCCTATCGGAGCAGGCTTGCTATTCATTAGAAAGACATCTCTCTGGGCATCAGGCGGTGTAAATATACAACGCTGAAACCGGGCTAAATTTGGGGCTTGGAGAGAATAGGTTCATCAATATCCTCAGTGTGCCCCAGTGCAGATTCAATTCCGGCATGCACTCCGAGAGCCGCTGTCTCTCTCGACATACTGGGGGTGCCGATGTTTTCTGCCAGCGCGGCTACTTGAGGTAATTGAGGAAGGTGTATCCAGCCTGCGCGAATATCCAGCTGATTGGTAATAATATAGTGAAGTACCCCGTACATCAGGTGGTTACAGCAGAAGGTGGCGGCAGTGTCGGAAATATCTGCGGGAGCGCCGGCATTGCGCATGGCTTTTACCATAGCGCGAAGTGGTAGATTACTGCGATAGGCCACCGGGCCATTGGGTATGGTGGGCTCGTCCTGCATCTCCACCCCGCGGTTATCTTTAAGGCGGTAGCGTGTTGAGTCATTATAGTTTTGTGCAATTCTCTCTACAGTGATAACTGCACGGCCGGCATATTCACCGAGCATCATCACTATTTGTGGGCGAAGTTCGTTAATAGCCCTCGTGACGATCTCGATACATTCGAAAAAATTGTTTGGCACAAGTAGACCGCAGACTTCAGCGCTGCCAATGCGGGTGCCATCCAGTACACGCATCACGGTTTCGGCCGGGTTGATTGGTGTATGGCCAAAAGGTTCAAATCCAGTAACAAGAACTTTTGTCATGGCAGTTTATTGTTGATAGTAATTCGATGAGATCCGTATCTAACTAAATCCCCGAATTCACATTTATCAGATCCGGGGTTTTAGCTCCTAGGGTTTACTGGATCAGCCCCAGCTCCTCAAGGAAAGAGTATTTATCCCAATCCACCCAGCTTTCTACCATCTTTCCACCTTCGTAGCGATCAGTATGGGTGCCTGTCCAGCTGCTGGTTTTATTGGTGGCCTCATACTGCATGAATTTACCTGTGTGAGTGGCCGTTACGCGCCAACGGGTACATACATAATCACCCTCTGCAATTTGCAGTAAAATCTCCATTTTTACGTCGGAGAAGCTATTGTGAAACTCCTTCACTAAGTCTTGCCACTCTTCCAGCGTTTCTGTTGAGGTACCTCCAGAGGCATCTGGCATTTGGTGATTTTTGTAATTGGCAGATAAATAATCTGAGGCTTCATGTGGGGTGTTGTCCCCCCAAAGCTCAAGTAACTTTTTAGAAGTTGCTTTATGGTTGGCGGACATAGTGCTCTCCAGGATTGTGGATGGCGACATTTGTGTTGTTAGGCAGGGCAAGCATAGTGTAGAGAAGGAAAAATGCCCTATTGAGGCTGCTAGAAATTGTCCTTTTACACGGCTATTCGATCAGTCTTCCGATTGTGTATCGTTTTGATATTGTTCGACAAAGGTTTCAGAAAGGTTCAACCAACAAGAAAGGGGCCTTGCGGCCCCTTAAGTTTGCTTCGCAAACTCTATTGATAGGTCATCAGTTACTAATCCTGTTAGCGGTAGTTACTGATGCACTGATTGTATTCGCGGATGTAGATCTTACCACCATTCGCATGGTTACGGTTCGCCTTGTCTGCCGCGAAATTCATGCAGCCTCTTACTTGGTCTTGAGTCAGACCGTAGTAGCGAGGCGTAGGCGCACGCCAATAGTAGTTAGGTCGAGAACCGCGCCAGTAATAACGAGGCTGAGAACCGCGCCAGTAGTAACGGGGCTGAGAACCGCGCCAATACATATTTCTGGGCTGCTCATATTGACGGATAGCAGTGGGCGGATTTACTGGGTAAAAATAACGGCCTTGTTCATTAAAGGCATAAAAGGTATTTCCGCTTTGATAGTAAGTCTTGCCGAGTATTTGTACTGGTGAAGAGCCGGCAGGTAGCTGAGCGAGACGCTCTTGGGCTACACCGTACCCCGCAAGAGAGAACAGTAAGATCATTGAAAATAAATAGCGCATAACGTTTTCTCCTTCTCCCAACTTGGCAACAAGTCTACTCAAATGTGTGTTGTGTCCCAATGCGCTCTATTGGAAGTTTCGGTTGCTTCACCACTAGTTTTAAAGACTACAACGAAATAAAGGAAAATAAACCAATAGTAAAGTTTTCTGATATTTTCTTGGGGTGCAAAAATTGCTCTAATTGATGATGTTTTTAGGGAATTTAAATTCTATTCCATGGCAAAGGTAACAACAGGGCAGGTAAAAGTGTTTATCAGTTGGGGGGGATATGAAGTTGATTGTCTTTTGGTCGTCTAGCACTGAAAAGGGCTTTGCCATGAGATGAATGTATTTTTTTATTTTCAGTTGCGTGGCTGGGGGGGGGAATTCTGTGAGTATTAATGATACCTGTTGTGTTTAACCTATATAAGGACACTAGTGGGGCCTACTTTGCTGGAGGTGCGGATGTCTCCAGGGAGTGATGTTTGCCATGCAGAGCAGGGTTGGCTAGTGGCTGGATAGGGTATTTACTAGGTTTTATTGCTACATCGGTTGACTTGGTGGGATTGTTGCTTTGTATTTGGCTGGTTTTGCTAGTTCTTAATCTTTTATCATAGTGTATCAAAGCGTATTGTTGAGCGCAGATGAAAAGTCACCCAGTCTAGCTATTAGTCGCTCGCAAAAGATGGAGGGGTTTAAAAAGTCTTCTGAATTAAGCTCCTCATTTACTACGGGTTTGGTAATAGCCTACGGGTGTTTTCTAAACACATATTGTATTCGCGTATATAGACTTTGCCGCCCTTAGCAGGATTGGCATTAGCCTTGTCTGCTGCCATATTCATACAGCCTGCAACTTGTCCTCGGGTCAGCCGCGGCCTTGCTTCCGGACGAGTAGAACGAAAAGATAGGTTTCTTGGGCGTTCATATTGGCGAATAGCGGTAGGAGGATCTACCGGATAGTAGTAACGTCCTTTTTCACTAAATGCATAGAAGTTATTGCCACTTTGGTAGTCAGTTTTTCCGAGAATTTGTAGTGGCTGGGCGTCAGTTGGAAGCTGTGCGAGTCGCTCTTGAGCCGTGCTAATATTGGCAATAGAGAATAACAATAGTACCAAAAATAAAAAATGCATTGTGCGACCTCCCTCGCGCAACCTAGCAGAATTTTACTTTAGTCAAATGTAAGCCCCAATGTGCGTTTTAGGGCTCCTATCTGCTGTGAGAAAGATAATTTTAATGTGATTAATAAAGACATTTTCACTTTTTCACAAAAAATTGAGCAAATTAATCTATAGGGAGGCGGCATATGGGGAGCAGAGGTCTGAATTCGGAAGCTTTTGGTTTCATAATCTGTCTGCTAGCGCTTCACCCTGAGTATCACGAAGCCAGCTGGGTTTATGTAAAAGGTATAGGTTTGTCGTTGAGATAAAGAGAGGTTGTGACAGGTGTGGCTTTGGCTACCGTTTGTAGCGACATACAGGCTTGCCGGCAGCAGTGGGCAAACTCCACGAGTTTTTCCTCGGTCTCATCACTTTCTATAATCAAGTGAATCTCCACCCGGTCACCCTGGCCAAATACCTTTTCGGGTTGAATTCCACCAAAGTTAAGAGTGGTTGAAAATTCGGTCTTTTGTTCAAGCCTTACCTGCTTAAGTTGAATATCAGAGAGTTGTGCCAGCATCTCTACATGAGACATCATGCAGAGTGCCAACCCTGCAGAAAAGTACATGATGGGTGATGGAGCGCTACCCCGGCCTCCAACCGCAGTTCCTTCATCACATATCAGCTCCCAAGTTCCTCCATTAGGCACATTCGAGAAAATAGTTGCCTTCTTTAAGTGATGTCCTTGGGGCATTTGTTCCACATTGATATGGGCATGAAATCTTAAAAGCTCCCCCTGTTTCACTTTGTCCAGGTGAGGTGGGGGAAATGTATCTTGCTCAGCGTCATCATTAAGCTTACGAACAATGGTTGTCGAGGACATATCCCATTCTACGGATTCCATAGTGGGTACCTCTTAATGGTTGTGGGTTGGCTTTGAAAGTGCCAGATGCTCAAAAGAACATAGAAATGTCGGTAGTTTAGAGTTTCTGCTGAGGGCTCCCCAATTGCAGGGGGAAAATCAGGGTGTGTAAATGTGAGGCTTTTCGCAGAGCCTCAAGAGTTATGGTATTTGTCTATTGATCTTAGGCAAGCAGTGCTAGGCCTGTCCGTTGTTCTAACTCATAAGCATAGCGTTGAGCTTCTTTTAATTGCTGGTAGGACCTTGCCGTAATGCCCTCATTAAAAGTCGCGTATTTGAAAATAAGCACTACCTGATAGCTGGTATGGCCACTTCTGCTCTCTTTAGAGTGGTTAGAGTAGGAAACTATTTTAATACCTTTGAAAATCGTGAGGGGCTTTTCTTCTGTCCAGTTGTGCCAGAGAATTCGATTTTGAGACACGTACTGCCTAGTTTCAAAATCAATATAGTGATCTTTCTTGAACGAAAAAGTGATTACGGCGAGAAGGCAAAGTAGGGTGGTGGCAATCCAGGAGAATACAGAGCCAGTATCTAGGGCAAAGCTAAGGCTCACAAAGAGCCATATCAGAACAAAACCACCCAGTATATAGGTAAGTATTTTATTAGACTGCAGTTCCATTTAGCTGCTTCTATTCTAAAAGATTTATTCTTGATCAATATTTGTACAGGCTTGATTCCCTGCCTATCTGGAAAACCGCTTCCTATGCCCTGTTTACTGTGGGGAGGGTACTCCTACGGCGTCCCATTGTCAGCCTTTCTGAGGCTTTTGGTGGTTAGGAGATATCTAAGCTCGCCATGAGGGCGCTTGGGAGGGGCTGGCAGTCAGTATTAGAAATAAATAGCTGCAAGTTAGAGAAAAGGGGGGACGCAGCCCCCTATAAAGTCACATACTTAGAAAGTTCTACTCTTCAGTGGCTCTCGCAATTGTTCGGCCATACCCAGTAATAGGGACTCGGTAGTTTCCCAATCGATACACTTGTCGGTAACAGAGACGCCGTATTCCAGGTCATTCAGATTGGCGGGAATCTTCTGGTTACCGGCTTTCAGATTACTCTCCACCATAATGCCAATAATTGATTGATTACCATCAAGAATCTGGTGAGTCACGTTATCTACCACCAGGGGCTGTAATTCGTGATTTTTATTGGAGTTGGCGTGGCTGCAGTCGACCATGATATTGGGGGTAATACCGGCGCTGCGTAGTTCCTGTTCACACATGGCAACGCTGACCGAATCGTAATTTGGTTTGTCGTTACCGCCGCGAAGCACAACATGGCCATAAGGGTTGCCGGAGGTATGAATAATGGCAACCTGACCGCGCTTGTTGATACCGAGGAATCTGTGGGGATTAGCGACAGATTGCAAGGCATTAATCGCTACTTCTAATCCGCCATCGGTACCATTCTTAAAGCCCACAGCAGAGGAGAGGCCGCTGGCCATTTCCCGATGGGTTTGGGATTCGGTAGTGCGTGCGCCAATGGCTGACCAGGAAATCAGATCTTGCAGGTATTGGGGAGAGATTGGATCCAGTGCTTCTGTCGCGGTGGGCAGCCCCAGTTCGGCGACATCTAAAAGTAGCTTGCGGCCGATATGAAGGCCTTCCTCAATCTTGAAGGAATCATTCAAGTGGGGATCGTTGATCAGGCCCTTCCAACCAACTGTGGTGCGGGGCTTTTCGAAATAGACTCGCATTACTATCAGCAGGGTATCGGAAACCTTATCTGCCACCGCTTTCAGGCGCTTGGCATAATCCATTGCAGCGTCCACATCGTGAACGGAGCAAGGTCCGATAACCACCATCAAGCGGTGGTCTTTACGATCGAGGATATCACGCACGGCGCTGCGCCCTTTGGCGACGGTCGCTTCGGCTGCATCGCTAATGGGGAGCTCTGCTTTCAGCATCTCCGGGCTGATCAGGACTTCCTGGGAGACGACATTCAGGTCGTCGAACTGCTGTGTAGTCATAGCGTCTTCTGATTACTCTGTTCCTTAGTGCCGCTCTGCACCTGCAGGCGGATGACTTATCCTACTGTGCCGCAAAGAATAGGGCGAGGGTTTCATTTGCAACCAAATATTTGGCCTGATATTGGGATGTGTATTTGTATTTTTCCTATGACAGTTTGGCACTTAAGGAGCGTTTAGAGGAAGTCGCTTAGGAGAGTTTTGGCGTGGAAGAAGTGATGATTTGGAGCTTCATCAGTTGAGTACAAGCCTACCTATGAGTACCCAGTGATTAAGAGGTGATCAATGGGCCTTCCTTTTGGGGTTGTTCATGCTGAAAGGAGCTAGCTTATGATGAGCCACTCATTAAGTGAGAGGTTCAGTTTTACAGAGGTAGGAATAGCATTCCAAGTAACCACCTTGATAGATCTAATGCCAACTGATTAGATGGCTTAACTCAGGGTAAAAAATTTAGTCTGTAGCTGAAACGATTTATATAACCTTTGCGGGAGAGTTCAGAAGTACCCCTGAATATGAGGGCAGTATTCATGAAGTAAGCTGATTTCCCCGGACTGCAACTTGTGTCAACAAAGTACTAGGAAAGCTTAAGATGAAGACGGATTGATCTCTAAGGCTTAGATGACCTTAGATGTTGCGCTCATCCCTGAGCTTTACTTTTATAGACTTTTCAAGCCGGCTGATGTTGCAAAGGAATAGTTAGTTACTCAAGAAGCGCCAATAAATAAAGTAAAAGCTAAAACCTATCATTAGGCACAGGCAGGCATAAGTGTAAACTAAGTACCATCCCTTTAAGTGATGTTCTCTTGGTACCCATTTCCCGTTCATAACAAGAATGTTGAGTAAAGCAAAGATTGGAGCACAAACGAAAGATAAAGTGGTTACAAAGTCGATAAGGTTTTTTAACTGATCAGCAAATAGGGAGATAATAAACCAGCTTATAAGGCTTAGTATAACAAGGGTGGATACGTATACTCTGTTTTCGGGGATCTTGATACTATTCGATGATCTCAAGGCACTTCTCCAAACTTGAGGAAACCCATCGGAGACTGCAAAGGTAGTTGAGAAAAGCGCGATAAAGCAGATAATACTGATTGTTAAATGGCTCCAGTCACCTAGAGATTCGGTATAAATATTGATTAGCTGACCAGCAAATATGCCTGCAGATTGAGATAGTTCAATATCTTTCCCAAACATTACTAATGCGCCTAGCCATACAAATACAATCGCTAATAACAAACTGGTGAAATAGCCAACCTTAAAGTCAAATATGAGAGATTTCCTGGCAAACCCTCTATCTGGTTTTTCCTTTATCCTTCGCTCCGACCAAATAGAGTGCCAAACAGAAACTTCAATCGAAGTTGGCATCCAGCCGACTAAGGCGACAACAAATGCGATGCTCACAGCTGGTACTATATCGGCTGTTAAATGGGATTTAGAGGGAAGAAGCCCATATTGACTTATTGCAGCAATGAGTGTGATCAAGCTGGCAATAGCCAGTATGAGGACCATCCACTTTAAACTTTCATTCAGCCATTTAAATTGACCAGCAATCAATATTGCACAGGTAATGACCAGAATGATGGCAGACCACTCTGAAACATTTAGGATATCGCCAAATAAATTGAGCGCTAAAGCAGCTGTGACAATCGTAACTGCAGCTTGAACAAAGAACATTGTTAGAAATGTGAGAGCCATATAACTATAAAAACCAAGTCGACTGTGTTTTTTATAGCCTTCCAATAAACTCTCGCCGGTGACAGCAGCGTACTCTGGACCGATTTTGAAAAAAGGGTATTTGACTAAATGAGCTAGGAAAATAAAACCAATCAAAGCGAAAGCGTAATCTGCACCTGCGCGAGTAGACTGCACGATATGAGATATGCCAATACTGCTTGCAACCCAAATGATACCAGGGCCTAGATTTGAGTAAGTACGTTTGAATACATCCATTGAATCAGAACTGCTCGGAATGATGTTGCTCAAAATAGCTCTTAGCCACATCTATAAAGGTTTTAACCTTCAGGGAAAGTTCGCAGCGATGAGGGTAGAGCGCAAAAATAGTTAGTGGCTTTATTGTGAATCTAGGTAGAATCTCAGTGAGCTGGCCAGAGTCGACATAAGATTTGACAGAGTAATAAGGGGCTTGGATTATTCCTTGTCCCTCAGCAGCTGCCTCATTCAATAGCCTCCCATTGTTAGATTGCCAGGCCCAGGGGAGTTTGATTTTTTTTATCTCTTCTTTGTCTTGAAATAGCCAGTGATCCCCTCGTATGCTGTGGTTAAAGAAAAGTAATTGATGCTTCTTTAATGACTCCATGTTTTCAGGGAGCCCATTCTTTTCAATGTAAGAATCACTTGCCCAGAGTGCTAGCTTAGTTTTCGCGATAGATTGGACGATATAGCTAGAGTCGGGTAGTTCTGGTGCGATTCTAAAAACGAGATCGATTTTATTGTCGAGTAAATCGAGTGGGTCATTGCTGAGGTGAAAATCCAGGAATACCTGAGGATATAGCCTGCGGTAATTGGCAATCAATCCTGAAAAATATTGACTGCCTAGCTCTATGCTGGTCGATATCGATAGCCTGCCTCTGGGCTCTTGATTATATTCTGACATCGCCTGGTCGACGGAGTGGAGTTTTTTTAGTATTGGTGAAATTTGCTTATAGTAATCATCGCCCGCTTCGGTTATTGATACTTTGCGTGTATTGCGCATCACCAACAGGCAGCCCAGTTCCTCTTCTAACTGCTTAATGTACTTACCAACCATTGCTGCGGAAATGCCGAGTTCGCGAGCAGCAGCTGCAAAGTTTTGTTTTTCGCATACCAAACAGTATGCCTCAAGGGCGTGTAACTTGTTCATTGACTCCCCTGATGGCTAGTCTTCTTCTCTTCTTAAGGTGGGCGTAAACTGGAGTATACCGATAAGCATAATAAACCAATAGTTTATATACTATAAACTTAAATGACATTTAAAGTGCATCCCAAATGACGCAAAATTTTGCTATTAGGTTAAAATTCCCCACAGTCTTCTTTTAGATAAGTACATGAAAATAAAACAAATTTTTATTCTAGTGGCTCTATACATTGCTACCAACGGCGTTGTATTCGCAGAGGATAGTAAGCTAGAGCAAGTCTTGCTCATTAACGCCAATATAGTGGACGTTAAATCGCTCAAAATTGATGAAAGACAGTCGATTCTTATCGAAGGCGATAAGATCAAGAGAATTTCTTCAACGAATAAGCTCTCCAAAGTGAGGGGGGCCAGTGTTGTTGATTTAAAAGGGAAGTTTGTAATCCCCGGCCTGATAGATGCGCATGTCCACCATGCAACAGATCCGGATAGCTGGGATAAATTGTCAATCACTACTGAGCGACTTCGATACCTGCTTCGTGGTGGTGTCACTTCTGTGAGAGATATGGGCGGTGATGCGCGAGCCTTGGCATACTTAAGGCGTCAAGCAGAGGTCGACGCCATCGCTTCGCCAGACATCTACTTTTCAGTCATTATTGGTGGGGAATCCTTCTTCTCGGATCCGAGAACCATTGCCTCAGCTAAAGGGCGTACACCAGGCCACACAACATGGATGAGAGCGGTAGATCATAATTCAGATATGGACTCAGTAATGCTCCAGGCCATAGGCGCTGGAGCAACAGGCATCAAGATATATGCAGATGTTGAGGCCGAGACAGTGCCATTGCTTGCAAATGCAGCCAAAAGACATGGTTTAAAAGTCTGGTCGCATGCTTATATTGGCCCCTCCAAACCTTTGGATATTGTCAATGCTGATGTTGAGACTATTTCACATGCCTCTGATATGTCCGCTCAGTTAGTTGATAACTTCAAGGCGTGGCGCAGGAAAACTGCTGAATTCGATGATTCAACTTGGGAAAAAATGCTACAAAAAGATAGCTATTTAGATCTTTTTGATGCGATGAAAGAGAAAGGGACAATATTAGATGCGACGCTTACAGTATTTGAAAGAAGAAATGACTTAAACGAAAAATACAGGCAGATTGATCAGCTCAGTACACAAATGACACAATTTGCCTATCAAAGCGGCATTACCATTGCGGCTGGCACGGATGCATTTAGTGACCTTGAAAATGACACTACACCGATGATTCATCATGAGCTAAAGCTGCTCGTAGATGAAATCGGCATGACACCTCTCGAGGCAATTCAAGCTGCAACTTTAAATGCTGCGAAAGTGATAGGGATAGAAGGTTCTGTCGGTAGTATTGAAGAGGGAAAGAAAGCAAACATGGTTGTGCTTTCAGAAAGTCCCGAAACAAATATTGAAAATAGCCAGGCGATAGCTCATGTAGTAAAGAACGGTCGTTTTATTTTTATTGGTGACGACCCACAGTTGCCTTTCTCTTCTTCACGTGAAATGAATGGAACCATTTGGTTATCCGGGCAAATCGGTAATCATCCTTCAACTTTAACCTTGGCAGGTGAAAGTCTGGAAGCTCAGATGCATCAAACAATGAAGAATATTGGCCAAGTTCTTGAGAGCAAAAACCTGGGCTTTGACGATGTAGTTAAGTGTACTTTGATGCTCGCTGATATTGATGATTGGCCAGCGGCGAACAACGTCTACATCCAGTACTTCAGTGGGAAAAAACCAGCGAGGAGTGCTTTTGCAGCAAGCGGCCTGGCACTTGATGCCAAAGCTGAAGTGGAATGTATTGCTTCACGAAGCACTGATTAATTCTGGAGTGGGGATCTTATGAGCGATATAAATAGAAGAGCACTAATTAAATCTCTAGTATCAGGTGGCGTTGGTTCATATTTGGCTATTAACTCGGGTATATTAAATGCTTTTTCTGGGGTTAATGCAGGAAAATCAACGTGGAATTCATACGGTTCATCGATTGTAATTGATGGTCTCAGCGTAGCATTCTCGCTCAGGGAGCCAGTCTCTGAAGAAGCCCTGGGAATATTCAAGAGCTCGGGGATTAGTGCCTTGAATATGACAGTTCCCTATCCAGGTGATGACTATTCCGAGACTTTAAAGAAGGTTGAAAAAGCTAAGTCCATTATCGGGCAGAACTCAAACTACTTGCGCTTAATTCAATCCGCATCAGATATCCTGAAAGCGAAGCAGGAGAGTAAGCTCGGTATCATAATGGGATTCCAATCAACTGAAATGTTTGATGAGTCACTTTCAGGTATTTCAGAATTCGCCAAAATGGGCGTTAAGATAATGCAGGTATCCTATAATGGTCCTTCTATCCTTGGCAGCGGCGGTCTCGTTAAGGAGGATTCAGGGATAACTTCCCTTGGCAAGAAAGCCATAGAAATAATGGAGGCGGAGAAAGTTCTGATCGACCTCTCGCATTCAGGAAAGAAGACAGTTTCCAGTGCTATCAGTCAATCAAAAAGACCGGTTGTGATCTCTCATACTGGCTGCAACGCAATTTACGACCACCCTAGAAATAATGACGATACAGAATTAAAAGCTGCTGCAGACACCGGTGGCTTGGTTGGAATCTACTTAATGCCATTTTTGGAAGGTGGCGAGCATGAAATAAAGGCCGATGTGGTAATAGAACATATACTGCATGCCTATAAAGTATGCGGTGAAGATCATATTGCCATAGGTAGTGACCAAGGCGTAGTGCCGGTCAATGATGGTCCTGAGTATCGAGAAAGTATTCGTAAGGAAGTTGAGCGTCGTATTGCGGCTGGAATTTCGGCGCCCGGCGAAACACCAAATCGTCCACCGTTTATTCCGGAATTAAACTCCGAGAGACGGATGGAGCTTATTGCCTATAAGTTAAGCCAAAAAGGAATTCCTGATCGAGTGGTAGAAAAAATAATTGGTAAAAACTGGTTGCGTGTTTTTGCTACCGTATGGAATTAAAGGGAGGTGAGATTCAATGGTTAAATATATAAAGTTTGATGATGTTCTATCTCGACTGGTTGTTTGTGTTACGCTTCTCTTTTCACCTTTGCTTTTTGCTGAAGAGCTTAGCACTTACTCAGAATTTCCAAAAGATTCAAAGACGGAAGTAATTCCTTTTCCGATCGAATTTGCCTCAGATATCACCTTGAATGGTATTGAAGAGCTTGTGTTTCTGCCTGGCATGTATAAACAAGAAAAAGAAGATTTTTTTAGCTATGCTTTTTCTTGGACTCACAAGCCAGAGAAGAATCAATTTTTTGGAAAGTTAGAAATTCAGGATTTTATAGCCGCCTACTATAGGGGGTTGTACAAAGCTGTCACTGAAGGCAAAGAGTTTGAGCCTACTATTACAATGGAGTGGGTTGATGGTAAGTATACTGGCCAGATAAAGTGGATTGAGCCATTTGTAACTAAAAAAGAACAGACCCTCTACTTTAAAGGGGATCAAGTTAACTGTAAAAAAACGAGTGAGCTTCGGTGGTACTTTATTGTTTCTCCACAGAATTCCTCTCATCCTGTATGGAGAGAACTTCAGTCGATAAAGCCCAAAAGCTGTTAGTGATAAAAATCAAATGTTATCAATCCTTATAAAGTATTTTATTTTAGAGAAAATCATAGAAAGCGCACAGCTTATACTCATCTGATTTTCAGAAATTTTTTTGGTCTTTTAGGTGAATAGGCCCTAAGTGTTTCTCTGCTTTGGGCCAGCTCCGTTCGTCATAAACAATGACTTAGCTGTCTGGGGTAGCAACCTAGCCGGCAATTTATTAGTATCCGGCTATCAGTAAATTCCTTCTTATATAAAGTATCTCTTATCTTTAAAGAATCTACACTACTACCAGCATTCAAAGGCTGAGGGATGGCTATATATACCTTTACGAGAAACGCATCTGGTTGGGCTTATAACATGGTTCGATTGTCCTAACAGCAATAGTCGAGTAGATTTTTTTTCTCCAGGTCTTAATGCAAAAGCTAAAGTAATAGTTAGGCGTTGCTTTCAAAGCCCTTTTGATTGCTATTCTTAGCAAGTCGATATGGTTTAAAGACCATTTGAAGCGCGGGGAAAAGAACGAGATGAATATTATTGTTATGGGCGCCGGAGCCCTCGGAAGCTACTTTGGCGGCCACCTGGCGAGGGCAGGACACAAAGTGCTCTTTATTGCTCGAGGGAGGCAGCTGAAGGCACTTAAAGAGCGTGGTTTAACCGTGATGCCACTTGAAGAAGAGCCCTTTACTATCCAGGTTGATGCTGCGGAGACTACGACTTCGGTGGGGGGAGTGGATCTAATCCTATTCTGCGTTAAGACTTACGATACCGAAGCAGCCATAAAGCTTATCGCCCGTGCTGTAGGTGAAGACACAAAGGTGCTTACCCTGCAGAATGGTGTCGACTCCTTGGATTCCCTGAACGAAGCCTTTGGGCGAAAAGCTATTCTGGGCGGTATCTCATGGACTAATGTGGCGATCGAAGAGCCTGGAGTTGTGCGGCACAGATATCCCGGCCCACTTGTCTTTGGTGATCCAAATGCAACTGGCTCAAAGCGCACCCAAGTGCTTAAAGATACATTTCTACAAGCTGGGGTTGTCGCTGATGTCAGTGATGATATCACTCGGGCTATTTGGGAGAAGTTCCTGTTCATCTGTGCGGTGAATGGAATGACAGCACTCACACGATTGCCTGTGGGTACGCTTCTAGCCTGCCATGCCTCTCGTGAGTTATTTGTTGACATTATGTGTGAGGTTTATTCCTTAGCACGGCGAAGTGGAATAGAGCTTTCGGCGGATACGGTTGAGCGTACAATTAGGCATATGGAGAGGGAGTTGCCTCCTGGAGTACTCAATAAGACTCTTGGTTCGATGTACTTCGATATAGCATCTGGAAGGCGCCTAGAGCTTGAGTCTCTAAATGGTGCTGTTGTGCAAAGAGGGAAGCAGCTGAAGGTAGCAACACCGGTTAACAGTTTTGTCTACGGGGCATTGAAGCCCTGGTCCAATGGCGAGCCTATGCGCAATGGGGTATAACAAGTTGAGCAAATACCCCGTATATAGCGCTTGATTCAAACGTTTTGCTCCCATTTCCTTGATCAGTGTACACAAATAAGCCGTTGCTGAGCCGGATTCGGGGTTACTTCATAAAAACACAATCATGGAGTTCTTGGGTTAATGGTTTGGAGTAGTCGATAACTCCCGGTTACCAGATACCGCCAATGTGGTCATGTAGTGACCTATCTCGCCCTCCCCATTACAACTATGCCTCAATGGTCTCGCGTATCTGGAATCCCCTGGAGCTACCGGATCAGTGTGATGTCATGATCGAAAAGGATTGTTATAGTAATAATATTAGCTGGAGGGGCCTGTGACTGTGTTCCTCACCTAGAAGGTGGCTTCAGCACGGACCATAGGCAGCAGATAAATGAAGGGGAGGCATCCCCACTGAGTAAAGGCACGCTCGCAACAACTAGAGGACTAGGTTCTGAGAACTAGAGAAGAAGCATTTCAGCTATTGGACAATCTGGATGCGCCCCAGCATCTCATTAATCACGTTACATTAGTTGGTGAGGCGGCCGATCTCCTGATTAAAAAGTTTATCGAAATGAAAGTAAATTTCGATCCGGACTTTGTCCGTGTTGGTGTAGTGATACATGATATTGGGAAAATTATATATACCAATGAAATGTATGGCCCAGGATCACAGCATGAACCTGAAGGTGAAAGGATATTACTATCAAAAGGTTTTACACCAGCAATCGCTCGATGCTGTCTTTCTCATGCCCGTTGGAGTGATATGGAATGTACGATAGAAGAGCTAGCGATAGCGCTCTCAGACAAGTTGTAGAAAGGTAAGCGCGTAGAGGAGCTTGAGCTCCAAATAATAGACCGAATATCACATATCTTAGATGTGGAACGTTGGGATATCTTCTCCGAATTAGATTTATGCTTTGAGAGTATTTCTAGTGAAGGCCTTATGCGGTTACAGCGGAGTGTCACTAGTGGATAGATTATTCGAGATTTCTCTGATTAAAATGGTACGTTTTTTCTAATAAGAAGCATTCAAAATTGACGTCACTCTATTAAGAAGCTCCAAGATTATAAATTAACAGCCAATTGATTTATCTCTTTCCTTAAATCCTGATATGGTTACCGGGAAAAATGATGCACGTGTTGGCAGAAGCCAGTGATTATCTACTGCTTGATATACTTTTGTAGGATGTGGAAACCGAAGCTAACAGATCAAGGGGGTATTGTCGACTGGATTATTTTGAGTAGTCTTAAGCCATGATAGCCGAATTACTGTGAACCTTACTTAAAACATAGAAGTTTTTGGGTTTATTTTTGGTTGGGCTTTGAGCTCATTTTTAATTGGCACCGTATTCTTTAGACTCGATAGTGAGTTGAAATATAACTTGCATCAAGTGTGAGGGTGAAATGATACTCGCATTAAAGAAAGATTATAAATAAGGTGCTGGACACCAAGGAAAGATTGTAATGTGCAGCAAAGGAAAATTGGCTGGTTGGGCGTTATCAATATATGCTTTTCTGTCACTTATAATATATATTTTTGGTTTTGTTGTTTTCTATTTTTTCTTTTTTAGTGAATTTCCTGAGTTGTTATCGTGGGCATTCATAGTTCTTTTAGTGTTATTGATGTCTATCAATTCTATTGGTCTGGCAGCAGGTATAAAGTTGATCCAAGAGGATAGAGGGGCATACAAAATAGCTATCCCTTATTCAATATTCTGCTTACTCAATTTCCCTGTCGGCACAGTGGTCGGCTTTTTCTGTCTGTGGGTATATTATGAGAAGGACGGTTAAGTCATGGTGGGTAGATATTTCGTAACCAGCCTCTCTGTGGTGAAGGGTCTATGTATTCTTATGTTGAGTGCTTAATATTGTTGGCCACATTTATGGAGTCATGATATGAAGATGAACTATGTGGTTCTCGGTAGTAATAATCTGGAGGCATCAATAAGGTTTTACAATTCACTTTTTGAAGATACGGGATTTGAACAACTATTCTCTAATGAAAGGATGACTTTTTGGCGGTACAAAGAGTTTACATTTTCGGTGGCAGAGCCCTTTGATGGGGAAGAAGCTACGAATGGAAATGGAACAATGATTGGATTTAATACTGAATCAAAGAAAGAGGTGATAAGACTATATGATAAATCGGTTGAATTGGGTGGCACCTGTGCGGGTAAACCAGCTCAGCGGGGCTTGAAATTTGCCGCATATGTAAGAGATTTAGATGGAAACAAAATATGTTTTTTTGAATAGGATATTTCAATGAGGTGGGTGATTTTTAACTTTAGGTTGTCTGCTTTTGGTGTAATAGTTTATAGAGTTATAACTATCAATTGATAGAGTTTGATAGGAAGCGTCATGAAAAGAAGAGTAATGCACAGTAGCCTGATGGCAGCTTTTGTTAAAGCTTAAGTCTGCTAAAATTGTTTTTTATTACCGCCAAAAGGGAATGTAGGCAAGTTTTATGCTATTGAAATTTAGAATGTCATGGAAAGAGCTGTATGAATAACGTCAGGCTTTCCGAGCTGGATTGGTTGAGGGTCATATTGATTTTGGCGGTATTCCTACACCATGCATTAATGCCATTTAATGGGGATGAATGGCATATCATGAATGCGGAGTCTAGCAAGCTGCTTGATGATGTTATGGTATATTTTGAGCAATTCAGGCTGCCAACACTATTTTTTATTGCTGGTGTAGGAAGTGTATTGTTGCTCCGTAAAGTCTATCCATCTCAGTTTTTGCGAGATAAATTTTTTAGATTATTTATTCCTTTGCTTGTAGGGGTGTTGCTTGTTGTGCCGCCTCAGAATTATATTGAGGATATTGGTCAATATGGCTCATTTTTGCAGGCCTTCCCTCAGCTTGCACTTAAGTTTGATTCAAACCACCTATGGTTTATTGAATACTTGGTCTTCTTTTCATTGCTTGCAGTACCGTTTTATTTTTTTCTAAGGTCACAATGGTCAAGTTCATTTAAAGGATTTGTAGAGTGGTTGTCGGATACATCAAGTGGTCTATTTGGATTAGTTTTGGTATTGATTGTAATCAGAGTGGGGCTGAAATTATATTTTCCTGATAATGGTCATGGCATAGGCAATCTGTCTTCCACTTTGTTTTATCTTTATTTCTTTTTTGTAGGTATGTTTTTCATACAATCTCGGAAGATTTGGGCATCATTAAAGAAGTATCGGAAGGTAAACTTTGTGTGGTTACTGGTCAGCTCATTAATTTTTTATGCTTATTACTATTCTCCGGACTTAAGTGAGTATTTGTCGTTGCAAGCTCGTTGGTCAATTTGGTGGTTTGTAGGTTGTTTAGTCGCCTGGTCAGCGTTATTGACCCTGTTAGGTTATGCTCAGCGCCACCTAGCAAGCACCCCTAAATGGCTAAAATTTAGTAATGAATTGATATATCCATTTTACATTTTTCACCAAACGGTCATCGTTGTGCTTGGTTACTTTGTAATTAGCTTGTCAATGTCTTTGACGTATAAAGCTATGGTACTAGCTGTTGGTTCTTTTTTGATAACTACAGCTATATGCTTGTTAGTTGTATATCCATTCAATGTAACTCGTAGACTCTTTGGGCTTAAGCCTAGAAGAAGTAACGTAAGTGATGATATTGTTTGCAATAAAACAATTCACGGGACTGTCAGGTAATAGTAGTGTAAGTATGAGAATTGCAGTTTCTAACTGATAAGGCAAGGTTGTTATAAAAAGTAAATGGAGTACCGTGATGAGCTTTTCTAACTTTATTAGAAGAGCGGTCACATAATAATTCATAGGGCTACTTTGGTTGAGGACACCTG
The DNA here is from genome assembly GCF_052467515.1 of Microbulbifer mixtoriginis (SeqCode). Classification (NCBI taxonomy): domain Bacteria; kingdom Pseudomonadati; phylum Pseudomonadota; class Gammaproteobacteria; order Cellvibrionales; family Microbulbiferaceae; genus Microbulbifer; species Microbulbifer mixtoriginis (SeqCode). Next base: position 2,581,457 of record NZ_CP174314.1, on the reverse strand, counting down.
TCTCTAATCAGCAATTTTTAGCACCTAGTATTGTAGGTGAGACGTATGTTTTAATTTTTTGGATGTCACTGGTTCTGAGGGTTAGTATTAAAATCTTAACTTCCCACTAATGACAAAGCTGTAAGTGGGCTCTGCGATGAGGGGGGGTACTGGAGGAGTGTGGTGGTCTTTTAGACGGTAGATGTACTTAAATGGAAAAGAGTAGCAAAGAAAATCTTGCAAGTTTAATTGGACTACGGAGCTTGCTTGGCCATGAATGGTTATCCCCACTACAGCAGAACAGCTCAATATATCTAGTACAAAAATCTCACCTAGAAGATGGCAAGTAAGACCATGGTATCAATTTTACTTCAGAGTAAACCCGGACTACTCAGCGTCTCGCCCTATCAGATATTGATTCGGAAAACTGCTCTTCTTAAGTTGATAGTTTTGATTAAGTAAACTGTAAGGATAGCAGTTACTTAAAGTGAAAATTGGAATAATCTTTTAATAAAAATTAAAATCAATGTTATATTCGATTTTTGAGAAGCTTCTTTGTACAACTTCGTTACAAAAGGATAGGGGTAAAATGAAAAGATTAATACTTGGCATATTTCTGCTGATGTTGAATTTAAATGTGTCTTTTGCTGATGTGATAGAAGATAGACAGAGGCGTTACAAAGAAATTTTGGTGGAAAACGTTAAAATAGGTGAGCCTGGCGTCGCGGTTATTGTCAGTAAAAAAGGAAAGGTGATTTTCCAGGGGGCTTATGGCCTCGCAAATCTAGAGCACAATATACCTTTGACAGCTAATAGTGTATTTCGCTTGGGTTCTATCACTAAACAGTTTACTGCAGCAGCAATAATGATGTTGCAGGAACAAGGTAAGCTTTCACTAACGGATAATATTCATAAATATGCACCTGATTTTCCAACTGAAGGGAGTGATGTAACCATTGAGCATCTTTTAACTCACACTTCTGGTATTGCTAATTACACTGAAGATGAGGAGATTTTTGCTAAAGAAATACAGTTGCCGACAACCATTGACGATATGCTAATTCGATTTGCCAAGCACCCGATGAAATTTAAGCCAGGCGAGCAGATGCGTTATTCGAATACGGGCTATGTTCTTTTGGGGAAAATTATTGAGGTTGCTAGTGGGCAATCATATGCTGATTTTATCGATGAAAATATTTTTAAGAAAGTCGGCATGAAATCTAGCTACTATGGTGGTTCCAAAGTTATCCCAAATAGGGCTAATGGTTATGATACATCACCTGATGGCATAGTTAATGCTACGTATATCGATATGATGTGGCCTCATGCTGCTGGAGCACTTTTATCTACTGTGACAGATCTGGATATATGGTTCAAAGCTTTACGAGATGGCGAGGTACTTTCCAAAGAAAGTTATCAGAAAATGATTGAACCGTTCAAGTTGAATGATGATTCTATGTCAAATTATGGCTATGGGTTGGGCATCGGAAAACTTAATGAATATGACATGGTAGCACACAGTGGTGGTATACCAGGTTTTACTACTGATGCATTTTATATTCCATCTGAAGATTTGTACATTGCCGTCTTAAGTAATCTAAGTAGCCGTAACCCAAGTTTAATTAGTAAGTTATTAGCAGCTGAAGTTCTTGATATACCTGTGCCGAAGTTTAAATCAGTCAAATTAGATGAAAGTAAAGTTAAAGGGCTTCTGGGTAGCTATAAGATTGATGAAAATTCCGTTAGGACATTATCTTTGGAGGATGGAATTTTTTATTCTCAACGAAGTGGTGGTCCAAAATACGAAATTATTCCAATGTCTGAGAATAGTTTCTATTTCGAGAATACGTTGACCTATATGGTTATTGAGCAGGATAAAAATGGTAAGCAGGTCATGAGTTTCTATAATGATCTCGCCGTAAAGCCCCAGCAGGCAGTCAAGTTGTAGAAATATTTTACCCCCTCTTAAAAGAAGGATAGAGAGGGGGTAAATTGCCGTCATCAGGTATAAGGATAATATGAAAGTTGACTTGATCTTTCTTTATCGTATTCATGTGTAATCAAATATGGGAAAGCTTCTTATGGATAATGCTCCCACTGCTACGATAGGTATATTCTTAATGCCTATTCTAATAACAGGAGGGGTAATCCCAGAAACTCATGAAGATTCTTGTAGTTTTGTTTCGCACAGCAGAATAAAAGTAGAAGGCTCGACAGAAGTCGCTTGGGCAATCAACTGAAATGGCTTGGATAAATTAAAAGAAATGTCGGAATCACCCTGTAAAAAATCAAAGAGTAATATCATCATATTCAGTAACCATATCTGAAGAATTTGTAATTCAATCTACCAATTGAGAATTATGAAAATACACCATTTAGAAATTGTTACTCTAAATGTAGATAAAGTATGTGCAGCATACGAAGCTGCTCATAATGTCCGATTTGATGATGCCGATGAACTTCTCGGTGGAGCTCGAACATGTAGCTTAAAAGATGGCAGTATCGTCGGTTTGCGTCGACCTTTACGAGAGTCAGAAGAACCCGTAGTTCGCCCATATTGGCTTGTTGAGGACATAGTAAAAGCCATAAGCCTCGTTAAAGCTCAAGGGGCAAAGATTGCTGTTCCACCATTAGAGATACCTGGTAAAGGGGTATTCGCTATTTATATTAATGGCGCTGTTGATCATGGCTTTTGGCAAGTTTGACAGGGGTAATTTTATTACGATGATTGAAGCTAGGTTCATTCTCTACAAGCCCTACAATCGAACAATTTTTGATTACCATATAAATCATCTTTGTGGTAGATGAGAAGGAATTTAGGGGGCGTGGATTCTCCCTCTAACAATTAGTTTAAATCTTATCTTAACACAATAATCTATATGTAAGTATTCCGCTAGAGAATGATTTAAGTATCTCTGGCTCAGCTGGCTCCAGATTTAAGCATGTGATCAAAGCATTGGGTCGACGGTTCGGTACTTAATCTAATTATGAAGCCTGGTCTGAGTAGAATAATTTTTACAAAATCGCCATATATCCCTGCTTAGACAAGTAATACAGTTAAATACGCATTTTGGATGCATGTAAACTTTAATAAGGAAGCCTTTAACTACAGTTTAATCTGGCAAATTTGGGGTGTCTAAAAGACCTTGGTTTCAAATGGTTCTTTTTTATATGTTATAATGGATTTAGATTTTAGGTTTAAATATGCGCCAGTTGACGGGCTTTACGTTTTACGTAGGTCTTTTCATTGTTTTGAGTATTTTTCATTAAAACATCATATTTTAAGGTTAAATCTATGTCGAAAGTTAAAGTAGAGTGGAAAGTTATTTTACTCTCCGCTTTCGCTGGTTCTTTCTTAACCGGTGTATCCCAATATTTACTTTTAAATGCTTCATATGATAATGATATAAAAAAGGCAAAATTATTGGTAAGGCAAGAACTCCTTATGAAAGAGCTAGAAGAACGTAAAAAAGCATATAAGGGTATAAGAAAAGCTGTCCTGGAGTTTCATAACGCCAGGTCTGAAAGAGATATGCTGATTGCTGGAGTTAAAATAAATGCTCTTAAGCCATATTTTGAAAGGGTATATAGATCTCAAGTAAATATTGAAGTTTGGCGGGAAAAAATGATGAAAAAAATTAAAAATAAGGATAAAGAAGCCTCTGACGATTTTTTTGAAGAGATGGAGGCGGCTTTTCATGCAGATTTAAAAAGAATTGAAAGTCAAATACTTGAATAACCTTTAATAAGCACATCCGTCAATTAAATTCCCTATGCTTCTGAATCCTGATTTTGAAGACGTAAGCTAATGATGTAGCTTTTTAATGAGAGATTTAACTTAAACCTGTAACTCTAAATTAAATGTAAAATATGATCAGTAAAATACTGATTTATACACCCTTAAATGAGCATGGCTTTTCATACTTCATTTCGACGGCTTTTTGTTCACGATATTGACCGAGTAGTGAGATTCCTATTCCGGCCATGATAATAATTCCTCCAATAATTTGAGCAAAGTTTGGAATCTCTTGAAGGATAACGAAGGCGAAGAAAGTGCCTGCTACGGGGGTGATCGCGGTAGCGATAGAGATGTCGGCAGAGCTGGCCCCTCCTTGGAGCCCTTTAAACCAGGTGATCTGCCCAAAAACAATAATGACCGCTCCATATACAAGCATCCACACCCAGAGGAATGGGGAAAGAAGGTCGTTAAAGTGGTTGGCTCCAAATACAGAGAGGACAATGACCGAGAAGAGGATCACACCTGCAAGCATGCGGAAAACTGAAAAGACGCCAATAGGGACGCGATCAAGCAGTTTCCGACTGACCTGAACGGCAATGACGCCTAAGAGTGTTGCTACAGCGGTTAAAATTTCTCCAGCTTTGGGGAGGGTTTCTAGGAATTGGTTCATTGCTGGATTTCCAAGATTCAGCATTTTCATGCTCATTGGATCTTCCATCGGAGGTTGATGTAGCACAAAAATTGCAATAACACCAACCGTTACCACAAGGGCACCCACTATTGAGAACCCTGTTGGCTTCTCCCGGAACATTAAAAAAGCAAATAAGAGTCCTAAGGGAGCATCTAAAGTTGCGATTAAAACGACATTAGTCACCTCTGTGATCATTAGAGCAATAAAAAAGAAAGCTGGGGCAAGAACACCAGACATCAAGATGAGCACAAACATGTAAAACCAGTCTTTGAAAGGGTATTGTTTTAAGATGCTGAGGCGCCAATCTTTCCTATAGATTATCAAAAGGGTGATACCCGCCAAGAGATTTCCTGCGAACAAGAGGTTGCAAAAAGAGATGGGATTGTTTCCATTAATGAGATGATGGGCACCGAGCTCCCCGATTTTCGCAACAACAGAGTTGGAAGCGGCAAAGATAAGAATCGAAATCCATAGCCAAAATCGGGTACTTTTTACGGTGTGCTGATTTTCCATTTTGAATCCCCTGAGTGCTATGGCAAGCTTAAGCGGATTTACCTCGCCCTTTGCCAACTACAACTTATCTGATAGTGAAGGTGGGTCATTCTAATCTGGATTAGTTTAGACTAAATCTCAAAATCGGCTGCCAAAAAGCTGTTAAAATTAATCTATATATCCACGTCAGAGTGATTTTTCTGGTCAATGTTTGAGGCAATGTTACACACTTTCTACCTGCGCTCAGTAAAATATTCGAATTTAGTTCGGAAAACATGATCGTGAAATCTGATTAAGCGGATGGATTTTATAGGCGTAATTTCATCTCTTATGCTGCATCGTCAAACAGTCCAGAGATGGATATTTTCTACGAGCCGAAAGTTTTGTGACGCTAATGGATGAAACTGGATGTTCGACTGCCTAAGGTGGTAGATCTCTTCTCGGTGGATAGGGTGAGGCCTAGGGCTTGGAAGTTCATAACTACTTGATCGTTTTTCACTTCCTGCACTGTGACTGAGACACTGTAAATAATTCTTAGTTTTGGACGGTTGAGCGCTAATGGTTAATCGGCTCGTTTTCTGCTGACACTCAAGATCAAGGTAAGTATTCTGAGCTGGGGAAGCTTGGTAATAAGTGGTGCCTGTAGTCTCAGTTTGGTGAACATAAGGGTAGAGAGTCTCGACTTGTTAAAGGTGGGTGTTAGGTCCCAGTGATTAGGGATTTTTTCCAGAGTAATGAATATATTTTACTCTTTTATCTCGAACTAACTTGGTTAGCTGTTCTTTATGCTTCGTTTAACTTTCTTCTTCAGTCAATAGTCTTGGTAGTTTATACTTTGCTGGTGGGTAGCCAATGGTTACTTCGACTGTATCTTTGTGAAAGGAGTGCTAGATATCAAGCCGTTTCATCTATCGTTCGTTGTTCCAGACCTAGAAAAGGCAAGGGAGTTCTACGTAAATCTACTTGGCTGTACTGTAGGCCGAGATACAGGGGAATGGATTGATGTAATATTCTATGGGCATCAGATTACTATACATCAAGAAAAGGATGGAATGGTAGCCAAGCCTATAGATCACTTTGGTCCATTACTTGAGAAAAAACAGTGGAGTGAAGTATTAGCTTTACTCAAAGACAGTTCGATTCCATTTGTACTGGAACCACTAGTGAGAGGCGAGGACTCTAAAAATGAAGCTGGTAAATTTGTAGTTAAAGATCCGGCGGGCAATTTACTTGAGTTTAAGTACTACAATAATTTTTCATGCACCGTAGCTGGTAATGATAAATAAAAAAGACAGATAGTGGCTATAGCTGTATATTACTTAGCAAGTTAGTTCGATAATCCAGGCTTGATGCATCTTGCAGTCTAATCAAGTTCAACCTATTTATCTTTACTGAAAATCAATTCAGGGTGTTTCCCGATCGGGAAGCATTGTGAGCGATGCCTGGTGCCTGGCGGCGGAGTAGGTGATGGGCTTTTAATGAGGAAGGTGGGCAATAGGCTTTTAAAGCTTGGGGTCTCTTCAATTTATTCAGGGTGCTCGAATTTCATATTAAAGGATGTAAATTTGGCTAGCTGATTTTCAATTTTTCTAAGTATTCTTTTTCGCTGTTAGTCTAGATGAATTGTACTTCTGTTTTGTAGGTGTCTAGGGGTATATGTTTTCAATAGGGTTGCCAGATTCGGATTAAGATTGAAGAGATAACTGTACTAACTATGACAGCAGTCCAACTTCTTTAATTGTGGTTATTAATGCCTAGCTTATCAGCGATTAGGTAATCTAAGCTAAATCGACCAGGACCTGTAGTTATTAACCATACAAATAAAATAATATATAAAACTTGGGGTAGGTAAATAAACCAGCTTAGCCAATCCAATGGCCCTATGCCTTTGGGGATGACATGCTCAATTTCAACAGTGGTGATAGCAACAATCATTACGATAATTAGTATAATCGCAACAATTGAAGAAAAAAGCCCTGCTATTAATAGTAAGCCACCAAAAAATTCTACAGAAGCTAAAAATATAGCCATAAGTTCATGAAAGGGCACACCTATTTCTTTCATTAAATTTATTAGGTCTGCATGTCTCTCAGGTACAAATAGCTTGTTATACCCAGATACTGAGAAGAATAACCCCAATGACACACGTGCTACCAAGATAGGTATCCATTCCCAATTATGAGCACCAACAAGTATTTTCTTCGTCAGTGGAGAATCTTGTGTAAACATAAGCGCCTTCTTATATAGCTGTATTCTAACTGTCAGTTTTAATTTTAAATGCTTCGTATGCTTTTAAAGTCTTCCCTGCAGTCTGTGCCAAATGTTGGAGTATTTTCATTCTCACCTTTTTCACCCTTACCTATAGGTGTGTATATTTTAACATCTTTTTTACTGAGAGCTGTCTGCAAGCAAGTAACCAGCTCAGTCATTAATGTTGCGTCGCAAATAAATTATTTTTATTTAGGTATTAAGCGCAGCTAAAATAGCTGGCGCAGACGCAAATTGCCTTATTCGTTATACATCGAATCGGCATGATTGGGCATATTCTAAATGCCAGTGACCTATCTTGACTGCGCACTCACTGTCGGGCACGAAAGCTAGAGAGATATTAAAAAACACGACAGGCGTGGTACATTTCGCTATGCCTCCACCATCTTAGCCTATTCAAACGACAGGGCAAATCAAATCGACGATTGACCTTTGCTGCGCCATATGACGTGTTTGTGGTTAGGTAGCCCACAGACCTTCTTATCCAATGGGAGCTTTACAGCTATTTCTGATTTTTGCCGGAACTCACTTATGGTCAAGTGTGGAGATGGATCAGAATATCCTGTAGCCCTTTTGCAATCGTGGTGAACAAAATAATCGATAAGGAACAGGAGGCAGTGAGTGGCTATATCAAGGAGAGAGATTTTAATGGGGAGGAATATACAAATGAATAATTCCGCCTGGCTTAATTCAAGAATTTATAAGAAACTCGGACAAAAACAAGAGCAAAAAGCTTACTCTTTCTTCTTTAAAGGTTTGCCCCTTTTGCCTCCTCTTCTGTAACCAAAATATTATCCCCGATTGTTATTCTTTACCGTTTCGGTATTTTTGACCAGTCTATTTATTTTCTACCGGGCTCAAACTGCGGTGGGCATTCCTTGATGAGTTCGCTTGGAAAGTGGCTTAAAGCCGGAAGGTAAGGTTGGGGCCTGGGTTGTGTTCTTTGTATAGTAGGTATGATAAATTTTGTAAATGTAAAGATGCATAATATAGAGCAGCTATTTTTGAATTAACTGTTAACCTCTTTAAGAGATCATAAATTGAATATTAAAATTCGTAATGAAAGTGGTGGAGATGCTGAGACAATCCACCGAGTTACAGTCCTAGCATTTCGGGATGCTCCACATACTGATCACACTGAGCAGCTTATTGTGGAGGGTCTTCGCAAGGCAGGTGCATTATCTTTATCTCTGGTGGCTGAGTCAGATGGAGAAATTGTAGGTCACGTTGCCATTTCACCAGTAAACATTTCTGATAACTCGACCAACTGGTTTGGACTTGGGCCGATCTCAGTATTGCCAGAGTATCAAGGAAGGGGAGTTGGCTCGAAACTTATGGGGAAAGCTCTTGCAGACCTTAAAGAAAAGGGGGCAGAGGGTTGTGTAGTACTTGGGGACCCTAATTACTATGGGCGCTTTGGCTTCAAGGTGATCGATGGATTGGTTTTGCCAGGGGTTCCAGCTGAGTACTTCCTGGCACTGTCATTTGATAGCAGTTTTCCGCAGGGAGAGGTTGCGTACCACGAGGCATTCTCGGTACAAGGTTAAGAATCGGTCACGTTGATTGGCTACTTAGTCTTGTTAAGCCTTGCCGTTTTTTTAGTCGTTTTATATCAGCTTGACAAGGAGACTTTAAGTTGACAAATGTTATTACAAATCGGATACGTGTTTCCCCAAAAAACAATGAGATAAGCAAATCTTTAATTGAGATGCTTTTATTTGAAATTAACCATTTTAGCTACGGGAAAGTTTTATACTCCGTCTGTACCGGCAGAAACTTTACTGATTTTGTATTTTGTTCACAGCGACCTTTTGACCCTCCTAATTTGGATAAGATACTCAGCTATAATGATGTTTGGCTATTGACGTCAGACGAAGGTGGTTTTCATGATTGCTTTGCTCACCTTAATGTCCAAGATAGCTACAGGCCTGCCGTATATACTGCAAACCAAATATTAATTAACGGAAATATATATAAGTTACATGGTTTTATTAAGAAATTACTTGGTGAAAGGTGTAATGATAGTTTACTAACCTCTGAGAATACGTTGTTGTGTGATATCTCCTCCACTTTTAAAGCGAGTAACTATATAAGATTGTGGAATGAGAATGGTGTTGTGGAGGTTGATCAAACCTCAATCATTGGTGAGTCAGATAGCTCCGAAATTAAAATGATTGATGGAGACTTAGAAGTCTTTGAGTCTATATTTTATAACAAATTATGCTCAAGTCCAGATTCGGCTGATTATAGGATACATAATGAATTAAAGTCAGTAAAACTCTTATTTAATAAAAGAGTGGTTAAAGATTATACATATGCACGAAGCCAATCGAATCCAGATCGCTTCTTTTGGACAGATAACAGCGCAGATTATTGGGGTAATTTGATAGCTGCTAGTTAACTATGTCTCATAGCATAGTTTGATTAATATTCATCATAAAACTCTATCTGAATTAGTATAAAAATTGACGTTGCTACCTTTTCAAGCTTTTAAGCTATCAATCCTTACAGTTTTTTTTGCTGTCGTACAAGGTGGTTGAAGCTGCTTTCTTATACTGTGGATGATAAGGAGATCTCCGCGAGTTTTTAGTAGTAAGTCTCTACTTCCATTTAGTTAGCTGGCTCATAGTGTTTTGTTTAGCTCTCGCAGTGCAGTCAGTAGCTTGAGTATCTCTGCAACAGCTAGATTCACAAACCCTGGACTTCTACAGCCAAACTAACGGAAGAGCTTCATTCACGATAATTTGGCTATGTAACCTTAGATCCGTGGCAACCACATGCCCATCGTAGCGGCAAAAATACCAATGGCCATAAACATAGTCAGAGGTATCAGCGTACTGACAAAAGCAATCTGGGTACCTTGTGCGGTTCCACGCTTTTGACAGTGAAAATACCATTCCAGCATGGCCAGCGGGAGCAGGTATTGACCGAAGCCCAGTGCATACAGGAATGGCCCGGTAAAAGATTCCCAGTCGACCCCCCAGCCGCCGGTGAGCATTGCCCAGCCCATCAAGGCCACGCGGAAGAACCACACCGCACTGGCAGCCATAAATAGGCGCAAGGCCCAGCGACGGTGCTCAGCAAAGCGCCTGGCCATCGCGGTACGCACCGCCAGAAAGGCAAACACCAAAATTAGTATGCCGTCCATGGTGATGCTGATCTGTGATACCAGATTACCAATAGTGTGCCGCGTCCAGGTCATGTAGAGCCCCGCAATACTGGCGATGACGGCTGTCAGCAGGTAGCTGCGCCCCAGCCAGCGATGGAAGTTGGGGGCATGCCGTCGCACCGAAGGGATCAGCTGCAGGGGCCCACCGCCGATTACAATTGCGGCCAATAGCACGTGACTCACCGAAGCGAGATTACCCAGTGTATCTCCCTCGCGGAAGCCTGCCGGAAGGTGCAGTCCTTTCAAGCCGTGCACCCCCGATTCAGCAATGGGTGGGTAGAAGACGGCCAGGATATAGGCAAAGAAGATCGCATGGCCGATGGCCGCGATGCAGAACCAGGTTTTTACTGACAGGCTAACGGCCCGCCGGGTGTCGAATGACCGCGGCAGTGTTTGGCTGAGTACAGCGTCGTTCATGGGGTTTCTCCGGGCGTTTATGGTACGTGCTTGGGCTGAATGTGCCTGCCGAGCATGTTCGGTTTTTTCAGGCACACGCACATCGGCCACAGGCAGGAATCTGTCCTCCCCCAAAAGGTGGAGATGCGACTGCTCCCGCCTCCCCCGAAAGCCCCATGACAGCTGGTTGCGCCTGGTTTAGCATGCGGAAATGAAATCCTCGTCCCTAAATACACCTGCGTCGAATCCGCTCAACACCAGCTCGGAACTACCCAAGCTTCCGGTGTGGCAGCCCTTCCGCGGGCCATTCGAACGCTGGCCGCACCTGACTGATCTGCTCATCGTCTTGCTCATGTTTTTGCTGACGCTACTGATGTGGTCGCGCGACGAGGCGCGGGAAGTGCTGGCCATGCAAAATCTGGGGGATGTTATTGCTTTCCAGTGTGCGTTCATTGGCTCCTTCGCTCTGTTGTGGCGTCGCACACACCCCTGGCAGGTACAGGCCGTTATTCTCGGCGCAACAATATTGCTGGAACTGGGTTTACCGGCGGATGGCATCGTTGCCATGGCGGTTTCGCTGTATAGCCTTGGCCGCTACGAGGCCAACACCCGGGCCAGTTTTATCGGAGTCATCGCAACGCTGGTTTTTGTGGCGATTGATCAGGGTATTCCGGTTCAACCAACCGCGGCAGGCACAGTAACGGTGATGCTGGTATGGGCGTTGTGGTATATCGGTCGCCGGCTGCGTTTTCGCGGCGAATATCTCCGCTTACTGGAAGAGAGAGCTGAGTATTTGGAGCGCGAACGCAAAGCCGAATCCGAGCGTGCGGTAGCGGCCGAGCGCACACGAATCGCCCGCGAGATGCATGATGTGGTGGCGCATCAGGTGAGCCTTATGACCGTGCAAGCCGGTGCCGCCAGGGCCATCAGCCGCAATAACCCGCAAGCCGCTAGTGAGGCCATGGCTTCGGTGGAGGCTGCTGGCCGTCAGGCCATGACAGAAATGCGCCATTTACTTGGCGTACTGCGCCCGGCCAGTAGCGACGCCGCGCTCACGCCGCAACCGGGTCTCAATGATTTACCGGCTCTGATTGAAAAGGTCCGGCAGGTGTTAACCGAGGTCGACTACGAAACCCACGGCATGCTGGAGAATGTACCGACCAGCGTCGCTCTCACCGCCTATCGTATCGTTCAGGAATCTCTCACTAATGTCATCAAGCACGTTGGAGCCGCTGCGCGGGTTCAAGTGAGCCTGCGCGTAGACCATGAGACTCTAGTGATTCGTGTAGCCGATGATGGCAACACCACTGGCGACCGGCCCATGGTGGAAACAACTATTGACGAGCAGCCTGGCGGTGGGCACGGCATTGCAGGCATGCGCGAGCGCGCGGAATTACTCGGCGGCCATCTGTATGTGGGCGCGGTCGATGGTGGTGGTTTTGAGGTATATGCACAACTACCCACAGGAATGGTGAAAACATAATGTTGCGAGTGATGGTGGTGGATGACCAGGCTTTGGTGCGGTGTGGTTTTGCGCTGATCCTGAACAATGAGCCCGATATTGAGGTGGTTGCCGAGGCCGGTACCGGCATTGAGGCAGTTGAAGCCGCACGAGCGCATCAGCCGGATATCATCCTGATGGATATCCGCATGCCGGAGATGGACGGGCTGGAAGCCACGGCACGCATTCTGGAAACTAGTGATACAACTTGCCGTGTCATTATTTTGACCACGTTCGATCCCGATGAATATGTGTTTCGTGCGTTGAGGGCAGGGGCCAGTGGCTTTGTGCTCAAGGATATTCCCCCGGAGGCACTGGTGCAGGCAGTACGCACCGTAGCAGAGGGCGGTGCCATGCTTGCACCGGGCATCACTCAACGCCTGATCAGCCAGTTCGCACAGAAATTGGGGGCAGGGCGCAACCTGTCAGAACGCCTGGAGCGCCTCACTACTCGCGAGCGCGAAGTACTGGAGGCCATCGCCGCCGGTAAAAGCAATGCCGAGATTGCGGAGGCCCTGTTTATTGGCCCCGCCACCGTTAAAACCCACGTTTCAAGCCTGCTCTCCAAGCTGGGGCTACGCGATCGTGCTCAGGCGGTCGTGTTCGCTTACGAATGTGGTTTGGCCACCGTAGGGGAGCGCGATGTCGGCTTCTAGATCAACACGTGTTTTGCAACGCAATGCACTGTATCGGCTTGCCGCCATCGGCGCAGTAATTTTGGGTTTGTTCCTCACCCTCGGAGCTCAAGGTCACTTTACTGCCGTTTGGCCACTGGTAACCAGCGACGGAATGGGTTTATCCCGTCGCTTGCTGTTGATGTTGCCCGGCGTGATGCTCGCCGGCACCGCGGTGTTGAACTTCCTGCTCTGCAAACCACTCTGGCAAGAACGTGGTTACGCCCTTAACGTTACGCTTGCGGGTAATCTGCTTGCCATGAGCTATTTGCTCTACCTGTTGTTACGCGGCGTACCCAATCACCCTATTGGCGTTTTCCTCGCATTGGAGATGTCTTTTGTACTGCTGCTCGTAGTAACAAGGGCGGGACTGGTCTGGCCTGCGGTAGCAGAAGCGCCGGTTGAGAAGGGCATGCAGTAATGTATACGCTCGGGGATTGCACTAGCTACCCGGCACCTTAAACCCCAAGCTTGTTATTAACTTGCTAGCTTCTTTCTGAAGTCAGACAAATCGATTTCTCTTTGTACTTTTGAAGCCCTAACCGGGTCGTTTTTTAGCAAAACAACTTCACCCGTCTAAATGATTTTGATTACCACCAAAACTTTCAAAGTAAAACACCTGTCCGCTAGTATTATCACGAAATGACTCGAAAAGAATCTTCCCGGTAAGTGCATTGCTTTTTCTCCGAAGCTCGATCGATAGCTTCCCGCATAAGCTTTACTGAAGCAAAATCTACCTGCTTGATGATTAATGTTTAGACCAGCAGATCCTTGTTCAGGCTTCTATCAAAATCTTTCCCTAAATATGTATACTCGTTAAAGAAGGCTTCTTGATCCATTGTATATTTTTGTGTGATCTGGGTGATGAGCTTTGGAATTAGGGAGTAGCATGATATATAGATGTTACTTTTGAGTTAACAGTTATGTGCCTTAGGTAAATTACGAGTATGGGTTTAAGAGCGACTCTTTATCAGATCACGAAGGAACAATATCGAGAGACCGGTCAAGGTAAGAGCTATGTAGATGGAATAGATGAGTCTGTTACGCCGCTATCACTTGGTAGGTCTTGGGGCTGCATCAGTTATCTGATAACCCAAGATGAAAACGCATCATTTCTAAATGCCGGCAGGCAATGTGAAAATGTGTGTGAACATTGTGAAGCTCACTCACCTGAAGCTATTAGTGAGCTTGCAACGTATTTAGACGAATGTGAGTCGTCAGCGATTATGCAGCGTTATGATTCACACACTTTGCGGCACTTAGGTGTATATAAAGCTGATTACCCCAAAATAGATATTAGTAACTACCTAGTTCAGTTTACCGATTTTGTTCGGTCCGCAAAAAACGTGGGTAACGGAATATTGGTGGTAATATGCTAGCAGAACACAACAAATTTATCTTAGTGTCTTTTGTTACTAAGCTTTATTTTGAGGTGGTCACGCCATAGTACCTCAAACTACATTTCATAACAAAAGGTCTATATAACCACGTCAAATGACCTATGGAGAGTAGATGAAATCATTCCTCATTAGTCTAATCGGCTTAGTTGGATCATGGTATTTGATTGATCTTGCTTCTGAGAAGCCGCTTAATTCTACTTTTACCCCGTTTGTATTTACAGCTTTTTTAATATCCAGTTTACTATGGTTTATTGTGAGGTTTGGAGTGACTCAGCGCTCTGGCTTTGCTGGTGACTCCGGAGGTGGTGATTCTGGTGGCTTTAGTGGTGGAGATGGAGGGAGTGGTGATGGTGGATGTTAAATCAATTAACAAGCCTATATTGTTCGTCGCTATCGAAGTCGGAGTGTTTAACCACCGAAAATATGAACGTTATGCATCAATAGTAGAGAATTATGAGTGCTCATAAATTTGTTTGTTATGAATGTTTGCAAGCACTCAAGTGAGATCCAACAGAAAATTCAATGGTTTGTGTCCCTCATGTGGCGCTGAGTGCGTGTATCTTGGAATGAAAATACCCATTCCCCAAAATCCAAGCCATAAAAAATGAGAAGAGCTTAGGGTTCAATTCCTGAGTATAATTTTTAAAAGGCGGGTGTACTCGACCTTCGGCGGGTCCATGCTTGGGTTATATATTTAGGTGAGTTGTGATAGGGGCAATAATTTCAAATTTTCGGTATTTTTTATATAAACCAAGTTATTTGCAATCCTTTGTACGTTTGCCATGTTTTGTAAATCAAACGGAAGTTATGCCAAGTATCAAGTCAATACATTTCTTCTCTTAATTCGGTTCATGGTGGCAACTCTCCCTATTGGATGGATGTTGCTTTGGCTCAATTACTCTGAGTCTGGCAGAAATGAGGAGCCAGGATTATCATTATTTTTTTTATTAACTGGTATAAAATACAATAAGAAAAGGAAAAAATGACAGATAAATAGGCATTTGCTTTTGACGTAGTGTATTTTAATTGGTACCTACATCTGACCTAAAATAGACTGTGGAGCAAACCTTTAACGTTTGTGTGCAGTAACTCGATACGAGCTATGCAGCCTATCGAACCAATAGTTGAATACATAGGTATATATCACGATGTAAATCACCATGACTATCTCAAGCATAAATGCTTCTAGGATAGTCAGATTAAAGCTCCAGGCGATTACTGGCAACGTCAGTACCAACATACCCCCCTCAAACAATAACGCATGTATGGCTCTAACGATAAATGTCTTTTCTGGGTTTTTACGTATATTCAATAAGTACCAGTCAAAGGCGTGATTGAAAATCATATTCCAGACCAACGCAAATAGTGATAGTCCAGCAGCAATTGCCAGCGACTGGTGTACCTCCAAATCAAACATTGGAACCACTAGTAAGCCACCCGTGAGCAGCAGAAAAAACTCGTAGGAAATTGCTTGCACTAAACGATTCTTCAATGAATAAGTCATCAACCCTACTCACTCTGCTTGAGAAAATATGCTTGAATGATATATAGTTAAGCTAGATGGAAAAAGTTAGATACCATACGTTAAACAGATAGATTGAGTGAATGGCAGTTTCTATTGAACAACTGGAAGCATTTGTAGCTACTGAGCAGGCTGGCTCGTTCTCAGCGGCTGCACGTAAATGTGGAAAGGCACAGTCGGTAATCAGCTCACTGGTATCGAACCTGGAGGTTGACTTGGGAGTCAATCTATTTGATCGAAGTCAACGATACCCGCGATTGACGGACGCTGGTGAGTCACTGCTGGAACGCGCACGGAGTCTTATCGAGCAACGCGAGCGTTTGATGGCGATCGCACAGGGGTTGTCTCTGGATGTCGAGGCCCGGTTGACGTTGGCTATTGCCCAGCATGTTCGTATTAAAAACCTGGGGGGACTCTTTCAAGAGTTTGAGAGCAAATATCCGCATGTTCAAATTACGCTCAGAGCGGGAAGTGTTCAGGATGTACAGACCTGGGTTGAAGGGGATATAGCCCAACTCGGGATTATCACACAGCTGGATGAAGTGCCCGCTGGATGCGATTTCAGAGCCCTGGGCCATCTGAAGCTTACAGGCATCGCCTGCGTTGATCACCCGATTGCGAGACTCACTGAAGTTACCTGGGAAGACCTGAAACAACACCGACAAATCTTATTGCAGGAGTTTGAGATATCCAGTCAGACTCGCTGGCTGGTGTCTCCCGACGTGTGGAGTGTGTCACGTGTCGATGATGCACTTGACCTTGTCGAGGCCAATTTGGGCTGGGCAGTATTACCACTACACGTGGTTGCGAAGGGGATAGCGGCGAAAAAACTGATACAGCTCCCCCTAGTGTTTGAGCAGGAAAAGGAGCTGTCACACGGCGTAGATATCATTTGGTCCAGTAAGCGGCCACTGGGCCCCGCCGCTACTGATCTGATGAAGCGGCTGAGCACAGAAGACGCAATACTGAATAAGGACCAGGCGCTATGAAGCGTTTGATAGTTCTCGTGCAAAATCAGTGATGGTTGCTTCCGGTTTGCCTAACACCTGCCAGGTTTTTTGACTTACTGGTTGCTCCTTTAGCTGTTCAACGTAAGTCAGCATATGCTCCATGAATACTGCCTGTTCTTCGGGCAGTCCCATTTCTGCAATGGCGGCGATAGGGTGGAGGACAATTTCTGTTCCCGGAGAATAGCCCTCGACAAACTTCTTGGCTGCTTCAGGCAAAGACATCCCCTCAGTACCCTGAACCGAAAAACTCTGGTTGTAAGCCATCTCATTCCCGATAGCATTATCGATCATCTCTGCCAGATCTGTTGTGTTGGTGTAGTAGATAGGGTGGACATGATCGCCGATGATAGAAAATTGACCGTTCTCTATAAATGTGGGGAAAGAGTCCAGGAAGAACGAGCAGAAGAAGAAGGTGAAATCCATACCCGAACTTTTAATGGCCTCTATCCCTGGCTTACGGATTACATTGGTCTTGTATTCAAGCCCCTTGTCCGCAAACTCTGGGTGGAGATAATCAATACCCGCAATCTGCATAATGTGCTGCACACCAGTGACCTTTGCAGCCTCCACGATATTAATCACACCTTCACGCTCACTATGAAAGGGTAAGGTCGGGTCGAGTGACGTGGTATTCAGGGTGATATAAAGTGTTTTGGTATCAACCAGTGCAGACACCAGGCTTTCTTTATCCGATACATCTGCCTCGATAAGCTGGATACCCTCTGGAAGGATAGTGCGAGCGCTAACCGCGTCCCTTACGAGCGCAGTTACCTGGACACCTTTAGCGTCCAGTTTTCGTGCTACCTGACGACCTAAATGGCCTGTGGCACCAATAATCGTAATAGTTTTCTGCATGATTCAACCTTTAAAGCAATGAATGGGATAGACCGTACTTTGCCCAAGTTCTAAAAAATCCTACAGTTATGTACCATCTATCAAACAGATACTACGGAAGTTTTCACTGCATAAACGTATCTAAGCGACCGACACGTTGTAGGGCGTAATTAACTTAAAGTGGGCCATGACTGACTATTCTTTAGTCTAATTACTGAAATATCGTCTGCATCAAATTTGTAGTTGGTGATATCGACGACTGATCATATGATCATCTAATTTAGGTGGCGGGTGTCATCGGGTATTGGTATTCAGTTTAGTTTGCTAATCTATTTATTATTAATGTATAGCAAGTATTCCAAGTGTAAGAAAAAACGTGACACTTAGTGCAGTGCCAAATGAGATCCAAGAAATGAGCTTGTGCTATGAATCTACTAGCACTTTTCACAACACCGAAGGAGTTAGGGTTTAGATTGTTATCTAATCCATTTTTTAAATGGCCGCCAACTAAAATTGATCATTACTTATAGATATTATAATAAAGTAAAAAGATAATCCTGCTGATACTAGGTTTTTAATCATCTAGCCTATATGCGATAGATCAATGCCGATTTCATGGTCATTGATAGCGGGACCACGGAAAATAGTTGCATCAAAATAGTAATTGCCAAGGAGTGCAATTCTATTATCTTTTTATTTTATAAGGCCATTAGCTTTGTTAAATCTATGATTTTTTCAAAAGATTTTATTTTGCTGCATTCTTTGAATATATTATTACACTTGTTGGCTTCGGGAGTGGGGAATATGTTAAAAAATTTATTCTTTACTTCTTCAAGTGATAAAGGATTGTTGGCTGAGCCTTTAAAGTCAATAACTTCCTTGTCATAGCAGCTTCCATCAAGTAGTACAACTTTAACGTTGGCGCCAAAACAATTGTCCGTATAATCTGGATTTTGATGCAAATAAATAGAGTCCATGATAGATAATATTTTTTCATCTTTAAATAACTTTTCATCATACTTTATGGAGGTGGGAGAGCCGCAAGTGAAAGTGAGAGCTACAACATAGTATATAGATAGTTGGGCGCTTAGTGAGTCAGTTATGTTTTTGTTAGAGCAGTGATCGATTGTAAACTTGCTAACTCCAATTTTTATACTACGTATAGAGTTAACATTTATAGGGTGTGCATTAATCAGGTGTTCCACTGCTTCTACAGCACCATGAAGAGCGTTGCAACAGTTGTATTTCTTTATTGCTGTTTCCATGAGCAAAAATTTCTGCCCAAGATGATTTAATATGATATTAAAATTTCGCTCCTTGCTAAAATTGCAAATTCCATGTTTTCCTTCGATGACTGTATGAGGCGCTGTTATATTTATGGAGGCATAATACGCAGATTCAATACCAGCGCCAACTGCTACTGAACATAACATCCTCTTAACACTACCACCATGATCAGCCCACTCCTGTACCCCTCCACTATAAGAAGCGGCAATACAAAATGCATTTAGAAGCTGTTCCTCATTTAATCTCATGAGCAAACCAGCAGTAATGGAGCTCGCCAATGGCCCGACAACTGTAGGGTTGTAAAAGCCATAAAAATTGTCATCCCTGAATGCAGTTCCGAGGCGAACAAAAATCTCCAGCCCAATGCAGTAGCTATAGAATACATCAGCGCCACTAGCATTATACTCTTCACCTATAGCTAGGGCTGTTGATAGAATAATGGTGGAAGGGTGAACGATAGCAATCATTGATGTCTCATCAAGCTCAGTTTGATTTGCTAGGATGGAATTTATTTTTGCGGAAATTACTGCGAAAGATTTTTTTTTGAAGCCAATTATAGAAGCTTTATTTGAGTTTTGAATCAATTTTTTTCTCTCGTATAAAGATATGATATCTTTGGGTATGTTAAATGTTGAGCCTGCCAGCATTAGCCCTATACTATTAAGTAATAATTTTAATGTGTGAGTCTCTACTTCTTTTGGGAAATCTCTGTTTGTATACTTTTTAATTGAGAAATTAACAAGCTCCTCTGAAATTTTACAATCTAAGTTTTCTGGATTCATAACATAACCCCTTTTAATGTTAAGAGTAAAAAGTAAATTGTTACCAATGGTTATCTAACTGGGTGAGATGAAGTCAAATATTATTTGGTATCATCAGTCTTTCAGCCTGGCGAGGACTTGCTGCAATGCCACGGCTCCGACTCAAAGTCTGGGGCTAGGTTCCCATGAACCGCTTTAGGGGGAACCCATGAGCCTTCAAAGTATGTATTACTTCATTTGGCAAGTTCCTGAAGGATTGACAAGACGTCCTTGCCTTTTTGTGTTAGCAAGTACTTATATCACTTAGGTTTTGACTGATATTGTTCTTTTACCAACATTTCCTCTGTTTCTAGCATCTTTAATCTCTCTGCTAGTCTATTTGTTGGTATTTTCTCAGGTGAATCAGCAAGTTCGTTATAGGTTTCTTTACCACATAGTAAGTCTCTTAGAATAACTAGCGTCCATTTATCGCCAAATACATCCAGTCCATTCAAGATAGGGCAATCGGAACGGATAAGTTGATCGTCAGGGCTCATACACACACTTATACATAAAAAATGAAATGGTAGACTAGTGACTACAATTTCGTAAGTAATGGTAGAAATTCATGCCCAAAATATCCGGAGAGTGTTTGTACTGTTTAATTAGTTATAATTGCTCCGAAGAGCCTGTAATGGCGGGGCATGGCCAATGTACAGATTGTCAGAAAGTTAGTGCCGCAGGGCACATTTCAGATATTGCTGTTCCTCGCGGAATTTAATCATAAACGGTGATCTTGCGTTTCATGAGAAGCAGGCGGATAGTAGAAATACAGCAAGGAGGGGTTTTTGTCCTCGCTGTGGTTCGCATAATTATGCAGAAAACAGTGGTATGCCGTGGTTAGAATTTGTCCATGCCGGAAGTCTTCATGATTTGGAGCAATTCAACCCTACGATGATCGTATATGAAAGTAGCGGCGAACCTTGGGATTATATGGACCCAGATTTACAAATGATTGAAAAAGTGCCAAAGATGTGATTGTAGCCACTCGGGCCAGAGGCCTACAAGACAGTTCGAGCTATGTCTAGTGGGTGCTTATTATATTCCTGCTTGTTTGAGATTGTTATTACTTGAAACCAAGACGTTTGAAGATTTGTATTTCTACGAGTAAGTCTGCATAAGATGTCATAAATGAATTACCCCACGAGAGAATCAGCCAATGAGAAATTTAGCCCTATTGATATTTCAAACTCTTGACGGTGTAATGCAAGCACCCAGTATACCCGAGGAAGATTTTTCAGGTGGTTTCCGTCATGGAGGTTGGGCAAAAGATTGTTGGGATGACGTTATGGAACAAGTTTCAAAGGAGGCAATGAATGAACCGTATGACCTACTATTAGGGCGTAATACATATAATTTATTTGCCTCAAATTTTGCCAGTGCCGAACCTGATAATCCAGCAGCAGACAAACTAAATATGGCAAAAAAATACGTGGTGACATCAGGTACTGATGATCTAACATGGAATAATTCCTTCAAACTAAAGGGCTCTAATGCAGCTGTAGAGGTCGCCAAAATTAAAGAAATAGATGGGCCCCTGTTACAGGTTCACGGTAGTTGGCAATTAGTGCAGTTACTTCTTAAGCATAACTTGGTAGATGAGCTTAGACTTTGGACCTTTCCAGTAGTTGTTGGCGAAGGAAAACGCTTGTTTGAAAACGGTGAAATTTCGTCGAAATACAAACTTATAAAATTTTCGACGTGTCCTTCAGGAGCCTTTATGCACTTCTATCAATCACTAGATCGCAGTGCAGTATGAAATTTTACTTAGATAGACACTCACTCGTATAGTCTCTGATGCAAGGCAATATATTTCTTTTAGTATTGAGTAATTTTCGCGGTTAACGCAAAAGAAAATCCACAGAGTGACCAGTGATGCAAATGGCACTCGACAAGATTAAAGAGCATATTGAGCTATTTGCAAACCAAATACAAAATGATGGTTTAATCGACGATGAAAATTTTAGGTAGAATACTTCATAGCATATCTCATCTGAATAGATTGTTGAATTGCAGAAATCAGATTGGTTAAATCGATCAAGATTTACACAATGAGTTGTCTGAAATCTCAATCGACTTCATCCCTTAGGTTAAAAGGCATAACCGGTCAATACATCAGCCGATAAATAATGCAGTTACTGACTTAGGTGTTTGTGCGATATCTGTATCTTACAGTCTAATACAGTTTTATCTTCTATAGACAAGACTCAGCTGGAGCTTCCTTCCTTAAAGAGTTTGTTCTTAACACACGTCCAGTGTCTACTTCTTGTTCTTTTTTACGCTCACAATTTGCTAAATTTGCAGGATCGTCTTTCGGCTCTGTGTACTTCAATATATCGTTTGAAAAGCGCCTTTGGCCTGAGTTCCCCAATGGTGGAGTAGCGCGAAGGAGAAGAAAATTAGGTATAAACCTCGGTTAACGGCCTAGTCTATATGGCATTGAAACCTTGGATCTATCGCTGGCCCGTGCTCAACTCGTGCGTCATTACTAGATACGTTAAGCGCGGGCTCACACCGGGTGAGGGGCTGGAGAGAGGTTTTGCTGCCAAATAATCTAGACACGTCAGAGAATCTTATAAACCTCATATCTCTGCTTGGGATAATATTTCTAGAATAAACGAAATACCGTTACTATAAGGGGCGCTACTGTAGTAAAAGTAAAGAACATAGGCATCTTGCGGCACATTTTGAGTACATCTCTGTAGACTTGCAGTCGGGAGTTTGCGTTATAAGGCTTTGCATGGGGCCTATTCAGCCAAACCAGCTATTCACTAAGCCCAATAATACGATCAGTATCAACCTGCATCTTTATTTCGCAATACTATTGAGTAATCCTTTAATCGGCATATCTACACTGGTGACTTGGTGATTAATTTATCGTAGTCTTGACTGACAACTGATTAGCACCAAATTCACTCTGAGCTAATCAGAAGTTCCCTAGGATTTGAAATGGAACTATTGCCAAACAAACTGAGACACATAATAATTAAGGCGGTGACAATCCTATGTTAAGTTTTGAATTTAATACTACAAAATCGATTATAAACGGCCCTGGCGGGTTAAATAAAATTAGTGAGATATGTGACCAACTAAATATAACTAAGTTGTTAGTGGTCACTGATCAAGGTATTGTAAATTGTGGTTTGGTTGAGAAACTGAAGGAGCAATTACATAGTAAATTCGCGACCATTATCTTTGATGGAGTTAGTGCTGATCCTAAAGAGCAGATCGTATTGTCGGCAGTAGCCTTAGCAAAGCAGCATAATGTTGATGGTGTAATTGGATTTGGTGGTGGCAGTTCAATGGATACCGCTAAAGTTGTTGCTGTAATGATGGATTCTCACCAACCTCTAGAACAGCTATATGGGCTTGAACGAGTTCAAGGAGGTCGCGTACCTTTGGTTTTAATACCTACCACTGCTGGCACCGGTTCAGAAGTAACACCCATCGCGGTTTTAACAACAGGGGAAACCACCAAAGATGGCATCGTCGCTAAACAATTATTACCAGATGTTGCCTTATTAGATGCACAATTAACTCTAGGGTTGCCAGCTCATGTGACTGCTGCAACTGGCATTGATGCTATGGTGCATGCCATAGAGGCATATACGTCTAAGCATAAAAAAAATGCCTATTCAGATATGCTAGCTAAGCAGGCGTTGCTATTGCTATCAAGAAATATAGAACAGGCCACACATCATGGCGAGGACATAGATGCAAGACAAAATATGTTATTGGGTGCCTGCCTTGCAGGTCAAGCTTTTGCCAATGCACCAGTTGCCGCTGTACATGCTCTAGCTTACCCATTGGGGGGGCATTTTCATGTACCTCATGGATTGGGCAACTCGTTAGTATTACCACATGTAATGCGCTTTAATCAGAGTGATACAGCCAAGCTCTATAGTGAATTGGCGCCATATATTTGTGAACACATAAATACGTCTCAATTAGATCAAAAAGTGAGTTCTGATCTCATTGTCTTTATTGAGCGGCTAATTGAGCGATTAAAATTACCCCGGACCTTAAAGCAATTAGATATTGGCGAGCATCATTTAGAGATGCTCGCCACTGATGCAATGCTACAAACTCGCTTACTAATCAATAATCCGAAACCGCTGTCTCAAGATGATGCACTCCTGATTTATCAGGCTGCTTATGAGGAGGCTTTGTGAGTAAGCAGGCTGTGTTACGTACAGATTATTTTTATTTTGAAGAGTTAACTACCAGATGGATGGATAATGATGTGTATGGGCATGTAAATAATGTAGTTTACTACTCCTATTTTGATACCATTGTGAACAGCTTTTTGATTAATAAGGCTGAATTAGATATTAAAACCAGTGAGAATATTGGTTACATAGTCAAATCTGATTGTAATTATTTGGCCAGTATTTCTTACCCTGAAAAAATACTTGGTGCTTTTAGGGTTAATAGAATAGGCAATTCTTCGGTGGAATATGGTGTTGCGATTTTTAAAGAAAATCAAGAAAATGCATGTGCGCATGGCTCTATGACGCATGTCTTTGTTAATCGCCATACCGAACAGCCGACAAAAATTTCTGCTCAATTGTTCAAGGCATTACAAAGTGCATCATTTGGTGCTGGTTAACTTTTTAGTCGATAGGGTTGGGGGTTATACTTTTTAATTGGTTGGTGTCCAGGATTACTCTTTACACTGATGGCCTATTTTCGTTCATCCGGTTATGAAGATGAATGGGAAAAGGTAACTGATAAAATTAGAGTATACAGATTGCAGTAACGCTCACTATTTATTGAACTCAGTTGATCGTCCCAGCTAGTGTTGGTTTTTCACTTATAGAGGGTGGGGAGTTACTTTCTGATACATGTGTAGATAAATATAGGATTGCGACATTTCCCATCATAGAGATAGTCTGCGCTCAAAGGTGCCACTATGATGATGAAAGAGGGGAGGAGGTTTGGGTGGGGGCCCCTCCATTGTAAATCTGCTCCCACCGTCTTTCAGTGCCTAACTTTTATTCTCTTTTGATACGTGTATAGATCCCTTCACGATTGGCGGGAAGGGATTTGGGGGCGCGGATGCCTATTTTTACTTGATTGCCTTTCACTTCCAGCACTGTGACTGAGACATTCGTTCCAATCCTTAGGTTTTCGCCTGTTCGGCGCTTTAGGATCAACATGTTTTCTTCCTACCATACTCAAGCCGTGGGTGAGCATTCCTTGGTAGAGAAGCTTGATAAGTGATGCCCTGTAGAGGAATGGGGTGGGGTGAGATAGTGGTAGGGCTAGAGTAAGAATATGCGGAGCTAGGCCTCTAGATCCAGCTGTCCCACGGTGTTTTATTTGAGTCTACTCTTCAGTCTGATAGCTCTTGCGGTTTATACTTTCAATTTAGTGGGTATCCAGAATTGCACTAATATGAAATTAAAATTAGAAGCATTAATAGAGTTGCCAATATCAGATCAGGCTAACGATCTTAGGAAAGCATGCAGCTCGACTACAAGAGACGAGCTACTTACAGTAAGTGGATATCGAGACTTGGTCGGATATTCAGCTGATCATCAATTTCATTCGTTAAGTAAGCTTAATGACAACAATTTGGCGCGCGCAATAGAACTGCATATATCAGATTTTGAAGTCAAAGATTGTTGCGCGTTCTTTGGCGGCTTTGCTCTAGTCATAAATGGGGTAAATAAATTACTTCCCCAGTGTTGTGGGACTATAGCTGATCTTGAGTCCTGGGTGCGATTGAAGTCGGAATCCGATCTCTACATAGCCATTGAGGGGCATCCAAGTCCGCGTGCGTTTAGAAAGCGCGATAAAGTAATAATTGAGTGCATTGATGACGAGCCATTCATCCCCGCCACAGATAGAAAAATTGAGGTTGATTATCAGGCTGTGTATGAAGCGATAGGGGTGGCCGAGTCAGAGATTACCATGGTGGCTAATCATATAGATGGTTTGGCAAGCTCAATGGGGTTGCCAAAAAATACATCTACTCACTTGCTAAGAGAGATGGCGTAGGGCATGTAATAAGAAAATACAGCGGAACTGAAACTCCGCTGATTTGGGCGTTATCAAGCCATGAAATAGGTGCAACAGTTGAAGGTGATAGAAGAGAAAGTTATTTTAGCAGTTAAGGACTTTGCGAACTCGATAAATTCGGGGAGCAAGGTTGTAGCTGGTATGTCTGCATTAGTTGATGTAACGAGTCAGTTATCTCTTTCCAGTTTTGACTATTGGGAGCGGTTTATACGCTCTGAGTTCTCTTCAGCACTAAGAGAATCCACGCCTCCCAAGTGGAAGCTTTGGTCAAAACCTAAGGAGTTGATAACTTGGCTTGACCTAATTAGTTGGGATGGTTACAAAAGAGAGAAAGCTCTACGAGCCCTGTTAGGAGGAGCGCCAAATACATTCTTTTTCTCGCTTGCCGTTCGTAGGCTGAATGATTGGGTGCCTCAAGTACGTGAGGCTGCAAGGGAAAAGCTTCCTGAGATAGCAAAATTGACTGATCCAAAATACGTAGTTGAAGCACTATGTATTGCACTATCAAATTGGAACTCATGGGGTAGAATCAAGGAAGAAGACAAGCAGATTCTTCTTCAAATCATTTGTGAAAAAGATATAGCAGAGTCGTTTCGGCGTAAGTTAATTTCGTCTGCGTCTGGGCCCATGCCATCACTTTTTTCCCAGCTTGGGCGCACACCTATTCTTGATGAGAATTTAGAGGAAATAGCGAGATTAGCTATTCAACCTTCGGTTAGAGCTAAGGCATATCGTAGTTTATTTGAAGGCCGTATTGTATGGATGGAGGGCCGGAAATGGGAATGGACGGATATACGCTATTGTGAAGGTAGGGTAAGGCCCATCGTAGGTGAACGAAAACTAGACATCAAGATCCCTATACTCGATTTTTTGAAATAATCATCTACTGATCGCTCGTCTATCGTTAGACGAGTTTCAGCTGAGATTTTGATACGAGAGCTGGGTAAAATTGAAGCAGTTATTGCTAAGGAGCTAGCTAACAAGTTTGCTTCAGATAAGTCTCACCCTGTATCAGAAAGGGGTAAGTTTGCGGAAAGAAAATTAGAGGAAATGGCATCTGCCAATTCCTATTAACTAGCGCATATTGATAGGCTCGTTTTCAGTTTCGCTCCAACAAGAAGGCTTTATTACTAAATGGGTAGCCATACATACAAGGTAACTTGCTATGTTTAAAGTATTCTATAATTTTAATGTAAAAATAATAGTTTTCATGGTATTGACAGTTTGTTCCCACATTGCAAGCGCCTGCTTGTGTTCACATGAACTAGCTCTTGAAAAAGGGGTTTCCGAAATTGCTACAAAGTTTCCGGCCAAAAGCGCA
Organism: Microbulbifer mixtoriginis (SeqCode); assembly: GCF_052467515.1. Taxonomy (NCBI): domain Bacteria; kingdom Pseudomonadati; phylum Pseudomonadota; class Gammaproteobacteria; order Cellvibrionales; family Microbulbiferaceae; genus Microbulbifer; species Microbulbifer mixtoriginis (SeqCode). The sequence continues at coordinate 2,554,350 of NZ_CP174314.1, read as the reverse complement.
AAAGTTGGGGACTACAAGTTGATTGTTGATGGCAGTTTCTATTTAGTGATTCCGAAGGAAGAATCAAAGTATGGACGTGGCAGTGGTCAGCCGACTGTGAAACTACACCGTGAAAACTGTCAGGTAGTCGATATTTCACTCGCTCGCTAGTTGCATTGCCTGCTTGATTTATAAGCTCCGCCTCAGGTTCATTCGTTAACTATATTAACCTTAATTTGTTGATAGGAATTTCATGAAGCGCCAACCAAGATACGAGAAAGTAAAAAGGAATGCTGAAGGGAGAGCAAAAGAGTTGTTCAAGCCACTTCCTGAAGATATCAAGAAAGAGCTTGAAAAAAACAGTACCTTGGGTTCACCAGAAAACCTAGTAGATCGTATTGATGAGGAGGAGCAGGTTGAAAAACGATCAAAGCCTTCTGCTAAGTAGCTAGGCTACTTGTTCACTCTAACTTGTACTGTCTTTTCCGCTTTGTAGAGAGGTAATTCCTTGTAGGTGTGAAAAGGATTCTATGAGCATACCGCCCGTTACCTGAAAGATAGCTAGCTATCAATAGCGCCTCTCTGGAGCCCTATTGGGGTAGAGTCTCCTTCCTTGGAGAATTCCTTCTATTGCCTACCTTTCGATTCGCACATAGATCCCTTTACGATGGGCTGAGGGGATTTGGGGGGCGTGGATGCCTATCTTTACTTGATTTCCCTTCACTTCCAGTACTGTGATTGAGACATTTGTTCCAATTCTTAGGTTCTCGCCTGTTCGGCGCTTTAGGATCAACATATTTGTATCCTAGTGATACTCAAGCCGTGGGTGGGCATTCCTTGGTGGGGAAACTTGATAAGTGATACTTGATGGAAGAGTGGGGGGGCGCGGGGCGCAGAATAGGAAAAGTCGGGTGCTAGGCGCCCAGAACTTGGGGAGTCGATCCAAGCTGATAAATGTACCTTATCGCCATAGTATCTATGGCATTTTAAGTAGCTAACTCCTATTATTTTGTTTGACCCTCCTCTTCATCAATGCCAATTTTCTTATCCGGCTACTGTTGCTCTGCCCGCTATTCTACTTGGTGGGTGTCCAGAATTGACCTTAGAGGTAAAAGCTTAATATTTTCGAATAAGAACTCGTAATTACCAAATTTTTGTATAATTATCCTCTTCAGCCAATAGCCTTGGCGGTTTATACTTTTGTTCGGTGTGGGGCCAGGATTAATTCAGTATTGTGAAAAGGAGATCATCATGTTCCCAAAGGAATTCTTCATTGTTCCAGAAGAGCTATTTAGGCTCGGTAATTCAACAAGCCCAAAGTTATCAAATGTTAGACCAAAGGATGTTGATACAATGGAGGTCAATGGCATTCGAGTAATTATCGCTAACGGCAAGGGTATAAGTGTTTTTGATCGGGAAGGGATTAATGAATCCCCAATGACGGGTTGGGTTTGGAGATTTCAACCAAATACTAAACCACCAATCGGCCTCAAAATGGTTCAAGATAAGGCCCATCACTATTGCATATCTCCCACCCAGAATATGCCGGTTGATAAATTTAAAGGGCTTCTCGAAGAAATGGCCCTTAGCGCCACAAGAGTTTTTAAGAAAGAAGGTAGTGTGGTATGAATGAATTTCAATTAAACCTAGTAGAATCAGAGCTCAAGATTATCCTGGAAGCACTGATAGAAATGGAGAAAAAAATGTCCAATATTTGCGAAACATCGGATAATGAAGATGAGATCGCGGATGTTGGTAATGATCTTATTGAAGTAAGGCTCCTACTAAAGCCTCTTAAAGAGAAGGCAGTTGAAAAATACGGAAAAAATATAGTTAATTTTTCACGCGAACTACTATAAGTTTACTAGGGTATTACAGTCGGCGATCAACGTTATGCGCTTCTTTATGGCGATAGTACGGTAACCAAAGCTTGATACACCAAAGTTAAATCTCTATAGAGGAAGCACGAGTGGGTGATTCCTCATAATCAGATGGGGCTCAGTTTTTCAGCGAACTGGCAGCACCTAAAGTCAATATATAAGTTGAAAGCATCTAAAAACCCTGGGAAAAATGTCGACGTATTTTGGGTTTTGGAGAAGTCAGATTTGCCGCCTGATCTGAAATTTGTGCAAGATCAGAAAGATAATAGACACTACTTTCTAACCATTACAAGGAGAATGACGGTTTCTCAACTAGTCCAAAAGCTCCAGATGGTTGCTGATCGCATGAGTGTAATAAGAGATGGTACGAAGGTGATAGGATGATTAATTATAAATTGCCCGAGGAAAAGGAGTTTCTTTTGCATTATGCAGAGTTACTCAATGATAAGAGAAGCCTTGAGATTATCAATTCAGGATCTTTGGCTAATAAAGAAGAGGCCATTCACTTCGCTGAGTTTTTCTGGAGAACTGTTAGCGAGCCTAACAAGCAAGATGAAAAGCAAGGAGAGAGTAGTGAATATATCCTTGAGAAAATCATCATTACGCTGATGGCATATTTTCGTTCAGCCGGTTATGAAGATGAATGGGAAGAGGTAACTGATAAAAATTAGTGTGAACAGATTGCAGCAATGCTAGCTATGTCTTGAACTCAGCTGATCTCCCCAGTTAGTGTCGATTTTCACTTATAGAGTGTGTGCAGCTGTTTTCTAATACATTTGGAAGTAACTGTATGGCTGTGACATTTCCCATCATAGAAATAGTGTGCGCTCAAAGGTGCCACTATGATGATGAGAGAGGGGAGGAGATTTGGGTGGGATTCCCTCCATTGTGAATCTGGTCCCGCGGCCTTTCAGTGCCTACTTTTTTTCTTTTGATAGGCATAATAGTATCGCTCCAACGGCAAATATGCCTCTGGATGAATTCAAGGGTCTACTTTCAAAATTGGCAATTAAATGTCAGAAGGTATTCAAAAAGCAGATTGCGTTATGACACATATAAAAGAAATGAACTCATCACTATGTGATTGGGAAACCCGGATAATACTTGAAGCAATAACTCATGAAGCTGAGCGTCTAAAGTCTATTTGTGAAAAATCTGAAGATGAGGATGAAGTGGCAGATGCTGGGAATGACTATCTAGAAGTTATTGGCCTCAAGGAACGTTTAGAAAAGCAAGCAATAGAAGTTTTTGGTCAACAAATTACCAATTTCAGTAGGGAACCACTTTAACTCTAACAAGTTATTGTGCTGATGTGTTGCCCTCAATGTTACTTGTCCGAGCAATCATTAGCAAAACTCAGGCCCTAACTGTTTGGTTACGGCTCAGCAAAGAGCTAGATTTGTTAACCAAAGGAAGGAGAATCGTCTGGAGCCTCCTTCCTTGGTGAGCCTTTCCTCAACACCCTCAATTGCCTACTTTGTGTTCTTCTTTAATGCGCACATAGATCTCTTCTCGATGAACGGGAAGGGATTTAGGGGCGCGGATGCCTATCTTTACTTGATTTCCCTTCAATTCTAGCACTGTAACTGAGTTATTCGTCCAATACTGAGGTTCTCGCCTGTTCGGCGCTTTAGGATCAACATGTTTTTTCCTAGCATACTCAAGCTGTGAGTGGGCATTCCTTTGTGGGGAAGCTTGGTAAGTGATACTTGGTGGAAGAGTGGGGTAGTGCGCGGGGACTCAGAATAGGGAAAAGCCAGTACCTTTCTTTCAGAGCTTAGGGAGTTTCTCTAAGCTTTTGAGTTTACTCTATTTGATGGGTGTCCAGAATTGCTCTTTCCAGTTTTGACTACTGGGAGCGGTTTATACGCTCAGAGTTCTCTTCAGCATTAAGAGAATCCACGCCTTTCAAGTGGAAGCTTTGGTCAAAACCTAAGGAGCTAATAACTTGGCTTGACCTAATTAGTTGGGATGGTTACAAAAGAGAGAAAGCTCTACGAGCCCTTTCGGGAGGAGCGCCAAATACATTCTTTTTCTCGCTTGCTGTTCGTAGGCTGGATGGTTGAAAGAAGTGGATTGGCATATTGCGATGAACCCCAGCAGGCAGAAACCCCTTCCTGGGAAGGGTGCTGTAAAGAAAGCTGAGAAGATCAAAGCACAGATACATGCAAAAGTAGAGCACCGATTCCGCTATATAAAGCAAGCTTTTGGATACAGCAAGGTACGCTACAGAGGATTGGCCAAGAATACATAACGTCTACACTTGTTGGCAGGCATTTCAAACTTACTGATAGGAAATAAATTTCTCATCACTTAGGGGAAGTGCGCCTAAAGTCCGATCAGCACGGATTTTGGGTATGCAAATTTGAGGGGTTAACCCATGTGAAACTAATTTTCGACCAAGATACAGCCAACTTTCTAATTTAAAATAGGATAGGGAAAGTCTGCCGTATTCTTCAGAGGTTCCTTGAGTGCCTATTCATATAAATATTTGTCAGATTGGTATTAGAAATCCGAACATAACCTATTGCGTTCCATTCATCGTTATGTAAGTCGCACCTAAAAGGGGGTAATTTCTTGCCTCAGGCAATTTTTAATGGGGAGGGAGTACCATCCAAATGAGGCGTCAACCGAATAAACTTGGTACTATTCAGCCCAAGGAAAAAGGGCTATTAGTAATGATTAAATTTGTGGACTTGTTCTGTGGGGGCGGCTTCGGAGGCCGTGGTGCCGTCACAGCCGGGGCAGAACCTATCCTGGCTGTGGATGCTTGGGATCTGGCTGCTGAGACCTATCAAAGCAACTTTCCAAACGCAGAGGTTATTTGTTCACCAATCGAAGAACTAAACCCCAAGCAGCTTGCCAAGAAGCATCAACCGGACGTACTGCTGACCTCGCCAGAATGCACCTCTCACTCCATTGCTAGAGGGGCCAAGCCAAGCTGCGAGAAGAGCAAAGAAACAGCCATAGGCATCATCCCATGGATTGAGGCCATGCATCCTCGTTGGCTAATAGTGGAAAACGTCAATCGCATGAAGAAGTGGGGACGCCATAACGAGCTGATATCCACAATTCAATCATATGGCTACCAAGTCAACGATTTGCTGTTGAACGCAGCCGATTTCGGTACTCCACAGGCTCGTAAACGCATGTTCCTGATATGTGATCGGGAAGGTACTGTGATTACCGAACAAAATCTCAAGTCTTTGCACCGCAGGGGTAGTAAGTCAGCCAGAGAGGTCATTGACTGGTCGGAACGGTACAAAAGCACCCCTCTATATAAGGAAGGTCGAGCTGAGGCAACAATTGACCGTGCAGAACGCGCCATGAAGGAGCTTGGCAGGAAAAAAGAATTCATTGTCGTCTACTACGGCTCCGACTATGCTGGTGGCTGGCAATCCCTTGATTCTCCGCTGCGTACCATCACTACATTAGATCGTTTTGGCCTTGTTACTTGGCAAGGTAACACACCTTACCTAAGGATGCTCCAACCTCCTGAGTTAATGAAAGCAATGGGAGCTGGGTCAAAACATACTCTTCCTCACGGAAGTAGGCGTGATAAAGTAAAGCTCTGCGGGAATGGTGTCTGCTCGCCCGTCATGGAAATTATCTTCAAGAAAATATCCCAGGTTTATACCAGCGAAATGGAGCTTGCCTCTTAAATGGATTTAACCCAATGCGATCTTATTGTTGACCCATAGTTGCCAGGCAACTCCAGGCAAATTGAATCTGGGAGCTATAGGACTGAAACCTCGTGAGCGATCTCAAAGCCCACACCATGATCCAGAATCTGTACAGTGCTCTGATGCACTGATCTCAAATACTGGTATGGTTTTTTAATTGCAGAAATTTTACTCTCCACCGTTGTAAGTGGCCTATTGGCATACCGGTACATATATTCCCGCTTATCGCCTACAGCTGTCCAGGAATTAATTTTTGACTGGCATAAAATTCTCAGAAAAGTCGTGGCATCCAGAAACCAGACATCAATTCCTCCAGGAGTTGTAAATCTCGACCCAGAGAAATAATGCGCGTTGGAAACAATAAGCGGTATAACCTCTAAGTTTTTTACCGGGTATCCGACCCGTTCCTCGATCATTCCGGGAGATTGTTGAACAAACTCAACTCTTTTATCCAGTTGGTCAAGCGCCTTTGATATGTGGTTATCAACAAACCGGTAAGCCTCATCCCTTTCTTCCGGTGGAATGGATGCTTTCGCCTCATAGATTACCAAATGATCTGAACCTAAACGAAAAAGACCATCAATTTCTGGAACACCCTTCCGTTGATCCATTTTTATGCTGTTTACAGCATACCCAGCTTCTCCAAGCTCCTCTTTCAGATATTCCTCGAAAACATGCCCTTTATGAACCCCTCTGTCAAAATCTAGCCCTACATCATTCCCGCTCAGAATTCTATCTATCAGTTTTTCATACATAAGATCCATAACATAACGGGGTATGAAATAATAATTGAGACCAGCCCTATATATAGGCGCATCAAAACTTAGGGAGCCTACCTTTCCAACAAGATCAAAAACAAACAGGCTCAGTAATTTTTCCTTTTGGGAAGAAACCCCAAGTGCCTTCATTAATTGATTTTTATTGCCGCAAAATATCTCGGCATTACCTTTTCCCACTCTAGACTTATTGGCTTTACTGTAGCGTCTGCACACATTATCCAGAGCCTCGCATATCACAACCAAATCATCGATGCAGTAAGTTGAATCACCAAACCGGAATTTTCTGTATATATCCCCATAAACAACTGACAACGAAGCCCTTACCTTTTGAAAAGACATCAATCTTTGGAAGCTGTATCCCTTATCAAAGTCAAATCTAATCTCCTTCTTCAAATCATCCGATTTTATAAATCCAGCACGACGTCCCAATTCCAATATGATATCTTTATTCTCTTCCCTCTGGTGGTAATACTGAAAGTTCAAATCACGATATATTTCTGAAGGCCTCCATTCTTTATTATAGAGGTCCAGGAAATACTTCATTTTTTCGAACCCTTGAAGTCGAAGACTTTCAGAAACTCGGTACTTATGGAAAAACTTTTCGCCACTCAAAACTTTATACTCACCCCTAAATATATTAGATATTTCATTCGAGATGGTTCTATAGTACCCAGCTGAACTTATAATTTTCTTTCCAACAGAATTCCTCTTCGAAAGCTTCTTTTTACCACCTGACACCAACTCTTTAGCATCAAGCATCATAACAATCCAGGGGATGGTTGAGGTCAGGCTACTAAACATCGACGCAGAAACGTGTTCATTAGCCACCCTGTTGTCATAGCCGATATTCTTATGAGCTAACCTTTGGAGTTGCCATTCCAGGTAGGAGAAGAGATCGTAATAATTGAGACGATTAACATTTTCGGACAGGGTAGCTCCATATTTCTCCCGATAGCGAATCGAATATGTAAAAAACCCCAAGACATCGCCTTGATCTGAATAAGATCCAAGGCTTTGCATCGCATTGAGTATCTTTACGACACTACCGTTGTAGCTTCTTTTACTGGAAAGATGGTACTTCAACTCATCCATAAGCCCATGAGCATCTATATGCTGCAAAAATTCAGAGTAGCAGCCCTTCAAACCATCAAGCTGTTTACCAACAACTTTGGATTTTCTTCTTCTATCTTTGCTTAAAACTATCATGATCACTCAACAGAATCGTGGAGCGCTATGATCCTATTAACCACAGACTCCAGATCATTCTTTATTTCATGCTCCCAGACACGAACAACCATCCAGCTACGTTCATCGAGGTTTTTATTGTTCCTGATATCTCGCGCCACATTCCCGGCTATTTTCTCTTCCCAGAACTTTGCTCTGGTCTTAGGTGCTTGGTAGTGTTTCGGACACCTATGCCAGAAACAGCCATCTACAAAGACAGCAATCCTTTTTCTCGGAAAAATAATATCTGGCCTTCCAGGCAAACTGTTCTTTATTCGATATCTCAAACCAGAGGCCCAAAGTGCTTTCCTTAGTACAACCTCCGGCTTGGTATTCTTACCCTGTATACGAGACATGCAATATGCACGCTGCTTAGGAGATAGAACGTCTGCCATTAGTAAAAGCCCGAATCACAAGCAGTCATCAAAGATACATTCTTTTTTAAATCACAAGTTAACCTTTAACAACCGCGTTCAGTAAATCACCAAAAAAACCAACAGATTCATCTTCGGGTTCACCAATCACCATAAGACGATCAAGCAGGCGATTTCCCTCTTCGCAACTGGTCTCCGGAATCAGAGCACATGCATGACAAGCAGCCAGATTCAACGTATCACTCCCCTGACCACTACTTTCCGTACAGAGAGGATCAGAGGAACAGTTGGCTGCATCGACCAGCGCATTTCTGAGGGTCTGTTCTAGGTGGTCCTTTTTCCCTTGAAGAACAAGGCCCCCTAACGTCCCTTCCGCATCCGATGCCGCTGTATAGATCAGTATGCCTGACATTTTTTCCTTGCCATTCTGCACACAATACAGCCTCTCCCTCAGAGAAGAACTTCCATAGCCACAATCAAAGCTCAGACGACGAATAAGAAGGTGCGCCAATGTATGAAGGAGCAGAAATGCCGGAGAAATTTGACGAAGCTCCCTGCTACGCGAAAGGTTTACATCGTTCAGCCTTTGCTGTACTTGTTCAGACCTGCGTTGGACCTGCTCTCTGCCGGTCCATTCATCAAGCAACTTCTGATTTAGAGTAATGAATATCCCTTCACCGAAGGCTCTAACAGCTGGATACCAATTACGTTTATTTTTTGATAATGCAGCAATACTTTGCTGTCCAGATTCACTCGAACCTGGAGGGTTCAAGCGAGAGAAGCCTGTAAGCGCTCGGGTTTCCGTCAACTTTTCAATCAGTACAATATTGTCGAAGTAAGGCTGTATCTCCGGATCATAATCGGTGACCGACTGAGGGCTGAGGTTTAAATCATCATTTTGATTTTGGCACCTGCCAGATAAGAAAGCCTTGTATTCCGCGAGTCGAAATTCGTCTTCGGTAAGATCTTTTGATGATTCATTGATCATACCAAGCCGTTCATTCACCGCTTCTGTAAGCTCAACGAGAGATACGTCATGCATTTCTGAGAACTGTTCAAGACGAGCCGGATCAGCACGCCCGTCATCAGATCCACTGCATAAGAAATTCCAGAATTTAGTTCTCGCTATAAGCCTTCTTATTGCGGTCGAATGAGGCGGTATAAGAATTGAGCTTACCACCTGCGAAAAGTAAACATTTGTCGCACCCCGCTGAAGTACCCTGGGAGGGTGACTAGCAGAGCATGGGTCGGCAGAATCAGGCCCCAGCCAGGGACGGCTTCCTGTACACCCGTATTCTTTCAGAATATCGGGAGATCCCGCTCCCATCATCGATCTTTTGGAACCGCAGCTAAGACACTCGACATTCAGTCCCATTAATCCAGCACGCCCAGTCGCACTAAGTCGGAGATTCGGATTGCTGCAACCAGCCCCCCGCGTCAGCTTCTCTTTACGGGGAGTGTGCGCCCATTCCACCCATGGAAAGTCATCTATATGCCCATCCTCACAGGCAGTGATAAAACGTACCGCCGTAAGTTTCGGTCTGCGAAGTTCGGAAAAGCCCGAACAGGACTGTCCCCCTGACCGGGGCTTAATCGTTGAACTGCAACGGCGCGGTGCACGATCATTCCATTCGACTTTCTGCATTGTGCGACATCTAGGGCACACCTGCCAAAGAGGAAAGCGTACAAACGGAACTGTACCGCCCGGAATATCTTTCTCAGGTGCCTGTATCGGCTCATAAAATACATCCACTCCAAGCCGCCTGGCGAGACGATCGTCAACGAGCTCTTGGTCAGGCCCGGTTTGCCAAGCTTCTATACCTGCATGCATAAGTGTTTCCTGAGGAAACTCCATTATTGCGCCTACACCGAACGTAGAGATCAGCTGAGATTTTCTGACCCTGCGTTCCTTACTGCTTCTACCTGCCATTTCTCTGATTCCCTACACTCAAATACCCTTTAGTCAGGATATACACTCAGAACTTCTGCCTCTGATTCTTTGTCAACGGAGCGCATGGAACTCGGCGTAGACCATGAGGCATCAGTCCACTCGTCAAGCTCAGGCATTCCAGCCGGATGCATTAGCGGCAGCTTATCTGGGTCCGGAGAAGAGAAACTCCCCCATTCGTCAAACGATTCATTTATCCAGTGATTCTGTAAACTGGAGAGTTGCTCGACAAACACCTTAAGATGCTCGGAATCAATTGCTCTGCATCGTTCGATCAATTCATCAAATGCAGCGGATATTTCTGGCTGATTAAAATTCACATCACCTGGGACTTTCCAGCCACCAATATGCCTACCAACGATAACAGTCAACGCATGCAAGGCTCTTTGCAGCGAGGGAATTGAATAAGGCGTAACACTGGTCGGCTCGACATACCGGTAAAGTGAGGCGTGATATGCACGGAACTGCTCAAAATGAGACCTATCTCTGGGTTTCCCCGGGTTATACATCGTGACAACCAAACCCGGTGAATTTTTGGAGCGACCTACACGGCTGCTTGCCTGAATGTATTCCGAAGTGGTTTTAGGCTGGCCTATAATCGACATAAGACCAAGGCGATCCACATCCACACCGACGGAAATCATGTTTGTGGCAAGGAGCGCATCAACCGGTCTTTTCCCAGCCCCCTTTTCCTGAGGGTAGGAAACTTCCAGATCCTCAAGTATCTCTGGAATTTCCTGAGCTGTTTTTCGGCTTGTAAGCTCTTCTATAGAGTTAAGCCACCGGTAGTCCCTGCGCTCACCTTTGGTTCTGTTTCTGATCGTCAGGATATGTTCGGGAATATCTGCTTGAAGTAATGTGAGCGCTTGACCAAGCTCTCGGAGACTATTGAAGTACTGCACCAATGTCCAATACGGATCTCTCAAGGACTCTGGCGAACCTTCGGGGAGATCGAGCGCATAGCAGCCCTGTAACAAACTTGCGGATGTACGTACATTTGCTGTTACAAAAGAAGAGGCTGCCGATGCGAATACGCCAGTATACAGTCGTCCGGAGGCGTCCGGATTTTCTGTAGCAAAATAGGAATCAGAGATGTCCAACCCCGGTGGAGGAAACTGGAATGTGGGGCGATTATAGAGCCCCTTGCATTGCTCCTCCGCTCTTCTAATAGTGGCTGTAGATCCTACTATTTTTGGTTTAATGCCATTGCGTGCACAGAGAAGATCGATCACCCCTTCATATAAACCAACTACTGTTCCAAGCGGACCGGATATCAGATGCAACTCATCCTGGATGATCAAGTTCGGAGGGGAAACCGACATACCGGCCCCAAAAATCCTGCCTGACTGCTCGCGCCATGCCAGCATGGCAAACTTATCAACAGTACCAATGAGCAGTGTGGGAGGCTCATTATAGATATCATCGTCGGTGACAAGCACCGGGATAGGGTTCTTCATTGTGCTATAAACACAGCGAGAATCGGGACAGACAAACAGAACTTTCTTTGGTGTCCGACCTGTCGCGCGGTAACCCAGTCTCCCATGCTCATTCAGGCGTGTCCCACAGAACGGACACTTTAATAGCTGAAACTTATTTTCCGTTTCTCTAGGTTTGGAAACCAAGCTATTTAGGGTATACGTTGCTTCCTTACGGGTATTCGGTGTAAGCGACTGCCCAACCCATAAACCAATTGTTATCCGGTCTTCCCCCAACTCCTCAGGGGAACTCTGCCGGATAGTTTCGCACGCACAAATCAATGCGCTTGCTCGCTGGAATTGTTGTGCTGTCAGCAAGCGTAGCGTGTACCTCATGAGCACTGTACAGCCGCTGTCAGAAGGATTGAGCAAGCGCCTCAAAAAAATTGTGTATGCTGCAAGTCCCAGATAGGCTTCGGTCTTACCACCACCTGTTGGAAACCAGATGAGATCAACAAGATCCCTGTCTTCCGGATATTCTCCTTCTAAATCCGGAGTGACCGATGGCAAGTTCATCAGAATAAAGGCGATCTGAAACGTACGCCATTTCCCCATCCAGGATTTGCTCGGAGTGTAATCAGCTGTTAGGTCTTCCCATTCATCGCCAACACTACGGGTTTTTCTGCGTGAGTGGTATTGCTGCATGAGGATGGCTCTGTTTGCTAGTGAGAACGCGCGCAGTGCCTCTTCGGAGCTCTCGAGGAGGTTGATTCCTCTCCGTATTCTTATACATGCTTCATTACATTTAGCCAAATGCCGTTCAGCGGCGGCAGCGAACGCAGGATCCAACAGTACAGCCTCACTGGTCTGTAGACGTATCCATTCCTCATAGTCTTCAACCAAGGCCTTAAGTACATCCGGAATCCGGCCTGTCTCTGTGCCATCCGCCCCTCCTGCAAGTACCTGCATACTCAGTTCATCGCCACCCCGCTGCCGGGGCTCTACAGGAGGTATCTTCAGCGTCGGTAAACTATCTGTTTCAACCAAACCTGCTCTGTTGCCGGAAACCTGGCCCCAGTTAACTGCACAGCCGTGTCCCAACCCGAATGAGAGACGATTGCGGAACAGCAGCCTAAGCCCCTGTTCTTCTTTATCATCCGAAGAGGATGTCAACTCTTGGTAAGGGCAGAATACAGGGGCTTGTCCATCTGCCTCAACACTGAATCCAACCTGGAAATAGCAATCAGCAGGTGAAACCATAGGGCCATCCTGCGACTGTTTCGTATTGTAAATTGATACTGTAACCAGACGCGTACCATCCTTTCTGCGCCGGACGATTCCTCTGATCTGAAGGGATTCATGTGGACTGGATTTCTGTATCTTTATGTCCTGCTGACTATCCAGGGACAGTGAAACTCTGACAGGTGAAAGTTTCAGCTCTGTGCGCTTCCAAACCACAAACTCTCGCGTTTCTTCCTTACGCTTTTCACTCGTATAGACAGCAGCACGGGGAGTAATAAAAAGCCCACTACTGACATCGTCACAGATAAAGGAAATACCCATAGCCGCTGGCATATATGTATTCGCCATAGTGATGGTATCATCATTGCCAACCAACATTTCCTCTCTTCCAGGCTTGCGGTTGGTTTCTGCGATATCGATTTCCTGTACTGCGGTATTTTCTGTCGCCTCACCCAGGTTTGACTTATTATTACCAGCCGAGACGCCGTCATCTTCGATTTCCAGATTGGTTATCTGAGACGGGAATAACACTCCAGCAGAATAGCGCTGGCGTGGTGACTCATCGAGCACCTCCGCTGGTTCTGAGGGACCAATTAACTCTTTACGCAACTGATCAATCAGTGCGCTTCTGAATGTTTCCTGGGGGGATTCCTGTTTGAGATTACTTGAATCAGCCAAAAGTCACACCTCATCCTTAATGCTATCCAACATTTCACGAACTTTCTGGTTGTAGACAACCCTCAACTTCTCAGGCAACAAAATAACCAGTTCAACCCTCGCTCGCGACATACCCACATATAAAACAGACTTCCACCAGTCGGACTCAAAGTCATTTATGTCAGTTAAAATAATCACGTCTGCCTCAAGCCCCTTAAAGGCAGATATGGTAGTGCGGCGAACAACGTCCTCCGCATTCTTATTTGTCAGGCATGCTTCATCCAGATCTTTAACTTCACTCCCCGTCAGTTCACCTGCAACAGCTTTCGCACCAGAGCTCCCGGAGAGTATTACTACATCCTTTCGGCTGATACCACCTGATACAATCCTGTTAATTTGCTTTTTAAGGAGTTTTTTCTGGTCAGACGATTTCGAATACCAAACATAGCGAACTGGAAGCCCTTCGACACGAGCTACAGCCAGCATTTCAGGGGTTGTGAGCATGCTGGTCTCATCATGAATTTGACGAGTATTTCGGCAGTTTATAGTCAGCAAGTGACTGACGCCAAACTGCTCCAGCCGGGAAATACTTGAGGGATCAGCCTTACCATACACCGCTGCCTGATTATTATCGTCCATAAACCAGCGCCAGCTACCAGACTCAAGTCCACCAGACAAACACAACCCAAGAAAATCGAGGACCGACTCGGTTATGAAGTCCTGGCCTTCGTCCACGATGAGCATGTCCCACGAATTTTCATCATTTAGCTTCGCAAGGGATGCATATTCTGGATATAGTTCTCGATAGATTAAATCGGGATCTTCCTCATCCTGTTTCGCTCTGAATTCATCTATGTAAGGAGAGCTGCGAATGAGCTCGTCCATATATTGATAAACAGAGCTGACTTGAATATTTTCAGAATACTGGGAGCAGAGGGGGTCAGTCTGTAGTTTTGCTGCAAGCAACCTGTTATAACATAAAAGGAGTACACTTTTTCTGGACCTGGCAGCATTCAGAACTTCTCGACGAGCAAGCTCTGTTTTCCCTGTACCAGCAGCGCCCCGAATAATAATTCTCGGTCTACCTACCATGGTATCTAGCAACTGGTACTGTTCCTTGGTGAGCTCCAGCAGCTCTTCTTCTGTTTCTTTAGCTTTTGACCAAAGCGGAGGCAGTAAATCAAAGTCACCACGGAGAAAAGTGGACAATACCTCCAGATCTTTGGGGGTCGGTCGCTGCAATGATGTGTTCTTTTTTTCGAAAAAGCTGGCTATTCTGCTGATATAATGAGATATCGGTTGTCGTGAATCCTCAATACAATAGGTTAAATCTCGATCTCCATCTGTCCCAAATTCAATAGTGCTTTCACTTGTATTAGGCAGCATCACCCCATAGCCCATAATGACTTTGTGCAGCGGGTGACCGCCCATGAATTTCGCCCGAACATCCCTCTCAAGTGCGAACATTGCAGATGAAGCCTGCTCGTAAGGGCTTTCGTGAAGCTTCGAATATTCATTGTACTTATTCTGAGTCTGCCAGATCCCCCCGTTCCTGCTGATTCTTCCACCTTTCACCTCTATGATAAACACCCCTCTATCACACAAAATGACGAAGTCTATTTCTCCTCGCCTTTTTGTCTGATGTCGCGAAAGTCCAAGTGAGTGTATAATTATCCAGTTATCTGTATTTGGGGCGTCCTTGAGGAGGCGGAACATTCGTTTTTCTGCACTGCTTTTAACATCAGGGTGGATAGTCTGCGGTATCATTCTGGCCATTAAATACTCTCCCTGAGTTGATTAACCGTGGAAAGCGGAACCATGACACTTTCATCCTCCACATATTCCACCTGGGCAAGTAACAGACCATCACCGACATCTAATGGAGCCGTCAGATCGACCAACTCAGCCATTCGACCTCTCAAGCTGGAAAGAACTCGTTCCGCTATCATCCTCGAAACTCGCAAATGCTCACCCCAGACCTTTGAAATCGCATTTGCACACTCTGCCATTTTTTCCTGAAACTCTTTATCGCCAGTCACCTGAACAATAGCCTCAAGATCACCACTAGCATAATTTCTTGGGCCAATAAGTGATTCACTTTCCAGCCACATTTTCAACGTTACAATATGACGCTTGCATCCTGCAGCTTCCAATCTCCTTTTCAGTTCGGCTAATGAAAGCCTGTTTTCAGCTACGAATTCCTTGAGTGATTTCTGCCATAACTTAGCAGTTTTTCTCATCCCATGAGGGAGACCTGCATCTGCAAGCTCACGGATAGCATCACGGTTTGCACCATGCAGAAATACGAGCACATCGCCTTCAGTAAGGTCTTTAACTTTTACAGGGCGGAGCTTATCTTTACTAGTATTTTCATCGATGACACCCGGTATCAGATGGGAGGCAGACAAGGCTTCATGTTCCTGAGTAAAAAAAGCGTGAGCACTACCATTAAAAGCAACCATCCGCGCTTCAGTATCAGCGAATTCACCTTCTTTTAATGCTGCATGAACTACTTGTTGTCTAAATCGGAAATCCTGCTCTTCATGCAATGCATGATCTGCAATTCTCTGATCGATAAACGGAGGTACATAAGCAGGAGGAGGGCTCCAGGGGTAATTACCATTAAAAATTGCAGATCTGCGACTACTCTCAGCACGCTTAGTTTTTGACCTCTCTCGTCTGCCGTAAAAAGCGGATCGCCATTCATCCTCAAACGAATATAGAATGAATAATATTTTCCGGGCAGGAGGGTTTGAAAGAATTTCCCAAGCCTTTCTGTAGCCTGGCCAGTAAGGAATGATGAGCGTTCCGTACTCCTGTTTATGGACCTTTTGCCAGGGCAGGAAAAGCTGGCCATCTTTCAACTCAGCTTGCAAAAGGGATAGGTTTGCTGGAAAGCGGGGAGGTGCAAGAACCCTTGCGTCGGTAGCAGAGTTGACAGTTTCAATGATGGCGTCTTCCTTCAGGTTGACTGTCTCTAGCTTTAGTGAGAAACACCGTAGCGACTCTATCACACCAAGTGTAAGTGCCTTTTCTTCCGTGCTCAAATACAGGCTTTTCTGTGTCTTTTCGAATAGCTGGCTCAGACTACGGATGACTTTACTGTATACACTCGACAATGAAGTCAATACCACCGGGGTCCTGATAAGTTCCAGGCTAATACCAAATAGCTCGTCACGAATCGCCAGTAGCTCATCTGTTGCATCCTCACCCGCCTTACGTGCTTCTGCATCAAGATGATAAAGATCAGCTTTTGCCTTCTGAGCATCTGAGCTATTCAGCACCTGGACACTTGGCTCCAAAACCAAGCTGCGAATTACAGAGTAATCATTTTGACTGAAAGGGTGTGCATCGTAAGTATTTGGCGCTCTACTACTAAAAAGCTCTTTCGCTTCTCTTGAAGACCACTCCCAAAAGTCGTAACTGTTATTTTCAAGGCTACTGATCGTGTCTGTATCTTTCTCTTCTGCGATACAAAGCACTCTTGTACCAAGAGAGTGAATCTGATTGAGTGCTGAAAGTCTGTTTCTATTGGTCCCGCTTAGATCAATCACCACTAAATCCTTGTGGGTTAAATCCTGTTCCTCAAGTATTTCAGCAGCCAAATCCAGATCTGAAATAGTTGTCAGTACACATTCCGTTGTTCCAAACCTCGAATCCCACCGTTGCAGCTCACCGTCTTTTTTGATATGTCCCATCGGTATAACACCTGAAAGCGGGTGTCCGTGTAGCCGCACTTCCGATACAAGCGACCGAATAACAGATACCTTTGAAACCAACCATATGCGACTGAAAACACTGTTAAACTGCTGAGGTAAAGCCAGATGAAAAAGTGCCTCTGTCCCCGCAAGCGTTATTTCCGCACAGTCTATCTGTGTCGGAATATCACCTCTAGGAATGGCATTGTCAGGCGCGGGGGACAATCGACTGATTTGATCCACCGGAATAAAGGAAGAAGCCTCAGTTTTCTCTCCTTTTCTGGTCGAACGGCGCGTAAGCCGGATATAATTATTGCCCTGGCATTCCTCTATACCATCATAAATCGCAATAGCATTGTTATCGGCCCTGACTTTCTGCCCTAGTGTAAACGATGGTGTATCGCCAGTGGAAGCCGCATCATAAGCTGCCCCCAAAGATGCACCGAAAGCAATTATAAATGGAGTGATGCCTGAAACCGGAAGAATCAGAGCGGAACGTTCCAGGCTATCACTTAAGGTCAACGTCGGGCATGCAAGAGCTGTATTAATCAGGGAGAATTCACTGTAGCTGTACTCAGTCTCTCTGTAGGTCACTACTAAGTCTCGGAGGAACGGCCAGGAGGTATAAAGATCAGAAATAACTTCTTCGATAGGTTGAGCAATGGTGCCAATAAAACTCATAGCGGTGGCTACAACATACATATCATCTAACAGCCCAATTATGCCGATGTCATCTGGAACTGTGTCTTCATTCAAATGCAGATAAGACAGAGCCCCTCTGGCCCATGTTTTTTGTTCTGTAGTCCACTCATCGCTATCGGTAAGAACGTTTGTCAGTTTTTTAATATTTCGCAGAAACCGAGTTACCAAAGAGGTAGACTCACCCTCACCGAAACTGGCCACAAAGCGAGCAGTTTGCTCCAGGATTTCGGCATCATTTTTCCCGCTACTGCTGGCAAGATCGAGTAGCATCGATTCCGCAACCTGCTTTTCTTTCGGCGAAAGTCCCCGGATCTCATCTACTACCTGAAGGCTTCCATCATCAGATATCTCATGGAGAGCAAAGCCTGCAATAAATGCCTTAACCGAAGAGATAGCATATTCACCTGGCGATTGCAGGAGCTTCAGAGCACGGCGTATTGTTTTTGACCTGCTATCATCGGGGTAGCGCCTAAGGAAATTGATTAGATCTACCGTATATTGGTGATAGCTTCTTTCAGCACTGCTGAATGGAGGGTTATTTCTTAGGTGTAAAGAAGCATTGCGGATTAAGCTTTGGTCCTTATCTGATGGATCCAGAGTAATATTGAGCAACGATTCCCTGATATGCAAACGATCTTTATGAGTTAATTGAAAATCCATATCTTCGTCAATTCTTGACCATCTTGCCTTAAAGTTATTGGCCAATTAGATAAACTCATGTCCTGCACCTTATCCATTGGTCATTTACTATTCCAAAAGCTCTAATCCAATCTGTCAGTTTAACTGCCAGAGCTTTACAGTATATTGAATACTTATGCACATCCAACTGCCTTTTCATCATTTCCACTTTCTGCGCAAACGAGTGTGACCCTCCTAAAGTCTCGGCGAGAGCTCGTACGCTTAGTTCCTGATCAATTCTCGGCTTTTTAATCTCAGAGACCAGGGCAGCATATTAAAATGATGAAATGTCCCCAGCATTGTACTGATTATTGGTACGATTCGCCATGCACCCCAAAAAGTTATATGAGGGCAGCAGCAATGCCCCCTAGCTGGACAAAAGACCTTCGAATGGCACAGAGTTTGGATTTTGGAAAGCTATCTGGAGGAGTTCTTCAGGTGGGAAACCTAAGTCTTTTAACTGCCGCTACAGAAAGAAAATTAATCATAGTTTATCGACGACAAAATAATTGGTGTTCCGGAGGGGGGAGGAGGAAGGTTACGTTACAGCTAAAACTATTGACTCACAAGGGTTGGGCAACCTTCTTGCAGAGCCTGAGAGAATATCAAATTCCTCTACATCTAATCAGAGATAGCTATTTATTACATAGGCCAGGAGAAAATTGCGGGGCATTAGAAAAATACGGCTAATCTAACGGGAGATGAGGAAAGATTTCTGAGGATTACTGTTCCTAAAGGTCTTAAATTATGTGTGGATTTTACTATGGCCCGATGACTGATGTTACTAATTTTGCTGGCGTGACTGTCTTTCTGGCAGTAATGGCTTGGCTTTCCAAGAAGGCTGATTTTGATGGTGGTTGGATGGCCTCTGATTGCCACTGATCGAAAGGGTTTATCACCCTAATCATATCCCTTCAGATAAACCCATAATTGGAGTGGAACTTGCGCTATTAAAAGTATGGGAAGTTAAAGTTGTCGCGCACAGAGAGAGCTCTTATATTCACCAAAAGCACATTGATCCTATACACCAACGCCTGATGCTCTCTTAAGTGATAAACTATGCAGTTGAGGTGCTCTATGGCAAGACCAAGTAAACCAGCCAAAACCACTCGTAACGTAAACAATACTCAGATTTCAGTGGATAGCCTCTACTGGGCTGGGTCTTCGTATGACCACCGTTCCACTGAAATAAACAAAGCGAAAGCGCTTTAGTGTCTGATAAAATTTAGTTTCTGCACTGGCTTTAGCTCGCGGCCGGGCCTCCTTCCTTGGAGCATTTGTCCTCAACACCCTCAATTGCCTACTTTGTGTTCTTTTTCAATGCGCACATAGATCTCTTCTCGATGTACGGGAAGAGATTTAGGGGCGCGGATGCCTATCTTTACTTGATTTCCCTTCACTTCTAACACTGTGATCGAGACATTCATTCCAATTCTGAGGTTTTCGCCTGTTCGGCGCTTTAGGATCAACATGTTTGTTTCCTAGCGATACTCAAGCTGTGGGTGGGCATTCCCTGGAGGGAAGTTTGGTAAGTGATACTTGGTGGAAGAGTGGGGTGGGGCGCGGGGGCGGTGGGCGCAGAATAGGAAAAGGCGGGCGCTAGGCTCCCAGAGCTTGAAGAATCGCTCCAAGCTGCTAATTGTGCTCCACTTTATTGAAGACGAGCGGGTTTCTAGCGTAGTATGCATACAGCCATCTTGATAGCGTCCTTATCAATTTGGTTAGCTGGCCCCTGGTGTTGCAGCACCTTGGGTCAGCGCCTTTTCTCTATTCTTACTTTACGCTGCCGTTCTCCTGTTGAAGAGGTGACTCTTTTTAGAAAATTCCTGGATCTATCTTTAGGGTGGGCCCTTACAGAATTTGCCTACTCACTGCCCTAAAATCTGATAGTTATCAGTCAATTCTACGCAGAATTGATACTTAGAAAAACCTAATAAATTCCAATAAGATAATTTTGACGCCTATATTTTTCTATATGTTCGTATAAGAGCTATCAGGTTTTTATTGTGCAGCCAGTGTTTTGTGACTTTCTTCTTTAGTCAAAACGCTCGAAGATTTATACTTCAATTCGCTGAAAGTGCAGGATCGTCTTTGCGCTCTGCCTACCATGTATTGCACTTTACTACTAGCGGAGAGAGCAGAGTAAAGCGAAAGCTTAAGAATACAAGGAGAGTTTTAATCAATGAAAGAAGATGAGAAGGAAGATCAATTTTTTGTTGATAAACGAGAGCTAGGGGAGCTTTTTGACTCTAGCTTTGATCTGAATGTGAATCTATTTAGAGGAAGAAACCCTAACAATAGTGATCCAATCCTGTATCCAATTTTGAAGTCATTTCTTCTATCTAATGGCCGTGTTCGAAATGAAGACATCAAGACTTATAGAAAGGGTGGAGAGTTATGGGTTGACTGTAAATCTGGTGGGATATCACTATTTGATGCTAAGGGGTGTCCAGTTAAGTCTTGGGAATACTTCTTGCTTTCATTTGATAATACCAAAATCCCTAAAGGTTTAGTGATTACAAAGGATGATTGGCATAAGAGATTTAAGTGTTTTCATTACACGATTCGCCCAAATTGGGATATGCCGGTTACCAAATTTTGTATGTTGCTTGACAACCTAGCAGAATGTTTACAGAAGGTATGAACATGCTTGATATAGCCGATATTTTAAACTTGGTACGATTGAACGAACTCGAGTTACAAAAAATATATAAAGAATTAGAGTCTGAAGACGAAGAAACACGAAATAATGCTGGTGAAATTGTAATTCAGACTGAAAACCTGGCTAAAAAACTTAAACAAATGTATGAGGGCAAGAACCCCGACTACTCTGTTTATCCAAAATATGACGACTACATAGAATTAATTGGGAAAAGTTAGCGAGTTAAGGTGTTGGAGAAAAGCAGCAGCTTTGCCGTATTTTTTTCCATGCTTAAAGACTTAACGTAAAAATCGATGTCGCTGTGTCAGATAAGAGTCAGGCACTAGATGGATGGAGGCTCGAGAGGAGCCTCCATCCTTTGGGAGGGTGTTCAAAATTCTGTGTTCATCATTTGACTCCCTGCTTTTTGTTTTAAAGCTTTATCAGTATTTCTCTAGCAGAAGTGAGTAAGATTGACAAAGTTTGCAGATACTATATGGCTTATCTGCCAGGGCTATTAGGCTAGCCAGGTAACTCAGGTTTCTCTGGACCACGATTCGAGTCAAATCTAATAGGCGTAGTTTTGGGGATAGCTTATCTCTTACCACTTTATAAAAAGTGCAGGTACGAGCCCTGCACCAAGCCTAGCGTACCCTAATCCAACTCCACCAACCTCTGCATCAACGGAAAATACAGAGCACACCGAATATTCCGCTCTCCCCGCGCATAAAAGAGCTTGCGGTAATTCTCCAACTGATTCCGATACTGCTCCAGCTGAGCCGCAATAAATTCCTCCTGGCTTTCTTCACCACTGGGCTCAGCTGTTTTGTAATCGACAATCCAGCGGGTACCTTCGTTATCAATAAAGGTGCGGTCCACAATGGAGCGCCGTAACTGTCGGCCGCCGCTGTGGAGTTCCAGTTCGCAGGCGGATTCCCTTAATGAGCCATCCAATAGCCAGCGGCCGGTGGGGCAGTTGAGGCTGTTGCGTACGGCGATCTCCACTTTCTCAGCAGCGCGATCCAGGCTGGTGGCGGATAGCCCCAATTGTTTCAGGCGCAGTTGCCACAGGGGGCGTTGGGCTTCCAGTTTGCTGGGTGCCCAGTCGTTGATATTGGTCTCGGCAATGGTGGCGAGGGTTTCGTGGGCTACGGTGCCGGCGTGTTTGAGCCAGCGCAGGGCTACCTGGCCCAGTTCGGGAATGTTGTCTTCTTCCTCTGTTTTGGGTTGGTAGTCTGGCATGCGGTATTGGGCCAGCCACTCCTGTCGGGGCATGGCTTGGGGTTGCCATTGCTTGGGCAGGCGCAGCAGGTAGTCGTGATCTCTGCTGGTTTCTTCCTGGTTGAGCAGGGGTTCTTCTGCTTCCAACCAGTGACACCAGTCGCTTTCCCGATGGTGCAAAACACCGGGCCAAATGCCGGCGAGTAGGGCGGCGCTGCCGGGGGCTTTTAGGTGGCCCTTTTTTTCATCCCGGTTGATACAGGCTAAAAGATGCAGTGAGCGGATGGCGCGGGTGCAGCCTACATACAACAGGCGGGTGCCTTCCAGACGTTCGCGTTCGCTGTTGTCGTGCTTCAGGTATTCAAAAACCGGGTCGCGGCCGCCGCGCGCATTTTTGGGAGCGAGCAGGAAGCGGCTTTCGCCTTCGCGGCTGAGCCATTCGCTCCAGCGCAGCAGTTGGTCGCTGCCGGGGTTGCCGCCTTGGTCCAGTCCTGGGATCAGTACGTGTTCGAACTCCAGCCCTTTGGATTTGTGAATGGTCATCACCTGCACTTTGGCATCCTGGGCGGGGCGGGCGTAGAGCTGTTCCAGGGCCAGGATGAACTGTTGCCAGTCGGTAATGGCGCCGCCGGTATCGAAGGCTTCTAATAATTGCAGAAAATCCTGCACATTATTTAAGTCAGATTTTTGCGCTACGGTGGCGGGGCCGCCCAGTTCCAGCCAGAGGCCTTCAATCCAGGTGCGCAGGGGTTTGCGGCCGCGCTGTTGCCAGGCGTGCAGTAGTTTGGGAGCCACTTGGGCCAGGCGTGTGCGTCCTTCATCGCTGAGCAGGGCGATATCGTCCACTTCCTGCAAGGCCATTAATAATGGGCGTGCGCTGGTATCGGTTACGGTGATATCCCCATTGCCCCAGTTGGCCAGGGTGTAAAGGTCTGGCAGTTGCAGTCCGCACCAGGGGGCGCGCAGTACAGCCAGCCAGCTGATTCGGTCGCTGGGGTCGAGTAGGGCGCGGGTGAGACTGAGTAAATCCAACACCACCATTTTACTGGCGAGCGGCGCCAGCTCTGGGGCCTGGAAGGCGATATTGGCAGTACTTAGGGCCGGCAGAATTTTTTGCAGATGTTTTTTCTTTCGCACCAGAATGGCGATGCGGCTTTCCGGATCTTGCGCTTGTAATTGCTGCACCAGCTCAACCGCTTGGGTGGCTTCGCGGTTGCGGTCTTCGTCATCGATGCAGCCGTAGAAATTCACCGAGGGCTCGGCCCATTTGCTGCCTTTAAAAGCTTCGGATTGCAGATAGCGCACGGCGCCGCGCCCGATATTGTCTGCTTGCGGAAAGGCTCTTTGGAAAGTCTCGTTGACCCAGTTCACCACTGCGCTTTCGGAGCGGAAATTTACCTGGAGATCGAGGGCTTCCAGGGGGACTTCACCGATACCGCGTTTGCGCGCATCCAGGAAAATACCCACGTTGGCATTGCGGAAGCCGTAACAGGATTGCATGCCGTCGCCGACAATAAATAGGGTGCGGCCGTCTCCCTGCTGCCAGCCGGCAGTGAGTTTTTCCAGTAGTTGTAGCTGGGTGTGGGAGGTGTCCTGGAACTCGTCCACCAGAATATGCTGGGTTTGCAGGTCCAGTTTTAGGGCCAGGTCTGTGGGGTTATCGCTATCGCCCAGGGCGATCAGTGCGGCTTGGGCCACTTCCGTATAGTCGGTGGCGCCCAGCTGTTGGAATACCAGTTTTAGTTCGGCGACTAACTTGGGCAGTACCTGGGCCAGCCCTTGCAGCAGTTGCCATTGGCTCTGTTGCAGTCCGCTGGGGAGTTTGCCTACTTCCCGCAGGGCGGAGAGCAGCGGTTCGTTGCCGGCCAGTTCCGCCAGCAGGTCTTTCATGCGCTGTTTGTATTCTTCGGCGATGGGGCGCTCGGGATCTTTTTTATCTGGCAGGCCAAAACCGAGTTTTTTATTGATGCCGCCGCCTTTGCGCAGATCACCAGTGGTGGTGAGGAGCAGGCTGCCGAGGGCGAGCCAGGCGGGTAGGCCGCTGCTGTCTGTGCTGGGAAAATCGTCCAGTTCGGCGAAGAGGCACAGGCCGTGGCTGGGGTTTTCCTTTTGTAAGTTGCTGCCTGCATAACTGGCCAGCTCCAGCAGTTCCCCGGCATAACTGCCGAGGGCTGTGGTGAGGTCTTGCAGCTTTTCTGCCACCAGTTCGTCGATAACAAAATGGAAATAATCCTGGGCGCCGTCGAAGTTGACGCTCAAAAGTGGGCCGAGCCATTGCTCGCGCTTATCCAGCAAAATACGCAGCAGTTTATTGAGCTGGCCTAGGTCGTTGTCCAGGTGGAGCAGTAGCTGCTGTAGGTCTGCGTCTGGGGTTTCGCCATCGAGGTGTTTGAGCAGGTTCACCACCGCTAGCTCAAAGGCGATTTGAGTGCGCTCCAGGGGTTCACCCGGTGCGCCCAGGCCGCTTTCGATTGGCAGTTGGCTGGCGAGGCTGCGGCAGAGGCCGTCAATGGTTTGAATACGCAGGCGCTGGGGTGTTTGCAGCAGTTCCCATTCCAGCTCGCGATCCCGCTCCAGCAGGGCGCGGGCTAAATCCCAGGTGATGGCATCGTGGGGGTTATCTGGCCGGGCTTGGTCGCGGGCGCTGTGCAGGGCGTCGATCAGGCGCTCGCGCATTTCACCGGCAGCTTTGCGGGTGAAGGTAATGGCCAGCACTTCTTCCGGTTGCTGGCAGGCGGCGAGCAACTTTAATACGCGCTGGGTGAGCAGGCCGGTTTTACCGGAACCCGCCGGGGCAGACACGGCAAAGCTGCGACTGATATCCAGGGCTTGGCTGCGGGCGTCGGCATCGATGGGGCGGCGCAGGGCGGGAGTGGTCACAACTTCGTTCATTCGGTTATTTGCTCCCTTTCCGGCCAGCGGTTCAGGGGCCAGAGTTCACTGTTGTTATCGGTGGGGCGATCAAAGGCGAGGGTGGCTACACCACTGCGATATTCGGTGGCGAGGGATTCCAGGCTGTAGCGCCAGTGCTCCACCAGATTGCTCCAGGTGCCGTAGGGGGATTCCTTTTCGGTATCGCCCACGGCTTTAATGCCGGTGATGGGGTGCTCCAGGTCTCCGCAGCCATTCCATTTGCAGTCGCCGTTGCGCACCTGGCCGAAGGCGATGGCGTGGGCGTCCGGTTGGAATAGGGCGTAGAGCGGCAGCTGGGGTTCGCGGATACGCTGGGTAAGCCAGTCGCGAATACTGGGGACGCCAGTTTTGTAATCGATCACCAATTGTTCGCCGCTGGCGAGTTGGTCCAATCGGTCCAGGCGCAGGTTAAAGTGCAGCCCGCCGATTTCCACGGCTTGTTCCCATTCGACTTTTTCTACGGAGAAATTGGGCCTGTCCAGTTCGACGGATAGCCATTGTTGCAGCAGGCGCTCCAGGCGCTGCTTTTCCATGGCCCAAAATCCGATCGGCAGGTGATTGTATTTTTTGCGCACACTGCCGAGGGAGCGCTCCACCGCGCGCTCGATTTGCGCTTGGCGTTTCTCATCGTCCATGGTTTGCAGTTGTGCGAGGGTGCCGCACTGTTGCCAGAATTCCGCCAGTACCTGGTGCACCACATTGCCGCGCTCGGCGGGGCCGAGGCCGATATCCGGTTGGGTAAAACTGCTGGCGCCGAGGCGGAAGAGCAACTGCGCATTTAACGGGGACAGGGCTTGGGCCTTGAGCACCGAGGCACCGCCGCGCACCCGTTCGCATTCGGCGGGGGTGAGTGGCGGTAGCTTTTTGTCTTCGATTTTTTCCAGTTGGCAGGCTTGCGCCAGTTGGCTGTAGTGATTGTGCAGGGCGCCTTCGGCAAAGTGCTGGGCTTGTTGCGGGCTTTCAAACAAGCTGCTCAGGCCCTGCTGCACACCATCTTCTTCGCAGGTGTAACTCACGACGATATCGCCGCTGGCATTCTGCAGGTCGGCGGTGAGTTCTCGGGCCAGTTCCAATTCCCGCTCGGCGCTGGCACGGGGCATTTTCCAGTGTTTTTGCCACTGAATTGGCAATAGCGGATTGGGTGCTGGGGCCGGCGGCCATTGCTGTTGGCCGAAGCCGACGAGGCGCAGGTGATCGAAGGCAAGGCCGCCGGCTTCCAGTACCCCGAGAATTTGCAGGGGGCCATCGCGGGTTTCCGCTTGGAAGGGGGTGCGGCTGGCAATCTGACGCAGCAATTGCAGGGCCTGGGTGAGGGTAAGGTTGCCACCGCAGGCGCTGAGTGCGGCGAACTCTTCCAGGATGGACTCCCATTGCATCAGCTGCTGGTATTCCTGGCTGTCCGGGTTGCGGCTGCCGGGCCAATTTAATGCGCTAAGTGTTTCGGAAAAGCGCGCGGCCCAAATTTCAGCGGGCGCTCGCTGCCAGCGCCGGGCGCGTTCGGCCATTTGTTCCAGCTGGCGGGGCAGTTGTGGTGATTCCAAGTGGAGGACTTCTGCGGTGCGTTCGGCCCAGTAGCGCAGGGTTGCGCCGTCGATACGGCGCAGTTCCAGTTTTTGTAAACGGCGGAACAGGGCGCTGCGCAGCCAGGTTTCACTGTCGTCACCCCAGAAGGGGCTGAACAGGATATTTTGCAATTGAGGGTAATCCCATTCGTCTTGCAGTAGCGATAGCAATTGTAAGGCGGCGCTGCCGACCGGTGTTTGCGCCAGTGGCGTACCGGCGGAGAAGTTAAACGGCAGTGTGTAGCGCGGTTGCTGCGGGTCCAGGTATTGGGGTTCGAGCACGCGGGAAAATACCGCTTCCACCTGGGCGCGGCATTGGCCCAGATTATTCACCACTATGCCGACGCTGTGGCCGGGATTTTCGGCGAGCTTTTGCCCAGCCCAAAGGGCTGCCTGGTAGAGTTCTTCATCCAAATCGGCGCAGGCGGCTACGGATAATTCACTTTGCTGGGTAAGTCCCGGCCTTTCATTAACGGCTGTTGCACCTGCGTGAATCAGGGCATTGGCGAGGGGCGAAATCTGGGCAAAGCCGGCGGTATCAATTTGCGGCAGGGGTTCCAGAATGCCTTCTTGGAATGCGCGCAGGATCAGTTGATCACGCTGGTCTGGCGTGATGGCGCTGTGGGCCTGAAGCTCAGTGGCAAAGGCTTTGATCATGGCGCATAGCGGCAGTTCGTCGCTGCGTATAGAGAGTGCGAACTGCTCCAAAAGCGGAGTCAGCGCTTCATCTATTTGCGAGAGATCGGAAATCAGCTGCCATTGGAGCAGCTGCGCCAGGGCGCTATCGGCATCCCGGCACAGTTGCTGGCTGTTGAGCAGTTGCCGATCCAGGGATTCATCCAGGGCGCGCTGCCAGAGTAACTGCCGTTGCTCGCGATTCAATACCTGTTGCAAGGCGGGCTGCCAGTTGCGCTGTTGCAGCTGGAACCAGAGTTTGTCCAGCCAGCTGCGCAGGGATTCCACCGGCGGCGGCATCCAGCAGGCACCGGGCGACTGCTGCGCGGCAAACACCTGTTGGCAGCGGTTGCGCAAACGGTTGTTGGGGGTGAGCAGCAGTCCTCCGGGAGGCAGCTGCGCAAATATTTCGAGAGCGGGAAATGCCGGCTTCAGCATGAATTCGGGTACCGGTAAGGGCTTGTTATTCGGGGAACGGTCGCGGTTTGTGACGGAGCTGTCAACTCTGTTGCGCGGTTCTCATCTTTTAATGGCTTGTTGTTAGGGGCTAGGTGCGAGGGGTTCGGCAACCGGGGCGAACTCGCTGAAGGCCCGTTCTATATTGCCGGTTAGGTCAACCGTGCTGGTGATCAGGCGGCCAGTGTTTGGAGCATCCGGCAGCATCAACTCAAGTTCTTCCAACCACCAGCGTACGCGCCGGGCGATGGCTTCGCCGGAATCCAGCCATTGGATTGAGCGTGGGGCGAACTGGTCCAGTTCTTCTCGCAGCAGGGGAAAGTGAGTGCAGGCCAATACGGCAATATCCACTTGATCGCCGCCGGCGGTGTGGAATACGCGGTGCAAGACCGGCTCCAAATCCTCTGCGGTGATGGCTTCGCCGCGCAGTTTGCTTTCCGCCAGATGCACCAACTCCGGTGCGGGCACATTAATTACCCGGTTGCCGTTGGCAAATTGCTCAATAAGCTCGCGGGTGTAGCGGCGATTGACGGTGCCCTCGGTGGCAATCAGGGCAATAGTGCGGGAACGGCTGGCGGCAGCGGCGGGTTTCACCGCGGGCACAACGCCCACTACGGGTTTCTTCAGGGATTCGCGCAGCTGGGGCAAGGCCAGGGTGCTGGCGGTATTGCAGCCCACTACTAAAATATCGGCACCGCAGTGTTCCATCATGGCCTGGGCCTGCTGGACGATCCGGGGGCGCAATTCCTCTTCGCTTTTGTTGCCGTAGGGGTAAAAGCCGTTGTCCACACCCAGGTGCAAGGTCAGGCCCGGCATCAGGCGGCGGATTTCCCGCGCAATGCTGACGGCGCCCACGCCGGAATCAAAGATCAGGGCGCTGGGGGCTGGGCTATCTGGGTGGGCGCTGTGTTTGTGCATGCGTTCTGGAGTACCAACATCGAAACCAATCCTCCAAGAATACCCTAAAACCCTTTGTAAGTTACTGCTGCGCCACGCATCCTCGGTAGGCTTCATTGGGGTTAAGAGTACTTTCCCTGGCCAAGCTGTTAGAATGGCCGCCTCGCCCACGGCTAGTAGTGGGTATGTCGATTGCGGGCGCTTGGTCTGAGCAGAAGCCTGCTTCACACTTCTATTCCGGGTCTGGGAGTACCTCTATATGCCAGCGTTCCCGCTGCAATTAAACGCCGATCACGTGCTATTGGCGGCTGTCGCCTTGTTGATTTTGCTGGGACTCACCTTCTGGGTGGGCCGTTCTGCTGGGCGCAGACGAATCCTGCAAGTGCAAGCAGCGCAGCAGGAGGCGGTAGCAGCTCAGAGAGAAACCTTAGCGGCGCAGCAAGTCATACAGGCACGCCTGGATACCAGCCGTGAGCGGGAAACCCAGCTGGGTGAAGAGGTGGATACTTTGCGCGGTGAGCTGGCGGCTAAGTTACAACAGCTCACCCGCAGCCAGGTACTGGTAGAAAAAGGAGAGCAGGCCCTGGCAGAGCAGCGCAAGCTGATGGAGCAGATGCGCGTTGCTATGGGGGAACAGTTCGAGAATCTGGCCAACCGGATTTTCGAGGAGAAGCAGCAGAGCTTCGTGCGCCGCAGTGAAGACAGCCTTCGCAAAAGTCTCGATCCTCTGGAGCGCCAGCTGGGGGATTTCCGTAAGCGGGTGGAGCATGTCTACGATCGCGAAAATGCCGAGCGCAACAGCCTGCTGGGGCAGATCAAAGCCCTGCGCGAGCAAACTCAACGCATCAGCGATGAGGCCCTGAACCTGACTTCGGCCTTGAAAGGAGACCGCAAGATCCAGGGTAACTGGGGGGAAGTGGTGCTTGAGCGTTTGTTGGAAGAGTCCGGCTTGCAGAAGGGTCGCGAATACGAAACGCAAGTAACCCTGACGAGTGATGGCCGCAGGCGCCAGCCAGATGTGATTGTGCGCCTGCCGGAAAATAAAGACCTGATTATCGATTCCAAGGTCTCCCTGGTGGATTACGAGCGCTATAGCTCGGCGGAAACCGATGAGGAGCGCACTCAGGCCCTGAAACAGCATGTGAATTCCCTGCGCGCCCATATCACCGGCCTTAACAAGAAAGCCTACGAGCAGCTGGAGGGTGTGCGCACCCTGGATTTCGTCTTTATTTTCGTGCCCATTGAAGCTGCGTATATGTTGGCTATGCAGGCGGACCCGGACCTGTTCCGTTTCGCTTATGAGAAGCAAATTGTCCTGGTGAGCCCCACCAGCCTGATGGCGACTCTGCGCACCGTCGAGAATATCTGGCGCTACGAGAAACAAAACAAGAACGCGGAAAAAATCGCCGACGAAGCCGGCAAGCTGCACGACCAGTTTGCTATGGTGCTGGAGTCACTGGATGTTCTTGGTGACCGCCTGCGCCAAGCGGATGACGCCTACCAGCAGACCTACAAGCGACTGGCGACAGGGCGTGGTAATGCGGTGAAGCGTATCGACAGCTTGCGTAAGCTGGGTGCTAAAACCCGTAAACAGATCTCTGCGGACTTAAGGGAACGAGCGGATCAGCCTGAGGTAAAGGGATTGCCACAGGCTGAGGAAACTGCTGCGGAAGAATAACTTTTTATGGAAAATCTTGTATTCGCGCTATCAGTCACAGGGCCGATTTTCCTGATGATTATTGGCGGATACCTGCTCAAGTATAAAGGGATAGTTCGGGACAGCTTTATTGATGATGCTTCAAGGCTTGTTTTCCACGTAGCTTTGCCGGCACTGCTTTTTATTAATATCTATTCCTCGGATACTAACCCCGCTCAAGAAATAGACCTACTGACAGCAGGGGTTCTCGGCACTTTTGTAATGCTCCCTTTGGCTTGGTTGCTGGCGCGGCCGGTAGCGCCAATGGATCGCAGTGCTTTTATCCAGGGGGCTTTTCGTGGAAATGTGGCAATTGTCGGCCTTGCCTGGATTGAAAAAGCCTACGGAAGCGAAGGTGTTTCCAACTCTGCAGGGTTGGTGGCGGCACTTACGATTCAGTTTAATGTTATCGCCGTCGCTCTTTTCGTGCTTTACAATAAGGACAGAAAATTTGGCTGGCGGGTGATGCTGTGGGAGCTGGTCAAGAACCCTCTTATCCTCGGTGTCATCGCAGCCATTGTGTGCCGTTTGTTGGCTGTAAGGCTGCCGGAAGTGCTGCACGATACCATTCAGTATCTTGCATCTGTAGGCCTGCCACTGGGACTTATCTGTATTGGTGCCAGCATGAAAATGCGAACACTGATGCGCAGTTCTCCTACGGCGCTGGCGGCCTCATTACTTAAACTGGTTGTTGCTCCGATTGTTTGCCTGCTGATTGGTTTGGCATTGGGCATGAGCCCTGAGTACTTGGGATACCTGATCCTGATGACGGGTGCTCCCTGTGCGATCTCAGCCTTTATTATGGCGCATACGATGGGTGGGAATAGCCAGCTTACCGCCAATATTGTAGGACTTAGCACATTGCTCTCTGTTGTTACTGCCAGCATCGGGCTGGCATTGCTTAAGGTGTATTTGTGAGTTCGAAGGACTAAGTCTAAATATATCAAAGTGTAAGATAAAGGTTGTTGTGATGGGTGGTTTGTGAATAGAGAGGACTAATATGGAGGAGCTGGCATTTTCGTTTTCAGTAATTAGTCCAATTTTCCTTACCATGACTGCAGGATATTTTTTTGCTCGTTTTAGAGTGCTAGAAAAACAATTTGTTGATAAATTATCCAGGTTTGTCTTTAACATAACATTGCCAGCCCTGTTATTTTTTAATATTTACATGTCAGATGCTGGTCCGAAGGAAGAGTTTTTATTTTTAATTGCAGGAGTTCTCGGTACTTTTATAACAATCCCAATGGCCTTTTTTCTTGCATTTCATGTAAGGCACAGTGATCGAAGCACGTTTATTCATGCCGCCTTTCGAGGCAATATGGCAATTGTTGGGTTAGCGTGGGTGGAAAGTGCTTATGGCTTGAGTGGCCTGGCCCAAGGAGAACTCTTAGTTGCTTTTGTCAGTATTGTTTACAATGCAGCTGCAGTAGTTCTGCTTGCTTATTATAGTGAAGATAGAAAGTTCAGCTGGAAAGTGTTACTCAAAGAGATTGGAAAAAACCCCCTGATTTTTTCAGTTTTGTTAGCACTTTTGTTGCGAGAATTAAATGTACAACTTCCTCAAGTCCTCTTGCAAGCGGGAACTGAGGTGGGATCAATTACGTTACCACTGGCTTTGCTGTGTATTGGCGCTAGTTTTGATTTTAAATTGCTTCGTGATAGTTCATTAGCAACATTTGGAGCGTCAGCGATCAAGTTATTACTGGTGCCTATGGCGATGCTAATACTAGGTTGGCTGTTTCGTCTTGAGCAACAAGAATTGGGTGTATTGGTATTAATGGCTGCAGTTCCCAGTTCTTCCGTTTGCTTTGTGACTGCAGAAGGTATGGGTGGAAACAGCCGTATGGCAGCAAATATAATTGGGCTAAGTACATTGCTTTCTATCATTACTGCTAGTTTTGTATTGACGATCTTTAAGGTGTTATTTGAATGACTGTTTTTCCAGTTTTTGTGTTAGTTATTGCAGCATTAATAATTTTCTTCCTCGCTACTCTTGCCGGTTACTACTTGCGCAAGCTTGCTGTCGCTCAAAAAAAACAAGCCGAACAACTGGCTGAATTGGAGCAGGCCGCACAAGAGCAGCGCCAAAGAGTGAACGATAGCATTCAGATTATTGCGCGTTCCCTACTGGATGATGGAGTAGGGCTTACTGAAGCTTCCATTCGCATCCGCGTACTTCTGGATGCGCTTCAGGTGGAAGATAGTGTGCGAGAAGAGTTTGTTGCTTTCTACACCATCGCAGAAAAAACCAGCCATATTCCAATTCTAAAAGAATGGAAAGCACTCCCGCGCAAAGAACAATTCCAGTATGAGTTGGAGATGGCGCAGGTGGAAGCGGATTATAAAGATTTCGCCCTAGATGCAGCTAAGCGTATTTTGGGTCGTACTTTTTGAACTTAAAAACTGACAAGTGAAAAAGTACTCAGCGAGCAGAAATCTGCTCGTTGAGATTAGGTGAAGCCTTTCCTCTAAAGCCAGTCTAAATCGCCACTTGAATTAATTTTTTATTAAATCTCATATTTGTGAAAATATACCCCAGTTAACTCACCTGCTATCAATTGTAAACGCCAGCTTAGATATGTTTATAAGTTGACATCTAGCCTGCTTTTTAGCCTAATCCCGCTCAAGGTATCTAAAGCCAAAACCAGCTTCGTCTGCTTGCAGCACTTGGAAGTGGGCTAACTCATTGATTTTTAATGAAGTTGGCAGCTTTATCTGAAGTAAAGAAAGCGGATATTTATAGAACCCGTGTTATCTGCCTGCTTGGTGACTCTATCGTTAATAGCTTTCATTTGCTGAAGCTCTTATTTTCTGATGTTTCAACCGAATAGATGTGTAGAGAAGAATGATATAAAGGTGCCTGCATTGAGTATATTGTTTGGGTTTAATCGCTGTAAGACATACAAAGAAGATTCTGGGATAATAGTTAAATGAATAGAGTTATTAAAGGTTTATTGTCAATCTGCTTGCTTGTACCGGGGATTGTCTTTTCTCAAACAAGTGAGGATTTGGCTCGTAAAATATTTATTAATGAAGCTACCAAGAAAGAATTTGCTACTCTCAAAGAACGCTTTGATTAGCAAAGAGAGGCCTTTATAGGGTTAAATGAGCCATTCTGTGAGTCCAGTGAAGCACCGCCGGAAATTATTGCTTTGCAAGAGCAGCTGTACATGGATGTGATTGTTTCAAAAGTATTAAAGTTTGATTCCAAGGATTTTGAAAAAATATTAGTTGATAATGTTGTTTCATTGCTCACTATTGAAGAGTTGGTGGAGTTAAGAGAAATTCATCGACGGCCTGTGTTTAAAAATTTGGACGGTATAAGTGAGGCGATTTCAAAAGCAGCTGGATCGCATATGGAAAATTGGCAAAAAGATAATTTAAAGTTGATGGAGTATTTCACAGGGAGAAATGAAGAGATATCAATAAAATTGAAGAAGGTAATAGAGCTCCGAAAGAAAGATGGTGGTAACAACAAGTTGTAACAAGGTGGGTTATTTTTTAGTTTTTAGACTAATGTCATTGCGTGGGGTTTAAGTGGGGATTAAATGAATCGGATTTTAATCGGTCTTATATTGTTAGCTTTATTTGGCTGTACTTCTCAGGGTCAGGGTCAGGGTCAGGGTCAGGGTCAGGGTCAGGGTCAGGGTCAGAAAGAGCTTGCGCTGCCTAGCATCTTAAATTTTGAAGGCAAGAATTATATTTTGGAAACTGCTCTCAAAGAGTATGAAATAGAAGTTAGTAAGCTGGAAAGCAGCGAATTCACAGTAAATATTCCTAAAAAAGAGCCCCCAAACTACTACAATTGTGGAGGCGTTTACTCGGATAGATTCCTCTACAGTCAGAGAGTTTTGGAGGAGGCTGATTTGGTTTTTGACTTTAAGGGCGTTAAAGAGGTGTGGATCCCATTAGACGGCGAGCCTAAAAAAATATACATATTTGAGGTTCGCTAGCGCAAATTGGCATCTTTAGGCGTCAATTAGTTTAAATAAAGCAGTAATGGTTTTGTTAGTGCAGGCGTTTCAGTTGAGATTATTTGGGGTGAA
Source organism: Microbulbifer mixtoriginis (SeqCode) (assembly GCF_052467515.1). NCBI lineage: Bacteria > Pseudomonadati > Pseudomonadota > Gammaproteobacteria > Cellvibrionales > Microbulbiferaceae > Microbulbifer > Microbulbifer mixtoriginis (SeqCode). The sequence goes on along the minus strand of NZ_CP174314.1, from coordinate 2,519,984 downwards.
ACAAAAGAGTTGCTTCTCACTATATGATTGGAGTGGCAGGAATATTTTAAAAGTATAGGGGAGTGGTGATACCTTTACTAGCTTTCAGCAGTTTATAGTTGGATTATCGGGGCCAGGTTCTGGTTACAGTTATATTAGTGAACACTCGGAAGACAGTTGTTATTCACTAGAGTGGAGGCTTCATGTTGAATCCTGCTGATAAGTTAATAAATATCGTCACCCGATAGCCGCACTCTATGTTGTTAGTTCTTAGTTGTGGGCGCCTGAGGTTTTAAGTACAAATTAGATTATGAATGATATTTTACTTGGGGTGATTTTATTTGGACTTCTTGTCTTAGGTCTAGTTGGAATCATTTTTTTGATTCCATTGTGGGTAAAGGTATCAACCGAGTCAGAACGAGATCCCAATCATCTTTACAGTATTTTTTGGGAGGAGGCTGGCTTTATGGGAGAAAAAATTTCATCCGCTTCAGGGTGTCTTTTCCCCTTCATTGTTTTGGCTAATCCTAATTTCGATATTGAGGGGTTGATTTTATGTATTGTTGTTTCGGTAGATTGCGGGCTATATCACTCTTCTGTTTATAGAGGTTACGCAGTGATTACCGGAAAAATGAAAGTGGCTGGTGTGGCGGTTTGATGTATGCTTACTGCCGTTAGTTTTTTGGTAAGATATCAAGCGTTATCAAGCTTTTATATTATCTTCTGTGTCGCTTCAATTGGTGCTGCTTGGGGTAGTTATGCTGTCTACAGACGCGCTTACCTAATTCGATTAGAAAGGGTGGTATGGAGAGTAAAAAACCAGACTAAGCCGCCTCTTGTAAGCTGAGCCCCATATGAATTCTACTAATAGGCGAAGTGGTACAACCTATATCTGGCTAAGAGGCCGCAGGAGTACAATATAGACGGCTAAAGCGACTGTCATTACATCTTTATTAGGCTGGGTGGTTATCATTTATGATACAGAGGTCTATAAATGGTGATGTTTCACGTTTCATAAGGGGCTGCCCTATATGAGCATAAAACCGTCAAAGATTTTACTGATAAATATATTGATTACTTGTGCATTTTATGTGGCTGGTTTTGTCGCATTAGGCAGCTCGTATCCAACTATCGATTCTAGTGGTGAGCAAATAGTCCATTGGTTTTATAATAATGGTTCGAATGCTCGATTTTATGCTTGGACAGCCGCTTTCTTTTCTCTTGGTCTCGCTATCTTTGGTGGGCAGGTTTCAGCTCTGTTACCAAAGCCGAGTAGGTATATCTTTCTGGCAGGTGTACTAGGGTTTGCCATCACTGCCCAGGTACAGGCTTGGCTATGGGCAGGATTGGCACTTCATCCTGAAGGATTAGAGCCTGCAGTTGCGCGCACACTCTTTGACATATCTTCTTATTGGGGGCCTTTGGTGAATGGGTCAACAACTGCGATGGCGATAGCTTTCCTTGTTGTAGGGTTTGATAAATATGTTGAGATCCCGCGTTGGCTTACATGGCTCAGTATCATTTTCTTTGTAGAGCAGGCAATTGAGACCATTACTGTATTCGGTCACAAAGGCTTTATAGCCCCGGGGGGAACTATGAATGTTTATCTAGGAGGCCTTATAGGGTTTCTATGGATTGCTGGGGTTGTACGTTGGGCGATACCACGCATCAATCAGTCCTCTTAATATAAAATTAGTAATCGCAGCTTTATTTCGTTTATGTGCTGCACTAGGAATACCTGATGCGAATTTTCAGCATTGGGCTGTATGAAATTTTAGGTAATGTAAGGGCTGAATCTAAAAGATTAGGAAAGAAACTTAGCGGGGGGTTCCTTTGGTATCTATGAAAACCTTCTCAGCCGTAAAAATTCTACTCTAAACTCATCGGTCAGGGTTCTATAGATTTCTTCATATTTACATTATCAGATTTCGATTGCTACATTCGTTTGAGAGCTGCAATCTGTTATGGTGGCTAATTGATAAGGTATGGCAAGGCATAAATACTAATAGGTTGTAGCAGACCTTTGGTTTTCAATGAGATAGTAATGCTACTTGCCATTCGCCCAGTTACGGATATTAGAGGCTCAAGTGTAAAATGACACCAGCAATTTCTATGGCCAAGAAGGCTAAAATTTCTCATAAAGTACATGAATACACGCATGATTCATCGAGTGAATCATACGGATTGGAGGCTGCTGAAAAATTAGGGGTGCCCGAGTCTAGGGTCTTCAAAACACTAGTTGTTAGCCTGGAAAACAAAGAGCTGGCCGTTGGGATAATTCCTGTTTCATCAATGCTCAGTATGAAGCTCTTAGCAAAATCTGCTGGCGCTAAGAAAGCCACAATGGCTCCAAAATCAGATGTAGAAAGATCAACTGGTTATGTGTTAGGAGGTGTTAGCCCATTAGGTCAAAAAAGGCGACTTAAAACCATCATTGATTCTTCGGCTAGAAATAACGCTACGATTTATATTAGTGCGGGCCGCAGGGGGCTTGAAATAGAGCTGGCTCCTGATGACTTGGCAAGTCTTGTCAGCGGAGTTTTTTCTGAAATATGTCAGTAATTCGATATCTAATTGTATTGAGTGATTAAACTAGTAGGGGAGTGATTATGATCAAAATACAAACTTTCAAGGGCTAAACTTAGCAATTCCATACGTTTCAAACTACAGAAGGGGTGTGCTGGTAATGGGGGTTGATACACCATTGCGAACAATAAAGCTGAAAATACTATGAAAGATATCGAATATCTAAAATTTAGCGAGGTTAATCCGCACAAATTTCTGCCTATATTAAATGGCCATAAGACAAGAAAGCATTTGATTGAGCATGAGATATTTACACTTAAAACAGTAACAGAATGGATGCATTCAAAAATAGAGGTAGATAAAGAGGCAGGTTGTAGAGTTAGAGCCATTATTGTTGATGATGAATTAGCTGGTTGGTGTGGGATTCAACAAGAATGTGGAAAGTATGAGATCGCGATTGTCATTGATGGCCAGTTTTGGGGGGTAGGTAGAATAGTGTTTCAAGATCTAATGAGGTGGGCGCGGGAGCTTAATCATGATGAGGTATTAGTCAACTTCCATCACACTCGTCCTATTTATAAGTTCTTGGAGAAAATCGCTGAGGATATTCATGAGTCTGAAATATATGGCAGTAAATTTACAACGTATAAAATTAAGTTGAAATAACATTGTTCAAAAATCAATGTTGATAGACACTAGAAAATTTAGTATTCAGGATGATTCGAACGTTCATTGCTACAGACTTTCCAAGAATCTTGGAGATCTATACTCTCTCTAAGTTAGATGAGCTTAGATTTGAAGCTGTGGAATTTGAGTTTCTACCGTTGGAAAAAGATGTGAAGAGGCTGTCAGCGCTAAGGGAGTCAGATATTTACGTCTACGTAGATGAAACAATTCTTGGCTATGGCGCAATGTTCCAGCAAGAAATTCGAGCTCTGTTTGTATGCCCGAGTGCCAGAGGGGAAGGGGTAGGGAAGTCGATACTTGAGTTTCTGCTAAGAAAGATCAGTGGCCAAGCTAAGTTGTTCGTTGCAAAATCTAATTGGCCTGCAATCAAGTGTTATCAAAAGGTTGGATTTGAAACAACTAAAGAGTTCACTGCTGAATACAATGGTACGCCGGTGCAGGCTATCGAAATGGTTTGTTCAAATAAGAAATGTTAGCATCTCGATGCTTAATACTCCGACCCTACAGGGCTCCCAGAGGTTGCCCTAGCTTTACCAGGCGCTGGGCTAGTTCTTTCTAAGGAATTAAATATGACTGGTAGACTTAATTATTTGGAATTGGCGGGAATGCTTACTCTGATCGTTACAGGGTTGCATGTTGGTTGTATTCTGTTTGGTGCGGAATGGTATCGATTTTTAGGTGCCGGAGAGGCAATGGCTCAAATGGCTGAAGCTGGAGATTCTTATCCTACAATAGTTACAGGGATTATTGTGAGTGTTTTGCTAGTTTGGTCTGCGTATGCTTTTTCCGGGGCTGGCCATATACTCAGACTCCCATTATTACGCACAGGGCTGACACTTATATCTCTAGTGTTGCTTGTAAGGGCACTCGGTTTTTACTTTATAATGCCGGCTTTTCCAGATAACTCATTAACCTTTTGGCTTGTTAGTTCAGCATTGTGTTTTACTTTAGGTGTAACCTACTTGCTAGGCTTACATCAGTCATGGGAGCGTTTATCCAGCGAGGCCTAACCAAGCTGTCAAGAATTGTCACTAAAAATACAACAGTAAGAACCTAAAGCATCGCTTAATTTGCATGATCCTTTTGCTCAAAATAGAAGTGGTTTCTAAAAGCTTTACATTAATATCTGATGTAGCCAACATAACTTTGCCATCTCTAAGAAGAGGGCATATGGAGTTGGGTGTATCTCTAAAAGAGCAACTCATACCCTGATTTTTTAAGTTCTTTGTTAACGAGTCTACGTAATTTGGCTGTGCACCTGCGGTTAGCCCTCTGGTTATATAAGCGGGATATCGTTCGTAGAGAAGGGAGTCTGCGGCTACCAATGCCGTCGATAACCACAAAATGGCTATTAATCTCATCCCATACAATATTAACCGTACGTAAGTCACGAACGACAATAAAGGTCTGCTCTAACCATTTTAGTAGGTCAATAAGGCCGTCGATATGCTTTTGGTTGAACTCTTTGCTGCTGATCAGTTTATGAAGAGTATCAGCCAGCTCTCCAGTATGTTTTTTAACGGCTGTTACAGTAATCCCCAGCCCTAAGTTAGTATCCACAAATCCTTTAAATTCTTGTACAAAGTGCGTATCTTTTACCTTACCTTCGCGCAAATAGATGTGCTCGGAAACCTCCTTTATATATGGCCAATAGTAAGTAAGTCGGCGTAACCGAGTGGAAATGGAAAACTTGTAATCCATTGTTCTTCTAAACTGGTCACTGATTACTTTAATAAGGAGATCATCTGATTCCGGGTGAGGAAATACTAGCTTCTCATTTCCCTTTGCGATGGCTTGGTCTAACCTTAACTGCATATCCATAGTGCTTGCTCAAGAAAACTAGTCTTTTTTATTTTGTATTCCACTTTGAGGCTTGGTAGCTGATCAAAGGGGATGACTACTTAATTATAGTTAATATTTACTTTTTCTCTTGCGAAATGTTAGTTGAGAGAAATGGGTTTAACTGCTGTGCTGATACTGGCTGTAAACTCTAGTGGACTTTATTTGTATAGGTACGGTAGTTTAGAAATTGGTAGTTAGGGAGTGAGTAGATGTATTTTTCTGAAGACTAAGAGAGTCTCTGAATAATTTCATGATACCTCTAGCCTTTAAATCAAGACGTGGCTTTGCTGGGGTGTCTAAACCTTTCAAACAGTCGCAATGCTAAGTATGAATGGCTCTGCAAGCCCCGTAAGGGCTGGCCATGGAGGCCACAAATCTGAGTTGAGGAAGTAATAGAGTGTGCTAAGCAGCACGTTTGAAGGAGTATGTTTTTATAAATTGAATAGAGGTTATATGTGTGCTGAGGGTGCTCTTTTGGGAAAGCTGCCGTTAATGGCTATGTGGGCATACCTATTGCCGGTGAAGAATAGCAGTATTTTCTTTAGGTTTAATGAAATCTGATAATGCTCGATTTTTTTAAAGATTAACTTATGCTTCTTATCATTTACTGCGATGATTTTCTATCTTAAATTTTCAGACACAAGCAATAGTCTAACCGAAGCCTAGTGACTATTCCTCCCCACTGTTGACTCTATCAGCTAAAAGAGTCATGCACTTTATCTTTGGGGTTTATCTATCAATACCCTCGCTTCGCCGATACTTCGCATTTGGGGTGTTGAAACTCATTTTATTTCAGTGCTTACTATAAAACAGAAAATTGAAGTTTTCTTTTTAGAAGCCTTTTTAGTTAATTTTATGTTGCGGTCTTATAAGAATGATTAATGTAAAGAGAGCGGGTTTGGGTGCATTGGTAGTTTCATCGGTTCTTATGGGGTGCACTGTTGCCGATAACCAAACTGATGTGGCAGGCAGTGAAGCTGTAGATGACTCAGCACTACTCCATGACCTAGCGGATCAATATGCTGAGGTTTATTTAGAAAACTTCCAACCATATGCTTACTTCTCCGATATGGAGCTGGAGAAACACAACCTTTTCTTAAGTAACTCCCCCGCGAACTCTGCCTCTCTAGCGGCCTCTGAGGACAAAATTCTCAGTAAATTGGCTGAAATAGATCTGAATGGGCTAAAAAGTGATCAAGAGAAAGTGTTCTACTTCAAGCTGAAAGAGCGATTGGAGTCGAATGTTGGCTTAAGGGTCTGTAAGACTGAACTCTGGTCTGTTGATCATATGTTTGGCCCCCATATCATACTTGGCTTTTTGACGGAGGTGCAGCCGGTTGAAACTGCCCAAGACAGGGCTGATGCGATTGAGCGTTGGCTTGACGCTGCTCGTTACTATGAGCAAGAAATAGCCAATCTCCGCCGTGGGTTGGAGCAAGGCTACTCCGCACCTCAGAGTGTGGTTAAGCGAGTCATTCAGCAAGTTGATGGTTTGACCCAAGTACCCATTGATGAGCATCCTTTCCTGGGTTTAGCGAAGAAAGCTAAGGACCCGGAATTTGAGGCAGCATTTAAACAGGTGCTTTCAGATCACGTTATCCCCTCAATGGTGAATTATAAGAATTTTCTAGAATCCACCTATTTACCTGAAGCCAGAGCCGAGCTTGGCATCCATGCGATTCCTAATGGCCGTAAATGTTATATGGCTCAGTATCGTTCTTATACGACATTGCAGAGAACACCTGAAGAAGTTTTTGAGTTGGGTTTAAGTGCTGTCAACGCAAACAAGAGCGAAGTGGTTCGCTTAGGCAAGGCGTTCTATCAAGTAGATTCCTATTCTGAGGCAGTGGCAAGGGCCAGTGAAGATAAAACTCAGAAATTTAACAGCGCTGATGAAATGCATCAGTTTTTTGAGCGCTTGGTAGATAAGTCTAGAGATTTAACCGTAGACTTTTTCCATGAAATGCCTTTGATCGAAATGGAAGTGAAGGCCATCCCTGAACATGAGCAGGGTTCTGGTCGCAGTGCACACTATATTCCGGGCACTAAGGAGCGAAAGGCAAGATTTGGATATGACCCGACAACCTATCAGGATGAGTCATACGCTTCTGCAGAGAAGGTAACTATCCATGAAGGATACCCGGGCCATCATATGCAAATTGCTCTCGTTCAAGAGCAGGAAAAGTTTCATAAAATAGAAGATGCCTTGTCTAACTCTGCTTTTGCTGAAGGTTGGGGCAGGTACTCTGAACATCTAGCGGAAGAAGCAGGGATGTATCAGTACGGGTCCACCAAAATCCTTAGGCGTGCTTGGCCTGCCCGAGGTATGGTAGCGGATAGCGCAATGCATGTACTCGGTTGGAGTGATGAAAAAGTTGCGGAGTTTTTGCAGGATTCTGGCGCTTCATTTGCGAAAGGCCCGAGGACTCTAATGGACCGAATGGCAGTAATGCCCGCCCAGCTTACCTCTTATGATTCTGGTGCCCTCGAGATTTTCGCCTTGCGAGAACTGATGCAGAATGAACTGGGTGAGGACTTCGATATTAAGGACTTCCATGAGATTATTCTGAGAAATGGCAATGTCCCTATGGCCGTACTGAGTGAACAGGTAAGGGACTTTATCGAAAAAAAGAAGAAAGGTTAATTTAGGATCTTTACTAACTCAGTCCCACACCCATGCGGGACTGAGTTATAAATAGGCTTAGCAAGAGGCTTTTATCCTGCTCCTCTAAATTCCCATCTGCCTGGAAGCCAGATCCCGCATTATTTCTTCAGATCCGCCACCAATCGCATTCACCCGCACTTCACGATAGATACGCTCAATCCGACTGCCACGCATATAGCCTGCGCCACCTAACACCTGCATCGCTTCCCGGGCGCAGAATTCAAGGGTTTCTGTGGCTTGGACTTTGAGTAGAGCGATATCGGCTACCTTGAGCTGATGTTGTTGCTCTGCCCAGGCACAAAGGTCGAGATAGGCTTGGGTGGCATTGATGCGTTGAAGCATCTGGGCAAACTTGTGCCGAATCACCTGATGATTGGCGAGGCGCTTTCCGAAAGTTTGGCGCTCTTGGGCCCACTCAATGGCGTCCTGCAAACAGACCCGGCTGAATTCTACACAGGAAGCGGCAATGCCCAGGCGTTCGCGATTGAAGTTGTGCACTATGGGTAAGAAACCTTGGTTCTCACCGCCAATTAGATTGCTCGCGGGCACGCGCACCTGATCAAAAAAGATACTGGCCGTATCAGAGCACCACCAGCCCTGCTTTTTATCGAGCAGCTGCCGGCTAACCCCTTTGGTATCCGCAGGGATTAAGAGCAGGGAGATACCGCCGAAGCCTTCTTCACCAGTGCGCACGGCAGCAGTAAACCAGTTAGCGCGCATGCCGCCGGTGATATAGGTCTTTTCGCCGGTAACGATATAGTCATCCCCATCACGCTCTGCGCGGCACTGGAGATTGGCTACATCGGAGCCTGCGCCTGGTTCGGTAATTGCCAGGGAAATATGCTTATCACCACGTAATACCGAGGGGATAACCTGATCTTTTAGGGCCTCGCTGCCATAGTGCAGTAATGGGGGCAGGGCAATGCCGTGGACCATTAGGCTGGCGTAGAGTCCACCGGCGCCGGGGCGGGCTAACTCCTCTGCGGCAACAATCATATGGAAGACATCGGTTTCGATGCCGCCGTAGTTTTCCGGATAACTCATCTGCAGAAGGCCAACTTCTGCCGCTTTTTTCCAAAGCTCGGCGGGCAGTTGGCCGTCTTCGTCCCATTGAGTGATATAGGGAGTAATCTCACGGTCGACAAAGCGGCGCAACTGGGTGCGCCATTCCTGATGACCTTCGTCATAAAAGGGGCTTGCCATACGGGAGGCATCAATATCGTACATGCTGATCTCCTTTAGGAAGTGGCGTCGCTGGGGATTTTGGCGGTTTCAGTTGGTGTGTCTTCGATCTGCACCAGCAGCTGGCCACCGCGCACCTGGTCTCCTTCACAGGCGCCCAGTTTAATTACGGTACCGTCGCGGTCTGCGCGCAGGGCGTGCTCCATTTTCATGGCTTCCATTAAGGCGATGGTGTCTCCCCGCTGAACGCTTTGATTGGGCTCAACCAATACCTGCACCAGGCAACCGTCCATAGGAGCCGTGATGCGGCCACTGCCTTCGTTAAAGCTCGATTTGGCCGGGGCGTGGGTGATATCGACAAAATGGAATTGCCTACCGTCTAACAGGAGATGCAGATTGCTTTGGTTGGCTTGGAACAATCTCTTTTGGCTAACGCCATCCAGCAGGAGTTCAGCACTGTAAAGTCCACTTTCTTTTTGTGATTTCTTAAAATGGACCCACTGAATCAGGAACTGCTGTTCGCCTACTGAGATTTGGTAAGAATGATCTACTAACACCAGCAGCTCACAGTTTAGGGTTTGTCCTGAAATTTCCAGTCGGTAGTTGGTCGGCACGCTGTTGTCGCCACTGCGCCAGTCACTGCGGCCGCTGCGCCGATCCTGAGGGTTGGCTTGGTGCAAGTGATTCAGTAATGCGGCTTGGGCTGCAACTACTGCTGGAACCGATTCTACGGATGTCAGCGTGCTGTTTTGGTCGAGAAAACTGGTATCGGCATCGCCAGCGATAAACTGTGATTCGGCCAGGATCTTCTGCAGGAAATGGATATTGTTTTTAGGGCCGATAAATTCCAGCTGGCTTAGGGATTGGGTTAGCTTGCGCCGAGCTTCTTCTCGATCCTGCCCCCAGGCAATTAATTTGCCGAGCATAGGGTCGTAAAATGGCGTAATTTCGCAGCCACTTTTCAAGGCGTGGTCGATACGGATTCCTTGCCCCTTTGGCGCCTTCCAGTGGAGCACTTTTCCGGCCTGGGGTAGGAATTGTTGTTCCGGGTCTTCGGCATACAGGCGGACTTCAATGGCGTGCCCCTGCTGGGTGACTTGCTGCTGGGAAACGCATAGAGCTTCGCCGCGTGCTACTGCCAGTTGCCAGGCTACCAGGTCAAAACCGGTTACCATTTCTGTTACCGCGTGCTCTACTTGCAACCGGGTGTTCATTTCCAGGAAATAGAATTCGCCGTTGGGGCAGAGTAGAAACTCTACGGTGCCCGCGCCTAGATAACCGCAGGCTCGCGCGGCATCGACTGCGGCTTGCCCCATTCTTTCCCGCAGCTGGGTGTCGACCGCTGGGGAAGGGCACTCTTCGACCACTTTTTGATGGCGTCGTTGTACGGAGCAATCTCGCTCCCCCAGGTGAATACAGTTGCCATGACGATCCGCAAATACCTGGATTTCGATATGGCGAGCGTTGACCAGTGCCTTTTCCAGAATTAACTCGTCGCTGCCGAATGCACTCATGGATTCACTGCGGGCAGCGCGCAGCTGGGAGGCCAGTTCGCTGTCTCCGTGAGCCAGGCGCATGCCGCGCCCACCACCACCTGCGGCGGCTTTTATCATTAACGGGAAGCCAATGCGCCGCGCCTCGGCGATCAGGGTATCGTCGTCCTGGGCACCCTGGAAGCCGGGAATACAGGGTACGCCGGCAGCGGCAACAAACTCCTTGGCTTTGCGTTTGTTGCCCATTAGTTCTATGACTTCGGCACTCGGGCCAACAAAACTCAGTCCATTCTCTTCGCAAGCGCTGGCAAATTCCGCATTCTCAGCGAGAAAGCCGTAGCCGGGGTGGACGGCAGTGGCTCCGGATTTTTTAGCTGCGGCGAGAATTTTTTGGATATCCAGATAGGACTCCGCCGAAGTCTGCCCGCCAATGGGTACGGCGATATCGGCAGTCTGTGCGTGAAGTGCATAGCAGTCCGCATCGCTGTAGACGGCGACTGTGCGATAGCCTTCCGCTCGGGCAGTACGCATAATTCGCAGTGCGATCTCGCCGCGGTTGGCGATTAACAGGGTCTCTGTTGTCGACATCAGTGCTGCCACTCCGGTGATCGTTTTTCCAGAAATGCACGGGCGCCTTCGCGCCCTTCATGGCCTTGAATTGCGCGGGAAAACTGCTGTGCGGCGCCGTCGAGTAGTTGGCCGAGTGCAGTTTCATCGCTTACCCGCGCTGCATCCAGCAAGATCTGCTTGGTCGTTGCCAGGGCGCCGGGTGCGCAGGCATTGATTGCGCCCAGGTGTTCCTGCAGCGCGCCTTCGAGGGCTTCGGAATTATCGAGTAACTCATGGATTAACCCAATTTCCAAGGCCTGCTGTGCGTTGACTTTTGCTCCGCTGAGGGCCAGGCGTCGGGCCTGAGAGAGGCCGACCCGTGCTACGACAAAGGGAGCAATTTGTGCAGGCGGTAAACCCAGGCGGGTTTCCGGCAGGGCAAAGCGGCAGCTGCGATCGGCGATGGCAATATCGGCACTGCAAGCGAGCCCGAAACCACCGCCCATTACGGCACCTTCCAATACGGCAATGACTATTAAAGAGGTGCGATTAAACCGTTCCATCAATTCACCGAAACGACGGTTTAGGTGAAAAAATACATCACTATTTCCATCGCTCGCGCCCTGCTGCGCATTGAGCATATCGGCAATATCCCCACCGGCGCAGAAATTGTGTTCTGCGCCCCGCAGCACCAGTGCTCGCACCTGCGGGTCTTCTTCCGCTTCTGCGAGCTTTTGCAGCAGCTCATCTACCATTTGCAAACTGATGGCGTTGCGCTGTTGTGGCCGGTTTAGCGTGAGGTGGCAGGCGATGCCAATGGTTTCATCAATGATTGTCTGCATAGCCTGACCTTATGCGTTGGGTTTACGCTTGCCGGGCAGTATGCCCATCAGCTTACAGATAATGCCGAGCATTACTTCATCCGCGCCGCCGCCGATAGCGGTGAGGCGGCTATCCCGGTAAGCGCGGTTGATAACGGTTTCCTCGATATAGCCCATGCCACCCCAGAACTGCAGGCACTGATCGGGGATAGAGCGGGACAGGCGGCCAGCCTTGAGCTTGGCCATAGAGGCGAGGGTAGTGACATCTTCACCAGCTACATAAGCTTCCACCGCACGCCAGGTTAATGAGCGCAGGCACTCCACTTCGGTCTGCATTTCCGCGAGGGCAAAGTGAATGGTTTGATTGTCGATCAATGGTGCTTTAAAGGCCTGACGTTCGCGCACATAGTCGATGGTGCTGCTCACGCAGTTTTCCAGGCCTTTTAAATTGAGTGCGGCGCCGGCGAGGCGCTCCTCCTGGAATTGCAGCATTTGCAACAGGAAACCGGCACCTTCATCGCCGATACGGAAATGTTTGGGTACCCGCACATTGTCAAAAAATATAGGGGCGGTTTCTGATGAGCGCATGCCCAGTTTGTCGAGCTTTTCGCCGATGCGTACCCCTGGCGTTTTTGCCGGAATAATGATCAGGGATTTGTTGCTGTGGGCTTTGCCCTCACTGGTATTGACCAGGGTGCAGAAAAAGTCTGCGCAGGGGGCGTTGGTGATCCACATCTTGCTGCCGTTGATCACATAGTCGTCGCCATCGCTTTTGGCGGTGGTTTTAATTGAGGCAACATCGGAACCGGCGCCGGGTTCGGATACAGCGATTGCGCCGATCATCTCTCCGTTCACGGCGGGAATCAGGAACTGCTCTTTGAGGTCCTGGCTGCCGAAGTTGGCCAGGGCAGGGGTACACATGGAAGTCTGTACCGAAATCGACAGGGGCACGCCGCCACAGTGGGCACCGCCCAGCTCCTCCAGAAAAACGGTTTCATAACTGAAGTCGAGACCCAGGCCACCGAAGTCTGTGGACTTGCTGATGCCTAGTAGGCCCAGACCGGCCAGTTGTTGGAAAATTTCGCGGATGGGAAAGCGGCCGGCCTTTTCCCATTCGGCCACGTTGGGATTAATTTCCTGCTGTACAAAGTTTTGTACGGTGCGCTGCAGTTCCCGGTGTTGATCGCTAAATATCATTATTATTTTCCCTGCCTTGAAGTGTGAACCCGGTGATTGTGTAAATGGGCAACTGCACTTCCTTGTTGCCCAGGTTTTTCGAATTAAAACCTAGCTACGCCAAAGGTATTTTTGTTGAGTTTGCTCTGTTCGGCCTCATTGCAAATTTCTAGCAACATGCCTAAAAGTTTGCGCGTATCGCGGGGATCGATAATGCCGTCATCCCAGAGGCGCGCACTGCAGGCGAGAGCATCGGAATTGCCCTGCATAAATGCGCTGGTGTCGTTTTCCAATTTGTCTAATACCGCCTCATCCACATTGCCGCTGCGTTGCATTTTTTGCTCGGTGACGATGCGCATTACCTTGCCGGCCTGGGCTGCGCCCATCACGGCGGTGCGGGAATTGGGCCAGGCAAAAATAAAGCGGGGATCGAATCCGCGACCGCACATGGCGTAGTTGCCGGCCCCATAGGAGCCGCCTACGACAATGCTGAGTTTTGGTACGCTGGCATTGGCCACGGCCTGAATCATTTTGGCGCCGTGCTTGATGATGCCGTTGCGCTCCACCTCGGTACCCACCATAAATCCGGTGGTGTTATGCAAAAACAGTAGTGGCGTGCCACTCTGTTCGCACAACTGAATAAACTGCGCGGCCTTGTTGGCGCCCTTGGGGGTGATCGGGCCGTTATTCCCAATAATTCCCACAGGGAAGCCTTCGATACGAATATGGCCGCACACGGTTTGTCGATCGAATTCCGGCTTGAAATCCAGCATGGCGGAGCCGTCGGCGATACGAGCTAGAATTTCGCGCACGTCGTAGGGCTTTTTGCTGTCTGCTGGAATCAGGCCGAGCAGGTCGTCGATAGGGTGCAGTGGGTCTCGGTAATCTTTTTGTACTGAGCTTTTAATGGGTGAGGGTAGTGCGGCAACAATCTCTCTTGCTATGCGAATACCATCGGCGTCGTTCTCTGCTAAGTAATCGCCACTGCCGGACTCGGTACAGTGCATTTCCGCTCCGCCGAGGCTTTCCGCATCGGCAATTTCACCGGTGGCTGCTTTCAGCAACGGCGGCCCAGCCAGGTACATGCCGGTTTGCCCGCGCACCATAACGACATAATCTGACAGGCCCGGCTGGTAGGCGCCGCCGGCAGTAGCGCCGCCGTGTACCACAGTAACTTGCGGAATACCGGCGGCGGACATTCGCGCCTGGTTGGCAAAACCCCGCCCGCCGGGAGCAAAAGTGTCGCTGGCGTACATCAGGTTGGCGCCACCACTTTGCGCCAGGGCGACTACCGGCAAATGATTTTCCAGAGCGATCCGCTGCATTCGCAGGGCTTTATCCATCCCGGCTGGTGAGATGGTGCCGCCTTTTACGGCATAGTTATCAACCCGAACCATACAGCGTCGACCACTGATTTGACCGATGCCGCAAATGGCACCGCCACCCGCACCGGTACCGTCCTGGTCGTCAAACAATTTATAGCCGGCGAGGGAGCACAGTTCAACAAAAGGGGCGCCGGGGTCGAGGAGCAAATTGAGGCGCTCCCGTGGCAGCAGCCAGCCCCGTTCACGATAGCGGGCCGCCTTACTTTTTTCAGCTTGAACCGGGCGTTGCTCAGCTTCACGAAACTGGTTGATCTGTTCCAGCATGGCAGCCTGGTTGTCATTGAATTCTGCCGAGCGGTTGTCGAGCTGGGAATCAATCGGCTGCATTAGAGCTTGCCCTCCGCTTCCAACTCTTCCACAACTTGAGGCCGGCGTTTGCGATGGAATCCGTTAAAGCGTTTAGAGTTGTTCGCGGCTTGTGGCTGCCAAAGGGGAGAGTGGTGCTTGAGGCTGGAGCCACCGTCGATACGCAGGGTTTGCCCGGTAATATAGTTGGCCGCATCGGAGAGCAGGAAGCACACGGCCCCGCTAACTTCCGCTTCCTCTCCCAATCGGTAGAGGGGGATACTGTCGCGGAAGCCCGGTAGTAGCTCGCGCAGGAATTTGGGGTCGTAAGTATCAAAACCGCTGGAAAGAATATAGCCTGGCGCCACGGCGTTAACTCGAACGCCAAAAGGCGCCCACTCCAATGCAGCGGTTTCGGTAATATTTTCCATGCCTGCGCGAGCGGCACCGGAATGGCCCATCATTGGCATACCGCCGGCGTTATCTGCGGTGATATTTACGATACTGCCGCTATGTTGTTTCATCGACTGCACAAAAACTTCGCGGGACATTAAGAATCCACCAAGCAGGTTACTGCGTACAACAGCATCGAAGCCTTTTGTGTTGATCTGCTCAAGGGGGGAGGGGAACTGGCCACCGGCATTGTTCACCAATCCATGAATTTGGCCTCGGGCCTGGACAATTTGCCCAACCGTTTCCTGAACACCCTCTTCATCGCGAATATCCAGGCTGAACAAACTGCACTCGCCACTATCGTTATTGATTTCACCGGCAACCCTTTCCAGCTTGTCCAATTTGCGCCCAATCAATACAACATGGGCGCCGAGGCTGGCCAGTTCGTGGGCGATACAACGGCCAATACCACTGCCGCCACCAGTGACGATATAGGTTTGCTCGCTAAAGCTGCCTGAGCGCAGCTGGCTTTGATAGCGCATGAAAGTTTCCTTTTCTTGGGCCTTTAAGGCCTATTCAGTTTTTATTGTTCTTGTTGGCGCTTGCGCCTGCGTGTGGGAAAACGCAGAATAGCTTAACGCTACCAAGCAAGCGCTTGGTATTCAAGGGTTGGCGCCTTTTTGATTGTGTGATTGTTAGGTTGCCGATTAGTCTGCAAAACAAAGCAAAAAAGAAAGCAAAGAATTGGGAGTGTTTCGTGCAAGAGGGCGCACAAGTGGTGGTAGAGGTGCAAGGTGCTATGTCGCCACAGCAACTTATTGGAACCCTGGTAAAGGCAGGAGAGCTTACAGACCCGGCCTCCCCGCGGGGGCGATTGCTCAATGCTGCCGCGCGCCTGTTTGAGCAAAAGGGGTTTTCACGTACTACTGTGCGAGACCTGGCGGCGGAAGTGGGCATTCTGTCTGGCAGTATTTTTCATCACTTCTCCAGCAAAGAGCAGATTCTCTGCGAGGTGATGAAGGAGGTAACTATTTTCGCCAGTGCTCGTATGCGTAGTGCGGTGGAGCAGGCCGCGTCACCTCAGGAAAGGCTGCGGGCCTGTATCCAGTCTGAGCTTGAGGCGATTCACGAGCGGGCGGTGCCGGGCTTTTCCATCTTGGTAATGGAGTGGCGTAGTCTGTCAGACAAAAGCCAGAAAGAGGTGTTGTTGCTGCGCGATGAGTACGAGCAAATATGGCTGGATGCGATCAATTCCGCCCGTTGCCCAGGTGGGGATGCCACAGTGGTGCGCCGACTTATGGTTGGTGCTTTGAGCCATACCTACAGTTGGTTTAAAGCTAGGGAAAATGGATTGACCATTCCCGAGCTCGCCGATCGGGCCTATCAAATCTTCGCGCCCAAATCCTAAGCGTTAACAATACGAGTTACTGGCAAGGTGCCGTTAAAACTGTGCACTTTGCCACCTTTCCTGCCAATTTCTCTCTTTTGAAGAGCTTCCTGAGAACTGGTGCGCACCTGTTTTTCTCCGAATCTTTTACCCTGCGCGCAAGATGATAAGAATGTGACAATAAGTGTCACTTGGTGACAGGAGAAGGGAATGGCGGGCCAGGATTTATACCAGGTGGTTTCCACGGGAAGGACACTCCACGCCAAAGAAGCAGGGGCTGTGACTCGGGATATCGCCAAACTATTTTCGGTTCCTGAGGCTCAGGCTCGCAGATTACTGTTAAAAGGCTGGGTGATTAAAGACAGACTGGCATCGTCACAGGCCCTGGAGTACAGGGCCAAGCTGCACAAGATCGGTCTTCGTGCCGAGGTTTGCCCTGCGGGAAAGTTCGATAACCAACAGCTGATTGCAAAAATCAAAGTGGCCCAACGGCGCAAGGCCAATGCAGCAGAAAAGATGCCGACAAGTACGGCCTCGGCAGGTGTATCCAAGGCTGGGACTGCACGAGCGCAAGAGGTAGAGAAATCGCTTTCGGTGAGCAATGCCAAAGGAAGCGTTGCCCCCCCTCTGGATTCTGAAAAGATCAAACCACAGGCAACAGAGTCTGAAGCCGATGAAAAGAGGCCGTTCTTCGGCAATAGAAAAACGCAGCTGGCTACAGTGGGTTGGCGAGTGCTTTTCGGATTACTCCCTGCTTTAACGGTACCTACTTTTTTTATCGGCTTGGCAGCTCTGTGTCTTTATGCTGCCGGTGCACTGCTCTGGCAAACACCCTTGGCAGTTTGGCAGGGGGAGTTAACTGGTGGCACTTTACTCATCAGTCTAGGGGGGGCGGCAGTCTTTATTTTTTTATTGTTACTGGTCGCTTTGCCTTATTTTTGCCTCCCTCGAGAAATGCGTCCAAGGCCTGGCGAAGTCCCTCTGAAGCAAGCGGACAACCAAGATTTATTGCCCTTACTTGAGCAATTGTCTAGTGCAACGAAACTGCCCAGGGTGCAGAAGCTGATAGTCAGTCCAGACGCTCGTATTTATTGCGAGCCCAGGTTTTCTGAGGTGATGCGTCAGCAATTGCGGTTAAACATGGGCCTGGCCAGTGTGGCTTCCCTTAGTGGCCGCGATACCCTGGCGTTAGTGGCACGCAGCCTTGGCTTTTATCAGGGAAAACTCAATGGGCTACTGGCCTGGCTGGTGTTAGATGGTGTTAGGCGCTTGGAGCTGATGCAGTGGGCACTGGAAAATGATCGAAGTGTGTTGTACCGAAGCGGGGAACCGGGTCCGCTGAAATCCTTACATCAATTACTGGCAACTTGTGGCCACTTTCTATTGCCATTGATTGAGCGGCTCGAAAATCTGCACCGTATTGTCACTCGGGGTAGCGCACGCTATCTGGAATGCCGGGCTGATTTCTGGGCTGCCGACTTGATTGGCAGTGGGGCTTTTGCCGAATTTGCCGGGAACTGGCATCGCCTGGTGCATGCCGACCTAATGGTTGCCGAGACTGCCCGCGAGGCCTCGGCAGTGGGGCAGTGCTTTGAAAATATCCCTGCTGCTGTAGCCTGGACACTGAACAATCTGGATGAGGAAACCAGTAATACCATTGAGCTTGCGATGGCTCAGGCCAGTGATCCCTGGGATGTTTTTGAGGCGGCGGATCTACAGCGTATTGAGGTGGTTCAAAAGCGCAATATTAGTGGGCGTCTAAAACGGGAGCTTGGCTGCACGGAGCTTTTTGCCGATTTTCCCAAGTTGGCCAGTGAGGTCAGCGGGGAGGCTGGCGCGTCGGACTGTCAGGTTGTGGAGAATCGCCGATTACTTTGTGCCAGTCGCGAAGCGGAGGAGGCGCTACAGATCCTGGATGTTTATTTTAACCGTCTGCCGCCGCTCAACCTGCTGCCACTTCGCAGGCCTGCGACTCAGGAAATGCAGGCGATGGATTTACAGGCCAGTATCAATTGGCTAAGGAGCAAGCTCATTGAGCTGCGTGAACTCCGGGAACAACGTGAGAACACACGTCAGCTTATGGTGTCAGTGCAACTTGGCGCGGCGCTGATTCGGGCCAAGGTGCGTATCGATCCACAGGAATACTCTCTGAATAGCGCAAGCCTCGCAGCGGCGCAGGAAGCATCGGCGTTAAAGCGGTCTGAGTTGGAGGAAATCGAGCGTCAGCTGCAGAAGATCTATTCGGTGTTTTACCAACGGTTGTGCTTGGCTTTAGTCGCTATGCCGGCACGGGAGCGCCAGCAGGCTAGGGGAATGCTTAGCCAGTTGGCTGCCTACGACGCGCTGGCCACACACCTTGAGCGCCTTGCGGGCTACAGTACCAGTCTCTCTGTATTCTCACGCCGCTTATCCCCAGGTCTTGCCGAGCGGGAATTGGTACAGAAATACCTGGCCCTCTCCGCTCGAGAGCTGGATGCGACCTTTGCCACAGTGGAGTCTTCTGAGCTATTAAAAGCCCAGGGTTTGGATAGCGCACTTTGTATCAAGGCAAAACGCGAGCCATTGCAACAGCTACCGCAGCGCCACCAGGAGGCGTTGGCCGTGGTGCGTACTATGGAGTCCCGCTGTAACTATGCAAGTACGGTAATTCTGGAGCGCTATCAAATCCAGCTGGCGGCCCTGCTGCAACGTTGTCTGCATAGAGAAGGGCAGCTGGAAGTGAATCCTTTACGTCTCCTGCAAGCGGTTTAGAGCCTGTTGGTATTTAATGAGTTGTCACCAGGCTCTATCCGCCGGCAAGCTTCACTTTGTAGTTTTTGGATTCCAATAGCGCTTTGATTTCCGCGCGCTTGTCGCCCTGGATTTCGATCACACCGTCTTTCAGGGCACCACCGCAGCCACAGCGTTTTTTCAATTCCGCCAGTAGTAACTTCAGCTCACCATCGGTGCCGTCCACGCCACGCACACAGGTAACCCCTTTGCCCTTGCGTCCTTTAGTCTCTCTTTGGATGCGCACAATCCCATCACCTTGGTGACGCTTCTCTGCTGCGGGCTCTTCTTTGATACGACCGCGGTCGGTGGAATAAACGAGACGGTTCTCCTTGGCCATGGTTGGGCGCTCTCCAAAAAATTGTTGCACAGGGTAACTGGGGCGCGATTGTGCCCGAGGCGTGGGGGAAGTCAAAGAGGTCGCGGCCGAATATCTGGATGAGGGTGGAATAGGGGGCGACCCACCAGCCCCCAGCAGGTAAAATTTGAGCGCAAATCCTTGGTAGATGGTAGAAGAGGTTGATCCATGGCGTTGACTGGACGTCGCAAACTGCTCAATGAAGTGATCTTTGGCACCGAGACGCCCGCAGGGCGCAACTTTGATGTGTTTTTGATCTGGGCAATTTTAATTAGTGTGGGACTGGTACTGCTGGCTTCAATTGGACCAATAGCTGACCGTTACGGCACGCTTCTGATCACATTGGAATGGCTTTTTACCGGGCTGTTTACTCTGGAATATGCCGCCCGTATCTATTGTTCAGTAAACAGACGCAAGTATATTTTCAGTTTCTACGGTGTTGTTGATCTGCTGGCAATTCTGCCCAGCTATCTGGCTCTTCTGTATACCGGTGCAACCTACCTATTGGTAATCCGTTTGCTGCGGGTGTTGAGAATCTTCAGGATATTGAAGCTGGTGCGTTATTTACAGGATGCCAACCTGCTACTGCGGGCCCTGGGTTTGGCCCGGCGAAAGATCCTGGTGTTTTATTCCAGCGTACTAGTGATGTGCGTTATCTTCGGATCATTGATGTTTGTGGTCGAAGGGGGAGAAAATGGATTTACCAGTATTCCCACCAGTGTTTACTGGGCCATTGTGACGATTACCACGGTTGGCTATGGGGATATTTCTCCACAGACGCCACTGGGTCAGGCGATAGCGGCCATGACCATGTTGATTGGCTACTCAATTATCGCTGTACCCACCGGAATTTTGACTGCTGAGTTGGCCGGTGAAATGCATCGTGAACGCAAGCATCACCGCTGTAATAACTGCGGCCGCAGCATCCATGATCCAGATGCTGAGTTTTGCAAGTTTTGTGGTTACCGGCTCGAGCCGTCTTTACAAGTGGAAGAGGTTTGATTTGGTTGCGGGTGCCTCACAGAGGCTCCCGCTAACCCTAATTTTTGCGGATTACCATTCGTCGGGTACACGTACCGCGACTACGTCGGCCTTAGCGCAGAGGCGCCCGTCACTGCTGAGTTCACAGTGCAGGATAGTTTTCTTGGGGCCGCGCTCGACAATGGTGGCTTCCAAGAGTACTGGTTGATCAATAGCGGCGGGAGCCAGGTATTTTATGTCCAGCTTGCCGGTGGCGAACCAGATCTTGTCTCCGCTACCCACCTTGCGGCCAGCTTGCAGATAGCCATCGGCGATAGCGGTACACACAGTGTGGCAATCAATGACTGTGGCGATAATGCCACCGTTCAAATATTGAGCGGGCCCTGCATTGTGGAAAGGGCTGGGAGTGAATAGACAGCGGGACTTATCCGGCTCTACCCAATAGCTTTTAATACGCAGGCCTTGGTCATTGTCTGGCCCGCAGCCAAAACAGTGGTTGCCTTGAATCTGATCCTGAATGGCGATTTGCTCAGTCATAACTATCCCTCGCTGTGGACGCGCATAGTAACGATTTGCGCCAGGGAGGGGAAGAAACTAACCTTGCGGACCTGCAATAGAGTTACCCAAATTATTTGGACCTAGATACATGGAAATATACGGCTTTTGCGCCCCCGGTTTTGAAGCCCTGTTCGAGGCTTTCGCCAAGAATTTTCGCGAGTGTGGAGATACCGGTGCCGCCTTCGCGGTGCGCCAGCATGGCGAGTTGATCTGCTCCCTGTGGGCGGGCTGCGCCGATCGGGATGGGGAGCAACCCTTTACCGAAGAGACTCTGGTCAATGTGTTTTCATCCAGTAAGGGTGTACTGGCACTGCTGGCTATGCAGCAAGTGCAGGCTGGCAAACTGGATCTGGATCGCCCGGTTGCAGACTATTGGCCGAAATTTGCACAGCACAAAGAATCTGTCACCGCGCGACAATTACTTAGCCATCGCAGTGGTTTGGTCGCTTTTCACGAGCGGGTTAAAGACAACCTTATTTACGATTGGCAAGCGGCCTGCGATGCGGTTGCCGAAACAGCCCCCTGGTGGGAGCCGGGTAGTGAACAGGGATATGCGCCTTTTCTCTACGGCTGGAGCCTGGGCGGCCTGATCGAACGGGTTGCCGAAAAACCTCTATTGGAACTTTATCGGGAAATGCTAGCCAAACCCCTCAATCTCGATGGCGGCTTTGGTGCGTTGGGGCATAGTTCAAGCCGAATTGCCGATGTGAGCCCTTTGAAGCAGCCATTGCCGGAGTTGCGTGAGAATGCCATTGGCCGGGCAATTAAAGAGGATCGCAAAGGCCCCGTGTCCATGGCGTTTAGCAACCCCGTTAGCTTGATGATGGGCACCAATAGCCCCGAGTGGCGCGGTGCCCTGATCCCTGCAGCCAATGGCCATTTTAGTGCGCGGGATCTTGCCGCAGTTTACGGGGACCTGGCGGGGGGAAATCCAATTACCCTGGGGCAAAAATGGGTCGATGAGGCTTCACGAGAGCAGAGCCGTGGGCGGGATAAAGTATTGCAGGCTGAGGTGAGTTTTGGCTGTGGCTTTATCCGTAGTGCTCAGGCGGCCGATCTGCGTTTTGGTGGAAAGCAAGGTTTTGGTCACCCTGGTGCTGGGGGTAGCGTCGGCTTTGCCGATCCGGAGCAGGGACTGGGGGTGGGTTATATCACTACACGACTGGGACAGAGCCTGTTTATGGATCGGCGCGCGGTTAGTTTGGTCGAGGCTCTGTACGGATTATTGAAATGACAGAAGAAGTTTTAAAACTGATGGAGCGAATCGACGAGCTGGAGACTCGCTTGGCTTTTCAGGAAGATACGATTTCTCAATTGAATGATGTCATTGCGCGCCAAGATGCGGATATTCGCTCTGTCGTAGCAAGAATGCGTGAGCTTGGAGAGAAGTACAGCGCGCTGACCTTTGAAATGCAGGCTGGCGGCAAGCCAGTCGACGAAAAACCCCCTCATTACTGAGGAACATTAAAAGCAGGGCAATAAAGTAGGCGGGCACGCTACTTGATTGCCTTAATAATATGCTGGCGCAGAAATACAAATTTGCCGGCTTTGATGAAATTTATGTCGACAGGCATCGCCAAAATTTATTGAAAATAACTCGATGTCACTTCGGCGCTGCCTTAAGTATTAAAGCGTCTAAAAAAATTTGTATTGTATCGTCTTTGCTATTGACAAACTTTTCCACACTCAATAGTGGGCTAACTGGCGCTCTAGTATTTATCGGCCCAGCTGATACATAATTTTTTCGTCGCCTATAACTCATTGTTTTTAAAGAGAAAACTAGAGAGTTTAAAAAATAAACAAATCGCTGTAAGCGAGAGTCAATGCCGCCTGGCGGGGACCTTCGTTTATTAATGCACAAAGTTATCCACAGAAGCTGTGGAAGAAGTTTGCAGCGTTTACTTTTTGTGCAGCAACTTAGTGCGAAAGTGACGCAAGCTGGAAACTCGATGCTTGCAATGGGGACTGGTCAATAGAACTGGTAATGGCTTCGCCGTAATCTTCACATAATTTGGTTGGGTTGATTCAGCCGCCGGTCAGCTTTTAGCTGGATAATGCCGGCACTGTGATGGAGCACTGGGTTCAGTGCGTCCCGATACCCATTTATTAAAAGTGCGTTAGGAGAACCAATAATGAAACATTGGGTAGCAATTCTCGCTATGGGCTCACTGGTAGGCTGTTCCACCCTGGACCCCTACACCGGTGAAAGCAAAACCAGTAATGCCGCCAAGGGGGCCGGAATAGGTGCCGTAGCGGGTGCTATTGTCGGCGTGGCAACAGCGAGTAAGAAAGACCGCAAGAAGGGAGCTCTGACTGGTGCTCTGGGCGGTGCCGCGATTGGTGGCGGTATCGGTTACTACATGGATCGCCAGGAAATGGCTTTGCGCCAGCGTCTGGAAGGCAGTGGTGTACGAGTCCAACGTGAAGGGGACAACATTCGCCTGATCATGCCGGGCAACATCACTTTTGGTTCCAATCGCTCAGATATTCGCACGGATTTCTATGACACGCTCGAATCCGTAACGGTAGTTTTGCAAGAGTTTAATAAGACCGCCATCCGCGTGAGTGGCCATACCGACAGCACTGGTTCCGACGTGTATAACCAGTCCCTGAGTGAGCAGCGGGCTAACTCTGTGGCGAGCTTCTTCAGCCATAACGGCGTTTCTTCCGGCCGCGTACAGGCTGTTGGTTATGGTGAGCGCTACCCGCTGGCCAGCAATAGTTCTGAGTCTGGCCGTCAGGCCAACCGTCGTGTTGAGTTGGAGTTACTGCCTCTGTAAACACTTTGTGCAGCGGGTAAACGGCTGCACTGTCAATCACTGCGTCTCGATAACCCCAAGCCCAGGTGGAAGTCTTGTACGCAGTGAAGTTACTTTTCTTTTTCAGCTAATAAGATTCCAGTTGAAACTCTTCCCTCTGTATAAATTCTCTCCTTTCGATTTCTATTAGGCACTGAGTTGCACAAGGTTCTAGCGGACACCCCGGACGTTTTTTGCACCCATATAAGTTTTGCTCCGACAAATGATTCCGGTGCATAGCTGAAGGTTAAAAAACCCGGCGATTGGCTGGTTGGCTGTGCTATCTCTACATCTACTAATAAGTAAATAGTGGAGCAAAGCCGTGAGTCATCGCCTGTTCAAATGGAAATCCTTATGGGTATTTGCCTTGGTGCTAGTGGCCATCCAGGTTTTTGCCTGGCAGGAGGAAATGGCGGAATCCAGCACTAACCTGGAGGTCCGATTTGGCGCGGCTGCCGTAGTGGCACAGGTGGAGGTCATAGGTATTCACCGGGATGTAGACAGCGCGCTGTCGGAGCCGGGTGTCACGGCGATTTCAGGTTATGTCTATTCTGCGGTGCCAGGCCAGGTCTGGAAAGGTATTGTGGCGGACCAAATTACCTTTCGCCTGGGATTGGAATATTGCGACAAGAAGCTTGAAAAGGGCGAGCGCTATCTGATTTTTGCCAGGCTCGATAGCTACGGCAGGTTGCAGTTGCAGAGCTGTGATTCCGCAGTTGTTGAATCGGAGGCTGAGGCACTGTTGGCTGAGCTCAACGAATTCAGCTCCCAAGGCTGATTTCTCCAAAAGGCCACACTCATTAGAATATTCGGTTGTAAGTCGCGGGCCGGTTACAGCAATCCAGACTCTTCTGCGTAACCCCCGTGCCTTGAAGAACCCACATGCCGGGTTATTCTTATCATTATTGGCGCCACCTTCTTTGGCCGATTGAAGTTGAACTTCCTTTGCTTCGGCGTCAAGAGGCTGCAAGGCCAGCGATTATCGCGCGGAAGTAGGTTCCCAGAACCCTGGGGGCTGGCCAAGCAAGAGCGCAATTCTTGTAACTGCCTGGGGTCGAGAGGTCGATATATGAAGAAGCTATTGATTCCACTGATCATCCTGCTGCTGATCATCGGATACTTTATGTCGCGTAGCGGCGAACATAAGGCCAAGGAAGCCTACGATTCGATGAACACTCCCAATAGTGAGCAGATGAATGACAGTTCCAAGCCACCTGGCAGCGGAAGTGATTCAACTACTCCCAATAGTACTACCACGCCACCAGATGGTATGGGTAACCCCGATGCACAGATGCCACAGGGCTCTGGGCAGACAGACCCAACACCGCCTGGGGGGAGTGGCTCCAGCAGTGGGGAAGGCCCGGATACTATGGGGGCTGGATCGACAGGGGATGCTGGGGATGCTGGCGCCGCAGGTGCTCTTCGTGGGCGTCCTGGTGAGCCTGGTGCAGAAGGGGACTCTGCAGATACTCCTAATGCAGGTTCAGATACCCCAGCGGGCAGCGTAGCGGAAGATGCTGCCAATGAGGCCCAGAAAGCTGTGGAAGGTGCAGACAATATGGATAGCACTACACCGGATGGCGATAGTGAGATGGATCAGGGCGTGGACAACAACGAAGACCAGCCCTAGTAAAAGGATTATTAGATACTCAGTTAATAAGGAGATATTGCGGGCCACCTGTTGAGGCGGCCCGCAACCTGTACAAAATGATCGAACATAAGTGGCTACAGGGACATACCGTTTTACAGGTTCGGCCGCGTGGAAAATTTACCGCAGAGGATTTTCATCAGCTGGCAGAAAAAATAGATCCGATTATTCGCGAGCAGGGCAGGATAGAGGGTTTACTGATTGACGCTGAAGATTTTGCCGGCTGGGAAAATTTTGTCGCGATGGTCTCGCATTTTCGCTTTGTACATAATCACGAGAAGCATATCCAGAGGATTGCGGTGGTGTCAGACAATCCGGTTCTGAAATTTATGCCGCACCTGGTTTGCCATTTTATCAGTGCGGAGGTTCGGCCTTTCCCCCTAAATGATTATCCTGAAGCCCTGGCATGGTTAAAAAATCCGGGTTAGCATCGCGCACCGTTTAACTGTTATATGGAGTGCCGGTGAGTCCAGTCTTGGCCATTATTGCGACGACTTCCGCAGACCTGCCCAACGCCCAGGAATTATCCAGTCAACTCAACCTTCCCTGTTTGGGTGTTGCTTCCCCCAGCGAAATTAATGAGGTTCCCCAAGTATTAGCTTGTGGAGAGCAGTTGCAACTCTGTGCGACCGGGCGCAAAGCACCGGGGCCAGTTTCTGTTGATTTCGTTGGTGGGGCTTTGGCGCACCGACGCAAATATGGTGGGGGTAAAGCCCAGCCAGTTGCCAAGGCCGTGGGTTTGCGCCCTGGTTTTTACCCTCGCGTGTTGGATGCCACTGCCGGGTTGGGCCGTGATGCTTTTGTGTTGGCGACCCTGGGTTGCGAAGTGAAGATGCTTGAGCGCAATCCGGTTGTGCGCTTGCTCCTTCAGGATGGCTTGCGGCGATTGCAGGAGGCTGCCACTGCCGACCCGGAATTGGCCGCCATTGTTGGGCTTTTATCTCTGGCCGATGATGTTGCACCGGCCGCAGACTGGCTGGCCCAGCAGAGTGAGGAATCTTGGCCGGTTGTTTATCTGGACCCCATGTTTCCGCCCCGGGGCAAAAGTGCCAAGGTAAAAAAAGAGATGGTGGCTTTTCATCATCTGGTTGGAGAGGACCTGGACGCGGATGATCTGCTAGAGCCAGCTCTCAGGGCCTGTTATTACCGCACCGTGGTCAAACGTCCCAAGCTGGCACCATATCTTGCAAATAAAAAGCCAATGCTTTCTTTTGAAGGGAAGTCAGGGCGTTTCGATATTTACACCAAGCACGGTGTGCCGGGGTAATAGGCGGATTTTAAATAGAGTTGGCACCTACTAGTATTTTTGGATTTTCTACATCTTAAGTCATTGTCTAGCTTATCTACACTGGCAGATAGTCATTCGCTAAGTGCCTAATCCGATAGAGTGGGGGGGGTAGCTGTGAGGCGTAACATCGACGAATCGCAGCAGCCAGATATATCCAACCGTAAAATATTCTCTGCCAGCGCTCTAGGCTTTCTCACCGCGGCAACGATCGTAACCAGCCTTCGCAATTTGCCCATGATGGCGCAGGAGGAGATGACGATGTTTTTCTACATCGGCATTTCCGCCCTTTTATTTTTGATTCCGGCTGGACTGGTGGCAGCCGAACTGGGCAGTGCTTTCTCCGACCGCACCGGCGGTGTTTATACCTGGGTGGGAGAGGCTTTTACGCCCAAGATGGGTTTTGTCGCTATTTGGTTGCAATGGGTGGAGTGTGTGGTCTGGTATCCCACCGAGTTGGGGTTTGCCGCAGCCGCTATTGCTTATGCGCTCGGAGAGCAGAATCTCGCCAGTAATACCTACTATATCGGCGGCTTCTGTATTGTTGCCTACCTTATCGCCACTGCTGTCGCCCTTTCGGGAACCAGATTTCTGGTGGTAGTCACCAAGTATGGATTCCTGGTGGGCACATTAATGCCTTGTTTGATTCTTATTGCTCTGGCAGTGTGTTGGGTGGTGATGGGAAACCCCTTGGGCTGGGAAACCGCTACCGACCCGGCTGTAGCTGTAAGGGAAGATGGGCAAGTACACCCACGCTGGTTTCCCCACATTACCGGTCTCGGTGCAGTAGCCTTTCTTGGAGGGATACTGCTCTCTTTCGCAGGAATTGAGGCCCAGGCCAGCCATGTCTCCGAAATGCCCAATGCCCGCCGTGGTTATCCGGTGGTTATTGGCATTGCCGCTGCCGTTTCTTTTCTGATCTTTACGCTTGGGGCGCTCGCCATTTCTGCCATCCTTCCCTATCAACAGATATCTATAGAGGCGGGGTTATTCACAGCGTTTGGTCAGGGGTTTTCCCAGTTGCTGGGTATTGGTTGGCCGGTTCAGATTCTGGCGGGATTGATTGCTTACGGTGCCCTCGGGGGAGCCCTGGCTTGGTTAGCCGGTCCCAGCAGAGGGCTATTGGCCACCGCTCAGGATGGCATGCTGCCCCCCTGGTTTCAGCGGGAAAATGCTCGCGGCGTACAGAAAAATATCCTTTACGCCCAATGCTTGATTGTCTTGCTCATCTCATCGATTTATATCCTGGTGGATAATGTGTCGACCGCCTTTGTTTTGATCTCGGTTATGGCGATAAGCCTGTATATCATTATGTACTTAATGATGTTTGCTGCGGTTATCCGTTTGCGCTACACCCAGCCAGACCTTCCCAGGGGTTTTAAAATTCCCGGTGGTATCACCGGCGTTTGGATTACTGCAGGCACTGGCATGGCTGCAGTTTCTTTTGCGCTGTTGGTGTCCTTTTTTCCTCCTCAGCAGCTGTCAGTGAGTGACCCCAGACTGTATGTAGCTTTGGTCTTTTCCGGGATTGTTATTACGGTGACTATTCCGCTATTTATTTTCTACTTGCGTAAGCCTTCCTGGCGTAAAGAGGGTGGGCATAAGCAGCAATCTTTTTCAGACATTAACGAGTGACAAGGAGGTCGGTCGTGAAGCAAAAGTCGCCATTCGATATGTTTTTCGATGAATACAATGAGGATATCCCCGAGGATCATTTCCCCAGGGGGAGTATCTCTGCGCATGCGGCGGAGGCGATTGTTACCAGTGAGACCTGGTCTGATGCCAAGCCAGCCATGAATCTTTCTTCTTTTGTCACTACATTTACCGAGCCAGAAGCTTTCGATGTCGCTAAAAAACATTACCTGAAAAATTATATCGACCACGATATGTATCCGCAGTTATTTGCTATGGAAGCGCGTATGGTGCGCTGGCTGCATCAACTGTGGAATGGGCCTAAAGGAGTGGAGCCCTATGGTGCTGCAACTATAGGATCCTCTGAGGCCTGTATGTTGGCGGGATTGGCTCATAAATGGAACTGGCGCAAAAAGAGAGAGAAGGCCGGCAGGGATGCTTCCAAGCCAAATCTGGTTACCGGGGCCAATGTTCAAATTGTCTGGGAAAAATTTATGCGCTATTTCGATGTGGAACCGCGCATAGCAGCCCTAAAGCCCGGGCATTACCGCTTTAATAGCGAACATCTGGATGATCTGGTAGACGAAAATACCATCGCGGTGGTGGCGATTGCCGGGCAGACTTTCACAGGAGAAGACGACGCTTTTCGCGCTATCCATAACTGGTTAGACCGCTACCAGCAGAAAACAGGTCATGATATCCCAATGCATATTGATGGCGCCTCTGGAGGATTTGTAAACCCGTTCTTATACCCCAACTACCAATGGGATTTTCGCCTGCCGCGGGTGAAATCTATTAATGCGTCGGGGCATAAGTTTGGCTTGGTGCCACCGGGGCTAGGCTGGGTGATTTTTCGAGAGCGTTCCGTTTTTGATGAAGATCTGATGTTTTATGTCAATTACCTGGGTGGAGAGATGCCCACGGCAACTTTGAACTTCAGCCGGAATGCATCACCGGTTGCCTATCAATACTACAACTTTATTCGTCTCGGTTTCGAAGGTTATAGAGATATTATGCAGCACACTTTGGCGAATGCGCAGCAATTACGCCATCGTCTGGTAGAAAGCGGCTACTTCGAAATTATGAATAAAACCCAGCGTATTCCTGTAGTGTCGATGACCCTGAATTCTAAATATACCAATTTCAATGAATACGATATATCTGACAAGGTACGTGAACGCGGCTGGGTATTATCCGCCTATTCAATGCCGCCTAATGCTCAATCGGTAAATTGCTTGCGTATTGTAGTGCGCCCACACCTTAATCTGAATGCGATTGAAGGCCTTGCTGACGATATTATCCATGCGTGTGAGTGGCTAGAGCAGCATGGGGGTAATGCCACTCCACCAAAATTGCATGATCCTCATAAGGTAGCGGCGAGTAAATGTTAAGAATTTGAGATATCTCTGTAATGATTATTTAAATAATCGATGAGTAAAAAAGTAGAGCGACTTAAATTGTTCTGCAGAGAAGATCGAATTCAACGGTAAATCCTATGGAAAGGTGTGTGCTGAACAGTGACTTGCAGGAACCGGAAGGCCCGGTCTGTTTGCCTGATGGTCAGGTATTTGTTGCTGAAATGTCGAGCGCACGGAATTGTGTTAGTCGCATTGATATACGAGGAGGATATCATCAGGTCGGCCATCCCGGCTGGCGGCCCAATGGAATGGCGATCGATGGCGATGGCAATTTTTGGATAGCGGGAGGCGGGGGGAAAAAGCTGGTACGCATGAGGCCCGATGGGACAGTCCTCAATATTTATGAGGGACCTGCAGAACGCCCCTATCTTTGGCCCAATGACCTGGTATTTGGTCGAAATGGTTTGCTGTATATGACAGACTCCGGCATTGATCCGGATAGCTTTGTTGAGGGGCAGGCAATCCGCCCTGACTTCCGAAAGTGTGATTATGATGGGCGGGTATTTGAAATTGACCCTCGTAATGGCCGCGTATTACGCTTAGTAGATACGGGTTTGTTATTCCCAAATGGCATTGCATTTGATGCCGATGACTTACTGCATGTGGCAGAAACCCTAACAGGAAATATCTACCGCTACGATCTCAGCTCCTCAGTCCCCGGTGAATCTGAGCTATTTGGCAATGTTAACCTGGGATCACCAGAAGAATTTATTGGGCCTGATGGAATGGCTTTTGGTGATGATGGCCGGCTTTACTGTGCCGTATTTGGTCAGGGTGATGTGAGTGTTTTAGATCACGATGGCAGGGTGGCTGAGCGCATTTCGACTTGCGGGAAGCGCCCTACCAATATCGCTTTTTGTGAAGATCAAAAGGGTGGGGCAGTGGTGACAGTTTTAGATGCTGGTTGCCTGGAGTGGTTCGGCCTGTCCTGCAGAGGTAGAGACCTTTATCGCCCTAAGATACTAGATTTATCTAGGGGACAATAAATTTTAATAATGAAACAGTGGGGTTGATTGGTCTTAGCTGCTCAATTTCCTTGGTCAATGTGACTGCCCTTCACATTTGAGTCTTGCTCAGGGTCAATAGCCTGTGATTCTCTAATTTCTTCTCGAAGATTATCGATTCACCTGAGTGGGCTTTCTATAATCATCTCAAAATTTCATTTCTTATTTTTAATTGGTGTGCTGTTTTCTGTTGTCCGCATTATTTAGTCTCTTGTTGCTTGTTTGGGGGATGCAGGATGTGCAGGTTATTAAAAACAAGACTGTCTAGTATTTATGATTTGTAATTTATTTGAGTGAGGCTGTATAAAAATTTGAACTTTTCTTGCACATTTTGATACCTAATTTTTAAAACTGTTTTCTTTTTTATTGCGTTAATTTGGTTTTTTTTATCCCTAACGCCATTTTAATGAAATTGCATCCCGACTTTTGTTGACCGAGAAGTCAAAATAAATTTCAGGTCATGTTTTTGGTTTGTTTAAAAAATATGCGCCTATTATACTCCGCGCTCCCTCGGGATTAGTGTATTTAAAGGGGTTTGCTGTGATCCGGGGATGCTTATTTTTAAGAAGTTTTAGTTAGAAAATAATACTTCTATAGCGTAGTTATAAGGTATAAGTCTCCATTTTTTGCCTTGATAGATTGAATCCCCGTTGATGTCTTTGTAGAGATATTTATGCGTATTTCGTTGTTTTTTCTGTTGGCTTTTTGTGCCGCTTTCTCTTCTAAAGTAGTTGCAGCTACGGGGATTCAAAAAAATGGATATACCATTTATCAGGGTGATATCGACGATGATGGCCGTGAAGACTTATACTTTGAGTATAATCGTCCATTAGTTCTTTTACATGGAGATATTGTTACCCCTCTGGTAATGCCGCAGTTACCTAATTTTGTCTTGTACTTAAACAAGGACAAGGAAAGTTATGTAGATCCGTTAGAGACGACTCTTACCGATTTGGAAGTTGCCAATCTTCAAAAATTAGAAAAAAACCTTTCCTTATTTGGCGATTTTAATGGTGACGGTGCAACAGATTTGCTACTTCTTGCCTCTATGCCTCTGATTATTCATGCACAGGGAAATGGCTTGCCAGCGCTTATTCAAACTCTCTCCACCGATAACAGTGATGACACAATAGCTTACGCGGCAGCAATCCTCGCCAGTGTAGGTGTCGACTCTATTGTGATACAGGATAAGAATGAAGATGGCAGAGAGGATATCACTGCGGGGGACTTTGTTTTTCATGCAGACGAATCCGGTGCTTTTGGTGAATATTCCACTCCAGCCACTATCCAATCGCCCAATATGGCTGGGGCTTCTGGTGGGCAATTCCGAGTCAATGAATCCGGCGCGGCAACCTACTCCTTCCCAATCGCAACAGCTGCAGGTACAGCAGGAGTTGTACCAGAAATTTCTCTGAACTATAGCAGTAGTGGTGGCAACGGCCTGGTTGGTAAAGGTTGGGCTATTGGTGGCCTTTCTGGAATTTCCCGCTGCCGCCAGACATTATCAATTGATGGTAATGCTCGGCCTATTAGCTGGACCGAATCCGATCGATTCTGCTTAGATGGTCAGCGCCTAATACAAGTTAGTGACTCTCAATATGGCGCAGTTGGTGCGGTATATAAAACTGAGATGGATTCTTTTGCCATAGTCACATCAATAGGTGGCAGCCTTGGTAAGCCGTCTTATTTTAAAGTGGAACGTAAAGATGGATCGATCAGTTACTACGGGAATAGTAGTGATTCCAAGCAACTTGCAGGGAGCAATGTACTCACTTGGGCACAGAATCGTTTTGAGGATAGTGTTGGTAATCCAATCGAGTTTTTGTATGAGGGTGATTCGGAGTCAGGGCACCGAGTTCGGTCTATCCGCTATGCCTATGGTTCGGGCTCCTATGAAGCGGAAGTAAGATTTTTCTATGAAGACCGCCCAGAGCACCTTCGGGGCTATACCGCAGGCTATGAACTTAAAACCACTCAGCGCCTGGAAAAAATTACCTCCAGCTCTAATGGTAAAGTAATTCGTGAGTACAATCTGGGGTATAACCCAGTTCTGCCCTTCATTCCCAAGGAAAATTATAATGATCGAACTTCCTTGCTGACATCCATACAGGAGTGCGTAGGTTCTAGTTGCCTTCCCGCGATTAGCTTCGAATGGCTACAGGCGCCATGGCACCAATTTGGAGAGAAGTGGGAAGCTATCGATTTCTCGCCCACTAAGCACCGTTTCCTATCTGATTACAAGTACGCCGATTTTAACGGTGATGGTAAGCAGGATATTGTCTGGATCGAAGGGTACGATGATGATGGGAACGATACGGATATTCGCGTTAAATATGCGATTTCATATGGTTCAGTTTTTGTAAAGCAGGACTTTACCGGCGGCGTGTTCACTTCTGAGTACTTTACCGGCGCTAATGTTGGTGAAGACTTCGCTATCCGGGTATTGGATTTTAATGGTGACGGTCGCCATGATCTGGCCATATATGACCCACGCTCCAATTATGGTGGTCTCCCTGCGAACACTTGGCTTGTTTATCTAAGTCGTTACGATACCGCGAGCAAGCGCTGGAAATTGGATTCCAGGCCAATTACTACCCGTAGAACCAATAAAGATGTCATTTTTGCCGACTTTAACGGTGATGGCCTGGCCGATTATATTTCTATTAGCTACAGCAGCAGTTCTGGAGCGAAAGTTGTTGTACGCCTTTTAGAGTCGGCAGGGAGAGAGGTGTCAATTAAAAATTACTATAAATTTAGTGATGAATACACCAGTTACCCATTGAATATTTCTGGCGCTGCCAGTATGAAGTCCAGCGGACGTCTGCCCGATACCTTGGGCGATTTTAATGGTGATGGCGCTATGGATATTCTGGTGGCCACTTCCGCTGGATTCGAAGCCGCCGTATTTGATCAAGAAGCGAAGGAATTCCGCTCTATCGGCGTGCTCTCGACGACGAATACTTCAAAAAGCCCAATTGCTATAGATATAAATGGCGATGGCCTCACGGATATTGCCTACCCTGGAAATTCCGGTAGCTTTTATAGCATGCTCAGCACTGGCACAGGCTTTAAGGATCTGGGATATCTAGGAAGTAGCAGGGGCTCATTTGTAGACCTGAATAACGATGGTTATCAGGATTTCGTCTGGCCGGTTTCTTCTCCTTGGAATGATGTGAAAGTTCGCTACTTTGATCAAAATGCCGGCGAGTTTATTGACTCTTCCGATAGCAGACCTTTTGATCATCTCTCTGATTGCTCGGGCAGTGCTACTTATTGTGGCACTATAGCTTCTAATGACATGATATGGTTTGCGGACACGAATGGCGATGGAGAAGCCGATTATCACCGCTATGATGCTTCTAGTGGTATCGTTTACACCCGCCTGGATAATACCCGCGATTCTCAATATAAGAATATTCCGCGCAATGTAATTAATAAGATTGATAATGGCCTTGGTAATATTACCAATATTACTTATCAGAACATGCGCTACGACGAGCTTTACACTCGTTTGGATGTAGCAACGGAAGGCAGCATTGATGCTTTCTATACCGCACTGAATGGCGATTGGGATCTGCCTGCGGATAGTCACACCTTAGGTAAAGATAAGCCGGTATTGGATATTCTGAGCCCCATGTACCTGGTTGCTAAGGTGGAAAGTTCTGCCCCTGCCGCCACTGCAGCCCCGGGTTCTGTTGACCAGTCTGCCCTCAGCTCGGTTTCTTACCACTACCATCAGATGAAACTCCAGGCCGCTGGCCGGGGTATGTTGGGTTTCCAGAAAATCAGCACTACCGATAACCAAACCGGCGTAGTGACGGAAACCACCTACCGTCAGGACTTCCCCTTTGTGGGCATGCCACTTAAGACCGAAACCCGCACTGCCGATGGGCAGCTGCTAAGCCGGGCGAGCAATAATTGGCGCCTACAGGGCTGGAATGGTAGCGGGAAACCACTGCCGCCTTATCAACCTTATATTTATCAAGCGGTGGAAGAAACTTATGACCTGAAGGATGCCGGTAGCACCCAGGGAGAACTGCTGCAAAGCGTTACCACCACAAACAGCTACGATGCCTATGGCAATGCGCTCAGTATCGACGTTGTCACAAAAGACGGCATCTCCGGCGATCAGTTTATTAAGAAAACAGAAAATACCTATGGCAGCAGTGTCTGGGAAAAAGAAAAGGGCCGCCTAACTGCAACAAAAGTGACCAGTACTCGCCCGGGTATGCCCAGCCATATCCGCGAATCAGCCTTTACTTATTATGCATCGGGCGTGCTCAACGGCCTTTTAAAAACCGAGGTTATTGAGCCTAATAAGCCAGAATACAAGCAGACTACCGCTTATGAGTATGACAATTTTGGCAACGTTAATAAGAAGACGGTAACTGCTCCCGGCGAAGCCGCTCGTAGCGCAAGAACGGTGTATGACCTTTCCGGCCGCTATGTGTTTGAAAGCTACAATGCCCTCGATCACCTAACCGAAAGGGTAGTTTCCCGCAATCACTTTGGCGCACCGCTGGAAGTGAAGGGGATGAATGGGCTGGAAACCGGGTTTGCCTACGATAAGTTCGGCCGTGAAACCATCAGTCAGAGTAATACCGGCGCGGATAAACTGACGGACTATGAGCGCTGTGTTATCGCCTGTCCGGCCGGTGCACAATATATGGTGACCACTCATAGCAGTACCGGTAGCTGGAGTAGGGAATACTTCGACGCACTGGGGCGCTCTATACGGACTGAAACCAAGGGCTTCAACAGTAAAATCTATACCGATAAAGAATACGATAACCTGGGCCGCGTGAAGTTTGCCAGTGAGCCTTATTTCTCTGGTGATACCCGCCTATGGTCCAAAATGGAGTATGACCTGCTCGGCCGCCCGAGCCGTGTGACTGCGCCAGATGGCTCAGTGTCCAGCATCACTTATAGTGGCCTTAAGACGATCACCACCAATGATAAAGGCCAGCAAAAAACTGAGATCAAAAATGTGGCTGGTGAGTTGGTTGAAGTCATTGATGCTATCGATGGTCGACTGACTTATGAATACGACAGCCAGGGCAATTTGCACAAAGCCAAATCCTGGGGCAAGGCGAATACTGCCGGTGCACATATCGATGAGGGCGACGGTCTCAGTTATCCCATTGTGGTCACGATCGAATATGACGACCTTGGCCGCAAAATC
Organism: Microbulbifer mixtoriginis (SeqCode); assembly: GCF_052467515.1. Lineage (NCBI taxonomy): Bacteria > Pseudomonadati > Pseudomonadota > Gammaproteobacteria > Cellvibrionales > Microbulbiferaceae > Microbulbifer > Microbulbifer mixtoriginis (SeqCode). The sequence goes on along the minus strand of NZ_CP174314.1, from coordinate 2,483,981 downwards.
CGTATGGACGACCCGGATAAGGGAGAGTGGCACTACGAATATACCGGCTTTGGTGAGTTGAAAAAGCAAACCAATGCAAATGGCCACACCGTAGAGTTAACCTATGATCTATTGGGTCGACAGTCCACTCGCATTGAAAAACCCAAGGGTTCCTCTAAATTCTCTAGCGATGTCTCCTGGTTCTATGACAGTGCCACCAATGGCTTAGGCCAGGTGGAGATGGTTATGGACAGCGTCTCTGGATATCAGGCGGTGTACGAGTATGACCAGGTAGGCCGAAATCATATCCAGGCGGTGGACTTTGATGGGGCTGGTACACAACCCTCTTATGTCACCACCACGGTATTTGATGGCCATGGCCGTGTCGAATACAGCTACGATGCGCTCGATAGCATGCTCGATGGTGGTAAATCAGGGACCCAGAATTTCTACAATGCCTATGGATATCTCTACAAGGTGGTAGACCTGGCCACTGGAGACCTGATTCAGGAAGTGAAAGCCCAGACCGCTCGCGGCCAACTGAAAGAGCAGCTATTGGGTAACGGTGCAACGTCTAATTTTACTTACGAAGCTGCCAGCGGCCGCCTAACAAAGCAGATCTCTACGGTATTGGGCGCCTTTGGTATCCAAGATATCAGCTACCAGTGGGATACCCTCGGCAATCTCACCAGCCGTCACAACCAGAGCGGAAGCAAGGATCTGCGTGAGAGCTTCTGCTATGACAAGCTCAACCGTTTGATTAAAACCCACATAGGTAGCAGCAACGTCAACTGTAGTGGCTTAAGTACGTCTGAACAGGATATCCGCTATAACGCTATCGGCAATATCACCTACAAAGCCGGTGTGGGAGATTATGTTTATGGTGAAAATGGTGCTGGCCCCCATGCGGTAACAACCGCCGGAGGCGTTAGTTATAACTATGACCTCAATGGCAATATGACCTCCGATGGTTTCGACGGTGGCCGTACTATTAGCTACACCACCTTCGATAAAGCCTCCCTGATTAAAAAGGGAAATAACACTACTGAGTTCCTCTATGGCCCCAGCCATAGCCGCTACTACCGCAAGGACACCAATAGTAGTAACGGGGAAGTGACAGAGACCTGGTATATCGGCGGTATTGAGCGTATCCAGAAGTCCAGTAAGCCCAATGAGATCGAGTGGAAGCGTCACTTAGTGGGTACGGCGGTCTATACCGTAAAAACTGACAAGGACTACAAGCTCCTCTCTACCGATAAGCTGTTCTTCTACAAGGACCACCTGGGCTCCATGGACCTGATTACCGATAAAACCGGTAAGGTGGTGCAGGAAATGTCCTTCGATGCCTGGGGGCAGCGCCGCAATAGCGCCAATTGGAATGCGTTATCCCTGACTGCACTTTCAAACTTCGATCACAGCCGCACCACCCGTGGTTACACTGGTCATGAAATGCTGGATGAGGTGGGGCTGATTCATATGAATGGCCGTATCTATGATCCGCGTTTGGGGCGCTTTATGCAGGCGGACCCATTTATTCAGGCCGCTAAAGATACGCAGATGTATAACCGCTATAGCTATGTGCGCAATAACCCGCTGAATGCTAGTGATCCTAGTGGCTACTTCTTAGATAAGCTGTGGAAGAGCGTCAAACCGTATATAGGTGCGATTGTTGGTATTGCACTGACAATTTGGCAGCCATGGTTAGGCCCTGGTTTGTGGCAGAGCTTTGTGTATGGCGCTATTGCTGGCGGTATTGGTGCTGGAGTCAATGGAGGTAATGTTTTTAAGGGAGCGCTAATGGGCGGGGTTAGTGCTATGGCCTTCTATGGGGTAGCAAAAGGCTTTGAACAGATGCAAGTTACTGAAGTGGGGCAATATGCGATAAAAGCAGGTAAAAACCTTTACCTCTCACCGAGCAACTTTGCCAAACTGGTTGTCGCCCAAGGTTCAGTGGGCGGCGTGATGTCTATCCTTCAAGGGGGCAAATTTGGGCATGGCTTTGCCAGTGCGGGTCTTACAAAGTTAGCAACGCCAGGAATCCTGAGTTTTGATAATATTGCTGCGGAAAGTATCGCTTCTGGTGTTGTCAGTGGAACGGTTTCTGAAATAACCGGTGGAAAATTTGCCAATGGAGCGACATCGGGGGCATTCCTATATGCGTTTAATGCTTATAGCTCAGATTTAGCGAAAACCTTTGAGTTAAATGAAGAGCTCATGCAAGAGAATATTGATAAGTTGTTGCAGGCTGGCCAAGTGATTGGTGGTATGGGGCAAGTAATACTCGGAACCACTATCTGTGCTGGAGCAGTAACTTGCACAGTTGGAAGTTTAATTGCCCTAAAAGGAGTCGACAATATTCAAGCTGGATGGCGAGGTACAGATAGTGTTTCACAGCAGCTCCTAGTTGATTATACCGGTAGTAAAGAAATTGGTGTCTTACTTAATAGCGGTATTGATCTCGGGACTTCGGTTGGTGGATTGATTCGAGGTGTTCCTAAGGTTAATTCGTTAGGCAATAAAGTTAGGCCTTTATTTTATAAACATGATCCCATGGATTTTGAACCGGCAATTAATCAGGTCGGAAGAGATGCTCTTATTGTTGAGGGTTTTTCAAGTGGGACTACGGTGCTTAGTAATTTTGAGTGAGGTTTGGGGATGGATACTTTCTATCTACTTGTGTATTTTTCGTTAATAAGATTGATAATATTTTTGTTTTCGGGGGGTGGGCGACCTATAAAAGCTGTATTTATTGCGATATTCTTGCTTTGCGTTTTCTTTTTGGTTCCATTGCCGATCCTTTTAATAAAAAAGGGGGTTGTGGATCCCTCTGCTCAAAATTTTATATTAGTGGGTTGGGCACTTATCTACTTTACCTTTGTTGTCTCTCGAGCTATTGGTCGATTGAGAAAAAATTAGTTGGAGGTAGTTCTGAGCGAAGTAAATTTTAAATAATTGGGTTCAGGGTAAAGTATTGGCGTTATATGGCTCTCTGTGGATAGATTGATTCTTAGGGTACAGGCTCGGCTGTTGAGGTGAGGGTTGGATTGAGTGTGATTCGTCTGTTATCTCGTTCGTTACAAGTGATTTTACTGTTTTAGTAATGGTGTAAGGTGTTAATAGTGAGTGGACTTAAGAAGTGTTTATTTTTAGGTATGTTTTTTTTAAGCGTTTCGGCGGTCGCCTATGAAGGTCCATTTATTTCCGATGCCTCTCCTTGGGCTAGGCTGGCATCTAACGGTACCTTTGCAATTTACCCTATGCCTACTGCCGCTAGCTGTCTTTACGATAAAGTCAGTGTTTGTCAATAGATAGGACCCGGAGATGAAAGGTATGGTGATGTCTTTAGTGCTTGCTGCATAAAGTTCTTGCGGGATGGCGAACGTTAGAGTGGAAAACTTATCTCAGCATGTTAAAGCGATATAAGTAGATGTTTATCGTAATTGAGTTTTCACCTAAAAATAAAATGGATTTTTGTATGTGAGCCTCAGGCTATTGATGGGGTGCGCAGGTGAAAGTTGATTGGTTTATTGTTTGGTGTTTCTGAGGTTGGTATGAAAAAATCATCCATTTTATTGTTTCTTCTTATTCTCTCGGCAAAGTCGTTTGCTGTGACTAATGTGGGCCTGGTCGATAGAATTTACCCCAGTGGTGAATCTGTAAAGTTCCGGTTAAAAGAAGATTCGTGTAATGGCTCTCTTAATGAGTACTATGAATTTACACTTGATTCTGAAATTAAAAAAGCATGGTTCTCTATATTGCTATCAGCGGCAGCTACAGGTGCTGAGATTGCAGTGAGGGTTGAGGTTTGTGAGGGTAATAGAAAGTTAATAGATTATCTTTATCAGGATTTCTAACCTCTTAAATTTCCAAATGGGCTTTGTAATTTTTTATCGGCTGAAGTTTTAATGCTTGATAATAAGGTTTTGAGGCTACTCTGGTAGCTTTTGGTAAGGTGGCAATCAGTATGTCAGGTCTTACCTGTTAAGTGCTGTAAGTATGGTTTGCGGAATTTTTCATGAAAAAAATTATTTGTGTCTTTTTGTTGTCTTTTATTGCTCAGGCTTCTTTGGCGGATACTTCCACTCCGTTAATTACTATTAAAGCTATTGGTACCGGCTGGGGATCAAGTGACCTTTTTATTGAGTCCAATGAAAATGTCATTGTGGAAGATTGTTCAAATGTAAGGTTGAAGGTAAGTTCAACCAATCCAATGTTTAACCATATCCTCTCCATAGCACTCTCCGCTTACCATACTAAGTCGAAAGTAACCCTTAGGGTGAAAGGCTGTGATGGAACCGATATGAATGCAGTGGCGATCAAAATTACTGACTAAACCTTAAAACTTTAAGCTTTATGGGTGTAAGCCAAATAGAATCTTGCATGGTTAGAGTTTGTTATTGAGTTGAATGAAAGTATCGGAAGTTTTTGTGAAAAAATTTATTTGCGTTTTTTTGTTGTTTTTTATTTCTCAAGTCGCTATGGCGGATACAACTACGCCTCCAATTACCATTAAAAGTGTTGGGATAGGCTGGGGCTTGGCGGAACTCTATATCGAGTCTAATGAAAATGTCATAGTGGAAGACTGTGCTTCTGCAAGATTAAAGGTCAGTTTAACTAACCCAATGTTTGATCATATTCTCTCTATAGCACTCTCCGCTTATCATACTAACTCGAAGGTGACCCTTAGGGTGAAAGGCTGTGATGGCAGTGATATGAATGCTGTCTCTATTAGAGTGTCCGAAGACGTTTAAGGTTTGCGGTAATGATAGATGCAAAGGCAGTGGTAAAGACTAGCTCTTTTACCGGCTGCCTATAAGCTAGGTAAGTCAATAAATTCTAATGACCTGATCAAGTTTATTAAGAATTTATAATGTGGTTTTCTCTATAAACGCTAGGCGTTACTCCATCCCAACGCTTAAAAGCTTTACCAAACGCACTCTCATCCGTGTACCCAAGTGCTACGGCAATTTCTAGGTTGGTTTTTTCGCCCTCTCTTAACCACTGCTTCGCATAATAGCTGCGTACCTCATCCTGTAGTACACGGAAGTTAAGTTGTTCTTCTTGTAATTTTCGCGCTAGGTGCCTTGGGCTAAGGCAAAGGCGCTGTGCGACTTGCTCACGTGTTAAGTTTGGAGCTTGCTGCAGCAATAGGGTTACTTTCCGGTGCAGGGATTTCTTTGTAAGCGCCTGTAGGAGGGCTTCTGCCTTTGGCTTTAAGCAGGCCTCCACTTCTTTATCTGCGGCGATTAATGGCAGCGACAGATCTTTAGTGGGAAATTGGATTGCCGAAACCCCTGCATTGAACTCAACGGGTATTTGTAACAGTGCCTGATAGTGTTGCTGCAGGGAAAGGCTAGGCGCAGGGTAGGCGAGCAGTAGTTTAAGGGGCTGAAATTTCCCACCGGTTAAAATTCGGGTTTGCGCAATACAGGCAGCGAGCACCGTTTCCACCCGGACTTGTGCAAACTTCAGGAAGTTGGGGTGATAGCAGAGGTTTACCGAGAATGCATCGCGTCGCAGTTCAAAGTGCCCACCTTCGCCCAGCAAGGGGTGGTAACTAATCAATTGCTCTATCGCCTCCCCCAAATCTTTTTGCGTCATCAGCAGGTAACCAACTAAGCCGATTTGGTTGGCCTGCATGGCAAGCCCGAGCTTAATGCCCAGTAGAGTGTCGGGGTAGCTATTGATTACCGACTCCCACAGCTGCTCCTGCAGATGAATAGAGATGCGTTCCTTTTGGTGTATTTGGGACAGGATTTTATTGGTTTCCCCCGGTATAGGGAGATCCATGCTGGCTAAAGCCTCTAGTAAAGCTTTGGTATAGCTCAGATTAACGCTTCTGGTGTCGGTCAAATCCATTATGAATGTCCCAAAATAACCAGTACCTGCCCGATAATGACGATCCTTAGGGTGTTTGTCACGATATATTCCTTCTGACACGTCTCTTAAGCAAGTCATCAGGGAGGGGCAACTACCGTGAAACCTTACGCCGTAATTGGTGCCGGCCCTATGGGGCTTTGCACTGTTCGAAATTTACTCAAGCATGGTATTCCCTGTATCGGCTTTGAGTTGCACGGTGATGTGGGTGGCTTATGGGATATTGATAACCCCACCAGCACCATGTATGAGTCGGCCCACCTTATTTCCTCCAAGAAAATGACTGAATTCGCTGAGTTTCCGATGGGGGAGGGTGTTGCTGACTACCCAAACCATCGGGAGATGCGGGATTATTTTTGCTCCTATGCGAGAGAATTTGGCCTTTACGGCCATTACGAGTTCGACACAGAAGTTTTGAGATGCGAGCGCAGTGGAGAAAACTGGCTGATTACCACTCGTAGGAAGTGGCAGGAAAGAGCTCGGGAGTTTAGCGGATTACTCATTGCCAGCGGCACTTTGCATCACCCCAATCAGCCTGCACTTCCTGGCCAATTTAGCGGGGAGTTGTTACATTCTGCACAATACCAGTCCTCTGAAATCTTTGCTGGAAAAAGAGTCCTGTTGATTGGTTGTGGCAACAGTGGAGCGGATATTGCTGTAGACGCAGTCCATAAAGCGAAAAGCGTTGATATCAGCCTGCGCCGAGGCTATTACTTTCTGCCGAAGTACATAGCCGGTAAGCCTATCGATCAGCTGGGCGGCAAGCTTCGGTTACCGCTCTTTGTTAAGCGGCACCTTACAAAAGCGCTGGTCAAATTCTCTTTAGGCAGCCCATCTCAATATGGTTTGCCAGAGCCCAATTACCGACTCTTTGAATCCCACCCGGTAGTCAACTCCTTACTGCTGCATCATATTGGCCATGGCGATATCAACCCCAGGTCTGATATCAAATCGGTGCATGGGAATAAGGTGAAGTTCTCAGAGGGTGGATGTGGAGAATATGACCTGATCGTACAGGCCACCGGTTACAAGTTGCACTATCCGTTTATCGATAGCAGTGAACTGAACTGGAGTGGTTATGCACCGAGCCTGTATCTGAATGTATTTCATCCTGAATCCGATAACCTATTTATGATGGGTATGGTGGAGGCGGCTGGATTGGGCTGGGAAGGGCGTAACAAGCAAGCAGAGCTTGTTGCCCTTTATATTCGCCAATTAATTTCTGGTGCGCCGTCTGCTAGTAGATTTAGGAAAATCATCCAGCAGAGATCAGCAAATCGTGTAAACGGCGGTATGCATTATCTGGACCTTGAGCGCATGGCGTATTACGTACACAAAGACGCCTATTTAAAGGCACTCAGAACGCATAAGGCAGATTTACAAAGAGGCCTGCTACCACGAGAGGAGGTTTTTCATACAATTAGATCAGAAGCGACTTCCTGACAGGAGCCTCAGAATGAACAAACGGGTTTTGATTACTGGGGCGGCGGGATATATCGGTCATCAGCTCGGGGAGCAATTGAGGAAGACTTTCCCTGTGATCGGGGTGGATATTCGAACTAGAACCGCAAGTTTTCCCGTTCTGGCGCGGGATATTTGTGATAAAGACCTTGGCCAGTTTATTCAGGCGGAATCTATAACCCATGTGATTCATCTAGCGTCGGTGATGGCAGCGGGCCGTGATCATGCTGCTGAATACCGTATAGATGTGGAAGGCACAAGGAATGTATTAGAGGCCTGTCTCTACGCTGGGGTTGAACATATCACTGTGACAAGTAGCGGCGCCGCCTATGGTTATTATCCGGATAATCCGCCCAAACTCGAAGAGCATCACCCTTTGAGGGGGAACCCTGAATTTGGCTACTCCAATAACAAGCGTAAAGTAGAGGAGTTGCTGGCTGAATACCGTGAGCGGTATCCGTATCTCAAACAGCTGGTTTTTCGCGTGTCTTCTGTGTTGGGTGCAAAGACCAATAACAAAATCAGCGCACTTTTTAGCCGAAAAGTACTTCTGGATCCCGGTGGGCACAATTCCCCCTTTGTTTTTATCTGGGACCAGGATGTGATCCGCGCACTTACGTTTGGTGTGAGTACTGGGGCTAGTGGCATATTCAATCTAACCGGTGATGGCAGTCTTAGCCCCAGGGAAATAGCTCAGACTCTGTCTAAGCCACTGGTAAGGCCACCAGTCTGGCTGATAAAAGCGGTTCTCTGGCTGGGTTACAGCCTCTACTTAACAGATACCCACCCAGACCATGTAGCCTTTTTGCAATACAGACCGGTATTGAATAACCGCCGCTTGAAAGAAGAGTTGGGCTTTATTCCGGAGAAGACTTCCAGAGAAGTCTTCCGCCTGTTTGCAGAAAAATCTCTCGGCATTGTAGCGCTCTCCAGTAAATCGCCCTTGCTTGTGGAGGACAGTTGAAATGGACAAAAATCAGCCGGAAAATTTACAGAAGACTTTTGTGATTACAGGGGCTGCCGAAGGCTTGGGTTGGGCAATTACCCTGTGCCTTGCAAAAAAATATAGAGCTGAATTTGTTCTGGTCGATATTTCAACCGAAAAACTTCGCCAAAGAGAGGCCCAGCTTAGGGCTCTCGATGTTCGGGTCAGAATATATACCGTTGATCTATCAAATTATTTGGCCGTAGAGGAGCTGGTTGAATCCTTACGGAATGAGTACTCGAGAGTTGATCTGTTGGTAAACAATGCCGGCATTACGCATCGAAGTCTCTCTTCACAAACGTCCAGCACGGTTATTCGCAAGGTGATGGTGGTGAATTACCATGCACCGGTAGAGCTTACTCAAGGCTTGTTTGCGGGGCTAAAAGCGGCCTCTGGCTGTGTGGTAAATATCAGTTCAATGGCTGGATGGATGCCGGTATTGGGGCGCGCGGGCTATTGTGCAGCCAAGAGTGCATTGCACCAGTATTTTGAGGTGTTCCGTGAGGAAGTGCGGAACGATGGAGTTAGTGTATTAATGGTTTACCCAAGTTTCCTGGCTACAGCGATTGAGCAAAACGCTCTAGCTGGAGATGGTGGGCAGGCCAGGCACCAAAGGAGCACCGTGGGAGCGGTGCGTAGCCCTGAGTGGATGGCCAATCAGATTTTGACGTCACTGGAAAAGGGCAGGGAGCGTTGGTTTCCAAAAGATATAAGCCTGATTGGAGCCTACTTGTACAGGCTGGCCCCGACGACCTTTCTCAAACAGTTAAGAAGGCGCTTTCGTATGGAGCTAGGTACCACTCCCTAAGGTACAACTCCCTAGTGGGAGCACTCTAGGACGCTGAGTGAACTATAGCTTAGGAGGAAAATCTTTAAAGTAGGCCATTTATAATACAGCTATTGAGTTATCTGCTTCATTCCTTCCCTTAATTTCTATTTTTATAGACAAGAGTTAGCTTTAGGTGCTACTATCCTGATAGCTGGTATAAACGCCCAGTTTTTATTTTAGTTCAACTCGTAGTTTTAGTCATAATCCTTCGTTCTGTCTCTTTTAAATTCTCAGTTTTTGCCCGCTCGACCAACAGGTCAACTATGATCAATTTATTTTCTCAGGATATTTATTATGTCTAACACAACGACTGGTACTGTTAAGTGGTTTGATGAAGCCAAGGGTTTTGGTTTTATTGCACAAAAATCCGGCCCCGATGTTTTTGCACACTTCAGCAATATTGCCAGCAGTGGCTTTAAAACATTGCAGGAAGGGCAAGCTGTAGAATTTACAGTGACCCAGGGTGCCAAGGGCCCTCAGGCAGAAAATATTATTTGCCTTTAATTTTTAAGTCTTATTGCTTTTTAGTGATGGCTTGTTTATCGCCCTTTCGAGTTTTGCTCGTAAGGGCGATATCGTATAAATTGTATATATAGTTTATTCTATTTCTTCGAGTAGCCAATCAAGAAACACACTAACCTGCTTGTTATTTATATTACGGCCTGGGATTACTGCGTAATATGAAAGCCCTTCAGCCTTTTGCTTTATAGCTGTGCTTTTATACGGCAACAACCATCTGTTCTGTAAGGCATTCTGAATTAGTAGGGAACTGACTAAAGCAATCCCCTGGCTAGCCAATGCGGCTTGTATGACATGATACTCCTGATCATATTGACGAATGGTAAGGTTTTTATTGAAGTCGCCAAGTAAGGATTTCCAACTGAATGGGGTTAAAGATTGGTTGATCCATTTGGTTTCTAATAGCTGCGCCTGCTCGAGGTCGGTTATGTTTGCTAAGTAGTTCCGCGTAGCATACATACCCACTGATTCAGTAATAAGCCTTGTACTATTTTTGGCTTTTGGATCAAATTCACCGTAGCGAATAGCTACATCAATGTGTCGGTCGCGCTCAATATCATCTATCTGTTCACCGGTCGAAATGGATATCTCGATACCAGGATGCTTCTGATAAAAGCGCTCCAGGTGGGGAACCAGCCACAGAGCCGCAAAAGATGAAGTTGTACTGACAGCAATCACACGATTTGAGTTAGCGATTTCACCTATTGCTGCGGCAAGTTGCTGAAAGGCTCGTGAAGTTGTTTCTGCGAGTAGCCTTCCTTCTTCTGTTAATTGTATTGCGCGGGTTTTACGCTCAAACAGCTGACTGTCTAGCGTTTCTTCCAGGCTTTTTATCTGATGGGATACTGCTGTAGGGGTAATAAAGAGTTCCTCTGCAGCTTTCTTAAAGCTACCGAGCCTCGCAGCCGCATCAAAAACCTTTAAGGAATTGAGGGAGGGTAGGTTTGGATACATGGACTACTCTTCCTTATAGATGAAATTAATTCATCTATAAGGAAAAATATCTCATTTGTCAAGAATGCTTGTAGGCTGCACTATCGCTGGACCAAATGATGAATTTTTCGAGGTCTAGTAGATGAAAACCCTTCTTCATATTGAAGCCAGCGCCCAGATTTTTGGGGCTATTCAGGTGCCGGAGGAGTATAGGGACATACCAAAACACTCCTCTATCTCCAAGGCCGTTGCCGCAAGTTTTGTGAAGCGTTGGCTTGGGCTAAGACCAAGAGATAAACTCATCTATAGGGATGTTGGCCAGACCCCGCCAGGATTCATTACCCAGGATTGGATTGCCTCTGTATTCACTCCAGAAGATCAGCGTAGTGAAGAGCAAAAATCCCTAGTTGCATTATCGGATACTTTGATTAATGAGCTTGACCAGGCGGATGTCATAGTAATGTCTTCCCCAATGTACAACTACGGTATGCCGGCGGCTTTAAAAGCTTGGTTCGATCAGGTGATACGTATTAATAAGACCTTCACCTTTGACTTGGCCCGTGGAGACTATCCGCTTGAGCCCATTATGTCGGGAAAGATGCTGGTGCTAATTACTTCTGCTGGAGAATTTGGCTTTGCAGAGGGAGGAATACGCGAGAACATGAATCACTTGGGTCCTCATATCAGGACACTGAGCCATTACCTGGGGGTCGATCAAGTATATGAAATCAATGCGGAATTCCAGGAGTTTGCGGATCAACGGCATCGAAATTCGGTAAACCAGGCTTTATTGCAAAGTCAGTCATTGGCCGAAGAGCTTGCGACTAAACTCAAAAGCCAACTTACTCACTCTCATTCAACACAGCCCAAAGCGCTCGCCCTAAGAAAGCAAGGTATTGCTCAAATGCAAGATTGAACTGCTGGCGCTGGTGTCCTATCGGGTAGAGGCCAAGCTTGGCCTCTTTACTGGCCTTTGAGCCCGCCACCAGAAGAGTCATAAAAAGAAGATGTCCATGGCCGACCACCGATTCTATTTCGTCCCCCAAATTTTTTAGCTCTATGAAATAAACCTCAGAGTTTGGTCGATCGCTTGCTCGGTATTACAACGCTGCACCTCTAAATGATGAACACCGCATTTGCGAAGCTTTTCCTGAATTTGAGCTAGCTCCTCATCACTGGTGAGGAGAGGATGTCTGGTAAGGCGTACTTGCAGAGATGTTCCAGCCTCGACGAGTAGTTCTACACATTGCCAGGGTGCTGTACCGCTACCATCTACCCCGGTAATGGCAGGGTAATTTTCCGGTAACGCTTTTATATCCAGCCCAACCCAGTCCAAACTGGGGATCAAGCGACTCAGTTTCCGAGGGTAGATCCCGGCAGTATGTAAACCTATCCTAAACCCCAGGCTTCGGGCTTGGGCAATGGCGGCTTCCAGTGCCCCCTGGGCAGTTGGCTCTCCGCCAGAAAATACCACCGCATCCAGCAGTCCTTGCCGGCTGGCGAGAAACTCCAATATCTGGTCCCAGTCGTAAGCACTGGGCGCGCGGGCCGGCAACAGATCACCATTATGGCAATAGCGGCAACGCCATGGGCATCCCTGGCAAAAGACCACTGCGGCCAATTCACCAGGGAAGTCGATAGCGGTAAATGGTGTAAAACCGCCAATGCGCAGCTTTTCAGCCATGGTTATTTGTCACTACCAGCAACAAAAAAGCGGCGCTCCCTGTGTTCCGATTGTTTGCCTGGATTCCAGAAGGAAACTGGGCGGTGATAGCCCATCACCCGGCTCCAGACTTCACAGCGGGTGCGGTCTTCATTTTTGAGTGGTGAGGTTGGTTTATTCATGATGTCTCTCTTTGGTGGTTGGTTTTAATCGCTGCAGCAAGATTGCTCACGAGCGAGCAGAGCCTCATCGCAGCGGGGACAGAATTCGTGTTCGCCGCTCAGGTAGCCGTGTACTGGGCATATAGAAAAGCTGGGAGTTACTGTGATATAGGGCAGCCGATAATTTTTCAGGGCGCGCTGTAATAAGCGGCGGCAGCTATCGGCATCTGGCAGTTGTTCACCCAGGTATAGGTGCAGCACAGTGCCGCCCGTATAACGGGATTGTAAGGATTCCTGCCGGGCCAACGCTTCGAAAGGGTCATCGGTAAAGCCGACTGGTAGCTGGGATGAGTTGGTATAGTAAGGTGCTTCCGTGCTGCCAGCCTGAATAATATCTTCATAGCGCTTTTGGTCTTCGCGGGCAAAACGGTAAGTAGTTCCCTCAGCCGGTGTGGCTTCGAGATTATACAGGTGGCCAGTTTGTTCCTGGAACTCTGTCATTCGCAAACGAATATGATCGAGCAACTGCTCGGCAAGTTTTTTACCGGTATCTGTGACGATACTTTCACGGTCTTCACTAAAGTTTCGCAGCATTTCATTAATGCCGTTAACGCCAATGGTAGAGAAGTGGTTACGCAGAGTGCCAAGATATCGACGCGTGTAGGGAAACAGGCCGGCGTCCATATGCCGCTGAATCACTTTGCGTTTCACTTCCAGGGAATCCCGTGCAAGTAGCAGTAATTTATCTAACTGGGCGAGCAGGAGGTCCCAGTCCCCCTTATACAAATAGCCCAGACGTGCACAGTTGATCGTTACTACACCGAGAGAGCCGGTCTGTTCCGCGGAGCCAAATAATCCATTGCCACGTTTAAGCAGCTCTCGAAGGTCCAGTTGTAGGCGGCAGCACATGGAGCGCACCATGTTTGGACTGAGGTCTGAGTTAATAAAGTTTTGGAAGTAGGGCAGTCCATAGCGGGCAGTCATAGTAAATAGCCGCTCCGCATTCTCGCTCTCCCAGGGAAAGTCCTCACTGATATTGTAAGTTGGAATTGGGAAAGTGAAGACCCTGCCGCGCGCGTCCCCTTTACTCATCACCTCAATATAGGCGCGGTTAATCAGGTCCATTTCCACCTGCAAGTCACCATAAGTGAATGGCATTTCTTTGCCGGCAATCACCGGCAGCTGGTCTTGCAGGTCTTGAGGGCAAACCCAATCGAAAGTGAGGTTGGTAAAGGGAGTCTGGGTGCCCCAGCGGGATGGCACATTCAGGTTAAAAATCAGCTCCTGCATGCACTTGCGTACGCTGGCGTAATCCAGCTGATCCTTGCGTACAAAGGGTGCGAGATAAGTATCGAAGGAGCTAAATGCCTGGGCTCCAGCCCATTCGTTTTGCAATGTGCCAAGAAAGTTAACGATCTGCCCAACTGCACTGGTCAAGTGGGCGGGCGGTGCCGACTCCACTTTGCCGGGAACTCCATTCAGCCCTTCGTGCAGTAAGGTACGCAGTGACCAACCGGCGCAATAGCCGGCCAACATATCCAAGTCATGGATGTGTAAATCACCATCCCGGTGGGCTGCACCAATCTCCGGGGAATAGACATGATTTAGCCAGTAATTGGCAATCATTTTACCGGCACTATTTAAAATCAGGCCGCCGAGAGAGTAGCCCTGGTTGGCATTAGCAGCGACACGCCAGTCCGCCTGCTCCAGATATTCTTCAATGGAAGCCCCAACATCTACCAGAGTTTGTCGATCATTGCGTATGCGCGCATGTCGCTCCCGATAGGCGATGTAGGCCCGAGCAGTATCTATATAATCGCAATTGATTAATATTTGCTCGGCAATATTTTGGATTTCCTCAATATCGACTGGTGTCACAGCATTAAAGCGATGATTAATCACCTTCAGGATGCCCTGGGTTAGCCAATCAACTTCATCTTCACCAAATTCACCAGTAGCCTGCCCGGCCCGCACAAGTGCCGAAGTAATACGTTGAGGATCAAAAGCCACAGCGCGACCATCTCGCTTTCGCACCAGAAAACTGCTTAGGTTTTGAGTGGGAGATGCGTCACTGTCAATTTCTGGGGTAGAGGTACTGGTCATGGGCCTTCCTTCACAGATTGTGCGGGAAGGTTATAGAAGTGCAAGAGAGGAGCGCTTGATCTGGATCACTATATATGGTGTCTACTGATAGCTTTTAGCACATTATATTGTATCCATTGGCTGGGGTGCCTAGCTGAAAAATATTGTGTCTTCAAGATGTCGGCACTGGGGTAATGGGGTAAGGGTATAGGATTTTCAGGTAGTTCGTATAAGAAACAATCTATTTGGTACTTGGCGCTAGATATCGATATGTCATTGATATTTTCATATCAAGTGATTGGCACTATTAGAAAATGATTAGAATGCAGAGCCTTTGCTCTTTCTGAGGGGCTTTAAGGATGTTATTTTTATGTCAATATTTTATTTGGCTTCATTTTTTCAAAAACCAAATATGATAATTATGCGAGTTTTCTTGGAGGGGGTAGTAGATATGCCTGGTTGTGATTTGGGGAGTGTCAGTGAAATTTGGTGATGCGGTTAGACGTGTGGCTTTAGCCTTCATTCGAGAAAAACAGTTACCCGAAAGTGTTTGGTATGGAGATCGTATCGATTTCACATTTACCTCATTGTTTTGGGGAGCGCTTTTGCTTTCAGCCTCAATTGTACTTTCCCCATTAATTTGGTTACTTCTCCAGCCCGTGCTTTATTTTATGTCCCAGGATATATCTAATCCTGTGGAGAGATGGCTCTGGCTTCTTCTGCTAGTTGTATTTATGGTAATTGTTAGGGTGCTTGATAGCTTTGTTCGGAAGGCAGATAGGAAACTTAGAATTTCATATGATGACTTGGGTTTGGGAGAAAAATTGATCTATTGGTTGGCTTCATTAGCTGCATTCAGTTGGATGTTTTCTCCTGGATTGGTAACAACTATGGATAGACTGTTTACAATGTTATTATGTATGTGGTATGTCTTTTTTTGTTCTATTCTTGCCGGTATGTTTTAGAGAAGTAGTAGCGATCAGATATGTTCACTAGCTGCCTTGGTTGTTAAGGAATGGAGAATTGGAGCTAAAATAATTAGGGTCAGAGTAAAATATTTACACCAAATTATATTTTTCCATTAAGTGGATGAGCAGAATTCCCAGTTGCCGCCCACAGCTTGCTAGCCCCATCCAGCAGCTGAAAAACCTTTATCTTTGCAGCGGCTAAAGAAAGCAACTCAAAAATAAAAATAAACCTCCACTAATTGACCTCAGTGAGAAAAAGATCGTTCTCCTGGTTCTATTGGCCATCTCTTGTTTGTTACAGATAGGAAGCGGAACGGCGAGAGAGCAGGTGTTGCTGAAGCCTGGGTTGCTGCGTGAGAAATAAAAAATCGCTCAAAAATAACTGCTGTAGATTGATCCAGGCTTAGCAGAAAATGGCAGAAAGAAAGCCTCGACAATCTCAAAAGCCGCACCCCAGTGCTTTCGCACCTTTATACAGGCCAAGCCCACAGCCTCTGTTAATCCCGGCGGTTGCCTAAGGCAAGTTTCACCGATATATCTGAAAAAGAGCTTGTGCCCAAAGGGAAATTCTATTCGATGAAATTTAAACCTGGATATCTATAGATTGGAGAGCTGAAGTCCAAGCCATATTTTGTTTTTGCATGCACTTTCGTGGAGCCGATCATGAGGAGAAAGAGGGGGCTATTAATAAAGAGTGATACTTATTCCAATGATAGTTGAATCATACTCCAAACTATCCCCTTTTCCTTATGAGCCAATCCGATTTGAAATTTCCTTCAAACGAATAACCTGCTGAACATAGAGTGGTAACGCAGATACCTTCCCAATAAAGTCGAAGACGTACATTAACAGGGCAACGATCAATCCATAGTTCACTAGGCCCCCATCGATTGCCGCTATGGGAGCGTAAACAAACAAAGCGACTATGCCAGCCCACAATATAAAGTAGGTGCCTGTTTCCAGGTCGCTCAATTCAATATTCCACCGCATAAGGCGCCGGAAGTGTGCTTTTGCATGCTCAACATTAGGTTGTTTAAGGGCATCAACCTGATATTCCAGCTCATTATTATAAGATTCATTCAGCTGGTAATTGGTATTTCCGATTACGCAATAGATCAGGATAATCAAAGCGAGAATTGCCAGGCAAGCCAGAAAGACGTTGAGGTTGATGGCGCTAATAATAATGAGTAAACCCACTGTGCCAATAGAAACGCTAATGACCTCTGGCAGGCTGTTTTCAAAAAATTCGACAATTTCAGTTAACAAACCGGAGCGCGCAGTAATAGTCGATACAGACTGTTTCTTTGCTTTTTCACGGGCTACCATTTCCGAAGTAACTACTTGATAAATATGTGCGTAGACTCTGGTATCGTAAAATCTTCGGGCGCTTCCTATAAGAATAGAAATGCTACCTAAGGTTGCCAAAAGATAGATGCCATTGTAGGACTGTTCTAATAGACTATTGATAGCCCAGCCGATGGCAAGTGGAAAAAGTAGTTCGAGGAGTGTTTCAATAACGACCAGCGATAGGGTCAAGGATACTCGCCACTTAAACCGGGTAAAAATCGAAAGTAAAGAATGTTTGTGCTTGCCTTTCGTATAATCATCATCTGTTGATTTTGAAACAGTGGTAACTGGCTGAGTCATTTAACAACACTCTCAATGGTTAACGAGCAACGCCATTGCAAAATGTGTGAAACGCTAAATCGGCCAGCGTATCGTGATCTATGGATTCTACATTTTTTGTTAGCCAAGATGTATAAAGCAGCCCCTCTACCAGGTTTACCACCCAGGAAGTAGGAAGTTTCTTGGACAGGCTGCCTTCAGATTTTGCGTATTCCACCAATGTTGCGATTTCACTCTCTTGTTTCTCATAGATAGCGGTGAGCTCTGGGTCATCTTCATCAAAGTCTCCCAACTTCATTAAAAACTCCATTTCGGCCGACAGCGGAAAAATCGCCTTGAACATCAGGTGGAAGGCTTGCAGAGCCGATTCAGCCTCGCTTTCCAAGTGTTCGGTGGCTTTATCAAATGCCTCCAGGCAGTGAATCGCAACCGCCTTAATCAGCTTTTCTCTCGTGTCATAAAGACGGTAAAGGGTAGTGCGCCCAACTCCGGCCGCCCGGGCAATATCGCTAAAGGATGCCTCCCTATTTTTGTTCAGGAGTTCCATACCCGCCTTCATGATCGCAGTTTGTGACTTCTGAATACGCGCATCTAGGTGATCTGCCATGGAGTTATTACCTGAACTTTATGGAACATGCTTGTATCATAATCTGCTATTAGTTATGGTTCAAGTATGTTCCATAAAATGTAAGTTGCCTAGGCATGATGAAAATGGCGGGAATCTGGTTAAAGCGGCGGGCTGCAGGTATTGTTGCCACCAGCTTGCTGGTCTTGGTAGGGCTGTGGCTTATGGCTGAGCAGCAGCCTGCAGCCATGGTGGAAAAGCCCAAAGAGTCTGGCCTTACTGTTACTGTCGTGGAGGCAGTACCGGCGGATGCTCAGCTTGAAGTCAAAACAACAGGCATAACACAACCCCGCTGGGCGACTGAGGTTATCGCATCAGTGAGCGGGCGTGTCACCCATATTGCTAACCAGGCAATGCCGGGCAGTCTCATTAGGAAGGGAGAAATACTGGCGTCGCTACAGGATACTTTTTACCAGGCTGAAATCCGTGCTGCTCAAGCCAGAGTGTCAGAGGCTGAGCTCAACTTGGCCGAAATACTCATGCGTCAATACGTGGCAAAACGCGGGGATAAAGCGAAGTCATCATTTGGCCGACTAGAGCCGCATGTCAAAGCCGCAGAGGCAAATCGAGAAGCGGCGAGGGGAGCTCTCGCATCCTCCCTGCAGAGGCTGGCTGATACACAAATTAAAGCACCTTTTGACTCGGTGGTTATTGCTGATTTAATCCATCCTGGCCAATGGATAAATGAGGGGGATGTACTCTTTCGAGTAGCAGCCAGTGACTACCTGGATGTCAAAGTTGAGCTTTCCGAGCAGACTTGGCAGCGCTTAAACGGACTTCAGCAAGGCCCCTACAAAATCACAATAGAGGCGCCTGATGGACAACAGTGGCAGGCCTCGGTCCGTTACCTAAGCCCAATTATGGATGCGGACACCCGTCAGCGCAGCCTTATGTTGCAAGTGGCTAACCCCTTTCAGCGCGAGACCCCCTTGCTTGCTGATCAGCAGGTTGATGTAGTGTTTGCAGGCAACACACAGGGCTATGTTGTCAGTGCACCAGCATCGGTTCTTACAGAAGATGGGAAAGTATGGAGCGTTTCTGAACAATCCCTACTTTTGGAAGAGATAGAGCTACTGGATATGCGGCCGGATTCGGTTCTATTTCGTTACAAGAATCGACCCCATCAGAATCGTCAGCTTGTTCGCTTCCCTTTGACCAACTTCTTAGAAGGTCAAGCGGTTGCAATGACTATCCACTAAGGCCTGGATATGAAAAAACTCTCACGCTGGTTCCTGGATAACCCGGTTGCCGCTAACCTTCTCATGGCGTTCATTCTGGTTGCAGGCTTGCTGACCTTTCAAAATCTGCGGGTGGAAAGCTTTCCACAAATTCCTCCTACGGAAGTCGAAATCTCCGTTGTCTACCCCGGCGGTACTGCCCGCCAGGTCGATGAGAGTATTACACAGCGTATTGAGGAAGCTATTAGTGGTGTTGCGGGAATAAAGCGCATAACCAGCCAATCAAGCAAAGGTTACGCTTTATTAGTAGTGAAAAAAAATACTAATGTGAAGCTGGACCGTTTGATTGAAGATATTCGCAATCAAGTTGAAAGTATCGAAGGCTTTCCCGTATTGGCGGAGCGGCCGCGTATTTATCGCAGTGAATATACGAATCTTGCGGCGTTTGTCATGGTCTACGGTGGTGACAATAATGATTCGCTTCAGCAGGTATCCTTACGAGTAGAGCGAGCGCTTAAGAAGCATCCTGCCATTTCCAAAGTGACAAACCTGGGGAAAAGAAAGCAACTACTGGCTATAGAGCCAGACCCCAGGAAGCTTCAACGCTATGGTTTATCTCTTGAAAACCTAACGGAACGTATTCGCCAGTGGTCAGTGGAGTATCGCAGTGGTGAATTAAGAACTGCCAATGGCAATATTGTGCTGCAGGGCAGTTCCCTGGCTGACAACTTGGCGGAACTTAGGAATATTCCCATTATCACTAAATCGACGGCACGAGTGAGACTCAGTGATATCGCTACTGTTAAGCGAGATTATGAGCAAACCGACAGTATTGTTCGATATCAGGGGCAACCAGCAATCGCACTAATGGTATCCACCAGCCAAAAGGATAACCTGTTTCATATCCATGAAGCCACAAAATCAGTATTAGAATCCTTAGAGACGACACTACCCAAGAACCTGCAGTTGGATGTAATGGCGGATATGTTCCCCTATATTTCCGAGCAATTAGACTTGCTAAGTACCAACGCCTTGCAGGGGTTATTCATCGTATTATTGCTATTGGTGCTTTTTTTAGATACGCGGCTGGCCTTTTGGGTTGCCTTAGGTATTCCCTTATCCCTGGCTGGTGCGATTACATTGATGGGTTTTCCTTCCCTGGATTACAGCATCAACGATATCACTATATTCGGTATGATTTTGGTACTGGGGATATTGGTAGATGATGCCGTTGTGGTCGGTGAAAGTATTCATCAGGCGAGACAAAATACAACTGACACGAAAGAGGCTGCCTGGAAAGGGGTTGAAGCCGTAGCCGTGCCCACAGTTTTTGGCGTATTGACTACAATCGCGGCCTTCTCACCGATGCTATGGATTGAAAATGAGTTGGCAAAAGTTTTATCAGGATTCTCTGCTGTAGTGATATTTGCATTGATATTTTCGCTAATTGAAAGCAAATTTATATTGCCCGCGCATTTAAGCTACCCAAATACACGTACTCACACCAAATATGCAATGAAGCGATGGATTGAGATCGCCAGAGAGAAATGTAACCGTTCATTAAATCAATTTTCAGATAAGATATATATTCCGCTTTTGTCATTGAGCCTGGCAAACCGGAAAACAAGTATCAGTCTATTTGCCATCTTTTTGCTGCTGGCCTATGGCGCTATGTTCAAGGGACATATCGCTTCAGTATTCTTTCCCGAAATTCCAGGACGCTATGCTACGGTTAAAGTCACTATGCAGCATGGAGTTGCAAATACTTTAGCGGAACGTAATACCGATCAACTTGAACAGGCCATCAAGCGAACCGCAAATAGATTGCAGCAGGAGTATGGACTTCCGGAGCCTCCTGTTAGCAAGTATATCGTGTCAAAGGAAGATGCTAAGACCATAGAGTTGACAGCGGAATTAACACATGACGCCTTGGCTAGAGTAGAGGGCAACCGCTTTTTGCAGGAGCTACGGCTGCAAACAGGTATTTTGGAGGGGAGCTATGCAGTGAAGTTTAGCCTTACCGAAGAGCCGGCGGGCGATACTGCCATTGCGGTTTCTGCCAGCAATCGGGATCAGGCGAAACAAGTGGCCGACCGCCTCAAGGCTTCACTGGTAGAGTTACCCGGCGTGAACGATGTCTACGATGATAGCCAACTAGCCAAAAGACAGCTGAAAATTATGGTCAATGAGCGGGGAGCCAGTCTGGGCATTGATCAAAGTCATCTGGCTTCTGTGATTGGAGGTGCATTCGGCCAGATTGAGATACACAGGCTGTTGGATAACGGGGAAGAGACATTGGTATTGGCTCGCTTACCTCAAATGCAGACTAAAACAATCGAGCAGTTAAAAGCCACTCCTATTAACCTGGGCAACAACAGCTACGTAAGCTTAGGTGAAATAGCGCAGCTGAAGTATGAGCGGGAACCGGAGGTCATTTATCGGCGAGATCGCGATGAAGTGGTCAGCATCTACTGGCGTCAGAATCGCTCTGTCAGTTCACCGGAAAAAAACTGGGAGCGGTTAAAAGAAGAGCTGGTGCCAGAACTGGAGCGCCTTTATCCGGGTGTCCAAATTAAAGCCGTTGGTGAATTTTCCGAAATAGTAGAAGTACAGGCTGGATTTAAAAAGTCCATGTTGCTGACGCTTTTACTTATCTACGTTTTGTTGGCGATACCATTAAAATCCTATTGGCAGCCAGTGATTATTATGTCGGTGATTCCAATGGGCTTTGCGGGGGCAATTATTGGACATGGCCTACTGGGCTTCCCAGTAAGCTTATTATCCTTATTTGGAATGATGGCAATGACTGGGGTAGTGATTAACGATTCCCTAGTATTAATGAGCCGATTTAATCAACTCTACACGCAGGGTGTGCCAGTAAAAACAGCGCTACTTCAAGCTGGGAAAAGTCGCGTAAGGGCAATTTTCTTAACTACGGTGACTACTATCTGTGGGTTGCTACCCTTATTAGCCGAAACCAGCGAGCAAGCCCAATATTTAAAGCCAGCGGCTATATCCCTAGTGTTCGGGGAGCTATTTGCTACACCGATTACTCTAATCCTGATCCCTTTGTTGCTTTCTTTTAAGAAGAGAAAAATTGCTTTGAAAAGCGATAGTGCTTCTTATCCTGGGCAAGTCTCGCTTAGGTGACTTAAGCTGTAAGGTTAAGCTGATGAGTGAACGTTTAGGAGCGAGCGCCGGCTAGACGTTCATTTATTTGCTGCTAAAGCCTCCAGTTTTTTTGCGGAAGCAGGTGATCGGCTGTCATCAATAAGCAATTCGGGAGTGCTCATACTGAATAATATCACCCATTTTTAATAGAGCTTTATGAATGTAGAGCACGCTTCTAACGCAATTTGTATATAGGTGACAAATATCGTCAGAAAGGCACCGATATAGGCAGGCTTTAGTTTCTTCATTTTTTTAAATGCGACACAGAAAATTATTCACGAAAAAATAAAATTCTTTTCGTATTTTCATTTCGTGACTCATTGGAACTTAATTCTTAATCCTTACCTAACACACAAATCAAAAAATAAGATTTCAGGCGATTATGGACAAGTTATTTAGCAAGAAACTATTGGTGCTGGCATTAACTGCAGCTTTGGCTGCGTGTAGCGGCGGAGGGGGCGGTTCTTCAGACTCTGAACCTGAGACACCAGCTGTGGGTGATGGTGGCAGTAATAATGGTGGTGATCAGGGTGGCGATAACCAAGGAGGTGATAGTGGTTCCGGCGATACTGGGAGCGATACGCCCCTTCCCGATAATGATCCCTCAACGGTAACGGTTGGAGACGTTTCTACTTCCGATCTGGGGTTTGCCACTATAACTGCTACAGATATCACCCTGCCTGATGCAATGGTAAACGCCCAAGAAGTTTACCAGCTTGCACACTATATTGGCCGAACAGATAGTGAGCAAGATGAAGAAAATATCGACATCCCTATTCGTAGCTATACGGCAACTTGCGCTACGGATACTGATAAGCCGCGGATGTTCGTATCCACTACATTATCAGAAGGGTTAAAAGCTTCTGATCCAACATACGGTTCTGTTTACGAGCTGCAGTATAACCCTGAAACCTCAAGCTTCGATCAAACGGGTAATACCACAATCCTTAAACAGTGCTATGAAACCCATGGTATTACTGCAAGTGCAGATTGCTCTAGAGTCGCTGTTTTATGCAACACCGAATATAAAGCCAGTGAGCGCTATGATATTAAGAAAGACATAGTGGAAGAGCATGGCACTAGCAAAATGAAGATTAACGAGGATAACCTCGCTAGTGTTGCCGGTACTGATAATGAGAAAAAGTACAATGATCAGATTTGGTTAATGGAGTGGGATGACAAACCCTTATCTGAAAAACCGGATGCTTACGTCGTTAACAAAATGCATGGCGGCACCCACTTAGGCACCCAAGAGCTTATATATGTTGAGAATGACAGCAAAGGGCGTACAAATTATGCTTTTTCAGTCACTGCACGTGTACTCTCAAGTGGTTCTCATTATTCAGCGGGATTAACCGTGATTGATCGGGATGATTGGTCCTTAACAATGACGGGAGATGATCGTAGAGGCTGGGATTGGTTATGTGGGCATGGGCACGTACTTAATATCCGGGCTTTCTATAACCCTGGAAATGAAATGTTTGGGGCGCTTTGCACCAGTGATGGAAATAAATACCACCCTTCACCTGGCTTGAATGCAATTGCGATCAAAATGGAAGATGATGGCTCATCCATCTTGGAAGGCACCTATAATCACGTCGTTCCTACAACAAGTGCAATGATTTCGAATGGGGGAGGGCACACAGTCGTTCCGGTAGATGCTAATACCAATCTCTCAGTGGTTGTTTCGCCGAAGTACATCGAAGATGAGGATATGGATAGGTTCTTACAGGATACACTCGGTATTGATACCAGTGGAGATGGCCCCTTTGATGATCAATGTGCTGCTAAGGCCAATAAGAATTGCTTCTTCTCGTATCTCGAAGAGATCGAATATGATGAGGGTAACTATTCACTGATGCCAAGGCAAGGGCTCTATTCTGGCGGCGCCCTGGATGAATCATCCTTAACTCGTGTAGGTATTGCTAAGGTTGATTGGGAAGGTAATATTGAGGGAGTTGGCATCAATTGGTTGGCGGAAGATTCCGACTGCCAAATTAGTGACCCCCAGCTCGTCGACTTGAAGAATGGCCGCTACTTGTTTGGTTATGCACAGTTCCAGTGTATTTCCGATAACCTTCCCTACAATCGCAGTTACAACAAGAAAGGCGAGGCTATGCGTATGTTGGTACCTAAAGCCTACTATGTGATGGAGATTGACGCAGACCTCAATGTACTTGAAGGGCCAGTAAAACTCACCGATTATGGATGGGGTGGATTGGATGAGCCGATGTATCTAGGTAACGGCAAAGTGGCCTGGAACTATATCAAGAATCCTACCTTTGAGAATTATATCGGCGGTCAGCAAAACGTGTGGCAAGCGATTGTTTACCACTCTAAAAGTGTGAACTAATCCAGCTATTCATCTTTATACGGGGGTAGGCTTGCCTACCCTCGCAATTTCTGATGCTTATAATTGCACCGCTTTAGTGAGTTTAAAATAATTAAAGGCTCAAGTCTTATCTATTCAATGTGATTTTAACGTTCCACTGCAGTCTTAGTATTACATCTTTCAACTACATCATAGATTTTTTTAGATAGCTCTTTAAGCATATTAATCTGAGGTCTTTCTGCATTCCTGTTGGTGAGAATGACAAGTGCAAGCCCTGTTTCAGGAGCAACATAAGCAGCCGTGTACACCCCAATATTGCCACCCCAATGGCTTAAATAGGAGCGCTTTTTGTAGTTATAGCTATTCCATGCAACAAGTTGACTTTCCAGATGGTCTGGAATGCCACTCATGGAGCGCTCAGCAAACATCTCTTGAAGCACCTTTTGGGAGGAAATAGTCTCCCTCATAAATACACCTGAATTAGCAACCGCACCAAAGAATTTTGTCAAATCTGATACTGTTGAGCGCAACATTCCTGCCGGATATCCGGGAGTACTACTTTGTGCAATTGCGACTAGCTGGCCATCAGAAAGGGTTTGATAAGGCGTTGCGACTTCTAACCCAGACGTATCTGCTATAGTCCAGAAAGTATGATCCAT
Source organism: Microbulbifer mixtoriginis (SeqCode) (assembly GCF_052467515.1). Classification (NCBI taxonomy): domain Bacteria; kingdom Pseudomonadati; phylum Pseudomonadota; class Gammaproteobacteria; order Cellvibrionales; family Microbulbiferaceae; genus Microbulbifer; species Microbulbifer mixtoriginis (SeqCode). The sequence goes on along the minus strand of NZ_CP174314.1, from coordinate 2,458,933 downwards.
TCCCAGTGGCTCAAAGAAGTTTTTCTGAGTCCAATCTTTTAAATTCAATCCAGATTGTTGCTCGGCCCAGTTGCCCAACAAGTTGTAGCCCATATTGCTGTAGCTCCATTGCTCCCCGGGCGGGGATTTCAGGAAAGACTTATCTGCTGAATAATATTTGCCGCTCTCTAGAAGGACATCTTCCAGCAGCTCGGAAAGCTTCATTGCTGAATCTTGCCCGGGTGTTCTGAAATCCACCTCATAATACATACCATCCTTTATGCTGGATGTATGTGTAAGCAATTGGAGTAGGGTGATTTCCTTTGAGGGGTGATGGGGGTTCGCTAGGAGAGAGCCTGGTCCAAGGGCCACAGAACTTTCTAGTTCGAGCAAGTGCTTATCAGCAATCTCCATTACCGCCAAAGCTGTGATTGGCTTGGTTACTGAGGCAATCTGGAAAATAGTGGAGGGAGTAACCGGTGTTTTGTGTAACTTGTCAGCAAAGCCAAAACCTTCTTCATACACCAATTCTCCGTCTAACGCTGCTCCTATCGCTATCCCCGGTATATCGGCCTCAACTCTAAGAGCTTCAATATCCTTTGAAAGGTCTTGTAACTGAACAGAGCAGTTTGTTTGAGCTAGCGCTCCCCAAGACTGTAAGAAAAGAGTGAAGATGATCCATTTTGTCCGCATTACTATCCTCCATAAATATATTTATAAACATGTTTATAAATATATTTGAAGGTTATGGTAGAATCAAGCATCAATACTCTGCTAATGAGCCCCAAATTAATTTGAAAGATGGATGAGAGTTGTCTTTTATGAGCCCTGAGAATTACTTTATTGGCAAGACTGCGGAGACTATCTCTACTCTTATCACCAAGCAGTGCGAGATAATTCTCACGAGAAATGGTGTGCAAGTTCCGGTTAAATCTTGCTCAATCATCGTGACTTTGCATCGATTGGATGGATTGTCATTGAATGAAATTGCTCGTGAGACAGACTCCTCCCCTCAGCTTATTAAGCAGAAACTTCCGAAGTTACTTAAGCTCTCACTCATTAAGCATGAAGATGACTCAAGTGATAAGCGAAGGAGGCTTTTCTTTCTGACAGATAAAGGAAAGCTGCAGGTAGAGAAAATACTTGAAACATTTCAGGAGTTAGAGCGTTCACTGGATAGGCTCAATAAACATCTGGGGTTCAGCCTTCCCGAAAAGCTCGAGGAAATAAAACGGGCACTTACTGAAGTTCCACTTCATTCAGATGGCGAGCATTCTATTAAACAATAATTTGCCTTTGAGGAAGGTGAATTATGGAGTAATAACACCTTTGCTCAATAATGTTCATGGTTTATGAAGCTACTAAGAGAGTGCGGAGTAAACAACTGATAGGGGACATGAGACATTCCAACAATACCGTGGTTCTAAGGTTCCAATTGAATAGTTCTCGATAGTGATCCTGCCTTAATGACAAGAGATGAGCATGTTTAGGGTGTGCATTTTTGAAAGGGCAAGCTTGCCGAGGCCAAACCCAGCCCCGGCATAAAGAAGCCCATCAGCAGTTAACGGCGTTAACCGCCAGCCCGCCCAGAGAAGTCTCTTTGTATTTACTCTGCATATCGATACCGGTCTGGCGCATGGTTTCGATCACGCTATCTAGCGGTACGATATGGGAGCCGTCACCGCGTAGGGCCAGGCGTGCGCCGTTGATGGCTTTTACCGCGCCCATGGTGTTGCGTTCGATACAGGGCACTTGCACCAGGCCGCCGATGGGATCGCAGGTGAGGCCCAGGTTGTGCTCCATGCCAATCTCGGCAGCGTTTTCGATTTGCTGATTACTGCCGCCTTCCACGGCGGCCAGGCCTGCGGAGGCCATGGAACAGGCTACGCCGATCTCACCCTGGCAGCCCACTTCGGCGGCGGAGATAGAGGCATTTTTCTTAAATAGCATGCCGATGGCGCCGGCAGTGAGCATAAATTTCACCACCTGCTCTTTGAGTTCTCCGTGTACTTTCGGATCGTGCACAAATTCCACGTAATAGGCGATCACTGCGGGAATAACACCGGCGGCCCCGTTGGTGGGAGCGGTAACGATACGTCCGCGAGCAGCATTTTCTTCATTCACTGCAAGCGCGAACAAACTCACCCAGTCGAGGATGGCGAGGCCGCGATTGCGCTCTTCTGCTGTTTGCTTGCTCAACTCCTGATAGAGCTCGGCGGCTCGGCGGCGTACTTTCAGGCCGCCGGGCAGAATTCCTTTTTGTTGGCAGCCTCGCTCTATGGAGGCTTTCATCACTTTCCAGATATTCCACAGGCGGTCTTTGACTTCCTGCTCGCTGCGAAATGCTTTTTCGTTTTCCATGGCCAACTCGGCAATGGTCCAGTCGTGCTGATCGCAGATCTTCATCAGCTGTTCGGCACTACTGAAATCGTAAGGCAGCAGCGTGGCAATTTCTTCTTTGTGAGCGAAGTCTTCTTCTGAGAGAACAAAGCCGCCGCCGATGGAAAAATAACTGCGCTCGAATAGCAGTTCTTCGCCGCAATAGGCTTGGCAGGTCATGCCGTTGGAGTGTTGCGGTAGGAACTCTTCCATATGAAAGAGCAGGTCGCGATCGCGAACAAATTCTATTTTGTGGTCACCATTAAGTGTCAGCGCTTGTTCGCTGTGAATGGCGGCCATCTTTTCATCGATACTATCGACATTGATGGTATCGGGGGTTTGGCCAAGCAGTCCCATCAGTACCGCCATATCGGTGCCGTGGCCGATTCCGGTCAGGGCCAGGGAACCGTAAAGGTGTACTTGAATACGGTCGGTTCTTGCGAGTTGGTCGCGGTCGCGCAGGTCCTGAACAAATTGGCGGGCGGCGACCATTGGGCCCACCGTATGGGAGCTAGAGGGGCCTACGCCAATTTTAAACAGTTCAAATACGCTAATACTCATATAAATTCTCTGCGCTGGGCCGCAGACAGTCGCGGCCTTCCCTTAAGGATATAGTTGCACCATTTGGGGGCGCACTTTGCCCTACAAGGCGCAACAATCAAGATGGCAGTCGCTATTCCGTACAAAATTCTATTTGTTACGGCTTTTGCGGAATTTATGAGTTTCCAGATTGTGGCTGTGAAACAAGCTATGGCGCTTCCGCGACCAAAACAGCCCGTTTGGGCGCGGGGTGACCTTCTACTGTTTTGTCCGGTGATTGCGGATCGAGAAAGTCGGCCAGTGATTCAAAGTGCATCCAGTCGGTGCGCCGCTGTTCCTCCAGGCTGGTGATATTCAAGTCTACTGTCCTAGGATTACGAAAACCGCACTTTCGCAGCCAACTTTCCAGGGTGGCGCAGCTGGGAAAGAACCATACATTGCGCATTTTAGCGTAGCGGCCCTCTGGTACCAGGCAATCCCCGAGCCCGCCATCAATCACTAAGGTCTCCAGCACCAGTTGTCCACCAGGGCGCAGGGTCTCGCGCAACTCGCGCAGGTGGTCCATCGGCGAGCGGCGGTGGTAGAGCACACCCATTGAAAAGGTGGTATCGAAAGCGCGCAGATTTGCGGGCAGGGCTTCGATGCCGAGTGGCAGCAGGTCTACCGGCTGTTCGTCGCCGAGATATTTTTTCAGGGCGTAAAACTGCGCGACGAATTTTGCCGAGGGATCTATGCCGATCACCCGCCGGGCCCCAGCGCCATAGGCGCGCCAACAGTGGTAGCCGTTGCCGCAGCCAACATCCAGTACCAGTCTGTTTTTCATAGGCGCGAGGTGCGGCAGCACCCGGTCCCACTTCCAATCGGAGCGCCACTCGGTATCGATAGGCAGGCCGAATATTTCCCAGGGGCCTTTGCGCCAGGGGTGTAGTTTTCTCAGTTCCTGTTCCAGTCGCTGCAATTGCTGAGGCGAGGCGTCGCTGGCCTTGCCGATACGCACGCTATTGCTGAGCTCGATGCTGGAGGGAGCGATATCCGGTAGGGCTTCGACAGCTGCGCGCCAGTCGGGCAGGTCGCCCCAGCGATGAGGGCTAAGGTTTTCGGCTACCTGTTGAGGAAGCTGAGCCAGCCAGCTGCGCAGCTCTGGGATATGTTGCAAGCCTTGGTAGAGTTGGGTGTAGTCAATCACGGGTACTTACTTATCGGGGCTGCCTTTGATGGCGATCAGGGAGGCAAAGTTAAAACATTGGAACCAGACATCGACGCTAGTGAAGCCGACGCTCTTAAGGCGAGAGCGGTGGGTGTCTAAGGTCTCTGGAATCAGCACATTTTCTAAAGCGGAACGTTTCTGTGCAATTTCCAGTGCGCTGTAGCCATTGGCGGCCTTGAAAGAGTGGTGTAACTCAATCATCAGTTCATTGTGGTCTTTATCGGCGAAGTCCACTTTCTCGGAAATAATCAGGATGCCGCCGGGGCGCAGTCCCTGCTGGATTTTGCGCAGGATTTCCTCGCGCTCCTCAACCGGAATAAATTGCAGGGTGAAATTCAGTACCACAACGGAGGCGTTTTCAATCGCTACGTTTTGCAGGTTGTCGCAAATGAGTTGCACGGGTACTTCACCGCTATCCGCTTCGAGTACAGTGCGCGCCTGGGATACCATCGCTTCGGAATTATCTACGGCAATGATTTCGCAGTCTGCTGCGGGAATACGGTGGCGCATGGCCAGGGTGGCGGCACACAGTGAGCTGCCCAGGTCATAACAACGGCTGCCCGCCTGGGCATAGCGTTCCGCGAGGGTGCCGATCATGGCCACAATGGTGGTGTAGCCGGGCACGGAGCGCTTGATCATGTCCGGGAAGACTTGCACCACCTGCCGATCAAATTCAAAGCCGGCCACCTGGCCCAGTGGGTTTGCGTAGATATTATCTTGTTTGCTCATCGGGACTTCGCTTAGGGATCACGGCATGGATCCAGGAGAAATGATTACTGCCGAGTACTATTTGTCTGCAAACGGGTAAAACCGGCGCCCCGGCAGCTAATACTGCCGGGGGCCTGCCTCGCTTACAGTTTTTCTTCTTGCAGGTTGAGCTTCGCAGCCGCTTCACTGCCCTGGGGGCCGGTGACAATCGCGGTGCTGGCTTTGGACGGTTCCAGGTAAGTGGCACCAACGCGCTGCAGGTCTTGCAAAGTAACTTCGGTTACCCGCTTGCGGAACTGTTGGCGTACTTCGTGGCTGCGTCCATAGAGGCCTGAGTGGAAATTCTTTTTGGCTTCACCGGCGGGTGAGCCGGGTTTATCCAGGCCACCGATTACACCAAGGATGGACTCCTCGACTTGCTCTTCTTTGTGCTTGCCTTCGGCCAGCCACTGCAGGGAGGCATCGAAGTCCTCTAGGGTTTCTCCCATACGCGGATCGCGATAAGAGTAAAAGCGGAACACCCCGATATTGCTGTCGTGCCCGGCACCACCACCGTAGGCGCCGCCCTGTTCGCGAATCGTGCGGTGCAGGAAGCCATTGCGCAGGAAACCGCTCAATACGGACAGCGGCGCGGCATCCGGGTGCGACATGGGTACGGTGGCGTAGGCTTTGGAGCAGAAATTCACCTGGCTGTTGGCCACCCAGAGCTCCTGTACCCGTCTGCGCTCGAAAGGCGCGTCCGGATTGGCCGCAGCCGTGCTGGATGAAGAGATAAGTGGTGCCAGTGCCTGGCTGAAGTCACTGAGTTTTTCCTCTTCGCCTATAAGCAAGAACTGGCGCGGGGCGGCGAGGATCTTGTTGTGGATTGCCTGGAAGTGCGCAGAAAGTTGCTGCAGGCCATCTTTCTCATCGAGTCCTTTGACCATGGCTCTCAGGTTGCGCAGGCCAAGCAGTCCGCCGCTGGCATGGCTCTCCCAGGCTGCGCGATTATAACCGGCACTTGCCGCCGCCATGGCGAGAGCATGGCCGTTGCCGACAACACCCTGTTCGCGGCGCGCCAGGGTCTGTTGCAATAACTCTTTGATACGGGCGTGCTCATCGAAGCGCACCTGTGCCATAGTGGCCTGCATCAACTCGGTGAGTTCACCCTGGTTTCGAGAGAGTGCCTTGCCGGAGAGAATAAAGTGGCCGGACAAGTGATCGAGGTTGTCGATGGCGGTGCGGCTGCTGGTGAAACCGTGCAGGGCACCGGCGACACGGGTCTGCCACTGCTGGACTTCCAGGTAGTCTTTATCGGCGAGGCCAACCTCACTCAATACCTGGCAGTAGTAGGGCAGTAGCGCCTTTTCCTCTTCGCTAAATTCGGGCAGGGCGCACACCATTTGTTGGTAAACCAGACCATTGGTGCCAGCGCTGTAGCGGGTGAGTTTTTGTTCGCCGATCTCAGTGATTTCACCCTCGACATCGGGCATTTCTGCGGGAATATCTTCTACCCCCACTTTGGGCAGGATGGAGGCATCGTCTTCGCGATTCTGGCGGTCCGTGAGGGCCTTGGCAGTTTCGACTATTTGCGCTTTTTCCTGCTCGCTAAGGCGCGCTTTGATCTGTGCCAACTGCGCCTTTTCCGCCTGCTCTTTACGCCCGGCCAGTTTATCGTCCGGGCTCATTACCAGGCGCACGCGGTGCTGGTTTTCCAGTAGGAGTTCGCGCGCTTTATTGGCGATAAACATCGGGTCTTTGATCTGATCGCGCAATTTTTCCAGGGTAGCGTCGATATTCAGCAGGCCAACCGCATCACCGCGGTGAGTGGCGCCGGTGAGTGCGGTAAGGATTAGCTGCAGGCCATAGGGGTAGCCATCGCCTCCAATTTCGCGCTGCTGCAGTTCCAACTGATGCAGACTGGCAGCTACTTGCTCGTAGGGGATGCCTTTCTCGGCAACTTCTTCCAATACGGCGAGCACTTGTTTTTCCAGCTCGTCGGCGCGCTCGTGCTCGCTGCCTTCAATGCCACAGACAAATACCAGCTCCCGCTGGGAATCGTCCAGCCCGATAAGGGGGGAGGGGGAGGTGCCGAGGTCAGTGGTCTCGAGCAGTTTCATCAGTGGGGAGGCGCTGTTATCCAGCAGCACGCCGGCGAGCAGGTGTGCAGTGAGTGCCTCTTCCAGATCGGTAACGTCGCCGAGTAGCCAGCTCAGAACGATATGGGTTTTTTCTTCCAGTGCTTCACCACTAAGCGGGTAGTGTTCTTCCACCTTGAGCGGGGCGTGATAGCGGTCTTCGCGGCCCACTTCGATCGTCTTGTCCAGCTTCTCAAATTTGTGCAGCGCTTTTTCTTCGAAAGCTGCCTGGTGTTCGGCGGCGGAAATATCGCCGAAAGTCATAAAAATGGCGTTGCTGGGGTGGTAGTGACTGCGGTAGAAATCTACCAATTCTTCATAACTGAGTTTGGGGATATCTGTAGGCTCGCCACCGGAGTTGAAGTGGTAAGTTGTGGTGGGGAACAGATATTTACTCAGGGTGTGCCAAAGCTGCGAGCTGACCGAACTCATGGCGCCCTTCATTTCATTGAACACCACGCCTTTGTATACCAGCTCGCTGCTGGTGTTTTCAGTTTCGGCGAATTCCAGGCGGTGCCCTTCCTGGGCAAAATCCAGTGGGTCCAGTGTGGCGAAAAATACCGCATCCAGGTAGACATCGAGAAGGTTATTGAAATCCTTGCGATTCTGGCTGGCAAAGGGGTAGGCGGTCCAGTCTGAGCTGGTGAAGGCATTCATAAAGGTGTTGAGTGAACGCCGAATCATCATAAAGAAAGGGTCGCGCACCGGGTATTTGTCACTGCCGCACAGTGCGGTGTGCTCGAGAATATGGGCCACACCGGTGGAATCGTGGGGCACAGTGCGCAGTGCCACCAGGAAAACATTTTCCGCATTGTCTGCGGCAATGTGCAGGTGTTGGGCACCGGTGGTGGTGTGGCGGTATTCCTCGACACGTACGCCGAGGGAATCGATATCTGCGCTGGTAACCAGTTCAAATGCAGGATGTGAGTTGTTCAAAAGACAGCTCCCTGGAGTTATAGAAAATTTTCTGGCCGACCTCTGCTGCCGGCGAAAGGGCGCTATTCTACCGCTTGCACACACCGGAAAGACAGTGTTGACAAGGATGTCAGCAAGGCGAAGACTTCACCTACCGAAGCCCCGGCATAAATGTAGACGAACAGGGAGATAGAGGTTGTCCTGGTTGGATATCGCCAGCGTCACTGGCTTTTTAATCACATGGGTCGGTTACACCGTCTTTGCACGCAAGAAAGCCAAAGAGACTTGGTGTCTCACATCATCATTGCAGTGGTACCGGGTGGAGTGGATGCTGCGCATGCTCGATCGGGATATGCGTATGGCAGATACCGCAATCCTCAGTAACCTGGAGCGGGTGATTGGTTTTTTTGCCTCCACTAGTATTCTAATTTTGGCGGGCCTGGTGACGGCCTTGACGGCGAATAAAGCTGCCATCGAAGTACTCACCAGCTTGCCTTTTGCCGAGCCCACCACGGTTGAGCAGTTCGAACTAAAAGTGATGCTGCTTATCCTGATTTTTATTTTCGCCTTTTTCAATTTCACCTGGTCCCTGCGCCAATACTCGTTTGCCAATGTGTTGATTGGAGCCGCACCTCCGCCGGAAGCGGGTGAACTGTCGGAGGATGAGCGCCTTCGTTTTGCTATCAGTACCGCTAAAGTGATCGACCACGCCGGGCACAGTTATAACTACGGCCTGCGCTCCTATTACTTTTCCATGTCGGTGCTGGGCTGGTTTATCCATCCGCTGCTGTTTATTGCCGGTTACCTTTTTGTGGTTTGTGTTTTGTATCGGCGGGAATTTATGTCCCGCGCACTCAACTCGATTTTGGCGGCGCGGGAGGGCGGCCTGGAGCGACAGCAGAGGAAGAAGTTCAGTGGAAAATAGTGAAATTGTGGCGGCTTTTGACAAGATAGCCAAGCTGCGGGGCTGGGAGCAACTACATACTGCAAAGAACCTGGGGGTGGCACTTTCGGTAGAGGTGGCCGAGTTGAATCGGCATTTTCAATGGTGCGAAGACGCGGATATTCATTCGCTGATGCAGAGTGAGAATGCTAAAGAAGTTGCTGCAGAGCTGGCGGATATCCAAATGTACCTGTGTAAGTTGGCAGAGGTGCTGGGGGTGAATATGGATTTAGCGCTGCGCGATAAGGTTGCGGAAAACGAGCGCCGCGCGATAGAAGTTTTAAATGGTGGGGCTCCATGAGTGAGGCAGGATTCAGCGACAGGAACTTTGACGACCTGGCGCATCGATTTCGCGATCGTATTTATGGCGGCCTCAAGGGGGATATCCGTCTGGCGGTGCTGAATCGGGATTTAGCTGCGATCGTCAGCCGGGAGTCGCGCACCTTAAAAATCGTGGATGCAGGTGGTGGCCAGGGGCACTTTGCCATGGACCTGGCTGCTGCGGGGCATCAGGTGTACTTGGCAGATATTTCGGCGCAAATGCTGGAGCACGCTGCCGCTGAAGTTGAGGTGAGACATTTACAAAAGCGGGTAACCCTTTTGCATAAGCCCCTACAGGCGTTGGCGCAGATGAAAGCGTTGCAGGGCGCGGACCTTGTGATTTGCCATGCAGTGCTTGAATGGCTGGAGGAGCCACGCTTGGCCTTACAGCAGCTACACCGTTTGCTCAAGCCGGGTGGCCATTTGTCCCTCACTTTTTACAATCGGCGCGCGCTGGAATTTCGCTTGTTGCAGCGTGGCAGTTTTCGCCAGCTGGAGCGCAATATCGATGAAGACTATTGGGGTGGGCACCCCGGGAGCCTGACACCACAAAACCCACTGCTATTGGAGTGGGTGAGCGATTGGCTGCAGGAGGCCGATTTTGAGGTGACCTGCCACAGCGGTATTCGTTGCTTTCACGATTTTATGACGCCTGCTATTCGTGACAAGTTACCCGCTGCGGCAATCGTACAAAAAGAATTGGAGTATTCTCAGACCGATCCTTATCGCCAGTTGGCGCGCTATGTTCACCTCTTGTGTCGAGTAGCAGAATAACCTTGCCCTGATAAAGAGTTGCGATCAGAGCGTATTCAGCAGCAGTTCTTTGGCCGCATTTACTCGTGAGGCTAGATAGTCGTTGCCGCCGCGATCCGGGTGTAGTTTTTGAATAAGCTTGCGGTGAGCGCCGATAATTTCATCGCGTCCGGCATTGGCGCCAACGCCTAGAATTCGTCGCGCTTCGTGTTCACTCAGAGGCGGCCCTTGGTCAGCCTGGGCGGCTTTTTGTTCCTGATGGGGTTCCTGTTCTTGTTGTTGGCTTTGATTTTGTCGATTGCGCGCATAACGCTCGAACAAGGGGGCCAGCCAGGGCATTAAACGAGTGAGTTGATTGAGCAGGCGGCCCAGCACCGGTAGGATCAGCAGAACCATGGCACCGACCCAGTGCAGCCTTCCGCTGACGGCTAGTAACACTACGATGACTGCTGCACCCAGTAGGGTGATAAAGAAAATCTGCTTGCGCCTATCGCCTTTAGAGCTGGACTTGATTTTCTGCCAGGCATACCAGATGCCGAGTAAGATCAGTATTAGAAGAATTAAACGTGCCAATGGCGGCTCCTTAGGTTCTGCACTTGCCAAGTTTGTGCCCAGGGCTTAAATATCTTTTCGATCCCATGGATTGTCAGGTTAACATGGCTCGCCTCAAGCCTTTCCAATCTCTGGGCGGAATGAGGGCTTGTGGCTATCCTGTTTGAAGAAAATTTCAGCACTTGAGATAACAGTATGCAATACGACAAATTCCAGATCCCGGATGCGGATCAGATTTTGCCCGGCCGACCACAGCCGATGGAAATCACCGGTATCCATCATGTCAACGGCAATTCAATCCAGGAGCCATTCCCCGAAGGCATGGAAGTCGCAATTTTTGGCATGGGGTGTTTCTGGGGTGCAGAGAAACAGTTTTGGGACATTGACGGTGTCTATGCCACTGCGGTGGGTTACTCGGATGGCGCCACTGAAAACCCGAACTACGATGAAGTCTGCACCGGCCGTACCGGGCACGCGGAGGTGGTGAAAGTAATCTTTGATCCCAAAAAGGTGAGCTACGCAGAACTCCTACGAATCTTTTGGGATCACCATGACCCAACCCAGGGTATGCGCCAGGGTAACGATATCGGCTCCCAGTACCGTTCCTGTGTTTTCTGCCTGAACGAAGGCCAGAAACAGGAGGCGGAAGCGAGCAGGGCGGCTGTGCAGGAAGCGCTGGATGCTAAAGATCGAGGTTCGATCACCACTGAGATCAGCATGGCCCAACCGTTCTACTATGCCGAGGAATACCACCAGCAGTATATGGCTAAGAATGAAGACGCTGTTTGCCCAATTCTTCGCAACCCAATGCACGACTGAGAATTGATAGATTACAGAAGCAGGTGGCGCGGTGAGTACTGCCTGCTTTTGTGATGCTTGGCACAGTTACTTTCCCGTCACTTTTCTTTCCCCACCTACCTTCACCAAGTTAGTTTTCCTGCATTTGGATGTATACAAGTTTTGGCCAAAGTCTAAAAAATTAAGCCTGCAATCTAAAGTTATCTGTGCTCTCGGCGCGTAAAGTCTTATCTCTAGGTTAGCGTAGAGAGTGCCTTGGAACGCTGCATTACTTGATGTAGCGGTGGCTTAAAAATAGGAACAGGTTACAAGTTTCGCTTTAGCCGCGTACTTAGGCACAGAGACATAGTAATGAAATACGATAGTAGGTTTAAGGAGAGATAATGTGGGTAAATAGAATTGCGAGAGCACATAGAGGGGTTAAAACCTGGGGATTTTCGCAAAGTTCACCTCGGAGCTGGGTGCACTATGCCAAGTATGGTCCGCGTGGAATATGTGCCGCGCTCAGTGCGCACTGGATCAAGACTCATGCGGTAGATGATAAAAGCCTACCAGACAAGCTTGGATTAACTCCATGCTCTATAACTCTAGGTCGAATAAGATATCCCACTTATAGATCGCTTAATACAGGTGAATTAGTCAAGGTGGCAAAGGATTTTCATTTTTGGACTAACGGGGGAGGTAGGCAGAGGGATAATATCGATAATTGGTTAATTCACAATGGTCTTACTAAGGCGAATGAGTATTGCACTAGTTGGGCAGATTTAGCCCTACAAGACCTTGCACCAATAGTACCGGGCAATCCGCAGCCACCTGCGAACCCCATTCCACCGGTTAATAGATGTCTTGTAAATGCATTTGGACGCTTTCAAGAAACCTATGGATATGTTTCTATTAGTTCACGGCGTGCCGGACATGCAATAGCTGTTTGGATCGCGGATGAGCGTATCCCCACTGAGGTTGGTGCTCTGTTCTTTGACCCAAACTATGGTGAATACCGCTTCCCATCAAAAAATGATTTTCTAGATTTTTTTGATGCTTTTTATCGCCATGCTTATTTGTCACGTTGGCAAGCTTACTCGGGTCAATGGAATATTAATGCTTACAAGGTAAGCGCTTGGTAATAATTTTTAGTTTTGAGTTAGTAGTGTTGAGTTTCAGGTAATGAAATGGCAAGAATAAATCTGATTTAATCGCGACTTGTTGAGGGTGAGTTCACTGGTGTGCACAATAGTCGATCCAGCTGTCGGGATAGGAGGCCGGCAACTTGCCCGCCGTTACCGATAGAAATTAATTTAGGTGTAATGGGTCGCCACTGCTGTAAGTCCGCTAAATGTAATCACAATCCGTAGAGATATTGTGAGATTATTTAAAGGTTCCCTCGGTTATCAGGGGCTCTTGGAGGCCGGTCCCCTTAACTTAACTTTAATTACCCTATGTCTAAAAGCGCCTAAAACCTAAAAATATTTATCCAATACTCAATGGGACTGACTTTGTAAATGGCAATACCATCAAAGAGCCATTATATGGCTAAGAGTGACGATGCGGTTTGCCCTATTCTTCGCAACCCAATGTACGACTAAAAATTGTTAGATTGCAGAAGCCGGCGGCGCGTTGAATGCTGCCTGTTTTGTGCTGAGCAGAGCTCCCCCTCATCGATTTTCTTTTTTTCTGCATTCTCTAAGTTTATTTCCCGTTATTGGGCTGTCTTCAACTTGTGTCCAAGATTTAGAAACTAGCGCTCAGATCATTGAGTCGATTATGGGGTCTAGGGCATAACAGTGCACCTGGTTGTGGCTGCTTGACCTGGGGAGCTTCAAATTGCGATTAGCTTGAGGCAAAGGTGGTAAAGGAGAGGCTCATCTTACCTTAATTGCAAATCCAGGCTTTAGCGCGAAAGCAGCATGACGAAGCTTGTGATGACATCGGTACCCAGCACCCAGGCTATCTAGGCCCATAGGATACTTCATTATGCCGGATTGCTAAGGAAACCTAATTAATAGTTATGCGCAGTTGCCTCATGATCGGATGTATTCAATCAAAATACCACATTACTGTGGAGGAACTTCTGAAGGACCGTGTATTACTATTGCATCCAATAACTAATATTCTATTGATGCACATCCTAACTGTCCAGGAAGCAAGGCATCGAAGTAAATTAGGGGGATATGAATATGAGCAATATTGAACATTAACGAGATGGGGGACACTTAAAAGCGGACATCTGAAACAAAATGATAACTATGTGCGTTTTGGTATAACTAGTTTATAGGAATTCTGCCTGTTCTCATTATTTGGTGATTATCTATGGATTTGTTGGGGGTCTTCAGATGTATCTGGACGAATGCCCCGTATTTTACAATAACGATCATGCTTATTGGGGGGTAAGGATATGGTGGATTATTATCCGAAACCAAGGAATTAAAAACTAAAGCCCATAAAATAAAGCATTTAGAGGTGCCTCAAGATAAAATATAGAAATTATTAGCATCATAAGAAGAAGTGAAAATAATGGGTGTAAATTCAGTTGGTAGCACAAGAGCAACAAGTGGAGCGCCTCAGCATAAAAATAACACACAAGGTAAGCGATCCGCTGAGCGTAATACATGTCGAAAAAGATTAATCGAAGCGCGCAGGGCCGATCTCTGCGGCCGAATTTTTACTAGATTCTGTGGCAGAAAACAAACTGATCACGCCCCAAAGCCGTCCGTCCGAATCAAATAAAGACTAAGTCACTAAGCCTAGTGGCCCATGCGGTTAATTGTGTAACTAATAGCTTTATAGTTGTAAAAATTAGACATCAGTAATACGCATAAAGAAATAAAATATATTTTCTCAAGTTACATTACTTTCCGCATGGACCACTAGGGGACATAAAACCTACGGTTATGTCCACATTAATTTACAAAAGTCCTCACCGTGCAGCCTTATTACTTACACATGTGAGTTCCGATCAACAGAATGGCATGATTGAACAGCTAGATCCAGGCCAGCAAATGAAGTTACTTGGAGGCTGTCGGGACTCAGGAATGGATAAGCTCGCGGACAAGCTTTGTCAAAATTTGAACAACAGTCAAATTTTTGATGGATATCTAAACGCAACCGATGGAAAGTACCTGAGACGGAAATATACATGCTTTATTCATAGGATTAAATCCGATAACAATCTATTTTTTGGGCTCGTACCATATCGTTTTGATGGCTCAGTAGCACTGATGTCTGTGATGATCCATAAGCAAAACCTTGCGCTCGCTGCAATTTTATCTACCCAGCTGAAACCTGAACAGCAACATAATATTTTCAAACAATTATTTCCTGATCGGCATTTGAAGCTGTTGGTAAACCTTCGAAGTAATAACTTGGGTGCATTAGCAGATATGTTGTACGGAGAAATGAGCTATAAAGAAAAGGAATCTCTGATACACTTCAATGCAGTTTTACTGGACAAAGGGAAGCTTGGTGAAAACTGCGCACATGAGGTGAAAGACTTCTATAGTAGGCTCGGTGGTGAAGCACAAGAAAAAATATTGGATGATATTAGGGTGCTGCATACAGGAAAGGGTGCGAACGAAGATTATTATCGGACAAGAGGGGATATGCTGCTAAATTTTTTAGGTGCATAAATTCAGAAAGTAATAGCTGATACCTAAGCTTTGAAATTTTCATTTTAGCTAATATTGACTCTAATAATTAAGGGGGTAGGCATCTGTAGATGAAATATCGCAGATGCTCCTTTCCCCTAGAAGCTGTTTCATAACTTCTTTAGCGTAATTAACATGCAGGGAATATGGAAAAAACTCTGTAAGAAGATAACTATCGATCCTATTGACGACTAAACTGTAGTAGTTCAGATTTGGTCTGAACTAATCCAATTGATGCTTACTACCATATCTCCAACAGTCAGTCAGCCGTTTGACAAAATGCCGCATCAGTAGCACTGTCTGTTTACTGTGATTATGCTGATTCAGCGGTGTGCTGTCTTGTGGCCCAGGTGGGATCTGACTAACAATAAACCCGTTGGTCCCTCATCTTTGTGATTGCGACAGTCATTTTTCATGCGCTAATTTTATATCGCCGTCGCAGCGTTGAAGAAAAACACTTTCTACCCGGTGGGGCAGAATCAGCCTGGGTTCACTACTCCACTCTCATTGCCACAATTGCTGCCCTGTACCTGTTCTGCTGGTTTTCCGTAAGCAATACCCGGACTGGGAATTGCGCCTGTGTGCACCCAACTCCTCGGATCATCATCTTGACAGGTACATTGAACCTAAGACCCCTCTGCTCAGTGCCCTCTTATTAGTTTTGTGACTCTGTGACCTATAAAAAATGCCCAAATCCTAAAGAAACAGCACGGGCGATATGAATAATTGAGCTGTTGTATTAAAAAGCGTAGAGATCCTATCACCATGCCCCCGCAGTCCATTAAAGCCATCTTTATAATAACTATCCTCTCCCTCCTTACTGCTTGCAGCAGTGGAGGGTCCGGTAGCAACGAGAGTAACAACGAAGAGACACCTGCCGTAGAAGAGACACCCGATATTCCTAATCCACCACAGGATTTCACCCTAAGCTTTGAGCCCGTTAAGTTGTTCCGCTTTAGTTGGACCGATACCGGTAACGCCAGCCATTACCATTTACTGGAAAACTCAGATGGGCTATCTGGGTTTACTCCTGTCGCAGAGCATATTCCCCAGGGGAGTGAAACCATAACGCTAGAAGTGCCGCTCTACGCGCGGGCAAATGCTCAGTACCTACTACAAGCTTGTAACGGGGAGGGTGAATTGGAGCAGTGCAGTGACTCAGACCTTATCTCAGTGAGCGACGCATTGGTTGCTGCCATTGGCTACCTCAAGATCGATGATACCGAAGAGCTCTTCTCTGTCAGCCTCAGTGGT
This sequence comes from Microbulbifer mixtoriginis (SeqCode), assembly GCF_052467515.1. Taxonomy (NCBI): domain Bacteria; kingdom Pseudomonadati; phylum Pseudomonadota; class Gammaproteobacteria; order Cellvibrionales; family Microbulbiferaceae; genus Microbulbifer; species Microbulbifer mixtoriginis (SeqCode). The sequence goes on along the minus strand of NZ_CP174314.1, from coordinate 2,442,826 downwards.
GATGGCCACACCCTGGCCGTAGCTAATCACAGTGAAAATGCAGTCTTCCTGTTTATCAGAGAGGGGGGGGTGTGGGTGCAGGATGCCAATCTCAAAGGCAATAATACTGAAGAGGGTGACGAATTCGGGAGCTCTATCAGTCTCAGTGCCGATGGTCAAACTCTGGCTGTTGGTGCTCATTTTGAGGGTAGCAGCGCCCAAGGTATCAATGGCGATCAACACAACAATGATGCCCCAATTGCTGGGGCGGCTTACGTGTTTGTACGAGAAGCCAATACCTGGCAACAGCAAGCCTATCTCAAGGGTAGTAATACTGAAGAGGGTGACGCTTTCGGGAGCTCTATCAGTCTCAGTGCCGATGGCCAAACTCTGGCTATTGGTGCTGTTTCTGAGAGCAGCAGCGCCCAAGGTATCAATGGCGATCAACATAACAATGATGCCCCAATTGCTGGGGCAGCTTACGTATTTGTACGAGAGGCCAATATCTGGCAGCAGCAAGCCTATCTTAAGGGCAGCAATACTGAAGAGCGTGATGAATTCGGGAGCTCTATCAGCCTCAGTGCCGATGGCCAAACCCTGGCTGTTGGTGCTGTTTCTGAGAACAGCAGCGCCCAGGGTATCAATGGCGATCAACACAACAATGATGCCCCATTTGCTGGGGCAGCTTACGTATTTGTACGAGAGGCCAATATCTGGCAGCAGCAAGCCTATATCAAGGGCAGCAATACTGAACAGGATGACTTTTTCGGAATGGCTATCAGCCTCAGTGCCGATGGCCAAACTCTGGCTGTCGGTGCTGATCTTGAGGACAGCAGCGCCCAAGGTATCAATGGTAATCAACACAGCAATGATGCTATAAGCTCTGGCGCAGCTTACGTGTTTGTTCGAGAGGCCAATATCTGGCAGCAGCAAGCCTATCTCAAGGGCAGCAATACTGAACAGGGTGATCATTTCGGGTTCCCTATCAGTCTCAGTGCCGATGGCCAAACTCTGGCTGTTGGCGCTATTTTTGAGGGCAGCAGTGCCCAAGGTATCAATGGTGATCAACACAATAATGGTGCTATAAGCTCTGGTGCAGCTTACATGTTTGCACGGCAGGCCAATACCTGGCAGCAGCAGGCTTATCTCAAGAGTAGCAATACTGAGCAGGGTGACTCTTTCGGAACGACTATCAGCCTCAGTGGCGATGGGCAAACGCTGGCTGTTAGCGCATATGAATACCCAGTAGACCCGGATGGATCCTCAGCGATAGAGATCTATACTTACTAATTATTTTTGCTCGCGACTCTAATACCCCCTCACATTAAAGCGGGGGGGGATTAGCATGCGACAGACAGTTGTATGATTATTAACAGGTTACTGGTATTCTTAATACTTACAGTTTTCAGAAAGGTATAGGAGCAATCCCATATGCACATCCCCTCCGCCGTGCTGTTTATACTCGAGGGTACCTCTAAAAAATCACATCCTCATTTTTTCGCTCAACAGCCGCGTCGCTGAAGTGGTGGACTGGCCTTGAGTCTGCCTTCGCTAGCTCCCCTTTAATATTTCTATAAAGAGTTCTCGCCAGGCGTTCACCCGATACGCTGAAATGCCAACCAAAATCCGGGCCTATCGCATTTGGACTCTACAACCTATGAAAATGCCCGAAAGCATAAAGTCATTATGGTATCCGGGGTTAGTGGGTCACTTCATAAGCTACATTTAAAAGCCAAGAGACTCCAGCACTATACCCCCGCAATCCATTCTGGTGTTGACTCTAGTAATCACAAAGAGGAACCTGCCGTATCAAGCATACCCAGTACGCCACAGGATCCCGCCCTAAGTTTTGAAACCATTAAACTGTTTTGCTTTAATTAAATTGATACCTGCAATGACACAAATTGTTGGTTTCGGATAATAAGAGTAATTGGTAAGAGTGGGCTCAGTTGGTAGAGCCGGAATCTATCTCAATCAAGTGAAAGAAAATGATGAGCTGCTACCAACGGAGCGAGATCGAACGATGCCAGATTTACAGTTTTAGAACATCCATGCATTCTTAGAAAACAATAGCAAAACCGTTAGAGAGGTATCTCGCAATGATCGACTAAAAGCTGCAGTGTAATACTTAGGATATCGCCCGGGACAAGAACATAAGCTTGCAGCGCTAAGACGCTAGCAAGTGTATAAAGCACAGAGGGTGACTGATGGCATGTGGAAACAAATAGAGGCCCTAACTCAGACCACAGCAAGTCGTAAGCTATATGAAGAGGTGTACGGGGTTGTCGTTACACGGTGAGATGATCTACCAACAAATTTATTTAGATCGGAAAATTATGAAGCTAATACAAGCACCTTAGGATTGCATCAAAGTCCCATGGCAAGTGCTACGATAGGTGTGATCGACGCGGTTAATTACTGACTATGCCTGAACGCAAGACACTATTTACTGTTATTGTTACATTGATATGTAAACAATCAGACTTGCTGGCTGAAGCAGCGATTAGTCGCAAGGTAAGTTTCGAAGATAAAATCAAAACGATTACCTTTGATAGTAGTCTCGAATTCGCTGAACAAGAAACAATTGTAGATTGCTTAGAAGTAGATATTTTACTTTGTTCACCCATATTTATCTTGGTAGAGAAGAATCAGTGAGAATACAAACGGCTTGGAGCGAAAATATTTCCCAAAGGATGCCGGTTTTAATAAGGTGATGGCCGAGCAGGATCAATTTGTAATGGATCTTTTGAACAGTAGATCAGGAGCGAGTAAAAGAGGATGGCCGTCAAATGAATTATTTGCCAGGCCACATGGTGATCCACTTGTGGAATAAAGAATCGTAGTTATTCCTTGGAATAAAAATTAATCATCGTGTAAAGATTTTTCCATATTGTCTAGATGGTGGTTATGTAAATAAAAATGTGGAAAAGTAGACCAATGTAAATAAGCTGGAGTATTCCCTGGTTAAATAACATGAGTCGATAAACTTATTGTGTGGCGGTTGTGGAATATATAATCGAATAAGTTCGAATATATGAGGGGGGTGTTGGATTCCGGCGAGGGTGTCGATAACTGAATAAAGTTCACAAAAGTAAGAAAAAATACCAAATACCCGTTAATAAAGACCAATTCCTAAAATTATCAGACCAAAAAATAATGAAAATAATGGGTTATGTAAAATAATGACGCCTTCACCATTTGACATCAGGTATAAGCATTTAATCAATATACGTCGAATGAGTGGTTGTATACGCAATATAAGGGTTGTATATAGATGGTTAATTGTTCTATCTGAAGTTTTTATTTCTATGACACCCGCAGTATTTACTTACTGATAGGTTTATGTTTATAGAAAATAATGTAGGACAAAGCCAAACAATCCTAGAGATAGTACTTTGGAGAATATGTGAAAAATATACGAGAGATTGCCGTTAGCATTTTGTTGTCTGTTCTTATAGCCTCATGTGGAGGTGGTGGGGGAAGCTCAGGCCAAGCTACCGATGAAAGTTCTGCTGGAAGTGGCAATAACTCAGGAGGTGGCAATAACTCAGGAGGTGGCAATAACTCAGGAAGTGGCAATAACTCAGGAGGTGGCAATAACTCAGGAGGTGGTAGTAACTCTGGAGGCGGAGGTTCGTATCAAATAACAGGTGGAACCGGTAGAATTTCAGAAAATATCGAAGAGAAAATATCTGGAAAGCTCATCAGTGATACAAATAGCGGCCTTCAATTCGCTCAAGGCAGTTTTCAGGGAGCATATGGGGAGATTGAAGTAAGTATAGATGGGAGTTGGGTGTATGTACTTGATGAGGCTCTATCAGATCCAATTAAGGGAGAGGAAGTTGTCAGAGATAATTTTGTTATAGGTATTGACTCAAGTAGTGAAACAACACCTATTACGATTACTATTGTAGGTTTTGATGATCCATACGAATTTAACGTAGAGTCTCCAATTGGTACATTAGTCGTTGGCGATACAGAGTACTTATCTGGAACAGTAACTATTACTGATGTCGACGGAAATGCCCCAACATTTACTGAAGATACCATTGATGGTGAATATGGTGAATTTAGTGTAGATAAGAATGGTGACTGGGAGTACCGCCTTAATGATGGAGTTGAAAATATTGCCTCAGGAGAGTCAGCTACTGAAACGATAAGTCTGTCATTAAGCGATAATACTTCTCAGGTAGTATTGCTTTCTATTAATACGATAAAGGTAAAGGAAAGTAGTATTGTATTTGTTTACATGGAGTTCGATGGCAATTCATCCTTAGATAGTCTCGGTATATCTGATTTGGCTAATAGTGTTTTTAATAACCCAAATTCAATGAATAGAGTGTATTATTATAACTCTTTAGGTCAGCATAATTTTGTACGGCATCGTGTTAATGATAGCTCTCTAGATAATTATTGCTATGGAACCTCTGGCCAGGAAAACTCATCAATTGATTGTGTAATCTACAATGTGCCCGATGAAATAAATGGCGACATGCTCAGCTACCAGGAGTTACTCGATAGACAACACCTTGGTGGTCGATATACAGATAAAGGTATGACCTTTCGAGATGAAGCTGACGAATGGGCCAGAGAAAATTTATTAGATGAAAATAATGAACCTCTGGATTTAACAAAATGGGACCATCGAGTATATCTTTATCCGATATCTATATTTGGTGCGGCTGGAGTGGCCGCAACTTGGGGGAACTGGTCGTTTGTAGGGTTAGAGGGCGGGCCAGTTGCAGCCTTAGCCACTATTAAGCATGAGGTGGGTCATAACTTTGGACTAGGCCATGCAAATTTTGATGAGAATAACGATGGAAATCTTGAAAGTTATTATGGGGGAAGAGGAATAATGGGCTTAGGGTGGTCTAACCTATTTGGGAGTGGCCAGCGTGAATTTTTAGGGTGGTATGAGCAATTCCCTGAGTATACAAAGGTAGTCACACCATATCTGGGTGGATTACAAGAAATAGAAATTCAGTCAATTTATCTTGGTCCCGGAGAGCTTTCAAAAAATCTTCCTCAGCAAGTAAAAATAGGAGGTGAAGGTCATAGTCATGGAAAAGAATATTATTATGTTAACTATCATGCTTCCCACCCCATAATGAATCCCTACCAAATTGAGGATGAGTTATTTATCAGCTATGCTGATGGTGGGGCATATAATGATGTGGCGATTGTAAAGGTCGGTGAGTCTTTCACAGACTCCAGGAATGGCCTGTCTATTAAATTTGAATCGGTGGACGCTATGAGAAAGTTTGCAAAATTTACTGTAAAATATAGTAATTAATTTTTAAATACAGATCTTTTTTGGTGTAAATTATGTTTAGAATACTACTGATGGCGATTTCAATTTTTTTGTCGGTGAGTGTCACGGCTGAAGATTTTATAGTCGGAAAGCTAGAGGAAGTCACTGTAGAAGATAAAAGCTTTAGTAAGGTTGAGCATCTTTTTTTGATTAAAGATGAGGTTTCTGGAAACTATTTTTTCTTAGATAAGAAGAAAATAAAAGGCCTTAGTGTGAAGCACGGAGATCGTATAAGTATTGATGCTGAATATGAGGGTTCTCAGATTGTTGAGGTTAGACATATTAGTTTGCTATGAAGTATATCATTAGGTACGAAATGTATATAAAGTAGAGATTGATGATTAGATTTAATCAATCATGCTAATATATTGCTGGAAGTCGGTAAGCTGCTTTCTACGCTCGATTATAAGTCGGTATAAGATCGGCTTCCAGTTTTGGATAAAATTATCGACTTTTCGATATATTCCCTGCATTGAAGGTTCATTAGGTGGTTGAAATTTATGTGTTTTTAGTTTATCCGATCATGCTGTTGTGGCGCTTTAGTATATTCGTTGTATAAGTTAATTTATGAATCCCGTACGGATTTCCAAACAGAATATAAAAGTTTGGCTAGTGTACTGCTCTTGGACTTGCTAGTCTGTGGGTAATTGCTGCCTCAATTCTCAGCAGAGAGTGGCTTATTCCCGGAGCTATTTTTTAGACCAGCGGCAACCGCCTCGAAGTCTGTCGATGAATCCTACCCCAGTTTATACTTGATGCGAATCAACGTGATGTAAGATATTCTCCTGCAGTCGCTACGGAAAATACCTTCAACTCGATGAATACTACACGAACAACCAGAATTTAACATCCACTGTTCCTCTGAGATATAAGATCAGAGGGACCCTCTGGCCTTCCATATTGACGCTTAGTGCTTTTTGGGGCAGCGTGAAGCGCAATTTCTTTGAGATGGATAACTGCGGACTTCCAATCCAGAGGATGTGTGTGCCGACCTATCTCGACTTCATAAGCAGCTTAGTACCCTATAGCGCAAAATCTGCAGAAATATAGATCCACAGTTTCCTCATGGGTATTGACGATATTGCGGGTGCATACTGAGCCAAAATCCGGTTATCGATCTGTGTTAGATGGGTTGGCCCTGTATTAACAAGTTGACTTTTAAATTATCCGGTTTGACAGTAGAGACCACTTATTTCAACTCTACTATGTTGCCCTTTAAGGTGAGTGGAGTTATTACCGCTGTGGTTGTTGTCAAAACCTCGAACAGAGGGGGGGGGGGTGCGCTCAGCCAAAACCGCCTATTATGTTGATAGGCATCTGGGTGAGTCAACTAAAGGTGTTTTCAGTCATTATTTTACTCATGAGACACTTAGGTGTTGAGTGTTGGAAAGCAATTAGTTACACAGTTAAAAATAAATCAATAGTATCACCATAGTGCTGGCTGGTTGTATCACTAGCCCCTGCCTCAAGAGAACTGTTGCTAGTTACTATATCGGGAATTCAAATTCGTCAGATCAGTTTGCTGCTAGCACCTTTTTAAGATGCGCTTATGAAACCTCTTGTTAACGAACTCATAAGCGCTTAATGAGGTATAAGAATATTTAATCAGTTACCCGTTCAAAAAGCCATTTAGTGCTTGTTGAAGCATTTGATAGATTCCCAGCAGCTGACATATATTTGTTGTTCATATAGACAGACTTAATAGTATTTGCTCCCCCGCTAAGTGACTCGAGCCTAAAGTGTTGAGAATAATTTGATTCAAGCTCTTGGTCATTGTTGGGAATAGCCCTAGTAAAAAATTTCTCCGTTAATGAGTTAGGTTGAGTAAGGATTGTATTCTGGCTAGCAGAAATTATTCGAAACTCGAGTGGGTTGACGGCATCGAGTATCCATATTTGTGAAAGATCATCATCATTGCGCGGCGATATATCGACAATATCATTGTCTCCTGATCTCTTGTCTAAATAATTTCCCGTTTCAACATTTTTAATTCGATACCTGTAACCATTGGTTAACCCGCTAGTGTAGGGCTGGGCAAAAACAATTTCAGACATTTGAACCCGATAAAAAGATGCACTTTTTGCGGTGGCACGTACTGCTTCAGCAGTTAAGTGGTACGGCAGTCCTCTCGTAGTTGTTGGGGTAGATGACGTTCTACGTTCGATGCCACTCCAGCTATCACTATTACCACAGATTGAACTATAATGACTTCCAGTGGATGTGAGAGGTCCCTTTTTTGATAGGTCTACCTTGTGCCTTCCCACGCAAAGTTTATTTACTTGACCATTATCAACATCAAGGCCAAAATTGGTGAAAGCATATGCTTTAGTGTTGTCACCATCTACAAAATTAAAATCATAAAAATGCATATTGCCATTACCGCTATACTTATCACATGATTCAACAGTTGAGTTGAAAATAAAGAATGGCTCTTGTGGTTTATATGTAGGTAGGATTTCTCGTGAAAATATACCTATTTTGAGGTTGGCATCCGTACCAGGAGCTCTAATTACTGATTTGGCCTTCATTCCCACAATGATGGAGTTTGAGGGAATCGCACAATCTACATCACCTGAAAAAGAAGGGGTTTGGCCGCGTGGCATTAGTAATCGGTTTCGAATTGGCATTTTGTTCAAGTTGAAAAGAACTTGCTCTTCTGACAGATAAGTTTTATCGAATTTATCTATTGAGTCGAAACACTGGGTTATTGTATTCAGGTTATTATCACATACGGATGAAAGATAAAATGCATCATTATTGATGCCGTCTACTTTTTCTCGCAAGGTGTCAATATCTGATATTAATCCCATTCTTATATAGTAATCTTTATCGGTACTGCTAATCTCTTCCTCATAGTATTTAAGGTGCTGACTAAGGCTAATTGCATAGTTTTCTGCAAAAGTGATTCTTCTTTGTGTTTCTTTGCTATATTTTACAGCCGTGGGGCTAACCGGTGTTTCTGAGATGTTCCCTAAAGTATTTTCTACTTTCAGGGTTAAGTTACCTAGATCGGAAATATTATTTACAGACTTGAAGTAGTTATTACTTCGTTCTCCGGATTCTAGTTTGGGTTTTAATGGGTTACATTGATTGCCATCGCATATCTCGACACTCTTTATTCCCAAATGATCATTAATGACTGCGTGCACTTCTATATTATTAGTAATTCCATTGTCACCATATAGCTGGAAAATATCATAGTTTTTCACTATTGGATACAGTGGGATTTGTTGAGTAATGGTTACAGTTGTTTTGGGTGGCAATCGTATATCCCAAAAATTAGAGCTGTTATTTTTTGAGGTTAGTTGCTCTACAAAATTTGGGTCATTAATTACGTTAAAATTGCTATCTGTAAATGTGAACTCAAAACTGGATGCGCGATCATTGTCGCCGCCAATAATAAAATCACCTTCTGAAGTACGATAACATAAGGCTGCATCTGTATAGCCACTGTTCTTGCAGTCTAGCTGGGTATAGGCTATATCAAATGCTTCCTTAATGGTTACCGACATGTCTGGTAATAAACTACCTTCATCATAGGCATGAACCCAGATATTGTGATTGAAGTCACTACCGTTCGCAGACACGCCTTTTACACTTATACGTGCGAGATCAGAATTGAATGAGTTAATAAGGGCTGACCAGTCCGCATTGTTATTGAGTTGACCTGTAGCATTGTTGAAGAGAGTCACTTTTGCACTTGCAATATTTGTGGCTAATCCAACTGCACCACCATTCGCTAAGTAATCTGTTTCCTCCACACTTAAGCATGATCCTTCTTCACTCCTTCCAAGTACAACTAGTCTCTCACTCTGACCAGCAGCTAGTGAGAACCCATTGCCTTCATAGTCAACGGTTCCCCATAATTGATCGCCAAAATATATATCCCAGAATGGAAATATTTGAGAGGCCGCGTCTGACCCAGTATTTGTTACCTTTAAAGTCAGTGCCATTGAGGAAAAGCAGCTATTTGAAACTTCAGTAGAAGTTTCACTGCTTAAAGACTCAAATGTGCTTGAGCCCGTCTCTATTGCCTCACTAGAGGACCATCCGGTGCTTTGACCGTAACCCCCACCGGTATTTACTCCGATGCTTAGGCCATCGGTACCAGCATTGCCTTCAAAGTTTAATGTAACAAACCATAGTTTTTCTTTGGTTTGACTATTTTCCTTTGTCTGATACTCACCGATTTCCTCGCCGACTTCGGTGCCGTTAGATTCACCAATTGTAGTCATATCATAAAGGGTTATGCCCTCGAGTGTTGTTACAAGTTGTGGCATTGCTCCAATTAGTGGGTGTGATGCTCCATGGACCGGTTGGGAGGCTCCAAAAATACCAATTGCCTCTTCTCGGTCACTATAAGGGTCAAAATCTGTGCTGTATCTAAAAGGGTCTGTAAAGAAGATTTCTCTAGCGGGGCCAAAAGAATCACTATTGATCATGATCGCCGCCATTACGGATGCGATGGTTCCATCTTCGCGGGGAGACCCGGTAATTACCTGATGTGTTTCCGGGTTGGCAACACCAAGTCCATCTAATTTACTGATAACATGGGAGCGGATAATATCGTACATCCCATCAACGATGAGAACTCTGAAGTCTTGCTCGCCTCCTGTATCGAGATTTGATAATTGTTGTGTAGTGACCTTTCCAGCAGCTTCGAGTGCTTTAATTGCCCACCTTGTAGTTCGAATAGTTATGCCGTTTAAAATGACATTATGTGAGGAGTTATCTCTCATATCTAGCCATATATCTGAGGGAACAGCTCTTTGTGCCCCTCTCAATAAGTTTCCATCATTATAATACCCGTAGACTTCAGTGAAATCTGTAATTTGGTCTTCGTCGCTATCGATAGATGGGTTAACTAGAAAATGATCCCGGTTAATTGTGCGACCAGTATCGGCCTCAATAAAATCTCTAAATTCATAAAATTCATCTGGATCAAGAATGCCATCTTGATCAGAATCGGAATTATTGGGATTTAACCCTATTAGTTGTTCAACATGATCTTCGAGCCCATCTCCATCGGAATCCTTCGCGAAACTTTGAGTGCTTAGTGTCATTATAATGCAGCTTAAATAAGCTAGCGATTGAGGTATTTTTTTCAAAATTAAGTAATCTTTTGGTAACATAATCATTAATTTTAATACAGTTGCTTAGAGGAATTTTGAATCTATTGGCCAGTATCAGTGTTATCTCATATGGTTGTCCCTCCTTGACTAATTTAAATATATTAAACATGTCCACCCCCTTCCTTTCCTTGCTCTGAAAGTCCCCGTGTGGGGGATGAAAATCAGTAATTATTGTAATTATGTTTTATTTTAGGTGTTGTTTCTTATTGGTGTTTTAACTATATATTTTTGGGTTTCTGGTTCTATCAATATTGGTCTTTTTTTTGGGGATGTAATCGATTGTATTTGTTTAATGAGGGGGCGAAGGTGGTCTTTTATAAAGCAAGTTGTTATTTCTTTGGGTGCTTTATGTGTGGCGGTAGTGTTTGCTTAATATTCAAAGTTTCATGGGGTCGTATTGTCTTCGGTCTGTGACTGGTAATACTTTCGTATTTACCAAAGAGATATGGATATGCTTTCTACTTTAGAAAAAGAATAAAGGCATAGGTAGAGTGTTGGGGTGAATAATAATGATCAGATCATTAGTATAAGTTCATCAACTTTGTCTGTGTGAGTTCGGACGATGGATGAAATGTTGCCCCCCCCCCTAACCTTTTTTGTGAATATAGTGCTTCTAGGGGTCTTAATTTTATTTTTAATTTTCTTTGTGGTTATCATTTATGTCTGCATTTTTCATGAATGGTTAGGTCACTTCCCTTTGGGGGTATGCATGTACCAATTACCATTCTTTCTCTCTATTTCTGACTTTTGGATCACAGAGATCGGTATTTATTTCTCTGCATGAATAAGGGCTTTCTGGTTCGAAAACTCACATCTTTAATCCAAAATAATTCCTTCCAAGTTTTTCTGAAAAATATTTTAGTTGTTATCTAGTGTGCAGGCTGTTTATACTGTGTCTTTCCTAGTAGCCAGGCGTTGTGTGTTCTTCGGTCTCAATAGATCGTCCACAGATGTAAATTACTTGAGGATATTCGACCCCTGTAGTTATTCTTCAAAACACTCCCATCAGTGCCCATCTTCTAGTCGGGAGAGGTGCTGACTCTACCAACTGAACCCTACTTTCCCAGCCACACTTATTATCTAAAATCAAGGATCATTAATATCTAAGGATTAAATGATGTGTATTGCAACTATTTTCGGATAATATGTTAATTTTACTTTCCATCTCTAGGCGAGATATCCCCATTGTGCCGGTGGGAATGCTCACAGTTGCTGTAAGCCATTAGGTTCTGATTTTAATTTTATAAATGTATAACCTGGAGAAGGAATCCATTCAAATCCCAGGCTCAGAAACAGTCCTTCCATTGGTACACTTTATTCGTTGCTTCCATATTTTTTAAATGCTTTTAATCAATTGGACTTTTTAACTAATAGCTAGTAGGTCAAGTTCAGCGGCGCTCGATATAAGACTTACCCAGGTTAAGTAGACACCCTGTATAGTTAGGTTTCGGCCTCGTATCATGGGAAACAAAAGAACTCAGGCGTATACAGAGGAATTCCGAATCGAGGCAGTAAAAAGGGCGGAAAAGCCTGGAGTGACAACGGCTTCTGTGGCACGCGAGCTGGGTGTCAGTGCACAGCAGATCTATAGCTGGCGCGGTCAATTTAATCGTCTCTCAGATAAGCAGCTCAATAGATTAAATGGTATCGACTACTCCAAGTAGGAAAGTGCAGTAGTCCGCAGGCTCACGAAGGAATTGCAGGAGGCGCGTAAGGGGGGCGAGTGTCTAAAAAGGCAGCTGCGTACTTTGCGAACCACTAAGAGTAAAGTACGCACTGATACAGGAGCATGTAGGGCTATTCTCGATTAACTTGATGTGTCGGTGTTTAAGGTTCTCAAGATTGGACTATTATTGGTGGCTTGGGAGACTGGTATCTTCTAGCGCTATTAGAAAGTTGCGGGTAGCTAAAAGGGTCCGAGTGATCCTACCCTTCAACTATAGTAGCTCAGGTTTGATCTGACAGTTACCGGTTTTTCAGGAGGTGCTATTTACCCTGATGGGTTCTCCAATTATTGTAATATGTGAGCCTTCGTCCAGATCCTTTTGTAACTCTTCTATTGATCCATAGATCTTGCGGCGTATGAAGGTTGGTAGAACGCTTGTAAAATGGTTTTATGGAAGCGTTCACAGATCCCATTTATTTGTGGATGCCTGGCTTTTGTCTTAGTGTGTTCTATTTCGTTCACACTTAGAGAGCCTCTGAATAACTCCGTGATACCCCTGGCATGCGGAGCGGTTCACAATCAAGGCGCGGCTTCGCAGGAATGTCTAGACCTTTCAAGAAGTCGCAACGCGGAGTGTGAATCGCTCTGCGAGCCCCGAAGGGCGGGCCTTGAAGGCCGCATCTGCTGCGTTGCAGCTCTTGCAAAGGGCTACGGCCATTCGCGGCGAGCTGCGCCTAACATCTGCAGCTTTCAAAACCCGCAGAGGCATTACGGAGTTATTCAGAGGCTCCTTAGATATAACTGATAATCGTGCTGTTCCAATTTGCCACAATACTCGGTACCACGATCAGTTAGGATGCGCAGCACTGGAAGATCATGTATGGCATAAAACGGTAGTATAAAGTCATTCTGGAGGTCCGCCGCGCCGAGATATCAGTCATTATCTAATGACTTACTATAACTGGGAGCGCCCCCACCAACGCAATGATGGGGGCACGACTGCAAAAGCGGAAGAAAAACTTAACTTATTTTCCGGAAACAGTTGGTCGCTACAGTCGTACTCTAGCTCCATAGGTTCTTTTCAATGATTGGCCTGGGCACGAGTGCCAAGGTAGATAGTGCCATATATAGATGTTGGGTGCTGAAGATACATAGAGAGGTTGTTGACCGACTGGTCACATTTGGAGTTGGCTTGGTAGGGCATAGATAGTTTTAGGTTAGCCTTTGGGCCACTTTTCTGGGAGGGGACAGGTGATGCAAGTGCCTCTCAGAGTGGGTGCAGCCTGAGGAGAGCTTTCTAAAAATATTAGGTTTTTTGGAGGCCTTGTTGCGGATTATGAATTGATCATAGGATGCCGTAGGGCCAGCGTAATAACACTTGCAATGACTAAAAAGCTATTTCCTTTAAAGCTTAGCCTATCACCGGTATTCTTTGAGGTCCGACGGGAAGTCTAGGCGTATCCAGAGCCCCCTGATTAATGTTTCTTTGTATCTAACAACAATCAAGTAAGTGATGCCAAAAAAGTAATACTCTGAGAACTTTTCTTTGAGACATCATCGATCATGTCTGATACGCGGAGTAGTAAGAGGGAGATAAAAATCAAGATATTCGACTTTCTATAATACTTTAAGCCTAATAATGCATGAAAAATAGACAATGTATAGTTTCTTCCTTTTTAACGTGACTTTAGTACCACCTATTAGTAGCATACGATGACTGCTCTTGGTCAGGCAGGAGCATCCGAGCTCCTCAAGTTCGTGGTACAAAATATTTATATCAGGCTAATAGGAAAGCCACTAACTAGATATTTTCATAGGTATTATGGGTAGTCAGCTACTCGAGTAGAACCAATGGGTCAAAAAATTACTTTGGATTAAATATGTCTTTTTGATGGCTGCTACGATTGTATAGACGCTTCTTAAGGGCTAAGGCTAGATGTGGCGAGTTGCGCTTTACACTTCAGCCCAAAGATGATCTGGGGTAATTTGGGACTCCTTAGGACTTTGTACAAGAATTGGTAAATAGGTTGTTGTGAATATATCAATTCAAATGTTTGGCGAGTTGGCTGTCTACCATGATGGTTCAGCGATAAGTTTACCTCGCTCCAAAAAAACCCGAGCAATCCTCGCGTTCTTGTTATTGGCTTCAAGGCCGCACCGTCGTGATCGTTTGTGTGAGCTCTTCTGGGATCTGCCAGATGATCCTAGGGCATCGCTAAGGTGGTCTCTTAGTAAGATCAGGCCTATTGTGAATGACCAGCACAATGCGCGCTTAAATGCAGATCGAGAAAGGGTTCGCATGGATACGGAAGATATTCATATTGATGTGAGGGAGCTAGCTTCAAAGCTTAAAGCTCCTGAGTTATCTTACAGTGAGCTTCTGTCAATTCATGATGAGCTAAAGGAGACTTTCCTAGACGGTATAGATTTGCCTGATCAGGAGCTTTTTCAGCAGTGGTTAGTAGCAGAGAGGGAGGAGGTGGGACGCTTGCGAGGGCAAACCTTATCGCGCTTGTCATCCCATAAAAACAGCCCGCCTCCAGAGCAATTAAAGTGGGCGCGCGATTGGGAAACGCTAGAGCCATTTAATCCTAACGCAGCAACTCAATTACTAAACAAGCTAGAAATGTTAGGGCGTATTGAGGAGGCTGATAGTATTCGCCCAAAACTTTTAGAAAGATTTAAAAGGGCTGGCATATCATGGACACCAAAGAATAACTTTGCGATAACTTATGAAAAAGGATTTAAGAAGCAGTCATTAGAACGTACATTAATTAAGAGCCAGAAAATTAAATTTTGTAAAGCATCAGATGGTGCTCGAATTGCCTACGCATCTATCGGTAGGGGAACTCCAATCATAAAAGCTGCGAACTGGTTAAGCCACTTAGAGTATGATTGGGAATCCCCAATTTGGAGCCCTTTGTTCCAAGCTTTATCCGCTGAACACCAGTTTATACGCTATGATGAGCGTGGAAATGGTCTATCCGATTGGAATGTGGATACCATTTCATTTGAATCATTTGTAACTGATTTAGAGACGGTTGTGGAAGCAAGTGGTGTTGATAAGTTCGCCTTACTCGGGATTTCTCAAGGGGCAGCTGTTTCTATTGAATATGCAGTACGCTATCCGGAGCGCGTTAATAAGCTGATTCTTTTTGGAGGGTATGCAGCAGGTTGGCGGACTGGGGCAACTGATAAGATCATTAAAGAGCGTGAAGCTATAATAACGCTTACAGAGTCAGGTTGGGGGCAAGACAACCCTGCATACAGGCACATCTTTTCGTCCACCTTTATGCCTAGCGCGAAAGCTGATGAGTTAGATTGGTTCGACGAGTTTCAGCGACTTACAACATCAGCGAATAATGCAGCCCGATTTCTTTCAGTTTTTGGTAGTATAGATGTTCGCGATAAACTTAAAATGGTTACTGTACCGACACTGGTTATCCACTCGCTGGGTGATCAAAGAATACCAATACAGCAAGGGATTGATATTGCAGCAAGCATCCCAAATTGCAAGTTCGTGGGTTTGAATAGCGATGGCCACCTTTTGCTTGGGCGTGAACCGGCTTCTAAGGTTTTTGTAAATGCAGTGAAAGAATTCATCTCTACTTAGCTCAAAGGAGGCGCAGATTTGTAAATCTCAATGCATGAGAAAGTTTCTTTTCGAGTATAAGGTTGACGGATCAAAGAGGGAGGCAAGCCTTCCTGGACAGATTGGAAACACAACGCAGCAATGCAGACTAAATAATTTCATTAATGACAAAACCTTGAGCTAATGAGTGGTTAGGATTATCTGCTACCCAGTCACCAAGTTTCTGTCGAAGAGATGCATAATTAATCTGAAGGTTATTTAAATATTTAGCTGTTGCTGCAAATAAGCAATTTCCATCTTCTGGGGCATTAGTTAATTCTAGCTGCTTTGCTTTTTCTAACTCAATCAAATCTGATGGATTCTTGACTACATTGTTAATTAGTTGATAGTGATTGTTGTCTAGGAATAAATTTACTGCAGACGAACTAGAAAACTCTTCACCTATCGCCAAGACCTGGTTGTAGCCAGGAGAAATTATATTGATAGGCCTTATTATACATTGAGGCAAAAGAGATGGGTGCATATCTAAAAGCTTGGTGTTCCAAGCTCCGCGCTTCTTAATATCATTTACACACTTATGTAAAGCTGATTTTTTTTGTATCGGAGAGGGTGGCTTTTCGATCGATGCAGAAGATGTTATTTCTGAGGGGGTTTCCATATGCTGACCACTATATACTCCATTGGTATCAGCAAAAACTATAATATACGATTTAAAAGTATATCTACGAAGTCTCTCAAAGCTTGATGCAGTGTTAGGTTCTAGTGTGCACTGTAGAGATTTCTTGGATGGTTTACTTGTATGGAAAATCTTAGGTGGACTAAAGTTAAAGGACAGCATAATTTATCCTGTTCATAATTATTAGATTCTTTAAGGGTGGTATAAAATTAATCAGTTCAGCGATTTTTGGGTAATCAAAAGTAGTAAATCTATATACGGTTGAATAAATTGACCGTTGTGCTAATTACCCTTATGATTTGCTATGCAAAATATCATTTTCAACATTCTCTACAATTTTTACAACTTCAGTGAGTTTTTCTGCAATATTTAAAGTGCTGGCCGCTCCTGTTATTGTACTTAGTTGTTGTAAAAAACGAATTAGTGCTCGTTTAGAAGTACTTGCATCAATAGGCGCGTCGCCCCCAGTAATAAAATTGGGGGAGGAAAGAGGTAAGCGATTAAAGTTTATATCTATCAATCTTTGCATATCTTTACGCACATGGCAGAACTCCCCCTGATACTGGTCGACAGCAATGTCAGCTGAGTACTTAGAATCTATTTTACCTGTGCTAATTATCTGGTTTACATGAGTTATTTTAGACATAAAGTAGTAATTTCAAACCTTAACTATAAGACCTGCTAAGCTAATCCTATGAAGATCTCGGGTATTTTACAAATTAAAAAACAATTTACGGCCCTCTATATCCATACAAAAGGTATATATAGGTGGAACCTAGTTATCATAGAGTGAAAATCCTATAAGTCATTTACTTGAGTTATGGTAACTAAATGCAGATTTTCCTGCTTTAGAATTCTTCGACGAAATTATTAGTTCTGGTCATTTTTAGTACCTCTGGTTACAGTAGATGCCAATTTCAAGTTTGTAAAAAATATATCGATTAAATAAAAAATATTCTAGCGTTGATTAACCAATATTCCGCAAAATATTTTACGGCAACTTTCGTGGGAGGCTTCCGCCATCAAGAATTAGGTGCCTCTGAACAACTTCATGATACCTCTGGATGCAGAGCGGTTCACAATCAAGGCGCGGCTTGGCAGGAATCGCTAGATCTTTCAATAAGTCGCAGCGCGGAGTGTGAATCGCTACGCAAGCCCCGAAGGGCAGGTCTTAAAGGCCACAGCTGTACAGCCATTCACGGCGATCTACGCTTAACCCTGCAATATTCAAGGCCTGCAGAGACATTGCGGAGTTGTTCAGAGACTCTCGAAGAGACTTCTGATTAAGGAGGTCTTATTATCGGACCAGCCTGGGCTGGATAAAAATTGGGCTTCTCACGAAGATAGCTTTAACTTTTGCACAAATCTCCCAAGTTTTTGTCTGAATTCCTCTGTGTACGGATTTCAGGCGCAATATCCCAAGGCAGCAAGATATTTTCTCCCTATCCATAAAATCGTAAAGCCTACCTGTAATTACAGGTGTCAAGTATTTTTCACCAACCCGCGTTATCGAGCATTATTGTAGCCAAGCTGACACTTGATATAGCGGAAGGGGTGACCCTAACCTGCATCTCTTTCTTTTCAACTTTACGAAGTGACATTTGACCTGGAAGGGATTTAGCTTGTTCGGTCTAAACGCTATGTACCAGCCCACCATTGTCTCTTTCAGATATTCCCGCTTTACCATACCGATGTATCCAGAATCACCTTAGGTGATGCAAATCCAAAGAGCTGGCAGCTGATGTGGTATCCATATGGAGATACTGATGATAGAGAGTGACAGTTTTAAATACAAATCATAAAGAAATCCGCAGATTAAGGAAGCTAAGATTATCTTTGTAGAACCTGCCAAATGGAAACACATGAACAGTATTGATGTCACGCTGAGTAAGTAGAGTATAAATCAGTCGCATCATCAAGACTGATAACTTGGCGGGGAGGCGGGGCAATCAAGGAGTGATAAAAATTTTCAGCTATCGGCCGTATAGCAGACAGAAGCTCGTAAAGAGCTGATCCCAATTGTTGATCACCGATAGGGTGTGGATGTTTGTGAGGTCGATGACTGAGTCGGGGCTGAAAACGGAAATGGAAGGGCACAGAACAATCAACTGATAGATTAAACGATACTTCAAACGCTAGATCAAATGGATACAGGGTTTAATAGGATTAAGTTGAATGAGGCTTAAATAGGTCAGCATAAATAACTTTGAGAGATATCCAGCGAAGAACAATAAACTGGGAAGTCTCGCTTCAAAAAAATGTACTACTTCAGCATGAGTTAAATCAAATTTAGAGCGATAGATGTGAAGCAGAATAAACTTTAAGCCTTGCAGGACACTTAATACGCGAAGTCAGACACACATATTAGTGGAGTGATTGAGGGGGCTAAGCTAGATGAAGCACTGTGCCACGAAACAGGGAAAAAAGTCTAAAATCAAAAAAAAAAACAGGAAAATCTAAAGCGTGA
Organism: Microbulbifer mixtoriginis (SeqCode); assembly: GCF_052467515.1. Lineage (NCBI taxonomy): Bacteria > Pseudomonadati > Pseudomonadota > Gammaproteobacteria > Cellvibrionales > Microbulbiferaceae > Microbulbifer > Microbulbifer mixtoriginis (SeqCode). The sequence goes on along the minus strand of NZ_CP174314.1, from coordinate 2,424,003 downwards.
ATTCTGATACTACGTAACATGGCTACTAAATATTGTACTGAAACAAGAATTTTCCCCGGGGCATTTAGCAAAGCCGAAAATTCTTACTGGGTCACTCGATAACATATAGATTTCGCACAAGATGTATACAAAACTGGTGTAGGCTCAAAGGAGACAGTATGACCGGAATCAATTGGGGCGAGCCTAAGGGTTATTAGTATGGCCTCCCAGAATAGTATGAAAGCGACCAAAAGTGAAGAAACTAACCTATCTGATAGTGGTGGGGATGTTTGGCTTTTTGGAGCATCGAAATTTCGCTATGACAGTGATGGGAATGTACGTGAAGCAACAGAAGGTGAGATTCTAGGTCAAACTCGAAGTTCGCCTACAGCTATGATTGCTGTGCTATCAGAAGGGTCCAAGTTACTTCTGTTTGATGCGAATGGTGCATTCGAACAAGATGTGGATGCAATTGCGAATCTCCATACTCAGGATGATCAAGCACCCGAGCAAATAAGTGAGGAGGTTCGTGCGGCAAGAGTAGCTTTGCGAAATAAGATGAGGGCGGATATCAACGCGGATGTATTTTCGCGTCTATGATGCAGGTAAATATTATCATAATGAAATTGAGGTTGCACCAGAGAAAATTGTTTCTGAGATGAATGGGCTACTTGTTGAGCATTTAGTGGATAAACAAAAAGCTGTTACAGATTTAAAAAGCAGGATAAATGCAGTAGATGGTTGGCTTCAAGAGCAGCTTTCACTAAAAGGCGAAATTGAAATGGTCGTAATGTATGACCTACATGAAAGACTCTATTTTGAGCAAAGGAAAGTGAATACTCTGGACCCTGCTTACAATCCCATGCCCTGGAAAAAATCATACAAAAATAACGCAAGTATTGCTGATTGGAGAGGTGTAGGGGACTACCAAACCCCGCTAAGTAAATTTTCCTCAGAAACTTTTCCTAATAATGCGCAGATAAACTTAGTCGATAACCTAAATAGTGCATTTCAATCTATGATTGATGATCTACACTCTCATAATAGTACAACAATTAACGCACTATCAAAGTCTATTGTATAGATATTGAGTTTGAGCGGTATATTTAAAGAAATAATTTTAGTGAGTTGTTGAAAGTATGAATATTGCCTTGAGTAAAGGGCAGGTATGCTGTTCAGAACGGGAAATAACTATTGAAAGTCACCATAGTGGTGATTTAATAGAATTGATTACTATTTCAATTCCTCAAGGAAAATCTGCTGCCTTCATATTTGCACCGGTTATTAATTTAGTCTTGATGGTAGCCGGTTCTGCAAGTATTACATATAACCAGTCCAAATTTGAGTTATCAGTTGGGCAGGTTTGGCTTGTTGGTTCTGATACAGACTTTAATTTGAGTAATAAAAGTGAGTCCCAGGATATTGTAGCTATTTGCGTTCGTATTCGTGAAGCAATGTTAGCCAGGTTCTATGACAGGTATGACAATGCGCTTATTCTCAAGAAACAGGCTGCTAAAATGGTGGAGTCCTCATTACCGAAGTATGCTTCCCCAATCATCTTTCCAAGCTGTGAGCTAACGAGAATAACTTTGGACTCCTTTAGGCTGCTAGGCCGATTAGACAATGATGGGTTAAATGCTCTTAAGCTGGAAGAATTGCTTCTCTTGAAACTAAATAGTGAACATGGGGAAATTCTTGCTGACGAACTGCTAAATAGGGTTAATCCTACACATGAAAAATTTAGAAGATTCATGGAATCTAACACTACGAAGAACTGGTCTGTGGCTACATATGCGAAGCAAATAGGCATGAGCTTGACATCTTTTAAAAAAATGTTTGGACAAGTTTATAAAGAAAATTCACCAAAAGCCTGGATTAACGAAAAGCGGCTCCGACACGCAGATATCCAAATTCGTACTACCAATAGAAGACTGGTGGATATTGCCCTAGAGAGCGGTTTTTCTAGTCAGTCGTACTTTACCCAGCTGTATAAGTCAAAATATGGAATATCTCCATCTGAGGCTCGACAAAAATGTACCTGAGATATTTTTTATCATGTCTATTTGGTTCTATAATAATAGGTAGTGCTGTACAAAAGACAAGTGATGCAGAGATAATTTCGACACTAAGTATTGGAGTGCAAGTTGAAAGCGTAATATCAAGTAAAGCGTCAGATGTTTTGTTTTAAAAATATAATTGCTTAGAAGGATTTCCCCCTTTTTCAATTGACAAACTATCAGCTAGAGATCTTCAAAGAAAGCTAGCGTTAGGTAATTATGATGTTGTCATTAGTCAATGGATTATCTCAGATCAGGGGGGTGTGCAACAAGTTGGGAAAGAAGGTTGATTGGTGAGGCATCTATTAATTGCTTTACTCTCAAGGAAAGGTATAACCTAGCAAATATTTCTGACAGGGATATTTTTTCGAAAGTAAAAACTATAAGCCATGTTGCTGATGACTCGTCCTTGAGAGTTGATCTAAGTTTGATAAATTTACATCCAAATGCTTTTGCATTTGTTGACTGTAAATCTATAAGTAAGTGTATAGACATGCTTAAAGAGGGCGATGTAGATGTTATTGCAACCAAGAGTTGGGATTCGATGCATTACATGGAGCATACGGTTCGGAAATATGATTTAGAGTTATACGAGGTGGAATTTTTTGAGCCTGGATGTTTCTATATGGGCTTGAATCCTCGAAGTCTTTCTCCAGAAGAGAGAGAAACGATAATGAATAATTTTAGTAAGCTTCAGGAAAATAGGAGTTGCTTGACAGCAATACACGATAATTAATTGTACGCATAGCCATTAATTTATTTTGTTATACTTAAGGGGGCTAAATGAACTCATATAACGGTCCGCCACTTGTTGTCACTCGTATCGTTGAAAATCCCAAGGCTATAGATAGTATCCAACGTCAAGTTGAGCTGCCCCCTTTAGGGGAATCAATGCTTCAGACAATAGATAATAGCCTTAAAGAATTTTCATCATTTTTGCATAAATATAAGAATCTAAACCAAAATAGAGCTAAAGTTATCCCGAAAGGATATTGATGCTAGAACATAAAAAAATGACAAAAGCTTCTTTAAATGTGAAGGAGGTGAGTAGGGTTTCTGAGCTGGCGAGCGCAATTAACAAGGATGAGTTTACTGAAGCTGGAACTCTAGAAGAGTTCAAGAGGTTTTCGATACACTTTTCTTTAGATATAACAAAGAAGGGAATAGCCCTTCTTTCATTGAGGTCACAACTTTCGGAGTCAGCAAGTGCTTCGATTAGTAATTCGAAAATATTGAAGAAAGTTGATAGAGAGCAGGAGCCAGTATTATCATCATTTGAATTCAAAGGAGGTATTTTAGAGTATGGTGCCAGGTCTTTAATTGACGAAGCCGGCATAGATCATAAGAATGTATGCTGATCTATACAAGCACGGGGCCTCCGTATGTAACTATGAAAGGTGAATTTATATTATCCTGGAAGATAAAAATTTTAGCAAGCAAGAATGATGTCCCAATTATTGAAAATGTACCCTTAGCAAGGGCGCTATATTCTAAGATAGGCGTTGATCAAAGTATAATCGATGAATTTGTTGAACCTGTAGCTGATGTTATTCGTTGGCTGAGGGCTCATGAAAAACAAGTTTAACTATTTAGAGATCTTATAAAGAGTACTCACTGTGAATTTAGATTTTCAAAGACTGATCCAGGATTTATCAATTAACTTACAGCAACCATTAATGGAGCCGGTAGAAGATTCATGTCGTATTTCTTGGGATGATATTGATATGCATATCTATCACCATGAAGAGAACAGCCGAGAGTTTGTAGTTTTAACTCTAGATATATGTGGCATACCCCAAGGTCAGGAGTTGCATTTCTGTAACTTGATGCTTCAAGCAAACTACCTGTGGATAGGAACAGAGTATGCAACGCTATCAATCAATCCAGAGTCACAAAAGGTAGTACTTTGTGATAAAGAATATTTTGAAAATATTGAGGTGGGTTCATTAGTAAAAAGGGTTAATGAACTGTATCAGGCGGCTATGTATTGGTATGAATTGATTACATCAAAAAATAACTCAATAAGTTCAGGAGCATTATCAGGTAATCTCAGTGTTGATAATAAGCTCGGTATAAAAGTATAACTTTTTGTGCACCTTGTTTATGAGGTGCGCAAAATACTACTGATTGGATGTTAATCAAGCTGTATATTGCATGATCAATAAATATCTTCAGATCGCTATACAATTGTCCTTTGCATAAAAAAGTTAAAATTAAAAGAATTTTTATGTTTTCGCTGTTGAAGTTCGAATAAATGACTATGGCGGTGCTTCGGATCATTATGCCGCTGAATGACAAACTAACAAAATTATGCCTCGATTTTCTCATATTTGAGATCATAGATGGCCCTGATAAATCTTACTGTTTAAATTTTGATTCAAAATTTAGCGTTTTATTTTATGAGTTACGAAATGAATATTTGCTAGTTAGTGTTAATCTGGAACTATCCATAGAGGGGTGCTCCTAACGAATGCTATGCGAAAGGGCTATGCATGGCCTGGGTTTGCAAAATCTATAATAGCTGACGTTGTAAAATATTTCGGTTCTCAGACCATTATCAAAAATAGCGTCTCCTATGAAGAATTTAATAAATTTACAAATTATCATTGTTCATTGTGTGAAAGTGTTTTGCCAAAGATTAATTAACAAATAGGTAAACCACCGCCTCAGTCGGTGAGACTAGACAAGGCTCCGCCGTTCCGGCGTGCAGAGTAAAATATGGCCTCCATGAACCGGCAAGTTCTTTAAGGAGGCCATATGCGAGATTGGCAGTGCCATGCTCACGTGAAACATTATTGCAGGTACCATGTGGCATTTGTGCCCAAGTATAGAAAGAATGCGTTATTTGGAGCATTGAGACATGAGATTGGAGCAATATTCCGAGACTTATGTCGTCAAAAAGGTATTGAGTTGGTCGAGGGGTACGCAATGAGGAATCACATTCATATGTTGTTAATGATTCCTCCAAGGTTAAGTGTTTCCAATACGGTTGGTTTTCTGAAAGGGAAATCTGCGATCCAGATATTTCGGAAGTACAGGCATGTGCAGAGAAATTTCACAGGAAGACACTTTTGGGCTCAGGGTTACTGAGTGAGCACAGTAGGTCTTGATGAGCAGATGATTCGAGAGTACATCAAGCATCAAGAGGTTGAAGAACGCCGGCAAGTGCAGATGCAACTGGCGGGGTTGTAAATAGCCCCCTCTGGGGGCTTTCACCATACCACCCGCTATGCGGGTGGTTGCTGATTTGAGGGCCGATCTTAAAAGCAAAGTTCTTACTAAATTCTTAGAATGCGATTTTCTTTGAAAGATACCAGACCTATAACCGAACTGCCTACGCAAGCGCCACTCCCCCCCCCCAATCCAAGAAATAAGATGGGGGATTTTACTGGGCGTCAGGCTTCTATCAGTATATATAAACCGCACCGGATCCCTCAGCTTGGTTATTATCCGGATCACCATTAATACCAGTAGAGCTACTGCTTTCATTGGGAGCCCCAATAGCCAGGGTATCGCCATCTGCACTGAGGTTGACGGAAAAGCCAAAAGCATCATTTGCATCAGTATTGCCTGCTTTCAAATATGTTTTCTGCAACCAGGTCCCATCAACTAGAGCAAACATATAAGCTGCGCCAGCATTTTCGGCATTGTTATTGTTTTGGTCTCCCCCTACACCCTTAGCGATACTGCCCTCTCTGGGTGCTCCAACTACCAGAGTTCGACCGTCGGCAGTCAGGCTAACTGATTCACCAAAATTGTCAGAGGCATCTGAGTTGCTGGCCTTGAGATAGGCCTGCTGCGCCCACTGGCCATCTGCACGGGCAAAGACATAGGCAGCACCAGAGTCTTTGGCTGCATTATTGCTTAGATCGCCATCAGTGCCTATGGCATTGCTGTCTTCATTATTAGCACCAACGGCCAAGATGTTACCATTAGCACTTAGGTCAACTGACAAGCCAAACTCATCGTCATAATCAGAGTTGCTCGCTTTGATATACGCCTGTTGCGCCCAATTACCATCCGTACGGGAGAATACGTAGCAAGCGCCCGAGTAAAGGGCATCATCATTGCTTTGCTCGCCATTAATACCCACCGCTTTGCTATCCTCTCCGGTCGCGCCAACAGCCATAGTTGTACCATCCCCACTCAAGCTGACGGAAATTCCGAATTCATCCAGAAGACCGGTATTGCTAGCCTTAATATAAGCCTCCTGCACCCAGGTGTCATCTATATGGGAGAAAACATATACCGCTCCTGAATTCACAGTATTGCCGATTTCCTGACTCTCATTGTTATCCTCTATTTGCCAAGTTCCACTCTCGTCAGGGATGCCAAGTATAACAGTTGGATCTGTTTGATCGCCATTGATGCCAGTAGTGCTGCTATCTTCAAAAGGCGCACCTACAGCTAGAAGACGGCCGTCATCACTGAGGCTTAAAGAGCGTCCAAATAAGTCATAGGGGGATGTATTGCTAGCTTTGATATAAGCATTTTGTGTCCAGGCACCATCTAGACGTGTAAAAACATAGACCGCGCCGGATTGAGGGGCGTCAGTATTGGTTTGATCGCCATTGATACCCGTTGTGCCACTGTTCTCATAGAATGCACCAACGGCTAAAGTGTTGCCATCCCCGCTCAGATCTAAAACACCGAAAAGACCCCCTCCATTATTATTACTGGCTTTGATATAGGCCTCCTGTACCCAGGCGTTATCTACCTGTGTAAACACATAGACCGCACCTGCTGGGCTAGTTCCATCTGGGTTGACTCCATCATCGTTCTCCTGGTCGCCATTGAAACCGGTCGCATCGCTTTCCTCTAAGGTAGCGCCTACTGCAAGGGTGTGGCCATCTGCGCTGAGGGCGATTGACACTCCGAAAACGTCCCTAATACCTGTATTACTTGCCTTGAAGTAGCCAATGCTCTCCACCAAGGTGTCGTTTACGCTAAGGGAGGTAGAATCAGTGCAAAGATCTTGCTCTCCCACCTTGTTACAAGCTTGCAGTATATATAGCGCATTTGTTCGGGCGTGCAGTGGGACTTGTACCTCAAGGGTCCCATTACCCTTGGGAATATCCTCGACTAAACGTGTGAAACCGGAAATTCCATCAGGATTTTCCAGCAGGTGGTAATGAGTAGCCCCTTCCGCATCGCTCCAATTAAAACGGAAAACCTTGATTGCCTCGAAGCTCAGAGTAAAACCCTGAACTGCTTCGGGGGCAGCAGGTGGGTCCTCAGCAGGTGGGTCTTCCGCAGGTGGGTCCTCAGCAGGTGGGTCCTCAGCAGGTGGGTCCTCAGCAGGTGGGTCCTCAGCAGGTGGGTCCTCAGCAGGTGGGTCTTCCGCAGGTGGGTCTTCCGCAGGCGACCCCGCTATAGTGGTATCTTCACCGCCAGTAGCGCCATTATTACCCCCTCCGCCACTACAGCCTGCAAGGGTGAATAGAAGCATAGCTATAGCCATGGATTTAAAAAACGGGATAGTCACTTTCATTAACTCTTATAGGTTTCACAAGGTTCAAGTATTATTAGATTTCACCCATATCTCATCTTTAGTTTTTGGTCATTATTTTGTTGATTTCTAAAGATTTCGGGAATAGATGGCCCTAATGAGTCATCGGGAATATCTATTGCCGCGTAAAGGTAAAAAAGGCCCAGGAATGAGCTACAAGTGAGGAGTGAAACACTCAGGCATCGAAAGTCTACAGAAGCTTCAGAGAGGTGGATATAGTATGCTGGGGGCAGGATAAATAATCAGCAGGTTAATACAATAAAGCACAATACATCGTCAGAACAAAATCAAGCTATTAATTCAGGGGTGGCGAGATTATCTTATTCGCATAGAATAGTACAAATTTACTCCAAATGTTCCAAGCACCTAGTTGACTAAAAACTCAGACGAAGCTTCCCGGTCGACGCAATTTTGTCTCCAGTGGGAACTTTGAAAAAACGTACTTATCACAAGCGGTGGACTAATTACTCCCAGTGAGCGAAGCAAGAATGTAACCACTGTTAGTTTAAGCCTGAATTACTAGAAAACAGGGAAAAAGTAAGTAATTCTAGCTCGTACATGTGGCGTCCTCTATGCAATCGAAGTCATGCGTCGCTTTGCTGGGGTGGCACTGACAAAGCCTATCCCGGATAAAAAAATCATCTTTAAGTTTTGCTATTTGCTTGAGACACAATAATTTGCTCGTCAACTCTTCACGGCTATTCACAAGCAGATCATAGAAAATGGCGTATTACTGAAAAAAGGATGCATCGTAGACGCAACAACTATCAGTGAACTATCAGTGCGCGCAGTTCTACCAAAAATAAGAAAAGCTCATAATCCAGAGATCTACAAGATCAAGAAGGGTGGGCAATGGTATTTGATATGAAACTTATTATTGGTGTTGATGATGAGACCGGAATCGTACACGCCGTTGGCACTACATCGGCGTGGAAATGTGGGAAGATCGAAATATGGTCTGTAACATAACGTTGAAGCCGAGCAAGCTAAAAATCTCTTCCGGAGAAAATTTGATTTCGTATAATGGAAAGAAGTACAGGTTGGGACCAAGCTGGAGCAACCCTTTCGCTATATTAAGACCAGTTTAGCTACAATAAGGCACGATATCATAGGTTAGTAGAAGCACTGAATGCTTGTGCTGACAGGCAGGATTTTCGAGCTTATTACCTAGGCAGCAGCAAAGAATACAGACGACTCTTGAAAAAATGATTTACAAGTTTTCTATTTTTCTTGATGCTCTGCAAATCTGCATTTGCACGACTCAGTAGTGTCTCACCTTTTTTCAGCGGCTTCTTTGAGGTCCCTATATTTCTCATATGATTCCAGACCAACTCATCTGGATTTAGGTCTGGTGCATATGGCGGTAAGAACACCACTTCAAGCTTGCCATCCTGTGAATCGATATACTCCAATACCTTTTTCGATTTGTGTACTGGGTGCCCATCAACAATGAGAATCACTGGTCTTTTCGGACTTCTCTGGAAATTTTTGAAGCATTCTACGCACTTTTCTGCCGTGAACTTTTCACTATAAATATGACACCAGAAGCCAACTCTGTTCGATAAAGCTGAGATCGCATTGATTGACTGTCTTTGACCACTCGTTTTTACCACTGGAGTTTTTCTTTTTTCTCCCCATGTCCTTTGGAGTGGATCGTCTGATCTGATATTAGCCTCGTCCAGCCAAAATATTTCTGCCCCAGTTTTTTTCGCATAAGATTTAATCTTTGGGTAGACTTCCTTTACCCATTTATTCACCGTCTTCTCATCTCTATCGTAAGCTCTTCGTAGAGGCTTTTGTGGCGTCAGGCCCAGTGTGCCGACACCAGAAATGCTAAGTTCAACCTTGAATCTCTCAAAAATCAAATCCGATACGATCTGACGTGTCCACAATCCGAAGTCAAAGCCATATTGCCTTGGATCGCTACCAATAATCCATCGCTTGACTTCCTTTTCTTCAATAGCTGATAGCTTTCTACCGCGTCCAGGTCTAATTTTTGGAGATAGCGCTTTAATACCTTTCTCCCGAGCAGTCCTTAACCATGGGAAAATAGTTCTGCTCCCCAGCCCTAAGCTACGACTAACCTCCGCCGCAGATTCTCCATCAAATACTCGCTGAACAGCAATTTTACGTATGAGGTGCTGCTTCTCAGTACTAAGTTTTCTGGCATCGTATTTCATGCAGTTTATATTGCCAGAGTGTACTGATTATTTCTGCCTGGCTAGTAAGTGCTCCCCCAAAAGAGTGAGCAGCTTGTTGCCTTCGGGTAAGCCTAAAATTGGCCTGTATTTGTGCTTGAAGTGCCTGTCGTATTTTTGGTGAAATGTAATCACAATCCGTAGAGATATTGTGAGATTATTTAAAGGCTCCCTCGGTTATCTGGGGCTCTTGGAGGCCGGTCCCCTCAACTTAACTTTAATTACTTTATGTCTAAAAGCGCCTAAAATCTAAAAATATTTATCCAATACCCAGTGGGACCCACTTTGTAAATGGCAACACCATTAAAGAGCCACTCCCCGAGCACCTGGAGGTCGCCATTTTTGGTATGGGGTGCTTCTGGCGCAGAGCATGGGTTCTGGGATACGGATGTTGTCTTTGCCACTGCCGTAGGCTACACCGATGGCGCCACTGAAAACCCGAACTACGATGAGGTCTGCACCGGTCGTACCGGGCATGCGGAGGTGGTAAAAGTAATCTTTGATCCGAAAAAGGTGGGCTATGTAGAGCTCCTGCGTATCTTCTGGGATCACCACGACCCAACCCAGGGGATGCGACAGGGTAACGATATCGGCTCCCAGTACCGTTCCTGTGTTTTCTGGCTGAATGAAAGCCAGAAACAGGAGGCGGAAGCAAGTAGGGCGGCTGTGCAGGAGGCGCTGGATGCTAAAGATCGCGGTCAATCACCACTGAGATCAGCATGGCCCAACCGTTCTACTATGCCGATGAATACCACCAGTGGTATATGGCTAAGAAAGAAGACGCTGTTTGCCCAATTCTTCGCAACCCAATGCACGACTAAACGTTGTTAGATTGCAGAAGCAGGCGGCGCGGTGAGTGCTGCCTGTTGTTGTGACGCTTAGCACAGTTAATTCCCCTCCACTTTTTTGTCTTTTTCCTGTCTTCTCTGAATTTGCTTCCCTGTATTTGGTTGTCGTTAAAATATGACCAAAATCTAAAAACTTGCGCCCAAATCATAAAGTCGGCGGTGGGGTTGGCGCGTAAAGTTCCAACTCCTGCGTCGGAGAAAAGAACCCTTGAGCCTCACTTTCACCTTGAGCAGAAATGGTTACGGTTAATAAGGGGGCCGTTACAGATTTCACTCTATCCGCGTAGTTATTCAGAGGCTCCTTAAGTACAGAGTCACAATAATTTTTTCGTAGGACCTTTTATGTACAGCGTTTACTCTATGGCGTGCCAGTTGGGTGGAGTATGTACTTGGGATTTTTCCCAATCATTTCCTGTGTTGAATATCCGACAGATTTCTGGCAGTGGAATCTGTTTGTCGCTGGTTTCACACTGGATTAAGTATCATGCTTATGACGACTCTTTAGTAAATCACTTGGGTGGCGTTTGGGATCAGCGAAGATTTATCCCTTTCAATATGGGGAAATACCAACGAATAGCGGCACAACAGCAAGCCTGGCAGCAAAGTGCCAACTGGGAAGCTTCTCATAGGGCATGGTTACTTTTAAATCGGTTGAGAGTGCTTTCTTCAGCTACCGGAAGATCAAACAGGGATTCCTTGCGACAGCGGCTTAAACAGATTAATGGAGCCTATGCGTTAATTGAAATGCGCTCTAGTCGAGACGAGAATCCGGGCGCTCATGCAGTAGCTGCTTGGGTTGGTGCCCAGTCATTTGGCGGGCAAAAGCAGGATGCTTGTTTCTTTGATCCGAACTTTGGGGAGTTTTGGTTTGAGGATAAAGAGGATTTTTACTTCTTCTTTCACTTGGTCAGTAATATGCATTATCGGGCGGAACATAAATTCGATTCATGGCAGATCGATAGGATATGGAAAAGCTAGCTCTATTCATAAATTGGTTCTGCTTAGTGTTGCAGGAAGTATTTCATCTCGTATAGAGTTTTGGGGTTTGCTTAAGATGGTTGGAGTTCTGGCCATCTTACTTTCCCCATACAAAACAACCCAATCTGCATGTATTTTCCTTTCCCTAAAGAAAGTCCAAAACCTAAAAAAATTTGCCCAATATCTAAAGCGCTACTTGATAGAGCCGACACAATATAGATCTAAAGAGAGAGCTATTCTTTTGGTTTTTAGGGATGAATTACCCTTTAAGTTGGAGGTTGAGAGGGTGGAAAATTGTCCGGTAAGGGGTAAGTGTGGTTTAAAGCCATGGAGGCGCAATTCTTTCCATATAACCAAATTCATTATTTCAGGTTTGGCATATTTAACTTTTACTGTTTTAACAGTGCGCTGGATATAGTGGGCGTTAAGTCTGGGAAAGGGAGTGTTAGAGAAGTAAATTTTGCTGATATTGGAATTACTTAGATCCTGTGCGGGTATTGGGCTGTGAGTAGTTGCTTGTCATAATTGGTTATAAAGAGATATTAAAAGTACAAAATTGGTGATGTTGATCAATTTGGCAATGTTCATTTGAGTCAATGGGTAAAGGATTGATTGACCTATTTTATTGTTGTTGGGTTGGCGTAAATATAAGAGTGTGTCAATCTGCGCACCCCATTTTCTAAGAGAGTTATCAGTCCTTGTAGGTAAAAGCCTCTGGCTAGGTGCGGATCAGTATTTATTGTAGGTTTTTGTTCGAATTAAAATAGATGATTTTTGGATTTTAATTGTCTGTTGGGAGGTTGCTTGTATGCGTGTTAGTACAATTGCCGAGCGTCATCGAGGGCAAAAAATTTGGGGTTTTTCCCAGGGTTCACTAAGAGTTTGGGTGCACTATGCAGGATTTAGCATGTTTGGCATTTGTGGAGCCTTAACTGCACATTGGATACATAGTAGGGCTTCTGAAGGGGTATCTCTATCAAGTAAATTGGGCTTGTATGAAAAATGGAAAGTTGGAACAGATCCATTTACATTTACTCGACTTCGCTCTCTAAATATTCGTGAATTAAGAAGTGTTGCCAGGTATCAGTGGGGGTGGGCACACGATAAAGATAATTCTTATATGAATAATGTAGGGGCGTGGCTGAGAGAGCGTGGGGTATACCCAGTACCTGGGCTTGGGGATGATTCCAATATTCAAATAGTTAATCCTGGAATTCAGCCTTTATCAATGACCGATTTTTTAATAACATCATTAGATCAATTAAACGATCATTACGTAATAATCACTGTGTCAGGTAAAGTCTTTGGGCACTTTTCAGCGGCCCATGCTGTCTCCCTCTATATTGGCCCCGCTGGGATGGCTCAACAGTGCACTTTTTTTGATCCTAACCATGGAGAGTACTGTTTTAATAACAAACAGGATTTTTTTAATTTCTTTCGCGAGTATTATCGGCGGAAAATCCTGTCGAATGGATTTGGTTCCCTAGGTCTTTCAGATCGTTGGCGCACCCATGTTTACACCTTATAAAGTGCAGAGCGGCGGGGTGTTATGAGGGGGCTTCCTCTAACATGTTATGCGGTAAAGAGGTGCTGCTGGATATCGGTTTAATTAATTTTATAGTCTTTATGAGTAAAAATCGTTGCGAATTCTCTGGTGCCCGACTGAATAAGCATCAAATAGCCCAATTACCGCCCATGCAGGAGTGATCTGACTTGGAGATGGGGGGGTGGGCATTTAAGCAATAGTAAAAACCGTCACTGGCTCATTAGCTTTTTTTTATATATACAGTTTGCATGTGCCTTCTCACACTGCTGTATTTAAGTTCCATGACTCCTATTTTATCTCCACTGATGTGCGCACCAATCACTCCAACTCCCTGGATAGAGTAGTGAGTCGTGGCGACCAGCTAAATATTGTGCATAGAAATTAACGCAGGCAGTAACTCCGGAGCCACAGTAATTGAGAAGTGGTTTACCATCTTCCAAGTTGCCAAACTGTGATTTAAGTTCGGCAATAGATTTCACTTTCCCATTGTTTTTGTCAGTAATATTTTGCCAGGGCTGGTTGATTGCGGTGGGTATATGTCCGGCAATCGGGTCGATAGGCTCTTCAATTCCTTCAAAGCGCTGACTGTCCCGGGCGTCTACTAACTGCCAGGGTGCTTTACCCAGGTTTTGTTTGATGGTCTCGTAATGAACCAAGAGATTTTCTTTTGGTTGTGCGCTGAAGTTTCCTTGCCTGGATCGAGTGGGCTCGCTTGTGTCCAATGCCTCCCCTGCATCGAGCCAGGCTTTTAGACCGCCATTCAGAATGCTGATTTTCTTGTGGCCAAAGAAGAAAAACAGGAACCAGGCACGGGCAGCGAAACCCAGGCGGGTGTCGTCGTAGACGATTACCTGTGTGTCACTATCGACTCCCAGATTGCGAGCGTAGTCCTGGAACTGTGCAGCACTCGGCATTGGGTGGCGGCCGCCGTAGCGTTGCACGGAGGCAGAGAGGTCACGATGCAGGCAGGCGTAATGGGCATCGGGAATATGGCCAGCCCGATAGTCCCGCTCACCACTATCGTGATCCGCCAGGCTATAGCGGCAGTCCAATATTACAGGTTCGCCGGTCTTTTTGAGCTCTACCAAATCCGCAACTTCAATCAGGGCAGGGTTGTTGTTGCTCTCCATCGGCCTCTCCTCAATCCTTGATACCGCTTTTGTCGTGTAACTTCAGCTGTTGTCTTTGGTTATTGGCCGCTTTCCGGGGCTGGGACTTCTGCTGCTTGGGGTTCAACGGCCTGCTGTTCGGCTTCTTGCTGGGACTCAGACTCTTCTTCGGTAGAAATCTGGTCTGCCAGCTCTGCTTTGCGGCAAGTCATGGTGGTTTCGGTTTGATCTTCTGCGGGGTTGTCGAGAAAGCGCGCTACAGCCCGCTCCGCGCAGTTGCTTGCGGAAATAATATCGTGAGCCAGGTTGGGAAATAGCAGCCATTGGTGATTCGGTAGCTCTTTGCGTGCGATATCGACATCATCTGCAGCCAGTACCGGATCCAGGCCGCCGTGTAACACTATCACTGGAACTGGGGTGGAGATGGCTTCTGACTCAGTGAGAGGAGCAGAGGGGATTGCCCAGATGCGGCATTGTAGCTGCAGCAAATTTAAATCTGATCGCACGGCGCCACCGAGGATGCCGGTGTCTTCGGCGCTCTCGCGGGCCTCGTCGAAATCGACAAAGGGGGCTTCCTCATAGCAGAAATGGCTGACTCCGGCGGCATCGCCGAAGTAGGGGTCCAATACGATCTCCATAAAGTGCCCTATGGCCTTTTGTGCGGGCTTCAGACCTTCATCGCCACTGTTTTCCAGGCCCTCAATGAGTTTTGGTAATTCACTGTAAAAGTTCTCGTTGTATAGGGCCTGGAACAGTACCCGCAGCAAGCGTTGGCCAGTGAGTACAAAGGGATAGGGCTGGTTGGAATAGCGGTGTTTGATGGAGATCGTACGTGGCTCTTCATCCAGGGTTTGCACCAGATTTTCCAGGCGGCGGCGCAAGTCTGGGTAGCGGCTGTTGCATTTCGCATCTTCAATACAGTGCTTGAGGCCGCGCTCGTAAGCTGCCAGTGAATCTTGTGCCAACTGTTGGGTGTAGACAATATTAGGAAAGACGGCGCTGTTGAGTACCAAGGCGCGGGTTGAATCGGGGAAATCCCGCGCATAGGTGAGGGCATAGCGAGAGGAGTAGGAAACGCCGTAGAGGTCGAGTTTATCGATTTTTAACCTCTTGCGGAGTTCATCTACATCCCGCGCAATCACCGAGCTGTTGTACTGCGCCATATCTGCGCCCTTGCTCAGGCGGCTATAGCAGCGCTCCATACTGAAGGCGAAGACTCGCGCTTCTTCTTCCGGGGAGAGGTTGCGTTGGAAAGCTGTCTGCGCATCTTCGATAAATTCGCTGCAGGTAAGGCGCGGCCTTGCCATGCCGGTGCCGCGCGGGTCTAGCACAATCAGGTCGCGCCCATCCTCTACAGTCATGGCGGCGTAATTCAGCCACAGCCAATCGCTGGCGTTTTCCGGTTCCAGGCCCATGCTGGCACCGGGGCCACCCGCCCCGAGATGCAGCAGCGGGGCCTTGTTTGGCGCTGGATTTTTGGCGCGAAAGCGTATAACCGGGAAGCGGATTTTGCGCCTTTCTGGATGGGCGTAATCCTCCGGTACCTCCATCATGAAGCACTGAGTGGCGGGCCAGCTGTCGTCTGTTTTGAACCAGCAGGATCTGGGGTATAGGTGGGTATAACTTCTGGGCTTTTTCGCTGTGGGGGAAGTTGCCCCCTGTTCAGACCGATCACAGGCACTCATCAGCAGGCCGATCAAAATGATGGAGGCGGTCAGTGGGCGGAAGTTTCGCACTAAGAGTATTCCTGTGAGCCGAAAAAGTTCTGGGTTTTGTAAATTGAGCCGCTCAATGATTGCCAAATCGGGCAATGGGAGCGGATAGATTCCATCGCAAGGCCGCTAAGCGAATTGACAAGGTCACCACTACAGCGATGGCAATCACCAGATCCCCCGGCAACTTGCCACTGGCATCCAAGGCAACTAATACAGCGGCGCCGGTAAGAGCTGCTGTGGCATAGATCTCCCGGCGCAAGAGCAATGGGATATCGCCGGAAAGTACATCGCGAATTACTCCTCCGAAGGTGGCGGTCATCATGCCCATTACGATCGCAATAGTGGCGGAATAGCCAAGTTCTAAACCTTTCTGCGTGCCGATTACTACAAACACCGAGAGGCCGATAGCGTCTGCCACCATCAGCAGGCGCATGGGTACCTGTAGATAGCGTATCAGGTAAAAACTAATTACACCGGTCGCGACAGCAATCCACAAATAGTAGGTGTCCTGCAGCCAAAATACGGGGATATTGAGGATGATGTCCCGGATGGTGCCGCCTCCCGTAGAGGTAACACAGGCGAGTACTACTGCGCCAAATAAATCCATCTGCTTGTGACCTGCAGCGAGTACGCCACTAAAGGCAAAGACTGCGATACCGATCATATCGAACCAATGCAGCAGCTCATCCATATCATCATTACATCCTGGAATTGGCGGGCAGGGGAGAATAGCACTTCTATTTAAGCAAAGGGAATCGTCTACTTTGCCGCTGGAGAGAAGTGTGAGGTCGTGCAGAGTGGGGCATTAGAGCAATTCCGTTAGTGGTTGCTATGTTTGGCAAAGCGGGGAGTTGTTTTCTTCCGTTCCAAAAATTTTTACCCCCCTATAAACGCTAAAAAGAGAGCCTGCTGAAGTGGCAGCGAAACAGGCAGAAGCGCAGGATGGATAACTCTTAACATGCCAATTCATAGCATTTTAAAAGCACTGGCTTGTGTATTCATCATTGGTATGGCCTATCCGATTGTTAAGTTGGCTCTCAGTGATGTTCCCCCTTTGATGCTCACGGCGATGAGATATGCCTTGGCGTCTATACCATTTGTTTGGTTTTTCCCTTTTCCGAAAACCTCAGTATGGAATGTTGTCCTGATCGGCGTATTTTTACAGCTTCTCACTACGGGACTGGTTTACTTGGCGATGCGTGCTGATGCGCAGGCAGGAATTGCCTCGCTGTTGGTGCAGTCACAAGTGATTTTCACCTTAATTTTCAGTATCTGCTTTTTTGCGGAAAAAATAAGTTGGCAGCAGCTTGTGGGTCTGTTGATCGCGGCTGCTGGCTTTACATTGTTTTTCATTGATGCCGATAAGGGAGGGGCCACAACACAGAAAGGTTTTTTGCTCTTGATGGGCTCGGGTATGGCTTGGGCCATCGCTAATCTGGCTTTGAAAAGAATGCGGGGAGTAAATTTATTCCATCTGATGGTCTGGGCATCGCTGGTGCCGCCAATTCCTCTATTCGTATTGTCCTATTTCTTGGAAACTCGAAAGCCCGTTCAGCATTTACTGGAGGCCTCGCCAATAGCCTGGGGTGCGATCCTCTATCAAAGCTTATTCCTTACGTTGCTTGCTTATGTTTGGTGGGGGGACTTGATTAGGCGTTATTCAGCTGCTTTTGTTGCCCCCTTTGGGCTGCTGGTACCGGTATTTGGTTTGATGGGATCCTGGGTGATTTTAGGCGAATCGATGGATGCGATGGAGTGGGGTGCATCTCTATTGGTTTTTATCGGAATTGCTTTTTGTGTGATTAATGTGCAGGCGATAGAGGCACAGGCCAGGCAATAGCAGTGCGCTAAAAGGGAGAAAAGTTTACTGTGAGCGCGCCACCCGCGTATGCCGCGGGTGGCGCCCGGTGAGGCGTTAGACGAACGCCTGTAGGCCGGTTTGGGCACGGCCCAGAATCAGGGCGTGAACATCGTGGGTGCCCTCGTAGGTATTTACCGCTTCCAGGTTCATCACATGGCGAATCACGTGGAACTCGTCGGAGATACCATTGCCGCCGTGCATATCGCGGGAAATGCGGGCGATATCCAGGGCCTTGCCGCAGTTATTGCGTTTCACTAGGGAGATCATGGTGGGGTCGAACTGCTTGTTCTCATCCATGATGCGGCCAACGCGCAGGGAAGCCTGCAGACCCAGGGTGATTTCGGTTTGCATGTCGGCCAGCTTCTTCTGGAACAGCTGGGTTTGAGCCAGTGGGCGGTTGAACTGCTTGCGGTCCAGGCCGTACTGGCGCGCTGCGTGCCAGCAGAACTCACCGGCACCCATGGCGCCCCAGGAAATACCGTAGCGGGCGCGATTCAGACAGCCGAAGGGGCCGCGCAGTCCGCCAATTTCGGGGAACTTGTTTTCTTCGGGTACGAAGACATTGTCCATCACGATCTCGCCGGTGATGGAGGCGCGCAGGGAGAACTTGCCCTCAATCTTCGGCGCGCTCAGGCCTTCCATCCCCTTCTCTAGTACGAAACCGCGAATGATGTCTTCGTCATCTTTGGCCCAAACCACGAATACATCGGCAATGGGGCTGTTGGTGATCCACATCTTGGCGCCGCTGATACGGTAGCCGCCGTCTACTTTTTTGGCGCGGGTTTTCATACCGCCGGGATCGGAACCTGCATCCGGCTCGGTCAGACCAAAACAGCCAACCCACTCACCGCTGGCCAGTTTGGGCAGGTACTTCTGCTTCTGCTCTTCGCTGCCGTAGGCGTAGATCGGGTGCATTACCAGGCTGGATTGCACGCTCATTGCGGAGCGGTAGCCAGAGTCCACCCGCTCGACTTCGCGGGCTACCAGGCCGTAGGAAACGTAGTTGAGACCGGCACAGCCGTAGCCTTCGATGGTGGAGCCCAGCAGGCCCAGCTCGCCCATTTCGCTCATGATTTCACGGTCGAAAATCTCGTGGCGGTTGGCCTCCAAGACCCTCGGCATCAGCTTGTTCTGACAGTATTCGCGTGCGGCATCGCGCACCATGCGTTCTTCGTCGGTCAACTGCTGGTCCAGCAGCAGGATGTCGTCCCAGTGGGCGAGTGGCTGATGTTTACTCATGGCTAGTCTCTTCTACTTCTTCCGTTATTAATCGGCACCGGGGTTTGTCGCCAATCCGGCAAAAGTTGCCGAATCTTGAAAGGGACATTGGCAAGCATCCCGCGGCAAAACCCAGTGACCATTCAGTTTATTGTGGCGCATCATACCTAAGTAGCTGCGATGGGGCACTCCCAACGGCAGCAAAATTTAGACTGGTTTGAGCATGGCTGTGTAAACAAGGGTAAAACGCCTTGCGAGCTATTTTTGTCGGAAGATAATGGGCGCAATAATTCTCTGTTTTTCCTGTTTTTAAATACTTTTCCGGTGATTTTTCTTGGGCTTTTACCGTGTTTTGGCAATTTGTGTTCCACTGCTGGCCAGCTGTTCCTCTCAGCCCCTTGAGACTGTCGAGCCGCAGGATATTTTGTCTCTGCCGCAGACATTCAGCGCCTCGGGTACTGAGGAGGCCGATGTCCGGTGGTGGCGAGGGTTTGAAGATTCACAGCTCGACCAGCTGGTAGAACTGTCTCTGCGGGATAATCCCAGCTTGCAGGCCAGCTATTGGCGCCTGCGCCAAGCTGCGGCGGTGGCCCGTGGAGCCCGTTCAGGGCTGTTCCCCCGAGTGACTGCCCAAATAGAAAATACCGAGCAGCGCTACTCCTCTGGGGAATTTACCGACCCTTCCAACGAGGGTAACAGCTGGAGTACCCGTATCGCTGCCAGTTATGAGCTGGATCTCTGGGGACGCGTGCGCGCCGGAGCCAGCGCGGCTGAGGCAGGCCTTCAGGCCCAGCAGCAAAATCTACAGACTGCCGCTCTGAGCCTCGCGGCGGAAGTCTCCTCAACCTGGTTGCAGCTGTGCGAACAGTGGGGTCAGCACAACTTACTGCTGCAGCAGCTGGAAATTAATCGGAAGTCTCTCAGGGTGCTGGAGTCGCGTTTTGCACGCGGGGTCAGCGACGCCGCCGATGTGCTGCAGCAGCGCCAGTTGGTGCAGCGCTCTGAGCAGGAGCTGGAACAGACAGGCGCCGATATTGAAGTGCTCAAGGTGCAACTGGCCACTTTACTGGGCATTAATCCGGATCAGTTGAGTGGATATATCCACAAAGAGGCGAGTCTGCCGTTTTTGCCGGCCCTGCCTGATACAGGCATCCCATCGCAACTGTTGCTACGGCGACCAGATGTACGGGAAACCCAGCGCAAGCTGGTGCAGGATTACCACTTGGCGGATCAGGCCTGGGCGGACAGGCTGCCCGTACTGAGTCTATCCGCTGTGGCCAGTAACGGTACCAGCCTCATCAGTGATATTACCGAGAACTGGCTGTTGGCTATCGCCGCCTCCCTGGAAGGGGTGATCTTCGATGGCGGTGCGCTCAGTTCCGCAAGGCAGCAACAGGATGCGGCTTTGCAGGAACGTTGGGCGCTATATCGAGAAACCGTGAACCAGGCACTGTCAGAAGTCGAGCAGGCCCTGATTCGCGAAGGTGCCTTGAATCGGGAACTCGAACATCTGCGAGAACGAAAGCGTTTATCCGACCTGATCGTGCAGCGGCGCAACCGTGCCTATACACGCGGTGCTGTCGATTTTCTCAATCTGCTGACGGCTACCACCGAGCAGCAGAGCCTGGCTCGTGAGGTGTTGTCTGCCGAACGCCAGCTGCTGCAAAACCGAGTCACCTTATATCGCGCACTGTCCGGGGGGCTGCCGCAGCAAGACCTGCCCGAACCGGAGCCCGCAGACCTGGAGTTGTACTTGGAGGGAAATAGTTGATGTTAAAGAAGTTCAATCCGCGCTCGCTCATACCTGTGGCTTTACTGGTGTTGGCAGCTGTGATTGCCGCCTGGATGCTGCGGGAGAAACCCACAGTCTCTCGCGGTGAGCGCAAGATGCCACCGCCGGCTGTGGATGTGGCTGTGGCGGAGCAGGGGAGTTTCCCCATGACTTTAAGCGCCCTGGGAAAAGTGACCGCGCGCGAATTGGCGGAGTTGCAGCCTTTGGTAGACGGGCAGGTGGAATGGCTCGACTACGATCTGGGGCCGGGCGCGGTTCTACCCAAAGGTAAAGTACTGCTGCGTATTGATTCTGAACCCTACCAATTGGCCTTGAAATCCGCTCAGAGCACCCTCGCCGGCCGGCGTGCGGAGTTACAGCAGGAGTTGGGGCAGCAGCAGGTGGCACAGGAAGAGTACGAACTGCTTGGCACTGCTCTGGGAGAAGCCGACCGCGCACTGGTATTGCGTGAACCCCAGAAAGCTGCGGCCGAAGCAGCCGTGCAGTCGGCGGAGGTCGAGGTGGCTCTGGCGCAGCGTAATCTGCGCCTGACCGAAGTGCGTGCCCCTTTTGACGCATTGGTGGTGGCGCGTAATGTGGATGTGGGGGATCGAGTATCCCCCGGGATTAATCTCTACAGTTTGGCCAGCGCTAGCCGCTTCCAGATTGCTGTTGAGGTACCTGCTAGCCAATTACACCGTCTGGATAGTGGCGATGTGGAAGTCCGCATTTATGGCAGTCAGTGGCCCGCCGGCAGTTTCCGCCATGGAGAGTTTGTTCGGGTGATACCAGTGCTTGAGGAGCAGGGACGGCTGGCACGCGTACTGGTGGAATTGAAAGATCCTCTCTCTGTATTGGACCCCTCTCAGCCGCAGCTTTTGCTGAATGATTTGGCCAGGGTGGAAATTGTCTCACGGGCTGAGGAAGCGCTGGTGCGAATCCCCCTCACGGCTCTGCAAGATGACAATCTGGTCTGGGTAGTGCGCGACAATCGTACCAGTATTCAGCCGGTTGAGGTTGCCTATACCAGCGGCGATTTTGCAGTGCTCGATAAGGGGCTAAATGGTGGCGAAACCCTGGTTACGACTCGTCTGATCACCGTTACTGAAGGTATGCCGGTGCGGATTGCCGCAGGCCCCCGTTCGGTCAAAGAGCTGCCCGCCGATGCTGCCGCTTCAGCCAGTGAGGCCCCGGGTGCCGGAGCGCGACGCCGTGAAACTGGGGGTGACAATGACTGAAGGCAAAAAAAGTGATGCGACTATTGATACCCGCCAGGGCGCTATCGCCTGGATGGCGCGCAACCATGTAACCGCCAACCTATTAATGCTGGTCCTGATTGTGGGCGGGCTGGTTTTCTCCCTGGTGGTGAAGAAAGAGGTTTTTCCTGAGTTCAGTCTGGATAGGGTGACGGTTTCCATTTCTTATCCCGGCGCCAGCCCGGAAGAGGTGGAGCGTGGTGTATTGGTGGCCGCTGAACAGGCGGTACAGGGTATTGTCGGCATTAAAGAGATGCGTGGTGCGGCCAACGAGGGCAGCGCCTCACTGATTCTGGAGCTAGAGGGCGATGCGGATGCCAATCTGGTTTTTCAGAATATTCAGCAGGCTATTGATTCGGTGACCACCTTCCCCGGTGACATTGAGCGCCCACAGGTGAGTCTGGCCGAGCGCAAGCGCGACGTATTGGACCTGGTCCTGCATGGCAATCTGGATGATCGCAGTTTGCGCGCCCTGGCCATGCAGGTGTACGACAAACTGGAGGCGCACAGCGGTATCACCCAGTTGGAGGCCCAGGGCGTTCGAGATCTGGAAGTGGCCGTTGAGATACGCCGCGACGATTTGCGGCGCTATGGCCTGACTCTGACAGAAGTTGCCCAGGTGGTAAAAAACGCGGCGGTGGATATTCCCTCCGGCAGTGTTAAATCCAATGCCGGCGAAATCCTGGTTCGGGTTACCGAGCGGCGTGATTGGGCGCGCGAGTTCGGCAATGTGGTGGTGACCCGTGGCAGTGGCGGCGGCCCGGTGTATCTGCGTGATATCGCCAATATCAGCGATGCCCTTGAGGACGAGGCGCGCAATATGGTGTTTAACGGGGAGCCCGCCGTCAGTATCAAAATCTACCGCGTAGGTGAACAGACACCGATGAGTGTCAGCGAGGCGGCGCGGGAAGTGATCGAAGAGGTCAGAGCCAGCCTGCCGCCAGGAGTGACGCTAACCATTCGCGATGACGACTCGGAGATCTTTAAAGAGCGCCTCTCTCTGTTATTGAAGAACGGATTTATCGGCCTGCTGCTGGTATTTGTGGTACTCGGTGCCTTCCTGGAGTTGCGTCTGGCATTTTGGGTGACCCTCGGTATTCCCACCAGTTTCCTCGGTTCACTGCTGTTTCTGCCTGGGCTGGATATCTCAATCAGCATGGTGAGTATGTTCGCCTTTATTATCGCCCTGGGTATTGTGGTGGATGATGCCATTATCGCCGGGGAAAATATTCACGAATGGCGGCAGAAAGGTTATAGCAATTTAGAGGCGGCTATTGCCGGTGCTCGCCAGGTAGCGGTACCACTGACCTTTGCCATCCTCACCAATATCGTCGCCTTCATTCCCTTAATGGAATTGCCCGGCTTTATGGGCAAGATTTTTGGCGTAATTCCTTTCGTGGTGGGTTCGGTATTTATCATCTCCTGGGTGGAGGCGCTGTTTATTTTGCCGGCGCACCTGGCCCATTCACGTCGGGGTTACAAGAGTCGGCGGGCCCGCCGTTTCGCCGCTCGACAAAAATTGTTGGCTCGCAGCCTGGACCGTTTTGTGCAGAGGCGTTTCCGTCCCTTTTTGAACCTTTGTGTAGCGCACCGCTACAGCACCATTGCCATCGCTATTGCCATCTTGTTGGTGATGGCGGGCTATGCGGCCAGCGGGCGTATGGGCTTTACCTTAATGCCGCGAGTGGAGCGGGATTCCGGACGCTTCGCGGTAACTTTCCCTACCGGTACCCCTCAACAGCAGTTGGAAAAAGCCAGGATGCAGATTATTGATGCGGCCGATAGAGTGCTCGAACAATATGATCGGGATCGGGTTTTCCTCGGTAGTCGTGGCCTGATCGGGGATGATGCGATTCAGGTGGATGCCTATTTTGTTGCGGCGGATCAGCGCAGTTTTTCTACCGGGGAGTTTGTACGTCAGTGGAGAAGGGAGGTGGGGCCGATAGCCGGTTCTCTCAGCGCAATTACTGCATCCGATCGCGGTGGGCCCGGTGCCGGTTCCTCTCTCACTGTAGAGCTCCGCCACACGGATACGGACATACTGGAACAGGCCGCATTACGCTTGGCTGGTGAGCTGGAGAAATTCCCCAATGTCAGCGACATCGATGCGGGTATTTCTCTCGGTAAAACCCAGCTCGACTTGACCCTGACGGAAACGGCCAAAAGCTTGGGCGTTTCTGCGGAGGAAATTGGCCGCCAGCTGCGTGCCTCCCTCTATGGGGCTGAAGCCTTGCGTCAACAGCGCGGGCGCGACCCGGTGAAGGTGATGGTGCGCCTGCCGGAAACTGAGCGGGTTACGATGGACGATATACACAATATGATGATCCGCGCCGGCAATGGCCAGTGGTTGCCACTTCTCGACCTGGTCGAAATTGAGCAGGGGCGGGCCTACGCCAAGATCAACCGTCGCGAAGGGCGTAGGGTGACTACGGTTACTGCCAATGTGGAGCCCAGCGATCAGGCAGCACTGGTGATTAACGAGCTGAATATCAGTGTGATGCCGCAACTGAAAGCGGAATTTCCCGGCCTCGGTATCTCCTATGAGGGACGTCAGGCGGATGAGCGTGAGGGACTCGCCTCATTGGGGATGACATTTATGCTGGCGATGGCGGTGCTTTACCTGTTGCTGGCGATTCCTCTGAAGAGCTATATACAGCCATTAATTGTGATGATTGCCATTCCCTTCGGTGTGATCGGCGCATTGCTCGGCCATTTGGGGATGGGCTATGGCCTCAGTATGGTGAGTCTGCTGGGTATGGTGGCGCTCGCCGGGGTGGTTATTAACGATACCCTGGTGATGATCGAATACAGCAACCGCTTGCGCAATGAGGGTGCTGATCTGGAAACTGCAATTAAGCGTGCAGCGGCGCGCCGTTTTCGCCCAATTGTGCTGACTACGGTTACCACTT
Organism: Microbulbifer mixtoriginis (SeqCode); assembly: GCF_052467515.1. NCBI lineage: Bacteria > Pseudomonadati > Pseudomonadota > Gammaproteobacteria > Cellvibrionales > Microbulbiferaceae > Microbulbifer > Microbulbifer mixtoriginis (SeqCode). The sequence continues at coordinate 2,399,049 of NZ_CP174314.1, read as the reverse complement.
TCTGCGGCCTGATGCCGATGATTTTTGAAACCTCGGTGCAGGCGCGCTTTATGATTCCTATGGCAATTTCCCTCGGCTACGGAATTCTCGCAGCTACAGCTATTTCTCTTTTGTTGGTTCCCTGCCTTTACCTGATGTTCGGAAAGGATATTCCCTTGTTGTTGGAGAAGGCGAAAGTAGCGATTAAGTCCCTAGTCAGGCCAGCGCAGGTTTAATCCCTGCGCAGTTCGTCTTTGGTGGCGATAGGGTTGGGAAAATTCATCACCACGATATAAGAGGACACCAGGAAGGTCAGGATGGCGGTGGCCTGTATCAGGTGCGAGGCCTCGCTGCCGATTAGGTTCTGGCTAAAGGCGAGTAGGGCGATCAGTAGGGAGAATTCGCTGATTTGCCCCAGGCGGAAGCCGATATCCCAGGCCAATATTTTGAGTTCACTGTGGCCACCGAGTAGATAGCGGAATACCACCGGCTTGGCTAGCAGCACCACCACGGCAGTTACCAGTGCAGGAACCAGAATTTCCGGCAGCATTGACAGTTTGAACTGGGCGCCAAGGCTGAAGAAAAACAGGATCAAAAAGAAATCCCGCAGGGGCTTCAAGTTGAGGGCTATGTACTGGGAAATCCGGCTGGCGGCGAGGGTGATGCCGGCGATAAATGCGCCGATCTCCCGCGACAGCCCCAGCGTTTCCGCCAGTTCCGCCATGCCCATGCACCAGCCCAGCGCCATCAAAAACACATACTCGTGAAAACGGTCGAAACGGCTAAATAGTGGCAACAATAGGTATTTCACCACTACCCAGGCAAAAGCTACTAATAAGGGCAGGGCCCCGAAAGATAGGGCTACTTGTCCCAGGTGCATATCCCCACTGCTGTCACTGAGCAGAATCATCAAGCAGACGATGGCGACAAAATCTTGAAACAGTAACAGGCCCACCATCAACTCCCCCAGCTTCTTGTGGTGTAGTACCGTGGTAGGCAATAACTTGATACCGATAATGGTGCTGGAAAACATCAAGGCCATACCGATCACCCAGCTCTCCATGGTGGTAAAGCCAAACAGCTGACCGATAGAAAAACCAATACCCAGGAAGATGGCGCAACTGATAATGCCAACAAAAGTGGCTTTGCGCAGCACCGAGACCAATGCCTGGGGCTGCATATCCAGCCCCAGCAGGAACAGCAGGAAAATGATGCCCACGTTGGACATATCTGAGAGCAGGCGCAGATTATCGATGACCGCAAGCCCAGATGGTCCCAGCAGTACACCCAGGGCGATATAGGCAACTAATAAGGGCTGGCGGCCGAAGAGTGCCAGGGTGGCAACTATCGCGGCGCCACTAAAAATGAGAAAGAAGGATTGGAAGAGGGAGCTGTCCGCCACAAGTCATCCTTGAAAGTGAGCGAGGTCTCATCATTATCCACAGATGGGCGAACAGCTAAACCCTTATCACTCCTGGTTTTCTGAGGGAATGGGCAGCTCAGTGGTGCTTTTGATCTGCTCCAGGGCGAAATTCGAAATGATATCGCTGATGCCTACGTGCCTGATCAACTCCTTGTAAAAGCGGTCATAGGCAGAAATATCGCTCACTACCACTCGCAGCAGGTAGTCGTAGTCCCCGGCCATTCGGTAACAATCCACCACCTCCGGTAGTTGTCCTACATGCTTTGAGAAGGCTTCTGCCCACTCCGGGGTATGCTGGTCGGTTTTTACCTGGGCGAACACCGAAACTGGCAGGCCCAGAATTTCCGCATTGAGCAGGGCGACCTTGCGGCGGATGATGCCGCTTTTTTCCAACTTCTGCACCCGGCGCCAGCAAGGGGTCTTTGTGAGTCCCACACGCTCCGCCAGCTCCTCAATAGAAAGGCTGACGTCCGATTGCAGAATAGCGAGCAGGTGTCTATCAATCGCGTCAAGTGAGGACATAGTGCTACAGCGCTCCCTTGGCCTAGGGTCTTGTGTCCCTGTATCGAAGTAGAAGCCCTCACTGGCATTGCCCTGGCGGTGGTTTGATGTTCTGGGTGGTTGGAAGGCTGGCAGGTAGTTTGCCTCTTCCTTTTCCACCTGACGTAACGATAGGCTCATGGGAATTGCGCCGGTAGTGGAATTTTCCCCAAGTGCAACTTCAATGAGAGCACTTTGTGCAAATAGGAAGTGGATGCGGGTATTGAAAGGATATGGGAGAGAGAGTGCCGGGCGCTGTGGTAGCGCCCGGCAGATAACTTTTAGGCGGCATTCTTCGGTGGGAAGCGGGGCTCGAACAAACCAAGCTCAATGGCTTCGCGCACCATGGCCATCAAGTCAATTTCGGTAAGCTCCTGCAGCTGCTGCAAATTGTTCAGTACATAATAAACCGGCTGCACAATGTCGATACGATAAGGCGTGCGCAGTGCGTCGATGGCGCTGAAGTCGAAGCGCTCTGGTTCATTACTCAGTGCATAGAGGGTTTCCTTGGGAGAGGAAAGGATACCGCCTCCGTAAATACGCAGGCCGTCTTCGGTGCTGAGCAGGCCGAACTCCACGGTAAACCAGTAGAGTCTCGCCAGATAAGCACGCTCTTTAGGGGAGGCTTTTAGACCTAACTGGCCATATTTCTCGGTAAAGTTGGCGAAGGCCGGGTTGGTGAGCATGGCGCAGTGGCCAAAAATTTCGTGGAAGATATCCGGTTCCTGTAGGTAGTCGAATTCCTCAGGGGTGCGAATAAAAGTGGCAACAGGGAATTTGCGATCGGCGAGCAGGCCAAAAAAGGTTTCAAAGCCGATCAGAGCGGGTACACGTGCCACTTCCCAGCCAGTCTCCCGGCGCAGTACAGAGGAGATTTCCTCAAGCTGGGGGATGCGATCGCGGGGCAGGTCGAGCAGCTCAAGGCCGTGCATATACTCATCACAAGCGCGACCGGGCAATACCTCCAGCTGGCGCTTTATCAGGCGCTGCCAGGTTTGATGTTCCAGCTCGGTGTACTCAATAAAGCCCTCGGCGTTGGGCTCTCGGGCCACGTACTGGGTGCTCTTCTTGGCTGCTTCTTTTTTCATGATTTTGTCTCCTGCGGCCTGCCAGTCTCTCCAAGTGTTGAAGGCTAGTGGCCCTGCCGCTGAATCCTTGTTGTTATGTGTCTCCTCTATTTTTAGTCAGAGGCCTGCCTTTAGGGGAGGCTTAGCGTGGAGGTATTGCGCCCTCCAATACAAACCTCTTACACTTTTTGTAAAGAAAACTTTACAGGTGGGCTGGTGAGAGTCGAAATAACCTGCGCTAATCGTGTCGGTATTTTGCATGAAATTATGCAAATATTTGGCGAATATCGGATTAATGTAACCTCTGGGGAGCTGGGGGGGGACAGTGGAGATAAGGTCTACCTGTTGGCGCCAGGTATGCTCACAACCCAGTACCAGGCTATTGAGAAGTCTCTCTACCGGGTTCCCGGTGTCCAAAGGGTCAGGCGCATCTCGTTGCTACCCTTGGAACGGCGATATTTTGAACTGGATACCCTCTTACAGCACGTGACCGATCCAGTGCTCAGCGTGGACCATGCCGGCCGGGTTATTGCCGCTAACGTTGCTGCTGCGCGCGCCTTCGGGGTCAGTCTCGATCGGGTACCGGGTTTACAGTTACAGCGTTTTCTACCGTTGATGCAAGTGGCCGAGCTGCTGAGAGATTTTGCGGTGCCCCGTTTTGGGCTCCCAGTTGTGGTGCGGGGTCAAAATTTCCGAGTGGACTGGTCACCGATAGCCTTAGATAACACTGGTGATGTGGACTCTTTGGCCGGTGCCGTGTTGCGTATGCAACCTGCGGAGAAAAGTGAGTTTGCTGCAGGACTTCCACGCCCTGTGGCGCTGTGGGATTTTGATTTACGCCGGGAGACTTGCCTGCAACTGCAGGACCTCTCTGAATTGAATTCTCCTTTGCTGGTTTGTGGCGAGGCGGGGACCGGTAAAACTACTTTTGCCTGTGCGGTGCATTATTTATCACCCGCTGCTGCCCGTGTAGATTGCCACCGTATTGTGCCCCAGAATGGGAAAATGGAAATCCCCAGGCATCTGCGCTCAACTGGAACCTTAATTTTGGAGGATCTTCATCAGCTGGATGGCGAGGCCCAGCTGACAATCGCCCGCCGTTTGCGCGGCCTGCCACCTTCAATACGCTTAGTGGCCACTTGTTCCGAGCCTCGGTCATTGGTGCCGGCTCTAGCTCAGCACTTTAGTGCGCTCTCCTTGGTCTTGCCTCCTTTGCGCAATATGCGACCGGGGCTACCACGATTTGCTGAAACGCTCTTGCGACAGGAGTTCCCCGATCAGGAGGCGCCTGTTTTGGCGTTGGAGGTGCTCGAACTGATTCGCCGTCATGACTGGCCGCAAAACTTCAATGGTTTACGTGACTACCTGGCAGCTGCCCTGGGCAGCTGTAAACGTCGTGGCGCCAGCAAAATAGATATTGAGGACCTTCCGGACTTAACCGTGCCGGCGAGTTTACCCTGGCGGGAATGGGGCAGGGGGCTCAGCTACAAAGAGATGATGGAGCAGCTGGAGCGATCATTACTCAGTGAATTGTTGGTGGGGCGCTCCTCTACTAGAGAACTAGCCAAGGAGTTGGGCATTTCCCATACCGCTGTGGCCAACAAGCTGCGTAAATACGGCCTGTCGGCCCACAAAAAATAGGCGAGTTCAGCGTTCAATACGCCCCAACAGCATATCCTTAAACATCACAAAGTCCCCCATAAAACTATAAAAGGGGTACTTAAAGGTGGCAGGTCGATTGTGTTCAAAGAAGAAATGCCCAATCCAGGCAAAACCATAACCAGCCAGCGGTGTAGCGGCAAACCACAGCATATTGCCTGTGCTGATCGCTGCGATCACGGTGGCAAATACGAGGCTGGTACCAATAAAGTGCAATCGTCGGCAGGTTAGATTGCTGTGCTCTTGCAGGTAGAATGGGTAAAAGTCGCGGAAAGATTCGAATTTTTGGGCTTCTATAGCAGCCATGCTATGCCTCCTTATTTTTATTGCTCCCGCAGTGTAAGGCCAATTCAATAGTCTTCCAAGCTGGGCGCATATCGGGAATATCTGTTAGTCTGCCGCAAAAATTTTCGGGGATGCACCCCGTATTAGTGAAACGAGGAAGTTATGGCAGGACCGCTCGCGCATCTCAAAGTACTCGATCTCAGTCGTATTCTTGCAGGCCCCTGGGCCGGACAGGTTTTCGCCGATTTTGGCGCCGAAGTGATTAAGGTGGAGCGCCCTGAGCGCGGTGATGACACTCGTCACTGGGGCCCTCCCTACCTCAAAGACGCCGAGGGCAATGACACCGCCGATGCTGCGTATTACCTGAGCGCCAACCGCGGCAAGAAATCGGTCACTGTAGATATCACCACGGAAGCCGGCCAGGGCTTGATTAAACAACTGGCTGCCCGCTGCGATATTCTTCTGGAGAACTACAAGGTAGGTGGCCTAAAAAAATACGGCCTGGATTATGACGCTATCAAGGCCATTAATCCTGGAGTGATTTATTGTTCCATTACCGGCTTCGGTCAAACGGGCCCCTATAAAAACCGCGCCGGCTACGATGCCATGATTCAGGGGATGGGCGGATTGATGAGTATCACTGGTGTGCCCGAAGGGCAGCCTGGTGCTGGGCCGCAAAAAGTGGGGGTGGCCGTTGCCGACCTGATGACGGGCATGTATGCGGTTTCCTCGGTGCTCGCCGCTGTAGTGCACCGCCAGCAGACGGGAGTGGGGCAGCATATCGATCTGGCCCTGCTGGATACCCAGGTGTCCTGGCTTGCTAATCAGGCCCAGAACTACCTCACCTCGGGCAAAAGTCCCGAGCGCCAGGGCACAGGCCACCCCAATATCGTGCCTTACCAGGCTGTGCCCTCGCAAGACGGCTATTTTATGTTGGCGGTTGGCAACGACGACCAGTTCAAGCGTTTTTGTAAGATCGCGGGTATAGAACAGCTTGCAGAAAATCCCGCTTATGTCAGTAATTCCTCACGGGTAATAGCCCGCGATGAGCTGATCCCTCAAATTGAGAATGCCACCCGCAAGCAGAACTCTGCCTGGTGGTTGGAAAAACTCAGCGAAGCCCATGTGCCTTGCGGACCGATCAATACTCTCGAAGAGGTCTTTGCCGATCCACAGGTGCAAGCGCGAGGTATGGTGGTGGAGCAGGATCACCCACAAGCCGGCAAAGTAAAAACTGTTCGCAACCCGGTATTCTTTTCCGAATCTGCCCTCGATTACCAGCAGGCTCCACCGGTATTGGGTGAGCACACCGAAGAAGTGCTGCGCGAGTTACTGGGAAAAGATGAGCAGCAAATTAACCAACTGCGCCGCAACGGCGTCGTGTAGTTAATACCTGGGCCCGGCAAACATATTTTACCGGGCTTAAATCACAATATTGAGTCAGATTTAACTGGGGGGAGGCAAGGAAGCCCGGCTCTTAAGGCATGCTGTGAATAGATCGTGATAGGCTCGTAAACGGTTTATTTTTTGCCTATATCTTATGAAGGAAATAGCACAGGGAAGCGTTATGCAATTGGACCATTTCAATATCACTGCACCTTGGAGTCAGCTGCTGCAGTTGCGGGACTTCTATACAAAAGTCCTTGGCCTCACAGAGGGAGAGCGACCAAGCCTTAAAAACAACGGATTCTGGCTCTACGGTAATGGCAAACCGATTGTCCATCTCATGGAGGGAGAAGTCTCTGAACAACAAGCGACAAAGCCCTATTTGGACCATATGGCTTTCCTTACCGAGGATCTTCAACCGATAAAACAACAGTTGGATTCGTTGGGTGTTGCCAGCGAGCAAAGGGATGTACCGGGCCGTAATCTAAGGCAGTTGGTATTTTTTGATCCGGTGGGGATCAAGGTGGAAGTGAATGCGTTGGTTTAGATGGTTAAAGACCCCCTAAAAGGCTTTATGTTGCTGATCTGAGATGTTTAATCTGACTTTGGAAGAGCTTATCAGTAGTTATCATCAGTCGGCTGGGGGCAACAGGTTTGTCAACGTTGTTGTCGTTCAGCATGAAGAGCTGTTGATTTTAGACTTTTCCATTTCTGGATAAAGAGTATAGATATGGACGTGACTTTGAAGGAGTATTGTAAAATAAATCCAACAAAGCCACTCATTTCCACTTTTAGAGTATTAGGGTTTAACTAAAACTATTGGTGATTGCGGTAAGCTTCCTCGAGCAGATGCTGGAGGGGGAATTCCGCAGTGGGGAATTCGTTGCCGCGCTCGTCTTTTGCGAGTACATGAATGAAGTGTTCATCCCCTTCAGGACCAGAAGTGGTAGATATGTTGAGTTTGTATGGCGCAGCAAATTTAGCTTCATTGTTAGTCATAGGGATCGGGATATATAGCTTTGCTTCCCCGTTTCCAAACCATAGTGAATCAATAACGATGACACTCTCATGGTTGTTGTTTGGGTTTGCCGTTATCTTGTCGTTTAGTGATAATCTGAGCCTGTTCCCGTCGAGAGTAAGAATTTTAATATCAGTGACTTTTCCTGGGGTTACATCAACCAATCGACCTCCGACATGAAATAATGGTTGTCCTTGGTTTCCTGGTTGATTTGCACCGATAAAACTCTCTGCTTCAGATACAAAGCCGTCAATGTAAATATTCTGATCGCTAGAATTTTGAAAATCTACACCATGCACTTCAATGTTGAGTTGGCGGTATACCCAGGTGTTGCCAACTGTGGCCCGGTGTAATCCATCAGTGGAGTTGAAATTCCTTACGGATAATTTGGACGCATTGGGGAAGTTTACATCTAGCGAGGTTATCACAGCGGGAGATGAAGGATCTGTCTGATCAATGATCAGTGTTGCAGAGTTGGCTCCATTTAAGTCGAGGCCTGGATACTGTAATGAGGCATTAGATGAAGTAATATCTTGAATTTCGTATTTGAAGGTTTTTGCTTGTGCGTCAAAGGCAGTGAAGGCTGCAGAAATAGCTGCTGTTACTAAGGCATATTTAGGAAACATATCAATCTACTGCTTAATAATTGTATTTTTTCACCAAGTGATGCTGAAGGTCTAAATAGTGAGGTTATTGGCCTGCCCACTTGATGTGTTAAATGTCACACTTTGAAATAGTGTCTCTTGAAAAAAAGAGCCTTAAATCTTGAAGTGTGAAATAAGTTGTGAGAATTTTCAGTTTTTTCAAGCGATTGATCGCTTGAGGCAAAATATCTGAATTAATTTATCCCTCCGTGATTAAAGTTATCCGATAATTTGTGGTGAGCTTACAGTACGGTTTTAAATAAGTAAATAAAGCTGGCTTCAAGGTGTGCACTGTATTTGGTACTGTAATTCCATATTTGTTAGTCTTTTGCTCTTTTAAGGTTCAATTATAATTAGATGAGCTTGAGTGAATGTGCTTCGTTATTTTGGCAGAGGAGAAACGTGTATGAATATTCATGCGAGTGAGTATGCTTTTACGGTGAGTGGGTTTAGGTAGGGCCTAGCAATGTGGCTACGATGAGCCCCGTCCGTGTTGGTTCGCTTTTGGGTTTACGCTGTTTCGATGGACCTTCCATTACTCAGAGAGGCTTTGAAGAAATGGCCGAGATGGATCCAGTTAGAATGTTAAAAGTTGGCGCACCTGGCTACCCAGAAGTTGATTTTTAAATCACTGGCGGCGTTATTACTTTGGCAGGGTAAGTAGCTAAGATTTTTCTTTGCAACTGTTATATCACCAACAATCTTTTTCATGTTTGGTATAGATGCCTATAAAAAATCGTCAAAACCATATATGTAGGGTTAGTCCACGCTACTAGTATCTTGATACCCTCTATGCCCTTCACAGGTAAGGCAATTCTACTTCCAATCACTTCTCATTCGCACATTTACCACTTCATCTGTACTATATCCGCGTTAAAAACAGCATGCAGTGTGACTGAGTCAATAATTCAGTTCACGCTGTCAGGATTGATAAGGAAAATAATGATGAAGCGTATTCCTGAGCCATTCCGCATTAAGATGGTTGAGCCGATCAAAATGACCACTTTGGCCGATAGAGAGAAGGCTCTGGCGGAAGCTGGTTTGAACCCTTTCTTGCTGCGCAGTGATGATGTCTATATTGATCTGCTAACAGATTCTGGCACTGGGGCCATGAGCGATAACCAGTGGGCCGGTTTGATGTTGGGGGATGAGTCTTACGCAGGTAGCCGCAACTATTACAACTTGTGCCAAGCAGTGGAGCACTTTTTTGGTTATAAATTAACCGTTCCCACCCACCAGGGCCGTGGTGCTGAACAGATCCTGTTTCCCGCTCTGATTGAGCGTATGCGACAGGTACGTGGTGGTACTACACCAGTCTTTATCTCCAACTATCACTTCGATACCACCGCGGGCCATATTGAGTTGAATGGTGGTAAAGCAGTTAATGTGTTGGACAACCGGGCCTTTGATACCTTAACGGCTTATGACTGGAAAGGTAATTTTGACCTGGATCTTTTGGTCGAGACCATTAAGGAACATGGGGCGAATAATATTTGTGCAATTATCACCACGGTAACTTGCAATAGCTCGGGTGGCCAGCCAGTTTCCATGGCGAATATGCGCGCAGTATATGAGATTGCCGCGAAATACGATATTCCAGTAGTGATCGATTCGGCACGTTACTGTGAGAACGCCTACTTTATCAAGCAGCGCGAAGAAGGTTATCAGGACAAGTCGATCCTGGAGATTATTCGCGAGATGTATCAATACGGCGATATGCTGACCATGTCTGCCAAGAAAGATCCGATGGTGAATATTGGTGGCCTATGTTGTATCCGTGATCATGAGGAGCTTTTCCAGGCGGTGCGTACCCGCTGCGTACCTATGGAGGGCTTTGTAACCTACGGGGGCATGGCGGGGCGTGATATGGAAGCATTGGCGCGGGGTCTTTATGAGGCCGCCGATGAAAATTTCCTGCAATACCGCATCAGCCAAGTAGCCTACTTAGGTGAGCGTTTGCGCGAGGGTGGGGTGCCCATTCAGTCTCCAACAGGTGGCCATGCGGTGTTTGTCGATGCGGCTAAGATTCTGCCGCATATCCCACCAGAGCAATTCCCCGCACAAGTTTTAACTAACGCGCTGTATCTGGAAGCGGGTATCCGTGCGGTGGAAATTGGCTCCTTATTGTTGGGGCGTGACCCGGAAACCGGTGAACAGAAGAAGGCGGATTTGGAATTGATGCGCCTGACGATTCCGCGTCGTGTATATACCAATGATCATATGGACTATATCGCTGATGCGATTATAGAGCTGCAGAATCGAGCACATGAATTGAAGGGGCTGACCTTTGAATATGAGCCGCCAGTGTTGCGACACTTTACGGCTAGATTTAAGTCTCTGTAAGTAATGGATGGCTCAGGAAATTTCTTTAGGTTTTTTCTGCTGAGTCATTTACCTCCCTAAAAGGGCCCTTCGTGGGCCTTTTTTTGTTTTTGCCTGAAGTTCTGATCTGCTGCCACGCGCTGGCTTTTCTTTCCCTGTCCGTTGGCGATAAATGTACCCAGGTGCTAAAGGCTGCACCCCAGTTTCTAATGAGCCAAGGGCTCCTGGAGTGACGGGGCAGTCTGGCAGCACTGTTTGTGTGAGTGCCTCGGAGAGCCTCTTTGTTTTGTGACTTATTAGTCTGTTTTTCATCTTGTATTCCCGGCAAATATCCAATTTAATTAATCAATCGATTAATTAAATTGGATATCAAGTTGACTAACACCACACCCAGTCGTGGCCGTGGACGCCCCAGGGACCCGGAGCGTGAAAGGCAGGTACGCGAGTCCCTGATGCAATCTGCCCATAGACTTCTTCGTGAGAAAGCGTTTCGTGATATCTCAATTCGCGAGATCGCTCAGGGTGCTGGGGTAAATTCCGCCATGATCAGCTATCACTTTGACGGTAAAGAAGGGCTGATTATCGAGGTTATACGCGGTCAGTTTATGCAGAGTGGCCCGGCATTTCTCACTATGAGTCTGGGGGATAAGGAGCCCAGTCTAGAAACCCTGAGGGATGCAATGGCTCGTATTATCCGCCTTTATATCCGTGAGCCCTGGATACCTCGTTTTATTGTGGGGGAGGTGGCCTCCAAGCCTGGTCGAATGCGCGATTTATTCACCGATAGGCTGGCATCTGTACTGGGCCCTATGTTGCGGGAGCTCTTACAAGCGCTTCAATGCGCCGGCCACCTACGTCCAGATTTAGATATTAATCTTATGCCGATTTCTTTTGTCAGTTTGGTTGCATTCCCCTTTATTGCGGGGGATCCCTTCAAGGAGATTTTCTCTTTTAGGTTGGATGAAGAAACCAGCGATAAGTGGATTGACCACACCGTTAAGTTGCTGCTCCATGGAGTGGCCAACAACGCTATAGCCGAGTAACAGTCGAATATTGGGAGATTGGTGGTGATGAAAAAGGTCCAACTACAGAAACTGATGAATCGCCGCCTGGCGCTTCCTATTCTTGTTGCCGTTGGTATTTCTCTTTCAATGGCATTGGTCATGAGTAAGAGCCCGCCCAACCACGATGTGCAGGATGCACTGATCACCCCAGTAAATGTTGTGTTGGTGCAAGAGCTGCCGCTGCGTGCCCAAGCAGTAGCTTACGGTGAAGTGAAACCCAGCACCTTTCTTGAAGCCAATGCTGAGGTGAGTGGTCGGGTAGTCTACACGGCGCCGGAGTTAGAGAGTGGAAATATTATTCCTGCCGGCACCCTGGTATTGAAAATTGATGACACTAGCTACCAATTAGCCTTGGCGCGGGCTGAAAGTGATTTGGCAGCTAACCGTGCTAACTTACAGGAACTCAAGGTGGAGGAGGTTAATAGCCAGCGCTCTTTGGAGATTGCCGAACGTACGTTGAAGCTGGGTGAGAAAGAGTTAGAGCGCAAGAAAACGTTAGTGGCCAAGGGCACGGTTTCTCGCTCAAGTGTGGATGTCGAAGAGCAAAATGTGCTGCGCCTGCGTCAGGAAGTGCAAAACCAAACCAGTCAGCTCTCCTTATTTCCAACACGTCGCAAGGTAATCGAGGCCCAGATTGCGCGCTCTGAGGCTCAAGTGCGGGATAGTAAATACAGTCTGGAGCGTACCCAGGTAACCTTACCCTTCGATGCGCGTATTGGTGAGGTCCATGTAGAGGAAAATCAATATGTGGCAGGCAATGCGCGCTTATTCGATGCCAGTGGTCTGGATCAGGTGGAAATTGCCGCTGAGCTTCCCATGCTTCATGTGGCGCCACTGTTGCGTAATCTCAGGCCAGGCAGTGACCTTGTGCCAGCGCCAGAAGAGCTTCCCAAAATACTATTGGGCTTGGAGGCGCGGATCACTCTGGTTGGTGGGCCTGGAGACAATGAGTGGAAGGGCCAGGTCGTACGTCTGGGAGGGGCCCTCGATAGTACCAGTCGTACGCTTTCAGTAGTGGTTGCCGTAGACGACCCTTATGGCGAAGCCCTCGCCGGAAAAAAGCCGCCGCTGTTTCGAGGCATGTATGCTCGTGTTGAATTAATAGCACCCTCCGCTCCAGCCCTAGCCATTCCCCGCCGGGCCTTGCATGAGGGTAGGGTGTATCTGGTGGAGGATGGCAAGTTACGCCTGCGGCAAGTGCAGGTGGATTACCATCAGGGCGATACTACGGTAATTCGTGCAGGCCTGTTGCCCGGTGAGCAGGTTATTGTCACCGATGTGATACCGGCGATTGATGGTATGGACGTGTCTGTGAGCAGCGGCCAGCAGGCCGTGGTGGTGAATACTGGAGGTACACTGCAGTGATTCGTTTTTTTGCCGCACACCCCACCGCAGCGAACCTGTTAATGGTTGCACTCATGTTGAGCGGACTGTTTGTCCTACCCAGTATGAAGCGCGAAACCATGCCGGAAATCGATAAATTCGAAGTGCAGGTTTCCGTCCCCTATGCCGGTGCCGCCGCTGCTGAGGTCGAAGACAGTATTTGCCTTCCCTTGGAGGAGGCCACTGACGGTATCAGCTTTATTGATGAACGCCTGTGTGAAGCTAAGGATAATCTCGGGCTGATGACCCTGAAAATGCAGGAAGCTGGAGATATGAACCAGTTTGTTGCGGATGTGGAATCTGCGGTAGATAGCATTGATTCGCTGCCAGCAGAGAGCGAGCGCCCGGTAGTCAAGGAAATGGGGCGCACCCAAGGTGTTGTCAGTATTGCTATCAGTGCCGATCTGCCATTGCCACAATTGAATCAATTGGCAGAACACTATCGCCGCGAATTACTGCGTGACCCAGCCATCCCTATAGTGCGTATCTCGGGCTTCTCAGATCATCAGCTGCAGATCGAAATATCCGATTACAACCTGCGCCAGTACGGGCTCAGTGTGATGGAGTTGGCCAATATTATTGATCAGCAAGCCATTGATATGCCTGCCGGCAAGGTATCCACACCTGATCGTGAATATCAGCTGCGTTTTACTGAAGAGCGCCGTAACGTAGAAGAGTTGGAAAATCTTGTAGTCCTTAAAGGCGAAGATGGTGCCGAAGTGCGCCTTGGCGATATCGCGAAAATTTATGATGGCTTTGAGCTGGCGGAGGACAAGATTATTTTCGATGGTCATCGCGCAGCCTTGCTCAATGTAGAAAAAAACAGTGTGGATGATAGCCTGCGTGTACTGGAAGCTGTGCGTGCTTTTGTCGATCGTGAAAGTGCGAAGTTGCCCGAGGGGATCAAGCTAACCCTTACCCAAGACAGCGCCTCCATCGTTGCCGATCGATTGCAAATGATTATCTCCAATGCCTGGCAGGGCCTGATTCTAGTTGCCCTAGCGCTATATCTTTTCTTTAGTGGTCGCTATGTATTCTGGGTAGTGATGGGACTGCCGGTATCCTTTCTAGGCTCCTTTGCCCTGATCACCGCCATGGGCGTATCCATCAATATGATCAGCTTGGTAGGTTTACTAATTGCTATCGGTATTTTGATGGACGATGCCATAGTACTTTCAGAAAGTATTGCCAGCGAACATCGCGATGGTCGCTCCCCGTTAGAGGCTGTAGTGAATGGGACCAAGCGCGTTGCCCGTGGAGTCCTGTCTTCTTTTGCAACCACAGTGATGGTATTTGGTGGGCTGATCTTCATTAAAGGGGATATGGGGCAGGTGCTTAAAGTGCTGCCGATTGTCCTGATTTCAGTATTAATTGTTAGCTTGTTAGAAGCCTTCTTAATTTTGCCTGCACACTTGCGCCATGCGCTTGAACACAAAAGCCGAACACCCGCTTGGAAGAAGGCTTTTGCCAAACGCTTTGAAGGCTGGCGTGAGAGTGTGGGGCGTGCGGCAGATTGGGCCGTTAAATACCGTTACGCCTTTGTTGGTGGGGTGCTCGGTCTATTCTTTCTGACTGTAAGTTTGTTGCCGGCTGGGATTGTGAAGTTTCAGGGTTTTCCAACTTTGGAGGGCGATTTGCTGCAAGCTCGCATCCTAATGCCTCAGGGTACCTCCTTGCAGGATATGGAAAAACTGGTCGATAAACAGTTAGATGCTCTTGATTTAGTAGCCGCTGAATTTTCTGAAAGGGAAAGCGCTCCTCTCGTCAATCACGCAAGTGTAACCTTTGGTGTCAATGGCGATGCCTTTGAAACTGGACCCCATGTGGCAACGATTAATGTCGACTTACTGGCTGCGGAAGGGCGTAATACCAGTTTGGATGAATTGCGCCATGCTTGGCGTGAGGCTGCAGGTGAAACCCCTGGTGCGATCGCGATTCTTTATAAAGAGCCAGCCTTAGGTCCCGCGGGCCGTGCTATTCACTTACGCCTCAGCGGACTGGAGCTGGATCAGCTGAAAGAGGTTTCTATTCGCTTGCAGAATTGGCTGCGAGGATACGGCGGTGTAGTGAATGTGGTGGATGACCTACGTCCAGGCAAGCCGCAATTAAACATAAAAATGCGTGAGGGTGCCTACGCATCTGGCCTGGATGCCAGTAATGTTGCCAACCAGTTACGTGCGGCTTATCAAGGAATGGAGATTGATGAGATTCAGTACCGGGGAGAAACCTATGAGATCCAAGTGCGTATGGATGCGGATTCCCGTGGAGCCCTGAGCCGTTTTGATGAGCTGGTCGTTATCCATCCTGTTACCAAGCAGCGCGTCCCTTTGATTGCCATTGCCGATGTTGAGATGAATCGCGATTACGCACGGATTCAGCGAATAGATGGTGAACGAGTAGTAAGTGTATTTGCCGACGTCTTCACTGAGAAAGCTAATGCGGGCCAGGTGCTTGGGGATACCCAAGAGAAATTCCTCGCTGAACTTAACAAAGAATTTCCTGGTCTTCGTGTCGATATGCAGGGAGAGATTAAGAACAGTGAAGTCACAGGTAAGTCCATCGGCAGCGCCTTGTTGGTCGGTGCTATTGGTATCTACCTGATATTATCTTTACAATTTCGCAGCTATGTAGAGCCCTTAATTGTATTGGTCGCCATTCCACTAGCGTTGATCGGCGTTATCTGGGGCCATCTAATTATGGGGCAGAATATGTCTATGCCAAGTATGATGGGCTTTGTCTCTCTCGCCGGTATTGTGGTGAATGACTCCATCCTATTGGTGGAATTTGTAAAGCGGCGTGTACGCGAGGGTATGGATGTTCATAGTGCTGCAAGCCAAGCCAGTCGCGACCGCTTTCGCGCAATCTTCTTGACTTCCCTTACAACCATCGCTGGTCTTTTACCCCTACTGTTTGAAACAAGCTTACAAGCCCAGGTGTTGGTACCTCTGGTAACCAGCATTGTATTTGGAATCAGTAGCTCAACGGTGTTGATCCTTTTGGTGCTGCCGGCGCTTTATGGAATTTTGGAGGACTTTGGGTTTACGGAAAACCTGGAGGAGGGAAACACGGCAGATTCGCATCAGAAAGAAACACTTGTTGTAGCCTAGTTAATCCTAGACTTGAAGAAAGTCGTATGATCTTTCATGCGGCTTTCTTAATCGACTTTGCGCTTGGTGGGTCTAGACGTTCAACTAGTTTTATTATTTTTACCGCTTGAACCCATATTGAAGTGTAGTGAGCAGTCTCGGTATGAGTCATGCTGACCTATTCAGCTTGATAAGAAGATGCATTGGATTGTCAGTGAAGCTATCGTTGGAGTGGCTGGAAAGCAGAATATGAATATAAGTACCTATACACTCTCTGCAGGTTCTGCAGCGGTTTTCTGATTGAATTTGAATCCGGACTCCCTGGCAAAGTGGTTAACTAAGGTTTATCCAAAAATTCCTGTGCGTTTTTGCTAATGTTTGATTTATAGCTAGGCCTCCCAGACTATCCACTCTTTCTAGCCTAATTCCACTTAATTACTAGGTGACGGCTTACGAATCTTCGTACTTGGTTGTTATCAATTTTTGTTTAGTTCCCACCATTAATTGCTGCGCAAAAAATCATTGGGAGATGAAGACCGGTAGAGCCATCTACTATTTGACGGCGTGCGACTCTTGTCGCATACTTGTCCTCGGTGTAGCGCAAATGCGATTAACGTCACGAGAAGAAAATAAATGAGAGAAGCCAAACCCTCCCCCTCAGAGCTTACTTTGCTAAAGGCACTCTGGAAGCAGAGTCCACTAAGTGCAAGAGAATTGCATGAAGAGGTGAAATCAGAACTCTGCTGGTCCTATTCATCCACCAGGAAAACGTTGGATAGAATGCGGGATAAGTCTTTTGTGATTCAGTCTGAAGTACACGGCATTCAAGTCTATAAGGCAGCCCTTGAAAAGGTCGAAACACTTGCACAATATGCCACAGACTTCGCCTCACGGGTTCTTGAGCTGGATGGTCCGCTTCCTATAGCTATGTTTGCTAACAGTAAATTAATGAATGACCAAGACCTGGAAGAGCTACAGGAAATGTTGAATGCCTGGCCTGAAGCAGACTGAATCGGGGAGGCTGTGAGATTATATGCAGGAATTACTATCCTCGTTGTCATTCTTTACGCCCAATCTTTTTGTTACATCCATATTTTCCGTAATTTGGGCATGCTTCATTTATATCACTGTAAGAGCAATAACCTCTCTGGCCAGTTTTAAGTCTAGGCGTGTTACTAGCTGGCGTAGCTTTTGGGTGTGTGTTTTATGTGTGATTAGTCTGCCATTTTTTCTTGCGCAATTATTGGGTTTCTTTTCAACGGGCTTGGTGCCTGAATTTAGATATGATCTTACGCCTCCAGAGGCGGCTTTTAGTTATACAGTAATTGAAAATGCTCAGCTGGAGAATAAAACACTAACTTTGAATTATATCGACATTCTAACGGGCTCCTGGATGATTTTGTATCTTGGCGGGGTATTACTAAGCCTGATAATGATGTTTAGAAGGCATAGTAGATTGGTTAAAATGCTGGATATTGCTAATGAGGTGGACCTCAAGCGACAAGTTGTCAGTAATCTGCTAACCAGTAAGCAGTCTGATTACCTGTCTAAAAAGAATGTAAAACTAATTGTTACAAAGGCCCAGTGCTCACCCTTCGTTTTTGGTTTGCTTAACTTGAGGCTCGTTTTGCCTGGTTATCTAATATCGATGGATGCCAAGGAAAGGCAATTAATTATGGAGCACGAATTAACCCATATAAGAAGGCGAGACCCCTTGCTTATCATGGTTGCCCATGTTTTGGTGAGTTTTTTATGGTTCATTCCATTTGTTAGGTGGGCTAAAGAGCAATTGTTATGGGCTATTGAGCTATCCTGCGACCGAGAAGTATTAAAATCCTCCGAAATAGGAAGTGGAAGAGTATATGCCCAGGCAATGCTGCGAACATTACAGCAGTGCTCTGGGCAAACCAGCTGTAAGGGTGTTGCTGCCTTTTCAGTATTTGAAGAGGCTAATCAGTTAACTTTTTTTAAAAAGAGAGTGGTGAATATCAGGGAGGCGGCTTGTGAAAGTTCTGAGCTTAATAGATTGGTTTCAGGGATCTTTAGGGGAGCACTTGTATTTTTTACCATATTTCTAATATTTTTTGGAGTTTTTGTAAATTCTAGCTTTTCAATCGCTAGCTCTAAAACAGAAACATGGACAGCCCCGGTTGAAGGTGCACGTATAAGCAGTCAATTTGGAGGTTTAGAGGAGTTCAGAAGGAAACCTCACCTTGGTACGGATTTCGCAGCTCCGCTGGGTTCGCCAATAGTTTCTGTTGCTAGTGGAATTGTTGTTGTTTCAACTGATCACTACAAACATAGAAATTACGGAAAGATAATTATTGTTGATCATGGAGATAATACACAGACACTTTACTCGCATTTAGATTCTCGGGAGGTGAGGGTTGGTGAAAATGTGAAAGCTGGACAAAAGATTGGAACAGTTGGTGTTACAGGGAAAGTAACAGGTCCTCATCTTCATTTTGAGTTGATTGAGCAAGGTGAAAGAGTTGATCCGGAACATTTGCTTGCATTGTGGTTTGGTTGAGATATGAAAAAGTATCTAGTTGGAAATGCTGATTCTGAAAGAATACCGTTTTCTTTTGGCAGTATTACTCTTAAATTGATTTATATTCTAATGATGGTGCTGCTATACCCAAAGGTACTGCAGGCAAAGTCTTTTGATCAGAAAGAGAGTATCTTTAAGCTTAATGAAGATGTTCTGTCTATATTTTATTCGGCAAAAACGGATAAGTTCTATTTG
Source organism: Microbulbifer mixtoriginis (SeqCode) (assembly GCF_052467515.1). Taxonomy (NCBI): domain Bacteria; kingdom Pseudomonadati; phylum Pseudomonadota; class Gammaproteobacteria; order Cellvibrionales; family Microbulbiferaceae; genus Microbulbifer; species Microbulbifer mixtoriginis (SeqCode). Next base: position 2,380,447 of record NZ_CP174314.1, on the reverse strand, counting down.
AGGGTGGAAAATACTCAAATTGATGAGTCTGAAATGGGAGGTGTATCCCTTGTTACCAATAAATATGACCGAATAAAGTCCGTATCGCTTGCTAAAAATCAGGGTTTGTTATCCTTGCTTATTGAAAACTCCGTTGGTAATAAAGATGCATATAGAGTCATACAGCTTTTATCTGAGCACTTTGATGTCAATGCAATGCCAGTGGGGAAGGTTTTTCAATTAACTTTTGATGAGCAATCACGGTTTCAAAGTATTGGGGTGAAATTGGCATTTGCTGAGAGTCTAGAGATTAAGAAATCTAGTCAAAAATTCATCGTTTTCAAGAAGAAAAACCCAACTACTTTGCAAAAACATTATGTTGAAGGTGAGATTGCAGGTAGCTTATATAAGTCTGGTCTACAGCTTGGTCTGAATAATGCGATACTGACTAAGCTGAATGAAATTTTAAGTTACGAGATAGATTTTCAGCGTGAGATTCGTTCAGGTGATCGCTTTTCCATCTTTTATAGTACTTTGCGGGATGATATAGAGGGTGATGAAGTTTTCAATGCAATACATGTTGCTAAGATTTCTCTAGAAAGTGATTCCGTTTCCCTTTATCGCTATCAAGATCGTGAGTCAGGCGTTGTTGATTACTTGGACCCTAGTGGAAAAAGCTCAAGAAGCTTCCTTATGAAGACTCCATTAAAGAATGCACGTCTATCATCATATTACGGCAGACGTAAACATCCAGTATTGGGGTATACAAGAATGCATAATGGCCTTGACTTTGGTGCTCCATCAGGTACACCAATACTTGCCGCTGGAGATGGCACTATAGAAAGGGCCTCTTACTTTGGTAGCTTTGGAAATTATATTCGCATTGCACACAAATCGGGCATTCAAACTATTTATGCGCACCTTAAAGGTTATGCCAAGGGTATCAAGGCTGGTATGAAAGTGAAGCAAGGGCAGGTGATAGGTTATCTCGGGGCTACAGGTAGGGTTAAGGGGCGGCATTTACATTATGAAATTCATAAAAATGGTAAAGCAATAGATCCACTTAGATTAGATCTTCCTACTTCTGATCGTTTAACAGGAAAGAGTTTGGAACGTTTTTATGAATTTGTTGAGGCGGTAGATGAAACCTTAAGGGTCTACAAGGCACTTAAAAGCTGAAAGATTATTTATTTATTTGTTTGTTTGAGCTAGGGGCCCAGTATAAATGATAGAGCATTTTTTCTATCTTACGTGGGTGGCAGAGCTTGAGCTTAGCTGTACTGCATGTTTGGTTTCGATAGTGATCGTTTATTAATAATGAGGGTAGGAAAGCAGAGGCCTGAGATTTACCTTTGAGTGAGATAATTGTCTCGGTTGGATATAAAAATCTAAACTCCTTACTTGTTGCCAAGTAATTTTTTATTTTCGCTTCTATGCCGCGTGTCTCTCATATACCTGTGGTAATTGATGCTTTTATGATCTGATTGCTATTTGGGTAGGAAAAGGTTTTTAGAGTAGAAAGTAAACTCTGAGGAGTAGGGTGTGTATAAGTTAAAATATATTGTAGTCGTGTTATTCCTATGTTCCGTTCCTGCGCTGGCTGAAGAACTTGTTGTTCCCAAGCCTGGAGCTTTTGAGCTAGATAATTCTGAGGTTTTTACAATTCATTCAAAAATATTAGGGCGAAAATATGATTTATACATTAAAACGCCTGCTGGCTATTATGATGATTCTCAGAGTGATCAAACTTATCCCACTCTTTATCTAAATGATGGCCCTTATACTTTCAAAGTTGCTGCAGGTGTGACACATCTGAAAAGTATGAATAAGGCGATTGTAATCGGTATCTCTTTTGCGCAAGGGGAGCTGGGACAGTTTAGTCGAGTGCGGGATCTTACCCCGGTGGTTGATAAAAGTTGGAGGCGCTACAAGACCGGCGGTGCTCCAGAATATCTTAGGTTTATTGAGGGAGAGGTTATCCCGTTTGTAGAGAAAAATTATCGTACAAATCCTATAAAAAGAATCTTGGCTGGTCAGTCTTTAGGCGGGTCATTTGGAGCCTGGGTATTGTTGAATAAGCCGGATCTGTTTTCCAGTTATATTCTCACTAGCCCATCGCTTTGGTATAAAAATGAAATGATTTTTGATGTTGAGGAGGCGTATTCAAAAAGGAATAAATCATTAAGTGCAAATATTTACCTTGCAACTGGTGCTCTGGAGACTCAAGAAAACGGGAGGATGAATCATGACATGGTGGGCAGTCACAAGGCCTTTGTTGGGCGTTTGCGTTCACGAAATTATCAGGGTATGTCTCTCAATGATGAGGTGGTAAGCGGGGCTGATCACTATTCAACCTTTCCAATTGGCTTGGCAAAAGGTTTAAGGTGGCTTTATCAGGATCAGTGGAAGATGCACTAATGCATCACGACATTGAATTCAGGTAAGCTCTTTGATCATCTGCTCAAAGTAAATAGGTGAAACCTAAGTAGTGGAGGGCACCTTGGTGTGTATATGAAGCTAGTCTTTTTATAGCATTTCGGTATACCAAATCTTAGGTGTACCTATGACTTCAGCCTCTTTTCGGGAGTCATGTAACTCGTTACTGTTCACGAATGCTTCAGCTTTCACCTTGGAGGTGAATTCATGAATCACGGTCACATTATTGGGGCTGCCTATTTCTTGATACACTGATGTATTTGTACTGCCCATTCGCTTTAAAATTGGCATGAAGTCTATAAGGACTCTCTGCCATTTATCAAAATCTTTCACTGAGGCCTGCATAAAGAGGTAAACCATTAGATATTCCTCAAGCAGTGGTTATTAGGGGGCGTCTGGACTAACTATAGCATCGAACACTTCTCTTCGATGTGGTCAGTTAGAGGCCCGGCAAAAGAGAACAGAACTTGCCTAACTCTTCGCCGGGTTATAGGTGCAGGTGCCTTGATAAAGAATTTATCTTATAGCCAGATATTAGTTCATCACACCAAGCTTACAGCCCTTGTTTTTAATCTTAACCCATTTACTCATAAAGTTAACTGGTGATGTGTAGGCTTCATAGATTACCGCTTGTCCCCAGGGAGTTACTGCACCTTGCATAGGTTTTGAATAGGAGAAGGCCCCCATTACCCAGGCACTCTTGGTAACGCAGTCTCCACTTGTGGGAAAGCTGGAGGTAAGAGTTGGGTTGTGGTTATAAACAAGATTGGTGGCGTTCAAGAGCTGTTGGGCTCTATTTACAACAGTTGCTACTTCGGTATTTGTAGCAGGGTGTACATAGATAGTGATGTCATTTGCTGAGCTTGGGTAGAACATAACATCATTTACAGTCCCATGGGTTTCACCAGTGGCAGAGTTTTGTGCCCAGGTTTGCCAGCTGCTGTCGCAGACTTCGTCCCAGCTCTGTAATCCGTTGGCGTCCACAACAAATGGTGATACATGTCCACCGCCTATGGTCTTCTTAAAATTACTAAATGACGTTAGGGTTTTACCTGCTTGTATCATAACACCTATACAACGCATATTGGCTTGAGGTACTCCCAGAGCGGTGCTCAGATCGGCGAGCATGTCATTGCAACTGGTAGCAGTAGTGCGACTCCGGACTTGATTGGGCATAGCGTATTCTCCTTCAATATAGGGGGTTGTTTCTATTGGGTTCTTTTTAAGGTGGTTTTTTAAGGCAAAACGAATTGATGTTGATTTAAATCCGTAGTTATTTTCAAAAGGAATGTTTAAGTGGCCACTTCTTTAGTATTACTTACAGTTAAGGTAAATTAAAAGAGAGTGGATTAAATAAAATCTTCAGGGAAAAGCCTTTTTTAATTTTTGCCTACAGTATTATTTAGTAAGTCTGTAGGCAGTAAAGACCTTCGATTGTTATTGGTTTGCTTGCTTGTGTTTAATAGCACTAAATGGCTTTATCGGCTCTTTTGAAAAGAGTTATTGCTTTCAGAGACATTTCTTTTAGCAGTTCGATAAAACGTGTTGCTGTCATATTTCTTTCAGGGGAAATGTAATATTGCCCAGGGCCTTGCTCAGTAATTCTTAGGCCGTTTGGAGGGGTTGTTCCGGCAGGGAAGCGACAGACCCATCCGATGAGCGTTGATTGATTAATGCTCTCTTGGTCGAAGATTCTTATTCCTTTTCCGTTTGCAATAACGATGCTGATATTATTTAGAAAGGTAGTATCCAGATTAGATATCAGCATATTGACATCCTCCTCTCTGGAATAACCAAATTTTGGTAAGGAATTGGAGTCAATATAGATTTCTCTGAGGGACATCTCTTTCTCCCTTTTAAAACCAATTTGGCCATTGGTCAATAGCTGTTGATAGTTGCTAATTCAGAAGCTTTTTATCTTCTCTGCTTTTTTGAAAGCAGAAGTGTTTTTTTTAATTTTTTTGCTTCATGACTTGAATCATAACTGTGGCTTGGTGTTTGGCGCAACAAGTACGATTGTTTAACTGTTATATTTTATAAAATTCGATAATTGGCGAGTGTAAAGTTCACACTAGTTCACATTTTGTCGCCTTTTGTAACTCCGGGGGAGTTCAACTCGCAAGTTAATCAAAAATTCCAGTTTATGAGGGTAATGGCTTTGATAGAGGCGTTGTTGGAGAAGGTTCTCTTGGGGTTGAGGTTGGAGTTCTGGGTGGCGAAAAGGCTTAGTTTGTTATAACTCATTGTGCTGACATTTTGCGATGCTCGTTTTAAAACGAGATTTTACTGGTTGCTTAAAAATACGTTCTAGATAGGCTTGAAAAGCTTTAGAGTTAAATAATTAGTATTGGTTTTTTAGATTGTATCTGTTTCATCCCTTAGCGTGCGTCGTGCAGCCTTTAAAACATTAGAGCGAATAACTAATATGGATAAGAAGAAAACGCCGGAGAAAAAAAATCATCTAGCAGGCATTGACCGAAGAACTTTTACCAAGCGCGCCCTTCAAATGGGCTTGGCAGCAGGTGCTGTTGCTTCTGGGTTTGGCTCTGCATTTTCGGGTAGTTCAAATCAGTTTTATGATGTTTATGATTACGTAATTGTTGGTTCTGGTGCGGGAGGGGGTCCATTAGCGGCAAACCTGGCAAAGGCGGGCTTTTCGGTATTGGTGCTTGAGGCGGGGGCCAATGACCCTAGTGATGACACACATAATATTCCCGCTTGGCACCCTTTTGCGTCAGAAGACCGCAAGCTGAGCTGGGATTTCTTTATTAAGCATTACGCGGATTTTAATCAACAACAGCTGGATGATAAGTATATTCCAGGTAAAGGTGTTTTATATCCGCGGGCTAGTACTATAGGGGGCTGTACGACACACCATGCGCTGATTACTGTCTATCCCCACAACAATGACTTTGACCGTATTGCTCAAGCGACAGGAGATAGTTCTTGGGGCAGCAGCAATATGCGGCGATATTTTGAGCGGCTTGAGCGATGCCAATATGTTTCCCGTCCAATTTTTTCGAATCCCTCTCGCCATGGTTTTGATGGATGGCTTCCTACTAACAGAGGTAATCCGGCTTTGCTGTTGGAAGACCCGGCAATATTAAAAATCGTCAAGGCAGCATTGGCGAAATACGGACTGGAGGGAGCCCTTGAACAGATTATTTCTGGAAACCTACGCTTAGATATCAATCACTGGGATGTGGCCTCGGGAGAGGAGGGGCCTTTTATTGCCCCGATGGCTGCAGATAGCAGGAGTCGTCGCAAGAGCGTACGGGAGCACCTTTTGGATACCCAGAGTCGCTATCCAAACCTGTTACATATTCGCACCAATGCGCTGGCAACAAGGGTGATGTTTGAAGGTAAAACGGCTATTGGGGTGGAGTTTATGGAGGGGGCGAACCTCTATAAGGCTGACCCTTATCACGATGATGCCGGCTCCATTGGTACTATGCGGCAGGTGAGGGCGAGTAGGGAGGTGATTCTTTCGGGAGGGGCATTCAATAGTCCTCAGCTGCTGAAATTATCCGGAGTGGGTCCTAGCCAAGAGCTTTTTCAGCACGGAATTGATCAGATAGTTGACTTGCCGGGTGTAGGTGAAAACTTGCAGGATCGCTACGAAGTCGGCATTGTTAGTGAGATGACCGAGGATTTGGCCCTTCTCAAGGATTGTACCTGGGGCGAGCAGGGTGATCCCTGTCTGAATCGATATCGCTACGGTTGGCTGAATAAAGGCCCCTACAGTGGCAATGGTCCAGTACTGTCTTTGGTGAAGCGCTCCCACCCCGACCTACCAGATCCTGATTTGTTTATTTTTGGAGCGCCCTCTGATTTCCACGGTTATTACCCCGGTTATTCTCAGGCGCTAAGGGACTACAAAGATCGCTTCTCCTGGATCGTACTTAAAGGTCATACTAATAATACGGCTGGGCGGGTAACTTTGCGCTCTGCCAATCCGCAGGACACCCCAGAGATTAATTTTCACTATTTTGATGAGGGTAGTGGTGATTATGAAAAAGACTTACAGGCGGTAGTCGAGGGTGTAAAAATATCCCGGGATATTATGTCGGCCCCTATCGTTGGCCAGCAGGTAGCCAGGGAGTTATTGCCCGGTGGAGATGTGCAGACCGATGAGCAAATCGGTCAGTTTGTTAAAAATCAGGCATGGGGTCACCACGCTTCCTGTTCCAATAAAATGGGGCCAGCCAGTGATCCAATGGCAGTAGTGGATAGTAAATTTCGGGTACATGGCACCAATAATTTACGAGTGGTGGATGCTTCGGTATTTCCACGTATTCCGGGCTTCTTTATCGTGGTGCCGGTGTATATGATTAGTGAAAAAGCTAGCGATGATATTATTGCGGCGGCAACGGGCCAGATTGCCTGATAGGGCCTGCTAAACCCAGGTTGAAAAAGAAAAAGCCCCGCAGAGCGGGGCTTTTTAATTAGAACGAGATGTTCTTTGGTGTGCGCGGGAAGGGGATAACATCGCGGATGTTACCCATGCCAGTTACGTAAGACACGATGCGATCGAAGCCCAGACCAAAGCCTGCGTGAGGCACTGTGCCGTAGCGGCGCAGGTCGCGATACCAGTCGAGGTGATCTTTGGGGATGTTCATTTCATCCATGCGTTCGTCGAGCTTCTCAAGGCGTTCTTCACGCTGGGCACCGCCGATAATTTCACCGATACCCGGTGCCAGTACATCCATGGCGGCTACAGTTTTACCGTCATCGTTCATACGCATATAGAAGGCTTTGATATCCTTCGGATAGTTCAGAACAATCACTGGCTTCTTGAAGTGTTTCTCAGCCAGGTAGCGTTCGTGCTCAGAGGCCAAGTCTATGCCCCAAGAGACGGGGAATTCGAACTTCTCTTTACAGTTTTCCAGGATTTCGATGGCATCGGAGTAGTTGATGCGAGCGAAATCATTCTCGATGATGTTCTCCAGGCGGCTGATGGCCTCTTTATCGATGCGCTGGGCGAAGAAGGCCATATCGTCGGCACGTTCTTCCAGTACGGCTTTGAAGATGTACTTCAGCATTTGCTCAGATAGATCAGCGATATCGGCCAGATCGGCAAAAGCCACTTCCGGCTCTACCATCCAGAACTCGGCTAGGTGGCGAGTGGTGTTGGAGTTCTCCGCACGGAAGGTGGGGCCAAAGGTGTAAACCTTGGATAGGGCCAGACAGTAGCTCTCAACATTCAGCTGGCCAGATACGGTAAGGAAGCTCTCCTCGCCAAAAAAGTCCTTACTGTAATCGATAGCGCCCTGCTCGTTGCGTGGCAGGTTTTCCATATCCAGAGTGCTAACCCGGAACATTTCTCCGGCGCCCTCACAGTCAGAGGCGGTGAGAATGGGCGTGTGTACGTAGTTAAAGCCGTTCTCGTGGTAGAAGCGATGAATCGCCTGAGCGATACAGTTGCGAACTCGAGCCACCGCGCCGCTGACATTAGTACGGACGCGTAGATGCGCGTGTTCGCGTAGGTGCTCCATGGTGTGGCGTTTGGGGGACATTGGGTAGGTGTCCGGGTCTTCTACCCAGCCGACCACTTGAACTTCAGAAGCTAACAACTCGATCGATTGGCCCTTGCCTTCTGAAGGCTTGACGGTTCCAACAATATCCACTGCACAGCCGGTGGTCAGGCGCTGCACTTCAGACTGGTAATTGTGCAGATGATTCTCGGCAATGACCTGAATAGGGTCAAAGCAACTGCCGTCGTGTACTGCCAGGAAAGAAAGACCGGCTTTGGAGTCGCGACGGGTTCTGATCCAGCCCTGTACGCGAACTTCTTCGCCCTCACGGCCGGTGGATTTTAATAGGCTATCTACGGATTCGACTTTTACTGTCATTTTCTATCGGTTTCTCGCTAGTCCTGAAGGTGGTGTTCTGCCGGCTTGCCTAAAAGCTGACCACGCCACCAAGGTGAAGTTACGGCGGGCATATTGACCTGTTGCTGAGGGGAAATCCAGTCCCTTGGCAATTTGAAAGCTTGCCGGGATAGGGGCCTATTTGGGTGGCGCCATTGAAAAGCATCAGGATTGCGTGGGTAAAGAAAGCGCTTGGCGGCTTGCGGAAAGAGGGAGTGGGGCTTGGATTCGATACCTGCCCCAAAATCGCACGGGCCTAGCCGCGCGGCTTCTTCACCGTGTGCAGTACTGTGTCTCGCTCAAAGAAGACATAGAAGTCGTTGTATTCCCAGCGGGTGATAGCGGGCTCGCCGACGGGGCCCATAATACTGAGGGGCTCACCAAGGCGCGTGCTGATATCGTTTTTCTTCATGCCGCGAGCTTCACCAAAGGACAGCTCTGCGCCCTGGGAGCCTACAGGAATCTCCAGGGTTTTTGCCTGGGCGCCAAATGCCAAAAGAAGTGCCACGGTACCAGCGATCTGGGCCACTCCGTTGCGATTTCTGCTGAACATTTATTGTTCTCCGATTTAGGTGTTCGAATACGCCGGGCCATTAAAACAGAAAAAATGCCAAAACACTTGGACTTCTTCACGTTTTTATACCGAAGAAGGCGCCTTGCAGGGGAAAAAGGTCCGGGGAAGGAGGGTATGTGTGTGCTAGGCTGACCATTGGGCTTAGTCCTGTGGGCGGGCATGGATGCGACTCTCAAAAACCTTCTCAGTTCTGGGGCTATTGCTTGGCGCTATTCTCTTTGCTCTCTCTCTTACGCCCTCTCTGATTCCACGCACTGCCCTCATGCAAGGTGTTCTCGCCGGAACCTCCTTCACTTTTGGCTATGTGATCGGCTTGTTTATGCACTGGCTGTGGAATTACTTTGAGCTTCCCGACATTCCTCTCAGTCCTGGGGTGCGCAGAGTGCTTAAACGCTTAGCGCTGGTTGCCTGCATATGCCTGATCATTATTTTTCTTTGGCAGGGGGCGCACTGGCAGAACTCGGTGCGGGCCTTGATGGGTATGCAGCCGGTTACCGGGATCGGGCCCTTTACCGTGGGGTCCGTGGCCCTGCTGGTCTTTCTCACATTCTGGGTGATGGGTAAAGGGTTTCGCCGAGTCATTCATGCTGTTACCAAGTATCTATCCGTGCATATTCCTGAAAGGGTGGCTTTGCTCATTGGGTTGCTGGTGGCAGTGGCACTTTACTGGGGCATTCTAAATGGGGTGCTCCTGAAGGTAGGGGTGCATATTGTCTCGGTCATTTGGGAAAAACATGATCAGGCAATTGCAGAAGGGCTGAAGGCACCTGAGGACCCCAACAAGGTTGGCGGTGCGGACTCTCTATTAACTTGGAAAAGTGTCGGGCATCAGGGGCGTCGCTTTTTAACCCTTGGCCCCTCTGTGGAGGATATCCGTGAGGTTGCCGGGTTAGGCAAAGAGCCGATAAGGGTCTTTGTGGGTTTGCGGGCTGCAGAAACTCCATTGCAAAGAGCCTTCCTGGCACTTGCTGAACTAAAGCGCCTCAATGCATTCGATAGAGAGATATTGCTAATTGCGACACCCACTGGCGAAGGCTGGTTAGATCCTGGGGCTATAAACTCCCTGGAATTTCTTTATCGAGGGGATGTGGCTACCGTTGCTACCCAATACTCCTTTTTGCCAAGCCCGATTGCATTATTAACAGATAATCAATATGGGCTGGATTCCGCCAGGGCTTTGTTTAAGGTGATCTACGAATACTGGGAGGAGCTGCCAGTTGAAACTCGCCCAAGACTGTACCTCTTTGGCTTGAGTCTCGGTGCTCAGTTATCGGAAGCCTCCTTTGATTTTTATGACATTATTGATGATCCTATCGATGGCGTGCTCTGGGCAGGGCCGCCATTTGGCACAGGCATCTGGCGCATCATCACGGATAGTCGCGACCCCGGAACCCCAGCCTGGTTACCGCAGTTTAAGGGGGGAGAGGTTGTTCGTTTTGGTAATCAATATGGCGGTTATTTAGGGCAGGAACCCTGGGGAAGCTTTCGAATCGCCTTTTTGCAGCACGCCAGTGATCCAATAGTCTTTTTTGATCTGCGTTGGATGTTTCAAATGCCGGATTGGTTGGAGCGCCCACGAGGGCCGGATGTCTCTCCAGACCTCTACTGGTTTCCTATAGTGACCATGCTGCAACTACTGGCAGACCTAAACTTGGGGATTGCGCCACTGGGGTTCGGGCACCGCTATGCACCTGAAGGGTATGTCCTCGCTTGGATGGCGTTAACCGAGCCGCCCGACTGGAGTGACGAGGAGTTAAAGCGCCTACGGGAAAAGCTCAGAACTTATCCAGTGCGTTGAGTGCGGTCTGCCGTAAGAAGGTACTCTTTCAAGATCAAAAACATTTCTGGCTGTTTATTGGGTTACATGGGGCTGTTCAGTGAGAAGTTGGCGCAAGCCATTTTGATCTGGGCTCAAGCTTATCGGCGGCATGAATGCAAAAATTAACCGCTTTCTCAATTTCAGGTTTACTGTTGGGCGCGATATTCTTCGCTCTGAGCCTCACTCCTTCTCTGATTCCTCGCAATGCCTATGTGCAGGGTATTCTTTCCGGTTTTTCATTCACCGTTGGATATTCACTGTCTGTGCTGGTCCGCTATGTTTGGAAGTATTTGGGGGTTCCCGATATCCCGCTAGACCATCGGCAGCGACAAATACTGAGGGGGCTGATAATTATTTTGGGTGTCAGCCTTATTTTAGTTTTTCTTAGGCAGGGGACGGAGTGGCAGAATTCAGTGCGCTCATTGATGGGCATGCCGGCAATTTCTGGCGTCGCCCCAATTACGATTGGTGTTGTCGCGCTCTGCGTATTCCTGCTCTTTAGATGGGCAGGCAAAGGCTTTCTCAGGGTGGTTTTGCGCGTATCTGCCCGTTTAGAAAAGACTATCCCGCCAAGGGTGGCAGCCCTTACCGGGCTGCTTGTCGCGTTGCTACTTTATTGGAGTGTGTTGAATGGAGTGTTGTTGCAGTCGGGCCTCTATGCAGTCTCACTTATCTATGAAAAGCTGGATCTGATTGTTGTTGCGAACTTGCCGCCTCCGCAAGATCCCAGCAAGTCAGGTGGAGCGAACTCGCTACTTGCCTGGGATAGGTTGGGACATGAGGGGCGCCGATTTTTGTCTCTTGGGCCATCTGCGGAGGATATTCGGGAGGTTGCAGGGGAGGGCATGGACCCCATTAGAGTTTATGTGGGAGTACACTCAGCAGACACGCCACAGCAGCGTGCACTTTTGGCACTTGAAGAGTTGAAGCGCGTAAAGGCGTTTGAGCGAGAAATTTTGCTGATTGCAACCCCGGTTGGGGATGGCTGGATCGATCCAGGGGCAGTGAATTCTCTTGAATTTCTGTACCGGGGAGATGTAGCTACAGTGGCCGTACAGTACTCGTATTTACCGGGCCCCATCGTATTGTTTACAGATGCTCAGTCGATCAGAACATCCGCTCGCATACTGTTCAAGGTGATTTACGATTACTGGGAGGAGTTACCGGTAAACACTCGCCCAAGACTTTATCTATACGGGCTAAGTTTAGGAGCCAAGCTCTCTGAAGACTCCTTTCAGTTCTACGATGTGATTGATAGCCCCATTAATGGTGCTCTTTGGGCTGGCCCTCCGTTTAGTATGCGATCCTGGAGAATGATTACCGACAATCGTGATCCCGGCACCCCCGCTTGGCTCCCCCAGTTTAAAGGGGGAGAGGTGGTGCGCTTTGGAAATCAGTACGGTGGTTATTTAGGACAGAAGCCCTGGGGTAGATTCCGTATCGCCTTCCTGCAGCATGCTAGTGATCCGATTGTCTTTTTTGACTTTCGCTGGGCGTTTCGCAGACCTGACTGGCTGGAGCGCCCCAGAGGGCCCGATGTGTCTCCGGACCTTCGCTGGTTCCCTGTTGTCACTATGTTGCAGCTGTTAGCGGACTTTAATGTAGGGGTCACGCCACGGGATTTCGGACACCGCTATTCGGCAGCAGGATACACGCTCGCCTGGATTGCCCTGACCGAGCCTCCGGATTGGAGCGAGGCAGAGCTGCAGCGCCTGCGGGCTAAGCTAAAAATTTTTCCCAAGCGCTGAAGTTGTCTAAATCCTTGGATTTCTTGACTATTTTCCGTTTAAATCGGCTCTATGTTAAAACCTGTCCCCCTTTTTATTGGCCTGAGATATGTGGCTGCCCGCCGCAGGCAGCAGTTCATTTCCTTTATTAATGGCTTCTCCCTGATTGGCATGGCGTTGGGCGTTCTTGCCTTGATCGTCGTGACTTCTGTGATGAACGGCTTCGATCGTGAGTTGAAAACGCGAATATTGAGCGTGGTTCCCCACGGTTTTATCGAGCGCGAAGGCGGCTTGCAAGAGTGGCAGGGCGTGGCTCAGAAGCTTGAACAGCAGCCCCATGTGGAGGCGGTAAGTCCCTTTGTAAAAGGGTTTGCCCTGTTAAGCGCCTACGGCGATAGCCACGGGGTCGAGTTCCAAGGTGTAGATCCCAAGGCCCTACGCGACGTCTCTGAAGTTGGCGAGCATATGGTGATGGGCAGCCTGGATGAGTTACAGCCCCGCAGTTACCAAATAGTGCTCGGCCGTATTCTCGCCCAGCAGCTCAATGTGCTGCCCGGCGAGTCCGTCACTCTGACCCTGCCCGAGGTGGCGGTAACTCCCGCTGGTATCTTCCCACGCACCAAACGCTTTACTGTCGTCGGAGTTTTCTCGGTAGGCGCTCAGGTGGACCAAAATGTGGCACTGATGAATGTAGAGGATGCAGCCCGATTAATGCGCATGTCCGGCAGGGTGCAGGGATTACAGCTGCGTTTTGACGATATGGATAATGCTCTCGGTAGGGTTGAGCCCTACGCCGCGGCCCTCGGGGAGGGTTTTAGTGGTGAAGATTGGAGCCATTCCCAGGGAAGCCTGTTTCAGGCCGTGAAGATGGAGAAGACGGTGGTCACTTTAATGTTGATGATCATCGTAGCTGTAGCGGCTTTTAATATTGTCTCCGCCTTGGTGCTGATGGTGGCGGACAAGCGCTCCGATATCGCCGTGCTCAGAACCCTGGGGCTCACTTCACGCCAAATAATGGCAGTGTTCGTTGTGCAGGGCAGTGCGATCGGGCTGATAGGCGCATTTACCGGCGCCTTGCTGGGAATCCTAATCGCGCTCAATCTCACCGAGATGGTGAGCTGGATGGAAAACCTTTTGGGCGCCAAGATTTTTGATCCGCGGGTATTTTTCGTGAGCTATTTGCCATCAGAGTTTCGTGTTGGCGATGCAGTGGTAGTCTTATCCGCCGCTATCTGTATGAGTTTATTAGCGACACTGCTGCCCGCATGGCGGGCGGCCCAAATCGAGCCAGCGGAAGCTTTGCGTTACGAATAATTGTTATATAAATAATATAGATACGATCAGTATCTAAAGTAATTTCTCAGAATTTGGAAGCGGCAAATATTGATGAATAGTCGAGTGGAAATAGACACTGAGAAGGCGAGGCCGGCAACGGCTCCCGGTGATGCTGTCCTGGCCTGCCGCCAGCTGCGCAAGAGCTATCGCCAGGGCGGCAGAGATCTTGAGGTTCTGCGTGGTGTGGAGTTGCAAGTAGAGCGGGGTGAGAAGCTTGCCATCGTGGGGGCCTCGGGCTCCGGCAAATCCACCTTGCTCAACTTACTCGGCGGGTTGGACACGCCGAGTAGTGGAGAGGTTTGGGTGGCCGGTCAGAACCTGGCAACACTCAATGCCAATGAGCGCGGCTGGTTGCGTAATAGCAGTCTCGGTTTTGTTTACCAGTTTCACCACCTGCTCAATGAATTCAGTGCCCTGGAAAATGTGGCAATGCCACTGCTGATCGGTAAGCACAGTGTGGCCAATGCCCGGACCGAGGCCAAATCCATGCTGGAAGCGGTAGGCCTGGGTGAGAGGGTTGATCATAAGCCTTCGCAGCTCTCCGGGGGAGAACGCCAGCGTGTAGCGATTGCGAGGGCACTGGTGACTCGCCCTGCCTGTGTGCTGATGGATGAGCCCACCGGCAACCTGGATAGAACCACGGCAGGGGAGATTCACAAATTGATGGACCGACTCAACCAGGAGATGGGTATCAGCTTTGTGATTGTCACCCATGACCCGGACCTTGCCGCAGCCCTGGATCGCTGCTTGCACCTAGTGGATGGCGAGCTTCTCAGTGATTGGCACCAAGGTGATCATGTTTAAGCCACTCCCAGCCTTTATCGGCCTGCGCTATGCCGGAGCCCAGCGCCGCAGCGATGACTCCGTAGGCCTGGTGTCATTTATTTCCGGCCTGTCGATGATTGGTCTGATTCTCGGCGTTGCCTTGATGATCGTGGTGATGTCGGTAATGAATGGCTTCGATCGCGAGCTGCGTGAGCGTATTCTCGGCATCATGCCCCATGCGACTATCTATAACGCCACTGTGGCGGTGGATTGGCCTGCTCTGCGCGATCAATTGGCGGCGGATGCTGAGGTGGAGTCCGCGGCGGAAGTTTGGCAGGTGAACGCACTGGCTCGTCGTGGCAGCGAGGTTACACCACTGCTGGTGCAGGGGGTAAATCCCGACACCATCGTCAATGTATCGAATATCAATGATTTCCTCAGCCCCAATGCTTTCTCAGCCATGCTCGATGATTCCGAGCCGGGTGTAATTCTCGGGCGCGGAATCGCAGAAAAACTGGGGGTGGAGCAGGGCGATTACCTGTCTTTGATCGTGCCCAATAACGATGCGGCCTCGGGTAGCCGTCGCGCCGCACGTGTGGCCGGTTTCAAGGTGGCGGAGGTCTTTCATTCTGGGACAGTTCTGGATCAATCGTTGGCCCTGGTTTCCTGGGAGCAGGCCCAGGGCCTGGCTGGCCAAAAGGGTGGCGCAGGCATCCAGTTACGTGTGACCGAAATGCTGGAAGCCAACTGGATTATGCGGCGGCTGTTGAAAGACCTGCCTCGCGATGGCTATTACGGAACTGATTGGAGTCGCACCCACGGTAATCTCTACCAAGCGATCCAGATGTCCCGCAATCTGGTGGGGTTGCTGGTGCTGCTGATCATTGCCATTGCCGCTTTTAATGTGGTCTCGACTTTGGTGATGGTGGTAATCGACAAGCACTCGGATATCGCCATTCTGCGCACAATGGGCGCTAGCACACGGCAGATTC
This sequence comes from Microbulbifer mixtoriginis (SeqCode), assembly GCF_052467515.1. NCBI lineage: Bacteria > Pseudomonadati > Pseudomonadota > Gammaproteobacteria > Cellvibrionales > Microbulbiferaceae > Microbulbifer > Microbulbifer mixtoriginis (SeqCode). Next base: position 2,364,950 of record NZ_CP174314.1, on the reverse strand, counting down.
TCCTCACCTTTGTCAGTCAGGGGGCGTTAGTGGGATTAGTTGGCGCACTCGTTGGTGGTGTATTGGGGGTCCTGGCTTCACTGGCGGTCACCGATCTGGTGGCGGGCCTTGAATCCACATTAGGCATCCAGTTTCTTAAGTCCGATGTGTACCCGGTGGATTACCTGCCATCAGAACTATCTTGGGCAGATGTGGCTTTGGTAGTTGGTGCGGGCTTCCTGCTCAGTCTGCTGGCCACGCTCTATCCTGCGTTCCAGGCCAGTCGTGTGCAGCCTGCCGCGGCGCTGCGTAACGAATAGGCGGTTTTGATTGGTGCCGAGCAAGGCTTTCCATGTTTTGCGCAAACTGCTGCCGCTACCGGCGGCACTTACTGCCTGGGTCCTCTTTCTTGTGGCGAGCCTGAAATTTGAAAGCTGGCGGGTAATGACCTTCTGCCCGGATGGTATGCGGGAAGGATCTGTGTGCTATGCCGCAGGTTGGCAGGTTTTACCTCTATGGTTGATCTGCCTGGGCGCCATGATCTCTGCCTTGGTGGTGGTTTGGGTGGTGGCCTTAACCGCCGCAGGAAGTCGGGTTAAGGCTGCATCCATATCTTTTTTGCTAGGGACTTTTGTAGCCCTGGCATTGGGGGCTGTCACCGATTATGCCCTGCCAGCACTGCTGGCCATAGCAGCAGGCGCTGCGGCTTTGGGTTGGGTCGACAAGTGCTTTGGAAGTGAGGCTAGCTGCTGACCGCTGAGCGGCGCTCAATACGTAGCTTCCAGCGTTTTACTACATGCCAGCGCCATAGGGCGCGCATAGAAAAATAGGCGATAGTGGCAAAGAAAACCCCCGCCAGCACTGAGCCAAAAAACAGCGGCATCCAGATTTTCCCTACTTCTTCCGTCAACCACTCCCAAGAGAGCTCGATATCAAAGTCCACCGGGGGCGTGCCCAGAATCCATGCGCCCAGTTTGTAGGTGCTGTAGAAGATTGCCGGCATGGTCACCGGATTGCTGATCCACACCAGAATAATCGACAGTGGAAGATTGCAGCGCAGCCATAGAGCGAGCAGTGCGGCAATAATCATCTGCCCTGGCAAGGGCAGGAAGCTGGTGAACACGCCAACGGCAAAGGCGACTGAAACTGAGTGTCGGTTCAGGTGAAATAGGTTGGGGTCGTGGAGAAGAGTCCCCAGAAACTTGAGCCCATTCTTGGCTCGGATTTCTTCGGGGCTTGGCAGCCATCGCCTGATAATACTCTTCGGCATAACTCTATCTGAAACCTGGGTGCTGGCAGCCTTGTTAATGAGTGCTGTACCGGGGTTTGGAAAATTCGTTCGTCGGGATTTTTTCCCTACCCCAGATAAGCATAGAGCGCCCAGGGTGGTAGGGCATGCCGTATCTGGCGCGGGCGCTATTATGCCCACTTAGTGATGGCAAAACTACTACCGTGATAGAAGTCATTTTACGCCATTAATTGTCAACAATTAGTCATGCGGATTCGAGTTGACGCCCAGGTCGCACTCATTTATGGTCTGCAATCCCAAAGAATTGTCGACAATGTTAAAGTCATATGGGTGTCACTGGAGCCAACAGCCCCTTGCGGGAGCCACATCAGAGCCTGGCTGAGCGCCTGTTTTTGACCTTGCGTGGTGAAATTGTGGAAGGTCGCATACCTGCAGGCAGCAAGATTAGTGAGCCGGAATTGGCCCGCCGCTTCAATGCCAGTCGCGGCAGTTTGCGTGAAGCCCTGATGCGTTTGGAGTCTCTGGGTTTGCTGGAGCGCCGGGTAAACATAGGTGCCCGTGTGGTGGAGCTGAGTGAGCGTGGTCTGCTGGAACTCTACGAAGTGCGTGAAGCTTTGGAGGGCATGGCCTGCCGCCTTGCCGCCGAGCAGCGCAGCGAGGAAGACCTGTTGGAACTGCGCCAGATGTTATCGCGCCACGAACAGCAGGAAGAGCTGCAAGCCGGTAAGGCGTATTTTCAGCCGGAGGGAGACTTCGACTTCCATTTCCGTATTGTGCAGGCCTCGAAGAATGATCTACTGATCGACACCCTGTGCAACCGTCTTTATTACCGTGTTCGTATGTATCGCTACCAGCTGGGCATGGCCAGCCCCAGGGCACAGCGCGCTTTTCGCGAACACAGCCATATTATCGAAGCCATAGAAGCGGGGGATGGTGAATTGGCGGAGCTGTTGATGCGCCGACATATCCGTGCTTCCAGGCAGAATATTGAAAATAAACTGAGGTAGAGCATGAGCCAAAAGCCTTCCGCCGGCGCGCGTTTCCGCAGCGCCCTTGCCGAGAACCAACCGCTTCAAGTGGTTGGCACCATAAACGCCTATTCCGCCATTATGGCCGAGCGTATTGGCCACAAGGCGATTTACCTTTCCGGTGCCGGTGTTGCCAATGCCTCCTACGGTCTGCCGGATCTGGGTATGACCAGCCTAGACAATGTGCTAGAGGATGTGCGTCGTATTACCGCAGCCAGTGAGCTGCCGTTGCTGGTGGATATCGATACCGGCTGGGGTGGTGCTTTTAACATCGCCCGTACTGTCAAAGAAATGATTCGCGCCGGTGCCGCAGCGGTGCATATCGAAGATCAGGTGGCACAGAAGCGCTGTGGCCACCGCCCGAATAAAGAGATTGTTTCCAAGCAGGAGATGGTGGATCGCATCAAGGCTGCCGTGGATGCACGCACCGATGATGACTTCTTTATCATGGCCCGCACTGATGCCTTCGCTCAAGAAGGTTTGGATGCCGCTGTTGAACGCGCTCAGGCCTGTATCGAAGCCGGCGCAGACGGTATTTTTGCGGAAGCCGTTACCAAGTTGGAGCACTATCGCGCATTTAAAGACGCGCTGAACGTGCCGATTCTGGCGAATATCACCGAATTTGGTAAAACCGAGCTCTATAACGCCAAAGAGTTGGGCGAAGCCGGCGCAGATATCGTACTGTATCCGCTGTCGGCGTTCCGAGCTATGAACCGTGCGGCGGAGAATGTGTATACCAGCATTCTGCAAAATGGTGACCAGAAAGCGGTAGTGGATACCATGCAGACCCGCGAGGAGCTTTACGACTACCTCAATTATCACGTATTCGAGCAGAAGCTCGATGAGCTGTTCAAGAAGTAATTCACTTTATAAACCGTGTGAGATGCCGGGTTAGGTTGCTTGCATGGCGGTTTTCGGACGAACACAGAAACTGTGCCTACAAAGGGGAGATAAGGAAGATGGCAGAAAAAGCATTGAGTGGCGCCGGCTTGCGTGGCCAGGTTGCGGGTAAAACTGCGTTGTCCACGGTAGGTAAATCCGGCTCTGGCCTCACTTACCGCGGTTACGACATCAAAGACCTGGCTCAACACTGCGAGTTTGAAGAAGTTGCCTACCTGATTTTCTACGGGGAGCTGCCCACCAGAGACCAGTTGGAGGAATACAAGGCCTTGTTAAAAGGTATGCGCGGTTTGCCGCAAGCACTGAAAGAAGTTCTGGAGCGTATTCCCGCCGATGCCCATCCGATGGACGTAATGCGTACTGGATGCTCCATGCTGGGCAACCTGGAAGGGGAAGAGTCCTTCGCGCAGCAGCTAGAAAAAGCCAACCGCTTACTGGCAGCTTTTCCCTCCATCATTTGCTACTGGTATCGTTTTACCCACGACAACGTGCGCATTGAAACGGATACCGACGATGACAGCATCGGCGGCCACTTCCTGCATATGCTGCGCGGTGAGAAACCCAATGCCCTGCATGAGCAGGTGATGAATGTTTCCTTGATCCTCTACGCAGAGCACGAGTTTAACGCGTCCACTTTCACTGCGCGTGTTTGTGCCTCTACTCTGTCTGATTTGTTTAGCTGCATTACCGGTGCCATCGGCACTCTGCGTGGCCCGTTGCATGGCGGCGCCAACGAGGCGGCAATGGAAATGATCGAGCGTTTTGCCAACCCGGATGAAGCAGAGAAAGAGCTGCTGGGTATGCTGGAGCGCAAAGAGAAAATCATGGGCTTCGGCCATGCGATTTATCGCGAATCCGATCCGCGCAACGAGATCATCAAAGCCTGGTCTGAAAAGCTGTCTGAAGATGTGGGCGATAAGGTCTTGTACCCGGTTTCCGTACGCTGCGAAGAAGTCATGTGGCGCGAGAAAAAGTTGTTCTGTAATGCCGACTTTTTCCATGCATCCGCTTATCACTTTATGGGAATTCCCACCAAACTGTTCACGCCGATTTTTGTAATGTCGCGTGTTACTGGCTGGGCTGCCCACGTATTTGAACAGCGTGCAGACAACCGCATTATTCGCCCGAGCGCTGAATATGTAGGTGTCGAACCGCGCGAAGTACCGCCTATCGCCGAGCGCGGTTAATTTTCATTTCACTATTGAAATGAGGCACACCCAGTGTGCCGGCTTCAGGTTGCCTTTTGGGGTAATCTGGAGCCGCTCTCGGAAGAGATACGATTTTAAAAAGATTCGACTGAACTGATTTACCTGCTATGAATACTGATTACCGCAAATCACTGCCCGGTACCGACCTCGATTATTTCGATACCCGCGCCGCGGTTGACGCGATCCAGCCCGGAGCCTATGCCAAACTGCCGTATACCTCACGTATTCTGGCGGAAAACCTGGTGCGTCGCTGCGAGCCGGAAAAACTGTCCGACTCCCTGAAACAGATTATCGAACGCAAGCGCGAACTGGACTTCCCCTGGTTCCCGGCGCGAGTGGTGTGCCACGATATTCTTGGTCAAACTGCGCTGGTAGACCTGGCCGGTCTGCGCGATGCCATTGCCGATAAAGGCGGTGATCCCGCCAAGGTAAATCCAGTTGTTCCCACCCAGTTGATTGTGGATCATTCCCTCGCGGTAGAGCACCCCGGATTTGAGAAGGATGCCTTTGAAAAAAATCGTGCGGTAGAAGAGCGTCGCAATGAAGATCGCTTCCACTTTATCAACTGGACCAAAACTGCGTTTGAAAACGTGGATGTGATTCCCCCCGGCAACGGCATCATGCACCAGATCAACTTGGAGAAAATGTCTCCGGTGGTGCAGGTGCGCGAAGGCGTGGCCTTCCCGGATACTTGTGTTGGTACCGACAGCCACACGCCGATGGTCGATGCTCTGGGTGTGATTTCTGTGGGCGTTGGCGGCCTGGAAGCTGAGAGCGTGATGCTTGGCCGCGCCTCTTATATGCGTCTGCCGAATATCGTTGGGGTCGAACTCTCTGGAAAATTGCAGCCCGGGATTACCGGTACCGATTTGGTTCTGGCTCTCACTGAATTCCTACGCCGCGAGCGTGTGGTCGGAGCCTACCTGGAATTCTATGGTGAAGGGGCTTCCAACCTGACCCTGGGGGATCGCGCTACTATTTCCAATATGACTCCGGAGTATGGCGCTACTGCGGCCATGTTCTCTATCGATGAGCAAACCATCGACTATCTCAAACTCACCGGCCGCGATGATGAGCAGGTAGCTTTGGTAGAGAAGTTTGCCAAGGAAACGGGCCTCTGGTCCGAGACCTTGAAGGATGCTGAATACGAGCGCGTGCTGAAGTTCGACCTGGATACAGTGGGTCGTAACCTTGCAGGCCCTTCCAACCCCCACGCGCTGCTACCGGCCTCGGAACTGGCTAATCGTGGAATCGCTAAAGCCTGGGAAGAGAAAGCCGGTGAGATGCCCGATGGTGCTGTGATTATCGCGGCGATTACCAGCTGTACCAATACCAGTAACCCGCGCAATATGATTGCCGCAGGCCTGATTGCCCGCAATGCGAACAAGCTCGGCCTGACCCGCAAGCCCTGGGTGAAATCCTCCTTGGCGCCGGGCTCCAAAACGGTAAAAATGTATCTGGAAGAGGCCGACCTGCTACCGGATCTGGAGCAGATGGGCTTCGGCGTAGTGGCTTTCGCCTGCACCACCTGTAATGGCATGAGCGGTGCCCTGGACCCGAAAATCCAGCAGGAAGTGATCGACCGCGATCTGTATGCCACCGCGGTCCTGTCCGGAAACCGCAACTTCGATGGTCGTATCCACCCCTATGCCAAGCAGGCTTTCCTGGCTTCACCGCCGCTGGTCGTTGCCTACGCTATTGCCGGCACCATCCGTTTTGATATCGAAAAAGATGCGCTGGGATACGATGCCGATGGTAACCCGATTACCCTGAAAGATATCTGGCCCAGCGACGAAGAGATTGATGCGATCGTACGTCAGAGCGTGAAGCCACAGCAGTTCCGCGATGTGTATATTCCCATGTTCGAAGAGCGGGATGCCGCAGAAGAGCAGGGCCACGCGCTCTATGACTGGCGCTCGATGAGTACCTATATCCGCCGCCCACCTTACTGGGAAGGTGCCCTGGCAGGCGAGCGCAGCTTGAAGGGCATGCGCCCGCTGGCGGTGCTGGGTGACAATATCACTACCGACCACTTGTCTCCCTCCAATGCCATTCTGGCCAGCAGCGCTGCCGGTGAATACCTGGCGAAGATGGGATTGCCGGAAGAGGACTTTAACTCCTACGCAACCCATCGTGGTGACCACCTCACTGCCCAGCGTGCAACTTTCGCCAACCCGAAGCTGCTCAACGAAATGGTGCGCGATGATAAGGGCGAGATTCGCCAGGGCTCTCTGGCTCGTGTCGAGCCGGAAGGGCAGGTTACTCGTATGTGGGAGGCGATCGAGACTTATATGGATCGCAAGCAGCCGCTGATTATCATTGCTGGTGCCGACTATGGGCAGGGCTCTTCCCGTGACTGGGCTGCGAAAGGTGTACGCCTGGCCGGCGTGGAGGCGATTGCCGCCGAAGGCTTCGAGCGTATTCACCGCACTAACCTGATCGGTATGGGCGTGTTGCCGCTAGAGTTTAAGCCGGGAACTACTCGCGAAACCCTGGGCATCGACGGTACTGAAAGTTTCGACGTAATCGGTGAGCGTACCCCCCATGCCACGCTGACTCTACTGATCCACCGTGCCAATGGTGAGACGGTTCAGGCGCCGGTAACCTGCCGCTTGGATACTGCAGAAGAGGTTTCCATTTATGAGGCTGGGGGTGTTTTGCAGCGCTTTGCGAAAGACTTCCTCGAAGCAGAGGCGACGGCTTAAATGTTGAAATTTGCTCCTCAAGTCAAAATCCCCGCGACTTATATGCGCGGGGGCACCAGTAAGGGCGTTTTCTTCCGTTTACAGGATCTACCCGGAGTTGCGCAGGTTCCAGGAGAGGCCCGTGATAATTTGCTGTTGCGGGTAATTGGTAGCCCGGACCCTTACGGAAAGCATACCGATGGGATGGGTGGAGCCACTTCGAGCACCAGCAAAACGGTGATCCTGTCTGCCTGTGATAAGCCCGATCACGATGTGAACTACCTGTTTGGCCAGGTTTCCATCGATAAGCCCCTGGTCGATTGGAGTGGTAACTGCGGTAATCTCACTGCGGCTGTTGGAGCTTTTGCGATTAATAGCGGTTTTGTTGATGCTGCGCGAATTCCAGAAAATGGTATTTGTACAGTGCGCATTTGGCAGGCCAATATTGGCCAAACCATTATTGCCCGTGTGCCTATTACCAATGGTGAAGTGCAGGAAACCGGAGATTTCGAGCTGGATGGTGTAACTTTCCCGGCAGCCGAAGTGGAAATTGAGTTTATGGACCCCTCGGACGGCGAGGGTGCCATGCTTCCCACCGGTAATCCTGTCGATGATCTCGAAGTGCCCGGGATTGGTGTGCTCAAGGCGACCATGATCAATGCCGGTATCCCCACGATCTTCGTCAATGCGGAAGATATTGGCTATACCGGCACCGAGCTGCAGGATGCCATTAATGGCGATAGCAAGGCACTCGCCATGTTCGAGACCATCCGTGCCTACGGTGCAGTGAAGATGGGCCTGATTTCCTCTGTGGAGGAGGCCGCGGCCCGGCAACACACGCCGAAGATTGCCTTTGTCGCCAAGCCGCAGGACTACATTGCCTCCAGTGGAAAAAAGGTAGCGGCGCAAGATATTGATTTGCTTGTGCGAGCCCTCTCCATGGGTAAGCTGCACCACGCCATGATGGGTACTGCCGCCGTGGCTATAGGAACTGCAGCGGCTATTCCCGGCACCCTGGTAAACCTTGCCGCCGGTGGGGGTGATCGTAACTCCATTTGCTTTGGCCATCCTTCAGGCACATTGCGGGTTGGAGCCCATGCAAAAGTTGTTGATGGCCAGTGGGTTGCCACCAAAGCCATTATGAGCCGTAGTGCGCGCATCCTGATGGAAGGCTGGGTGAGGGTGCCAGGCGATAGTTTCTAGTTTGGTGTAATCACATCTTTAGGGGCGTGATACGCCCCTTTTTAGTGGTCGGCTTGTACTCTTGAAGGGTTTCTATTTTATTAGCCGGCTCACACAATACTTTCGTAGACTCTCATACAGCTTTGGGCTACCTTTCCCTGCACCCCGAGCCACCCATTCCAGCCCCTGGCTTATCCTCGGCCGCAATCTCACTCGGGTCTTACGCTGTTTCTATAAGAATACAGTTTGATTATTAGGTAGTGCTCTTGGCGAAATTACACATCGCCGTGCCTCTTATTGTTAGCAGGAAATAAACTTGGTAGCAGCCAAATCGTTAATGTCGCTCGGTGGCGATAACACTATAGATGAAACTCTATTTGCACACATCGCTAGGGATCTTACCGAGCAGGGCTATAGTATTCGCCATGCCGCACTACCCGAATCACTCTCCAGTGCGCTTTTTACCTATCAGCAGGAGATGAACGGAGAGAAATTTATTGATGCAGGGGTCGGGCGAGGTGACGATTACCTACGAAATGAATTCGTGCGAACGGATGAAATTTGTTGGATTACCGGAGAGTCTGCTACAGGAAGAGACTGGCTCAGCTGGGCGGGCCAGCTTCAGGTTTACCTCAACAGGCATCTTTTTCTGGGGCTCTTCTCATTTGAAAGCCATTTTGCCCATTACCGGCCTGGGGACTACTACAAAAGGCACTACGATGCATTTCGCGGAGAGGCGAACAGGGTGCTCTCATTGGTCGTCTATCTTAATCCAGGCTGGAGCACTGCGGATGCTGGTGAGCTTGTGCTCTACAAAGATGAGCAGGATAGGGTCGGCACCAAAGTAACGCCGTTAATGGGAACGGTAGTGACTTTCTTAAGTGAGGAGTTTCCCCACGAAGTTCTACCAGCTAATCGGGATCGCTACTCCATTGCAGGCTGGTTTCGGGTAAATACTTCAGTAACCGATCGGGTTGATCCGCCCCGTTAAATTAATGAGTTACCCGCTTAAAATTAACCTCTAGTGAGCCACCTACCTAGGTAAACCTACTAGTGCCCTGCGGTAACCGCAGGGTTTATAGGGTACTAAATCACCTTTCGATTAATTTAGAGATCCGATTGATCCTAATCGCGATCCGCCCCATCGTATCTCAGTTTCACAGAACTCTCCTTTTTGAGATTTTAACCTAGCCGACGTACAGCCGACGGCCCATAGGTAAGCCACGCATAACAATCAAACCGGCTTTCCTGTTGCAGCAGATTGGAGAGACATCAATGACAATTAAAAAACCACTTACCCTTGCGATTACAATGGCCAATATAGCGGTGGCCTCAGCCTGGGCACAGGAAGCTAGTAATCAAGAAGATGACTGGGCGTTGGAAGAAGTCACTGTTACTGCGACGAAGCGCGAAACCAACCTGATGGAAACTCCAGTAGCCATTTCCGCTTTCACCCAGGAAGAGTTAGATCGTCAGGGTATTAAGAATGTAAAAGATCTGGGCAGTACAATTCCCAATGTGGATATCGGCTATGATGCTTCTCAGTCTTCACCAGTGATTTCTATGCGTGGTGTTCGCTCTACCAATACTACTGAGTTTGGTGATCCAGCTGTTGGCTTACACTTCGACGGTATTTATTCTTCGCGCCCCCAGTCTGCAATGGCAATGATGTTTGACTCTGAAAGGGTAGAAGCCATGCGTGGGCCTCAAGGTACTCTTTACGGGCGTAACTCTACTGTTGGTGCCATTAATGTTATTTCAAAAAGACCGGTAATTAATGAGTTCGAAGGTTCCGTGGGCGTTGAGCTCGGTCGCTGGAATCAAGAGCTAGTCAAAGGCGTTATCAATATTCCGGTTTCAGACACCTTTGCTCTTCGTGCGTCCTTTATGGATGAGACACGCGATACCTACCTAACCGGGTACTATGACGTTAACCAGTGGGACAATCGCTATATTGATGCTGACTCTGTAGGTGCGAGCGTTTTATCTGATGACGCTTCAAGAACCTTTATTCAAGCGAATAACGCTGAAGGAGCCACAGACTATCAGCTGGTTAGGGCGGATGCTGAAGATTTTTATGGGAATGTTGATCAGCAAGCGGTGCGTATAGGTGCGTTATGGGAACCGACTGACGATATTTCTTGGTATGCCGTAGCGGAACACTATCAGGATAGTAGTGCAGGCGGCATCAACACTATTGACTGTGAAAAGGCTGAGCAGCGCGAAGATGGAACAACTTGTGAAACCTACTACGGCTCCGGTGCTGATGAGTACACCGTAGCGGTGAATGTACCAGGTGAACTTGATCTCACCATGACTTCATTCCGTTCTAACTTCCGCTGGGATTTCAGCGATACCATGGCGTTTGTGTATAACACCGGGTATGCAGTTCAGGAACGAAGCAACCTGATTGATATTGATGCTGGTCGCAATACCTGGGATATGAGTATGAGCATTACAGACTCAGAAAATGTCTCTTACTCCCATGAATTGCAGTTGCAATCTACAGGTGATGGTCCCCTACAGTGGATTACAGGTTTGTTTTATTTCCACGAGACCACTGATTTGAATGGTTACTTCCTGGCCTCATTAGATAATGCCGTATTCTGGCGGCAGCCGGACAGAACCATTGAAGCCAGCGCAGTGTTTGCTCAGGCTACCTATGACCTTACTGATACCCTTCACCTAACTGTTGGTGGTCGATATACGGAAGATGAGAAGAGTGATGTAGGTGGTAACAACCTGAGTTGCACTCGAGACTGGTCCACTGAATCAGATGAAGAGTATGGCTGCTTCCCTGCCTATTTACAGGGCACCTTTAATAGCTTCTCTACCAACCACTTTGCTGACAGCTCAATTTATACAATTGATACTTACAATGATACCAGCAAGAGCTGGGATTCATCCGACTTTCGAATTGGTCTCGATTATGACCTGACAGATGAAGTCATGCTGTATGCATATGTTGCAAGTGGATTTAAGTCCGGTGGTTTGGGTGATGTTGTCATCCAATATGAGCAAGACCCGGACACAGCTGAGTACATCTACGATGATGAGGGAAATCGGGTTGTTCAACAGGTAATTGACACTAGCTATGATGAGGAGAAGGTCATTACTTGGGAGCTAGGAGCAAAAGGTACTTTCTTGGATGGTCGACTAAATCTGGCTAGTACCTTCTTTTTCTCCGACTATAAAGATATGCAGCTAGCTGCACCTGATACTGCATACTCGTACTATGCGGTAGAGCGAGAAGGTGAGAACGCAGGTGAAATTACAACCGAGCCCGTCGTCATTTACCTTACTAAGAATGCTGCTAGCGCAGAGATTATGGGGCTAGAGTTAGAGTTTGACTGGGCCCCCTATCCGAATGGCCGAATCAGTGGTTTTGCTACCTGGATGCAAACAGAAATCACCTCTGATTTTCAGAACCGCTGGAATTTCAATAACCAAGCGTTATTCGAAATTTCGGATTACGGTTTAGCTCATGACAATACCAATGAAGAGCTCTTCCGAAATTTGAAGGGTAATGAGTTACCTGTATCACCTGAATTCAGCTTCACAATCAATTATGATCACACCTTTGAGTTGGCCCAGGGTGGTGCAATTATTCCGTTTATAGGCATCCACTGGGAAGATGAGTCTTACCTGACCTACTGGAATGTTGACAAGCACGACTTCCCCACTGGTGATACTTCTGCTTTTGATGACAGTCGTGATTCCTTCTGGATGGTAAATGCTTCCGTGAAGTATGTAAGCCCGGACGATCAGTGGAACGTTGAAGCCTTTGGTAATAACCTGACTGATGAGATTGTTCCCTACTACGCTGATGGAAGTGATGGCCTCGTATCTGGGCCATTCTCCACTCCAATGAGCTACGGTGTACGCTTTAACTACAACTTCTAAGTAGCTACTGTTACTCCATAGTAAAAAGCCGGGTCAATTTAGATGGTCCGGCTTTTTTTATGGCTCGTGAGTGAAGTCAAAACTTCTCACGAGTACTTTAGCCCATATCAAGACATGCGTGTATCTTGGGGCTATGTAAACTGCTAGGTTCTGGTTTTACGCCAAATTATGCGAATCAGATAAAATACCAATAGGGCGATAAGCATCCAGGGTAAAAGGTAGGCGATTGCAGTGATTGCCTCAGATAGCCCATCAGACAAATTTTCACCAAAATGAGATAGGGAGTCTAATATGGGACTCCAGAAAGAAGTATAAGATTTTGAGTGTAATTCAATTTCAACCACATCCATCTGAATTCGCTTGAGCAGTTTAGCTTTTTTACCTTGTGAATACTCAATATCAGATTGTACTGATGCTAACTTTTCAGCAACCTTTATTAGAGTATCAATGTCATTCGCAGATTTTTGTTCCAGTTCTATAAGTCTCGATTGATACTGGAGTAACATTTCAAGTCGTTTTTGACTGTCGATAATTACATCCTGTAAATCTTCTGCTTTGGTTTCCCGCTGTATCACTCCTCCTTGCTTTGATGCCAGATCAATGATTTTATCGACTCCGGTGGGGTGTATTCTAAGGTGAATCCTTCCGTAGGGCTTTTCATCATTACGGAGACTAGAATGCAATATAGTGCATTTTTTCTCCATCTCCTGTTGGCAAAGTAATTGGAGTTTGTGGAATACAGGTTCAACTTCTTCAGCAGGTAGTTCAGCTGTCAGGAAATGTTCGTAAGCAATATACTGATCTTGTTCATCTCGATTGCCCCCTGTGATAGGTTCCGGGAACCGGATATCTGCAACCCTGTTGCTGGTGGTGTGGGCATTGGGACTGTATGAAGTTGTTGATCTATCACTGCTTGATTCTGAGCAGCCAGAGCTACTGCCCAATATAAGCAGGGCAAAGAAGTAGTTAAAGAGTCTCATTTTGATCCCGTTTTTTAGTTAATCCGAATAGATTCGAATCTAACATTGTCCGGTTTGCTTATAAAGATATGCGCCGCTGTACATGTTGTTTACTTGGAGTCATGCATTTGGGATTCATTAAGGGTCTCAACATTTGTGTTATTCTCATATGGGGCTGAGTGTTTGTTCTAAATTTGTGTATTGATGGAAAATAAGTGATGTCGACAATAGAACTGGAAGAAAAGCGAAAGTTAGAGCTAATCGAAAAGATTAGGGAGTATTTATCTAAAGAATTTGAGTTGGAGATTGGCAGTTTTGAAGCGGAGTTCTTTATTGATTTTCTTGCAAAGGAGATGGGGGCAGGGTTTTATAATCAAGGTCTACATGATGCTCAGGTAATAGTGTCCTCTAAGTTGGAAGATATTTCTGATGCAATTTATGAAATAGAAAAGACTGTCGACTAGAAATATTGCCCCTATTGATGGCAATTTGATTCTATTGTTCTTGAGTTGTTCAGGGGTATTTTTTCTTGGGTTTTTCTGCCTGGATAAATAACATGGCTGCAAATACTAAGATTATTCCAGGTATAAAGTTGATAGAGAATTTCGTCATTTCCAATGCTGTAGCCAATGCCAGTACAAATACCGGATTCAAGAAGCTGTATGCTGCAACTTTGGTCGCCCCGATTCTTATTGTGCTAAATTGCAGTAGGAAAAAACTGATTAATGTTGTGAATAAGGCTAAATAGAATAGCCCTCCGTAAGTTTCGGCAGGTATATTCCGCCATTCTATTTGGCTTAAACTTGGGAATGAAAGCAGTAATAACCAGAGGGCGCCAAATAGAATAACCCAGAATGTCATAACCTCTGTAGGCTCCCCTGAGTGGACTCTCTTGATCAGTGGATTATACAAGCTGAGCGATATAGCACCTAAGGTGAATATCCAATCCCCTCTATTTAGATCCAGCGTTATCGCTGTTGTAATACTCCCTTCAAATACAATCCAGGCCGCACCCAATGTTCCAAGGGTAAGACCGATGACTTTGCGGGCGCTGCTACGCTCACCATTGATGATCAAGGCAAAGACGGCAGTCATTGCAGGAACGGTTGTAAAAAGGGCGCCGGTATTTACTGCTGTGGTGTATTTGAGCGCTTCAAACATACACCAGAAAAAGATAACCAATGGGATGCTGAGTAGCGCATAACCCAGTAGCTTTTTGGGGTGTGGAAGCTGAAATCCATGCTTTAGGAATATGAAGGGCGCAAATAACCCTGTTGCAATTAAGAACCGAATCATCATCAAGCAATCCGCCGGTAACGAATCGGCGATTAACGCACCAACAGGAAATGAGCCGGCGACCAGTAATGTGCAGGCTATCATCAAGCCGTGAACCCACCACAATGATGTGCCACTGCTTGCCGTTGCTGTAGGGTTGATACCCCTTGAAAGTTCACGCATGACTCTTCCCTCAATAAAAGCGAGATCAGAGTAACTCGTTTCTGATAAACTGATAATCCATCAATTAAGATACATACTGTTGAGAAAAAGGAAACAGTAGTTTATGGAAAGTTTTGCAGCCATACCGGTATTTGTCACAGTGGCCGAAACCGGTGGCTTTTCCCCGGCCGCCAAGTTGCTGGGGATATCCAAGTCTGCAGTTAGTAAACGGGTCAGTCAGCTGGAAGAGCAACTTGGGGTAAAACTATTGCATCGCACCACCCGCAAGCTGAGCCTGACCGAGGCGGGCGAGCACTTTTTTCAGCATGCCCGAATCGCTTATCAGGCCGCACAGGACGCTCAGGATGCAGTGACTCAGCTTCAAGGTGAGCCTCAGGGGCGCTTGCGAATCAATGCCCCAATGTCCTTTGGCAGGTTGCATTTGGCACCGCTTATCCCAGTGTTTCTCAAGCGCTATCCAAAAATCACGATTGATCTGGTGATGGACGATAAGGTGGTAGACCTGATTGGAGAGGGGTTTGATATCGCTATCCGTGGTGGTGACCTGCCTGATACCAGTTTGATTGCCCGCAAGCTGGCGCCTCTGCAAAGCGTGCTCTGTGCCTCTCCCGCGTACTTGGAAGAGTTCGGCAAACCGATCGAGCTTGAACAGTTAACAGAGCACAATTGTTTGATGTTTACTTATTCCAGGGATGTAAAAGAGTGGAATTTTATTCAGGATAACCATCTGCACACCATAGAAGTCAGGGGTAACTACCAGGTCAATAACAGTGAAGCGCTGCGGGAAGCCATTCTCCAGGGGCTTGGCATCGGCCGCCTGCCGACTTTTGTCGCGGGAGCGGATATCAAGAGTGGTCTCCTGGTGCCGTTGTTTGAAGAATATCAAATGCCGGCCAAGACTATTTATGCCGTATTTCCGGAGCGGCAGTATATGCCTGCCAAGGTACGGGCCTTTATAGACTTTGCCATTGAGTATTTTGGTGGCGACATTCCCTATTGGGATTGCTAGTTTGTTAACTTTTTCTCAACAATCATTTAACAAAAGAGCCCATTATCAAGCCAGGAGAAACCCAATAAGCTTTCTCTCATCGACATACACAAGATGATTAATTGTCAGAGGGAAATTATGGACCTGTTCACTGCTGTTGAAACTCGCCGTTCGGTCAAGCATTACGATGTATCTGAAAAGATGACATCAAGTGAGTTTAACCAGCTTATCCAAGCCACAATGTTATCGCCAACATCCTATAACATTCAGCATTGGAGATTCCTGCGAGTAACAGATTCCAGGCTTCGAAGCAGGCTTAAAGATGCTGCCTGGGGTCAACAGCAAGTGGAAGATGCGTCTGAGCTGATTATTCTTTGTGCAGATATAAACGCTTGGAAAGATCGACCAGAACGCTATTGGGCTGATGCACCCAGAGAGGCGAGGGAACTTTTAGTCCCGATGCTAACTGACTTCTATAGAGATAAACCTCAATTACAGCGAGATGAAGCAATAAGGAGCTGTGGCTTAGCGGCGCAAACCATGATGCTTGCGGCAAAAGCACTGGGCTATGACACCGGCGCACTGGTTGGGTTTGACTCAGATAAAGTGGCCGAGCTTATAAACCTGCCAGAAGGTTATCTGATCGGAATGATGATAGTCGTGGGTAAGGCTAGCAAAGCAGCGAATGGACGTGGTGGCCAGTTAGCATTGGGTGAAGTGTTATTTGAAAACCAATTTTGAGCATAACTTACATACCGTAGTTTAGTATTTATGCTTGCAATCTGTAGGCTGTTCTTGTGATCAATTATCCATATCTCCGCTAGTGGGATAATTGATCACAAGTGGATTAGAGCACAAAGTCAATTGGCGGTTATTGGGTGGGCAAAAAATGAATCGGGTAGTGAATTGTTGTTCTTCGTGTGTCGCTGGCACCGAAGTTAAATTCCTGAATCTTTGTCATTAACTGATCGGTAAACAGCTTGGAATCGAGGCTGGAACTGGCCAATGCGATATTGGCGACTTCGCCACTTGGTTCAATATTGATAATAAATTCCGCTCCGCCTTCAAGGTCAGGGTCTTGTTTGCGCGCACTCAAGTATAAACGATAAAGCTGGCCTTTGTGTTTATCAAATACCTGCTGAATTTCTACTCTGCTACGCTCTCGCTTTTTCTTAACGGTTTTTTTAAGGGTGGCATCTGCTATGGATGGTGGTTTTTTATCAGAGAAGTTGGCGTTTCCGCTTTGATCGACCCACTGATAAATTTCCGCGCTTGCAAGATTACTGGAGAGTGTGAGACTGATACAGAATAAGCTTTGATAAGTAAATCGGTTCATTTTTCCATTCATACTTCGATATTCTTGACCAAGTACTTAGTCTGCTTTAGGTGCTACCTCCAGGGGGAGATTAGCGTATTGATTGGTTAAACCTAAGGTTCGTGAATTTTCTGTAACAATTAATCGCCAGGCTTTACAAGGTATCTTTGTACAATTTTCCCATCTGCTTCGATCTCAGAATCCAATAATCCACCACATGCCTTAATTGTATTGGCAGAGGCGGGGTTGTCTTTGTGACAGTGAATGTGAATTGTCCCGGCTTTCATTTCCTGAAGCCACTGGATCGAGAGCTCCATCAGGCGTTTACCGTACCCTTTACCTCTATACTTGGGTCTGATCCCCAAACCAATGTGCCCACCGCAGTGGGTAATTCTATCGTTCAGGTAGTGGCGAATATTGGTGACGCCTACGATTTCAGTTTCATCAACAAGCCATAGTGTAGAACTTGGGACAAAGCCTTCCGGTAGGTTTTTACCCTGTGCAAAGTTAATGAGCTTTTGGATGAGAGCTTCGAAGTCCGCATGATCAAAATCCATAGGAAAGGGATAGCGCTCTTCATCACCCAACTCTTTTATATATTGCCGATAACTAGCCTCATAGATAGCTGAAGGGGGTACTAATTTCAAGGTAATGCCTGGGAATTCGAGTAATGAATAGGGTGAAAGCAAAATTTAGCATATAAAAATTAGGTGTGTAATCTCTAAAGAATTGTTAAAACATTTGAGTTGGCAGAAGGGGATAGAGGGACGGGTGTAAATGACTGCATCTCGGGTGCCCTATGCCAAGAATAGGGCACCAAGACGGTAAAAAAATTTTAAGCCGCCTGGAATTTCAACAAGACAGTACATCCTGTTTCTGACTGGGGAATATGTGCTGAGCCAATGGGGTTGTGAATAAATGATCCCTCAGGATGATCGTCTCTGCCATCATTAAAGACCCCGGAAATCACAAAAATTTGTTCTGCACCGTCAACATGTGTTTCCACACCTGGGAATCTGGCTCCAGGTAGAAACTCGAAGACAGAAACCCAGCTTCCTGCTTCCTCTCTCCAAAGACTTCTCTCGAATATGCCGGGAGCAACCTCCCTGGCTTCAATATTCTTCCAGTGACTAGACGTGATGCCAGAAAAATTCACTTGATTCATAGCAGTACTCTTCCATCTTAAACAACAATATTATGCGCGCAAAGTATTGTTGTTTAAGTTCGGGTTTACCGTCAAGTACTTTGCGCGCATAATATATAGGTCTGTTCAGAGAGTAATCAAGATGACTCCAAAAGAGTTCAATCTCCAAGAGTTGGTGTGTTTTGCCTTATATTCAACAGCGAACTCTATGGTGCGTGAATACAGGCCGGAGCTTGATCAGTTTGATCTTACCTACCCGCAGTTTCTGGTGATGATGAGCCTTTGGAATGAAGACTCTGTTTTTATCAAAGAGCTAAGCCATCAGACTTACCTGGATGCAGGCACCTTGACTCAAGTGCTGAAACGCCTAGAGGCTAAAGGGTTTATCGAGAGGCAAAAGTCCAGCGTGGACGAGCGGGCAAAAGTGATTGTCCTCACCCGAAAAGGGCGCGATCTAAAGCAGAAAACCTCTCATATACTTGAAGATATGGCCTGCAAGGTCAGATTAACGGCTGAAGAGCAACAGGACTTGACCTCACTGTGTCATAAAATTTTATCCCGGCTGAAAAAATAGGGTTGGACCTTATTCAATCGTCCATCACTTTGGTTTGTTATTTATGATTTTTTAATAACTCTTTGGCTTTGTTTGGAGCTGACTCATAACTTGGGTATTCAGGAGCCCTTGATGCACAAAGACTCAGTAGCTTTATCGCTTCCTTTTTCTGATTGACTTTAAGGTAAGCTATCGCTAGAGAAAGTTGTGCATCTGGTAGGCAGTAGTGGGGCTTTAGATCAATGGCTCTTTTTAAAACCGCTATAGATTGTTTCCAATGATTTAATTCTTGGAGGCACATACCATAAGCGATGTAATATCTTGGGTCATTAGATGAGGCCGTTAACTGTGAATACAGCTGAATAGCTTGAGAAAGCTTCCCAGAAGTTTGGAGCTCACAAGCCCTGCGATAGCTTTTATCTCTGTCCATATTGATAGTGCTAAATTTAATCGTTAATTCCTACATATATTTCAATCCGATCCACATTCCCGCTCTCATCCAACACTGTAATTTGATGCAGCCCACTCTGTGGTGAGAGTGCAAAATTTTGAGTGCCCAATGTTTCATCCTTGGGTTCGCCGTTGATAAACCAGTAGCGTTTCCCTTGTCCTCCTATCGCGCTGAGATTTATACGTGGTAAAGGAGCGCTGTTACCGGTAGGAAGGTATTGGTTACCATTGCTGGCACCGACAATTTTCAGTGGGGTACCCATAGTTGCGGTTGGGGCGTTACATTCGGGCGCTGTCGGTGGGATTTGTTGGTTCCGAGTTTGGTTGGTGGGCAACCAGGACTCCAGCTCCTTTGGCCACAGGGCAAGGCTTCTCTTTGTAGCAGAGGAGTCCATACAGCTGGGTTTTACCCGCAAGCCCTGTTGGTTGGCAAAGAAGTGGTAAGTTTGTGCAGCACGTAAAGGTTCTCCTTTTGGGGGGAGGGTTCGGGGCGCCCGGCCCTGGATAAGCCAGGCATTGCGCTGTTGGTGGCAGAGTTCATCTTCGGTTAACGACTTCTGGCCTCCTAACGGCCAGCAGATTTCTGTTTGGATTATTGATTCGGGTCTTGCCAGGCGTTGCTGCTTGTTACCTGGTAGAGATGAAATCACTGCGTTTAACAATGGAGTTGCACTGATGGAGCCGTAGTAGCCGGGGAGGGGGGTGCCGTCTGGGCGACCTACCCAAATTCCTACGGTATAGCTGGGGGTTACACCGATCGCCCAAGCATCGCGGTAGCCGTAACTAGTGCCTGTTTTCCAGGCAATATCTGCTTTGCTTTGCCTTACCAGATTGCGCCAGCGTCGTGAGCCACCACTGTTGGAAGCCAGCATTTCGAATGTAATCCAGGCGGCCTCTGCAGACATCAGGTACCGCTCTCGCAGTGGAGTTTCGGGTAAATAGCGAGGTGCTGCGGATAGCCCGCCGCGCGCTAGGGCTGCATAAAGTCCGGTGAGTTGGTCCAGGCGGGTGCCAACGCCACCTAAAATCATGGCTAGATTAGGTTTGCCGCCGCTGGGGAATTGCAGTGAGAGGCCGGCATTTTCCAGTGTCGCTGCGAATCGGCCGGGGCCGTAGTACTCCAGCAATTGCACGGCTGGGACATTGAGAGAGCGCTGCAAAGCGGCAGTAGCACTGACCGGGCCGGAAAAACCACGATGGAAATTCTCTGGGCGGTAATCTCCATAAATTCGCGGTGCATCACTGAGCAAGGAGGCGCTGTGGATCAGGTCTCCATCGATTGCCAGTCCATACAGAAATGGTTTGAGAGTAGAGCCGGGCGAGCGCGTGGCTCTCGCCATATCTACATAGCCATATCGACGTTTGTCACCGAAATGAGAGGCTCCCACATAGGCGCGTACAGATAAGTCGGAATTCTCCAGTACTATAACGGCGGCAGAAGTTTTCTGCGGATAGCTCTCCATATGATCACGAAGATAATCCTCCAGCCCCCGCTGAATATTGCCGTCGATAGTGGTGTTAATCACCTCTTGATCACTGATGGTTTCTACCAGTCTGCGCGATAAATGCGGCGCGTTCTGTGGAAATTCCAGACGCTCCGCATAGACGTTTTCTAGCCGCGCGCGCTCGACTTCGTCTTTGCTCCAAACGCCGTAGGCCTGTAACCGGGTCAGAACTTTGTCCCGAGCTTTTTGTGCTCGATTTGGGTACCTGTCCGGTCGCAAGCGACTGGGCGCTTGGGGTAATACTGCCAGGAGTGCCGCTTCGGCGTGGGTGAGATCGGCGGAGGATTTACGCAGGTATAAACGGCTGGCGGCTTCCACGCCTTCAATATTGCCGCCGTAAGGTGCCAGATTGAGGTAGAGATCGAGAATTTCCTGCTTGCTGAAATGCCATTCCAATTGCAGGGCGCGCAACATTTGTTTGGCCTTACCGATTAAAGTCCTGTGATGTGGATCTAGCAGGCGCGCTACCTGCATGGTCAGGGTGGAGCCACCGGAGACCACATGTCCATTGCGAAGGTATTGGCTGGCCGCCCGAACGAGCGCAAAGGGATTGATACCTGGGTGCTGATAAAAATGGCGATCCTCATAGGTGAGTAGTGCCTCGATAAATCGTGGCGCTACTTCATCTTGCGTGATGGGGTAACGCCACACGCCGCGATTATCAGCGAAGAAACGCAGTGGCTTACCATGGCGATCAGCCACTACCCGCGCAAAACCATGTGTTTCAGGCAAAGGTGGGGGGAAAATAGTATCCAGGGCCAACAATGTGACTAAAAGAAAGAAAGGTGAGATCAGCAGCACGCGAAACATGCGGCTGCTGTTTTTCCATCGAGCTATTAGTGTGGCTAACAGTTTCAATGCTTGCCGATTACCTGTACTTGCGCCATTGGGTTCTTGCCAATGGAAAAGCGTTCAGGGTTATACATATCCTCCACAAAGGGAGGTGGTACCTGGTAGTGACCGGGAGTTACTGCTCGGGCGATATAAAAGAGGTTGGTGGGTTTCCACTCAGATTGATCCAAGGCTGCCACAAATCGATCATCGCGGAATTCCATGTGTTGTATATTGTCCTGGTCGTCCTGCCATTGGGCGATACTCTTACCGTCGAATTCAAGCTCATCCACTTTGAGACTATCGGCGAGGTTCTGGTTTTCCAGCTCAAACCCTGCGGGTAGCAGGTCTACTACGAGAAGATCGGGCAGGCGTCGGTCCGCGTCGATTTGCAAGCGCACCAGATAGAGTTCACCTTCACGTACCTGAGTCGGCACCACACTTGAACCGTCTAGTTTGTGGTAGCTGCGCGTGATTTTAACGCCCTTATCCATCACCGCTGTAGGTGCCTGTTTGCTGTAGCCATTAATGGTAATAGCAGCGAAGAGTTTTTCTATTTGGCTGGTTACCTCAAATACCTTTGCAGCTTCACGACCACGGAAGAGAGTATTGTGCGGATTATCATCATTCACTTCCCGTAAACCATCAATGGTTTTTAATAAAGCAGACCAATTTTCACCGCCATTAAGCTGTAACTGAACGCCGGCCATAAATATACTGCCTCGTTCCTGCGTGCTTAGGTACTCCCGTTCACGGAGCAGATTCACCATTTCAAACAGCATCTCTTCGGCTTTGTTGGTAGCCAAATTATGCTCCAGCAATAGGGAGATCATCTGTGCAGTATCGCGCAGGTTAGAGCCATAATCGCCGTAGTAACTAAGGCGCTTGCGCTCAGTGGAAAGGGCTTTTTGTAAGGCCTCTTGAGACAGGGTGTTATCGCCCATGGCCTGGAGAGCAATTGCCATATGTAACTGTGGTAGAGGGGATCGGGTTAAGTCAGCACCGCTTTCGTAAAGGCTGCGCAATTGGCCGAGCGAGATTTTTTGCACACGGGATAGCACATAGGCGGCATAGGAGCGGGCAGCATAAGCGTAAAAGTCAGGGTCACTACTATAGCGCTGTTGATAAAAGCTACCGCGCTCGCGGGCATATTCCTGCAGACGCTTGAGGGTGGACTCCAGGCGTGTGTTATCGAACACAATACCTTGATCACGAGCGCGCAGAAGTAAGTCGGCCACATAAGCGGTGAGCCATTGGTTCTCTGCTGATTCCGCACTCCACAGGCCAAAACCGCCATTGCTTTTTTGCATACTGAAGATACGTTCGATACCTGCATCAATACGTCTCGCACGCTCGATTTCGTCCAGGGGTTCGATGCCCAATTTTTGTTGCTGTAGCGGCGTTGCCATCACCAGTGGATAAACACGGCTGGAAGTTTGCTCCAAGCAGCCATAGGGATAGCGAAGCAAATTTGCTAGGTGGTCCTGAAGTTGCAATTGCGGGCGGCTATCCAGGGATACTAATGTTTGTACCGTGTCCGGCATCAGAGAATCCAGGAAAGCCTTATCCGGGCTGAAACTCTCATCCTGCCCTAGAAGACGGCGTTGGGTGCGCGTAGTGGCGGGCCAGGCTGGGCGAACACCCAGACTCCACCGGCGTTCGATGGCGATATCCTGGCCATCTTCATCTAACGCACCATTTACTGTCAGTTGGAATTCCGCTTCACCAGTGGCGTTTTTGGCAGTAATGGGGAAGCGCAAAGTCTTGCGCTCGCCATCGGCCAGTTCTAACAAGCGCTCCCCCACTTTCATGTCTACTGCACCGACAGATTGCATTTCCACCGTTAGTTTTTGCCTACGGCCACTCAGATTGTTGAGGTCCAGCGCCAGCGTGCTGCTATCCCCGGGAGCCATAAAGCGGGGGAGTGCTGCTTGGGTCACCAATGGGGAGGCTACTGTTAATTCGCCTTCAGTACTGCCGAACCCCTCTTTACTAAATGTCACCGCCATTAGGCGCAGGCTGCCATTGAATTCTGGCAGTTGAAGGGAAACTTTCGCTTTGCCTTGCTGATCGAATTTCACTGGCCCGGAAAATAGCGAAACGATCTGCACATCGGAGTTAGGCTCTTCTCCACCACGCGCCAGTTCAGCATCTCCACCGAAGCGTTGCTCCAACAGCTTGCCATTACTAGACTCAATAATTCGGTGATAGATATCGCGGACATCGACACCATAGCGGCGCTGGCCGAAAAAGGCTTCAAAGGGATCTGGTGTTTCGAAGCGGGTGATATTGAGTACGCCCACATCTACTGCTGCCAAGGTGGTCCAGGCTGTGCCGCCACTTTTGCTGATGGAATCCAGGTCCGTGATTACGGTGACTTCTATCTCTGAGCCGGGCAGGGCGCGTGCCGGGGCTTCCAGGCGCACAGGCAAGCGTCGGGCTTCCCGGTCCAGTGGCAAATGAGCCAGTCCGAAAGCGCGATTAGGGGCGATACGCTCATTCTTATCGGCCGGGCGCAGAGCGGTTACGGAAATATAGGTATCGTGACTGTCCCAGTCTGCTGAAATGGGAATTTCAACTTTGGTGCCCGATTTCTCTATCGATACACGCTCGGACCACAGCAATCGATCGCTCTCTACCAATACCAGCGCTTCACCGTCTGCCGGTGGCACTATAGTGAGTTGTGCTAAATCTCCAGGTGAGTATTTGGGTTTATCTAAAGATAAAGCCACGGTATCCGGGCGGGCCGCCTGGCCTTTCGCTACTTGGTCCTTACGCCACCAGTAATACCAGTCGCGCCCAGCATGGAAGCGCAGGCTGCTGGTGGCTCCGCTATTAGTATCGGTAATTTCCAAACGGTAGTGGCCATATTCCACAGGCACCGTGAGTTTCAGGGGAGTCTCTTCATTAAATTGCAGTTGGCGGCTGAAAGATTCGAACTCGGCAGTGGAGTATTCATAGTGCCAACCCTGGCTAGCGGAGTACTCCCAAAAATATTGGCGATCCTCTGAGATTAATACCGCACTGAGATTGCGGCCTGTGACCGGTTCACCTAGTGCATCGGCTACAACAATTTCGAATTCCGGTCGGCTATTGGCCGAGGGATTCTCCTTGCCAAAGTTAGGGCGAATGCCGACTACTGGATGCTCGGGCCAAACCAGAACGGGATGTTGCCGAGTTACGGGGCGGCCGCCGGACTCGAACAGGCTCGAAACCAGATTAATTTTCAGCGGGCTCTTCGCGTGATTCCAACGGGATCGCAGCGGTAATTTGCCAAGCCCTTCAGCATCCAGCTCAATGGTGGACGCATTAAACTGGCGCGCGGGCAATCGCTCAGTGGCGTCCCCAAACAAAAACCCTTCCCATTGAGGGAAGGGTTCCCGGTAGTGGCTGACTTGTACCAGAGTTTCCAAGCGGTTGTTGGCGGCCGGAGCACCGTACAGATAGCTACCTTCAACTTCCAGTTCCAAGGCTTTATCGTGCCCCTGAACCAGGCTGCGCTCTTCACCATCCTGTAATACCAGCTTCATACGTTCCGGTAGAAACTCCTCCACCTTGAATGGGTAGCGCACTTTGCGTCCATCGGCCAATTCGACTTCCAGGCGCCAGTCACCCGTCGGAGCATTTTGAGGTAGGGGAAGCAGCTTCTCGTAGTATCCCGGCGCGCTGGCGTGCCAAGTGAAAGTACGGGCACTGGTGTTATCGGGTTTAATCAAGTCCGCCTTGATCGGTAAGTCTTTTAAATAGCGCCCGTCGTAATTGCGTAGCAGGCCGCTAACTTTTATGGACTCTGTGGGACGGTACAAATCCCGGGGACCGTACATAAAGAATTCCATCGGCCGGGAAGGGCGTTGGCCTAATTGAAAGTCGGACAGGTCCAGCGCCGGTTCGCGCAAGTCCAGCAGAGAGAAATGGCCGGTATCCGGGTCTTTCGCAACAAAAAAGCGCTGAGAGTTTTCCTGCTCCTGGCTGAGCAGAAAACGAACATGTCCCTCTTCAGAGGTGCCGTCTTGCTGGATCAACCCACCTTTATTATCCAATAACTCCACCTGGATGCCTTCCAGAGACTCTCCTTTATCCAGCGAGGAAACATAGAGGTCAATGCTTTCCGGATAGTAACGGGCATGTAAGCCCAAGTTGGAAATAGAAAAGTGGGTGACATCGAAAAGATTGGTGTTGTACACACCGGCTGGCTGCATGACAGCAACATAAATGCCTGGCAGCTTTAATGGTTCAATATGGCCTATGGAGAGATCGAAGTCTCGCTGAACATATTTTTCTTGGGTTAGATCAAAATGTGCACTGTAGACTAACTCAGCAACATTGTTCAGTGCCCTTAACTGGTAGTAGTACTTCAGAGACTGATTGTTGACCAGACTAAGGAAGGCGGAATAGTGTTCAGGCTTCACTCTGTGAAAATGGATTTGCACCGCTTCAATGCTGACGGCAGTCACTGGTAAGCCAGGTGTTACCGTAACTGGAAATATACTGCCGTTACTGGAGAAGCTGATACTGGGTTCGATACGCCGGGTGTGAACTGTTTCCTTCTTTAACTTTCGTAACTCGAATCCATCCTTACTGGGCAGGCCGGGGTGTATCGCTACACTGTAGCGTGTATTCGGCTCGATGTTGGTGAAGTAAAGGATCTTCTGGTTGTCAGATAAAACCCAGCCCCCATCGACATCTTCACCATTTTCCTGGGTGAGGGTTAGGTAAGAACCAAAATGGGCATTCCCCAGCAGTGGCTCAGAAAAGATCACCGCAATAGCTCGCGCATCTTTGTAGACCCGCTCACCTATATGGAGCACCGTAAGAGCACTTTCCGTTGAATCCGCAACCAGCGGCATCGTGTCGTTGTTGGAAGTAGCAGCCTGCGAAGGAGCTTCTTCACTGGACTTGCTTAGGGGTTTGGTATCGGAAGTTGTTGATCCAGTCTCACTACTAGCCTCTTTAACACTAGCCTTTGGGGCAGAGACTAATGGGGGTGTTTCTTCCTTTGAATTTTCATCACCGCTTTTGAGTGCCCCATGGGTAGATGCCTTTTCAGTAGAGGGCTCGCTCAGCTTTTCTGGCTTCTCAGGCGTGCAGGCTATAGCAACAAGACAGAGAAGAATGACCGCAATCCAACGCGGTAAGCGGTGAGGGAACATGGATATTTCCTAGTTGGTAAAGAAAGTGGCGGACAATTTAGTTGGTCTTGAACGTTGTCTCAAGCTTTCGTATTGCTCAATGTGAGTTAGTAAGGGTATTGAGCTTGGTAATGAGTATTAGCGAAGGTTGGATAAGGAGCCAAGGAGATATCGGCAATAGGAGAATATGGTTCGTTATTGCTAAAAGAAGTCGCGCAAGTAGGGCCGCTTAGGTTCGACTAAACTGCCAACACGTCTTTGACTAGGTAGAAATAACAAGATACTAATTATTAGGCTGACTTTCTCTTGCGTTTGAACAGTTTTACCCAAAAGATCCCCTCAAAAACAACACCCAAAGCGAGAAAAAAGGCCCCGCCAACAGGCACACCAAATACATAGCAGGCAATGGCTGCTAGTAAGAATAGTAGGGCGACGGTGATCCTCTTCAATTTGGTGCTCCTTTTTGTTTTGTGTGTGGGCACAGGCTCAAGCTTGGCACACTTCAAAGACTATACTGAATGCCAGACCGAAACCCAACATAAATAATGCTTAGGCATAGAACTACAGAGCAGAATGCTAAAGGTAGATAGAGTTTGTAAGAACCATGTTTGATTCTATTAACCGTGGCCAATAAGAATGAGCCTAAGGCCAGGAGAGTCGATAGACACAGCGCCATGAAGATGACTCGAACTTCTGTAATACCGCCATTGCCAGCAACTAAAGTCGGTTCTGGATAAATTAGGTTACTCTGCCCGACAGATACCATAGCTGAAACACTTCTGGCTAGAAACAACTCGTTACCATCTAGGCCTAGCCAGTATTCCATAGTGGCAATAAGAATTGATATTGAGCTTGCTATAAGGCAAAGACAGATTTTTGAAACAGTCATCATTTTTTATGGTATTCGCTGCAACTTTTTCTAGCACTTAGCCTGTTAAACTTATGGGGATATTTTTTTATAAATAAGAACTTCTTAAGAAATAGTATCTATTTGTGTGGGAAGCCCACAAGGTATTTTTAATATCTAGTTCATTTCTTGTTAATATGTCTTTTCGTGTCATGGTACTGCCAGAGAACGTTAATGATTTTCCAGTTATTTTTATCATTCTTATATAAGTGCATATAATCAATCCAATCATCGACTGTAAGCTTTACCGAGGCTACCCGGTTATCAATATCAAGTATGTTGATGTCAACCCTGGGGGACTCTGTAAATTTATCGCCTTCCTTATTGTAGTTTTCGGCCAACCAAACCATGGTTTCATAGTCTGTCTCCATGATGAATTCTGAGCCGTCTTTGGATTTCCAGTAGGTTCGCTTGGCTAGTTTCGTATCTAAACCTCTTTCCATTAGGCTTGGTTCAACTTTTTGTTGTGATTCAATGTAATCGAGTACGGCTCTGCGTATTTTGGTGTTGTCCTCAGCGGAATTGGCATATACATATGAATTTAAAAAAGTTAACAGGATTAAAGGTATTAATTTGTACATCATATTTCCTTGGATAACTCTTGTTGTGGGGTTTGTAGAATAACGGTTTATTGGTTAGTTGATGAGCTATCAGATTCTGCTTTGACAGATTGCTGAGTAGATGAATCATTAGAAATCATTGCGTCAATCCAGCTTGCATAATGACTTAAGCGAATGGAATAGGAAGTCTGGCCATAGGTGCCAGGGCGGAAGGTTCGTATATCAACGTTTTCCGCGTGCTTCCAGGATGTGAGTCCTGCGAGTAACCACTGGCCATCAATTTCAATTAGTACTGGGCCGCCACTATCGCCATTTGTAGACATACCTTCAAGTGGCAACGCATTTGGGGCCTGATCAAAGTCATAGCCAAGCCAACGATTTTGAGTTGATGAGATAATGTTAAATGCTCTGCGGAGTTCTGTTCGATTGGGGCCTTTGGGGTCATGGCCGAGGTCAGCTGTACCCGTTGCTCCTTTTCCGATCAGCTTTACTATTTTTCCTTGCTCATCACTTTCACGGTAAATTCCTACCGGATTAACACCAATGATAGGCTGAGAGAGTTTAATTAAGGCAATATCATCGGATGTGGCCAATAATGCTTCAATTTCACTGGCATCTCCCGTTTCTAGTGCCTCATCAATCATTCTTTGAGGTATTTTCTTGTAGCCGGGGTGTATCACCAGCTTATCGATCCTTCTGGAAGTGCCTTTAATGGTGACCTCTTCAATACAGTGTTGCCAAGTAACGGCATGCGCAGCTGTAGCAATCCACTCTGGGGAGATAAGTACACCGTGTCCTTCTCCCGGTAAATCTACAAGTGCGGGGAGTTCAGAGGCATCTATACGGTATCTTGAGTCACTCACATCATCGCGAATGGTTATTGCTATTACCACAGGTGTTAATACTAATTGGAAGGAAAGAAAAAGATATTGAATTGTGCGTATCATGAGCGATCTTTCTGTAAGTTATTGGTTATATAGATCATTGATGTCTGAAAAATTAGATCTGACGTAGAGGCCTTGGCCTAGTTGCCACTAGTGAATCCTATCGCCAGATATTGTGCTGTAAATTAGAGGCTCCATTGAATTTAATTTCAGAACCTCGTATCCCTGAATTGAAGCTAACTAGCAGTAAAAGCTATATTTTACGGAATCTTTCAAAATAGGCACTAATTGTTGGTTAGGGGATATCACTTCCTTAGTTTGACGGCAGTCCCAAAGACCATCATTTCACAAGACCCTTCCATAATGGCACTTGTTGAAAATCGGATACCTACTACGGCATCGGCTCCTTTCTGCTGGGCACTATCAATCAACCGTTGAAGGGCCTTATTTCTGGCTTCGGATAGCATTTCTGTATAGCCTCTTATCTCACCGCCAACGATACTCTTTAAGCCCGCCATAACATCACGACCAATATGCTTGGATTGAACAACGTTACCGGTAACCACTCCGAGTATCTCTTTAATTTCATATCCTGGTACGGTTTCAGTGGTTGAGTAGATCATGATACATTTCTTAATGTTGCTTGGTATGGTTCTTACTATGATTGCATGGGACATGCCTTGAAAAGAAGAAAGTATTACATTTTGATGAAACTAAAAATACGCCTTATTATTGGTGATGCTTGGAATTAGACTGGGATTTTGACACCCAGCTTCTTGCCATCATGATCGCAATAGAGAACTATCTAAGATATTCAAGAAAGCATTAAATGCTCTTTTTTCTCCGCCTCTACGAAATTTAAGTACGCACTTACCACATGATCAGGCGCCTCCCAATGCGGATAGTGCCCAATCTTTCCCAGCTCAATAATGTCTGCTGCCCGATCTATCAATTGACGAAATCGATCCACCATATGCTTCCCTGAAACTGGATCCAATGAGCCATTGATTAGCAGTAGGGGGCCAGGGTATAGGTTTAGCGCGTCGATCCAACGCTGACGATGTTTGCGCCTGTCGTACATGTAGGTGATCAGTTTATAGAGGAGCCGGTTGCCATTCTTATATTGGAGAATTTGCCACAAGTCTCGCAATTCTCTGTCGGAGGGTTTTGTCTCTGGTCCGAAAATGGCACTGAAGCTGCGGCAAAACTGCTGGTAGCGCATTAGTTTATTGATTAGAGAGCCAATAGGAGAAAGCAGGAGTTTCTGCACGAGGCGAGCTTGATGAGTTTCTGGGAATAGACCGCCATTCAGCAGGCATACCGAGATATACCCTGTAGTGCCGCCGTTGTTGGCTCTGGCGAGTAACTCCTGTGCTACGGAATCCCCATAGTCATGGGCCAACAGGTGGACTTTGTTGATGTTTAAATATTGTAGAAGAGCTTCATGTAAATCAGCTTGCTGGTGGATACTGTAGTTATGTTGTTTGGGTTTGTCTGAATAGCCAAAGCCCAGCATATCCATAGCAATACAGCGATAGTGCTCTGTCAGTTGGGTCCATACCTTTTGCCAGTCATAACTACTGGTTGGAAAACCGTGAATCAAAAGCAGTACTGGTTTATGTCGACAGCTTGGGTTGCTATCGACATAGAAGAGTTGGTGGTTTTGATAATCAAATATTTTTCCATTTGATAACCATTGCTGAGGTTGCATTGGCTGCTCCATTTCTTATTGTTGTACTTGCTGTAAAGATTGCACGATGAGCGCGCAACCTCAAGCAGCGGCTATCAGATGGAAAGTATTTATCTTGTTCCTTGCAATGCGTAAATCGCGGGCTTGTTGATTATTTTCCATACAGAAAGCAGGGTAACCGAGGCGGTCAGGCCGATAATAAGCAGTGGTGGCAGCAGCCAGCCCCAGAGGCTGGTTTCAATGCTGAACTCGCTTTGCTCAAGCCAAAGTGCCAGTGGGACCACTACCAAAGTCGTTACAGCGATACCGATAACTACGGGAATCAGGCTATCGATCAGGGTGTGATAGAAAATCGTCGCTGGGCGGGCGCCGATTGCCATGCGCACGCCAAGCTCAGTGCGCCGCAGTTGTACACTGTAACTGAGCACTCCAAAGATACCGATGGCAGCGAGGCTGAGTGCCAGTAATGTTAGGGCGGTGGTTACCCAAACTGAGACTCGGTCATTGCTTAGGAGTAGGTCTCGCGCCTGCTCCAGGGAGAATAGCTCGGAAACTTTGTACTGCCTGTTTACGTGGGCAAATTCCCAATTGATTTCTGTGGTGCTGAGCGGTTGGTGAGGCTTATGTCTGAGTACGAGTAGGGGATAGCTCACGTTGATACCGCGCACAAATAAGCGGGCGGGTTCCTTTTTGCCTGGCAGGCTTGCGTTACGCACTACACCGACTACTTGATAGGGCAAATCACCTCGCCAGTAGTAGCGCTTGCCTAATACTTCTCCATCGGGTTCCAGCTGCTGGGCCAGGGTTTCGTTAACGAGCATCATGCGATTGTTATCGGAAAACTCAGCCGCATTGATATGGCGGCCAGCTACCAGTGGCATACGCAAAATGGAAAGGTAGTTTTCGTCGACTACTGTGGTCTTGGCCATCACCGGGTTTTGTCGGCTGGCATCATGACTCAGGGAGGTGGTCCAGAGTGGCCGGCTGATAGAGATAGGGGTGTTTAAGCTCAGGCTGGCATTTTGTACTTTAGGGTGCTCCAGCAACCTCTGCCTGATGGCCTTTAGGTAACTCTCCCGTTCGGTAGTGGGGGCGCTCCTAAGATTGCCGATATTCAGAGTCATCACTTGAACGTTGTCCAAGGGGAAGCCAAAGGGCTGGTTAATCAGTCGGTTAGCTTGCAGGAAAATCTGTAAGCTGGCGATGATAAGCAAACTGGTCATTGCCACTTGGCTGCTGATGAGGACTTTGCGGATCAGTGGTGAAATTTGTACACCGGATCCTTTGCCGCTGCTCTGCAACATTTGATTCAGTGCGCGGTAATTAACCTGGCGACTGACTATGGCTGAAAAGAATAGGGCGAGCAGTAAGGCACACAACAGTGCGAAAACCAGTGTCTGCCAGTTTAAGGTGAGCTCTTGAATGCGAGGAATTTGTTCCGTAGCCATCACCTTTAATACTTCCGTCGATCCCAGGGCTAAAAGTAGAGAAAGTAATGCTGCCCCTAACATTAGTAGGCCGATTTCACACAGCAGGGCCAAAAAGATATGTTTTTTGTGTGCGCCCAACGCGACCTGTATCGCCATATTGCGTTGTTGTTTGGCAGCGCGAGAAAGAATCAGATTGGTAACATTGGCGCAGGCAATTAACAGGAGCACCAGTGTACCGCCCATAACCATTAGGGTTCGTGTGGCGCTGTCGCCAAGTATTTTATTAGCGAAGGGGGTGAGTCGGTATTCAACGGACCTCTCTACCGAAGAGGATCTTCCCGCTAGGGCAGCTTGATACTGGGCATCCATTAATGTGCTCAATTCATGCCCTGCGCTGGTGGGGTCAATGCCCGGCTTCAACTTCCCTGTGAGCATGCGGAAAGGCAAGAAGCCTCTCCAATTATTTCTGCGCTCTACTTGTGTATCGTTAAAGTCCCAGGGTAGCCAGACCGCCGTTTGTCGGCCCTGTTTATAGATCTGGGGTTCAATGAAGTCTTTGGCAGTGACGCCGACAATGCGAAAGTCCACCTCCCCAAATTGCAGGCTTTGCTCCAAGACATTTGGGTTGCGCCGGAACATCTGCTCCCAGGTTTGATAGCTGATAACCGCCACAGGGACTCGGTTGTCGAGCCCTTCATCGGCATTAAATTGTCTGCCCAGGGCCAGGGGTGCTCCAGCCAGCTGGAGATATTCTGGAGAGACATAGGAAACATTAACCCGTGGTGATCCGGATAAATTGCGGACCACATCTTCCCAGAAGTACACCAGGGCGCTGGACTCGAAGAAACTGTCGTTTTTATAGATTTCAACCAGGGCGGGGTATTGGCTGTTGTTTTCCAGCCGCAGCTGCTTGTTCTGGTAGAGATTACCATTCACGACATACAGCCGATCTTCGTCCGGGTAGGGTAGGGGTGCGGCTAACAGTTGGTAATTGAGGTTAAATAGTGTTACCAGGGCGCCGAGGGTGATACCCAGGGTTAAAATAATAGTGGTGGCGTAGCTCCGCGCCCGATTGAGGGACTGGAGGGCAATGGACAGGTCCTTTGTGGTGATCATAGGGCCATCTCATGGGGCTCTTTTATGGGCTGCGGCGTTGAGATTTTTCCATCCAGCAGATGCAATTGGCGGCTGGCCATGTCAGCGTAACGAGGATCATGGGTCACCATACACAGGGTGGTCCCTTCATTGTTGAGCTGCCGCAGCATTTCCATTACCGCATCGCCATTGTGGGAATCCAGGTTGCCGGTGGGCTCGTCCACCAGTAGCAGGGATGGATTGCCAACTAGCGCCCGGGCTATGGCGATTCGCTGCTGTTGGCCACCCGATAACTGATTAGGTTTGTGAGAGGCCCGGTGACTCATCCCCACCTTCTCCAGGCAGTGTTTCACTTTTTTGTCGGCTTCAGACTTGGGAATGGGATTGCGTCGGTATCGCAGGGGCAGGGCGATATTGTCGTAGACAGAGAGTTCGTCAATCAGGTTAAAGGACTGGAAGATAAAGCCTACTTTCTCGTTACGAATTGTCGCCGCCTCACTTAGCGTCAATTGAGCGACTTCAGTGCCTTCAATCTGGTAGCTGCCACTGGTGGGGAGGTCCAGCAGGCCGAGAATCGAGAGAAGTGTGGATTTACCGCAACCCGAGGGGCCGCAGATAGAAACAAATTCCCCCGAGTAAATACTCAGGTCAACGCCCCGCAGGGCGTGAGTTTCCATTTCTTCGGTGCTGAACACCTTAGTGATCCCGGCCATATGAAGGATTGGCTTGGACATAGCGAACTCCCTGTTCTTGCTTTGGGGAGGCTCTGAATAACTCCGTGATGCCTCTGGCTTGCAGAGCGGTTCACAATCAAGGCGCGGCTTCGCAGGAATGTCTGGACCTTTCAAGAAGTCGCAACGCGGAGTGTGAATCGCTCTGCAAGCCCCGAAGGGCGGGTCTTGAAGGCCGCATCTGCTGCGTTGCAGCTCTTGCAAAGGGCTACGGCCATTCGCGGCGAGCTGCGCCTAACATCTACAGTCTTCAAGACCCGCAGAGGTATTACGGAGTTATTCAGAGGCTCCCTAGTTTCAGGCTTTAGTCAACAATCTGGATATGCTCAGCTTCATTAAAATTGGCTATATCCGAGAGGATGATGCGGTCCGCTTCATTGAGGCCTTGGGTGATCTGGATATATCGACCTGACTCCTC
Source organism: Microbulbifer mixtoriginis (SeqCode) (assembly GCF_052467515.1). Classification (NCBI taxonomy): domain Bacteria; kingdom Pseudomonadati; phylum Pseudomonadota; class Gammaproteobacteria; order Cellvibrionales; family Microbulbiferaceae; genus Microbulbifer; species Microbulbifer mixtoriginis (SeqCode). Next base: position 2,330,770 of record NZ_CP174314.1, on the reverse strand, counting down.
GCCGAAGCTGATGGGTTGGAGTGCCGCTTCCTCCCCGTTTTCGTTAATCAGGAAGAGATTGGCCTCACTGTGCCTCTGCACATTGATAGGTCTCTCGACGAACAGTGTATCTTCCATAGTGGCGGTGAAGATCCGGGCATCGACGTTGAGTTGTGGCCTGGCAGACTCTGGGGCGCCTGCGCTAAAAGCAATTTCCACTTCAATATTGCCGTCCCGAACCTCAGGAGTAATACGGGTAACCACACCTTCGACTTTTTCCCTGCGGGTATCAATTTCAGCGGGCTGGCCAACCTCCAGTTGCTCTGCTTTGGATTGTGGGACTTGAACCAAGGCGAGTAGATCTGTCTCGCTGCCGATCAGCGCCAGCTCCTGGCCGGGATCGACACCTTGCCCCAGCTCTACCGGTAGTCGTTGCAGTATGCCGTCCAGGCCGGCGCGTACGGTCAGTCGGTCTGCACGTTGCTGGATACTCTGCAGTTGGGTCTGGGCTTGGTTGATTTGCTCGCGCTGGATTAACTCTGATTCGACGGCGACTTTGCGCAGGTGGTTGATACGCTGTTTTTGCAGGTCCACACGTTTTTTCATCTGTTCCTGGCGTAAGACGGTGGTTTGATAGGTGAGCTGGGAAACCACTCCACTTTTTACCAGCTCGTCCTCAGCTTCGCGACGCAACTTGATCACTTGGTAATTGGAGTTCAGTTCCGCGAGTATGGCTTCCTCCGCGAGAACATCGCGCTGGTTGTTCAGAACAAGCCGGCGCAGATTAGCTTCCTCTTGCTCCAGGGAGGTTTCGGCTGCATCCAGGTCGCGCATTAACTCTGGATTACTCAGCTGCATAATGATGCTATCACTTTGTACTTCTGCACCGGGACGCAACATGATTTTTTCAACATTCGCTGCGGTTAGTGCGGTAATTAAAGTCTGCTTGTCTGAACGCAGCCTACCGTAGCCATCTACCACAACCTGCAGGTCTCCCCGTTGGACGGTACCTAGCATTAGCTGTTTCCGCTCAACCTTATAGGCGCTGTCAGGAAGTAACAGGAGGGTGCTGGTAAATGCCACAAAAGCAAGAGCAGCACTACCTAGCATTAAAGGGTGCTTAATCAGGGGGCGTTTCTTAGGTTTAATAATATCCATATTGCGGCATTTCCTTGGTTAAGCAATCGTTGCACGCTTTTCTACTGTGAAACCTTGATGCGGGGGCGAGTTAGAGGTGGAAAATCATAACTATTTAAAACGAGTGTATTCCTGTTGGAACTCCGAGGGAGGGCGGGTTTTTATCTTGTAATTAGTACTGTCGAGCATATTTTTGTGATCAAAACTCAGGGCTTTAAAAGGGTTGTAGGTGAGGCTGAAAATGCAGGAAAATTGGTACAAGAACCAGTTGCTTGCGGTGAATGGTGGGGAGATACAGGACGGTTTGAATATTATGAGGTGGCCAGTCACTTGAGAGGTTTAACGATTACCCAATGCATTTTGAGGATAGGTTCACAAGTAAAATTGTGGATATGTAGTGGGAATAAAGGTGTCGTGGCTTAGTGAATCCGGTAGATTGTCTTAACCACTACACCTTTAACAAAATATATTTGCAAAACGGGAGGCTTGATAAGCCTTAGTGCAAATTACAAACCCAGGGTTATCCCAGAGCTTTGACCAATAGCGCCTGTTGAAGCTGATCGTCATCGACTCCTTCTGGTCGAGGTATCTGCACGATATGCCCGGATCCTGGAGCTACATCGATCGCTTTGCCTTCCGTATTCTCCATTTGCTCCAAGGGGAAGAACAAGCTACCGCTGGGATTCATTAACTCCAATTGATCACCGCGTTCAAAGCGATTTTTAACATCAATCGTCAAATACTCAGGACTGCCGTCAATAAGCTCGCCTACGAACTGTTGGCCCGGAGTTGATATCAACCCCTTTTCATATTGCTGGTATTCTGCTGGTGGATGGCGACGGTAGAAACCTTCCGTGTAGCCTCTGTTCGAGAGGGTTTCCAATTCGTCCATCATCTTCATGTCGAAGTCTTTTCCTGCTGCAGCGTCGTCTATGGCGCGACGATAAATCTGAGCAGTACGAGCCACATAATAGTGGGACTTGGTGCGACCTTCGATTTTTAAAGAGTGGACCCCCATTTCCGTGAGGCGCTTGACGTGCTGTACGGCCCGCAGATCTTTGGAGTTCATGATGTAGGTACCGTGCTCATCTTCGTAAGCCGGCATATATTCTCCAGGGCGACCTTCTTCCTGTAGTAAAAAGGCTTGGGAAGTACTGTCACTGGCGGAGGTGGGTTGCTGGATGGGTTTTTGGATAGATTCCTGATTTTGCACATGAATCAATTCGCCAACTTCATTCTCTTTGGCTTCATGGGCTTGGTATTGCCAGCGGCAGGAGTTGGTGCAGGCGCCCTGGTTGGCATCTCTATGGGTCATATAACCGGATAGCAAGCAGCGCCCGGAATAGGCGATACAGAGTGCACCGTGGACAAAGACTTCCAGCTCCATCTCAGGCACTTTCTGGCGAATTTCCTCAATCTCATCCAGGGACAGTTCTCGAGAAAGTATCACCCGAGATAACCCCTGGCGATGCCAGAACTTTACGGTCGCGTAGTTTACCGCATTGGCCTGTACGGATAGGTGGACTGGCAGATCAGGCCAACGCTCCCTTACCATCATTATCAGGCCTGGGTCGGACATAATCAGGGCGTCAGGTCCCATTTCAACAATTTCTTCCAGGTCCCGCAGGTAACTGCGAACTTTATCGTTGTGAGCGGCGATATTGGAAGCGATATAGAACTGTTTTCCTTGCTGGTGTGCTTCTTCTATACCCAGGCGCAGGGTTTCAATATTTTTAAATTCATTATTGCGCACACGCAAGCTGTAGCGGGGCTGGCCTGCATAAACGGCATCGGCACCATAGGCAAACGCATATCGCATATTTTTTAAAGTCCCTGCGGGGGACAGTAACTCAGGTTTAAACACGGAAAAACTCATAGTGGAATAGTCGGACGCGGCCGCATGTTAACGGTATTCAAGATCGCGCTAATTGATATAAATCAATTAGCGCTGGGGTGGGGGTGATAAGCTGATCTGGAGGGAATCTATGCCTGTTACTCTAGCCGAATAAAAGACCTCTAACCTCTAATTTTTGCTGCTTACTTTTTAGTTCTGTAGGACCTGTTGATAGCCTTGTGTATAGACCCAGTCATTATTCTTGGCTGGTAAGTGGCATCCAAAACAGTTGTTAAGCCCGCTGCCCTTCCAGGTTTTGGTTTCACTTTTTGCTACCCCTGGCTTGAATAAAGCCCATCCCCAACCTTCTGCCCAGGCCTCATTCTTGGGAAATCTCCCTTCTGTGTCCTTTACCATCATAAAGGTGAACTGGAGATCAGTAGAGTAGTAAGCCAAGCCTGTGGTTAATGGTTCTGATTTGGTGCTGTTGACATCTTTTACCAGGACTGCGCCATCCGGGAATTTTCCATTTTTGCGAAAGGCTTTAACTGCTTCAGGTTGAGTGTAAACAATGTGAGTATCCCAGCCCTTGCCACTGGATGACTTTACTTGGTAAGAGCCGAGAAATGTCCATTCTTGGCGGTAATCCTTGGGTAATGTGATGTTTCCCTGTGCGTCAACGAAATGACTGAAAGTGGACTTTAGATTCTCTTGGGCTATGGCCTGTAGGCTAAACAGTATTCCCAGTGTTACTAAGCAGATTGTGCGCATAATGCCTCTTCCTATGTTGATTCCATGGAGGTGGGGACTAGGTCTAGCCCTCATTTTTTGGAAGTATAGGGAGGAGAGGGACGATCAACTGTCAGCTAGCTGACACTAAAGCCAAAATTAGCCTTGCGCTAAGCCTTCGAGGGCGCCTTTGTTTAGTAGGCAAATATGTTGGCGTGTGTAATCAATAATGCCTTTGTGTTTCCAGGTGCTAAGTAGTTGGCTAACGGTTTGTCTACTGCCGCCGGCCATAGCCGCTAGCTCAGATTGGGAAAGCTTTACATCTAATTCATGCCCGTGAGCGCAAGGTTGCCCCCGAAAATGAAAGAGTTGGGATAATAAACTTGCCAATCTGACAGCTAGGGGCGCGGTTATATGCTGAAATATACGCTGTTGTAATAAAGACTCTCTGTTGGCTAGATGCTCTATAAGGTCTTGCTGGGTTTGTGACAGTGAATGTAACAGGTTATTGAGATTTTCTGGAAAAGCGACTTCTAGCTCACAACCTATTTTGGCAATTGCTTCTATTTCTTGTGAATTTCCGCCAAGACCTGGGCCAAACCAGGAGCCTGGCCCATACAGGTCTACAAGTCCCCGGTTGCCATTAAAGTCCACTTTATGGATAAGAACATAACCGGCATGTATAAAATAAATATTTCGGGAGGTCACTCCCTGACGAAATAACACTGTTTCTGTGGTACAGCATACTCTTTTTATTTTAGTCGCTATCGTTTGCAATTTAGTGTTTTCTTATTGGAGGTTGGAGTGTATAGACTAATCACAAACCCACTTACCTTTTCAATCTTGGTCGAATATTAGTGAAATTCACAGGATGACAATATACACAAAAAAGCAAGCCATCAATGTCGTAGCGCTCAAATCTTGTTATCCATTTACAAAGTGAAAGATACAGCTAAAAAATTACTAGGCTTATTTAATTTCTTCACAGTACCATCAGGCCTTCTGCTATGCGCACCGACTCAGACCAAACTGGCCATCTAATTTATGATCAGGTAATCCAGGATATTGCCGATTACGTTCTCAATTTTGAAGTTTATTCCAATGAGGCCTGGCAAACAGCGCGCTACTGCCTGATGGATTCCTTGGGCTGTGCTTTTCTTTCACTGCGTTTTCCCGAGTGTACGAAACTATTAGGCCCTCTAGTTGAGGGGACGGTGGTGCCCAATGGGGCTCGTGTGCCGGGTACCCAATTTTGCATGGATCCGGTTAAAGCTGCCTGGGATATAGGCTGTACTATCCGCTGGCTGGATTTCAATGATACTTGGCTGGCAGAAGAGTGGGGGCATCCATCTGACAATCTGGGCGCTATCTTGGCGGTGTGCGATTTCCTTTCTCAGAAGCGGCTGAGTGCAGGGGAAGAGCCCCTGACAATGGGAAAGGTGATGGAGGCGATGATCAAGGCTTATGAGATCCAAGGTGTACTGGCATTACAAAACAGCTTTAACCGCGTCGGCTTGGACCATGTATTGTTGGTTCGCGTGGCTTCTACAGCGATTGCTACTTGGTTGATGGGGGGGGGAAGGGAAGAATTACTGGCGGCGATTTCCCAGGCCTGGGTAGATGGTAGCGCCCTGCGTACCTACAGGCACTTCCCCAATACGGGTTCGCGTAAATCTTGGGCGGCAGGAGATGCCACGGCAAGGGGAGTTCGCTTGGCGGATATGGCCATGCGTGGTGAGATGGGTATACCAACCGTACTTACGGCGAAGCAGTGGGGCTTTTATGACGTGGCTTTCAGTAAAACCAATGCTGATCAGGTAATAAAACCGTTGGAGGAGCGGCAGTTCCGTTTTCCGCGTCGATTCGGCTCCTATGTAATGGAGAATATCCTTTTCAAGATTTCCTTCCCGGCAGAATTCCATGGTCAGACGGCCTGTGAAGCCGCGATAGTTTTACATCCATTGGTAAGGGGCAGGGTGCAAGACATAGAGAGAATTGTCGTGACTACTCACGAATCCGCAATACGAATTATTAGTAAAACCGGCCCCCTCTCCAATCCGGCGGACCGCGATCACTGCCTGCAATATATCGTGGCTGTGGCTCTTTTATTTGGGGATTTGCAGGCTAGTTTTTATGAGGATGAATTCCATCAGTCCCATCCGGAAATTGATGAGCTGCGCGGGAAAATTACCGTTGTTGAGGATGGCTGCTATTCGAAGGATTACCTTGATCCGGATAAGCGTTCAATTGCGAATGGTGTGCAGGTATTTTTTAAGGGGGGCAAGGCAACAGAGAATGTAGTGGTGGAATACCCCCTTGGTCATCGTCGCCGTCGTAAAGAGGGGATACCGCTTTTGTTGAAGAAATTCCATTCCAATCTGGCTGCACGTTTCCCTTCAGGCCAAGCAGAGAAAATATTAGCTTTATTTGCTGATCAACAACAGTTACAGGCAATGCCAGTTCATCTTTTTATGGATAAGTTGGTTATTTAATAAGCTGCCGCATTGCGGCTTTGGAACTTCCAACAAAAAAGGCGACCATAGGTCGCCTAATTCAAGCTCTTAAATCATACGACGGTCAAACAGCACTTCCCAATTCGGATGATCGTCGTTAAAAGCGCTCTTAGAACTTGTATTCAGCACCGATACCGGCATAGCTGCGGTCGTAATCGCCATCAGCTGTTTCGTCGGTGTAGAAGCCGAATACTTTAGCGGAGCTGTTGAACTTGTAGTCAACACCCAGGCTGTAAGTTTCGCCGTCTTCTTTCTTAATGTCAGACTGACCGTACTGAGCTTTCAGAGTCCACTGCTCGATTTTGTAAGCTACAGAGCTCATCCAGCCGTCAGCGTTTTCACCGTCAGCGTTTTCCTGGTCTTCGAACAGAGCACCAACCTGTACAGGGCCGATGTTGTACTGGGCTACAAAGCGCTGAACGTCAACGTCCTGGCCTTCAACGTCTTGGTCGAAAGCGTAGGCCATGTAAACGCCGTTGTTGTCGTAAGCAATAGAAGTGGAGATGCCGTTATTGCGCTTGATTTCTTTGCCTAAGATGTCACTGCCATCATCATTTTGGCCAATGATCTCGTAACCAATTACCTCATCTTTATTGCTGATATAAGCCGCAGAAGCTTTGAAGCCCGCGAAAGACGGGGTAGTGTACTGTAGAGCGTCTTCTTCGCGGTTGTCGCTGCTGGTGATCAGGCTTTTAATATCGCCTTCCAGGTCGTTGAACAGGTCAACTTTCTTCTGGGCAACTTTCAAAGGGGTGTCGAACTTACCCGCGATTACCTGACCGAAGCCGCCTTCCAGTCCAGCGTAGATATTGCGTTGAGAGAAAGTGTCATCAGCGTCGCCGTCCATATCTACTTCGTATTCCATACGGTAGATACCCTTGATGCCGTCGGTCAGGGCGATCTCACCCTTAACGCCCAGGCGGGAAGCGTTGCTTTGAACATCGGTTACAGAGCCGTCACCTTCGTCAGCAGACTGGAAGGTAACATTGGCTTTGCCGTAAAAGTCGAGGACATCGCCTTCTTCTTGGGCGTTGGCCAGAGTCGGGATCATGGCAACAATGGCCAGAGAGAGAGCGGTCTTATTCATAGTCGTCTCGCACAGTTTATGGTTGTGGGTTGAGGGGAAGCCTTCCGTTCAGTCTGTTGGTTGCCCCTCGATTTGGTGCGGATTCTGCGACCTGAATATTACAAACATATTAAACATGGCATTTTTCTTAAAAAAATATGACCAGCGGGTGCCATGTATTGCAGTTAAGACAGTCACTATGCGGCATGGCGCGCCGGTTATAGTCATCTTTTGGTTCTATGGTGCCTGTTTTGTGTGCGGTGTCAAATTTTCTGGTCTATTGCTATCACGGGGCTTCGGACGAGGATGAGAACCATAAATCCTGTACAAAAAAAGTGCAGGCTGGATGTGGATTGGGACCCTAAGACTACTCTGTGGCTATGGAGCCCTACGCTGGCCCTTTGGGTCTTCTCTCTATCAGTTGCTGCTATTGGTTTGTTGCCGTCTCTACCAGAAATAGGGGGAGTACTGTGGGTATATATTATTGCCTTTCTATTGGTGGTTTCCCTCCCTCAAACACGCGCTCTCTGCCTATTACTTGTCATCTCGTTGCTCGGTGCTCTCTGGGCTTTATCGAGCAATAAAGCCGCGCTTGAGCAGCGTTTACCTGAATCGGCTCATGGCATTGATCAACGCCTAAGGGTTGAGGTTGTATCCCTCCCCGAGGTGAGGAGTAATTCAGCGTTACAGAGGGGCGCTACCCGGGATATACGCTTCCAGGCGAGAATACTGGAGGCGGGGTCGGGGGAAGTTCATTCAGGCAGCCTTCTTTATCTCACCTGGTACCGCGCAGATGTTGAGGTGCAAAGGTTACTGCGAGGTAATAGCCACTGGGATTTGCCGGTGCGGTTAAAGCGTCCACACGGTAGTGTAAATCCCCATACCTTTGACTATGAGGGCTGGCTCTTACGGCGGGGTGTTTATGCAACGGGGTATGTGCGCCCGCAAAATGGCAACCCACAGTGGTTGAGCCAGGGCATGGGGCTATCCGCCCTGCGAGATGCTTTTAGGCAAAAGCTTCAAAGGCTACCGATAAACCAAAGCGCCCTGGTTACAGCACTGTTACTAGGGGATCGCAGCGGCCTTTCCCGTGCCGACAGTGACCTGTTGAAGCAGACAGGGACGTCACACCTTTTGGCAATATCGGGCCTACATGTGGGCATGGTGGCTGGGTTTTTACTGTTGTTGGGGCAGGTATTGGTGAGGGCTCTCGGGGTATTGATGGGGACCTGTCCCAGGTGGATTCCGATGTTGTTGGCGCTCATTGGCACTCTAACCTATACCTTGTTGGCTGGCGCTCCTCTCTCCGCCCAAAGGGCCCTGGTGATGACCTGGGTATTGCTGCTGGCTTGGCATTGGCGGCGACGGGTAGGCGCTGGCTTGGCTTTTTCTCTCGCTTTGGCATTAGTGCTATTTATCCAGCCATTGGCTTTCTTCGGAGCCGGGTTTTGGCTGTCATTCGCCGCTGTGGGTGCGCTTCTCTTGGGGTTTTCTGGGCGTAGCTCTGTTAGGCAGGAGAGGACAACGAAGAACGGTGTGGAGGGAAGTGAGACGAGTGCTCATGTGGGGATGAAAAGGCACGTTGAAGCTTGGTTTTTACGCTGGTTCTCCACCTTTGTACAATTATTGCGCAGCCAATGGCTGGTGGCGCTGGGTTTGATTTTACCCTCGGTAGTGTATTTTTCTGGGTACAGCTCTGGCGGGATGCTGCTGAACCTGATGGCCATTCCCTGGCTTGGCTTGCTAATACTGCCGGCCTTGATGCTTGGCACCTTACTGTTAGGGACTGGCCTTGGAATCTGGTGCTTTAAATTTGCTGACTGGCAACTGACTCTTCTCATGGAAATGCTGAAGTATGCCCGGGATTTTGTTCCAACCTGGCAGCCTTTGATAACGCCTCAAAGCACAACCCTACTTGTCCTATCCGCACTGGGCGCCCTGTTATTAATCTTACCCAGGGGGGTGCCGGGACGATATTTGGGCTGCTTGTTTCTGCTTCCTTTACTCCAATCTATGTTGCCTGTTTCGATATCAGGTCGTCAGGGGCTTACTTTCACCGCTTTGGATGTTGGCCAGGGTCTGGCTCTCTCGGTCCGCTCCCAAGAAGCGCGCCTTGTCTTTGACACCGGACCTCTCTCGTCATCGGGTTGGAGTGCTGGAGGGGCCATTGTTGCTTCTTATTTGAGTGGAGTCGGGGTGAGAGAACTCGATGTGTTGGTTGTCAGCCATGGTGACAGGGATCATGCGGGTGGGGTGGCGGCGCTATTGCAGTCACTGCCTGTCAATAATTTCTATGCTCCAGGGCAACTGGGAAAGAAACTGGTGGGGGATTTTGATATTCGAGCAGACTCCTGTGTCGCGGGTGAAAGGCTTTATTTCGGTGAGCTCTCTGTACGTTGGTTATGGCCACTGCAAAAAAAAATTGATGGAGAGGAAAATGATCAAAGTTGTGTGGCTCTAATTGAATGGCAGCAAGTGCGTATTTTACTTACTGGGGATATCACAAGCTCCGTAGAACGCCGTCTTGTGGAGCTTTATCCAATGGAGAAGCCAGTAGATTTATTGGTGGCGCCTCATCATGGTTCTAAGACTTCTTCATCCCAGACTTTACTGAGCTGGGCAAGGCCTGAGCGAGTGATATTCAGCGCAGGCTATCGTCATCATTTTGGCCATCCCCATGCGAATGTAGTCGCACGTTATCGTGCGATGGATACACAAATTTTTAATACAGCACAAAGTGGAGCTGTCGAGCTTTCTTGGCAAAGAGGCACCTCGGAGCCTGTGATCAGCTGGGGTCGTTCAGCGCCACGGTTTTGGTATGCGGATCACAATGGTGAGGCTGAGCCTAGTGGAAGACTTAGCCGCCGAGAGCAGCTGTGATAAAGTGCGACTCCTGCGTCTAAGATGCAGAAGAAATTCCTGAAATCCCTCTCGCTGTTTAGGGCCAAGAAAAGTGTTTGAAATAATAAAATCTGGCGGCTGGTTGATGTTGCCGATCCTGTTGTGTTCCGTTGCTGTTATTGCTATCAGCATTGAGCGTTTTTGGACGCTGAATCCCCAGCGTATTGCACCGCGCACTTTACTTGGAGAAGTGTGGGGGTGGCTAAAAAGCAACCAGGTCAATAGTGAGAAACTTAAGGAGCTGCGTGATTCCAGCCCACTCGGACGAATTTTTGCCGCAGGACTTTCCAATTCCCGCCACGGCCGTGAAGTAATGAGAGACAGTATTGAGGAAACTGCAAGCCAGGTAGTACACGAGCTGGAGCGTTTCCTCAATGCCCTCGGCACCATCGCCGCGATTGCGCCATTGATCGGTTTGCTTGGGACTGTCATCGGTATGATCCAGGTTTTCACGGCAATTATGCTGGAGGGCACCGGCAATGCGGGTATTTTGGCCGGTGGTATCAGCCAGGCTCTGATTACTACGGCGGCGGGTTTGACTGTGGCGATTCCAGCGCTAATGGCGCACAGATACTTCCAGCGCCGAGTGGATACTATTGTGGTAACCATGGAACAGGAAGCCGTGAAGCTGGTGGATGCCTTACACAGTGACCGCAAAATTGAAAAAGCGGCCTGAGTGAGGTAGCAATCGATGCAATTTCGCCGCCAAACCAAAGAGCAGGATGGGGTAAACCTTACGCCATTAATCGATGTGGTCTTTCTTCTGCTGATTTTCTTTATGGTGTCGACCACATTCACCAAAGAGAGCCATTTGAAGTTAAATTTGCCCGAGGCCGCTGGGCCTCAGGCAGAAGAGCAGCCTCGTTCTGTTGAAATTCTGATCAGTGCCGATGGTTCTTATTCGGTAAATGGCCAGGGGTTGATCAACAAAAAGTTGACCACTTTGAAATCTGCGCTGTCGGAAGTTTCTGCAGGCGAGTACAATCGCCCGCTTGTGATAACCGCCGACGCTACAGCTCACCATCAGGCTGTGGTGCGGGCAATGGATGCCGCTGGACAGCTAGGCTTTGTCAACCTAAGCATTACTACACGGCAACCAGAAGAGAACTAGCGCGCTGGGCTTTGCTTTAATGCCAGGGATGGACGATTAGCCTTGCGAGCGTACTCGCCCCACTGCCTAAGGGTTTGGGGCGAGTCCAGTCATTGGTCTGTATGAAGAAAGTAACCATGCCCCCCCGTAAACCACAGCACGGGGCGCACACCTATCGTCGTTTACTCGCGTACGCTCGGCCGCACCTAGCGATTTTTGCTGTTGCAGTGCTGGGATTTTTCCTGTTTTCCACCATGGGCGTCAGCTTAATTGCCGTTACGGAGCTGCTGTTAGATGCGGTGGGCGCTGGTATCCAAGAAAGCAGAGGTTTTCTCTCGAAATACGTAGCCTCCTATTATCCCGATGGGGTAATGCCACAGGAGACTGCGCGTTGGCTGGTACCTCTGGCCATGCTCATCATTATTCTGCTGCGTGCGATTGGTAACTTTGTTGGCAGTTATGGTCTCTCCTATGTGGGGCGCGCAATTATTCACCAGTTGCGCTCGCAGTTGTTTGAGAAGATTGGCCAGCTGCCTAGTGCCTATTTTGATCGTTACACGGGTGCCTACCTGATTTCCAAAGTCTCATACAATGTTGAGCAGGTTACCAATTCCATTACCAAGGCGGTTAAGGTTTTATTTCGCGAGACTTTTACTACCGTTGCGCTGCTGGCTTACTTATTGTTGGTGAACTGGAAGCTGACATTGACCTTTTTCCTTTTTGCCCCCTTGATTGCTCTAATCGTGCGTACGGTGGGCAAACGATTCCGTAAACTGAGCCATCGCATCCAAAACTCCATGGGTGATGTCACTCATGTTACCCAGGAGGCGATTAATGGCTATCAAGTAGTACGGATGTATGGTGGCCAAAAATATGAAAATTCACGTTTTGAATCTGCCAGTGACAATAACCGCCGACAATTTATGAAGCTGGTGGTGGCCAACAATGCCAGCGTGTCGGTGATTCAGATTCTGGTTGGCCTATCTACTGCCACTATTGTGTGGTTTGCCCTGGCTCCGGGTATGGTGGAATCCATGACCGCGGGGGTCTTTGCCGCTTATATTGGTGCCGCAGCTTCTCTGGCCAAGCCGGTTCGCAGCCTTTCAGAAGTTTTTGCAGATATTCAGAAGGGAATTGCCGCCGCGGAGAGTATTTTTGAAGTAATGGATACCCCCAGTGAGCCAGAGGGCGGCCACGAGGTGCTGCCCAAGCCTGTGCGTGGTGCGGTTACCTTTGAGTCTCTCGATTTTAGTTACGATGAGGCCGCTCCCCAGGTGCTGTCGAATATTAGCTTCTCGGTGGAGCCGGGCGAAACAGTTGCGCTGGTAGGGGCGTCGGGTTCCGGTAAAACAACGCTTGCCAGTCTGCTGGCGCGTTTTTACGAGCCCACTGGCGGGCGGATCCTTCTTGATGGAGTCGATATTTCAACGGTTCCCCTACAAGATTTACGCCGACATATCAGCATGGTGTCCCAAAATATCGTCCTATTTAACGACAGCGTCTATCGCAACATCGCCTATGGCGATTTGGAAGGAGCACCGAAAGAGAATGTCTTGCGGGCTATCGAGTTGGCGCATGCGGCTAACTTTATTGAGGAGCTACCTCAAGGTTTGGAAACTGTATTGGGGGACAATGCCCAGATGCTTTCCGGTGGCCAAAGACAGCGATTGTCTATTGCGCGGGCGCTATTAAAAGATGCACCGGTATTGATTCTCGATGAGGCAACTTCAGCACTGGACAATGAATCAGAGCGCCATATCCAGTCGGCTCTGACAGAAGTTATGAAAAATCGCACCACCTTTGTGATAGCCCACCGTCTCAGTACGATTGAAAGTGCCGATCGAATCCTGGTTATGGAGAAAGGGCGTATCGTAGAGAGTGGCAAGCACAGCGAACTGCTCGCCCGGGGTGGGCGCTATGCCACATTATTACAACAGCAGACAATGGGTTAGGGCACTGGATGTCACTGGAAGACTGGTTCAACAAGCGCTGGTACAAGAAGGACGGTACAAGCCCTGCCTTATCTCTGCTTACGCCTTTGGAGTTGCTCTATAGCGGAGTGAGTAATCGGCGCAGGGTGATCAGTTCCCGCACCCCATCGGAACCACTATCGGTACCTGTTATTGTTGTAGGCAATATCACCGTCGGTGGTGCTGGTAAGACGCCATTAGTGGCAGAGTTGGCTCGCTGGCTAAAAGAGCGGGGGAAAAATCCCGGGATTGTTAGCCGTGGCTATGGTGGCCGTGCAGAGCAATATCCCTACCAGGTAACTGCTCAGTCTCACCCTCTGGAATCCGGTGATGAACCGCTGATGTTGCATTTGATCACCGGGGTACCGGTGATGGTTTCCCCCAATCGCAGTGAAGCGGCGAGGGCGTTAGTTGATTACCACCAGTGTGATGTGATTCTCTCTGATGATGGTTTGCAGCATTACAGCCTCTGGCGAAGCTTTGAAATCTGCGTGGTGGATGGCAGTCGCGGTCTCGGTAATGGGCATATGCTCCCTCGTGGCCCTTTGCGGGAACCCATTAGTCGTTTACAGAGTGTCGATTTGGTGGTGAGTAATGGCGAGCCTGAAGCCAGTGTGAAACAGCAGTGCGGTGCGCTACTGGAATACCAGATGACTCTGGAGCCTGCCTGCTGGCACCAGTTTAACCTTGATCAGACCTCTACGCTGCGCCTGACCTCAGGCCCTGAGCCAGGCCCCTGCCATGGGGTGGCAGCGATAGGAAACCCCAAACGTTTTTTCCGCGCACTGCAACGTATGGGCTACAAGGTGATGGAGCAGCCCTTTGCGGATCATCACCAGTTCAGCCCCCAGGAGCTGCATTTCGATGGCGAGACACCAGTGATTATGACGATGAAAGACGCGGTGAAGTGTCGCGATTTCTGGGAGAGTCACTGGTGGGCGCTGGAAGTGCGTGCCAAGTTGCCAGATCTTTTTTATCAGAAGGTGCACCAGCACCTGCAACAGTTCTCCAAAGATGAAAAATAAACACTCATTTGATGTCATTATTCCCGCCCGCTTTGGCTCCAGTCGTTTACCGGGCAAGCCCTTGGCAGATATTGCCGGCAAACCCATGGTTCAGCATGTCTTTGAGAGGGCTTGCGAGAGTGATGCAGAGAGAGTCATCGTTGCCACCGACGACATGCGTGTAGCGGAGGCAGTTCGAGGCTTTGGCGGTGAGGTGTGTATGACCTCTGCTGATCACGCATCGGGCACTGACCGCCTACAGGAAGTCGCTGTTAACCTGGGTTTAGCCGATGACCGTATTCTGGTGAATGTACAGGGGGATGAGCCTTTAATTCCTGCTCAGGTAATTAATCAGGTAGCCGCTAACCTTGCGGAAAATACCCGCGCCGGTGTGGCTACCCTGTGCGAACCTATTCTTACGGTGGAAGATTTCCGCAACCCTAATATTGTTAAGGTGGTTGCTGCACAATCCGGGTTAGCCCGCTATTTCTCCCGTGCCCCAATACCTTGGCCGCGCGATGCCTTTGCTGTGCACGCAAATGAGTTGCCGCAGGGGTTGGAACCACGTCGTCATATCGGTATCTATGCTTATCGTGTAGCGCTGCTGCAAAGTTTTGTTACTTGGCCAGTGGCGCCACTGGAGCAGTTTGAAGCCCTAGAGCAGCTGCGTTTTTTGTATCACGATGAGAATATTCATGTGGCTGTTGCCTGTGCGGAGGTGCCCGGTGGTGTAGATACCGAGCAGGATCTCCAGCGAATGCGTGAGCTTCTCGGTTAAAGTTACCTGCATGATAGAAACTGATATTGACCTGCAGCCCCACAATACCTTGGCAATTTCGGCTCGTAGCGCCCACTTTGCCAGGGTGCAAAACCTGGATCAGCTGCGAGAGGCATTGGCCTTCGCCAGAACACAGAAATTACCAATCTTACCCTTGGGGGGTGGTAGCAATGTTGTGTTGACCGATGATTTCCCAGGTCTTGTTATCCAGGTCGACTTGCGAGGACTTTTAATAGAGCCCAATAGTCAGGGGCATACTATTGAAGCTGCGGCTGGGGAAAATTGGCACCAGCTGGTTATGGCTACTGTCAGCAGTGGCATAGGTGGACTTGAAAATCTTGCACTGATTCCCGGTAAGATTGGTGCGGCACCGATCCAAAATATAGGTGCCTACGGTATCGAGTTGTGTGATCGCTTTACAAGCTTGCAGGCTATGGAAGTTGCCACAGGTGAGCTGCACGATTTTACTAAAGACGATTGTGGTTTTGCCTATCGGGATAGTGTTTTTAAAGGGCGTCTGCGCGACCAGTATATTATTACCCAGGTGAATTTGCAGTTGCCACAAGACTGGCAGCCGCGCGTTGACTACCCGGCACTGCGCCAATATATTTCGCAGCACAATTGGGATGCAAACCACCCGACACCTACTCAGATTGCTCAAGCAGTTATTGATATCCGGAGTAACAAACTGCCTTTGCCTACTGAGATCCCCAATGCTGGGAGTTTTTTCAAAAACCCGGTGGTAGATACGGATCTTTATCAGAGTCTAAAAGCAGAGCATCCCGATCTAGTTGCTTTCGCGGCCGGCGAGGATTGGAAGCTTGCCGCTGGTTGGTTAATAGATCGCGCTGGCTGGCGCGGTTTACGGCGCAGTGCGGTTGGAGTCCATGAGCGCCAGGCACTGGTGCTGATTAATCCTGGTAGGGGAGCAGGCCGTGAATTAGTACAGCTTGCTCAGGATATTGCTGCCGATATACATTCAAAATTTGGTGTTTCCCTCGAGCCGGAGCCACGCTTTTACCCTTAAAGCTCAGTAAATAACTGCCTTTCGAGTATTCGCAAAGTGCGAGCCCCAAGTCCTGTCTGGTTTTGATGGCAGGACTTTATACTGGTTTCTATAAAGAATTCTGCTATAGCTGTTAGAAATATAAAATCTATTGACTATTGCAAAGTACAAAAAATTTTTTTTATTTCTTGAATTTTCGTTTCCTCAAGTCATGCGGCAAAGGCCGGCTTGAGTGCAGAATGATTAGCTGTTACGTTTCTAGGTTATAATTAATCGCTATATACAAGCCAAGATCCTGCGGCTAAACATCAGTTAAACAGCATTTGAGACGGTTGTGGCGCTTTGCAGTAGCGTTTTTGTCTGGTATGTTGCGACTGGATTCTTGGGGAGGATCTGCGCGGAGTAGTTTCTCCGTGAGTAAAAAGAAGAACGCAGTTCAAGAGCACGCGCGAGGGGATTGTACGCCGCGTAGCCACTGCACTTATCCGTAGTTGGGGATAGCTTGATCAAAGTCTTAGTGGTGGATGATCACGACCTTGTGCGAATGGGGATTTCGCGCATGTTGAGTGACGTCGAGGATATTGAAGTTGTTGGCGATGCGAATTGTGGCGAAGAAGCGCTGGAATTCGTGCGTGAGACTGCGGTTGATGTCATCTTGATGGATGTAAAAATGCCAGGAATGGGTGGCTTGGAGGCGACCCGCAAGCTGTTAAACCGCTGTCCTGAAGTCAAAGTAGTGGCTGTTAGCGCCCTGGATGACGACCTGTTTCCTGGCCGCCTTATGCAAGCCGGTGCTATGGGTTATGTGACCAAGGGGGCAGATCTTGAAGAGATGGTGCGTGCAATTCATACAGTAATGAATGGTGGAGTTTTTATCAGTAACTCCATGGCTACCAAAATGGCTCTGCGCAATGTCTCAGGCCAATCGGATAACCTTTCTCCCTTTGAAAAACTTTCTAAACGTGAGTTGCAAACTGCGGACATGATTGTGAATGGAGCCAAGGTTGCCGAGATTGCCAAGTCCCTTTCGGTCAGCCCTAAAACCGTTAATAGCTACCGTTATCGGATATTTGAAAAGCTGAATATTAACAGCGATGTGGAATTGACCTTGCTTGCCGTCAAGTATCAGATACTCGACCCGGAAGCAGCGCTCTAATATCCGTGTATTTACTGAAGCGGCAAGACCGGTTGTCAGATGTTCGATAGCAAGCGTTTTCTCTCTACAGTTACCCGCAAGCCTGGCGTCTATCAAATGTTCGATGCCAGTAACCATATACTTTATGTGGGTAAGGCGAAAAATTTACGCAATCGGCTTGCCAGTTATTTTCGCAGCTCTGGGCTCACAGCCAAGACCATGGCGCTGGTGCAGAAGATCGGGAACATCGAAGTAACTGTTACTCGTAGTGAAACCGAGGCATTAGTACTCGAACAAAGCCTGATTAAATCCCAGCGTCCGCCTTACAATGTGATGCTGAAAGATGATAAGGGCTATCCTTACATCTTTCTTTCCAGTGTTGACACTTTTCCCCGCATAGCACTCCATCGTGGAGCTAAGCGAAAGAAAGGCCGCTATTTTGGTCCTTTTCCCAATGCCTCTTCTGTACGCGATAGCCTGAATTTTTTGCAAAAGACCTTTCGTATTCGCTCTTGTGAAGACAGCGTGTTTCGCAATCGATCCAGGCCCTGCCTGCAATATCAGATTGAGCGCTGTACGGCACCCTGTGTAGACTTCATCAGTCCCGAGGAGTATCGCCAAGATGTACGCCACGCAGAAATGTTTCTCACTGGCAAGAGCGATAATATTATTCGTGAACTGGCCGATGAAATGGATGAAGCCTCAAGAGCGTTGGAGTTTGAAAAGGCCGCGCGCTTCAGGGATCAAATATCCGCACTACGGCGTCTTCAAGCGGATCAAGTGGCAGAGGGTGATACAGGGGATGTTGATGTCCATGGTGTTGCCACCGAGGGTGGTAGCTGCTGTGTGCATGTACTTTTTATCCGACAGGGGAGAATTCTTGGTAGTCGCAGCTTTTTTCCCAGTGAGCGTTTGGGCTTAAGCCACCCTGAATTACTTTCGGCCTTTGTGGCTCAATTTTATCTCGGTAGTCCAAGAGAAATTCCCCGTGAAATTCTAGCCTCGGAATCTATAGAAGATGTGGTTCCGCTGCAGCAGGCACTCGGTGCTCAGGCAGGGCGAGACATTTCAGTTACCCATAAACTGCGAGGCAAGCGCGCTACCTGGGTGGAAATGGCCCAGCAGGCGGCTCAGCAGAATTTAAGTAGCCGCACTGCAGCGCAGCAGAAGTTGTTTAGTCGTTTTGAGGCCCTTCAAGAAGTGCTTGGACTGGAACAGTTGCCCGAGCGGCTGGAATGCTTTGACATCAGCCACTCCTCGGGTGAGGCCACGGTTGCTTCTTGTGTGGTTTTTGATTCAGGCGGTCCAGTTAAGTCAGATTATCGTCTCTTTAATATTGATGGCATTCAGGCTGGTGATGATTATGCTGCAATGGGGCAGGCACTTAAGCGTCGCTACACGCGCCTATCGGGAGGTGAGGGTAAGTTCCCTAATATCCTGTTAATTGACGGTGGCAAGGGGCAGGTCAGTCAGGCGGTGGATACCCTCAATGGCCTGGGCGTTGTAGGTGTTCAGATAATCGGAGTGGCCAAGGGCACTACCCGTAAAGCAGGTTTTGAGACCTTACATATCGTTTCCAGTAATCAGGAACTGGTACTTTCGGCGGACTCCCCGGCATTGCACCTGATTCAACAGGTTAGAGATGAGGCCCATCGATTTGCAATTACCGGGCACCGCGCGCGGCGTGACAAAAAACGAAGGGAGTCCCCTCTGGAGGGTATTGCTGGCGTGGGCCCCGCACGTAGACGCGCATTGCTTCGCCATTTTGGCGGTCTTCAGGAAATTAAGAAGGCTACAGTGACAGAAATTGCTAGTGTAGATGGCATCAGTCGCAAGCTTGCGCAGGATATATACTCGGCACTACATCACGAGTAAAAATGCAGGGCACAGGCGGCGGATTTTTTCTCCGGGTTTCTCATTGAGCGTTTCAATTTGCCCCACAGCTTGATAACGTACGCCCTCCGCAAGAACAGAGAAAAGTATGACACTCGCCAACCAACTTACACTGCTTCGCGTCGCACTGATACCTGTCCTGGTTTTGGTTTTCTATTTACCTTATAAATGGAGTTACATTGCTTCTGCCGTTATTTTTTCAGCTGCCGCAGTTACCGACTGGCTTGATGGCTACCTAGCAAGGAAACTTAATCAGAGCACTGCCTTTGGCGCCTTTCTTGACCCTGTTGCAGATAAGTTAATGGTAGCTACTGCGCTTGTATTGCTTGTGGGTCTGCACAAAAGTGCCTGGTTCACTGTGGCTGCAGCCATTATTATCTGCCGGGAGATCGCGGTCTCAGGTTTGCGCGAGTGGATGGCAGAACTGGGGCAGCGCAGTAGTGTTGCTGTGTCCTATGTCGGGAAGATAAAAACAACCGCACAAATGGCGGCAATCATAGTGCTTCTCGCTTTTGATGTCCGCGACTTTCCTGTAATGGAAACTCTGGGCTATCTACTGCTGTATATTGCCGCGGCTCTGACCCTTTGGACCATGGTGATGTACTTACGCGCAGCCTGGCCTGTATTGATGGCAGATAATCATAAGTCTCTGTAACCTAGATCCCTGTTATTGCCGATCTCGTTATTTTAGGTGTCCTTCTGTATGCTGTGGGGCACCTATCCCTCCATGACTTAAATTCTTTCCTTCCTGTCGGAACCACTGGGCCTTTGTAGGGCCTGGCCACTCATAAAAACTTTCTAGTTGTCGCCACTTATAGCGCTCCCATGACACCTTTCTTCTAGAGTGATGCATTGGGGTTGTAACACAGTTAATAAAAGTATTGCACTTCCAGCCACACTTACTGAGGGAGGATGGACTGTGACAGTGAGGCAAATCTTGATCGGGTTGCTGGTGTTTCTGAGCTGGATGCCTGTGCAGGCACAGATAGTACATGACGCTGAATACTATGTGTTGAAAATGCAAAATGGTGAGCGCTGGCAGCAAGAAGACTCAGAAATAACCAGGCGGTTACAGGCTCTACGGGATAAATATGGGCAGCCCCCCAATATTGTTTTCCTTCTCTGGGATGACACGGCCTTTGGTGCTGTTGGATTTCCTGCATTACAAAAAAATTTCGGTTACTCAACACCAAACTTAAATAAGATGGCCGCAGAGGGTATCAACTTTACTCGCATGTACTCTGAACCTTCCTGTACTCCAACCCGCGCTGCTGTGCTTACCGGTCGCCATCCGGTGCGCTTTGGCATGGGGGCTGTGGGGATGCCCCATGAATTTTCTGGGCTTCGTGCTGAGGAAGTAACCATTGCGGAGGTGCTGTCCAGAGCCGGGTATGCCACTGGGTTCTTTGGGAAAGGCCACTTGGGAGATATTGAGGAGAGCTACTTGCACAACCAGGGGTTTGATGAGGCGTTATTTACCCCAATGAACCAGATAACCTCTCTTTTTAACCCTCAAGCTAATGCCGTAAATGCGGTGCTGGGTATGTTTCCTGAGATATACCCTCCAGACCCTTATCGCCTGGATAACCCCGGTTTGGTTCCCACCGGTTGGGTCATGAATATTGAAGGTGAAAAAGGACAGCCTGGTAGGGAGTGGTGCGGGACTTCCAATGAGTGTTTCAGCAAGTTCGACCCCGAGGCGGAGCGTCGTACCATAGCGTTCATTCGTAAGAACGCTGAAGCCAACAAGCCTTTCTTTGTGGCCTACTGGCCTAATTTTTTGAATTTTATGGCCGCCTTTATGCCCAAGCCATCCGTTTCTGGTTTGATGGTGGCGGATTCATTTCCCGCAGTGGATGACTTCGCCGGCCAGTTAATGGCGGAGCTACAAGCGCTGGGTATCGCAGAAAACACTCTCTTTGTAGCCATGGCAGACAATGGTCCCATGGTGCACAGTCCCCCTGCGGGTTGGGGTATGCTCCCCATGTTATATCGGGGAGGCAAAGGGGATTTCACTGAAGGAGGGGTAAGAGTCCCAGCCTTTGCCTGGTGGCCAGGTATGGTTCAACCCGGCCAGGTAGTGGGAGATATTATTCATATCGCCGACCTGTACACCACATTTGCCAGGCTTGCTGGCGCCTCTGAGTATATTCCAACCGACAGAGTGGTGGATGGTTTGGATCAGACTGCACTGCTGCTAAATGGCGATACCCATAGTCGTCGGGATTATGTCTTTATCTATACCGGCAACCAACTAGGAGCTACGGTAAAAGGGCGCTATAAGCGTCACTGGATAGGCGCTGGTGAGGTTGCGTCTTCAGGGATGCCAGAGGCCTACTACGATCTTTACATGGACCCGCGTGAGGAATATCCGCAATTAGTGCCTTTGATATACACCCAAGGGCAGTTCAATCATATGCTTGCACGGCATCGGCTCTTTAAGAAAAAGTATCCTGATGTGCCAAGCGGAAAGGGTATCCCCTACACCGGGCTTGCCAATGCGCGCCCTGAGACCAAAGCCATTGGCCAACGAGTTCGAGCAGTCGTGGAAGAAATGCCATTTAGCATTGAGGAATACCTGGAGTTTCAAATCCCTGGGGCCGATAAGGTTGGGGATTGGGGGCATTAATCACCGGATTTTGATCTGGACAAACTGGTTCAATCATTCGAGAGGGCAGGTTAAGGGTGCTTATTAATAGAAAAAAACTTTCAGCTTCTATTGTCGGTTTGCTGTCTGTCTGCCACGCCTCAATGCTTTGTGCGGATGACTCACCAAAAGGGAAGTTACAGCTTGAACTAGTAAATGATGCACTTTTCCAGACAGACAGAGACTATACAGGCGGTTTCTTTGTTCGTTGGAGCCCTATAGGAAAGCCCTACACCTTGAGGTTTGGTCAGGAGATTTATACTCCAGATCATCTTGGTAGATCTGAACCCATTAATGAAGAGCATCCCTATGCAGGTTGGAGCTATTTAGGCATAAGATACAAATATCAAATTTTAAATCAGTGGATGATTGATTTAACACTTGATGCCGGAACAGTCGGCTCTAGAGCGGGCGCTCGCCAAACACAGAAATTTATGCACTGGATTGTCTCGTCTTCTCCCCCCAAAGGATGGGATTCCCAGGTCTTCAATGAATGGGGACTGATGCCTGAGCTTAAGTTAGATTATCACTTACTCCAGAATGTCATATGGGGCACAAGCTATCGACTAGTGCCTTACCTACGTTGGAAAACAGGTAATATCGTCAGGGACTTTGGTGCAGGGGTGCGAGTTTTATTGGGAAGCTCTTTACCCGCCTTTAGTGCCGCGTCCTCCCCCCTTGAGGGTGGGCGTTACTGGTATTTACAGGCTGGGTTAGAGCATAGAACTGTTCAAAGGAATGTATTGATGGAGGGCAATTCAAAGACTAAGGGAGGAGTAAAAATCTTCAGCTATGGTGTCACCCCTGAGAAGGAGGTGACGTTTGCGAATATCGGCGCTTTCTTTGGTCGAAACTCTTACGAATTCGGCTTGAAGATCAGGTATAACACAAAAATTTATGAGTCCCAGTCCCATCCTGACGAGGGGTTCCTCAGTCATAACAGTGCACCAATGGGTAACTTTGTAATGTCCCTGATCCTTACCAAGCAAATTTAGCGGGTGAGTATTGAGGAGGGCAAGCAGGCGGCCCTCCACAGACCGACAAGTAGTAAATCAAGCGAAAGAGTTACCGATATTGGTTCAAGTGAATGACCCCACTTCTATTCACCTTAATTGAGGGAAGTAGTGATTTACGCAAGCCTATTTTTGCTTCTAGTTCATAGGGTATTGAGTGCTGATTTAAGTTAATGAGGTTTACAGCGGCAAAGATTGAGCCGACTATGCTAGCTGTTGCATCCACAGCGATATCATCCTGGCCGTAGGGGGCGATGGGCATCAGGTTATTTGAGGTTCCCGTCAAAACCTTATGCCCACCTAGCCGCAGAGTGTAGAAAAGACCGGAGAGTGCCAATTCACTATTGTTTGGGTTGAAAACGCGAAGGTGAATTCGAAATCTGAGATTATTGCCATCTCTTGTAGGAAGAGGTTCCACGGCGACCACTTCTACTTCAGGTTTTTGGAAGCTCGGTGAAAGTGCCGCACAGCCACTAAATAGTACTGTAATCAACAATATTAGAATAAATCGATAATAATTTGTCACTATGATTCCTTGGTTTTCCTAAATATTGACCTGGACACCAGATTAAGGTGATGTTGTGTGTGTATTTTGAGCGTATTGACTTTTAATTGATCATTGAGTGTTTCCAAACCTAGCTGGCTCCTGACATGCCGCAACGTCTCAGGTTATAACCCCAATCGTGTACAAGACTACTGGCATCAGGAAATCATAATGAAGACTTGGCTTATAAGTTTGACAGCAGTGGCATTAATATTGTTCGCGAGCTGGAAATGGCTTTTGCTGCCAGGAATTGAGCGAAGTTTAAACAAGATTAGTGTTGGTGAGCCCCCTAAAATTCCCGAACAAGCTGAAGCTTTGCATAGATCACTCATTGTTGGTGATTTGCATGCAGATAGCTTCCTCTGGTCTCGTGATTTGTCAAAGGAGGTAAACTATGGCCATCTTGATCTACCCAGGGCACGGCGTGGTAATTTGGGAATGCAGGTTTTTACCTCTGTCACTAAGTCTCCCCGGGGCATGAACTTAAATGAAAACTCTGCTAGTGCTGGTGACAATATAACCTTACTGGCAATTGCTCAAGGTTGGCCGCCGCGAACATGGAATAGCTTGTTGGAGCGGGCACTTTTTCACTCTGAAAGGGTTACTAAGCTACAGGAATCTTCTCCCGAGAAATTTCGCATTGTGCGTAATGCGGAAGATCTGAGGCAAATCCTCCAGGCCCGGCAACAAGGCGCTAGCACCCTCGCAGCAATTCTTGGTATTGAAGGGGCCCACCCATTAGAGGGTGAGTTATCCAATATTGACCGCCTTTATGAGGCCGGTTTTCGAGTGATGGGATTACAGCACTTTTTTGACAATGAACTGGGTGGATCTTTGCATGGGCAAAGTGGGGCTGGTTTAACAGAGTTTGGTCGGTCAGCTGTGCAGGAGATGGATAAACGTTCAATTGTTATCGACGTAGCCCACTCCTCAGAGCCTGTTGTGAGGGATGTGTTGGCTCTGACCAAAAGGCCTGTAATTATTTCTCATACTGGCCTGAAAGGTATGTGTGATTCGCCGCGTAATATTAGCGATGACCTAATGAAGGAGATTGCCGATCAAGGGGGCTTGATCGGCATTGGATTTTGGGAAGAAGCGGTATGTGATAATAGCCCCCACAATATTGTTAAAACAATCCGCTACGCCATAGATCTATTAGGGGTTGATCATGTTGCCCTTGGTTCAGATTATGATGGCACCGTTGAAGTTTCTTTTGATGCTGGTGATTTGGGGATTTTGACCGCAGAAATGCTAAGTCAAGGGTTTACTGAAGAGGAAATTCGCAAGGTCATGGGTGAAAATATGCGAGACTTTTTCCTGAAGAACTTACCCCAAGGGGATTGAAATTTACTTTCTGAGGTTATTCGAGAGAGAGCTGTCATTCCAACCTGTAAGAACTGGATCAGAGTTATTGGGATGTATTCGGGAGATGGTGATTCTTGAAGGGCATGTGAATCACTATCCATTTGTTCGGAGCCTGACAATCTCCTAACAATTTAACTTCATCTAGATATTAATCCAGACATCTAGAAATATCTGATCTCGCATAACATTGTAACATCAAGGGTAAATAGGGTTGCTTTGACTTGTTGACTACTATGAGCTCCGAAGTAGTTGCAGTGAATAAAATGACAAGGACTAATGATTTATTCGAGTTATGTAGTATGTTTGTGCTGGGTAAATTGACACGCTTTCTCTTTGTACGCCCCTCTTTCAAGGGGCGTGCGGTAGAGAAGATTAGCAGCAACTCCCATTGGCGCAAGAGTTATCTAGATTGTGGGTACTTGCCTTGTTACCTCCAAGAAAAGTATTTTCTGATAGGTAGAAATCTGTAAAGAGCTTTTCGAAATCTTCAGGTACTGATTTTTCTGGCAATCCAGTATTCAGAATGGCAGTTTGCCATGCCTTTACTTTTGGGTAGTCGACAATGAAGTCGTACCCGGAACGTGCTTTGATAATGGCAGCTCGGTGAAGAAGTGGTAGCCAGGCAATATCGACATTACTTAGCGTCGCGCCTTTAAAATATGGCCCCTGTCCTAAAGCCTTTTCAGCTCGCTCAAAAACTTTGCTCAGTTTTTCGCTGCGCTCAGCCAGTGTTTGCTTATCTTTACTACGCTGAGCAGAGCACTGTAGCAAATAGTTCTTTGCTGCCTGGTAACTCCAGGCTCGGTCGCGCGCACGTTGTTCTGGAGTGAGCCCTGACTCTAGAGGTGGGGCTATTTCATTTAAGTACTCAACAATCGCATCGGACTCAAAGAGGGCCTCCCCAGAATCGGTGATTAGAACTGGTACCTGGCCAGTGGGTGAGATATCCAGGAACCACTGAGGTTTATCATTCAAGCTAATGTACTCAATTTCATAGGGAATCTCTTTTGCTTCAAGAAGGGCGGTTACTCGCTGAACAAAAGGGCATATTTTAAAGCTGACAACCTTGATCATAATTCGTCCTCGTCATTGGTTTGTATTTATATGACGGAAGCTTTTTGAAAAAGACGAAACTATTTAACAATTTTTATGGTGTTTTGATTTCGGCACATAATCGATCACTGTTCCATGGCTGTCGTGAGTGAAATGGCAGCAGTCCTCAAATAGTTTGCGCAGTTGGCTTCTACCTTTTTGTACTCTGGATTTTAAGGTGGAGTAGGGGATTTTATGCTCTGTCGCATAAGATTTTTGTGACTGACCTTCCAGTTCAATAGCCTTTAGTAGAGCAGCTGAGTCCTGTGGGAGCGCGTTAACAAAAGGCTCTATACAGGCTGATAACCTACGCTGCGTTTCTGAATCCTCTTCAGGTAACAACAAGTTGTCTTCGAGTTCTACTTCCTTGAGCCTTCCATTTTCACGGTAGAAATCAATAACCGTCCTATTGGCTATCTGAAATAGCCAAGATTTGATACTTTTTTGATCCCTTACTGTATGGATATTCCTGTGAATCTTTATCAGGATCTCTTGGAGCAGATCATCAACTGCATCGGCAGATGAAACCTTTGAGCTGAGAAAAGCTCGCAGGGCTGAACGATATTCTTTCCAAACAGAATCAATAGTCATATTTTTTATCGCTCTTGCGTTATGCATTTTTTTGACCAGCTGGTTTCAGCCACTTGTTCGAAATTAGATGAGAAGAACCCTTTCGCTTTCATCTAAGTTTAGCGGCGGCGTAAGATACTAATCAAATCCAGTAGATAAGAGTCGTTCAGAGGGGTAGAGACAAGTTTGTAGAGAAAACACTAGAGGAAGGTGGAGTAACTGGATACTTCTCGGGGGTCGGGCTTTGTCTAGAAGTTGCCTTGTTTTAATAGTCGCTAATGACACATACTTAACCACTGATGATTAAAGCCCCCGGCCAGTGTGAGGAGTCTATCTGGGGCGCAGCCGAACCTTTTCACTGACGGTAAACTGCGACGCCCCAAACTCTGGTCAGACAGCTTCTAATGCTCTTCCAGCAAGGGTGATACGGTGCATTAGGCGGAACTGTCCCTGATAATCATTTTCGGCAGAATGCCAGGTAGAGCGGTTATCCCAAAATGCGACTGAGCCCGGCTCCCAATTGAAGCGGCATGTATAGCCATTAGTGAGCACGTGGGCAAATAGGAAGTTCAATAGAGGTCTACTTTCCTCAGGTGTCCATCCCTCAAAGCGCAGTGTGAATCCTGGATTTACATAGAGAATCTTGCGCCCGTTATCGGGGTGCTGGATTACCACCGGATGAATCGCTTCTCCAACTTCGTTGACGCCCCCAAGTTGTGATGACAAATCTGTTGATTGGTAGTAACCATCCTCACCATATACGTGGACATTGGAATGTACGGCCCTAAGTGTTTCCAGTGTTTGCTTTAGCCCATTGGAAAGACTTTCGTACGCCTTTTGTAGGTTGGCGAAGTGGGTATCGCCTCCGGATTTAGGTAATTCTCTGGCAACCAGAATCGAGCCGAGGGCTGGTTCCTGATCATAAGAATGATCAGTATGCCAGCCACCGCCTACATTGGTTTCCTGATCTTTCTCCTTGCGTACTTCAGCGATGCCTGGATATTCCTGAGTGTGGGTGAAAAACTTATTGATGACAATTTCGCCCCAGCGGCGGGCGAAGGTCAAGTGCTCCTCAGGGGATAGAGACTGGTTGCGAAAAAATAGCACGCCATGATCAGCGAAAGCCTGGCGTAGTTCGCTTAGTTCGGTACTAGATAAATTAGCTAGCTGTATGCCTTCCACGAGCGCACCACAGCCTGTTGAGAACTGAGAGATATGCATGATAGGTGTCGCATCAAATGAATGTCATCGCATAATAAGATATTCGTAAAGAGGTTCAACCTTTTGTAATTCACTTTTCCCAATGCTTTTGGCTCTATCAAAATAAAAGGAAATAAAATTAATGAGTTACAAAAATTGATATATTTTGCGTCATATTTCTATAGATCTATAGCAACTATCCCATAACGCAACTTTGATGCTAAGCAAAAAAATCTCAATATTTAATAACTTGATGTACTTCCTGAATTCCGTGCTGGTTGCACATTCATCTGGTGCGACCTTCTCTAGAAATTACTCTGAATGGTGATATCTCCCACAGAGTAATGGCTATCCTGCGGGAATTAGGTGCCAAAGTGGAGGTTTACAGCCTTACATGTATTCCTACATGCCTTACCCCGTGAGCCCAATTACTACAGTCGCAGCGCCGTAGTGCAGACCCCATACTCCACCGGTGCCACGGGGGTGATCGTGCGGCTGGTAAGAGAAACCATTGCGGATTGATAGCCTCCCGGCTGCCGCTTTATGAAAGCGGCAGCCGGGCTAGACGTAATAATCCCCCGTGCCCTGAGTCGGGGCAATGGGGCAGGGAAGGGGAGATCATGCAGGCGATGGACTGGATTAATGAAAAGTTTAGGCGCGGGAATTTGTTTTTAGGGGCCGAAGGCATTCAGAAAAAGTGGAAGATGCGTCGTCAGGTGTTTATATCGCCTGCTTATACCACTCGGTAGGGGGGATTTGCCGAGAGTTGTGATTTGAGGGTTTGGTTAATTTTCAACCTTGTGAATAAATGCCTCGCCCAATCTTTGGTTTTAAGTAGAGGAGATGAAAAACCCTCTTCACTTGTTATACCGATCTGATAGCACTTACAAAGCCTTCTACCAACTGGTCTGTCAAAGTTGCAGGAATACTATGAAAAATCAATTACAAATATACGATCGAGTAAACGAACTTCTCTGTACTGTACAGGGGAAACCTCTTGCATAATGGTAATTGTCTCTGCTCTTAAGCAAGAATTCTTTCCACTGGTGGGTTTATCCCCCTTTCAAAATACAGTAAATTTCTTTTACTCGGTTACATTCATTCGAATTGAATAGAAAGTCTTTTGGAGTGCAACTAATGTATCTCCGCCTTCTCAATAGGTTCTACTTTAAAATTAAAAATCTACGCTCATTGAGCGTATCTTCAGAGTCTGATTGCCCTCAATATTCGATTATCTCCTCTCCCTTATACGGCTCATTTCTTTTTCAAAAGCTAACTGATTTCGCTCTTCGCTCAAACGAAAGTCGGCTTTAGCCCGCGCCCTGTGAGCTACGCAGAAGGCTGCAGAAGCTTAATGGAGTTGTTATATAGGCTTAGCCGTACAGCTGTCTCTTTGCTTTCCTTACCTTGTAATTTAAGTAGAAAAAGACGAAAAAATTAATCAGCGGAAGTATGCTTAAAATAGAAACAGTCAGTGCAGGCAGCTTCCTGAATAATTTTAGTGATAGCCCACCGACTGTAACAAACAATAGCAATGCACAAGTAGCGCTTAGCGTAATAGATATATCAGATGACAATAGCTCTTTGCGCTTTGCAATTTTAGCTAAAAACCAAAGTGTAAAACTGATATTAAGTGCGATATGCCAATACGTTATTTCTTTTGCGGCTT
The DNA here is from genome assembly GCF_052467515.1 of Microbulbifer mixtoriginis (SeqCode). Classification (NCBI taxonomy): domain Bacteria; kingdom Pseudomonadati; phylum Pseudomonadota; class Gammaproteobacteria; order Cellvibrionales; family Microbulbiferaceae; genus Microbulbifer; species Microbulbifer mixtoriginis (SeqCode). The sequence continues at coordinate 2,301,635 of NZ_CP174314.1, read as the reverse complement.
GATTTCCTAACATCTAACCTCCTTGTGGTGCCCAGAATTTTGGCACTTGAGCGATAAATAGCTCTTTTAGCAATGGCAAATTACGGAGCCAAAGGCAGAGTAATTTGTCCGTTTGTCTAAATCTATTAGGCCTTTCATAGTACGATCTCACTGGCATTGATTGCAGTTGCTCTTGCGCTATAGCTGGTAATATTCTCCCAAGTGCAGTTATGATGCTTGGATATCGTATTTGCAGGAATAATATCGTTATCTACAGTTGTGTGGCCATCCGCTATGACGGTGACAGTGTAGCCAAGCGATAGGGCACACCTTAACGTACTATCTACGCAAAACTCACTTTGCATGCCGCATATAATTAGCTCCTGAATATCTAATCTATCCAGGTGGTCTTTGAGATCGGTGTCCTTGAAAGAGTCTGAGGCCTGCTTTCTTACGTAAATATCTGAGTCTGAGTTCTCTAGCTCTTTTGGAAGTTGCCAGCTCTCTGTCTGATACCTCAAAGCATCTGACTCAGTATCATGCTGAATATAAATGACCGGGGCACCAGCCTGTCTTGCTCGCGACGCAACTAGATTGATGTTATCGATTACCCCAAGTGCATTATATGTAGCTCCTTTACCGTGACAAAGAGCGTTTTGAACATCGATAACTAAAAGGGCTTTGCTTTGGGACATTAAGAATCCATATGTTGTTGGTCTGACAGTTACATTGTGACCTTATCACAACGACTATTATTTCATTTGCAAATATACGTCAACTAGCTTCTTCCTGCAGCTAAATTAATAGGCTGCAGCTACTTGGTACTGTAGAGACAAGTGGAAAAGTAGCCATCATGACCGCTATCAACTTTTCTAGTGATCACACGGCTCATTGGTTAGAAGGGGGGATCTTTGATTTTTAAGAGTCTCCCAAAAATAACAGCGCGATGATCGAAAATTCAATTGAGTATGATTATAAATGGCCCGGTATCAGGTCAGTCCAGGTTGATTTCTGGTGGTAATTTAAGGGGATAAAAAATGTTCAAGACTCATGACTAACTCATCGATATACACAGAATAAAATAGGCTGTTTTCTTAGGCTGCGATTCCCCAGAAAGCTAGCAGCTAAGGGGCTTGAGGGCTTCTCTATTAACTACTGGTACAGTATGTGAGTATCTCAATGGGGTAATGTTGAGCAATGATGACCGTAAGCAGGCTGGGGCGATAAGCGCGTGGTGAGAAAATGCTATTGTAAGAGTTATTCTGGGTCGCCCGTGAATGACTTCTTCTGGCGATGGGAGGAAAGTGTCGACTGAGGTTTATTGAGCAGGAGTCAACTCAGATTCATGAATCTCTTAGGCTGAGCCCATCCCCCTATTGAAAATTTAGGCAATTACCTCTTTTCACTCTTTGTAAATCATGGGTGGAGAGACAGAGTCCGCATTTATTTCTGCTGTATGCAATGCTAAGGAGTAGCGTAGCTCCCCTATTTTTTCGGGAGCAATAGATGTCGGCTGGCAAAAAAGATGGCTGAAATCTATCAGGCAAATTATGGTAGTTTGAAAATCTGGCCCATGGTTTCTTAAAGCTTACTTCAGTCAAGTGCCTTACCACCTTGTGGGATCGACGAACCATTAACCTAGGTGGTATTGATGTCTAGGGGCTTGACTATGTTACAGCTGGGATTATAAGGGCGGGCTGAATTTAAATAGAGTGATTAGGGGAGTAGGAGTACTTTTGAATCAAGAAAACGATTTCTACTCTCTCTGCCTTAAGTTTTGAGAAAGAGTTTAGAGGTTCTGAAGGTGTGCACAAAATTTGTGCCAAGATATATTTCGTTTTTTGATTCTAACAAAGTGTGTGGTGCCCGGGGCCGGACTTGAACCGGCACGGCCGTGAAGCCGGGAGATTTTAAGTCTCCTGTGTCTACCAATTCCACCACCCGGGCAGCTCCTTTGCGAGGCGGGAGTTTAGCACTTTTGCTCTTCCCTGGATCCTCACGTTCAATGCAGTTCACAGGATTCTGCAATGAAAAGGAAAAATGGAGGCTAGGGTCGGAATCGAACCGGCGTACACGGAGTTGCAGTCCGCTGCATGACCACTCTGCCACCTAGCCTTTGTTCCACATCTTGTGTGGATGAGAACGCTGCGAATTCTATCTGATAAATCTGAAAAATCCTAGCGTTTTCTTATACTTACGTGCCCTTGGCTGCGTAAGTGGGCGCTATTCTATGGACTATCAGAGATTAGTCAAGCGTTGTTTTCAACAAATTGTAAAACTTGAGGAAAAAAGTCTGGAAAGTTCACGGATGACCTTATGGCAATAGACTTAATAACTTTTAGTACGGTTGCCAATGAAGCTATTTCCATTTGTTCTTAATTTATTGGAAGGGTTGCTGGCAATCCATTGAGGGTGTTCGATACTGTCTTTATCTGGCTAACATGTCTCCCCCCAAGCGTGTTATGCAATGCCGGTAGGGCACACCAGGATGGTATTTGCCCGTAGTGTAGCAAGGATGAAATCCTCCAAGTTTCACTCCTAATGGTCTTGGCCCTGACGCTCTCCCCCCCCGTCGTCAGGGCTTTTTTTTATCTGTTGTTTGACAACCTTAGAATTTTTCTCTGTGAGGTTTTCTAAGGCCAGTGCTTTTACGGGTCTACCAGCTGCTTGTTCTGACAGCTTTCGAAAGCGTTCCAAAGTCACTTCGCCACGGGTACTCGCGAGTGCTTTCGCAACCTCATCGATACTGGCCTTACCGTTGCTTGCTTCACGAATCTCTTTATCGAGTTCCAGCATAACTCCCGCTGCCCGCGCTGTAACTGGCCCTGAGGAGCGTTTCACCAATAGAGTGGGGGCCTTTTTTCCCCAATTAATCAGTTTATCCATTGCCTCTTGGTAGCGGTCATCACTGATGCCACCAGTTCTTCTTAAAATTTCAAGGGAGTAAAATTCTGCAAGGCCCTCCACAATCCAGTCACTCTGGTCATCTCCATGGATACCTGTTCCGACATGTACTAGCTCGTGGATCATGCTACTGGTGCGGTTTCCACTAATCAAAGGCCGATCGGCATGCATAAATAATGAGCGCGTCCCGGATAATCCCCCTCGCCACATAGGGTCATCAGCGGTAACGATCAATAAATGGTCTGGAAATAGAGGGAAGATTTTTTTAAGTTCTGGCAGGTTCCAATTGAGAAATGCAAGAATGTCCTGTCGACGGATGTTTTGCCCCTTAGGGCCGGAAATTCTGGTATCTGTGTTGGCAATCAAATCCTGGCGGCTGCCGATTTTACCAACAATCATCCATCCCTTTGGTCTGACAAAACGTCGCTTTTTGTCGGATATTTGATAGAGATTTTCTTCGATTTGAGGGTAGGGCAGAGCGGAAGACCAACCTTCAGGCATCTCTAACTTCAGGCGGGTATCCGTGGCCCGTCCTCGGCTAGTAGCAGAAATTGGCGGAATTAATTTATCGCTGCGTAGAATTGCCCAGTCTTTGGTAATGCGTGAATCATAACCACCGTTTTTCCTTTGGTTATTGATAACAAAACTATAACGGAGTTTTGCCTCGTTGCCGGCGGTGTGCCAAATAGCCTTTCCTTCCTTTTCTTCCAAAGGCTGCGCGCTCTTCAGGTCCTTATAACGGCCTGAAGCCAGGTTCAGGGTTAGCTTACTGGGTACGTCTTCACCGCTCAGAGCTACCTCAACCAAGGCCTTCTTACTTTCAGGGTCGATTTTTGCCGTGTATAAGAGCTCATATGCCCTAGAAACCGGTGAAAGGATAAGAACAAACAAAGACAAAGAGAGAAGTTGTTTACGCATCATTATCTGGCAGAAAATCCAACAAGTTCCAATTTGGACAATGAGCAAGCCTACAGGTGCCGACATGTCGCCATCAAGCAAATGAGTCACGGCACCTGGGTTTAATCATTCGTTCCGGTGCGTCTAGTTTGTGCATGTAGAAGCAGCTTTTACTATCAAGTCAGATTAAAGAATACACTTATAAAGGCGTTATCAATGTAAATGGTATATCTAAGCACAACCCAATATGTCACTAGAGGTTGTGTTATGTAGAAAAGCGCCGCCGAAAAATGTCGATAGGGGAAAGGGTGGTTGATTTTTATTCAAACTGTGTGTAGGGAAAATGGCCCATGCGCAAGCATTGAGGAATGACGTAGGTACAGAGGCCACAGGTCCCCGTGGCCTCTGTGGATGTTTCTACCAATAACGAATGGAGCGTGGATCCATAAAGGGCATTCCATAGGCAAAGGCGAAGCCGTCTGGGAAAGTACCCATCACTGGTTGTTGGGGGGGCATTCCGCTAACCTCTGCCCCGTAATAGGCCGGGACAAACTGATGGCCGGACCAGTTTGCTCCAGCCCCCGCATAGCCTTGCATTGGCGGCACGCTATATCCGGTATAAGGAGAAGCGTGTGGGCTTGTGGGCTGGGCGGCAGATACACCAACACCTTCGGTTTTTGCAATTTCTTTGGCTGACTCGAATAGAGAATCAATACCAAATAGCCTGGGAACACCGGCTCCTACTCTATCTGCCCCAAGATTCATTGGTGATGTTAGTGTTCGGATCAGTTGGAAGAGGCCGGTTGTACGCGAAACATCACGCTGTCTGAAAGTGGTTTTAAATAATGGGTGGTGGGCAAGTAGCAGGGCAGCCAGACCAGTGATATGAGGTGCTGCCATGGACGTGCCTGACTGTACATCAAATCCTTTATCTGGCACCGATGACACAATACCCACTCCCGGAGCTGCTACTGATACCTCTGGTCCATGGCAACTAAAGGTGGGTAAGAAAACACCATCTGCAGTAACGGTTGATGGAATAACGGTTTGAGCATCCCAGGAGTCTCTTGGAAATTCATTGAGCATTCCTATCGCCCCTACAGCCATAACATTGGGGGATCTTGCAGGATACTGAACAGGGCCGCCAGAATTGCCAGCGGCAACAACGCAGGCGATACCATGTTGCACGGCATCTTCAATTTGCTGTTCAACGGCTTCTGATGAGTCTGTGCTCCCCAGGCTCATATTGATTACATCAATGCCTATTTCAATGCAGTGAGCGATTGCATCAATCAGGCTACTAAATTGGCCGCCAGGGAAGACTTTAAATACATAAATTTCGGCTTCTGGTGCAAAGCCACGTATAGCATCAGTCCCAGAGGGTTGGCCGGCAATGATACCTGCGCAATGGGTTCCATGTCCGACAATGTCTTCTGCCCAGCTTTTACTGTCGTAATTATTAGTGACATCAATGCCATTTTTTAGATGCGAGAGTATTGGATGTTGGTTATCAGCCCCCGAGTCAATGATGGCAATCTTAATACCTTTACCGGTATATTCATCGGGAAGTTGATCTAAGCCCATGTACTTTTGCCCCCAGCCATAGGGAGCGTTATTTGGAAAGCTGGGGATTGCCTCGCTTAGTGAGTGCAATTTGACCAGGTTTACTCCTGTCAGAGAAAGTGAGGGACAACGAATATATTTATTCCAGAAATCTTTAGAGGGGCGGATAAGAAGGGATTTGATCTGGGCCCCGCCACTCTGGGCGAAAATATTGATTGCCACTTCCCCTTTGTTGTTGGTTACGCCCTCTTGTGGGAAGCCCGCACTTTCTACAATTACTTGAGCATCCCGAATCGGTTCACCCTTTGAGCCGACCACTCGGAGCCGGACTTGTTGGGCCTTAGCATGATATTCACGCAAGAGACCGGGTTGCTGGGCAAAAATTGCAGTAAAGCTTGGTGCAAAATTAGCTTGCCCATAAGAAAGTAATGAATCCAGTTCAACGGCAATATTGGGAGGGGCCGTTTGGTAGAGAGTAGCGGCAGCATCAACATCCATACGCACTTTGTAGATATTTGTTGCTTCATCTGCAGTTGAAAGTGTTTTTAGCTTTCTACCTGGCCTAATTTCGCGAAGCACTTCACAACCGGGCTGCCTGGCAATAGTTGAAATTATATTGTGCATTGAGCCAGCGTTTAATAGCTGGACTCCCATAGACTTGGCCACTTGGCTCCGGCGGGGAGAAATAAGTAACTCGACCTTCTCTGCAACCTCGACCGAAGGTTCTCCTGCGGCCTTTTCTTGTCGGGATTCAGTCATGTTTGTGTTCCTTCGCTTTCAGTGCGGTGCTGACTTTTAGCGTGTACTTAACGTCCGAAAGTAATGAATCGAGAGGGTATTCAATATTAGCCGATTGGCTGAATAGGTCTGTCTGGATCTATGATCACTTTCCCGCCTAATTTCCTTCTTAAGTTTTCAACTGCATCTGGTGTAGCTCGTAGTGTGACATTGCTTTTGCGCAAGACGACTTCTTTCACATCTGGGCAATTTTTTGCCTCACGTGCCAGCTCCTCCAATTCTATGGCGGTAGCTAATACCTTGCGGTTAGGGACAGCCACATACTGCTCAAATTTTTTCATTATTTTTCTCTGATAACGATCAACTTAAAGAATGCCGGGGCAAGTTATATAAAACTGGTGGCGGAAAATCCGCCACCAAGAATCAGTGTTTTATTAGTGTAAATAGGATTGCTGCTGTAGGGGTGAGTTAGGCTGCTGCATGGCCTGGAATGGGTATGCCTGGCCGATACCACTTAAATTTTGCAATCCTTGATATGGAGTCTGTGGTATTACCTGAAATGGCAATGTATGGCCGATACCCGTCATTGGGTTCATCATTTGAGCAGGGAGGGTCCCCAGCTGCTCTTGAATCTGGGGAACAGGGGTAAACTGATTTAAATAGGGCTGTGTCGTTAATTGTGGAACGAACTGAGGCATGGCCTGGAATGGCAGTAGCTGACCTAGTCGCGCAACATTGTTGAGAAGTTGGCCCTGTGGGCCACCAATGTAGTTGCCAATTACCGGAGCAGCGCGGTTTATCAGTTCTCCTAGGAAACCCTGGGGCGTATATTGTGGCGCAGCCTGGAAAGGCAGCAACTGACTGAGGTTATTCACAGCATTCACAAATTGGTTTTGGGGTGCCCCCAAATAGCCCCCAAATTGTTGCGCTGCCCGGTTGATTAATTCTCCAATATATCCCTGAGGAATGAATGGCTGGGTAAGTTGAGGCTGAATTTGTGGTAATGCTTGGAAGGGAAGCAATTGACCAAGACCGCCGAGGGAATTGATCAGCTGGCCTTGAGGTCCACCAACAATACCGCCAATTAATGGCGCCGCCCGACTCACCAAATCACCCAGGAAACCTTGGGGGCTCAGTTGTGGTACAGCATGATGAGGGAATATATTGGTGAATCCTGCGACTGTGTTGATTGGAGGAATAGCGTAGTTAAGTGGCTGTCCAAAAGTCCCTTGAGCGTATGCATATGGTTGGTACATGAACGTACTCCTTGAGTAGGCCTTTATCGATATAAAAATCTATCGTCCAGGTATTTCATGGTTTCTGGGTTGAGAGTATTGAGACTTGATAAAGCCCCATTAACAATTTGACCAGCTAGAAGTAAATCAGGTGCCAATAATAGGGGGAATGCTTTAAGTGTCGAGTATCCAGCTGGCTGAGCAGAGTATAGAGAAGCTTTCGCAGTGTGCTGGAAAAGTTTAAGAATTTTTTGTGGCTAAAATCGGTTGAATATAAAGGCGTGAAAAATGTTTGTACCTTTTTAAAAATGTAACGATTTTTAGCCGATAATTCACTCAATTTTCTATAAGATGGCAGGCCGTGTAGATTCTAAACTTACATATTGTAATGTTCGGAGGAGGCGATGTATTCATCCCCGCTCAAAAGTTTCAGGGTGTGACTTCAAGTAGGCAATCTTATTTAAATTCCTCCTAAATAATAATCATAAAGCATTTCTTCTTTTCTGAGTTGTTTTCTGTGTAAGCTAAAAATTCTTCTCTATGGAATCAATGTGGGGTAGGGCGGAGGGCTTTTTTATTCTGCATTTTTCACATGGATCTTTATCAATCTATTGGCTTCGCCGGGTTTAATAGCAACAGGTAGTGCTGAATGAAACTCTATGTGTGCTGTGAAAAATCTTGGTGCAGTTAAAAAGACGTAGTATCCAGGATCAAGGTAGAGGTCACCTGGTATCAGGTTACGAATAATGTGATGGACACCCATTAACTTGGAAGGTGCTTAAATAGCGATTGAAAGAATGCACTTATAAAGCCGTTAACATGTTGTTAGTTTCAAGCAAATATCATCTGTTTCTGGTCACCAGTAATGAGGTGAGTGGTATCTACGCAGCAGATGATGCCCTGCAATTGCAGGAGTCCATTGCTCACCAAGTGCGCCGCATGCGGTATTTGCCGTAATGAAGGAGCGAAATCAGCAGGAGTACACTATTGATTGAAATATATCCAAAAAAAGACTCCCGAATAGGCAAGCCGGTTATTTCAGAGGGGGCGATAACATAAAGCCAAAGAAGTTCGTATAGCGGAGGGATAAAGCCTTAAAAAGCCATAAAGTAAGGTTGTTGAATGCAAAATGTACGAAGATGATATTTGCGTCGAAAATACTTGACCGATAAAAAGTGGGCGCGTAGTATTCGCGACCTCGGTGAGTAGCGCAGCCTGGTAGCGCACTTCGTTCGGGACGAAGGGGTCGGAGGTTCGAATCCTCTCTCACCGACCATTATTTAATAAGCCCGCATGCTGCGGGCTTATTTGTGTCTGTCAGCTTGCTTCTTTTCTCCTGAGTATTTCTAGCACCAACTTTCCACATGGTTCAAAAGCCTTATTAATAAACTCCGGTTATTGTGCTTGAGAATGGTCTGTACTTTTTCCATTTTTTGCTCTTATGGGGCAGGGGTTAAGAGGGTGCCCCACATGTAGATGAAGGTATTTTCGCGAGTCCCTAAAGCGAAATGGCTCCATACTTCTCACACGTCTTAAAAATGCAGAGTGGCCTGTTACGTATCCTAAGAAGAAAACCGCCAGCTTATGTCGGCGAGATCGCCAAATTGGTAGCGATTGTCTTTGTGGATTAGAAGGGACTATTCACCCGTGGAGATCCTGAAGCTATTTATTAGATTTTCAGGTAAAAGGTTGCGCCGCTCATTCCCGGCTGGGCTATCTCTACCGATACAATGAGTGGCGCTTTCTTGTCTGGCTTTCGTTATAACCTTTCGACTTAGCTTTTAATTTGTCGAATGAGGCCTTCTTGTGCGGTAGAGGCTACCAACACGCCATCGCGGGTATAGATCTGGCCGCGGGTAAATCCACGTGCACCACCGGCAGACGGGCTATCAGTGACGTACAAAAGCCATTGATCGAGGCGGAAGTTGCGATGAAACCACATGGCGTGGTCAACGCTGGCTGGCATCAGGTGTGGATCGAATAGGGAAATATCATGTGGCTGCAGAGAGGTGCCCAGTAGTCCCATATCAGAGGCATAGCAGAGTGCTGCTCGGTGCTCGATAGGGTCATCAGACATTTCGCCCTCTGCACGCAACCAGAACATACACTTGGCTTCTCGAGTTTCGGCACCAAAGTAGCTTTGTGGATCTACTGGGCGGAAGTCGATCATATAGCGGCGCTGGTCATACTGCGGGCTAACGAGGCCAGCCTCCAGAGCCAGCTCCTGAGTGTTTTTTAAGCTTTCTGGGTCAGGTATGTCCACAGTAGGCATGTCGGCCTGATGATCGAAACCAGGCTCTTGGATCTGGAAAGAGGCCGACATGTTAAAGATCGCGCGGCCGCGCTGTTTGGCCACAACGCGGCGGGTGGTAAAGCTGCCCCCGTCACGTATTGGGTCCACCTCATAGATTACCGGTAGCTCGCTTGATCCAGGGCGTAAGAAATAGGCATGTAGGGAGTGTGGCAGGCGATCCTCGACGGTACGGGCGGCGGCCATCAGGGCTTGGCCAAGCACCTGGCCCCCAAAGAGTACTTTTCGATAATTTTCGACGTGATGGCGACTGCGAAAGAGGTGACGATCCAGCTCTTCGACGTCGAGAAGTTTGCTCAGCTTTTCCAACATGGACGACTCTACCTGTTACCTATAAGTGATAGTCGGGTTTGCCTGGGCTGGCATTGGAGGTCTGCCCAGAAGAGCGATAATAACAGTAGATGACGTAAAGGCCATTATTAGTCATTAATTTTGCATCAAGTTTCATTGGTGGCTGATGGTTCACTTAGTTGGGCGCTTTGCGTTAGCAATGTGATGTCATTCATGGCGAAAATGATGGCTAACTTGGACCTTAAATGTCGTATTAGGACAAAATTTAGGCGGGCTGCTCTCTCTTTGGGCGTATTTTCTAGGCTAATTTCCCGATTCTCTTTTCCAAGCGACTCGAATTGCCTATCATTCATGAATGAATAGTCAATTTCAGTCCCCAACATTACGGGCAGAGAAGGTCGGAAGTATGGATAAGGCAAAAGAGAAGGTTCAGAGGTTTCGCGCGCGTGAGCAGCGCATCCTGGATGCGGCTCTGGAGCTTCTGCTGGAGCATGGTGAAGAGAAAGTCACGGTTGAGCAGATTGCTGAGCGTGTAGATATAGGCAAAGGCACCATCTACAAGCACTTTATCTCTAAAACAGAAATCTATATGCGGCTGCTGATGGACTATGAAAAGTCCCTGGCAGAGCGCCTGAAGATCGCAGTAGAGAATGCAGAGAAAGGCGACATTACCGCGCCCGCCCGTGCCTACTTTGAGTCCCGTATGGCTGATCCTGGTAAGGATCGCCTCTTTCAGCGCTTGGAAGAAAAGATTATCTCTCTCAATTTGGCGCCTGAGATGATCTCCGAACTACACGCTATCCGTAACTCCAACACCTCGGCTTTAAACCGAGTATTTGAGCGCAGGATAGAGCAGGGAATGCTGAAAAAAGTGCCTGCCTATTTCTATTACTCCACTTACTGGGCCCTAGTGCAGGGCGCAGTAGAGCTCTATCACTCCAAATCCTTTGCCGATGTGATCGAGGATCGTGAGGGATTGATGGAGTTTATTATGGATGTGGGTGTACACATTGGTGATACCTCACAGCGTAAACCCATTGAGAGCGGCCATTCTGGCGACACGGCGGGGTCCACCTTTGGCTGAGCCACTTTTTCAGCAACTGCAAAAGTTGCAAAAGGAGTTCCACGGGCACCCACCGGTTGACCGGTGGGACCCGGATTTCTGTGGCGATATGGATATGGTGATCAAGAGTGATGGTCGCTGGATTCATGAAGGAACCGAAATCCGCCGTCAGCCACTGGTGAAGTTGTTTGCCAGTATCCTGAAGAGGGAAGGGGATGAGTACTTTCTGGTCACTCCTATCGAAAAGCTGCGAATACAGGTTGAGGATGTCCCCTTTGTAGCTACCCAAGTTGCGCGCAGCGCCTCAGAGGGTGGAGATCAGCGGCTATTATTCACTACGAGTGTGGGCGATGTTATCGAGCTGAATCAAGGTAGTAATTGGCAGCTTCAAGAATTTGGCACACCTGCGCATCCAGTCCCCTACGTAGAAGCCCGAAATGGCCTAATGGCCAGGGTGTCCCGTGATGTCTTCTACCAGCTAGTAGATTGGGCAGAAGAGAGAAGGCTGGGCGAAAATGGCTCTGGGCAGCTGTTTATACGCAGTGCGGGTGGCGAATTTCTTTTGGGATCTTATTAGCAAGCGCCCTTTTCTAAACCTGGGGTTGTTTTCTATTCCCCAGGTTTATCTAACAATTTAGTTAAGCCCCTCTTGAAATCACCTCTAGCGTAAGTTCTCCCTAGATTCATAACTTTCCATATTTTTTTGTAGTCTTGTGCAAATTGGCAAGATTTAATGGTTTTTATATTTCTTTCATTTTTCTGAAAGCGTATGTAAATCCAAGGGAAATAAAAAATACCATTAAATGTAAAGTTCAAGTCTCTAGTGCAAAAATTACTGAAAACATATAAAAAGTTAACAAATTCGCAACACGCCGTTTCTACACTCCCCTCCGTCCTATTCGCTTAGGCGTATAAATTAACATAGTGTTCAGGCAGTCAATTATTTGATTTCAAGTTTTTATCTATAAGTAAAATCTGAGGTCAATATTCATAGGCTGCTCATATTTTGGATATTAATTCCTTTAGGGGGGGAGTATGAAGCGTATACAAAATCGAGTTGTCCTGGCTGCCGTAATTGCGGCTTTATTGGCGGGTTGTGATGGTGGTGGTGTCAGTGTTGAGCCTAAGACCGTAGATAATTCAGTAGATAACTCTGTTGATAATTCTGGAGGCGGTTCTTCAGAAAACCCCTGTGCAATTGTCGAAAGCTCTGGTGTGCAAGGTACCTATGAGAGTGGTAACTGCCGATATGGAACCGATTTTGTTTCTGCATCCAATCCTTTAACTGAAGATTTGTACCTCCCAGCGCTTTCAGAAGGTGGAGCCCATATTTTTGATGGTAGTCTTTTTGTTGGTGAAAATTTCTCTAGTGATGCCGACTTGCAGGCCGCTGGTATCACCGAGGGTGGAGATGGCGTAAAGCTGAAGATACAGGCTGGGACAACCGTTGCGTTCAAGGATAACTCGGCTTTTATGGTCGTGAATCGTGGCTCGCAAGTTTTTGCCCGTGGTACTGAATCAGCACCAATTACCTTCACCTCTGAAACGGATATTCGCGGCACTGTGACTGCTGATGCAGTATCCCAGTGGGGTGGAATGGTTATCAATGGTTTTGGTGTTACCAATAAATGTAAATATAAAGGCTCTATTGGCGGCGGAGATTTGGTCTTGGATGGAGAGTGTCATGTTGCTGCCGAGGGGTCTACTGACGATAACACTTCATACTACGGCGGCGACAACAATGCGGATAACTCTGGTGAGCTTTCCTATGTCGTCGTAAAACATACTGGAGCTTTGGTCGCTAGTGGCGATGAACTCAATGGTATCTCATTTGATGCGGTTGGAAATGGGACTGTGGTAAACAATTTGCAGGCTTATTCCACTTTTGATGATGGGATTGAGTTCTTTGGCGGTGCGGTAGATATTAATAATTATGTTGCTCTTTATGTGCGAGATGACTCAATCGATATTGACGAAGGTTACCGCGGAAGTATCACCAATGCCCTGGTGATTCAGAGTGAAAATGATGGCAACCACTGTATTGAGGCGGATGGAATCGGTTCTTATAAAGACACGATTGATTACACCGCACTGATTAATCAAGGGCTTAACAGCCGCCCTATGATTGATGGTCTGACTTGTATCGTTTCTGCTCAAAAAGAAGGTACGCATGATCCGGGTGCTGGGTGGCGTCTTCGAGAGGGTATTTACCCAATGATTACTAACTCCATAATCGTTGCCTCATTTAAAGCTGACGAAACGGCTGATGATGGTAGCAACTACTGTTTACGTATGGAGAGTGCCCAAACCCGTAACGAAGCGACCTCCGGAACAGAACTGGCCCTTACCTCAAACATTTTCGCTTGTGAAGATCGCACTAAAACTGACGAAGCTTCATTCGATTTAGTGGCCTGGGCTGAAGATAACGGTAACCAGTTTGCTCCGATTTCTGGTGCGGTGAGCCCAACCATCGGTATTGATACCAATTTTATTTTGCTAGACGGAACCCCTGCAATCTATACGGTGGCTGCTGATCAACAGCGCATCAATGATGCCGTGCCTACTGTAACTGCGTTTGAACGCACATACTTGGGTGCCCTCGATATAAATGGCACTGACTGGACTCAAGGTTGGACTTACGGCCTTCACCAGGGCAACCGTGCACAGCCTCTCTGGTTTGAATAATTAGCTTTAGGGATTGTTAGGAGTATTTCTCCTGAACCTGCAGGGCGCCGCCTTCGCTGATGGGGTCGGCGCCCTGTTTGGTTTTGATACCCCAAAATAGGAATGATAAGAGGCCCGTGTAATGGCTAAATATGAAAATTTCCAGAGACTGCCGTTGGTAATGGCTATTACCGCGGCCTCTGCTATGGCTCCTGGTGTATTTGCCCAGGATGCCGATCTGGTGGAAGAAAGCACTGGTAAAGCACGAGGGATTGAAGAAGTGGTGGTTCAGGGGCGTTTGCGGGACTCCGCGGAGGCCCTGGTCAGTGAGCGCCTGGAAGAAGAAGTGGTCACCGATATCCTTGGTGCCGAGATGATCGGTCGGGTAGGGGATTCTACAGTGGCGGCTGCGTTGCGTAGGGTGTCGGGACTATCGCTCGTGAGTGATAAGTTCGTCTATGTGCGTGGATTGGGTGAGCGTTACTCAAGTACCACGCTAAATGATGCGATAGTACCCTCACCGGACCTGACTCGAAATGTGATTCCTCTCGATTTATTCCCTACTTCCATAGTGGATTCCCTGGCTGTTCAGAAGAGTTACTCTGCTGATCAGGCTGCTAGCTTTGGCGGTGGCAATGTGGATATTCGCACAAAGGGAATTCCCGATGATCTGACTTATTCTGTAGAGTTTGGCACAGGAAGTAATACGGAAACCAGTGGCGAGGTTCTGAGTTATCAGGGTGGAGATGATGACATCTTCGGAACTGATGATGGTACCAGGGCACTCCCAGGAGAAATATCCGCAGCGCTAAAACGTTTCAGGGGGGGCTTGGGTATCTCCGATATCAGAAAAGTTCTGGTTGAGGAGGGAAATCAGTATGCCAGTGAGCATGAAGCCGATGATGCAGCCCAAGCACTAAATCGTGAACTGGCCTTAAATCTCAATCGTGATATTTCTATCGAAGTGGATTCCAGTGATCTGGATAGGGATATGAAAGCGAGTGTAGGCAACCGTTTTTCCTTCAATGATCTTTGGGAGTTGGGATTTCTGGCTGGAGCCTCTTATAAAAGTAAGTGGAGGGAGTCTGAGAGAACCCTGCGCAACTTTGGTGCCCCCAAAGAGCAATTGAATAATCGCAACAAGTCAACTTATTCAGTGGATATCAGTGGGAATTTAAATTTAGGTATACGCTTTGCTGATGAGCATGTGATTGAAACTACGAGTATATTCCTGCGCAATACTGATGATGAAACCTCTATTACGGATTACTTTAATGAGAACCGGCAGGTATCAGACGGTTCAGGCTATCGTGAGTATTTGTTGAAGTATGAAGAAAGAGAGCTAAACCTAAATCAGGTCAAGGGCAGTCACTCTCTGGGGCCCGAGACCAAAACCCTTCTTCCTTTTGAGTTCTTCAATCTGGTTCCGGAAGAGGTGATTGTTGATTGGTTTTATTCGGATGCAACAGCGACCACAGACATCCCCAATCAGGTCGACGTCATTTCCGATACAGTTACTGATCCTACGACGGGTGAAGTGCTTAGCTCTAAGGTCAGTACGGGTTCTCGAAGTGCAGGTTTCCGATTTACAGAGCTTGAAGACGAAGTCAAAAATTACGGTTGGTCAGTCAACTTCCCTCTAGAATTTTCATTTTCAAGTTTGGAGTTGACGGGTGGCTTCGCGAGGATGGAGAAGGGGCGCTCATACAAGCAAACTGAGCTGCGCCTAGATATCTTCAGTGTGGCTACTGAAGATGTACTCGTTGGCCCGCTGGGCGAGGTATTTGGTGATGAAAATATCACCAACAATGGAAATGACTACGTTTTCGACTTGGCGGGAAGTAACAAGCAAAGCTATTTAGCAGCTACGGCTACAGATGCAGTATTTGGTAAATTCGATTGGACATTATTTGAAACCTGGCGAATTTCGGCTGGGGCGCGCTGGGAGGATTACAGTCAAGTGGCACTTGAGTGGAACCCTTATGGCTACTCCATAAGTGACCCTCAGGTAACAACAGACCCAGATGACCTGTTGGAAGCGGTTTATGCTGAGGATGATATTTATCCCTCTTTCTCTCTGACTTATATGGGAGAGTTTTGGGCGGAGACTTTTCAGCTTCGTTTTGGAGTCTCAAAGACAGCTGTACGGCCGGATCTTCGTGAAATTACCGATGCGTATTATATCGATCCTATTACTGGAGAGCAGGTCAAAGGTAACCCCAGTGTTCGTCCCTCTGAAATCCATAATTATGATCTGCGTGCCGAATGGTTCTTCGATAGTGGGGACAACTTAACGGTTTCCGCTTTTTATAAGGATGTTATTGACCCCATAGAATTTTTTGAAGCGGCTTCCAGTGATACCAATGTAGCCAGGGAAATTATTAATGCCGAGTCTGGAGAAATTACCGGTATTGAAATCGAGGGCATGAAGCAGCTCGGCTTCCTGGGTGACTCTATGGAGAGTTTCTTTGTGCAGGGCAACGTCACTTTGCAGGAGACGGAATTGGTTGCGGGGGGTGAGGCTGATGCGCCTACGAATCCTGAGCGGGAAATGACGGGGGCTTCGGAGTTTGTCGTGAATATGCTTTTGGGCTTTGATAGTCCTGATGGCAACCATTCGGCAACATTGGGGTATAACGTATTTGGTGAGAGGTTGCATCTCGCCGGCCGTAAACTTGATCCAGACTCATATGAACAACCTTTTCATTCTTTGGATTTGACTTACTCCTGGTATCCCATCGAAGAAGTGACAATAAAAGCCAAGATGCAAAATTTGTTGGATGAGTCTATCGAGATTGAGCGTGATGGCGTCATCGTATTCGAAGAGAAGCTTGGCCAATTCTTTGCCTTAAGTGCTCAGTATAAATTCTGATTTTCTGCCTGCTAAATCCTGCTTCCGACTTCTGGAGGCAGGAGTTCATCTAGTTTTGCGATCTTAGAAGAGCGCTGACTAATAACGCGGATACAAAAATGGCGCCCGAAGGCGCCAGAAAGCAAACTGCTTACATATTTGGGTAGTTGGGGCCGCCGCCACCTTCTGGAGTAACCCAGACAATATTCTGGGTTGGGTCTTTGATGTCACAGGTCTTACAGTGCACACAGTTCTGTGCATTTATCTGGAAACGTTTGCCGTTGGTATCTTCAACCACTTCATAAACGCCTGCAGGGCAGTAACGCTGAGCTGGTTCATCATAAATCGGCAGATTGTGGTTAAGCGGAATCTCCGGATCCTTCAGGGTTAGGTGACAAGGCTGGTCTTCCTCGTGGTTGGTGTTAGAAATAAACACAGAGGAGAGCTTGTCAAAGCTGAGTACACCGTCGGGTTTGGGGTAGTCAATTTTTGCGCAGTCCGCAGCCGGTTTCAGTTGTGCATGGTCAGCTTTGGTGTCGCGCAGGGTCCAGGGCAGCTTGCCTTTGAAGATATTGATATCGACAAATGCGTAAGCTGAACCGAGGATGTTGCCCCACTTGTGTTGTGCCGGGCCGAAGTTGCGCTGCATATGCAGCTCTTTCCAGGCCCAACTATCACGGTACTTGGTGGTGTAGTCGGTCAGCTCTTCACTGTTGCGCTCTGCGGCAAGGGCTTCCACTACGGACTCAGCGGCGATCATGCCGGACTTCATCGCGGTATGATTGCCCTTGATCTTGGCGAAGTTCAGGGTGCCGGCGTTGTCGCCGATCAGCAGGCCGCCAGGGAAGGTCATCTTCGGCTGAGACTGCAGTCCACCTTTAACAATGGCACGTGCACCGTAAGCGACACGCTGACCACCGTCCAGGTATTGTTTGATTACCGGATGATGTTTGTAACGCTGAAATTCGTCAAAGGGGCTTACGTGTGGATTGCTGTAAGCGAGATCGGTAATTAGGCCAACCACAACCTGGTTGTCTTCCAGGTGATAAAGGAAACCACCACCGTGGGTGCCGCTTTGCTCCAAAGGCCAGCCTGCTGTGTGAACTACCAGGCCTTGCTGGTGTTTGTCCGCAGGAACTTTCCAGATTTCCTTAATGCCAATGCCGTAATGTTGCGGATCGGCATCTGCATCCAGCTTGAAGCGCTCGATCAGTTGCTTGCCCAGATGGCCGCGACAGCCTTCGGCAAAAAGAGTGTACTTGGCGTGCAGCTCCATGCCTGGCATATAGGAGTCTTTCTGCTCACCATTTAAGCCAATACCCATATCGCCGGTGGCAATACCTTTTACAGAGCCATCTTCGTTGTACAGAACTTCTGCAGCGGCGAAGCCGGGGAAAATCTCCACCCCCAGGTTCTCTGCCTGCTCGGCCAACCAACGGCAAAGGTTACCGAGGCTGATAATGTAGTTGCCCTCATTGTGCATGGTGCTTGGCACAAAAATGTTGGGCACTTTGATGGAATTCTCATCGCTGCGCAGAACGTAGATATCGTCGCCCTTGACCTCTGTGTTCAGCGGGGCGCCGCGCTCTTTCCAGTCTGGGAATAGCTCATTTAGAGCAGTTGGCTCAAAAACTGCGCCGGAGAGAATGTGGGCGCCGACCTCGGAACCTTTCTCCACAACGCATACTGAGACATCTTCATTGAGCTGGCGAATACGGCAGGCCGCTGCCAATCCGGCCGGACCGGCACCCACGATCACTACATCGTATTCCATTGATTCGCGTTCCACGGCACTCTCCTCAGCAGTTGTATTCAACTTTTTGCGGCCATTCCGGCCTTATCATTTATATAGAGGGCGGATTATATAGGCGTTTATTCAACCCTACCAATTGCATGACTATTCATTTGCTATGGCAAATGTGCTGTATTTCAACAGCTTAGGGAAGCTGAATAGATGGTCTCTATTTCCTGAAATAGATTGCATGAATGGCAGAAGTCACTTCTATTTGGCTATTGATTTTGCGGTATAGAACCGCCACCATACACGCCGTTCAAACACCTGTTTGACCAGAACACCGTATCCGTTCGCGATGAGAATCGTCAGTCGCGGCTGTTAAAAAGCATATTTGAGACGGGATTTCCATGAAAGTTCTTGTAGCTGTGAAACGCGTTGTCGACTACAACGTCAAGGTTCGCCCCAAGGCGGACGGCACTGACGTTGATACTGCCAACGTCAAAATGTCTATCAACCCCTTCTGCGAAATTGCAGTAGAAGAGGCGGTTCGCTTGAAGGAAAAAGGCGTTGTTAGTGAGATAGTCGCCGTTTCCATGGGTCCCAAGCAGAGCCAGGAGCAAATTCGCACAGCACTGGCGCTGGGAGCCGACCGAGGCATTCTGGTTGAGACCGATGCCGAACTGCAGCCTCTGGCTGTGGCTAAGTGCCTGAAGGCGATTGTCGATAAAGAAGAGCCGCAAATGGTTATTCTCGGCAAACAGTCTATCGATGGCGACAACAACCAAACTGGCCAGATGCTGGGCGCATTGACTGGTATGGGGCAGGGCACCTTTGCTTCCGAAGTGGTTGTAGAAGGCGACGCTGTGAAGGTAACCCGTGAAATCGATGGTGGCCTGCAGACTGTTGAGCTGAAGCTGCCAGCTATCGTGACTACCGACCTGCGTTTGAATGAGCCACGATATGCATCTTTGCCGAATATCATGAAGGCCAAGAAGAAGCCTCTCGATACCACGACCCCGGATGAGCTGGGCGTTGATATTACTCCCCGCACCAAAACCCTGAAAGTTGAGCCGCCGGCTGAGCGTCAAGCAGGCATTAAGGTTGCTGACGTTGCTGAACTGGTAGAGAAACTGAAAAACGAGGCGAAGGTAATCTGATGAGTATTCTGGTTATTGCTGAACACGACAACGCCGAACTGAAGGGCGCTACGCTCAACACTATCGCCGCAGCTAAGGCTATCGGTGGCGACATCGCCGTCCTAGTCGCTGGCGCAGGCTGTTCTGCTGTTGCAGACGCCGCTGCTAAAGTTGATGGCGTTAGCAAAGTATTACTGGCTGACAACGCTGCTTACGAGCACCAGTTGGCTGAAAACGTTGCCAAGCTGGTTGCCGATCTGGGTAAAGATTACGGCCATATCCTGGCGCCAGCCACCACTACCGGTAAAAACATGCTGCCGCGCGCCGCTGCGCTGCTGGATGTTCAACCGATCTCCGACATTATCTCTGTAGAGAGTGCCGATACTTTCAAGCGTCCAATCTACGCTGGCAACGTTATCGCGACCGTGCAGAGCTCTGACGCCATTAAGGTGATTTCCGTTCGTACTACTGCTTTCGACGCAGTGGCTGCAGAAGGTGGAAGTGCAGCTGTTGAGGCTGTGGATATTGCCGATGACGCCGGTGTTTCTTCTTTTGTAGGAGAAGAGCTTGCTAAATCCGATCGCCCTGAGCTTACCGCTGCTAGCGTGGTAGTTTCCGGTGGTCGCGGTATGCAGAATGGCGACAATTTCGAGATGCTGTACAAGTTGGCAGACAAGCTGGGTGCGGCGGTTGGCGCCTCACGCGCTGCAGTAGACGCTGGATTTGTGCCAAATGATATGCAAGTTGGCCAAACCGGTAAGATCGTTGCTCCGGACTTGTACATTGCCGTTGGTATTTCCGGTGCCATCCAGCATTTGGCTGGCATGAAGGATTCCAAGGTTATTGTGGCTATCAACAAAGATGAGGAGGCTCCAATCTTCTCCGTTGCTGACTACGGCTTGGTGGCAGATTTGTTTGAAGCAGTCCCCGAGCTGGAAGCAAAGCTGTGATTTCTGATTAGTATACTGATCAGTACTGGAAAAGGCGGCGTATTGCCGCCTTTTCTCATTTTTGGCTTCTGGACTACGGAACTAGTGTGCAAATTCGGGGACGAAGTGTTGGTTTGCAACGTTTAACTGGGCAGGAGCGTTGCCTTTCGAAGGCGAAGGCAACAAAATAGGCGTCAAAAACCAATAACCTAAGAAAGTTGAACTTGTATGTGGGTATGTTCATGTCCCCATTAAAGCGAGCCATTGGCTCAGTCGGTAAAGGCTTTAGCCAGGGCGATTCACGCAGATCGCTCTCTCGTGGCACCATGGCGGCATCTGCGGTGGGGTTGCTGTGGGTATCTGGCAATCTACTCGCCTATGGCTCTTTACTGATTCCTGCAGAGCCGGAAGAGTCTCTGCTGGCCGAGCGCAATGATAGTCGTGTGAGTGCCCCCCAGGCAGCTTCAATACCGAACACTCCCTTCTTTGGTTATGCCGAAGCCAAGAAACAAGAAGCTGTTCCCGAAGTTGATCTCTCCAACCTCCCTATAACCCAGCTGAACATCGTCCTCTCTGGCGTTTTGGATAATTCGGACAAGAGTAAAGCCAGCGCCCTGGTTGCCGAAAAAGGCAAGCCTGCAAAGCGTTTGTATGTGGGGGATTCCCTGCCTGGTGGCGCAGAACTTTATTCTGTTGAGGTAGACCATGTAGTTCTTCGTCGTAATGGCAGGATGGAAAAGCTGACATATCCCGAGATGGATGGCCGCCCCAATGTCCCGCTGAAAAACTACTCAAGCCTGTCACGCAAATCTAGGCAAAGTAGTAGTGCGGGAAGTTCCTCAAGACGTGAGGCGAGCCAGGAAAGTATTCGAGAGCGGATGGAAAAGCTGCGTGAACTGGCCCGTGAGCGTCGTGCTCAGCGCCAGCCCCAATAAAAACTGTCTAACTAGATTGTTTTGAGTTTTTTGAACATTTACTAGAGCCAGATAAATAATGATGAAGATGTTTTATCGACGGCTGATTGCGGTCGGGTTTAGTTTTTTTGTGTCTACTGCAACGCTGGCTCAGGGCCCGGAGAGAGTTACCCTTTCTCTCGACAATGCCGATGTTCGCGACCTGATTAACTGGGCAGCGGATTTCACCGGAAAAAATATAATTGTCCACCCCAATGTAAAGGGAAAAGTCACCGTTGTTGCCGGTGACCCTATGACACATGATGAAGCCTTCGATGTTTTTATGTCGGTGCTTCAAGTAAATGGTTTCAGCCTGGTAGAGCAGGGTGGTACCTGGAAAGTGGTACCCGATGCCCTTGCCAAGCAGCAGGCGATTCCGGTTGCTGATGAAAATACCCGTGCGCCGGCCGAATCATTAGTCGTTCGTACTGTTCGAGTTGAGAATATCTCCGCTTCCCAGTTGATCGCTATGTTGCGCCCTCTGATTCCTCAGACTGGCCACCTGGCAGCTTATGCTGATACCAATACCCTGATTATTGCTGATCGTGCGGCGAATATTGACCAGATTGTTCTCTTGGTAAAACAGCTCGATCGTGCAGGTGCCATTGACATTGAAGTGGTTCCACTGATGTTTGCTTCCGCCAAAGAAGTGAAGCAAATTCTCAATGACTTGTTGCAGGCGTCTGGTGGCAAGGGCGCTGGCCGGGAAGTTCAACCGTTGCGAATCGCAGTGGACGAGCGTTCCAATAGCGTTCTTTTGACTGGTGACCCAGTAACACGCCAGCAGATCAGAACCGTTATTGCCCGCTTGGACCAGCCGCTGGATGGTGATGGCAATACGGCTGTGGTTTATGTTCAGTATGCCAATGCCGCCGACCTGAAACCAATTCTGGAAGGCATGAGCGGTAGTATTCAGAATACAGAAAAAGACCAGCAGGCTGCGAACGTTGAAGTCAGCATTCAGGTCAACGAATCCCTCAATGCGCTGGTTCTCACCGCGCCTCCGGCACTACTGGAAACAATGAAAGGCGTGATCGCACGGCTGGATGTACGTCGTGCTCAGGTGCTGATCGAGGCAATTATTGTCGAGGTTAAAGAGGATACCAATAATAACCTTGGTATCAGCTGGATCACGGGTGATGAAAACCTTGTTGCCGGCTGGAACAACCTACCGGCTGAAGACGGAGATGGGAATATCAATCCGTTCTCCCTACCTTTCACGAGTATCACTGGCGCGAATGCATTACATTTAGGCTATTTGAGTGGAAGTGATATCCGAGTTGCAGTGAATGCGCTTGCCACAGCGGGCAATACCAATATTCTGTCTACGCCGACCATTATGGCTTTGGATAACGAAGAGGCTGAAATCCTCGTCGGGCAGAATGTACCCTTTATTACTGGTGAGCAATTGTTGTCCGGTAGCAATGACGACCCTTTCACCACTATTCAGCGGGAAGATATTGGTACCACCCTCAAAGTCACTCCACGTGTAAATAACAATAACTCGGTAACTTTGGAAATTGAGCAGAAGGTTGAAAACCTGCTTTCCGCTGCAGCTGATGCCGCTGTGGGTGCCTCGGACATCGTTACTAGTAAACGTGAAATTCGCACCAAGGTATTGATTGATGATGGTGCGATTTTGGTTTTGGGTGGGCTGATAGAAGATAATGTTACTGACTCCGTGCAGAAAGTGCCTCTGTTGGGGGATATTCCAGGAATAGGGCGTCTGTTCCGAAACAATACCAAGAAAGTCGTAAAAACTAATTTGATGGTGTTCCTCAAGCCTAAGATCCTGAGCACCCAGTTGGCTGGCTATGAAGAAACCCGCAAACGCTACATGGATATGCAGCAGAAGCAGATCTTCTTGAAAGACAGAACGAGCCTGCTGTGGGATTGGCACCGCGGTGATGCGCTACCTGACCTGATGCCGCCAACAGGAACTTATAACGAAAGCCCAGCGCCGGTAGATGGCTCTATCAATGCCGTTGACAACCTGGAAGACGCCCTAGAGGGAGTACCTGGTGAGGTTGAAGTGTTGGATGGTGAGGTTGAGGTGCTGGAGGTAGAAGAATCTAAATGACGGTTGATACAGGAACAGGGACTCCAGCAATTCGTCGCCTTCCATATGCTTTTGCTAAGCGCCACAAGGTCCTGCTACTGGAGCAGGAGGGGCGCCCGCTGTGCCAATACGTTGCACCGCTGAGCCCCTCTGCGATTGCCGAGGTGCAACGTATCAATGGTGGTGCGGTAAGCCTGGAGTCGGTGGAAGATGAAATTTTCCAGGTAGCCTTGCAGCGCCTCTACGAAAACCGTGAGGGGGGCAACCTCTCCGAAGTAGAGGGGCTGGGTGATGACTTGGATTTGGCCGCAGTTGTAGATTCGCTACCGGAAACAGAAGATCTACTAGAGCAGGAAGACGATGCGCCCATCGTTAAGCTGATCAATGCGATTTTTGCGGAGTCCCTGAAACAGGGGGCTTCGGATATTCACATTGAGACCTTTGAAAAACGCTTGATTGTGCGTTTTAGGGTAGACGGCGTGCTGCGCGAGGTGTTGCAGCCTCGGCGCGCCCTGGCTCCGCTATTGGTTTCCCGTATCAAGGTAATGGCCAAGCTGGATATCGCTGAAAAGCGTATTCCGCAGGATGGCCGTATTTCGCTGCTGATGGCCGGGCGTGAAGTCGATGTACGTGTTTCCACCATGCCGTCCTCGGCAGGTGAACGGGTGGTGATGCGCCTGCTTGATAAGCAAGCGGGTAAAATGGATTTGTCCAAACTTGGCATGTCCGAGCGGGACCACAATGTCATGACTGAGCTTTTGGCTCACCCACACGGCATTATTCTGGTTACGGGCCCGACGGGCTCAGGTAAAACGACCACTCTCTATGCCGGCCTCGGCAGCATTAACAGCCGCGAAAAAAATATCCTGACGGTGGAAGACCCGGTCGAATACAACCTGGAAGGGGTTGGACAGACCCAGGTCAACACCAAGGCAGATATGACTTTTGCACGGGGCTTGCGCGCAATTTTGCGTCAGGACCCGGATGTGGTGATGATTGGTGAGATTCGAGATCTTGAGACTATGCAGATCGCCATCCAGGCGAGTTTGACTGGTCACTTGGTACTCTCAACCCTGCATACCAATACTGCACTTGGTGCTGTTACCCGTCTGATGGATATGGGCATCGAACCTTTCTTGCTGTCCTCCAGTTTGATTGGAGTTCTGGCACAGCGCCTGGTCAGGGTGCTTTGCCCTACCTGTAAGCAGCCCCATGTTCCCGATGAAGGGGAGAGGCTAGTGCTCGGCGTCGCTCCCGCTGAGGATGCTCTCATCTACCGCCCCAATGGTTGTGATGAATGTAACCATAGCGGCTATGTGGGCCGAATCGGTATTTATGAGTTGGTGCCGCTCAATGAAATCATGCGCCAGCTAATCCACGATCGAGCTTCCGAGAGCAAGCTGGTGGCAGAAGCACGTAAATTGGGGCCGAGTATCCGCGATGACGGTATTGCCAAGGTCCTGGCCGGCAGGACTTCCCTTGAAGAAGTCATGCGGGTAACCCAGGAGTCTTAATCGTGGCAGCGTTTGAGTACACAGCCCTCGCGGCATCCGGTCGAAAAAGCAAGGGAACCCTAGAGGCCGATAGTGCCCGTTCGGCGCGGCAGCAATTGCGTGCTAAAGGCATGGTGCCTCTGGATGTTACCCCTGCCGCCGAGCAATCTGAGAAGAGTGCTGGCGGTTTTATGTCCGGAAGTCCCGGGCTCAGCATTAAAAATCTGGCCCTGCTTACCCGCCAAATTGCCACTTTGTTGCGCGCCGGTATTCCGTTGGAGGAGACCCTAGGGGCAATTGCCAACCAGACTCGCAACCAGAAAATCCGGCGGGTAGTGCTGGCGGTGCGCGGAAAGATTTTGGAGGGCCACAGTTTTGCCCAGGCCCTTGGGTGTTTCCCCAAGGCTTTCCCCAAGCTCTACCGGGCTACCGTGGAGGCCGGTGAGCACTCCGGACACTTGGATGCGGTGCTGGAACGTTTGGGAGATTACACCGAGGGGCAGCAGCAGTTTCGTCAGAAAGTGCAATTGGCACTTATTTACCCCATGGTATTGGTCTTTATCTGTGTCCTCGTGGTTACTGGCCTGATGGTTTATGTGGTGCCGGATGTCATTGAGGTCTTCACCGGCACTGGACAAATTTTGCCGCTGCCCACTCGGATACTGGTCTCAATGAGTGACTTTATTGCCGCCTGGGGCTGGCTGGTGCCTCCAGCGCTAGGGGCCATTATTGCGGGTGTGGTCATTATGCTGCGCCGCCCGGCGATCAAATATAAGTTTCACCATCGCCTATTGGACCTGCCGGTAATTGGTTGGATGGTTCGCGGTGCGCAGAGTGCCCGTTATGTGGGAACCTTGGCGATCCTTACTGGTAGTAGTGTCCCACTGGTGCAGGCAATGGGTATTGCTCGCGGGGTAATGACCAATGAGTTCTTAAAGGATCGTCTGGAAACTGCACAGAAGACGGTACGTGAGGGCGGCAGTTTGCACCGAGCCATGGAAGATATTGGGTATTTCCCGCCAATGATGATCTACATGATCGCCAGTGGTGAGTCTTCTGGCACCCTGGACGAAATGCTGCAGAGGGCTGCGGAGTCCCAGGAGCAAGACCTTCAGGGGGCGGTGACTGCTTTTGTGAGCTTGTTCGAGCCGCTGATGTTGCTTGTTATGGCCGCTATCGTACTATTTATCGTGATGGCCATCATGATGCCAATTATGAGCATGAACGAACTGGCTATGTAGAGTTCAAAGTAGTGAAGTCCACAGATTCAGGATGCAGGTTATTTAGGAGGGGAAGATGAAATCCTTACTAAACAGCCGTGGCTTTACCCTACGCGAGGCCTCAAGGGTACTTATTGGACTCGGCTTAGTAGGGGTGCTCGGCTTCTTACTGCTTTGAGAGTGTAGATAGATCTCTTTTTACAAAAACTGAATATTTTTAAATTGGGGCCACGATTCCCTTCGTGGCCCTGGGGGTTCCCAGCTTTCAGCTGAACTTGGAGAAAAAAATGCGAAACCTACGCAGAAGTGGTGGCTTCACCTTGATTGAAGTCATGGTGGTGATTGTGATCCTCGGTGTTCTCGGCGCCATGGTGGTTCCCAGTGTTTTGGGCAAAACTGGTGAAGCCCGCATGAAGGCAGCTCGCGTTGACCTTCGTGCTATCGAGACTGCCCTCGACATGTACCGCATGGACAACTTTGTTTACCCAAGTTCTGACCAGGGTCTGGAAGCTCTAGTTTCCCGTCCCTCCGGTTTTCCCGAAGCTAAAAACTGGACTGAGCCTTACTTAAAGAAAGCACCCAAGGACCCTTGGGGTAATCACTACCAGTACATCAGCCCCGGCAGTGCCGGCGCATTCGATTTGTTCTCCCTGGGTGCGGATGGTAAGCCCGGTGGAGAGGGGGAAGCCGCTGATATTTTTGCCGCTGACCTGTAACTCGGTTCAATCAGCAATCGATGTATAGGCGATCAGCCCGCAGTAGGCTCAAGCGTAATCAGGGTTTCACGCTGGTCGAGATTCTGGTGGTGATTGTTATCATCGCCAGCTTGGCTGGCATGGCCATGATGTCCCTGGGCAGTTCCGGGGTGCGTGTTTGGGAAGGGGAGACTCAACGTCTCTCCGCCTTGTTGCAGCTTGTCGCGGACCGTGCCCTGATTGATAAAGCCCATTACGGCGTAGTGCTTGAACCCGAGTCTTATACGGTAGTGCGATTTGATCCCACTTCAATGACTTGGCAGGCTCCCGATGTGGCTGCTGCCGGTCGACGCAGCCAGCGATTTGCGGCTCATGAGCTTCCCGCTATCGTTCGTTTGGAGGTGCTTGAAGAGGCGGAACTGCCTTCCACCCAATCCACAGAGTTTGCTGAAGAGCAGAGCGATGAGGAAAAGATCAAGCCGCAGTTTGTCGCTTTATCGAGTGGTGAAGTTCTCCCGATCAAACTAGCCGTTTTTCTGGTCGAGGATGGTGACTTCTCTCGTGGCGCGACAATTTCTTACAGTAGCCTCTATGGCTTGCAGCTAGAGTGGCAAGCCGATGACCTTTAAGCGCAATTCCCTGGCCCGACAGGGCGGTTTTACCCTGGTTGAGGTTTTGATCGCCCTGGTCATCTTTGGGGTTATTGCCGCCAGCGTATTGCGCACTATGCAGAGCAGCGTGCAGCGCCAAAGAGTTATGGAGGAGCGGCTCGCAGCCAACTGGGTCGCTCAACAGGTACTCTCGCAAATTAGGGTACAAACTCCCTGGCCTCCGATTGGTGAGAAAAAAGAGGAAATGTCCTTTGCGGAGAGAGACTGGGAAGTGACCGCAAAGGTAGAGGCAACCAGCGAAGAGCGCCTTCGCCATATCGTGATTCAAGTGGGTTACCCCGATGCCGAAAACCCAACTTTGACACTGGATGCCTGGGCGGCGCAGGAGTAGCTTCTATGCAGATTTCTCCAATAAAGGGCCAGTCAGGCTTTACTCTGGTTGAAGTGCTCGTCGTACTGGTGCTGGTGGCGATTATCAGTGTTGGTTCGTTTTCCCTTCTAGAAGTTTTCCATAATTCCGACAGTGTTGTTGAGCGTCGTGCAGAAGAGTTGCGCCGTTTTTCCATGGCTCTCTATCGTCTGGAGGAGGACCTGCGCCAGGTAACAGCGCGACCGATTAAAAATGCCTATACGGGCTATGAACCTGCTTTGCGCGGTGATCAGGACGAATTCGAATTTACCCGCCTTGGGGCGGCAAACCTTATTGGTGAGCCCCGGGGTGAACTTCAGCGGCTGGGTTACAGTATCGGCTACCCAGAAGACGATGAGAGAAGCAGCTCCTTTACTGATGAGGAAGATCCTGGGGCTTTGTTATTGCGCAGTCGCTGGCAAGTTTTAGACCGAGGCCCTGATTCCGAGCCAATTGCTGAACCTCTGCTCGCCGGTGTGGAGAGCCTGACTTTACAGTATTTTGACCCTAGCTCAGATGCCTGGGTTGCCCAATGGCCGCCAGCCGGTACTACAGCATCTACTACCAGTGCAGATAGCCGCCTGCCAAAGGCTATCGAGATCGTGTTAATGACCCGTCAGTACGGTGAAATACGCCGCGTATTCTCCTTCTCAACTGTAGAGTTCAGTCCTCCTGGAGCTAATTCCGGCAACGGTGGTAATGGAGGTGGGAACAACTCAAACGGCGGCAATTCAGGTGGGGATGATTCCGGCGGAGGTGGTAACGATGAGCGGCTCTAAGTCGATAAAGACTTTTCGCCGCCAGCGGGGCGTGGCTTTAATTACCGTTTTACTTGTAATGGTGATTGCAATTGCCCTGGTCTCGCACGCCATTACCCGAGATCAGATTTCCATCACCCGAAGTGGTGCTCTTTTAGCTAATTCGCAATTAGCCGAGTTTGTCGCTGGGGCTGAGGCCTGGAGTAGGGTGGCGCTACTCAAGGATTATGAAGAGGATAAAGACGCTGCCCAACCTGCCGATCACGCTCTTGAGGCCTGGGCAGCACCGGCGTTGCAGTTCAATCCTGATAACGGAAAAATACGCATAAATATCAAAGACTTAAACTCTTGCTTTAATGTAAATAATCTTGTCGATAGCGGTAACGGCACCGATCAGTTTGATATTTTTCGCCGACTGGTGAGCAATGTCACAGGAAAATCAGACTTAGCCGGGACTATTGCCGACTGGATGGATGACAACGACACACCGCGTTCTTCAGCAACCGAGGACGATGGCTATCTCGGTAGGGATCTTGCCCATCGCACCCCAGATACCTTAATCAGTGATATATCGGAACTGTCTTCTGTACAGGGTATGGAGCCGGAAGACTGGCAGAAGCTGGCTCCATTCCTGTGTGCGCTGCCGGAGACTGGAAGCAAGATCAATATCAATCTGGCTTCTCAGGAGCTTTTGGAAGCGGTGGACCCCTCCGCGAGTGTGAGTAAGTTGCTGCTGTTTCGAGAGTCTGGCGGCATCCTTAGCCAGTCGGGGGATCTGTCCTCTCATGGCTTCAACAACACCAACCAGTTTGTGTTTCATAGCCAGCACTTTCTGGCGCGTATTGCTGTCCAACTGGGAGATAGTGAAGACTACCGCCAGTATTGGGAGACGTCTCTATGGCTCGATGAGGCCGGGGACGGTGAAGTCAAAGTTGTACAGCGCCAGCGGCGCACTTTTTCTGGTGCAATGATGCAGGAATTACTCGACTACAAGGCACCGTAGCGAGTCTAGATAGTAGATAGCCAATAAGATTGTATGTTTAAAAAGAAAAGCGTAAATGAAATCGGCATGCCTGCAGTGCCACCCAAGCCAGCTTTGGTCTTGCTGCGGCTCTCTGAAACTGGCGCCGGTGGGCTCACCTTACATCAGTGGGAGAATGGCTCTTGGTGTGAAGCTGCTCTGGATGATGAATTCCTTTCAGCCTTCAATCCAGAGTTTGAGGCATCGGCTGTACCCGACATCCACCCAGCGTTGAACTTGCCAGAGGGCAGTAAGGCGCTGCTACTTCTGCCTGGTAACTGGGTTTGGAGTGGCGTTGAATCTATCCCCAAAGCAGCTAGACGTCAGGCCAACGCTATTGGTTATATGGTCGAAGAGCAGCTTGCAGAGGATGTAGAAGATCTGCATTTTGTCTGTGCGCCTCGCAATGGTGATATCTGTAGCATTTACGCGATTTCCAAAGACAAGATGGAAATTTTGCACAGTCAGGTGGAGCGACTCGGCTGGCCTTTGGCTGAGGCATTACCAGAATATTTACTATTGGATCTACTCGATATTGACCTTTCCCTTTGGTTGGATGGAGAGCAGGCTCATTTTTGGCAGTCGACAGGGCAGGGATTGTCGATCCGCCGCGAATACCTCCAGCCTCTGTTAGGCTCCCTTCTTGGCGCAGATATTACTTCTGAAGAAGGTGCTGATGAGGAGGAAGGGGAAGAGGGCAAAGAACTCCTATTACTGGGTGGCGGTGAAGAGGACGGTCTTGTTGTTGCCGAGCTGGAATCACTTTTTGCCGATCGCCTACAAGTCAATCAGCGCCCACCTGAAGAAGTTTTTCTCGAGCGTTATAAGCCCGGCAAACTTAGTAATTTGCTCAGTGGCGATTATCAACTAGCCAGCGGCAAAACTGAGTCGGTATGGTGGCTAAAGCCGGCCAAAGTAGCCGCCTTCTGTTTTGCCGCACAACTTCTGTTTTTTGTCGGTGCTGGGGCCTACTACCACTGGCAGGCCGAGCAGGCAGAAGAGCAGGCTAGAGCCATGTTCACGGAGATGTTCCCCAATGTACGTCCCTCGGCCCAGCTGCGTAGGCAGCTAAATGGCTTCTTAAAAAATGCGGGGAATCAGGGCGGCGCCTTTACCACCCATATGCAACAGCTCAGCAAAGTATGGACTCAACAGCGAGGTAAAGAGTTGCAACTTCAATCACTTCGCTTTGATGGCCAGCGCGGTGAAATGGTATTGCAGCTTAAGGCACAGAACCTCTCAGATTTGGACACTTTTGTCAGCAAGCTGTCTGGCAATGGTTTGCGTGCAGATTTACTTGGTGCCAATGAGTTGAAGAAGGGCGTATCCGGGCGGGTGCGTGTGCGCTAGAGGCGCAAGGTATAAGGCGAAAGAATTCGGTATTTAGAGCAGAATGAAAGAACAAATCGAGCAGTGGAAACAGAAGTGGCAGGCGCTGTCACCCAGTGATCAACGCGCCTTAAGCATCCTTAGTCTTTTTGCCGGGGTGCTTTTTATTGTCTATGGCCTTTACAGTCCGGCCAAAGGTTTTTTCGATGAGTCGCGCGCGCGAGCAGAGGAGTCACAGGAGCTGGTTCTGTGGATGGAGTCCCAGCGACCCGTGCTCTCCCGTGTTAAACCCAATAGTGGGGGCGGCCAAGCTTCCGGCACTTTGTTGCAGCGGGTAACCAATGCGGCCAAGCAAAACCGGGTCACGATTAAACGATTTGAGCCCGAAGGGGAAAATCGTATTCGTCTATGGGTTGAAGAGGTGCGCTATCAGGATCTTCAGCCATGGCTAAACCAGTTGATGAAAGAACAATTGGGTGTTCGCACCATCAACCTTGATGCTTTGCCGGAGCAGGGTATGGTTTCCGCTCGTCTGACTATTGAGGGCTAAAGGAGCCCTATCTTTTTTTATAGAATTTGGAGAAGTCCGGATAAGATTAGGCTTCTCCTTATCAATCCATATGTGTTCTGCAGATCACAAGCTCTTTACAATTATGTGCTCCTCCTTGCCCTGTAGCTGCATTTCTTTTTTACATCATTTCAATAAACCCTAATTTAGCCAGAATTGTCGCCAAAAGCCCTATACTGAAGATGGGAAGTGGAAAAAGGTGCCACTATGCTTTTTAAAGATGTAACCACCAAGCACTTGGTTGAGGTGGCAGATGTTGTCACGCTCTCGAATCCCTATGAGCTCACGGTAGTTGGCCGCTATCTGTGGGGGGAAGAGGTACAAGACCCAGAAGTTTTCGATAAAACAGACTTGTGTTTTCTGTCTGGTGAGCCACTACCAAGATGTTGGCACGATAGCCGCTATCGTGAGAAGGAAGTGCGTCGTTTGCGCTGTGGAACCCACGCGCAGGAAGATGGTGACTATTATCAGGGTGCTTGAACTGCCAGTCATGTTAATGGGTGAGCTGACCGACTGTATTCGGCCAAGTCTTACCTGTAGTTGTTAAGCGCTGTACAATGCGCGCCAATTTTTACAAGCGAAGATTTGCATGACTTTTGAGCAGTTTGAAGAGTATTCCCTGTGGTTGGGAATTGGCGCACTAATCTTATTTATGGTGTTTATCGTCTGGAACCTGGCCAAGGATTCTAAAGCGGGTAGGTTTGGCACCTTTATCCTGTTTCTGGCACTCGGTCTTGGACTGCTCGGCTTTATTATAAAAACAGTACTGGTTGAAGTACTTGGGATAGGCTAGGGACCTCTATGTCACCGGATACCCAATGCTCCAGGGAAGGTCGCTATGACATTATTTGATCGCCCTGAACTCAAGGTGCAGAAGGATCGGCGTATTTGCCGTGCCACCGATATGCGTATCGCCAAATATAGCCGGCGAGGCATGGTGCTCTCATTCTGTGCATTTTTGATCGCGGCCACCATCGGTGATATGCGCCTGGAAGCTCCGCGCTTATTGCTGATTCTAGGGGCCGGGTTAGTGGTTCTCACGCTGATCCGCGGTTACTACGTTTTTCGTTTTGGTCATTTGTATAGTTCGGGACCCAATCGCTGGCGTAATCATTACTTTTTTGTATCGATTCTTGGCTCTATCTGGTGGGGCCTGACTTTATTCTATTTTGTTTACTATATGGGGTTTGCCCCAGAGACCCACTTTCTGTGGATCTATACCGTCATCTTTTGCTCCAGCGTGACCACGGTATTCTCGCCTTATCACCGTTTTCTCACTTGGTTTACGGTTACTTCTCTACTGCCAGCGGCATTGATGGCTCTTTTCTCTGGCATGATCCTCGGTACTATTTACGGGACGCTCACTCTGGCCTTTATCTGGCTGACCGCTCACCAGGGGCGGCGAGAGTCGGAGAATTATTGGGAACGCCTGTCGGCTATGCAGGAGTTGCAGCAGCGTGCGAGCAGCCTGGCTGCAGCACGAAAGCACTCTGAAGCGGCCGTTGAATTGACGAATGAATTTATTGTTAATATTGGTCAGGAATTCCGCAGCCAGCTTTCTGATGCCTTGGGGGCCTTGTCTCTTTTGGAGGCAGAACCGCTCAGCGAGCGTCAAAAAGAGTGGGTGGGGCTGGCCAAAAATGCCAGCAGCCAACAGCTTAAGCTAGTGGACAATGTGGGGCTCTTTACCCGCGTTGCTCGCAAAGATATCCGTATGCGCCAGGGGCCATTTAACCTGGTCAAAACCATTGAAAAGTCCTTCAAGTTCGCTGCGCGAGCAGCCCATAGTCAGTCTTTGGAATTTAACTTTCAGATTGATGACAGCCTGCCGGTGATGGTCACTGGCGATAATCGTAAAACAGCTCAGTTGATTCGCAATCTGGTGGACTCGGCTACGGGAATTGCCCAACGGGGAGAGCTTTGGGGCGAAGTGAGTTTTACCCCGATCACCTCTGTAGAAGGGCAGTTGAATATTACTCTGAAAGATGACGGCCGCGGTGAAATCCTGCCCGATGAGAGTGAGCTGTTTGGTGCTTTTTCCAGAATGGATACCAATCAGGTAACTACAGGTTTAGGGCTGTCTATCGCCAAGGGTCTGGCGGAAGCTATGGGGGGGTATCTACAACTGCACTCCAATCAAGACGGTAACCGCTACCAGGTCGTAGTCAAATTTACTATTGAACCTAATCAGCGTACCTACTTAACCCCGGACCGCCGTTTGCAGGATAGTGAGGTTTTACTGATACACCAAAAAGGCCTGTTTATTTCCGGCTTGATGCAGATGCTGCGCTCCTTTGGTATGGACGTAAAGTCCCAGCGCTGGTGTGAAGGTTGCGAGTGTGAAGTACAGCAGCTCCTTCAGCAGGCTTTGGAGCGAGGGCAACTGATCATGTTGGTGCCCGCCATGGGCGATGAGATACTCTTTGAATCAGTTACACCATTCTTTGAAAAGACTCATGCTGAGGACCGTGATTGCCCATTGATATGCCTGGGCGGCTTTGGTCAAAAGTCCTCTTTTGCGGAATTGCAAAGACTCGTACCTTCAGCTCTCTACCTGGGACGACCGGTAACCCGTAAGGAGTTACACGATACTCTGGTGGAGAGAATCTTTGGCGGCGCCAAGCGAACTACTCGGCGTGTAGTAAAAGGTGGTGCCGACCAGCCGCGGCAATATTCCCTGCTGTTGGTGGAGGACTCCCGTCCACATCAGTGGGTAACGGAAGAGATGTTGCAGGCACTCGGTTACCAGGTGGATATCGCCAGCAATGGAGAGGAGGCCTTGCTGCGTTTATCAGAGGGGCATTACGACCTAGCCCTGGTAGATTGTCAGCAAAATACCGATCACAGTGCCGAGATAATCGAGATACTGCGCCGATGGGAAACAGAGCACAGGCCTGATGATCGATTACCAATCGTTGCTTTAACCAGTACCACGGAAGAACAATTCGAAGGGCGTTGTTTAGCGGCAGGAATGGATGATTATCTAACCAAGCCCCTGAGCAAGGATCTGTTACGGGAAACCTTGGCCCGTTGGTTAGGTAGCGCCTAGAGTTGCTGAACTAGGATTATTTAATAATTGGATAATAGAAAGCCGCGGCAATTGCCGCGGCTTTCTTATGGTTAGAATTCGTAGCGAACGCCTATACGAGCGCTCCAATAAGATGGTTCAGCAACCCGTGTCTGGCCTGATGGCTCTAAGAATTTATTGAATACGTAGCGGCCTTGATCATCGATATCAGCCTCTACAGCGGCCTGATAGCGCGGGAAGTCTCCTTCATACATCACGCCCCAATCATCGTTAATCAAGTTCCCCAGATTTTCTACGATAAAGTAGGCGTTGATCCTGTCATCCGCGCGCCAACCGGGTAATTCCTGGTCAATTCGTAGGTCGAACTTGGTCCACCAATCACTATGGATTTCATTTCGTTCCATAATCTGACCGCGATCAAGATCTTCAGAATCAACAAAAGCGAAAAAGGCTTCAGTATCGAAGTCTTCAGCAAATACTACATTTGCGTCATCGCTACCGGTTGGGATGTACAGTAGGCTGCGGCCGGAGCCTGCATCGCCAAATAAGCCGCCGCCAAAAGTATAGCTATAGGGTAGCCCTTCATTTGCACTGCCAAACAAGGTAAAGCGCGTTTCATAGCCTGCAAAAAACTCGTGAGCGTAGTCCATTTTGAGAGTGAAGCGGTGGGGTACCACATAGTTGGAGGTAGCGGCCCCCGGATTCTCGGCATCGATAGTTGCAATTTTGGTGTAGTTAGACCAAGCCACAGAACTGGTCATTGGATTCACATCCTCGGCTTCTGTGTAGGCATAGCCCAAGGCTACATTGAGACCAAAGTCGAAGGACTTGCTTAGACCCAGGGATAGAACGCTGGAAAAACCGGAATCTCCTTTTACGTTAGTGAGCATAAAGTCTCCGCTACGACCATTGGCGCTTTCATAAATTGGGCGCTCATCCACAGCAGTATCCACTTGTTGCAGGGATATATCGCGGACAATGGCTGCATCTTTATAGTCGCTATAGAGGTAGTCAGCAGAAAGCAAATAGCCGGATTCAAACTCGTAACTAGCACCGATGGCATACTTCCAAACTGAAGGGATTTCGAAATCCGGGTCCATTAGATTGACGCCACCGGATCTTCCTTCTCCATTGGCAACCTGGTCATATAGATTTTGCGGTATGTCATAGATGGGGCGGCCACTGCCAGTCCAGTCCATATCGAAGAGCGGGGTTCCACTACTATCGGTGGTTTCTATCTGCAATACCCCGTTGTTGGAATAATTGTTGGAAATCCAAACGTTGGGATTGCCACCAGAATATAGGCCCAGGCCACCGTGTAGCTCCAGGCTGTCATTGACATTCCAGTTGAGACCGAGACGTGGCTGTAAAAGGTCTATGCCATCCATATTATGCTGGTTACTGAAACCGTACGTTTCTGTGATATCCAGATTCTTCACCGGCCTATCGTTGCTGCTGTAGCGGTCATAGCGCAAGCCTGCTACGACTGTGAGATCAACTTCGGCAAAAGTGTATTCATCCTGCAGGTAGAAAGTATCGATGTCATAAGCAAACTCTGCTGCAGCATCCAAGGGATTATTGGTGATGGCAGCATTTTCATAGATAATTTTGCTGGCAACGCCGTTTTCAAAATCTTCGATACTAGCAAACCGGTACTCCCCCTGTGCTTCCTGAATAAACAGGTTAAATACATCGAAACTTTCATGTTCGTAGCCGGCGGTGAGATTGTGCTCACCCAGCAATAAGCGCCCGGCGAGTTTTATGCTCAAATTATCGTAACTCAGCTTATTGGCATGGCGGGAGTCATCAGATCCCAAGTAAACCGTTGCGCTCTTTAGGCCTTCTTCGTCCTTACTGGTGACCTGGACTTCACCAAATTCAGTACCACCGAGAGAGAGTTGCCAGTTATCCAACTCTGAATAACCGATCTTCATTTCTGTAGAAAAGATATCGCTCCAATCGGAAAACAGCTGAACAATATAAGAATTCAGTTCGGCACCGCGCTCATAATAATGATTGGATAGCTCTAGCTCATTGTAGTCGTCGTCGGATTCGGCAATAGAGTAGCCATCGTTGTAGTTATAGGTAAGAGAGGCTCGATGATTATCGCTGATATTCCAGTCTAGCTTGATCAGCAATTTCTCATCTTCTTCCGGCAGGCTTGAGGGGAGCCCGCCAGGGTTATAATCGTACACATCATTCGCGATGCGCACGATTTCCTGCAGCTGCTCCTGAGATACGCCCTCAACCTCAGAGGGAGAATTACTGCCTGTTGGTCCCCGGTCAAAAGTAGCGACACCTTCTAGCTTTTCGTAAGCGGTGAAGAAAAAGAGTTTGTCCTGGATAATGGCTCCACCTAAGGTAGCGTTGTAGCGCTTTTCATCAAAACTGGCTACAGGGAAGTCTTCACCCTCAAGAGAGTCTCCACGGAAACCATCATCGGTATAGTCATAAAAGAATGAACCATGCCACTCATTGCTGCCGGATTTGGTCACTGCATTGATGTTACAGGCGCTGAATCCGCCGTATTGCACATCGAATGGAGCCAGCTCTACAGCAACTTGCTCGATTGCATCGTATGAGAAGGGCATGCGCTCTGTTGGATAGCCATTGCTATTCAAGCCAAAGTTGTCATTCATGCGCACCCCGTCAACAGTAAGGCTGTTGAAGCGCGGGTTGGCGCCAGTACATTGAATAGAGTCATAGCTGGCTTCGTCGATGTAAACTCGTGGGTCCAGACGTAGCAAGTCCTTGATATCGCGGTTTACTGCGGGTGCACTGGCTAAGTCATCGCTATTGAAGTGAGATGCCGGGCCTACCGCCAGTCGGGAAGTAGTGATAGCTTGGCCAAGCACGGTGACTTCTTCAAAGTTACTTGTGTTGAGGGATACCATCAGGGGAAGGGTATCGCCTACTGAGAGATAAATATCTTCAAAGGTACGATCCCCCTGTTCGGTTTCAATTGTGACGGTATAAGGGCCTCCTACACGCAAACCACTGAGATTAAACTGTCCTGATTCTCCTACCTCGGCCACTCGCCGACTATTGGATGGCGCGTGCACTACAGTAATTTTTGCATCGCTGATGGCTTCGCCTGCGCTACCAGTAATAGAGCCGCGAATGGCTGCGGCAGTTTCCTGAGCGTAAGAGACATGTGTTGAACCAATCGCGGAGATAATCGCGGCGGATAAGCACATGCGCCGGAAGATAGAAGGTTTCATAACTAAATCCTGGTCTTTAAGTGGGCCAACAGCGTGGCTTTGAGAGAACTGGTTGTAATCGGCTCCCGAGACTCATCCCCAGGTCTCGGCCAGAGTGCTTTTTAGCGGGTGAAATTGAAGGGCTGGTTAACGATTTGTTGCAATTTTGTAACAGGTTCGTGAGATGGCATTGATGCAGACCAATTTGTCACAAATGTTTATTAAGCTTGCCGCAAATTTCTGCAGTGGATGATTGAGATGATTAACCTAAAAAAAATAATTTGTATAAATATTCTATTGGTTGGGCTGCTCAGCACCCTAAAATCCCATGCTTGGGGAGATGATGGCCATAGAGTGGTTGGAGAAATCGCTTGGCATTATTTGGCACCTAATGTAGCCGCAGAAGTTGAATTGTTACTTGATGAGGTTGGGGAACCACATCTGGCAGAGTCAGCTACCTGGGCGGATCGTATTCGTTCCAACGAGCAATATAATTGGGCAGCGCCCATGCACTATATCAATCTATCCCGTGACTGGAACCGCTATGAAGCGGAGAGGGATTGCCCTCCAACAGGGTGTATTGTCAAAGCCATTCAGCAGTTTGAAGAAGTTCTTGCAGATCGCACCCGGTCAGGGACAGAGCGTGCCGAGGCCTTAATGTTTATTGCGCACTTTGTAGGGGATCTTCATCAGCCGCTGCACACAGGTCTTTATTCGGATCGTGGTGGCAACGATGTATTCGTGCACTTTTATGGAGAGGAGACCAATTTACACGCTCTTTGGGATATCCATCTTGTCTCAAGAGTGGTTACCGATTGGCAGGGTTATGCAAAAGAACAGACAGAAAAAATTGGTGCAGTCCAGAGCCAGCTTTGGCAGTCTACAGATGCAACAGACTGGGCAAAGGAGTCCCATCAGTTGGCTCATAAACTGGCATATACCAATGAAACTCAATTGGGGGAAAAGTACTTCTTGCGCTGCAGGGATTCCTTAGAAATGCGTCTACAGCAAGGTGGTGTGCGCTTAGCTGCCGTACTTAACAAAGTTTTGGGTGGAAGATCATTGAAGATGGTCGATCGATAATTAATCTAGTGGTCTTATTGTGGTGTTAGCCTCCACGAGATAAGGGAAACTAGCATCCATCGCTCATTGCGTGAAGGAGTTTTCCTAAATACCGGCTTAAGGATGGTAGATTCTAAATAATGCAATTCGAGCTCTTTTGACAATTAAAGTGCCCGCCAAGCCCGAATTGCTTCTAAAAACTGGACATTAGTTTAGAGCTACTTCTCCTTGAGCATGTGAGCGCAAAAGCAACTGTTTGGAAGTATTTGAAGACATACTATCTTCCAAGCTCAATCTGGAAGAACTCCCAGGCTAACTGATTATCTGAAGCGGACAGGTTACGATTTGCGTCCGCCATCACATATTTTCCGTGGGCTGTTTTCAAAGTGATTTTGTCATTTTGATTCAAGCAGGCCCATCCGTTGGAATGGTTGTAAAGGACAAATTTCTCCCAGCCTAAAAGCACACTGGCTCTTACATCGACATTATGGTTGTTATGTGGAGTGGCACGTAAGTAATGACCGTTATGGGCGCGCAGTGAAACTGTGTCACCACTCTGAATACAGCGGTGATCCACCCACTGCTGGGTGTTCCCTTTTTGCTCCAGCGCAAGAGTAAAAGTCTCCCATTCTGCAGCCGCAGCAGGCATATTTTTTGCCTCATCGTTACCACCGTAGACAGCCTGAATGCGTGTGTTGTGGTGGGTATTAAGCAGGGAAGCTGTATGT
This sequence comes from Microbulbifer mixtoriginis (SeqCode), assembly GCF_052467515.1. NCBI lineage: Bacteria > Pseudomonadati > Pseudomonadota > Gammaproteobacteria > Cellvibrionales > Microbulbiferaceae > Microbulbifer > Microbulbifer mixtoriginis (SeqCode). The sequence continues at coordinate 2,262,205 of NZ_CP174314.1, read as the reverse complement.
GCCCTCGCATAAGTGGATGAATAGGCGGCAGCGTGATTGGTCCAACTTAATGTTGCCGTAATGGGGTTGTGATCACTGATGCTCTGGTGGACTTCATCATACCGGTTGGTAGAGAAGCTAATTTGCGAGTTGCCGCGAAAAGCAATATGGTCAACACCCTTACAGGGGCCCTTTACATCGTTAATATTCGTATTACCTGCGGCATAACTTACCTGGCTACAGGACCAGGTTAAGCCCAACTCGGAAGCCCAGCGCCCCAACTCCGACTGATTAGGTCCTGGCTGCCAGCCGCCGTTGTCAATCCATGCATTAAAGTCACCCATTACAATCACTGGATATCCGGCCGAATTTTGTTGAATAAAATGTTTGAGCTGGTTGAACTGGCCTGTTTTCTCCTGGCCGTTACTGGTGTCCATGTGAGTATTGTAAAAGTGTACTTTTAGGTCCTTGGCTAGCTGAACTTCAGTGAAGGTGAAGCCTTTTTCCGTCTCACAATCGGGACTTGAGCCGTTTGCGATAAAGTCTGAGTAGGTACCCTTACAGCTTGAATACTCAACATGCAGCTGCCTTCCATTAATAGGGTGTTTGCTGATAGTGCTTAAACCATCGCCAAAACTGAAGACCCCGCCCTGGAAATGATCACTTCGATAAGGATATTCTGTTTGGCTAAGGGGAGACATCACCGCGTAATTTCTGACCCAGTTTTCCTGGAGTCCGACAATATCGTAGGCCTGCCCAGCAATATAGGTGGATGAAAATAGAGATGCCTGGCCATCAGAAATACCCTGTAAACCTTCAGGAAAGCCCTTTATGTTGGCTGCCATTACTCTAATTTGGCCACTTTGCCCAGCCAAGCTTCCCGGCCTGCTATAGGCTTGATTGCCCACAGTGCCGGTAAAACCTACCTGAGTGCTGGAACTAACCAGAATATCCCATATTTCTGACAAAGTTATTGCTGAAGCAGAAGCGCTTAGGCCCAGGCTTCCTACGATAAGAGCTGATCTTAATAGTTTATTTTTCATTTATTGTTATCCGTTATTTAAATTGTCCGATTTTATTTTTCTATCAATGGTGTATCTCGGATATCGGTCTATTGGTTGTGCGTGATAAGGGGAACGATTTTTAATTAATTATGAGGCCTCCTTAATTGACAAATATTACTAGCAATATTTAAGCGATTTTATTTGGCGCCTACCGGACGGATAAAAGACTTCAGTAATAGATACTAATTGTCATTTCATCAATAAGTAAGATAGAAAGAGCTTTAACGGGCTATGGCCAAAATAAAAGGTTGGGCAAGCGTACTAGAAAGCAATTGCCGGAATAATAAAGGATTGGTGATATGAGTGGATACAGGATTAGTAAATTTTAAAATCAATAATAGACTGAGCAGTTCCGCTTGTTGTCTTAGCTGCCAGCCTGATTAACAATGGTTGCAGTTTAAGTACACAACGCCCACCTCAGGCTCCAGAGCCTGGGAAATATTAACAATAATGTAGTAGGTGTACATACATGGAACTGGTAGGACCTCACCGGAGCCTTAGGCTCTTCTGCGCCCCCCTTATTGTGGCTTTACTGACGAGTGGTTGCTCGGAATCCAGCGACAGTAGCCCTAAAAACCGTTTGGCCTTAGCCCAACAAGCGCTGACTTTGGCGCCCGCTGATCCAGAAATTGCTGAAATCTATCAGCGAACCTGTCGCAGCTGTCACAGCACTGGGGTCAGCGCTGCGCCACTCACTGGGGACATTGCCGGCTGGGAACCGCGTCTCGACAAGGGAATGGATGTATTGGTTGAAAACGCGATTAATGGTTTCCAGGGGATGCCGCCACTGGGCCTTTGTTTCGAGTGCTCACCGGAGCAGTTTGAACAGTTAATTGCCTTTATGGCCTCTGCGGAGTAAGGGATTATGCAGCAGTCACGTCGCCGCTTTATTACAACTATTGCCGCTGGTTCTACAGCTATCGCTGCTACTCCAATCTCCTCTATGGCACGCACCTTGGTACAGGCGAGTGGCCCAGTAAAGCGTAAGGGTATCCGCTGGCGCAACTGGTCTGGTTCGCAAGACTGCCTGCCCAGTGAACGTCTGGCACCAAAGACAATCGCCGAACTACAGCAACGTGTAGCTGATGCTAAAGGTGCTGTTAGAGCTGTGGGGGCTGGGCACTCCTTCACGGCCTTGGTACCCACCGATGACACCATTCTCTCGCTCGGGCGTATTAGCGGTGTGGCCGATTATAGTAGCGAAACCACCCAGGCTACGATTTACGCGGGTACACGTATAGCCGATCTTGGCCAGCCGCTTGAAGATATTGGTCAAGCCTTGATTAATCAGCCGGATATTGATGAGCAAACTCTCGGCGGATGCCTGGCCACTGCCACTCATGGCACTGGGGCCGGTTTAGGTTGTATGTCCAGCTATGTAACGGGATTGGAGCTGGTTACGGCAGATGGCAGCACTCTGTGGTGCGATACAGAGCAAAACCCAGAGACTTTCATAGCAGCCAAAGTTTCCCTGGGTAGCCTGGGGTTAGTGACCAAGGTGCGTATGCAGAACCAGTCCAGTTACAAACTCCGGCGAGAATCCTGGGTGGCTCCCATGGGGGAGGTGCTTGAGCAGGCGGAGACACTTGCGGAGTCAAATCGCAATTTCGAGTTTTACTATATTCCTTTCTCCGGAATGTGTATGGCTGATACGCACCAACTAACGGATGAAGAGATCTTTACTACCGCGCGTGAAGATACTAACGAAGCTGTAATGACCCTTAAAACTGTTCGAGACTGGCTTGGCTGGTCGCCCAGATTACGGCAATACGCCTTACAGTCTGCAATGGAGGATATTGAAAAGGAGGTGGTTGTGGAGTCCTCTTGGCGAAACTACGCCAGTGAGCGAAATGTTCGCTTCAATGAGATGGAATACCACCTTCCCAGGGAAGCCGGACTGGCCGCTTTTGAGGAGCTACGCCGCACAATCGAAGAGAACAATCTTAATGTGTTCTTTCCTATCGAAGTGCGCTTTGTAAAGGGGGATGATATTTGGTTGAGCCCCTTCTACCAACAGGATTCCGTATCTATTGCGGTACACCGTTACTTTGAGGAGGATTACCAGCCCCTTTTTAAGGCACTGGAACCCATTATGCGCAAGCATGGCGGCAGACCGCACTGGGGGAAACTTAATACCTTGCACCGGCAGGACCTGGCTGGTTTATACCCCCGCTGGCAGGATTTTCTTGAGGTAAGACGTGAGCTTGACCCTAAAGGAAAATTTTTAAACCCGTACCTGAAGAAACTAATTGGTTGATAGGGCCCTTATTCATCTCAGGGCTGAAGAGAGACTAGGGGAGCGAACTGTGCAGAAAACGCGGAGAAAATTTTTACTGGGCGGAGCGGCATTGGGGGTTGCGGCCGCATTTCCTTTGTTAAGGCCTAAAGCTTTGGGGCAGGGGGGGCACACTAACTATTTTCAAAGTCTCTCTAAGGCTCTGGATTCCGCAGGTTTCTCTGGTCCCACAATGGTAGTGGATTTAAACCGCCTGAGAGCCAATGCGACTGTACTTTCTGGGCATCTAAATGGGCACTTTGACTATCGAATTGTTGCCAAATCGTTACCAGCTCTGGGGTTACTGGAGGCGGTTGCCAAACAGACTGGTACGCAGCGGTATATGGTTTTCCATCTACCTTTTTTGCAACAGTTGGCCCAGTCACAACCACAGGCAGATATTTTGCTGGGTAAGCCTCTTCCGATTGCTGCGGCCAAGAGCTTTTATAGCCGCCCAACAACCAGTGGATTTGACCCTAGAACACAACTTCAGTGGCTGATTGATAGCCCTCGGCGGCTACAACAGTATGCGGCACTAGCCGGTAGCCTTGAGCAAAGGTTACAAATCAATATCGAGTTGGATGTGGGGTTGCACCGCGGTGGAGTCAGCGATGCTCGGGACCTTACTGAAATGCTCAATATTATTAAGACAGAACCACTGCTTACTCTGTCAGGATTTATGGGCTATGACGCCCATGCGGCTAAGATGCCGGGTATTTTAGGTGGCCCAGAGAAAGCCATTGATCGCGGTTTGGAGATTTATACTCAGAGGCTTGAGCACGCTAAACAATTGTTGGGTGACCAGTATCCTAAAAGGTTGACGTTGAATGGCGCCGGCAGCCCGACTTACCAGCTTTATAAATCACGCTCAGATAGTGCACCCTGTAATGAGCTGGCGGCAGGTTCCTGTCTTGTTAAACCTACAGATTTTGATATCCCCACCCTCAGTGATCACAAGGCGGCTGCATTTATCGCCAGCCCAGTATTGAAGAAGTTACCGCAGACTCAAATTCCTGGTTTGGAGAAACTAACGGGTACGATGCGCTGGTTAAACCCAAATCGCGAGCAGACATTCTTTATCTCTGGGGGGTATTGGAAGGCGCTGCCCGAATCTCCAGAAGGTCTTTCGATCAATCCTATTTATGGACGCTCTACAAATCAGGAAATGCTCAATGCTTCCAATCAGGTTGTCCTACAAGAGGATGACTGGGTTTTCTTGCGACCAACACAAAGTGAGTCTGTATTTCTTCAGTTTGGGGATATAGCTGTGTATGACAAAGGGGAGATCGTGGAGCGCTGGCCTGTATTAAGTAACTCCTGAAAAAACATCTTTACATGGTTCTAAATAGATGACGCTGTACTGTATATAGCCGTATGTAATCACAAGCAATTATTATAATAAATTTGGAGAGTAACGTGATCTTTGAGCTGGTTTTAGTGCTAAATACTATTTGGTTTTTAATGGGTTTCAATGTTTTCTCCTTGCGGGGAAAGATTTTTGCCAAGCTGGTTGTTCCTAGAGAGCATAGGGATACCCCTGTCTTTGGAATTCTGGCTGAGTCAGGTAAATTTCTGGGCGGGTTTAATTTTTCATTGGCGCTAATGAGTATTCTTTTATTGGTTAATCACGCCTCCTTTTCCGGGGATATTCAAAGATCTATATTGCTTTTTGTTTTTTCTGTTACACATGGTTCTCAGTTTATTTATAACTTGCCAGTCGCGCTAAAGAACCGAAAAGGGGGTGGGCCTTGGAAAGTGAAAGGTGTGATGAAGTTTATATTTATTATGGACTTTATCATGATGATGATTAATTTAACCCTGGCGCTTTGGTATTGGTTGTAATGAGGCTGGTCGTTCGGTGTCGGCTAGTGTTGCCATTGCTGTTATGGGTGGCTTTTACGGTTTGATAGGTGATGCGATATTGCGTGATATTTTCCATATAAATATGCTGCGTTGAAGGGATGTGAAATAGGTGCTTAAATTAACAGATGTACCTACTGAACAAGTTTCGGCAATAACAGACTTGGTATTGGCTGTATTGGCGTTGTTTATATTTCTTTATTTTATTAGGCCGGAATTCAAGTCTAGCTGGAAGAGAAATTGCTGGATTTGTTTCTTTGGGGTGATGTTTGTCGTTGGCCTATTGGGTTCGGTAATTCATGGTTTTCAGATTGCCGGACCTGAAAGAATATTCATGTGGCATGTTTTATTTTTTTTTCTCGGTCTTTTTCTGGTGTCGTTTACACTCGCTATTATTGGTGATCTTGCCGGTGAGCGAATATCAAGAAAGTTATTGCCCTACATATTTTTAATTGGCCTGATATTTTATTTCATTGCAGTATCTAGAATTGATGGTTTCATAGTATTTGTGGGTTATCAAGCGTTAGTGATGATTCCTGTTGTTATTGGTTATACATGGATGGGGGTTATGGGGCGTTTACCTGGGGCTTGGTATATGGTTATTGGCGGGTTTGTTTCTCTCCTGGCTGTGGTATTGCAAGTCAGAACAGCTTTGGAGTTTACGTTTATTTGGACGTTTAACCACAATAGTCTTTATCATATGGTTCAAACAATAGGCGTATTGTTCTTTTTTGCAGGAATAAGAAAGTCACTGCAGGCATCAATATGATGTTTTACGCAATTTAATTCTTTAGGTTTTTATGAATCGAAATCCTCTACTCAAAGCGCTGTGATCTATAGGGGGCATAGAAAAGGCGCCCACACCCCCCTAAGTATTCATGATTGAAGCTGTATTATAAGGCCCCTGGCCAGCTTTAGGTTTATAGTGTTTTAGGCTGCAAAATTTATAAAGAAGGCATTCTATGGGCGCCCGAAATACTATCTATGAATATGGGGCAGTTGCCAAGTGGCTTCATTGGATAATAGCATTCTTAATTCTAGGATCTTACGTCAGTGTCTATTACCTCCAATGGTTTACTGAAGAGGATACCCCAGCAAACTGGATTGCCTTACAGCTGCACTTGTCTATTGGCATAACGATTGGTGCTTTTGTACTGTTACGGATATTTTGGCGTTTGACTAATCCCACTCCGAAACTGGAACCTGGCTCCAGGCTGGAGCACTTTGCCGCGCATACAGGCCATTTTCTGTTATATGTAGTCATGATACTTGCACCATTAACCGGATACCTAGGAACTGGGGTGAATACTGAGTACTTTTTCCTGTTTGAAATCCCTCAGTTTGCTGACACTTCCCTTTTTGCCCACCTTGTTCAGAATAAAATGGGCTTGACCTTCAAACAGTTCGAGGAACCTATCGATTTCATTCATAAGGAAGTGCTGGGTGAATGGCTTATCTGGTTACTTATTTTGGGACACTTCCTGGCAGCCCTTTATCATCACTTTATAAAGAAAGACCGTACACTGATTAGGATGACTACGGGTAATCAGTGAAACAAGTACTCTTATAAAGTCATTTACCTTGCCCGTGATTTAAATGGCTCTACTATGTGTTCGTTGGTCGATAACCATAAAGCCAGAGTGCTCTGTTTGACCCTTGATAATGTTGCCGAGACCAGGAATGTATTTTTGAAAATCAGTTGTGCCTGCATTAAGGTTTTATTTATGACTCTAGTGAGGAAATTACTTTACCTAATCGCATCCTCAAAGATATAAAAGGCTTTACTGGCGATTAAGTCCAGTATCTGAAAAGTTGCAGGGGGCTGATAATCTTGGTCTTTCATACCTATGTAAGCGCTATTGAGCTAAAAAGTTCTCCGCACCTGACAGAGTATTGAGGCTAGTATTGGCGCCAGATTTCCGTGCCGTTCCCGCAATCGATGTTTATATAAATTTTGGAGATCCTTCTAAGGGAATCTGAATGTTTATTGTACTGAGTAATTTGCATATATAACCCTGCCAAGATTTTACCCTGGTGTATTGGCAGAATTTGATGCCAATTTGGCATAGAAATTTGGCGCTCGGTTTTCTAATCTTCTGCCTATAACAATGTACCCATCCATAGAGATGGCCTGATAGTTTGGAGTCTGAGTAATAACCGGTATGGTCGTTTACTGCGGGTCCTAAGTGGTAGCTTATGTGTAGTCGTTTATCTTGGATATTGTGGTCCGGAGCTCTCTTGTTATTGGCTGGCTGTGATCCCCCCGGGGAATTCCACCCCATAGCGAGGGTGGAACCATTGGTCATACTTTCAATTGAAAGCCTCTAATCAGCTATCTGATTAAGTTACTGCATTGATCATCGGGTTGTCTTCTTCGTTGTGTTTTGGCAATGCAAGCGAAATGAAGGTTGCCAAAAACAGCAAGCACGTGGATACCAACAGGCAAGCTTGTAAACCGGCAATCTGGAAAATCCAGCCCGACAACAGAGTTCCGGTAAGGCGGCCCAGAGCGTTAGCCATGTAGTAAAACCCCACATCCATAGAAACGCTATCTTCTCTGGCATAAGCGACGATCAAGTAGCTGTGCACAGAAGAGTTCACTGCAAATAACAGAGCGAATACCATGAGGCCCAACAAAATGCTGAGTTGAGGGTGGAAGCCGATATAGAGTGAGAAGGCAATCAGCGCAGGTATCAGAGTTAATGCGCAGCCCCACAATAGGGCGGTTCGGCCATCAGGCAGTGCCGAAGAAAAACTTCCAGTGATCCTTGGGGCAAAGGCTTGTGCTGCGCCATAACCGATGATCCAGCAGGCTAGGAATGCACCGACTTGCCAGTGGCCCCAATCGAATTCGCTCGCCAGGAAAACAGGCAGGGCGATTACAAACCAAACATCACGAGATGCAAATAGGAACAGTCTTGCTGCCGCAAGGATATTCACCGGGCGACTCTTAGAAAATACATCTTGAAAGCGGGCTTTCACTTTCGTTTTACCCAAATCTTTTCGTAAAAATTTCTTACTCAAAAGCAATACTGAGGCGAGAGCGACTGCCATTGCGAATATAGCCCCGCGAAATTCCAGCAGCGCCAGTAGGCCTCCCCCCATAAAGAACCCAATGCCTTTCAGGGCATTCTTGGAGCCAGTCAGTAGGGCGATCCAGCGATAAAGAGTTCCTTGGGTATTGTTGTCAGGTAGCAAAAGCTTGATTGAGCTTTTCGCGCTCATCTTGTTTAGGTCTTTGGCTATGCCAGATATCCCCTGAGCGGCCATAACCAAAGGCACACTGAGATAGCTGGAAGGGACCAATAACATAGCTAAAGCGCAAACCTGTAATGCCAGACCAATATTCATGGTGCGATTAAGGCCTAGCCGGGCACCGAGCCATCCCCCCACCAAATTGGTGACTACTCCAAAAAACTCATAGAAAAGAAACAGTAGGGCTATTTCGAGAGGGGTGTACCCCAGGGTATGGAAATGCAGAAGCACCAGCATGCGCAGTGCGCCATCAGTTAGAGTAAAAGACCAATAGTTACCAGTCACCAATAAATATTGGTGTACCGAGGGCGAAAGGGTGGAGAAAAACTGCATGGGTTTTGGCTCTAACTACTAGGGGCTCCTGGCCTGAAGATCAGGCCAGCCCCGCGGGTATTTATCAGTTTTTTATTGGTGGGATCTAGGACATTGGCTTATCCAATCAGGCGAGCCAGCTCTGCAGTACGGTTGGCATAGCCCCACTCGTTGTCATACCAGGTATAAATTTTCACTTGAGTGCCATTGACCACCATGGTGGACAGTGCATCAACAATGCTGGAACGTGGGTCGGTTTTGTAATCCACAGATACCAGAGGACGTTCCTCATAACCGAGAATATTTTTCAGCTCGCCCTCTGCTGCGGCTTTCAGTAGGTTATTAACTTCATCCACAGTTGTTTCCCGTTCTACTTCGAAAACACAATCCGTCAGGGAGGCATTGGCCAGCGGGACTCGTACGGCATGGCCGTTCAGCTTGCCGGTCAACTCCGGGAAGATGGCGGTGATTGCTGTGGCTGAGCCGGTAGTAGTGGGTATCAGGCTGGCTCCACAGGCCCTTGCGCGGCGCAGATCTGCATGGGGCGCATCAAGGATTGTCTGGGTATTAGTGATATCGTGGATAGTAGTGATAGAGCCATGCTTGATGCCCAGTTTTTCATGTATCACTTTTACCACCGGGGCCAAACAGTTTGTGGTGCAGGAGGCTGCAGTAACAACTTGATGCTTGGCTGGATCATAAATGTGCTGATTCACCCCCAAAACAATATTTGGTACCCCGTCTTCTTTTACGGGAGCCGAAACCAGCACACGCTTTACCCCCTGCTTTAAATAGCCCTCCAATTGCGCGCTAGTTTTCATTTTCCCAGAGGCTTCAATAACCAGGTCGCAAGCACTCCAGTCTGTGTCGGCAATGGCGAGATTATGGCTACAACTTATTTCCTGGCCAGTAACCGTAATTGTGTTGTCCTTAGCTTCTGCATAATGCTGCCAACGCCCGTGTACCGAATCAAAATTCAGTAAATGAGCAAGGGTGGAAGCGTCTCCAGCGGGGTCATTGATTTGCACAAACTCCAACTCTGGCCAGTCCCAGGCTGCGCGCAGCACAAGCCGACCGATACGACCAAATCCATTGATTCCGACTTTGATAGCCATGTTGTAACTCCTGAGTAATCTAAATATATGAAAAATCGCATATATCCAGGTAAATTTTTTCAGCGACTTAGTGATATTACTTGCCAGCAAAATACCTACTGCCGTGACTTAGCAGCATAGGCTAGCTCTTTGGGGCCTATCTCCCATTAGGATCAAGTTGCGAAGATCTTCGGCAATAAAGTGCTGATTTGCCTGCAAAGTGTCTTGAAGGATCGATTTGGCCCAGTTGCCCAGTTCAGGGTTGATGCGGTAAAAGATCCACTGTCCCTGGCGGCGGTCCCGCAATAAATCAGCGCCGCGGAGTAGGGCTAAGTGCCGAGATATTTTGGGTTGGCTCAAACCCATAGCAGCAGTGAGTTCGCACACACAAAGTTCTCCCTCGTGGGTGATCAGTAGAAGCGTGCGCAGGCGGGTATCGTCTGCCAGGCACTTGTAGAACTGAACTGGGTTCAAGGCTTACCCCAAATCTTGTTTACGCCGCTTTCACGGCCTTGTTATACACCAGGACAAAAAGTTTGATGCGGGTACTCAGTTCCAACACCGTTGTGTAAAAGGGTTTGAAGCAATGCCGGCTCGCTGGGTCCTCAAAATTCCATGAAATCAGCCTACCGTGCCCAGCGACGGGTACATACTCGTTATGGCTCTTGTCACACAGGGTAATGACCAAATCAAAGTTCCGGTCAGCTACCTCCTGCAAGCTTTTGGAACACAGCCCCTTGATCGGAATGCCGAAGCGCTGAAGGGCTTTAATAGCTCGGACATCCACGGGGGTGGGATCTGTTCCTGCACTAAAAACCTCAAAGAGCTCTCCCCCGTAGTAGCGCAATAAAGCCTCAGCTATTAACGAACGCGCTGAATTTCCTGAGCAGACGAACAGGATGCGCCTCTTCATAGGAATGCTCCAGAACGGCAATCCGTTCAACTTAGTGGGCATTATATATGGAAAAGCGAATATTCAAAGGACCAAAAAAACCGGGAGCAGATCCCGGTTATTCACTAAATGCTTAGAGCTTGAACTCTGCCCAGACCGGCGCATGGTCTGAGGGGCGCTCCATAGCGCGGATATCATAATCGACCCCTGTGGCCACACAATGTTCCATCAGAGGGCTTGTAGCCATAATCAAGTCGATCCGCAGCCCACGCTTGGGCTCGCGGTCAAAACCCTTACTGCGATAGTCAAACCAGCTAAATACATCATCTGTATCAGGATTCATCGCACGGAAAGTATCCGCCAAGCCCCAGGCCTCGATTTTCTGCAGCCATTCGCGCTCTTCTGGAAGGAAGCTGCACTTGCCGTCGCGCAGCCAGCGCTTGCGATTGGGCTCCCCGATACCGATGTCCAGATCACTCGGAGAGATGTTCATGTCGCCAATAACCAGCACCGGGGCTTCGGGATCGCAGGTGGTTTGTAGATAGGTATCGAGGTCAGCGTAGTACTTTTGCTTTGCCGGGAATTTTACTGGGTGTTCACGATTCTCGCCCTGGGGAAAGTAGCCGTTGATGACGGTGAGAGGTTTACTGCCGCCAATATCGAACTTTCCCATGACCATACGGCGCTGGGCGTTATCGTCGTCGGTAGGAAAGCCATATTCGCGATCGATAAATGGTAGGCGTGAGAGCAGGGCAACACCGTAGTGTGTTTTTTGGCCAAAATAGATTAGCTCGTAACCCAGGTCGCGAATGGCATCTACAGGAAAGTCTTCATCGGTAACCTTGGTTTCCTGAAGACCAATGATATCGGGTTGATGGCTATCTACCAGAGCCTGCATTTGGTGCAGGCGAGTGCGAATACTGTTGACGTTAAAGGAAACGACTTTCATTTCTTCCCCCAAATGAAAAAGGTCGGGCAAGCCCGACCTAATTGTTTACTGTGCGCATGGGTGTGCCTGGCACCCCCAAAGGGCATCATATCTTTAGAAATTGGCGACTTGCGGCGGTGCCTTACTGGCTTTGTCAGCCAGTCCAATAAAGTCCGCCATTATATAGCCCGCTTCGTTCAAGATTGGATCTTTTTCTAATTTGATTTCCACAGGGCCACCAATAGTTGCCACTTCTTCAGACTCACTCTCTTCATAAGCCTCGAAATCCTTGTAGGGTTCAAGCCCTTTTGCTTCGCGACGGCGGTTCTCCATGGAGAGCAGGCGCTGGTTCACGTTTTCACGTTCTTGCTCTCGCATTACCTCATTAAGGGAGAGATGCTTTCTATCGGCGCGTTCGCTCTCAAACTTGAATTGATCGCGCAGGAATATGAAGTCCGGATCTGATGCTGTGCGCTTATTGTGCTTAGTGAGCAGATTAGGAATCAGAGTCTTCAGATTAAAGTACTTGGCGTGTGGTACGGCGTGGATACGGTCCCAGGGCAGGGCGGTATCGTAAGCGCTTTCACCAACACTCTCCGCATCAATAAGTTGCGGCATGGGGATATCGGGTTTCACGCCCGCGTGCTGGGTGCTATCACCAGATACGCGGTAGAACTTGGACTGGGTAATTTTTAACTGGCCTTCTTTCAGGGGCGCCATAGTTTGCACGGTGCCTTTACCAAAAGATTGATTGCCAACAACCAAGCCGCGGTTGTAGTCCTGGATGGCGCCGGCGAAGATCTCGGAAGCTGATGCCGAGAGGCGGTTAATCAATACCATCAGCGGGCCGCGATACATTGCGCGAGAGCGGGAGCGGTTGTGCCGTGAAATCTGCTCATTAGCGTGGCGGATTTGGACTACTGGACCCTGATCGATAAACAGGTCGGTCAACATGGTGGCTTCCTGTAGGGAGCCGCCGCCATTGTTGCGTAGATCCAGAATGATACCGTCTACCTTTTCCTCTTTCAGTTCGCTGAGCAATCTAGCCACATCGCGGGTAGTACTCTTGTAATTGGGGTCGCGGCGACGGTAGGCGTCAAAGTCTATATAGAAGGTCGGCAAGTTGATTACACCGATCTTGTAGCTCTTCTTACCATCTGAAAATTCGAATACGGCCTTCTTGGCAGCCTGATCTTCAAGCTTCACTTTACTGCGCTTGATCAGGATGGTTTTGTGCGTGCCGTCGCCGCCGGTGGGAATAGTTTCCAGGCGCACGAAGGTGCCGGCCTTACCGCGGATTAGATCCACCACGTCATCCAGCCGCCAGCCGACGACATCGACCATTTCACCATCTTTATCCTGGCCGACCCCTACAATCTTGTCGTTAGGCTTGATCTTACCGGTGCGGTCAGCAGGACCACCCGCTACCAATCGGGCAACCTTGGTGTATTCCTCATCCCCCTGCAGCACGGCACCGATGCCCTCCAGAGACAACGACATGCTCATGTTGAAGTTTTCCAGGGAGCGTGGGGACAGATAGTTACTGTGGGGATCATAGAGGCGAGTCAACGAGTTCATATAGAGCTCGAATACGTCATTGCTGTTTTGCTGCTCAAGGCGCTTCTTTTGACCTTTATAGCGGCGTTCCAGCAAATCGCGAATATCCTCATCCTCTTTACCTGTGAGCCTCAGGTTTAAGACGCTGCTCTTCAGGCGCTTACGCCAAAGATCATCGGCATCACTGATGGAGGTAGGCCACTGACTCTCCTCACGGTCGAGTTCGAGGGATTCATCGCGATCGAAATCGAAAGCGGGCAAGCCTTTTTCGAGCTGGGATAAGATATTGTCCAACCGATCGCCCATACGCAGGCGGAAACGGTTATAAATCTCAAAGCCTGCTTTGACATCGCCAGCGCGTAGCTGGTCATCCAGCTTGGTTTGCCATTCGCGGAACTCATTGATGTCTGAGGCGAGGAAGTAGCTTTTGGTGGGATCTAGAGCATCAATGTACTCGTCCCAAAGGTCTTCCGACATTTCGTCTCCGACCTTGATTTTGTTGTAGTGCAGCATTTCTAGCTTGCCGACAATCTCCCTGGCAGTACTGCCCTGGTCCTTTTCAGGAGCCAGAAGCTCGGTCTCTGCCAGAGCGGTTGTGGAAAGCAGGCCAATGACCAAGAAGCCGGAAAATAGAGCGGCGATCCGATTGGTAAGCATAGGGAGTCTCTTTATACGTCCTACTTCATAGGCGACCAGCCTTTATGGCTTAGCGACCTATAGCTTAGGACAAGTATAAAGGCTGAAAGCTCCGAAGGGCATGAAATACCTCCAATCAGAGATGGATCTTTTCCACATTAGGCACATTTAGCAAAATAGAGTTTCCTACTATCCATTATTTAGGGCATTTGGTCTCAAATGGAGGCGGTTGGCACGGCTCGGTTTTGATGATTTTTACGTCTGAAGAGCATTTTTGACCAGCTAGTCGAGCATAGAGTGATTGAGTGCCGGGAAAATGGATACCGCTAAAAAGAAAAGGAATTGAGTTGATACACCCGCTGTTTTAAGAGCCCCCTATCAGTTCCGGGATGTCTTTAGCGTTCTGAGTGGTTCGGGTGAAAGTGCAGCTTCGCAAGGATATCTAGCCCTCAGAATGAAATCGCAACACAGAGTGAACTGCTCTAAAAGACTTACAGGAAGGGCCCTTAAGGCCGAATTTTCTTTTACGGCGAGCGGTGCCAAGCAGCGGCAATCCTCAAGTCCCGCAGAGTCATTCTGAATTAGTTCAGAGGCCTTTTAAATGCGTACTGCTTCAACGTGGCTTAACGGTCACGCCCGAGGGCTCAATTAATGGGATTGGTTACCGATTATTTATATCTAAGACATATGTATTGATATTGAAGGTAAGCATCTAGGCGAGAGTTAATTGCGGTTCAGGTCAACCTTTTCTGCTTAATACTGCTCATTATTCCCGGTAAAAATGTTGCACTGAATCGATCTACTGGCTCCCCAGTGCTGTTCCATGGAGTTGTAGGATGAAGGTTGAATTTGCAACGTCGCGTTCACAAGAAATCTATGAGATGGCTGACCTAGCGGTAATAGGTGTAAGTCCTTTCAACAGCTACTTCTCCGAGGGGCAGATTGCTCGGCTTGCAAAGTGGGCGCAAAGTCACTTTAAGCGAGTCATGTTTTTTATTCCCGATAATGCTGCTGAATATACACAGATCGCACTTGGCTATGAGGAAGAGAAGGCGAGAAAAAGAGCTCGACGACAGTGCCACTATCTGCATAACAAGGTCTATCGCGCTTCGGGCTCGTGTGCTGTAGACAGTGAATTGGTTGACTCCGAGTGGTTGAAACAATCTGAGCTCTATTCTCGCTGGCTCTATCAGTTTGAGCAGGAGTTTCACTTGAATGATGGTTTCCGCGAGGGTTGTCTGGAAGCCAGTAGATGGGTGCTGGAGCACCATCTAGCGGAAGAAGAAGTTACATTCGAGATGGTTTCAATAGCGGTGAGATATCTTTTGGCGGAGTTGCCGGTGATTTTGCATTCTGCAGATATCGTGGGTACAGATTCCTCATGTTTCTGCTATCACAGCTGTCCCAGATATTTAGATGACCTCTTTCACGAGAGTGGTCAAGAGGCTGCGGGAGAGAGAAATGGTTATGTGATTGTGAGAAATGACGGTGAGTAATAGTAGACGCTATGGCCTGCGAATGTGGTGTGAAAGGACACATTTAAGCTAGAAAATACATTAATAAATAGATTTAACATATTGATATATATGTATTTTATAGAACTTAATGTAAATTCTAACTTTCAGAGGGCGAGTGGAGCAAAAGCTCCGCTCGCCTTTGGTTCATTGGGTTAATTTGGTAGTTGCTTGGTCATTATGATGTGGTCGATATTGTAACCGTGCTTAGTGACAGCCAATTCAAGCAGCTCATCTACAATGGCCTCATCCAGTTGTGGAGTTCGACTTAGAAGATAAAGGCTGCTGCGATTGGGGTCGCCCACGAGGGACCATTGATATGCTGGGTCTAGCTCTAGAACCCAGTAGTTACCATTGGTTTTCCCATCGAAGAATGAAACCGCAAGTTTGCTATTCGTATCATCTAGAGGGGTAGCGGTACCTTGCACGCTGATGGGAAAACCGTACTTTGGGTGTAGGATTCGGCAAAAATTGAAAACACTGAGTGTGCCATCATCGTTGAGACCGTAGTCTGCCGTGACTGCTGTACAGGCAGGCTGGAAGATCTGTGGCAGTCGGGCTATTTCATACCACTTGCCAACGTACTGATAGACGTCCACGTAGGGGACCGTCTCAAGCTCAGATTCATTATCAGCCCAAGAGAGCTGCCCTCCAAAAGCCAATAGAAGAACCCCCAAACCTTTTACCAAACCCTTCATATTCACATTTCCTTGTCATTGGATTGAATTACTTTCCACCGTACCAATTGTGCGATGGCCAACTCTTTACGGGAGGTAAGCTGGAACGGATTAACCAATTGTCCGTTTGGGGCAAAGTTTCACAATAACTTCAAGAATGGCCAGGAGTGCCCGCTGAATTTAGGCCAATCGATTGACAAAAAAGGCAATCTTGACTAACTGCCTATCCATTAGCGCGGTAGCAAGGGAGCAACAGTGAGCAAAACGCCATCACTATCGGCCGTAGTTACATTGACATGGGCGGTTAGCTGGAGAGCAATCCTTCTCAACCTTCCAATTTACATGCCGTTTTCCGTTCTACATAAACTGGGCTATGAGTTTCCAATCTGGTTTTGGTACCTTCTTTGTATCGTGGGTGGGTTTTTGTCTTATGTTCTTGCATTTTGGTGGCTCTTCTCGCGAGGTTACGGCGCCCCAAATCTCCGGAAATTGAAAATAGTTGAATAAAAAAACAGCAACAAGCAGGTATCAAACGAGATAGATTGAGGTTGTTTTTCCGGCATCGTCGCAAATTCATTGTGGCAACTAAGGCTGATAACTACTCCAATCATGCCAAACCATTAAGCAGGCCATCCTATGTCACAGGAAATTCCCGTTGATGTACTGATCCTAGGAGGTGGTATTCAGGGGGTAACCCTGATGAGAGAGCTGATACCAGAGTACTCGGTGGTACTGGTCGACGATGAGTTCGGTGACGCCGAGTCTCTACATTTCCACGGTTATTTCTCTTCCGGCTGGAATGCGGCTAACCCCCAAGCTGCTGAAATTTACCGATGTGCCGCGCAGCGCTGGCACAAAGAACTTGCGACTAGCGGCGTGAACAGTCGCATAACAGATTTCCATGCAGCGCTGCCCCCAGACTTTCTAAACACTGTTGAAGATAACTGGGCCAGAGCGGCTATTCCCTTTGAGGAAGTTGAGTTGCCCGAGATCTTTGATCCGGATAATTTGCCATCAAATCGCAGGTTCAGATTTCCTGATGATCTTATTTTTGATGGAGCTGCAGCCTATCGCAGTGTCAGCGAACCCTTGAGGAAGCAAATCTATCGTGGGAGGTTGGTCTCGTTTCAGCTTGGGGGGGCAGGGATTGAGCAAGTAACTCTGGATATGGATGGTCGCTCGTGTGAGTTAAAACCAGAGCTGGTGATTTCTGCCTGTGGTGCGGGGAATGCTGAAGTAATTCGGCACTTGGGTGTGGCAGAGGAGCAGATACAAAATGCCCAGTTAGTAAGACCTCTTCATATGCTCTTGGCCCGTGGCCCCAATATCCCGCCAGTTTCAGCTTTGTTGATCGACTTGGTAGTGATGTACCACCCGCTGGAGGGTGGGGAAGGGCTCTGGATTCTTACGCTTAACCCAGAAGTTCCCAAGTTCAAGGCGGGTGTTGTCGATATGTGTATCCCGCCAGAAATAGAGAATGATCTACTTTGTGCATCTTTTAAGCGCCTTTCCAGCGCGATGGTGGCTTTTGAGGCTTGGGCGCAGGGCTGCCAGTGGTCGGTATATGCCGGCTGGAAAACAGATGCACCGGGACCAGATGGTGATCTATTAGTGCACTTGGATTATCCCACTCCATACCAACTGGATGATTATGGCGTGAAAAATTTTCTCGCGGTGTGGCCAAACCATTGGGGCTTGGCTGCTAATGTCGCCGATGATGCTGGAAACTGGGTGCGTTCCAAGCTCAAAAGCCGTCATCCCCAGCCGGGCGCCGATAGTGGATTGCCTCCAGACTCGGGGGTTGGCCATCCCATAGAAAATAAGTGGCAGAGCGACAAACTCAATTGGCTGTGCTGGGAAGATTTCGCTCGAAAAGTAGGCTATCACCGTTAACTTTAACCTCTTCGGGTTAATCAATTTGATTGGTTTCTGTTCGCTGTGGATATAAATACATCGCTCTAAGAAGCAAAATAAACGTCTTGCAATGAAACTGTTGCTTGCAACGGTGAGTTTTTTCTGTATCTTAAAAACAAATGTAACCGGTTACATTTTGCTGCAGGGGTCTGTGAAAGAAGAAATGGACCAGTAGCGATGCAAGATACTTGGCCGGATGGAAAGCGAAAACAATAAGAACCTGGTTGCCAGAGGCAGCTATACGGGAAGCGGTATGGGAAACAAAATAAGAATGGGCATGGTCGGTGGTGGAGAGGGTGCCTTTATTGGTGCTATCCATCGTATGGCAGCTTCCCTCGACGGTGAGATAGAGCTAGTGGCGGGATGTTTTAGCAGTAATCCTGAGCGTGGCCGTAGCAGTGGAGAGAAGTTGGGCCTCAACCCAGAGCGCGTTTACCAGAGTTATGAGCAGATGTTCCTGGAGGAATCCCAGCGTCCTGTTGATGAGCGCATAGAGTTTGTCTCTGTAGTAACTCCCAATGATTTACATCTCCCAGTTTCTATTGCCGCACTGCGAGCGGGGTTTCATGTTCTTTCTGATAAGCCAGCCGCTTGCACACTTGAGGAAACCCTTGCGCTCAAAAACGAAGTCGTACGGAGCGGCCATCTCTATGGTTTGACTCATACCTATGCGGCTTATCCACTTGCAACACAGGCCAGGGCAATCTTAGCCAGGGGAGAGTTAGGGAAAGTTCGCCGAGTGACTGTTGCTTATCCACAAGGCTGGCTGGCATTGGCTGGCGACTCCAGCGGAAGTAAACAAGCCAGTTGGCGGACAGATCCCACACGCTCGGGAGAAAGCGGCTGTTTTGCCGACATTGGTACCCATGCCCACCACTTGGTCGAATTCTTTACCGGTCAGCGTATCTCTGAGGTCTGTGCGGACTTGCAATCAGTAGTCGACCAAAGGGCTCTGGATGATGATGGTGCGGCGCTATTTAAATTAGATCAGGGTGCGCGCGGCACCCTGACAGCCAGCCAAGTCTGTGGTGGGGAAGGGAATAACCTGAATATCAGCGTTTATTGCGAACATGGCTCGCTGTTCTGGGAGCAGGAATCTCCCAATCAATTGCAGTTAAAGCGCAGAGGGGAGCCAGTGGCCCTTTTGAAGGCTGGTGCAGACTGTGGATACTTGGATGACGAGGTCCGAGCTCTTTGTCGAACCCCGCAGGGGCATCCTGAAGGTTATATAGAGGCCTTTGCGAATATTTACCGCGACTTTGCTGCCCAGGTTAGATGCCGCCGGCAAGAACAACCCATTAAAGAAAGTTCTGTCGTGGGGGATATTGATGCGGGTGTCCGTGCTATGGCATTTGTGCGCGGTGCATTGGAAAGCAGCCGTGCGAGTTCTTCTTGGGTGGCGCTGTCGCCATATTGGGAATAAGCAGCTAAATCGTATTGATTCATTTTCAAATAATTTAGGAACCTCTGGCAGGGTGGAAGTCCGGCAGTTAGTACGGCACAGGGAGGTGTCGATGTCGGCCCAGTGCCAGTCCGCTTTTGGAAAGACAGCATTGTGCTTTTCAAAAGAAGCAAGCTGATCACCCAGGAAGGATTGATTGCTTGCAGAGGTAAATAAGTACAGCAGTAAAAAGGATAAGAATAAATGAAGGCACCCAGAATTCAGGGGCCCGGGATATTTCTCGCCCAGTTCCTCCCTCCGAGCGACCAACCGGCTTCACTGGAGTCTATGGCCTGCTGGGCATCGGATCTGGGTTATAAAGGCATTCAGGTTCCCACTTGGGACAAGCGCATCTTTGATCTGGAATTAGCCAGCAGTAGCCAGGCTTACTGTGACGATGTTTTGGGAATCTGTGAGAAGGCGGGAGTTGAAATCTCAGAACTGTCCACGCATTTGCAGGGCCAGCTGGTCGCAGCGCATCCAGCATATAAAGAGATGCTGGATATTTTTTCCCCAGAGGAAGTGCGAGGCAACTTGCCAGCCCGCGCTGAGTGGGCGAGCAATCAACTGATGTTGGCTGCTCGTGCCAGTGCCAATCTAAAGCTTAAATCGCACGCAACATTTTCTGGCGCACTACTTTGGCATACTTTTTATCCCTGGCCCCAACGCCCCGCAATGTTAGTGGAAGAGGGCTTTCGCGAACTGGGCCGGCTGTGGCGCCCTATATTGGATGCGTTTGACAGTGCTGGGGTTGATGTTTGTTATGAGCTTCATCCCGGTGAAGACCTGCACGATGGGCTGACCTTTGAACGTTTTCTTTACGAAGTGGAGGACCACCCAAGAGCGAATATCCTCTATGACCCCAGCCACCTGCTTTTGCAGCAGATGGACTACCTGGCTTTTATCGATATCTATCACGAGCGAATCAAGGCGTTTCACGTGAAAGATGCTGAATTCCATCCGAGTGGTAGGGCCGGAGTTTATGGCGGTTATGCCCCTTGGGTTGATAGACCTGGCCGCTTCCGTTCCCTGGGCGATGGTCAAGTGGACTTCCGCGGGATTTTCAGCCGCTTAACCCAATACGGTTACGACCGCTGGGCGGTACTCGAATGGGAGTGTTGCATTAAGGATCAACAACAGGGGGCCAGTGAGGGGGCACCATTTATTCGGGATCACCTGATTACCGTGGCAGGCAAGGCTTTTGATGATTTTGCTGGTGCAGAAACAGATCGCGCGCGAAATCGTCGGATTTTAGGATTGGATTAAATTTTTCCAAACCAAGTGAATAACCAATAACAATAAATCATGCGGAGACTGGATAGATGAGTACACAGACAAAATCCCTGCATAAGAATGTCTTTCTTGTGGGGAACCTCTCGATTTTCATGATTGGCCTCGGATTTGCTGTAAGGGCTTCAATCGCCGGTGATCTCCAAAGCGACATTTACGATCCTATTGATCTTGCCAACTCTACCGCCATGCTTGGTGAAGCCCTGGGTTTCACTTTCACAGGTTTTGCTCTCACCTTGTTATTTGGAAGCGCACTTGTGGACTTGGTCGGTATCAAGCGAATGCTGATGCTCTCATCTATAGGCTATGTATTGGGCAGTTTGCTTATTATTGCTGCGTCTTTTGTGGCTCCAGGGGAGGGGGTAGAGAACCTGGTGCTAGCCGGCCTGTTACTGACAGGCTTGGGCTGGGGTGCCGTGGAGGCAGCCAGTAATCCTATGGTTGCTGCAGTCGACCCAGAAAATAAAACGCAACGTTTAAACGTACTACATGCCTGGTGGCCTGCGGGCATTGTGGTTGGAGGATTACTGGGGTTGTCAATCTCTGCCCTCGAGCTTCCCTGGCAGTTGAACCTTGTCGTGTTGGCACTGCCGGCTGTTGTTATGGCTTGGCTTGTGGCTAAAACAGATTTCCCAGTTACTGAACGGGTTTCTTCAGGTATCAGTTATGGCGAAATGTTTAAAGAGGTATTCAAGCAGCCGATGTTTATCCTGCTGTGGGTGTGTATGTGGCTGACCGCCGCAACCGAGCTGGCCCCTGGGCAGTGGGTAGACCTGACCCTGTCACGTGTTGTTGGCATGAAGGGGATTCTTATTCTTGTTTATGTCAGCATGTTGATGTTTGTGATGCGCCACTTTGCCGGACGGCTGGCAAAGAAACTGTCCTCTATCGGACTTCTATGGTTAAGCAGTCTCCTTGCCGCAATTGGGCTCTATTGCCTGGGTATGGCTAGGACGCCAGTAACTGCATTTTTGGCGGCGACTGTCTGGGGCATTGGTGTTTGTTATATGTGGCCCACTATGCTGGCCACAGTCTCCGAGCGTTTTGTGCGCGGTGGGGCATTGTTTCTGGGATTGCTGGGTTTTGCCGGTGGTATGTCTATCCAATTTGTTCTGCCAAAGCTTGGCGCTATTTTTGACAATGCCAAGATTGAGGCAGCGGGGGGCTTGGAGGCCTTTGAAAAGCTGAGTGGGGATGAGCTGGATGCGGTATTAGCCACCGCTTCTGTTGAGTCATTCCAGTCACTGGCTGTAGTGCCACTTATCCTGCTCCCCATTTTTGCCTTTATTTGGCTTTGGGATCGAAGGCAAGCAGCTAGCAAATCAGAAGCCGCCGTTTCAGTGGGGAATCCGTAGATGGTATCCGTCTGTGCGAAAATAACCCGCTTCTAATAAGTAATTAGCAGGAAATTATGTCAAACATTCGCGAGGTTGCACGCCGCTCCGGCGTATCGGTCGCGACCGTATCCCGGACACTGAAAGATCCGCAGATGGTCTCTCCGCGAACCAGAGAACGGGTGCTAAAGGCTGTAGAGGAGGCCGGCTACCGGCCGAACCTCCTTGCGCGGAACTTCAGTTCGGGCAAGTCATACGCAGTGATGGTTTTGGTTCCCAATATAGCTAATCCATTTTTTTCCCGGGTCATTCGCGGGATTGAGAAAGCTGCACAGGATCAAGGCTATTCAGTGCTGCTGGGGGACACAAAAGGGGATTCCAGCAATGAGCAATTTTATGCAGGTATGGCGCTAACCAATCAAGCGGACGGCGTTATCCAGCTTGGTAGTCGCTATCCATTCGCAGAGAAGGACGCAAACCTGGCTGCATCTGTTCCTTTGGTGAATGCCTGTGAGCGCATAGTAGAAGATGATCGTTATCCGGTGGTGGAGTTGGATAACCATGGTGCGGCCCAGGAAGTTGCGCGGCACTTGATGAAGATGGGACACCGTCGCATCGGGGTTATTACCGGGCCCTCGCAGAGCCCCATAGTGCGAGATAGGCTGTCCGGATTTTCCGAGGCGCTAAAAAAACGTGGGTTAGAACTTGATCCTGAAATGGTTGTTCACGGGGAATTCACGATGACCTCTGGGCAGAAAGGCGCAGAGACTTTGCTATCGACCCCTCATCGGCCGACGGCCATTTTTTGTATGAACGATGAGATGGCAATTGGTGCTGTGCACCAAGTGAAGAGAATGGGCCTCAGGGTGCCGGAAGATGTGTCTGTTACAGGGTTCGATAACATTGAATTCTCACAATTCACAGATCCGCCTTTGACTACGATCAACCAGCCCGCAGAGGAGTTAGGCCGTTACGCAATGGAAACGCTGCGATTGATCATCGATGGCAAGCCATTGAAATCCAGCCGGACTATTTTGCCATTTGAGCTGGTGGAACGGGAGAGCACAGGTCCTTGTTCGGACAAGTGAGAGCCGCAGATTCCCATGGACTGTTGCCCTAAAAAGAGCGGCATTGATTAGATAACAGCGTTAGGTGTGGAGATAATAATGATGAAAAACCTTACTAAAGCCAGATCCAAACTATCCGTAGCGATTGCAGCAGCAGTGATGCTGGGTGCTGCAGGTTGCGAGCGGGTGCCCGTGTCGAATGCCCAACAAGTGGACGGAGAGTGGCGTTACCTGTTTGATGGAGAAACGTTACAGGGCTGGACTGGCACAAATGGCTCGCAAATTGGAGAGGCCTGGCAGGTTGTTAATGGCAATCTGGTCTTAACTGCCGGGGGTGCTGGGGACCTGGTAACAGCTGAACAATTCGAGGATTTTGAATTGCAGCTGGAGTGGAAAATTTCTGAGGGTGGCAACAGTGGCATTATTTATCGTGTCGCTGATGGAGATGCGCCAGTTTGGATGAGTGGCATGGAATACCAGGTGTTGGACAATGCTGCGTTTCCCAATCTGGAAAAGCCAAGCCACAGCGCCGGCTCAGTGTTTGATATGTATGCGCCCAGTGAAGAGAGTGTCAAACCTGCGGGGCAGTTTAACCAAACTCGTATACGCGTAGAGAACGGAAAGGTCGAACATTGGTTGAACGGCAACAAGATTGTTAGCTACGAGCTTTGGTCAGAGGATTGGGGCAAGCGTTTGGCGGGCAGCAAGTTTTCGAATTATCCAGATTTCGCACGCTCTGAAAGCGGCTATATCGCTTTGCAGGATCATGGTGACAAGGTCTGGTATCGCAATATAAAAATTCGGGAGCTATAAGCTCATGGGTATTTCAGGAATCAGTCTCTGGCAAATCCTGATAGTACTGGTGCTTGCAGTTTTACTGTTTGGCAGCGGCAAGATTCGTCGTATGGGAGAAGACCTGGGGGGAGCAATCAGTGGCTTTCGCCGCTCTTTAAAGGATAACGGAGAAGAAGGCTTCTCTGCTGAATCTCCCTCAAAATCTGCTGCTGAGGTTTCCCAAATAGGAGGGCGGCAATGACTATCAATAGAAGGCGGTTTTTGGCAAATAGTGCAAGGCTGGCAGCTTTGGGGCTTGCTGCTCCCCTTATTGGGTTTAGTCGTCTTAGCCACAGCACTGCAAGTGAACGCTTTTTCAAAATCTCTTTAGCCCAGTGGTCCCTGCATCGGCAACTGCGAAGTGGAGCTCTTAAAGTTCTGGACTTTCCAGTAAAAACACGCAAAGTCTTTGGCATTGAAGCGGTTGAGTATGTCAATCAGTTCTTTAAGGATCAGGCAAAGGACTTGAAGTTTCTCGCTGCAATGAAGGCTAGAGCAGAAGACCATAATGTTCGCAGTCTGTTGATTATGGTTGATGGCGAAGGCGACCTAGGCGACCCCGATAAAGGCAAGAGAAAGCAGGCCATAGAGAACCATTACAAATGGGTCGAAGCGGCTAAGTACCTCAATTGTCACTCTGTGCGTGTCAATGCCGCAGGGCAGGGGAGTCGCGAAGAAGTCGGTAAGGCTGCTGTTGAGGGGCTGCGTGCGCTTTCGGAATTCGCCCAGGATTTCAATATTAACGTGATTGTTGAGAATCATGGTGGCTATTCATCGAACGGGGAGTGGTTGTCACAAGTCCTTCAGCGTGTAGATATGTCCAACTGTGGCAGCTTGCCGGATTTTGGAAACTTCGGAGATTACGATCGCTATTTGGGGGTTCAGCAACTGATGCCGTTCGCCCAGGGTGTTAGTGCCAAAAGCTTTGAGTTCGATTCAGCGGGAATTGAAATCAATACGGATTTTGCTCGGATGTTACGGATCATTCGCGATGCGGGTTATCGAGGCTATATCGGCATTGAGTTTGAAGGGCCGGGAGATGAGGACCATGGAATCCTGGCAACTAAGCAGCTGCTTGAGCAGCTTGGCAGGAAGGTGGAGCTGCCCGCGCAACTAAATGAAAAAAATTGATAAAATTTAGTTTCGCATGTAACCGGTTACATATTTTTAATTTCTCCAGACGTAAAAATATGTACTTTAATGTCTGTTTTCTTTAAGAAATCAGACTCCAACGCTAAAAATTTTAAATCTAGACTTTATAAGCGCGGAAAAAAGCAGAAAAATTTTCCAAAAATGTAACCGGTTACAGGAAAATATTTCTAGCTGATAGAATTTATCCGGTCAGAAGAAAAATAAATGATCATGTAGGAGAGATGTTATGGCGAGTGAAGATATCGAGAATAAAGAGTACGACGCCTTAATAGTCGGCTCTGGTGCTGGGGGCGGCATGGCTGCCTATGTGCTGGCCACAGCCGGTTTAAAGGTACTGCTGCTTGAAGCGGGACGATCCTACGACCCGGTCAAAGAAACCCCTATGTTTAACTTGCCCAAAGACGCACCCCTGCGCGGTGGTAGTACGCCAGAAAAACCGTTCGGTTTTTACGATGCGACAGTGGATGGTGGCTGGCAGGTACCCGGCGAGCCCTATACCCAGGGATCTCAAGAGAAAGGTCGACGTTTTGACTGGTGGCGAGCGCGTATGCTGGGTGGCCGCACGAACCATTGGGGGCGTATTTCCCTGCGTATGGGTGAATACGACTTTAAGCCCTACTCAAGGGATGGGCTCGGCTTTGACTGGCCCATCAGCTACCAAGACCTGGCACCCTACTACGATAAAACCGAGATGCTTATTGGTGTCTACGGCACCAATGAGGGGTTGGAAAATACTCCGGACTCTTCCGACGGCGTATTATTGCCGCCCCCTAGCCCCCGTGCTTATGAACTGCTAGCGAAAAAAGCTTGTGATAAGCTGGGTATCCCCGTGATCCCCTCACACTTGGCGATTCTCAGTGAGCGCCTCGACCATGAAAATATTCCGCAGAAACTGTTCCCCGATAATAAGCTTGCCCAGGATGTAACCCGCGAATCGATGAAATCCCGCGCTGCCTGTTTTTGGGCCACACCCTGTGGTCGCGGTTGTTCCATCAAGGCAAATTTCCAGTCCACCACAGTACTACTGCCTCCTGCGTTGGCTACAGGCAACCTAGACATCATCACTGACGCGATGGTGCGCGAAGTTACCGTTGATAAGAAAGGCAAAGCCAACGGGGTTGTTTACATTGATAAAGATACCCGTCAGGAAAAGTTTGCCAGTGCCCGCGCCGTTGTCGTCGCGGCCAGTGCCGCCGAGACATCGCGTATTCTTCTCAATTCAAAAAGTACCTTATTCCCAGACGGTCTCGCCAACGGCAGTGGTGTTGTAGGTAAATACCTGATGGATACTGTGGGTGCCGGAGTCGGTGGCCAAATTCCAGCCCTGGAAAATATGCCCGCCCACAACGAAGACGGCGCGTCGGCAATGCATATGTATATGCCCTGGTGGCTATATAAAGAGCAGTTGCGCGGAGACCTGAATTTTGCTCGCGGTTATCACATTGAATTCGGTGGTGGCCGCAGTATGCCTGGAGCAGGTGCCTTCGGGGGTATGGGTGACTTTACCGAAGGTGCCTATGGTAAAGATTTGAAAAAGGCCTGCCGACGCTATTACGGCTCCTTTGTTTGGTTCGATGGTCGTGGGGAAATGATCCCTAATGATGATAGTTACTGTGAAATTGACAAGAATCAAGTTGACCAGTGGGGTATCCCGGTTCTGAAATTCCACTGGAAGTGGAGCGACCAGGAGCTAAATCAGGCTGCCCACATGCACAAAACCTTCGCCGAAATTATCGAGGGTATGGGCGGCAATGTGACCACAACAGTACAGACCGATGGTGCCAAGGCCATTATCAACGGTGGTGCGATTATTCATGAAGTTGGCACCGCGCGAATGGGTTCCAACC
Source organism: Microbulbifer mixtoriginis (SeqCode) (assembly GCF_052467515.1). Classification (NCBI taxonomy): domain Bacteria; kingdom Pseudomonadati; phylum Pseudomonadota; class Gammaproteobacteria; order Cellvibrionales; family Microbulbiferaceae; genus Microbulbifer; species Microbulbifer mixtoriginis (SeqCode). The sequence continues at coordinate 2,235,283 of NZ_CP174314.1, read as the reverse complement.
CAAAAGACTCTGTGCTCAACCCTTACTGCCAGTCTTGGGAGGTTCCGAACCTCTTTTTAACCGACGGCGCTCCCTTTGTTTCCAATGCCGATAAAAACCCAACCCTGACCATTATGGCGCTGGCTTGGCGTACCTGTGACTACATCGTGGAACAGTTTAAAAAGAGGAACATTTGATATGAGCAAGGATAAAACAAACCTGAGCCGCCGTAATGCCCTGCGTTTGATTGCTACTACTGCGGCTGCGGTCCCAGTAATCGGTTGTTCTGAGAAAGCAGCACCAAAAGTTGAGTTGAAGGAAGATAAAGCAGCTACAAAACCAGCGGTTAAGAATCTTGACGCACCCAAACAAACTTTAGCCAGGGGTACACCAACAGATCCTGATCTGCTTAACCCCGTCGTACCATGGGAAATGCAATTAGATGCGCGTGAGTTGGCGGTACTCGCAGCGCTTTGCGATGTGATTATACCTGCAGATGAAATTTCACCGAGCGCTTCTTCAGTAGGTGCACACCATTACATCAATGAATATGTCAGCGCACCTTATTCCAATAATAAGGCGGACCTTGTCACTATTCGCGGAGGGGTAGTCTGGCTAGATGGAGAGTCCAGGCGCAGGTACCAAGGCCCATTTGTTGAGCTGAATGAATCTCAAAAAAATGCAATCTGCGAGGACATCAAATGGACTCGTAACGCGAAGCCAGAATTCCAAGCCGGTGCACGTTTCTTTGCCAAGGTAAGAGTTCTTGTATCTACCGCATTCTACACCACAGAGGAAGGCATGGCGGATATTGGCTACGTAGGTAATAGGCCTATGGCCAGCTTCCCTGGCGCACCGCCTGAAGTATTAAAACGACTCGGCTTAGAAAGCTGATAACCGTGTAAGGCAACCCCCTGGGAAAGGGGTTGCCTATAAAAGTAAGCCAGGGATGGATAGATCTGAAACCGGGCTTATTCCGAAAACTTGGTATGAGGGTATGCCGAGTTTAGAGGGTGCACGGAAGGCTCAAAAATTATAATAAAAGTGATGCTTATCTATGAAAGAGAAAACCCAAAAAGAAAACCGCAGGGCGGAGTTACTTCGCACATCCGCCAGTGCACTGGTGTTATGCAGTGTCGTCGGCATGGCACAGGCGCAAAATACAGAGGAAGCCCAAAAAGAAAACTTGGCTCTTGAAGAAGTAGAGGTATTGGGCATTCGACAGAGCATGGAGAAAAACCTCGATGTAAAGCGTTTTTCCAATGCGGTGGTGGACTCAATTACCGCTGAAGATATTGGTAAGTTCCCCGATAAAAACGTAGCCGATGCCTTACAGAGGGTGCCAGGAGTCTCTATCGTACGTAGTGGTGGTGAAGGTGCGGAAGTGAGTATCCGCGGTACTGCTCCGGAGCTTACCTTTACCCAGCTGAACGGTAACTATATTGCTACTCCGGGCGATGAGCCGTCACGCTCGCTAGATTATTCCTTGTTGCCCGCAACAATGATTGCCCGTACAGATGTTTATAAGAGCCCTGAGGCAAAGCTGGATGAAGGCGGAATCGGTGGTACTGTCATTTTGCATACCCGCAAACCTCTGGATCTGGACGCGGGAGAGGGCATGCTATCGGTTGAAACAACCTACGCGGATGTCACTGAGAAGTATGAGCCACAATACACGGGTTTTTACTCATGGAAAAATGATCAGGAAACCTTTGGTGTATTAGTTGGTTATTCCAAGCAAGACCGTCAGAATCGGGTGATTAGCACCACCACAGAAAACTGGGGATGGCAAGGTGATGAAAAGCCCCATGATGGTGTAGAGGCCAGGGGGGCTATGGTAGATATCGATGGTAATGAGTACCGGGATTTCTATGCCCCCAGAGCCGTAGTGGGTAGCGTTTTTGAAGAGGAGCGTACCCGCGAGGGAATTCAGCTCAGTGCTCAGTGGCGTCCGGTTGAACAACTTGAGCTAGGTGTCAATTATTTTCGCTTTGAGCAGGGTGGCAACTCAGAGAATTACCGTATTGTATTTCCAGAGTGGAACTATGGTGATGCAGTTGCACCCGGCAGCCTTAAATTTGATGAGGATGGCGATACCTTACTCGGTATTGGCATGTTGGACAGAGGCCAGGCCGAATTGCAGTCTCCTCAAGTCGCTGGTGACTACACGCGAGCTGAATATGTGTCAGATACCTTGGATTTTAATGCTATTTACCAAGGAGATGGATATAGCGTGCGATTGGTTGTGGGCAGCACCAGTGCGGAAGGCGGACCTTCGGAGAAATTGTTTGCCTCAGTAAACTCTCGCTATGGCACTGTGACTGACTGGAGCTGGGACCTAAGCAGTGGTACTGCAGAGATTGATACCAGTGCCGATCTGGGAGACCCCAATACTTACCCCTTATACGATTGGTTTTCTTCGCACTGGACCAGTAGTGAGGATGATGAAAACTACTACCAGCTAGATGTATCTATCGATATGGATTACGGTTGGCTGACTTCCCTTGATGTAGGACTTAAATACCGCGACCACGAAATTAACCGACGCATTACTAAACAAGCTTGGGATGATGATAACCCGCCGTGTCCGACAATTAACTGGCCGAATGAAGACGGTAAAGATGGTCTTTGTTATCCCTGGTGGCCGGACGATTCTTTCCACACCGACCCTAATGGCGTTCCGGATACGATTGATATCCTTTCCAGTGGCCCACTCGATAATATTATTGGTGGTGTAAAAGTGCCCAACTTTGCCCACCTGGAGTTTGAGAAGCTAAAAGAGTTTCTCTATGAGACTTATGGTGATCCTACAGTAACCGTAGAACGGGACCAGGACTATCGCATCGGTGAGGAAGTTACGGCGGCCTATGTACAGCAGAATTTTGCTTCTGCCACTTTGCGCGGTAATTTTGGTGTTCGCGCGGTGCAGACCAAGCAATATGCCCGAACATATGACAATATTGACGGGGTTTTGCAAGATGAGCCCAATATTCGCGATAGCAGTAACACCGATTTTCTGCCAAGCGCCAATATCGCTTGGGATATTAACGATGATTTAGTAATGCGTGCAGCCCTCGCAAGGGTTGTTGCCCGAGTTAATTATGATGACCTCGGTGGTTCTGAATCAATACACGCCCCACTGCCAGGAGCGACTGTAAGAGATGGGTTTGCGGGGAACTCCGAATTGGAACCCTATAAAGCGGATCAGTTTGATTTGGGTCTGGAATGGTACTTCGACGATGCTTCCGCAATGGGAGTAACCCTGTTCAGGAAGGATATTGCATCATTCGTCATTAACGGCAGTTCCCTGGTAACCAGGGAAATAGATGGTGACATTTGGAATGTAAACATGTCGATGCCTGTTAATGGCACCGATGCCACCGCTCAGGGTGCCGAGCTGTTTGTGCAATATGCCTTTGATAACGGTTTTGGGGTTTTTGCCAACTACACCTATACGGACACAGAGCTGGCCAATCTTGACCTCGAAAGCGGTGAAACAATCAAAACAGAAATTGCGGGTACCTCTAAAGATCAATACAACCTATCGGTGTACTACGAGAATGACCTTTTCAGTGTGAGAGCCTCTTACAACTATCGCAGCGCCTATGCGGATGGCTATAGCAACGGTGTGAATACGTTTACTGATGAGTATGATCAGCTTGATGTAAATGCTTCTTATAGTTTGATGGAAAACCTTACTCTCACTGCCTCCATTATTAATCTCACCGAAGAGAAGGTGGATAGATATTGGGGTGAAGAAAACAGAGTCTTGGGTTCCTCCTACTCAGGTCGCCGCGCCTATATGGGGCTGACTTACAGCTTCTGATCCCGCCATAACTTCGGCGCACAGATACAGTAATGTCTCTGTGCGCTTTCCATTTGAGACAAATCATTGTGATCAGCAAAAGAAAATTCCTGAAATATTCCTTCCTGGGCACTGCTGGCGCCCTGGCAACACCTTCAGTGGCAGCTATGGCAAGGCGTTATACGAAGAAGGGAAAAAAGCCCATAGTCATATCAACCTGGAACCATGGGGGCCCAGCCAATGAGGCAGCTTGGCAGGTTCTCAGCGAAGGTGGCAGGGCTTTGGATGCCGTAGAGGCAGGTGCTCGGGTGCCGGAAGCTGATCCTCAGGTAACCAGTGTTGGCTATGGCGGTTTTCCCGATCGCGATGGTGTAGTGACCCTTGATGCCTGCATTATGGATGACAAACAAAATTGTGGTTCAGTGGCTTTTTTACAGGGTATCAAACACCCCATCTCGGTTGCGCGAAAGGTGATGGAGGAAACTCCACATGTAATGTTGGTCGGCGAGGGCGCACAGCGTTTTGCAGTTGAGCAGGGGTTTGACATTGAGAACCTGTTAACTCCAAAAGCTGAAGCCGCCTGGCGTGAGTGGAAGCGCGAGTCCCGTTACCAGCCGGTAATCAATATAGAAAACCACGATACTATCGGCATCTTAGCTTTGGACCAGGACGGCAACCTCTCAGGTGCCTGCACCACCAGTGGCGCGGCTTTCAAGATGCACGGGCGGGTAGGGGACTCACCGATTATCGGCGCCGGACTCTATGTCGATAATGAAGTGGGTGCGGCTACTGCCACGGGTATGGGCGAGCTAATGATCAAGACTGTCGGTTGCCATCAAGTAGTGGAGCTGATGCGTCATGGCTACACACCGGAGGAAGCCTGTCGTGAGGCGGTGGAGCGTATTGCGCGCAAGCTGGGGGACTATAAGAAGTTTCAGGTGGGTTTCCTGGCTTTAGACAAAGTCGGTAATTACGGTGCTCACTGTATTCACCCGGGTTTTAATTATGCCGTAAGAGATGCGAGCGGTGCACAATTAGTCGACTCGAAAAGTAAACTCGGCTGATTTTCTTCTTGGAGCAAGCAGCAGTTAGCTGACTTGCCCCAATAGGAAGAAAATTCGAATTTGCTCAATACACTGCTCAGTGCAAAGTTCGTGCTTGCTGCCTGTTTAGACGCAGTTCTGGGGAGAAGCGAATCATATCTAGGAGAGCATCAAAATAATGTTCGCCTAAGTCGCCAAGGTCTACAAAGCGAGGAGAAAGAAGCCAGTCTTCCAGTACACCAAAAAGGCCTCCGTGAAGCATTTGTTGGGCCAGTTTCAAATCCAAGTCAGCAGGTAATTGACCGACTGATAGTGCAATCTCCAACAATTCTCCCATTCGCTCCAGCCGCTCTGTGCGGCCTTGCTTAATACGGTGAGTGGACTCGCATACTTCACTGATTGGGTCACATGGCAGGAAGATAATCTCCAGTAAGCGCTGCCATTCATCATTGCAGGCAATCTCATCGAATAGCCATATCCAGCGGGTACGCAGGGTGCCTAGAGGGTCTCTCTTCAACTCATCACCGGCCGCCGCGCAGAGGTCTTCACCGGGCAGGCGCATGCGCTCGGTTAGAGCGTTGAGTAGCCCAACTCTGTCGCGGAAATGGCTATGCAGGGAGTCACGAGTGACTCCGGCAAGCTCTGCGACTGCCGTTAGGGAGGCGTGGGTGACGCCAGATTCGTGAAAAACACGAATCGCGGCGTCTAAGATACGCTCTCGGGTGTTAAGTATTTGCTCTTCTCTATATTTAGCCATGGGCAATGCAGCTTCTTCATTATCGTAATCGCCTCATTTGACCGCATATTCACGGCTGTTCGCCGCATGAAAGCAAATGAGACTTTAGTGCAAACCCTTGAAAACACTGGGTAAAAGTGCATGTTAGTCGATATTCATGCGCTGATGAATAGTTGATCGGATTTCATCACTACACATAAAATGCGTGGCCACTGGAGTTAGACCTTCCTGTCACCATCTCTTTTTCTCCCGAACTGACCGCAGTATCCAGGCCGTCAGCCCTGATCGAGGTAACCATGCTCAATAAAAAAGCGTTTATCAGTCTTTTGATCACTAGTGCATTGCTTGCCGCTTGTGATGAAAGAACCGCTGCGCCACCGATGCCCGCGCCACAGGTGACTGTGGTTACGCTGGAATCCGAGCCGGTTACGCTTACCAGAGAGCTACCTGGTCGCACTTCACCTTTCAAGGTGGCGGAAGTTCGTCCACAGGTAAATGGCATCATAAAACAGCAATTGTTCCGTGAAGGTGGGCGTGTCGATGCAAATCAGCCACTTTATCAGCTGGATGACGCCATTTACCAAGCGGATGTGGATAGTGCGCGCGCTAAATTACAGGGTGCAAATGCGGCAATGAATATCGCACGCCTTAAGGCCGAGCGCACCGCAGGCCTTGTTAAGAGTGGCGCTGTCAGCAAGCAGGAGAATGATGTCGCGGAGGCAGACTTACAGGAAGCCCGCGCCACTGTTGCAGCTGCCAGGGCGGAGTTACACCGAGCCGAGATCCAGCTGGACTACGCTCAGATTACCTCGCCGATTACTGGCCGTATTGGTAAATCCAGTGTTACCCAGGGCGCCTTGGTAGCGGCCAATCAGGCCGCAACTTTGGCCACTGTGCAACAGCTGGACCCCATCTATGTGGATGTTACCCAGTCCGCAGCAGAGCTGGTCAGCCTGCGTCGGGCCCTCCAGGCGGGTACATTGGCAGATGCCACAAATCTGCCAGTTAAGATTTTGCTGGAAGATGGCAGTGAGTTTGAACATCAAGGCAAGCTCGAGTTTGCCGAAGCCAGTGTCGATCCCTCTACTGGCAGTGTGTTGCTGCGAGTCGTTGTCCCCAATCCAGACAATATGCTGCTGCCAGGCATGTACGTGCGCGCGATAGTGGGTAGCGGTGTACGGGAACATGCCATTCTGGTGCCTCAACAAGGTATTGCAAGGGACCCGAAAGGTAACACTTCGGCAATGGTGGTCAATGAAGAGAATATTGTTGCCCAACGCTCTGTTCGGGTCAGTCGCACAGTCGGTAACCGCTGGTTGGTAGAAGAAGGGCTGGAGCCCGGTGACCGTGTCGTAGTGGCTGGATTGCAGAAAATTCGCCCCGGTGCGCCGGTGCAGCCTAGTGAACGTGAGGATAAACAGGTGCCTGCAGCAGCTGGTGACGACAACGCTGCTGCTGAGCAGGGTTCCTGAGGGTAGGGGTTATGGCGAGCTTTTTTATCAACCGGCCCATCTTTGCCTGGGTTCTGGCAATTATCACCATGCTGGCAGGCGCATTGTCCATCAGCAAGTTGGCGGTGGAGCGCTATCCGAATATCGCACCACCCTCTATTAATATTGAGGCCAGTTACCCCGGCGCCTCCGCCAAAGTGGTGGAAGATTCGGTGACGCAGATTCTGGAGCGGAATATGAAAGGGCTCGATGGCCTTCTCTATATGTCTGCTGTCAGTCAATCTAACGGTGGTGTGTCTGTCTCCCTTACGTTTGAGAATGGTACCGACCCGGATACCGCACAGGTGCAAGTCCAAAACAAGGTGCAGCTGGCAATGCCGCTGTTGCCCCAAGAGGTGCAGTTACAAGGGGTCAATGTCAGTAAGTCCCGTGGTGGCTTCTTGATGGTTGCAGGTTTTGTCTCCGAAGACGGCAGTATGAACCGCAACGACATTGCCGATTACATCAACTCAGCGATTGTGGACCCGGTTAGCCGGGTGCCAGGTGTCGGTAATGTGCAGGTGTTCGGCTCCAAATATGCAATGCGTATCTGGCTCGATCCCAACAAACTGACGACCTACGATTTAACGCCGAATGATGTAGCCGCGGCGGTCCGGGCCCAAAATGCCCAGGTCACAGTGGGCAGCCTTGGTGGCGCACCGGCTGTGCCAGGGCAGCAACTCAATGCTTCTATTACCTCCCAGGAGCGCCTGCAAACCCCGCAACAGTTCCGGGAAATCGTGGTACGAGCCAATGATGATGGCTCCATACTGCGGCTTGGCGATGTCGCCCGCGTTGAATTGGGGGCAGAGAATTACGAATTTATCTCCCGCTACAATCGTCAGCCGGCTACCGGTATCGCAATTAACCTGGCCACCGGTGCCAACGCACTGGAAACCGCCGAAGGCGTGAAAGCGAAGCTTAAAGAGCTGGAGCCTTTCTTCCCTCGGGGGCTTACTTCGGTCGTACCATTTGATACCACGCCCTTTGTCGAGGTCTCCATTAAAGGTGTGATCAGCACATTGATTGAAGCAATTGTGCTGGTCTTCCTGGTGATGTATCTGTTCCTGCAGAATTTCCGTGCAACCCTGATCCCTACAATCGCTGTACCTGTCGTGTTGCTGGGCACTTTTGCCGTACTCGCGGCACTGGGCTTCTCGGTCAATATGCTTACCATGTTCGCTATGGTATTGGCCATTGGCCTGCTAGTGGATGACGCTATTGTGGTGGTGGAAAACGTAGAACGGGTGATGCGCGAAGAGGGCTTATCGCCGAAGGAAGCCACTAAAAAATCCATGCACCAGATTACCCCGGCATTGATCGGAATTGGTGTCGTGCTGTCGGCGGTGTTTGTGCCAATGGCATTTATGGATGGCGCCACTGGCGTAATCTACCGGCAGTTCTCAGCAACTATTGTTGCTGCCATGGCCTTGTCTGTATTAGTGGCGATTATCCTGACCCCCGCACTTTGTGCCACCTTGCTGAAACCACTTTCAAAAGGGGAAAGCCACGGTGAGAAAGGCTTCTTCGGTTGGTTCAATCGCAACTTTGAGCGCGGCAGTCGGCGCTACCAGGGCGGAGTGCAGGGCATCCTAAAACGTAGCGGCCGCTTTATGCTCTTGTTTGTGGCCCTTTCCGCTGTGATGGCCTTCTTATTCCTGCGTTTACCCAGCTCCTTCCTGCCCGATGAAGACCAGGGCGTGCTCTTCTCTATGGTGCAGGCACCCGTGGGCGCGACCCAGGAACGCACCATGGAATCTATCCGCAAAGTAGAAGATCAATTCCTGGATAATGAGCAGGGCACCGTGAAATCAGTATTTTCGGTGCAGGGCTTTAGCTTTGCCGGTAGCGGCCAGAATACCGGTATCGCCTTTGTGAATATGGAAGACTGGTCTGAGCGGGAAGAAGAGTCGCAAAGTGCTGGCGCAGTAGCCATGCGTGCTATGGGCGCGCTGATGCAAATTAAAGATGCTATGGCTTTTGCCTTTGCGCCGCCGCCTCTGCCAGAGTTGGGTTCTTCTGGTGGCTTTAACTTTTACTTAAAAGATAACGGCAATCTGGGGCACGAAGCACTGATCGCTGCCCGCAACCAATTCTTGGGGATGGCCGGGCAGAGTAAATTACTCTCTAACGTACGTCCCAACGGCCAGGAGGATACGCCGCAGTTTCGGGTGAAAATCGACAACGCCAAGGCTGCGGCCCTCGGCTTGTCTATTGCCGATATTAACAGCGCACTGAGTACCGCCTGGGGTGGTTCCTATATCGATGATTTTATCGATCGCGGCCGGGTCAAGCGGGTTTATATGCAGGCGGATGCGCCATATCGCATGGTGCCGGAAGACTTCCAGCTTTGGTCTGTGCGCAATGATAAAGGCGATATGGTGCCTCTATCTTCCTTTGCCAGTTTTTCCTGGGAGTATGGATCTCCCCGCTTGGAACGCTATAACGGTGTGCCCTCCATGCAGATCAATGGCCAGGCCGCAGCGGGGGTCAGTTCTGGTGAGGCCATGGCAGAAGTGGAGAGCTTGGTAGCGCAATTGCCGGCGGGGGTTGGCATTGAATGGAGCGGTCTTTCCTATCAGGAGCGCGCCGCCGGTGCACAAACACCACTGCTCTATACCCTGTCATTATTGATTGTATTCTTGTGCCTCGCGGCTCTTTATGAGAGCTGGACAGTACCGACCGCCGTATTGTTGATGGCACCGCTCGGTATTCTCGGTGCCGTGCTTGCCAACAGTTTGCGCGGCATGGAGAGGGATATCTACTTCCAGGTGGCTATGCTGACCACTGTCGGCTTGACCAGTAAGAACGCCATTCTGATTGTGGAGTTTGCCAAGCAAAATCTGGAAAACGGAATGGAGCTGGTGCAGGCGACCATGCGTGCAGTCCGTGATCGGCTGCGCCCAATTTTGATGACCTCTTTGGCTTTTGGCTTGGGGGTTCTTCCTCTGGCGATAGCCACTGGTGCAGGTTCCGGCGCACAACGGGCAATTGGAACCGGGGTACTGGGGGGAATGGTTGTGGGCACACTGCTGGGAATCTTCTTTATACCGCTGTTCTTTGTAGTGGTGCAGAGACTGTTTGGGCGCAAAGCTAGCAGTACTGATACTGGGCAGGATCAAGTTCTTGCCAGTAAAAAGACAGAAGCTGCGGAAGCTTTGTAAGTCTCAAGCCAGAGAAAAGCCAGGCCGCATTTTCCGGCCTGGCTTTTTTGTATTCGCTCTTTGATAGGGCACACCATAAATGTAAGTGAACTCAGTATTTCCCAGGCTGGCAGTAGCTTCGGCTATTTTCTTCGCCCCATGCCCTGCTTCTGAGAAATGTGTTCATTTCATAAAATGAACAGAGTAATCCTTGATACAAAAAAAGCGGGATTTTGATACTGAAGCTTTCTTGTATTTTAGAGGCAGGAGCAGGATGGAACACTGCAAGTACGACATTATTGGCGATATCCATGGTCACGCCGGCGCATTGATTGAGCTGCTCGATGTTCTGGGTTATAGGGAAACAAGCAGCGGTTATGCGCACCCAGAACGCAAAGTAATCTTTCTTGGAGATTTTATCGACCGCGGTGAGCACCTGGTGGAGCATCGCAAACTCCTAAAGGTAGTTATGAGCATGGTAAATAATGATCATGCCAAAGCAATTATGGGCAATCACGAGTTTAACGCCCTGGCTTATCATACCGAAGTCAATGGCAAGCCCCTGCGCCCACATACCGATAAAAATACAAAACAGCACCAGGCTTTTTTGAATGAGTACCCGGATAACGATCCAGAAAAATCTCAGGTATTGGATTTCTTCAGATCATTGCCTCTGTGGCTTGATCTTGGCCCTCTGCGTGCGGTACACGCTTGCTGGGACGAAGAGAAAGTTAATTTTTTAGCATCGAGAACCGATAGCGGCAGGTTAACGTCTGAGCTTTTGCTGCAAGCTAGCTCCCCGGGCAGTGATGCCTTCAAAGCGGTGGAAACTTTGCTCAAAGGGTGTGAAATTGAACTGCCTCAAGGAGTGAGTTTTCTGGATAAGGATGGTAATCGCCGCTCTGCTGTCCGCGTTCAATGGTGGAACGCTTCTGCAAAAGCGCTGGGGGAGATAGCGTTACCGCGTGGTGTTGATATCGGTTCCGCCGCTAGCTTGCCTGTGCCTAGGGGTATTCCTTATTACCCTAAAGCAGATAAGCCCTGCTTTATCGGTCACTATTGGCTTAAAGGTGTGCCAGCACCTCTAACCGAGAAAGTTGCTTGTCTCGATTATTCCGTGGCGGGTAACGGCAAACTGGTTGCTTATCGTTTTGATGGTGAACAGGTCTTGAGTGAAGACAAGTTTGTATTTGTGAAGTAGATACCGCCCGCTTGAGTTTCCATTACAGGTTTCTTATGGATAGCTGGCCTGCCTGTAAGCTCCATGCCGAGAATTGCTGACATTGACACATAGTAAGGCCACTTCGCAGAAATTACGCTGTATAAGCCAGGCTTGAGAATAGAGCCTGGCTTTTTTAATTCAGGAATAATTCTTCGTTTAAGCAAGTTCAGCAATACGTTCATTTGCCGCAGTGGTGGCTTTCTCTTTTGCCTCTTCACCAGTGGCAAGCCCTTCGGAGTAAACAAACTCAACATCAGTGATGCCCACAAAACCGAGGAACTGCCGCAAAAATGTGCTCTGTGCATGGTTGTCACCGTAGTAGCCCCCCCGAGCAACAAAGATGATCGCTTTTTTATTTTTCAGTAACCCTTCTGGCCCATTTGCCGTGTAGCGGAAGGTGATGCCGGCTCGGGCGATATGGTCAAAATAGGTGTGCAGGGTAGAGGGGATTGTAAAGTTGTACATAGGTACGCCGAGGACCAAGGCATCTGCTGAAGAGATCTCTTCGATCAGTTTGTCTGAAAAATCGACAATCGCCTGCTGATCTGGAGTGCGCTGATCAGCCGGGGTATTGAAGGCCTGGAAGCGATCCAAGGATAAATGGGGTACCGGATCTGCTGCCAGATTACGCTGAACAACTTCGCCCTCCGGATTATTCGCCTTCCAGCGCTCAATATACTTTGCCGCCAACTGGGAGGTCTGGCCACCGGCTTGAAACATGCTGGATTGGATATTGAGCAACTTTGTCATGACGGGTTCCTTATGAATCATTTAACTTGAGCACTATTGAATCATTGATTAATTAGATAAAAAATTAGAAAATTTTGCTGAAATCCATCTAAAAATCCGATACATGACTGATCAGTTAGCGAACCCGGCTTTAAGCCCAAAGATCACTCTGGAGCAATGGCGTTGTTTAGTTGCGGTTGTTGAAGGGGGAGGGTATGTACAGGCGTCGGAACTCCTACACAAGAGTCAGTCTTCCGTGAGCTATGCGGTACAAAAGCTAGAATCCATCCTCGATGTAAAGGCATTTACAATCACTGGTCGCAAAGCGGCACTTACGGCTGCTGGGCAAATGTTATATCGCCATGCCAAACAATTACTGGAAGATGCTTCGGCAATGGAAATGGCTGCCCGGCGTGCTTCTGTGGGTTGGGGGTCGCTGGTGTCAATTTCTGTGGAAGTGCTGTTTCCAACTTGGCTATTGCTAGATTGCCTGGAGGTATTTGGCCAAGAGAGCCCACATACCCGGGTAGAGGTTTACGAAGTGGTGATTAGCGGTGCCCTCGATGCCCTTACTGAGGGGAAGGTGGACTTTGCGATTGATCCGAGAATTCCTCCCGGTTTCAGTGGCGAGTTACTGCCAGCACCGGCGCGCATTATCCCAGTGGCCCACCCCAGTCACCCATTACATCAACTGGAACGCGAACTAACCCTGAAGGATCTGCGCAGTCATCGGCACCTGATCGTTAGAGATTCAAACCCCCAAAGCGATAGTGAAACCCTAACAGTTGAAGTTGCCAAGCGATGGACGCTGAGCAATATGGCAACGGTAATCGGGGCAACTTGTAGGGGCTATGGGTTTTCTTGGTTGCCGCAGGATAAGATTCTTGGGGAGCTGGCCGATGGAACACTCAAACCTCTCCCCTTAAAAGGAGGGCAAGAAAGGTGGCAGCCTCTGTATCTTATTTTTCCTAATCGCGATGACATATCGCCCGCAGCGCGCCGGTTGGCGGAGATAATCCGCCAACGACTTGAAAGCTTACATATTAGTGCGTGATAAGGCGTTAGGCGCTGTCTTTTAGTTGCTTGGTTTTTTCAAACCAGAAAGCATAAAAATCTTCTGTTACCAGCTGCTCGATATTGGTTGCCTCTTCACGGGGACAAAATACGGTCGCGGTGATGACATCATGGCCAAGATCATTAGTGGTCACGCTTACTTTTGCGTCAGGGCCTGAGAGCTCTACACCCATCCGATTCTCAATCAGCTTGCAGTAGCGCTCGGCAACTTCCCGAAAAGATTCGCAGTGCTCTTTCAGTCGTTCGGCAATAAACTTCTTGGCTTCAAAGGGGTTAATCTCACTGCGCTCACGGGTTATCGAGAAAGTGTGCTCGATATAACGGCGCATAAAATTCAGGTTCTTTACCGGCTGAGTAAAAAAAGCATTATTGGGAATATAGAGAGTGGTTCCGGTATAACCATTGCCGAGGCCATGGGGATCAATCTCCAAAAGCGTGGTGCTTAACCAGTCACTATCAGTAACCTCGCCAAATTGGTCGCCCACTTTAATCCAATCGCCAACTGTAAAGGAGCGCATATTGGCTTGGTATAGGCCACCCACCAAGCACTGTACAGCCTCACGCAGAGCGAGGACAATCGCTACAGAAAAGGCGGCAATAGAGAGGGCGAAATCTCGTAATTCTGTCACCCAAACAGCAATTACACCGATGACCAATAGCAGGTTGCCGATGTTGTGTACGGTGTTGATCCTACGACGCTTATCGGCTTTTGCCCAGTTACTGCGAGCAATGGCAAGGGTCAGTAAGCCGCGGACTAAAAGAATGACGGCAACTACACAGAGAGTAATAAAGAGTTTGCTGTGGAAAATCTGTTCCAGTAACTCGGGATTCATTCGGGGTGGTAGACCTCAGTTTTTTTTGGTTGTTTCTTAGGTTGTAGCCTTATAAGCCCATCTGTTTAGGTAGGTGCATTGAGAGCACTGGGCCAGTTGAAGGCGACATCAGTGGGCTGTAATAAGAAGGAAGGTGCGCAATGTATCTTTAGGTGGCCCATTTTGTAAATGGGCAGAGTAAATTACAGCCTTGATTGGCTATTTCACCCCATTACTGCCTGCTCCGAGCGTTGTTATCGGTAATCGGGATTGGAGAAGTCAGGCTTGCAACCTGCATCCCAAGCAGAGCGCCGGTTCCCGTGGGCGGGTATACCCCCCGCATCTTTTATCATTCGGGCCATATGCATTAGGTTCCAGGTCATGAAGGAGGTATTCCGGTTGGTAAAATCATTTTGTGGCCCGCCAGAACCGGGGTCGAGGTAAGAGGGGCCTGGGCCGGCTTCGCCAACCCAGGCGGCATCTGCTTGTGGTGGAATGACATAACCCAAGTGTTGCAGGGAATAAAGGATATTCATCGCACAGTGTTTAGCGCCATCTTCGTTACCTGTTATCAGGCAGCCGCCGACTTTTCCATAATAGGCATACTGCCCCTGATCATTAAGGTTTGACGAGTTGGCGTAGAGGCGCTCTATGGCTTGTGTGCAGATAGAGGATTTCTCACCGAGCCATATAGGGGTTGTGATGACGAGAATATCTGCCTCGTTAACCTGATGATAAATTTTTGGCCAGTCATCGTTTTCCCAACCGTGCTCGGTCATATCTGGATAGACACCGAAGGCGATATCATGGTCAACGGGCCTGAGCAGGCTTACCGATATGCCATTTCTTTCCATAATCTCTCGTGAAATACGAATTAGTCCGTCGGTATGGGAGAGTTCTGGCGTTGGCTTGAGGGTACAGTTTAGGAACAGTGCTTTCAGATCTGAGAAATCCCAGTGGCTGGATTCGCACTCTTTGATTTGTTGATTGTTGAGAGGCATCTCAGAGCTCCTTTTGCATCAACTATTGAGCAAGTGACGAGATTTGCATACAGGTATAGCAGCCAGGGAGCTATTAAAGCTGTCGGTTGGTTCCAACAACCAATGGCTAAAGGCATGAGATTAGCGCGACTGCTGTTCTCGCTGCCATAGATCCCAGTGGTGAATCTCAACGATTGATAATGAGAGCGAAATGGGTAGGGAGTTACAGGCCTGCCGGTTGAAATTTGAATTGGCGCTTCTCTTCTACTAAAAGTCTGAAAATTTTAGGAGGTACCTGGGTTATTCCACTACTTTATTTACTTAAAGTTCACAAGCGACTTACCGAGGTGCACCATGAAGGCAAATCTACCTCTGACTCATAGATTTTTATCGGCCCTTTTCATTCTGACAGCTCTTTACTCTGCTCCATTGAGTGCAAATCCTGACATGAAAAATACTTTAGATGGCACTTGGTGTGCTGTCGACGGGGAGTCGTTTATTTTATATGAAAGCCAAAAAGACGCTTTGGATGTAGGTAAGGATATTTATTGTCGAACTTTCAAAGTCCTTAAGAAAACTAAAACCGGTGGGGGTGGCCGCTTCATTGACAGCTTCAAGAAGCCTGCTGACTTTAAGCATAAATTGGGCGGTCACGAAGAGACAAAAAATGGAGCGACTACCAGTAAGGATGTCGGTATCTTTGTCTTTTCGAACTCCGGTGATACCACTCGTATAGTGACTGTCGACGTTTCAGATGAAAGCGTGGGCAACTTTACTCTCGACAGTAGCGGAATAATGCAGGGGTTTACCGAGGAGGTGACTTCTGATGCTCAAGTTCACGAAGCGCATGTGGGAATTTTGACTTTCAAGAGGGCTCCAGGCCCTATACCAGCAGCAGCAAAATTTGATCAGGAGTGGGAGACCGTCTTCCAGGCGACACATAAGAAGCAATAAGTGTTGGCCCTCCCAGCAAAAGGAAATAGCCGCGTCTTTCGAAAAAGAGCGAAAGACGCAAAGAATCACCAAGAAACAATTTAGCAAAGGGAGGGTTGCGGCTTAGAGAAGCTCTGCCATTTTCTTTATTAGGATGGCCGAGGCGTTCTCACTAAACTGCTGCCCCTCTTCAATATACTCCCACACGGTGGCGTCGCTCTTCCAGCCACCTTGCTTCTTGATAAGCTCAAAGCCAATCTTTTCACGAGCCGCAGAGGTCGATAAGCCACGGCGAAAGCTGTGGCTGCTTAACTCGTCAACAAAATCAAATCCGCAGGAGGCACCCAAGTTTTTTAGTAAGTCATTAATTGCTGCTGGGTTTAGCTGCCTGCTTTGCACCGTATCCCACCGGTTCACCGCTCGAAATACGGGCCCACTTTCAATGCCGCTGACCTTGAGCCAGGTTTTCAGAGCTCTTGCAGGGCAAGCCTCAGGAGCGCCAAAGGGCAGGGCGCGCATCATTCCTTCGCCACTTTGGTCTGTTTTTGACTTGGGAAGCCTTACGATCACGCCTTCCTCCTCCCATACCAAGTTTTCCACCTGAATAGCCACTAGCTCACTGCGACGAAAGGCACCAAAGAACCCTACCAGGATAAGAGCCAGATCACGTGTGCTCTTCCTCGTCTGGGGTTGAGTGCGTAAATATCGGGTCATGCTAGCAATATGCTGCAGGCTGAGGGCTTTTGATTTCTCTTTAGGTTTGCCGTGAGTGCGACGGACACCACGCATGGTTTTCTGAACCAATGGATCTGTGACGGGGTTTAGCATTCCCTGGTATTGATGCCATTGCCCGATTGCAGTGAGGTGAAGGTCTAGAGTGCGAGGATTAAGCTCCTCAGCACGGCCGAGGACGTAGCGCACCAGAGTGCTGCCATCTGTGGGTAGCCGCCCTCCCCATTTTTCAAACTGACGAATTGCCGAGCGATAAGCCCTGCGGGTGTTATCGGATGTGGCGGCACTCAGGTATTTCTGAATGTCCTTATCGGTCAACAATTCACCAGTGCCCCCAAGTGTACTGGGAGTTTTCTTTTCGAGGTGCTTTTTGGCGGCGAGAGATTTGTGATGTTTCATGATGCTCGAACTGCTGGGAAGCCTCCTGTTTGTACTGGAGGTACGTTATTACGGGAATCTTATAGAAATATAACCTGCGATAATAGTCATTATCGAAGGTTATACAGCGGAATTTTTCAGGTATGAAAAATTATAAAATAATGTAATATTACGTATTATGTAATTTGTAACGAAATAATCTAAGGTGAAGCTTATGGCACGCACTGGGGTCACGTATCTGGATATTGTTCAGGCCGCCAAGGCCATCAAGGCCCGTGGAGAAGAGCCCACCGTTGATCGAGTGAGGGCCCAGTTGGGAACCGGCAGCAAAAGCACTATTGCCCCTCTGCTTAAAAGATGGCGCAGTGAATCTGCGAGCAATACGGATAGTAGTGGGCTCCCACGAGACCTGGTGGATGCACTGAAAGGCCTACATCAAAGGATCCAGGAAGCGGCAAGCAAGCAGGTAGAGGAGCTTCAGCAGGAGTTCCTCGTGCAGGAAAAAGAGATCACTTCACAGTTAGAGGAGTTGAGAGCCACTAGTAACCAGCAGGCCGCCAGTATTCGTGATCTTGAGCATAGGCTTTCGTCGACCGAGGCGGAAAAGCGTAGATTCAAGCAGTCTTTACAAGAGACCCAGACTGCCCTGGAAAAAAGTGAGTACCAGAAGCAGGAAGCTATGCAGCGTATTGCGGAGCAAAAAGTGATGATTGAGGAAGTAAAGCAGGAAAATAGGGATGTCCGCGAACACTTTGAGCACTTTCAACAGCGTACTGCCAATGACCGGCAATATGAGAGAGACCAGTATCGCTCAGCTGCGGAGCAACTGAAGGGGCAGATCGCAGTACTTACTGAACAGCTGACCCTCTCAGAGCGTAGATTCAACGAGCAGGAGTTGCTTTACAAGCAGGGACAGGCTCTGATTGCTGAAATCAATCGAGAGAAGCAGCAGCTTAGCGAACAGGTTGGGGTGGCCAGTACAGAGGCTGCAAACCTAAGGGAGCAGGCAGAAGAGCAGGCGTGTGAGCTGAAAGACAGGCAGGCAGAGGTGGCTAGCTTGCGCGAGCAAATTTCTAAGCTGCAACGTGAAGGTTCTTCGGCTCAGAAGGAAGTGCAACTACAACAGAGTGCCCTAAACAGATTAGAGTTGGAGCTTACCACTACAAAAGATCGCCTCGAACAACTCGCCGATGAGAACCGCACCCTGATTCAGGAGAAAGCGGTGATTCAGGGGCAGTTTTCTCAGCTGGAGAACTCTCTAAAACCCTAGACAAGTCTTGGGCTGGCTATACTTCTAGATGAAGCTCTAATTGAGCGATTCAGGGCAAATAGCCTCCCTTTTACTAAATTTCCAGCCCTTACTTTGAATCTGTTAGACCGCAAATAGCTGTTTGCGGCAGTGTGTCCAGGCAGTCTCGCCCCAAGCTGCCTCTAAAATGAACTTATCGCCTTGGCTGACTAATTCGTAGGCAGCTAAACTTGCTAGCAAGCCACTCAGTTTGCCTCTACCCCAAACAAACGGATTCAGCCCCACATTTTAACTCCAGGCTGACAAGCACGTTTCTTTTAATTGGCCTGATCAGTTCTTTGAGTATCCTGGAGAGAAGTATTGGCAGGAAACTTTCAGCGGATCATCGATAAGCCAACTTTCTTTGGGGCGCTTGGCTTGCTTCTCATGGTTACCCTTCCGCTCATTATTTATCCAAAACTGGGTGCGAAGTGGATTCTGAATGCGAAGAACTTTGTAACGGATGACTTGGGTGTTTTTTATCTGTTGCTGGGAGTTGGTGCATTACTGTTTATGACCTACATCATTTTTAGTGATATCGGTCAAATCAAACTTGGAAAACCTGAAGAAGAGCCAGAATTTAGCACCTTGTCCTGGGCCTCCATGCTTTTTTGTACAGGCATTGGGGCATCTATTTTGTACTGGTCAATGGTGGAGTGGATCTATTATTACCAAACGCCGCCATTTGAGTTAAAAGGGCTTACTCCGGAGGCTGCCCGCTGGGCAATCGCTTTTGGTATATTCCATTGGGGTCCTATTGCCTGGTCGATTTACCTGATTCCAGCTCTACCAATTGCTTACTTTTACTATGTAAGGCACCGCAATGTCTTAAAAGTAAGTGAGGCGCTTATGCCTGTTTTAGGTGAGCAGCGGGCAAAAGGGTCTATTGGCAAGTTGATAGATGTTTGTTTTGTTTTTGGTATGTTAGGTGGTGGGGCAACGACATTAGGAATTGCTGCGCCCTTGATTTCTGAGGGTGCACATGAACTATTGGGTGCGCCTACAGGACTGACTACACAAATTTTTATTCTGATGCTCTGTACTGCAATATTTGGCTGCAGTGTGTATGCCGGGCTTAAAAGGGGAATTAAGACTTTATCAAACCTGAATATGTGGCTTGCAATGTTTTTATTGGCTTTCGTCCTTATTGCTGGCCCTACTTTATTTATGCTTAATGCGGGATTGGATTCTTTGGGGAAAATGCTTAACAGTATTCTTCATATGGCCACATGGACTGAGCCCTTTGGTCGATTCAGAGAATTCCCTCAAACCTACGTCTCTCAAGACTGGACCATCTTCTATTGGGCTTGGTGGTTGGTGTTCGCCCCAAGTGTTGGATTGTTTATTGCTCGCATATCACGCGGGAGAACCATAAAAGCTATGGTTGTTGGCGCAATATTTTATGGCACCCTGGGCTGCTTCTTATTTTTCCTATCACTGGGAAACTATGGGGTTTACCTACAGTTCTCAGGTGAACTGAATGTAGTACAGCTTCTCAACCAACAGGGGGGTACTGCAACTATATTCGCCATCTTGCAAACACTCCCTATGAGTAATTTGGTCATTATTGTTTTCACTTTACTCGCGATAATTTTCACAGCCACTACATTTGATTCTATATCCTATATACTCGCTGCCGTTGTTCAAAAGGAAGTGAATGATGAGCCAGCTCGCTGGAATCGTTTGTTTTGGGCGTTTGCATTATCGGTGATGCCTATTACGCTTCTCTTTTTGGGTGGGCTGGAGGCCCTACAAACAGCAAGTATTGTCGGTGGTGTTCCGTTGCTACTTGTTGCAATATTGCTTTGCATATCGATTGTAAAGGCTGCTCACTATGATTTACGTCACCAGCCGAGCTACGAGGAAAAGGAAATCTATATCAAACACCCGCCAGAAGATACCCCCTGGAGTGAAGAGGGCGATTGGGGGGCGGCTTGTAGCTCTGTAAAGAAAGGTGGTAGTAAAGAAGCTTCCAGAAAAAAGGATCTTTAAAGGCTTATATACCCTCAGTCTTAGGGGACAATTCAGTGAGAAGGGTATATGAGCCCACTATAAAATACCTATGAGTGCGCATATAGGCTTTACGCTTGAATTCCAGAGTCTGCATACATTCTGATCTATTTGGGAATGATACGTAGTCAGGATGTACTCATAAAGAGGTTATAAAAGCTGTAGGCTACAGAGCTTAGTGTCTTATATCTTATCTTCTAAGCCCTTGTTTGATGGCCAGATTGTTTTGCTTTTGAACACTAAAAACAGCCTGTTATTGAAATTAATAGCCTTCCTGTTAAAATTGCGGACCAAATAATAATCATATCTAACCAATCGTATTCCGTCTCTATAAAAGTTATTCCATTCTACCATCTGTCTTCATTTCCTTTCGGAGATCGAACCCACTTTTATTTTGTCGGCTTTGTACACTGCTCGGAGAAGTGCATTGACTAAGAGTTTTAGAGAAATTATCGATAAGCCAACATTCTTCGGATCACTTGCACTACTTTTGCTAGTTACAGTTCCACTGATTGTTTTCCCTGAAGTCGGATCAGTATGGGTTAAAGTCGCAAAGGATTTTGTTACCGACCAGCTCGGCGTCTTTTATCTATTACTGGGGGTAGGGGCCATCCTCTTTATGGTTTATATCGTATTTAGCGATATAGGCCAGATAAAGCTCGGTAATTCGGAAGAAGATCCGGAGTTTTCTACAGTGTCCTGGGCATCCATGTTGTTTTGCTCTGGTATTGGAGCTTCAATCCTCTACTGGTCGATGGTGGAATGGATTTACTACTATCAAACTCCACCCTTCCAAATTGAGGGGGGAACACCTGAGGCTGCGCGCTGGGCCGTTGCCTATGGCATTTTTCACTGGGGGCCATTAGCTTGGGCGATTTACCTGATTCCCGCTCTGCCGATTGCTTATTTTTACTATGTCAGAAACCACAGTGTGCTGAAGATTAGTGAAGCGCTAATGCCCGTGCTAGGTGAAGAACGCGCGAAGGGTGGTATTGGCAAGTTAATTGATGTGCTATTTATCTTTGGCATGCTGGGAGGAGGGGCCACTACATTGGGTATTGCCGCCCCACTGATTACTGAAGGCGCACATGAGCTATTGGGAGTACCAAGAGACTTGGGTACACAGGTTATTGTGCTTATGATCTGTACACTTATTTTTGGTTACAGTGCTTTTGTGGGTCTAAAGAACGGTATCCGAGCCCTCTCCAACATTAATATGTGGCTTTCAGTATTATTGTTGGTATTCGTGTTTCTTGTTGGTCCCACCCTGTTTATGTTGAATACCGGCCTGGATGCTTTGGGCAGGGTACTTGACAACATCTTCCATATGGCTTCCTGGACTGAACCTTTCGCACAATTTGAACAGTTTCCTGATACTCATTTTCCTCAAGATTGGACCATATTCTACTGGGCATGGTGGCTGGTTTTCGCACCAAGCGTAGGCTTGTTCATTGCCAGAATATCCCGAGGCCGCACCATAAAGGCAATGGTAGTCGGCTCGATTTTCTTTGGTACTCTCGGCTGTTTCTTGTTCTTTATGGTTCTGGGGAACTATGGGGTCTACTTACAGTTTTCAGGTGAATTGGATGTGGTGCAGGTATTGAACCAGCAGGGAGCAACTGCAGCAATATTTGCCGTTTTACAGACTCTGCCAGCGAGTAAGTTCGTAATATTGGTTTATACCATTCTTGCACTGATCTTCACGGCCACTACCTTTGATTCTATTTCCTATATTCTTGCCGCAGTAGTACAGAAAGAAGTAGATGAGGAACCAGTGCGCTGGAATCGGGTCTTTTGGGCATTTGCCCTGTCCATTATGCCCGTAACACTGATGTTTCTTGGTGGGCTGGATACCTTACAAACAGCCAGTGTTATTGGAGGTGTCCCACTTCTGATTGTTGCGCTTCTATTATGCATCTCAATCGTTAAAGCGGCTCACTATGATTTACGCTACCAGCCCAGTTACGAAGAAAAAGAAATTTACATTGAAGACTTCCCTAAGGATGACCCCTGGAGTAAAGATGGGGATTGGGAGTTACCGGCTTCTTCCCCCCATGGGGTATCTCATGACGACAAACCACATATCGAAGGGGACCCAGGTAGTCATCCGTCTCGTTTATAAACGATAACAAACGGCTGAAACCTATGGGAGGTTTAGGCTAGGAGTATAGACAGCGGGAGCAGAAGGGTACTATATATTACTGGTGCCCTTTACTTTATCTTGGCGCGGCTCAAAAGCTGCACTTACCTTGTCTACACAGTACTTTCTAAGGAAGTTAGCGTCGCTAATACTTTTCCCATGCTCAAAGCACTGCCTCAATTGGCTCGTGTAATTTTCAAACAGTAGCCTTGCCTGCTCAATAGGCAGAGCTACTAGATGTTCTATAAAGTGGCGAGATCCCACCTGGAAGTGCATGTAATCAATAGGCACATCCCAATCTCCGCCCCAAACGGCGAAACCATACATGGCAAATAGAGAGGTTACATCTTCAGACATCCCGGCACGGACCGGTTTTCCTGCTCGATACTTTGCTCGATTTAAGTAACCTTCCTTCGTGTTTTTTGGTATCAAGATTGGTTTAGAGGATTTATCAATATAAAGATAAGGGTTCTGCATTGGATTAACATCAATCGCAACCCCATAAGCATGTTCAGACCATTTGCTGCCATCGGTAATGGGTCGAGAATCAAATGCCAGAGAATTGTTCATATCCTCTGTTTTTCGCTCCTTTTTACTGAAGTATTCTATTGGGATAGCAGACTTAATAGGGAACTGCCGTTGATAGAGTTCTCCAAATAGAGCTAGAACATTATCGGCAACAACATCAAGAACTATAATCGCTCCTTTTTGTCTATTTGTATCGTTTTTATTTTTTAAATCATGCTCACTGTTCAGTGCGCCAGCAATATCTGAATCCTCGGGTAGAGGATAAAAATCAAAAACTACTTTTTTTAATCTTTCGCAACCAACCGGGGATTCCTTTGTTATTATTTTTCGATACATCATTAATTCGCACTCGCTCTGAGATACATTAAATATGCCTATTTCAGTCCCTGGTTGAAAATCTTGCTCCGTGATATCTCTCAAAGAGTCTTTGCCACAGGCAGTTAGGCCAAAGACAATCAAAACAAAAATTATGTAGTGGGACATGTTTAACTAACCTCAACATCAATAGCATGTCGTTTCCGACGCCCGTTCTTCACGATCATTACACGTATAAGTTCAGATATACTGGATTGTGGCTGATTTTTAAAAATATATCCGTGCAGGGAGATATGTGCCGTTCTAGTGGATGATTGACGCCCAATTGGTTATTAGAAGTGTCGTTCTCATTATTGGCGTAATTTAACCACACCCAAAACCTAAGTTGTTGCTCTTCGGAATGGAGATAGTCGTTGAGTAAGGGGTCAAGAGATCTGATTGATAAGCCCACTTTTTTTGGGGCAATCTTATTGTTACTGATAACGACAGTGCCGTTGATCTTGTTCCCAGATTTGGGCTCACTGTGGATTTTGGCGGCAAAGGAGTTTGTAACAGAACGTTTTGGTATTCTCTACCTTTTACTGGGAATAGGGTCGATTCTGTTTATGGCTTATATCGCTTTTAGTGATATAGGCCGCATCAAGCTTGGAAGCAAGAAGGAATCCCCTGAGTTCTCGACAGTTTCTTGGGTTGCCATGTTGCTAAGCTGTGGCATCGGCGCCTCCATTCTGTATTGGTCAATGGTTGAATGGGTTTACTATTATCAACAACCGCCATTTCAGGTTGAAGCAAATACACCGGAAGCGGCCCGCTGGGCAGTCGCCTATGGCATATTCCACTGGGGTCCCCTGGCTTGGTCCATCTACCTAATCCCGGCGCTGCCAATCGCTTACTTTTACTATGTGCGCAGAAGTAGGGTATTAAAATTTAGCCAGGCTCTTGTCCCGGTGCTGGGTGAACGCAGGGCCAAGGGTGCTACTGGAAAGCTTATCGATATCTCTTTGGTATTCGGTATGTTGGGTGGCGTCGCTACCCGGTTGGGTATAGCTGCACCCTTAATCACCCAGGGGTTTCATGAATTGCTAGGGTTACCTATTAGACTTGAGACGCAAATAGCTGTACTTATACTCTGCGCCCTATTGTTTGGTTACAGCGCTTTTGTTGGTTTAAAGCGTGGGATCAAAATCTTTTCCAACTTTACGATGTGGCTTGCCCTATTATTATTGCTCTTTGTTCTTATTGCAGGGCCAACTCTATTTATACTCAATAATGGGCTGGAGACATTAGGGCGGATGTTACACAGCTTCCTGCGAATGGCTACCTGGACTGAATCCTTCTCTTATTTTGAGCAACTTTCCTACTTTCGCTTCCCTCAACAGTGGACCGTTTTCTATTGGGCTTGGTGGTTAGTCTTCGCACCAAGCGTTGGCCTTTTTATCGCCCATATCTCTCGGGGGCGGACAATAAAAGAGATGATCATTGGTTCTATATTTTTTGGGACCCTCGGTTGTTTTCTTTTCTATATGGTGCTCGGCAACTATGGGGTATACCTGCAGTTTTCTGGAAAGCTGGATCTGGTGCAGCTCCTAAACAACCAGGGAGCTAATGCCACTATTTTCGCCATACTGAAGACTTTGCCTGCAGGTCAGTGGGTGGTACTGGTGTATACATTGATTGCACTGGTTTTTACTGCTATTACCTTTGATTCCATTTCCCATATCCTCGCCTCAGTTGTACAAAAAGAGGTAGACACAGAGCCTCTTCGCTGGAACCGAATTTTTTGGGCATTTGCCTTGGCATTACTGCCGATTGCCTTAATGATACTGGGTGGATTCGAAGCGTTATTGGCAGCGAGCATTATTGCAGGCATCCCCCTATTATTAGTTGCTCTATTACTTTGTCTCTCAATCGTTAAAGTTGCACGGCATGACTTGGGCTCCCACCCAACTCTAATTGAAAAGGAAATAGTTCTTGAAAAGCTATCCGCAAAGGGGCCATGGAGCCAAGAAGAGGCGGGCGAGCAAGATGGAGCCACTTTAGGGGGTTCTGGAAACGCTAAACAGGGAAGTGCGGGGGAGAGGTCTTAGGATTTTAAGAGTGAGAATACCGGGGCACAGGCCCCGGTATAACTTCTAGCCTTACAGGCTGAAAGTGCGAGCGACAGAGAAGACGATACGCTCGTCAGCCGTGTCCCAATCCAGATTGGTATTCTCGGCGGCAATATTGAAATCAAAACCGTTAAGAGAAGTCATGTATTCTACACGGTAGTGGTTGTAGGATTTTTTAGTGTCCCAGTCCCAGTTGTCCAAATTAGTGGAGGTAGAACGGTCGACACTGAAGCGAACATTATGCCCCTCGGCAAACTCAAAGGTATGCGCCAGCATCATAATGTAGTGGCTGCCGCCTCCGCCAAAGTAGTCCCAGCTGTACCAGCCATTCACTTCGGACTCACCCAGATCGGAGCTGTAACCTAACTTAGCGTAAGCCTCTGGATAATTTCCGTCATCAGAAGCCTTATCACCGTGGTAGGTGTAGTAAGCAATACCTGTATCCAGGCTCACTTTGTCGGTAAGTTGCATGAACTTACCTGCGTAGAAGTCCCACTCCAGGTTGGTGTCATCACCTTTGCCAAAGTCCACATTGGAAGCCCAGGTACCAACATACCAACCGTTATCAAAGCCGTAGTCCAGGCTTGCCTGCAGTGCTGGGTCATTCTGGGTCTGGCTAACACCGTTAAAGGTGTAGTCGGTGGTCAGATTTACAGTAGAAGACAGCTCTGCTTGGGATTGCTGAGCAAGTACCAGCAGGGAAGCACAAGTGAGTGCAGAAAGTTTCAGCGTCGATTTCATTGTTAAATTACCGCTTATTTATATTTTGTAGCCCCCACCTAAGAGGGTGGGGGATTTCAACAGTTAGCTCGCCAGTTCGATCTTGTTAAAGTCGATTTTGTTTTCTTTAGGCGAGGAGTCGATAGCTGCTACCGCTCTGAAGCGCTTCACCAGGATGTAACCCAGGCAGCAGAAGAAGATGCCAATCACCAGAGCGCCGATCCACTGGATTTGCAGGAAGTCCAGCTTGAACAACAGGGTGAGCAGGCTCATTGCAGCTAGGTTCAGCACGAAGTACTTCCACTTGCCCAGGCGCGCAACGGTCATGCCCAGATTGTCGGTGTACAGGCGAATCAGGGAATCCAGCGAGTTGATCACGAAGGTAATACCCACAATCACCATAGCCAGGTTGTAGAAGCCACTGGTATCCAGGCCTTGGCTGGAGTAGTAGTAGAGCACGGTGAACCAGAGTGCGATGGGGATGGATGGGAAAATCAGCATCGCCGCCAGCACTTGGTAAGTGCGCAGGCCGCCCACAAAGCGGGAGGTAAACTGGCCGATCATAATGCTCCAGGCAAACCACCAGAACAGGTAAAACTCGTGATAGTCATTTAACGGCAGCACGAACTGGTGGATGTTGCCAAAGTAACCGCCGAGCATCGCAAAAGTGGAGGCGAAGTCGCCAACGCTACCGTTTTCACCGGTAAAGGCGCCTACCCACATAACCGCAATCAGACCAATAAACATCCAGGTGGTTGCCAGGCTGAGGAAGCGCACATAGCGCAAGCTGGTAGATGAGTAGACCGCTGCGGCGATCACTGCAAATACGATCAGGTAGAAGGTACCCACAATGGTTTCACCATCGCCAACTTGCGGCAGATACCAGGGCAAGTTGCTGAGCAGCAAGTAAGCGGTAAAGGCGCAGGTTCCGATAATCACCACATTGTTGATTAGTTTTACTGGTCTCAACTCAAAGAATTTAACTTTGGGTTCGATAATGCAGAAGTAAAAACAGGTGAGGAAGTAGAAGCCCCAGATCAGGAAGGCCCAAAAACCAAACTCAATCGCGAGTGGGTTGGTGAAACCATATTCCGGGCTATTGGCTAAGTCTGCGTAGCCACCGAACTCGGTGAGGGGGAACATGATCAGGCCTACATCGAGGCCGGAAGTGAAAAGGATCGCTATAAAAGTGAAGGTTTTGACCGGGGTTACCCCGACCATCTTCACATTTCCCCATTTAATCAGCGAGAAAATTATTGCCGTGAAGGTAAACAATAATCCCGCGGAAAGCCAAGCTGTCATGCTGAGTCTCCAGCTAGTTATTGGTATGCCGGCGCCCCCAGAGGGCATTGCTGTGCGAGATTTGAATATCCCCGTCGCGTTTGAAGGGGGCAGTCAAATCTCTGCCAGAGCGCCGGCGTAAATTCAGCTCACTGAGCGCGCGCAGGGCGGCCAGGTCGCTGAGTGCTGGTAGCCTTGGTCGCTACCGGTGCCTCGGAGGGCGCCAATACGGGGCGCCCTAAAATCAGGTCAGCAGCCCGCTCCGCCACCATAATGGTGGGCGCATTCAGGTTGCCGTTGGGAATGGTCGGAAAGATGGAGGAATCTACAACTCTCAAACCCTGCAAACCGTGTACACGGGTTTCCGGGTCTACCACTGCCATTGGATCGGTACCCATCTTGCAGGAGCAGGATGGATGGTAAGCACTCTCGACGGATTCCCGTACGAAGGCGTCAATTTGTTCATCAGTCTGGATATCGGTACCGGGCTGGATTTCATCGCCTCGGTATTCGTCGAAAGCCGGCTGATTGATAATCTCGCGAGTCAGTCGCACACAAGCGCGGAAACCCTCAATATCCTCTTTCTCCTGCAAATAATTAAACAGGATAGAAGGGGATTGCTTGGGATCACTGCTCACTACTTTGACCCTGCCGCGACTCTTGGGCTTGTTGTGCCCGATATGCACCTGGAAGCCGTGGCCATCGAAAGCTTCGCGGCCGTCATAGCGCATGGCTGCCGGCAGGAAGTGGTATTGCAGGTCCGGCCACTCCACGTTTTCTTTGGAGCGAATAAAACCGCAGGACTCGAAATGGTTGGTGGCTCCGAGGCCGTCCTTCTTCAGTATCCAACGAGCACCGATCAGGAATTTATTCCAGGGGTCGAGCTTGCCATTCAGGGAAATCGGCTGATTGCAGCGGAACTGGAAATAGAACTCCAGGTGGTCCTGCAAGTTTTGGCCAACGCCGGGAAGTTCGTGTTGGAGTTCGATACCGGCTTCTGCCAGTGTGTCGGGATCTCCGATTCCGGAGAGCTGAAGAAGGTGAGGGGAGCCGATGGGACCTGCGCTGAGGATGACTTCCTGTTGCGCTTTGAATTCCAGGATCTTTCCCTTGCGTTCAAGTTTGATTCCGACTGCCCGTTTACCTTCCAGAATCACCTTATGCACAGTGGCGTGGGTCAATACCGTCAAATTGGGGCGCTGCATGGCCGGTTTCAGGTAGGCGTTGGCGGTTGACCAGCGTTTCCCATCTTTTACCGTCATATGCATAGGGCCAAAGCCCTCTTGCTGCTCGCCGTTGTAATCTGCGGTGTAGTCGTAGCCAGCTTCTTTACCGGCTTCGATAAAGGCTCCATAAAGGGGGTTGGCCATTTCATTGCCGTTATTGACCCCCAGAGGACCTTCGTCGCCACGGTAATCGTCACCGCCGAAAGCCCAGGTCTCAGAGCGTTTGAAGTAGGGCAGACAGTGGGCGTAGTCCCAGCCTTCGGCGCCGTGCTGTGCCCACTCATCAAAGTCTTTGGCGTGCCCGCGCACGTAAACCATCCCGTTAATCGAGGAAGAGCCACCGAGCACCTTGCCTCTGGGGCAATGCATGCTGCGGTTGTCCAGGTACGGCTCTGGCTCAGTCATAAACTGCCAGGCGTACTTGTCGGTATTCATGGGAATAGATAGTGCGGTGGGCATCTGGATAAAGATGCTGCGATCGCTACCGCCGGTCTCTACCAGGAGGACTTTTTTATCTTCCTGGGCAGACAGGCGGTTGGCCAGAACGCAACCGGCAGAGCCGGCGCCGACAATGATGTAGTCAAACTCACTCATACAGGGTACCGCTTAAAATGGACTTTCCAGTGGTGCCAGGCCCACATACACCGCTTTTAGCTGGGTATAGTGGTTCAGGGTCGCAAGTCCATTTTCGCGTCCGATTCCGGATAACTTGTATCCGCCCACCGGCATTTCTGCCGGGGAAGCGCCGTAGGCATTGATCCAGCAGATACCCGCTTGCATCTGGTGGATCACGCGGTGGGCGCGAGTGATATCACGGGTAAATACGCCGGCGGCGAGGCCCAAACGGGTATCGTTAGCGCGGCGGATCACTTCGTCTTCATCATCAAAGACCAGTACCGACATTACCGGGCCGAAGATCTCTTCGCGGCAAATGGTCATATCGTCATGACAGTCGGTGAATACGGTGGGAGCAACGAAGTAACCGTTAGGTGAATTTTCTGGTGAAAGGGTGTGGCCGCCACAGAACAAGGTCGCGCCTTCCTCTTTCCCCTTGCTGATGTAGTCCATCACCAGTTGCTGGTGCTTGGCAGAAATCAGGGCGCCGAAGTTAGTGTCCGGATTCATCGGATCACCGGCAATAATATTTTGCTCAACACGCTCTTTCAGGCGAGCGAGGAACTGATCGTGGATGCTGCGGTGTACAAATACCCGGGTACCGTTGGTGCAGATTTCACCCTGGGTGTAGAAGTTGCCCAGCATGGCAGCAGAAACGGCTTGCTCCAGGTCGGCATCATCAAAGATCACCAGCGGGGACTTGCCTCCCAGCTCCATGGTGACTTCTTTCAGGTTGGAAGCCGCTGCGGCCATCACTTTCTTGCCGGTACCCACTTCGCCGGTAAAGGAAACCTTGGCGATATCCGGGTGGTTAGTCAGCCAGGCACCCACGGCGCCATCGCCCTGGATTACGTTGAAAACACCCGGGGGCATGCCCGCTTCAATAAAGATTTCAGCCAACTTCAGAGCGCCTTGGGGGGTCTCTTCGGAAGGTTTGAAGATCATGGCGTTACCGCAGGCCAGGGCCGGGGCGGCTTTCCAGCAAGCGATTTGTAAGGGGTAGTTCCAGGCACCGATTCCGGCGCAGATGCCCAGGGGCTCGCGGCGGGTGTAGTAGAAGTCCTCACCGACTTGCTGCTGATTGCCTTCAATGCCTGCAGCCAGGCCGGCAAAGAATTCGATAGAGTCAGCCCCAGTCACCACATCCACAACACTGGCTTCCTGCCAGGGCTTACCAGTATCGGCAACTTCGATAGCTGCCAGTTCGTCGTTGCGCTCGCGCAACAGTGCTACTGCTTTCAGCAGGATGCGACTGCGCTCGACCGGCATCATCGCTGACCACTGGGCAAAACCGCGCTTGGCGCTCTCGATGGTTTCTGCCAGTACCTTTTCGTCAGCAACCTCAACCTGATAGCTGACCTCGTTGGTCGCAGGGTTGAACACGTCAAAACAATCACCGCTTTCGTTTGCCAGGTAGCGGCCATCAACAAAGCTTTGTTTTTTTTCCAATGACATCTGTTTCTCCATACTGCTCTAACAGAGAGTCAATAGGTTGTTTCTAAGTCGATGAAGTAGGGTGGGCGGCCTGTTAGCCGCAAACTTTGAACCACTGGTCATCGTTGTATTTCATAACAATCACTAGGGGTCTCACCTGCCGGATTTCAGTGGCGAATATGATGGAACCCCTACGCCTTAGCACCTAAGTACCAAGCTTTATGACGCAAAATGTAACATATTATTAGTTTGAACTCTAATTGTTCGAATTCAATGCACTGCACAACGGGATAAATTGTGAGGTTGATTTTCCAGTATATGATCGACTTACAGGTGAGTCATACGCAGAAAATTGATTCATATAGCTTAAAAATCTCATTCGAACTCTATCAAAATCACAGATATGCGAGCGATCAAATATCAACCAGCACAGGAAATGGCTTGCAAAGGTATGAGAGTTAAGAGAGGGGTGGCCGGAACGAAAAATATAAAACTGGCAGAGCCTAACAGGGGGCGCAGGTAAGCGAGTAATGATTGCCTTTTGCTGCTAACTGGCCCCGTACTTTTTTGGCTGCAAGGGATATAAGCATTAGTTAATGAACGATAAGTGACCGCTTATCGGATGTTGGGTCAATTAGCCGCATATTGGTCGTTTACGAAATTGGTCAAAAAACGATCCTTTCGATATGTTGCACAAAATATAATCGTCGGTGCTAATAATTCAGTGAAAGTCGACAAGCCCCGGTTTATACGATCTTAACCCTCAACGGTAACTTCAGTCATACGGATAGCTTGATTAGGCCTTCACCAAGAAATAGCAAGAGTGGGCAAGATGCTTCTGCAATGTGAACCCAACAAAAGACTCTTTAGTGATTGGTGGGTACCAGCAACACTGCTCCAGTTTAGAAATTTTCAAGCTTAAAATGAGAAATGTCTTAAGTTATGAGTACGGGTCAATTGGATGGTAGCGAATTGTCGATGGAGGTGTTCACCCAAAGATAATACCAATTTGATTTTTTGTGCAGAATTTTTGCTTCCAACGCTGCCAGCTATAGCAACCAATTGGCATAGTTACGAAATAATTAAACGTCGTTATGCTAGTTAAGATTCGCTTGATGGTACCAAGCAAGCGTAGCCTAATGCCTGGCCGGTAGGGGGCTCGATTATACCCGCCTACCATTCTAAAATTAATTGTGTTGGCTACAAAAATGAAAAGCGAAAAAATAAAACAATACTTTGATAAAGCAGTTGACTTAGTTTTTGCTGTTATCCTTATGTTTATCATTATTGGAATTGCCATAGGTACGATACAATTATTCACTACGACATGGAAACTGTTAAATTTTGAAGGTATAACTGGGCATTACATAGGGATAATTACTGACGTTTTAACTCTTTATGTCTTGATCGAATTATCCCGCTCTCTAGTTGAGTATTTCAACACTCACAAGCTGAGACTAACTTTCATTGTTGACGCGGCAATTGTTTTTGTTTTGCGCGAAATACTTATCTCCCTATTTAAGCATGATGTTAAAGCTGAGATGCTTTATGCGTTCTCTGCTTTTATACTCGTGCTTGGAGTGCTTCGTATTTCCTCTATATTGGTTTATCAGCGTGAGAAACAGATGGTGGATGATCATTGAGATAGAAGAGCTTATATCTTGGATCAAGATCGTTAAGTAAACTCGATGTGAATAAGCCAAGAAGATATACGTACTCTTCTTGGCTTTACTTCAATGAAAGTCCAGGTATAAATTAAGAGATTGGGCAATCTACAGCAATGTACTTTCTGAGTACTCCAGTACGCTTTGGAAAACCTCTACCGATGCCGCAGCTTCCTTAATATCTTCAAAACGGGCTATGTGAAAGAGGGCGTCGCCGGCATTAACCAGTGGGATATTGGTCTTCCCAATGATGAGGCCTGAAAACTGAGATTTAACCTCATATTCTTTAGGTGTAAATAAATCTGATGGGTCAGAAATTATACCTAAGATATCCCCCTTGTTAACATGAGCTCCAAGTGGGGCTGTAGAGCGTAGCAGGCCACTTTCCGGTGCTCTCTCCCAGCTACTAGAACGAGCTACAAATGGTTCCGACTGTTTGCGGATATTTTTACCTGCCGCTAGCATAGATAACTTGCGCATTACGGACAAAATACCTCGAACGCCCGCGCTTATGGATAACTCATCAAATCGCAATGCCTCTCCTGCCTCATACAGCAATATTTTAACACCATGCTCTTTAGCTGCTTGACGCAAAGAGCCGTCACGCAAGTTTGAGTTAAGTATTACTGGAACAGAAAAAGCTTCTGCGAGAGTTTTTGTTTCCGGATCATCTAAGTCGGCTCGTACTTGCGGTAGGTTGGAGCGGTGTAATGCCCCAGTATGCAGATCAATACCGTAATCACATTGAGAAACAATCTCTTGCAAGAAGATGTGAGCAAGTCGAGCTGCGAGGGAGCCGCGTTTTGACCCGGGAAATGAACGATTTAGATCACGCCGATCAGGCAGGTATCGAGAGTGTTGTATAATCCCAAATACATTGACAACGGGAATAACAATTAAGGTTCCTCTTAAGCGTTTTATTGCACTTGTTCTGAGTAAGCGCCGTACAATTTCTACACCGTTAAGTTCATCTCCATGGATAGCCGCACTAATAAACAGCCGCGGCCCAGCTTTTTTGCCACACATCACCTGTACAGGAATGTTGATATCCGTATGGGTGTACAGTTTGGCAATAGGGAGGTCGATTACTCGAGACTCCCCAGGGAGTACAGTAACACCATTGATTGTTATTGGTTGGTTTGCTGTTGGCATTTTTATCAATATTATCCCTTACCGCGAGTCCTTGTTTTGTTGGGTCTTGCGTTATTTTCGATGAATTCGATAATCATCCCTGCAACATCTTTGTTAGTAGCCTCTTCAATACCCTTTAACCCCGGAGAGGAGTTTACCTCCATAATTAATGGTCCTCGACTTGAGCGAAGAAGGTCTACACCACACACATTTAGCCCCATGATACTCGCAGCCTTTACTGCGCTAGCTCTCTCAGCGGGAGACAGCTTAACAAGCTTGGCTGTTCCACCCCTGTGAAGGTTTGATCTAAATTCACCCTCTGGAGCTGTCCTCTGCATAGCAGCAATGACCTTGCCACCAACTACAAAGCAGCGTATATCACTACCACCAGCTTCCTCTATGAACTCTTGGATAAGAATATTACTTTTTACCCCCATGAAAGCCTGGATAACGCTCTCTGCTGCTTTTTTTGTCTCAGCGAGAACGACACCAATGCCCTGAGTGCCCTCCAGTACTTTGATGACCAGAGGAGCACCACCTACTTCTCTAATTAAGCCCTCTATATCATCCGGTGAGTTAGCGAAGGCGGTAATGGGAATCCCCACGCCTTTTCGCGATAAAAGCTGAATAGAGCGGAGTTTGTCTCGTGAGCGAGATATGGCGACAGACTCGTTAACACAGTAGGTTCCCATCATCTCAAATTGGCGAACAACTGAAGTGCCATAGAAAGTGACAGATGAACCAATCCGTGGAATCACCGCATCGAAATCACCAGGTATAAACTCTTTATTGCCATAGTGAATGGAGGGGTTTTCAGTTCCCATATCCATAAAACATCGAACATGATCAATCACTTGTGCTTCATGACCGCGCGCACTTGCTGCCTCAACCAGGCGTCGGGTAGAGTAAAGTTTTGGGTTTCTCGATAAGATCGCTATTTTCATATTTTTAAAATTACGCTTATGTGATCTGTTTGATGCAATGGATGTAGCTTTACTAAAAAAACAGACATCAACCACTTGGAGTCAACAGATTGTTATGTGGTTGAGACTCTCGAAAAACGGACCAATTTCCTTGCTTCTAGTCTTGGAGAGTTAGGTCAAGTTGCTCACTAAATTTAGTCTTCAGCAAATTGCTTGCTTGCAATAGTGAGCGCTGCCCGGCTTTATAACCGCTCTTTGAAGTTGTGTCTACTATAACGTTGGGGCAAGTCTCTTCTGGTGCATACAAGTACTAAGGTGGGCCTGCTTGAATGTATCCAGGTCACCCTTTTTCTTGTCGACACCCTTACACCTAAAATGGAGAAAAGCAGTTTGGAACTTCCAAAAAGCTCCAAAAAAAATTAGGTACAGAAAGTGCTGCTAGCTAGTGGGATGGTTCGACTCAGCTAAAGCCAGTGGCCGGGGAATAAGCTTTGCCAGATAAAAAACCATAAGTCCAACGATAATTCCAGGCAGCCCTTCATAGAGTATGCCCTGAAGCCCTAGCATTCGCCAGATAATCGCGGCCATAAATCCGGAGATAACTGCTGTTACAGAGATAGCTTGGGAGGGTCTCTCGCCAAGGCACAGCACCAA
Organism: Microbulbifer mixtoriginis (SeqCode); assembly: GCF_052467515.1. NCBI lineage: Bacteria > Pseudomonadati > Pseudomonadota > Gammaproteobacteria > Cellvibrionales > Microbulbiferaceae > Microbulbifer > Microbulbifer mixtoriginis (SeqCode). The sequence continues at coordinate 2,200,190 of NZ_CP174314.1, read as the reverse complement.
TAATAGAGGACCAAATGCACTGGCAAGTCCGGACCAAGAGAATATCACCAAGCTGAAGACGCTTTGATTGTTAGTTAATGCTAGGGTTAGAGCCACAGCGGTGATGCACACAGTGGCGACCTTTAAAAGCCAGGTCTTTTCAATCTTATGTGGCAGTATGTCGTGGGTAATAGCTGCCGAACAGCTGAGAAGTAATGAGTCCGCAGTGGACATGGTTGCAGCAAAGATGCCAGCCAGGATCAGCCCAACTACGATTGGTGGCAGCAATTCTATGGCCATGGTCGGCAATGCTAGCTCAGCATCAAAGCTGCCGGAATCGGCGATGAAAACCCTGGATAGCAAGCCGACCCCTGTGGCCATGGAGTAAAAGAGAACAAACCACAGGTAGTACCAGCCCCGCGCCGTGCGCATTTTGCCGGGATCACTCAGAGTCATGAAGCGGACCATTATGTGGGGCTGGCCAATCACAGATAGCCCCGCAATCCCCCAACTGATGACAAAAATAACGAGCCCGCCCCAACCAGAAAAGGTCAGATCTTGGGGAAACCAGTTCGTAAATCCCTCGACGGCTTGCATTTGCCCCATTGCACTTGAGACACCTCCCAGGCTGGTAAGGGCTACGGCTAGAAGTGTGCCCATAGCGACGATCATAACAATCGACTGTGCAGCATCAGTCCAAATGGAAGCGCGTATGCCGCCGGCCAGGCAATAAAGACATACCAGCAACGCCCCAACCACAGCGCCAGACCAGAGAGGCCAGTCCAGTAGTACATGTAGCGCCTTACTGCCGGCAACCATCTGTGCTGATGCATAGGTGAGCAAGAATAGTAAAGATATGATACCTATAATCCGCTGTAGGGCAGAGTGATTTTGCCCATACCAATTGCTAAGCACGCCGGCATAGCTGACTTCACCACTTGAGTCAGTGGCAGTTCTTATTCTTTTGTGTACATAAAGTGAAGCAATAAAGTCACCAGCGATCCAGCCCACCATTAACCAGACAGAAGCGAACCCGGTCATGTAGGTATAACCAATAACCCCGATGAACATATAACCGCTATTGTTAGTCGCCACTGCCGACAGGCCCACTAACCAGGGGGGAACTCCACTGCTAGCCAGATAATAATCGGCCTTGGTGTTGCGACTAAAAAGCGCTGAGAATACACCTACCAGTACGAATAATAATAAAAACCCAACAAATGAATAAACCAATGATATTCCTTATTTCAGCAATTTTTGTTTTTATTTTTGAAACACAAATTTCGTGCGTATTTACGCTCTAGCTTTTGTTGTTTTATTTAACACATCAATTAGTTACATCATATAAACAATGTGCTCGGGATAAATTTGACCACCTCACTATTTTGTAGCCTCTTCAATATAAGTCGCCAAAGAATTAATCTGCTCTTTCGTCATCAAGTCATTGTATGCTGGCATAGCGCCAACGCCATTGGTAACAGCGTTTTTCACGCTTTCTGCATTGGGTTTCAATTCATTAAGGTTGGGACCAATAAGGCCTTCTGAGCCAGCATCCTTCAGGGTATGACAAGCTCCACAAGAAGGTTGAGACTCGAGATAGACTTGCTTTCCGGCTTGACCCTCTGCAGATAAAGAGACCGATTCGCGCTCTGGGGGGGTGCTTTCTTCTTTCACCATATGTTGATCGGTTGCTGCAACTTTCTCCTTGGGTAACTCACCCAACAGGTTTACCGTAAGTGCTGCATCCAGCCAGCCGTTGTGTGCATAGCCACGTTCGTTCTCTACACGTTCTTTAGGTTGGATATCCCCTTGGGTATCTGTGGCGCGCGAGACGATGGTGTGCGGGCCCTTTGGTAAATTCACGGTATAAGAAAAAACTCGCCAAGCGTTGGGGCCGAGGTCCAAATCCTCTAGCGCTGCATCCTGCCAGGTTTTGCCCATATCGAGCGAGACTTCTACTTTCTTCACGCCGCGTTCACCAGAAAGCGCAACACCGTAGAAAGTCACTTCCCCAGCTAGAGCTGGGGTATTGTCCGCACCCGGGCCATTTACCCAAGACTTTACAGGCATACGCCACATGCTTGGGTAGTCTGGGCCAGGGGGAGCGCCAATGGGTCTAAGGCGGTAACCCGTTTTTTGGATTTTGGCCTCGGATTCTTGCGGTGCGCAGATGAGAGTCTTAACGTACTTAATGTTGTTACAGCCGAAATAACCTGGAACGATGAGCCGTAAGGGGCCACCATGCAGTAGCGGTATTGGTGCGCCATTCATTTCCCAAGCCAATATAGTATCGTCCAATGCCTTCTTGATAGGGATTGATCGCTCTACGACCAGATCATTGCGCTCCATCTCCTCAGGAATGATCTCGCCTCCAGTGGCGGTCAAAAAGTTCATACCCGCATCCACACCGCCAAAATGATCGAACAGGGTTTTCAGCCGAACGCCTGTCCAGATAGCGCAGCCGGCTGCGCCAACTCCCCATTTAGAGCCTGCCGGTTCATGCTCGAAAAAAGCGCGGCCGTTGCCTGTACATTGAATAACTGCACCGACGGCATCTAAACCCAGCCCTTTCAGCTCTGCTACAGAGATAGCAGTGGGCTGCTTTACGCCTTTGACTTCAAGCATCCAGGTATCCGGTCGTTCAACAATCTGGGGGGAGGGCAATGGCAAATTGTTGCGCACAAAAAACCGGGCCTCAGGGGTGATAGCGCTCATGCCCATCAAAGACCGACGGGTTTCTATTGTCAGTGGGTTAACCCCATGAATAATGAAATTTTTGGGGTTAACTCCACTTGGCAATTTGGACGTTGATGGGGGAGTAAGAGCAACACTTGCAGAGGGGGCTAGTAAGGCGCCTGTAGCTGCGGTCATGGCTCTTAGAAAGCCACGGCGGCTTTCATCAAGGCTTGATTCACTCATGGCTTTATTGATCCGCGTATTGATACTTGAGCTCACATAGTCTTATAGCTTTAAAATGCCAAGGTGACAGCTTGCTAAGTATCTTTTTCGCGGCTATGTGGCGGCGGGGTTTGAGCAATAACCTTGTCTAGATCCTTGAAAACGTCACTTACCGCCAGTGGCTGTAAGGCATTGTCACTGAGAATTTCATCCCGATAACTTTCTCGCCTCTTAATGGCCTCAGCCAGATACCGTAGCGCTTCATCAAACTGCTCCATAGCCGTATAGGCACAAGCTAGCTGGTAGAAGGCATGGCTGTTATCTGGATCAATACCTAGGGCTTGCTGACAAAGATTTGCAGCCCATTGGGGCTCGTTCAACTCCAGCACTGCATCAGCTTTATATGTCAATGCTTCAACATCTTCATGACGAAGACGCAGAATCTCATCATAGATCGCGATTTTGTTGGCGATTGAGGATTCCTGCTGAGCACGTAGCCAGAGAGATTGTACTTCTTGAGTCAGCTCAATTTCCTCGCGATTCTCTTCAATGTGCTGGGTCTTTTGTTGTAATTGACTCTCTATGACCTCCAGACGTTTTTCATATTCTTGAACCAGCTTTGATATCTCCTCATCCGCTAGGGAGTGCACACGCTCTTTAATATCTTGTAGCGATCGCCAACCCACTAAGACCAATATGGAAGTGGCGGCGGCTATGAGGTAAAAGAAGTAGGTGACCGTATCGGTTGCATAAGCAACCGCTCGGTCCACGGAATTATGCTCCCGGTCGACAATCTGCTGGATCAACTCTTGTTTAGCTTTGGCTTGGTCGATACGCAACTGTTTGATTTCATCCAGCACATACCGCTCTATAAATGGTGTATAGAGCGGCTTCTGTAAAGATTCCACCTCTTTCTGCGCACTGTCTTCATTATCGGCTTCCGTTTCCTGGGAAACGGAAGCCGGGGAAAGCAAAAGAAAAGTCAAAAAACAGGTGTTTAGGAGGCGAGGCATATTGCGGTCCCATGATCATAAACCTCAACCAGTGCCTCATGAAGTGTTCTAATGGCAGTGTCATAATCTGGTTCACTAACAACAAACTGCATGTCCACATGCCGCATAGAGTGGTGCATGGCGAGTACTGAAATATCGTTGGAAGCCAGTGATTGAACCGCTTTTGCCAGCACGCCGGGGATTTGCATATCGCTCCCAATGGCGGAAACAATAGCCACTTTCCTTTGGTTCAATTCTGCTTCCGGGAAACGTTCTTCCAGAGATGCCTGTATACGCTTGATGGTTTTCAGATTAGTCGCCAAAAAGTGGGTTAGGGTATTGGCGTTGGTATTTTTAGACACAATATGCGCCTTGTACCTTTTAATTACCGTAAGCACTTCCCGATCATAATCGTGGATCGTGCCTGCCATATCCTGATCAAAAAGTTCCAGCGCATAGACACCTTTACAACCAGCAATAATCTCCACACAGGGCGAATCGCTCACATAGTCACGGGTGATTAATGTTCCGGAGTGCTCTGGCTCAAAGGTATTCTTTACCCGGAGGGGGATATTCTTCTGGCGTAAACCCTTTGCCGCCTTGGGATGAATTGCCTCCATACCCAGATTGGCCAGTTGATCGGCCACATCGTAATTTGTACGACCGATAGGCACAGCGTTATCTGGCCCAACTAAGCGAGGGTCCGCACTGCTCAAGTGGAACTCTTTGTGGATCACCGCCTCTTTGGCTCCTGTGAGTACGGCAAGGCGGCTAAAGGTCATTTCACTATAACCCCGGTCAAAGGAAATAAGCAGACCCTTATCGCTGTGGGCGTAACCAGTAACAATCGGTAACTGTTGATTCAAGTCGATGTTGGCGAAGGCATCACGAATGCGCTCATCCAGCGGTATGTGCTTACTGGTACGCCAGCCCGTTAGATCTACAAAGCACGCATTGACTCCATCCCGCTGCAGCAGTTTTGATGTATTCCAAGCGCTGTGTGCCTCGCCAAGGCTGGCAAGCATTTCTCTTACTGTTCCCAGGTGGGCATCTAGAGAGAAGTGGCCATGCTGGCAGAGACTTTGTAAGTCTCGAAGGCACTTTTTAGCCCCTTCCAAGCGCTCATCCAAGAAGAGGTTGGCCTCCTTGAGTAAGTCAGTGTCACCAAATAGACGATCGTTGATCTGTCGCAGTTGTGTGCGAAGCTCACCAAACTTCACCAGCCAGCTATCATCCTCAATACTGCTGGAAAAGAGGCCATAAATACCAGGCTGGCCACTCTTTTTATGCTCTAGAAGTAGATCGGTGATACCACCATAAGCTGAAACTACAAAAACACGATTGTAGAGCCTTTTGGAGTCACCTTTAATAATGTTGTCCCGGACAGATTCATAGTCCGACATTGAGGTGCCACCAATCTTTTCTATCGTATGCATTGTCTCTTACTGGTCCTTTCTTTCCCTTGATAACGGCGTATCCAATGGGTGAATGCCACTGGATTGAGTTTCATATCAGATAACAGAAATCGATTTCCTCGTGCAGATATGTTCTGGCCGTGGTGGGAGGCTACAAAATGGGTCTTCTACCTTATTGCTCAATGCATTAAAGACAAAAAACAAGTTGGATCTCGGGTATGGGCTAATATTGCTGCTGGAGCCGTGCATCAGGTTGCAATCAAATACGACTAAACTACCGGGTTTGCCTGTAACAGATTTTATGCCCCCTTCAGATACCAGCCTGCATAGATGATCATCTGATGGAATTCCGAGCTCTTGTTTTTTCAAAGAACTTAAATAATGCCCCTCAGGGGTTTCACCATCACAGCCGATGTAGTGGTGATGGGACTTCGGAATGAGCATTAATGGGCCGTTGTAATTTCGGCTCTCGGTTAAGATTACGGATACACTGAGTGCGCGCATTCGCGGCATTCCATCCTCGACATGCCAAGTTTCAAAGTCAGAATGCCAATAGAAATCCTTACCACGAAATCCAGGTTTATAGTTCGCCCGAGATTGATGGATATAAACCTCATCATCCAAAATATATCTTGCAATATTTGATATCCGGTTATCCCTTGAAAGCTTCCTGAATAGGCTGCTGCGTTCATGAATTCGAAATATCGAGCGCACCTCTTCACTTTCTAACTCCGTAATGAGTTCATCAGAGCTGCGGAGGTCATTGTCTTCTTTGAGGGTTTCCAGCTCTTTTTGAAAGACCTGAACCTCCCTCTCAGAAAATACATTTTCAAGAACGATATATCCCTGCTGCCTATAGGCGTCCACCTGCTCAAGATCCAGCGGGGGAGGGGGATTGGGTCCACCATAAACAACTGGATCTCTACGCCGTGTTACTCGACCTGCGACTCCTCGTTTTCTAGAGGGGTACATATCATTTCTGAGCGAATGGATGCGTTCTAGCAGGTACTTCATTTCAGCTGCTGCCCTGTAATTGACTACCTATTCAATGGGGTCGGCTTCTAGTTCATATGCGCCCTCAGAATTGTGTACCTCCTTTCCATTTAAAGGAGGGTTAAACACACAGGCCATGGTCATTTCTTCAAATGCCCTCAAAGTGTGCCGATCATGTTTGTCGAGGACATAGATGGTTCCAGGCTCGATAGGGTGCTTTTTCCCATCATCCATCGTCTCCACCTCTCCTCTCCCGGAAACGCAGTAAACTGCTTCCAGGTGGTTTTGATAGTGCATTTGGAAGTCAGCACCGGTGTATATGGTGGTGATGTGGAAGGAAAAACCAACGCCATCATCCTTTAAAAGTAGGCGTGTACTCTCCCAATTGCCATCCGGCGAGACAATTCTTCGGTTTGTTTTTTTGGCTTCTTGTAGATTTCTAACAATCATGAATATTCCGTTATGTTGTATGTGTAACTATATAGCCTGGTTATCAGCAGGCTTAGCTTTCCAGCTGGATCATTGAGTTTTGGATACAATTGGGTCTAGCAGGCCTCGAAATAGACTCTTTCTTCAGGGATATCCTGCTCTCCAGCACAAACTTCTCGAATTGCTGATTCAATAATGTCGATACCTTTCTTAAGGTTCTGGTCAGTGATGACCAGAGGGCAGAGTAGCTTAACGATTTGATCATCTGCGCCACTAGTTTCAATGATTAGCCCCTGCTTGAAGGCGAGCTTGGTAATCTTTTCTGCAAGTTCGCCACTCACACAATCAATACCTTGGAACATGCCGCGGCCTTTAGTGGTGAAGTTACCCTCACCATATTGACTGACAATACTTCCCAACCGCTCGGAGATGTACTTCCCTTTACGTTTGATTTCCCGCGAAAAGTTATCATCTGACCAATAGTGATCAATTGCCGCTTTGGCCGTAACAAAAGCCAGATTGTTACCACGAAATGTGCCGTTGTGCTCACCAGGTTTCCATTGGTCTAATTCGGGCTTCATTAAAACCAGGGCAAAGGGCAGCCCGTAGCCACTGAGTGACTTGGAAAGGGTAATAATGTCAGGCTCGATACCGGCTTCTTCGAAACTGAAAAAATTTCCAGTGCGGCCACAGCCAGCCTGAATATCATCGACGATAAAGAGCAGCCCGTGTTTTTTACACACAGCTTGTAGGTTTCTCAACCACTCGATACTGGCCGCATTAATGCCTCCTTCACCCTGAACGGTTTCGACGATAATCGCCGCGGGAGAATTGATTCCGCTGCTGGAGTCTGTAAGCACCTTGTCGAGATACTCTGTAGTATCAATATTTTTGCCAAGATAGCTGTCATAGGGCATGCGATGAGTGCCATTCAAGCTAACCCCAGCAGCATCCCTGTGATGAGAGTTGCCCGTAGCTGCCAGGGAGCCCAAACTCACACCGTGAAAACCATTGGTAAAGGTCACAATGTTTTGCTGCCCGGTGACATTGCGGGCAATTTTCATTGCAGCTTCAACCGCATTTGTCCCGGTTGGACCAGTAAACTGAACCACGTATTCCATATTGCGTGGCTTGAGAATCTTATCGTTAAGCGCTTGCAGGAACTCGCCCTTGGCTTTGGTGTGCATATCCAAACCATGGGTAATGCCATCACTCTGAATGTAATCCTGCAGAACTTGCTTAAACAGCGGGTTGTTGTGTCCATAATTGAGAGTGCCAGCGCCTGCCAGAAAATCCAGATATTGATTTCCCTCCTCATCCCACATGAGTTCGCCTTTTGCACGATTGAACACTCGCGGAAAGGAGCGGGCATAACTTTGTACTTCAGATTCAATCTCATCAAAGATTTTCATTCTTCTCTCTTTTTTTAAATTGTTGTTTGAGCAATAGGCCCGATACGCACACAGGTTTCGGAGTCATGCAGACCATCAAAGTGAGTCTGGGAGTCCATCCAAGGGGAGGATTGGAGGCCTGCGGAGAGCTTCTCTGCAGCGCTCTGGAAGAGGGCCCAGGAGGGAAGGTTGTGTTCAGTGATCGTTGTCTCGATAAATCTCACCGACCTGCATTGGGGGCGTTCGATGATATTTCTGAGCATGATAGAGGCTAGCCCCAGCCCTCTTGCCTTTTCCGCCACGGCAACCTGCCAAATAAACAGAGTGTCTGTACGATCTGGAATCAAGTATCCGGAGATAAACCCCAACTTCTCATCACCTTCTTCTGCGATCACTGAAGTATCGGCAAAGTGACTGCACTGGAGGAGGTTGCAATAGCTTGAGTTGGCATCCAAGGGTGGGCAGCTGTCGATTAATTTGTGAACAGCCATGCCATCCTCCAGGGATGGTGGCCTCAAAAAAATATTTTCTGGACTAGACAAAATAACTTCCTATACGACAACCCATAGTTTCACCTCTAAGTATTTTGGTGAGTGATAAATGTACAGATGGATCATTATTTATACTTATTTTGGTTTTTTTTCGTAAAAAACCACAACTAAATACTTAGAACGCTAAATATCGTACACAAACTAAATATAAAATCTAGTGGGTGAAGAGAATCTGATCACAATATCCGCCCTAAAAATGGGCAAATTTATTGGGTAAAAGCCCTGGAAATGGGCAGAAGCGCCTATGAATGGTGGATTTTCGTAATTCAGGGTTCCAAACGAAGGGGTATGTTCTTGGCAATTGTTTAGTGCTGTAGATATTTTCCTGGAAGAACCATAAGCGTTTAGTAATTGGGATATAGGGTTATATAATCCGCCCAATCGCCCTGATTCTTAGATTGAGAGGTAGCTTTGAACAGTATTGAACAAGTGCTAGTGGCCCTTCGGCGTGTAATAAGAGCCACAGATTTACACTCCAAGCACCTGGCCAAAACAACAGGCCTGACCGCTCCCCAGGTGTTATTGTTACAGGCCATTAGAAATAAGGGCGAAGTCACCATCGGTGAACTGGCCAACGAAGTGAGCCTCAGTCAAGCTACAGTGACCAACATCTTGGATCGCCTTGAGAAAAGGGGGCTTGTCTATCGCCAGCGCTCTCAATCAGACAAGCGTAAAGTGCATGCTTACCTCACAGATCAAGCTGCAGAAACACTGAGAGATGCACCTATCCCGCTCCAAGATCAATTCGCCCGCCAATTTGGTGATCTGAAGGATTGGGAGCAGAGTATGATCATTGCTTCGCTCCAGCGTGTAGCCCAGATGATGGATGCCCAGCATATTGATGCCTCACCTGTTCTGGATATCGGTGTTTTAGATAGGCAGGGAGCAGCTATGGATAAGTCAAGCTCTTCCTTGGGGTATGGCGAAGTAGCTGATTCAGCGGAAAAGGCTGGGAGAGAAACACCCTAGTACCCCCCCCCCTTTGTGGATATCAGCAACCGGTTCTACCCCAGGTTGCTGAGCCCCATGTCAAAGTTGTCTAAGCTTGCAGCAATTGCTCTTTGTAGTTGAGCGGAGGCGCTAGCATGTACTGCTGCCTCGAGCACCTCTTCATAGATTGTAAGTGGTGAATATGGACATTCTGGTTATTGGTGCCGGCCCCACCGGGTTAACTGCTGCAAACGCTTTAGCCTACAAGGGGATGAATTGTCGTATTGTTGAGCGTAAAAATGCGCCCTCGGAACTCTCCCGAGCGGTTGGCATTATGCCTGCGACGATAGATGCTTTGGGCCAGCTGGGTGCTGCAGATCCACTCCTTGCTGAAGCCTTGCCCCTCAAGAAAATGCATATTTTACGCGATGAGAGGACCCTCGTTTATCTGGATAACAGTGGCAATGAATTCAGGAAGAGGGTGCCGCTCGGTTTGCCGCAAAACCGCACCGAGGGAATCCTGCGTGATGTGCTATCCGGCAAAGGTGTTGAGGTTGAGTATGGGCTCTCAGTTACCGGTATAAGTACCACGCAAGACAGCGCATTGGTTAGTTTTTCCAATAATACCAGCGACTCATTCGACTGGGTGATTGCTGCCGATGGCATCCAATCAGCAACCCGCGAACAGTTGAAAATCCCCTATCCGGGAATAGACTTACCCAGCAAATGGTCCATCGCAGATGTGGATTTGGCGGGTGACTTCGATCCAGAAGAGATCACTTTGGATCTCTATGGGCCTGATAACCAGTTTTCCCTGATATTGCCAATCGAGAAGCACCGCGCGCGTATCGCATCATCCACAGAAGATGCTCTGTCAGCGATAAGACTGCCCTTGGATATCACCAACGTTCGACGAACAGCAGCCTTCAAAATCTCAATACGGCAGGCCGAATCTTACCGTAAGGGCCGGATTTTACTGGCAGGGGATGCTGCTCATTGTCATTCTCCTGTTGGTGGGAAGGGTATGAATCTTGGTATGGCGGATGCGATTGCTGCAGCAATGGCAATCACTAACGGGAGCGTTGATGAATACTCACGGTTACGTCATGCAGCAGGTAAAGCTGTGGTGAAGAAAACTGAGTTGGCACGGCATTTAATTTCTTCCGCAAATCCCATGGCAAAATCCCTTTTATGGTTATCGTTTAAAGCAATCTCCTCAATCCCTTCCATCCATCGGGCCTTTATGAAGCAATGGACTGCGATTTAATCAATCGCAAACTCTAATTGTGAGCAACCTATAGCTGATTTCACTCCCCTTGAGCGAATGAGAAGTCAAGATAGAGTATTAACATTCTCTTGAATATTGAGACACAATGATTACCAGGAATGAAGATGCCCGCCACACCTATAGATATTGAAAGCTGGAATAGAGGGGACCACTTTAAATTCTTTATGAGTAGTGCTGGGTCGACCCGTTTAAGTTTAACCCAGCCTCTAGATGTTACGGAGTTAGCCTTTTTTTGTAAGAAAAATACAATATCTTTTTATTACAGCCTTATTTTTCTTGTTACTCAAACCGCAAATGAGATAGCCGGATTTAGGCATAGGGTAGTTGATGGCCAACCCTTCGAGTTCGATATATTGCATCCGCTATTCACTGATTTGAATAAAGATGATGATCTCTTTAAGCTTGTCATGGCTGAAATGGAAACGCACCTCATTGACTTCGTCAAAAAAGCAAAGCAACTCTCAAAAGATCAATCAGAATACCTCCCGGTAAATACATTTATGGATCGCTACGATATTTTGAATATCACCTGCTACCCCTGGGGTGACTTTTCAAGCATGCAAGTGAAACCGGTCCAACAAGAAAACTGTGATCCAGGGATACCTTTTATTGCCTGGGGTAAGTACCAACAACAAGCCAACCGACTTATGACCTCATTACATACTGAGGTAAATCATTGCTTTCTTGACGCCATTCATTTGTATCGATTCAAAACGCAACTGGAAGATAAAATCAAACTCTTAAAGTAAGGACGACGAATCTTCTAGTTAATACAAGCAAGTCAATATTACTGATTGGCTCGCATTAATGACCAGAGGCTATTTCCCAAGCAGGAAAAATAAGCCGTAAAAGCCCGATTGATTCTTAGACGCTGCTGACCCTGTGGATATAAGCCTAGCTTTGCCTCCAGGCTGGCTTTAGAGCCTGCAACCAAAAAATTATTATTGATACTGGAATCCTGAATAAAGGCCTCAAAAGCCCTGGCACAAAGCTCTACTGGCTGGCTGTAATAAATAGAGCCATTTACTTTATCGGCGTTAACAGAAGCTTTCACCAATTCACTTGGGTTATTGCCATCTTCATCCAGCATCACCGTTTTAAAGCATGCAAAAAGTAGGTCATTCAGAGGGTGGGGTACCGGGGTTGCATCGCGTAGCCAGGCCTCAGAGGCATACATGCTACTAGAAGTGTCGCTAAATGCTTTTTGCGCAAGATAGTGATCCAGTGCATGAAACCACTCATGGGCAATAGCTCCTGGACCGGCATTTTTAGCCAGGGAAAACGACTTGGCTGAAGGGTCATAAAATGCGGAGACTCCAGGGCGGCCACCAATACCGTATTGAAAAGAGAGGTTCCCGCGCAGGGAAATCAATGTTTCGGGCCCCTGCAGTATGACCATTAAGTCGGAAAGCGCATCATAAAACAACCCTGCTGCGCGATCGCGCTCCTCCTCAGTCACCCAGCAACCAATGGCTATGGATCTAAAGCCAAAACGCCTGCGAACATCGACAAAGGATACCTGCTCACTACCGCGCATATCCGGTCCACGGCGATAAAATTTTCGGGTTGCTACCATAGCTAGCTTAGGTGAGAACGGATGAGTGGAATTCGCCCGGGATACTATTACAAGCTCGACCTGCTCCACAAGAGGGTTACCTGATCGGGCCCCCGAATAAACGGCTACACTTTGGCCAGGCACCTAAAAGCTCCTTTTGCTAAGCCTTTGGTGACTCTAAATGCCCTGAAGTTGCTTATTGTGGAAAATCGAATCAAGAGCCACTTAGAGCTTTTACACCTACTTCTGCCTGTAGCAGTTTTAACTTGCCTGTCAAAACCAGTAATTCACAGGGAGTCTAACTATGCCCAAATCCAAGCGCCCTCTGATCTCTATCAATCCATTAAACGGTGAAACCTTAAAGACATTTCATGAGATGACTCCAGATGAGCTCGATAAAGCTATTGGCCGAGCGGATAACGCTTTTGTGGAGTGGAGTAAACGAAGCTTTGGTGAGCGAGCAATAATTCTCAAGCGCGCTGGACAGCTTTTCGAGGAGCGCGCCGATGAACTCGCCAAATTAATGGCGCAGGAGATGGGCAAGAAGGTTAACGATGGGCTGGGCGAATTAGCGCTCTGCGCAGAGATTTTTGCTTATTATGCCGATGAAGGTGAGAAGATTTTGGCTCCGCAACACCTTTCTACTCGGGAGGGGGAGGGCACGCTGGTATTTCAGCCCCTCGGTGTTGTCTATGGTATCCAACCGTGGAACTTTCCTTTCTACCAGCCTTCCCGCTTTACCGCAGCCAACTTAATCGCCGGCAATGTAGTTCTAACGAAACACGCCTCAAATGTTCCCCAGTGTGCTGAGGCATTTGAGCAACTGTTATTCGATGCCGGTGTGCCCAAGGGGGTCTACACCAACTTGCCAATTACTTCCGCAGGTGCCGCACCAATTATCGATGATGATCGGGTAAAAGGGATATCTTTTACAGGCAGCAATGCAGCGGGCGCGAAGGTTGCTGAGCAGGCTGGGCGCAACGTGAAGAAAACCGTGATGGAACTCGGTGGTGTGGACCCATTTATCGTACTCGAAGATGCAGATATGGATTTGACCGTTGAGCGATTTGTGGAAGGTAAGCTTGGAAACTGTGGCCAAATCTGCTTGGCGGCAAAGAGAATCATCCTGACGGAGCCTATTGCCGATGAATTCCTAGGGCGAGTCACCAAACTGTTTGAACAATTGAAACCGGGTGATCCCCTTGAGGACGCCACAGATTACGGGCCCTTGTGCACCGAAAAAGCTGCGGAGCAACTGGAAGAGCAGGTCAGTGAGTCAGTGAAAGCCGGGGCTCATTTGCTGGTAGGCGGGAAGCGCAACGGAGCGTTTATTGAGCCGGGTATTCTAACCGATATACCGGCAGGCTCACCTGCGGCCGAGGAGGAACTCTTTGGACCCATCGCTTGCGTCTGGGTGGTAAAAGATGAGGAGGCAGCTATTGAGATGGCTAACGATAGTCGCTTTGGCCTGGGAGGCTCGGTCTATACCAAGGATCACGAGAGGGGGCAGCGTGTAGCTGAAAAACTCGAATGTGGAACTGCCTTCGTCAATCATGTGGCCTCAAGCTATGCGAGCATGCCGATGGGTGGTGTAAAAAAATCCGGTTACGGCCGTGAACTGGGCGAGCTGGGCATCAAAGAGTTTGTGAATCAGAAGTTGATACGTCACTTTAACTGAGCAGTTAACCATTCCTATTGCCCCTGTGAACCACAGGGGCTTTAAAGAGGTTTTTAGTGAAATTTTTATAGGTATTGTTCACCAGGCAAGTCACTTTAGACAGAGGGCTGAGTATTTAAATAAAAGCACTTTGTTGGAATACCCTCATCGTCATAACATATACCCCCCGGCAGCATTCCCGCTTTTAGTAAAACGCGTTCTGAAGCAATATTTTCAGGCGCAATAGTCGCAATGAATTTGTCAATGCCAGAAGCTATTGTAGCGTAGTCGATCAACCCAACCACTGCTTCAGTCGCTATGCCTTGCCCCCAGTACTCCCGGGAAAATGCATATTTAATTTCGGGATCAACTTGGTCATTAGGGTGTACAATACCGCAGAAACCAACAACCTCTAAAGTATTTTTTAATCCTACAGCGAACATACCATAGCCACGGCTCATATAGTTTTTATGGGTGACTTTCATCCATGCCTTGGATTCCTCATAACTTAATGTATTTCCATCCCCAACCCATCGCATTGCCTCACTATCGCCATATACCTTTTGAATCATAGAGAGATCTGAATCTTTCCATTTTCTAAATATTAAACGATTAGTAGTAAACAAACTCTCTCGCACTGCACTATTATCCCTTTCGCGCTAATGTTCAAATAACTAGTAGACAATGCATATCATAGCCTACACATCGGATAGCTTGAAGGATCGGGGCGTAATTTATCCATTGCTATGATTGAATTCACTTTGCCTTTTAACACTTGCCGCAGGAATTGATAACCGTTTCATAGCCGCTTTGTTAATACTAACTATATTTAATTTGCCAAATCTGCTTTACCGATAGTCTTCAAAATAGCAGCGGGAATATTACCAAGTAGCGAGCTTGATTTGACGGAAATAGAAAATAACTTCCCTATAAAATTTTTGTGAAAAGGGTAGGGTAGGCTTTATGGGCAAGTAAAAACCAATATTAAGTACGATGTGGAATGGAAGGACATTGCTAGTGGCGGCGTCAATTCGATATAACCATCCAATATTTAACTTCGCTTATAATGGCATTAGTTAGATACACTTTTAAATTCAAACGATATATTTATTCTACAGTACACTCGTTTAAGTATTGTCGATTCCAAAAACAACCTAATTGCTGTGAAAGTTGTTCACCACTCTTACTTGTTTGAATTTGCCAATGTTTGGGATAAAGGTTTTGATAAAACATATCCGCAAAACGGTAGTCAGCCAAAATAATCACGCCCCGATCTGACTCAGTGCGAATCACTCTTCCCGCTGTCTGCAATACCCGAGTCATGCCGGGATAGCGGTAGGCAATATCAAACCCATTGACCGCTGAGGGGGTCTGTGGGTGCTCCGCCGACTGTCGTAGCAGTTCTTGCTCTTCATTTACTTGGGGAAGACCCGTACCTACGATAATTGTGCCAATCAATTTCTCCCCTACAAAATCAATGCCCTCAGCAAAAACGCCGCCCATAATGGCAAAACCCAGGCTCTGTGCACCCTCACTAAACGAGGCCAGGAAGGCTTCTCTTTCGCCATCACTGGCGCCTGGCGTCTGTTGTAGCGGCTGTATTTCCGGATAATCCTTCTGGAAATGCTCTACGACCATTTGCAGAAAGCGGTAAGAGGGGAAAAACACCAGGTAATTGCCAGGACGGCTGAAATAAACTCGGGCAATCAAGTCCACTAGTGCTGGGAGTGCACTTTGCCGGGCCTGATAGCGGGTATCCACAAAAGGACAAAGAAAAACTCCCTGGTGGGAAGCCTCAAAAGGTGATGGCAGCATCAAGTAAGGCGTTTCTGGCTCAATTCCAAGCTGTGCAGTGACAAACTGTGTGGGTCGTAAGGTGGCTGAGAAGAAAAGAGCTCCATGAAACTGGGCGCAAGATTCCTGTAGGAAACCCGCGGCATTCATACACATCAGCTTTAGTTGGTGTTCCTGCCAGGGGGCGTCCTGATCGATCACACGGGTCAGGGCCTGGTGTTGACCAGAAAGAATTTGTTCTATGCAGGCGTATCGATAAAGACTTTTCAACCATTCCCCGATCTCTTCAGGGGGGAATTTTTCCTGTTCAGATAATTCACTCAGTGCATCTAGTACCTTCTGGATAGCGCGAGATACAGTTGTAGGGCGATCCTCTTCGGAATTCAGCGGGCTACACCAGGCTTGTACATTTTGGCTTGAGCGTATTTCCTTATAGAGGTTTTGTTCTTGAAACCGTTTGCTCCATTGAGCAAGTGCGCGTACCAGGGATTGGATACGCCGGTACAACTGTGGGTGGTTGCTTTTACAGGCCAGGGCCGCGCGGCGACTATCCCTGCGGCTCAAACTAGCGCTGTACATTTCCCGTGCGCGCTCGCTTAAGTTGTGCGCTTCATCTACCAATAGTGCGCGCCTGTAACGCGGATCTTGTAATGTGGAAATACGCACCAAAGGATCAAAGACGTAATTAAAGTCACAGACCACCAAATCCGCCCAGGGCAGCATTTGCAAGGACAACTCAAAAGGGCAGAGATGCCACTGATCTGCAACCTTCGCGAGCGCTTCCGGTGTGATCCAGGGTTGCCCCAGCAGTTGTTTGCGCGCTTGCGGCAGGCGGTCGTAAAAGCCCTGTGTGCGAGGACAGGTGCCTTCATCATCGCGGCTACACAATCCCAGTTTGCAAGCGCAGGTCGTATCACGCGCACGCAGCTCCAATAGTGAAAGCTTTAGCCCAACTCCATGTAGCTTAGCGATAGTCTCTCGCACCACCTGCCTGCCAGAGTTTTTCGCCGTGAGGTATAGCAGCTGATCCAGCTTTTCCTCACCAAGGGCTTTGATAGCGGGGAACAGCGTACTAATGGTTTTGCCAATACCGGTGGGCGCCTCCACAACCAGTTGCCCTGCATCCCTAAGGCAGCGATAAGCGGAAACCGCCAGCTGGCGCTGACCGGGTCTGTAATCAGGGAAGGGGAATGGGAGGCTTTTTGCTGTTTGAATCACTTGTTGCCGATGCGCCTGCCAGGCCCTATGCCAATGGATATACAGACTGAGGGCATCTCCAGCAAACTTCTCCAAATCCTCCCAGTTGAACAGGCTTTGCTCCGAGTAGGACTTTTTCTCTTTGAGGTTGTACCAGACCATCTGCAGGGAGACCTCTTCAACCGAGCCCCCTTTTTGGCGCTGCTGTAGCAAATAGCAGAAACCGTAAATTTTAAGCTGGGCCCAATGTAACAGGAGAGTGTTCTCGGGCAGTTTATCTGGATGGCAATAGGTGGTTTTGATTTCATCCAGTTGTGCCGGCTGGTGTAAACCAGCTTGCGGGTGGAGGATGTCAACCCGTCCTTCCAATAGGATATCCTGGCCTGCGCACTCCAGCTGAACCTGTAAACGGTATTCCGCTTCTGCACCTTTAGGGCGACGTTTTTGCAGCTTTTGGTGAGCGCGAATGCCCTCCTGGGCGGTTGGGCCTGGCCCGCCGGTATGGGTCAAATCCCCTCTGCGGCAAGAGAAAGCCACTAATTCACCCACAGATAACTTTAGGGGAGAGGCGCTTGCGGAGGTGTCATGCTCCTCAGTAGGCTCCGCCAGTAGCCCTGCAACTGTAGGCTTACCCCTCAAGGCTGTAACCATTCCACATGTATCACCCGGTGGGGAATATTGTGAGCGGCAAAGAACGTCAGCCAGCGCTGCTGGTTTTGCTGGAGACGATCACCGGGGCCCTTGACCTCCAACAACTCATAACTTCCTTTTTTAGGAAACAGAATCAGATCTGGCAGGCCATTGCGGTGATGATTGATATCACTGAGTAAACGTTGAAATAGTACGTGCCAATGTTCTGCAGGAATACGATCCAGGGTCAGCTCCAGCAGTTCCTGGGATAGTGCTTCCCAGGCTACCAGAGGATTGGCAATACCCTGTTTTCCACGGTAGGTTTGCATAACCCGCAGCTTTAGCGAGCTTTGACAAAGCTCTGACAGTCGCGATTCAAGTAAGCTCTGGCGTGATGAGTAAAAATTTGGGCTACGGAAATCACTGGGGGCTATTTGGAAGGGGTTATAAAAGGCACCTGGCACTGAAGCAAAGAGAATGTCCCAGATATAGAGGCCCAGTACTCCATTGAATAGACTGTTCTCTACATAGTGGCAAACACCTTCTTCCTGCCTTGCCACTTCCGCAGCTGCCAGAATTTCTACTCTCTCTGGGGCCTGGGGTAGGGTAAACATTTCTTGCGGTGGCTGATAAGGCTGGGGGTTCTTCCAGGTTTGAGCACAGTCCATACGCTTGGCCGTGCGATACCCAAAACTCTCGGCAAAACATCGTTCGGCTTCATTGAGGGGAGATTCGAGAATTTCACGGCATAGGGAGAGCGCCTGATCGAAATTACCACGCTTTGCGGCAATTCTCGTCCGGCGTTCACGGGCAGGCGGCTGCGCACAATCCTGATAGAGTCTCTCTGCAGCTTCAAACTGATCCAGTCTTTCCAGTTGTCGCGCCATCTTCAGGCGTAGACGATCCACTCGCCTAGCCAGAGTCAAATCTCCAGGAATGCCAGTGGGTAGTTGACCAGTCAGTTTGTGGATTCCACCAGCATCACCAGAGAGTACCTCCTCAGCTTGTTCAAGGCAGCTGTAATAGAGTAAGTACTGTTCAATCTGCTCTCGACTCTGGAAGGGCAGCTGGTGACTATCTAATGGGTAGGGCTCATATCGGTATAACCCCAGGTCCTTCAGTACATATTCCGTAAGGCTCTGGTTCAGATTGCCAAAAAAACAAAGCTGAAAGGTTTGAAAGCACTCGGCCCTTTGAACTGCAAGCAATGCCTCATCGGCCATTAACCGTTCTCGCCATTCAAAGGAGGCCGCCAATAAAGCTTCCTCTAACTCTCCCCGTTTAAGGGACTTGCGTAGGCCAGCAGGCCCCGCTGAGAACAGTTTCGCCTTGGTAAACAGCGCTATAAGTTCGCGGTCTGCCAGGGGTGGATTCCTTTTTAAAAAACCAGCAGAGCAAAGAGAGTCAATGGCCTCACCAAGATCGTCAATTTCGCTGTAAGACAGTTTCCCCTCTCTAAACAGTGCCCCCAAAGATGATGGAGCACCCTTACGGGACAGCAGCCGAACATAAAGGCGCTGACTGTCAGCATCGAGCTCGCAGAACTCACAATAAAAGTTAATCTCAGCAGGGGAAAGCAGCTGCTTGTAGCGGGACACTACAAAATCAACCAAGGCTCGGAAGTTGGTCAAATAGTAGTCAGGTGCTAGCTCGATAGTGGCGGCCATGATACGGGCAATAATGTGTCAACAATAAATCGTGGTGGGTAATATTGATATAAGAGCTGTATGGTTATACAGCATATCATTTCTGGAGACAAAACCATAGGCTGACTTTACGGACATATAAGAAACACAGCAGCAGTAAGCTTTGAATGATTCTGAGTAGCTTCTTCGTTGGTTAAAGTATCAATACTTCAAGAGACTATCGATCAAGCTATAACAGAAGGAGTGTTTTTGAGAAGGAGTGAGAGCCAATAAGGAATAAACTTAAATAGGTGAGTTGAGACACTCAACGATTTTACCGATGGGTATGGAAATAGTCTTGTAAATATGTTTGTTAATAGGAGGGGAAAATAGCCCCCCCTATTCAGCTAAAAAGCTATGTAAAACTCAAGAAGCTTGAATTGAGGTTTTACTTTGATGCGCGCTCGATCTGGGAACCTGTACTCTATATTCTGGGAACATATTTACGGTAACAGTAAAATCACACTTAGTAGGACCAGCAACATGCTTCAGGCCCCACCAGTATTTTATTTTAACGGTTTCGCCTGGGGCGATGGGGTGGCCGTAGCTTACAAAACCATCTTCTATTGGAGTACCTACTGAATTACACAGGTATGCATCCCAGGTCATACCATTGTCATCGAGATCCAAGAATACTTTGGCGTCGAGGATAGGAAATTTTCCAGTATTTTTGAGTTCTATAAGCCCCTGAATATAACTTCCTTCTGTAGAGTCCTCGATACCAGTCCATGCAGCCCAGTGAAAACTGGTAGCCTCAAGACTATCAGAAATAAATGGCTTATCTGTATCCCAACCTTCAACATGACCAATATTTGACATGATTAATCCTTTTCTTCAGAAATATCATTAAAAAATTAATGACTGCAAGTGGGTACCGCCTATTTTTAAAAACGAAAGCATGAGAAGAGGGGAAGCAAAACAATAGCAAATCAAAAAACACGAGATATATGTTCTGGGCTTTACCCTAAGATCCCTGCTCACTGTGCACCTCTTGGTGCACAAGCGGAGTATTGGGGCCATAAAAGTTGAGATCAACCCTTAAATATTAGATGGGCAATAGTTGCGAGAATAATAACGCCAAAATTTTTACTGGGGGCAGTATGGCATGCCATATAAAGCTTTCTTTGATCAACAGCCTGGCATTGCGCCGGCAACAATTGGCCGTCTTAAAGGCTGCAAAACTAAAGTAAATTCCACCAAGGCATCCAGGGCTATGATTTTGCAGGCAAGCAAATAGAAGAAATCGTCTATCTCTTATTTAATATACCGAAAAACTTTACGATATCGAAAAATAATAAACCAAAGAAACAGGGCTAATGGTGTAATCATTAATACAGCCATTTGGTTTTTTAATACCGCCATATTCATTGTGATGATCACAGTCCCCAATTCATAGATATCGGTGGCAATGATCACAGGAAGGAAAAACGCCCAAAACCTCGTGCTGCCAATTTTTTTGGCAAAAGCCAACCCAAAGAAACCCACAAAATAAGTGGTATAGATGATCAGGCTTGCTATCAACCACCAGATCGACTGATTGTATTCATTGTAAGCAAAGGCTTCATACTGAGAGATCACTTCTATCGGAACCAGAAGAAAAAACAATACCTTCCAGAGTACACTTGGCTTGTAGATTAAAGATTCATTACCAAGAGCACTCTCTGGGGCCCGGTAGAGTTCCTGCATGAAACATCCCTATTGTTATTACTTTGCAGTTCAATAAAGCTTATGTTACTAACACAAGATCCTTGAAGCTTCCCGAAGAAGGAGCCTATTAGTGGGCGCCTCAATCAACGAGAGGGCGCAGAGGATATTCTGATCCCAGGCAAAGTCAACTAATTCAATCCCCATTTTTATAACAATGCGAAATCAACCTGAAAACTTTTGTTTTTAGTCAAATTCATACTGTTTGAATACAGAAAAACCGAGGAAAAATCTGGGCAATACCTATTAGGTGGTAAATTACTGTGACGATAAACGCAAAGTCAGGTTTTAACCTTTGGTGACATTAGTTACAGGTTTTATACATTTACACTTCACGGAATCATTCTTTTTTGTCGCCCGTTTATTAAATACTAAAGGCCACCTTGACCATCACCCCGTTGGCTCAGGCCGACTCCAAATCCAGATTAGGCCACAACCGATGCCGCCAACTGCGAAAAAAAGTAAATACAGATTGGAAATGTGATGAACGGCAAGAGCCATAGAAAGTGCCATGGTCAGCGTAGCCAGTAGTTTGGTTCTCCTACTGATGTAACCACTACGCCAGGTTCTTAATAGGTGGCCAAATAAGTGATGTTCCTCAATCCATTGATGCAGCCGTTCAGAGCTTTTAGAGGCCGCCCAGGCACCAACAACAATAAATACGGCAGAGGGTAACCCAGGCAGGATGGCACCAATAATTCCGACAAGCATAAAGAAACAAGCCACGGCCCCCCATAGCCATCGCATCCATCCTTTGGCTAACGGAGGGGTTTCCATATCAGGCACTTCTTCATTATGTTGACTCAACCTGAATCTCCAGTTTTAAAATCCGTTAAACAGATAAAACAATGGCTATTAGCAGCTATCTGCTCACTATATCAAAGAGGCACTAATGAGTGACACCTGCAACTTGCATTCTTACTGCGGAGCTTGGCTCTCAATATACAGTTGTGGGGCCGGCAAGATTGTTACAAAGGCAACCATTATTGTTTTCTAATGTGCTACAGGGGCGCGTCTTCATACTTTTATTAATAATCTGTAATGTCCAGCATGATAAAAAGTACCGCCTAAAAACTGTCGTCATCAATGCTCTTAAGCAGAAGAAAATAACAATACGACTTTCTTCCCTTATGCCTGTAACCCAGTGTTGAAAAACTCTTCTGCTTTAACACTACACTGATTAACAAAGCCGCTCTCGGCTACCAATCTGCATGTTTTAATATTGAGCATTAAGCACTATGGATTATCGGCTACAAGCGCCCGATCTGGAGTGCCTTATACAAGCAATCCGCGATAGAGGATTCCTGCTGTACGGGCCCAGATTGACCGATGGAGCCATCACATTCGGTGAAGTTCACTCACTCTCAAATCTGCCTCAGGGCTGGACCGATGAGCAGCAAGCTGGGCAGTACCGAGTTAAGCGCCGGGAAGATGAAGCTTACTTTGGCTATGCCGTAGGGCCTCACTCCTGGAAGAAATATCTGCAATTACCCCGCCGGCCCATATGGAAGGTCTCCAAGCAGCATCAAACCATAGAAATCGTTGAGACTCAGGAGTCAGCCCCAAAGCAGGCATTCCTGGGAGTACGAAGTTGTGAGCTGCACGCCATTGCTATCCAGGATCGCATCCTGTGCCAGGGGGAATATCCCAGTGAGAGTTACCACCAAAGACGGACACAGTTGTTTACCGTTGCGGTGAATTGCACCTCGGCAGCGGATACCTGCTTTTGTACTTCGATGAATACCGGTCCAGAAGTCACTTTGCCCAGTGATCTCACCTTGACAGAGGTGATTGAAGCCGGGGAGCACTTTTTTCTGATCAGCAGTGGCTCGGATGCCGGTAAGGAAATTATGGAGCAACTCCCCTTGCTTCCAGCAAGTGAGGGGGAACGTAAACTGGCTAAAGGTAAGGTGAAGCGCCTTGAGGGGGAAATGCGGCGTGGACCACGCCACTTCGATAGCTCAGATCTGAAAGAGCTGCTCTATAGAAACCTGGATAGCCCCAACTGGGATAAGGTCGCTGATCGCTGTCTATCTTGTGCCAACTGTACCATGGCCTGTCCAACCTGTTTTTGCTCCACCGTTGAGGACACCACCGATCTCAGTGGCGAACATGCTGAGCGCTGGGAGCGCTGGGAGCGCTGGGATTCCTGCTTTACTGCAGATCTCAGTCATATTACCGGCGGCTCAGTACGCGCCGATACCCGGTCACGCTACCGGCAATGGATGACTCACAAACTGGCCAGCTGGCACGACCAATTTGACAGCTCTGGTTGTGTGGGCTGTGGTCGCTGCATCACCTGGTGCCCTGTGGGTATCGACCTCACCGAAGAGGTCCGAAATATCCGAGCCCTGGATCAAAAACAGGCGCCCAGCCAGGAGTCACCATGAAGACCATCGCCGATCTTCTTCACGAGCACCCTTTCTTTCAAGGTTTGGCAGAGGGTGATCTGCAGTTTCTGGCTTCCTGCGGTGAGAACTGCATTTATCACAAGGGCGACTACCTGGCGCGGGAAAATAGTCAGGCAAACCACTTTTTCCTGATTCGCAGTGGCCGGGTAGCAGTAGAGACTTTTGTTCCCAATCGCGGCCCCCTGTGTCTGCTCACACTCCATGGCGGTGATATTTTCGGGTGGTCCTGGCTGTTTCCTCCCTATATCTCTGCTTTTGATGCCCGCGCCATGGAAGATGTTCGCAGCCTGCGTTTGGGCGGGGAATGCTTGCGCAATAAATGCGAACAGGAACCTAAACTGGGTTTTGAGCTGATGAAGCGCTTTGCGCGAATTGCTACTGAACGGCTGCAGTCCGCACGTATTCAGTTGCTGGACATTTACGGCCCAGATCACCGGGGCCAGCCAGCATGATTCCCTCCGTTTACCGGGTGTGCCAGCGGCGCGTGGAATATCCGGGGACTTTCACATTACAGCTGGAAGCTAAGAACGGTAGGCCGGATAAGCCACCGATGAATTTTGCTCCCGGTCAGTTCAATATGTTGTACGCCTTTGGTACCGGAGAATCCGCCATTTCCTTTAGTGGGCTGGGGAGCGAGGACGGCAAGCTCATCCATACCATTCGCGCCCAGGGGAATGTCACCCGGGCCCTAGAGCGCCTACAGGAGGGAGACACTTTAGGGGTAAGGGGGCCTTTCGGCATCGGCTGGCCTCTAGATACTGCCGCCGGCAAAGATCTTTTGATTATTGCCGGCGGTCTCGGCCTGGCGCCGTTGCGCCCAGTAATCTATGCGGCGCGGCGGGAGCGACTTACCGCACGCGAGGTGCGTCTCTTTTATGGTGCCAGACGCCCAAGTGAATTGCTTTATAGAGAGGAGCTAGCTCAGTGGAGCACCCAGCTCAAGCTTGAGACTTCGGTAGATCACGGTGATGGCTCCTGGCCTGGGCATATTGGTGTGATTACCGATCCTCTGCATGCCGCACAAATAGATGGCGCCAACTCGGTGGCGTTTCTGTGCGGCCCTGAAATTATGATGCGCTTTTGTATCCAGGTTTTGGTGCGCAAAGGTGTACCAGAGTCCTCTATCTATCTTTCGATGGAGCGCAATATGAAATGCGCCATCGGTCTCTGCGGACACTGCCAGTGGGGTCCAAACTTTATTTGTAAAGATGGCCCTGTTTTTTGCTATGAGGATATTCGCCCATGGCTGCAGATTCGCAGCTTATAAGCCGGCAGCCCCACAAACCCAAACTGGCGGTCTGGAAATTCACCTCCTGTGATGGCTGCCAACTTAGCTTGTTGGACTGTGAGGATGAGCTGTTACTGTTGGGGCAGGAAGTGGAGATCGCCTATTTTATGGAGGCCTCCAGCAAGGTAGAGGAGGGGCCCTACGATATCTCCCTGGTGGAGGGCTCCATTACGACACCCGCTGACCTGTTGAGAATTCAGGAGGTGCGGCGTCAGTCAAAGTTCCTGGTAAGTATTGGCGCCTGTGCCACTGCCGGCGGTATCCAGGCACTGCGTAATTTTGCCGATGTCGTCGAGTTTACTTCTGTGGTTTACGCCGAGCCCTCTTATATCCATACCCTAAAAGAGTCCACCCCCATTGCCGCCCATGTGCCAGTGGACTTCGAGCTGCAGGGCTGCCCGATCAACAAACTGCAACTGTTAGAGGTCATCAGTGCTTTCCTGAACTCTCGTGCACCTCAGGTTTCCAGCCATTCAGTGTGTATCGAATGCAAACTTAAGAACAATGTCTGTGTGTGGGTGGCTCATGGCACCCCCTGCATGGGACCGGTAACCCACGCTGGTTGTGGCGCGCTTTGCCCTAGTTACAACCGCGGTTGCTATGCCTGCTATGGCCCGAAGGAGAACCCTAATGGTGAATCCCTGTGTTACTGGTGGGAACAAAATTTAGGAGCAGACAGATCAACCGTCATTGAAAATCTACGTAATTTCAATAGCTTATCACCTCATTTTAAAGAAATTAGTCAAGATAGAGAGCATCGCCAAAAGGGAAAATCCTAACGGGTAGAGCAACTAATGGCCGGTAAAAGTAAAACCATCAAAGTCGATTATTTGGCACGCGTTGAAGGCGAGGGTGCGCTCTATATACGCTACGACGATCATGGCGTGCACGAAGTGCAGTTAAAGATCTTTGAGCCCCCACGCTTCTTTGAAGCCTTTTTGCGGGGGCGCGATTACACAGAAGCACCGGATATCACCGCCCGTATTTGCGGCATTTGCCCAGTGGCCTATCAAATGAGCGCGCTGCACGCCATGGAGAACGCGCTGGGTCTGGTTCCTACTGAACCCCTGAGAAATCTGCGTCGCTTGCTCTACTGTGGAGAGTGGATCGAAAGCCATATGCTGCATATCAGCATGTTGCATGCACCGGACTTTCTCGGCTATCCCAATGCCGTGGCCATGGCCAAAGACCACCCAGAGGTTGTACAGCGAGCGTTGGAAATCAAAAAAACTGGAAATGCGTTGGTGCGTCTGCTTGGGGGTAGGGAGGTCCACCCAATCAACGTGCGCGTAGGGGGCTTTTATCGAGTGCCCGGCTTGGAGTCCTTTCAAGCACTGCGCCCCCAATTGTTAGAAGCCCATACCCTGGCAGAACTCATGACGCGTTGGGCGGCGGGTCTGCCATTTCCCCATTGTGAGCAATCCTATGAATGCGTCGCCCTGTCCAACCCCAGTGAATACCCCATGAATGAGGGGCGTATTGTTTCCAATCGCGGGCTGGATATTTCGGTAAAGGACTACGAAAAACATTTTCGCGAACAGCAGGTACCGCACAGTACGGCATTGCACAGTCTATTGATCGAGCGGGGCGCCTACCTTGTTGGGCCCATGGCGCGCTACAACCTCAACTACTCCCAACTCTCAGGAGAAGTGAGAAGCCTTGCCGAGGCGTTGGGTTTCCGAGCCCCCTGCAATAATCCCTTCAAAAGTATTGTGGTGCGCTGCCTGGAAGTACTCTACGCCCTGGAGGAGGCACTGCGCCTTATCGATGCGTTTCAACCCCCCGATGAGCCCTACCTGGCTGTAGAACCTAGAGCGGCTAGTGGCTGTGCCGCTACCGAGGCCCCCCGCGGACTGCTCTATCACCGCTACGCCATGAATGAGCAAGGCAAAATTACTTTTGCCAAGATCGTCGCTCCCACCTCTCAAAATCAAAAAACTATCGAAGATGATCTACGCCTGATGCTGCCAAAATTCATGCACCTGCCCGAGCGACAATTACAGGGTTTATGTGAGCGCGCCATTCGCAATTATGACCCCTGTATTTCCTGCTCAACCCATTTCCTGCAGCTACATTTGCAACATGAGCCAAAAAGAATCTCCTGAGCGCTGGCTGTTGGTCAGCCTTGGCAATCGCTTCCGGGGAGACGATGGTGTGGGGCCCTATCTGCTCGACAAGCTGCGCAGCCAATTAAAAGGAAGCGCAGATTTTCTGGAGAGCGGCAACGACATGGTAACCCTTGTGGGGCATTGGAAAGATCGTCAGGTCTGCTTGGTAGATGCGATTTTGTCCGATGAGCGAAAATCGGGCGAACTAATCCGAGCTGATGGTCTGGCCGATATTATCGCGCCCAGTAACTGCACGACTTCCAGCCACGGCTTTAACCTCAGAGAAGCGATCGACTTGGGCAGAGTGCTGGGAGCATTGCCTCGCAGGCTGGAAATTTTTTCCATCTGTGCCGAGAACATCAGCTCCTGTGATCGTCTCACTGCCGCAGTGAAGTTAGGCGCGGAGCGTGCCGAGCAGGAGCTACTTGCATTTCTACAAGGCGATAACGGACAAAGCTGACAACGGAGACCAGTGATGCATGAACAGTCCTTGATCAGCAATCTGATCGAAAAAATACAGCAGCTTGCCGAGAACGAAGGCGCCAGGGTAGTGGGTGCCAAGCTGCGCCTAGGTGCCCTGGCTCATATATCCGCCCCACATCTAAGGGAACACTTCGAACAGGCAACCTTCGGAACCAGCCTGGAAGGATTGCAACTGGAAATTGAAGAGCTCACCGATATTCACCATGCCGAAGCCCAGGACATTATCCTGGAAAATCTGCAATTTGAGGCCAGTGATGGACAATGAGCGCCGCCGGCTATCGATTAAAGGCCTGGTACAGGGCGTAGGGTTTCGACCCTATATTTATCGCTTAGCGCGGGATTGCCAACTGACCGGCTGGGTTGCCAACCATAGTGGTGGATTACAGTTGGAGGTTGAGGGAAAAAGCACAGGCATCGAGAAATTCCTGCAGCGTTTGCCTCTGGAAAAGCCGCCGCACAGCCTGATACTCAGTATTGATAGTGAGGTAATTCCTGCCGAGGGTGACAGCGATTTTGAGATTCGAGAAAGCACCGTTGCCGCCGCACAATCTACCCTGGTGCTGCCAGATATAGCTCCCTGTAACTCCTGCCAGGCCGAGTTGCAGGATTCCCGTAACCGCCGGCACAAATACCCATTCATCAACTGCACGCACTGCGGCCCGCGCTTCAGCATCATTGATAAGATGCCCTATGATCGCGCCAACACTGCAATGCAGCAGTTTCCTCAATGCGCCAAATGCCAAGCTGAATACACCAATCCCGAAGACCGCCGTTTTCACGCCGAACCCAATGCCTGTCCAGAATGTGGCCCACAGCTGCAGCTCTGTGATAGCAAAGGCAAGGTGCTTCTCACCGGCCTGGCAGCCTTGAATGAGACGTTCGCCAACCTGGCCAGTGGAAAAGTTGTTGCGTTGAAAGGTGTAGGGGGGTTCCAACTATTGGTAGATGCCGGCAATAGCCAGGCATTACAGACATTACGCAAACGCAAGCAGCGCCCACACAAACCTTTTGCCCTGTTGTATAGCTCTTTATCGGCAGCGCGACGTGATTGCCGGATTTCTGAGTTGGAGGCAAAACTGCTTACTTCACCGGCACGCCCCATCGTACTACTGGAAGCAAAACCGGAAGCGAATGCCAGGGTACACGAGCTGGTAGCGCTGGGTTCACCAGATCTGGGGGTGATGTTGCCAGCCTCACCACTGCACCTACTACTTGCCGAAGAGTATGCGGCCCCCCTTGTCGCCACCAGCGGCAATTTGGCTGAAGAGCCAATTTGCATTGAAAATACGGAGGCTTTGCGGCGCCTTGGCAAAATTGCCGATTTTTTTTTACTGCATAACCGCCGCATAGTGAGGCCATTGGATGACTCAGTACTGCGGGTAGTAGAAGACCGCCCCTTGATGTTACGCCGTGCTCGCGGCTATGCCCCACTACCCATTACCCAGGCAAAACTGTCACAACAGGCACTCACGCAATCCTATTTAGCCCTGGGGGCAGATTTAAAAAATTCCGTGGCGTTGTCCCACAATGGTTGGATTTATCAGAGCCAACATATTGGCGATCTGAGTAGCGCCACCGCAATTGAGCACTTTGACCGCACAATTGCGGACCTCACTGGCTTACAACAGCGCCGACCACAAACGCTGATCCACGACCAGCACCCAGGCTATAGCTCTCACCGCTGGGCAATGCAACAGCAGGCACCACGCTTGGGGGTACAACACCATGTTGCCCATCTATTTTCCTGTATGGCCGAACACGGTCACAGTGGTGCCGCACTCGGCGTCTGCTGGGACGGCACTGGCTATGACAGCAGCGGCATAGTGAGGGGCGGGGAGTTCCTCCTCTGGGACGGTAAATCGCAAGTAGAACACGTCGCCAGCCTGCGCACATTTCCCCTGCCAGGTGGTGAAAAGGCTGTGCGCGAACCACGGCGGGCTGCGGCGGGCCTGCTATATGAAATTTCAGGATACATGGCACTGCAACACCAGCTGCTCAAGCGCTGCTTTACCCGCAGTGAACGCCGTAACCTGGTCACCATGCTCGAAGGTGAGGTCAACAGCCCTCTATGCAGCAGTGCCGGGCGCCTGTTTGATGCAGTGGCCGCACTATTGGGGCTGTGTAGCCAGTCGAGCTATGAGGGGCAGGCCGCCATGGTGCTGGAACATAGTGCCCGAGGAATTCAGAGCAGTGACAGCTATCCATTCGACCTGTATCAGCGTCAAAGCAAGTGGGAGCTGGATTGGGCCCCCTGTATTAGCGCCTTGATACACGATGAAGGTAAGTCCCTGCCGCAGCGGGCTGCGGCTTTCCACAATACCTTGGCAAATATGATTCTGGCAGTGGTCAGTGAGATCGGGGAGCGTCAGGTCTTTCTCTCCGGCGGTGTTTTCCAAAACCGAAGACTAACGGAACGCACCGCGACACTGCTGCGTGAGCGGGGATTTACCGTGCATTGCCACAGCCAGGTTCCCCCCAACGATGGCGGCATCGCCCTTGGGCAACTCCACTATGCCCACTGCATGGCTGCAGCCGGACAACTTGCGGGGGATTAAGTGGGCATGTGCTTAGGTATTCCCGGCCTTATTGAAGAGATCACAGACAATTCCCCCCTGGAACGCCTGGGCAAGGTACGTTTTGGCGGCATAGCCCGGCAAGTCAACTTATCCCTGGTGCCAGATGCCAGCGTTGGCGATTATGTGGTAGTCCATGTGGGTATCGCCATCAGTCAGATACGGGAAGAAGAAGCCGAACGTGTTTTTCGCGACCTGGAATCCCTGAGCGGGCCGAGCGGCCAGGAGTGATGCCGTGAAATTTGTCAATGAATACCGCCAGAGCGAAACTATCCAAAAGATAGCCACAGAAATTCGCAAAGAAACCACGCGCCCCTGGACGATTATGGAAGTGTGCGGTGGGCAGACTCACGCCATCGTTAAGAATCGCCTCGACCAGTTACTACCGCAAGCAATAGAGTTGGTTCATGGACCAGGCTGCCCGGTTTGTGTGACCCCCCTGGAGACCATTGATCGGGCCATTGCCATCGCTGCATTACCGGGAGTGATTTTCTGTTCCTTTGGCGATATGTTGCGAGTACCCGGGTCAGAACACAGCCTGCTCGATGTGAAAGCCAATGGTGGCGACATTCGCATTATCTATTCCCCCCTGCAGGCGGTAAAGATTGCCGAGGACCACCCCACAAAGCAGGTGGTCTTTTTTGCTGTAGGATTTGAAACAACCGCAGCCGCGAATGCCATGGCTGCCACCCAAGCCAAACAAAAGTCGCTTAAGAATTTTTCCCTGTTGGTTTCCCAGTTTTTGGTGACACCAGCCATCGCTTCTATATGCGCCGCCAAGGATACGCGTGTGCAGGGATTTCTTGCCGCTGGTCATGTGTGCTCAATAACCGGTTACGAAAGCTATCTGCCCCTTGCCGAAAAGTATCAGGTGCCGATTGTCGTTACCGGCTTTGAACCCCTGGATATTCTTGAAGGTTTGTTGATGTGCCTGCGCCAATTAGAGCAGGGCAGTTATCAGGTGGAAAACCAGTATCTAAGAGCGGTAGAGCGAACCGGCAACCGCCCGGCACAAGTGTTAATGAACAATGTATTTAGCGTTTCTGCTCAGTGTTGGCGGGGCCTGGGTGAAATTCCAGCGAGTGGCTTGGCACTTGCTGAAGAGTTTTCAGATCTCGATGCAACAAAGAAATTTGCATTACCAGAGATCAAACCCCGAGAGCAACACCAGTGTATTAGTGGTGCCATTATGCTCGGCCTTAAAAAGCCTGGCGACTGTCCCCATTTCGGCACAACCTGCCGCCCAGACCACCCCCTGGGCGCCCCCATGGTTTCCTCCGAGGGTGCCTGCTCCGCCTACCACCGCTATAGCCAACAGGTAAAAACCCGTGAATCTTCAATGTCCTCTCCCAACAACCAATAAGGGCAGCATCCGCCTGGGGCATGGCAGTGGTGGCGAGATGACACAACAGCTTCTGAAGGAGTTTATCCAACCGTTGTTTAACAATACCTGGATCGATCAAGCCCATGACAGCGCTACCTTGCCTTGGGATTCTGATCGTCTGGTGTTCACCACCGACTCATTCGTAATTACCCCATTGTTTTTCCCCGGTGGGGATATCGGCAAATTGGCCGTTTACGGAACCGTCAATGACTTGGCCATGGGCGGTGCTGAGGCAAAATTCTTGAGTTGCAGCTTGATACTGGAAGAAGGGTTGCCGTTCAACACATTAATAAGAGTGCTGCAATCCATGGCTGCCGCAGCCGAGGAAACCGGTGTAAAGCTGGTTACCGGGGACACCAAGGTCGTGGAGAGAGGCAAGGGCGATGGTATTTATATCAATACCAGTGGAGTGGGTAGCTTACTGAGTAATCATCCAATAGACCCCAGTTATATCCGCCCCGGTGACAGAATTCTATTGTCCGGGGATATTGGCCGACACGGCATTACCGTTATGGCAAGCCGTGAGGGATTGGAATTCGAAACTGCACTCACCAGTGACTGCGCCCCGCTCAATGCCGCAGTTTCAGCATTGCTCCAGGGCGGTATTCCGCTTCACTGTTTGCGGGATCTCACTCGCGGTGGTCTCGCGACGGCCCTGGTGGAACTGGCCGAAACCAGTGGGCAGGCCTTCGAACTGGATGAAGCGCAGATCCCAGTCTGCGAATCAGTCTACGGAGCCTGCGAAATGCTGGGCCTAGATCCCCTTTACGTGGCCAACGAGGGGCGTTTCGTTGCTGTTATTCCCGCAGAGTGCGCAGATCAGGCCAGCGCTATCCTAAGAGAGGAACGGGTAGGGGCATCCTGTGCAATTATTGGGAAAGTCACTGGCAAGCCCAGTGTCCAGGTTATTCTGAAAAACAGTCTGGGGTGTGATCGCCTGTTACAGCGCTTGCCAGGAGAACAATTGCCAAGAATTTGTTAGCCAATAGAATTTATAAACATCCTGCCGAAACATTGATAGCAGCCTCAACCTCCCTGGCCTTGTTCATTTTAATGTCATGCATCGCCCTGATTCCCGCTCCGCAGTATCGGGTAAGGTTCCAATTAAACTAAGTGCTAGAGCGCTATAAGTTGGCAGTGGCGTTTTGTCACAGCAAGCGGCTGGCTTCATTTTTACTAAGCTTCCCAGTCTAAATGCATGACTATTCATTGCTAAGCTCAGTCGAAAACTGTGAAAGGTAATCCGATAAAGGTGAACCGTGCTTCAGACAAGGCCTGAGAAAAACTGGCACTCAATGTCCGCAGATACTGTGTTCTCCGAGCTGAAGACCAGTATGGCCGGAATCAGTGAGGACGAAGCTGCGCTAAGACTGCGAACCTACGGGCCTAACTGCCTGCCAGCACCAGCTCGCAAAGGGTTTCTGCGGCGCTTCTTCTCCCATTTCAACAACCTCCTGATCTACGTCCTGCTCGGGGCGGCGCTTATCACAGGCCTACTACAACACTGGGTAGATACCGGGGTCATCCTGGCGGTGGTTATCGTCAATGCGATTATCGGCTTTGCTCAGGAGGGTAAAGCGGAAAGGGCCATGGATGCTATCCGCCATATGCTGGCTCCACGTGCCGCAGTCCTCCGCAACAATCAGCGGCTCACTGTGGAAGGAGAGAAGCTGGTACCCGGCGATATTGTGCTCATTGAGGCCGGCGACAAAGTGCCTGCCGATTTGCGGCTGTTAAAAACGCACGGTCTGCAGGTACAAGAGGCCATCCTGACCGGGGAATCCATCCCGGTAGAAAAACATACCGATCCGGTTAACACCGATACCCCCTTGGGGGACCGTAGTTGCTTAGCCTATAGCGGAACCACTGTCACCAATGGGCAGGGAGTGGGGGTAGTAGTGGCCACCGCAGCAGAGACTGAGATCGGTCATATCAGTGGCATGCTCGCCAGTGTTGAAACTTTAACCACTCCGTTGGTTGAACAGATGGGTTTCTTCGCCAAATGGCTGGCCCTTTTTATTCTGGCCGTTGCTGCGTTGATCTTTGCCTTTGGGCTGTTTGTATTGCAGCACAATTTTAATGAACTGTTTATGGCCATTGTTGGACTTTCGGTAGCGGCCATTCCCGCGGGCTTACCGGCAGTTCTAACCATCACATTAGCGGTCGGAGCCCAGGCGATGGCGCGGCGCAACGCCATTGTCAGGCGCCTGCCGTCTATCGAAACCCTGGGATCAGTATCGGTAATCTGTACCGATAAAACCGGGACGCTCACCCGCAACGAGATGTGCGTCGCCACAGTAGTTACAGGTGCACAACGTTATGAAGTAAAGGGTGAAGGCTATGAACCGCGGGGTGAAGTCATGCTCGGCGGCGCGCCGGTAGCGATGTCAGCCCCATACCCATTGCAGGAGTTAGCCCGTGTCGCGGTTCTTTGCAATGACGCCGAGCTCAGAAAAGAGGATGACAACTGGCTCGTCGAGGGTGATCCCATGGAGGGGGCCTTACTGGCCTTCGCAGCAAAGGCGGGAATGAATAGCGGGGAGGTGCGCAAGCAGTGGACCCGTACCGATATTATCCCCTTTGATGCCCAGCATAAGTTTATGGCCAGCCTAAACCACAACCATGAGAATCATGCACTGATCGCCGTTAAAGGGGCGCCGGAACAGGTTTTGGCAATGTGCAAAACCTATCGCAGCGAGGATGGAGGCTGCGAACCGCTGATGGAGACTTACTGGCGACAAAAGACCGAGGAGGTGGCGGCATTGGGACAGCGTGTCTTGGCGCTCGCCACAAAAGAGGTAAAGCCAGAGCACACGGTGCTGGAGCACTCAGACGTGAAGGGAACTATGACTCTTCTCGGCTTGGTGGGATTGATCGATCCACCCCGTCAAGAGGCTATAACCTCAGTTGCGGAGTGTAGGGGCGCGGGTATTCGAGTGAAGATGATTACCGGCGATCATGTCGCGACCGCAAAAGCCATCGGTCAACAGATAGGCTTGCAGCGGCCTAACAAAGCCCTAACGGGAGTGGACATCGACAACCTGAATGACGCGGCATTAGCGGCAGAAGTCCTGAAGGTGGATATCTTCGCCCGCAACAGGCCTGAGCATAAATTGCGGCTGGTAACCGCATTGCAGGCCCACGATATGACTGTGGCAATGACTGGCGATGGCGTAAACGATGCCCCCGCTTTAAAACGCGCCGATGTGGGTATTGCCATGGGCCGGGGGGGGACAGAGGCAGCCAAAGAGGCCTCCGAGCTGGTTCTAGCCGATGATAATTTCGCTTCCATCGGCGCTGCGGTCCGTGAGGGGCGCACGGTTTATGACAATATAAAGAAAGTGATTAGCTGGACGCTGCCTACCAACGCAGGGGAAGCCTCAACCATTATTGTGGCGCTGCTCTTTGGTATGGTACTGCCGATAACACCGATCCAAATACTTTGGGTAAACCTGATTACCGCTGTTACGCTCGGTATTGCGCTCGCCTTTGAGCCCACA
Source organism: Microbulbifer mixtoriginis (SeqCode) (assembly GCF_052467515.1). NCBI lineage: Bacteria > Pseudomonadati > Pseudomonadota > Gammaproteobacteria > Cellvibrionales > Microbulbiferaceae > Microbulbifer > Microbulbifer mixtoriginis (SeqCode). The sequence goes on along the minus strand of NZ_CP174314.1, from coordinate 2,165,355 downwards.
GAAGAAAATACCATGCATCGCCCACCCCGGTTGCGCGACCAACCGCTCCTTACCAGTGTACTGGTATGGCATATCACATTAGTTAGTACCTTATTCCTGTGTGGCGTATTCGGAATATATACCTACGCCATTCAGCAGCACTACTCATTGGAATTGGCGCGAACCATGGCCATGAATACATTGGTGGTAATGGAAATTTTCCACCTGTTTTTTATTCGCAATATGTATGGCACCTCTCTCACCTGGAAGGCAGTGCGCGGCACCAAAGTGGTGTGGATGGCAGTCATCATGGTCACTTTGGGGCAATTTGCCATTACCTATGTCCCACTCCTGCAGGAAGTCTTTGCTACTGAGGCAGTGCCACTTTTTGATGGCATTCTGATTGTTACGATTGGCGTAGCGCTGTTTGCCATTATCGAGATCGAAAAACAGATGCGTATACGCCTTTCCCGCCAGACACAAAGCTTCACTGCCAGGGAAAATTCTTAATTCCGTACCTTGACCTGTTCTCAGCCTGACCAACCCTACAGCCTAAGCCCCGCTTTAATTGGCTCGCAATTTGCTGCCTCTTTATGGGTTTATTCTTATTACTAGTGATCAGATGCTCTCAATGTGTGTTGAAAGCCAGCGCATCTCTACCAAAACTGAAACTTTCAGTGACATAGAGTACATTTTTGCAGGTTGGCAGCAGGGGCAACACCGTCATAGACACTTTGCAATACTCTTGAGCTTAACCGTGCTAGAGAGCTTTTCAGGGATCGCGTTTAACACAAGGTTAAAACCCGGAACAGCAGTGTAGCGAGCAAGTAAAACTTTCCGCCAAAAAACCTTATGACATTTAGTGAAGATCCAGGCCGGGCCCCGGTAGGGAGTGATGAGATGCCGTTTAAACAAATCCTACTTCCTCTTGATGGCTCAGCTATCGCTGAAGAGGCCATCGCCCATGGAGTTATGCTGGCCCAGAACAGCGGTGCAAAAATACACCTTCTTCATGTACAAAATTCTGAAGAGCAGAGCATAGATCCGGTGGACTGGCGGCTGCGCAGAGTAGAGCTGCGTAGCTACCTCAACCGTTTGGCTGAGCCCATTTCGGAGCAGGGTATTACTGTAAGCCAGTCTGTGGTGGAGGGACGCCCAGCAGAGCAGATTGTAGAGTACTGCGATGAGGTCGATATCGATCTGATTGTACTCACTGCATACGGCAAGGGTGGCGTCAGCCGTTTCGACTTCGGCAGCACCGCCCAAAAGATTTTTAGTGGCTCTGGGCGGTCCTTCATCATAGTGCACCCGGGTTTAAAACCTCCGGCCCAGGAAAATATGGCTTACCGCCGTATCTTGGTTTCCATGGATGGTTCCTCTCATTCCGAGTGGGTTGCTTGCCAGGCGGCATCAATGATGCGTGGGCAAGAGATGGAAATGATTCTGCTGCAAGTGATTGCTGTGCCAGATATGCCCCGCAAAATGCCGATCACCCGCGAAGAACACGCCACACGGGAAAAGTTTGTCGAATGCAATCGACGCGCGGGTGAAGTCTACTTGGAGGAGATGGCTCGCCAATTGGAAAACGGCATCAAAGTGCGGCCCTTGCTGCTGGTTGCACAGAATGTCGCCGAGTGTATTTATGCCACTGCTGCGGAAGAGGATGTCGATCTGATTGCCATGAGCGCGCACGACTGGCAAACCGGTGAGCAACACGTAACGGGTACCGTCTGCCACTCCGTTATATCCCACAGTAACCTGCCGGTTCTGGTATTCCAGGATTTGCAGGAATCCCAATTACAGGCTCTGCGCGCTGACAACATAGCCTGCCAAATTCGCCACTCAACTCTTCCGGTAAGAAATGAAGCGCATCGATGAAATTGCGGTTTTGGAAAAAGCAGGGCGCTCGCCAGGGGTACAAGTTCTTTGTACATGCAAAGTCCGAGCAAAGCGGTACTCAATCTGGGAGTACCGCCCACGGGATTGGTAACAATTCGAACCGGGATAATGAACAGCAGCGCCTGGAAGACATAGCCGCGCTGGCCAAGCACCACGCAAACCCTGTCGGTACCGGTGGTGGCTACCGCTTGCGACTGCACTTGCGCCAGTTAGAAAAACATTTCGAGAAAATCTATCGACATCTCGCCACTCGGGTAGAGGCGGGCGAAAAAAGTACTCGCAGTGAAGAGTGGCTACTAGATAACCGCCATGTGGTCCAGGAAGCCCTGCAGTTGGTATGTGAGTCCCTGCCGGTGAACTACTTAAAGCAGTTGCCACAAGTTTCTGCTGAAGACGGCAGTGTCGACCTGCGTTTGCATGTCCTTGCCGATGCATTGATCACCGACTTCTCCCAACCCGTAGATATTCAATCCATTCACCTGTTGGTTGAGCACTACCAGGAGGATGCTGTTTTAACCACCGGCGAACTCTGGGCACTGCCCGCACTTTTACGCCTTTGCCTATTGGAGCACTTGGCGCAGCTGGCCGAGGATGCCTTGGGAGGACATACCGCTACAGAAGAGGAACTCAGCGTTGGCATTGCCAGCGGTATCATTAGCCTGCGAGAACTGCGCAGTTGTAACTGGCGGGATTTTGTTGAGTCCCTCAGCCGTGTAGAACATATATTGCGGAAAGACCCTGCAGGCGCCTACCGCCGAATGGATTTTGAAACCCGCGATAGATACCGGGATGTGATAGAAAAGCTGGCGCGTGGCAGTGGCAAAACTGAACAGCAGGTTGCCCAGTGTGTGGTGGAACTGAGCGGTGAGCAAGAAACCGATAAGCGCACCCGGCATGTGGGATACTACCTGATAGATGAAGGGCGTCCACAGCTGGAAACCCTGCTGGAATATCGCCCAGGCTTTCTGCAACGCCTTCATTGGCAGCTATTGCACAAGGCATCCAGGATATTCTTTTCCGGATTGGCACTTTTCTCGATTCCACCGCTACTTGCCCTAGCTGTTTATCTACTCTGGAGCGGTGCTTCTATCATTTTGACGTTATTGGTACTGCTGGTTACCGCAGTGCCAGTGGTCGGTATGGCCCTGACTCTGGTCAACGGCTTGATTACCCACTGCTTGCCCCCGCGCCTGCTGGCAAAACTGGATTTTGATAAGGGCATATCCAGTGAATACCGCACGGTTGTGGTTATGCCGGTACTGTTTGCCGATGCGGAGGATATGCAAAGGATTCTCGAGTGCCTGGAAATCAATTTCCTCAACAACGGAGATGAGAATCTTGTTTACGCAGTTTTAAGTGATTTTGCAGACGCCGATACGCAAAGTACCAGTGAGGACACAGCGCTATTAGAAATCGCCAAAGCATCTATTGAAGCCCTGAACGAACGCCACAGGGTCGATGAGGGCAGATCACCGTTTTTACTATTACACCGTGAGCGTCGCTGGAATACGTTGGAAAACTGCTGGATGGGCTGGGAGCGCAAGCGCGGCAAATTGATCGAATTCAACCGACTATTGTCGGGTAATGAGGAGCACAGTTTTACCACTTGTTTTGGCGATCACAAACAGCTGCAAGGCATTCGCTATGTCATCACTCTCGATGCCGACAGCCAGATGCCACCAGACACCGCACGACGCCTCGTTGGTGCCATAGCGCACCCACTCAATCGCGCAGTGGTCAACAGCAGCACACAAAGAGTGGTAGCAGGTTATGGATTTTTACAGCCCCGGGTGGAAACCGACCCGGCTAGCTCTGATGGAACCCTATTCAGCCAGATTTTTGCCGGTGATCGCACCGTAGACCTCTACACCCACGCCGTCTCGGATGCCTACCAGGACCTGTTCGGCGAGGCGATATTTACCGGTAAAGGAATTTACGATCCGGAGGTTTTCTCCCAGACCCTGGCCGGGCATCTTCCAGAAAATGCCATCCTCAGCCACGATTTAATCGAAGGTGCCATCGGTGGTGTAGGGCTGCTGTCGGATGCAGTCTTCTATGAACAATACCCACCTAATGTTTTCGCCATGCTGCGCCGCTCGCACCGCTGGATTCGCGGTGATTGGCAGATACTTTCCTGGCTGGGCAAACGTGTACCGGTCGATAGCGGTGAACGAGTCGACAACCCTTTACCGACAATTCAGCGCTGGCAAATCGTCGATAATCTGCGACGCAGCCTGGAGGCCCCCTGCCTGTTGGCACTTTTTCTGCTGTCCTGGAGCGGTTGGCTACCAGGCCATGCCTGGGCTTGGACTTCGGCGCTACTTTTGTTGTCTTCCGCATCGGTATGGCAGGAATTACTATCAATGGTCTGGCGCAGCATCGCTGATCCCAGCCGCGCCCATCTTCATTTCCGAGGAGGGCCGGCGGTTCTACAGCAGCGCTTTTTACACTGGCTGCTATCGCTGGTTCTGCTCCCGGTGCAAGCGATTAACGCGTTGGATGCGATCGTACGCACACTCTATCGGCTGCGCGTTTCCCACCGCCATTTGTTGCAATGGACATCAGCGGCACATGTGAATCGCTCTGTCAGCAGTGCACTGACTGCGTTTGGCAGTTGGCGTGCGATGTGGGTTTCCCCACTGATCGCTCTATTGGTAACTGCAGGCTTGGCTTATTGGGTTCCCGCCAGTCTCTTACCTGCAGCACCGTTTTTGTTGGCCTGGCTCTTTGCACCCCAACTTCTTCACCATATCAATTTACCGCGAGAGCTGGAGCCATCAGTTCTATCAGAAGAGGACAAGCGCGAGTTGCGTTTGCTAAGCCGGCGAACCTGGTTTTTCTTCGAACACTTTATGGGGCCTGACGATCACTGGCTGCCGCCAGATAATTATCAGGAAGAACCCCTGGCGGTCCTGGCCCGGCGTACATCCCCCACCAATATCGGGCTGGGCTTGCTCTCTATTCTCAGCGCCTACGATTTTGGTTACGTTGATCTCAGCCTGCTATTAGCTCGACTCAACAACAGCTTCGACCGTATGCGCGGACTGGAGCGCTATCGCGGACACTTCCTCAACTGGTATGAAACCCGCGAACTACACCCGCTCAACCCCCGCTATGTCTCCACCGTGGATAGCGGCAACCTGGCCGGCAGCCTACTAACCCTGGCCTCCGGCCTGGAATCCCTGAAAACTGAACCACTGAGTGGACGCCAGCTGGTACTGGGCATCACCGATACCCTCGATGCCATGGCAGAAACCCTGCAGCCGGTCGATACGGACTCCGCCCCCAATGAAATCCGTGAGATCAACGCGCAGCTAGCGCAGTTTCGCCAACGTTTACAAGCCGGCGCGGAGCACAATCGCTGGTGGCAAACCATCGACGATATCTATGAGAGAGATGTACCCTGGCTACAGAAGCAGATGCTGGCGCTGATCGAGGGTGACGAAAAAAATTTCAGCGCAGAGGATCTCGGTCGACTACGCCAATGGCTCGATGAACTGCACCGCCATGCGGTGGCAGCGAGGCGCTATCAGGAGGCGCTCGAACCCTGGCTGCGACTTATGCAGGTACCACCCAAAGTCTGCCGGGAGGGTGTGGAGCATGTCAGAAAAGCTTACCTCTCCCTCGCAGACACTTTGAAAATCCCGGTTTCCCTATCGACCATGCCAGACTTTTGCGATGCCGCGGAACAACAACTGCTGCAACTGCAAAATCACCTCGCTGCAGAACCACAAGGGCACGATGAAGCCGCCTCTTGGTGTGAAAAAATGCACAACGCACTGGAAAGCGCACGGGAAAATGCCGCCAGTTATTGCCGAGACATTACCAGCCTTTCCACCAGGGCACTCAACTGGGTGGAAGAGATGGATTTCGCCTTCCTCTACGATCGCGATCAGCATCTATTTCATATCGGTTACAACATTACCGATGCTGCACTAGACGCCAACCACTACGATTTACTCGCCTCAGAATCGCGCCTGACCGGCTTCCTCGCTATTGCCAAAGGCGATGTACCGGCGCGCCACTGGCGCCACCTTGAGCGACCATTTCGGCACCTTCATCGCCGGGTGGTGTTGATGTCTTGGAGTGCGACCCTGTTTGAATATTTAATGCCGCGGCTGTTTATGGAAACGCCAGAGCACAGTTTGATAGGGCGGGCCTGTCGCAATGCCATTGAAGTGCATCGCAAGTTTACCGGCCGTTTCGAACTGCCCTGGGGTATCGCCGAATCCGGTTACTACGAACTGGACAGCCAATTGCACTACCAATACCGTGCCTTTGGAGTGCCCGGCATCGGTTTTCGTCGCGACCTCGGTGAACGCCTGGTTATAGCGCCTTATGCTTCCATGATGGCACTACCATTCGATGCCGCAGGGGTTATGGAGAACCTGCGCCAGCTTCGCGCCGAAGGTGGTTACGGCCAGTTCGGTTTGTATGAAGCGATTGACTACGGCCGTACGGCCAAAGCTATACCTCGACGCGCACGCACTGTGCGCTCCTATATGAGCCACCACCAGGGCATGATCCTGCTGGCCATTAATAACTACCTCCACGACGACATAATGCAACAACGCTTCCACAGCGATGTGCGCATTGCCGGCCTGACGCCGCTACTGCACGAGCGCCTGCCCACCGCGCGGCCGGCCCTAAGACCCTGGCAGCAGCCGGGGTTACAGCGCAGTTTCCACGCAGAGGGAGCCCTGCAGAGCTGGTCTGCTCTTCCGGGGAGACCCTATCCGCAATACAACCTGCTCTCTAACGGCCACCACACCCTGCTGCTGGGAGCAGATGGTTCAGGTGGCAGCTATTGGCACAATCTTGCCCTGACACGCTGGCAGCCAGATCCGACCCAACACCAGGGCGGGCACTGGAATTATGTCCGCGATCTGGATAGCGGCGAACTATTTTCTGTGGGGCTGGCCCCCTGTGGCGGAGACTCCGGCCACTGTATGGCCAACTTCTCACCACAGGAAGTAGAGTTCCAGCGCCGTGAAGCGGAGTTATTCTGCCGCTTACACATTGCCCTCAGTTCCCAGCATGACTTAGAAGCTCGCCGACTGGTAATCAAAAATGAGAGCAATCGCAGCCGCCACCTGCTGCTGGCGGATTATGCCGAGGTGGTGCTAGCGCCAGAACGCGATTACCAGCGTCATCCCGCCTTTGCCAAACTGTTTGTGGAGAGCCAGTACCTGCCCGATGAGCAGGTGATGCTCTATCGAAGGCGGCCTCGCAGCGGCGAGGAAAAACCGATATATCTAGCCCACTGCGCATTGGTTTCTGCCGATGTAAGTCACCAGCAGGGCTGGGAAACCGATCGGGTACGTTTCCTCGGCCGCGGCGGGTCCCCGGCAAGGCCTCTGGCTCTGCAACGAGGCCTGGAAGGCTTCACGGGAACCACTGGCCCTGTATTAGACCCGGTAATTGCCTCAGCCCAAGAAATTTCTATTTCGCCTCATTCTGAAGTCGAAGTGATCTACCTGACTGGCGCCAGTAAATCACGCCGGGAGTTGTTGGCTGTATTGCGCTCTTATCGCTCGCGGCCCAAGGCACGTTGGGTATACGACCTGGCGCGAATGCAGTCTGAACAGGAATTACACAACCTGCGTATCCCCGCGGCAGACGTCTACTGGATGATGGAGTTGCTCTCCGCTGTGCTAGCTCCCTCCGGCGGGCTGCGCGCCTCTTCCCGAGTATTGGCCCGCAGTCATCATATTCAGCGTTGCCTGTGGAGCCGTGGCATCTCCGGAGATAACCCAATCCTGTTACTGCAGGTGCGCAGTGAGCAGGGCATTGATTTTGCCGAGCCCATTCTGCAAGCCCACACTCTCTGGAGCGGCCGCGGCCTGGCTATAGACCTGGTTATTGTTGATGAGGATTCCGCCGGTTATTCCCAGCAGACCCGTGACAGGTTACAGGAGATGATCGCCGATATTCGCGGTCGTACTATGCGCAAACTAAACGGCTCTGTGGTGATGGTGCCAGGCCAGGAGCTGCCAGAGTCTGATCGTATGGGCCTTTTGGCTGCAGCACGGGTATTACTCGATTCCTCAGCAGGGCCAGTGGCCACACAGCTGGAGAATAGTGCCACCGCACTACAGGCTCAGATGCAGCCACTGCCTCCTTTTGTACCGGTGCAATCTGCAGGTTATGTCCAGTTACCAACACCAGCCCTGCAACGCCCAAATGATCTTATATTTGATAATGGCCTGGGCGGTTTTTCAGCGGATGGGCGCGAGTACATCCTGCATCTACAAGCAGGCAAGACGGAAGAACCAGGCCAGCGCCCTCCAGCACCCTGGGTAAATATCATCGCTAATCCCAACTTCGGTTGTCTGGTATCCGAAGGGGGCTCCTGCTGTACCTGGAGCGGCAACAGTGGTGAACACCGGCTGACCGCCTGGAATAACGATCCGGTCCGCGACCCCAGTGGTGAAACCCTTTACCTACGCGATGAAGAGAGCGCCCAGGTTTGGTCGCCAACCCCGGCCCCGCGGCCCGCTGAGACCGACTATCAGGTAAGACACGGGGCAGGTTACACCGAGTATCGCCATAACAGCCACGGCCTTGAGCAGTCCTGGCGTATCACGGTCGATCGCACTGCTCCGGTGAAAATTGGCCGGCTGACATTGAAAAATGGCTGGAACAGGCCACGCCGCTTAACGGCCACCTACTACGTGGAGTGGGTAATGGGACTGACCCGCGGCAACAGTTGGGCTCATCAGGTCAGCGAGTTCATACCAGAAAGCAATACGTTATTGGCCCGCAACGCCTTTGTCCCGGATGCCAAACCCGGTGTCGCCTTCCTGACTGCCAGCCTGCCACCTCACGGTCTGACCACAGATCGGCATGAGTTTATTGGCAGTACCGGGAGCCCACAGGCACCGGAGGCACTGTTTCGGATTGGCCTCTCCGGGAGGGTGCAGTCTGGCGGCGACCCTTGCGCCGCTTATCAAGTTCATATTGATCTGGCTATCGGCGAAACCCAACACATTTATTTTGTGATGGGGGAGGGGATTGATCGTGCCCAGGCATTGGATTTGGCCGGTGAATTCCGGGATCCACAACGAGCCGCAAACTCCCAGGCCGAGTTCGAACAGTTTTGGGAGAATTATCTGGGCTCTGTTCAGGTGCGAGTGCCCGATAAGGCCACCGAGCTGATGGTAAACCGCTGGCTACCTTATCAAACCCTGGCCTGCCGCCTCTGGGGCCGCAGCGGCTTCTATCAATCCAGTGGTGCCTTTGGTTTCCGTGATCAGCTTCAGGATGTACAGGCACTGCTGTGGACCCACCCCGATTGGACCCGCCAACATATTTTGCGCACTGCCTCACGCCAGTTCCAGGATGGAGATGTACTGCACTGGTGGCATGAAAATCCCTTACGCGGTGTGCGCACCCGCTGCTCCGACGACTTACTGTGGCTGCCATTTGTCACGGCCCAATACATTCGCACCACGGGTGATTACCAAATTCTGGATGAACCGGTCAGCTATCTTGCTGGGGCACCACTGGGCAAAGATGAGCATGAGCGCTACGCCGAGTTTGAAAGCAGCGATGAATCCGGGTCTCTTTACGAGCACTGCTGCCGCGCAATTGAGCGCGCCGGCGCCGTAGGGCCTCATGGGTTACCAGTAATCGGCAACGGCGACTGGAACGACGGTTTCAGCCGTATCAGTACCACCGGCCGCGGTGAGAGTGTGTGGATGGGCTGGTTTTTGCTGCAAGTTTGTCGGGATATGGCGCCCCTGTGCGACTACATCGGCGATTCTGCACTGGCGGAATATTACCGTCAGCTGGGAGAAAATTTCCGTCAACAGGTAGAAGACAGCGGCTGGGACGGTGCCTGGTATCGGCGCGCTTATTACGATGACGGCACGCCGATTGGTTCTAAGGACAGCGATGAATGCAAAATTGACCTGATTGCACAAACCTGGTCGGTGCTATCCCAGCAGGAACCCACTGAGCGATCCCGCAAAGCGATGGAATCGGCCGACCAGCACCTGGTAAACGAGTGCGCTCGGCAAATACTGTTGCTTAAGCCACCGTTTAACAAAACCAAGAAGGACCCCGGCTATATCAAAGGTTATCCACCGGGAATTCGTGAAAACGGTGGCCAATACACCCACGCCGCCACATGGGCCGTCTGGGCCGCCGCCGGACTCGGCCAGAGCGAGCGGGCTTGGCATTACTTTAATTTGTTAAACCCAATTACCCACACCGATACCCTTGAAGGCGTAAAGCGCTATCGCACAGAGCCCTATGTATTAGCCGGCGATGTCTACGGCGTGGCCCCCCATGTGGGGCGCGGTGGCTGGACGTGGTATTCCGGAGCGTCCGGCTGGCTGTATCGCAGTGCACTAGAGGCATTGCTCGGGGCAAAAATTCTTGATGGCGATCACTTGGTGATCGAACCCTGCCTACCGCAAAACTGGCATAACTACCACTTATCATTGCGCTTTGGCAGCAGTCGTTATGAAATTGACATCAGTAATTGCGGTGGCTGTCCGCGAGAGATTGAATCACTGACGCTGGATGGAGAAAGACTCACTTCAGGAGTCATTCCGTTAAAAGACAGCGGCCAGGAGCATCAGGTAGCTTTAGTATTCAAGCCTGTTTTTAATCCCCCCAAATAACAACGAAATACTTCACTATTAAATTTTTCAGTGTGGTCAGCAGGTTGCCTTATATGGCTTCAAATACGATCAATACAAAATTTTTTCTCACGATAGCTTTTAGCGTTCTACTTATTTTGGTTACCCCCACCATAATAACGACAGTGATTTACTGGTTTATTGGTAGTGATTTCTCAAACAGGGCAAAATCTGATGCGGACCGACTTCTGGGAATAGCTAACTACTGTATTATTGCCCCACATAAAAGATCGGAGGCTGCATATTTTATCACCAACTTTAAACATGTAAATTTGAAGGAGGTTATAAAGCAGGCTGTATACTTCAAGTTATACTTGCCTTCACAGGAAGTTGGAAGTGGATTAGCCAGCGCAAGAAAACGAAATTACCACTTTGCTATTTATAATAGTGATGCCATGTATTATTGGAGCCTCAGGGAAGATAGGTTTATTAAATCTCCCGACTATGTATATGTAGCTTTTCAGCAAATTCTAAAAGTCTACTCCATGTACAAGGGGAGGCCAGATATTTTGGGAAAGGGTGGCTTTTCGCAACCATCATGGGATTATTATGATTGCCCCCATTGAAAAGAAAGCATTATTGAACTTATCCCAGTTCTGACCGGGTCTAGCGGTTTTCGCTTTTTCATTGGTAGCACCAAGCCTTTCTTTGAAAATTTACTGAACTTCGCTGTCTGAATACCACTCATGCTCTTAGTGTCATGATGAAGCGCCAATCTCCTCAGTAGTGATTTTTCTTTCCTTGCGAGTTTAGAAATTGGCAAGATACCCAAAAGACGCATTGATGATCCAGTGTTCCGAATCAATACTCGCCCAAGGAAGGTGTTAAATTACTTGAGTCCGCTGGTTTTTTTGGCGAGCAGACGTGTGTCACTTATGTTAGCAATCTAGGTAGCTCTTCATATTTAAAGCATGGGTTGGACTTCGCCATATAAACCAGGGGATTACTTACAAAGAACTTTTTGGCTGAAATCTAGTCAGATCTGGAACCTCGCAAGCCAACAGGTCAGATCTTTTCTTTTTGGGTGCTTGCCGAGGCATTCTACGGAAGTGGTATTTAAGTCAGATGGAACTCCAGCCTCCCCCCTTAGTATATAAAGATAACGAAACATCAATTTCATGGCGCCTTTGGGTTTCCCTGGCGATAGCACTGAGTTTGCATATGGTTTTATTGACAATTCCAGTTTCCGTGCCACCAGATAATCAGTTGAACAAACAATCTACAATTAGGTTTATCTTAAAACATAAAAAACCGACTGCGAGCTCGCCAATAAACAGCCCAGACAGTGCAGGTAGGCCCAAAAGGTCTGTAACCACTACAAAACCGAAAGTAGGGCAGAATGAAGTATTGCCTGCAGCTTCAGCTACTGCAAAACCGCCCTCATCAGGAATTCAGCAAAAACATGAAGCCCCGATTAGAGTGACAACCAGTGAACATAGAGACCTAGCAAATACTACTCAGCCCGAAAACTTATCGTCTCAAAAAGCTGTTACTTTAACGGTTCCCGCTGAATCTGGAGCAAAAAGCAAAGCGGTGGTTTTTGATCCGAGGTTAAAGAGAGCTTTGGATCGAGAGAACAACAAAGTTCGCCAGCTTCAAACAAAAGATACCCTCTACACAACAGCGACAGGAACCTTTGTTCAACTCAGCGGTAAATGCTTTAACCTGAAAGATTTACCGGCTGGCAGTGATAGCGATCTGAACCCCTGGTTTAGAGCCAAATGCCCCAAGAACTCTAGATCCCAAGCGGATATTGATCGCCTCGCTGAAAAATATGGTATACCTTAGACCCACAATCAATTGTGATGAATAGTATGAGCAAGGCCTCGTCCATACAGAGGAGACCTCACATAAGAATACCAACTAGCGTTTGAGCAGTCTCATGGGTGAATAAATTGGAGCCGAACTTTTTGCAGTCTTAGAAGGTTGGTAGCAGCATCAAACCTTACCCTTGCAAGGTAATAACAGCTTTGTGTATTAATCGGGCGGCTAGGGATGTTAATTGCGGTTGATCCATTAGCTGCATCAGTGCTCGTACTATTGACTACAAGTGTGAATGTTATTGCACCAGCGCCGAAGGCCGGTTGACAAACCTCAAATAGCATAGCTGCCATCGCAGAATTGGGGTCATTATCAGACCACCACCACCGAAAAAACTCCAAGGTTCCACCATTAGGTAGATCCCAAAATTGGGCATCGGCAAACCGCTCAGTGCCAAGCCGGCTCAGCTCAGTGCCACCTCCTACGGAATATAACCATTCCGACCCAGTAGTATCCTGCCGCCCAATAAATGACTTCGGCATAATTGGTGAATAGTCTGTGCTCCCTGTGGGGAATAGCCCCTCTTGGGAATCAGGATTACCCGATGCATATAAGGAAAAATCAAATGGACTTTCTGGGTCAAGCCCTTCAGCTACATATACATTAGACGCCGCCCTATCAAAACCCATGGCTTCAAGTGCCGCCGGATTAGTAATTAGATTATCTTTATTGCCCGCAATTACCATCTGTGAAGCCGCTGTGAAACTGACAAGTGTGGCGAGGGTATATTTAAGCCACCGGTAGGACATCTTCATATAAACTCTCCAAAATTAGTATCGAAATTATTATCAAAATCCCCAATAATGAGTAAATTCTGAGCATCCTTAACGACGTAGGGATAAGGTATGTAATTAGTAGAGAAATGAATTTCTGCAAGTAATCTCAACACAAAGGCGGAAAAACCTCTCAGAAATACCCCTCAAAACTTATTGAGAAACCCCAAGCGTATACATAAATAAATTCAATCGATTCAGCATGCATCTCACCAGGAGGTATTGATCTAATTAAATTTCTAAGATCAAAATGAAAACACCAAGTTACCCATTTTAAGAGATAAACTTACCCCCTAAATTGAGCCCAGATGATTTTGCGCTGGGGTTTTCAACTATTTCCCATGTGGCCCGCTGAAACCACAAAAACTTGAACTGTCTTTTGCTAATGTTGGATTATGTTAACAATTGGTGATCGCCGGCCGCTATGTAATTCGTTCTTGTCAATTCCATCCCAGTCACGAAGTATAAAAACTATGTGTTCTTACTGTACGTTGAGTGGGTAGGGGCCTTCTTAATAATAAAGAGAAGAGAGAAGAGTTTGAGCTCTTCTCTGGACTTCCAAGTTAAGGTACACGCTTGTAGATATAGGTTTTATCATCTTGGCGGAGAGTCAGCGAAACAACAGGGCCCACATCGGCTCCCTCAAATTCGATAGTTAGCCCTGGTACCATCTTAGATGCATATAGTGTGGATGATTGCGGTCGAATGACGAACTCTCCGTATCCCGCTGAAACAATAAGGCCCGTATAGCCACGACTAATCTCGATGACATCGTCCTTAGCCTGCTCATAGCGTCCGATCCCCCTTAAAAGAATTTTCTCAGGTAAAGTAATGAAATCTGGGGTAGGGACGATCTTAGTAGATACCGTATGCTGGGGGTTCAAAAAATGGTGGCCGATATCGTCTAATCCTTCGCCACTCGCAGCATCTGCCAAGGCAACAACACCGGCTCTCCGTGCTGGGTTAAAGCCCATAAATGTGCGTGATCCATCGCTGCTGCCGTTAGACCAATAATAGGTTTCTCCATGAGTCGTCGTTCTGCGCCAACCCAGGGCCATACGAGTGATATCATTGCCTCCAGGCCTATCGACCGACAACATCAAACGTGAGGCAGCCACCAAATCCTTAGGGCCCTGGCCGTTGGTGAACAAGTCGAGAAGAGTGAGGAGATCGTTGGCAGTAGAGCGCAAACCACCAGCCGGTGCGAGCACACCATCACTAGTGGGGCCAATCGGGCTGAGGTAAAAGTCATGGCCTTGAGCGCGTCGAGCTGCCTTTCTCGGGTCATCCTCTAAAGTAGTGTCACTCAACCCCAGTGGCTCTGTTACACGCTCTCGCAGTATCTCTGCAAAAGAGCGGCCTGACTTCAAAGCAATGCCCTGGCCTAAAAGTCCAAAAGCCAGGTTTGAATAGTTAAATTGAGAGCCTGGACTAGTTTGCAGATGGTAGCTTGGTAAGCTGCCATAGAGCTGTTCAAAGGAATAACCTGCATATTTATTCGGCGCATCGGGTACCGATGTAGCAAGGTTGTTAGGCCTAAGCGGCAATGCAGCACCATGTGTAGCCAGGTCGGTGAGGGTGATTTGTCGTCCTTTAAAAGTTGGAGCCTTTACTCCGTCTGGTACGTAATCCTGAAGTGGGTCGTCGAGCCTTACGCGCTTATGTACGACTTCAACAGCTAATAGCAGGGCGGTAAAAATCTTAGTTAGCGAGGCAACTTCAAAAATGGTATCACCGCCTAGCTGGTAGTCATCCTTGGCTTCAGGGTCCCGAACGGTAATGATGCGACGACCAGAGGGCTTCAGGGTGCCTGTAACCGCGGCATGTGCCCCATGCTGCTTAAGAATACGATGACGTACAAGACGTTGAAGCTCGTCTACACCTTTCGCTGTATTATTTGATAAAGCGTCTAACGCAAAGAGTGGCTGGGGCAGGGTATATGCGATGGCAGCCCCCAAAAAAACTTTAGAAAAATCACGTCGATCCATGGCGATCAGTACCTATTGAAGAAGTCAGTCAGGAAAATCAATATACGTTTACAATACCTAACCAATAGTTAATTTAAAACAATCAAATTGCTGAAAGAGTATCGACTACCAATATCTACAGAAGTTTCAGTATTTCATTCGTCATATTGTCAATGAGTACAAAGGAGTGAATTAGATTGAGCGACTTATGAAGAAATCGATATCCACAAAGGTCTGTTGTTTCCTTGTCAGCCTACTCAGGGGAATTAGCCAAGTCATCCTACAGAAGAACGCATTGAGTGGAGCTTTTTTTTTGTTTGGTGTGGCAGTTAACTCCATCACTATGGCTATTGGAGTCCTAGTTGGTGTTATCTCCTCAACAATTTTTGCACATATTAAACATTACCCGGTGAATGATATTGAAGAGGGGCTATTTGGGTACAATGGCGCATTGATTGGTGTAGTCATTTTCTCTTTATATGCACCATCATCACTCACCGTTTTCTTAATTATTGCTGGAAGCGCTCTAACCGTTTTAATAATGCGCTTAATGATGATTCACTTTCCTCTTCCTGCTTATACCGCACCATACATTATGGTGATATGGGTTATCTGGGCCATGGCTCCGGCACTCAATCTAGAGCCAGCTACAACATCGATGAGTGAAAAAATCTCAACTTGGGGGATATTCGAAGGTATAGGACAGATTATCTTCCAAAATAATGCCATTACGGGGGCTTGTTTTTTGCTTGGGATTTTCATTTCCAATAAGTTACATGCCCTTTGGGGCATCATTGGTGGGCTATTTGCTACATTATTGGCTGAGCTTATATCTTTATCGACAACACTCATTCTTGCCGGAATCTTTGGCTACAATGCATCACTTTGTGCTATTGCCTTAACAAGTAGAAGTAAGCTATGGTTTGTTCCACTTTCAGGAAGTGTATTAACTGTTCCTATCGCAATAGCTCTCATGGGTATTGACCTTATTATTTTAACCGCTCCGTTTGTTATTTCTAGCTGGACTATTTTACTCTTAACAAGAAACTCCTCCCTGAATTATTAAAGTCTCCCCATCCTAAAACCTAACATAATTTCACTGAAAATTTAGCAAAGGCTAACTTGTCATCTTCCATGCTTCTGATTACGCTCCCACAGCCATCCAGGAGGCTTTATCAGTAGCTGCCAACGCTCCTTCCACCCATCAGCCCGCCAGATTTGCTGGGTCAATTTGACATAACCATGACAGAAGATAATGATAGGGTTAAAACTCTTAATACGGGGAAAAACTCCATAGCGCACAGTTGCTTTCTCCTCTGCAAAGGTACCAAACATACGGTCCCAGATAATTAGAATGCCTGCATAATTTTTATCCAAGTATTCACGATTGGTAGCGTGATGTACTCTATGGTGAGATGGGGTATTCATAATCCATTCGATTGGCCTCGGCAGTTTTTTCACAGATTCTGTATGAAGTAGTGTTTGGTAAACCTGTACGACTACTTCACAGAAGAAGATAAGGAACGGATCAAAACCAAGCATAGCTAATGGTAAGTAGAAAAATAACGGGAATAGTCCATCTAAAGGCCCAAATCGATAGGCCACAGAAATGTTAAAGTAGGGCGAGCTATGGTGTACAGTATGGGAAGCCCAAGCTATATTGACACTATGAGCAAAGCGATGCTCCCAGTAATATGCCAAATCCGCCAAGATAAGGCAGGCCAATATGCTCCAACCTGTAATAGGTATTTGGACAATACTAAAATTTTCAAAAACATAGAAAAATGTTGCCACATAAAACACTGCAGCAATTAATGAAGTGATTACTATAAAAGCGAATAGGGTGATAAAGTTGCTAACTGAATCACCCAGCATACTTAGAGTTAA
Source organism: Microbulbifer mixtoriginis (SeqCode) (assembly GCF_052467515.1). Classification (NCBI taxonomy): domain Bacteria; kingdom Pseudomonadati; phylum Pseudomonadota; class Gammaproteobacteria; order Cellvibrionales; family Microbulbiferaceae; genus Microbulbifer; species Microbulbifer mixtoriginis (SeqCode). The sequence continues at coordinate 2,148,381 of NZ_CP174314.1, read as the reverse complement.
TTTACGCTTAAACGCATAGCGCACCATTTCCAACACAAACAAACCCATGGCCAGCAGAAAGAACCCCTCATTCACCCAGCTTTCAAAATAATTAATTTCTTCTTGTGTAAAAACTGTTGTTAGAAAGCTCACTTTATTATTTCTCGGTTTATCTGATAAACATCGACAAATTGAACTGCCCCAACTTCCGACAGGGTATATCTCTCTACGACAGCTTGCAGGGTTGAACCAAAAGAAACCTTCTTCCAATGTTCTTCTAACCCAGTCGAGGTAATGTCCGTGCCACCTCCAATACGGATAACTTCACCTGCTGGCATCGCCTCACTAGCACCATCGTACAGAAAGAAACTTTCCTTTGGCAGTCCTACCGTTATTTGAGCCTCTTGATAATTCTCTGAGAACCCCCGATAAATAATAAATACCTTATGTGAACCCGGTTTCAGCCGATTGAGAATATCCTTGTTCTGCAACAATACCTCTACTAGATTACCAGACTCCTCCAAGGCCGCTGTACGGGTCATACCGTAGATTTTCTCTGGCAACACCTCCGTTTGTGTTTGTGTTTGCGTTACAGACTTAACTATAGGTTTTGACGTAATTGAAGGTGCAGTGGCCTCATTTGCTATGGGAGCTCTCGCCTGTGGAGCCAATGGTTGGGCCCAAGCCAGGAAAGTTACTGTACCCGTAATAACACCCGACAGTAATAAGGCATATCTAAGTTTCAATTTTCATTCTCCTTGCTTTACAGCATTTTGAGTTTTAGCTCTGTCATTGCGATCAAATAAACGTGAAGCCAGGAAATGATGAAAATTAACAATGATACGCTCCGCTTCAACCAGTGTACCGCCTTTTCCAGAGGGTGAGTTCATACCTCGTTGAACCCGCTCACAAATCCATTGGTCCTCTGCAAAAAATTTATCAGCGAATTTCCGTGCAGAACGGTTGCTGCCATAACCTCTGTAAACTAGCGAACCGGATAACACTTCTGTTTCACCGGCATGGCAGGGTATAACAGCCAGCCAGCTTAAAGAGCCTGAGTCGATAATGGCGGTAAAATTAGGGGGTAGCATCAATAATTGATAGTGTTCTGACTTACCGAAGCCAAGGTAGGATTTAATTGCACCTCCGGTCAGTGTCCACCTAAGGCAGCCGGCAGAGTAATAAGCATCTTTAGTTGGCGTAACCGTTTCCAGGGTTTTCCGGTGAACTTTAAACAGGTGATAACTCTCCATTGCGTTTTCCATCACAACCTTCCAGTTGGCGGCCCAGCGCTCAGTTTTCCCAGGCTCGAATTCATCAAAGACATTAATCTGATTGGCTGGTAAATAATCCGGTAAGCCCGCAAGTTGCATTGAAAGAGGAGGCGCTTGACCACTGATATCAACAAACACCAGGCCACACCAGATTTCTAGCCGATAAACCGGTAGACAGTGCTTAGCTTTATCTACCTCCTCCTTGCCGGTGAACGGTGCCCCCTGCAAAGAACCCTCCAAGCTGTAGCTCCAGGCATGATATGGGCAGACTAGCCGTTTGCTAGCATTGCCAAAACCAGCATCTAATAATGGCGTGCCTCTGTGTCGACAAGTATTAGATAGAGCGCGTAATTGTCCATCAGCACCACGGACTAGAGCTACGGGGGTACGACCGATATTTAAGGCAAAGTAATCACCTTGTTTGGCCAGACTGGATTCAGCTGTAATAAAAACCCAACCGTCCTCAAAGATTTGCTCCATTTCTCGCTGAAAGATGGCCTCGCTTGTATAAGCCCCGAAGGGCAGGCAACGAGCATCGGGGAGCTGGGATTCAGCCGTTCGTTGATAGTCAGATAACAGATCTCTCTCATGAGTATTCATACGACTATTCTCATTACTGGCATTTTTGTGAGACATGTATGTATCATATGGGCATTTTGACAGTGAGACAAGAGTGTCTCATTTAAGCGGAGAACTATGAATACCACTGACTCTAGAGCTACTCGCTCCAGAACCAGCCTCATTGAAGCTGGAAAGGAACTACTGGTGAACAACCCAAAAGCCAGCCTTAAAGAAGTTGCGGCGATAGCCGGTGTGGGAAGGGCAACGCTATATCGTCATTTTGAAACCCGGGAGGAGTTGATCCTAGTAATAGCCAGAGAGTGCTTTATGCTGACCAGCCAGGCTCTGGAACCAATTCATACAGATCCACAGCTCTCAGCGCGAGAAAAGATCCACCAAGGGGTTGTGGCCTTGATGCCCTTGGCTGACAGTTATCACTTTCTCCTATCCCTGTGGAATATTGCCGAAAATGATCCGGGGGTGCTGGCATATTATGGTCAGCAGATGGAAGATCTATCGGCTCTAATACGACAAGCACAGGGAGATGGAGATATTCGTAAAGATCTGCCAGTGGAGTGGATAACCTCAATGATTGATGCCCAGATTTACTCGGCTTGGTGGCTGATCAGCCAGAGGAAAATCAGCACAAAGCAAGCAGCCGAGTTTGCCGTTACCAGTCTATTTGAAGGTATAAATGCTTCGTAGGATTATCTTGAAGGACGCAAAATTGCACAAGCCTTAGCAGGGTATTAATTGGCCCTTAATTGTGGCTCGTACAGTAGCCATTAGTAACCTCATCTAGACGAAGAATAAGCGAGCGGGCTCTGCCCATTATAAATTTGATAGTTCGTAGTTTAGCTAAACTTAATCTCCCACAAGCATTCTCTTACTCATAAAGAACCTCTCACAAATGAAATGATATTTAGCTCAACTATTCACAGCTACCATACTTAGCTATTGAGGAATCGTTTTGGGAATAGAAGTATGAAAATTGTAGTGATTGGCGCTAACGGAACCATTGGTAAATCAGTTGTGGCTGAACTTAATGACCATGAAGTTGTAAAAGTAGGTCACAGCAAAGGCGACTACAGAGTTGATATTGAGGACAGGGCATCTATCAAGGCCATGTTTGAGGAAGTCGGCCAAGTTGACGCCGTAGTTTCAGCCACAGGAAATGCAGTTTTTGCGCCAGTTGAGGAACTGACATTTGATCAAATTAAAGCAGCTATCAACAGTAAGTTGTTAGGGCAAATTAGTATTTTCCAGATTGGCCGTGACTATATTCGAGAGGGTGGCAGTATCACTTTAACTTCAGGTGTTTTGGCTCAACATCCTATGCGGGGCGGTTCTGCACTCAGCCTGGTAAATGGGGCCATTGAATCCTTTGTGAAAGCCACAGCGTTAGAGCTCGACCATAAGCTTCGTTTGAATGCTGTTAGTCCACATTTTGTGAAAGAAACCATGGATATGATGGGTATGGATAGTTCTAGCGGCACCTCAGCGTCGGACACTGCAAAAGCGTATCGTCATGCAGTTTTAACCAATGAAACTGGGCAGTCTTTTGACGTAGTGGATTATATATAACCCCCAAAACTGAAACTTATTGTGAGACTTTTTATATCGATGATATGCAGTTTATTGATGGTTATGTATTAATTGATACACTAGCTTTTTCTTGGCGAGATTGATCAAGACGTGAGTTAGTGAAGTAACTACATAGAATATCCACGTAAATGCGATTGACCCCGAGCTGGTAGAAAATACATCCTTCAAGGAGAGAAAACAGCAATAGCCTGTACGAAATACAATGATGAAACTATTCCTGCTCAATCGCTATACGTTTTTTGGCTGTTGTGTTCTCACGACTATCGTCAGCCTGCCTCTGTTGGACTCTTACTCCTGGCTCTGGCCTATTGCCGCAATCAGCAGCCTTCTGAGTCTCCTAGGAATTTACGATCTGATTCAAAAAACCCATGCGGTGCGCCGTAACTACCCCATATTGGGCAATATTCGCTATCTCATGGAACGTGTTCGCCCAGAGCTACGCCAATACCTGTTAGAAGGAGAAGAAGACGAGCTGCCTTTTTCCCGGGCCCAACGCTCCCTGGTCTATGCCCGGGCCAAGAATGAGAATGCATCCAAACCCTTTGGTACCTTGATTGACGTCTACGAACCTGGTTTTGAGTTTATCAATCACTCCATACGCCCCAAGGAGGTCAGAGAGCACAAGAGCTTCAGGGTGCTCATAGGGGGACCTCAGTGCAGCCAGCCTTATTCGGCCTCGATCTTCAATATCTCCGCCATGAGCTTTGGGTCCCTTAGTGCCAACGCCATCAGGGCCCTGAACAAGGGCGCCAAGCTGGGGGACTTTGCCCATGATACAGGGGAGGGCAGCATCAGCCCCTATCATCGCGAGTTCGGCGGCGATCTGATTTGGGAAATAGGCTCGGGTTACTTTGGTTGTCGAGCCCAGGACGGCAGCTTCGATCCAGACCGCTTCAAGGCACAGGCTTGTAACCCGCAAATTAAAATGATTGAGCTAAAACTCAGCCAGGGCGCCAAGCCCGGCCATGGCGGCATCCTACCCGGGCACAAAGTGACTGCGGAGATAGCATCCACCCGCGGCGTACCTGAGGGCGAGGACTGCATCTCACCTTCGAGCCACAGCAGCTTTTCTACCCCCCTTGAGTTGCTGGCTTTTATCAAACAACTGAGGGAACTTAGCGGCGGTAAACCAGTGGGTTTTAAGCTGGCCCTCGGACACCCCTGGGAATTTATGGGCATCGCAAAGGCCATGCTCCAAAGTGACATATTGCCAGATTTTATCGTGGTAGATGGCAAGGAAGGGGGTACTGGAGCAGCACCGTTGGAATTCACCAATCATATCGGCGTGCCCCTGCGCGAAGGCCTACTGTTTATCCACAATACCCTGGTCGGCCTGAACCTGCGAGACAAGATCAAGATAGGTGCCAGCGGCAAGATAATCTCGGCGTTCGATATTGCCAGCGTGCTGGCTATAGGGGCCGACTGGGCCAACTCGGCACGCGGCTTTATGTTTGCAATCGGCTGTATCCAATCCCAATCCTGCCACACTAACCAGTGCCCCACGGGCGTGGCCACCCAAGACAAGCTGCGACAGCGAGCCCTGGTGGTGCCAGAGAAAGCCGACAGGGTACATAATTTCCACCACAACACCCTTAGTACCCTGGCCGAGATGTTAGCCGCCGCCGGATTAGAGCATCCATCACAGCTAGAAGGAAAACACCTAGTACGTCGTACCGGTGGCACAGAAGTTCAGCTATTTTCGCAAATCCACGTCTACCTCAAGCCTGGCGAATTGCTCAGGGCGCATAACGAGGGGGGCTTCTATGCCCGGGCCTGGCGTATGGCACGTGCCGACAGTTTTGATCCAACCGAGAACGACCCAGCCGGCATCGATTCGGAAAGCGAGGCCGACACAGCTGAGCTTGCGCTCAGTTGACCAGGGATCATGCCCCCCAAACTGTTGTGCCAAGGATCCAAGACCTGAGGCTCCTGAAATAAACATTCTTAACCAGTGAGATTAAAATCACGACTTTAATCAATCACCCTCAGATCAGATTTGCCGATCCAGAAAATAGATCATCCATACATCGAAGTGATTGGGCCCAACTAATCGCCGCCAGCTCTGCGTAGTCAGGGTTTAGAAGTGTATGCGTAAGCGAAACAACAGTGCCAAGTTCACTGCTTTTGAACACAACTTCGACCAATGACGAATTCTTTTGCGGTTCGGTGCCGTTTGGCAAGCTGAGATTGCAATGTTTATGGACCTCAAAACTTAGGAACTTCGGTCTGTCGACACGACGATATACTCCAGACATTACGCAAGAGCTGCCGTCTGGAGCTGTCATCTCAAAAGCAAAGCTCCTGCCAACCTCTGCCGTGAGATTGAGCACACGCGTAGTGAAACCGTCAGGCCCCCACCATTTTGCAACCATGCTCGGCGTAACCCAGGCTGTAAAGACTTCTTCCGGTGTTGCCCTGACGGTGTAGGAGATAGGCTTGGTTTGAACGTCCGCTTGATAGGAAAAATCGATCACTATTGCACCTTGTTCTTTTTATCAGGAGGTTTCCTGCTTTCTGTTAACACTAAAACATATCTTTTAGGGAGGAGATGAAGCACTTTTGTTAGGGTGTTTTTTACGGGCATTAGCAAACCGCGGCCATTGCCTAACGATTTTACACCTATATACTTAGTCAAATGGGTAACAATCACGAAAATCTGAATACAGTCTTCCAAGCCTTAGCAGATCCAACGCGCCGCGCTGTCATTCAGCACCTGACCAGCGGACCGGCATCAATCACCGAGCTCGCTAAACCGTTTGAAATGGCACTACCTTCATTCATGAAGCACATAGGTGTGCTGGAGGATGCGGGCTTGATCCGCTCCAAGAAAATTGGCCGCGTACGAACCTGCGAGATCAAGCCGAAGCAACTGACAGCTGCAGAAACTTGGATTAATACACAGACGGCCCAGTGGGAAGGCCGGATGGCAAGAATGGCGAGCTTTGTCGAAGCACTTGGCGCTGAAGGACAGGATGACTGAGTACGATAGAGACACAGGGTGCCATATTACAAACCCTGTAGGTCCCCCCTCCATTCCAATAGCCGACTACTTGATCTTCTGTTAAAAAACTGGAGGGCGTGATCGGCTCACCTACCTCACCCCCTTATGACATTGCCGATCATTGTTGTTATGTCATTGCACCTCACTTTAAGCAGATAGAGGTCAATTCTCTTACTCTTTTGCGCCACTAGTAAGTTATCCATTGACCTAACTATTATTGCTTTTTATAGTTATCCAATCAGCTAACTATTAGTCGGTAGCCTGGGAACTGCCATTAAGCAAAGGGACTAGCATGAGCCAACAGTTATCGCACGACACCATATCCATCAGTAAAACAATCAAAGCACCAGCAGAACAGGTTTTTTCAGCATGGGAAAACCCAAAAGCCCGCTCAATATGGGGGGCACCTTCTAAGGATGAGGCAGTCGAGTTTATTGAAAACGACTTTCGCGTCGGAGGCCTTGACGTACATCGGTGCGGCCAAAAGAATGATCTGCAATTCCGAGTCGAAACACACTACTACGACATCAGTAAGCCGCATCGCCTGCTTTTTACCGAGCGTGTGTATACCGACGACTCTTTATTGAGTGCCTCTTTGATCACAGTAGCGATTAGCCAAAATAAGCGCGCGACTGAACTCCAGGTGACGATACAGATCACCTCACTGGTCGGTTTGGGAATGATCGACGGAACACGCAATGGATGGCAGTGCGCTCTTTCTAATCTCGCCGCTTACCTGGAGGCAACAAGGGTGGAAGTCGAATAAAGAAGATCAATAACCTATCTCTTCAAGTCTCAATGGTGATTGAAAGCAATAGCCTAAGCACAACTCGCGACGCCATTTTGATCAACAAAATCACCAAGGAAGAACTGTGTGCGAAAAATAATTGTAAACACATTTGTTAGTCTGGATGGCGTGATGCAGGCTCCCGGTGATCCAGAGGAGGACACTTCAGGCGGCTTTGAGCATGGTGGATGGGTGCTACCTTATTTCGATGAAGGTGTAGGTAAATTTATGGGGGATGTCTTCGCAGCCCCATTCGAACTCCTGCTTGGCCATCGGACTTACGAAATTTTTGCTGCCCATTGGCCAAAAGTAGCTGTTGATCCTCCACCTGAGGGTGTTGATGATGGCGAAATCCAGATGGCCCAAAAAATTGACAGTACAATACGGTATGTGGCCTCGCGCACGAAACCTGAATTTACCTGGGAAGGCAGCGAATGGCTGGGCGATGATCCGGTCGCACGACTTCGTGAAATCAAGGCTATCAATGGTCCTGACTTGCTGGTTCCGGGCAGTGCCAATTTTATTCAGACTCTACTTAAAGCAGACCTGGTAGATCAGTTTAAACTGCTGATTTTTCCCTTGGTTCTGGGCAAAGGAAAGCGCCTCTTCGGTGCTGGTGTGACCCCTTTGGGGTTCCATGTACAGCAATCTACGACGACAGATAGTGGCGCTATTTGCGTAACTTACATGCGGGATGGAAGTATCACCACTGGAGACTTCTCGCTTCAACAAGATTAACGCCGGCAGCCCAATCGCAAACTGGCATATTATGACGCTGATCAAAACTCACAGATAAATATGGAACGCCATAGTTGCTAAATTACGAGGGTCCAAAGGCAGAAGCCGTAGGGGAGGGGACATCAAAATCTAACTCCGGAAAAATGATAGTTTGATAGTGGCAGGGACTTTGCTCGTACGGGACAACCGGTTATGGCAATGATTTCAGATATCGCAGATTATTTTTCGAAAGGTTGTGGACGTTGTGAACGCTTTGCAACGCCTGATTGCTCGACCCAGAAATGGAAATCCGGCCTTAATGAGTTGCGCCGGATATGCCAGAGCATGGATCTGGAAGAGCACGTAAAATGGGGGCAGCCTTGCTACACATTCGCCGGTCGAAATATTGTCATCCTTGGAGCGTTTCGAGAGAAATTCCTCATTAGCTTTATGGATGCGGCGTTATTGAAAGACCCCAAAGGCTTACTTCAAAAGCTTGGTGAGAATACCCAACACCCACATATGATCCCCCTGAAATCCAACGACCAAGTGACAAAGCTCGAATCAGTTATACGGGCTTACATCGAGGAAGCGAAGGGATATGCCAAAGCCGGCATTAAGCCCCCAAAAACAGAACGCGATATCAAGCTCCCAGATGAACTGGTTAAAGCCATGGATGCCGACCCCGAGCTTGCAGAAGCGTTTCATGCATTAACACCAGGGCGCCAGCGAAGCTATGCCTTCAACTTAAATTCAGCCAAGAAACCGGCTACACGGGTTTCGAGAATAGCCAAGTTCCGCAGCAAAATAATTTCAGGCAAAGGCGCTATGGAGCGATAAAAAACGAAGTATCGATGAACAACTCGCATCGATCCAGAGCAACCTTTGGCATAGCGCAGACTTGGCTAAGCAGTTCTAGACGATATTTATCATGCTGAGTGAGGTAACAGAACATCCTCCTCGAGAGGGTACCGAGACCGCCATTCATCACAAATACCGAAGGGGCAGGGGTCTTTATCGAACCTGAACCAGGGCGCAGTTACGATATGGAGCGCATTGCAGCAACCTTCAAAGCTGACGGTGAAGAGACCGCATACTGTCCAATGCATAGGAGAATACATATGACCGAACTCGTAAACTGCCTGTGGTTTGACTATGGCGAAGCAAAGAAGGCGGCGGAATTCTACGCCGCAACTTTTCCAGATAGTCATGTCGATCGAGTCAATCAAGCGGTGACCGACTACCCTGGCGGTCAGGAAGGCAGTGAACTGACTGTCGAATTTACCGTACTCGGGCGCAAGTTTATTGGCGTGAACGGAGGCCCGAGTTTCAGGCCAAATGAATCCGTTAGTTTCATGGTTGTCACCGAGAATCAGGAAGAAACCGACCGCTACTGGGAGGCGATCATCAGTAATGGTGGACAAGAAAGCGCCTGTGGTTGGTGCAAGGATCACTGGGGCCACTCGTGGCAAATTACACCAAGACAGCTTCTGGATCTGACAACGAACTCTGATCGTGACAAAGCGAAGCGTGCCTTTAGGGCGATGATGTCCATGAGTAAGATCGATATCGCCACGATAGAGGCAGCCGCCGAGGAAGTATGAGTTCATGGGGAATTACTCTCCTCAACTTAACTCAAAATCTGGAGCTGATTATGGCTTTAATTCAGAGCAGGAAAACTAAGGAGATCTCCGGAGTAGTCCGGCAGATCCTGTCACCGGAGGCCTGGAAGGATGAACTCGCTGAACTCCGCAAAGCAGAAAAGGAGCTGACCCGAGCGCACGACCGGCTGGCAGAGAAACGACGGTATTCGGGTTGGGTGAAGATCGAACAAAATTATGCCTTTACGGGTCCAGGAGGCACTGCGACTCTGGCTGACTTGTTCGATGACCATTCACAACTCATCGTTTACCACCATATGTTGAAGCCCGCTGATCCCAGCCCGTGCGAAGGCTGCTGCATGGTCGCCGATCAGATTCCTCATCTTGCCCATCTACATGCCCGAGACACCTCTCTCGTCTTTGTGTCAAAAGCGCCGATCGTTGAGATAGAGGCATTCCAGAAACGTATGGGTTGGGCCATCCCCTGGTATGAAACCAAGGACAGCTTCAACGCTGATTTCGATGTGGCTACCGGATTTGGCATCAACGTTTTCTATCGCGATGGAGAGGACCTCTATCGAACCTATTTCACTAACGGTCGAGGTGTCGAAACACTTGGCACGGTGTGGACTCTTTTGGATATCACACCGCTCGGCCGCCAGGAAAACTGGGAAGCGGCTCCCGACGGCACTCAGCAGACACAGCCATATCATTGGTGGCGTAGACACAACGAATATGGCTAATACGGGTGCCTGCCACACATCATCCAGCTACAAAGGGAAGAATTCATCTACTCAATCGCTTGTTTAGGAGAAACAGGATATGAGGCGTTTAGTTGTTTGGAATGTGATGACGTTGGACGGGTACTTTGAAGGCACTGCGCCCTGGGCGTTGGACCATCACGGAACAGTGTGGGGCGACGAGTTAGAAGCTTTCTCTCTTCAGCAGGGCGATGAAATCGGCACCTTGTTGTTTGGACGCTGCACCTATGAGGGGATGGCCAGTCATTGGAGGAATGAAACGGGGGCGGTTGCGGACATGATGAACTCACTTGAGAAAGCTGTCATCACGCGCACACTTGAAAGCGCCGATTGGTCAAACACTCGCCTTTTAAAAGGCGAGGCCGGCGAACATGTTCGCGCGCTGAAGAGGGAGACAGGGAAGAGAGATATCTTCGTTTTCGGAAGCGCAGACCTTGTAGATACTCTGCTCGCAAGGGGCTTGGTAGACGAATACAGGATATGCCTTGCACCCATCGTGCTTGGAGCAGGCTCACCTCTCTTCAAAGCTGACGCCATCCAGAAGAATTTCGAACTCATGCGGGCGGACGCCCTTAAATCGGGCGGGGTGATCCTTCGCTACAAGTGCTTGCAGAAAGGTGGAGAAGTATAACAAATCGCAAAGTTTCTATTTTCTTTAAGGGCATTAGGCCTTCACGGAAATCCGTGGAATTCCTATATTCAAGCAGTCATATGGATTGATTGATATAGTTCAAATAGCCATCTATCTTATACCGGTGTAATCACCAATTTTTATAATGTCATGATACGGCCTCAACCTTTTCGGTTACCACTTGATTCGGATAGAAGGCGATACGAGCATTAATTACTTTGGCAAAGTCGAATGCGGCTTTGTAGGTCCATGCAATGGTTGAAGTAACTGGAGCGGACAATGGGGCGTCTTTACCTCAATATGAACCAGTTAAAAGAAGTGAAGAAGTGTGCTGAAAAGTTGAAGTGATCCATCAATATATATTGGATAATATTATGGAATTTAATTTCCAAAATCGTGACGATGTAGAATTAAAGGGTAAATTAGAGAATTCCACCGGGAACCCAAAGGCCTATGCAATTTTTGCACATTGTTTCACATGCTCAAAAGATATCATTGCTGCGAGCGCTATTAGCAAATCATTGACTAGCAAAGGAATATCAGTATTAAGATTTGATTTCACTGGGTTAGGTAACAGTGATGGAGATTTTTCCAATACTAACTTTTCATCTAATGTTGAAGACTTGCTTAGTGCTTACAATGAAATTGAAAACCGCTTTGAAGCACCAAAATTGCTAATTGGGCATAGTTTTGGTGGTGCTGCCGTATTAAAAGCCGCTGGTATGCTAAAGACAGCTAAAGCTGTTGTTACTATAGCCGCTCCAAGTGATGTTAAACATATCCAACATATGTTTAAAGATGAGCTCGATAACATCAATAAAACAGGACAGGCAAAAGTGGTGCTTGCTGGCCGAGAGTTTACACTTAAAAAGCAGTTTATCGACGATATAAATGAAGCAGACATCTTGGTTAACCTTAAGGAATTAAGGAAAGCTTTACTAGTTATGCATTCACCACTAGACAGCACTGTTTCCATTGATCATGCTGCAAAAATATTTAGCGCTGCGCACCATCCAAAAAGTTTTATTTCCTTAGATAAAGCCGATCACTTACTTATGAAGAAATCAGATGCTGAATATGTCGGCAATGTTATTGGAGCCTGGGCTCAACGATATATTAGTTAATACGACATATAATAGAGAATAATGTTGAAGCTTAGAATCCAATAAAAATATAGACTCGTCTGTTAAGGATTAAGTTGTATAACTGAGCTTTACTGACTTCCAGGAACCTTTGGATCAAACAACATAGCCAGCACCAGATGGCCTTTGGATTGCTCCCTTATTACATTAAACATCCAGAAGCTTAATTAAGCTCATTTTTCAAAATAACGATGAAAACCCTTGTTTTGTAAACATAGATCTTCCGCAAGGAATCATCGCCTCAATCCATCGCAGCCGCTACTTACTCAAGAATGAGTTACTTTAGTTTGACTGCACTCTGAGTGAAATTTTCGAAATTATATCGATTACGACGAGAAAGTAAGCAGTTACGGATAGAGAAGGAAATCTTAAAAAAGGCCGGCGCTTTCTTTGTGAAACAAATGAAATAAAGTACAGCATTATTAAGGTTCAGCAAGGCAGCTTTCAAGTGAGGTTGCTCTGCCGGGTAATGCAGGTAATGCACTACAAGCAAAAATGTACGAAATGCCAGGGCCTGAGCACAGAAATTCGTTAGCTGTTACAACGATCAGCATCGCCGTAATCAATTCAATTTTGTTACAGCCAATCAGCATTATCGAGGAGAGGATTACGTAATAACTCGTATTATTCTTTTCCACTCCGTTATATATATTATGCCTATCAAATTGGTACACTGGATTCACTACTCTCACCATCAGACACAACAAAAAAGGAAATTTTGATGTTGAATCTTAAAACTTTACCGAGTCAGAACGGCAATTCTTGCGCCGCTCACTGCACCGAGATCGCAGTATCAGGATTTGATATCCGTGCGCCAAGGCCACAGAGTTTTGTGGAAGACACTCTGTGGCCCGCCATCAAATGGCAGAATGCGGACCTACCTCCTATGCCAAACGGTGGTGACCATCCCTTAGTGGCGGACAACAATAGCTCGCCGATGCGTGTGCGAGCCTATGTGAATAACCAGTGCCCTGGACGAAATAGTCGGATTCTATATGACGCACAGCAGAAAAACGTATGCCTTCAACTCGCACAGGCGACCAATACAGCTGATTATAATGCGTTGTTTACAAATCTCATTCAGCCAAATAGTGATGGGGTAATGCCGAGAAACTTACTTACCGACACCTATTACAATTGCGCTTTTATGATGTTTCAAGGCCCTTCCCCTGTGTCTACTGCAGAAATAGGTTTCCATAATATCCTGGTTGCCAAGGATGGGACCACAGTCAAATATTATAACCCGAATGAAGCTCAACCAGTTTGGAGAAATGATGTTGGATGGCGAACGTTGCGTTATCAAAACGGTGGGGCGCATAGTTACGTTTGGAGTGGTATTGCAATCGAAATCACCTAGCAGTTAATGTTTGATGATGCGATCATTAGTATGGATCATGGGGTTTATCCTTGGTTTTGCTTTTAGCTTTAGGCACTTTCATCAAAACCGGTAAACCCTTCTTATTCAAGACGATCTGTCAGATTTGGTCTGATTTAGTCCACATCTTTACACCTTCCTCCAGCTTATTCGCTCCCTTATTTGTTAAGAAATACTAAATTCCTGCTAGAACTGGGTGTAAGTTACTCATGTCAGCCACTACTAATAGATCGATAAAATAAATCCGATTGTATCCATTTTCGCAACATTGTTTCTCTATTTGAACTAATTATTGAGTCAATGTGATGTACTAGGATAGATCGCAAGTTTTGGACATTAACCCAACACTTCAGGAGCTTGAAATGAAAGCAAAACTTATTTTACCAATGATTCTATTAAACATGCTTGGCGGAGTAGGGTCCGGCATCATGATCTATATGTCTGGCGGCGATCCGGTTTGGGTCGGCGCACTTTTAGCGACCTTGCCTTTACCATTTTTCTTGATGGTCTTGACAAATGTGTTCAGCATTTCAAGAACGTCAGAAAGATTACCAGTTATTCAAGCCGTTAACTTTATAGGAGTTGCATTGGTTGCTTATTCAACTTATTCGAACCAGGCTCCAATGTCCTTGTCTCTATACATTCCTATTGCAGCTGCTGCTCTGGGCTTCCTATCCCTTCACTGGTATATCTGGTCATTCTCCGTCTACAACCGTAAAAAGAGCAAAGCCATATCAAAAGGCCAAAAACTGCCTGAAATGAACTTTAATCGATTAGATAAATCGGGTGTGTCCTCCACTTCTTTTGACGAATCTAAAACACTATTAGTGTTCTTTAGAGCCAACTGGTGCCCATTTTGTATGAACCAGTTAAAAGAAGTGAAGAAATATGCTGAGGCACTTAAGCAATATGATGTGAAGGTGAAGTTTATCTCTAACCAAGGCTACGATAACTCAAGGAAGTTAGCCGACAAGCTTGACCTTCCTGGTCATTTTGAAATTCTTCAAGATGACAACCTAATGGGTGCTAAAGCTCTAGGCATTGAAGATATTGGCGGTTCCCCTGCAGGAATGCCTGGGTACCCTGAGGATACCGTTATGGCCACGGTGATAGCATTGGATGAAGGTGGCAAGGTTCTATTCGGAGACGAGACCGACAATTATCGCAGACGCCCAAATCCTACGACTTTCCTGCATGTTTTTGCAGACTCAGCACCACAGCTAGAAAAGGACAAACCAACTCTTAAAAGCATAGCCTAGCGAAAGGCCTAGACTTAACAAGCAGAAGGTTTTCCTCAACCAATCTCCCCCTTTCTAGAACTAGATAGGGGGTTCTCTCGATGAAAATTTCCTGCAATTTCACCTGACACCCTAAAGCCTAATTCAGCACACTTTGTAGAAATTCGATAAAAACTCTCGTTTTCGCAGGCATCGCTCTACCACTGGGAATCAGTGCACTAACCGGTGGACCGGGTACTACTTTCCCAGGAAACAACTCAATAACTTCGCCAGTCTGAATAGAAGAACCGAGAGCAGTATCATATACCTGAGCAATACCCATACCAGCGACTACTGCATCTATCAGTGTTCGCCCATCTCTGAAAATTGCCAGCGGGGAAGGGGAGAACTCAGTAATTGAGTCATCATTTTCTCGAAATGACCAAGCTCTTACTTTTCCAGTAGGCGCTCTGAAAACAAGAGCATCATGCTCTCTCAGTTCTTCCAAAGTCTTAGGTTTACCTTTCTGTGAAAGATATTCAGGCGAAGCACACAAGATACGTCTAGATCCGCATAATGTTTTTGCAATAAAAGAACTATCCTCTAGTTCGCCAATTCTAACAACGACATCCCATTCACCTTTAATAGCGTCCTCCAGGCTATCTGAAAGAGAGACCTCGACCGTAACCTTGGGATGCAACTGCGTGAACCCCTTCAAAGCACTGACAATATTTCGGCCTATGCCTATTGGCAAATTGATACGCAATCGTCCGGCAGGCTCATCCTTCCTGGCATGCAGCAAAAGCCTGGCCTCATTGATTGTTTCTAACGCATGTTTTGCGGCATCTAGAAATATTTTGCCTTCTTCTGTAAGCCTGATACTTCGTGTGGTTCTGTTGAATAGCTTAAGACCCAATTCCTCCTCAAGCTTCTTAACTGCCTTACCGGTGCCTGATTTGGTTGAGTTCAATGATGCCGCCGCTTTTGTAAAGCTGCCGTGTTCGGCTACGGCAATAAATACGACTATTTCGTTCAAATGGGCTTGTTGAAACACAGATTGTGTCCCTAATGGATACAATGAGTTTCAAAATAGCATGTTTATAGCGCAAATCAAAGTAACTAATCTTCCCAATAGTAGTTTGGCGTAAGTACCTGCATAGAGGCCAATTAGAGAGTTAGGCAAGTCGCCTTTTGGCCCACCGAAGGCTTACCCAAAGCTCGCGCTTCCAAACTTTAAACCATTAGAGGAATAGGTTATGTCCCTTCAAGACAAACTAGATGCTTTCAAAGAAGTATTTAAGCAACAGGCCCCAGAAGGAGCATTTGAAGCCTTTGCCAGATCATCCAAGGAATTGGCTGCTAGTGGCCAAGTTGAACTTTCGATTAAAGTAGGGGAGAAAGTCCCATACTTTACACTGCCAGATTCAGAAGGTAATGACGTTGTCCTGGAAGAACTCCTTGCTAAAGGGCCCGTTATTCTAACGTTCTATCGAGGCGTGTGGTGCCCTTACTGCAATATTGAGCTGCAAGCGTTAGAAGAAGTTGCTGCAGAGATCAAAGCGCGTGGCGCAACCCTGGTTGCTATTTCCATGCAAGGACCCGCTGAAAGCCGCAAATCTCAGAGAGATAACAAGCTAAGCTTCCCAATTCTGACTGATCAAAGTGGAAAGCTTGCTGAAAAGTTTGGTATCCGCTGGACACTACAACCTTATGTAATTGAGTTCCACAAGGTGTTCAAAGTCGAACTCCCGACCATCCATCGTGACGGCGCGTGGAACTTACCTATGCCAGCAAGATATGTCATAGATACCGATGGAACAATCGCATATGCGGAGGTGAATCCTGACTATACGCGTCGCCCCGAACCCAGCGACTTATTTCCCGTACTTGAAAAGCTGAGTCAGTCTACAACTGCATAGTATGTAAACACCTCCACCTCTTTAGCGCTGACTAGTGCCAAAGAGGTGGAAGCACTCAATGTAAATCGATATCGAGCACCGTAAAACCCAACTTATATGGTAAGACTCATGGTCAATTTTACACGTTACACAATTGAAACCGCACCAGAAGCCTCTAAGCAAACTCTAGAAGCCGCTAAAAAGAAAATGGGATTTGTACCCAATCTAATGGCAACCATGGCCGAATCACCTGTAATGGTAGAGAGCTACCTTACACTTATGGGAATATTTGATAAATCTCGCTTGAGCGAAACGGAGCGAGAGATAATCCTGATGACAAACAGCCGCCTAAACGGTTGCACCTACTGTATGGCTGCGCATACCGCCGTTTGCAAAATGGCCGGTGTAGATGAAAATGTAATCAAGGCGCTGCGTAGCGGTAAAACACTCGATGACCCTAAACTCGAAGCGCTCCGAGCATTCAGTGTCATTATCAATGAGAAACGTGGATGGGCTACAGAAGAGGAAGTTGAGGCGTTTCTTGCAGCAGGTTATACGAAAGAGACGGTTCTAGAGGTGATAGTTGGAACTAGCCTAAAAGTACTCTCGAATTACTCTACCCACAATCTGAATGTCAGTCTCGATGATGCTTTTTTGCCAATGGCTTGGAGTAAGGATATGGATTCGAATGGTTGAGCGTAAAAGCAAATAAACAACAAGTATCCGATTCATGCGTCTAATAAAAACTGGGCCTTAGGAAGAGGGCACCTGTCCAGATCATAAAAGTGACGATAAGAACCCCACTGATTCACCAAAGTAATGAGGCCCATATAGCCACTATGGGCCTCATTACTTTATCCGAGATATATTCGTGGTATCTAAGCCCCTAAACAATATATCCTCTTGAATACAGCCTTCTTTTGGCTTATCACAATTACTCCATTTCGCTACGAATAATGCCGGGCGTTTTGGCTTGTCCTCGCACTCGGTCAGGATGATCGCGCTCGTTAAAGCGCCTCAAGCCTTCGGACAGCTCTGCTTTGGATTCAGAGTCGCTGAATAATCGGTTAAAGCACTCAGCCTCAATTCGTAGACCTTCATCAAGATCCTTTCCATAACCACGAATGGCGGCTTCTTTATCAGAGTGAATCGCTGGCTGGGGAAGGGTAGAGATATACTGTGCTAACTCAACGGCACGACCTAATGCGGCTCCCTTTGGCACCACTTCGTTGGCCAATCCAATGCGATAAGCTTCTTCAGCATTAATAACTTTTCCCGTGATGATTAACTCCAGCGCTCGTCCCATACCAACAATACGCGGCAAACGCTGAGTACCACCATCAGCTAAGCCAATATTCCAACGACGACAGGTCATTCCAAAGGATGCGTGTTCTTCTACAATCCGCATATCGGCAAAACATGCCCACTCAAAGCCACCCGCATAAGCAATTCCATTAACTGCCGCAATGATAGGCTTATAGATATCGGTCCAGCGGGATGGACCTATAATCCCTGGAGCTTCACCTCGATTATGCCGGGCAATATCAGCGGGTTCTACTGGACATAAAACAGCCACGTCAGGATCTGGGTGATTGGTGGGTTCGGTTGCAGTAAGATTGCTTTTCAAATCACCCCCTGCACAAAATGCAGAATCTCCAGCGCCGGTGATTACCGCAACTTTAGCTCCCTCATCGGTACGAAAGCGATCGAAAGCATCCACCAGCTCGCGGTGAGCGCGGGTACCAATGCAGTTCTTAACCTCTGGACGGTTAAAAGTAACGATGGTTACAGGGCCATTTTGCTCATATTTAATATGATGATATTCCATGTCATAAGACCTTTATCATGTGGCGTTGAAGTAACATCTGGAATCTAGCCTTGAGCTGTCAATCTAATTCGGTACTCGTTTAGTGATTTCTAGCATGAAGAAGGAGAAGAGCCCAGAAAGCTGATTTAAGCTGGCGATGTAAGGAAGTTACTAAGCTAGAGGGCTTGTTACAACCCCCGCTATTTCCGATATTTGTGAATATCGGATATTTTATAAATGCCCGTTTTTCCGTATAATTTGCCGCATTCCAACAACAACTCCATATTTCTATGTCTGCTTCCAACCGGCCACCAGCACCAATCATCGACAACCTGAGCAATCTTGAGAATCCATTCCGCTGCACCAGCTTTTCAGCTAGCCGTTATCTCAGCAAGCAGATTCCTGGTGCTAATACCGATCTGGAGTTCACGCTTAAGTTTCTTTACAGCTACAACGGTAGCCAGGCAACGTTTAACAGCTACCGCCGTGAACTTGAGCGCTTGCTGCAATGGGCGTGGCGCATTGAAGAAGTTTCAATAATGACTCTGAAGCGCGAACATATTGAGGAGTTTGTACAGTTTTGCATTGAGCCGCCAATTGCCTGGATTGGAACTAAGAATGTTGCCAGATTCAAAACACAGAATGGCGAGCGCGTTGTGAATGCCGATTGGCGGCCATTCGTAGTCAGTGTGTCCAAGGTTGAGTTTCGTACTGGCAAGACGGCTTCCCCCAAGGAGTTTCGGCCATCCCAGGCAGCGATCAAATGCATCTTCACTGCATTATCATCCTTCTTCGATTTTCTCTATCAAGAAGGCTTGGTTCCAGCCAATCCTGTGGCACTGATTCGCCAGAAAAGTAAGTTTGTTCGACGTGAGCAACAAAGCCAGGTTGTGCGCCGAATCAGCAACTTGCAGTGGGACTATGTCCTGGAGACTGCTGAGATCATGGCCGAGACATCACCAACTGATCACGAGCGAACTTTATTCATTATGAACGCCCTATTCGCTATGTATTTGCGAATCTCTGAATTGGTTGCAGATGAAAGATCGGCACCAGTTATGGGTGATTTCAAGAAAGATCGCGACGGAAACTGGTGGTTTCACGTTACAGGTAAAGGTAACAAAGGCCGGGCGATCACTGTTTGCGACCAAATGTTGAAGGCCTTGAAGCGCTACAGAAATTATTTGCAGCTCCCTGCTCTGCCCAGCATTAATGAGCAGACACCTCTGGTGCACAAGTCCCGTGGCAAGGGACCGGTTACCAGTACCCGACAGGTTCGCCTGATTGTTCAAAACTGCTTTGATGCTGCCCACCAACGGATGGTTGAAGAAGGCTTAGGGGAAGATGCTGAAGACCTTAAGGCTGCCACTGTGCACTGGCTCCGCCATACGGGTATTTCTGAAGATGTGAAGTACCGCCCCCGCGAGCATGTGCGCGATGATGCGGGACATGCAAGTATGGCTACGACCGATCGCTATATTGATTCCGACATGCGAGAGCGACATGAAAGTGGGCGAAGTAAGCGGGTAAAAGAGGAGCGGTAATACTACCGCCCTACCCTCATATAAATGAAATAGCTTGACCCAAAAAAGATACGATATATCATTGCTCAACATCCAATTAACCTAGTACACATGGATGAATACGCAGAGTGCGGAGAGGCTAATGGCACATACAAACAAACTCCCAGTCACCGTCCTTTCAGGTTTTCTAGGTGCCGGTAAAACTACCGTACTTAGCCACATACTGAACAATCGCGAAAGCAAAAAAGTTGCTGTAATCGTCAATGATATGAGTGAAATCAATATCGATTCGACGAAAGTACAGAGCGAAGTTTCTCTTAACCGTAGTGAGGAGAAGCTTGTTGAAATGAGTAATGGCTGTATTTGCTGCACTCTGCGGGAAGACCTTCTGGAGGAAGTCACTAAGCTTGCGCAGGAAGGACGGTTTGATTATCTCGTTATTGAATCAACGGGGATTTCTGAACCCTTACCCGTTGCAGAAACCTTCACTTTTGCCGACGAAAATGGTGTTTCTCTCTCTGATGTTGCCAGTTTGGACACAATGGTGACGGTGGTCGATGCAGTCAATTTTTTAAAGGACTATGACGAGGCAGTATTTTTACAGGATGCTGGTGAATCATTAGGCGAAGACGACGAACGCAGTGTAACTGATTTGCTGATCGACCAGGTCGAGTTCGCAGATGTCATTCTGATAAGTAAAACGGATTTAGCTGGCCCTTCTGATGTTGAGCGCCTAGAGGCCATTCTGCGAACTCTAAACACGCAGGCAAAAATAGTTCCGATCTCTCAAGGGCAAGTCAATATTGACGAGGTTTTAAGTACCGGCTTATTTGACTTCGAGCGCGCGCAGCAAGCACCTGGTTGGCTTAAAGAGATGCGAGGTGAGCATATTCCTGAAACTGAAGAGTATGGCATTAGCAGTTTCAGCTACGAAGCACGTAGCCCCTTCCATCCAGAAAAATTTCATCAATTTCTGCACAATACTGAGAGGCACGGCAAGTTAATTCGTTCCAAAGGGTATTTTTGGCTGGCGTCCCGCCCTGAGTTTGCGGGCGAATGGAGTCAGGCGGGAGGCATTGCCCACTATGGGTTCGCTGGGATGTTCTGGAAAGCTGTGCCCAAGGAAAACTGGCCCACTGACGAAAATTATCGCAACTCCATTGAAAAGCAATGGGTAGAACCCTTTGGTGATATGCGGCAAGAACTAGTATTTATTGGCCAGAGTCTGAATCAAACCAGTATGACAAAAGCGCTTGATGATTGCCTGCTAAGCGTGGACGAAGTGCTACGAGGCAAAGAATACTGGGCGACATTGAATGATCCATTTCCCGCATGGGAGCAAGGATGAATATTAACCTCTCCGCTGTACTTGGCTAGCTCCTTTAGTGGAAAAGCGTAAAAGACCGACGAGGTGCCGGTCTTTTATAAAACTAACTCCTTTCTACAATTCAATTCTCTATAGCGGCCTCAACGGCTGCCGCCGCATCAACAATGCCTGATCCACAGCGCCGACAAGAGCCCGTAAAGCTTCGGGCTGTACTGGTGAGAATGGATTCAACCTCATCTGGTGTAACATCGGGCTTGACTGAATATATAAGTGCAGCTGTACCGGCAACATGTGGAGCGGCCATGCTGGTACCGGCATAGTATGCGAAGCTATCACTACCGGGAGTTCGCACTCCGCTGTTTAATGTAGAGAGAACGCCATCGGATTCCACCGAATTAGTTTCACCTCCGGGGGCAGCGACATCGACCACATTGCCGTAGTTGGAGTAGTAAGCAAGCCCACCGGAGCGGTTGGTTGCGGATACTGTAATAACTCCTGAACAGTTAGCTGGCGAAAACCAGAAGGCATTCCGCCCAGAGTTACCCGCCGCAACAACAACGGTAGCGCCCAGGCTACGGGCCGTATTAATGGCACTTTGAGTTGTGCTTCCACAGAGGCCAAAGCCCCCCAGGCTCAAGTTCAACACTTGAGCCGGAGTTTCATTGGCTGGTGCACCACTAACCGAGCCGCCAGCGCTCCAGACAATGCCATCAGCAATATCAGAAGTGTAACCGCCGCAGCGGCCGAGTACTCGAACGGGGAGCACTTTTGCTTTATGGGCTATCCCAGCGATGCCCATATTGTTGTTGGTGACGGCAGCAATGGTGCCGGCCACATGAGTCCCATGCCAGCTGCTATCAAACTCGGGATACAGTGGGTTTCCGCAGTAACTATCGGTATACCAATCCCCGGGATCACTGGCATCACTATCACGGCCATCCCCATCTACAGCGATATCGGAATCCGAAATCATGTCGTACCCAGGTAGCAAGTTGTCCATGAGGTCTGAGTGAGCGAGATAACCGGTATCAATAACTGCTACTACCACGCCCTCCCCCTGAGTTATATCCCAGGCTCCGGGCAAATTCAGTCCGCCATCAGCTTCAAAGTAGTGCCACTGGTCGTAATAGCTGGGGTCATTTGGGACCGCCATAGGATGCATCATCAAGTCGGGC
The DNA here is from genome assembly GCF_052467515.1 of Microbulbifer mixtoriginis (SeqCode). Taxonomy (NCBI): domain Bacteria; kingdom Pseudomonadati; phylum Pseudomonadota; class Gammaproteobacteria; order Cellvibrionales; family Microbulbiferaceae; genus Microbulbifer; species Microbulbifer mixtoriginis (SeqCode). The sequence goes on along the minus strand of NZ_CP174314.1, from coordinate 2,126,000 downwards.
TCAGCGTACTCAATATTGGGGTCTTGCTTTAGGCGGTTGATTATCAGGTTGATCTCGGCTTGGCTTTTTCGGCTCCCCAGGTGCATGACTTGTGCACCCGTCGCCATGCGCCGCAAGTGGCGCAAATTGTAGCCGGCACGGCGAGAGGCCTTATCCACGGTTTCCTGAGTCATACTCGCTGACCGCCCGATCGTGGAATCCTGCTTGTATTTCACAATGATCCGGTCAGTTGTTGGTGAACTACTTATGTTATCCATTTGGGTGGCGAAGGAGCCTGTACATAGAAGTGAAAACACACCTGCTAGAGTGGATTTTTTCAATAGTGACTTCATTATTGTTATCTCTCCATGATGATTTAGCCGACGGGGTGTGACATCCTAACCATTAGTACCAATGTCCCTGTTGTGACAGGGCACATTAGGGTTTACGCAAGATATATGCCTGAGCAAGTCATGGCTGGATATCGAGACAAAATTAGTACCAATGTTTCAATTTTGTCCACAGGGATAGTAGTGGCAACCGATGCATCCTTCTTGGCTGATTGTCGGCCTCTTTCTATTCTTGTGACAGCCTCCACCTAAACAAACTTATTTATCTGTCTTTGCACCGATATAGAGATAACTAAGGGCTTTCCAATCACTGTGCACAGAAAGGCTGCAAAATACTTTTCGAAAATTTATCTACTTTAAAGAAAAGGCTGGAGCTTGAAGTTAATTCACTCTGATAAAACGAGCTTTAATCGAGCAGTGGAAATGATCATCACAGAATTGGTGATATTGCCGGCAATATAACTGGCAAAGGATTCTGCAGAGATCAACGTGTTAAAAGAAAATGCCAGTCAGCTTAACTGACTGGCATTATTTGAGTAGAACAGCTATCTATCCACCCCACAGGAACCTGTCGAGTGGGAGTTGGCCCATTTACTCAGTACTAGCACTCAGAGAAACGCCAGAGTAGTCAGAGTAACCTCGAATACTGATATACCAGGTACCTGCGCCTGGATTACTGATGCTGCAGCTTTCATCATTACCCCACTCGTAAGGACGGCAGTCATACACTGTGCGGGTGGGTTCTTGGCCGAAACGGACGTAGAGGTCTGCATCCCCACTGCCACCAGACATTACGGCACTCAGCGTTGAAGCTCCGCTATCAACCTCAACAGTGAAGTGCTGCCAGCTGTTTGGGGAACCGGAAAGATCTGTTTCTTCCCAGCTGTCACTACCACCGCCGTCACCGCCCTCGGTATAGCTGCCTACGAGGCTTACGTTAGAGAAGGAGCTATAGCCATGTATCATAACGTGATAGGTTCCGCCCTCTAATTCAGAGTCAGCGATCTCACAGGTTTCGTTGTTACCCGAAGTCCATGGGCGGCAGTCATAATTACTGGTAGTCGGAGCGCTGCCATGGCGAACATAGAGGTCAGCATCGCCGCTTCCACCGGACATTACAAAAGACAAGTCTGTAGCGTTGTTAGGCACTTCTAGGGTGAAGTTAATTTCATCACCACTGTTACCCTCGATACCAGTCTCAGCAACACCATTTTCGAGCTCTCCACCTTCGTTACCGCCACTGCCGCCACCATTGGCCATGGCTACGGCCGCTGCTGCATCGACAATACCTGAACCACAGCTGCTGCAAGAAGCCGGGAAGTTCCGAGCGGTACTGGTGAGGATTGACTCAACTTCATCTGGGGTCAAGGTAGGGTCTACAGAGTAGAGCAATGCCGCAGCACCGGCCACATGGGGTGCAGCCATGCTAGTACCCTGGATGTAATAGTAACTATCACTGCCGGGGTCAGTAGCACCATTGTTATAGGTGGAGAGGACGCCATCGGAGTCATTTGCGAAGCTCTGAGCTCCACCCGGCGCGGCAACATCCACCACATTACCGTAGTTAGAGTAGTAAGCACGACCACCACTGCGATTAGTCGCAGCCACTGAGATCACCCCATCACAGTTGGCAGGAGTAAATTGGCTTGCGTTAGCATTGCTATTGCCAGCGGCTACAACAACCGTCGCACCGAGACCGCGAGCAGTGTCGATTGCATTTTGTGTGGTAGTGCCACAACTTCCGCTGCCGCCGAGACTGAGATTGAGAACGTCGGCGGGATTTGCATTGGTTGGCAGGCCACTGACAGAACCGCCAGCGCCCCAAATGATGCCGTCAGCAATATCTGACGTATAGCCACCGCAACGGCCGAGCACACGTACAGGAACGATCTTGGCCTCGTAGGCGACTCCAGCGATACCAAGGTTATTGTTGGTAATGCCAGCGATAGTGCCGGCAACATGGGTACCGTGCCAGCTACTGTTGCTTGAGGAGCTATCGCCACAAGTACCAGAGCTATACCAATCACCTGGATCTGTGGCATCACTATCGCGACCATCGCCATCTACAGAAACGAAGGTATCATCGATCATGTCGTAGCCCGGTAAAATGTTGGCTGCCAGGTCTGCATGGGGTCGATAACCGGTATCGAGTACTGCGACCACAGCCCCGTTACCCGCAGTGGTATCCCAGGCTGATGGAAGGTTCAAGCCACCGGTAGATTCATAGTAGTGCCACTGATTGAGGTAACTTGGGTCATTAGGTACAGCCACTGCTTTCAAGATCAGATCTGGTTCTGCGTACTCCACATCCGGGTCTTGCCTCAGGCGATCGATAATTGCATTTACTTCAGCTCTATTTTTTCGACCTTCTAAACGCATTACCTGTGCACCAGTAGCCATACGGCGCAGGTGACGTAGTTTGTGGCCGGCATGGCGGGAGGCTTTGTCTACCGTCTCCTTAGCCATGATAGATGCTCGTCCTACCTTAGCATTTTCTTTGTACTTTACGATTATTCGATCAGTCATTAGCGCGTTGTCCGCCTCTTCCGCATAGGTAGCGAAAGACGCAGTACATAGTAGCGAAAATGCACTTGTTAGAACCGTCTTTTGCAAAAATGTATTTAATAATAATTTCATTACTATAGTTTCTCTGAAGTTATATTTATTCCAAAATAAAAATATTTTGAGATTAGTTACTCCTAAGCCATTTCGCCTTGGCCAAATATATTCACTGAATATAAGATCATTTAGTCAGCTAGAACGAAATTGGTACCAACGCTTCTTGTTGGTACCAACGTATAACGGCTTAAGAAATACTATCCTCAGCGATAACCCTTAAACCTGAGTGGGATTCGATGACAAATTTACAATCGTTATAAAATGCCAAAGTAATAAATATTTTTCCGCAAAAATATGAGAATCACTTCACAAGAGATACCATCAAAACAATTAATTAATGCCTTATGAAATAAATTACGGCTATATTGCCCAAGTATAATTTAATGTTATATCGTATCAAAAAAATTATATTTAACTAGGAATTTTGATGGCAAGTGAACTGACCGAATGGAAATTGGACAGCCTTTAAAAGACGAAATAGACCGCAGAGCTTATAAGTAATAATCACCAACTATTCAGCAGTAACTCCAACTTCCAGAATGGTATTTTCGCTACACATTGGCCTTCACAGGCATTCTCTCGCCAGTGATAATAACCTATCGAACCTAGCTGAAACTTTATGGGAGCAGGTCATATTACTGCCCGAGAAATTCTCAACCTCAAAGAATAAATTTTTTAAGTGCGGGTGTAATTTAAATTGCAGAAATATACTTTTGGCGACTTAAATATAATCAACAAAAATTCCCCCATCTTTTCCCATCATCAATAATCACACACCCAAATCTCGCACATGTTTATGGATGTCTTGAATAACACCAAAGGGTAAGTGCTTCTGTATGGACAAAAAAATGCCACACATTAATACACTGCTTTATTTAAGGCATAAAACCTGAAAATTTATAAGTAAGTTAAGCATGTATACTTTCAATGCTGTCAAGTTCAGCAGCTATAAGATGCTGACTAAGGCCTTTTCCATTTAGACAACCCTCCACCAAAAAGCCGCACAAAATTATAAAAAATTCTTCCTTGCCGATAAAATTAACCACTAAGAACCCCCTCCAGCAATTGTACTGCCTAATGTGGTAACTTTATGCCGACTCAAATTTTTTCGTTTCAAATCACTACACGCGTTTTCACGCATTTATGAGATGCACCGCTGATAGAGCACCGCTACAAACTACCTTTATGGTGTACGTAATCGCCGAGTCATAGGAATTGAAAGGCGATAAAATTGAAAAAATACAATTTTTAGAGGTGCCCTACATTAAAATATAACGTACCGGTTATCTCTAGCTTTTAAACTTTATGAATAGCAAGGGACAATATAGGTAACTAACCTAGTGTTGCCATAGGAAAATCGACTACCGCACCTAACCCTTTTTCATAACTTATGCTTTACAGTTCCGTCTAAGCATTTCTATCCACGTCAATATTCACGTGTTCATTAGTACGCCAAACATTTAAGCCCGCATCTAAAAACTTTATCACCTAAGTTGTAACCAGAAGAAAGATCAACAGTTAAATATCAGTGAGCGATGAGCCCCAATCCCTGCCATGGTGCCTGATGCAATAGCAAAGGTTCCACTTTGCATTGGGTTGGATAAATCTCCCGCGGCAAATATTCCCTTAACGGAGGTTTCCTTAAACTCGTCTACTTTCACAATCCGTCCTGTAAACGAGTCCTCCAGCTCCAAACTCAATTTATCTATAAAAGGCAAAGTCATCTCAGATTTAGGGCTCACGTAAAGCCCCTCCAGTGGTAATCTGCGCTTATCCGCTAAGATAACGCCACTCAAACTATTCCCTTCTCCCTCTAGGCGGATAATCGGGACTTCCTCTACAATCACACCACGGACTAGTAAATGGTCGAGTATCTCCCCCCCAGGGCTAAACTTCCCCTGGGTGAATAAGGTAGTTGCCCCCCAATCGGGGATCATCGCTGCTTGATGGAAAGAGAGTTCGCTGGTTGCCAGTACACCTAATGGGCGATCACTCAACTCATAACCATGGCAGTAAGGGCAGTGAATCACACTTCTTCCCCAGCGCTTTTTCACCCCGGGAATATTCGGTAACTGGTCAGAAATGCCTGTTGCAAGAATCAGCCTCTTCGCCTCAAAAGTGGTATTTCCTTGTGTCTTGACAACAAACCCCTTGTTCAGGATCTCAACACTATTCGCAGTGCCCTCTATAAGTTGAAAGTTTGAATAGGAGCTCAACTGAGATAATGCCGTTGTACGAATCTCTTCAGGAGTCTTACCGTCCAGACAAAATATACCATGAGACGCTTTCGCAAAGCGGTTTCGGGGTTTATTCGCATCCAACACAGCAACCTTGCGACGTCCCCGGGAAAGTTGCATTGCCGCCGACAAGCCGGCAAAACTGCCCCCAATGATCAACACGTCCACATCCATTCCTCCACTGTCATGTAACTTAAATTGTTACATAAAAGTATAAGGCTACACGACATATGTAACAACAAAAGTTTCGTGATAAGCTACATGACCTGAGACACAGGTGACTTATGCGTAAAGACAGCAGACTATCCCGGGCACTTCATGTCCTTATCCATCTGAGCGTGGCTGACAAGCCGGTTACTTCAGACAAGATGGCCGCTATGCTCCTTACCAACCCCGTTGTAGCCCGCAGGACCATGGCGCTTTTGCGTGATCAGGGCTATGTGCGATCCATTAAAGGGCACAACGGCGGCTGGTCGCTCACAAAACCCTTAAATGAAATCACCCTTCTTGATATTCACAAAGCCTTGGGTGAGAGCTCAGTTTTTACTATTGGCCTCACCGACGAGCACGATGACTGCATCATTGAACATTCCGTAAATACGGCCCTAAAAGATGCGATGAATGAAGCAGAAAGTATTTTACTTGCACGTTTTGGTGAAGTTACGCTTAGTTCGCTTATGGACATATACCGTTAACCCTTTCCGCTCCCATAAAGAAATAGATTTTAATTCCTAAGAAACCATATATGCTCAAGTTTGACCTGAGATAACTAAGCGTAATTTATGTATTGTCGTTTAAATCTTAGTTTTAACAAAGTCGTTGGATAATTAAAAATTCCGGGTATTATCATGAAAACTCGCTGTAGCCACGTTTTACTCTGGGTAAAGGATATTCATCAAGCCGTACGAGATTTCCGCCAGCTCGGTTTTTCCGTGGATTACGCCACAAAAGAAAAGAACGCCCAGCACGCCCATATTTGGTTTAGTGAAGGGGCTATTATTGAATTATTGACATCTCCATCCAATGCCCACTATTTCAAATGGCTTATTGATATCTTTGCCGGCCGAGGCGCGGGACGTAGGATGATACGTTGGTCACAAGAAGGGGAAGGTTTCTGTGATGTTGCCTTAGTCAGTGACGATTTTGATAATGAACTTTTAGCAATGAAGCATGAGGGGGTTCAAACCGGGCGAGTAATTCCTTGGCAACGAACCAAGCCAAACGGACAAAAAACCAGTTTTCGCTTTGTTTACCCCCGCTCTGAACGACTGCCATTTTTAGTGAGCCCATACAATCCTCCTCAATACCCACAAAAAACAAATCATAAAAATGGTGCTACTGGTCTGAGTAAAGTGCATATGGAAGTCAGTGAGCAGGACTGGCAGTCTGTGCGACGTTTAACCAATCAAGATTCCATATTTAATATTAAACCCGGTCCCACAACCAAAGTTACAGGCATAGAAGTTAGCGGGCTGAAAGAAAATTTGGACCCTACTCTATTGCATGGAAGTAAAATCAACCCTGCAAATTAAACAAATTAGTGGATCAATCTTGTAAAGAGATTGATCCACTAACCATCGAGCTATACAAAACAGCTATTAACTAAGCTGTCATAACCTCATTACAGACGATAAAGTGCTCCAATTCCCGCGCGACGCCCTTTTGCCGGCGCCCCTATTCTGGCGTCAGGAGCAAATATCGCATTGGTGTAACCGTATAGTTGATACTGCTCATCCAGCAAGTTATCGGCAAACAGGTAGAGTTCAATAGAATCTGTTTGCAGTGCTAGGCGCAGATCCACTTTACTATAAGCATCCAGATTAAAATGATTTTGTGCATCTGCCGGGCGCTCATCCACATGGCGAACTGTTAGATTGGTATTGAGAGCTGGTGCACTTAAACCCATAAAGTCTGGTAGTGGCTGGTAGTAATTTAATGCCAGACTTGCACTCCAGCTAGGCACATCGGGTACTTCATTACCCGCCATAACATCACCACCGGAAACGCCGTACACATCTTTGGTAATTTCTGTATCAAGGAAGCTCAAGCCCCCGGCAATACTGAACCTCTCAGTAATAAACCAATCGGCTTCAATCTCTGCACCAAAGGTCTCCGTATCCGCATTCACCGCTGCCGATGAAGCAGTAACAAAATCAAAGCCGAGCAAATGGTCATCTTCCACTGAGTTAAAGAATATCGCACCGCTGATATTCAAGCTGTCTGATTCAGACTTGATACCTACTTCAATGCTGTCAACTGTTGCTGGGCGGTATGCCAAGCTATCAGCTGATTGTGTAGCAAAGTCATTGAAGCCACCGGATTTATAGCCTCGTGCGGCCATTGTGTACAGGTTGGTAGATTCACTGAGGGAGTAGTTGAGAGCCAATCGCCCTGTTGTATAGTTATCATCCAAAGTTCTTTGATCTTTGGAGACATAAAAACTCCCATTCGTGCCATAGCTGGCGTATTCACCGGCGTAGTCCTTACTCTCTTGGGTGTAACGTAATCCTGCTGTTAATTTTATGGCTTCAGTTATAGGAAGCGTAGTCTCACCATAAATAGCCTGGCTATCAGTTTCATAATCCCGGTATTGGTTGGCGTAGGACACTAGATTAACAGAGTCAAAGCTTCTCTCGGTATCGTGTAAGTTGATTCCAATCACCCAGAAAGTCGATGCATCAGGTAGCGAGGACAAACGTAAATCCTGGCTGATCGTTTGCTCATCCTGGCTATCGCCACGAAGATACTCCATCGGGAAGCCAAAGACAGCTGTCATAGTCGCCGGGTCGTAACCGGTTAGGTAACTAAAATCTGTGTCAACCAATGCGGTGATTGAGGTCAATTGACTATTAACCAGTTGATGGTTGATTTCTGTGGAAAAACGCTCAACTGTTTTCTCGTTATCGTCAAATGCCCCCAAGGTATGTTCACTGCTTGGATCATCGCCAAAAGGTTGCAACAACTGCAAGTTCAGGAAGCCTTCCTGGTGCTGCCTCTCTGCGATAAATAAAGCAGAGGTCTCTGGACCCAAATCCCATAGTAAGCTCCCCCGGAAAGCCAGATCTTCAGGCTCGGTCATGGGCTCACCGTTAGTGGTATTTTCAACCCAGTGATCCTCACTGGTATGACGCACTGCCAAGCGACCTCGGAGTGATTCAGAGAACGGGCCGCTGATCACCGTTTCATAAAGGCTCTGGTTGTCTTCACCCAGCTCAATGCGCCCATAAGCTTCAAACTCTTCAGTCGGTTTCTGGGTGGTAATATTGATTGCTCCAGCTTCACTGTTACGCCCAAACAAAGTCCCTTGCGGGCCTTTCAATATTTCCAGGCGTTCAATATCCAGGGTCCCGAGGGATACATTCCCTGCCGGCATAGAAACACCGTCAAGGTTAACCACCACAGAGCCATCATCTTTGTTTACCTGGTTGAGGGAGCCAACACCACGGATACGGATATTCGCATCCACTGCACCACTGGAAGAGTAGACATCCACTCCAGGTATACTGCGCAAAGCATCCTCTACATTGAGATGCAGTCGGTTTTTTAACTCCTCTTCACCAATAACACTTAAACTGAAGGGAATATCCTTGGCTTTCTCTTTCGTATGCCGTGCAGTGACTTCAACAACTTCCATCGCGTTCTCAGAAGCACTCTCTTTATCTGCGTTTTCCGCAGCAGAATAGGCTCCAGAGGCGTACATTAAAGTTGCGGATAGCAATGAAATCTGTTTACTGAGTTCTTTTTTATCTCGGATTAAGCTGAGCATGAATTAATTTCCTTTCTACCTATAATTAATCGTTATTCAAAACTTCAGAACTCTCAGCCAGTAAATTCTGTGCAGGGTCCCGCTGATATGATGGCCAGATATCCAGCGCCAATACTTTTTCGGAAGGCAAGCGATCGATCAGTGCATTTCCATTGATGACCTTTGCATCCAGCTCGTTGATATCGGCTAACAAACGGTAACTGGCAGTTTCGGTAACCGGCTGCCACCCGCCTTTCTCCCAGCGCCAACGCTGCCCATCCAGGCGTATCTGGCCTGTTTCCAAGTATTCGACCGTCAATGCTGACGAAAGAGGAGCCCCGAGCATATTTTGTGTGCGTGTCACGCCCACATAGGCGTTTAACACACTCTCGATATTTTTCTGCTGCTGAATATCATCAAGTAATGCAGACAGGGATTCCGGGGTTTGATGAAGTGTCCAATCCAGTGCGGCCACCGGTGCGTAGTAGCGAGCCCAACCAGAAATCGGCGCTGTGCTTAAACGTTCAACAGGTATTTCGCTGCCTGCCAAATCTCTAGTCGTTTTGTCGGAATAGCGAACCAGAACGTCATCGAGCACTTCGATACCGTCAATTTCTGCAACACACAACAGGCCTATCGCTCCCGAAACTCCATCGCTGAGCCATACGGAACCGGCAATACGTCGTAAATCCGACTTGGCAACTAGATGCTGACGGGCCAAGGCACGGGCAATATCAACACGCCTCAGCCAACGTCCTGTGCCCTCATCGGCAATATCCCAGTGAGGACCTTCGGATAATTGCAGTAAGGTACCGCTGGCGCGAGTCTCGCCGAGCCCTCTTGGCCACTGGGCAATCCGCTTAATTTCGATATCCGTACCCAGCCGCTCATTAACGCAGGCCTGCATCTGGCCCACATCTTTTGCAATGGCGGAGACCATATTAGAGCGGTTGGAATCATGGGGAATTTCAAAACCATCGAATACTGCAAGTTCCTTATCAGGTGCCCATTGAATGGCGAAATCCAAGGGACCATTAGTACTCCCCTGCTCGCTGAACACAGGCTTGTCAGCGCTTTTAATATGAACTTGCCAGCGCCAATCTCCCGAAGGGGCTGCGCCTTCAAGGGGTGTGGCAAGCTGTGCGGTTGGCAGGATGAACTCACGGCTTAAACCCAGAGCTTCGCGCTCTGCTGGCACTCGCAAAATACGCTCGGGATCAATGCCTAGACGCGGAACAATATCACTGGCTTGTAACCAGACTCCGCTGGGTGTCAGCCCCGAGGGCTCCCCCTCAGCTGACCAGCCGGGAGCAGTCAGTTGCCACGATAGTTTGATATTACAACCTGGCTCAGGGCAGCCTGAAATTGGCAGGGACATATGGTCGTAGCGTTGTTCAGCCGTTACTTCACGCCCATCCACTAAAGTGTTCACCAAGACAAATCCCTGAGGCAATTCAAAATGCAGGCCCTGTCCATCAACCTGGACTTGGAGCAATTGCCACTCAGCTTCCACTGTCTGATTATCCGGGTTGATACTGATTTTCAGATCACCGCCAGATACTTCAAACTCACTAGCTTTCGGCAACCAGTATGCTTCCCAGGCTGCATCTTCCCGCTTCAGTTGCTCCGGTGATTGATAACCTCCCTGCACTACCAACTTGTCTTCCAGTACAGTACCCAGACCGAGAAGAAATAGAGCGGAACAAGCCACCAAGGCACCCTGAGGAGCTATAAGGCGAGAGCGTATCAGGGCAAAACCCCGGGACATGCGGCTATCCAATCCCCTTGGAATCCATAGCGCAGCCAGGCCGACCATCAATACGGCGAGTGCAACTTTGAATCCATCCAGCGCTAACAAATAGCCGATCCAAGGTTCCCAACCACTGAGGGCCGACAGTTGGATATGTGCAGTAATACCCACTTCATAGGGAGGGTAATGCACCAGCTCCAACTCATGATTCAGTACCAAAATAAAAGTCACGAGCATTGACATGGAGTAGGCAAAGCCCGCATGTCGGAATAGCGAATGCACCAGGAGCACCATCATCGACAACTCTAATAACGGCGCTGTCACTATCAACAACTGGTAGGTAAATGCCCGGCCTATATCGACAGAGGCTGGTGCAGAAAGAAGTACGGCAAAGATGCCCGATAATCCCGGTAGCAGTGCCAACAGCACTGTCATAGCAAATACCGTAAGGGCAACACCAAACAGGCGCATATAATCCGGCGCTGGAGTAGCAGCCAGCATATCCTCAAACCCTGGCACCTGATCCCTGCGGCATACCAAGCCAGTCAGCGCTGCGATCACAAATGCAATCACAAGAAAAATAACATCCTTGAGGAGTGGCAACAGCATTTCCAAACGCGGTGCCATGGGCCCTTCGGCATGCCAGATAATTTGGGTAAAAGAGCTGACGACCCCCATCACGACGAGTATCGCCACACCAACCCACCAGGCCCGACTACCCCATACATGGAGCAGCCTCCAACGGGCTTCCAGCATTAATTGACGCAGGCTGCGGCCAAGTGATGCGCTATCCGGCTTCGATGGAGAGAGATTTACTACTTTACTGGCAGCTGTCTTTTTGCTGGCTTTAGCGCGAGAAGGTTTGGCAGACCCTTCCAGAACCAGGTCCTCCCGTCGCAGGTATTTCAAGTAGACAGCTAAAGCAAGCAGCGGTAAAAGACACCAAAAAATCCGGTTTAATACCGAGCCCAAGGTAAAGGGTAATAAAGAAGAGGATTTTTGCAAAGGTGTCCAGGAGGTGACTTCCGTATAAACAAAAGTAAACAGCGAAGGGTCCATTACCGCAGCCAGCTGCGGATTAATGCTTGCACCCTGAAGCACGATTACAGCAAACATCCACAACATCATCAGAGCCGCAGCGAGCCCAAAAGGACCTGCCAGGCTTCGAGTGCGTAGCGTCATAATAAAATACAGAGCACCGATACCGACGCTGGCGGGGATCTGTAGCCAGATCCATGCAAAGCCGAGGGCTTTCCAGGGGGCTGGGCCAATCGCCGCTTCAGGCAGTAAGCCCATCCAGACCAATACCGGCGAGAATAAAAAGCCCACCAGCGCCGATGCACTTAATATGGCTCCTATAACCGCTGCACCAATAAACCGCCCCCAAAGCATAACCTTCAAGGAATTCGGGGTTGTATAAATGACTTCGTGCAAACTGGCTTTGCGATCGCGCAGAATCGGCTGTGAGAATACCCAGGCCCAGGCAAAAAACTGAAAGAACATACACCCAGCACCCATCAGGTAAATGAGCGATGGGGAGTTCCGGGGGATATCTGTAGCCCCCATTTTTTGCATATAGTCTGCATTCACCAGATTCAATAGCAGGTAGATCACCAGGCCCCAAAAGGCCAAAGCCACAATGCCGCTGCTAAAACCGGCCCTTATTTCCAGCTTTGCCTCATGGGCAATAAGCGCCAGCTTATTCATGCCGCCTCCCGCTGGTCTTTTACCTGCTCAATCGCCAGGTGATAAATATCTTCCAGGCGCGGGGTATGGGCCGTAAATCGAGGGTCTTCGGGTTTCTCACCGTGTACGATTACCTGGGTGCCATCGGGCTTAGCGATGTTGTGCAGGGATTCCGGTAACTGCTCGCCGCGAGGAATCAGTGCTTGCCACATCTTGTCTTTATGGGGAGCAGCCACTTCCGGGGCTGTCCCCTCAACGACAATGCGCCCTGAGGCCAATATCGCCAGGCGCTGACATAGGTTTTCGATATCTTCAACGATGTGGGTGGACAGCAATACAATGGCATCCGCCGCGACATCCGCCAAAACACAGTGAAAGCGATTGCGCTCAGCGGGGTCCAGGCCTGCTGTGGGTTCGTCGACAATAATTAGGCGCGGCTCACCGATAAGTGCAATGGCAATACCAAAGCGGCGCAGCATGCCGCCGGAATAAGTTGATACAGCTCGATCGGCCACATCGGCCAAATTGACCTGCTCCAAAAGCCTGTCCACTTCGCGACGCCGTGCACTCGTTTGGGTGAAACCTTTAAGCCAGGCAAACCGATCCAATAATGCCCGCGCGGCAATTCCGGGGTATGCGCCAATATGTTGCGGCAAATAACCCAATTTACTGCGCATAAAATCCGGGTCTGCCAGAACATCCACACCATCGAGAATAATCCGGCCACTATCTGGCGTTTGCAGGGTTGCCAAAGTACGCATCAAACTACTTTTCCCGGCGCCATTCGGCCCGAGCAACCCATACATTCCGGGGCCAACTTCTAAATCAACACCGTTTAGCGCTTTCACCCCGTTTTTATAAGTCTTAAAGAGCCCTTCAACGATCAACCCTGATTGCTTTTGCATCTCTCCTCCTAACCCCGTTTATAAGTAAAAATTCCGTAATCACTTTTGTGCTATTTGCGTTTTCTTTTAGTCGCAAGCCTGGCGAACAATATCGGTAAGCGCCTGCACTGATACTGGCTTCGGTTCCCCGGGCTGGATCAATGCCGGCATACCGATACGCGCAGTTAAATCACTCCATGCCATCGACACACTCAATGCCCACTGGCCGCTCTGCCTGCGTCTTTCAGGTTGCGCGATATCGGCGCAAAGGGAATGCAGAGCCTGGATAACGGCCTCAGGCCAGGTGAGGGCGAAAATATCGTGGTAACTGCGCATGTCTGTATCACCCAGGGTTACCATGCTGGGCACCGCCAGTCGCTCGGTACCCTCACCGCTCAGTATCAGCCTGCCTGTTTGATCCCTTGGTGAGTGCAGTCTTGGATTCCACAGCACGGGGCCGTGGGTATCAGCCAGGGTTAGAACACCCCCCTCACTACCTATGGCAAGTCGATGCAGTAACAGGGAATGATTGTCCGGGTCCTGTGGGTGCACCTGATTTTGTATGCGCAACGTCAAGGGCACTCCGCCAAGAGTGGCCGATAAACTCTGGAAAGGGTGCCCTTCAGCGTGCTCCGGTTCACCAAAAGACCAGGGGCGAAGGCCGCCTACCGCGCGGCCAATTACATCCAGCAGCGGATAGGCCATCTGGCTGTTACAGATAGCATCGATCATTTCCAGGTGCTGGTGCCGGCGCAAATATTCGGCCGCCGCCAAAAATTGCCTTGTGGGACGCAAATTCGGATATAGCGTATTAACGGCATAGGCTGCATTTCCCTTTTTTGCAGCCAGCAGGTTTGCAGTAATTTCCTTGGTGTGGACCGGGTGCTCCTGCAATACATGAATACCCCGCTTGAGTAGTGATTGGGCCAATTCAGAACCCTCGCCTCCCGTTGCCCCAGAGCGAACAACAACACAGACTATGTCGATGTCATCGGGAATTTGCTCTGCCTCGGTGTAAAGCGGCACCCCATATTGCTCAGCACAATTTCTGGAATAGTCACTACCCCGAGCCAGTAAACCGGCCAATTCAAAATAATCCCGACCGGGTAATCTGGAGGAAGTCAGGGCTTCGAGATAAATACGCCCAAAGCCTGTCCCTGCAACGACAACCCGCTTGCGCTTATCAATTCCCATAGGGCGAATCTCCCTGATGATTGCCCATGGACTGGGCCCATTCCTGCAACTGGGCGTTGTCTACCTGCCCCTCAGGCGTCAAAGGCAACTGGTCCAAAACTTGGATAAAGATTTCTGAATCAAAATGATCGATATATTCGGCCAGACAATCTGCCGTCAGGCGCATTTGATTTTGTTTGGCTCTACAGGCAAAGAAGCGATGCCCCTGTCTGGATAGGGGATGTTCAGATACTGGCAAATCCATAGCCAGCTGTAAGCCGGCAGCCTCCAGGGCATTGTGCCACTGGGAAAGTGACAGAAATGTTGCACCGGAATCCGTGCGCTCGTCGACGGCATCAACCAACATAAATGCCTGTGAAGCCATCACCCAGAACTCCTCACTGGTTGGCTCGGTCATAATGAACCAACCTCCCGGGCGCAATAACTCAGCCACTCTTCGCAGTGAGGCATCTGTGTTATGGGCGGCATTAAAAACACCACCGGCAATAACTACGTCGAAGCTATTGGGAGAAAATCCCTGGCTGCGCAACGAACGATCAATATCAAACAAACCACGGCGCAACCAGGGGCGTTGCTCCTGATCACCATGTTGTGCGAAAAAGCTATCGAGAAAAGCCGCAGAGATATCCGTGAACTGGTAATCAAACTGAATATGGCCACTGGCATCGTCCAACACGGGCAAGAGAGCCTGGGTTGTCGCGCCGGTGCCTGCACCAACCTCTAAAATTTTCAGGGGCTGTGGCTGCCCTTCCCGGTTATTTAAAATGGACTTCAATAAAGCACTGACTGCACGCTGTTGGTACCTGGCAGCGATACCCTCCCGGTAGAGCGCACTCGCCAATTCAGTGCTACCACGGGGGAACAACAGGTGCACAGCCTGGACTTTGCCTCGAATCAGATCTGGTAATTGCTCCGCATTAGCACGGGCGTAATCGATCGTTTTGCTAGCTCCAGTGAGTGCCCGCCAATCCTGTTCCAATTGACCCCAGGCCTGGGCAAGAGCGGTATCACTGTAGCTATCTGGATCAACTTCGACACGCCAGCTGTCACCGTCAGCACTAAGTAACTGTTGCTCTTGCAAAACCCTGATCCAACGTTTAATCAAGGCTTGGTGCTGTTGGGCAACCGGTGGGGTTTCGAGTATCTCTGCCAAAGTGTGTGCTGAGTGCTGATCACAAAACAGTCCCAGGTGACTAAAGGCATTCAGCATGGAGAGCAAAGCGGTAGCGTTAAGCTGTTCGGTAACCTTTACCGCATATTCCAAGTCAATATGGGCAAATTCTGTATCCAGCTCGGTATTAATTCCTTCAAATAACCCAGCCATATCGGGCATGCCAGGCTTGTCCTGTTTCTTCTCCTGTACCTTAGCTTGTGCAAACACAGCCCAGCGGTCACCCCCGGTAAGGGGCACAGTGGCAGAGTTGGCGACAGCGGGATGTTTCGCAACACTCTCGGTGATGGCCGCAAGTTTATGGGTCAACGCCTGCTCCGCCTTTGCAACAGGTTCTATACCCACCTTGGAAGAGATCCAACCGGCTATATCACTGGTTAATAAGCGGCGAGCATCCTGCAACAAGGGCTGTGGCAACAAAACTTCGGTTTCATAGAGCAGACATTGCAGATTTTTCAGGTTTGTCAGGGCAATTGCGGGATGTGCGACCAATCCCTTCAATAAAGTTGCCGGCAGTATTACTCCGCTAAACCCCGAGCGCTCCAAAACGACCAGTGCTTTTGCGGGATTGATTTCAGGCGACTGCAAATAAACCGCAAGCCCACAACTCCATGCTGCAAAAATGGCAAATCGAGAAAATTTATTGAGATGGGAAAATACCCCTACACTGCCCTGAAGAACCCTTAGCGACTCTTGTTGGGATTTATACAGTGTGAAATATGCTTCAGCGGTGTCAGCCTCTATCAGCCCCTTGTCTGTTAACAATAGGGAAAGTTCTTCTAGATCAATTTTCAATAAATCTGGGGTTTGTACTTTAATTGCCAGGGGCTCACCCTCTGCATTAGTCGGGGCTTCATTTTCAAACCCGGTCCCCAACCTTAGCGCCACCAAGTGCAAAAGCAGTCGAACTTCTTCTTTGCAACTATTGGCAGGTAACAGCAGTGCTTTACCTTGCAAAATATCCAGCTGCTCACTCAGGTTTTCTGCAACAGCTTTTGTCCAGGCCAGTACCTGGTTACCACTCCACTCATGGCCATCAAGGGATAGTGCAGGCGCTTCTCCCAACTGCTCTAACCCACATAAGATTTCCGCTGTTATTACTTCGATTTTCATCACAGCCCCTTAAACAGCTTTTGCAAAAAATAGAGTTTGACCCGCGACCGATAATGGCGATGTCGATGCAGGTAAGAAGCACTTAACCTCAAAGCCGGCCACAACCAGTTCTTCCTGCCATGCTGTGCTGTCGATAAACACCTGGTCGGTTCCCCCTCTCCGGTCTTCGCTCCCCAGCAGGGGCACCGATTCTGCGGGGGAAAGAAGAAACTGCATTGCCGTTAACATGGCGTGGTTTTCCCGAGTGGACTCGCTAAACAGCAACCAACCACCGGTGACCAGAGCACGACGAATACGCTGTAAGGTCTGGCCAATATGAGCGGCGTTGTGCAAAACATTGCCAGCCACAACAATATCGGTGCTGGCTGCTGGGATTGACTGCGCGGTAAAATCCGCATTGATATCGAGTAGGCTGCAACGCAAACCGATGTGATTGCGGAATTTCTTCTGGGCCGCAGTGGTGAATAGAGGCGATATATCCGTAAAGCGATAATTAATCGGCCTGCCAGCCAGAGTATCTAAAATTGCAGCAGTGGTTAGACCCGCGCCGCCGCCTAATTCGAGCACTCTTAACATAGGGCCAGGATTAACAGCCTGTTTTACAATGTTCGCGGCTGCATAATTGAGATATGTCGTAAACCAGTTGTTCTGGTAGGCGGCCAATGCCGTTAGTATTTCTCCATTCTCGAACAGCAGTTGATTAATTGAGGCTTCATCACGAACCAGCTCAGCCAAATGTTCCAAAAGCTTTTGGTGGGACTGAGCCATTTCCGGGGGAAATCCCAACGCATCGTAGGCCTCCGGTAATTTATCTGCCCCCGCTGCACTCTCGGGAATTTGCTCCCAGGAGTAGTAGCCATTACTGAGCTTCAAAAACTCCCGTTCAACCAAGGCCACCAGCCAGCGGCGAACCAGCCAGTGGTGTCGGGAAGCGGCACCCAGTGTATTAATAATTTCGTCACTGCTGCGCCCGACATTTTCGGCGGTCAACGCGCCGCTGGAAGAAAGCAATTCCATAATCGCCCGTAGGCTGATGAATTCCAGCCTTTGCATTGCAGCAGGTAGTTGCGCCAAACCACTGTCTACCGTCATCTCAGCGGGTAGAGCTGCCAGCCCAGCCTCATGGGCAGTATTGGAAGGTGGAAGTGTCAGGTTTTTCAAATGGCTCCCTCCTCAAGGCACACCATATCTTCAATTCCCGTTTCTAGGGTGGTTAAAAATGTTAATGCACCAATCTCCGACATACGCTCCATCGCTGATGCCGGGGACAACACTTCGGCGCAGTAATGACAACCCGCAGGGATTTCATTGCGAAGTACAGCCAAAGTGGTAACTGCAGCCACCGCGGCTGTTAAATCTGCATTGCCGGTGCCCCGCAACGCGGCCGTGCGAGTGCGCTCTTGCCCGTAGTAATTACCGGTAAGCTGCAAAAGCATGACCACATAAGGATGGCGCCCCGCCAGATCCAGCGCACTGGCCCGACACAATGCTGCTCGAGCTTCATCGCGACCCAAACCATGGGCGCTATTAAATGCCGATAAAATATAAGAACCGGTAATCGCGTTATACCAATCGCCTTCAGAGAGGGATAAGTCCCGAGCCAAGCGCTCGCTTTCACAATTTAAATAAGAGAGTAAAGTGGCAGTGTCAGGGAAAAACGGCAGCTCCACATCGGAGCGGCGCTTCAAAACACTATTTAGCCGGCGACCATTACGCCAGGCCGCCAATGGCTTACTGTGCTGTTCGTAAGCGCCATGCAAATAATCATCGGCAGCGACATCCGTAAATCGATCACGCAAACCGAAATAACTGGTCAGACTCTCTACCTCTGAAAATTCCTGCTCCGCCAGCCAGCGCGGTAGCAAGCTACTAAGCCCCGGCTGTAAACCAGCTGATAGAACTGCGATTAATCCACGGTTCTGGTAATAGGATGAATCAAGTTGTTCATAGAGAGCCTCATCACCAGCAACATCGATATAGACAGCTCCCACTTGTGCCGCAGCCTTAGCAGCCCTGTCGCCGATCAAATATGAAGGTCCTGCACAATTGATCAGAACCTTACAGCCGGATACAAATTGATCCAGTGAGGCGACATCCAGGTAGTTCACTGTGTGAAAAGAAATTACTGAATTATTGGATAACGGCTGTTTATGTGCGTTGCGGCCACCAATACGCAAAGGCCCTAATTCAAGGGACTGTAAATAACTGGTAACGGCTGTACCCACATCACCGTAACCACCTAAAATCGCAATTGTCATAGACTCACCTCCGTATCGGTCTCAACCAGTCTCCAGCCAGTTGCGCGGCTGCGCTGGCGCCAAAAATGTGCGTAAAGGCCCTGCTGGGATAACAGTTCACGGTGATTTCCAGTCTCAGCCGCAGCGCCTGCATCAAGCACGACGATTTGGTCCGCATTCATCACGGTGGACAATTGATGGGCGATTACAATAAGAGTGGAACCCTGTTGTAACTGCCTCAGGGAGCTGTTCAGGTATTTTTCATTGCGTGGGTCCAGCGCCGCTGTCGCTTCATCCAGCACAACGATTGGTGCAGCTTTTAATAGGGCGCGGGCGATAGAGACCCGCTGGCGTTCGCCGCCAGAAAGTGCAGCCCCCCCCTCTCCTACCTGTGTCTGCCACCCCTGTGGCAAGCGCGCGATAATCTCATCCACGCCAGCCAGTTTCGCCACACGCTCCAGTTCTTTCTGATTGGCTTCAGGGCAACTCAGTCGAATATTCGCTTCCAGGGTGTCGCTGAACAGATACACATCCTGCATAACAATAGAAATCTGCTGCATCAGATCTTCTGTACGCAGTTGTCGTACATCCACCCCACCCACTTTTACCTGGCCCTGATCGGTATCAAAAAAACGCAGCAACAAACGGGTGATGGTGGTTTTACCTGAGCCTGATGCTCCGACTATCGCTGTGGTGGTACCCGGAGAAACCCTAAAGGAAAGATCCTTCAATACCGGTTGTCCCGGCTCATAACTGAAATTCACCTGTGAAAACTCAACCAGTCCGCCCTGGGCGGTAAAAGGCTGAGATATTGGTGGCTGAGGTAGCGGCTGCTCAAAAAGAATAGCGGCCAGTCTGCTTAAATCATTACCGGCCATGCGCAGCAGACCACTGCGCCCGGCGAGTTCCGCCAGAGGACCGGTAAATCGGGCCGCCAAAGCTAGCAAAGCCACCAATTCGATAGGGGGAAGTTGTTGATGGAGCGTGAGCCAAATGCCCACGGCAATAACTGCGGCAAAGGCGAGTTGCACCATAAATCCCCCGGCAAACAAACGGGGGAAGGTCTGCCGTAACATGGACCCAGCGGCTCTGCTTTGTCCGGCAATCGCCTCTTCCAGTGGGGGGTAACCGCTGACATTTTTGCCAAATGACCTGAGTACCGCTTGATTGCGGGCAAACTCCACTACTCGGCTACTGGCGCGAGCACCGGCAGCATCCACTTCCGTTTCCATGGCACCTATCCACTGGGCGGACCAGCGATGGCCGATATAAATCAGGGGCACAAACAACAAAGCGGTCAGCCCCAAGCGCCAGTCAAACCACAACATCGCCACCCCCACTATCAGAGGAGTGACAACGCCGCTGACAACAGGGGGTAGCAGATGTGCAAAGATATTGGTCACCATCAAGGTGCCCCCAGTTGCACTGCGGGATACACGACCCACTTTTTCGGAATTGAACCAACCCAGAGGGAGTTGAGAGAGGTGTTCACCCAGGCGATTGTGCAGGGTTTTCAATACCAGAATGGCTAGTGTCGCCCCTTTAATGGTTTGCTGGTAACGGGCAACGCAGGCGATCACAACAACCGAGAACAGAGCGATCAACCAAAAGCCAACCGCCTGCATCTCAGAGGCCAACAGTGCACTGAGCAGAGGCACCAGAAGTGTCACCGCGATTCCCTGCAAAACGCCATAGGCGAGAAGCCATATTGCATAAATGCAAACTTCACGGCGATACGCGGGTCCGAGAATGACAAGCAAACTGCGAATCATGAAGGCACCCCGCTAGCTGCCTGAATATCACTATCCAAAGCCTCTACATTTGCTTCTGCATCGTTATACAGGCGCCACTGTTCAGCGTAGTGCTTGCCCTCAGCCAACAATTGTTGGTGAGTGCCACATTCAACCAAGCGGCCGCCGTCCAGGACCGCAATCTGGTCGACACCGGTGATGGTGTGCAGCTTATGGGCTATCACCAGTACCGTACGATTCCTCACCAAACGCGATAATGCCTGCTGAACTAGGGCTTCAGATTCGGGATCAGCATGAGCCGTGGCTTCATCCAGAATCAGCACAGGGGCATCTGCTAAAAGCGTGCGTGCAATACTTAAACGCTGAGCTTCACCACCAGAAAAAAAGGCATCCTTGCCAAATACCGCCTGGTATCCCTGGGTGAACTGCAAAATTCGCTCATGAATGCATGCACTGCGCGCAGCTTCAATCAGCTCCTGGTCACTGGCATCCGGTCGTCCAAGACGCAGGTTATCTGCTACGGTACCTGCCAACAGCTGGGTCTCCTGAAGTACAAAACCCACATGTCGATATAAATTGTCTGGAGCAATATCACGGATATCGACGTCCCCCAGGAGCACAGCACCTTGGGTCACGTCATAAAAACGGGGCACCAGCTTGGCCAGGGTGGATTTCCCGGCACCGGAACTCCCAACCAAAGCTGTGATCGAACCGGGGCGACAGCGCAAAGTAATATCGCTTAATACCGGCCGATCCTGGGTATAGGCAAAGCTGACCTGCTTAAAGAGCAGCCCTGCATCTTTGGGCTCTTTGGGTTCAGAGGTAACAGCCAGGGGCGCAACCTCCAATAATTGATCGATCCTGCCTGCGGCCGCTTTGGCTTTTTGCTGAGCGGTCAGTCCCTGGCTCAAGGTCAGGATGGTCTGGGGAATCATCACGGCGATCAGCGTTGTTGCGAGAACATCAATCGGCTGAATGCCTGTATTCACCACCAGCCAGGCGCCCCCAGACAAACTCACCAACATAATGACTGGCACAGATAAGGCCAAAGAGGTCACAGCCTCCAAACGGACAAGCGGTGTCACCCAGCCCGTGTAACGGCGACTGAAATCCTCGACGGCCTGTTGGTAATTTCTGTGGGCGCGGCCGGTTTGTGAGAAAACCTTGACCACCGCAATACCGTGAACAAATTCGACAATCGCAGCACTGACCCGAGCAAAGTCCTTATCCAGCTGCTGCATTTTTTCCCCAAAACCGCGCATCATCCAGGCGTAGGACAGCAGATAAACTGGCAGGGTAAGTACTGCCAACAGGGCCAAGCGCCAGTCGAGCCAGGTTAAATAACCCAGGCCCGCCAGTGGCAGTACAAACGCTGCAGCCAACTCCACCTGGTGGTGCGCAACCATATGGTGAAGATCATCGAGGTCGTCTTGCACCGCTTTGCGCACCGCGCCGGAGGTGTGTTCGCTGTACCAACCCAGGGGCACCTGTCCCAATTTTCGCACCAGGGCCCGTCGCAATTCCGCCTGCATACGCTGGTCGGCAATATGGGTTAACCACAAACCGATCACGGTGCAGATCCAACCCATCGCCAGCCCGGCAACTATCGCGAAGACAACGGGAATAATCGCCTCGTCGATATCACTGATATCGGGCGCCAGGAACAGGCGAGCCAGCTCAACGATACCGATAAAAGGGATCAAAGAAGTGAGCGCACCACAGGCACCGAGCGCCACCCCCAGCCACACGAGGCCACGAAATGGACGCATCAGTTCCCGCAGGTTGGACTTTGGCGAAATGTACTCAGCCATTTATTTGCCCGCTTTACCGCGCTGTAATGGTTTTGCCAAGTGCTCAACGACAGTGGCAACCTGCGGCGGCTCCATCACGCTGAAGTGATTGCCCGGCACATCAATTAATTCAAAGTCACCCAGACAAACATCCTGCCAATAAGGCGCAGCCATATGGCCTACGCCGGCGGTGACACCGAAGGATTGCTCTTCCTGGCAGCGCAAGTAGGTCATATCGCCAATATAGGGAGGCAGATCAAAACAGGCAGCGCGCATACTGTGTCGGCATACCCGGAAAAGCCCCGGTATCATCGCAGCTTCAACCGGCACACCCGCCTGGGCAGAGGCCATCTCGGTATAACCGGCCAGGCGCTGCTCCTGGGTGAGTTGAGAGCGTTGCCGCACGGCTTCCGCTACCGCTTTAAGCCCGGCATCACCGTCGAGTTCTGCCATTGCACCGGCGGGAACACGACCGTTGTGTTTATGCATTAAGGTCTCGATTGCGCGGGAAATATCTTCGCTCTCGATATGCTCACCAAATACCGCTTTTACCGGGTCGAGATTCAGGTTGGGGGCAAAAATCGCTTCGAAAGCCAGCTCTTCATCGGTATCCACAAACATTGGGATACTGTCGATCAGGCTCAGGTCAATCACATCGACACCGCGCTCCAGCAGTCTGCGCGAAACTTCCGTCGCCAGCAGACCGCCCAGGCAGTAGCCAATTAGCTGGCAACGCCGATAGCCCTCGTCGATGATTCTCTGGGCGTAATCATCGGCGGTGCGCTCGATTAACTCTTTGGCATCAATGGACAGATACATTTCAGTATCGGCGACAGCAATCCCGAATACCTGGCCCAAATCCTGGGCCGCAAGCGCTTTGCCCAGGTGCTGGAAATAATCCAGGGTACCCAGGGCCGCATGGAACATAATCCGCACCGGCGCCTCTTCTTTGGATACCCCTTTACCCTCGCTTTTATGACTGAAAGGCACCATCAAGGAGTTGCTGCCCTCACGGGTAGTTGCCAGCAGATTGTCGCTATCCGTGTCTGCCTGCTCGTCGGCAACGGCACCCGGCTCAACTCTCAGTGCTCTGGCCAATGCCGCAACCGTTGGTCCATTGAGCATGTGGCGCAACAAGGCGTCGTAAGTAAACGATTTTGCCTCGGGAACTTCCTCCAACAGGCGCCCTGCAACCCGCGCCATAATCAGCGAGTCACCACCGAGATCGAAAAAGCTGTCCTGTCGGCCCACATTATCGAGGCCTAGTGCGTTAGCCCAGAGCTTGCACAGAGCCGTTTCCAGAGGGTCCATCTGTTCTGAGTGCGCAGCCTCTTGTGCATCGCCAGTCGCAGGTCGCCAACCGGCAAGCATTTTGCGATCAACTTTGCCATTGGCGGTGAGCGGGAGCTGGTCAAGAACTTGTAAATGAGCGGGCACCATATGCGCGGGCAATCTATTCGCTAAAAAGTCCCGCAATTTCCCGGCACTCAAATATTGCCGATCAGTTTTCATCTGCGCGGCCAATAAGTTCATACCAAAAGCCGACAAAGGATGTTCGTCTTCCGGCAGGCAGAGCACTTGGCCAGCACCATGGGCTTTTAACAGTGATTGCCATTTTTCGATAGACAGGAACTTGGTCGCCCCACAAGCGCGATCATCACCAGCCGGGTCCATCATAAAACCCTGGGTGAGCAGGATATGGGCGTGATCCACCGTTGGCTCAGTCAGGATTAACCAGCCTCCGGGCGCCAGCAATTCGACTGCACTGGCAATAGCCGCCTCTGGATCTCGGGTACTGTTGAGCATCCCGGCACATAAAATGACATCTGCACTATTGGGCGCCAAACCCTGGGCGCGATAGTCTGTATTGAGATCCATTATTCCGAAGCGCACCCAAGGCCATTCTTTAAATTGGCGGCGAGCCTCAGTCAGGAAAAATGCGGTCATGTCGGTAAATAGATAGTCAACGTCATATCCATCCAACATGGGAATAACCGACGCACTGGTAGCCCCTGTGCCAGCACCCAACTCAAGAACCGTTAACCCTCTATCGCTCTGGGCGGCAATGCGGTTAATTAATGCGGCAACGGCGGCATTGTTATAGCGGGCAATAAGATCGTCCCGATAGAGGGACAAAGCCACCTGCTGGTCGCCCTGGGGGAACAACAATTCAAACGGGTTTTGTTGATTCGCTAGTAACTGGGGTAATAACTCGACATGATCCCGGTGATATTGCAGGAATTCCCGATCACAAAAACCGCTTTCAATTCCCTGTTCAACGCGCTTCCACGCTTCGTCAACAGCAGATATGTCGACTGCCTGGGTACGCGTATATTTTCCCTCAGCAGCGGCGCTGATAGTGGATAAGCTGAGCAGCTTCGCATTAACGAGAAGGTCCAACCAACGACGCACCAGCCAGTGATGCTTTTCGTGGACTTCCGCTAGTGAAAGAATTTCTTCTGCACTGTATCCCTGCTCGCAATCTGTAAATGCCCCCAGGCCCATCAAGCCGTGAAGCATCGACAACAGGGCCGCTTGTTCAAGCGCCTGCACATAGTCGCCGACACTGACAGCTTCCGGCTCACCGGCCTGGTAGTGCGCAAACTGACGCACTGAATTTACCAGCTCGGGATCGATAACCGCCGGCTCGGCATCATCCATGCGGCGACTTTCCACAAAGCCCAACAGATTTAAATCCGCTCGCGAGCCGCCCTCTTTCTTCTCAATTACCGCCGTTGCTGTTGATATTGCGGGGTGGGCCAATAATGCAGACTCCACCTCTCCCAGTTCGATACGGTGTCCGCGAATTTTTACCTGCCCGTCTTCACGGCCCAGGAACTCGAGTTCACCACCGGGTAAGTAACAGCCCAAATCGCCAGTGCGGTAAAGGCGCTGGCCGTCCACCGGATGAGAGAAGAATTTCTGTTCAGAGAGGGCCGCATCACCGAGATAACCATCAGCCAATCCCAGGCCAGTAATCATCAGCTCACCCGCCACCCACACAGGGGCATCGCGCAATTGGCTATCCAGCACCCGGAAGCCCTGGTTCGTCAGCGGCACGCCATAGGGAATACTGCTCCAGGCGGGATCGACTCGCTCAATACGGTGGTAGTTGGACCAGATTGCTGCTTCTGTAGCCCCACCCATGCCGATCAGGTCGAGTGCGGGCACATGGCGCCTGATATGTTCCGGTAAAGTAACCGGAATCCAATCTCCCGATAGCATTGCCAGTCGCCATTCGGACAACGGCCGAGGCTCGGTATCCAGATAGGTGGCCAGCATTTGCAACTGCGCAGGAACAGAGTTCCACAATGTCACCCGGTGCTCATCCATGACCTCCGCCCAGTGCGAAGGGTCTGCGCCACGGGCCGGATCGGTCAATACCAAAGTCGCACCCACTGCCAAGGGGCCGAAAATATCGTAGACCGACAAATCAAAACTGAGTTGAGCCAAACCCAAGATACGATCGCTCGAGCCCACCTCGAAACGCCGATTAATATCCAGCACCGTATTCAAAGCGGCCCGATGATTAATCATCACCCCTTTGGGATCGCCGGTAGAACCGGACGTATAGATAACGTAAGCGAGCTGCTCCGGGTCACCGTTGCTGGCCAGCGGAATTTCAATTTCAGGAGCCAGGGTATCGACACTGATCACCTGCACTTCTGATGGCCACTGAACTTGGCTGGCGAGGTCACTGAGAGTCAGGACCTGTTCCGCCTCTGCACTAAGCAACAATTTATTGAGGCGTATTTCCGGTTGTGCCGAGTCAAGTGGCAAATAGATTCCACCGGCCAAAAGCACACCGAGGGTCGCCGCTATTTGCTCTCGCCCTTTCGGCATTGCAATAGCAACGCGGCTACCCCGCTGGCAACCTTCTTTGGCCAGGGCTTTGGCGATGCCCGCCGCTTTTTTTGCCAGGTCGCCATAACTCACACTGCCATTGCAATCAATAATGGCGGTAGCTTCCGGTGTCGCCGCTGCCTGGGCAAATACGCCCTGATGCAATAACTCTGAAGGAACTGGTCCATCGGTTTGATTAACCTGATACCTTTCCTGTTGCTGCCACTCGGGTAAAGAAACCGGAGACTTGCCAAGCCATTGCCCGTCGCCGCCAGCAGCAAGCTCATTCAATAAGCCGGTAAAGGCCGCGAACATATCCTCTACCAAGCCCGATGGAAAAACGCCCTGGCGCACGTCCCAGTTAATTTCCAGACCTTCAGCATCATCTCTCACCTGGCAATCCAGGGTGACTTGCGGAGTCTGGGTAATTCCTCTGCCGGACTTTCTACCGCTAGCGGGTTTTTCGGTATCTCCCAGGCCAATAGCACTGGTAAATACCACCGGCATCAATGCGGCCTCGGGTCCTCGCGCACGGGACATTTCCCGCAGTACTTCCACACCGGAGAACAAGCGGTGATCAATATCACTGAACAACTGTTCGCCAATGCCTGCCGCCCAATCGCGAAAGGTTTTTCCATTGGAATCACCAATCGCCAACACACTGACCGAAGTAAAATCACCGATCAGCTGGTTAACCTGAGGGTGTAAGGGCAGTCGATTCAATAATGTAAGACTTAGGCTGAAGCATGGCTGGCGGCTCCATCGCTGCAATACCGCTCCATAGGCAGCCAGCACCGCAACCGACGCGGTCAAGCCGGCAGTACCGGCTCGCTGCTTCAGAGTCTGCCAGTGCGCCGTGTCCAGGCGGTAGTGGTGGCGATCAAAACGTACAGATTCCGCTTCTAAAGCGGGCGGCAAAACTGGTAACTCAGGTGCGGGCGACAATTGCTCCAGGCGATCCAACCAATAGCGACGATCATTTTGGTAGCCCTGGCTATCCAATAAACTTCGTTCCGCCAGGAGATAATCACGAAAATCAATTTCCAGTGGCGGCAGGACTGCACCGGGGTTAGACAGCAGGAGATCGAGCTCATTAAATAAAATGCCCGCACTGGCCCAGTCCGCGAGCAGTGCATCCATAGAGAAATGCACTATATGACCCTTATCTGTGCGGCTATGGCGCAGCTCGAACATGGGCCACTCACCAATGGGGTAGTTGCGGTGGCCCAGTTCATTTCTCACCGATTCCAAGGCAAGCTCCAGGGCCTCCTTGTCCAAGCCGGTGAGGTCCTGGCTTTTCATTTCGTAATGCGGCACTTGGGGGAGAACCCGCTGGTATCCCTCCTGCTCGATAACCGCCCGCAACATCGGGTGACGTTCAATCAGTTGGTTCCAGGCTTCCTGTAAACCTTTTGGATTTAATCCCGGGTACTCCAGCTCCAGGTAACCGTGACAAGCAACGCCACCGTAGCCAAATGCATTTTGTCGACCCAACAGGTAGGCAGTCTGCACATCGCTTAAAGGGAAAGGTTCATGCTGATTATCTTTATCGGCCTCAACCACCACTCCCAGGTCCTGGTCGTTGCCAGCGGCTGTTTGAGCCGTGCTCAGTATTTCGATAATTTGTAACTTGTGTTCCCGCAGCCTCTGCTTGTGCTGCTCCGACAGCAGGCCTTTGGCCGCGCGAAAGCGCAGTTGTTCAGACTCGGTCCAAAGTTCCACCCCAAGCCCTTGTAATTCGTCGATCAGTTCCATAGCCGTCATGGGGTTAAAACTCCGTCCAATCGCTGAAAAATAAAATTGCCAACAAGCTCATATCACGCCCTCT
This sequence comes from Microbulbifer mixtoriginis (SeqCode), assembly GCF_052467515.1. Classification (NCBI taxonomy): domain Bacteria; kingdom Pseudomonadati; phylum Pseudomonadota; class Gammaproteobacteria; order Cellvibrionales; family Microbulbiferaceae; genus Microbulbifer; species Microbulbifer mixtoriginis (SeqCode). The sequence goes on along the minus strand of NZ_CP174314.1, from coordinate 2,097,823 downwards.
TCCACCGTATCGGGATCAACATCCACTAGCGGTTCCATTGCACTTAGGGCACCGGCAACATCTGCCAGTCTCGGAGAGGCAAATAAACGTCTGAGGGGAAGCAGTAAGCGGTGTTGCTGTTTTAGGCGGTCGATAAACCGGGTTGCCAATAAACTATCGCCACCCAATTCAAAGAAATTTTGATCGCGGTTTATCGCTGGTAGGCTAAGAAGCTTTTGCCAAATCTGGGCTACCAGGCGCTCGTTATCCGTCACCAGTTCAGCCGCTTTTTCCTGTTGCGGTTTTTCCACCGCATGCACGAGCTTTAATACTGAAGCCCGATCCAATTTGCCGTTTGCACTCAGGGGCATTTCCGGCAAAGTCACAATGAAATCCGGGACCATATAGGAAGGCAGGTGACAGCGAAGATACTCGCGCAAGTCATCAGTACTAAAAGTTGGTGGGCATTCGGGTGCGAGCACAACGGCAGCGACCAGCTGTTGTTCTTCTGTGGTTAGCACCAGCGCGCGCTGCACAAACATCTGACGATTAAATACGGTTTCGATTTCACCCAGCTCTATGCGATGGCCACGGACCTTCACCTGGCTATCGGCACGCCCCAAAAATTCCAGGCATCCATTGGGCCAGTAGCGTCCAAGATCCCCGGTGCGATACCAACGCTCACCATCGATCGTAACAAAGCGCGCTTCAGTCAACTCGGGTGCACCGCGATAGCCCATGGCGACACCCTCACCACCGATCCATAGCTCTCCCGTTGTCCAGTCAGGGCAGTCGCGCCCCTGGGTATCCATCACCCTGAATTTCTGGTTGGCCAGGGGGTATCCGTACGGGATCGAGTGCCAGCTTGGGTCAACGTCTATAACTTCAAAACTGTTAGACCAGATAGAAGCTTCAGTGGCGCCACCCAGTGCGATAAAACGGCAATCGGGCTGTACTTGTTTTAAGCGCTGGGGTAAATCCAGGCCAATCCAATCGCCGGAATTTAATACCAAACGCAAATTGCCAGACGGTGTACCGGCACCGACAGTGAGTAACATATCCAGTAGCGCCGGTACCGTATTCCAGATGGTGATGCCGTAGTGACATACCCATTGATGCCAGCGCTCGGCATCCCGCCGGTCCTCCTCATCAATCAATACCAGCGCACCACCGACCGATAGCAGTCCAAAAATATCGTAAACAGAGAGATCAAAATCCAGGGCTGAAATAGCTAGTACACGATCATTTTCATCAACAGAGAAACGTTCGTTGATATCCGCAATGGTATTCCAGGCGGCACCATGACTGATTTCGACGCCCTTGGGTTCACCTGTGGAGCCGGAAGTGAAAATGATATAAGCCAGTTGCTCAGCTTCTGTTGCAATCGGTTCACCAATAGAAGCGAACTGTTCGGCCTGTTGAATTGCGCTTTTGTCGAGTACCACTTTTACCTCGGCACGGCGCAACATTGACTCGCGCCTGGCCTGCGGTTGATCGATACCGACAGGTAAATAAGCAGCTCCCGCTGCGAGTACCCCCAAAACAGCGGCAATCTGGTCGGGCCCTTTGGGCAGGTTAACGGCCACTACTTCAGCAGATGAAACCTGGCTTTCCAATAACCAGGCAGCAATGCGCAAAGCACGCTCTGCCAGGACGCCATAACTCAGGGAATTTTCGTCCCCCCAATATAAGGCGATATTGTCGGGATTCGCTTTAGCCTGCTGGAAAAATCGCTGCGACAAGTTATCCGTTGGATCAATCGCGGTACGCTTTTCAAGCTGGGTTCTCAATTCCCGTTGAGACTTGGGTAATAAATCAGGCGGTGTGGAATCCCATTCAGCGTCACCCGCCCATTGGAGCAAGCCGATATAGGCCTGGAACATTTCCGCACACATCCCCTCTGGGAAAAGCGCTTCGACCACATCCCAATTTAAAAAAACGCCACCCTCGACTTCGACCACCTGGTGATCCAACCAGACTTGTGGCGTTTGTGTCAGGGCCCAGACGGGTTCCCGCAGAGGTCCATTTTCCGGTGCCGCTGTACCACCGGGAATACCCAGTGCACTGGTGAAGACCACGGGCATTGTGGCTTCCGCGTCGCTCTGCCGGCGGGCTAATTCCCGCATCAGGCTAACACTGGAAATATCGCGATGTTCCAGGGCCGCGCCAACTTCCCCTTGTATTTTTTTCGCTCGCACCAACCAGCTGTCACCGGCCTCTGGCCGGTAACCCACCAGGGTCAGGGAGGTAAAATCCCCCATCAGTCGATAGATATCCGGGTGAACTTCACGGCGATCAAACAAAGTAAGGTTCAAGCTCAGGTCAGGGCGACTGCTCCAACGACTAAGCACTTCGGCAAAAGCCGTTAAAAGGAGGCTCGAAGGCGTGATTCCCTGCTCAGCCGCGCGCGCAACCAGGTTTTGCCAGGTCCCTTTATCAATATGCTGTTGATGACGCACAAAGTGCGGGCGCTCAATGGATGCCGGCTCCCGCACAATGGGTAGCTGAGGCGCGGGAGGCAGCTCCGATAATTTGTACTGCCAAAAAGTTTTTGCGGCAGCCAGGGGACCTTCGGGAAGATCACTATCAAATACTGCGGTAGTTTGCGGCAATACATTGCGCACATAGTCGCGGAAAGAGAGTTCGATAGAAGGTAGATGAGTTTCAGGGCTCTGATAAAGAATATTTAACTCACGGTAAAACAGCAGTATACTGAAAGCATCGAGAATCAAATTATCCAAACCGATAGCCAATCGGGTATTACGGGCACAGCGCACCGCACGGACATCAAACAGTGGCCACCGGCTTGGCTCAAACACCTGCTCCGCGCATTCCTGTCGTAGTTGCGCAAAAGCAGAAGTTGGATCGCTCTCTACCTCTGTAACATCAATGGAAAATCTCGGCACACCGGCAAGGACGCGCTGTCGGCCCTCGCTGTCGAATACAGCCCGCAGCATTTCATGGCGGGCAATCATAGCGTTTAGCGCAGATTCCAAGCGCTCCAGATCGAGATCAACAACGTCATATTCGCGATAAAAGTGACAACCGATACCACCCAAAACAAATTCTGGGTCCCTTCCCAGCCAATAGGCCCGCTGAACATCAGTAGGTTCAAAAGCGGCGTACCGATTGGCCTTATCCGATTGCCAGGGTGTAACAGTAATTTCGGTAGTGCCTTTATTTCGCTGTGGGTTCTCAGTTGGATCTTGAACTAATGTCGCAGCAAAGTCGGCCAAGCTGGGCTGGCTAAATAATTCCGACATTGTGACACCTTCAAAGCCAGACTCGCGCAGGTCTCGCACAACACGGGTTGCTAACAGGGAGTCACCCCCAAGTGCGAAGAAGTTATCGTCCCGCGCTATATCGGTAACATCGAGAAATTTGCACCAGGCGGCAGCCACCTGCTGTTCCAATTTACCTTGCGGTGGGTTCTGCTTTGCCTGGTGTTGCGCTATGGATTCATCGGCAAACTGCTGTAAATCGCCGCGATCGATTTTGCCATTGGCGGTAAGCGGTATTTCAGCGAGACAGCAAAGCTCACTGGGCAGCATGGCGCTGGTCAATTGTTGGGTCAGGAACTCCCGCAGGTCGTTCAAGGGTTCCTGCAACTGCTGCAAATCAACAAAGCACTTTTCTGGATTGATATTCCCTTGTGATAATTTGGATTCCAGAACGACAACCGCAACCACACCTCGCTGAGTCAGCAGTGCGACCGCTTGCGCAATCCCTTTGTGCGCGGTCAGTGCCGCTTCAATCTCGCCGAGTTCAATGCGGTGTCCACGCACCTTGACCTGATTATCGACGCGGCCCAAAAACTCCAGGCACCCGTTCGGCCAATAGCGGCCCAAGTCTCCGGTGCGGTACCAGCGCTCGCCTTCGTCTGTCACAAAACGGGCTGCGGTGATACCGGGAGCACCGCGATACCCCAAAGCAACGCCAGCACCACCGATCCACAACTCCCCTGTCACCCAGTTGGGGCAATCACGCCCCTGGGCATCCACCACTCTGAATTGCTGGTTGGCCAAAGGGTAACCATAGGGAATAGATCGCCAAGAGGAATCAACTTCTTTGACTTCAAAATTGTTCGACCAAATAGAAGCTTCGGTGGCGCCGCCCAAAGCGATAAAGCGGCACTCCGGGTTAACTCGTTTTAACCGTTCCGGCAGGTCGAGGCTGATCCAGTCGCCAGAATTTAATACCAAGCGCAGCTCGCCAGCTGGAGTATCACCACCCGTGGTGAGCAGCATATCCAATAGCGCCGGCACCGTATTCCAAACAGTAACGCCATGCTGACACACCAGCTGATGCCAGCGCTCAGCATCCCGCCGGGACTCCTCTTCAACCAATACCAATGCTCCGCCGGCGGACAAGAGCCCAAAAATATCGTAAACGGAAAGGTCGAAATCCAATGCTGATACGGCGAGCACTCGATCATTTTCATTAACCGAAAAGCGCGCGTTAATGTCCGCTATTGTGTTCCAGGCACTCCCGTGACTAATTTCTACGCCCTTGGGTTCACCGGTAGAGCCAGAGGTGAAAATGGTATAGGCAAGATCTTTGGCCTCTCCCACGACAGGCCGGGATAAAGGCGCGACACCAGAGAGCACTGACAAGTTATCTATAACCAGCTTGGCTCCAGCAAGCTTGAGTACGCGCTCTCTTCGCAGCGGTGGCTGGTCTATACCCAGCGGCAGATAAGCCGATCCTGCCGCTAATACGCCCAAGGCTGCAATAATCTGCTCCGGCCCCTTGGGTAATAAAATACCAACCAAATCACCGGGCTCAACACCTTGAAGCTGTAAATACGCGGCCATCGCCAAAGCACTGTGGGCCAACTCCCCGTAACGAATTTGTTCATCGTTCCAATAGAGAGCCACTGCTTCAGGGCAGTTTTTAGCATTGCTAAAAAAATGTTCGTGTAATTGGTGAGGCTGGTATGGCTTGGCTGTGGAATTTACCTGCTGACGTTGGTGCTTTTGCTCCGCTGGCAGCAGCGATGGTATCGGCTGGGCCCAGAATTCCGGGCTACCGATCAGGCATTCCAGTAACTGCGTAAAGGCCGCAAACATGCCATCCAGAACGCCGGGAGCAAAAGCAGCTTCCCGCGCATCCCAGTTTACAGACAGGCCGCCTTTGAGCTCCATAACCTGTACGTCCAGCCACACTTGTGGCCCTTGGGAGATAATCCAATTGACATCTCCAAAGGCACTGCGAACTGACTCGCCAAATAATTCACCCAGCCCAAGCGCACTGGTAAAGACAACCGGCGCAAACACCGTTTGCCCCTGTTGTCTGCTAAGGTCACGCAGCACCTCTACGCCGGAATAACTCCCGTGAACTACATCCTGACGGAAGTTATGTTGTAAACGCTGTGCACGCTCAACGAAGGTCCCACTCTGGCTGCCCTGCCAGGCAAGCAAGATCGAAGAAGTAAAGTCTCCTACCAGGGAGTTGACATCCCGGTGCAGGGATTCCCGGTCGAACAGGGGGAGATTCAGCAGGAAGTCTGACTCTTCGCTATAGACCGTAAGCACTTCGGCAAGCGCCGCTGCCAGGGTCATGGACAAAGTAATTCCGTGACGGCTCGCAAGTTCCGCCAGCTGGTTTTTCTGGTCAGCAGACAAGCTATAGTGACGCCGAACAACTCGACGAGTGTCTTTAGACTCAGTACCTATCGCGGTTGGCAACTGAGGGGCGCCGGGCAAATCTGCCAGGCGATCCTGCCAGTGTTCTTTGGCCTGCTGCTTCTCAGCTCGGCGCTCTTCCTTTGAGTGAAGAGCGCTGCGGTCAGCCTGGTAGCGCGGATAACTGTAATTAAGCGGAACCAGAGACTGCTCTGGTTCCAGGTAGAGCTTGGCCAAGTCATTCAGTAACACGCGCAGACTAAAGGCATCTGCAGCTACCATATCCAGATTAATATGCAGGCGTGTGCCGCCAGCTTTTAATTCCGCAGGTAACAATGAGAGCTGTACATCAAAAACCTCGCCCTGCGATATATCCAGCTGCCGATGGGAGAGTTGCTCCCTAACAGCGATAAGACTCTGCTCCGCTTCTGCGGCAGCCTGATGCCTGAAATCATGAACCTTTAAACCGGGCCAGCTCACTTCTACGGGAATCTGCTGTCGACCATCATCGAGGATTTGAACACGCAGCATCCCATGCCGCTCGAATAGGGAGCGCACAGCCTGTTCCAATCGATCAGGTACTACATCCAGGCCATCAAACTCATGATAAAAGTGTGCGGCAACACCTCCTAAATATTGATTCGGGTCTCGCCCAATCCAATAGGCATGTTGCATCGGTGCCAAATCAAAGGGAGCACCTTCATCAAAAGCGCCCGGCACAGATAAATGTTCACTGGTACTTTCTTCAGTTCCAGTAGCCAACTGAGGTAGAGAAAGCCAGGCTTCCAATTGAGGCACTGCAATAAGATCAGCAAATTTTACTTTGATCTTTTTCTGCCTTAATTTACCAGCTATCTTCATGATTTGTACTGAGTTGAGCCCCAGTGCAATTAAGTCATCCTGCGGATTAATGCCATTAATATCGGCATCAATAGCCTGACAAACTAAATCCTTTAACAAACTGGCCGGACTGGTTGGCTCTGATTTATTCTGCGGCTTCGGCGACAAGAGATACGCTCCTTATTGCGTCTCGGATAACACGCATTTTGATACAACTTTCACGATACTCGTGGGTAGGAAGGGAAGCCTCAACCAGGCCACAACCGGCAAATAGTGTTACCTTGCCCGGAGTAATAAGTGCAGAACGCAGCGCAACAGCAAACTCCCCTTCCCCCCCGGCATTGAGCCAACCAACAGGTCCGGCATACCAACCGCGATCCAGGTCTTCATTTTCACGGATATACTTCAGTGCTTTTTTCCTCGGCAGGCCTCCCACCGCAGCACTTGGGTGTAAATCCGATAAGATATCCAACAGATTTACGCCATCTTTCACCAATCCCTCTAGAGGCGTCAGCAAATGCTGAATTTGCTTTAATTTACAGAGTTGGGGCGGTTCTGGTTCCGCTACGCTGTGGCAGTATTTGCGCAAAATAGAAAGGAGATGTTGGACAACCAGGTCATGTTCGAAGCGGTCTTTATCACTATCGAGCAGAGATAATCCCAATTTGTAATCAGTTGCAGGATCTTTTCCCCGGGGTGCGCTACCGGCCAGAGCAACTGTACTGATGCGACCCTCTTTACCAGCGGCTAAACGCTCGGGGGAAGCCCCAAGAAAGCAACTTTTTCCGCGGGAAAATGCAAATAAATAGGCATCGGGGTAAGATTCTTGTAAATATCCGAGAATACTTCCCGGGCAGCAATCCGCGCTCAGTGATTCAGAACGAGCGAGAACTACTTTTTGAAATTCGTTGCGCTTGATTGATTCGACCACGCCTACTACACGCTGCTGCCAAGCCATTTGGCCTGCATAATTTGGGCTAAAATCAGACTCCACCGAAAACAAATTGTCATTCGCAGAAAGGTCAGAGCTACGAGACAAAATATGCTGCCACCGCGCCTTCAGCCGCTCCGCAGTCTGATTACATTCTGTTTGATCGGTAACGATAAAATTCATTACCAGATAACTGCGATCCCCTTCACAGTAAAGGGCCAACTCGGGCAACGTAAGCGCCCCTGCGGGAAAGTCTTGCCACAAGGATGAGGAATCTTTTTGGCTATCAAAAGCAAACCCACCACACAAAACCGGCCGATGCCCCCCGCTTACCACAGCGGAGGACAGTAATTTTTGCCAATTGGCTTGGATTTCAGACCAAGATTCCCCTGGGGCACAACTAAATTCACAGGCAGAGCCAAAGGTCACAGCATATTCATCTCTAGAGGGCACACCCCACAGAGACGCGAACCTTTCATGCTGATAGCCGGAGGCAAACAACCCTATTGGGTTGCGTCTATGACATGGAGATGAAAACGATGCCAGAACCTCTGGCTGTCCCCGGCTTACCCTGGACTTCGCTTCCTGCAAACAGGCTTCCAGGCCAGCATATTTAGAGCGGCCCTTCATACACCTTCCTCAACTGGCAAGCCGCGCTCAGCGCGCCAATGCAGCTTTTGCTGAGTGATAAACCAGTGAATAATCCCGGTAAAAAGCTGCTCTATATAATCTGCGGAAAGTTGTTCTTTCTCAGCCCAACGACGGCGGTCAATCAACATCTCCGCAACCCGGTCTGGAGCAGGAATACTCGTTTCATCCGGCTTGAACTGGGCTGCTGACAAAACATACCCCATACGCCGCTGCAACAGCCTGATGATCTCGCGATCAATGGAATCGATACCTTGGCGGATCTCATTCAGATTTTCACACTCCATTGGTAGCTTCGTTGCTTGCATAGAAACTCCATCACCTAAGCTGTTCATCTTCCCATCAACAATGAAACGTTATAACATATCATTTGCGAAATCAACGGGATGTTTGTTTTGGATTTGGGCGTCAGGGTGGAGAGAGTGTGTGCTACTTGTTACTAAAGAGAAATAATTCGAACATCATCAAAAATAATGATCCCGGATTAATCGAGGCAGAGATCCGCTATCTATTGAACGATGGAGAATATAGGGCCGCTCAACAGCCCTATTCTCCCGACAATTAATTTCGATAGCGTTACAAGAAACAGAAAGATTTTATACGGCCAACTTAACTTTACATGCAGTTAGGCCAAGCGGAGCTTCTGAACAATATGGCCAACCACCAGATCGGGACAATCTGACAGATAAAAATGGTTACCTGCGTATTCTTTCAATTGGAACTCACCATTGGTCCACTGCTGCCAACCCCGAGCTTCAACGGTACTCAACTCAGGATCATCCCGTCCTAGCATCGCGGTGATGGGGCAATCTAGAAGTTGGTCCGAGGATATCTTGCTGGTTTCGATCAATCGATAATCCTGGCGTATAGCAGGAAGTAGTAGAGCCCTTAACTCAGGAATTTCCAATAATTCAGGAGAGGTGCCGCCAAGCTCAATGAGTTGTTGGCAGAGAGATTCATCACTCAACTGATGTACGTTTCCACTCTTTTGAAATTGTGGAGCTTCGCGCGCAGAGACAAATATGTGTTCAGGACCGCACAATTTTTCGCGATACAAGGAGAGAGCCAATTCATGAGCAACTGTAGCTCCCATACTGTGCCCAAATACTGCCCAGGGTTTATCGATGACAGGTTTGATAGCCCTACTTAACAAAGCAATTAAAGTTTGCATATCTGCGGGCATAGCTTCATTACAGCGTTGCTCCCTACCCGGTAAACATACGAGAACCAATTCTATGGAATCTGGCAATAATTTCACCCAGGGTCGATAAAGTGATGCTGTACCACCAGCATGAGGCAAACACAAAAGTCGGATAGCCGCTTTAGGTTGAGGGCGAGGGATTTGTAGCCAAGCGCCGGGCATAGATTTATCTCAATAAGAAATTTGAAGCCGTGAATACTAACTGTTAATTCTTAATTTAGAAATCTGAAGAAGATTCAAAAAAACACTCGCCTGCTCCACCCAAACATTTCAGGAGACCAGCATGGAAAATAATTTACTTAATGGTTACACGCCTCACCCAAAGGAACTAGAGGATTTCTATCAGCAACAAGGAATTTGGGATAACCAACCTATTTGGGAGCTGATCATACGTAATGCGAAAAACCTTCCCAATCAATGTGCAGTTCGGGACCTATCGGATCAATTAACTTATGCCGAATTGGTTAATGAGGCCGATAGCATTGCCGCAGGCCTGGTGGAACAAGGCTACAAAGCTGGGGAGCGGGCAATACTCCAGTGGAGCAATCAAGTCAGTTTTATTACAGCCCTACTCGGTTTATTTCGAGCGGGAATAGTTCCTGTTTTAGCTTTGCCTGCACATCGCCAAAATGAAATATGCCATTTTGCACAGGTCTCGGGTGCCAGTATCTATATCACTTCAGGAGCGGAAAGTGATGGAAGCCGTCACAGCATGATGGAACAAATTGCTTCGCAATCTCCGACTTTGCGAGGCATATATAGCTCTGATGAAAATGACACATTCCCCTCCCTGCCCAGAAGAGAATGCCAAGGCTTCACCCCTGTTCCCGTAGACCCTAACGCCCCAGCTCTATTCCTCGTTTCCGGTGGCACTACAGGACTTCCGAAACTTATTCCACGCACCCACAATGACTATCGCTACAACATTACTTGCGCTACGGCTGCTTGTAATTTAGGAAAAGATGAAATCTATCTGGCAGTACTCCCCGCCGCCCATAATTTTCCACTGGGTTGCCCCGGCATTCTGGGTACGCTATCCATGGGTGGGCAGGTAATATTCACCAAAGATGCAAGCCCGGACTACTGCTTCGAGCTGATAGAGCGTTACGGCGTAACCGCCACAGCCCTGGTCCCAGCACTGGCTCAAGTCTGGACTGCAGCGACAGAATGGGAAGATGCTGATTTAAGCTCTCTCCGCTTACTGCAAGTCGGTGGCTCAAAGCTGAGTCCAACTGACGCCAATGCTGCGATAGTTGCTTTTCCCGGTGCACTACAGCAGGTATTCGGAATGGCCGAAGGGTTGATTTGTTACACCCATCACGAAGATAACGATGAAACCATCACCAGTACTCAGGGCAGACCTATGAGTTCCCTCGATACTCTAAAAGTGGTTGATGAGTACGGACAGGAAGTGAAAGCCGGTGAAGAAGGAGAATTACTCACTCGTGGACCCTACACATTGAGAGGCTATTACCGAGCCGAAGAGCATAATCGCCGTGCTTTTACCCCCGATGGTTTCTATCGCAGTGGAGATCGTGTACGCATTCTGGACAACGGCAATATTGTAGTTACCGGGCGACTCAAAGATGTTGTGAATCGGGGCGGGGAAACATTTGCATGCGACGAAATTGAAGAGCACCTGCTCGCCCATCCCCATATTCAGCAAGCAGCTATCATTCCCTTACCGGATAAAGAACTCGGGGAACAAGTTGGAGCGGCTATCGTATGTGCAGATAAAGCACCTTCTTTACACATGTTACGCGATTTCTTGACAAAAAGAGGACTGGCTGCCTTTAAGCTACCAGAGCAACTTAGTGTGTTATCTCGCCTTCCGGTTACTGCCGTAGGTAAAATTGATAAGAAAAAGCTTTTGGAATATGAAAACCAGTAAGGGGATAGATTAGCCTCAATGCATCACTAAATAATTAGCGATTAGCTTAGTGATGCTACTGGCCGATAGAACACAACCTCTCTCAACAATCGGGGGAACAAATACTCTAAACTATGCTCTATTATCTACTCAACCATCCAGGAATTACAGCTGCAATTAAAGTTCCGGCAAATACTGAACGTAAAAGTATGATTGTATGTTCGCCCATGACAACTCCATCCAGATAAACCCCGCACTAATCTGAGGGCAGTAACTCAGCCCATCAGAATACATAGATGATATTTTTGAAGGCTCCGCTGCCGACTCAATACCTAACACATCGGCTTTTATCACCACGAGTGAAAATGAAAGCCGTTCCCAGGCCGCTTTGACTTCCACTAGAATAAAACCAGAGCTCGACAATCAACAGATACCCATTGCTGGATTTATCGTCCCGATTGAATTTAATGATGAACTAACAATTTCCAGCTTCCTTTTTGTGCCCTACTTTGGAGCCTGTATCCACTTCCCCCCCCATCTCCGAATTAGGTTATCCACAGCACTTCCTAAGGGAGTTCCAGTCGACGCTCTGTACGCGCCTTTCTCTATAGAAGGGAAACTAAGAACACTAAAAAAAGAGAGCGAGTTCGGTACTGCGGCTTACAATATGGCGGTGGATAGTATTCAACCCTACAAAGAAAAACGTCCTCAGGGAGCATTGCTCACTTGAGGACGTTAGTTCAACTATGGTCGGCTACTGGCCCATCTCCCGAACCAAGTATCCGGCTCCGTCAATATTCTCCATTACCCAGAGAATATAAGCGATATCGACATGAATCGCTCGGGTACTATCGGTGAAGTCCCAATCAGCATTGATACTATCGTAGGTTCCATCGAATACGACTCCCACCAACTCACCGCGACCATTCATTGTCGGAGATCCTGAGTTACCGCCCGTAATATCTACGGTACTTAGGAAATTAACCGGCACTGAATCCAGCTGCTTTTCATAGTAACGGCCATAGCTCTGCTTATCGATCGCTTCCATCAGAGCCTTGGGAGCATCAAAGGGGTCCTCGCCGGTATACTTTGCCTTAATACCACGCAATGTAGTAAAAGGTACAAAGCCTTGTTTACCGTCATTACCATCTGCTGCCTCTTTAATTGTTCCAGCTGGTGGCTCATAGCCATTAACCAGGCCATAGGTCACGCGAAGAGAGCTATTTGCATCCGGGTAGACCGGCTTACCTAGGGAGTGGTAATAATCTATCAGCATCTCCATATATTGTGGGCGCAATTGGGCGAAGCGCCCTTTAATGGACTCCTCATACTCTTCACGGGCAAGCATATCATCGTACATGGCCACTGCCAGCTGGATAAACGGATCCTTGCTCTCTTTGAAGTCTTCAGGCTTTTTACCAATCCACGCTTCACGTACCTCAATATCGGAAAGCTCTGTTTCCTTATACATTTTGTCGAGAGTTGCCTCTAGGTCAGTATTGCCTTTTCCGATATTCAAGTAACGATCAAAGCTGGCTATACGCTGCTCCTTCGGGAGCGCCTGATAGCGGTCTAGGAAGTAGAGCCAGATCTGTTTGTCGACTGATGGATGATAGCTGCGCTCTATACGACGCATGCCCTCTTTGAATCGGGTTAGATCCCGTACCTGATAGCCCGGCTTGCGATCAGCATCGGGTTTTTCGTTCTCTTTAGCCAATCGATACAGTTTGCTTGCGGCACCCAGCATGGCTGAACGATCCATATAATCGATGGCCAGGTCCTGTTCACGGGTTGATTCTTTTTCTACAACCAGCGCCTCGATATCATCGATCGTCGACTGGTATTTTGTCTCGCGGGCCTTGTCTGAATCCACCCAAGCTTGCAAAGCTTTTTCCAGCTTTTCTTTACGCTGCAATAGATCGCTGCGCTGGTAACCCTCCATCATGCCGGTATAGTTTTTAGAGTAATTATTCAAACCTGCCACGAGGCTTGCATACTTTAACTCTGCATCTTTATTGTCGGCAGTTGCCCCACCAATCGTTTCCGACCATTCACCCAGCACCCGCTGCATGTTTGGGTAATACCAGTTGAAGTTGCTTTCTACTTCTTGGGCAGTGCGATAACGGTTGGTACGCCCCGGATAACCGGCAACCATCACGAAATCACCTTCTTTAGGCCCTTTTGCCGCTACAGGCAAATAGTGCTTAGGCTCGTAAGGGACATTATCTTTGGAATAATCAGCCGGTTTACCATCTTTACCAACATAGGCGCGGTAAAAAGCGTAATCACCGGTATGGCGAGGCCACATCCAGTTATCGATATCGCCACCAAATTTGCCGATTGAAACTGCGGGTGCATGCACCAAACGCACATCGCGGATTTCCAACTGCTTAACCAGGTAGTAATTCAAACCGCCGTAGTAGCTGTAGACCTCACAGCGATGGCCCTGATCTTTTTCACACTCAGAAACCAGCGCCTTCTCCGCTTCTTCGATTGCGACAAAACGTGCAGCGCCATCCATCTCATCAGTCAGGCGTTCGTTGACCTTATCCGTTACTTCGTTCATTGCAACGGTGACGTAAACTCGGGAGCCCGGTGCAGCAGGCAGCTCTTCAGACAAATCTCCGGCCAGGAAACCTTCAGCGAGTAAATCCTTGGATTCGGTTGAATTGTATGAAATTGAACCGTAGGCACAGTGGTGGTTGGTAATCACCAATCCCTTGGGAGAGACAAAGGAAGCGGAACATCCCCCCAGGCTGATCACCGCGTTCATTGGAAATTCGGTAAGCTTGGTCATGCTGGCTGGGTCTAGCTCCAGGCCATGAGTGCGAAGCTCTTTGGACAGCTCAGGCAACTGGTGAGGTTGCCACATGCCTTCAGTCGAAACACTCTCTTTCTCTGCGGCGAGGCTGGCGCAACTCGCTCCAGCAAATAATGCAGCAGTTGCAACCCCGTAAACAATAGAATTATTTATTTTCATATTTACTCAGCAATATTTAAAAAAAACAGGTTAATTTTGGGTACTTCCCAACGCTAACCATGTATTTTCCGGTACACCGAAAATTCACTTATAAACACAGCAGGCTGACAGAGTAACACACCCTCCCCGGCTGTAGGCCGGCACGAAGCTGCACCTCTAGCTAAATCCTGCCAATCATTGCCATTATTTCCCTGGCTCTTCCACTCAAATGGGATAAACCATAAATACACAATTGATACATTGTATCATTTTAACTCAGTTAAATCTGAACAAAATGTGAATTACGACGACGGCAAGAAAGAAATCTGAGATAAACAGTTTTGCTGCTAAAAAGAACATGGCCGAATAATCTACTTGCGCCAGGCATTGGTCAATACGCCTCACCAAGGCTCCCTCCAGCTATCAGAACTCCCGATAAATTCGGTCTTCAAGCTTGATTCACCCCAATGTTGGAGGTTGCCTAGGCCGACCACTCTCAATATGTTATGTTATATCATAGCCTGCATTAAGGGGCGGGTAGTGCGCGAGTGAGGTATTTAGGTATTGCACCGCCCGCCATAGCAGAGATCAAAGCAATTAAAGCCTCTGAAAATAGTTTTTATTAGCCGAAGTTACTTAATTGGAGATTAGCTTGAGCCTGACCGACTTTACAGAAAGAAGCCATGAGACAATTATTACACAAACTCCAAATACTGAACTGGCTCCGAAAGAGGAAGGACTGTCAGTGGCAGACCTGCCAAATACCCGTCGGGCCGTATCTGCAGATAATGGAGAAGTTTTAGCAGATATTTTCCAAGCTGATATTAATATGGCCATCTGGCAACGGGAACTGCCCAGTAGCATAGCCAGTGATTGCCGCTCCCTCTTAAATAGTGGTATACACCCCAACCGTAGGATTCTATTACCCACCGCCAAGATCGAGCGTCTCGGTGAAGCATTACCAGAGCTTGGTCCCTACCCGCACTTGTGTGCTGATATCCAGTTATTGGCAGATATGTTCAGTTATCTATTTGAGCTAAGTGGAGTCGGTATTCGTTTAACAACCCTGAACGGTGCAATGTGCCCAAAGTTTCATGTAGACCGGGTGCCCTGTCGATTGATTACGACTTATTTAGGTACGGGTACAGAGTGGCTGACACCAGATTCTATTACCCCAAATACACTCGACTTAAAGGCTAACCAGGAATTCCCTCCAACTTCCATCAATCACCTGGCATGCGGCTCGGTTGCCCTTCTCAAGGGCGAACTCTGGGAGGGCAATGAAGGGGCCGGTCTAATCCACCGCTCACCAAGTATCGAGCCCGGCCAACTGCGACTGCTACTCACTTTCGATTTCGGATCCGCCGACGAGTGACGAGCGCTTACTGGGACGTAAAACTCTTCTTAGGAATAACCCATGAAATTTACCGCGAACCTTCTTCTCATGGTCATGGAGAAGGCAATAATTAACTGATGGAAATACAGCCAGTTGGGAGCCACTATATATGGCTCATTTTTTGGTAAAGAGAGAAATCATAACGGCAATTCCCATTCAATCTGGATATATATGCCGGTAAAAGGCTAATTTATTTAACTTTTCGCAAAAGTGGTGTATAGCCTATTGAGCTACCCTACTCTCACCTGGCTTTAATGTATAGCTTTGAGTTTCCCTGCCATTGTTGACATCCAAAGTGTTCACTTGCTCCTGCTCTATCCCCATCAGCATTGATTTCTTAACACTCATTTTTTTACTGGAAATATTAACCATATAGGCTTTTTCATAACTTGAAATGAACTATTTTCGTGCAATCACTTTGAATAAGGTACTGCAATAATGAACCGATTCAAGTCAAAGTTAACCGATGAACAATGGGAATTGATCGAATTTTGTCCTCCTGAGTTAAAACGAGGAAAGGGAGGCCCAAAACCTATTGATAATCAAGCTTGTTTTGAGGACATCCTGTGGGTTTTGCTTTCTGGAGCGCGATGGAAAGATCTTCCTTATCTGTCTACACAGGAGAAATAGGAATAAAGCCCCAAGGCAGGATGGTAGAAAGCTCAGAAGGTATGCTCGCCGATGGAAAGTTGAGCGGACTTTTAAATTACCGCCGCTTGGTTGTTAGATGGGAGCGATATTTTTCCTCTTATCGTGTTTTTTCTATACTGTATGCATGTTAATTACGTTAAAGAAGTTATGAAATAGCTTCTAGTCGAGTAGCTATTTGGATTTGTAAAACACTTACCTAATTACCACTTATGCTAAGCCAATTTTTAGCAACCTTTCCGGCATCGGCGGCGTCCGAAGAGAGACGTAAACCAGTCTTGGAATGAGTGCCGATAAATCAAACCTCCGATTAAAGCGATATTGAAATTCTGCCAAATAGCGCTGTGCATATTTCGGCCTAATAGAATGGTAAGTACTACGCAGCGCACTCTTTAAATTACCAAGTACCGTATTTACCCAATAGAACTCAGGCTCTTCAACAGAAGCTCGGCCACCACCACAAACAATTTTGTCATGCACACAACCGGCCTCCTTAATGGCATTGAAGCATGGAAGGCCATCTGAGATGACTGTGCTGCCACTACAAAGGGACTTTTTACTCCAGGTTGAAATTTCACTGCTTTTGAAGCCCTTGATAATTGAGAGCTTAATACGGGTTGGGCATCCCTCCTTGGTTGTTTCAACGGCAGCTACAAAGGGAGTTTTACCCTTGGCTCCGCGCCCCGGCTTGCATCCAGTACGCTCACCACCAAGATAGGCATCATCTAGTTCAATAAAACCGGACAGTTTGTATCGCTGGTCTCGCTCCATCATCACTTGCATGAGTTTCTGCTTCATACGCCATGCTGCGTTGTAAGAGATGCCCAGATGTCGAGATAGCTCCATACAGGAAATACCCTTCTTATCCTGAGTAATCAGGAAGATACCGAGAAACCAGGTGGTGAGGGGGAGCTTCGTAGAGTCAAAAATCGTACGGGAGGTAATCGATGTCTGACGTCGACACCGGTTACATTGCTTAAGCTTGCGATAAGCGAGGTCGCAATGCTTGTCATGTCCGCAGTGAGGACAACTAAAGCCATTGGGCCAACGCCATCGCGACAGCGCATCGAAGCACTGTTCCTCGCTGCCGTACATTTTGAGGAATTGGATCAAACTAATCCCCTTCTGAAACTGTACCTTGTTGCGAGCCATGGTGCATCCCCTTGCAGATCAACGAGATAGCTGTATTTATATACAGCTAAACTTGACTTAGCAAGAGTGGTAATTAGGAACACTTATGTTTGGGTACCCTGATTATCCGCCAGGGCAGCAATCCAGCAGCTCTCCATCGCGCCCCAATCCAAACGCGCTTGGTTAATCACCTCCACCCGGCTTTCCAATGTGTCATCCAGCTCCAATACTGTAAGCACTATGTCAGCCTTATTAAATCCAAATACACCTTGCTCGGTAATAAATACCCCCTTGATTCTCTCAGCGTCAGTGCCACTGAATAGAGAAAAGAGCGCATCATAATCAAATATAAATTCAGGGCTAAAACGCCAACCACAACTGTAAAACCCCTCTCCACTATTTTCTGAGCGGAGATAACCACACTCCGGCAATAACTCAACCTCATCCGCCACCTGGATTACTGGATGATGGTGATCACTCCCTGGCGAGACCTGAAAACTGCAGGGCAGCTGGAGCCACTCTAGTTCGATACGCCCCTGCTCTACTACCTGTAGAGGTTTTTCCGTCCCTTCACCTAGAAATGACAGAAAACGCTGTAGATTTTGCAAGTCCTCAGGGCCATATAGGTCAGACTTATTAGCCACCACCAAGTCAGCAACTTCTAATTGCTGCCGAAAAGTCTCACTACGCAAATAGCGATTGTCCTCTATACAGCGGGCATCCACTAAAGTAAGCGTACCACGAAGGTTCAAAACACCGCAGCGTACAGCGTCGGACAGCGTTTCGAGCACCTCTCGCGGATGCCCCAGACCCGTGGGCTCGATCAATAAACGATGGGGCTTGGCTTTGGCCAGTAACTGGTTTAAAGCAACCTGCATCGGCAAACCGGCAGCACAGCACATGCAGCCTCCGGGTACCTCTCGGATATAAATACTTTTTTCCTGGTCCGGTTCAAAAAGTGCGCCGTCAACACCCACCTCTCCGAACTCATTGACCAGAACAGCCCAGCGCTCATCATCGGGCTTACTTTCCAGAAGGTGGCGGATTGCGGTCGTCTTGCCAACACCCAGAAAACCAGTGATAACGTTGGCAGGCACCCCACGTATTAACTGACCAGCTGCCACTAAGCTGCATCCCGACTGCACTCATCACAAACACAGTCCAGCTCCAACTGGGAAGTCTCGAGATGATATCCGGCACTTTCAACCGTATCGCGCAGTGCATCAATGACTTCAGGCCTAATACCAATTTCCCGCACCTTGCGGCAACGATTGCAGATTAAAAACTGTGGAGTCTGGTGGCTGTGGTCACAGGCAATATGAGCACAGGCCAGGTATTTGTTTTCTGAATTGAGCTTGTGAACCAGGTTCTCTGCGGCCAGAAAATCCAACATTCGGTAGACTGACATGGCGGGAATTGAGTCGCGAAAGTCACCGTTGTAATGCTCCGCTATCTCATAGGCAGAAAGCGGAGTTTTTGACCGCAGCAAAACAGTAAGAACGTTCTTGCGCTTTTCAGTCAAGCGGGCACCCGAACTGCGACAGGTTTGCTCCGCCACACTAAGGGTCTGTTTGATTTGGGATGCTTTCATAGCCTATTTCATTAGCAATTTGTTGTCTTTACCAGTGAGCAGTTCAGCTCCCTGACGACCGGAGTGCGAGATTATCACACTTGAATTCATAACTAGCATGGAAACCACAATGCGCTGAGCTGTCACTGCTAACTTCTGCACTATATGATGGCGCCCCAACTTCCACACTTAAGGGCTGGCACTGAGCACTGCCAAACTCCAAAAATGATCAGGCTTGGATAGTTCGAGAGTAACCTACTCTAACAGCTATTTTGGGGCATCGTTACAAGGCGCATGCTCAAATCCCACTAAATTAGATGAAGGTGACGCTAGTTCGATACGGATTCTATCTGTCTCGGCCACTAGATACATCATGGCCTTACCATGGACATGACTTCCCATACCTCCCACAACTGGGCCAGCCAGGGACAAAGCGATCAGCAGAACTCCAGCAGACTTCATCATCCTCACCTAATCAACCAAAGCGATCCGATACACTAAGCGCTGGTTCACCCAGTGGGCAATGATCAATAGGCCAGCACCAACAACACTGGCAACCAGCTCCCAAGGCCCTTCAAGGTAAAGCGCACCAACCAATAGCAGCGTCCCCGAGAACCCCACAACCATTACCGTGTAACGCTGATGGCGTCGGCAGGAGGCCGGGAAGCTGCCAAAAGCCAAAAATAAGACCGGAACCAACAGAAGTAAATGGACAAACTGGTCGCCCTGTAAAACACCTAATACCCCTAAACCTCCCAAAGCGGGTAATAAAGGTGGCAAAAAACAGTGAAGCAGACAAATACCGGATGCGAAAATTCCTAGAGTATCTCTCACAATAATCCTTCTAATCTATTTAGTCCGAACACAGATCAATACGCATCAACCATAGAAATGATACATTATATCATTCATATGGGCTAGACAATATAAATTGGGGTTCATAAAACGCCACTGATTAATAAGGGGGCATTGATAGGATGCCCACCTCCGACTCTAAAAAAAGCAACTATTCTTCCTTCGATAGCACCTGCTGAATTTCAAGAGGGCATAGCAAGTTGGGATAAGTGCTCATTTCAGATCCAAAACCTGATCAGACTAATAATTTTGACTAAACAGTCAAATTCAAGTCGACAATCTTTAGGTATAAAGAAATTTATCAAGAAGTCGAGCTGTACATGCAGCTCAGAGAAGGACTTTAGGCTTTTAAAGCCTAAAGTCCTGATCGCTAAAGGTGTAGAGTATCGGTAGAGTATCGCGTGTTGCTTAACTCTAAGGTGCAGGTGAATTAATTACTGCGTTAAATATTCCTCAGCACTGATCACCTCTGCATAAGCAAATTGCAGTGCAGCCATATAAGCTGCATGTATATGTGCAGCGGGAACATCTACACCATTGAAGTACATGTCCCGACTGGCACAGGCATCATGAATAACGGTATTTTCATACCCAAAGTCACTTGCCACTCGGGTGATGGCATCGATACACATATGGCTCATCGCACCGACAATGACCAATTTATTAACACCTAGCCCATTCAAGTGCTTTTTAAGATCCGTACCTTTAAAGCTGTTAACTTCATTCTTGAGTACTACCGGCTCACCTTCAACAGGCAGAAGGCTTTTGTGGATTTTCGCACCCTCACTACCGGCAATAAAGAATGGAGCATCCTCACTGAGAAATTCATGGCGAACATGAATAACTGGCCACTGCTTTTTGCGAAACTCAGTCAGCACTTTTGCGGCTTGGTTTGACGCTTGGCCAATGCCTTCAAGAGTCCACTTTCCTCCTTCAAAGTAGTCGTTTTGCATATCGACGACGATTAGCGCTGTTTTGCTCATAAGGTTGTCCTTTGGTTGTGTCTTTGAAATGTACAAGCGCATGTTAGGGCGGTGGGCTAAGATACAGGCGTGGCAAGACCGACATAAAACAGGCAAGAACTGACAGGGGGGCTAGTGACCCAAACAATCCACATTGCAATACTGATGATCCCCGGAGCGGCTCGGTCGGCGACTTATGGCCTAATCGATCTGTTCCAAACCGCAAACCACATCTGTCAGGAGTCAATTCCAGAACCCAAGGCGCTATTTGAGGTATCACGCTGGCTAATTAATGACGGAAAAGTCATACCCAAGAAAAAAGGGGCTTCTAAAGGCCCAAATATCGTTATTGTACCGCCGGTACTTGAAGGTCAGGAGTACATGGAGCCACCGACAGATGTCAGTACCTGGTTGTTAAAGCGACACAAAGAGGGGGCCGTAACCTGTTCCGCTTGTGCTGGGGCTTTTATGTTGGCCGACGCAGGACTATTAGATGGACGCCAGGCGACCACTCACTGGCGACTGGTCGATGACTTTAAGCAGAAGTTCCCGGATATAGAGCTGAATATCGATTCCATCCTGATTGCAGACCCGGATGTTGTCACCGCAGGAGGTGTAATGTCTTGGATCGACCTTGGGTTACATCTGGTCGGACGATACATGCCTCCCCATATAGTTATGGAGTTGGGACGTTTCCTATTGGTGGATACAGGAACTCGTTACCAAAGTTATTACCGCAGTTTTCTACCTCCTGTAGATCATGGTGATAAAGCAATTTTAAAAGTTCAGCAGCAAATTCACCGGGATTATCAACAACCAATCTCTGTTGCAGAGATGGCTCAACTCGCCAATCTGGGCGAGCGTACTTTTCTACGAAGGTTTCACAAGGTTACCGGTTATAGACCCGCCGAATATCTACAACAACAACGTCTGCAAAAGGCTCGCGAGCTATTGGAAACGGGCACATTGCAAGTCGAACAGATCGCTTGGCAAGTGGGATATGAGGATGTCAGCGCATTCCGGAAAATGTTTCACAAACAGACCGGTCTTTCTCCTCGGGAGTATCGACAGAGATTCTCAGGTGGCTCTAAAATGTAATTCCCCAGAAAGGCGAACTAGGGGTGCTAATCGGGAAAGTAACCAATTTCACTAAAGAGATTGATCGAAGAGATTCTTGTTAAGCCCGGTAGCTTGATAGGTAGCGGAACGCCTCTATTTAAGGTACGTAGACCAATATAAAAGTTAAACAGATATAACAATAAGATAAAAAGCTTCCTAAAACCTAAAAGCTCTAACTAAAAAGTTGACTACATTCAAATAGTTAAGGGTCCATTTATCGTTCGAGTAAATATTACACCACCAACCGACTAGCAGGAATACGAATCATTTCTCTTTGGAGATGCCGATAAGTATCCCCTCAACTCTACACTTCCTCCCCATCTCAGAAATTGCCCTGCAATTTTCAAAGGTAAATAGCAAGACATCAATTTTGCCAAATCCAGTGCACTCAATGTATAGGTCAAGTTCTGAATAATATTTGGAAAATATTTTGTGAACAATTCTGGATATTCCAAAAATCAACAAATTTTTTGTTAAATCATGGTATCAGCTGAACGAGCTCCCCTATATAGTGGCACCGTCTAACTTTGATTAAAAATAGGTTAGTTTTCATTCTTTTTTGAGATTTGGGAGAGATACCAAAGTGATTAAGAAAATTTTTTCGAAAAGAGATCTAAAGCTTCCAATCATTGGCGGCTTGATAGCGGCAGCAAGTTTGCTATCAACAACGGCAACAGCCGAAGTTGATATAAATCAATTACGTCAACAATCAAAAATTATGTTCGGCACTCTCTCAGAAACTATGCCAGGCAGTGAGAATGACACCCCAGCCATGGTTGAGCTTGGAAAAACACTGTTCATGGACAAACGACTTTCAGTCAATGATAGCCAATCCTGTAACAGCTGCCATCAAGTAGGGAACTACAACGGTTCGGGCGTTGACAATGAAGCGACATCACCGGGAGCTTTACCTGGTACCAAGGGCGATCGAAACTCTCCAACGGTATGGAATTCAGGATTCCAAATGGCTCAATTTTGGGATGGTCGCGCAGAGGACCTGAAGGAACAGGCCAAAGGTCCAATTCTAAACCCTGTAGAGATGGGAATGCCTTCAGAAGAGGCTGTTGAGACAAAGATTTCAAAAATTACCGAATATCAAGAAAGTTTCAAACACGCCTTTGGTAAAGAAAATGCTATCTCTTACGACAATATTGCTCAGGCCATAGCTGCATTTGAGCGCACCCTGATTACGAATGATCGTTTTGATGATTTTATGAGCGGCGATGATCAGGCTATGACAAAAAGTGAGTTAAAGGGCTTGCAAACCTTTATCAACACTGGTTGTTCGGCATGCCACAATGGTGCAACCTTGGGTGGAAACATGTACCAGAAGATGGGGCTAGTCAACCAATATCCACACCAAGAAGATTTAGGTCGTTATAAAGTTACAGGCCTTGAAAAAGATAAAATGATGTTTAAAGTTCCAATGTTACGCGATATAAGCAGAAGCGCTCCTTACTTCCACGACGGGCGTGTAGAAACCATTGAACAAGCAATTTACGATATGGCTTGGTACCAATTGGGGCAGAAATTAAGCACACAACAAGTAGATGATATTGCAACTTTCCTAAATGCTTTAGAGCATCAAACCCATTAAGGTATTTCCCACCCTTCGGGGTGGGCCCCTTTCGCTCTATTTAATTTTGGCTAAGCTCGCGGATTTTAAATCACTACTCATTAATAACTTATTATCACTCTGCCTTACCTTTGTGTATCAGCCACGTTCAGAGATAGAAGTTAGCAGACCAAAGAGTTTCCTAATTGCTAACCAGTTGGTAATGTATAGCCCTCTAACAATATCTATACCAAGTCGGAAAAGTGAAATCCATAGGGAGATGAACAGTTTTAGCTATCGATTTGCGGCAGCTCCATTAAATTACCGTTCACTGCCTGAGCATTCAGTTATCAGTTGTCTTTATCAGAAGGTGTTCTGTCCGTTCAAGGTCAAGTAATCAGATTTATTCGGCGGAAGGTATCAAGTTAATCAGTAGTGATTAGTTTAGCTTTAGACGATAGTATCGAATTCACATCTTTTCAGCTATTAGCTACTAATACAAGCTGCTGCCAGCTTTTATTTTAGACCACTATAAATTTCGCCCCTTCACTAAAGCACCAAAACCGGAATATGAGAAAAACTTATGGGTAGTGGTCACTTCGTATCCTTATACAACTGAGAACATCTACTGTACTTGGGTAAGGCCAATTCAGGTAATTAGCCCCCTTGGCACTCTACATCTTAGTTGCGACAGTCATGCCTCTGCTAATTAGATTTATTTAGATAAACCATTTGCACAAGGCGAGCCAAAGTCACCTTCTCAACACAGAAGCCTAAGAGTATTACGAAATTATTAACGCAATATTTCATGAGATTGCAGAATCAACTTTTAAAATCTTCGTGAGATCAGTTTCTCACTATACGCCATCTCTGTTTGACCCGATCAACAACAAGGTCTTACATTGCTGAACGAATTTTGAAGTTCGAACAGCCAGCATACATCACTTACTTTATCCAATAATAATTTAATATGCGTCATTGTATGAAATTCTTGGAACTTTCTAAATTATATGATTAATTTTTAACAAAAATATTTCCCCTCCAAAGAGTTACTTCTATTTGGTCAAAAAAACAATATAGGACTTGATCATGAAGCTCAAAAAAATAGGTGCGTGTATCGCACTTATGTTTATTCTAATTTTACCCGTATATGCCCATGCAGGATTGTGGGATAAATTTACAACCTGGGTTGTTGATACTTGGGATACTGTTGAAGAGAGAGTTGAAGAGATTATTGAGGATGTCGTTACAACTGTAGAGGATGGTGTAACGTCAGCAATTGGTTTCTTTGTAGATACCGGTGAGTGGATATACGATGGACTAACGACCGTGGTTGAAGGTTCACTTAATTTCTTCTACGGCGTTGCCGATGGTACAGTCACGGCATTAAATTACTTCGGCCTGGATCTCGATATATCGGACTGGTTCACCACGGGGGGGCAGAATTCCGAGGACGGTGCGCGGCTGTGGAGCCTTACAGACTATGATACGTCCTCGTATCCTGCATATTTAAATGCCTTCCGTGATCGGCAGGTAGCTTATATCGAACGCGTTCTTGATTCATCCAAAGCCGAACCTAATAACGATCATTATGTACTCAGGGCATATTATGATTTACCACTGGATAAAGAGGCTCTGGCTCGGGGGCTGACCGATCTTTTTACACCAGGAAAGCACGCTTACAAAAACCCTGATATGCGCCTGATAGAATATATTAGGCTATTGGCGGAGAGTGATGAGTACGATGATATTATCCTGAGTGAAATTATCAAACTACCTTATTGGCAGGATGAAGATACTGAAGGAAAGCGAGTTTACACTTCTGAAAATCACGTACTTATGTGGCTATCTTCCAGCTGGTTACTATCTGAAATGGAAGGTTGGGATATAGGTGGTGGGCCCGAAAAACTAAGGGAGCGTCTTGTACGTTATCTGGAGGTTAAAAAGCAGTTTGGAGTATATGAGTCCACTTCAAATGTTTATAGTCCATTTTCCCTGACAGCATTGTTAAATTTATACGACTATGCCCAGGATACAGAGATTAAAACCCTAGCTGGACAGGTTGCCCTTATTTTTCTTAATGATATCGCTATGGTCACCAACGACCTTGGTGCTGCTATAGCTGTCGATTCAAGGACCTATGAAGGTGTTCACCAAGATCTTAACTTCTTGAATAATAAGTTCGCACGATATACCGCGTTGATTACTGGCAAAGGTCCACAAGATTTTACGGGTAGTACCCATATGGATATTTTTGCCATGACTACACTTGATGTAAGCAGTGTTGCCTATAATCGCCTTGAAAAACTTAATGGTGAGATTAACATAAGCTATTCTTCCGGCCACCCTATCACTGAAGTTGATACCGTATGGGCTGGGTTGGACCTCCAAGATAAGTTAATTTTCTCTCAATCTGCCGGCGCCTATGCCCACCCAGAACTGATTGATGAGATGCTGGAATATTACCTGAATCCACTTGCCGGTCTGAACTTCTTTTTGGAAGATTTGATTGTGGAGTCTAACCTGGCAGATGACGTAGTCGATATGTCAGGTGTTCTTCTTACTGAAACCAGTGCACCTTTCACCACAAGCTCAATTATTTCAGAAAAAACCATGGATCTGTATCGCCATGGCAATGTGCAATTATCGTCATACCAGGATTTCCATGCGGGGAATGCAGGTTGGCAGCAGCTGCCCTGGATAGCAACAACCGGTACTATACCGGTTTATACTCGTTCAGGTGCGGAATACGGTGGCTGGAAGGCTGGTGGCCAGGAGCAAATGAACACGCACTTACCCTATATAAAGCAAAATGAGAATGTAGCCATGGTTTTGTACAAACCTGCGATGGAGCTGCGCTTTATGGATGGTGTTAACAGAGCAACTGACTTCTTACCTGTAGATGACTTTCTAACTGCACCAGTAAATTTGCATTGGCCAACAGAGCAATTCGATGAAGCAACCAGTTTCCAGAACTGGTTATTTGCACGTGAGGGTGATGGTTATGTGGCTGTTTATCGTCACTGCCTGGATACCAAAACTTTTATTCGCAATGAGGAGGTTGTAGAAGTTTACAGCTGTAGTGCTGATGAACAAGTCTGGGCAACAGTTGTTGGCAATACGCAGACTCACGAAAGCTTTAGTAATTTCATTTTTACTGTTTCACAAGCCAAGATTAAGAGTAAATGGTACTGGAGCTGGGCAGAGACCCGCCATGTATGGGAGACAACTTTAGAAGTCGATGGAAAGACCTTAAGTTTTGGCTGGGAAGCAAACGTAGATGATTTAACGGATAGAGAAATGTGGGAATTGGCCAGTGCTAATAACGCATCTACTATCGAAATGGCTTCAGTGAGTGGATTCCAGGTCAATAATGTAACAGACACAGAAACTAATACGGGGCATGGTAACTGCGAGAGTTCAAACGATGTGTTTTTACAT
This sequence comes from Microbulbifer mixtoriginis (SeqCode), assembly GCF_052467515.1. NCBI lineage: Bacteria > Pseudomonadati > Pseudomonadota > Gammaproteobacteria > Cellvibrionales > Microbulbiferaceae > Microbulbifer > Microbulbifer mixtoriginis (SeqCode). The sequence continues at coordinate 2,071,094 of NZ_CP174314.1, read as the reverse complement.
CAAAACGTAAGCTTTAACGGTTTTGATCCAACAATATTACGTATGGCAGAGGCCGATAACGGTGAATGCTATCTGATTAACGTAGAAGATCAGTCACAAGATATGGAATTGATCCATGAAGGTGAAAAGGTCGATGTAGTGCGTTTTACTAACCGGCGCTTTGTAGGTGGCGAGGCTGATAAGGCTAACGGGATAAATCACGAATGGACTACTATAGAGTTGGACTTCAGTTATGAAAACCCTGTGGTGTTTGCTTCAGTAATTGGTATTGCCGGCACTGACCCGATAACAACTGAGATTCGCAATATCACTTCAACCAGCTTCGATGTGCGTGTTGCGGAGTTTGCCTGGAACGATGGCATCCATACATCGGAAGTGGTGCATTATGTAGTGATGGAGGCTGGTAGTTACTCAATTGCCAATGGATTGCAGCTTCATATTGGCGCCGTTGCACTGGAAGATAATTTGAGTGGCTCCCCGGACTTTGAAACTGTCGGGGTCGACTTACAGGATTACTTACTGATCAGCCAAGTACAAGGTAGTGACAGGGAAGAAACCCTAAGCACGCGTGTCAGAAATAAGAAAACTGGCACATTTGAAATGAGCCTGATGGTACAGGAGGCAAACAGTGATAATGAGGAAACTATAAAGGCAGTTGTAGGTTATTTGGCTGTCGGAAAGCCCCCAGTCAAATCCTTAAAAGTGGCACTTAAAGGTGCCCACGGGAAGTATCTGGGTGCAGCAGGTAATGGAGGAAATGGCAAAACTGCCAACGCCAATGCCTCAGTAATTGGTAGCCATGAGACTATTGTCCTTACAGGAAATAGCCTGCAACAGGGTTGCCTAATAGACGGGGATGAAGTGTGGCTGCAAAGCACCGGTGGTTATTACTACAGTGCCCAACAAAGTGGTGCTTTAGATGTCGATAGAACCGCTAGGTACAGCTGGGAAACATTTAAGTTGATCAACCATTCAGACAATACGGGCTGTTTACGAAATGGTGACGTAATTTCCTTATACAACCCAGAGCATGGTAACTACATCGTTGCAGAATCAGATGGCCAGGCTAATGCGAATCGCAAAGCATTAGGTTCATGGGAGAAATTTATTGTTTACGACCTAAACGATAACTAACAAGTACCAAGCGGGCACCCACATCCATTCTTACTGGGTTTGGGTGCTCTAATCTTGGGGGTTATGCATCTGCAAAATTATCCTGTGTCAATAAGCTAGGCAGATATTTATCAGTGATCCTGACTCGGTGGGCTTCTCAAGCTCCAAATTTTGGCTCCGGGAGCCCCCGAACACCAAGGCCATGAATAGCAAAAATACTACCTGGCTGCGGGTGGCGGGCTAGTTCCTCAGGAGTTACAAATGATTGCTGTGAAGTAACGTAGAGAGTTTCATAATTGTCGCCGCCGAATGTAACGCAGGTGGGACTTCGGATCGGTAGGTCAATCTCACGGTCAAGGCGGCCCTTAGGATCAACCCGTAAAATCTTACCGCCAAGATTCAAAGCAAACCAATAATACCCTTCAGCATCGACTGTTGCGCCATCTACAATCGCGGGCTTACGATCTTCTACTGAAAAGAACGGCCTTCGGTTGCTGATACGCCCCTCATCCATATCCAAGTCAAATACATAGACCATGCCACCAATGGTATCGCCAAAGTACATACGAGTGTCCTCTGGGTCGAAAGCAATCCCATTGGAACATACAAAGGAAAAGTCTTTAGCAACCTGGCGCACGCTAAAATCAGGCTCAAGGCAATATAAATGAGAGACTTTACCTTTCAATTGCGTATCCATACTACCGCACCAAAAACGCCCTCTTCGATCGATCTTTCCATCGTTTAGCCGGTTTTGGGGTAGATTCGGTTCCGGATCAACAACTGCCTCAAACTCCCCTGTTTCGAGGTCAATGGTGCAGAATCCTGAATTGGCAGCGCCAACTAACCCTCTCCCCTTACGGAAACCAAAGGACCCTACCTGCTCTGGCATTTCCCAGGTCTTTCTTTCACCAGTAGAGATGTTTAGCCGCCGAATCGATGGCCGCCGGGGCCCTGCCAAATCAACCGAAGGGCCGACATGATCCGCCCAGTAGATAGAAGTGTCTTCTGCATGCCAGATGGGTGTTTCTCCCAGTCCATCGTTACACTCCCAAAGACATTCAATCTCCATTGTCAAAACCCTTCTTAATAGTTTCAGCAGGTCTTAGACTTGAAACTTGGATGGAATAGGAACATCAATATCCTCAGTATGTAGCAATGCGGCCTCTATTCCAGCATGGACACCAAGTGCTGAGGTCTCTCTGGACATACTGGGTGTACCAAGGTTTTCGGGCAAAGCCGCTACTTGAGGTAATTGCGGAAGGTGAATCCACCCTGCGCGTATATCCAGCTGATTGCTGGCAATAAAGTGCAAAACGCCATACATCAAGTGATTACAGCAAAAAGTAGCGGCATTATCCGAAATATCTGTAGGCACTCCGGCTTCACGCATTGCCCTAACCATAGCTCTGAGAGGAAGATTACTACGATAGGCTACCGGTCCATTGGCAACCGTAGGTGCGCCCTGCATCTCTACGCCACGATTGTCCTTTAGGTTGTATCGAGTAGAATCGTTATAATTTTGAGCAATTCGCTCTATAGTAACCATCGATCGCCCACCATATTCACCCATCATGATCACTATTTGTGGACGGAGTTCATCTATAGCGCTAGTTACTAAGTCAATACACTCAAAGAAGTTACTAGGAACCAGGATTCCAAAAACATCAGAATTCCCAATACGGGTACCATCCAAAACACGCATTACCGATTCTGCAGGATTTATTGGCGTATGCCCGAATGGTTCAAAGCCGGTCACTAAAACCTTCTTCATGACAATACTCTTTGAGTAGTTTGTAATTGGCCTTCAGAAATGTGCTGTCTGATTCTATTTATCAAGAATAGAAACTTTTAAGGGCTCAGGCTTAAAAGAACGGTTTTATACGAATACTGATTAAGTACTTTACTTGGCCGTCCACACAGTTGGACTGTCCAGGTTAAGTGTTTAATTTTCACCAATACCTGCTGAGCTTTCATCCATCATCCAGCAAAGTCATAACACAATCCAAACTCTTAACTCCTTGCTGGGTTGCAAATTCGGCTACAGTGAAGACACTGAACTAATCAGACTTCGCCCCATCCACGGATTTCTGCTGAACCGGTGTGGTCGGTGCATACCGATACAACTCCCAACCCCCTTCGGGATTTAGGTGGAAGGGGTTTACGGTGCCCAGCCACATAAAAGTTGGGTGGTTAATCATCGTACGGAAACCGAAATTACCCGAATTACCTACACCATTTATAGTGGCAGGGATTGCTTGTAGATCTGGAGAGAAAAAACGATAGAGTTTTGCACCAGAGATTGATGGGCTGGATAACGCATCCTCAAGGAGCATCAGCAATTCCGAGGGAAGCTCACCCGCAAGATCAATTACACTCGGTATAAGTGAGCTGACGTCAAGTGTAGCCAGATACAGATTGTCTCCAGTCACTCCCAGGCGCCAAGTGTATACATTAAACAGCCAGCCCAGTCCGGCTCCCCCTAGCTTTGGAGGCCCTGACAAGGTTTGTGTTTCCACAAACTTGTTGAGATCGGGGTCCCAAGCCTGAACCGTTTCATACCCATAGAGAACTTCAACATTTGGCTGCCCTTCTCCTTCAAAGTTGTCCCCGCGGAATACGGTTGTTGCTCTATGGGTTGCCATAATGGTGTCCAGCTCTCCAATAGGAGTACCCCATGTCTCACCATAGGCGAGAACATGGCTCCTGAATCCACCGAACGGAAAGTTGATCGTACCCCAGTAGAGATTCCCACGCCATGAAGTAATATCCCCACCGGCATAGGCTCGAGCGCTGACAGGGTCTGGCTCGTACTCGCTAATATTCCAAACTTCCTCCCACTCTTCAACATCATTAGGCATGAAGCCACCTGAAGGTATTTGGGGACTCATCACTATCCCGGCGTAGGCTTGCACCTCTCCTGTTTCAATATCACCATTCGGCCAGGTAGACGAAAATATACGCCCGTTGTGTATCGTCATGTCTGCCGGAGTACTTTCCATAGTACCGATGATTTCAAAATTGAATGGATCATCGAGATTGCCCATCCAACGCAGAACCCGGCCCGCCCCACCAAGATCCTCTTGCAATCGCACACCGGTATATAAAACGCCTTCGTAGTTAAGAAACTCACGGATATTCGAATATTCAGAAAATTTCTTTGAGCCCAAATACCGTCCGGTACTTGCCTGCCAAGCCAACATGATAATGCTGTTACCACTGCCAACGCCGGCAATTCCCTCCTGTATACCACCCGGCCCGGCAAGAAAAATCACATCGTCCGCGTAGCCACCCGAGCGTAATCCAAGGATGTCCTGTAGAAGCGGATCGTAAGTGGGAGTAACTTCTGTGACTTCAAGTGTACAAGTATCCATACGGTAGGCAGAGGGAGCCCGCCAGTCCCCAAGGTTCTTAAGGTTTGGATTTTCCTGAGCAAGTATCCCATCGGCAAACTCGCACACCCAACCCTGGGTTGGGGCTAATAGCGGTGTCAATACTGCGGTTGGTGACGCTTGTGCGGTACAGAGAAAATTACTGCCGGTTCCCCAGTATAAAAATTGGGGAGATTCAGCCATTCCCCAAATCCGCGTACCGTTGCGTTTAGGTTCTCCTGCTGAACAGATGCCGTCCACTAACTCTGGATAAGGTTGACCAACGCCATTGAAGCATTCATCGACTGGCGCTTTAAATAGCTTGTCAAAATGCGGATTAACCCGTTTGCACATTTCATCTGGATAAGCCGAAGTCCCTATTTCTGGAATAGCCAATTGGGCTGTGGCGAAAATTGGAACTGTGGAAGTTAAAAGTAACGAAAGTGCAATATATGATGTGGTTTTCATCAGCATCCCCTACCCTACGCACGACCGCTACTGCGGAAGGTTCAACGATTGTTGTCCTTAGTTATTGCTAGTTTGGCGCACTAACAAAATCCAAGACTATGTAGAGATTAGGTGGCAGCGGGATAAAGGAAATGATTTTTACTAGGAATCACCCGCCAAATATCGTTTGATCACAATCGCTTGATGAAGTCTTAAGAGTCACATCTTTGAACCATAGATCTGTAGAAAGATAGCAGAAGCGTTTTTCAGATATACGTGAACTTAGTCTCCATTAACTAAAGCGCAATCTACAGGCTTATACCTCGGTATGTCGAACAATGCCTAGCGACACGCATCTCTCATGGAAGAGTGTGTACTTAGGCTCTCTCTGATATCACACCGCCTGTAATGCACCACCAACAAGTGTGGTACGGCGCATCACGATTTCCGGAACGAACCTGCCCTACATATACAGGGTTTTTTCTGCCTCAATTTGTTAATAATAAATATTTGTGCAATTAAGTGCTTTAGTTGGCCTTAATTATGATAAGTTATTGATTAATAACGACTTTGTATGAATACTGATTAAGTACTTTACTTGGCTGTCCACCGTATACCAACAACAACTTCATTTCCTTTCTATATTCAAAAATAAAACGATTATGGCACGCTAATGACAGCAGTAGGATTACGTCTAGATATTTATTTTAATCAATATTACATATACCACTTTAAAAGATATATTATTTAAACACTAACAAGCTAGTCCGTCAGGATAAATTTTCTAATGGGTTTACGATTCATATTTTTAAAAGATTAACTATGTAATAGATCAAAAATAGACAGGCGCGGGATATCACCAAGTGAGGAATTCATGGAGCAGCAAATCTATCTACGCGCCATATGAACAAACTGCAGTTACTAATTGAACTCAAGCAATATGAAAGCCAAGTCAATTTTAGCCAGAGTGCTAACTGTTATCTCAATATGCATAGTTATCCCAGCCTGCTCTCAAAGAATAGCTAGCTCAATAGAAAAAGCTGAAAACTTTTCCTTTGTTGACAGAATAACTCCCGAACGTATTAAGAAGTTAGACTTTAGGAAAAATGAATATTGCCCATCTAAGAAAAAGGTATGTATAAGCTATTATTACGGCTCACCTTTAGACGAAAATAACCTTAACTACTCTGTAACATTAAACCGTGGCGAAAGAGAAAATATCGTTAAGATTAACTTAAATAGAAATTCTTTAGATCGAAGTTACTTTGGCACCGTAGTCTTATTGCATGGATTCCGTACTTCAAAAGAGTTTATGTTGGACTCTGCTTTATATTTCCGCTTTCTTGGATTTCAGGTTATTGTTCCGGATCTTCTCGGTCACGGTGATACTGGTGGCAGGAGGAAATATGGAGTAGATGATAGTCAATATATTAGTGCTCTTATCGACAACCTAATTGAAAAAGGAACCATCAAAGGTGGAAAAATATATATTGTAGGAAGCTCTATGGGCGCCTTAACGGCATCACATATTTCCACTTTAAGATCAGATATCAGTGGAATCATTCTTTTAGCTCCGATGCTGCAATTTGATGAGGCTGTATACAATTATGCAAAAATTGATCACCCCATACTTAGCAGGATTATCCCTGAGAGAGACATACGCAACGGGGCGATTTTGGCTCTTAGAAAATCTAATATAGATTTGAAGGATACAAACATAAAACCCCTCTTAAAATCCTCACAGACTCCGACTCTACTAATACTCTCAGATTCAGACCAGATTTCACCATATGCAAGTTACAAGCAGTTGAAGAAAGATAATATCGAAATATTCAAAATTAATGGCAGGTTTCATCCAAGCATGAATACAATTGGTAATATCGAGCATAAAGCAATTGTTAAATGGCTCAATACTAATCAGTAATACTGCCAATAAAGTTTTCGGATATATTCAAAATTTAAATATCGTTGGGTGAATCTACCAGAGGCAGAGCGAGATAGAGCAGTTATCTTTTTCGATCCTATAAGCTTTTTTCATAATAAGCCTGGATAAGCCACAACCACGACTACTTAATGACCAATTAAAGGTCATGTTTTTGGGGTGTTCCCATACACTGTCTGGCCGATAGCGAAATGGGAACAACTATTAATCAACGACTGCTATTATTTGAGTTTAAGTAAATGTCTGCTTACATCCTACTCGCCCCTTGACTCATAAAGGAGATGTGCATGAAGAGGCATTCATTCTTATTCATAATGATTTTGATTGCTCTTGCCTTAATAGGGTTTAACACAGCAGCTGAAGAAGGTAAGCCTAAGCCTCCTCAAAGTAGTGAGGGCAATATTTGTAGTAATGAATATGTCTTATGCACTTCCGCCCCTTGTATCCCTGACCCTAGAAATCCGGATTCAAATGCAATTTGCCAATGTGATGTTAACAAGGGTTTAAACTTCGGGATGTCAGCATGTAAAACCCGGATTCCTGTAACTGACTCGACCGGTGTAAAAAAAGTCTTATCGACTTTTTCTTTCGCTCAAGCACCTACAAAACCAGTGCTTTCCTGTCCAGAAGGTAAACCTTGGACGGATTGCCTGGATCAACCCTGTATTGTCGACCCAATGAATCCACTCAAGGCCATTTGCACATGCAAAATAATACGTGATCAGCCTTTTGTAACTTTTGGAGGAGACTGCGTTCCGTTGACTTGTGATACCGGCTATTGGTCAGGCGCAACAGTTGGGTCCTATATTGGGGCAAGCAGGCAGTTGATGAAGGCTTTTGGTTTAGACCAGACGCCTGCTAAATATTGTGCGGGAACGAAGGCGCATGTCTCAGAGTGACCCGGTATTGACTGGCGAGTCGCCCTACAGGCGTCTAATCTAATGCCAAGATAATATTTACTCTTCTAGCTCTCCCCCTTGCCATAACTTTATGAGGCTTCCTATGAGAAAAGCAACCAGTGAACAAGTAAGCGCAAAGGATCAAGCCAGACTTAAGGCTCCAACTGATTTGGGCGAGAACACTAGGAGTAGCATTACTACTGCTGTCAATACGCTACTGGCAGACACCTTCGGCTTATACATGAAAACGAAGAATTTTCACTGGCATGTGAGCGGTCCGCACTTCCGGGACTACCATCTACTGTTTGATGATCAGGCCAGTCAAATTTTTGAGATGACCGATGTCTTGGCAGAGCGTGTGCGTAAACTGGGGGGAACCACACTTCGCTCCATTGGTCAGATCGCCAAACTACAACGATCTTCAGATAATGATGCGGATTATGTAGACCCACAAGATATGCTAACGGAACTTGCTGAAGACAATCAGCAAATGATTGCGAATATGCGCAAAGTTCATGAGCTTTGCGATGAGCATCATGACATTGCAACTGCGAGCATTCTGGAGGAGTATATTGATCAGGCTGAAAGGCGATCTTGGTTCTTATTTGAGGCTAGCCGGAGTTCAGGATTAACTCACCACTGAACGTCACCCCAAAAGACGCAATAATTTTGTGCTCTAGTTGAAGAAGGGAGTTGTTGTATTTTTAGCGGACAACAATTCCTTTCTTACATCTCTACTAGAACTTTCCACTTATTTACAGTGTGAAATTTACAGTTCCAGCCTCAATTTTCTATACAATTTATCTCTCCAGTTACAGAACGACTGGATAACGTGAGGGCTACTTTATTGGGATTTCAGGTTTGCCCAGGTGGCTGAAATACCAATCTTTTCAACAAGGAAATCAATAAACACCCTGACTTTTGAAGTGAGTACATTAGATTTAGGGTAAACAAGCCAAATCGCTGCCTGGTCATCAATTCTGTAATCCGGAAGTACCCGAACTAGTGTACCCTCTTCTAATTCAGAATAAATATTCCATAACGAACTCATACAAACCCCAACCCCGGCTTTGGCGGCTATACGCATGCTGGCGCCATCATCACAAATTACTCGAGACTTGCCTGTCGGTGGAGGAAATGATCCAGCTTGTTTATCACTTTCAGATATCAGCTTTCTGGGCTTTGAATTCATAAACACCAAAAGCTGGTGCCGAATGAGATCTTCAGGCGTATTTGGAGCACCGTATTTCTTTAAGTAGCTGGGGGAAGCGCACAGGATTCTCTTGTCTTCTGCAAGTTTACGTCCAATAAGACTACTATCTTCTACGGCATAGTTGCGTAGGGCTAAGTCAAAGCCTCCCTCGATTAGGTTAACTTGTGTATCAGATAGCTTAAGCTCCACATCCACACCGGGATATCGCTCAAGAAATTCAGGCAGTATTGGTGCTACAAAGCGCTGTACAAATGTGCTTGAAGCCGCAAATCTTAGCGTTCCACTCACATTTGAACTGCCTTTACCCAAAGCTGCCAAGGCAGCATCTTCTTGGGCAAGGATCTCTCTAGCATAGGGAAGGAATTCGGCTCCTTCTGTCGATAAGGTGACCTTCCGAGTGGATCTATGGAATAGATCCGCCCCTAATTGAACCTCAAGCTTTGACAGGCGCGCACTGGCTACTGATGGAGCCAATCCAAGCTGACGCCCTGCGGAACTGATATTGAGCAGGTCAGCAGCCAGCACAAAAAGCCTTATTCCGTTCGTATCCACAAACTATATCCAAAATCAGAATTCTGAATCCATTTATACCTCATTTATTCGGAATAACCAATGAATTAGGCTTTACCCAGTTGTTGAGTAGTTGCCTTCAAATGGTCTTGTAGCTAAGCAATAACAGGAAGTTCGTTCGCGATTAGAAGAGATCAATAGATGGATTTTTTTCTCTTAAGAACATTTATGGGATATGACCGACTGATCCCAATTGTGCAAAGGACATGGCAATGCCAACAACCATAACCCGCTATGTCAACTATGTTGAAGGGGATGTTTAGTGACTTCTGGCCAAAGAGATAGAAATGCTTGGTTTCCCGAAATCAATACTGGCTTCAATAGCGTATTTAAACCTGGACGACTTTCTATAGGCCTAGTCGTCCCTATTGAAAACTACTCGGCAACCTCTGTGCCAACTATGGCAGATCATATTGAGAGAGTTCAACTCGCTGAGGAGCTAGGTTTTAGCGCCGTTTGGCTAAGAGACGTGCCGTTCAATGTGCCTTCATTTGGTGATGCCGGGCAAGTGTTTGACCCTTTCGTCTACCTTGGGTTACTTGCAGGTGCTACTTCAAAGATTAGCCTCGGCGTAGCGAGCCTAATTTTGCCATTACGTCACCCGGCACACGTTGCAAAAGCAGCTGCCTCGGTTGATCAACTCTCCGGAGGGCGACTTATCCTTGGCATTGCCAGCGGCGATCGCCCTGAAGAGTATCCAACGATGAATATTCCTTATAAGGAGAGGGGGGCGATTTTTCGTGAGAGTTACGAATACATTCGAAAAATAACAGCCCCCTACCCTCATTTTGAGAATCGCCTTGGGGCAGTATCTGGCGAAGTGGACCTTTTGCCAAAGCCTTATGGCCAACAATTACCGTTACTAATAACAGGATCCTCCCAGCAGACCCCAGATTGGCTAGCGAGCAATGGCGACGGATGGATTACATATCCCAGGCCCCTTACAGAGCAGAAGCATTTTATTAAACAACTAAGAAAAAACATCTGCGAAGAAGGGGTCCCTGCCAAGCCAGTTATGGAGCCACTGTATATTGATGTTATTGACGACCCTGATTGTCCGCCACAACCAATACATTTGGGGTTTCGCATCGGCATCAATCAATTAGCTGCGTATTTGAAGTCAAGAGCGGCAATTGGCATTAATCATATTACGCTTAATCTACGCTTTAATAAACGAGACGTACAAGAAACACTTCAACAGATTGCTACAAATATTCTTCCAGAGTTGAAAGGATAGGAATAATTAATGACGAAGACAATTTTACTAACAGGCGCAACAGATGGTATTGGACTGGAAACGGCAAAGCTATTAGCGTCAAAAGGCCATACTTTACTGTTGCATGGCAGAAGCAAGTCTAAATTGGCACAGGTAAAGAAAAGCATCTCACAAGATTACCCTGAAACCACAATAGACACTTTTCTGGCAGACCTCACTAACCTATCTGAAGTTGAGGCACTGGCAGTAAAAGTTAAAAGTCACTATTCAAATATTGACGTACTAATAAACAATGCTGGTGTACTTAAAATACCCAATCCAGTTACAGACTCAGGGTACGATATTCGTTTTATCGTAAATACTATTGCACCATATATATTAACCAAGCACCTTTTAACTCTGTTCAATAGTAGTGGCCGTGTCATCAATCTATCCTCTGCCGCCCAGGCGCCTGTGAATCTGGAAGCGCTTAAAGGTGAGCAACTCCTCTCTGATAGTGATGCTTATGCCCAGAGTAAATTGGCTATTACGATGTGGACATTCCAATTATCCAAATCCCTTGGCAATGAAGCCCCAGCATTCATTGCCATTAACCCCGCATCATTCTTGGGCAGCAAAATGGTGAAAGAGGCTTATGGCTCGCTTGGGAGAGATATAGGTATTGGTGCTGATGTATTGGTTCGAGCAGCTCTTAATGATGAATTCTCCAGTGCTACCGGCAAGTACTTTGATAACGACCTGGGCAATTGGTCTCAGCCACACCCCGATGCTCTTGATGAGGCAAAGAATGAATTGCTTATTTTAGAAATTGAAAGCGTTGCTAATGAGTTAGGGGCTCAAATCCCCTAAAGCATAACCTGTAACTTAAACAATCAATACCTTCCCCCTCTAAAAGGACATAATGATGAAGTATGAAGGCTTTACTACATTCTCAACCGCTCAAAAGGAAGGCATTTTAACGGTCACATTTGATTTTGGGCCAGTGAATGTCCAGGGGCAAGAAATGCTGGCGGACCTTAACAGTTTAGCTATGCGCCTGGAACGGGATCGCAATACCAAAGTGGTAGTTTTTCAATCGGCAAACCCTGAAATTTGGGTCTGCCACTATGACACCGAGCTCTTAAAGGATATGTCTGATGAGGCAATATCCCGAGATGAAGTTAAGTTACTCGATTTACAAGCGGTTTGTGAGCGAATTAGTAAAGTTCCACAGGCAACCATTGCCAAACTGGAAGGCTTTGCTCGAGGCGGCGGCCACGAGTTGGCGCTGGCAATGGATATGCGCTTTGCCGCACGTGGCAAATTTAAGTTTATGCAAATGGAAGTTGGTATGGGAATACTGCCCTGCGGTGGTGGCGCATCTCGGATGGCTCGCCAGACCGGGTTAGGGAGAGCATTAGAGATCATTCTAAGTGCTCAAGACTTCGATGCGGATGAGGCGGAGAGGCTAGGCACAATTAACAAAGCACTGGACCCTGATGAAATCGGTGAATATGTAGATTCACTAGCAAAGAGAATCTCTCAATTTCCTGCTGAATCTATCAATGCCTGTAAGCAGGCCGTATATGAGTCCATCGACAAGCCGATAGATGAAGCATTGAAGGCTGAAGCCTACTGGTTATATCAAGCGACCAGTAAAACACCTGCACTAAAGCGGTTTTCGATCGCTGATGAGCAGGGATTAGAGCACGATATTGAAAATCAACGCAATTGGAGTGAACTGGTCATGCAAGTACAGAACATCAATTAACCCTTTGAAAGTTTTCTCTTTCCAATAGAAAAATAGAGTCTCTCTATTCTAAGGGCTGACTATTAATAATTCGCCCTGATAATCAGTCCAAAATCCTGATTAACTACCATTATTACCCCTGATATTTGAGAATTAAAAATGAAAGCAATGATAGTAAATGCCTTTGGCGGTCCAGATGTATTTGAAGAAGCCGATGTAGCAAAGCCAACAATTAAGGCTGGGCATGTACTGGTAAAGGTTGCAGCAACCAGCGTTAACACCGTCGATACGATGATCCGAGAAATGGGCACGGAACTGCCCTTCTCTCCACCTCTTCCCGCCATCTTAGGCATGGATTTCGCTGGTACGATTGAAGAGGTTGGTGAAGGTGTCAGTGACTATAAGGTTGGCGATGAAGTCTATGGTTGTGCCGGTGGTTTAGCAGATTTGCCGGGCACCCTGGCGGAATATATGATTGCGGATGCCAATCTGATCGCATTAAAGCCCACAAATACAACCATGCGAGAAGCAGCTGCTTTACCACTGGTTGGTATTACCGCGTATGAAGGGCTAAAACGTGCCGGTATTAAAGCGGGTCAGAAAGTCCTTGTTCATGGTGGTTCGGGAGGCGTTGGGCATATTGCCTTGCAATTAGCCCGTCACTTTGGCACCGAGGTCTTTTCAACAGGCGCCGGAGAGCCTCAAATGGCTCTAATCAAAAAGCTCGGTGGAACGCCAATCAACTACAAAAAAGAATCGGTCGAGGAATACGTCAAAGAACATACAGATGGCAAAGGCTTTGATATCGTATTCGATTCTGTGGGTGGCGTTAACATGGCAAAATCATTCGAAGCAGCCACACTCAATGGGCAGGTGATATCAACTGTCGCCATGGTTGAACTTGACTTAACAACGGCCCACCTTAAAGGCCTTTCTTTGCATGTCGTTTTTATGTTGATCCCTATGATTCATAATCAAGGGCGCAAAGACCATGGGACCATTTTAAAAGCCCTTAAATCTATTGTAGAAAAGGGTGATGTCAAACCCGTACTCGACGAATCATCATTTGACTTTAAAGAGATTGGCAAAGCTCACGCAAGGCTGAGAAGCGGTAAAGCTATGGGCAAAGTTGTGGTTACTATTGACTGACTCTTGAAGAATTCAAAAGCTATGGCCCACATGTTGGGCCTAAACAAACCATTTAACATCGAACTAGGATCCTAGCTGAGCAATTGCGAGCAAACAAATTTTACTCATCAGGCTTATAACCCGGATTATATATCGAATATACTCTAACATACGAAAACTTGTTGCTTGGACTTACATCATAAAAAGCACACATCATAAGCCTGAATTTTGAGCCGGCATTATAAGTTATGCCATTCCACTCAAGATCCTCTTTACAGAGGAAATCTATCGGCGCTTCAGAAGCTACCGTTTTTTCATCCGCCAAGAAATGAGTATGACTTAGAATCACCTCCTGCATTTTTTTAGCAACGCCCTCCCAGAAGGCCAGAATTTGGTCGCGCCCAATATTTTTACGAGCTTGAGGAACATACTCAAAAGTTGCACTCTTTTCGTAATACTTACCAAAGAAATCATCCAAGCTGACTCCTCCAGTGAAAGTAGAGTTAAAATCACTAATATACTGCCGATATCTTTTCTCAGTAAACATTTAAATAACTCTTACACTCTCAAACCAAAGGGGGAAGTTAAAATTTTATAAAATGAAAATTTCAACAGCCATAATAAGAACTAAAAAACTTTCACTAACATTTACCAAAATTGTGTCAAGTTAAATTGTAGTGACCAGGTGCAATGACGCCATTTGGATCGAAAACCTTCTTAATATCCCTTGTGACCTGCCAAAAAATATCGTCAGGATCAACTACAAGATCCATAAAATCAACAAACAGACGGTTAGGATGGAAGCCGGCCTTGATGAATTCTTCATTAAGCTCCTTTGCCAAGGATCGAGATTCCTCTCGCGCTACTTTATCGGTACGTATAAAGTGCGTTGATATACTGAAATGCGTTGTCTTGTCATCAACAAGGCCAAATGCATAACTTGCTTGAGCCTTACTGTAATGTGTATTTACTTTGCGAACAATTGAGTTTGCCTGCTGAACATATTCAACATTCATGGGCACTGTTGGAAGAATGAAATGCATACCAATGTCAGTGTGATCCGGATTCTCCCATCCTTCAGGAAGTTCCGTTTGAGCCGGCCAATAAATGCTCATAATAGGTCGATCACTTGGCTCACCCAATGCCATACGATAAAAGCCTGCATTACAATGAATAAAAGAGTTCATTTTTTTCCAGCCGACAAGCTTGGAAGCATACAATCCTAAGTTAATCAACCTATCCGTTACATAAAAAGTCATACCCCAAGGACTCAATCTCTTCAACTCTTTTTTTGCTGCTTTTATCTGGTATTTGGTACCACTGATATTCGAAAATATTACACCTGCACCAAATGAGTATCGATTCAGAAATCCCATCAAACTCTCGCGATCTATATCAACACCCTGCCCCTTAAGATCTTGATACATTACAGGAGCCAGACCATTTTTAACCCGGACATTTTCATAGTAATGAGTAATAGAATTAACCAACCCAAGTTGTTTAATTCCTTTGAGGGCATTGATTGCATCACCCAGGTAATTTTCATCCTTTAAAACCGTCAAAAACATGCACTTTTTTTCAGGTCTTCTCCTCAACTCAATTGTTGCACGAGTTACAACCCCAAAATTTGATTGCAAAAAAATCCGAAGATATGATGGCCCTATTCCTTCCGGAAAGGTATTAGTTGCTTTACAGCTTGCATAATGCCCAAATCCCGTCTTAAATATTCTCCCATCCCCTAGAACAACCTCCAGATTAAGAAGTTGCTTATATCGCTCCATATTGTACCCCACCCCTTTGTCTAGAGCGTTGCCTACTATACTTGTATCCTTTGCAGAACCTGTTGTGTCTGAAAAATACTTTGAGCCAGCCTCGTTGAGGTAATTGAAAAGTTGAAACTGTGTCACTCCCGGCTCAATAACTGCATAGCCAAACTCTTCATTTACTTCGATAATCTTATTCATTCGATGAAGATCAACAAGTATTAGATCACCCTGCGTTGATAATTTTGAACCAAAACCCCAGGACTTTCCGGTACTAAAAGGCTGTATACAAACTTTAAATTTATTTGCATTTAAGACTATCTGTCGAACTTCCTCAGCAGACTCAGGATATAAGATTAACGGAACATCTACGTTATACGATGTAACATTTTCAATATGCTTTGCTATTTCATCCTGCTCAGATACAACTTGATCATCCCTGAATTTTTTTTTGATCTCCTGCAAAAAATCTCTAATCATAACTATTCCACACAGCCCTATACTGGTACAAAATCGCGACATTCTAGTGCTTTACTGGAGATCTACTATTACTTTAAAAGCAAAACAGCAAATAAATATCCCCAAACTAAATAGCGAAAAGACAAGCAAGCCTTAGAGTTCAATTAGGTGACAAAAATAGAAGTTAAGCGACAAATCAATATTTAAGTCACTTCTACACATATTAGATTTTAACCCTTCGTGTTGAAGATATTTATAAAGACAATAGTGAGATAGAGTATGTATATAAAGGCGCCCACCTCCTCAGACACCCCCTTGTGGGATCGCCTGATGGGCAACTACACCTTTGCTTGTCTGAAGGTTGCCGCTCAACTTGATATTTACGGTCTGATAGACAAGGGCTACAACACTAGCGACAAGATCTCTCAGGCACTCCAACTTAGTAGCAAGGGGGTTGAGCAATATCTTTTGACTCTTAATCACCTGGGTTATATCAAAATGGAACTGGCCCAATATGAGAACACTGAGCTGGCAAAAAATTATTTAGATAAGAACAGTTTATATTATTGGGGGGAAGTCCTACTGGACCCCTTTGCTATTTACGATATCAATCATTTGGACAAGAAAATTATAACCAGCCTTAAGCGGGAATATGAATTGGAGTGTAAGGGGCGTTCAGTAACCGATATGTGGCAAAACGATGAAATTGATAATGAATCGGCAGCCGCTTTTACTCATCTAATGCACTCTCAGGGTTTCGCCTCGGCAGTTAAAGCCGCTTCAGACGGTATTTTCAAACAGGTTGATATCTTACTTGATGCTGGTGCCGGCTCAGGGACTATCGCCCTGGCCTTTTGTGAAACGTATCCAAATCGCAGTGCTTTACTCTTTGATCTTGCCCCAGTCTGTGAAACTGCCAAGGAGTATGTACAAAAATTTAACAAAACACGGCAAATAACCATTGCAAAGGGGGACCTATTCAGTGCTGAGTGGCCCTCGGGCTTTGACGGCCTCTGTTTTAGCAATGTACTACACGACTGGCAAGAAGCTATCTGTGAATCCTTACTGAGCAAGGCCTTCTCTCTACTGCCCAAAGAGGGTTTTATCTTTATTCATGACATGCTCCTAGATGAAAGCCAGCTTACACCGAGCTTATTTAGCTTCCATCTTTTTATGAATCATGGTTCACGGTTATATTCCGAAAAGGAGCTATACCAAATGCTCACTAAAGCCGGCTTTAAAAATCCGCAAAGCCACAAAGCACTTGGCTATTTCTCAGTCATTTCAGCGCAAAAGCCCTAACTGATGCATTCATAACCATGGCCATCCATCCGGCAAGTCAATTAAGAAATGGAAACACGGAGCTCCCCATGACCATCGGACACTTAGATTGGAGCCAGCTGTTACACCATGCCAGATCAATATCTGTACAGGGGGGGCTCAGTGTGCCCCCAAACGCCAACCGGATTGAAGACCTGCCTATCAGTGGGCCGAATGAAATCTTAAAAATCTCCAAAGCCTTGGCGAGAACAAAGGGCGCTATATTAATGTCCAGCGGTGGTACCACAGGAAACCCCAAGCTGGCCTATACGCCCTTCCATCAGGCAACACAGAGACTTCTACAACAGTGGAAACCACTTGGGCCTGGCGATGTACTCCTCAACCTTTTCAACCCCGGCCGCCTATGGGGTGCCCATTACTTTATTCAAACTCTCGCCGAAAAAAGCAGAGCTATCATCGCACCTGTAGGGCCCTTTACTCCCACTGAAACAGGCGCTTGGCTGGAGACATTTCGCAAGATAGAGATTAATGCCCTTGCTGGAGCTCCCACAGGATTAGCGGACTTCGCCCAGGGCATCCTGGATGGCAATTGCAAACTGAACATCAAAACAATTATTTGGATGGCGGAACCCTGGACCGAGAAAAAGTTTAATACGGTACGTATGGCCTTTCCAAATGCCGGCTTCTGGTGTGACTACGGTTCGGTGGAGACCAACAGCATCGCTGTTAACGGGCCCGAGTGTGATCGGGATACTTACCACCTTTTAGCGGATCAATTGATTGAACCCAACGATCACGGGGCCCTACTCACACGTATTGGCGATGGCTGGACAGTACCCGTTATACGCTATCGGTTAGGGGATTTGATTCGGCAAGCCACTTGCCCATGTGGTCAGCCAAATGCATTGCTGATTGAGGGGCGCGCGGACGATGATGTGAGTCTTTGTAGTGCGATTTTTAGCGTTAGGAACATACTTGCTATCGCTAGAGAAGAGGATGGTGTTGAGGAGGCGCAGCTGATTCTCACCAAAAGCGGGGAAACACGTAAATCTGCAAGCGAACTTACTTTAGCTTATACCGGTATTACAGAATCCGACATAGTTCGAAAACGAATTCTAGCTGAGATTCATAACTTGGCATCTGTAGTCAAGCAATACCCTGGTGCCTTTAGCACAAAACGGGTTGAAAGGCTGATGAGGGTCAAAAGAACTAACAAGGTGCCGCCTATTATTCAGGCAGACGATATCAATTTGTAGATTTCAGTCAAGCACTAAAGATACAGCAAAGGAAACATAGAAATGAAGTCCATAGCTAATTTGTCAGTGCTATTCTCAACCCGACTGTTAAGCCCTGTACGTGCTGTATGTTCACAAATGATTGCCAACTTTATAGAAAGCTCTAAATGTTTTCCATTTGATGACATAATAACCATTGAACGAATTGTAAAATATAGCTTTAAGAAAGAGAAATATTGTTTTGCAAAGAGTGACATTTGTATAAGCTATTACCATGGAGCTCCTTTGATAGATCAAAATTTACAGTACTCTGTTACATTTAAAGCAGATGACAGTGAAAGCATTGCCAGCCTAAATTTAAAAAGAAATTCTTTAGGAAGGAAATATTCTGGAACCGTGATATTATTCCACGGATTTCGGGTTTCCAAAGAATTCCTATTGTACTCGGCAATATATTTTCGTTTTTTAGGTTATCATGTTGTTGTTCCAGATCTCCTAGGCCATGGTGAATCAAGCGGGATTAAAGAATATGGGGTTCATGATAGTAAACTCATCAACCTCTTTATCAACAACCTCATTGAAGCAGAAGTTATCAAGTCAGATGATTTTTATATTGTTGGAAACTCAATGGGAGCCTTAACCGCCATATATGTCTCAAATTTGAGAACGGATATCAAGGGAGTTATTTTATTAGCTCCCATGCCCCAATTTGATCAAGCTTTATATAATCACTCTAAAGTCACACATCCAATACTTAGCAAAATCATTCCGGAACAAGATATTCGCAAAGGCGCCAGTTTAGTCTTGAAAAAAAATAATATTAACCTGGAGGATACAAATATAATCCCCCTTATCCAATCATCTAAAATTCCAATACTTTTAATATCCTCAGATACAGATCGAATCGCTCCTTACTCCGACTACAAAGGCTTAACCCAAGATAATATTGACTTAGTCAAGATTCACAATAGGAACCATCAGAGTATGACAACAATTGGAGATGACGAACATATCTCGATTATTAGATGGCTCAATAAAAATGAAAAGGAATAATACTAAATTTACACATCCTATTTATACCCGAATAAATAAATCATCTTACCAACCAATAAAACAGTCACGTCCCTGGGAACTTAGCGATATTAGCTCTTAGTGCACCATAGATTTCAAAAATTATACCGCTATATAAATATGGCAATACAGGCATAGACTGATGCCGGCGATTCAGCCTATTCAGGCCCTGGTGAAAGATACAAGGTCATGAACGCTGCAAGCCTGGAAACAAAAACCCCTGATCACTATCGAATTTGTAGTCTGGATGCTCCCAGGCGATCATCTTACCCGGATTGAGTAGCCCCTTGGGGTCTGTCTGCCTTTTGAATGCAAGCAGCACCGGGTCAATTTGCTTCATCCCCCCTTCTTCCAGGGTGTAGCGGTGCGGATTGAAGATCGTACACCCGAGCGCCTCATGCCGTTTGATAATTTCATCAAGCCGGGTTTTATCCGTGAAGCGAACAATGGGTAGACCAATGGGAACTAGGCCCCCGTTGTAGCGGATAAACTCCAGATGGCCAGGCAGCTCTTCAGCGAATATGCTCTGCAACTTGCCGATAGTCTCAAGTGGGTTCACATCAGGATAACGGACCTGAAGATAGGTAATCGACGGATCAACACTTAAGCCACGCAAGGTTGTGTGGTTCCAGGTGAGTTCATAAGCCGGCGGTAAATGCGTGATATCTTCGGCGGTTGCGCTATCGGAGCGGTACAACATCTCAGCACCCGGCGATCGGCTCAGGAGCCCATCCAATGCCCCCATGGCAAACGCTGCCACCATGAGCACAACAACGGACTGTTCCTTGCGGATAAATTTCTTGTGTCGCAAGAAATAATCATGGGGCAACGGGACCTCAATCGTAGCGATATTTTTTGTCAGAAGACCATCCATGTTGGCAAGCTCTTCAGAAAAACGGATCGCATTTATAAAATCATCAAACCCGACGAGCACATCGATCCAGTCATAAGCTTCTGTCAGCGGTACTTCGATCTCAGTGATGATGCCTGTCGTACCGTAAGCGTGTATAGCCTTTTGTACATCGCTTCCTGTCAGCTCCAGAACCTGCGGCTCCGCCTCCATGGTTAACATCCGCAGACGGATGACGTTACCCAGATCCCTGAGCCCCCCCCAATTCACCGAGCCGACCCCCGCAGCCCCCCCTGCAAGAAATCCTCCGATGGTCGCGATACGGTAGGTGGAGGGATGTATGCGGAGCGCATGACCGGTCCGGGATATCGTCTGCGCATCGATATCCGCCATAACGGCTCCAGGCTCGGTAACAACAACGCTTGGTTTAATATCCTTGACAGCATCCATTTCCGACAAATCCAGGACAACGCCACCGGAAAGTGGCATGGCCTGACCATAATTGCCGGTCCCCGCCCCCCGAGCTGTCACCGGAGTGTCCGCGGCGTAGCACACTTTTAGAACGCGAATAACCTCGTCAACATTTTTCGGGCTGACAAGCAGATCACCGGTCACACCATCAAGTTGCTCCTTGAGGATCGGGGAATACCAAAAGAAATCCCGGCTCTTTTTTCTCACTATCCGTGGATCATCCTCGACCTTGATACCGTCGAGATTCGCTTTCAAAGCGGAGATGTCAGTCATGGGCGTTGCGCTCCCATGTGCATGTGATGATCCAGTTCGCGGAAATCCGGCAGGTCCTTGTCAATGCTGCACCCTGCGCGCAGCACATGTCGTGGACCATTTGGGCGTGAAAGGAGTTCATTCCAATTGCGCGCACGAAAGAGAATCAGATCTGCCGACTCACCGGCCCCAATCCAGCCGGCAGAAATCCCCATTATATCTGCCGGCGTGGTCGTTATTGAGCGAACCCAGTCTCCAACCGGATGGTCCAGATGCAGAGTGCGAGTTGCCTGAGCGTAGACTTCAATCAGATCGAGGTCACCGTAGGCACAAAAAGGGTCCCGTGTATTATCCGAAGCAACAACAACATCTATTCCACGGGAACGCATTTCATGCAACAGCGTGACACCCCGGCGGCGCGGGGTCCGGCCCAATACCCGGTCCTGAAGATATAGATTACTCATCGGCAGAGCCACGACGGCGATCCTGGCCTTCGCCACAAGATCCAGCGTACGGGCTACATCGTCATCAGACTGCACCGACAAGGCGCAACAATGCCCGCACACGATTTTCCCTTGAAAACCGAGGCGCAACGCTGTTTCCGCGATGTAGCGCAAGGATACACTGGATGGATCGAGCGTCTCATCGACATGAAAGTCGAGGTCCAACCCATGCTCCATAGCCACGCGGAACATCGCTTCAAGATGCAGATCCAGATCGGGCACCATATAGATCGCTGCTCCCAAGATGCCGCCAGCAGCCTTAACCCTTGCTGCAATGCCCCTCAAATACTGATCGTCTGCGGCAAGGCGATGGATGTCGAACAAACATACACCTTGGAGTTCGACTCGGCCCGCCCATTCGTTACGAATCTGGCAAAAGAGTGGCCAGGTAATCTCATCTTGCGGTGGCACACTATCCAGATGCGTACGGATGGCGGCGGTACCATGGGCATAGGCGCACCGCAGCCCAAACTCCATACGCGCTCGGACATCTTCCGCTGACCAATTTTTTTCCCGGTCTTTGCTGGATGCTTTCAGCGCCTCCATGAGTGAACCGTCCGGATTGGGGATACGAAACCAGATATGTCCTTTGTCCAGATGGGTATGCAGATCGACAAGTGCCGGTAGGACCAAACCGTTATCCAGGTCGAGCCCGCCTGACGCCTCTGGCAGATTGGCCGCCGGAGCAACCTCTATCAGCGTTCCGTTACGAAAGACCAAATCGCAGGAAACAAGATCCGATGGCTCAGAATTGCCAGGGTCACGCAAGACACAGGCAGGGATCGTTGCATTTCTTATGGTGCCAGTGCCTTTGAAGCTGGAGCCCCAACTTGCCTGCATCTACACCTCCCGTTCCAATGCGCTCACACACCATTTGCGCATAGCTGGTAAGAAAAGAGTTTGAAAGTCAGAGATACCAAAATGCATGCAACAAACCTGTAGGGAATGCTCTGCTGATACTCTGCTCCAGTACAAATATGGCAAGGCCAAGTCCGGAATAGGATATGCCCACAATGAATACGACTGCATCGATCAAATACTGGCCGCCAGCGATCTGCTATCCGCCCAGGAGATACAGTAGGAACATGCTTGATTGTCTTGCAGACTTAGTCACCGCCCGATTTACCTCACCAGCAGCTTGCACCCGTAGTTAAAACCGGCGCTATTTGCGTGATGTTGCACATCTTTGATTGTAGCCGGCCCTCTACTTCTGCGATTTGGATATCTGATTAGTTTGAGCTGCTTTTTCTTCTCTGAGCCTTAACACCTGTCACTGCCCTAGCTGACGTGTCCTTTCACTATTCAAATGAGACTAATTAAGCTCCCCTACCGGCAGTCTGGAACGACTTCTCCCTAAAGATCGGTGGAAGCTTCAGATAGGTTAGTGCCCGCCAAAACCACTCTAAAGGCCCCATACGGAAAACTTTCAGCCACAAATCAGAATAAGCGAGCTGAAATAGGACAAGACCAATACAAACACCAACAACTTCTACTCTTGTCAGCGCACCATATAGCCCCATTCCAAAGCCATAAAATATAAACACACCAATCAATGACTGAGCGAGGTAATTGGTAAATGCCATTCGGCCAACCTGTTGTATTTTATTCTTAATCCACAGATGTTTATTACTCTGATACCAGAGACAGGCCAAGCCAACATAGCCAATACTGGTGAAGGTAGCCCCTACCAGATTAAATGCATCGCCATATAAGAAGTAATGGTTAATCTCCCAATCATTGCTGTAGTTCCAAACTAAACCCAATACAGTAAGGATCAAACCAATAGGTGTTGCGATAACAGCCATCTTTTTATAGGTCTCAGGGCTTGCCCCACCACGTAAGATACCAACTTTATAGAGCCCCATACCTATTAGTATCATCGCAGCGATTTTCAAAATAAACGACAAACTGAAAAATAGCATCACAATATTCGCCTCCATATCTGCATCGCTATCTTCAGCTGCGAATCGGTGATTGACCAACTCCCAGAAACCACCTGTATAGGCCGCAACGTCCCTTTGAATTTGTGCTGTATCAGGTGCGAAGATATCTGAGACTATATATTTAGCTTCTCCACTGAGCCCGGATAACACAATACCGGTATGGTTTGAAACCAGTACAGCGCCTATTAAACTCAAAGTTCCCAGCGTAATGAGCCAACTTCCACGCAGTCCACGGAATATATAAAGCACCATAGCAACAAGTGCATATACTGTCAGTATGTCGCCCTCCCAGATATAGATCGCATGGAGCAAGCCTATAACCAGTAGCCAAAAGTTGCGGCTGTAATGAATCTTAGCGGCAGATTTTTGCTGGTTTAATCGCTTCTCCGCAAGAAGGATAATACCCGCTCCAAAAAGCATGGCAAAAAGTCCCATAAATTTTTGATCGGCAAATATATGTAAGAAAATAAAAATCAGATCATTAAGTGGTCCATCTGCCAGATACGCTTTAGGGTTCAAATAGGCAGCCATGGGCATGGAAAAACTAACCATATTCATAAAAGGAATACCCAATATGGCAATTCCTCTCAACAAATCTAACTGTGAAATCCGGGCTGACATGCAAATCCTTTTAAGCAAAAATAGAGCAGATTAATGCCAGTGTAGGTTTGACACAAGATTGAACCACTTAAAAGTATTATTCTTTTATTGACCAGACGTACCAACTTAAAAAATTAGTCGGTTAACACTCCTTTTGGGACGATTGGACCAATAGTTTTTTTAGATCGGATAGAAAATATATTTAAATCTGTCGAGCGCGCGTCACCATAATACAAAAATTGCCACTTCTGCTGTCCATATAAGACCTTGGATAACACAATCTCATCAATGGCAATTTATATAACGATTAGATTATCACCGCAGACTTAAAATTTGTCCGCTTCTATTATTAATGTAAAGGATATTTAATCTCCTTAGCCATCCCCCACATCTTATAATCTGTCGGCATTTCGGAGAGGTAATTTAGAGTGTTATAGATCAGGCTCTTCTCCATTTGGTCTATTCCCAAAGATTTACTCCAACCCTCAGCTGCCAATCGATAGCTCATTACAATCAGAAGAAACTTCTGCTCATTCGATAGCCCACTGCCATGCCCATTAATTAAGAGGTGCATGGAGACAAGGTCATAATCCAGATCAAACTTAGATTCATTGACCTGGATATTAATTTGGGCTGAGCGTCCAGACACTGATGATCCACGAGCAACTATCTGCATCTCGTCCAGAAAAAAAGATACATGGGCGTTATCTTTATCAGAACTATTCACATAGCGCCCTCTTAACGCCAGCTCCCGAATCTGCCTTTTACTAATTTCACCCCGGAGCCATAAGTTGGTCATTTTTGTAAGGGGACCGTAGGATTCAGCGGCAGGGGTGTTTTCTTCTGCCGCAAGAGGCAATGAAATGAGAAGTACGACAAGACAAATACAGATCCTTGTTACAGCCATTGCTACTACCACTCAAAATCAAGAATTGACCACATAAGCGACACAAGGCGTTATCGCTATTAATGAGTATATTCAATGATTGGTATACGAACATTGTTTTGGGGCGCAACGACACTCATTGACGGCTTTATCGGTCGGGGGTTTAAATTCCAGATTAATTTGAGTTCTATCGGCTCGCCTTCTCTCTTTGTGTCTCTGCAATGACTCTTTCGTTGATGCATGAAATCCTCCAGAGAGAAAATACCCCATGAATATGTCAACCTTCTCATCCAGGCTAAAACTACTCTTCCCCAGACCTATCCGGGAGTTAACTTTCGACAAACTGTAAGTCAATAAAATATCTTGACCATCACGATCGAACAGGTTAAATAGGCCTATCGCCCAATCGGTTTCCAATGCATGTGAGAGCGCGTAAAACTTATCCACAAATTCTAAATAGATTAAGGAAAAGTCTTCACCTCCTTGAAGAAATCTACTTACGTAAGTGGACTCCTCCTCCCGTAAAAAATCCAACGCTGCCTGGATTGTTATTTCCTGAATATCATTGGCAAGAACATAACGGCCCAGTTTTTCGACTTCAGCCACACTCATACCGAGTTGGTAAAGCTCTGTTTGGTTTTTCACCAACATGCGCCAAGAGGATAACGGCATTAGCAACCGGTATGCGGTCATCCACTCAGGATGTTCTTTTAAATTCACCTCATACCAAGTCGGGCTCTTTTTTTCAAGGCCGTGCTTTTGGAGGAAAGACAAGTCTTCACCGTCATAACTCGCTTGGCGAACTGCTTTCATTCGCAGCCATGCTGTCAAATTCCGTTCCCTACTCAGTATCCAGTCGCTATCAATTTTCTTATTGAGATCACTCGCCGTAGCATGCAATATCTGTAAGGCATCTTGTGTAGAGCTAGCGACAGCCGAAGTAGTAAAGATGATGCTCATTAAAGAAGTCAACAATAAGGCGGCATTTGGAAGGAATGGCATTGGGGAACCTCATGTCACTTTCGATAGCTAAATGTGACTTGGCCCATTATTAAGAGGGGCACAGCTTAATTATCGCTTGGAAGCCTGCCTCGAAGAGAAAATGGATGTCGGAATTCCCACCATAGGGCTCATGGGAAATTGCTGAGCCTCGTTAATATTTTCATTGCCTGGAGAAACTTGAGAACACCAGCCAGTCACGCGGTGAAGGCAATCTTTGTCGGGTGGCCGATCTCTGGTGTATGATTTACTAGTAATGAAACACTACTCTTCCACATTTCGCGCCAAACTGATTGCTATGGCGGCCCTGCTCCTGCTGATGTTCCAGGTGCAAACTGTGCTTGCCTGCGAAATGATGGATAGCCCTGAGCCAGCAGCGGAGTGCTGTTGTGACCACATGGTTACCAGCTCAGAGCCCGATGAGGTCGACTGCTGTGAATACGACACCCAGGTTTCTCTCAAGACCTCCCTGGATGATCACGAAGTCGCCTTAACCGCTGCCTTCCTTGGCCTGGAACTTCCTCAGCTGGCACCACCGCCCACTTACCAGTGGCCGCAAATACTAGCTCCACCGGTGCTCAAGGCGGTTACCCCCTTTCACCTAGCCTCCACCTTCCCCGGCAATCGAACCTGGTTGGCCACTCTACGCCTGCGTATTTGATCACTCCTTCTCTCTGATTTGCGAAATTTCCCGCAGCACCATGCATCTTTCAACTTTTGTCATTGCTGCTGTTGGGCTTCAGAAAGATTGTTCTAGGAGTGAACCCTTTGATTTCCCTACAAGCCGTTGCTGCCCGTAGCAGCAAAGAAATGGGCAGTGCCTTTGATAGCCAACTTGGCACCCCGCACAGCACCGAGCTCGGTACCCAAATTCTGATCCCCTCTGTCTTTGGAGGTCTGCTATGAGCCGCGCAAAAACGCTGAGCCTGGTTTCTTTCGTTTTTTTACTGGCGGCGGCGGGCGCTGCCTTCTATTGGAAGAAAACAGCTGGATTAGCGGTGACCGACCATATTGAGTTTATTCCTGCCGGCCCCTTCCAGATTGCTGTAACCGTAGATCCACTGCAGCCCCGCGCTGGTAAGAACCAGATTCGCATCGAAGTTAGGGACAAAGAAAACCGTCCAGTCAGCGGTGCCGAAGTTCGCGCAGTAGCGGAAATGCCCGCGATGGGTGCTATGCCAGCTATGCGCGCTCAGGCGGATATCAACGAGACCAGCCCAGGTATTTTTCAGGGGGAGATAGAGCTCGCGATGGTGGGCTCATGGCCCATGGTGGTAGATGTGGCTACCGGCCACGATCGCCACGTGGACCTGGCCTTTGATATGAGCACCAACCGCAAAGGTTTGCGCTTGAAATCTGCACCTGAGGCCTCCGATACCGCTTACTACACCTGTGCGATGCACCCGTCTGTCCGAGCTGCACAGCCCGGCACCTGCCCGATCTGCGGTATGGACTTACAGCCGGTCAGTCATGATGAGCTGCAAAGCGGCAGTATTGTGGTTGAAAGTGGTCGCCGTCAGGCTATCGGTATCAAAACCGGCACGGTTGAAAGACAGCCATTCGCCCTACCCATTCACCTGCACGGTCAGGTGACTTACGACGAGACCCGCCTACGGGATATCAGCCTGCGCTTCGATGGCTGGATTGGCGACCTGGATGCCGACTTTGAGGGCAAGGAAGTTAAACGCGGTGAAGTGCTGTTTTCTGTGTACAGCCCGGAGCTTCTGGCCGTTCAGGATGAATACCTGAAAGCGCGCCGCCGCGGCGACTCCCTGGAAAAAGCCGCACGCCGGCGCTTACTGCTTTGGGGGCTTTCAGAAGAGCAAATCGATTGGCTGGTAGAGCAACAGAAAGCGCAAGACTATGTGCCGATATTCGCTCCGGCCAGTGGCGTGATTATTGAGAAGAATATTGTCGCGGGTTCGGCCTTTCAGAAGGGAGACAACCTGCTGCGTATTGCCGATCTGAGCCAGGTCTGGATAGAAGCCCACGCCTATGAGGACCAGCTGCCACTGCTGGAAAAAGGTATGCCGGCCAAGGTGCGGTTAACCAACGTCTACCACGAGGAAATTCCGGCTACCCTCACCCAGATCGATCCATTCCTCAATCACAGTAACCGCAGTGCGCGGCTGCGCGTAACCCTGCCCAATACCGATGGCGAGCTTCGCCCCGGGCTGTTCGCAGACATTATGCTGAGTGCCAAACTGGGGAATCTGCTAGTGGTTCCCAGGGATTCTGTGCTGATCTCCGGCAAGAAGCGCATCGTTTTCCGTGATCTGGGGCAGGGCCGCCTGGAGCCAGTGCAGGTACGCACCGGATACGGGGATAGTGAGCGCATTGTTATTCGCTCAGGATTGCAGGAAGGCGACAAAATCGTCACCTCTGGCGTGTTCCTGATCGCGGCAGAGAGTCGCCTGAAATCGGGGGTACAGCAGTGGTAAATACCGAACCCAAAGGGCTGATCGCCCGTATTATTGGGGCCTGCGCTGGCAAGCCGGGGATCACGCTGATCCTTGTGGCGATTGCCGCCCTGGCGGGATACCGGGCCCTTATCAGTGTTCCCCTGGATGCTATCCCGGACCTCTCCGATGCCCAGGTGATCGTCATGACAGACTGGCCCGGCCGCAGTCCAGACCTGGTGGAAGACCAAATCACCTATCCGCTTTCCACCGCTATGCTGGGGTTGCCCAAAGTCAAATATGTCCGCGGCCAGAGCTTTTTTGGGCTCAGTTTTGTCTACGCCATTTTTGAAGACGGCACCGATATTTATTGGGCCCGTTCGCGGGTGCTCGAATATCTCAACCAGGTGTCAGACCAACTCCCCGAGGATGTTCAGCCCACTCTGGGGCCAGACGCCACCGGAGTCGGCTGGGTATTTCAGTATGCGCTGGTGGATCGCAGCGGCAAGCAAGATCTGCAAGAGCTACGCGCGCTACAGGATTTTAAATTGCGCTATTGGCTCACTTCTGTGGAGGGTGTGGCCGAAGTCGCGTCTATCGGTGGTTATGAGAAGGAATATCAAGTCCAGATCGACCCCCATCGATTACAGATGTTTAATGTTCCACTGGGCAAAGTGGTCGAAGCCATTCGCCGCAGTAACAACGACACTGGCGGGCGGGTATTAGAGATCGCCGGCCACGAGCATATGGTCCGTGGCCGCGGTTATATCCGCGGTGTTTCTGATCTGGAAGAGGTAGTCATTGGGGTAAACGCGGCAAAAATTCCCGTAACCCTTGATCAGGTTGCCGATATTACCTTGGGGCCGGCCATGCAGCGCGGCATTGCCGAGCTGGATGGTGAGGGGCAAACCGTCGGCGGTATTGTGGTAATGCGCTACGGTGAAAACGCCCTAAAGGTGATTGAAAGGGTTAAAGAGCGCATCGAACAGATTCGCGCTGGCTTGCCAGAGGGCGTTGAGCTGGTGGTGACTTATGATCGCTCAAAGCTGATTAACAGTGCGATCGACAACCTTAAAAACACCCTGATTGAAGAGATGTTAGTGGTCGCCGCTGTAATCGCTATTTTCCTGCTGCACGCACGCTCTGCTTTGGTCGCGGTGATCACCCTGCCCATTGCTGTGTTGTTGGCTTTTATTCCACTTTCCCTACAAGGATTGACCGCCAATATTATGTCATTGGGGGGGATTGCCGTAGCCATTGGGGCCATGGTGGATGCCGCCGTGGTGATGGTGGATAACATCCATAAAAAGCTGGCAACCTCTGGCGATAAGGCATTGTCTACTGCTGAGCGAAGAAGGTTGGTTGTTCGGGCAATGCAGGAAGTGGGGCCGAGCATCTTCTTCTCCCTGATTATTATTACGGTTTCCTTCCTGCCGGTGTTTGCACTGGAAGCCACCGAGGGCCGTTTGTTCAAACCCCTCGCCTATACCAAAACCTACAGCATGGCCTTTGCCGCACTGCTAGCGATCACCCTGATCCCAGCACTCGCCGTACTGTTGATGCGTGGCAAGATCCGCACCAAGGAAAACCCGGTCACCCGTGCCCTGGTTTTTACACTGCAACCGGTGATCCACTTTTGTGTGCGCCAGCGCAAAATGGTGGCGGCCCTCGCCGTAATCGCCCTGGTTTCCGTGGCCTACCCCATCAGTAAGTTGAGTGGTGAATTTATGCCGCCACTCAATGAGGGCAGCATCCTCTATATGCCCACTGCCCTACCCGGTATGTCTGTGACCGAAGCTGGCAAAGTACTGCAGCAAATGGATGAAGAGCTAAAAACCTTCCCCGAGGTTGAGCACGTGTTCGGTAAAATTGGCCGCTCAAACAGTGCGACTGACTCTGCACCACTCTCCATGGTAGAGACTGTGATTACCCTGAAGCCCAAGGATGCATGGCGGCCCGGCATGACCTGGGATGACCTGCTAGCGGAGATGGATGAGAAACTGCAGTATCCCGGTATGCCGAATATCTGGTGGATGCCCATCCAAACCCGTACCGAAATGCTCGCCACCGGTATTCGCAGCCAGCTGGGTATCAAGGTATTTGGCGATAACCTGGAAGAAATCGAACAAACCGCATTGGCTATTGAGGAAGCCCTGCGCAGCGATCAGCGCACCGCCGATGAAACCCGCAGTGTCTTTGCCGAGCGCCTCACCGGTGGCTACTTTTTGGACTTTGATATCGATCGCGCACGGGCCTCCCGCCACGGTTTAAATGTGCAGGATATCGAAGATGTGATTGCTGCGGCTGCTGGTGGCTTGGCTGCAACCCAGACAGTCGAGGGGCGCGAACGTTACGACGTGCTGGTGCGCTATGCCCGCGACTACCGGGATACCCCGGAACAGCTGGAGCAAATCCTGGTTCCCGCTTCAGACGGTTCCCAGGTGCCTCTCAACCAACTGGCTGATATGGACTTCCGCACTGGCCCGCCCATGATTCGCAATGAAGACGGGCAGTTAGTGGGATTAGTATTTGTCGACCTGAAAGGCGATGTAGGTGTTGCCGACTATGTGAGCCGTGCAAAACAGGTGGTCGCCGACCAAGTCAATTTGGTGCCCGGTCAGCGCATCGCCTGGGCTGGCCAGTATCAATATCTGGAGCGGGCCAAGTCCCGCCTGCAATGGCTGGTGCCCTTGACCTTACTAGCAGTTTGTTTCTTGCTTTACCTGCACCGCGGCAGGCTATCTGACACCCTGTTTGTACTTACCGCTATGCCGATGGCACTGGTCGGGGCCTTCTGGTTGCTGTATCTGCTTGACTACAAACTCAGCGTCGCCGTATGGGTGGGCATGATCGCTATGGCCGGCCTTGCCGCAGAGATGGGGCTATTGATGCTGCACTATTTATCGGCTGCTGGAACCAATAAGCCGCAGCA
Source organism: Microbulbifer mixtoriginis (SeqCode) (assembly GCF_052467515.1). NCBI lineage: Bacteria > Pseudomonadati > Pseudomonadota > Gammaproteobacteria > Cellvibrionales > Microbulbiferaceae > Microbulbifer > Microbulbifer mixtoriginis (SeqCode). The sequence continues at coordinate 2,039,825 of NZ_CP174314.1, read as the reverse complement.
AGACAATACCGCTGCAGTCGCACAAGCGGCAGCGGGCCGTATACGGCCAATGTTAATGACCAGCCTCACCTTGTTGATTTCATTAATTCCAGTCATGGTTTCCGATGGCACCGGCGCAGATGTCATGAAACGCATTGCTGCACCCATGGTCGGCGGCACCCTCACGACACTGTTGTTTGTACTGTTGGTTATGCCCGGAGTGTTTTATCAGTGGAAGGCTCGTACAGATAAGGAAAGCTAGAAAAGCGGGGGCATTGGCTCAACTTGGCCCATTGCCCCACCGATTTTCTACTGATCATTTTTCATCAGCGTAAATTACCTATTTGTCAGCTGTGCACTGCTGTAACGGCAGCGGGCAAATAGGTTTCCTCAGAGTTAACTGTTAAAATGCCAGGCAAGATTTGTATTGCCCAGATTGCAACATTGCAGTAATGACAAAAGCTAGAATGTGAAAATCACTTTCCTGGCTGGTTGAGTAATACGTGTATTTGACATTCAACGACTCCAGGATTTACCTTGACTGCCCCTTTTTCCGAACTCCCCTTGAAGCCAGCCCTGTTGAAAAACCTGGCGTCTCTCAACTACACATCAATGACCGAGGTCCAGGCCAAGACACTTCCTCTCATACTCAACGGCAAAGATGTCATTGCACAGGCAAAAACCGGCTCCGGTAAAACGGCAGCCTTCGGTTTGGGGGTGCTGCAGCGGCTCAGTGTTGAGCGATTTCGGATTCAATCGCTGATTCTGTGCCCCACACGGGAACTTGCCGACCAGGTTGCGCAGGAACTACGCCGAATGGCCAGGGCAATACACAATATTAAGATTTTGACCCTGTGTGGCGGTATGCCGTTTGGCCCACAGATTGGCTCCCTGGCGCATGGGGCGCACATTATTGTTGGTACACCAGGGCGCATCGAAGAACACCTGCGCAAGGGAACCCTATCTTTAGAGCATGTCGACACACTTGTCTTTGACGAAGCCGACCGGATGCTCGATATGGGCTTTCAGGACGTTATTGATACCATTCTGGCGCAGGTGCCAGCTCGGCGACAGTCGTTACTGTTCAGCGCGACTTACCCGGATCAAATTGAACGGCTCAGTGCACGAGTTATGCAAAAGCCGGTGATGGTACGCGTTGCGTCCGCGCACAGTGAGGAGGTGATCGAACAACGTTTTTACAAAACTGAGAGCTTCGATGATCGCCTGGAGATGACCCGCCGCATTTTACTCAATGACAGGCCAGTCAATACCCTGATTTTCTGTAACACTAAGCGCGAGACCGATGACGTCGCCAATGACCTGAAGCAAGCTGGGTTCAATGTGCTCGCCTTGCATGGCGATATGGAGCAGCGCCAACGTAACGAAACACTGATTCGCTTCGCCAATGGCAGCGCCTCGATTCTAGTGGCCACCGATGTAGCGGCGCGCGGCCTGGATATCGACAAACTGGATGCAGTGATTAACTTTCATATTGCCAAAGATCCGGAAGTACACACCCATCGCATCGGACGGACTGGCCGCGCCGGTGAACGCGGTTGCGCCTACTCCCTGTTTTCGGAGAAGGAAGGCCACAAACTACTGCGAATGGATCTGGCCCAAGACCCGCTATCCGATCCCGATACACCACCGCCTGCTGATATCCTAAGCGAGCCTCCATTTCAGGCACCCATGGCCACCTTGCAAATTGATGGCGGCAAAAAACAAAAAGTCCGCCCCGGCGATATTCTGGGTGCATTAACCGGCGGCGATCGCCCCATCAACGGTAAAGATGTAGGCAAGATCAGCGTACTGGATCAAACCGCCTATATTGCGATCAAACGAAATGTGGCATCTCAAGCACTGAAAAAGATCGAAAATGGAAAACTGAAAGGGCGTAAATTCCGGGTGCGGCGTATACGAGGCTAAGCTTTAAGGGTCAATGAGTTGGGTCCGTATGGACCTAACTCCCTGAGCTGGGTATTAGCTTTAAGGTGTGGCGTTAGGTTAGAAAGCCTATAAATACTTAAGTCCTAGCCTTTTGGAGCTGTATCCATGTCCAAAATACTGATCCCCCTTGCAGATGGCGTTGAAGATATCGAGGCCATTGCTATCTACGACATTTTAAGTCGGACGGATGCGGAGCTAACACTAGCTTCTATTATGCCGAGTAATCGCATCACTACTCTACGAAATCTTGTTATCGAAGCGCCTTATCGTATAGAGGAGTGTTTAAATACCACTTGGAATTTAATAGCTCTGCCAGGAGGTAAGGAAGGTGCCGAGTGTATGCATAACTCGGAACCTCTAATGGAGCTTATCCGCGCACAAATCGAATCCAGCCGTTGGTTAGGGGCAATTTGTACCGCCCCAGTAATCGTACTTGGCCGACATCAGTTAATTACCAATTTTAAAGCAACTTGCTACAAAGCTTTTCGTAGTGAGCTTAGTCAATATGTAAAGGAAGTCAGCGATCAGCGAGTGGTTGTTGACCGGAACTTAGTGACCAGCCAATCACCCGGAACCGCGATAGAGTTCGCACTTGCACTCGTAACCTGCTTGTTTGGGGAAGAACGAACACACTCAATTGCTCACACTATGAATGTGTTATTACCAGGTAAGTAATCTAACATTATCCTGACATTCAGTTTTTCAATAGAATTCCACGCTGCCGAGCTACTCGGACTCCGCTGAAACTAACAAATCAAAATCTGACTTTCGTAAACGCCTTTCTAGAAAACTCAAAAACAAATCTATTTTTTTTGAGCTATTACGCCTAACTTTATACAGAGCGCCAACTACTTGAACCTCTTGCTTTAAATTAGGAAATATCTCTATTAGTTGACCGCATTTAATGGCTGGCTGACAGAAATAAGAAGGCAATATAGCAATACCATTGCCATTTATTGCCGCAGCACGGATATGAGTGGTCTTGTTAGAAACAAGATTACCCTTAAACTGATAGAACTTGCCATTGAATAGCCACCCATCTTTCAAACCATTAAGCCTGGCCAACAAAATATTATGTTTTCCGAGTTCTTCGATTGAGTCTGGATGCCCTTTCTTTTTTAAATATTCAGGAGATGCCACAAAAATGGGATGAATATGAAAAAGTGGCAACGCATAAAACTGGCTATCTGGTATTGCCGACCAAACACGGATGGCAATATCAATATCATCCTCAACCATATCCAAATGGTGTGGCGTAAAGATCAGCTCGAGATTAAAGTCTGGAAAGGCTTCTTGAAAGTCAATACATATTTGGCTAAAGACATTTTCACCCAATGTTTCAGGGAAGGTTAAGCGCAATTTGCCCCGGTCCAAGGCCCCAATTTCAGCAACCCGATCTTCCAGGTCAGTAAAGGCATTGATTATCTGCTGCCCTTGCTGGTAAACAAGCCTGCCTGCATCGGTTACCGAGACCGATCTGGTTGTTCGGATCAATAGTACCTGGCCCAGCACCTGCTCCAATTGAGCCAGTGTCTTGCTCACAGTTGGCGCTGACAAGCCCAAATGGCTACCGGCTTTGCTTAGAGAGCCATGATCCACTACCGCACAAAAGACACTGATCAAGTGGTACTTATCATATTCCCGCCGCACCGACTATTTCCTTAAAGCTAATTATGACTTTCCGCTGATGATCTTTATTAAGATCGGCCAAATAGTAAACTTTAAACCCATACTAATCCACTCTGGAAATTAACCCATGAATCACTTAACTTGTCACTGTGGGGCTATTCATTACAAACTTTTCAACAGCTCAGTTTCCCCTAAGGTAGCTGGGGCAATAAGTTTTGTTGAGACTTCCAATCCAGCTCTCATTGAAGATGCCTCAAAACAGCTTAATACCTATTCTTTTAAATCTGGACCAGTAAAAGAATATGGATTTTGTAGTCGGTGTGGTGCGGGTATATATCAAACAGATCGCCGTGGACAAACCCATCTCGTAATACATAGCCAGCAAAATTATCAAGCCGACTATAGTGGAATTCTGAGCTTTGGCTTTTAATTAGCCTTGTCAATCCTTCAGTCAGAAAATTAACTTAGTCCGTCACTCTCTAAGATTCGCTGTTGCATAAAAGTGTGCATGTGGTTAAACCTCATCGAATGGTTGATCTCCCAGCTCCTCAAGAATGTGATTGATAAAGCTAGTAATACGTGATGAAAGTGCCGTGTTACGGTAGTAAACCGCATTAATAGATTGTTTCATGTCTAAGGTTTCACTAGAGAATAGCTGCACCAATCGCCCAGCTTGGCGATCTCTCTTGGTCATAAAGTCTGATAAACATACGATTCCTGCGTCTGATAGTGCTAGTTGCCGTAAAGTCTCGCCACTAGATGAAGTAATCGTTGGCTTAATGTGCAGCATGTCCCCACTCTGCTCATACAGCGGCCATTTGTTGAGTGATTCGGGCTTTGTAAAGCCAAGCAAGGTGTGTTGGGCGAGTTGCTCCACATCCTCCGGGGTATCATGCTGTTGCAAGTAGCCAGGACTGGCTAGAATTCGAACTCTGCTAGAACCTATTGGCCGGGCATATAAGGTTGAGTTTTGGAGCTTACCGATACGAATAGCCACATCAGTGCGCTTCTCTATCAAATCGGTTATCCCCTCATTACTGTTTAGCTCAAGCTCTATCTGAGGGTATTTAGTTCGGAAGCTATTTACCATAGGTGCTATTACATGCAGCATAAATGGTGTGGCGGCGTCTATACGCAGAAGACCAGAGGGGTGCTTTTTGCGGGCCGCCATCTGCTCCTCGGCCTCTTCCACTGAGATGAGAATATCCCGTGCATATTTGAGGAAAGCTTGCCCCTCCTCTGTTAATTCCAGACGCCTGGTAGTGCGCTGTAGCAATGTAGTTTGAAGTTTATTCTCCAAACGGGCTAATGCACGGCTAACCCCGGAGACAGTCTGCTCTAACCGTTCGGCAGCCGAAGTGATCGAAGCAGTATCTACCACAGTGATAAATACCTGGAGCTCTTGGAGGGTAACCTGCATTGTTGACCTTAAATCAATAGTATATTGCCTATATACGGCTTTTTCATCAAAAGCTATTACCCCACACTGACTCCATCGACCCACTACCGTCGGCTACTACAAACAGGCCATATCGCCATAGTAATCAGCTGCAGTTTTTATGCTAAGTACATTGGTAACGGGACGTAACTGGCTAGTCAGGCATTTTTAACCACCTGACCAAATAGTCAAAAACTCTTAAGTTAAGAATTTCATTGATGGGAGAAGCAAGTGAAGCTGAAAAATCTATTGCCCAGCAAGCTCGGATTTGGCACAGCACCTCTTGGCAATATGTTCCGCGAGATTCCGGATGCTGAAGCCTTGGCAACGGTACAGGCGGCCTGGAATAGCGGTATCAGGTATTTTGACAATGCGCCATTCTATGGAGCCGGTCTTGCAGAAATTCGTATGGGTGAGGCGTTATCTAGCTTCCCACGCGAAGACTATGTTATCAGCACCAAAGTTGGCCGCTTAATTTTGGATGAAGTTGAAGATGTAGCGAACCGAGATATTCAAGATAAGCGTGAGATTTTCAAGTATGGTCGCCCCAATAAGGTTGTTAATGACTACTCATACGATGCAACAATGCGCTCGATAGAAGGCAGCCTCAAGCGGTTAAAGACCGATCGTATTGAAATTGCATGGGTTCACGATGTTGCCCAGGATTTCTATGGTGACGAATGGCTTGGCATTTTTGAAAGCGCGCGGAAAGGTGCTTTCAGGGCTCTCGATAAACTGCGCGATGAAGGCGTAATTCAAGCTTGGGGCCTGGGGGTAAACAGAGTGGAGCCGATTGAAATACTTCTTGATCTTGAAGAACCCCGCCCCGATGGCTTTTTACTCGCTGGCCGCTACAGCTTGCTGGATCACTCTCGAGCTCTCCAGAGAGTAATACCACAGATAATAGAACGCGACCTCGGTATCGTAGCTGGAGGCCCCTATAGCTCCGGAGCGCTAGTCGGAGGACCAAATTTTGAGTACGCGCCAGCATCAGACTCGATACTGCAAAAAGTTTCCAAAATCAAAGCGATTGGCGATAAGTACGGAGTTAGCACTAAGGCTATTGGTTTGCAATTTGTACTGGCCAATCCAGCCATTGCTGCGGTGATACCAGGTGCGAGCAAACCTAGTAGGATCAAAGAAGATGTTGAGGCTATGGAAACTAATATCCCTGATGCTCTATGGCAAGAATTGCGTCAAGAACACCTTGTCGATGACTCCGTTCCACTGCCAAATGGAAAGTAAGGGTTTATTGTAAAAAGTAAGAAATAGTAGCTTAGGTGTAGTAGTTCAGGCTTGGTCTGACAGGGCACTGTCTAGATAACCGACAACTGTTGTATCAAGTCTAAACTACTTCAAAATGATATCTCCAGCCAATCAGGCCTGGACACTTTTTTAATATAGAAACACAAACATTACAAAAAGACATCGTACTCGATATAAACAGGGAGAGTACGATCTTTCAAATGATTTTATTATATCTTGTTTTCTATAAACGCTAGCCCTTTCATAAGAGAACCCACCTACCGCCCTATACAAATCACGTTGTGGATGTTCTGGCAAGCCAAAGATGCACTCTTTGTTAGCACTTGCCAGAACCTATATTTTTAATTTGTGATCTTGAATTTTTATTTCATTTAGTTACAGCAAGATACAATACTCTCTGCTGTGGCACCGGAACTACCCAAGCTACTGGGAAATTGCACAGCAACTTGCCGAGCAGCCTCGTGATTACCGGCTAACTCATCAGCAATCGAACGCACCTGTTCATAGCCAGTCAGCGCTAGAAAGGTTGGCGCTCGACCATAAGATTTCATGCCTACCATATAGAATCCTTTATCGAAATGAGATAACTCTTCTACACCATGGGCCTTTACAGAACCACAGGAATGAAGGTTAGGATCTATCATTGGCGCCAGTGCACTAGGGGCCTCAACGATAGGATCAATATCCAACCTTATTTCACGCAGCATCTGCAGGTCCGGCCGGAAGCCCGTGGTGACAACAATCTTGTCCGCCTCAAGTACTTTTTCCTCACCTTCACTCAAAAGGGTCACACGCAAACCGTCAGCGACACGATCAATTCGCTGTATTTGGATTTGTGTTATCAGCTGCAATGCGTTGCTGTCTATCGCATGTTTGGCGGCAAGACCCAGCTCTTTTCGGGCGGGCACCTTGTCATTGATACCATTGCCCAGAAGTTTGTCTATATTGCTCTTACGCAAACCCCAAACTATACGGGTTTGCGGTGCATCTTTCTGCAGTTTCAGCAGGGCCATGACGATATTCATCGCGGAATGGCCAGCACCCAGTACAAGGGTCTTCTTACCTTCGTAACCATCTCTCTCACTATCAAGTACGTCGGGAATCCCGTAGGTAATTAGATCTCTATTTTCCACCTCACCTGGCACAGCTAACCCATCAAGACCAATCGGGTTTGGTGTCGACCAAGTTCCGGAGGCATCGATAATAGACTTGGCATATTCAATATGTGTATTGCCTACACCATCTTTGTAATGCACCGTGTATAGCGCACTATCACGATCTGACGAAGTGTGTTTACTGTGATTTTCTCGTGAAACCGCAGTCACTTCAGCGCTGTAGATAATTACCGAAGCCAATTCTGGGGTTTGTGATGCTGGATGCAAATATCCCTCTACAATTTCTCTGCCAGTAGGGAGGTACTCTTTATCTGGGTAGTGCCAGCCGTTTTTCTGAAGAATGGAAGCAACCGTTTCATCGATCATATAAGACCAGGGGGTAAATACCCGTACATGCCCCCACTCCAACATAGCACTACCTGCAGATGTACCTTTTTCAAGTACCAGTGGTTGTAGGCCTCGGGATAAGAGTTGAGCCGCGGCGGCAATACCGATAGGGCCGGCACCGATAACAATCACATCATGGACGTTTTTCATTGGTCATTACTCCTAAAAGAATCTCTAGTTACAATTACTTAAAAGAGGAAGCTGTATAAATAGCCGGCTGTTACCGCCATACCTAAAACAACAGTCAAAAAAGCAGCTATCATTTGGGTTTTGAAAATCGACTTCAGCAGTATCACTTCGGTCAGGCTAGCGCCGGCACTACCAATAATCAGCGCCATCACTGAGCCCAGTGCCATACCCTTTTGTACCAGTCCAGCACTCAATGGAATGACGGCCGAGGCGCGAATATAGAGAGGAATACCAATAACAGCCGCGATAGGTATCGCATACCATTTGTTCTCACCGGCATAGGCTACGATCAGATCGGTAGGCACAAACCCATAAATAAAGGACCCGAGCGTAATACCAATCAGCAGGTAAGGTAGCGTTTTCTTAAAGTCCTTCCAGGTAGACAGCCAGATAGTGAACCAACGGCTGGGTTTCGAAGCCTCTGACTGAGCTTTGTTTGCGCAAGTGTTTTCCTCTGGTTTCTTTGCCGAACAACCACCAGCTGTCGCCGCCTTTTCAAACCCAGACCCTGTTGCTGCTGCAAGTAAAGGAACGCCCTGGGCTGCAAAACTTGTGGCAGTGCCTCGCTCAGAAACACCCCCACCCACCGCAGGCTGGGCCTCACTCTTCTTAGAACCCGAGTTACAACCTCTGGACTCCAGGTAAGCTTCATCACGTACAAACCGTTCAAAGCCAAGCTTCTCCAAAAGAAACCCAGCCAACACTGAGACTGCCATCGCAAGCGTGAAATAGAGAATGGCTACATTTAGCCCGAAGGTAACAACCAACAGACCAATAACCACTGGATTTAATAATGGACTGGAAAGTAGAAATACAACAACTGGGCCAAACCCTGCTCTAGCCCTTAACAGCCCTTTAATGAACGGGATGGTGGAGCAGGAGCAAAATGGAGTAATCGCACCGAGGAGCGCAGCAATAAAATATCCCTTACCTCGGCGCGAACTCAGGGTTGCTTGAACTTTGTCAGGGGAAATGTACTCCTGCAACACCCCCACAAGGTAGCTGATCACTAAAAACAACACCGTCAGCTCAACTGCGAGGAAGGCAAACATATTGAGTGCCTCCTCCAGCATGGTGACTAACTCAGCAGACATCATGTAAATTCCTCCAAAACGATAACTATATTTCTAGAATTATCGAAATATTGATTGCAGTCAAGTTATTTCTAGAAATATAGAAGCATTAATTAGAGCCAAATCGACTCCATCAGTTTGGGACTATTCAGTCTCGTGGGTTGACCATATGGTCAACATGTTTGAGCCACTAGACTTGGCTGCTTTCAGAAGAATAAAAATGGAACAGGAAGCCAGTGACTAGCTAGCGGAGGAGAGTAAAAAGATTGAGGGGGGGGGCTGAAGGAAGCCTCGACAAGAGGGATACGCCTCTCTCACTCCGGCTTACTGCAGCTATCGGCCTGGCCAGCAAAGTCATCATTACAGCATTCATCTTGTAAAAAATGAAGAACACCCACTAAGTGCTGATATTCAGCTACACAATACAGAGTACGACTCTCGCGCCGCTGAGTGATCAAACCGGCAGAAACAAGGCTTGATATATGGTGAGACAAGGTGGAGCCGGGAATTTCGAGCTGTTCCTGAATGCTACCCACAGGAATTCCAGGCATACCCGCTTTAACAATCTTTTTATAGATTAATAACCGAGTTGGATGGCCCAGTTCTTTTAAGGCCTTGGCTACCTCATCAATTCCCATTTTCTGTAACACCCTAACTTCTAGACTTATCGAAATATAAACAATTAAGGTGCAAAGTAAAAGTTACTGGATAACTCTTAGCAAAGCTCCGCAGTTACCCAAAAGGTTTTGTAGTAGGAGTCCCCAGGAATCTTGAGCTAGGAAGGCAATGAGCGCACGACCATCAACCGCTCCTCGGTCATATCCTGAATAGCCCAGCGCACTCCCTCTCGGCCCAAGCCGGAATCCTTCACGCCACCGTAGGGCATATTGTCTACCCGCCAGCTGGGTACATCCCCTATTACCACGCCGCCCACCTCCAGGGTGTCCCAGGCTTTTTGGGCTCTGTACAAATCACGGGTGAAAATCCCGGCCTGCAAACCAAATGCGCTGTCATTGACCTTTTGCAGTACTTCATCGTAATCATCAAAGGCTCCAGTATTGCCATAGGTCCGAAAGCTTCCTGCTTCACTACATTGCAATCACTGGGGGCACTCTCTACTAACGTGGGTTCGAGCATGGCACCATCGTGATTACCACCGCAGAGAAGCGTGCCTCCCTGTTCAACCCCTTCTTTAATCCAGTTATACAATCTTGTCGCTTCCCCCTCTGAAATCATCGGGCCAATAAACGTATGTTCGTTTATTGGATCACCCTTCTTAAGCTTCTTGGTACGCTCCAGCAATGTGGCAGTGCCTCGCTCAGAAACACCCCCACCCACCACAGGCTGGGCCTCACTCTTTTTAGGACCCGAGTTACAAACTCTGGACTCCAGGTAAGCTTCATCACGAACAAACCGTTCAAAGCCAAGCTTCTCCAAAAGAAACCCAGCCAAGACTGAGACTGCCATGGCAAGCGTGAAATAGAGAATGGCTACATCCGGCCATTGCTGCGGTGATACCAGGTGCGAAATCAAAGAAGATGTTAAGGCTTTGGAAACTAATATCCCTGATGCACTATGGCAAGAATTGCGTCAAGAACATCTTGTCGATGATTCCGCTCCACTGCCAAGTAGGAAGGAAGATTTATCTTATAGCCAGACTGGCTCTAACTATCCCTAAGTTGGATTAATTCAGGCTTGACCACTAACTGAAAGCCGGTAACTATGAGATCAAGCTTGAACTACTACACATCATACTGCCCGCTTTGCAGGTGGCTGTTAATTTATATTTAAGTAAGCACTAAACCAATCCACTTGGAGTGCTGACTTAAATTATCTCTCATTCTTAAGGAAGGGTTGCCTAACCTACAATAACCCAGCCAACCTCCCCAAGACCAACATCAACTAACATGTAAAGAATTTCTACAACACTGATCTTGCACTATGATCCTTTTTGTTTTCCAAGATTATTAATAAGGAATTTTGCACGCTCTACTGTTTCAACTAGTTTCTTGGGTACAGCATTGTCTTCCCAATCCTGCATAAAGACCACAGACAAACCGCTATTGAGATCACTAAACCCATATTGCCCATAGGAACCAGCTGTGTAGATAACGTTGTATTCAGGCAAGTACCAGGCTTGAGACCCATATGCCACAGGAGTACCCAACGCAGTGGCAAGTGCCTTGCCACTTTTAGATTTAGCAAGAAGGTCCTTATCAAGATTTTTTACTGAATCATAGAAGCTCTTTGGAGCCTTGCCTTGTGCAATCCACTGATGAAAAAGTGCATAGTCACGTAGGGTAGTACTGATACCATAGGAAGGGCTAGCGGTACCATCAACGGTTAAGGCAATGGAGCCAGAACTATTTGCCCCAAAATCATTAAAGAGATCTGAAAGAAGCTTGTTGAATGGGTGCCCTGAAACTTCTTCTGCAAGTATGGCTAATAGATCAGTGTTTTTATCATTATATGTATATACTTTGCCCGATTCATTCTGGACTTTAGCATTCTTGATGGTATTGCGATGTCCAGTTGGTTTACCCGGCTTTAAGCCTTGCTCAACCTCAAATAAATAGGCTTCACCTCCTGGCACGTGATAATCTGTCGCAGGTAATAAGCCCGAGGTCATATCAAGCACCTCTTGCACCTTGGCTTTTCCAATTTTTGAACCAGCAAAATCAGAGAGATAATCTCCAATCGACAAATTAGGATCTATCTTACCCTTATCAATCAGCTTTGAGATAATGACTCCTGCGTAAGTTTTGGAAGCGGATTGCAAAAGCTGAGTTTGATTGTGATCAAGTCCATTATCATAAAACTCCCCGATAATTTTATTATCTTTCATAACCAGAAAACCTTTTGTTTGAGTGGCATTTAGCGACTCAACGAAAGGCCAGCCCTTGTGGATTTCCAGACTTATATTAAAGGGCTCTTTAACTACCTCCAGATTGGATGGTTTATCGGCACCCATTATATGCACTGTGCCAAAGATGCCATAGTCATCCCAGTGCATGGATGTATATCTGTAATATGGCCAAGTTTGCATATTATTTTGATTAATATCAGATAGATCAAACGGCCGATAAAAATCATTGAGCGTAACTTTTTCTTTAGCTAGAGCAGATGGAAAAGAACTAATCGCCAAGATCATTGCTACACACCCATACTTCAAACATATTCCACCATTTCTCATTGGATTTATCGCTGTTGACATAAAAAAGAACTCGTTGCTGTTTAGCCTGACACGACCTCAATTAACACATCTTCCAAAATCGCAGCAGAATGAAAATTTCTATTTAATTTTAAATACAGAAAAATGTTCTAAACATGATCTCCAACCAAGTGACCGGGAGTTGCACGATTCTTGGCTTCAGGAGGGCGTTCACAGATGGATATCATTTCAACGGTACTTAACTTCGGCAGCTCTTCTGCCGAAACCCTCTTCGCATGTCGCAGGCTGTATTTTGACCTAAAGTCATTCACCAGCCTGTTATTAAGTACGCTTCTAGATGGAAGGGGCAATCCCGCCATATACGCTTAAAGAGCCACTGATCGAGCCGGCATGTTTGTTGAGCCCCTACAAATCTCGAGCTAGGCAGGCAGTGAGCGCACCACCATCAACCGCTCTTCGGTCATATCCTTGATCGCCCAGCGCACCCCCTCTCGGCCCAGGCCGGAATCCTTCACACCACCGTAGGGCATATTGTCTACCCGCCAACTGGGCACATCCCCTATTACCACACCACCCACCTCCAGGGTGTCCCAGGCTTTTTGGGCTCTGTACAAATCACGGGTGAAAATCCCGGCCTGCAAGCCAAATGCGCTGTCATTGACCTTTTTCAGCACCTCATCGAAATCATCAAAAGGCTCGAGTATCGCCACAGGCCCGAAAGCTTCCTGCTGCACTACATTGCAATCACTGGGGACATTCTCTAATAACGTGGGTTCGAGCATGGCGCCATCGCGGTTACCACCGCAGAGAAGCGTGCCTCCCTGTTCAACGCCTTCTTTAATCCAGTTATGTAACCTTGTCGCTTCCCCCTCTGAAATCATCGGACCAATAAACGTATGTTCATTTTTAGGATCACCTTTCTTAAGCTTCTTGGTGCGCTCCAGCAAACGCGCTTTCAGGTCCTCATATAGACTGGAATGCCCATAGATCCTCTGCACACCGATACAGCTCTGGCCCGACTGATAAAAAGCTCCAAAGATCAGGCGTTCTACCGCATCTTCCAGATCGGTATCCCGGTCAATCACACAGGCGGCATTGCCACCCAATTCCAGAATAACCTTCTTGCGCCCTGCCCTGGCCTTCAAGTCCCAGCCTACCGCAGGAGAGCCGGTAAAACTGAGCAGCTTAAAGCGATCATCCACAGTAAACAGGTCCGCGCCTTCGCGGTGACAGGGCAGCACCGAGAAGGCCCCCTTGGGCAGATCGGTTTCCGCCAGTACCTCTGCGATAATCAGGGCACCGATCGGGGTTCTACTCGCGGGTTTGAGCACAAAGGGGCAGCCGGCAGCAATGGCTGGAGCCACTTTATGGGCCGCAAGATTCAATGGGAAATTAAACGGTGAAATAAAAGAGCAGGCCCCTACTGGAACCCGTTTAACAAATCCCCGGTAGCCTGCGCTGCGCTTGGAGATTTCCAGATTGATAATCTCCCCATCAATACGCACCGCCTCTTCTGCGGCCACACGGAAGGTATCAATCAAACGGGAGACTTCCCCACGGGTATCGTGGATCGGTTTACCCGCCTCAATACACAGGGCCACGGCCAACTCTTCAAAGCGAGTCTGAAAGCGCTGTACACAGTGATCCAAGACTTGCTGGCGTTTGTAGGGCGGAAACGCAGCCATGGGTTTTTCTGCCAGCAAGGCCCAATCAATCGCGCTATCGATCACCTTGGCATCTGCCATGGCAACCTGTGTTGCCACCTCGCCGGAGTACTTATCGGTTACATCCAGCTCGGTATTGGCATAGATGGCTTCATTGGCCAGGTAGTAGGGGTACGCTTTCTGTAACATCAATGGCTCCTGGTGGTATTCACGGTGAGCATCGACATCGGAACCCGCTCGATCTGTCACGAGGGTATAGGTTACCCAGAGACAGATAGCAACACGGATAGCTTCTATAGGCCTTAGGGACTGAGGGGCTGACCCAAATCTAGAAAGGTAGGCGTTGATACAACAGGCGCGGGAAAGCGCCACCACAGTCACTGAGGTGAGTCACTGGGTGGCGCTATTAAAGATGGTTATTGGTTTGGCTATTTCTCCGTCAGCCACATACCTTCGGGTTCGTAGTTAAACGTTTTGTAGGTCTTTTTATTGGTGGATGGGTTGTCTGACTTTTTGTCAATGTCATAGACAGTCCAATTCAGCTCGCTGTGGTTGAACTCAATCACCGCATAACCATAGATATTGCTGACAAAATCCTTGATATGCGGATTGTTAACCTGCACGCCTCCATTAAGCAATGAAGTGAATACGCTACCCACGTCGACCCCTCTCTCTACCGTATCATTCAGGTTCGGTGACGAGATCGAAGGGGTCATCAGCTCAATGCCTACCAAGTTGTCATAGTCCCAGTTGCTGATCTTGTTGAAGTTCACTTTCAGGTAAGAGGCAATACTGGTGTGCAGATCCCCGGTCAGCACAACAAAATTATCGACACTGTTGTCTTTCACACTGGAGAGAATTTTCTCACGCTCCCATTGATAGCCATCCCAGGCATCGTAGTTAGCGAATACCAGGGGGCGCCCCAGTGCGGTGCCTGCTAACTGGGCAAGCAGGGTCTGGTTACCCCAAACTTTCCAGCGGGCATTGGAATTGACCAAGCCATTAATCAGCCAATCCCGTTGGGTTTTCCCCAGCATGGTTTGGGATTTCTCTTCGTAATCGGTGCACCAGTAGTTTTCCCAGGCACTACCGTCTTTGCAGGGCTCTTTGGTGCGATAGGTTCGGCTATCGGTCATATATAAGTCGACCAAATCGCCGAATTGGAAAGAGCGGTAAATTTGCAGGTAGTCGAAGGCGTGGCTGGCCGCTTCATCCACTTTTACACGAGCCGGTACATACTCAATCCAGGCCTGTTGCGCATCGCGGCGCAGCTGGCGCAATTGCTCGGGGTTGTTAGCGCCAGTTTGGTAGGGATGGGATGGCACACCCAGGGTATCGCGATCGTAATCCCAGTAGGCGTTATCCGCAGTTTCGTGGTCATCCCAGGTGATAATAAAGGAATGCATTTCCATCGCCCGCTGCAGGTTTTTATCCTTGCGGTATTCCCGGTAAATATGGCGATAGTCTTCGAGATCCATAGCCACATTACCGCCGGAAGGCAGGCTCATTGGGTGAACAATCGCATCCTCAAAACCTTCGTACTGCGCGTACTCATAGATGAAGTCTCCCAAGTGCAATACGCAATGCACATCTTCATCGGCCAAATGGCTGTAGGCGTTATAATAGCCCGTGGTGTAATCCTGACAGGTCACCACCGCCATTTTGATACTTTCCAGCCCACCAGTTGGCAGGGTATGGCAGCGCCCGGTGCGGCTGCACAGTGCGCCGTATTTAAAGCGGTAGTAGTAACGCTGATTGGGAGACAGATAGCCTTCCAGGTCGATGTTTACGGTGTAGTCACGATCCGCACTAATATCCTCAGCATTGATCTCAGCACTCAACACCGGCTGGGTAAATGACTCGTCCAAAGCCACATCCACATACAGGATTTGGCCGGGTACAAAGGCAGCGGGGTTGATATGGGTCCAGAGCACCACACCAGTTTGGCTGGGATCACCCGAGGCCACAGACAAATCGAAGATCAACCCATCCTGATCGACATCGTAGCCCGAGGGGCTGCCACTCAGATTAAAGCGCGCATAGGTTTCGCTATTGCTAGCCGCTAATGAGCGAACGGTAAATGGTGTAAGCAGCGCAAGCCCCATGGCTTGCACAAATGTACGGCGAGAAACAGTCATAAACCCCAACTTCCTGTTTGTTATTTAGAATTCGAATAATGTGAATTGGCGCGCATTTTATAGAAATGCGTACCAACAAAGAAGTCGGTTTATTCTACGAAGTATTAAATTTTGATGAAGGTTTAACCGAAAAAAGTCGATATACGCTACATTAGTCACACCTGACAGCTTGGCAGGATAGTAGATACCAGGGAAGTGGCAGGTCAATAAACTATCTTTAACCCCCCTAACCCTCCAGATAATGCTTCCAGTACAAAGTAATATCAGCTGTTCTACTGTTTACAAAAGCCTCAAAACTCAGGGCATACCCCATGCGAGACGTTGCCGTTGTTGCCTACTGTAGAACCGCAATCGCCAAAGCAAGGCGCGGTGCCTTAAACCAAACCCACGGTATCCCCATGGCCGCGCATGTCATCAAGGAAGCGCTGCACAGAGCTACTTTGGATCCCGAGGAAGTAGAAGACGTTGTACTGGGCTGTGGATTACCTGAGGGGGCAACCGGCCACAATATCGCTCGCAACGCCGCCCTATTTGCAGGTTGTGGCGTCAAAGTGCCCGGTATGACGATTAACCGCTACTGCGGCTCGGGTCTCAATGCCGCATCGATCGTAGCGAATCGGATCGCCAGCGGGGAAATGCAGGTCGGCGTTGCCGGTGGCGTAGAAAGTATTAGTCTCGTGCAGTTTAGCCTGAACCTGAATCACTTTGTCTATGAGCCCCTGCAACAACAAATCCCCGCGGTTTGGTGGACCATGATCCAAACAGCGGATTTCGTCGCTGACACCTTTTCTATCAGCCGGCAGGCACAGGATGCCTATGTGGTGGAGTCACAAAAACGCGTGGCGGAAGCGCACAGAGCAGGCAAATTTGCCGAAGAAATCGTTCCTTTTGAGACAGTCATGTCGATAAAAGATAAAGAGACTGGGCAGATCTCAGAAAAGACAGTGTTGCTGAAAGAAGATGAAGGCCCACGCCCTGGTACCACCCTGGAAGGGTTATCGGCTTTAGAGCCAGTGAATGATGGCGGCACGGTAACCGCGGGCAACGCTTCGCAGCTCTCTGATGGCGCTGCGGCCGTCGTCATGATGGATGCCGAGCTGGCCGCCAAAAGAAATCTGCCCATTCTGGGGCTATTTCGTGGTATGCAGCTTGCAGCGGTGGCCCCCGATGAAATGAGTATCGCCGTGGCGCCAGCCATCAAGCGCTTAATGAAGCATCAGGGGCTTTCTATGGGAGAGATAGACCTTTGGGAGTTACACGAAGCCTTTGCCGTTACCACCCTCTATAACCAAGCGGAACTGGACACCCCTTGGGATATTACTAATGTTAATGGTGGCGCCATTGCCCTTGGGCACCCCTATGGGATGTCCGGCATTCGTTACCTGGGTTCTTCACTGATGGAGCTCAAGCGCAGAGATGCGCACAAGGCGGTTATCGGGGTCTGTACTGCTGGCGGGATGGCCACAGCAGTATTCCTTGAGCGCTAAGCCAGTTACAAAGTCTTCCCCTCTGGCCGCCCTACCCCTGGCCACTTTGTACTTGTAACAAGTAAAAACAAGCGAACTGGAACACACAAGCTGGTTCAACCATCGCTACCTAGAAATTGATCCCTTCTGTTGAGGCCACCTATAGCGCCTGAGCGCCTGGTCTGCTGGACAATTTGGCGTCTCGATCCTCTCAATATATCGTATCTATGGCTTCAAAGTGCCCGGAAAGAAGCCTGCAATTGCCACCAGGTTTGCCTCGCAACTGGAGGAATAGCCATGTCCCGGCTCAAAGAGAGCCACAGCCAAGACACTCTCTGTAAAGACGCTCTCTGTAGCTGCTCACCGAACAAGCAGCTTAAAGCCTCCATCAAAGGTGTATTGCACTGATGATGGAGACAATCCATGACGGCTTTATTTTTCTCTCTGCACAGAGCCGGGGCGCTCTGTTTATCATGTTCTGGATCGTGATTTTTCTGGAACTCCCTCGCTATATCTTCTCTTTCTTCACCGCGGTTTTCTTTTTTAGCTCAAGGATCGAGAAAGAAGTAGATCTGGAGAAAATCGGCAAAATTTCGGTGATTATTGCCGGCCATAACGAGGAGGAGTCGATCGAAAAGTGTGTGCACAGTCTTTGGGCGCAAAGTGTTAAGCCCTATGAGATCATCGTGGTGAGCGATGGCTCCACCGATGGAACCAGAAAAGTGATGTCCAGCTTACTGACCCGAGGACTCATTCAGGGAGCCCATGCGACAGAACTTAGAGGCGGTAAGGCCTCCGCACTAAATCTGGGAATACGCTTTTGCACTGGCGATATCGTTATCACCGTAGACTGTGATTGCTCCTTTGAGCACCACACCATGAAGGAAGTGTTACTCCCCTTTGAAGACCCCAAAGTGGGGGTGGTTTCCGGTAATGTTTTTGTGCGCAACCCTCACGATAACCTACTCACCGCATTTCAAACCATCGAATACATTGTCAGTATCTCCCTCGGCAGGCATGCATTGGCCATGATCAGGCAAATGTGCTGTGCATCTGGCGCCTACAGCGGGTTCCGAAAAACCGCTATTGACCAGATTGGTGGCTTTGATTCCGGTGGGGGGGAAGATCTGGATATTACTTTTCGCCTGCGCAACTACGGCTGGGATATCGCCTTCGCCCCAGAGGCGATCTGCTATACGGATGTACCCACGAATATCCTGACTCTAATTCGCCAGCGCTTGCGTTGGGAGCGGGATGCTGTGCGTTTGCGTTACCGCAAGTACGCCCACTTTATCAATCCTTTTAAGCGCCGCATCAAATTCGAAGAGTTCTTTCATCAATTTGAGTTCTTGATCTTTAATGTGATCGCTGCTATCGCTTTGCCCATCTACTTGGTCTGGCTGTTTGCGAGTTATGGCAGTAATGCCTGGTTTATTTTAATCGGTGCACAAATAGTGTTGATAATGCTGGATTGCCTCACCTTTGCGCTCGCCTCCTATGCCACCTACAAATTCAGTACTTTTCCACTCTGGCCCTTTCTTATTGGCTACAGCATCCTCTATGTCAACTTGATGCGTGTAGTACGGCTTTATGCCTACGTACAGGAGTGGATCTTTAGAACCTCCTATGCGGATTCCTTCGCCCCTTCAAAAGTACATAAGGTAAGGGAGTAAATTGCTGGGAATACCCCAGAAGCCGATAGTTATTCCTTGGCGACCCCACTTTTTTGACTGAAACTCGACTTTATAGTCAATCGCGATACCCAGCTCATAAGACCCAGCCTTATCTCCTTATTTCCTGCGGGCTGGCGCTTCAGCCCTCGTGGTCTATCGTTTTACTTAAGGCGGAATTTTACCCGCCAACCGTATCAACCAAGTACAACCGGCGTCAGTTTGCCCCTTCTGTAGGAGGGTTTGCCATCTCCTTTCTCACTGATGCATACAACTATTATCGCTGGCCCAGTGATTTTAATACGGTGCATCCAGGCATTGAGAAGTGTGATGCCCTGGTGGTTGAGGAGCCCATGACTCCTAAGTGCATTGAAAAACTCTGGAACAGCCAGATAGGCTTGCACCTGCTACCGGTGATTGACCTAACCGGCACACTGGGAGTCAGGGCAGACCTGGATGCCTCTAACACGCTCAAGGCTGACCCTACAGAGTACGGCAAGTTGATCGATTCCTTTAACTTTCGCCGCTCTCAGTTGCACCCGGATTTCTACAACCCCCAGAACGATGACGACAAAATCCTGGCCCGCATCTTTGTCTCCGGGATAAGCCTAACCCCTAGCTACCAGCCAGATTCGCGCACCACCGTATGCTTTAACACCCTGTTAGATTCAGAAACGGTATTGCACGAATGCGAAAAAATGATGACGGCCGAATTACTGGCCGGCAGCTTTTTTGACCGCCGGCATATTTGTAACGGTTGCAGCGCCTCTCAATTTAATGTGCGCGAAGAGTGCCCGGAATGTCGATCCCCCAACTTGAGAGAATCCTTCTATCTGCACCACTTTAAGTGCGCCTACCTGGGTCCTGAAGACGACTTTCGCCAGGGCGAATACTTGATCTGCCCCAAGTGCCGAATGGAAATGAGCCATTTCGGCAGTGATTACGACAAACCGGGCACCATTTTGATATGCAACTCCTGCGGCAAATCCAGTTCAGAAACAGAAGTTGGCTTTTTATGCCTTAATTGCGATACCCATATAGATGGCGATTCGGTAAAAACCGGGGATATTTTTAAATATAGCCTCACCGAAAAAGCCGTTCATTACCTGCATGCCGGCCATGCATTCCTGGAACTCACCCAGCAAAGCCCTATCTTTGCCGGGCTTCCATTCGAACTTATCGTGGTTTTAAACAAAGAGCTGAAAGATTGGAAAAACAATGAGAGCGAATTTGCCCTGCTCTGCATCAAATATGAAAATGAATATTTGATCGAGCAAGAACACGGTAACCGCCAATTTTTTCATAGCCGCAATCAGTTTTTCCAGAGTTTAAGCCACTCGCTAAAAAAGGTGATGAAAGGGGAATACCCGGTTACCGCGGCCAAAGGCAGGATGGAAGATTTTATTCTGGTAAGCCATATCAGTCAGAAAGATCTGTACAAATTTAGTGAAGAAGCCGGGCAAAGAGCCGCGAGCTCTCTGCGACTGGATGTGGAACCCATCCTCCAGGTCTATGGCCCCGAGGACCTGAGCTAATGTGGGAAGAAATTCAGGACGGCTACTATTACCTTATCTCTCAAAGCTATACAACGCTTTTTTTGATGCTCTGGGTGGTGGTGATCTTCGAGATCCCCCGCTACTTATTTTCGTTCTTTACTGCGCTGGTTTTTTTTAGTTCGAAACCAGAATTTGAAGCAGACTTTAAAAGTCTGGGGAAAGTTTCTGTGATTATTGCCGGTCACAACGAAGAGGACGCTATAGAGAAATGTGTACTCAGCTTATGGGAGCAAAGCCGCCCTCCCGATGAGATTATTGTAGTAAGCGATGGTTCCACAGATGGGACTAGAGATAAAATCCGTCAACTCTTAAAAATAGGCCTGATTCATGGTGCACATTCGACAGAATTGCGCGGAGGGAAATCTGCTGCAGCAAACCTAGCCATTCGCTATACGACAGGGAAAATTATCCTAAACGTTGACTGCGACTGCTCCTTCGACTATCACGCCATAAAGAATATCTTACGTCAGTTCGATGATCCCGAGGTCGGGGGGGCATCAAACAATATTTTAGTGCGCAACTGGGATGTGAATTTACTTACAGTTTTTCAGGCAATTGAATATATCATTAGCATTTCTCTAGGTAAGCACGCGCTTTTCATGCTAGGACAAATGTCCTGTGCTTCTGGAGCTTTTAGTGCTTTTCGTAGAACGGCTTTAATACAGGTAGGCGGTTTTGACTCCGGCGGCGGTGAAGACCTGGATGTCACATTGCGCTTACGCCACTATGGTTGGAAAATTGGCTACGCTGCTGACTCCATCTGCTATACCGATGTCCCCACCAACCTAGCAACGTTGATCCGGCAAAGGTTTCGCTGGGAAAGAGATGCCGTTCGCCTACGCTTCAGAAAGTATCGCCACTTCATTAATCCGCTTGAACGTCGCCTTAAATTTAGGGAATTTTTTCATCAATTCGAATTCCTGCTCTTTAATGTAATTGCCATCTTAATTCTGCCAGTTTACTTAGTCTGGCTATTTTACCATTACGGCGTTAATGGCTGGTTTATTCTGATAGCGGCTCAGATTGTCCTGATCATAATGGACATTATTACCTTCACCCTCAGCGCACTTGCCACAAATAAATTTAGAGCCACTCCAATTTGGCCCTACCTGCTGGGATACAGTATTTTGTATGTCAATCTGATGCGTATCGTTCGGCTCTACTCTTATATTCAGGAGTGGGTATTTAAAACCTCCTATTCCGACACTTACGCACCCTCCAAAGTGCATCGTGTTAGGGAGTAAGTTCAATGAGAACTATACGAAAACATATCCGCCCAGACACCATGGCCAGTGAAGTCCGCCCCCATCATAGTGCCATTGGGCGGCGCATCTATATCGGGGTATTGATATTATTTGCCCTGGCTATTCTGCGCTATCTATTTGGGGATTTGTTTATCCTCAAAGGAGACGGGCTGGTCCTTAGGGATTACGCCGCAGTCGAGATGGGTTATATCACCAGAGTGACCGCGGTAGAGGTTGATGAGGGGGAATCTGTTAAGGAGGGGCAGCTACTCCTCAAAATAGAATCCATGGAACTACTGGAGCGCTTGGCAGATCTCTCCAGCCGCCAGGCCAACCTGATTCAAATTTCCGCCGAGTTTACCCTGCTTTCCGAGACGGCCAAACAACTGCTGGTTCCTGCAGAACACCGCAAGCAAGAGATAGAAGAGATTCTGGCGCGAATCAATAAGCTGGCCGATAAGGGTTTTGTTAGCAAGATCACCTATCAGGAAGTACTCAGGGATAACTTTAATGCGGGCCAGGAACTGGTCAAGATTCAGGTAGAAAGCACCACGCTAGACAAGAAAAGAAAAGCTGTCGATGCAGCAATCAAGGTAGCCGGAACGGCCTACCAGAGGCTGAAAGACCACTACGATGATGGCCAAGTCCGCAGCCCGGTAAATGGCTTGGTTGGCGCTACTATACCCTCTGTAGGCGATGTCTACCGTGAGGGGGAACCCCTAATGCAAGTCTATTGGGGGGAACCCTATGTACTCGCCTATATGCCGCGCCGATATATTCTTGCTCTTCGGCCGGGCATGGTTGTCACGGTCAAGAGTGGCCGCTACAAAGATAAAGGCGTGATCTCTGAGTTACTGCCTATTTCCGATCAACTACCGGAAGAATTCCAGAATACGTTTAAACCCCAGGAGCGCAATCAGCTCGCAAAAATTGTACTCTCTGATCCAGAGCAATTTCCCTTATCTGAAAAGGTACAAGTTACTCTGGAAATAAACTGGAAAGATCTCTTTGTAGAGAACTTTATGGATTAGAGGTTTGCCGGGCATTAAATTCTGTCAGTGCCGCCCTCAACCATTCCGGCAAGGTGATCTTCTGTTTGGTTTCAACCGAAAGGGTGACATAGGTAATTGTTGCCGTAAAAGCCAATAGGTCTGGATTAAGATAAGCCTGCACAAGAAAGGTAAACGACTGATTGCCAACCTTGTGTACACTGACTTTAAGTTGTAACTCCTGGTCCCAAGTAACCGGGCTTAAGAATTCCAGATTAAAAGCCCGCACCGGTGTCAGGAACCCCCGCTTCTTCATAGTGGCTATAGCCGGCCCATCAAATAAAATAGACATGGCTTCATGGGTGGCCTCCAGGGCAAAATTGGAAAACCTCGGGGTATAAACAATACCCTCGGGATCACAGTCCCCAAACAAGACCTTGCGCTTGATAGTTATCATAAGAGGTTCTCCCATTAAGCCAGGCAACCATTCTAATCCAGCGCTCTATTTACATCCTGCCAAAGCAGATAACCAATCCAACCAACCATAAACTGCTTATTTATTCACCACGGCTAAAAAGCCTCAGCAAAGTGACTTCTGGCGGCACCAGAAATCTTACCGGCAGGATACTGGTGCCTACCCCTGGGCTCACAAACAGGTGTTTGCCCTCCTCTTCGATATGCCCAATGGCATAGCGCTCCCCGTAGCGGGAGGGCACAATCGGACGGCCAATCAAGGGGAAAAATACCTGGCCGCCATGGGTGTGGCCGGCAATCGTCAAGGCAATCCGTTGTGGAATTTGGGGAAATATATCTGGGTTGTGAGTGAAGGCTAAGACTGTCTCCGACTCTTCAATGGCAGACATTGCCCGATCTATATTGTGTGGTCCCTCCCAGAAATCACTGATGCCAACCAACTGAAAGGCACAGTGGCCGCTACTGATCTTGGTGGATGCATCTTCCAGCAGCGGGATGCCTTTCTCAGTAAAAGCCCGCTCTACTCTTTTTGGGTCCAGCCACCAGTCATGATTGCCCATTACGGCAAAAACGCCCAAGGGTGCCCTGAGGCCGGCAAGCACTTCAGCGGCGCTCTCCGGTGTCACAAAAGAACCACCGACGACCCCCTGAATAACAAAGTCACCGGGGAGTAGCACTAAGTCAGGACTGCTGGCATTTACTTGGTTAACCAATGAGCGCAGGCTTTCAATACCCTTATAGGGGGAACCCACATGTAAATCCGCCAATACCGCCACGCTTAAACCGCTACAGGAAGCTGGCCAAGATTCCAGGCTGAGCGCTTGCTCATTGATCCTGAAGCTTCTTGGCTCAGCGAAAAAAGCCCAAACGGCAAGGGTAAGAGCAACAACCAGAGCCACTAGAAAGACAACCCGGTACTTTCCCCGTGGCCAGCTCAATAATTCTCCCGATAACTTACTCAACAATTTTTTCAATAAGGCACTCTCAACTTACAGATAACTTTTATACGGTGCTTTGCGCCGGGTGGCAGTCACAACTGGAGAGTTCTCGTACAATCTCACAGGAATCAGTAGAACCGGGGCCGCCACACTGGCTGCGCAATGCCAGCAAACTCTTCCGCAATTGCTCGAGTAATGCCATTTGGCTGTCCACCCTATCAATATGCTCATCTACCAACGCATTGATTTCAGCACAGTGCTCTCTCGGTTGCTCCCGCAAGGTTAACAGTTTGCGTATATCCTCAATGGGCATATCGAGGGAGCGACAGTGCCGTATAAAACGCAATTGCGCCAAGTGCGCTTCTGAATACAGGCGATAATTGCCTTCGGACCTCAATGGTTGTGGCAGCAAGCCCACCTGTTCGTAGTAACGCACCGTTTCCACCTTGCAGCCTGCCTGCTTGGCCGCCTCCCCTATTCGGTAACGCATGCCGGTGTCCCCTTGACTCTATAGTTACTAGAGGGATTGTAATGCTGGCTCACTCATTGAGCTATTCGAGAGTTAACCATGGGAAAACAGGATTCCACTTGCGGTTGTGGCAGTAGCACTGAACCTTTACAACAACCGCTCGATAGTGGCGCCGGAAAGGATAGCGAAAGCTCCCTCTTCTCAATCACCAAAATGGATTGCCCCACCGAAGAAGGTTTGATCCGCGCCAAGCTCACCCCACTCGAAGGTATTTACAGCCTGGACTTTAACCTGGTGCAACGCATTTTGCGGGTTGGACACGCTCCGGGTATGCAGCAACAGATCCTGGACATACTCACTCCTCTGGATCTGGATGCCAGGGTCGCCTCCCCATCGGATACAGAAAATGCACCACCCGCAACCAAGGCCAATTGGTGGCTGCTGGGAGCAGCCGGCTTGGCGGCACTCGCTTCTGAGGTGGTGTTCTGGTTACAGGGGGGAAACAGTTGGCTGGTCATGTTGCTGGCATTAGCCGCCATTGCCGGCGGGGGGCTCTCTACTTACAAAAAAGGTTGGATCGCCCTAAAGAACCGCAACCTGAATATGAATGCGCTGATGTCCATCGCGGTCACGGGCGCACTTTTGATTGGGCACTGGCCCGAGGCCGCCATGGTGATGGTGCTGTTCACCCTCGCCGAACTGATTGAGGCCAAGTCTCTGGACCGGGCCAGAAACGCTATTCGCGAGTTGATGGACCTGGCCCCGGAAACCGCCACAGTACTTCAGGGTGATGGCCAGTGGCGCGAGGTGAATGCAAAAACTGTTTCCCTCGGCGCCAAGGTCAGGGTGAGGCCCGGTGAGCGCATCGCCCTGGATGGCGAAGTAATAAAAGGCAACTCTGCGGTGAACCAAGCCCCAATCACCGGGGAGAGCCTTCCGGTAGATAAAGAAGCTGGAGACAGCCTCTTTGCCGGTAGCATCAATGAGTCCGGCGCCCTGGAATATAGGGTGACTGCCGTAGCCAGTGATGCCGTACTTGCCCGAATCATCCACGCGGTTGAAGAGGCGCAAGGCAGCCGCGCGCCCACCCAACGGTTCGTCGATCAGTTCGCGCGCTGGTATACCCCCTTGGTATTTGCGGTTGCCCTAGCCACAGCGTTAATTCCTCCGCTGTTTTTCTCCGGTGCCTGGATGGAGTGGATCTACCGCGCCCTGGTACTACTGGTTATCGCCTGCCCCTGCGCCCTGGTCATTGCCACCCCGGTCACCATCGTCAGTGGCCTCGCAGCAGCAACAAGACACGGCACACTGATTAAAGGGGGGGCATACCTCGAAGAGGGGCGCCGGCTGCGCTGGCTGGCCCTGGATAAAACCGGCACCATCACCCATGGTGCACCACAGGTAACAGATTTTGCCCTGATAATGGGCAAGGATGAGGCGCGGGTAAAGCGCCTCGCCGCCAGCCTCGCCCACCGCTCCGATCACCCGGTTTCGAAGGCAGTGGCAGAATTTCTCAACGCCAGTGGAGCACCCTTACTAGAAGTAGAAGCCTTTGAAGCCCTGGCCGGGCGCGGGATTCGAGGAGAGATTGAAGGCACAGGCTATTACCTGGGCAATCACCGCCTAGTGGAAGAATTGCGCGTTTGCAGTGAGGAGCTAGAGGATCGCCTCTCAAAACTGGAGTATCAGGGGAAAACAGTCGTTATGTTGGTGGATGCAAACCGTGTTTTGGCTCTGTTTGCCGTAGCCGATACGGTAAAAGAATCCAGCCGCAAAGCCATTGATGAGCTCCACCAATTGGGGGTGAAAACCCTGATGCTGACCGGTGACAATCAGCACACCGCCGATGCCATTGCCAAGGAGGTGGGCATCGATCGGGCCATGGGCAACCTGCTGCCAGAGGATAAACTCCGTGAAGTGGATTCCCTTGCCGGCCACGGCCGGGTCGGCATGGTGGGCGACGGAATCAATGATGCACCAGCCCTGGCGCGAGCCGATATCGGCTTCGCCATGGGCGCAACCGGCACCGATACCGCCATAGAAACGGCAGACGTTGCCCTGATGGATGACAACCTGGGTAAAATCGCCAGCTTTATCCGCCTCTCCCGTACGACAGCTCATATTCTTTGGCAAAACATTATCCTTGCCCTGGGTATCAAAGCGGTCTTTCTGGCACTCGCCTTTGCCGGTGAAGCCACTATGTGGATGGCAGTATTCGCCGATATGGGAACCAGCCTGCTGGTGGTTTTCAATGGGTTAAGACTGATGCGGAAGTGACCACAAAACAAGACGGTAGAAAAGTCTAGAAAATAGAAAAGACAGTACCAATTATTTAATACGCAACCAATCTATCCCGCAGAAGCTCTCGTTAAACAGGTGCTTGGATACGTAATTGTTGATTGCCTTATCAACCAGCAAAAGCAGGCACCTTCGAAAGTTTCTTTGAATAGTGCAAAATTGGCATGACAAAAAACTATAAACATAAAGAAAGCAGAACTCAGTAACACCGATAACACGCTGCAGGCCTACAATAAAATATTTCGATTCCGCTTTAGCAAGACATGTCCAATGGCACTTAGGAAGTGTCTAAGCAAAGAATTATGCTAACAAAAAGCCCTCTCAAAAAACCGACCAAATAGAAACAAGTTCAAAACACCACTTATCCCCTTTAGGCCTCACCTTGCCGTAGGCCAATTGCAGGAAAATCAGCATCCCCATACCCTTTTGTCAACTACAACACTAAAGACATTAAGTCTCTTTAGCGCCAGATAGTCTCATCACAAACATTAATTTAAGAATAAAATCGACTAGAGCCTCCGAATGCGAAACAGTCAATTTAGAGCATTTCTTGCCAGCAGCATCATTTCTACCACTCTATTTTCTAGCTCTAGTATTTTTGCTGATGATAGTCGTGCAGTACTCGTTGAGGCTGCACACCCGTGGCAACAGGCCATTAATACCAGTTTATTTTGTTCGGTGTTATCTCCTCCCCTACACCAAGTCTCCAGCCACACTGAAGCCGAGCTCACCCAAGTAAAGCCCGTAGGATCAATTATTAAAGCTGGCGAGTTAGTAGCCGCACAGGATGGATTTTATCTCTCTCAGGAGATTGAGATTATTCGCACAGATATTGCAATTACACAAAGCCAGCTGATTTATGCGGAAGAAGAGCTGAGCAGACTGGAGAAGCTTCGCTCAGCAGATATGGTGTCTCCGTCCCACTTAAACAGTCTTAAGCTCAATGCTGATACCTACCGGCTCACAAAGCAAAGACTCGAGCATCAGCTAACAACAGCCGAATACCGTTTAGAACGACTGCAACACTATGCAAGAACTGATAGTCAGGTTGTAAGTATAGAAGCCAACCCCGGCGAGAGACTAAATTCGGGGCAAAGAATTATGCAGTTACTGCCTCTAAAAGAAAATCAAATTGAGTGCAGCCTTCCCGAAGAAAAATTAAACAATGAGAATTTACTTAATAGCAGCTCCTTTACTTTTAGGGACCAAAATATCCCCTTAAGAAATATTAGTCATACGGTCAATCCGGAAACGCAAAATCTCAATCTCTATTTTGAAACAGAATCAGAGCAATTCCCGTCTCTATTAGTAGGACAGAGATTCGAAATAACGATGCAAACACCCCTCTCAACTAAAAACACGCGGGAGAGGGTAACAAAAGTACCCAGTGATGCCGTAATACTAGAGGGCGACCAATATAAAGTCTGGACTCTAGACAGTGATCAAAGGGCGGTTAGTACCGAGGTTCAAATAATAGATACCTTGAAGGGGCACTTTGTTGTACGTTCAACCATTAAACCTGGAGATCTTGTAGTCGTTCTGGGTTATGAAGGCCTACAACCCAATGAGACTGTCTCTCCGACAAAGAGGGAAAACACATGAAATCCCTGGAGAAATACAGTTCATTTATTATAAGTTGCACTTTTGCCTTAATTGTTGCCGGTATTATTGCGGGCCTAAACTTGCCTAATGCACTACTCCCCACTATCAATCGCCCACAAATTGCACTGGCTATTCCTTGGCCGGGAAAGACAGCGGAAGAGATAGAACAGATATTAGTTGCACCACTTGAGCAGGAGCTATCGAGCCTAAGCTACCTGAAAGAGGTGCAGACAAATATCAACAGTGGCTTTGCCTGGGTCACGATTGACTTTCACTCTGAAGCAGATATGGAGCAAATGTATATTGAGGTACTCTCCAGAATTAATCAGGTACCCAACTGGCCCACACAAGTCCGCACACCCCAAGTTTTCAATTTTGCCAACGGTGCGGGGGCTACGCTGGCAACCTTCTTCCTCTATTCGAAGAAGTCAGCCAGTGAGCTGGAATTAATTGATGCATTTTTAAACCACGTAAAGCCAGCAATCAGTAAAATCCCGGGAGTATCCTCTATAGAAGTTGCCGCTACGCCTATCGCACAGCGTGTCGATATTGAGTTCGATCCAGAGAAGATGACTCAAAATTCCTTAAGTATTGCTGGGGTAACTGCACATCTTAATGATCTGGTGGACCGATCGGGCGGCAACCTGAAAATTGGCTCTAAAGACTATGCACTACACTTTAAGGGCCAGATCCCCCTAGATGAGCTCTCACAATTACCTATCGCCACACGTGGGAACCAGATTATACGGCTCTCTGACATTGCCTCTGTAAACG
Source organism: Microbulbifer mixtoriginis (SeqCode) (assembly GCF_052467515.1). Taxonomy (NCBI): domain Bacteria; kingdom Pseudomonadati; phylum Pseudomonadota; class Gammaproteobacteria; order Cellvibrionales; family Microbulbiferaceae; genus Microbulbifer; species Microbulbifer mixtoriginis (SeqCode). Next base: position 2,010,348 of record NZ_CP174314.1, on the reverse strand, counting down.
CACGGCCTGCATCTGACTGGGCATATTTTGCCCTTGAGGGTAATCGATCCTTTTATTTCTACTTGCTCCCCACCGAAAACGTCAATGCTCTTGACACTATTGCACAGCTGAAGTCAACCATGGCGGAGCTGAATAGTGGAGAGTTAGCTCGGTTAGACATGGAATTGGCCATAAGCCGTGATGACTCCAAAGGAATCCGAGACTCCCTGAATCTGGTGTACGGGAGCCTCCTTCTTGGATCACTGCTAGCCTGCTTGGTTTTGTACTGGTTTCTGCGTAACCTGAGAACTTTAACGTTAATATTCCTCAGCATTCCCGTATGCATCTCCCTCGTCGTTGTGGGTATGTACATTGGGGGTAGAAGCATGAATGTTATTTCATTGGCAGGCATTGCTCTTTCTATCGGATTGATGGTAGATGCGGCAATTATTGTGGTGGAAAATATTCAAAGACTTCGCCAGCAAGGCATTAGCACCCAGGCAAGCATTGTACAGGGAACACGAGAAGTTACAGGTTCATTGGCATCATCAACGATATCAAGCGTCATTGTATTCTTGCCTATTATTGCCATGCAATCTGCAACAGGCCAGTTATTTAGAGATCTCGCTTTTACAATCTCAAGCGCTTTACTCGCCTCATTGCTCTTTGCCTTATTAATACTACCTTCATTCGCAAGGTACATATTAGGCCATTCAAAAAAAATAAAGAAAGAATCTTCAAACACAAGAATTCTATTAGCCCTAAAAAGATGGGTTGCCCTTTCCATCAAAGCTACAGCTACCCCCAGACGGTCTATTACAGCCATTATTCTTGGGCTACCCATCGCACTCATAGCTACCTATGTTTCCACACCATCCATAGATGTATTGCCAGACCCAAAACAGAATATGGTTTCTGTTTTCATCAACTTTGAGAGCGCACTAGCCACAGATGCTATTAGAACGGATTACGGGGAACGCGTGGTGAATCGAATCACCAACAACTTTAAAGAAATAGAAGGTCATGTTTCCACTTACGGCATTATCTGCAACCCAAGCAATTGCAACCTCTATATGTATACCCAAGGCGATTGGGATTTTGAATCACTACGGGAATGGATGAATGAAAAAGTACTCTATGGACTTGTAGGCACCCGTATCCATTTCAGGCATGGGGGTCTTTTACGATTTGCAATGCCAAACAATCGAATAAGCCAACTGGATATTAAAGGGGCTGAACTTTCCAGGCTACAAACGGCTGGCACTGAGTTAATGAACCATCTGCGCGCAGAATTTCCAAATGCACAAATCCAGGAGGGGAGCGCACTGCAAAACCGGGCTGTACGCATAGAGTTCCAACCTCGCCTGGATCAATTAACTTATTTAGGTATTACAGTTTCAGAGCTAAACCGCCAACTTATGGCTTTGACCGATGGGATATACATAGGCCATTTTTATACTGGCACTAACACGCTACCATTCTACTTCAAAGCAAAAGACCCTCAGAACCTGGAAGCTCTTCTAAACACTGAAATATGGATTGATGGGCACGGCCTGATTCCTGTCCGTGAATTAGCAAGCGCGAAAATAACCCAAGCCCCTGCCAGTATTTTACGAGTTGGGCAAGAAGTCAGCGCATCGTTAAACCTAACCCCGCCAGAAGGGGTAGCAATGAAGTCATTTGTTGAAAATGTAGACCAATCGGTACAGTCCTTTTTAGCTGAAAGCTCCTATAGCGATTTGCACACTCAGTTCAGGGGCAGCGCAAACGAACTAAACCTGTTTCTAGTTGAATTTCTTAAAATATTCTTGGCTGCTCTCGCAGTACTCGCCCTGTTGATGTATTTTGCCCTAAGATCTGCAAAGCTGGCCGCGGCCGTGCTTTGCGCTATACCCCTCTCATTTGCCGGCGGAATGCTAAGTTTACAGCTATTAAACCTTTTCACCCCCCAAAGCCTTGATGTAATTACAATGATTGGATTCGTAATTCTGATGGGGCTTGTAGTCAACAATGCAATACTATTAGTGAATCAATTTCAAAAGTCATTACAGGCCGGGGCCAGTCAGCTAGAAGCTATTTATGCAGCAGCCAGCTTGCGCGCGCGTCCCATTATGCTAACAACAATCACCTGTATCTTTGGCAACCTGCCTTTGGTGTTAAACCCAGGGAGCAGCGCTGCAATTTATCGAGGCCTGGCGACGGTGATTACTGGCGGGATGATATTTAGCGCTCTGTTTGTTTTAGCCTTTATGTCTGCACTACTCTCACAAAAGCTGTTCCGCTCTGAGCTACAGAGTTTTACTCAAAAGGCCGACTTGGAAGTGCCCGAACCTGCTCGTGTGTAATATAAGGATGACTATCAATTAATCTAACCTGTGCTGACAATAACAACCAAACTGTCAGCACAGTTATATCTCGCCTGTTTCTAATCTGCTATAGAGATTTGTTTATTATCCTTAGTGAAAGTAACTACTCCAAACCCAACCACAAATATCCCTATTCATCCATATCACCTAGCAACCTATATTGCACAAAGCGCCATCAATTTCCGCCCACAACCTCTTTTTTTATATAGATACCCAGACGTTTTGCAAGGCGGACCAAGTTACCCCTATCCATTGAGAGCGATTTCGCTGCCCGACTCCAATTCCCATCGCTTTGAGTCAATATATGCTTTATAAGATCCCGCTGATATTCTTCAGTGGCTACCCTAAGATTTATTGCCCCAAGCGGAGGCTGAACGGGTCTCTCAAACTCTGGTTGCGCTGCTATGTCATCCGGAATCTCTATATGTGCCGCTGTCAGTGATACTATTTCAGAGAGTGATGCGTTTTTTCTTGCCTTGAGCGCTGCGCGGCTGATGATATGCTCCAGCTCTCTCACATTTCCAGGCCAGCTATAACGCTTTAATTTACTGGAAGCATCTGCTGATAGCCGCAGCTGACGGAAGCCAAGCTTCCTCGTGGAGCGCTCCAGAAAATAATCTGCCAGCAGGAGAACATCATTTTCTCTCTGTGATAGTGCGGGTACTTCCAAAGGATAAACAGAGAGACGGTGATACAAATCGGCCCTAAAACCACCTGAGTCGATTTCTTTGAGCAAATCCCGATTGGTAGCGGCCACTATACGTACATCTACATGCTGTACCGCATCCTTACCAACAGGTTGGATTTCACCACTTTGCAGTACCCGCAGCAGTTTGCCCTGAACAGATAAAGGCAGTTCACCCACTTCATCCAGAAAAAGTGTCCCGCCGTTTGCCAATAGAAACTTTCCCGGGCGATCCCGATCAGCGCCAGTAAAAGCCCCCTTCGCATGCCCGAATAACTCCGCTTCTGCCAGTGTTTCTGTTAAGGAGGCGCAGTTGAGATAGACAAGGGGTTTTTCCCGGCGAGATGACAGCCGATGTACCGTGCGGGCAACCAGCTCCTTACCCACTCCAGTTTCCCCTAGAATAAGCACGCTGTAGTCAGACCCCGCAACTAATTCAATATCACTTCGCAAAGCCCTCATCACTTGGCTTTCGCCAATTAACTCTCCGCCATCGCGTAGAAAGGCTTCCTGGGTCAACTCTTTCACCAGTTGTTCGGCATGTTCAGCAGAAAGGGACAGCGCTTTTAGCTCCAAAGCCGTTTTGAGAGTAGCGGCTGAGAGTGCGGCGATTAACTCAAGCGTTCGATCGCTAATCAGGCTATAGGCGTCTGAGGTCATACTATCCAAAGTAAGCAGCCCCACTAGATGATTGTCAGAATAGAGCGGCAAACCGAGACAGGAGTGCACCGGTAGGTCCCCTTCCCTATCCAGTAGTAAGCCATCAAAAGGGTCCGGCAGATTGCAATCAGAGGGGAAGCGAACGGGAGCATCAGAACTGCAGATTTGCGCTAGGCGGGGATGCTCGTTAATTAGGAAACGCCGCCCCATAGTACGCCTGGCCAAGCCCTGCACAGCCAGGGGGGTAAGCACCTCTCCATTCAGCCCCAGCAAGGCCACCGCATCACACTTAATTGCCTTGCGGATGGTAGAGAGCAGTCGTTCAAATCGGTCACTATTATTCAGGCTATTTGCGAGATCCAGAGCAACTTCAAGCAGTAGAGTAGAATTGATATCCACCATATCCAACCAAGTCAATAAGCTTCTTTTGTGTCATTATGACATGGTCGCCATATAGGTCAAATTGACACAAACAAATATCATAATTCATTTAACCTGTTGATTTATAAAGAATTATTAAGCTGGCATAACATTTGCCTAATAACCATTGAGGTTATTTAGTAATAGAGGCGAAGACAATGCTGGACACATACACTTTAAAAATTCGCAGGCGTTTTGAACTCTTGCTCAAGGCCGGAAATCTCACCCTGTTGCTCTCTACCCCCCTGCTATTACTCACCGTTGTCATCTGCTACCCGCTCTCCCATTATTTTTCTATCCCAGCCCAAGTGGCGGGCCATATTTGTATGATTATCAGCGCAACGTTTATCAAGATTGGCTATGTCAGCCGCTGCGTTGCGCAATATAACCTATGCCAGGAAGTGCGCTAACTGATCACGCCGAGCTTCTCGCCTCCATCCCCTTTGGGGGCGACCCTTATAGCTTTCAAACTTCCCACACCAGTGCCTCAGTGACCCCTCTAACAACTACCCCAGTGCTATCTTCTCTTCAGGGCCGCCAACCCTACATAGCGTCAATACAAACCCCATAAGGAAACTCGATGTCTGCAATGAGCCGTCTGGCCCTGCTGGCTGTGGTATTTATTGACTTGATGGGTCAAGGACTGCTATTCCCCATCATTAATGAACTAGTCATGTCCACCAAGTTTCAATTCCTGCCTACAGACACCGCACAATCCACCCGCCACCTCTACTATGGCATTGTTATCAGTAGCTTTTTTTTAGCTTGGTTTGTTGGGGCTGTGTATATCGCTAAGCTGTCTGACAGTATCGGCCGAAAAAACGCGATGGTACTTTGCTTGGTTGGCGCCCTGGCAGGCTATGCAATTACACTCGCAGCCTTATTTGCCAGCAGCCTGTGGTTGCTGATTCTTGGGCGCGTGGTCAGTGGATTTACTGCCGGCAACCAGCCCATTGCCCAAGCGGCAATGATTGATGCAAGCCGCGATGAACTGGATGCTTCAAAAAACTTGGGGTTACTGGTGGCGGGAATGAGCGCGGGAGCAGTTGCGGGACCAATAATCGCTGGAGTCTTAGCCGACAAAGCCCTGCTCGGTAATATTGCGAGTATTCAACTGCCTTTTTATTTTGCGCTACTTTTGGTTACTATCACTCTCGGCCTAATTCTGCTCTTTTATCACGATAGCCGCCCCCCGACTTCTCCTATTCAACTGCGCTTATCTGACTTATTCAGGCAATTTGCACACCTCAAAGAGAGGCCCTTAGTTATCAGGCTTTGCCCAGCTTACCTAAGTTTTATGCTGGTTCACCTCAGTTTTTATATCTTTATCACCAACTATCTCAGCAGCCGCTTTGGCCTCGGCTTACTGGGAACCAGTATGGCCATGCTATTCATGGGAATCGCCGTGGGTACTTCCAGTATCTTTTTGGTTAAACCCGTGCTGTCTAAATGGGGTAAGCCACTGGTTATCAAGGTATCGGCATTGACTATGGGGGCCTGTGCGCTGGTTTTTGCTTTCAGTAACCAGGTTTGGCTTTGTTACTTGAGTGTGTTTCTCGCCTACTTGTGCTTTGGACTAGCCTATCCGGCACTACTGAACTTGTTTGCCAATAGTGTGGATGAGAGCGAACAGGGATGGGTAATGGGTATCGCTACAGCGGGCTTCACCATTGTGGCCACCCTTATCTCACTATTGGGTGGCGGCGCTATGGAAATTAATATCCGACTACCATTTTTTATCACTGCCATTGCGGCCGTTTTCGTTTTGATACTGAGCTGGTTCAGTTGGCGTAGCAGTGCAATGAAAAAAATTGTTGATCGATGAAGCCTCCTGAATACTATCACGGCATCACTGCGGCCCAGAGCTTGAAATGAGGCCGCAGAAATACCGTGAACTCGCGTTGCTACCTCAAGCTATAGCTTGCTCGCCAAGTCCTTAATTTCGTGATTCAGTATTCGATCGTTATGGCTGTAGTCCATGGGAACCTCTATCAAATGTACCCCACCCTCCCGACAGCACTTCTCAATCATCGGTTTCAATTCATCTGTTGCCTGTATACGATGCCCTTCGGCACCATAAGATTTCGCATAAGCCACAAAATCAGGATTGGTAAAATCGAGACCAAAATTCTTAAGCCCCATCATGGACTGCTTCCATTTGATCATGCCATAGGCATCATCGCGCAAAATCAACACAATTAAGTCCAGCTTCAGGCGAACAGCGGTTTCTATTTCTTGGGAGTTCATCATAAAACCCCCGTCCCCACAGATAGCCACCACCCGGCGATCGGGACAAACCAGCTTGGCCGCCATGGCCGATGGCAAACCAGCTCCCATAGTGGCCAGCGCATTATCCAAAAGTACGGTATTCGGAAAGTAAGCGGGATAATTGCGGGCAAACCAGATCTTGAACATGCCATTATCAAGGGCAATCACGCCCTTCTCTGGCATCACCTCACGCACATCTCTTACTAGTCGCTGGGGTCTGATGGGGAAAGTATCTGCACTCGAACCCTCCTCAATATGCTTCTGCAAGGCAGCACGGATGCGGTGAGCATCGCTAAAACTCCAGTGCTCTTGTGGCTCTAGGTGTTCCTGCAGCTGCCACAGACTGTTGGCGATATCACCGATCACTTCTATCTGCGGGAAATACACCGGGTCTACCTGGGCCGCATTGAAGTTAATATGTACCACTTCTGGCCCACCAGGGCGCATAAAGAACGGGGGCTTCTCTACAACATCGTGACCTACGTTAATGATCAGATCTGCCTGCTCAATAGTGCGATGAATAAAGTCACCATCGGATAAGGCCGTATTGCCAATAAAGTGCGGCCCCGATTCATCGATCACTCCCTTACCCATCTGCGTGGTAATTGCGGGGATTCCCAGCTTTTCCACAAATTTTCTCAACATCTTCGACGTTAGCTTTCTGTTCGCGCCGGCGCCGATCAGCAGTAGAGGCTTGCGAGAGCTGGCGATAGCCTCAGCCGCCTTACGAATGGCTTTTTCTTCAGCAATGGGACGGCGCTGATAGCTGATGTCGAGCACCGGCATGGCGGAATGCTCCCGGGCGATATCCTCAGGAAACTCCAAGTGCGTGGCCCCTGGCCGCTCTTCCTCTGAGAGACGAAAGGCTTCGCGCACATACGCCGGCACATAATCCCCTCCCACAATCGTTTTTGTGTACTTGGTAAGGGGCCGCATCATGTCGACGATATTAATAATTTGAAATTGTCCCTGCTTGGAACTCTTAATAGGTTTCTGCCCAGTAATCATCACCATAGGCATCCCTCCCAGCTGAGCATAAGCAGCCGCGGTAACCAGATTAGTGGCACCTGGCCCCAGGGTTGCCAAACACACACCAGATTTACCGGTAAGGCGGCCATAAGTGGCCGCCATAAAACCAGCGGCCTGCTCGTGACGAGTAAGGATTAACTGTATTTTGGAGCCCCGCAAAGACTCCAGCATATCCAGGTTTTCCTCGCCGGGAATACCAAAAACATACTCAACCCCCTCGGCTTCCAGGGCGCGCACAAATAGATCGGATGCTTTCATAGGGGCGTCTCTCGTCGTTGTAATCACTCATGATTTGGCCGGAAATGGGGTATTCGACGCTTCTTTCTTTGCTTTTTTACTTGCTAGCCTAAAACCTGATCCAGCATTCCCCACACCCATTGGGCAGAGTCAATATTTTGCACGTACGGATGCAAAACCCCTCTGAGTTTTAGCACAGGATGACTCCCTCGGAGGCCGCAAACTCCACTTTTCCTATTAGTCCAGTTTGGAAGACTACTTTGCAAGGCAAATTTGCCCATGCCAGCGGCTTGCTAATATCTTTCAACGGAGAACTGGATCTGGATAGGCGGACCCCATGGACCACAAGAGTGAAAGCAATAAATTGATATTGCCAATCCCGAATCAGCCAGCCACAACAGCCCCACAATCTACTCTAATGCCAGCAGATCGAGAAAGCTCGGCCGCCTTTTGATAGCAGCCCCTTATGAAAAGCAAAGAGAAGACTCGCAAGGGAAAATGGTTTCTATCGCTGGCGGCGCTCGGCGTGGTTTTCGGAGACATAGGCACCAGCCCCCTGTACGCGGTTAAATTGATCTTCCACTCGAGGCTCAATATTCCTTTAACTGAGGCCAATATACTCGGTGGCGTTTCAACGATCTTCTGGGCCCTGATACTGATCGTGACAATCAAATATGTGACATTGATAATGCGGCTGGATAATCGTGGGGAAGGCGGCATCATGGCACTGATGACGCTGGCAATGGATGCCACAGAAGGACGAAAAAACCTCCAATGGTTTGTAGTTACCGCCGGTATACTTGGCGCCGCACTTTTCTTTGGGGATGCCATTATTACCCCAGCGATCTCTGTACTCTCGGCTATAGAGGGGCTTGAGGTTGGAAATCAGACACACCAATCTTTAGTCGTACCTATCTCCATTGGAGTCTTAATTTGCCTATTCTCAGTTCAGCGCTACGGTACCTCTACCGTGGGAACACTATTTGGACCCATCACTGCTCTCTGGTTTCTCACACTTTTGGTGGCTGGAGTATCCAGCATCATCAACAACCCTCAGATTCTCCATGCGATCAACCCTGAACATGCCCTGAGATTCCTCACCAGTCATGGTTTTAGCTCATTCTTGGTATTAGGCGCTGTTCTTTTGGTTTTTACCGGGGCTGAGGCACTTTACACCGATATGGGCCACTTCGGCCGCAGCCCAATCAGAATGGCATGGTTGGGATTGGTTTTTCCCGCTCTTTTTCTGAACTACATGGGACAAGGTGCACTGTTGATGAGCCATCCCCATGCAGTCGATAACCCCTTCTACCGCATGTTTCCCAGTTGGGGGCTTTATCCGGTAATCATACTTGCCACCGCCGCCACAGTTATTGCCTCTCAAGCCTGTATTACCGGCAGCTTCTCCTTGGCCAAACAAGCAATGCAGCTAGGGCTTTTACCCCGCCTTACCCTTCGTCATACCTCAGCTCATCTTGAGGGGCAGATATTTATGCCTGGTGTTAACAGGCTGCTTATGTTTTTAGTGATAGGAGCGGTAGTGGGTTTCGGTTCATCCACCAATTTAGCCGCTGCCTACGGTGTATCCGTAAGCGGCGCCATGTTGATAAGTACTTGCCTGGCCGCGGTTGTGTACCGCATTCAATTAAAATGTCACTTACTACTTTGTCTATCAGTGGCGGCCTTCTTTATCTTCATAGATCTCGCCTTTTTCTCCTCCAGCTTGCTAAAAATTAGTCATGGTGGCTGGTTTCCTCTCGGTTTAGGTGCCATAGCCTGTATCTCAATGTTCACCTGGAGAGATGGCAGGGAAGCCTTAGCGCTACAACTTCAGCGGCAAGAATTTAAACTGGAGCCTTATCTAACCGCCCTGCTGAAGAAAAACCCTATAAGAGTGCCTGGAACTGCAGTATTCCTTACCTCGAGACAGCTATCCACTCCCCACGCACTGATCTATAACCTGAAGCACAATAAAGTATTACACGAAAACTTACTGTTCATTACTGTATCATTTGTGAATGCTCCACGGGTAATGCCTGGCAACCGGTATATCCTCAGCGAAATCCGTGAAAACTGCCACTACTTACTTTTACGCTATGGCTACATAGAGCAGCCGGATATTTGGAAGGTTTTAAAGCGGCTACGCCTTAAGAAAGAGCTGGATATCGACCCCAATAAAGCTTCATATTTTTTAACAAGACAAACCATCACCCCAACCAAGCAGGAGGATAGCCGTATGTTCTTATGGCGAGAGCGGTTGTTTGCGGTTATGTTCCGCAATGTGAGTAGCGCTGTTGAGTATTACCGTATTCCTATGAGCCGCGTGATAGTAATGGGCGAAAAAATCCGAATTTAGCTTAAACGATAAAGCAGTTGTACCAAGTGGCACCACTGCTTGCCAGTAATGGGAAATCATTAACTTATTTATAAAGCGGAAATCTAAATCACTCCGAGCCGTGACAAGTGTTGTCGGGCAAACTGAATCCTTCTCTGCTGTACTTCGGCAAAACTCTTACCATCTATATTGACTGCAAAAAAATACATATTGTTGCCAGTTTCCACTACGCCAACATACCAACCCAAAGCAAATTCATCATTAATCTGCCCGCCTCCCGTTTTTGCATAGAGCTTGTACGAGTCTGTCTCCTCTACAAACATAACTTCTTTGAATAAAGCAAGAGAGTCATCAGAAATAGGCAGGGCTCCAGAAAATAGCTTTTGTAAGAAATTCACCTGCTCCTTGGCCGATATCTTCAGGCTCCCATTTAGCCAAAATTTATCCAAACCAGAGGAGATATCCCTGTTACCATAGTCGAACTGAATCAAATATTGGTTCATTCTCTTCCTGCCTATTTGAGAGGCTAATTGCCGATAAATAGGCACTGCGGAATTTTGAAAAGCCGCCCGGATGGGTAGCGGCTTGTCATACCAAATACTGGGCCACCACCGCTGAGCCGGATACTTCAAGTGGTCATAGGTTAATTCCTGTACAAGGCTGCGGACCAAACCAGCATCTAATGCAATCAGAGTGTTAGGCACCTTAAAGGTTGAGAATGGAGTGAGCCTTACATCGGCTCTCTTTTCATTGATGATTGAGTAAGTGGCCTCTTTGTGATTTTTCAGTACAAATGTGCATGATTTGCCACATTCGATATCTTCGGAAGACCAGGCGAGACTACTAAAGAGCAGAAATAATAATACGATTGCTTTCAATTTAAACTTCCCAGAGGTACTGGTTAATAAAATATCTGATCAGGGTAGCAATCATAAACGATCCTGCCGCATTCTCACCTGCCTTCATTTAAAGAGTACTCCGACACGAAGATTGCACAGGTAGCTGTTACCGGCATCGAAAACTGCGCAAAGAGCTAATCTACCCTTCGACTCGACTGAATTAGCTTTGCTAATGCCTTGTGGGCATCAACAAGGCCCAATCCGGTATTATTGGCACCTAAGTGGGATCGCCTTGCCGTACCCTGAAGCGACTGCGCTACCAATGGCACAGCCTCACCGCTGGAGTACCCATAATGATCCGCTGCATCCAATAGCAACGCGCTGATAGCCGCCAACTGTGGTGCGGCAAAAGAGCTACCGGATTCAAAGTTATGGCTTGAAACTGAGTAAACTGCATCTCCCGAAATAGCAAAGCTCCGCTTGATCGCCAAGGGGTTATAACCAGGAACCGTGGCAGTTAAAGAGACTTCGTTGGAGAATGGCTGCAAATTGATCGCAAACATCAAGTTTTGACTGCCTGGAGCACCTTGATTTTGCTGTAAAAAAGCCTTGATCAGATCCAGGTCATAGGTAAAGAAGCTTCCCAACGGAGGAAGGCCTAGACGCTTGCGAACATCCGTATTCTCACCTTCCAAGTCAGTACCTGTATTCCCAATTGACTTGGTAAATATTTTGGATTGCAAAATATGCGATAGATGCTCCGAGAACTCCGGATCCAGCTGATCATTGGTGATATGAAAAGCCCGACTCATATTAATTACATCAATATCATCTCGGTTACGCATGTAAGCCATGGCTTCATTGTACGTTTTGCTTTCAGTACTTATGGGTACAATAGTAGCCTTGGGCGCAATATCGAGGATAATATCAATAACGGTATTGCCATGCAGGAAGGTAATGGGATCACCAAATTGAACTTCGGCTTCGATATTAGGGTGCCGCTCGCGCTGTTCCTGTAAACGAACAGGATCAAACAAATCAAACACCCCAATGACAATGCCCTCACCGTCAAAATGCCGTACCAAATTCTGATGCTTGAGGTTATAGCTAGGCACATAGGGATACAGGAATTCATTAAGCTCCATCCGGAACATATCTAAATCTGCAATAGCGGCTTCAAAAGTTAACCTGTTCTCTTCTTGGTAATCTTCCGGCTGAAAGGTATATAAAAGTTCGGCTAGCACGGTAAACTCAGTGATAGACTGACCCCACTTGTGCATTTTCAATTCATCAACCATATAAAGTGATTTAGACCACCCCTGATACTGGTCAAACTCAGCGGCCAAATAATCATCGAGTATTGGAGTAACAGGCTCCTCCCAAGGCCAGGGTGTTAGCTCTTTGACAACCTGTAAAGAGGCCCTGGCTTGATCTACGTTGGGATCTGATGCAAAGACCTTTACACTCAATACAATCAGCAACACCACAAGTACTATCTTATTCAAAACTACTTCCTTTTTATTTGATTTTATTCTGGAATGGCAGCAAAAATATGCCAGAGACCTCACATGAGTTTTTTATTTAACAGTCACAACTTCTCTAACTCAAATTAATAGAACCATGGCCCTGATAAAAAGGCAACCTATTAGGCTATCTCCATCCCACAGCAAGCACTCCTATAAAAAGGCTGTTTTACAGGGCATCTGCAACTCGGAAATTAAGTATTTTATATTGTTTGATGCACTAGAAATAGACGTCACACTTTACTACTTGTGCACATGGTTTTCACTTGAGCAAAGTAGCCATTAAAATAAGCCCCCTCCCAACCATGTGAAATCCTTAGCGCAGCCATTCTAGAAACCTCCCATAGCACTGCATTCCAAATCCCTCACATTGGCGCAAAGTCGAGAAGCCAGCAAAACTTAAGTCAACACCGCAACTTTATTAGCAAGGCTTTATGTATAAAACAGAATAAGAAAGGCACGAGAAAGAAATATCCATATAGAACGCACTTCAAATCAGCCAAAATATAACAGTCGAAAACTCCTTCATTTAATTAATGTTTATAAACTTCTTCCTTTAGAGACCATGAAACGACAATGTCACTCAATTTGCATTGAAAATCAACTATCAAGTTTTCTCCCAAAAACACTTGCCTTTCACGCTATACAATATTTAGATAAAAACCCACCCCAAGGTAAATTAGCTAAGACTGGCTTCGCCTCAAAAAAATTATTATTTTTATATGTTATTTTTCCAAGCCCTTAAAACTACCGATAAAAGCTTTTTATTTTGCTCATTTCCTAGCCTTAATTGCTGCCATATTAAGATTAAAAGCCTCTCAAAATTGCTTGATAATATAATTTGAAATGTCAACTTCAAACCTTGAATTACTTTTGAACCTATTTGAAAGTTGGTCATGTAAAGTAATATTTAAAGGGGCTTTTAATCTTTCAGCGCACCTTAAACATCATACTAGCTCATGAAAGCATATCCCTTTCGCTGTAGCTACTGGTGTAACCTTCAAATTCACCAACCAATTTATTTTGCTCCCCCCCAATCGCTTCACACATAAAATGTACCCAGTAGCCTGAGTAACTCAATGAGTACTGGATTAGCTTAAGTCGTTTATCTCCTGCCTATGTTAACTGCACACTAAATAACCTAAAGGTAATAGAATGTCACAATAATACTTTTTGTCAGGTTTTATACAGAATAAAGTTAACCTAATCTAGTTGGCTAAATATCTACTAGGTGGTTTATAATGCCAGAACCCGATAACTACTTAAAATAGGGACAATGGGGAATTTTAATGAATAAAAAGATGTTTCGACTTTCTGTAATTTCAGCAGCTGTTCTATTAACATTAACAGGTTGTGATAGTAATAGTAGCTCATCTTCTGATCCTGCAGTCACTCCTGCTGCAGCTACTCCTACACCTACACCTACTCCTACTCCTACTCCTACTCCTACTCCTACACCTACTCCCGCCGATAAACCGCCAACAGCTAGCGATGTAACTATCAGCGGTGTTAAGCAAGGAATTCCGGTATCTGGAAAACTATTGGGCAGCGACCCTGATGGTGATGCCTTAACTTATAGTTTTTCAGAAAAAGATAAAGCAATTACCCCCGTTGATGACGTTTATAAATTTAGTCACGGCGAATTATCATTAAACAATGATGGCTTTGAATACACTTCAATCACAGGCCAAGACGCCACTATCACCTATACTGTAACCGCAAACGGTGCTTCGGCTTCTGCAAGAATCGAAATTATTGCTGATATTCCTCCAACAGCGAACACTGTTACTATAGATGGTGCAAAGCAGTGGATACCGATATCTATCGAGCTGCTGGGCAACGATGAAGATGGTGATGAGTTAGTCTATAGTTTTTCTGAGAATGGTGTGGCTGTTAATGAAGTAGATGGCATTTATACTTTTAGCCATGGGGAGCTTACAGAAGAAGACGGTCAATTTGAATATAGATCAATCTCTGGACAAGATGCCACAATTACTTATACCGTAACAGCAAATGATATCTCAACATCTGCAACAATTGACTTCTTGAATGTTGCAAATGACCCACTAGCTTATCAGCAGTGGCACCTTCGCAATACAGGGCAAAAATCGTATGCATTAAGTGAGCAGATGGCTCAAGGTTTGGTAGATGCAGGATTTTACACACCCGTAGAAGCTGCCGAAGCACTTGCAGAAGGTGAAGCCGAGGAGCTTGTTGCCGGCGAAGATATGAATGTTGCAGCTGCTTATGCTCAGGGTGTAACTGGTGCAGGTGTAACAGCGGTTGTCGTAGACTCTGGTCTAGAGATTCGTCATGAAGACTTAATAGATAATGTGCTAGTTAATCGCTCTCTCAATTTAGCTGTATCGGCAAACGACAGAACAGACCCGACCAGTCTCTCCAATAGCGGCGATCATGGTACTAGTGTCGCGGGCTTAATTGCTGCTAAAGGCTGGAACAATATAGGTAGCCGTGGCACATCCCCAGATACTGGGTTAATCGGCATGAATTATTTGGGCGGTGATACAATAGAGCAAACCGAACTGTTAATTCATGGGTTTCCTGGAAGTGGTATTTCTACAAGCGAGGAAATCTCAGCATTTAATCGCAGCTACGGTATCACTTGGCCAGCTTTTATTGCTTACTCTGCTTTAGATGAAGCTATTGAATCTTACCCTAATCTTATGCTTCGAAGCGGCAAAGGCGCTTTGAACATTAAGTCTAATGGTAATTCTTTTATAGATGGCGGCCGCGAAGGGGCTTTCTGTAAAGACAATGGCGCTAATGAATTAGGTTTAACATGTTATAGCGCAGCGTTCGAACCCAGTCAGGCCCACCCATACTACTTGAGTGTTGCTGCAGTGAACGCCAACGGCAAACATACCAGTTACTCAACAGCCGGCGCAAGCACAATGATATCAGCTCCTGCGGGTGAGTATGGTCGCTGGGCGCCAGCGATGGTAACAACAGACCAAATGACCTGTATTAATGGTTATTCCGGCTTCAATGGTAGAACAATCAGCGCTTGGGGCGGCGCCTATGGCGAAGACTTTGCAGCTAGCCAGTTCCCGTTCAACTACCCTGGTCACCCAGAAAATGCAAGCTGCAACTATACTTCAACTTTCAATGGGACATCTTCCGCTGCACCGAATGCATCAGGTGTTGTGTCTCTAATCTTATCCGCAAACCCAGAACTGACTTGGCGTGATGTTCGACACATTCTGGCTTCAACAAGTACTTTGATTGACGCCGAAAACGAAAAAGTTGAGCTGACAATTGGGGAAGGTTCTTTTATTGCTCATGACGGCTGGATTGAAAATGCCGCGGGCTATCATTTTAATAACCTCTATGGCTTTGGCCGTGTTGATGCCGGCGCAGCTGTTGCTAAGGCTTTAGACTACTCAGAAAATCTTGGCGAGCAAATTATCACCGAATGGAAAGGTCTAGGCTCAACTGCTGGAGAGGAAGCCTTGCAGGCAACTATTCCAGACAACAGTGCAATTGGTGTAACTCGGCAAATCGAAGTAACAGAAGATATCATTATTGAAGCTATGCAATTCGAGTTTGATATCCGCAATGATGATATGGGGTCTTTTGTAAATGATAATCTACTATCCTCTGCAGGTAACGACCTGGCGCTTGAAGTAGTCTCTCCTTCAGGTACTAGAAGCGTTTTGCTCTCCTCTAAGCAGGCATTACTGGAGGCTTCTTGGAGCTCTGCAAATGGGTATAGCGAAGGTTATATCTTGGATGGTGCCGTATTCCTATCTAATGCGTTTTATGGCGAAAATGCTAGGGGAACTTGGACTATCAAGGCACTAGATACCGGTGACACCAACTTTGAATTTAGTGACACAGAAGATCTCGTTATTCTTGTAAATGAAGAGACCGAAGAGAAGCCGACAGGCATGATAAACAATCCCGTAGAAAGTGTTCTAGAGGGGGTATCATTAAGAACATTCGGTCGTGCTGCTCAATAAGAAGGATAATACAATGAAGTTAAATAAATTACTGATCTTAACTGCCGCATTATGTGTATCAGGCATGGCGCAAGCTAGCTCCATTGATAGCATGGACAAAAAAAATGCCGGAACCAAACCGCTAAAAACTTTAGCTGCAGCAACAACAGACTCTGCTGAGCTTGGCATCTTTAAAGTTGAGCGATCACTGAAAAGTGTCCCATCATCGATTGCTGCACCTGAACATATTGTTGCAAGAAAAGGTGAAGTAGCTATAGTGAATATTGGTGACGATTCTGTAAAAGATATTGTCGGTAAAGGTACAATAGTACGAAACACAATAACGAAAGAATTAACAACTCTAACTGGAAACGTAACAATTTTATTAAGTAAAAATGTTACTGCATCTGAAGTAGCTGAAGCTACCGGCATGAAAGTATTGTCGGTATTTCCTGGTACTGATATTGCCATCTTGAAAATTAAAGAAGGCAATGATTTGTTAGAAGCTTTCAATGCAATAAAACAGTCTGGCCTGACAATTGAAAGTCGAGTCGAAGTCACTGAAACTATGCATAAAGCACAATAGATAAAACAACCTATAGAAGTGAGTTTTATCTTATAAAAGCAAAAGGCATCGCTAATAAGTGATGCCTTTTCAATTGCAGATGGCGAACAACGCCCGGATTTAATCAACAAGATTTGGACTATGAATTCTGGCCGCTAGCTTTTCCAGCTTGCCGAAAGTGGATACTCAAGCCTGGATTGTAAAACCAAAAAATATTAACACTAGTATCATACTGCCCCATATGTGAAGCGCCAGAGCTTTTCCAGCACTCTCTATCGCCCAACCGTCGATACCTTTGCAAGGGTAACCCACTGCGAGCCGTATAGCACCAAACACCAATGACCGCGGTAGACTTTCTGAAAGACATGTATTACTATTTTATGCCACGCATAACCTACCGGTACTGTGTACCCTTACTGCGGAACTGAATATTGTGGCAAGTTGAAGCAGCATGATTATCAGTTGAACTTGAGCATAAACGAGATAGAGCTTACCAAGCCAAAAGTCAAGCACCCACAAACGAACACTATCTATAAACGCTCCCATAAAACCATTTGCAGGGGCTTCAGCAGCCCTCATTGCGTCGAAAGTTCTATGGACTCGTATATTACGATAATGATCATATTGACCTAAATAAAAGACCTGGAAGGAAGAATTCGTAAACTGAATTTAACCTGACAGAGCACCTTTTGAAAAAACCGGTAACTATCAAATCAAGTCTGAACTACTACAGTTGATCACTACACTTCACTAGCCCACCAATTCTAGAGCACTTTAGAGTTTACACAATTGAAACCTCAACGAAAACAGGTGCCTGTTCAATAGTCTCATGATATGGTTTAACAAATCTAATTTTCGCCCCATCAATTTCGGTCAACTGTTTAGACCAAGCTAAATCATAAAGAGTTTTCAAATCATTCTTATCAGCTTCAGTGAGCTCACTTTTTTCGCCATAATTCATAATGGAAAATGGCTTATGCACACCATAGATCACGCTGGGCCAAGCTTTCTCTTTCAAGTCAGCAAAGAAATGCCTCAACCCAAATATATGGCCCAGCTCGTGAATCATGGTATCAACCTGCTCTTTCCGACTTTGCTCAAACATTGTGGGAAAGAGCACCAGTTCATTACGCCCCGAATTAGGAAAAAAGGCACGCGCTAAAGTACAACCTACCACACTACAACTTTCTACAGGCTCTACTCTAATTTTAAAGTCCCAAACATTTGGGTTCTCATTAAATTTGACCGGAGAAGCATCCCCCCACTTTAACAAGGCCTCCCCAAGTAGAGCCCGAATATAGCTTTTTACTTCGTCTGGGTTTTTAAAATACCGCAAAGACTCTTCATCAAATTTCCACCTGAGCGTTACATCTTTACCCCATAGGGGGATGTACCCCTCTCCACTGTGCAACACTAAATCCAGCGGGGATCTATTTTTTAAGGCAGGATATCCCACTTTATCAGTGACACAAATCTTATTCTCACCATACTTATGAACCATAGGCTCGACGCAAGAATCACATTCTTTTTTTGACTTAAGTTCCAGATGGAGTGTTTCATTTGAATAGCTGCTATTGTCTGATGACACTGTAATCCACCAATATAAAATATTAAAGAAACATAACTAAAACGATAATACATGTTTAGTAAAACGCGGGGATATAGGTGGTTTCTCGCAGCAGAATCCTTTTGAAACTATATTAGAACCTCATAATCTATGCCATAGCACTATTCTCATTGCTTAACCAAGTCCCATCCGAGTAGGCATCAACAGTCTCTACTCCAAAGACATGGATTAAGTGGCGAAGACTTTCTTTAGCTTTGTCGGTAGTCTGCTTCTTATTGTTGTAGACGCCTTCAAGTTTAATCTAATTGGCAAAAATGATAGCCCCCGACCGTATCAATAGACTTCAGCTGCGCCTGGTAGGCAAGGTATACGTCCGACGACACCTGATGCTGCACTTTAAGGATCGGACAGAAGATCACATGGTTATGTGATCTTAAGACTGAGCTCAACAGGAGTTTTATCCATCCATGAAAGGTAAGAAATACTCAAGTTAAAACTGGACATAGCAGTTTTCTAGTGACCACCTAAAAACAGTGCAAAGTGATACTGCCTGGGCTCAACAATCATAATGACCTTCACCAACAAGAGAACTAAGCCCAGCACAGTGGACCAGAAAGTGAAACCTCCAAAAATCTGTTCAGGTATTTCGTTAACTTCCCAAAAATATCATTCTAGATTCACGGATAAAGTAGATTTCTATAAGAAAGCACAACGTAGTAGAAGAAACCCAACAAACCAGCAAAGGCGCTCCAGTAGCTTGAACCTGAATCACTCGTTCAATTTTATCTCACTTCTTTACCTACTCTTTGCTTTTGATCCCCCCTTGGCAAAGCCATCGTTTGATAAATTGATATAATGGGAACAAGTGGCATCATGAGAGTATCGCCAAATAAATGACTTGATGGCTAGCGACGCTTTATTTTTTTAATTCTTAATTAGTGCCACCCACCTATATAGATTGAACATCACTATATCAATACAAATACCCAAGAATAACAACATGAGTGCGGCAGCTAATGCTATTAGAGGAGCCTCTACATGCTCATTAGAATTCGGCAAATGAGCCACAAAGTAAGTAAAAATTAATATAGCGAGCAAGTATAGAGTCCAGCACCTTTCGAGGTGCTGAAAACATTTATTCTGATTAATTTGAAACCTTAAAACGATGAGCTCTGCTAATACAAATATTATTACTCCAGTTAAAGACAAGACTAGAGCAAATTGCATTGCTCTAGGTAAGCTTGGAAATAATGTTGCTGTGTGTGTCATCTCCCAAAATTTAAGACCAAGGACCAGGGATGTGAACCAAGCAGCGCCCAAAAACACCCCTACAAACGGTTTAAATTTCCAGTAACTTTCAGTCATTTTGAATTCCCCAACTTTGTTTGGACACTCAAAATTTCAGATACAAAGTAAATTACGTTGAAAACTATGACTACTAAAAAATCACTTACGATTCAAAGAGTCGTAGCCCCAGTATATTTAAGCCAGACAGAATAATGGCATATTTGTCAGCTATCGTATGGTTTGCAATAGGAGCCCTACTCATACTAACTCTAACTCCCTGAGGTAGTATGAGTAAGCTGATCAGTTTATTCGGCTATCCTTGTGTCCCTATTAGCCTCCTCTCTTCCATGTACAATCCGATAAAGCAGTGGCAATACAAATAACGTCAACAATGTCGAAGAAATAATTCCCCCAATCACTACCGTTGCTAGGGGTCTTTGCACTTCAGCTCCTGTACCTACATTCAAAGCCATAGGCACAAAGCCGAGGCTGGCCACCAATGCAGTCATCAACACCGGACGCAGACGGGTCATGGCGCCATCGATAATTGAAGTGAAAAGC
Organism: Microbulbifer mixtoriginis (SeqCode); assembly: GCF_052467515.1. Classification (NCBI taxonomy): domain Bacteria; kingdom Pseudomonadati; phylum Pseudomonadota; class Gammaproteobacteria; order Cellvibrionales; family Microbulbiferaceae; genus Microbulbifer; species Microbulbifer mixtoriginis (SeqCode). Next base: position 1,990,068 of record NZ_CP174314.1, on the reverse strand, counting down.
CCACCTCCTTGCTGGCGTAATTGACGGATAAAAGAGAGCATTACCAGGCCATTTAAGACTGCCACACCTGATAGGGCGATGAAGCCAACTCCTGCAGAGATCGACAGTGGCATACCACGCATCCATAGAGCCAGGACACCCCCAGTCAACGCCAAGGGGACTCCGGTAAAGATAATCAGGGCATCCTTAAACGATCCAAAAGCCATTACCAGTAAGCCGAGAATGATAAGCAACGTTAACGGCACTACGATTGACAAGCGGGTACTTGCGGATTCCAGCTGTTCGAAGGTACCCCCATAGGCAAGCCAATATCCTGCTGGCAGGGATACCTGCTGCTTGATACTCGCCCTCGCCTCTTCCACAAAAGAACCCAGATCACGGTCGCGCACGTTGGCTGTTACCACCACACGTCGCTTACCATTTTCACGGCTTATTTGATTTGGAGCTGGCGTCATCTCCAAACTGGCAACTTCAGACAATGGCACATAGCTACCCAGTGGACTACCGGCGGGTAACGGCACAGGTAAATCACCGAGACTTTCGTAATCACGACGTAGTTCCTCCGGCAGGCGGACTACCAATTGGAAACGACGGTCTCCTTCGTAAATCAATCCGGCCTCCTCCCCACCAATCGCGGTGGATACTAAATCCTGCAGTGTTTTCAGATCAATACCGTAACGGGCAAGTGCGATTCGCTTGGGCACAACAGAGAGAACCGGCAGTCCCTCTACCTGCTCTACCCTCGCATCGGCAACCCCTTCAATACCATTGAGCACACCGAGGATTTCATTAGCGGAGGCCACCAGCTGATCCAGATCATCGCCGAATACTTTGATGCCCAGATCTGCACGCACCCCGGAAATCAGTTCGTTAAAGCGCATCTGAATTGGCTGAGTAAATTCGTAGTTGTTACCTGGCAACTGACGCACAGCTTCTTCAAGCTCTGCTACCAGTTGCTCTTGAGGTAGTTTCGGATTAGGCCACTGGCTCCGGGGTTTTAGGATCACAAAATTATCGGCCACATTGGGGGGCATTGGGTCTGTGGCCACTTCTGGTGTGCCTATCTTTGCGAATACTTTGTCTACCTGAGGAAATTCTTTAATTCGCTGTTCCAACAAGCGCTGCATCTCGACCGATTGCTCCAAACCGGTGCCGGGAATCCGCAAGGCGTGTAGTGCGATATCTCCCTCATTCAATTGAGGAATAAATTCCGAGCCCAGGGTGGTTGCAAGCCAGCTACAAAAAAGTACCAGTGCAAGAGCCCCGGAAAGTACCAGCCAGCGCACTTTCATCGCAGCGATTAGCAGTGGCTTATAAAGAGATTTGGTAGCAACGATCAGCTTGTTTTCTTTCTCACTGATTTTGCCTGTGAGGAAAACAGCAACCGCTGCCGGTACAACTGTCAGTGAAAGTACCAGCGCAGCCAGCAAAGCCATTACTACAGTAGCAGCCATGGGGTGGAACATCTTGCCTTCCACACCGGTTAAGGTGAACAATGGTATATACACCACCGTGATAATCAACACACCAAACAAGCTTGGGCGAATAACTTCGTTAGTGGCTTGAAAAACCAGTTCCAGTCGCTCTTGCAAGGGCAACTTGCCGCCTTTACGGCCCTGGGCTTCGGCAAGTCTGCGAATGGCATTCTCGACAATAATCACCGCCCCATCGACAATCAATCCGAAGTCTAGAGCACCAAGACTCATCAAGTTTGCGGAAACACCGGTTTGCACCATGCCGAAAATTGTGGCGAGCATAGAAAGCGGAATTACTGCTGCGGTGATAAAAGCTGCTCGAATATTCCCCAGTAGCAGGAACAACACTACAACAACCAGTAACGCCCCCTCGATAAGGTTTTTCTGTACCGTAGCAATGGCTTTATCTACCAGAGTGGTGCGGTCGTAAACCGCTTCTACCTTAATACCCTCCGGCACGGTAGACTTTACTCCCTCCAAGGCAACCGCAACATTGCGGGCTACCTCTCGGGAGTTCTCCCCCACCAGCATCATGGCGGTACCCAGTACCGTTTCTACACCATCACGCGTGGCAGCGCCGGTACGCAGTTCCTTTCCGATAGCCACTTCCGCCACGTCCGAAACTTTAACCGGCGCCCCACTGCGACTGGTAATCACTACATCTTCAATTTCGGCGATACCTTGTAACTGGCCTGGTGAGCGCACTAATAATTGACGACCATTATTCTCCAGGTAGCCGGCACCTCGACTCTCGTTATTCCGACGCAGGGCTTCGGCGATATCTTCCATGGAAAGACCAAAGTTGAGCATCTGCCGAGGATTGGGAGTAACGTGATACTGTTTGTTGTAGCCACCAATGGTATTCACTTCTGTAACACCGGGCACCAAAGACAATTGCGGCTTGATAATCCAATCCTGAATTTCCCGCAGTGCCGTGGCATCGTAGGGCTGCCCGTTCGGCTGGGTAGCGCCGGGGTTTGCCTCCACTGTGTACATAAAGATCTCACCAAGACCGGTGGCAATAGGCCCCATCTCGGGCTCCAGCTCCGGGGGTAAATTGCTCTTTATGGCACCGAGGCGACTGTTAATTAAATTACGGGCAAAATAGAGATCAGTCCCCTCCTTAAAAACCACAGTGACCTGAGATAGCCCATAGCGGGAAATCGAACGGGTGTATTCCAAGTTGGGGAGACCGGCAAGAGCTGCCTCCACCGGGTAGGTAATCCGTTGCTCAGCTTCTAATGGCGAGTATCCGGGGGCCTCAGTATTAATCTGTACCTGGACATTGGTAATATCGGGGACCGCATCAATCGGTAGTTTCTGGTAACTCCAAATCCCCAGCCCCACCAATACAAAGATCAGGGACAGCACGAAAAAACGCCGCTCAATTGAGAAGCGCAGGATGCCTTCAATCATCTTCTGGCCTCAATTAGTGGTTATGTGCAGCGCCGGATTTTTCGATATCCGCTTTGATCAGATAGCTGTTCTCAGTGACATAGCGATCCCCCGCTTTGAGACCACTCAGCACTTCCGTTACTTTGCCATCGGTACGCCCAAGCTTGAGCGGGCGAATTTCGTAGGCTTCGCCCACCTTGACAAATACCACTGTCCAATTGCGAAATGGCTGCAGAGCCCGATTTTCCACCACGAGAGGTACAGGGCTTTCACTGGTTACCACTTGGCCCTGAACCATTAAATCGGTTGTCCAAAGATCGTTAGGATTCTCAATTACCGCTCTTGCAATCGCGAAGGGCTGGCCATTACCGCCGGGAGCGAGGCTAGCAATGGTTGAATCGAAAGTTCTCTCTCCAGCTTTAATGGATACTTTTTGGCCGCGACTGATCTGGCCACGGCGAGTGGGGAATACCTGTAGTTCAGCCCACAATTGATTGTAATTGGCGATAGTAAACAGGACTCGCTCACCACTAAACTCACCACGGCTGGCTTGTTTATCGATTATCTGGCCGCTAATAGGCGCAACCAGCGGGTAAGTTTGCAGGCTGTCATTGGATTCAATCGTAGCGAGTTTTTCCCCTTTTTCTACCAAATCACCCAGTGCTTTTTCGATAGTGACCAGAGTTCCCGGGTAGCGTGCGCGCACATGGCTAAGGCTGCGGTGATCAACGGCTGTTTTACCGTATAGAGTGACACTCTCTTTTATTGTGCCGGAGCCAGCAACAGTAGTTTCAATGCCGGCTTTTATTGCCATTTCCTCAGAGATTTGTACACGGCCTTCATGGGATTCGTAACTCCATTCTGCTCGCTCCCCGTTATGAAGAACAGAAACAGCAACATCGAAAGAATGCGGCTCCCCTACAGCACCTTCTCCGCGGTAATACCCGTTGCGTTGCTCCCAGGTAAATGAGATACGATCCACTTTCCCACCGAGTCTCTTTAACTCTACGGCAAGGCGAGCATTTTCCTGAGGCTTATCTCCCCGAGAAATCCAAGCGCGAAATTCCGGCTGAATGCCTCGCTCATAAATAAGCAGTTCAACTGACAGATCACCCTTTTCCAATAAACGGCCTCCATTTGGGCCTTTCTCTACCTCATGCTCGCCGTGCTCATCATGGCTATCACTATGATCACCACTTGCATAGCTTTGGGGCACCAACCAATTCCCCAAGAGAAACAGGGAAAGGAACAGTATCGCCAGCTGATTCGCTTTAGTTGACTCACTCATATTTCAATCCAAAATTATTTACTGCTATCGACGCTCATGGGCCCTAAGGGCCCGGCGGTCAGCTGTTCAATTTCTGCGCCGAAAAGAAGTACGGATCGCGCCGCTTCAATGCGGGCTCGCTCGGCACTCAACAATTCATCCCGGGCAGAAATCAGGTCTACATAGGAATCCCTACCCCGGCGGTAAGCGCGATCCACTTCAGTTAAAGCCTGGCGCAGCTTGGGGATTACAGAGTCTTGCAAGGTGGAGACAGTGCCCAGAGCCTGTTCACGGCTGGTCACTGCGAGAAAAAGCTGTGGGTAGAGCTGCAAAAGTGCTGCCTCACGACGCAGCATGACCTCATCCAGCTCTGTCATTGCCGTTAGCTCAGCACCGCGATTACGTTTGGCGGTAAATAGGGGGACGCTGAAACCCGCTTGGACTGCAGTTTCATTAACTGCCGGATTCACACGAAGACCTGCATACCATCCAACATCCGGTCTGGAATTCGCCTGGGTCAGGCGTAGCCGGGAGGCTTGCAAACGCTCTTCAGAAGCAAACCGTGCTATCGCAGGGTTTGCCTGGGCTCTTTCATAAAGCGCCTCAAAACTTGCACCCGGATCAAAGCGATAAAGCTCAGCGGTGTCCACGCGATAACTTTGGGCTGGCTGCCCCCAGAGTGCCGAGAGCGCATGCTTGTAGTACACCAGCATGCTCTGATCCATCTGTTGTGCGAGGACCGCTTTTGCCAGAGAAGACTCCGCACGCATACGCTCTGAGACGGGGCTGGCCGCAGCACTGACCCGCGCGCTTACAGCGCTCAAAGCCTCACGTGCCAGCGCGACTTTCTCTTCCGCCAAAACCACCAGCTCTTGGGCGGCCAAGACCTGGGTATAGCGGCGGATCACTTCCGCCAACAGATCCAAAGCCTTAGCCTGCTCATCGGCGATTAGCAGGTCGCGCTGCGCATTGACAACATCTATACGAGCCTGGCGTTTATTGCCCAGCTCCACGACTGAAGAAAGAGTTACCGTCAGCTCAAACTCATTGTCGGCATCATCCTCTGGATCTGGAGTATTGTCCGAGTCACCTTCATTGAAGTGCTTGTACTCGGCCTCAACACCCAGCTCCATCTCCGGCTTTAGTGCCGCAGTCTGCCCGGCACCATCCAAACCCCTTTTCTGCAATGGAAAAACTGCAAGCTCCGGATTCTGCGCAAGCGTAAGCCCTATCGCATCCGGTAGTGTTAGCAAGTCCCCCTCCTGTGCAAATACAGGTTGCACAGGCAAACACAATATCGCCATCACCAATAGCCAGGCGGCAAGGCGACGAATCACACTCGCAATGAGCGTGTGAAACAAATCCATGGATATCTCCCAAATCACATCCCATATACGTGAGTTGGGTCTTGCGACTCTCTTAACTCACGCAGTAATAGATCGATCAGACTTGGGTTATAGGTGGGCGCAGTAAGGGAGAGAAGTAACCGCTGGGTACCGCGACATTAATCACTTCACGATAAGAAATGGTACCCCAGAGAAAGGGTTGGAATGACTGTCCGAGCAGTCCGGCAACGGTACTGCCATGGCAGTGGCAACAGTGATTACAAAAGTCGAGAAGTGGTGACTGTTGCGCGGGCTCATCGACAGGGAGCGAAACTTGAACCACCTCGCCAAGTTCCGGCGAAGTGAATTCACTATTGAGATCAGATTGGTCCAGATGGTGGGGAAGTAGATGCTCGGTTACATCCTGCAGTTCTTCATGACTGTCATAGAAAGCCCCTGCGGTCTGGAAGACCAGCAGTGCGATCAATAAAAAAGACAGCCTAACTAGGTTCATATGAACAAGGGGACCACAAAATCTTATTCTGGACTCTAGCAAACATGTCAGGATAGCTCAAACAGAAAACCCTCTCAGAATTTGCGCACCGCCAACGGCTTTGAGAAATAGAAGCCCTAGTCAGCAAAGTGAGCCCCCTGTCCATTTGGTCACCCTCAACTCCTCTACACTGATTTTGATGCCATTAACTTGAGTTTGTACCGGGAGGTATCTGTATATGCTTGCCCCTCATCCACTTGGCTGCCACACCAGAGCAATGCTTCTTGCTGTGTCAATAGCCTTAATTCCGGCCGTAGTTGCACAGCCCACTCCCCCACCGCCTCAGCCAGGTAGTCCGCCAACCCAGGACCAGCAGGGGGGCTCAAACAATCCACCGCAGGGCCAGCCCCCGGCTCCTAGTGACAATACTAACGGTCAGGGCCAACCCCCTGCGCCACCGGGAGACACAACCGGTCAAGGTCAACCCTCTTCACCACCAGATACCTCATCTGGACAAGGGCAAAGCGCTCAGTCCCTGGCGGGAGTTGACCAAAATGGTGAAGCTATTGATCCCAAAGCCATGGAGGCACTGAAGGCAATGGGAAAATACCTGGCGAGCATGAAGATGCTGATGTTCAAAGCCAGAATTTTTGCCGATGTAGTACTTGAGAATGAGCAAAAGTTATTGATCGGGGGCAAAGTCAGATACATGGCAATGCCACCAGATAAACTGCGCGTGGATATGACTACTGATTCAATTACTCGGAACTTTATTCACAATGGTGGCAAGTTCACCATGATTGCCCCGCGCAATGGTTATTTTGCCGAAATGGAGGCCTCTCAACCCACCTCCCAAGTACTCTCCAAGGCAGCAAAGGAATACGGCATTGAAGTACCTTTTGCAGACCTTCTGGAATGGGGGCGCAAACCGGACGCCTGGGCAGGGATCAAGGAGGGCTTTCTGGTTAACTCTCCCAAAGTTAACGGGCAACGTACCAAGCACTGGGCTTTCCGTTCGGAAAACCTGGACTGGGAGATCTGGATCCAGGTTGGCGATATGCCCCTACCACTTCGGATATCCACCGTTAATACCCGCGATCCAGCCAAGCCGCGCTTTATCGCGACACTTAAATGGATGAAGGCCAAACCAGAAGCGGCAAAAGAGTTCACTCCAGCTACCGGGAAGCACAAACAAATCCCGTTTAAAAAGGCTGAGCCAAACAAGCAGGAGGCGCCACAATGATCCATGCTAAGCATCGTAAGTCGCGAGCCTTGTCACTATGGGCGGCACCACTATTACTCTCCGGAACTCTGCTCGCCGCAGTGTTCAGCTCTCAGGTGGAGGCGCGCGAGCATTTTGGTGGACGCGGCGCGCATTTTAATGTGGGTGGACACTTCAATGCGGTTCGCCCAGGACCCGGAGGAGGCTTCCACGGCGAATTTGCACGGGGGGACTTTGAGCGCAGGTTTCCAAACCATCCACCATTCCACCCCATTCGCCCGGGGCACCACCGTCACCCTCCTTACCCTCCACCCTGGCGCCCTCGACACTGGCCCTATCCCGGCCCTAGATATTGGGGGGTTACTGCTGTGGGTGTTGGTGGCTGGCTCTACACACTACCTCCCAGCTGTGTCAGTGTGACGGTCGGTAATGTGACCTATGAGCGATGTGGGTCTTATTGGTATCAACCCCATTTCGTGGCAGGGCATATCGCCTATCGGCATGTAGGAGCACCACGGCGGCCGCGGCGATAGCTTGAAATTCTTCCAGCGCCTAACTGAAACTCCCTGTTGGGTTTATGGCGCTGGGAGACTTATAGGAAAGTTAGTCCTCTGTTCTTTCCGGCCCACCCTCGGCATAGGATTTACTGATACCACGGAGGATGCTGAGCTGTTTGCCAAAGTTCCTACATGGGGCGCACATTGCCAAATGCAGCTTAAGGCTGGCCTGCTCTCGCAAGTGCAGCCTGCGCTCCTGGGACTCCGACATCAACCGCGTAGCTTCCCGGCACGATTTCATTGACTCAGCCCTCCACGCCAAACCAGTTATCTTCCAGGCATTCACGTAATCGCAGGCGCGCCCGGTGCAGTGTCACATTTAAGTTGCTCACCGAAATCTCTGCTGCGGCACAGATCTCGTGGCTCTCCAGCTCAATGAACTCTCGCATCATAAAAATTTGCGCCTGGCGGGAAGGCAGATGATTGAGGCATGCATCGAAGATTCGCCAAAAATGCTTGTCGTGAATAGCCGACTCGGGGTCTGCCCATTTCTTTGGTCGCTCATCCTTTCTCCAGTGGCCGGTTTGATCAAATAACTCGTCGTGATCGTGCTCCTCGCGATCCCCACGCACCAGCTGGTCTGCATCAACAAAGCGCTGCCGTTGTCGCAAAATGTCGGCAATCTTATTCTTCAAGATGGCAAACACCCAGGTTTTCAAGGCCGATCGCCCGGTAAAGCTGCGGGAGTTTTTCAGGGCTCCCATAAGGGCCTCTTGCACAGCATCTTCAGCCAATTGGGCATCCTGCAACTGCAAGCTGGCAAAACGAAGCATCTGCTGGCGCAGATCCACCAGAAACTGGGGGTTCTGCAAGGATTCCTCAACTCTTGGTTCAGGCGAAGCATCAGGGGCAAGGTAATCGCTCAACTACGTTCCCTCATAAAATCGAAGCGGAGACCGGCGATATTAACTAAAAAGCGAGAATTATCTAACAGCCAGCTCACCCTGACACCAAAAGGCAACTTAATTCCCTCTGCCGGTACTAACAACACAATCACAAAGTTATTAGTCGTGAAGCAGCGGGACTTGTTACAAAAAGAAAGGACAGGTAAAAAATAACCCTCGAATGGCGCCCAGCGCCCGAAAGGAAAATCACTCTGCGAAAGGTATGCTCCATGCATGATATTGTTCAGGACTACTACGGACGCCAGCTTAAAAGCACATCAGATCTCAAAACTGATGCCTGCTGCGATGCCAGTGCGGTGCCAAGTTGGCTGAAGCCGCTACTAGCCAATATACATCCAGAAGTCCTATCCCGCTATTACGGTTGCGGGCTCGTGTGCCCCCCGCTTTTAGAAGGCTGCAGGGTTCTCGATCTTGGCTGTGGTTCAGGTCGCGATGTCTACCTCCTCTCCCAACTCGTGGGAGCAAGCGGTGAAGTGGTCGGTATTGACATGACCGATGAACAACTACAAGTTGCCCGCCAGCACCAGGGTTATCATGCGGAAAAGTTTGGTTATGACAACATCACCTTTCTGCATGGTTATATCGAAAAACTGGATGAACTCGGCCTGGAACCGGGTAGTTTCGATGTTATTGTCTCCAATTGTGTCGTGAACCTCTCTACCGACAAAGGGGCCGTGTTACGAGGCCTATATCAATTATTAAAGGAAGGTGGGGAGTTTTACTTTTCCGATGTGTATGCCGATAGGCGCGTCCCTGACACCCTGCGCACAGATCCGGAACTCATCGGCGAGTGCCTGGGTGGCGCTCTCTACTGGAACGATTTCCTCGAACTGGCCCAGGCCAGCGGCTTCCGCGACAGCCGCCTGGTGGAAAGTCGCCCACTGGAAGTGACCAATGCGCTTTTGCTTGCCCGCTGTGGCAGTGTTCGCTTTTACTCCGCCAGCTACCGTCTTTTCAAACTGACAGGCTTGGAAAAGGACTGTGAAGACTATGGCCAGGCTGTAGTTTATAAGGGGAGCATTCCAGAACAACCGACTGAATTTGTATTGGATGGACACCACCGGATTGAGAAGGGACGTGTGTTTTCTGTCTGCGGTAATACTTGGAAAATGCTGGCAGAGACGCGCTTAGCTCCCCACTTTGACTTTATCGGTGACTTCTCCCAGCACTTCGGTTTATTTCCCGGTTGCGGTCGAGAGATGCCTTTCTCTGAGGGGGCTACTAACCCTTCAATAAGCAGTAGCGACACTGGTAGTCAGTGCTGCTAACCGTTGACCCAAATACTCGGCGTCGTAACAGCGACGCCGAGTATTCAAGCTCTATTCCGCCGAATGACAAAGTCGAGAAATTTAGGGACTCTATGTTCGAGCCAATAATTCGGCCGCCACACAGACCCCCCAACAAATCCCACATGCCCCCCCTGTAAAGTGACTTCTAACTGCACCATGGAGCTCACTTCTCTCTTCTCGGGAATAGCCGATGGACAAACGAAGGGGTCATCCACAGAATTTACGATCATCGTTGGCACCCCAATTTCCCTTAAAAGATGCTTGCTAGATGCCTTGGTGTAATAGTCATCAACATCCCGGAACCCATGCAAGGGCGCGGTAAAAGTGTTGTCAAAGCGCCGGAAGTTGGCAAAGACCGTAGCATCATCCACATTTGGCAGAGCTGCCGCCATACAAGGGTCTTGCGCCTTTTGTTTGAGAGTGAGGCGCAGGCAACTCAAAAGATGGCGCTGGTAAAGTCTGGAAAGGCCAGTATTAATCTTGCGACTACACGCATGGAGATCCATTGGAGAAGATATCGCCACCGCCGCAGCCACCGGGCTGCAGGTTCCATCCTCCCCCAACATCTTAAGCAGTACATTGCCACCCAACGAGTAACCCACCACCGTAATTGGGGTCAGGGGTAACTCCCCCCTCAGCTGTTCTACCAACCAACGTGGATCCTCACTATCTCCACTGTGGTATGCCCGGGGCAACCTGTTTGGCACACCCCCACAACCGCGGAAGTGCATGACAGCAACCTGGTAGCGGCGTGCGAGTAAGGATTCCATCATGCCCTGGACATAGGGAGAAGCCACCGAGCCACCCAGACCATGGAGAATCAAGACTAATGGGAGTTCAGGGTCATCAACCAAAGGGCGAGGAGTGAGTAGTGCGAGACAATCCCCGTCCGGTGTTTCATACCAACGGCACTGGGTTTCTATCCATGGAGCTGGGCGATGCACACGGCCAAAGACGGTTTGAATATGACAGTTTCCAAGGCCTGTGGCGGGGATAAACTGATCAGTCATATACCGGATTCCGCTATTGCTATTTACCTGCCCTACTCTGCTCAATTTAGGCACTTCTATATAGAGACCAAGCAGAGCTGGCTTCGCGAAGCATGAGGGGTAGCTATCCCTCGAAAGTATTGCGCGAATATCATCAGTATATAGCCTGCGAGGACATATGTTGGGATAGGCGACGGGTATCGTGTGTTATTACTGCAGCTGAACCTTAGTTTTGGACATGGTTTCAGGCACGAAGATCAGAAAGAAGGTTGCGGCAATAGTTGCAATCCCCGCCAGCGATAAGAACGCGGCGTTATACCCGAAGTACTGAACAACATATTCTGCCGAGAAATTACTGCAGGCAGAACCAATTCCGACTAAAGCAGCCATGGCGCCCTGAGTAATGTTGAAGCGTCCTGTACCCTTAGTAAGATCGGCGCACATCAGAATGATGATCACCCCAAAGATGCCGTTGGCCACACCGTCTAACGACTGTATAGCCACTAAAAAGAAAGGGTTATCTGTAGACATAAACAAGAGCGCACGAATTGGGTTAATACAAAAACCGATCATAAAGATAACTTTACGTCCCCAGGCATCGGCTTTGGCTGCACACATTAGCGACATCAACATCATCCAAAATTGCGCAGCAATTATGCAGGCAGAGGTAAAAGCAATGGCCTGGTTAACATTCGAATTGAGTGACAGCTTCTGGCTGACCAGAGGCAACATAGCCGCATTGCCAAAATGGAATAGAAAAACACTCACAGCCAAAGCGATCAGGCGTTTATCGGTAAGCAATACAGAAAAACCGGCAGGCTCCCTTTTTCCCGAAACATCGCGCCGTTCACCTCCCCGTGCTCGAATATGATCAATTGAATGAGCAGGAATAAATCCAACTGAGATAGCCATTAATACGCCCATAACGGCCATCAACCAGAAAACCCCTTCCGCAGCGATCGTTAGCGCTACAATTCCAGCAATCGCCGCAGCAAATACATTGCCCGCATGATTGGCCGCCTGGTTAGCACTTGTCTGTAATGTAAAAGTCTTATCACTACAAACTCCCAGAGTAATGGCTGCAATAGAGGGAGCCACGAAAGCAATAGCCGCCCCCATTAACAACTGGGAGCCATAAATGACAGGTTTGTGATTGGCCAGTGCAACAATAGCGATAGAGACAATCGCAATAATGATTCCGCAAGTTGCTATTAGCATACGCTTAAAGCGGGTGCTATCGATAAAAGCCCCTGCGGGTGTTTGTAATAAAACCGTGGTGATGCCACCAATAGCTAAAACAATGCCAATATCCCCTGGCTTCCAGTGCATAGCTGACAACAGGTATATCGCCAAATAAGGACCTAAACCTGCAACCACATCTCCCGCGAAGAAGTTCGTAAAAAGAAGAGGCTTGTTTAAACTCATAGATAAGTCTTATTGTGGGATTTATCAGCCCAGGTGGATGCCCTGACACCAAGTAAAAGAAGCGGAGAATGATTTTTAGAGTAGCAGTAAGCAGAGACGACATCCGAGGCTGCGCCAATGTCCCTTAGCCTGATAGTATCGACGATCATCTTCTTAATGATTGCTGCCCGGCAGTGGCTCCCCTCCACGATTCGCATCTGGCATATTATGACCCTTGGTGCGATCGCTTTGCTGCTCATGCGTCAAATTACCTTTAGAGAGGCTTTCTGGGCCATAGATTGGGATCTGATATTATATTTATTCTCGGTCTTCTCTATTGCCTCAGCCCTGTACGATACAGGGATATCCGCACAAATCAGTCATCGGATTCTTTCAATCAAGCATCCAAGTCTTGTATTAACAAGTTATATCCTCGTAATGGCAATTTGTGCAGCCCTTCTTACCAATGATGCCGCTGCTGTAATCGGTGTACCCATTGCAATTGTACTTGCACGGAATATGAAATGGGGACTGATTCCACTCCTGATTACACTCTGTGCAACAGTCACAATTGGCAGCATGGTATCCCCCGTAGGCAATCCTCAAAACATACTGATTGCCAACGCAGGGAGCTTCGACAATATGTTTGTCGTTTTTGCCCAGTGGACTCTTGTACCCGCTATCGTCACTATGTTTCTGTCCATGCTATGGCTGAAACGTTTTTTCAAAACCAGCGATATAATCAATTACGAAGCTAGTAAAGAGTACAGGGAGACGGAAAAGGTTACGCAAAAGTGGCCGGCACTTTTATCTGCAGCCCTATTATTAATCTTTATTGTCCTTGCCAGCATCCTACACAACGTGGATGGCATATATCACCCAAGTATTGGGCAAATCGGGCTAGCCGCTTGCTTGCCGATATATTTGGCCAGCCATGAACGCAGACGGATATTAAGAGAGGTAGACTGGCCTACTCTTTTTTTCTTTGTTTCTATGTTTGTTGTAACCGGATCACTGCTACAATCTGGCTCTCTCCAGCACTTCCTGAAAATGGGCAATATTGATTTAGCAGAACCAGAGACCGTAGCTTTTGTCAGCTTCTTTGCAAGCCAGCTATTCTCCAATGTACCTGTAGTAGAGATCTACCTTAACCTTTTGCATCAACGTGACCCCCAAACCTTAATGATGCTTTCCGCAATATCTACAGTTGCCGGCAACCTGTTTATTATTAGCGCGGCCAGTAATGTTATCGTGCTACAGCAGGCAGAGAAATTCGGGGTAAAGCCTTTTAATTTCTGGCAATTCTTTTACCTGATGCTGCCAGTCAGTTTTATAAGCGTACTGATAAGTTATATCTGGATTCTCTGGTATGCATCCTGGCAGTAAACAGCAACAAAACCTACAGTAGTGAGTCAAAAAGAAGCCATTTAGATATACTTAAGCTTTTTTAGGTTTCTCTATACGCGCGTATAAACGGTAATCGCCATTTTGGAGCAACAAATAGATATTATAAGGTTCGAATTTTTCACCATCTTCCATTCCAGGGCTCCCAACCGGCATCCCTGAAACTATTAGCCCCACACTACCCTCTGGAGGTGAGGCCAGAAAATTCTGGATATAAATAGCCGGAACATGCCCCTCAAAAACATACTGATCGCGCCATACCGCTGTGTGGCAGCCTTCCATTCCTCTAGGAATACCCCATTTCCGTTTAACCTCCTGCATATTCACTTTAAAAACAGAGGTGGCCGTGAAGTCCTTTTCCTTTAGGTGCGCCATCCATTTTTTACAGCAAAAACATAAAGGATGCTTATAAACAATAAGTTCCGCAGCGTCATCACCGCTTTCTGCGATAGCACCACCAACTAGTGCGATAGCAAATAGAAGCAATAAAAAAATCCTTTTCAACTGCCACCTCTTTATTCAAATTTTAAATAGCCTGAGCGTAATGAATCACATAAGTCTTAGCAGAATCCTGCCAAAAGCAAACGGACTCAAATCCACTGCGGGCCAGTAAACTCTTGAATCCAGCAATTGAATACTTGTGACTATTTTCAGTATGGATTGTTTCCCCTTCAATAAAGTCTATACATGTATCCGCTATAGAAATACTGTGGTTTTTAAGACAAACCAAGTGCATTTCCACTCGCTGACGCAACGGGTGGTAAAATGCTCGATGCGCGAATAGAGAAAGATCAAAGTTTGCTCCTAGCTCAACATTGATCCTTTGCAGAAGGTTCAGATTAAACCGCTCAGTAACGTGATCACTATCGTTATAGGCTCGCTCTAAAATCACAGAATCCTTGACTAGGTCTGTACCAATCAATAAGCCATCACCAGCACTAAGGTTCGAGGCAAACAACTTCAAGAGGCGCTCCGCCTCCAATGGCTCAAAATTTCCTATTGTGGACCCTGGAAAAAAGATAACTTTTTTTCTTGAGGAAACATGAATAAGCTTATTCCATACCTCAGACTGGGAAAAATCACCCACCTCACTCCACACCTGGACTCCCGGTAAACTCTTTTTGATCCGTTTTTCTGCCTCCAGTAAAATCTCGGGAGAAATATCTATTGGGCAGTAGCCCCCGGGGGAATCCATAGCATCAAGAAGCTCTTCTACCTTCTCACAATTCCCTGCACCTGGTTCTATCAGCAGTGTTTCAGGTCCAAATTTTTGAGCAATTTCATCCCGATAGGTTGTAAATATATCCGCCTCATTTCGGGTCAGGTAGTAATCTTGAGAATCGCAGATTTCCTCAAACAGGCGTGAACCAACTTCATCGTATAAGTATTTGCAGGGCAATGTCTTTCTTTTTCTCCCTAACCCTTCCAAAACATCCTCCAGGAATTCATTATTCTGGAGTTGATTCTCAATAACTGACGATACGGCTGCTTTCACTTTAGTCTCCTGCCAATCGGACACCGGTAAATTGCCACGCTTGATGTGGATAAAAGAAATTCCTGTAACTGATTCTGATATGATCAGACGGGGTTGCGAAGGATCCTCCGCGCAAGACCTTCTGGTTACACATGAATTTGCCGTTGTACTCGCCAACTGCATCCTTGTGGGCCTTGAAACCGTGGTATGGCAAATAAGCACTAGAAGTCCATTCCCACAAATCCCCCAAGAACTGGGTATGGCCATTTTGAGCCGCCAAGGGCTTCAGATAACGTTTTTCCAACAAGTTGGCACTGGCAAGCTGATTTACTTGTCGCAAGTGACAAGCCGCTGCCTCCCACTCAAATTCTGTTGGCAGTCTTTTGCCGGCCCAGGTGGCAAAGGCATCCGCCTCATAAAACGAAAGGTGATGCACAGGTTCAAAACCATTCAGCGGTTGTAACCCATGTAACGTATATTGCTGCCAACCGTCTTTCGTTTCACGCCAATACAAAGGATGTTTCTGATCGTTCTTTTGCACCAGTGACCAACCATCCGACAACCACAGGCGATGCTGTTGATAGCCTCCATCCTCAATAAACTCCAGATATTCAGCGTTACTGACTAAACGTGAAGCAATTGAAAAGTCGGGCAGAAACTGTTGGTGTACAGGCCCTTCATTATCAAAAAAGAAATCCTCCCCATCACTACCGATACCATAGAATCCGCCGGGTATTTCCAGCCAGCAAAGTGCAGCAACACTCTCAGCTTCTTCTTCTTGAGTATTATCACAATAAGCAGGTGCCATTGGGTTCATCGATAGAGCATGCTTGATATCAGTCAGCAGTAATTCCTGGTGTTGCTGCTCATGATTGAGGCCAAGATCCAGCAAAGCACTAATGGTTGAAGTAATGGGGGCTATATCTAACAGCTGTTCTATTGCCGTATCTACAAACTGGCGATAAGCGTAGATGCGCTCAATTCCAGGCCTGGAGATTACCCCCCTTTGCGGTCTGGAGTATGGGGTACCCAAACTGTTGTAGTAGGAATTAAAAAGATGGTGAAAATGCGGGTCAAAGAGCTGGTAATTGGGGAGGTAAGGAGCGAGTAAGAATGTTTCAAAAAACCAGCTGGTGTGCGCCAGGTGCCACTTGGTTGGGCTCGCATCCGGCATCGACTGTAGCTGCATATCCTCGACAGATAAAGGTGCAGCAAGACACTCTGTCTCCCCCCGCACCTTTTGATAAGCTAAAAGAACCCGCTGCTGTAACTCTTCCAGAGATACTTCACCTGCAAATATTGTCATATCAATTATCAACTACGATAGAATTCAGTTCTATTGAAATCATCATACGCAGTTTTAGGCGTATTCCTAAGAGCTTGCAGAACTACACGACCTAATCCACGCCACTTTATTCAATTAAGAAAAACTCATGCAAAAAAAAGGGCCGGATAACCGGCCCACACTCTCATCATGCTGACATGAATAATGAATTAAAATCGTGCAGTAAAATCTGCGCCATACATTCTCGGCATAAAACGCCATGCCGGGCTCGCCCCGATCGCAGCACCAGTGCCACCATAACCCCCAGCGATTTCCTCATCGGTTAAGTTCTGCACCCAAAGGGCTACTGAATAGTTATCCGATGCGCTATTCCAAGCAGCACGTAGATTAAATAACTGATAATCATCCACGATGCGGGTTCTATCGGTGATGGAGCCGATGCGCTCATCCGTCCAGTTATAATCTCCACGGAATACAAACTCTCCACCTGAAGCTAAATCCACTGTGTACTCCGCCATCAGGTTGAGCTTACTTTCGGGAGTGGAAACCCTGGCCTGACCAACCTTGGAGTCTTCCTCTGTTTCACCAATAGCCGTAATAATTTGGTAGTCTGTGAATTCAGTGTCCAAGTATGAATAATTACCGGCAATGAACAGACTATCGGTAGCGGCCCACTGCACTTCTATCTCGGCACCGGTCCCCTCAGCGTCGGCATTTCTCAGGTTGTAGCTGGGGATTGGGTAACCGACCAGATCCAATTCCTGAAGGTTTTTATACTCATAGGTGTATACAGACGCATTTAGACGCACGCGGTTATCAAACAGGCTACTCTTAAGCCCCACTTCCAAATTGACGACATCTTCCTGATCAAATGAGGATTCCACACCTGGACCAAAGTTAAGGCTGTTAAATCCGCCGGCCTTAAAACCATCCGCCAAGGAGATAAAGGTCATCATCTCATCAGTCCAGCGATAGTCGAGCACGATGCGGCCGGAAATATCACTCCAGCTATCACTCAGCTTGGAATTTAACTCTGTTTGACCATTGTTATAAAAGGCGATGCCAAAAAGCTGTGAGCCCAGATCAACTGTTGGTAGTGTAATGCTGCCGACTTTATTGCCATTTTCATCTAGGAGATCCACGTCTCCGCCAGACAATGACAGCGGGATACTGTTGCCATAGGCGGTTTGGATAGTGAAATCTTTCTTATCATAGGTGTAGCGGGCACCGACCGTCAGATCCATTTTGTCGGTGATACTCCAGGTCATATCACCATAGAGCGCTGTAGAGCGGTAATCACCAGTATTGCGCACACTCTCATTCCAAGGGGCATCAGAAGCTATCCAGGGCTGGAAGCCTGCCATCATCTGCTCTACAACCTGATCCGCCCTGAGCATACTGCCACTTACCGGCGCTCCTAGCGCATGAAGTAACGCATCCACCTGGCCACTTTGCAACATCAAGTCATAGACAAAAGTCGCACTGGCAACGCCTTCCAGCCC
This sequence comes from Microbulbifer mixtoriginis (SeqCode), assembly GCF_052467515.1. Lineage (NCBI taxonomy): Bacteria > Pseudomonadati > Pseudomonadota > Gammaproteobacteria > Cellvibrionales > Microbulbiferaceae > Microbulbifer > Microbulbifer mixtoriginis (SeqCode). Next base: position 1,972,082 of record NZ_CP174314.1, on the reverse strand, counting down.
CATCGACTGCAATAACTGCCGATTCATAACCGCCAGGTCTTCCTGCTCTGTTTGGGTCAATTCTGGAAAACTCTCTTTGATACCTTCGTAAACGGCAAAAGATTCAACAGAACCGGTAGTGAAATAAGCGTAAGTTGTGTGGTCCAGCTCCTCTTGGGAGTATGAGGCTCCCAGAGTCCATTTAATCGAGTCGGTAGCACCGTTGAGGCGGAATTCCTGCGAGAACTGGCTTTGGTCATCTGTATTCGCAGACCCAAACATATGGTCAGGATTGGCTGTGCCATCCTCGTCCTGCTGCAGGTGCGCATCAAACTTTCGATAAGCCGTGATCGAGGTAAGGGTAAAGTTATCGAACTCTTTGCTAACGGTCAGGGAAGTGCCGAAAGAATCTCGATCTTCAATGGTTGGTGTATCCAGAGCGTAGTCCCCGAATACATCGGTTCCCTCTTTTAGGCTGGGCACAATAGTTGTGCGCAACGCACTACCCTGATCCATTACGCCATAGTCTGCCCGCCACAGCACCTCAATATCTTCCGCAGGCTCCCACAAAACAGATGCCCGGTAGGTCTGGGTATCCTGATCACCTACTGAAAAACCACCCGCCAAATTATCCGCAAAGGTGTCTCGGCGGTTAGTGGATGCGGAGAAACGAGTGGAAAGCGTATCGGTTAGCTGGCGATTGAGAAGCAGATCGGAGGACTGGCGGCCATAATTACCAGCGGTGAGATTTAGCTCGACGGTATTATCTGCCTGGGGCTTGGTGGTAATAATATGAATGGCCCCACCCGTAGCATTACGCCCAAAAAGCGTACCTTGTGGGCCTTTCAGAACCTCCACTCTTTCTATATCCGTCAGGGGAATTTCAGCGCCCGCACCGCGACCGGTGTAGACACCGTCCACATAAACAGCAACGGCCGGATCGGACCCCACGGTCCAATCGTTGGTTTGAATACCGCGGATACTGTATGTTGGCTGCAAAGCGGTATCATTGTGCATCTCGACACCAGGCGTATACCGGCCCAGATCCGTGAGATTTTTGACACCCGACTCTTTTATATTTTCCCCGGTAAATGCGGAAATCGCGATCGGCACTTCCTGCAGGTTTTCCGCGCGCTTTTGTGCCGTAACTACAACTTCTTCAATTTCTGCAGCTTGAACATTAGCGCTCACAGCTGTAAAGAAGGCAATAGCGCCGGAGAGGATAGAGAGGTTAAATTGACGGTTTTTTACGGTGCTACCAACATCGTGCATCATCGCGTCCTCGCATTTATTGTTATACAGCGTGATGTATTGGTTTTTTATTTTTGTTATTCCACGCCATCTTACGGTCGCCTTTTTGGATTTAAAACCCCGACATGACCTTTTTCTTATGACTGGTCAGTTTTGTGAAGGATTGCGCGAAAAGACAGGTTAATCGGCGAAAATAGCTATCTATTATCGTCACGAAAAGTTACTAAGGTGTGTTCTCTAGTAACTTATATATTTACGGATTCTATAAGGTCCGATTTTACCAACGTCCATTTCATTAACCGCTATACGGGAAAAACTATGGTGCGTTCGTCTTATTTAAAAAGTCGTGTATTGCCCTTACTCGTTGTAATTTCGGCACTCATCGCAATTGCTCTTCTCGCAGTCTGGGGTTGGTGGCGACAAAGCCTGCCATCACTCGAAGGAAGTATTGTCACAGGGCAACTACTAGAACCCGCATTAATTCACCGGGATAAGCAGGGTGTAGTAATCATTCAATCCGATGACCGCAATAGCAGCGCTTTTGCCCTGGGCTTTTTACATGCCCAGGAGCGCTTTTTCCAGATGGACCTGTTGCGCCGAAGCTCCGCCGGTGAGCTGTCTGAATTGGTAGGACCTGCCGCACTAAAAAAAGATAAAAAGGTCCGTAGACACCAGTTTCGCAAGCGGGCAGAGAGGAATATTGCGGCAATGCCTGAAGACCAGCGCCAACTTCTCAACCACTATGTTCAAGGGGTAAATTTTGGCCTGCAGTATCTGAACGCTAAACCCTGGGAGTATTTGCTTCTGGGGCAAGAGCCCAGGCCATGGAACGCAGCAGACAGCCTGCTGGCAACCTTTAGCATGTACTTAACATTGCAAAGTGAAGAGGGCAAGTTTGAGCGGCGCGATACCGCCTTAGCGGATCTGTTACCCCAAGATCTCTATGCTTTCTTCTTTCCCGCCGGGGGCATTTGGGATGCCCCTCTAATTGGCGAAGCGGAATCTCTCGATAGTATTCCAGAAACGCCTATTTCCTCATTACTGGATAAAAACGATCCCATTGCCTATCAAGCCATGCAGAGTGATGACAAAGTTTACGGCAGTAACAATTGGGTTGTTGGGGGAGCTTTAACAGAACATGGTAGTGCCATACTCGCAAATGACATGCACCTGGGGCTGGCCGTACCCAATATCTGGTTTCGCGCCGGCTGGAATATTCCTGGAACTGAAAGAAGTATCCGCGGTGTGACCCTGCCTGGAGGCCCAATTGTGGTGGCAGGCAGCAACGGTACCGTTGCCTGGGGCTTTACCAATACCGGAGCCGATTGGGGTGATCTTATTCCTTTGGAATTAAACTCTGATGCCACCCAGTATCTGACTCCAGACGGCTGGCGAGATCTCGTTATCGAACAGGAAACCATAAAAGTAAAAGGTGCCAAAGATGAAACCATAGCAGTAGAAAAAACCGTCTGGGGACCTGTTATCGGTAAAGACCATCGGGGAACCCCCCTCGCCTACCGCTGGGTTGCCCACGATATTTCCGGTGGCAATATGAACTTGCTGCAGATGGAATCTATTACCTCCGCCAGCGAGGCATTAGACCTGGGCCCAGACATCGGTATTCCTCACCAGAATTTTGTTGTAGGCGATAAAGAAGGCGATATTGGCTGGACAATCGCTGGACCCATTCCCAAGCGTATTGGCTTTGATGGCAGCCGTTCAGTAAGTTGGGCCGGTGGGACTATTTACTGGGACGGATATCTTACTAAGGAGGAACAGCCGCGAATTTACAACCCTGACAACCACCGCCTTTGGAGTGCTAATGCCCGTACCCTGAGCGGTGACTGGCTTAAGATCATGGGCGACCATGGCTATGCTCTCGGTGCCCGCCAGCAGCAGATTCGTGACAACCTACTTGCCCGCCAACAATTTGATGAGCAAGCACTATTAGATATACAGCTGGATGATCGCGCTATTTTTCTTCAGCGATGGCAGCAACACCTCTCAGAACTTCTACATGACCGGGAAGGCTATGACGAAGCCTACAAACTCGTTCGAGATTGGGGCGGACGCGCCAGCGCTGACTCGGCTGGATACCGAATTGTGCGCAACTATCGCTTAAAGTTTATGGAGCTTAGTACCGCCCCTATTCTTACATTTATGCGAAAAACCCAACCGAACTTTTCCTTCGGTCAATTAAAACGCCAATTTGAGTATCCGATCTGGACTCTTGCTCAAGAAGAACCTCAACATTTACTTAACCCCGACTTTGAATCCTGGACAGCCCTGAAGCTATCTGCACTTAACCAAGTACTGGATAAGATGTCGACGGGCGGGCTCCCGCTATTAGAGCAAACCTGGGGTGAACAAAACACGGCTTCCATTCGACACCCATTGGCAAGAGCAGTCTCGGCCATAGATTGGTTTACCGCCATGCCCAAGGACCAATTGTCAGGAGACACCCACATGCCCCGCTTCCAATCACCAACCCATGGTGCCTCCGAGCGAATGGTTATTTCACCTGGGCGCGAAGAGCAGGGTATTTTTCATATGGCTACAGGGCAAAGCAGTCACCCGTTATCCCCGTTTTTTGACAAAGGCCATGAAGATTGGGTCGAGGGAAACCCCTCCCCTTTTATTGAGGGGGAGAGCCGCTATCAGCTCAGGCTGCAATAACTGCCGTAACTTTACTGAAAATACTGATAAAAAAGTTATTCAGGCCTATCCCCACCCACACTCGCTGCGGCACAAGCCTGTGCCGCTGATGCTCATGACAGGATTTTTAGATTAACCATTGGAAACAGATATCAGGCAGTCTCATCCAGAATAGCGAATGACAGGAAGGTGGTAAAAAAAGCTAGGCCAACCACTAAAGGTAAAAGTGGAAAGCACAGCATAATCAGAGAAACCCCTATCCATAGCCAGCGTACCAACGCCTTCTTTTGGCGATATTGGTACCTATAGCGGCGGGAGTCGTGACTTAATAGGCCAATTTGTGGAAACTCGGGCTGTTGCGGAAGAAAGAATCGCACAAAATTAGTGCAATAAAAGCAAATTATCGTCAGCAGCATGACACAAATACCTGACGGAAAGACCTTCTCAGTATAGGTCTTACCTAGGTAGTTTCAGGCCTGCACAATAGTAATTAGCCAGCCAAAGCCCATTTAGCGCTCGCTGGATTGGTACCAGCTGAGTTTTTTATGCAACCCCACCACACCACCAATAATGGTGAGCGTAGGCGCTCGTACAGCCTTTTCTTGGGCAAGAGCGGGAAGCGTATTGAGATCACCGATGATCACCCTTTGTGCCTTTGTAGTGCCTTTTTCAATCAGCGCCGCCGGCGTGGCTATCGGTAGGCCATGCTGAACCAGCTCTGTACATATTGTTTCCAGGCCCGTTAATCCCATATAAAAAACCAGGGTTTGGCTACCGGAAGCCAGCTCTTTCCACGGCAGGTCGAGACTACCTTCTTTTAGATGGCCCGTAATAAAACGTACCGACTGCGCATGATCTCGATGAGTCAGCGGAATCCCCGCATAGCTGGCACATCCCGCTGCAGCGGTTATTCCCGGTACCACCTGAAAAGGAATTGAGGCGTCGGCCAGTTTGTCGATCTCTTCTCCACCACGCCCAAAAATAAAGGGATCACCACCTTTCAGGCGCAGAACTTTCTTTCCCTGCCTGGCCAGATCAACCAGTAACTGGTTGATATCATCCTGGGGTACGGCATGAAATGCCTTTTTTTTACCGACATAAATACGCTCGGCATCTCTTCGGACCAAATCCATAACTTCTGGAGAAACCAGGCGGTCGTACAGCACCACATCCGCTTGCTGCATTAGTCGCAACGCGCGGAAAGTTAATAAATCTGGATCCCCGGGGCCACCCCCAACCAAATAAACTTCTCCAAGTGGGTTGGGACTCCCCTGCCAGTCTTGCAATGCGCCCAAGAATTCCCTCTCTGCATCCGCCAGCTGACCCGCTTCCACCCGACGGGCAACAGTCCCAGCAAAGACCCATTCCCAAAAATTCTTACGCCGCGCCTCCGGCAATGCCTGCTTCACCTGTGAGCGCATACGCGAAGCGAAATCAACCAGTGATGCGAGCCCAGGGGAAAGCAATGCCTCAAGCTGGGCGCGAATGCGGCGGGCGAGAACTGGGGCCACACCACCACTACTGATCCCGATGGATAGATCGCCACGTTCGACAATTGCAGGGAAAGTAAAAGTGCACAATTCCGGGGCATCCACTACATTTACCGGCAAGCGGCGCCTCTGCGCATCCCTGGATACACAGCCATTGACCTCAGAACTGCTCGTTGCCGCAATCACCAAATCGGCCAGATCCAAATGCTCAACAGAATATGTTACCCGATGCCACTCTCCATCAGAGTCAACCACAATCCGGTGTAATTCTTCCGTGATATCCGGGGATACCACCAGAATCCGAGCCCCCGCCTTTTGCAGCAAGCGGGCCTTTCGTGTAGCAATGGAGCCTCCGCCAACGATTAAGCTGGGGCGATTTTTTACATCGAATGCAAGAGGGAGATAACGCACTGATTAATCCATCAAACAAGCAGTCGGGTAGTATTTTACCCAGAAAAGAAAAAAGGCGAACATAACGTTCGCCCTTTTAAGTCACTGCGCTCAGGCAGCGGAGATTACTTCCTGACCACGCATATAGGGGCGCAGCGCTTCAGGGACCTCGATACTGCCATCCTCGCGTTGGTAGTTTTCCAACACTGCAATCAAGGTCCGCCCTACTGCCAAGCCGGAGCCATTCAGTGTGTGTAACAATTCCGGTTTGCCGGTTTCCGGGTTGCGCCAACGCGCCTTCATACGGCGAGCCTGGAAGTCACCCACCAGGGAGCAGGAAGAGATTTCGCGGTACTTGTCCTGAGAGGGAATCCAGACTTCGATATCGTAAGTCTTACGCGCAGCGAAACCAATATCACCACCACACAACACTACAGTGCGGTAAGGTAGGTTCAGCTTTTGCAGGATCGCCTCAGCATTTTTGGTAAGGGTCTCCAGCGCTTCCTCGGACTGGTCCGGGCGCGCCGCCCACACCAATTCCACTTTTTCAAACTGGTGCTGGCGAATCATGCCGCGAGTGTCGCGGCCGTGTGAACCGGCCTCAGAACGGAAGCAGGTTGTATGCGCGACCAGCTTGTGCGGCAAAGAATTACTGTCCTCGACAATATGATCGCGATACATATTAGTAAGAGGCACTTCTGCTGTCGGAATCAGATAGAAGCCACGCTCATCGGTCAGCTTAAACAGATCCTCCTCGAACTTTGGCAGCTGCGAGGTTCCATACAGAGAGTCACCATTGACGATCACCGGTACGTTAGTTTCTTTATAACCATGCTCCTCAATGTGCGTATCGAGCATGAATTGGGCGAGAGCACGGTGTAAACGCGCTACTTCACCGGACATCACAGCAAAGCGCGATCCAGTAAGTTTTACCGCCATCTCAAAATCGAGACCGCCGAGCTGGGAGCCGAGATCTACATGGTCTTTGATCTCAAAATCGAAGCTACGGGGCTGACCCCAGCGACGCACTTCCACATTGTCATCTTCGCTCTCGCCTTCGGGCACCGAAGCATCCGGCAGGTTGGGAATTGCGGACAGAATCGCATCCAACTCTTCCTGCAACTCAGACAGCGCCTGCTTGGCATTTTGTAACTCGCCCCCGAGGGACTCGACTTCTTTGAGCAGCGGAGCAATATCTTCTCCGGAGGCCTTAGCTCGCCCGATATTTTTCGACTTGCTATTGCGCTCGTTTTGCAAACTCTCGGTGCGCACCTGCAGCTCTTTACGGCGCTCCTCGAGGGCTTCCAGTTTGGCAGTATCCAGTTCCACACCGCGTTTTTTCAGGGCCGCGGCCACTTGGTCCATATCCGTGCGAATCAGTTTGGGATCGAGCATCGTTTCCAGTTCGCCTGTAATCAGGCTCCTACAACAGAATTAAAATAAATATTGGTTAAAAATAACGCGTCGCTAAGGCGACTGCGGCTCCCGTGGCCGCCAGACAGCAAATGAGACTGCTGACAATATAGCCAAGGGCCATCAAAGGTTGGCCATTGTGCCACAGTATCAAGCTCTCTAGGGAGAAAGTGGAAAAGGTGGTCAGTGCACCGAACATTCCTGTCATGATTAGCAGGCGCCACTCCTCTCCGAGCATTGCTCTATGAGTGATCAAAATGTAGGCGATGCCAATCAAAAATGATCCAAGCACATTCACGATCAATGTACCCAGCGGGAACTTCCCACTGAATACCGGATAGCTCCAGACGCTTATCTGGTGACGAAGTATTGCCCCCAAGGCACCACCTATGGCGATGGCCAGCCACTGCATGGTCTTTTACCTTAAATCCTTACGGTTTCTTCTTATAGCGTTGCTGGTCACTCTCGCTGTTAAGCCGGCGCAACACTTGCAACTTTTCAGAAATTTTTAACTCCAGCCCACGGGGAACCGGCTGGTAATACTCTCTGTCCGCAATTTCTTCAGGGAAGTAGTTTTCCCCGGCTGCGAAAGCATCTGGCTCGTCGTGGGCATAGCGGTACTCGGCCCCATGCGACAAACTTTTCGCCAACTTCGTGGGGGCATTGCGCAAATGCACCGGCACCTCGTAGCTGGGATCACGGCGCACATCGGCCACTGCGCGTTTATAAGCACTGTAAACCGCGTTACTTTTCGCTGCGACTGCAAGATAAGTAATTGCCTGCGCAATAGCCAGCTCTCCCTCCGGGCTACCAAGACGCTCCTGGACATCCCAGGCATCCAGAGCCAACTGCAACGCACGTGGATCGGCATTACCAATGTCTTCACTGGCCATACGCACTACCCGGCGGGCGACATACAAAGGATCGCATCCGCCATCAAGCATGCGCACAAACCAGTAGAGTGCAGCATCGGGATCTGAGCCCCGCACAGATTTATGCATGGCAGAAATCTGGTCGTAAAAATAATCACCGCCCTTGTCGAATCGGCGCACATCGGCGCTGAGTACTTCGCTGAGCACGTCTTCATCGACCACAAGCCTACCACCCTCTTCCCTGGCCAGGTCGCAGGCGACTTCGAGCAAGTTCAAGGCGCTGCGTGCATCCCCATCGGCCGCGCGGGCAATTTTAGCCAAAACTTCTTTTGGGATATAAACATTGCGCTCGCGCAATTGATCATCCGTTTGCTGAGCATACCCAAGCAGCCCGATTAGATCTTCTTCGGGAATACTGCGCAGTAGATACACACGGCAGCGGGATAGGAGGGCGTTGTTCAGCTCAAAAGCCGGGTTTTCGGTTGTAGCACCAACAAAAGTCACCGTGCCCTCTTCTACATAGGGTAAGAAGGCATCCTGCTGCGCCTTATTAAAACGATGTACTTCGTCGACAAAAAGAATGGTATTGCGGCCTGACTGCATGCGCTGTTGCTCGGCCTCTGCCACTGCCAGCCGAATATCCTTCACCCCCGCCAACACCGCTGAAAGGGTAGCAAAGCGCGCATCACACTCCTCAGCTAACAGCCGGGCAAATGTGGTTTTGCCGACTCCTGGTGGTCCCCACAGGATCATTGAGTGCAGCTGGCCGCGCTCAACCGCTTCCCGCAACGGCTTTCCCTTTCCCAATAAATGCGATTGGCCCACATAGTGGGCCAGAGAATTAGGCCGCATTCTTGCGGCCAGCGGCTGATGCCGTTGCGGGGTTTGAAACAGGTCACTCATCTTTGATTATGTCTGTACCAGCGGGCGGCTTGAAATTAAAGATGGACTCGGAAAGTTTCGGGTTTGCTTTCATATTGTTGAAAACAATCTCCGTTGTCTGCCCCATGCTATCGCGCACTTTCATAGCAGACGGCAGACCATTTTTAGCAAAGCGGATTTCCATAGACTTGAATGGCGCCTTTGGATTTTTTGGCGTCAGCTGATAAATACCATCTTTCATAGCCACATCGAATGATTTGCGAATATCCTCAACCTTACCGCCGAGTAGTAAAGCAGGGGTCTCTTTCATACGCTCATCCACCGGGCGTATAGTGACTTGCTCAAGATCCGGATCATAGAGCCAAAGGGTTTTATTATTCGTTACCAATAACTGGGCGTATGGCTCGCCGGTTTTCCAGCGCAACTTGCCTGGCCGCTGTACTGAAAAACTACCATTGCTTTTTTGCGATACCTTACCGCGCTCATCAATCAGCGTTTGCTTAAAGTTTCCTGAAAGGGAAGACAACGGTTGCAGGAGTTTGCCGAGTTCTTCTGTAGCATCGGCCCAGACTGCACTGCTCGCAACGGTCAATACCAGCAGGAAGTTGCGCAGAATATTCTTCATCATTGATTTCCAGTATGTTGATTTCCCTAAAGGTTAGTCAGCGGGAAGTGAACCGCAGCTTAACTTTGGATGGCGCCACCCCTCCCTTTTAGGCTGGTGGCGGAGCCAGTACCTCACGGTTGCCATTATGCCCCGCCGGTGAAACAACTCCGGCAGCCTCCATGGCATCGATAATTCGCGCGGCGCGATTGTAGCCGATGCGAAGCTGGCGCTGTACTGAAGAGATGGACGCTTTTCGCGATTTGGTGACAAAGGCAACCGCTTCATCGTAAAGAGCATCAGCCTCAGGGTCATCTTCATCACCGCCCTCGGACTGCAGGCCAGGCACTGGAATACTGTTGTTGCTGTCATCAACAATGCCGTCGATATATTCGGGCTCTCCGCGCCGCGTCCAGTCCGCAACGACTTTATGTACCTCATGATCGTCAACAAAAGCGCCATGAACCCGCACTGGCACCCCACTGCCCGGAGGGAGGTAGAGCATATCGCCGTGACCGAGCAGCTGTTCGGCACCGCCCTGGTCTAGGATTGTGCGGGAATCCACCTTGGAAGAAACCTGGAAACCGATACGGGTAGGCACATTGGCCTTGATCAATCCGGTAATCACATCCACTGAGGGTCGTTGAGTAGCTAACAGCAAATGAATCCCCGCAGCACGGGCTTTCTGTGCGATACGGGCAATCAGCTGCTCCACCTTCTTGCCAACGATCATCATCATGTCGGCAAACTCATCAATAACAACCACGATTGCGGGCAGTGCCTTAAGTGCAGGAGCGGTTTGCTCTTCAGCCGGTACGCTGGAAGCAGGATCCGGTTCCCACAGTGGATCTAAAATCGGCTCACCAGCTTCCTCTGCCTCTTTTATCTTGCGATTAAAGCCCGCTAGATTGCGCACTCCCATCGCCGCCATCAATTTATAACGACGCTCCATCTCGCCCACACACCAACGCAAGCCGTTGGCCGCATCGTTCATATCGGTGATCACCGGAGTGAGCAAGTGGGGAATACCCTCGTACACCGATAGCTCCAACATCTTCGGATCCACCAAGATCAGGCGAACCTCATCCGGAGTAGACTTGTACAAAAGGCTGAGCAACATCACATTGATGCCCACAGACTTACCAGATCCAGTGGTACCGGCAACCAGGAGGTGGGGCATCTTGGCGAGATCGGCCACTACCGGTTGGCCGGAAATATCGTGCCCAAGTGCCAATGTCAGGGGTGATTTGGCATTCTCATAGACATCGGCGGACAGCACTTCACTAAGACGTACCATTTGTCGATTTTCATTGGGAATTTCAATACCCACCACCGATTTCCCCGGGATCACCTCCACTACGCGGACACTGATTACCGCCAAAGATCGGGCCAAATCTTTGGCCAAGTTTGAAATCTTACTCACCTTTACACCCGGCGCCGGTTGGATCTCAAAACGGGTTACCACAGGGCCGGGCAATACCGATACAACTTCGGCTACCACACCAAAATCTTTAAGCTTCAGCTCCAATAAGCGCGACAGGGCTTCGAGGGATTCCCGGGAAAAGCCCGGTTTCTTATTTTGATCGGAAGGATCAAGCAAGCCTAAAGGTGGCAATGTTCCTGTAACAGGCCCGCCCTTGAATAATTCGCCTTGCTTTTCTTTAGCCGCACGGGGGCTCTGCTTGGGCTTTACTGGAGCCGCTTCAATCTTGGGGGGAATTCGCTTGGCGGTGCGCTGCTTTTCTTCTTCCACTGCGGCTTTGCGCACGACTATGGCTTCCCGCGCCACGCGCTGTTCTGTGCGCTTCAGGCGCCATTGCTTGTAATAACTGCTCAACCAGGCGATAAGCCCTAACACATTACGACCAATGGACTCAGCCAACTTGAGCCAGGAAAGGCCAGTGAATACCGTCACACCAATGGCAAAAATCGCCAACAATAAAATAGTCCCACCAACATAACCAAGACTTCCCTGAAGAGAACTAGATAGCGCGTCTCCAATGATTCCGCCGTTGGTGAAAGGCAGAGGATCGTCAGCGGGAGAAAAACATAGTGTCGCCAAAGCGGCACCACTAATTAACAGAAGGAACAGACCAAAGACTCTCAGCGCAAACAGGGGAGCATGGAAACGTGCATTGCGGTCGCGTAAGATTTTATAAGCACGCAAGCCAATCAACAGGGGAAACAGATAGGCCATCCAACCCAATAGAGAAAGGCAGACATCGGCGAGCCAGGCGCCTGCAGGACCAATGGCATTGTGAATTTTTCCTACCTGCCCGGTATGGGACCAACCTGGATCTTGGGAATCGTAACTGAGCAGGCTGATAGCCATTAATAGTGCCCCTGCCAGCAGGCAGATTAATGCTCCCTCACGGACCAAACGGGCGACGAGTGAATCCGGCAATGCACCGCTCTTTTCAGAATTTTCTCCGGTTGCGCTTTCGGCCTTCAATGGCTTACCTCAATATTCTTTGTTGTTGCTTTCTGGTACTTGTAACAAACGGAAATCGCTAATTGAGCGATTTCCTCGATGGCCTAATTATCTTTGATTTATGCTGGTTTGTATGTGCGATATATACAAGCCGGGATCTTAAGGGAGATATCCTCTCCAGTATCCCGCCAACACAGTGAATCTCTTATCTCTTGGGGCACTCTGTCGCGGGCAAAGTTGTTCAGTATTTCTAGTTTGCTGGAGTCTCCACCCAGCTCGGCACCCAAGCTTGCTCGGGTGCTGTAAGTGAATTCAGCCTGAAATATTTCCTCACACCCTCTGAACCCAGCACTTTTAAACAGCCAGGATATCTGGTCCTGCCTGGGGAAGTAGCGGTTGAATGCTTGAGATTCGCAACCAGCCAACATGCTGGTTTTTCGTACGATATCTGTAAACACATCCTGTATCACACCGGAGGCCGGCAGCAATTGCCAAATAATAAAACGCCCCCCTCGCTTCAGGACCCGAAAGACATTCCTCATTACCAACGGTTGGTCCAACTGGGGCACTTCGTGCAACCCCATTTTGAGTACCACCGCATCAAAAGATTCCTTTTCATAGGGCAATGCCCTGGCATCACCCACAGTAACATCGACAACCCTTTCACGCACTTTTGAGTTGATACGCTTGAGCTGGGAGTGGTGGGTATCGCACATACTGAGGGCGAGCCCCATTGACTTTTTATCACCATACTCCAACAGCAACTGGCTGACCGCGCCACTGCCGCTCATTAAATCCAGTACTTTATTTCCCTCTCTGAGATCCAGCGCTTCGAGTAGCTTTGCTTTCGACTCGGGTGAAGCCACGAAGGCATCTAAAGCATCATGGGAAAGGACATTGTACCCATCCGCCACAATATCGCATCTGACCTGCAGCTTCAGGGATGCGAACAACTCCACTAAATCTGGAGGGCCATGCAAACTGGCAATATGGCTACCATCAGGCCCTAAATCGACAGAAAGCCTCAAGGAGAAAGTGTCATCCAGGATTTCCGACACAAATACCTGTGCTTCATTACTGAGACTGAAGGTAAATGTGGGGTGGCCAATCAAATTGCTGCCCAGATTCAACGGTACTATTTTTCTGCCCTGCCTCATGGCTTCGCCCTTTGGCCGTTGTTATGCATCCCAAATTTGGCTAACTACCAAAAGGATGAAAACACCTCCTCCGAGCCCTCTTGTGACCAAATACAAATACTTTATAAGTCGTACCGAGCGGACTTCACATCAAATAAATCGCGATTTATTCAATAAAAACAATGAATTATTCTCAATTATTGATGTCGTTTCTGGATAGTGAGAGCGGGGTCGACTCGCTGCAGCGATCTAAATAGCACTTTCCAATGGCATAAATTGAGGCAAACTATTTCGCCGAATTGTCACTTTCGCCTATTATATCGGCCAATCTAATAGCTTTGGCTGATCAAAATATGGCCGGCTAGGTGGACTCCCAGTTCTCTGGGTAAACTTTGCACACAGACAGGTTTAAAGAGAGTTTCATGAGCAACAACCATCATCGACTGATTATTCTCGGTTCTGGCCCTGCAGGCTACACAGCAGCCATCTACGCAGCCCGCGCAAACTTGAATCCCGTTGTTATTACCGGTATGCAACAGGGTGGGCAGTTGACCACCACTACAGAAGTTGAAAACTGGCCCGGCGGCATCCCCGAGCTGCAGGGCCCCGACCTGATGGTGCAAATGCAACAACACGCCGAGCGCTTCGACACCCAGATTATTTTTGATCACATCGAGTCTGTAGATCTGAACAATCGCCCATTCACTTTAAAGGGCAATGAAACCTATACCTGCGACGCCCTAGTCATCGCCACTGGTGCCTCAGCTCAATACCTGGGTCTGCCGTCTGAAGAAGCCTTCCAGGGTCGTGGTGTCAGTGCCTGTGCAACCTGTGACGGTTTCTTCTATCGCGATCAGAAAGTAGCCGTTGTGGGCGGTGGTAATACCGCAGTAGAAGAGGCCCTATACCTGTCCAATATCGCCAGTGAAGTTACCCTGATCCACCGCCGTGACGAGCTTCGCGCCGAGAAAATCCTTCAGGATCGCCTGATGGAGAAGGTGGAAAACGGCAATATCAAACTTTGCTTTCACCACACCCTTGACGAGGTTCTTGGTGATGACAACGGAGTAACCGGCCTGCGCGTTCGCAGCACCCAGGACGACTCCACCAAAGAATTGGAGGCCGCCGGTGTATTTATCGCGATTGGCCACAAGCCCAATACCGACATCTTTAAAGATCAGCTTGAAATGAATAACGGCTATATCATCGTGCAAAGTGGCCTGGAGGGTAACGCCACTCAGACATCTGTGCCCGGCGTGTTTGCAGCTGGCGATGTGTCTGATCACATCTACCGTCAGGCGGTCACCTCCGCTGGAACCGGCTGTATGGCAGCCCTGGACGCCGAGCGTTTCCTCGACGCCTAACAAAACTGCTTCTCACCCGGGTAGTCTCAAGGCTACCCGGGCCTCCTCAGCCCCAGGACAGGAAACAGTTTGTGGCAAGGAATACCCAAAGCCGCCTGATGTGGCTCGACCACAATCATATAGACTTCCCTTCTACCCAGACTGCTCTAGACGATCCCAATGGACTCCTCGCAGCTGGTGGAGATCTCTCCCCGGAATGGTTGTTGGCCGCCTATCGCCGAGGTATCTTTCCCTGGTTTTCCGAAGACCAGCCTATCCTCTGGTGGAGCCCCTCACCGCGCTGTGTAGTAATACCCAGCAACTTCCATATTGGCCGCAGTCTGCGTAAAACCCTGCGCAGAGGTATATTCTCAGTCACATTTGACCAAGCCTTCGAACAAGTAATCGAGGGTTGCCGCCTCCCCAGGAGTTCTGAAGATGGCACCTGGATTACCGATGAGATGACCGAGGCCTATATCGACATGCACCATCTGGGCCATGCCCACTCCGTTGAGGTATGGCGTGAGGGTCGGCTGGTCGGTGGACTTTACGGTCTTTCAATCGGCCGTATTTTTTTTGGGGAATCCATGTTTCACAGGGAGACAGATGCTTCCAAAGTCGCTTTTGTCCACCTCGTTCGCCAATTAGAATTGTGGGGCTGCCCACTGATCGACTGCCAGGTAAGCAACCCCCACCTGAGTAGTCTTGGGGCCGTTGAAATGTGTCGTAGGGACTTCGAACACCTGCTGGAGGACGGCCTTATACAACCCGCCTTTCCGCAGCCTTGGAAACTTTCGTGGACTTATGGGTAAATATTCTCAGCTCGACTCGGTCCGGCTTTTGGCAACCCTGCCCCACCCATGTGGCTATCTGCCAGATAGGGAGGCTACAACGGTATTTGTGGACCCGCAGACAGAGGTAGACCAGCGCCTTTACAACCGCCTCTCAGAGCTGGGCTTTCGTCGCAGCGGGGCCTATCTCTACCGACCTCAATGCGCAACATGCAGGGCCTGTGTGCCCGCCCGTGTACCAGTGGGCCTTTTTGTACCGGATCGCAACCAGCGCCGCTGCTGGAAACGCAATAAGGACCTGGATATCTTTCATATCGAATCCATCGACACCGATGAGCATTACGAGCTGTATGCACGCTACATTGAGCAACGTCATGCCGATGGGGAAATGTACCCACCGAGCCGCGAGCAGTATCGCAGCTTCCTAAGCCCGGCCTGGGGAGCTACTCGCTATATTGAGCTGCGTGCACGTGGGCGCCTAGTCGCAGTGGCGGTCACCGACCTGCTTACTGCAGGCCTGTCGGCCATCTATACTTTCTTCGACCCGGATGAGGACAAGCGCAGTCTGGGCAGTTACTGCATTCTCTACCAAATTGAATGGGCCAGAAGATTAGGGCTTCCCAATCTGTATTTGGGCTATTGGATAGAGAAATGCCATAAGATGGCCTACAAAAGCCAGTTCCAACCCATTGAAATGCTCACAGAGAACCGCTGGAGCCTGAAATCTCTATAATTCCTACGCACGCGCCCTTTGCTCTATTCTGCCTTTTCGTGCAAAATGCTCGCCCGTCAAGCCGCGGCTAGGCAAGATTGCCTCCGGGGTAAAGGTCTGATCAAGTTATTTGAAGGTTGCTGCCGCATGGCAAAAGACGATTATATTGAAATGGAAGGCGAGGTGATCGACACCCTGCCAAATACCACTTTCCGCGTAAAGCTGGAAAACGGACACGTGGTCATTGCGCACATCTCTGGAAAGATGCGTAAAAACTACATTCGCATCCTCACCGGCGATAAGGTCAAAGTGGAACTCACCCCCTACGACCTGAGCAAAGGTCGCATCACCTACCGCGCCCGCTAATTCGCTCGCCAGGCAAAGAGCTTAAGGTGATTTGTCCTGGACACAAAAAAGCCACCTTGCGGTGGCTTTTTTGATGTATTTTTTTGTAGAGCTAGGCAGGAACCGCCGTTTTTATGGAGAGTTCATCATTCTCTATGACGACCACCACGCGGCCCCCCTCCTCTGCCAACTCACCAAACAAGACTGACTCAGCCAATGGCTTACGCAGCTTGTCTCTTATCAAACGCGACATCGGGCGAGCCCCCATTTTTTCATCGTAACCGCGAATAGCCAGCCACTCGCGAGCCTCATCATCTACGATCAGAGTCACACGGGAGTCATCCAGCTGCGCTTGCAACTCGACAATAAACTTATCCACTACTGTTTTAACCACATCCAGTGGCAGAGAGCCAAACTGGATAATACTATCGAGGCGGTTGCGGAACTCTGGGGTAAACATCTTTTTGATTTCCTCCATACCATCGGAGGAGTGATCCTGGCTGGAGAAGCCGATAGACCGACGACTCATCAGCTCAGCGCCCGCATTAGTGGTCATAATTAATATGACATTGCGGAAGTCCGCTTTGCGGCCGTTATTGTCTGTCAGAGTTCCGTGATCCATCACCTGGAGAAGCAGGTTGAAGACTTCTGGGTGAGCTTTCTCAATCTCATCGAGCAGTACCACACTATGTGGATGCTTAGTCACAGAATCAGTCAGCAAGCCGCCCTGATCAAAACCCACATATCCCGGTGGCGCACCGATCAAACGGGAAACCGTATGTCGCTCCATATACTCAGACATATCGAAGCGGATTAGCTCAATCCCCATCACCTTGGCCAGCTGACGACAGAGCTCAGTTTTACCAACGCCTGTGGGGCCAGAGAACAGGAAGGATCCTATGGGCTTCTCCTCAGCACCCAACCCAGCACGGCTGAGCTTGATCGCCGTACTGAGCGCTTCAATTGCACGATCCTGGCCAAATACCACCATCTTGAGGTTGTCATCAAGCTTGGACAACTGCTCTTTATCAGAAGCAGAGACACTCTTGGCCGGGATACGGGCCATCTTGGCAATTACCGACTCGATTTCACTGATACCAATCACCTCAGTGCGCTCTTCAACCGGCAACAGCGATTGGAAAGCTCCGGCCTCATCAATTACATCTATCGCCTTGTCAGGCAGGAAGCGCTCGGTGATATGGCGACTGGAAAGTTGAGCCGCGGCATCGAGGGCGGCGTCAGTGAAACGAACTTTATGATGGTCTTCGAAACAACTCCGAAGCCCCTGTAATATTTGCACGGTCTCCTCTACCGATGGCTCACTGACATCGATCTTTTGAAAACGACGGGAAAGCGCACGATCTTTCTCAAAAATGCCGCGATATTCAGTAAAGGTGGTGGAGCCAATGCAGCGGAGCTGACCGCTGGACAGCAGCGGTTTCAACAGGTTGGAGGCGTCCATAACGCCGCCGGATGCTGCGCCGGCTCCAATAATGGTGTGAATTTCATCAATAAACAGGACTGCATGCTCGCGCTTCTTCAGCTCTGCCAGCAGCGCTTTAAAACGTTTCTCAAAATCCCCACGGTACTTGGTACCAGCGAGCAGAGAACCGAGGTCGAGGGAGTAAATAGTGCTCTCTTTTAGTGGCTCAGGGATATCCTCATCCACTATTCGTCGGGCCAACCCCTCCGCGATTGCGGTTTTACCGACTCCGGATTCTCCAACCAACAAGGGGTTGTTTTTGCGACGCCGCGCAAGAACCTGGGTGACTCTCTCTACTTCGGGGCCTCGCCCTACCAAGGGATCAATTCGACCCAGGATAGCTTCCTGGTTCAGGTTGGTCGCGTAACTCTCCAGGGGGTCAGAACCTCCAGGCTCAGAGCCTGTACTGATCTCCTCTTCCACCTGCTCTTGGGTGGTATCTGAACCGTGGTGGTGATTGTGATTGTTGCCGCTGGAACCGACCCTGGAAATTCCGTGGGTGATGTAATTGACGACATCGATACGCGCAACACTCTGCTGCTTCAGATAATAAACGGCTTGGCTTTCCTGCTCACAGAAAATAGCAACGAGTACATTAGCACCGGTAACCTCTTTTTTTCCCGATGACTGAACATGGAAAACAGCCCTCTGCAACACCCTCTGGAAACCCAATGTGGGCTGAGTTTCGCGATCGGTGTCCGCCTCTGGGATTAACGGCGTGGTAGAGTCCACAAACTCCAGTAGTTCGCGGCGCAGTGCGCTCAGGTCGGCCCCGCAGGCATGCAACACGTCAGCAGCCGACTCATTATCCAGAAGCGCCAGTAACAGGTGCTCCACAGTCATGAATTCGTGCCGCTTCGCTCGTGCACCCTTGAACGCCAGATTGAGCGTTACCTCTAAGTCCTTGCTGAGCATTTAAACCTCAAACCCTAATCGCCAATGTTCCCCGCCGACTCCGCTGGTAGGCGTGCACCCTTTGCCGGCGTCTAACTCCTGGCTGATTCCCTTCAGGTGACGGGACCCTTGTGCTAAAGCAGCTGTAATTTCAATCAATCGTCTTTACTCTCGTCCGCCTCAATCTCACACAATAGTGGATGCTCATTCTCCTGGGCGAACTGATTAACCTGAGCGGCCTTTGTCTCCGCTATATCCCGAGTATAGACACCGCACACTGCTTTTCCCCGCGTGTGTACTTGCAACATCAACTGTGTGGCGCGCTCACGGTTAACCCCAAAAAACAACTCCAGAGTCTCTACGACAAAGTCCATGGGGGTGTAGTCATCGTTCAACATGATGACCTTGTACATAGGCGGGCGCTTGAGCCGTGGCGGCGCCTCCTCCAATGCGAGCCCACCCTCGGAACCCTCACCGTCGAAATAGTCTTCTCCAGAATCACTGGAGCCTAGTTTAATGACCTGCAAAATACTCATAACAATTATCAATGTGTTTTATCGAGCTTTGATAGTGCAGCATGCTCAACCATCAATGACCTGCCATTGTAACCTTATTTGACCAACGACACAGGGAGATCACAGCCTCAAGCGCGGTTTCTTGACATTCCTATAGCAGTTGACTACAAGAGGTAGTGCCTGCTCATTCACAGCCGTTAGTCGCAGATAGGATCGCAGCCGATTAATCCGCAGGTCAAATAAATATAAAAACTCTGTAAGGTGGCCGACTGGCCACTCAGGCAATTAGAGGGAGTTCGATATGCCTACTGGTACCGTGAAGTGGTTCAACAACGCTAAGGGATATGGGTTTATTCTTGCAGATGAAGGAGGGGAGGATCTGTTTGCGCACTATTCCGCTATTCAGATGGAAGGCTACCGAACCCTAAAGGCCGGCCAACAGGTCACCTTTGATATCGTCAGAGGCGACAAAGGCTATCACGCCGCCAATATTTCCACCGCAGTGGCGGCAGAGACCGCACCTAGCCCCCAAAGCCCCAAAGTGGCCGCTATTGCAGATCCCAACCACTCTGAAACAGAGCGGGAAAAAGAGGCAGAGATGCTCGACTAACCCTGCAAGCCCGCACAAGCAGCCCCCACCAACAAAAAAGCCCCTTGCTGCAAAGCAAAGGGCTTTTTCTAGCTAGGGCCAGGTTGATTAAAAAAACCTAGCCCCAAATCAGCCAATTAGGCCATGTGCTTGATCACTTCGTCACCAAACGCAGAACAGGACTTCAGCTCAGCACCGTCCATCAGACGCTCGAAATCGTAGGTTACGGTTTTGGCTTCGATAGCACCTTCCATACCCTTGATTACCAGGTCAGCAGCTTCGTTCCAGCCCAGGTGACGCAGCATCATCTCAGCGGAAAGAATCAGAGAGCCCGGGTTAACCTTGTCCTGGCCAGCGTACTTAGGTGCAGTACCGTGGGTTGCTTCGAACAGGGCAACGTCGTCGGACAGGTTTGCGCCCGGAGCGATACCGATACCACCAACCTGTGCAGCCAGTGCGTCAGACAGGTAGTCACCGTTTAGGTTCAGGGTAGCAATTACGTCGTACTCAGCCGGACGCAGCAGGATCTGCTGCAGCATAGCGTCAGCAATTACGTCCTTAACAACGATTTCCTTGCCAGTCTTCGGGTTCTTGAAGCTGTGCCAGGGGCCACCGTCCAGCGGCTGAGCGCCAAACTCGTCGCGAGCCAGCTCGTAACCCCAATCGGCGAAGGCACCTTCGGTGAACTTCATGATGTTGCCTTTGTGTACCAGGGTTACGGAATCGCGATCCTGGTCCACAGCGTACTGAATAGCCTTGCGCACGAGACGCTTGGTACCCTCTGCAGAAACCGGCTTAACACCGATACCACAGTTCTCAGGGAAACGGATTTTCTTAACACCCATCTCGTCCTGCAGGAACTTGATAACTTTCTTGGCTTCGTCGGTATCAGCTTTCCACTCGATACCAGCGTAGATATCTTCAGAGTTTTCACGGAAGATAACCATGTCTACCTTGTTCGGCTCTTTAACCGGAGAAGGTACACCGCTAAACCAGCGAACTGGACGCTGACATACATACAGGTCCAGCTCCTGACGCAGGGCAACGTTCAGAGAACGGAAACCGCCGCCCACTGGTGTGGTCAGAGGGCCTTTGATGCTGACAACGTAATCTTTGATCGCTTCCAGAGTTTCAGCTGGGAACCAGTCGCCAGCGTAAGTCTCTGCGGCTTTCTCACCACAGTAGATTTCCATCCACTCGATTTTCTTGTCGCCGCTGAAAGCTTTCTCTACCGCAGCGTCGATTACTTTGCGCATTACCGGAGTGATGTCCACACCGATGCCGTCACCCTCGATGAACGGAATTACCGGGCGATTCGGAACATTCAGCGAACCGTCGGAATTGACTGTAACTTTTTCGCCGTCTGCCGGCACTTGGATGTGACCCATATTGCGTAAACTCCCAAAATTCTATGACTTTTTAGGTCCAGCGTTGCTTGCACCGCTCCCCCGGGACCATTGGGCGGGGATAAAAATCGGCGGGATTATAGCAGCATCGGCTAATTTTTGTAGTTGGATTACAATACTCAATTTTTCTTATGCCCAAGATTATTCTCCTAAACAAACCTTTTGGCGTGTTAAGCCAATTCACGGACCCCCAGGGTCGCGCCACGCTGGCAGACTATATCCTGCACAAGGGCTTCTATGCCGCGGGTCGGCTCGACTATGACTCAGAGGGACTTCTACTACTCACAGATGATGGAGCGCTACAACATCAAATCAGCCACCCGAAGAGAAAGATGGCGAAGACTTACTGGGCTCAGGTAGAGGGGGACATTTCAGATGACGCCCTGATGTTTCTGCGCAAAGGCGTAGATTTGAAGGATGGACGCACAGCGCCCGCTAAGGCCCGCAGACTCTCCGAAGTCGACCTGTGGCCGCGCAACCCCCCAATCCGAGAGCGCAAGTCCATTCCCACCAGCTGGGTAGAACTTATCATTTACGAGGGTAGAAACCGTCAGGTGCGACGTATGACCGCAGCGGTTGGCTTCCCCACCCTGCGCTTGGTTCGAATGGCTATCGGCAATTGGAATCTCGGCACTCTGCAGCCGGGGCAGCACCGCTCGGAGGAGGTTTTCTCTGCGCCTAAGCCAAGGCCCAAAGGCAAGTCGAAGCCACCTCAGAAGCGCAATCGCCCTCGCCGGAGACAATAAGCAATAACCCAAGATGAAAGCGGCCTTGGTCAGAAGCCCGATTCACAGGTAAAATTCGCCCCCTTTCCATCCCAGTGAAGTAGTGACTGTCCTTCTTATGCCTGATTCCACGCACAACAAACAGCCCAAACGCGTCATCGTCGGTATGTCCGGCGGTGTGGATTCCTCTGTAGCCGCACTTCTGCTCATGCAGCAGGGCTACCAGGTGGAGGGCTTGTTTATGAAGAATTGGGACGAAGATGACGGCACTGAGTACTGCACCGCGAAAGCAGACTTGGCCGATGCCCAGGCGGTATGTGAAAAACTGGGCATCAAGCTGCATACCGCCAATTTTGCTGCCGAGTATTGGGACCATGTCTTCGAATACTTCCTGGCAGAATACAAGGCCGGACGCACGCCTAACCCAGACATTCTGTGCAATCGGGAGATCAAGTTTAAAGTTTTCCTGGAATATGCCGAAGTTCTGGGAGCTGATGCCATTGCCACCGGACATTACACCCGCCGACGCGATATAGAAGGTCGCACCTATTTGCTCAAGGGCTTGGATGGCAACAAGGATCAAAGCTACTTCCTCCACGCTGTCGGCGAGGGTGAGTTCGCTCGCTCTCTATTTCCACTGGGCGAGCTGGAAAAACCTGAAGTACGGCGTATCGCTGAGGAAAACGGCTTTATCACCCACAATAAAAAAGACAGTACGGGGATCTGCTTTATTGGCGAACGCCGCTTCAAGGACTTTCTGGAGCAGTATCTGCCCGCCCAGCCGGGCGACATGGAAACCCCAGATGGTGAAATTATGGGGCGCCACGCCGGCCTGATGTACCACACCATAGGACAGAGGCAGGGTCTTGGTATCGGAGGGGTAAAAGGCGCGGGCGAAGAACCCTGGTACGTAGTCGGTAAGAACCTAGAGCGCAACGTATTGATTGCTGCCCAAGGGGCACATCACCCCCTGCTTTACGCCACGGGTCTGGTGGCAACCCAAACACATTGGATCAATGGCGCCGCACCGGGTGAGTCTTTCCGCTGTCAAGCGAAGACCCGCTATCGACAGCCAGACCAGGACTGCACAATACGGGTGCAAAAGGGTGGTAACCTGACTGTGGAATTTGACGAGCCACAGCGGGCAATTACCCCAGGACAATCCCTGGTCCTGTACGATGGCGAAATATGCCTCGGCGGCGCAGTTATCGAACAGGCTACAGGTATCGGCACTGCCGTACCGGAAAAATACAAGAAACACTAAGGAGTAACCTTGAATAACTGGCGGGATCAGGCTCTGGCATTGGCCGGAATATTTCAATCCGCAACTTTAGTGGAGCGCTTGGCCAAAACAGGCACCGCTCCCCAGGCCCAGCTGGAAACCGGGGTATACAGCCTTTTCCAGCTCAACCCAGATCGCACCGAAGATGTGTTCGCCGGCGCAGAGAAGCTGCTGCCCGGCTTGCAGGTCTCACGGCAGTTACTGCAATCGCGGCAACACCCTGAATACACAGACTGCCTGCGCTATGCACTGTCTGTGCTTTATCTGCAGAGGCAATTGAGTAAGAAAGGAGAGTTGCTCTCCATCATTGGCAGCCGCCTCGAAAAAGCCAAGACTCAGGCGGAACACTTCGCCCCCACCCACGAGAATGTATTTTCCAATCTCGCCAGTATTTATAGCGATACCCTCGGCACTTTCCGCTTTCGTATCCAGGTGCTGGGAGATTTTAATTTCCTGCAGCAACAGCGCGTCGCCAACCAAATCCGCTCAATGCTGTTTGCCGGTATCCGTTCAGCCACGCTGTGGCGACAATTGGGCGGAAGGCGTCTGCACCTGCTATTTCAACGGAAAAAACTATTGCGTGCGACCGACGAGCTAATCGCACAGATCGAATCTATAAAAAACTAATCCCGGAGATTTACTATGACAGTTGAGCTTTCCGCACTCACAGCGGTATCCCCTATTGATGGTCGCTACGAGAGCAAGACTGCCCCCCTACGCGAAATTTTTAGTGAATACGGCCTGATTCGCGCCCGTGTTGAAGTGGAAGTGCGCTGGCTTCAGAAACTCTCCGCGCACTCAGAAATCACTGAGGTAGAGCAGTTCGATGAAGCTGCTAACCAGCTACTCGATAGCATTGTGGCCAACTTTTCCCTGGAAGATGCTGAGCGTATCAAAGAAATTGAGCGCACCACCAACCACGACGTGAAAGCGGTTGAATACTTCCTCAAAGAAAAAATCAGCGGCAATGCCCAGCTGGAAAAAGTAAGCGAGTTTGTGCACTTCGCTTGCACTTCTGAAGACATCAACAACCTGTCCCACGCTCTAATGCTACGCGCTGGTCGCGACAACGTTATGTTGCCCGCAATGAATAGCCTGGTAGAAAAGATCGCCCAGCTCGCCCAGGATTTCGCCGACGTGCCCATGCTGTCTCGCACCCACGGCCAAACCGCCAGCCCTACGACCGTGGGCAAGGAACTCGCCAACGTGGTTGCGCGCCTGCGCCGCCAGGTAGCCCAGGTAGGGGCCGTCCCCTTGCTGGGTAAAATCAACGGTGCTGTAGGCAACTACAATGCCCATCTGTCCGCCTACCCAAATATCGACTGGGAAAAGAATGCGGAAGAATTTATTTCCTCGCTCGGCCTGACCTGGAACCCCTACACCACCCAGATCGAACCACACGACTATATTGCCGAACTGTTCGATGCTATTGCGCGCTTTAACACCATCCTGATCGACTTTGACCGCGACATCTGGGGCTATATTTCCCTCGGTTACTTCAAACAAAAAGTCGTTGCCGGAGAAGTGGGCTCCTCCACTATGCCGCACAAGGTCAATCCTATCGATTTCGAAAACTCCGAAGGAAACCTGGGCCTGGCCAACGCTGTATTCCAGCACCTGGCCGCGAAGTTACCAGTCTCCCGCTGGCAGCGCGATCTGACCGATTCCACCGTACTGCGCAACATGGGTGTGGGTGCCGGTTACTCTGCCATCGCTTATGCCGCCACCATGAAGGGGCTGGGCAAGCTGGAAATCAATCGTGAACGCCTGGCAGAAGACCTGGACAGCTCCTGGGAAGTTCTGGCAGAGCCGATCCAGACTGTGATGCGCCGCTACAACATCGAAGAGCCTTACGAGAAACTGAAGGCCCTTACCCGCGGCCAGGGCATCACCCGCGAAACCTTGAAAGTGTTTATCGAGAATCTGGAAATTCCTGCGGAGGCCAAAAGCGCACTGCTGGAAATGACTCCTGCATCCTACATCGGTAACGCCGTCGAGCAAGCTCGCAAAATCTAAGTGAGCACCGCTTCCGGCCACACCGCAGTGGCCGGAAATTTATTCAAACCTCATTACTGCCGCTCTACTCTGCAGAGCTTTAACCTTAGGTGAGTTACACCTATTAGTGGCAGACTAGAGAACATTTCCCCAGCCCAACAAACAGTGAGAGTTACCGTGGCAAGCCCCCTTACCCATCTCGGCGATATGCCAATTGAAGTTTTTATGCGCGATTATTGGCAGCAAAAACCCTTGCTAATCCGCAATGCTTTCCCCAACTTCGAATCGCCCATATCAGGAGAAGAGCTTGCCGGAATGGCTCTGGAGGAGACGATTGAATCTCGCCTGGTGCTTGAAAATGGCGAGAGCGGTCCCTGGGAGCTACGCAACGGCCCTTTCACTGAGGAAGACTTTCTATCCCTACCCCGCACGCACTGGACCCTGCTTGTACAAGCCGTAGATCAATGGCTTTCCGAAGTGGCTGAATTAAAAGAGTATTTTCGCTTTATCCCAGACTGGCGCCTGGATGATGTGATGATTAGTTACGCGGCGGATCAGGGGAGTGTCGGACCACACTATGACCACTACGATGTCTTTCTGCTCCAGGCCGAGGGCAAACGCCTGTGGCAGCAGGGAGCGAAAGTGGATGAGACCAATCCCCGCCTGGAAGGCACGCCCCTCAATATCCTGAAAGAATTTAATGCTGAGAACAGCTGGGTACTGGAGCCTGGCGACATGCTTTACCTCCCGCCACAATACAGTCACTGGGGTATCGCCGAGGGCGGCTGCACCACGATCTCCATTGGCTTCCGAGCACCTTCTGCCTCAGCCATATTGGAAGATCTCGCTGCCGAAGTGGCAATGGGACTGAAGGATAGCCTGCGTTATACCGATGCCGGCATGGAACCGACAAAATCCCCAGCGGAAGTTGATCCCGAGTCCGTAGCTCGCTTACAACAACAACTGGCCGAGTGGCTTAGGCAACCAGAGAAGGTCACTCAGTGGTTTGGCGCAGTGATGACTGAAGCAAAATACCCTGATACCGTCGCACTAGACGCGGATGAGGCCGCTGACTGGCGTGAGCAAATGCCAAAGGGGATGCCATTGGTGCTAAACCCCGCATCTCGAGTCGCCTTTTCCAGGGCGCCGGCCACGTTATTTGTCGACGGTGAAGCCCTGACCGCACCACTCACCTTTGCTCAACAATTTGCCGAGTCCCACGAAATTTCCTGGAGCGACATTGAAACCTTTCCAGAAATTGCCAACCCTGATGGTTTAATTGACCAATTGGTAGCCCAAGGCACACTAATTTATCCCCCTGAGGATTTCTGATATGGCCGCACTGGTGCGCCTCGCTGACTGGCAAAAAGAACAAGAAAGCATTCGCACTATCCGCGAAGCTGTGTTCGTCCAGGAACAGAAAGTTCCTGCCGACTTGGAGTGGGATAACCAGGAAGAATCTTCACAACACTTCCTAGTTTTTAATGGTGATGTTGCCGTTGGAACCGGGCGGCTCAGCAAAAGTGGTAAAGTTGGGCGGATGGCGATCATGCCATCCGCCCGAGGCAAAGGTCTGGGGGCCCAGTTACTCAAGGCGATTTGTGACTTTGCCAAACTACAGGGCTTTCGCAGTGTATATCTACATGCACAACAGCATGCTGAAGGCTTCTACATTCGGAGTGGCTTTATCCCAGAGGGAGAAACCTTTTACGAGGCTAATATCCCTCATATTAAAATGATTCGTCAGTTGCACTAGGCCGTAATGAAGGCGCTGGTATGTTTACGCATACCGACGCCTTCATTTCCGTCTGCCCGTTAAAAATGAAATGTCCGCCACTAATTTTCTGGTCTCGCTAGACAACTCCCCCTCCTCTTTCTGACTAACATATTCGTCGATGTAGCTAGCGATAAAATAAAAACAAATGATAACGGCTTTGTAAGTGTATTCTTTTAGTGCTCTGAACTGGATTCCGTATCGCAACTTGAAGTAACCGCAGGAGTACCGGCTACTTATTACTCGGGTCAAAACTCTCGCCCTGCGAAAGACTGCCCAGGCTAATATCAGAATGCCAGGAAACCCTATATAAGTGAGTGCTCAGATCATATGCCCAAGACACTGCTGCTTAAGAACGCTGAAGTACTGGTAACCATGGACTCAGAAAGACGTGAGATTCCCAATGGCGGTATTTTTGCCGAAGAAGGCATTATCACGGCTGTAGGCCCCACAGATAAACTACCCATGAGCGCTAACACCATTATTGACGCTAGCGGGCAGATAGTCCTACCAGGACTGGTGAACACTCATCACCATTTAAACCAGACTCTCACCCGCAACCTGCCAGCGACCCAGAATAAAAATTTATTCGCCTGGCTTCAGCTTCACTACCCTATCTGGAGCCGGATAAATCCAGAAGCCTCCCGCACAAGTGCTTTGATTGGTTTGGCTGAGCTTATTCTCTCTGGTTGCACCACGGTTTTTGACCATTCTTATTTATTTAAAAGTGGCAACAAAGTGGACTTTCATATTGAAGCAGCAAAGGACTTAGGGGTGAGGTTCCATGCAAGCCGCGGTTCCATGTCTTTGGGCAGATCACAAGGGGGCTTACCCCCAGATGAAAGTGTCGAAGATGAAAATTTTATTCTCCAAGACAGTATCCGGGTCATTGATCGCTATCACGATGCAAGCTATGGAGCCCTGACTCGAATTGTTCTGGCCCCCTGCTCTCCATTTACTGTTTCAGAAAATCTGCTCAAAGAAACTGCCCTGCTGGCCCGTGATAAAGGCGTTATGCTACACACGCATATTTGCGAAACATTTGATGAAGAGCGCCACACTTTAGAACGATTTGGCAAGCGCCCTCTGGAGTGGATGGGAGAAAGCGAGTGGTTGGGGCCCGATGTTTGGTTTGCTCACGCAATACACATCGATACACAAGAAATAAATACTTTTGCTCGTACCGGGTGTGGCATCGCTCACTGTCCAAGCTCTAATATGCGCCTTGCATCAGGGATAGCCCCCGTTAAAGACTATATTGCAGCTGGAATTAAAGTGGGACTTGGTGTGGATGGGTCAGCCAGCAATGACGCCTCCAATATGCTCTTGGAAACCCGCCAGGCAATGTTGCTCTCAAGGTTGCGCATGGGCCTTCGCCCACCGGAGGGGCCACATCGCTACGCCCAACTCCCTCAGTCCCACCCTCTACGCTCGCCGGAATGGATGACAGCCAGGGAAGCTTTAGAGCTTGCCACTATCGGTGGTGCCAGCGTTCTTAATCGTACTGATATCGGAGCATTGGAAGTTGGGCGTTGTGCTGATTTCTTTTCTCTAGAACTCAACACTATTCAATATGCCGGGGCTCTTTCAGATCCAGTTGCCGCGATAGTCTTCTGTGCCCCCCAATCAGCAAAAACTGTAGTAATTCACGGTCGACAAGTTGTGAGCAATGGAGAGATTACTTCAATAAATATGGAACCCGTTATTCGAGATCACAATCAATGGAGCCAGAGGTTATTGGCTAATGGCTAATGGCTAATGGCTAATGGCTAATGGCTAATGGCTAATGGGCACAGAATAGTAGTAAGTGTGGAAGGAAAGAAAAGGTATCTACCTAGGGCGTTGCTGTACGGTTTTTTTCAACCAGCGCTGCACTCTCAGTTTTGTTTACCCTTCTCTAGCCCAATACCGAAATAGGACTCCATACCGACAGCAAGCCAAAAGTTTCAGATAAATCAAAGGAGTAACTGTTACCACTTACAAGCAAATCTAGGATTTGCATTAATTATTTACAGTATTTGGCGGCTCTGATTTTTTACATTTATATCTAAGACTGCATTCTTACACACTTCGATTTTTGGAATATACAAATTCAAGTTGATTTTTTGGTGAAAATTTATGGGTAGGGGCTATCAACAATACAATGATCTTGTTCTGAATAATCACTGGACGTCTCATTATTGGTCTTTGCGACCACTTTAGCCATACCTAGATCCTACCAACAAGGACTTATAGCTTAATCACTGAGGAGTTGGACTCAGCGAATCCGTTCTGGCTCTTTCAATCATTCAAGTCCATGTATAAAAATCAGCGTACAAGTTAGCCATAGAAGTGGTGCTTACTTCAGGGCTTATATTAGGTCGTATTTTGTAAATAGTCCCTGGGCCTAAGCTAGAATCCCTTCAACAATTTGATTTAACAGAAATAAAAACCAAATATCTTAATCCCTTGCCCACGAGCAGTGAAAATTCCTAAGTTACCAATCAGCCTTCCAGTTGATAGATCTAGTTATCTGTCTCGGCCTCATTAGCAGATTTTTCTTTTAAAGATAACGCAAAATAGCCTCAGTCCTTTCAATTAAAGAACATTGAGGCTATTCCTCTGGGGCTACGCCACTTTCCCTAAAGTTGTATCAAAATTTATTTGTTGGATATTAGATACTGCCGCAAGGACTAAAGCGCTTTAATAGACGCCCTATTCGCTCCCCCAAATATAAAGCCGTAAGTCGATCAAGCTCATGCACAGCCCCTTCACTATTAACAACGGCCACAAGACCGGACTGACAACCACTTCTATTTCGCCCCTGTACGTCCAGATTTGGTAAAATGTCATTAGGCACCCACAACATCCCCATCTGCGCGGCAAATATCTGCAAAGTCGTTAGAGTATTAAGCTGATCCCCACTGAAATTACTGCCGATAGTAAAACCTGCAGATAGCTTATCAACCCAGCCGCGACTACTATAACGTTCACTGGCCGCATCCATAAAAGCCTTAAACTGGGCTGAAACCGACCCCATAAAAGTTGGCGAGCCCAGCACAATTCCATCACACTGATCCAGACGATGCATCAAGTCAGGATTCTCATAGCGCCCGTGCTGAATATGCTTGGCCTCAACAGCAAATGTAACTCCTTCACATCCAGGGATACTATTAATTCCATCCGCAGTGGCTTCTGCCAATGTCTTTGTACTGCCGCAAACGGAG
Source organism: Microbulbifer mixtoriginis (SeqCode) (assembly GCF_052467515.1). Classification (NCBI taxonomy): domain Bacteria; kingdom Pseudomonadati; phylum Pseudomonadota; class Gammaproteobacteria; order Cellvibrionales; family Microbulbiferaceae; genus Microbulbifer; species Microbulbifer mixtoriginis (SeqCode). The sequence goes on along the minus strand of NZ_CP174314.1, from coordinate 1,941,919 downwards.
TGATAAACAACTCCTGCTTTAATCATGATGCGACCCGATCAGTGTTCACAGCAGCATGCTCTGCAACCTTTTGAGATGAGCCATTCTCAAAGAGGCCAGCTAACCTCTCAAAGGAAGATATATCCTCGGGCACCTCGATCCCAAAAATGCTTAATAGCGTTTTGCGTAACTCTTCAACATTCGCCAGCATGATGACTGTCTTTGCTCCAGTTATCGGCTGATAACTCAATTGGCGATCCAGTAAAGCATGACGCCCTTCGGGGAAAGCACGAGTAGCAATCAAGTGCTCTACAAAACGGGACTCAGGGTGAGTACTACAAAACCAATTGGCGATTTTATAGTCGCCCGCTGTACGTGGCCGTAAATCAAAGCTGTACATTGAATGCCAGGCATCATGGACCTTCACTTCTAATAGATAGTCCTCTCCCGATTGAGTTAGGCGATAAGTACCGTGGGGCGTACTCTGAGGACCTGAAACATCTAAGCGCAGAGGTGCAGTCAGTGTATTGCTGCCAAAGCCCGCATCCACCAAATACGGTACCTGCCCTACTTTTACAAGTAAGATCATATGAGACTGAGCTGGCTGGTGGCCCGGTGGAGTCTGCCAAAGAACCCGAGCGGCAAGCCCTGTAACAGCAAAGCCTATCTGCTGTAACCCAGCCCGTAATAAAGCATTTTGCTCAAAGCAATAACCACCACGCTTTTGGTTCACAAGCTTTTGCTCAATAGCGGCCATTTCAATATTCACGGGACTCCCAAGAAAGGACGTTACATTCTCAAATGGCAGAGTACGAATATGTTGTGTAAGAATATCCCTTAAGGTTTTCAAATCCAGGGCTGGCTTATTGCGGTAACCAATACGTGCTAAGTATTTTGATAAATTGATGTTATGGGTGCTTGGTGTCATTTGACTTCAATCCTCATGGCCAATCAACAATAGCAGCAGTCTAATACCTGAACCTTAGTTTAGGTCAATATCGATTGCTAATTCTCTTTACTCTTTTTGCGCCAAATGTCTCTAAACGGCTGATGGTATGCTGATCATCCTGAAGATACGGATTAATGGATTGGTGCGGGCCAGACAAGTGCAAAGAGACCTTATTCCAAGATCTTATCCCAATAGTGAGTCCTGCGAAGCATATCCTCTATTGTCTCTTCGGGTAATAACTCCAATGGTGTCAGCCCATCTTGAATCTGCCAGCCGCCCCCAAGAGAAAGATAAACCTGAACTAGATTCGCTGCTACTGCACCTTGGGCAATCACCAAGAGATCCTGCTGGGTAAAATTTGAAACCATCGTGGTGATAACAGTGTTGAACTGTATCGCTCCGTCGACATATTGCGTCATGGAGAGATTGACGGCCTCTTCAGAAGCCATAGCTGCGATATTATAAAAGTACTGTTGTTCCTGGGATTTGAGATATGCAACTATGGCATTCTCAACATCAACCTGCGCCTGTAAGACCACTTGCTGGTAGTCTGATACCAGCTGCTGGAAGGTCGCATCCTGCAAGCGCACATTGTTGCGCAACCGGCCATAGTTAAACACATTCCAATCAAACTCAACGAATAAATCCCAAGCATCACTTCTGCCATTTAACTGTCCCCCCCTGATATCAATTGCTCCTATTAGCCCACCTATTGAAAAGTTTGGGTATAGCTCCGCTCGAGCAACACCAATCAGCTCCCCCTGTGCTGCGAGAAGCCGCTCAGCCTGGCGAATATCAGGACGCTGACGCAAAAGATCCTGCGGCATGCCTATCGTTATAATTGAGGGCACATGGGGCACCGTTGGAGGTACAGAAAGGAGGTCATTAAGGCTATGAGGGGGCATACCCAGTAGTATTGAAAGGGTATTTTTGAACTGCTGAAGCGTAGCTTCCAGCGCAGGAACAGCAGCCTGAGTGTTACTTAATAAGGTTTGGGCCTGTTCGGCATCCAACGCACTGACCTCTCCTGCATGAAATTTTACTTCAGCGATTCTTAGCCCTTCAGTCTGAATACGAATATTTTCCTGTGCCACCTGAATACGGCGTTTTACAGTGCGAATATTGATATATGTTTGCGCTACCTGTGCAATGATTGAGACAAGCAGCCCATCATATTCAGCCATACTGGCCTCAAAGTCAGCTGCGGCGGAATTAACCAATCGCCTCAACTGCCCCCACATATCCAACTCCCAGGTTAAATTGAAATTAAGGTAGTACTCACTCTGATAGTTTCCGGTTATACCGGAGCGAACATATTTGGAGCGATCTACGAGCCCCTCAATTTGCTGTATCTGTGGATATTGATTCCCTATTGCAATAGCGAGGAGCTGCTGCGCTTGCAGTGCTCTTAATGCGGCTGATCGCAATTCCAGGTTATTTTCTATTGCCTGCTCTACCAAATCATCCAGAACAGGATCGGCGAAGGCAGACTGCCACCAGTAAGGATTCACTGTTTCAAGGATATCTACCCGTTTACTGTTTTGATAAATCCAGGTGTCTTCAACTATAACAGGGGGCGGTACATAATCTGGGCCCAGCATGCAACCATTACCAACAAATACAGAAAAAGCACCAAGAGCTAAGGACTTGCGTAGATATTCAAACCTAAATAGGCTAAGGATTTTGCGCCGTATCATCTTGGTCGGCGCTCGCAGTATTGCTCAATATGAGCACTGAACTGGTAAAACCAACACGAAGCTCGACAGACTCAGGCCTTTCTGTCAAATGAACTCTCACCGGAATTCTCTGAGCGAGACGAATCCACTCAAAAGTTGGATCAACTCGTGGTAAAAGGTCGTTACCCGCAGTTCCATCAGTTTGTGCAATACCCCAGCCAATGCTTTCAACATACCCTTTGAGTGGCCTATGTGGGTATGCCATTAATGTCACTATTGCCTTATCCCCTGGAGCAATTCTGCGTATAAAGGTTTCACGAAAATAACCTTCTACTCGATAAGTACTAATATCCACTATTGATAGTGCGGGCTGGTTTGCTACAGCTTGATCACCGAAGCGAAAATCCAGATTTGTAACATATCCGGATACAGGCGCCGTCACTGTTGTATATTCCAGATTAAGTTCAGCCTGACGTACTAAAGCCAGAGCTGCGCGCACACCAGGATTATCTGCCCCAAGTGCACCGAGTTGCGCACGGACCTGTGCTAATTCAGCCTGAGATTGCTCTAAAGCAGCTAAGGATTTAACGAGTGTTGCCTCTGCACCAGCCCGATACTCCACTGACGACTCAAACTCAGCTTGTGCGGCCTGAAGAGATCTCACTGAAGTGGCGCGCTGAGGAAGTAGTTCTTGCTGACGCCTATACTCCGCTCTGGCCTTGGTGATCTCTGCATCTAGTGCATTGATGTTGCTTTGCGCTAAATCTATAGCCGCGGAGGACTCCCTTATCCTAGCTTCATAAGCCAGAATATTCTCCCTCTGAGCATTATAAATATCGACTGCCTCCTCGTATTGAGCCTTGGCTTCCGCCAAAGCGGCTTCATAGGTTCTTGGATCTATTTGAAATAGAAGTTCACCCGCATTGACAAATTGGTTATCTCTAATAGGCAGCGAAACCACCTGACCTGAAACTCTAGGAGTAACCTGGATAATATCCGCCTGCACTTTCCCATCTCTAGTCCAGGGGTTGTTGAGATACTTCCAAAACTGAAGAACCAATGCAAACATTGCCAGGAATACCATACTCGCCGTAAGTATGTACTTTCTAAACTTCTCCACTCTTAAATACCCACAAATACTGACCCAATAAAGACTGAGTAGATAATGCTCAACGATATAATTACTACTGGCGGGTTTGCAAAGTATCTAGAAAGGCGGTAACGATCCAGGAGTCTTGCGGTAAGTAATGCCGCGAGCACCCCAAGTACCCCCGCAACTAGAACTGGAGAAATAAAAAAACCTCCTACTGACACATCATGAGGTATCTTTTCCATACATTAACCCATTTGAATCATAAACATCTTTCTTCACAAAAATATTTCCAATCTACGGACTCTGATAATTTATAAAACTCATCGAGGTAATTGCTAATACAGTGGGTAACACCCAAAAAGTACAAAAAGTTGGAAACCCCCTTTGCAGTCTCCTCATCATTTTCCCAGAGCTCCATCAGCCCTCCAACATCCACATTTACTCTATCAAATATACGTCTATAACCTCTTCGTAAAGACTTGATGTTTATATTTCGCTGTTCCCCTGATAAGTAAAACAATATTTTTCCTGCGAGAGATCTCCAGATAAACACCTCGCGCAGCATACTTTTGGTTGCAACAAGTTTCATTTTTGAGTGATCAATTCCATACAAAATCTTAACCTGATTAGCAATCAGCATTAGTAAATCAATTACCCTTCGCATTTGATCCCCCGACATACCTTTAACATTATTGACATCAATACCTTCTTTCCAGTAAAGGATCTTCTCATGCGAAATCACAACGATATTTAAATGATATAAAACATAAAGGCGATGAAATATTGAGCGTCTTGTTAAGGCCGGCAAATCGCCTTCAACCACCAAACGCGCAGCACTATCAAGTAGTCGATTCACATTTTTTTTAAAATTTCTTTCAGGATGAGAAGAAATCGGGATATTTCTAGACACCGCCAGTATGCAAAAAATAATAGCCAACACAAATATATAATTTGTATAAACGACAAAACTATAAGTCTGATAATTATTGAAATTAAAAATAATTTGCGGAAAGAGGAGAGCTAAGGTTCTTATCATTGACTGCGCACCAAACATTCGATTCGCAAAGTAGGAAATAGTAAAAGTCCAGAAAAACACCATTAAACCCAACGAATAAAAGCCTTGCAATTTTGGCATAACTAAAAAGTAAAGAGGTGCGGACATCAAGCATACGAGAATTGTATATATGCAAGATTTAAACAAGTTAATTTGTGGACTTACAGATGCTATGATTGCTATAATTGTAATTAAAAGTACAACAAGCAGCCCGCCTATCATATCTGGAACAAATAAATAAGCTAAATAAGATATCCAGATCCCCACTAGTACGCGAACCACATTAGCCAGCCTATCAGGATCAGGCATTAACAATCCAAACCAGTATTCTTCACGTTCACTTGAAGTACTCGAACTGGAAAATTCCAGGCTTTTTAGATCATTTACAGCATTAATTAGTGCCCGGGTTTCCACCTCCAAATCATTCAAAGATCGCCTGGTTACAGCTATTGCGGCAGTCTCTGGAGTTGACAGCTCCTTTTTTACTTTTTCAACGTCCCCCCTAACCACCCTCTCCCGAGCATCTCCAGCCACCTCATCTTCAGCAATGGCAAATCTAACTCTCTTAAATCGCCCTCTCATAACTTCCAAATAGTCATTCATATTCAAAAGAAACTTCATAATTCCCAAATCACTGGATAGGGCCAAACTCTCTTCTAATTTAAGTAATGACTGTGTTACCGCTGTTGTACGATGACCAAATGCCTTCCACTGCCTACGGCACTCCCAGATTTCATAACTATCAGAACTGGCATCATTAATAGCTGTACGCAAGCGTGTATCTGCCCTTAACAGTTCAACTCGCTTATCTCTAAGGACTTTAACTTTCTTTCGATCTTGAATTCTTAAAAAACATCTATTTGCAAAAGCACGATGCATATCTAGCAGGGAAACCGCTGCTTCATGCAGTTCTTCGCGGCTACAATTTGGCCAGATCAAAACAGCTACAAGCCCATATACAATAATACCCAGTAAAGATTCTTGAATACGGAATATCCCTTCCTCATAAGAAAGGGATAAATCACCACCGGTCGCATCCCATAACATCAAAATAACGTAGCCACAGGTCATCCAAAAATACTGACGCTTTGACCTTTGCAGGATATAAACGCAGCCCGCAACCCATACCGATAGCGCAATCATAAAAAGCCATCGATCTTGAGGGAATGATGCGACGATTATCCAGCCGCCTAGAAGTGCAAACAGAGTGCCCAGCATCCACAAAATGGCACGATTTAACGACTGCCCCAAGTTTGCCTGACTACACACAATAACGGCAAATGCACCCCAAAAAGGTTTTTCCCAATTGATACCCATTGCAATGGCATAAACAATTACCAAAGCCAGCGCAATTTTTATTGACTCTTTCGCATTGCGAGACAGGTACAATGTTATCTCCGAGTATTTTCACGATAAAGCGACAATCTTTTGACACCCTAATGATTACAATTCATGTGATTTTTAGGTTGGCAGGAGGAAGTATGGCATATAAGAAAGCAACTAAATCAGGGATACACTTATAGATACAGCACGCACAAAGCGTATTTTAAAGTGCCAATAAAGTATGAGTGTCAGCGAAGATCACTGAAAACTTATATCTCAATATACGACATAAGTTATAAACGAAAAAATGAAATTAGCATTTGAAAACTCATCTCACAGTCTAAGGCTCTCCGTCAGTCTCTTTTTATAGCCTGTAGTTTTGGCATAGGCAAAGAGATAACTTGTATAGGCTTTTTATCCCCTAAGGAAAATTGTATTATCAAATTTATTGAGCGGTATACCTTTCTTTAAGCGCTTAATAAAATCAGGATCGGTTAGAAAAGCACCCTAAAGCAATCAGCCCATCATTTGCCTACTTAACATTTACTTCACTTGATTACGCGCCATCGTGTCATAACCATACACTTTGAAAATTGAATACCTGCTAAGTCAAAGAATGAGGGAAATGGGCCATACTTTACTCCCTCTGTAAGCGGCCGAAATTAAATGATACATACAGCTAGGACGACTGACCCAGTGGCGCCAACAACCTATCAATTCGAGTAGTTGCGGCGGCTAGTAGGGCGGCACTTTGCACAGCCAGAGTGACTAAATAGGAGGAGGGCACTATGACAACACTCTCCATGCCTTACTGGTTAACAGCAAAGCCATATCACTTATCACCTTCAGGTACGGACCTCTATCGGAATATTAATTCCTATCCACTGTAAGGCATGCTAAATGATACTCCACACCCCCAATAAAAAAGGCCCCTTGAGGGGCCTTTAGAAACAATCCAGCCCAGAAATCAACCATTCAAAGCCTTAAACTCACGCCTGCGACGATGCAGAACCGGCTCAGTGTAGCCGTTTGGTTGTACACAACCTTCAAATACGAGCTCACAAGCGGCCTGGAAGGCAACACTTCTATCGAAATCTGGAGCCATATTGTTGTAATTGGCATCACCGGCATTTTGGCGGTCCACAACTGCAGCCATACGCTCCATAGTTTCGCGCACTTGCTTCTCGCTGACAATGTCATGCTTGAGCCAGTTGGCAATATGCTGTGAAGAAATTCGCAAGGTGGCGCGATCTTCCATCAGACCGACATCATTAATATCCGGCACCTTGGAGCAACCTACCCCCTGCTCAACCCAGCGCACCACATAGCCAAGAATGCCCTGAGCATTGTTATCCAACTCCAATTGAATCTCTTTAGTACTCCAATTAGTGTCTTTGGCCACCGGTACGGTGAGAATATCTTCCAGCTTGGCGTGATGGCGGTGCTGAATCTCTTCCTGTCGACGGTTCACATCGACCTTGTGGTAATGCAGTGCATGTAAAGTTGCCGCCGTGGGCGATGGTACCCAAGCAGTATTCGCACCAGCCATTGGATGTGCGAGCTTGGCGTGCATCATCGCTGACATCTGATCTGGAATCGGCCACATACCTTTACCAATCTGCGCCCTACCCTTGAGACCGCTATTGAGACCCACATCCACATTCCACTCTTCGTAGGCGTTGATCCAAGTGGACTGCTTCATATCTCCCTTGCGAATCATGGGGCCGGCAAGCATAGAGGTATGAATTTCATCTCCTGTGCGATCCAGGAAGCCGGTGTTGATAAAGACCACGCGCTCTTTGGCTTCGGCGATGCAGGCTTTGAGGTTTACCGTGGTACGCCGCTCCTCATCCATAATACCCATTTTCACCGTGTGACGCGGTAGGCCGAGGGCATCCTCAATACGATTAAACAACGTGTTGGCAAAAGCCACCTCTTCCGGGCCATGCATCTTCGGCTTTACGATGTAGATGCTTCCTTCACGAGAGTTCTTGATCTCGTTATTGCCGCGTAGATCGTGTAGAGCGATCAGGCTGGTAATCATTCCGTCGAGAATACCTTCCGGAATTTCCTGGCCGTCACCATATAAAACAGCATCGTTGGTCATCAGGTGGCCAACATTGCGCACAAACATCAAACTGCGACCCGGCAGGGTTAGCTGATTACCATTCGGTGTAATATATTCACGGTCGACATTTAATTTGCGCTCAAAAGTCTTGCCGCCTTTATTGATGGTTTCCTTGAGGTCACCTCTCATCAGGCCGAGCCAGTTGCGGTAAACCACAACCTTGTCTTCCGCATCGACTGCCGCTACGGAGTCCTCACAGTCCATAATGGTGGTCAATGCAGATTCCATAAGGACGTCTTTAATACCCGCGTCATCGGTTTTACCGATAGGGCTTTCACGATCCACCTGAATTTCAAAGTGCAGGCCGTGCTGCTTGAGCAAAATACTCGAGGGTTCTTCGCTGTCACCGCGGTAACCGGCAAACTGAGTGCCGTCTTTCAAGGTGGCAATATCGCCATTGGCTTGGACAACTTCCAGCAGAGAGCCGTTAATACGATATTGCACGGCTTCTTTATGACTGCCGCAGGTTAATGGAGCAGACTGATCTAGGAAGCTGCGCGCATATTCAATCACTTTGGCTCCGCGCACCGGATTGTACTCACTGCCCTTTTCCGCTCCACCTTCTTCGCTGATCACATCAGTGCCGTAGAGGGCATCGTAAAGGCTGCCCCAGCGGGCATTTGCGGCATTCAGTGCATAGCGGGCATTCATCACTGGGACCACTAGCTGAGGACCGGCGAGAATGGCAATCTCCTCATCCACATTCTCAGTGGAAGCACTGAACTCAGCGGGCTCATCCACCAAGTAGCCAATTTCTTTCAGAAAGGTCTGGTAGCCTTCCAGATCGAGGAAGCCCTGCGGATTTTCGGTGTACCAGCGATCCAGGGTTTCCTGTAATTCGTCGCGTTTTTCCAGCAGGGAGCGATTGACTGGCGCCAGGTCGCGGACAATCGCATCGAGTCCAGCCCAGAACTTATCGGCATCGACCCCGGTTCCTGGAATCACCTCCTCGCAAACCAGGTGGTAAAGCTCTGGTGCGATTTGTAGATCACCGATTTGGACTCGTTCCGTCATACCCTGGGCCTCTCACTGATTGTTGGAATTACGGCATTCTAAACAGCCATTTCAGCATACCGCTAATTTATAGACACAATTTCCACTATTCATAGATCAAATTTTTATGAAAATGGATGACGCATGATTCACTGCCAAGAGAACTGTATATTCACCCGCAGGGCGCATGATTCCTTACTAAGGGGTCACTCATAGAGCTCGACCAATATCCAGGATCAGGCGCCGTAACCAGCGGTGCGGTGCGCTCTGCTGTAAAAGTGGGCTCCAAGCCATTTTTAGCTCAAGAGGAGGGATATCCAGCGGCGGATCCCTGCGCACGACTCTGGGATTGTCGCTGGCAAGCTGTGCCAGACGGGTGGGCACAGTGACAATCAGGTCACTCTGCTCGGCCAACAGCATAGCCACTTGGTAGTGGCGTGTGAAGACCGAGATATCCCGCTTTTCCCCCAATTTACCAATAGCCTCATCTACCCAGCCCAAGCGTTGCACATCCTCTGGGTTTACTCCTACCCCCACACCCATGCCGGTCTTGCTCACCCATATATGCTGAGCCTTTAAGTAACTCTGCAGATTGTAGTCTTCGAGAATTGGGTTATCCGCTCGCATCATGCAAGAGAAACTGTCGCGCCATACGGTGGCTTGGTGGAAGCTCTGGGGCATGCTATCGAAACGGTTAATTACCATATCCACCTTACCCTGCTCCACATCGACAAAGCTCACATCGCTGGGCGTCATGATATCCAGGCTGATTCCTGGAGCACCATCCCTCAGCTGCTTAAGCAGGGGCGGTATCAACGTGGATTCAGCATAGTCACTGGCCATAATGCGAAAGGTACGCCGGGTGTTGGCGGGATCAAAATCCCTATTGGGCTGAATCACACGGTCAATGCTGGATAGCGCCTCACGAACCATCGGCTGAAGTTCAAGGGCACGCTCCGTGGGCATCATGCCCTCTCGGGTGCGTACTAGCAGAGGGTCGTCAAAGAGTTCGCGCAGGCGTTTCAGGCCATTGCTCATTGCGGGTTGGGACAGCCCTAAGTAGTTGGCCGCTCGTGTCACATTGCGCTCGCGCAGCAGCACATCCAGGTATACCAGCAGGTTCAGGTCAGCTCTTTCCAGTTGCATACAACATTTGCCAGATCGATAGTGAAAATAAAATCAATAAATTAGGCAAATTATGCCACTCCTCCTAAGATACTCAACACCTAATCGCAGTCACCGTTTTAAGGAAACACTGTCATGTCCACTTACACTCAAGACATCGACGCGGTAGCTAAGCTCCGTGACAGCAAAAGCGGCACTTGGGATGCTATCAATCCCGAATCTGTTGCCCGTATGCGCGCCCAGAACAAGTTCAATAACGGCCTGGATATTGCCAAATACACCGCCAATATCATGCGCGCTGACATGGAGAACTACGACAAAGACAGCTCCAAGTACACCCAATCCCTGGGCTGCTGGCACGGTTTTATCGGCCAACAGAAGATGATTTCTATTAAGAAGCACTTCGAAGGCAATACTGACCGTCGCTACCTGTACCTGTCCGGCTGGATGGTCGCCGCTCTGCGCAGTGAATTCGGTCCTCTGCCCGACCAGTCTATGCACGAGAAAACCTCTGTTGCGCACCTGATCAACGAACTGTACACCTTCCTGCGTCAGGCCGATGCCCGCGAGCTGAACGACCTGTTCCGCGAGCTGGATGCCTCCCGCGAAGCCGGCAATAAAGAAGCCGAGAAAGCAGTACAAGACAAGATCGACAACCACAAAACTCACGTTGTGCCGATCATTGCCGACATCGATGCCGGTTTTGGTAACGCAGAAGCCACTTACCTGATGGCCAAGCAGATGATCGAGGCGGGTGCTTGCTGTATCCAGATCGAGAACCAGGTTTCCGACGAGAAGCAGTGTGGTCACCAGGACGGTAAAGTCACCGTTCCTCACGAAGACTTCCTGGCCAAGATCCGCGCAGTTCGCTACGCATTCCTGGAGCTGGGCGTAGACAACGGTGTTATCGTTGCCCGTACCGACTCCCTGGGTGCCGGCCTGACCAAGCAGATCGCCGTGACTAAAGAGCCGGGTGACCTGGGCGACCAGTACAACGCTTTCCTGGACTGTGAAGAAATCGCAGCTTCTGATCTGGCCAACGGTGACGTTGTAATCAACCGCGAAGGCAAGCTGCTGCGTCCTAAGCGCTTGGCTTCCAACCTGTTCCAGTTCCGTAAAGGTACCGGCGAAGCTCGCTGCATCCTGGACAGCATCACCTCTCTGCAGAACGGCGCCGATCTGATTTGGATCGAAACCGAGAAGCCCCACGTTCGCCAGATCGGCGGCATGATGGACGAAATCCGCAAAGTTGTTCCCGATGCGAAGCTGGTTTATAACAACAGCCCATCCTTCAACTGGACCCTGAACTTCCGCCAGCAGGTATTCGATGCATGGTCTGAAGAAGGCAAAGACGTATCCGCTTACGACCGCGCCAACCTGATGAGCGCCGAGTATGACGACTCCGAGCTTTCTGCAGCTGCAGATGAGAAGATCCGTACCTTCCAGGCCGACGCTGCCCGTGAAGCCGGTATCTTCCACCACCTGATCACCCTGCCGACTTACCACACTGCGGCCCTGTCTACCGACAACCTGGCCAAAGAGTACTTCGGTGAGCAAGGCATGCTGGGCTACGTAAAAGGCGTTCAGCGTAAAGAAATCCGTCAGGGTATCGCCTGCGTTAAGCACCAGAATATGGCCGGTTCCGACATCGGTGACGACCACAAAGAGTATTTTGCTGGTGAAGCGGCACTGAAAGCTTCTGGTAAAGACAACACCATGAACCAGTTCAGCTAAGACGCTCTTATACCTTTCAGGTAGATTCAAGGCGGCGCAAGCCGCCTTTTTCTTCAGGGATTCTCTCCTGTTCAAATTGATCAGGACAATGATTCCGCCGAAGAAGAACAGTTATGCAAACTGCGCTTTTATCTCTGCATTTTGGACTTGGGCCGCAATCGCGGCCCTTTTTTTGCTCCCAATCTTATTGCCTTTTCTCAAAGACTTTTGCGCCATATTAGCTAGCCTTAGGGTATACACGCTAAGGTGCGCACCGCCTATGTCTGGCCCAAGCCTTGTACTGACCATCAACTGCGGCAGCTCTTCTTTAAAGTTCTCCATCATTAACCCCGAAACTGGTGAGGAACGCTTAAAAGGCCAAGCCGATGCCCTGGGATCATCCTCAGCAGCGCTCTCTTGGCAGCACGATGAAAAAGAGGGAACACAGAAGCTCTCCCCTGGGGATGACTACGAAGGTATTATCGGAGCAATAGTAAAGCGATTCGACGGCCCCTGGTCAGCGTTGCGCGAGCAGCTTCGGGCTGTCGGGCATCGGGTGGTCCATGGTGGAGAACAGTTCGCAGATTCCGCGCTGATTAATGACAGTGTGGTATCAGCCATCAGAGCCTGCTGTGAACTGGCGCCACTACACAACCCTGCCGCCCTACAAGGTATACAGGCCTCACTGCTCGCCTTCCCAGAGTTGCCGCAGGTGGCGGTCTTCGATACCGCCTTTCACCAGAGTTTGCCGGATTACGCCTACCTCTATGCACTGCCCTACAGCTTGTATCGGGATCACCAACTGCGCCGCTACGGTATGCATGGCAGCAGTCATCGCTATATCGGTGAGCGCAGCGCCGAAATATTGAAAACACCCACAGACAAAATCAATGTGATCTCCGCTCACCTCGGCAATGGCGCTTCCCTGTGCGCCATTAAAAACGGAAAGAGCGTGGATACCAGTATGGGTCTGACTCCTCTTGAAGGGCTGGTAATGGGCAGTCGCTGCGGGGACCTAGACCCTGGTTTATTACTTCATTTGGGAGAGGCACTGGACTATTCCCTAGCGGAACTCGAACAGTTACTGAATTGCAACAGCGGCCTGCTGGGGATATCCGAGCTAAGCAATGACTGTCGTGAACTGGAAGAAGCTATGGGCAAAGGCCATGCCGGTGCTAGCTTGGCATTGAAGCTATTTTGTTATCGGCTGGCCAAATATATCGCAGCCTACACAGTGCCACTAAAGCGCGTTGATTCGCTGGTATTCACCGGGGGTATTGGCGAAAACTCATCTTGGGTGCGGCGAGAAACGATAGGTTGGCTCAGCCAGCTCGGCTACCAGCTGGACAATAAGCGCAATGAAGACGTTCGCTTCGGTTCTGAAGGGCAGATATCGAAAGACGGAACACTGGATATCCTTGTGATACCCACCCGTGAAGATTGGGTTATTGCTCGAGATACCATCCGCTTAGCGAACAGGGCGCTATAAACATGCCCCACAACGCGCGCGCCCTAATGCTGATTCCACTGGATCTGGGTGTGGGTATTACGTCGGTAAGCCTGGGCTTAATACGGGCACTTGAACGCAACCGTGTAGAAACCCAGTTTTTCAAACCTGTCAGCGAAGCACCTTCCCGCGACGGCGCCATCGAGAGAACCACAGAGATATTGCGGCAGACTACCAAGCTGGACATTCCCCGTTCAATCAGCGCACAAGAAGCTGAAACTATGATCTCCGCAGGTGGTACCACGGAGCTACTGGAGAAAATTTTGGCCCGCTACCGCAGCAGCGTTCAAACTGCGGATGTAATAGTCGTAGAGGGACTTTTACCCGGAAGGCAAAATCAATTTTCTGACCAATTGAACTGCCAGATGGCAAAAACCCTGGATGCGGAAGTGGTGTTGGTTGCCAGCCTGCACACAGGTGATATTCGTCAGCTTACAGAGCGTCTGCAGTATGCGATGCAACCGTTTGGTGAGGGCCCATCCAACCCGGTGGTAGGCTGCATTATCAATAAGCTGGATGCCCCTCCCCGCATAACCGACCCACCTGGCGGCCACTTTATCTCGGTGGGCGCTCAACAGGAGCCCTGCACCAAAGCTGTCAACCGAAAGGATCTGTATCGTAAAATTCCTCTACGCATCGTTGGCGCCATCCCCTGGAATGCGCAGCTGCTGGCCCCCCGGGCGCTGGATCTGGCCCGGCATTTCAATGCACAACTGATCAATCGCGGAGAACTAGAGAGCCGCCGTTTGCGCAGCGTAACCTTCTGCTCGCGATCCCTAGCCAATATGCTGCATCGCTTTAATCCAGGTGCCCTACTGGTCACTTCGGCTGACAGGCCCGATGTTATGGTAGGAGCCAGCCTGGCAGCAATGAACGGTGTAAAAATTGGCTGCTTGCTGCTGACCGGGGGCTACCGACTGGATCGTGGGGTACACAAACTTTGCACACCGGCCATGGAGACTGGACTGCCGGTAATGTTAGTCAGCTCCAACACCTGGCATACCGTGATGGAATTACAAACCTTTAACCTGCGCACCCCCGCTGATGACCGTGAGCGAGTAAACCGGGTACAGGATTTTTTTGCCAGCCACTTGGATAAAAACTGGGTGCAATCCTTAAGTCAGGTTTCCCAACGGCCGCGGCGGATGTCACCCCCAGCATTTCGCTACCACCTAACAGAAATGGCCCGCCGGGTACTAAAACGCATTGTGCTTCCAGAGGGAGAAGAACCCCGCACTATACGCGCAGCTCTGGCCTGTGCAGAACGGGGAATTGCACAACCGATACTGCTGGGGAGACCGGGATCTATCCAGCGAATCGCCGAGCAACAGGGCCTCAGGCTCAGTAAAAAAGTAGAAATCATCAAGCCCGAAGATGTCAGGGAAGAGTATGTAGAGCCCATGGTAGCTCTTCGTAAAAATAAAGGCCTCACTCAGGTGGTCGCGAAAGAACAGCTGCAAGACAATGTCGTTTTGGGCACTATGATGCTGGCCCTAGACCAAGTGGACGGCCTGGTTTCAGGCGCTATTCACACTACCGCCAATACCATCCGCCCCGCCCTGCAATTGATCAAGAGCGCTCCAGGTGAAGAGCTTGTCTCCTCAATTTTCTTTATGCTTCTACCCGAGCAGGTACTGGTATACGGAGACTGCGCCATCAATCCGGATCCCAACGCCAACCAATTGGCTGCGATCGCCATCCAGTCGGCAGACTCCGCAGCAGCTTTTGGGATAGAACCCCGAGTAGCAATGATCAGTTACTCCACCGGCACCTCAGGAACCGGCTTAGACGTAGATAAAGTGCGTGAAGCCACACAAATCGCCAAGCAGAGAAGGCCCAAGCTGATTATTGATGGACCACTGCAATACGATGCGGCGCTGATAAAAAATGTGGCTGAGCAGAAAGCGCCACAGAGCCCAGTCGCGGGCCGCGCCACCGTATTTATTTTCCCTGATTTAAACACCGGCAACACCACATATAAAGCAGTACAACGCAGTGCGGACTTAGTCAGTATTGGGCCTATGTTACAGGGGCTGCGCAAACCGGTGAATGATCTTTCCCGCGGTGCCCTGGTGGACGATATTGTCTACACCATTGCACTTACCGCTATTCAGGCCCAACAACATCAACCACATATAACTAAAAAATAACTGACCTCTATCCACAGAGGGGACGGCGAAGGTCAATATATTCATGCAGCGCGGCGGCAATAACATAGGCCTCCAGGCGGTGCTCATAGGTATCCGAATGGTCACAACCCATCCGCTCCAGACAGCGATGGATAAACGCAAACTGATCAGAATTGTCCCGCCACACTCTACGCCCCTTGATCACCGTTATCAGCATTCGCCACCAGCTGCGGTCAGCCGCTCTCAACTGCTGAAGTGCGACAGCCAGCCATCCCTCTTCATCGGTAAAGTCCGTACCCAGCGGATAGTAAGGCAACATGGCGAGGGACTTTTCATCGGAAAAGACCTCGGCAATATGCTCCGGGGTATTTCGATTAAACTCTGCCGGAATAGTGAAGTCCTTTTCAATTTTGCCTGCATATTTGGCCTGTTCCAGCAACACTGCCTGAAATCGTGTATCGCAAATACTGAGCATGGAAACCATCACGTCCCGGTCTGTTTTACCCCGCAGGTCCACCGCGCCGTATTCAGTTACCACAATATCCCGCAAGTGCCGAGGTATAGTGGTGTGGGGGTATTCCCAGACAATATTACTTTCACATATTCCGTCGCGAACGCGTGTGCTCGGCAGGGCAATAATGGAGCGGGCCCCAGGCAGTGCAAACGCCTGGGCAACAAAATTGTATTGCCCTCCAACACCACTAACCACCTGATTATCCATTAAAGCATCGGAAATAACGGCCCCGCCCAATGTCACCATCATGGCTGAGTTTACAAAACGTGCGTGTTTGCGCTGGACTTGCTTCAGTATTTGTTGGCCGCGCAGATCGTTGGTGAAATCGATAGAAGTCATATCGATACCGGCCCGCTCAATGGGGGCTAGATCCCGTAACTCTCGATACATCACCTCAGGGCCAAGGTAAAAACCACCGTGCAACCAGATACCGCCTTTAAGTTTGTTGTTCAAACAACTGCCTATCAATCGTCGACGGCCGTGCTCACTGTGTAGGTCACACTCCTCCTCTTCGCCATCGGGTGTTAACAACTTGTGGCCGCGCCAACTGTAACTTGGATCCACAATACCAAAACGCTGCAAAAACACGGTGTCATCAGGGGTTAACGGACAGTGGATACGCCCTCTCTTTTTCAGAGCGAGCAGAGTCTCTTCGTTCACTGTATGGGTGATCGCATCCGAATCCAGCAACTCCTGCAGTGCCTCATCAGCAAACACTTCACGGATTAAAACCCCCGCCTTACGCAGATGTAAAAAGCCATGGGGAACCATTTCACTGGCACCATATAGTCCCTGTTGAAAGGGCGCCTTTTGTAGGGGGAGGTTTTTTCGGTATGCGGATGACTCTGAATCGGCTAACTCATCCAGCAGGCGAGTGAAGAGTGGATTCTCTTTGTGACGCAAACGCAAGGCATGACACACCGCATCGCCGAGCGCCCCGATACCCACTTGTAAAGTACCACCATCAGCGATCAGGCTGGCAATATGAAAACCGATAGCGTATTCGGTAAAACTCACCGGCATTGCAGGAGCGGCAAACAATGGAGTATTGAACTGGTTACCTTCTAACAAAAAATCGAAAGCGCCTTCCGCAAGCTCACTACTACCCGGCATATAAGGTAATTGATGATTTACCTCTCCCAGTAAAAAAAGCGATTGCCCTTTGCGATCGGAGGCCAGCTTTAAAAGTGGCAGGGTCAGATCCGGATTACAGCTCAAACTGTATTTGCCACCCGCCGGTGAGGGGGACACCATTTGCGCGATCACATTGATCCCATTACGCAAGAGATCTTCGGGCACCTCGGTATAATTAGTGCTGACATAATGTTGCTGAGCATAGCGATTACCCAGCAAAGCACCGGGCTCCATAAAAAACTCTATCACCTCAATATTATTGGGAAGCTGCCCTTGTCTCCTCGCCGTCACATAACCAAGATCCTGATAGTGACTATAAAGGCGATCCAGTAAAGGCTGTACAAAACGGCGCGTGATATCACTGTCCCCCCTGGGTCGCTCAAGGGTCAGGGCGGTATAAATGGTCAGAGAAATAGAAGGGTCTGCAGCGGCACGCGCGTAAAGGGCATTGGCAAAGTGATTAGCTTTTCCCAATCCAAGGGGCAACCCCAGCACAATCTTTTTACCGACCCTGCGTAACAGAGCATCGATACACTCCTCGGCGCCGGTAAACCGTTGGGGAACCTTATCAGGAGAAACTTCCATGGAAATCAGGCTTTTCTCACAAGGCTATTGGATTTTTCCCACCACCCTGGCCAAATGATCAAAGTGGTCGACCTGGATAGCCTTATCCACTGCATCAGCTGCGTCACGAAGAGCATCCGCTTCTTCATCACTAATGAGATTACGTTGCAACCCCTCTTCCACCGACTCGCGACTTAGGGTGCGAATCCCCCCCTTTTTTAACTTCTCTCGTGCACGCTCAGAGGCACATACCTTGTTGAAGGCTTGCTCGACAATTTCAACTCCATCGCCAGGATTGCCAAGGAAAACACCACGGGTCAAACGGTCTCGGGTTTTGGAGGGACTCAACAGCAACTCGGCACATGCTCGCGCCTGTCGATCTGAAGCAGTATGGATACTATGCCCCCAGGGCATAGTCAGAAAATGCATCAACTGTCCAAAAAATGGGCGCGGGAAATTCTGAAAAACTTCCAGCAACTGAACTTCGATTTTATGCAAACCATCACGCATGGCGAATTCCAGCAGCGGTAAATCATCTTTGGGGTTGCCATCATCATAGAAACGCTTGAGAGTACAGCTCAACAGATAAAGCTGGCTGAGCACATCGCCGAGCCGGGAGGATATCAGCTCTTTTCTTTTTAACTCACCGCCCAAGGTGATCAGCGAGACCTCTGTCACCAGTGTCAGCACAGCTGAGTAGCGATTGATCTGACGAAAATACTTGGCCGCGCCTCCAACATTACGAGGGCTGCTGGCAAAGAGCCCCACGGTCCAACCATGAAATACTCCTCGCAATAGTGTCTTGAATTGGAACCACATATGCTTGGGGAGTAAATGATCCAGTTGCTCCAGCCCCTCCTCTTCATCGGGATTTTCAGCAGCGAGCATTTCATCAAGTATGTAAGGGTGGCAGCGAATAGCACCCTGACCAAAGATCATTAAGCTGCGGGTCAATAAATTGGCCCCTTCTACCGTTATCGCCACGGGTACCGCACGATAGGCATTACCCAGGTAATTTAGTGGGCCATCCATGATGGCTTTACCGGCATGAATATCCATGGCGTCATCAATAGCCTGGCGCAGCCCCCCTGTTGCATTGGCTTTCATAATTGCGGTGATTACCGCCGGCTTAAGTCCATCATCCAATGCCCTGGTGGTTGTCTTATGGGCGCTATCTAGCACGAAAGCGATAGCGGCGATCTCCGCCAGCCGACTTTGCACCCCTTCAAAACGCCCTACAGGAATATTGAATTGCTCGCGGATACGCGCATAGGCACCAGTGGTCCTCGCCGCCATCTTGGCACCGCCCGTAGAGAGCGAGGGAAGCGAGATGCCACGCCCGGCAGCCAAGGCGCTCATCAACATTTCCCAGCCTTTGCCGACATTCTCCTGACCTCCAATAATCCAATCCATAGGGATAAAGACATCTTTTCCCCAGTTGGGACCATTTTGGAAGGCCTGCATCGCCGGGAGATGGCGTTGACCAATAGTCACGCCTTCTGTATCAGTAGGAACCAGTGCCACGGTAATTCCCAGCTCCTCTTTATCGCCGAGAATATGCTCCGGGTCGTACAACTTAAAGGCGAGCCCCAAGACCGTGGCAATAGGCCCCAGGGTGATATACCGCTTGTGCCAGTTGACACGCATCCCCAAGACCTTTTCCCCCTGATGATCACCGTAACAGACCTCTCCGCGGTCAATCATGGATGCCGCATCGGAGCCCGCCTGGGGGCTGGTGAGGCCGAAACAGGGAATATCCGTGCCATCGGCAAGCCGGGGCAAGTAATAATCTTTTTGCTCCTGGGTGCCATGAGCGAGCAGCAATTCTCCCGGCCCGAGGGAATTGGGCACCATCACAGTGACGCCGACGGTGTTACTCCGCGTAGAAATTTTGGTGACTATTTCTGCATGCGCAGTAGGGGAAAAGCCGAGACCACCATATTTTTTGGGAATGATGATGCCGAAGAAACGATTTTTACGCAGAAACTCCCAAACATGCTCTGGGATATCGTGATCGACAAAACTGATCTGCCAATCATTGATCATTTTACAGAGCTCTTCGGCAGGCCCATCGAGAAAAGCCTGTTCCTCCTCATTCAGCTCTGGCGGTCCCATATCGAGTAGTTGCTTCCAGTCCGGTTTACCGGAGAGTAGCTGAGCATCCCACCAAACTTCTCCGGCCTCCATTGCCTCCCGTTCCGTTTGAGATATTGGCGGTAAAATCCTCTTTATGATATTCAATAGGGGTTTGGTAAAGAATTTCTTGCGCAACTCGCTCATTTTTACCTTCCGCAGTATCCCTAGCGGTGCACTACCCCGCCAATTACCACTAGCCATGGTGCTATTTCAAAAAATAATGATAGGCAACGAATGCGGTTGAAGAGTTTCAGTAAGATCCCTTCCCAAATTGAAAACTCACAAGCAGTCACTCAGTACTCCAGACACAACATTTTGTGCGGGGAGAGTCCCCTGGTAACTAGACGCCCAAGAGAACCTGAAATTTATACATCAATAAGATGTATGAAGCGCCAGTTGTCGCGATATCCCTGGGAAATACTACCTATATTTAGAGAGATGGAATGGACGCCGCAAATGAAGCTCTGGATCAGTTGATAGAAAGCATTGAATTAGGATGCTCGTATGAAGCAGACTCTTGTGAACTCGCTTGCCGGTGTCGGACTTTTAACCCCCAGCCTGCTCTTCGCCAATCTGGTGGGAGAAGGCCCCCGGCTGGCCCCGGAAGACAGAATTACCCAGGGACAAATTGTTGAAGGTGAACTGAGCCTGGATGAAATTCGCCAGGCCGGGATGCTCATTTTCAGCACCCCCTTTAATCGCTACGATGGCTACGGGGATGGTGCACACGATGAATCCCAGCCTGATAACCACTCCGCAGATGGCGGTAACCGGCCGACATTACAAGGCAATGGTACCTTCCTGCGAGTCAATGGACTCGACTCCCAGAACTGCCTGGAATGTCACAGTATCGTCAGCAATAGAACTGTGCCGGCCACCATGGGTATTGGTGGCGGTGGCGGTTTTAGCACCAGCGCAATGCTGCGTCCGGTCAATATCGATGTCATTGACGAAAGCTTCGATGGGACTGCGGAATACGATGGCCGCCTAATCAACCCCCTATTCTTATTTGGCTCTGGAGGGATTGAACTAGTCGCCAGAGAAATGACCGCTGACCTTCAGCGCCTCAAACAATACGCCTTAGACAACCCTGGAACTGTTGTCAGTCTGGAGACTAAATCCGTTAATTTTGGCAGTATTTTTGTCGATGAGGATGGCAACCTGGACACCAGCAATGTGGAAGGCGTCGATGCAGACCTTGTGGTACGCCCGTTTGGCAGGAAAGGCGATAATGCCTCAGCCCGCGAATTCTCCTTGAACGCCCTTTCTTTCCACATGGGGATGCAGGCAACAGAAAAGTTTGGCGGGGCAGAAGCCGACGAAGACAATGACGGCGTGACCAACGAAATTTCTGTCGGTGATCTATCCGCGATCAGTATTTTCATTGCCACCCTGGACCGCCCCTTCCAAATAGAATCCGGCAAAAATAACCGGGGTCGCAAATTGTTCCACGAGGTTGGCTGTGCCGACTGCCATCGTCCCGTAATGACCACTGAGCGGAGGACCTTGCCCTTTAAGCTAACGGGCTCCCCGGAGGCACCATTTGAAGATACTTTCTATCACGTGGATCTAAGCAAGCCCCCCACAGTTTTTAAATCCATTTTTGGAGCGGGAATTGAGGTCGAAATGTTCTCTGATCTCAAGCGCTATGACATGGGCATAGCCTTAGCTGAAACCGCCTTTTTCCAGGATGAGGTGCAAAACAGGGAATTTATCACCGCACGTCTTTGGGGAGTTGCTGACACAGCGCCCTATATGCACGATGGGCGCGCACTCACCTTGGTAGAAGCCATCTTGTTACACGATAATCCTGGAAGTGATGCCGGCTACGCCGCAGAAAACTTCCAAAATCTGAGTGACGAAGACAAGAACAAGATCCTTTATTTTCTGATGTCTCTGCGCATGCCCAAGGATCCAGTTTCAGATTTACACAATCGATAGGCAGCTCTTTATGAACGATGCCCGCGGCAACAAAGTTGCCAGCGGGCATTTTTATCTGCAAGCTTTTGTGAAAGCTGTGTAATTGAAAAGTGGGGTTCACACTAGTGCTTCTTGCGCAACAATGATTCCGTTGTTATCCCCATACAGATATTCTCCAGGTCGAAAAGTCACCCCTCCAAAAGTCACTGCCAGATCCCGCTCACCAATACCTTTTTTCTCCGTTTTCATTGGGTGTGTACCCAGGGCCTGAACGCCTAAATCTAGCGCCCCAATCTGGTCAACATCGCGGATGCAGCCATACATCACTATGCCTTCCCAGCCATTGGCTACCGCTTTATCGGCGAGCATATCGCCAAGACAAGCGCGACGCATTGAACCACCCGCATCGACTACCAGAACTTTTCCTTGTCCCGGTTCCGCCACTAACTCCCGCACCAGCGAGTTATCCTCAAAACACTTAATAGTTACGATTTGACCGCCAAAGTTCTCACGGCCTCCGTAATTAACAAACATCGGCTCAACCACTTGCACTGCATCACCGTGGTCATCACACAAATCGGGGGTAGAAATTGGCATAAGTCCTCTCGCAATCATTCCGTAAAAAATGATGATAGCGATAGTGTCACTTTGGTGGCAGGCTGACAAATAAATACCGGGTATCATCCCTATAGATAATACCCGGCCAAGGCTTCGCTGCTACAAAATCGTTTTCAGGTTTTAGTGCGTAACACGCACCGGAGTACCTACACGTACATGGCGATAAAACTTTCTAGCCATGTGCGGAGGCATACGCACACAACCATGCGAGGCAGGGTGTCTGGGCACATGGCCAGAAGCATGCAGACCGATCCCGCCGTTGAAGCGAATATAGTTATTCATTTTTGCACCACGATACACAGTACCGGCGGGGCGACGATGTTTACGAGTATTTACATTGGACCTCACCACCCGTCCTGTGCGCCTATCTACATAACTACCGTAGATCGAAGAGCGATGATGCGGGTGCTTGGACAATACACGGAAGTGTCCTGGCCGCGTACTATAACCCCGCTTACCGGAGGAAATTCTGGATACCCCAACCAACTTACCGCCTTTGTAGAGGTAAGCGCGCTGTTCACTCAAGTCAATCCTGATTGAGGCGCCTCCTCCCCTAGCCGCAGCGCGATCATCAAACCAGTTACCACCGCGGGGCTTTGCCATTGCAGGGGGAACGGCGATTAGTGCCAAGAGACACAACATCAGAAAAATATGTAATATTGGGATCTGTAACTGTCTGCTCGTATGCATAGCTCACCTCAACAACTTTCTCTGCTCTGCCAAAGTGGGCGGAAAGGAAAACAGCCCAACCGATACCACTCAAACTTCTACACCGGAGGATTTACCCCTGCAGGTGAATCAGCACCAAAGCAAATTGCGCTCTGTTTTCCATCTACGCGCTGCCTCAGGACTCTTCCGATTTTATTGAGGCTGGTGGTAAGCCTTAGAATGAATTCTTATCTCTGAAGGCAAGCCATAGAGTTTTGAATTTTTTCGGTAGCGTGTGATCCGTAAATCTCACACAGAAATAGCAGGATAAATTCCGAAGTTATCGAGAGAAGCGGCAACAGAAGTCTAATTTTTGGGCAAACACGCAATGAATTAGGAAAAAAAAACCACAGTCGCTGGAGGGGCGCTTAGATAGGAAAAGCGGCCCAAAAGGGCCGCTTAGAAAGGAAATTAGGCTTCTTCGTTAGCTAGGAATAGCCAGGTATCTACAGCGGTATCCGGGTTCAGGGAAACACTGTCGATTCCCTCATCCATCAACCAGCGGGCGAAGTCTTTGTGGTCAGAAGGTCCCTGACCGCAGATGCCTACATATTTACCAGCTTTTTTGCAGGCCTGGATGGCGCGGGACAGCAGAGCCTTCACTGCCGGGTTACGCTCGTCGAACAGGTCGGCCACCAGACCGGAATCCCGATCAAGACCCAGGGTAAGCTGGGTCAAGTCATTAGAACCGATTGAGAAGCCATCAAAATGCTGCAGGAACTCTTCTGCCAGCAGGGCATTGGATGGCAGTTCGCACATCATAATGACCTTGAGACCAGCCTCGCCGCGGCGCAGACCGTTCTCGGCGAGCAGACCGACAACCTCTTCTGCCTCTTCCGGAGTTCGCACGAAGGGTACCATGATCTCCACATTGGTCAGCCCCATCTCGTCACGTACTTTCTTCAGTGCACGACATTCCAGGGCGAAACACTGGCGGAAATCTTCAGAGCGGTAGCGAGCCGCACCACGGAAGCCGAGCATCGGGTTCTCTTCGCTGGGTTCGTATAGTTGGCCACCAACCAGGTGTGCGTATTCGTTGGACTTAAAGTCTGATAGACGCACGATTACACGATTAGGTGCAAAGGCCGCGGCCAGGGTAGCGATACCTTCTACCAGTTTCTCAACAATAAAGTCTTCCGGGGAGGCGTAACCGCCTATGCGCTCGCGGATATTCTGTTGCAAGTCATCCGGGAGGCTATCCAGCTCAAGCAGGGCTTTCGGGTGAATCCCAATCATGCGATTCAGGATAAATTCCAAGCGCGCCAGGCCAACCCCCTGGTTGGGCAAGTGGCTAAAGGCAAAAGCGCGATCTGGATTGCCCACATTGAGCATGATTTTGAAAGGCAGATCCGGCATTTCGGAAACTTCAGTTTCTTCACGCTGGAAGTCCAACTCGCCGGACATTACGAAGCCGGTATCGCCTTCGGCACAAGAGACGGTGACGGGAGTACCGTCTTCCAATAACTCGGTGGCGTTTCCACAGCCAACCACTGCGGGAATCCCCAATTCACGGGCAATAATCGCCGCGTGACAAGTACGGCCGCCGCGGTTGGTAACAATTGCGCTCGCCTTTTTCAACACCGGTTCCCAATCCGGGTCGGTCATATCGGTCACCAGGACCTCACCGTCCTGCATAGCTGCCATATCTTGGACGGACTTCAGCTTGCGAACGCGGCCTGCACCGATACGCTGACCAATCGCGCGCCCCTCACACAGTACTTCACCGCGTTCCTGCAGGCTGTAACGCTCAATGCTGGTACCCTGATCGCGGGAGCGTACGGTCTCCGGGCGCGCTTGTACGATAAATAGCTTACCGGTATCACCGTCTTTGGCCCACTCGATATCCATCGGACGACCGTAGTGCTCTTCGATTTTACGGGCCTGAATTGCCAGGCTGGTCAGCTCTTCATCATTGAGAGCAAAACGCTGGCGATCTTCTTCTGCAACCTCAACGGTTTTTACTGAGCGCCCGCAATCGCCGCTTTCGTCGTAAACCATTTTGATGGCTTTACTACCGCGATTGCGACGTAGGATAGCTGGGCGCCCGGCATCCAAAGCCGGCTTGTAGAGATAGAACTCGTCAGGATTCACAGCACCCTGTACAACAGTCTCACCCAGACCGAAGGCCGCAGTGATAAAGATCACATCACGGAATCCACTCTCAGTATCCAAGGTAAACATTACACCGGCCGCGCCAGTCTCACTGCGCACCATGTGCTGAATACCAGCCGACAGAGCTACACCTACATCCGCGTAGCCTGTATGTACACGGTAGGCGATGGCACGGTCGTTATAGAGAGAGGCAAATACTTCTTTAACCGCAATCAGAACCGCATCTATACCACGGATATTCAGGAAGGTCTCCTGCTGGCCTGCGAAAGAAGCATCCGGTAAATCTTCAGCAGTCGCGGAGGAACGCACAGCAACAGCTGTTTCACCACCACCCAAAGCTTCATAACCATCGCGGATCTCTTTTTCCAGCTGTGCAGGAAATGGGGTCTGTATGATCCAATTGCGAATTTCATCGCCGGCTTTGGCTAACTCAGTAACATCACCGACATCGAGTCCTTTCAGCCGCTCGGCGATACGCTGCTCTAACTGCTCATGGGCTAGGAAAGCCCGAAAAGCCTCCGCTGTGGTCGCAAAGCCGCCCGGTACACTCACACCAGCGCCGGCCAGAGATGAAATCATCTCGCCGAGCGATGCGTTTTTACCGCCGACTTTGTCGACATCATCCATTCCCAGTTTTGCAAAGTCGATGGTGAAATTCGTCAAGTGAAGGCCCTCTGAAATCAGGTTTGTTGGGCGCTGATTATAAGGATGAGTCTTGTAAAAAATAGCCCAGGAAAAACGGTCAATATGTTGTAAATTTTCTACAAGCTTGCTTAGCTCTCAGAAAATAAGACCTTTAAGCCCACCACCCCTATACTAGCGGCCACTAAAAAGTCCCGCCAACAGACAGAGACGCAGCATGGCAAAAGACAAACGCACCGCTTTTTTTATTTCCGATGGAACCGGCCTCACTGTAGAGGGCATTGGCCACAGCCTATTGGCACAGTTTCAGGACCAGCATGTCGAGCAGGTGACTCTGCCTTATATTGACTCTACCGAAAAGGTCCAGCAGGCTCTCCAGCGTATAGAGAGCGCTGCCCAGGAATCCGGTCTGCAGCCCATCATTATTACCAGCATCGTTTCTGACCAGATTCGCGATCAATTGCACCAAAGCCCCGCTTTAATGCTGGATATCTTCGAGAATTACCTGACACCTCTGGCCAATTTATTTGGGCGCGATCCTGCACAGACCGTTAATGTCTCCCACGGCATTGCCGATAATCGCCGCTATAGCGAACGCATTGATGCGGTGCATTTTGCTATCGATAACGACGACGGGCGCCGCATCAGTGAATTTGAGCAAGCGGATGTCATATTGCTCGGCGTCTCCCGCTCCGGCAAAACCCCCACTTGCCTATATTTGGCCTTGCAATTTGGACTGCGCGCGGCCAACTACCCCATCACCGAAGAGGATATGGACTCCACCACCCTGCCCAAGATTCTGCGCCCCTTCCAGCGCAAACTCTTCGGCCTCACCATAGATCCCAAACGCTTGATGCAGATTCGACAGGAAAGGCGCGCCAATAGCCGCTACGCTTCTATAGGACAGTGCGAATTTGAGGTGCGCCAAGTCGAACAGATGCTAAGGCGGGCGCAAGTGCCCTTCCTCAATGCCACCCAGCTATCCGTGGAGGAGCTCGCTACGCGCCTGATGTCCCAGGCCGGCATCGAGCGAAGAATTGACTAAGGGATGACCAAAAAGCCAGGCGCCCTTTTCACGCCGCGACAAAGTGTGTAGTGTGCGCCGTCTTCCAGACTGCCGTGTTTTGATATGCAAATAGTCTCCCTGCCCTATTCACTCAATTCTGCAGCAGCCTTCCAGGCAATTGCGGATCTACCTGTGCCGGTATGGCTCGATAGCGGCCGACCTCTCAGCAGCGGAGGTCGCTACGATATTATCAGTGCCGACCCTCTTAACGCGCTGGAACTGGCAGCAGATAGCAGTGAGCCTTTCACTCGGGTAGATGACCTAAGTCGTGAGCTGTGCCCACAGGAGCGGGACTCACAACTGCCTTTTTGCGGTGGAATCATCGGTTTTGCCGGTTATGAACTGGGCACCGGCGGTAACTTTTTGCCTGCGGATACCCGACCTACGGACCTACCGGCAGGCTTTTTTGGGCTCTATAGCTGGGCTTTTATTGCAGATCACCAGCTGGGCTCCAGCCATCTGGTTTTTCATCCTGCCTGCCCAGCCAGGCAGGTACAAGAGCTAATCAATCGTTTTAAATCGGTGCACTGGGAGCGAGAGCAGGATCCCGAGGGGTTTCGCCTTTTAGCACCATTTGCCCACGAACTCAGTGTTGCTGACTATGAGGAGCGCATTGCGCGAATCCTCGAATATATCGCAGCGGGAGATGTCTACCAGGCAAACTTTACCCAACGCTTCAGCGCCCCCTACGAGGGCGATCCCTTTGCTGCCTACCTGGCATTGCGTCGACGCGTGGCAGGGCCATTTTCAGCATTTATGGAAATGCCCCAGGGCAGCTTGCTGAGCCTATCGCCAGAGCGCTTTATTCGTGCCGATGGCAGTAGCTTGCGCACCGAGCCCATCAAGGGCACCGCCGCCAGAGTAGCTGATCCGGTAGAGGACCAGCGTGCGGCATTTACCCTGCAGAGAAGCCCTAAAGATCGCGCAGAAAACCTGATGATCGTGGATTTGCTGCGCAACGATTTCAGCAAGTTGTGCCGCAGTGGCAGCGTGAGGGTGCCGGAGCTATTCCAGCTGGCTAGCTTTGCCAATGTTCACCACTTGGTCAGCGTAGTGACAGGAGAGATGCATGAGGACTCAGCTTACAGCGACCTGTTAGCGGCCTGTTTTCCCGGAGGCTCCATCACCGGTGCGCCCAAACGCCGCTCTATGGAGGTCATTCGCGAGCTGGAAGGCAGCCCCAGGGGTATCTATTGTGGCAGCATCGGCTATATCAGTAGCTGCGGCCGCGCCGATACCAACATCGCCATTCGTACCTTTAGCGCCAGTAATGGGCGCATTACCTGTGCTGCCGGTGGAGGCATAGTCGCCGACTCTGATCCGACAGCAGAGTACAAGGAGTGCCTGGCCAAAGTGCGCTTACTTCTTGAAACCGCAGAGCAATTCCTGAATTGATCACCCAGCCCGTCAAAAATCACTGCCTGCCGGGCTTTTCTGTAGTCTTACTACAGCATTTTGGTTATAGAACTATCTAGGATTGATATTTCAAAGTTATTAGGCCATCTGATAGATTCAATGCCAGTAGTGCCAATTTCAGCGCTTAACTGGATCAAGGAATTTATTGTGAAGATCACACTAGTCAAAAAAGTACTCGCCGATGGCTCACCCTGCGCCAAATGCCGGGATGTGCAGGAAAAACTGGAAGTGAACGAACAACTCAAATTTATCGATCAAACTTTGATAGCTGACGTGCGCGACCCGCAAAGTGCCGGGATGCAAATTGCACAGCAATTTAATGTGGATCGAGCGCCATTCTTTGTGGTCGAGCGTGAAGGGCAAGAAGCAGAGATCTATACCGTCTACTTCAAATTTGCCAAGGAAGTTTTACAACCCCTGATCCAACAGGCAGAGGCCTCTTAGCCTCTGCCAGCCAGCTACACCGCAATACTAATAAACCGGCAGCTCTGTATCGGCAAATAGTGCATCTACCTCAGCTCTGGAAGTAGCATGCGCAGCTTGATCCACCAATTCCCGGGTGAGATGCGGAGCAAACTGTTGGATGAAATCATACATAAAGCCTCGCAGGAATATTCCCTTGCGAAAGCCGATCTTGGTAATACTGGACTCGAACAAATCACTGGCATCCAGGGCAACTAAATCTTCATCCTCACCATCCACCGCCATATCCGCCACTATGCCAATACCGAGACCCAGGCGCACATAGGTTTTAATAACATCCGCATCCGCAGCGGTAAACACGACCTTAGGCGAAAGCCCTTTCTCCAGGAATGCCTCATCCAATTTTGAGCGGCCGGTAAAGCCAAACACGTAAGTGACGATCGGATACTTTGCAACCTCTTCAAGATTCAGCTTGCTGACATGGCAGAGAGGATGATCTTTAGGCACCAAAATACAACGATTCCAGCGATAAACCGGCATCATCACCAAATCACTGAAAAGCTCTAGTGCCTCGGTAGCAATGGCGAAATCCGCAGTACCATCGGCTGCCATTTCCGAGATTTGCATGGGGGTTCCCTGGTGCATATGCAGCGATACATCAGGGTAACGGGAAATAAACAGCTTGATAACCGGGGGCAGCGCATACCGCGCCTGGGTATGGGTAGTAGCAACCGCCAAGCTGCCCTTCTTGTCATTGCTGAACTCCTGGGCAACCTGCTTGATATTTTCCACTTTGCGCATAATTTCGCCAGCGGTCTTGAGGATCGCCTCCCCCGCTGGCGTCACCCTGGTGAGGTGCTTGCCGCTACGGGCAAAGATTTCCACCCCCAGCTCATCTTCCAGTAGGCGAATCTGCTTGCTGATGCCCGGCTGGGAGGTATAGAGGCTCTGCGCAGTAGCAGAAACGTTGAGATCGTGATGCGCCACTTCCCAGATATATCGCAACTGCTGCAGCTTCATAAGTCCTCCCTTTAATATCAATCACCCCGCCCCAGGACGAGTGCAACTCTGACATATAAATTGTTAGTTATAAAAAACATCTTGAGTTATGCGAGAAAAGAATAGCAGCCAATCGAAGCCGGGGCCAACGGACAGATGAATATCCGGTGAAGAGCGGCGGGTGTCAATCGACTTTCCAGCATTTACAGGCCCGAAAGAGCTCAAATACTCAGGCATCACTATTTGCGATATTGGCAATACCGTGCGGCACATGACCTGTAGCCACATGCTCGGCTGCGGAGGCACAGTGCGCCGGCTGGTCATCAAAGAACACATCAGCACCGAATGCCCGCAGAAACTCCCCCTTTGGAAGCCCCCCCAAAAATACCGATTCATCTACACGGATATCCCAGGCACGCAACGTACGGATTACCCGCTCATGGGCTGGCGCAGACCTTGCCGTCACCAGGGCGGTGCGTATTGGACAACTCTCTAAACCAAATTCCGCTTGTAATGTTTGCAGAGCCTCAAGAAATCCCTTGAAAGGCCCTCCACCCAGCGGCATCTGTGCAGAGGCACGCTCTGCACGGGTAAAGGCATCCAGCCCATCCCGCTTGAAAATCTGCTCAGCCTCGTCAGAAAAGATTACCGCATCACCATCAAAGGCAAAGCGCAAAACATCGTCGCGCTGCTCGCGGTTACCCCCAGCCACCAGAGTTGCCGCAGCAACCCCCTGATCCAAGGCGCGACGAACATCCAAGCCATCAGTCGAGAGAAACAAATTACAGCCAAATGGACCGATATAGCGATAGGGGCTTTCACCATTGCAAAAGGCAGCCCGGGTAATATCCAGACCATAGTGCTCAATTGAGTTAAACACCCGAAGTCCTGTATCAGCACTGTTACGGGAAAGCAGGATAACCTCGACCCTGGGCTCCCCCTCAAGCTGCTCGTTGATTTTTAGAAATTTCTCTACCAGGTGGAAGGCATCTCCTTTCTGCAAAACATCGTTCTCCCGCTCTACTTGATAGCGCGAGAAAGCTTGCAGGCCCAACTCCTCGAAAACCTTATGGCTATCATTCAAGTCGAACAGTGCCCGAGAAGAAATCGCGATTACCAGTTTGTCCGGACGCATGGCCATCAGGGCGCCTCCACATCACTGAGCCCCTCGGGACTATTATCGCTTCCTCTGAGGTTCAACAGAGTGAAAAGCATTTGCTGTAAATCTTCACAGGTACGGTAAGCACGCACCTCTGCTTGGTTAACCATCACCAGCAATAGCGCATGGCAGCTTTCCAGTGTGAGCCGACCCAAGCGATTCATTTCATTGGGCGGGCAGGTAAAGCCCAAGCGATGGAACATATCCACCAGGTGCCCGATCACCAGCTCGTCATGGCTCTTATCCAGCTCGTGCAACTCGGGAATTCCCCACATAGCTTGGGCCAATGGCAGCAGCCCTCGCTGCTCACGGTACACAGCTAGAAGGCGCCCAACAAACTCATCAATAAAACTCCCAAGTGTCATATGCTCGAGATCGAGCTCTGCCAGCTCAGCCATGGCCTCACTGATACTAGCGAGCCACTGCTCGCCCATAGCATAGAGAATCGCATGTTTATTGGGGAAATAATGGTAGAGGGAGCCCACTGAAATATCGAGCTTCCGCGCAATTAAGATAGTAGTGAGATCATCGAGCCCGACCTCTTCCAGGAGCCTCCCGGTGACATCGAGTATCTGCCGGGCTCGAGCCCGTGCACGGGCTTGGACCGGCTCGCGGCGAGGGGTTAATTGGCTTTTGCGCTTATGCTGTTCGGTACTGGACAAGATCGGTTTCCTAACGGCAACTCACAGCATCTTAACACCAAAGGAGTCGACAATTTCACCAGCAACAGTCCAGCCACCTCACCTCTTTCAATGCCCAAACCTATCAAGCAAACTGTGGTAAAGCATTCCCAACACCAGGCCCGGCCAACGCAAAAGGGTTCCACCAGGAAAAGTCTCTGTTGGGATCTTCGTCATGATGTCAAAGCGCTCCTCAGTGCCAACAATTGCTTCAGCGAGGAGTTTACCCGCAAAGGTTGCAGTAGGCACCCCGTGGCCCGAGTAACCTTGACTGTAATAGATATTGGGCTCCAGGCGCCCCATATGCGGCATGCGATTCATAGTGATCGCCAGAGTGCCGCCCCAGCCATAATCAATTCGGGTCTGCTTTAGCTGCGGATACACCTGCAGCATTTTTTTCCGTACAAACTTGCGTATATCTGCAGGAAAGCTGGCCGAATAATTCTCACCACCACCAAAAATCAGGCGGTTATCTCCCGATAACTTCCAGTAGTTGATAACAAACAGTGTGTCCTGCACTGCATAATCATTGGCGATCAATTTTTGAGCAGCAGGCTCAGACAGAGGTTCAGTGGCCAGAACAAAATTATTGATTGGCATAATTTTGCCAGCCAGCCGCGGCTCCAAGTTTCCGAGATAGCCATTGCAGGCCAATATAACCTTAGCCGCCTTTACCTGCCCCTTGGCTGTTTCGACGGTACAGGAATTCCCTCCCCGGTAGCTAGTCACTCTGCTGTGCTCATAGAGCTCGACCCCAGCTCTGACACAAGCCGCCGCTAACCCAAGCCCATAGTTCAATGGGTGAAGGTGCATGGAGCCACTGTCAATTTGTGCGCCTAAATAACGCCTTGTTCCCACAAGGCCACCCACCTCCTGCTCATCGGCATAGCGCACACCCGAGTAACCATAACGCTCCTGAAGAAGCTCGGCTTCCTTGCGCAGGTAGTTGTCATGGCTGGGTTTAGCTGCGAGATGCATTATCCCTCGCTTCAGGTCGCAATTAATTTGATGCTTATCAATCAACTGCTCTACCAGCCGCACCGCCTCAAGGCTAAATTGCCAAAACCGCTTGGCAATCTCCACACCGAACATTTCTTCCAAGTCACTTTGGCAGCGCCGTTGCCCAACCCCCACATGTCCACCATTGCGACCAGATGCGCCCCATGCCACACGCTGCGCTTCCAAGACAGACACTTTGTAGCCCCGTTCCGCTAAATGCAACGCTGTGGAGAGCCCGGTATAGCCGGCCCCAATCACACAAACATCCACCTCCCGGACACCATCCAGCTGGGGATAAGAGGTAAGCGGATTGGCACTTGCTGAGTAGTAAGAATCTGTATAACCAGAGGTGGTTTTCATCAATGCAGCCCTTCAAGGCGTTGAGTATGCGGGAAGCTCTGAAATAGTTCGGCCCCGAGAATAGCAAAATGGTAATTCCCTTTTACCTGCCGTGCCAGGCTTCCCATAAATCTCAAAACATATCCGGCAAGTCATTATTTTTGCCTGCACTGGTGGCTACCGCCAATGTGAGGGTCAGGCATATACTGGTACGACATGTAGATGGAAACACACTGGGTAACTCTAACAAATGGACAAGATTACAAGCTGGCTCGCCGAACACGATATTGCCGAGGTGGAGTGCCTGGTGCCGGATATGTCGGGTAATGCCAGAGGCAAATTTACGCCTACAGATAAATTCCTTACCCAGGACAGCCGACTTCCAGAAAGTATCCTTGTGCAAACCGTTACCGGCGACTATGTCGATGAGCACAATGAACTCGTGGACCCAGCAGATACGGATATGTTGCTGGTGCCAGATCCCGATTCCGTTCGACTTAACCCCTGGGCCAATGATCCCACTGCTCAAATTATTCACGATTGTTATACCCGGGATGGTCAACCACATCCGATTAGTACGCGGAACATCCTCAAATTCGTTTTGGAAAAATATAAAGAGAAAGGCTGGAAACCAATCGTTGCTCCGGAGGTAGAGTTTTACCTCATAAAGCGCAATCTTGATCCAGATGAAAAACTCTCAGCACCCGTTGGCAGATCTGGCCGCACGGAAAAAACCAGACAGTCTTATAGCATCGACGCTGCCAACGAATACGAACCCATTATTGAGGATATGTATAATTTCTGTGAGGCGCAGGGGCTCGATGTAGATACCTTGATTCACGAATCAGGAACCGCGCAAATGGAAATCAATTTCCTTCATGGAGACCCACTTCAACTCGCCGACCAAGTTTTCACCTTTAAACGCACCGTCAGAGAAACTGCTCTGCGCCACGGAATTTATGCCACCTTTATGGCCAAACCCATGGAGGACGAACCCGGCAGTGCATTACATCTTCACCAAAGTGTTGTCGACTTAAAAACAGAGAAGAACATATTTGTAGACGACCATGGAAATGAAAACGATAGCTTCATGTATTTTATTGGCGGTATGCAGGAGTACACTCCAGGATTCATTAGTTTTCTAGCCCCAAATGTCAATTCTTATCGACGCTTCACTCCCGAAATGGCCGCCCCGACAAGCCTGCATTGGGGCTATGACAATCGCACTACCGGCCTTAGAGTTCCCGACAGTTCACCTCAAGGAAAAAGATTGGAAAATCGTTTTCCTGGTGCCGACTGCAACCCTTATCTCGCCATTGCTGCTTCTCTCGCTTGCGGTTATCTCGGTATGATCAATAAGGTAGCACCTAGCGCACCGTATCAGGGCGACTGCTCCAAAGAGACCATTACCTTACCCCGTACTCAAGAGCACGCCCTCAATCTTTTAACGGAATGCGAAGCCGCTGCTGAAATGTTTGGCAAAAAATTCGTGAAAGCATGGAGCGCAATAAAGCGCGATGAATACGAGGAATTTAACCGAGTTATCAGTTCTTGGGAGCGGGAATATCTACTTCTCAACGTATAGATAATCCCAAAAAATATTTTTGAGACTTTTCTGAAATTTTATTCTCGGCTGGCGCACCACCCTTTTATCGGGTTTATTTAGGCGCATCAATTTGGATTCCTCGGCAGGATATTATTTGCTGATTTGTGACTAAATAAGCAAAAATATCGAAAACAATTCAAATATATGAGTTTGTCATCACCTTTTTGTTGCCACTAAGCACATGCAAGGTAATCTCAGGTTGCCCGGAATATTTGGGCAACCGGTTTGAGAAAGCGGACGTCATTGCCAATTTTTGGCCCCACCCCAGATGCCCGGCCTTCTTCTGCTGTCTTACCAACCATAAAGACCGTTTGCATCAAGTTGCTGAAGCAATCAGTAATTCCTTACTGGATTGTTTTCCAGCTGCTGATGCTCGGTCGCTAATAAAAAAGTTAAATAAGGGAAAGCTAGCAATGAAGCATTTGATAGGACTTACCTGCACTTTAGCTATGGCTATTAGTGCGCAGGCTGCCGACCGTGTTCCAGCCACTCCGGATATGCTCTCGCCACAGACATTAAATACCGTTGCCGGATCTGACATGGCATTGGTAAAAATTCGTGAGCGTACTCTGGGAAATGGCAAAACCGTCGCCCGCTACCAACAAACCCACAAAGGCATACCCGTGTGGGGACAGACCGTAACCAGTTCTGGACAGGGACTCATTACCGAGATGCACGGTAATATCCTTACCGGACTCGAACTTGAAGTACCCACCGTGCGTGCGGCAATTGACGCGGGCAATGCCCTTGATCGCGCCATGAATCATCAGGTTTCACTACGCGCACAACAGGGAGTGATGTCGGGTGCTTTATCACTGCCAGTGCTTAAACTGGAGGCCAAAAACCAGAAAAAAGAACTCTATGTTTACATCAATGAACAAGATGAGGCTCGCCTGGCCTACCTGGTGAACTGGGTCGAGTATGGAAACGACCCCAAGCGCCCCTTCTACTTTATTGATGCCATGACCGGTGAAGTGATTAAGCATTGGGATGGCCTCACCTTCCAAGATGCACAAGGTCCTGGCGGCAATGTAAAAACGGGCCGCTATGAATATGGTACCGATTTCCCCTCCATGCAGGTTGATGCCAACTGCCGTATGGATACTACCAACGTTGAAACTGTGAACCTGAATCATGGAACCAGTGGCGGTAGCGTCCATCAATTCAACTGCCCCTACAATGATCACAAAGAAATCAATGGTGCTTATTCACCGCTAAATGACGCGCACTATTTTGGTGGCGTGGTCTTCGCAATGTTCAGTGACTGGTACAACACTTCACCGCTGACTCAAAAGCTGCGCCTTCGCGTGCATTACGGTAATAACTACGAAAATGCTTTCTGGGATGGCAGCCAGATGACCTTTGGCGATGGGCAAAACACCTTCCACCCCCTAGTCAGCCTGGATGTTACGGCTCATGAAGTCAGCCACGGCTTTACCGAGCAGAACTCTGGCCTAGTTTACAGTCAACAACCAGGGGGAATTAATGAAGCCTTCTCCGATATCTCTGGTGAAGCCGCTGAATACTTTATGACTGGCAGTAACGACTGGCTGGTTGGAGCCCAGATTTTCAAAGCCAATGGCGCCTTGCGTTATTTTGAAGACCCGACACAGGATGGACGCTCCATTGGCCATGCCGACGATTATTACAGCGGTATGGACGTACACTATAGCTCCGGTGTCTACAATCGAGCTTTCTATCTGATCGCCAATACCAACGGCTGGGATACTCGCAAGGCATTTGATATTTTTGTCCTCGCTAACCAGATGTACTGGGGCTCAAACTCTGACTACGATGAGGCTGCCTGCGGTGTTGAGCAAGCTGCTGTAGACCTAGGGTACAGTAAAGCGGATGTTACAACTGCCTTCAGTACCGTAGGAGTTACCTGTGATAACACTCCACCACCTCCTCCTGGAGAGCTTGAAAATGGAGTTTCCGTTGACAATCTTGGTGGCGGCTCTGGCGATGAACTCCATTACACATTAGATGTTCCTGCTGGCGCTACCGGCCTAAGCTTTAATATGTCTGGTGGCACCGGTGATGCGGACCTCTATGTACGCTTTGGCTCAGCACCAACCACCAGCACATACGACTGCCGTCCCTACACTACCGGCAACAATGAAACCTGTGAGATCTCCAACATACAAGCAGGCACCTACTATGTGATGGTGCGTGGTTATAGTTCTTTCTCCGGTGTCAGTCTGGTAGGTAGCTTCACCGACGGTGGCGGTGGCAACCCCGGCGGCTGGGAAAAAACCAATCTGTCTGGCTCCGCTAATGCCTGGCAGCACTTTACCCTGGATGTGGACAGCGGTATGTCATCCCTGAAAGCGGTGATGTCTGGTGGCAGTGGGGACGGTGACCTCTATGTTCGCTTTGGCTCAGCACCAACTCGAAACACCTGGGATTGTCGTCCATATAAGTGGGGTAATGATGAAAACTGCAACATCAGCAACCCACAAGCAGGTACCTGGTACATTAGTATTCGCGGTTACCAGACATACTCCGGTGTAGCACTCAGCGCCCAAGCAGAATAAGCTTATCTGCTGAACAATCTGGCCCCGTTGCCATACCAACAGGGCCAGACAATAAAAAAGGCAGCCACTAGGCTGCCTTTTTTATTCTAGGAGTAACCCTTGCAAGCCAAGTTACTTATGGCTGGGGTCCTTCCAATAATCCTTCACCGTTGACTTCATCTCCTTCGCCAATATCGTAATACCAAACAGGTTCGGTAAGGTCATAATGACGATAGCTACCGCAGACAGGTTCCAAATAACGGTGGTGTCCTCAATCGCCGCCCAGAAGAAAGCTATCACATACACAATTCGGTAAGGCATTACCGCCTTCGGACCAAACAGGTAGATCATAGAGCGATCACCATAGTAGGACCAAGCGATAGCGGTCGAGAAAGCAAACATGAGAATACCCAGAGTTACAATCAAGCCACCGTATTCTCCGAAGAAACCGCGCTGGAAAGCTTTACTGGTCAATGCAACGGAATGAACCAGGGATTTACCCCAAATATCCACATCCTCATTAGCAAACTTACCATCAACAACATTAAGCACACCGCTAAACTGATCTTCACCAACACGGAAATCCAGATCTTCTGCAATTGAGCGTGCATGAATCAGGGTGAAATCCTGCAGGTTTAGAGGCTGCCCATCAGTGACAACCACTGATCCGTTATAGGGCTTCACATCACTGGGTTGACCACTTAAGTAATTAAACAGCTGTTTAACCTGCTTGGGGTCACTCTCTTCGTAGCGACCTTCGACAACATATGTGTCAGCCCCCTCAAACAGGTTTTCGTGTTTTTCAGTCCATACACCGGAAGATAAGATTACCAAGCCAGTCAGAGTACAGATAATGATGGTGTCGATAAACGGTTCCAGTAGTGAAACCATGCCTTCGGAAACAGGCTCATCGGCACGTGCGGCGGCGTGAGCAATCGGTGCAGAGCCCTGCCCCGCCTCGTTGGAGAAGAGGCCACGATTCACACCACGGTTAAAGGCATAGGCAAAACTGGCTCCGAGGAAACCACCTACAGCAGCACTTCCAGTGAAGGCATCACGGAAAACGGCTACAAATGAAGGGACGATATTTTCTATATTGTAGAAAATCACACCCAACGCACCAATTACATAGATCAGTGCCATTGCCGGAACGATAGTGGAGGTAACCTTGGCAATTCGGGTAATGCCACCGATGATCACCATCCCCAGCAGGATGGCAAGCACACCACCAGTGAGCGCTTTCTCAATACCGAAAGAATCGTGCATCGCCTGGGCAATATTATTCACCTGGGGCAAGCTTCCGGTACCGAAGGAACAAATTACTGTGGCGATGGCAAATAACACTGCCAGCCACTTCATATTGAGACGGCGCTCCATATAGAACATAGGACCACCTGCGTAGTAGCCATCTGCCGCTTTAATACGATATTTATGTGACAGTGTTACTTCGACAAACTTGGTTGTCATCCCCAGGAAGGCGGTCATCCACATCCAAAACAAAGCGGCCGGGCCGCCCAGGAAAATAGCGAGGCCAACACCACCGATATTACCAGTACCTACAGTTCCTGAAAGAGCGGTAGCCAGTGCTTGGAAGTGAGAGGTATCTCCTGGGTCACCGGGTTTATCATATTTCCCCTGGACAATCTTAATCGCATGTCCAAAGTAACGAAATTGCGGAAACCCAAGATAGATAGTAAAAAAGAAACCTACCCCGAGCAGCACCCACGGGAACCAAGGTGCCGATCCGAGCATACCGTCCAACGACAGTAGCAGCTGATTAAAGGAATCCAAACTAACCCCCCACTTCTCTGAACCAATTCTGATTGTTTTATATACAGCCACAGCTGTAATTTGTTGCGCAGGTTAGCAGCTTCCGAAGCACTAGAACAGTAAAGGGGCCTAAACCCTATTAAAAGAGAAGTTATGACGATAGGGGAACAAGGCAAACTGCCCCCCCGAATGTAGAAATACCAAGTTACTAGATCCTTTATAATGGCCTTTTCTCAATTCTTGCATCAGCCCATAAAAAGCTTTACCGGTATATATAGGGTCCAACAAGATTCCCTCTAGAGCAGCAATCTCTTCAATCATTTCGTAGATTGGAGGTTCAGCCTTGGCATACCCCGGCCCAATATAGTCGGCATTCACATGCACTTGCAGAGATTGCAGATCCACAGGGTTTCCCGATAGCCTGCTCCAATGGCGGATATCCTCTCTCACTTTGGTTTGAAAATAAGTGGCATTATCGCAGACAGCATAACCTGTGACCTGAACACCAAGCCCCAGCAGATAGCACCCCATCGTTAAACCCGCCTGGGTACCTCCGCTACCAGTGGCACACACAATATGATCCGGCCGGAATCCTCTCATTCGACAATCTGTAATAAGTTCTTGCGAAGCCGAGAGGTATCCCCACAAGCCCAGTCCATCGCTGGCACCAATAGGGATACGGAAGGGAATGTGCCCGCGCTTCGAATATTGATCAGACCAAAAATTGAACAGCCTCTTGAGATCTTTGGCAAACTCTTCAGGCGAATGGATGCTCACTTCTGCCCCCGCCAACTGATCCAGCAGTAGGTTTCCATCTGCTTGGGCTATGGGCTCACCACGCAATAACAGGTGCACTTTGAGTCCTAAGCGAGCACCGACAAGCGCAGTGGTGCGGCAATGATTGGACTGAATACCCCCGGCGGTGATCAAGGTATCGCTGCCCTGCTTTATGGCCTCAGCAACAACAAATTCAAGTTTTCGCAATTTATTACCTGACATTCCAGATTCAGTCAGGTCATCCCTTTTTATCCAAATTCTAGGGCCGCCAAAAGGAAAGGAATATTGTTTACTAATCCTATCCAGCGGCTGTATTGGCGTGGGAAGATGGGCTAAACGTATCCGCCTAGGTAAAGAAATCGGCAAACTGCCAGGCATAGCAAGCTCCATTGCAAATACCAAAAAGGCTTATCGGTAAAGGCATCAACTCTAGGGCTCGTTAAAAACCAATGTAATCCTGGCAGGAACAGCATTTACTACAGTCTGTAATCCCATACAGGCAGCTCGGCAAACTCCCACCATTCTCTCAATCGCTTCCCTCGACTCTGCAGATTTAACAAAAACAACGGTTTCTACTCCTTCACAAACCCCCTTAGGTGGAATATCAGTACATTCCTGCATTTTGTACACCTCAGCCTTAAAACGCATCTGTTGCTCAATCTTGACACTTTCAATATTCAGTTTGTTCTGATTAATGTAGATGCTGATATGACTGAGAAAACAAAAAGCAATACCTGCTGATAGGTAATCAAGTGGTGCCGGTGCGCTATCCGTACCTCCAATAATGGTGCCTTCATCGCAGAGTAATTCAAAAGCACTACATCCCGGTACGTTCGCTTGTACAGTGGCAGTCTTCAGGTATCCCTCTTCCAAAGCTGCTTTAGCCGATAGGTTAACTTGAAAGTGAAAACTTCCCCGCACTTTAACTGGTGGATCCACTTGAATTTTGGATAACTTAGGAAGTGCCGTAACTTTTCTAACAATGGCTGCTTTCAAAGCATTTTGGCTATCGCTTTGCATATGGGGCTTCCTGAAAATTTCTAAATCGATTAACCAGAAGTATCGCCCGAGAAAATCTCACTTGCCGAAAAACGAGAAAGCCCGGCATATGCCGGGCTTTCCAATCTGAATCACTAAAAAATCTAGTAAAAAGCTATCAGATCTTCTTTATCGTGCCCTTGGGCAAAACAGCATGAACTGCTACTTTCTGGAACTTCAAAGACATATTGTCTGCAACTTCCAGCACGATGTAATCTTCGTCCACCTTGTCTACACGACCCAGCATACCGCTGCTCATCACGACTTCGTCACCCTTTTTCAGTGCACCAACCAACTCTTGATGCTCCTTCTGGCGCTTGCGCTGAGGACGGATGATAAAAAACCACATGAAAGCGAACAGGCCCGCAAACATCAACAGGGTGATCATGGGGTTACCCTGTGGCGCCGGTGCCGCTTGCTGTGCCATGGCGGAGGGGATAAAAAAGCTCATGCAAAACCTCAAAGAGTCAGCCTATAAAATTGCCGCCAACTCTAACGGGTTTCCCCTGTTGAGGCAACGGATTGGGCCGATCAACAAGAGACCGGCCTAACCAATTCGCACTCACTTAAAAGCGTTGACGCACCTGACGGCGATAACCAGTTGGCGACATACCGGTCCAGCGCTTGAAGGCACTGGTAAAGCTGGTCCGATCAGAAAAATCTAAAATCCTTGAAATTCCGTCAACACTCAGGGCGGTATCTTTGAGGAAGTGCACCGCGTGGCGGAAGCGCACGTGGTCACGCAGTGAGGCAAAGCTCAAGTTATGCTCCTGCAAACGACGCTGCAAAGTCCGGGTGGACATGCTTAAGTCGGAAGCAACGGGGCGAATAGCGAGAGAAGCCTTACCAATGCGCTGTTCGAGCACATCGATGACTCTGGCAGCAATGCCAAAGCTGGTAGCTTCCGGTGGGGCCAGCAGCTGGTCGAGAATATTCGGGTCGCCGGATATTCTGGCCTGCTGCAGGGATTTATCTTCAGAGAGCGAAGTCTGGTCGGGCTGAGTATGGTTCATCGAGCTGCTCCTTTTGAGTTCCGTGAGCCGCAGTTATTTTTCTATGTCCGCATCCAGCGAATCCCGGTTGCCCCTGCCCACACCAACACACCTACAACTTCGGCGGACTACTACTCGATGCGGGATGCACCAAAAACAGACATCGAATCCTTCACAGAGATGTACAATTTTTAAACTAACCGCTCCGGCAATACCCAAAGAGAAACACTCTCTCGCCGGCGCACCTTTCCTTTACATCTGCCAGTATAGACCAAGAATTGAGAATGCAAGGGACGACAGTGGTTTTTTTCATCTTATTGTGCCGCAGAAGACAAAATTGAATGGTCCCGGTACGCAATTTCAATGAAAACTCAAGGAAATTCGGGGGCCAGAGGCTACCCTACCCCCTTAGAAAGAGTTTGCAGAAGCTGTGTAACAGATAATCAATCCAGATTTTCAGCCACCCAGCCAAGCACATCATCACTGTGGGTCTTGGTTTTCACTTTGTCGATAACATGGCGTAAGCGTCCACTTTTGTCGATGATAAAAGTTGTCCGGATTAGCCCCATATACTCTTTGCCCATAAACTTCTTCAGCCCCCAGCAACCGTACTTGTCCGCAATCTTGTGATCCTCATCGGACAGGAGGTCGAAGTTCAGCTCATGTTTATCAATAAATCGCTGCAACTTGGCTTCTGGGTCTGGGCTCACACCGAGAACAACAGTGTCTAGCTCCTTAAACGCATCGGCACTATCCCGGATACCACAAGCCTGTGTTGTACAACCTGGGGTCAGTGCCTTTGGGTAGAAATAAAGCACAACATTGCTTTTTTCGCGGAAATCTTTCAGTGAAACCTTCTCTCCGCTTTGGTTTGTCAGTGTGAATGCCGGTGCCAAATTGCCAATTTTGGGAAAAGACATAAGAAATCCCCTGAAGTGTTGGTTTACGTTTTGGGGGGATTATAACGAAAAGTACTAACTGAAATGCCAAGAACTCCATCATTCAAAACTGGTGCAGGCGAAACTCCTTCTCCCTGCGCGCAAAAATGCCTATTTTCCTCAGCTTTTGCACTAACTCTGCCTTCTCTGCATCGGTTAAAAACTCACCTACCTCCAGGCATCCTTCTGGACCGCTAAAGGTCACCGAGGCAGGCTCAGCCGGACTGTTACCCATCCTCACCAGCAAGGCAAGATTTCCCCGTGAGAACTCCCGATGATAGACAGATTGCTGGCGGAACCCTTTACAACAATCGAACACAACCCGCTCATCGCTAATGCGGATTACTTCGCGACGGGTCCCCTCTAGGTAGACATAGGTGAATAAAACTGCGAGTAGTAAAATTTCCAACCCTGCAAATGGCAGGATCATCCAAGCCCCAGCAAAGGCAAAAGCCAAACTAATACCAAGGGAAACACCAACCAGGGAAAAGAACACCCAAAGATTTCCCGTTGCCGACAGGGATTGATTAGGCTGAAGAAGAATACAGGCGCATCGAGGGGCTTGGCGGCCGACTTCTGTGACCATGGCAAATACTTCCAGACAATACTTACCTAATCAGTGTAGTGCCGCCGCCATCAGCCCACACT
This sequence comes from Microbulbifer mixtoriginis (SeqCode), assembly GCF_052467515.1. NCBI lineage: Bacteria > Pseudomonadati > Pseudomonadota > Gammaproteobacteria > Cellvibrionales > Microbulbiferaceae > Microbulbifer > Microbulbifer mixtoriginis (SeqCode). Next base: position 1,898,536 of record NZ_CP174314.1, on the reverse strand, counting down.
CGTATATAGACCCGCCAGTATTCAGGCTACCTCATTCTATTTTAAATACCATTAGCAAAAGTCACTTTATTAAGCTGCGGCTAAAGGAACCCTAATCTAGCCTTTCTGAATAAGCCACTGTTGGCGGGATTGAAAAAATAAGAGGAAATGCCCTCACTTGGTATCGCTTACTTCTTACCTGAAATACGCAAACTTTTTTATCTGGACTAGCTGGCGATTTTATAGCTACAGCGAAGTCAATAAATCAGCGCCGAAGAGCCAAATAAAAAAGCCCGCACACTGGTGCGGGCTTTTTAGACGAACCAGCCATCAAGGCCGATCAATCGACAGGCTTAGGGCAGCAGGTGAGCGACTGCATCACGCTCTTCCGCCAACTCCTGCTCGGTTGCAGTCATCTTCTCGCGGGAGAACTCATTGATCTCAACACCCTGTACGATTTCCCAATCCCCACCTTTGCAGGTGCAAGGGAAAGAGTAAATCAGGCCTTCCTGAATACCGTAGGAACCATCGCTGAATACAGCCATGCTGGTCCAGTCACCCTCAGCGGTGCCCAGAGCCCAATCGCGCATATGGTCGATAGCAGCATTGGCAGCGGAAGCCGCAGAGGAAGCACCACGCGCCTTGATGATAGCTGCACCACGCTGTTGAACCGTCGGGATGAAGTCGTTTTCGTACCACTCCTGCTCCACTTTATCCATCGCCGCAGCACCGGCAACCTTCACCTGGTGCAGGTCTGGGTACTGAGTGGAAGAGTGGTTGCCCCAAATGGTCATATGGGTAATGTCGTTAACGCTGGAATCAGTTTTATTCGCCAGCTGGGACAGAGCACGATTGTGATCCAGACGGGTCATCGCGGTGAAGTTACGCGGGTCCAGGTCTGGCGCATTGCGCTGAGCAATCAGGGCATTGGTGTTAGCCGGGTTGCCAACAACCAGTACTTTTACGTTACGAGAAGCAACGTCGTTCAGGGCTTTACCCTGTGCAGAGAAGATAGCAGCGTTAGCTTCCAGCAGGTCTTTGCGCTCCATACCCGGTCCACGGGGACGCGCGCCGACCAGCAAAGCATAATCTGCATCTTTGAACGCAATAGTAGCGTCATCGGACTGAACGATACCCGCGAGCAGCGGGAAGGCGCAGTCTTCAAGCTCCATAGCAACGCCTTTCAGCGCTTCTAGTGCCGGGGTAATTTCCAGCAGCTGCAGAATAACTGGTTGATCTTTACCCAGCATCTCGCCGGAAGCGATGCGGAACAGCAGCGAATAGCTGATCTGACCGGCAGCGCCGGTAACAGCAACACGAACAGGTGCTTTCACGATAGTTCTCCTCGTTTGTAAGCGGCCGCATTATAGGGCCTCTTGAGCAAATTTCACCTCAAGCGGAGCAATTCTCAACTCAATTTGCCTAACAAAACTTTAATTTTTTATAAGAGACGCCAAAAAAAGGCTCAAGCCGAGGCAGCTTCCCGGTAACGTTGCTGCAAAATACGATAAACCTGCTCGCTGTAATCTACTGCCGAGGCATCAAGCTCAGCGGCGATTTCCGCTAAGTGCTCATTGTCTTCACGTCCGCCCCAGTTCTTCACATAAGTTCCTTCTTTGTACCCGTTATCCTGGCGGAATCGATTGAGTACGTTCTTTCCTACATAACGTTGATACAGTTCAGTAAAAGGCATCTCTGTGTCGGCAAGAAGCTGCGCAAACCCTGGCAGATCAAATTGTTTACTTGCCAAGGTGCTCAAAGTAAAGGCCTCCAGATCTTCACGAAAATCACCGGGCTCTCGCTGGCCAGCCTCTAATTCCTTAAGCATCTTTTCAGCGACTTGGGCCGGAGAGCCCTGTTGCAGCTCAAGACTCAGGCCAAAATGCCAGATATCCACCAGCTCCAACTTTACCTGGTCGATATCCGGCTGCTGCTTTTTCCACCACTTCCAGCCGTAATGATCCAAGAGTTCCGCGCTTTCTACCCAGATCGCGCGATACCAGGCAAAATTTTGCGCACGCCAGTTTTTGTTAACAACGGTATTAATTTCGTCCTGCAGGGTCAGCATGACCTGCAATTGTTGCTTCATCATATAGGGAACTTCTAACTAGCCGGGCTTAGGCAGCCCGAGGAAATAATCGGAGAAAGTTTTCTGTAGTGATTTCAGCCAGCTGCTCGTATGAAATTCCGCGCAACTCAGCAATAAATTCGGCTACTTCTCGCACATAAGCCGGGATATTGGGCTTGCCACGATAAGGAATCGGTGCAAGGTAGGGAGAATCTGTTTCCACCAACAGGCGATCGAGGGGCAGTTTGCGCGCAACATCGCGCAGATCCTCAGCATTTTTAAATGTCACAATACCGGAGAGGGAAATGTAATAGTTAAGATCTAATGCGGCCTTGGCCATCTCCCAGCTCTCAGTAAAGCAATGCAATACACCGGCTGTTTGTGGGTTTCCGTACTCTTGAATCAACTGAATTGTATCTTCACGAGCATCGCGTGTGTGCACAATAACCGGCAACCCCAGCTGACCTGCGGCCTGCAAGTGAGCAATAAAGCTCTGCTGTTGGGTCTCTTTGGTGTCCGTACTGTAATAATAATCAAGACCAGTCTCCCCAAGTGCCACTACCTTGGGACGCTCAGCCATCGCGATCAGTTCGTCCACCCCAGCGAGACCGGATTCAACATCCAGCGGATGTATTCCAATAGAGCAAAAAACATCCTCATATTTTGAGGCAATTTCTACGACGGCATCTGCATTTTCCAGACTGATACCAACACATAGGAATTTCCCAACTCCTCGGCTGCGTGCGAACTCCAAGACTGCATCCAGATCGCCATCAAATTTATCGAGCTTCAGTCTATCCAGGTGACAATGAGAATCTACGAGCATGTGAAAATTACAACGTGTGAGTAGGTCGACTGGATTCAAGGGTGCCAGCCAGGTAAGTTTCTATCTTGTTTTGTGCAATGTTGTCCTTGTCACCAAACTGAACGCCAATACCCGGCGTACGGTTTCCCTGGGCTCCATTAGGGGTTATCCAGATAACCTTGCCTGCCACCGGAATTTTTTCCGGCTCATCCATCAAGCTTAACAACAGGAATACTTCATCGCCGAGGCTGTAGGATTTATCCGTGCTGATAAACAAGCCACCATTTTTTACAAAGGGCATATAAGCGGCATAGAGAACCGACTTATCCTGGATTTTCAGCGATAGGATGCCGTTTCGGGCACCGCCTCCCATGGCTTTCATGCTCAACCTCAATGTTTTAAATGTTGCGCTAACTTATCTGAGCGTACTGTTTCTGTCCAGAACACTACACCTTCCCGGTAGAAAGAAGCTTAATGCCCCCGCGTGAGGTTACGGCTTTACATTTCTCATTAAGCAAAAAGCCTAGACCACCGTATCATCAACTCCTCCAGCAACAAGCGGCGATTGGGATTCGCTCCACTCGCAAGCCCCTTACGCGCCTGAACGAGGTGATCGTAGAAACCAAACAGTGGGCGCAAACTGCCTTGCCCTATTCCTGGGAACCTCTGAAGAAGGGCCATAACCTGAGTATCGCCAGTGGAATCACAACTGCGCACCCTAGCCATTTGGGCAACCCATTGCTGCCAAAATTGAATAAGCTGGGCCAGATCTGCAGGCTCGGGCGGAGTCTCCCAGCGACCTGCAGCTGCCACAGCCCTTGCACTACCCTGAGCCAGGGCAATTAGCTCCCCCAGAAAGCGCTCCCGAACTTCCTCGCATTTTGGCTCGGCCAATTGCGTAGCCAATAATGGCGCCCCACCGGCCAACGCCAGGGCCTTGGTTGCCGCACCTTCCTTCAAACCATATCCATGCAGCCACTGCAATGCCATTTCTGCAGAAGGGGATGGAAAAGCAACAGCTTGGCAACGACTGCGAATTGTTGGCAGTAAACCTGCGGGAGAGTCACTGACCAGAAGGAAAATCACTGATGCCGCAGGCTCCTCCAGGTTTTTTAATAGCGCATTGGCCGCATTGATGTTCATAGCTTCCGCTGGCGCCAGCCAGACCAAGCGCGCCCCCCCGCGCCCACTGGTGCGGGAGACAAAATCCCCCAGCTGGCGAATCTGTTCAACCTTAAGCGGACCGCCTACCTTTTCAGGCTCTACCCGAAGAAAATCCGGGTGCGACCCCGCCTGCCAAAGGTGGCAATCCTTGCAACTTCCACAGGCCTGCCCTTCTCTGGGCTGCTCGCACAATACCAGCGCAGAAAAAGCCTCAGCAAAAGCGCGTTTGCCAAGACCAGGCTGGCCACTCAGTAATAGGGCATGAGGGCATCGACCAGCGCGCCACTGGGTACCAAGCCGTTGCCACTGTTCCGTTTGCCAGGGTAGTAAAGAAGGAATAGGGGTATGTTCAGGTACTTCAGACACTGCCAATTGCCAAATTTGTAACTGGAAACTTCACCACACTCGTGGTGACCATATTTTAAAGCGTGCATCAAAGAAGCCGCTGTAACTCCTGCCCCAGCTGTTGCTGGACCTGCACTAAAGGTTGACTAGCATCGACAACGGCATAGCGCGAAGGGGCTGCCTGAGCACGTTCACGATAAGCTTCACGCACCCGGTGGAAGAAAGCCAGCTGCTCACTTTCAAACCGGTCGGCAGCTCCAGTACTGGCAGCGCGCTGTAAACCTATTTGCGGGTCCAAATCTAAAAGAAGCACCTTATCAGGCCGCAAATCGCCCTGCACATCATTTTCTAAGCGCTCGATTAGAGCCCTGTCAAGCGCTCGCCCCCCACCTTGGTAGGCATAAGTGGCATCAGTAAAGCGGTCACAAATCACCCAGTCACCCCGTTTCAAGGCCGGGATAATCACTTTCGCCAGATGTTGTGCTCGAGCGGCAAAAACCATAAGCAGCTCCGCCGTGGGATCAACAGCCTCGTCACGCTTAGCCAGTAGCAACTCCCGCAGCTGCTCAGCCAGGGGAGTGCCGCCTGGCTCACGGGTTTGAATAAATGGAATATTACGATCAGCTAACCACTGGGTGATAAACTGCAGGTTGGTAGACTTGCCAACCCCCTCCCCGCCTTCCAGGGTTATAAATTTTCCGCGCGACACTATTTCTAATTTCCTTTTGCCGGACTGGAGCGGTAATCCGCTCGTCTTTTCAGCTGATACTCCCGCACCGCACGGTTGTGCTCTGTCAGAGTGGCTGAGAAATGATGTGAACCATCCCCCTTACCTACAAAATACAGGCTTTTGCCGGGCTTTGGGTTCAGTGCGGCGCGGATAGCCGCGCGTCCCGGCAGTGCAATTGGCGTAGGGGGGAGCCCATTGATTACATAAGTATTATACGGGGTTGGCAGGCGAAGGTGTGCTCGGGTGAGGTTACCATCATAGTCTTCCCCCAGCCCATAAATTACGGTGGGATCGGTTTGCAAGCGCATGCCCATATTTAGGCGCCGCACAAAAACTCCGGCAATTTGACTTCGCTCGGAAGGCTGACCAGTTTCCTTTTCAATCAACGAAGCCATAATCAAGGCCTCATAGGGTGTTGCGTAAGGGAGGCCATCCTCTTTTGCCTGCCACTCTTCATCCAGCACGCGCTGCATACGTTCATACGCTTCGCGTAAAAGCTCAATATCTGTAGTCCCAGAGCGATATACATAGGTATCTGGGAAAATCCAACCTTCCTCAGCACCCTCTTTCAGGCCAAGAGCCCTGGCCGCGGCACTGACACTACTGCCAGCCTCAGATCTAACAACCCTCTGCCCCGAGCGAATCTTTTGCAGCGCCTGCCGGAAAGTCCATCCCTCGACTAAAGTAAGTCGATAAATGGTGACGTCACCCCGGTTTAACCGGGTAATTAAATCCACTGCCGTACTTCCGCTGGGTATCAGATACTCACCAGAGTGGATATCGGTTTTGCCCTCCCAATAGGCATAGGCAAGAATCAATCGCGGCCAGCTAATCACCCCGTCACTTTTCAGTTTCCGCAAGGTTCCAGATAAGCTGCTGCCTTTTTGCACTTGGAATTGCAGGCCCTTTTCTCCCACAGCCAGTGGAGTCGCTAGGGCCATCTGTAACATCCACAGAGAGGCTCCGCCCAATAAGGCAACGAGGAGAAAACCACTAAACAGGATTTTCCAAAACTTGAAAGGAGAACTTGTCCGCTTTTTCTTTACCACAATGTTTCCATGATCAAATGCTGCAACCCTCGAACACCAGCCCCGATCGACCAACGTTGACGACCGATAATCTCGACAACCGGCAATACCCCGCGCACGCTGTTACACAATGCTACTTCATCAGCCCCGCTCAGATCCCGAATTTCTAAATCTCGCTCCTGCCACTGAATCTCACTGGATAACCAGTCCCGCATGACGCCCCGGACACCACAGCGATGCAAATCAGGCGTTATCCAGGTATTACCAAAGCGAGCCAGTAAATTACAGCGCAAGCTCTCGATAACCCTGCCCTCACTATCTAACATCAGGCCATCGATACGCTCCCCGTCAGGAAGCTCAGATTTCGCCTTATTATATCGATTGCGACATAGAAGTTTGCTGCCTAAGTTCCTACTTTTTGAAAGTGGTAGATAGGTCTTACAGGGGTAAAGTCGAACTCCAAGTTCAGTCTCGGCAGTCAACTTTAGCGGCAACAAGGACAGATCCCAGCACCACTCACCACCAACCGAACCCAGCCGCAATCGGGCGATAGCCATTTTCTGGTTAAGCTGCTCAACCAACCGGGGTATGCACTGATCAATCTCTTTAAGGAGCAGCTCATCCAAACCAGCATTCCGGGCCAGGCGCTCTCGGTGTAGCGGCCACAGCGGCAACCTTCCGTTGTGACAGCGCATGGTTTCGAGGATTCCATCTTCGTAACTCTCATCAGCAGGCAAGCTCAGCACAGGTCGGCTTCTGAGAAAAAATTGTGGCAATTTGCACATATCAGGATGGGAGTTGCCCGCCCAGAGGCGGGCAGACAGATCAGGTTCGCTTGAAGATTAATGAACCATTGGTGCCACCAAACCCAAAAGAGTTAGATAGTACCGAATTAATTACTCTAGGCTGGGCCTCCTGAGGCACTAGGTTGATATTTTCACAAGCCTCGTCTGGGTCATACAAATTGATTGTTGGCGGTGCCATCTGATCGCGCAGAGCGAGGACAGAGAAAACTGCTTCAAGAGCTCCTGCAGCACCGAGAAGGTGGCCAGTCATAGACTTTGTAGAGCTTACCGCCAGCTCTTCTAAAGAATCTGCAAAAACCTCACGAACAGCCTGAATTTCAGCCGTATCTCCCAATGGCGTAGAGGTGCCATGTGCATTGATATACTGGATATCAGCAGCATTCATACCGGCGTCATTAAGCGCATTCTGCATGGAGAGCGCAGCCCCAGCACCATCTTCTGGAGGCGAAGTCATATGATGGGCATCGCCACTCATACCAAAGCCTGCAAGCTCCGCGTAAATCTTTGCGCCGCGGGCTTTCGCGTGCTCGTACTCCTCCAGGACAAGTACTGCAGCTCCCTCTCCCAGCACAAAACCATCTCGACTTTTATCCCACGGGCGGCTGGCCGTCTTGGGGTCATCATTGCGCGTAGAGAGCGCTCTGGCCGCACAGAAACCACCGAGCCCAACAGGCGTAGTGACCATTTCGGCCCCGCCACACACCATAACATCCGCATCGCCATACTGAATGGTCCGCATACCCAATCCCAGAGCATGAGTGCCAGTAGTACAGGCTGTTGTGACAGCGAGATTTGGGCCCCGAAGACCAAATTTTATCGATAAATTGCCAGCGACCATATTGATGATGGCACCCGGCACAAAAAATGGTGACACTCGTCGGGGGCCCTTGTCGGCAATCAACAGGGCATTATCTTCAATAGCCAAAATGCCTCCCATACCGGAACCGATACAGGTCCCCATACGCGACGCATTCTCTTCATTAATTTCTAGACCGCTATCTTCCATCGCCTGGTTACCCGCAACCAGGCCATATTGCAAGAAAGTGTCCATCTTGCGCGCATCTTTTGCGGCTACATAAGGAGTCGGATCAAAATCTTTCACCATAGCGGCGAAGCGGGTTGAGAACGCCGAAACATCAAATGACTCTATTGGAGCAGCTCCACTGACGCCCTTTAGGATGCCAGACCAAGTCTCCTCTACGGTGTTACCCAGCGGGCTCACTGCGCCCATTCCGGTTACAACAACTCTTCTGTGCGACACTGCGGTCCCCCCGAAACTCTTACTGCCACTGCTCTCCCTTCAATCTACATACGAAGGAATCAACACTAGAACAGCAGTCACAATTCCATAGTGCAAATATAAAGAGAGCCGCGCTATGTAACATAGAACGGCTCTCAGAAACGCTTGGCTACGCACAGTAATAAAACTGTTCGCGCCTAAACCACCCAGCAGGAATTAACCAAGGTTGTCCTTGATGTAATCAATTGCCAGCTGAACAGTTGTGATTTTCTCAGCTTCTTCATCGGGGATTTCGGTTTCGAATTCCTCTTCCAAAGCCATTACCAACTCAACTGTGTCGAGTGAGTCCGCGCCCAGATCTTCAACAAAAGAGGCTTCAGGCTTAACGTCTTCTTCCTTCACGCCCAGTTGTTCAGCAACGATCTTTTTAACGCGCTCTTCAATGCTGCTCATGATTCAATTTAACTCCTAGTGGGTAAAAATCTGTTTTAGTCGCTATTGTTATTTCGCCAATCCAATTAACAGCGATAACGACCGGCTCACACAGCTTTTGGATAATTCAGAGGCCATTGTACCCCAAGTTTTTAGGGTTGTAATGCACGGCTCTGCGGCACCATCAGCAAATACAAAAAACTTTTAAAAATCAATAGGTTATTGAAATATTTTCAACGTACCTCAGGCCATATACATGCCGCCATTGACATGTATCGTCTCCCCCGTGACATAAGCTCCGGCATCACTCGCCAGGAAGGCCACAACAGAGGCAATCTCTTCGGGCTGCCCCAAACGACCCAGAGGGATCTTACCAAGAAGCGCCTCGCGCTGCGCCTCAGGCAGTACTTTGGTCATATCGGTATCAATAAAACCCGGGGCGACCGTATTCACAGTAATTCCGCGAGAGCCAATCTCTGCAGCCAGGGACCGAGCAAAACCTGCTACTCCAGCCTTGGTGGCCGCGTAATTGCTCTGACCCGCGTTGCCCATGCTACCCACCACGGAGCTGATATTGATGATACGCCCCCAGCGCGCCCGAGTCATATCTCTGAGGCAGGCTTTTGTCATACGGTAGACAGCGGATAAGTTTGTCTCGATCACCGAGTCCCACTCATCATCTTTCATGCGCATGAGCAAATTGTCTTTTGTGATTCCCGCGTTATTAACCAAAATGGCCGGCGCCGCAAAATCATTTTTCACTACTTCTAGCAGCCCAGCGATACTTTCCACACTGGTGACATCAAGTACCATACCTGCGCCATTGAAGCCCTGCTCGGCGAAACGCGCACTAATTTTTTCGGCACCACCAGCACTAGTGGCAGTACCGATGACCACTGCGCCTTGGCTGCCCAACATATCCGCAATTGCTGCACCTATGCCGCGACTGGCACCAGTGACCAGGGCAACTTTGCCCTCAAGGGAGGTCTTCAGACTCATACTTGCTTTATCCTTATTTGACCATTGCCATCGTGCCTGAGCAACTCAGGCGGCTGTAGATCTCAGCGCTTCATTAAAGCTGCTGGGAGTGTCTATACCGTGACAAACGGCACTGCGATCAATACGCTTGATGAGACCAGCCAGCACCTTACCCGGACCACACTCGACCAGCTGGGAAGCACCATCGTTTATCAGCTTTTGCGCACAGGCAGTCCAGCGAACCGGACTATATATCTGCTCAATCATCAAAGCCTTGATCTTCGCAGGATCAGATTCAGTTTCGGCATGCACGTTGTGTACAACAGGGATTTGCGGGGCACTGAATTCCGCCGCCTCGATCTGAGGGGCGAGCTTCTCCGCTGCCGGACGCATTAACTCAGTATGAAATGGCGCACTCACCGGCAAAGGCATGGCACGCTTTGCACCGGCCGCCTTACAGGCATCTATCGTCCTTTCTACAGCAGCACTATTGCCTGCAATTACGATCTGGCCCGGAGAGTTGTAGTTCACCGCAGCCACCACTTCACCTTGAGCGGCTTTAGCACAGAGCTCTCCCACCACATCATCATCAAGCCCTATCACTGCGGCCATAGCTCCTGTACCCACGGGTACAGCTTCCTGCATCAGGCGGCCACGTTCACGAACCAGGTGGACAGCATCTTTAAAAGCCAGGACACCGGAACACACCAATGCCGACCACTCCCCAAGACTATGCCCTGCCATGCGAGCGGGCACCGCACCACCACGAGCGCGCCAATGGCGATAGAGAGCAACACTGGAGGCTAAAAGAAGAGGTTGTGTACGCTGGGTAAGATTGATTGCTTCCTGCTCACCATTTTGACAGAGATCCCAGAGGTCATATCCCAGAACTTCTGAGGCTTCAGCAAAGGTGGATTGGATTTCAGGGGCCTCCTGAGCAATTTCGGAGAGCATGCCGATCTTTTGAGATCCCTGCCCCGGAAAGACGAATGCAAGCGCGGCATTGGTCATAAGATATCCTTAAACCTGTTTGGCAAATTTCAGTAGGAGGGAGGTGTAGTATCTACCCCATTTCCTTTGAGTTTCGCTCGCCAGCTTGTACCAAGGCGGCGCCAACTCTGGCAGCCAAATCGGCATCGGCACATTCTTTTGCCGTCACCATAGCCCGGTAAAAAGCTTCGCTGCTGGCACCCCCGTGACTTTTAATCACGTTGCCCTTCACCCCTACAAAGCTGGCGCCATTATAGCGAGCGGGTTCCACCTGTGTGCGCCATTTTCGCAACAGCTTTATGGCTAATTGGCCAAAAAAACGTTTGAAACACCCCTTTTTCTCAATGGTGAACGCTTTTTGACCCATCAGTCTAATCACGCCTTCGGCGGATTTCATGGCAACATTTCCCATCAAACCGTCGCACACAACTACATCGACAGCCCCGGTAAAGATGTCGTGCCCCTCCACAAAACCCACATAGTTAACCTGTGGATCCCCCTCGAGGAGCTCGGCCGCCCTGCGTATTTCAGCAGTACCTTTGTGCGCCTCGGCACCAATATTCAGCAGTGCAACCTCAATGTCCGCACGCGGAACGCCAGTGTGGAGATGCTGAGCCTCAATACCCATACGCGCAAACTGCAGTAGATCTTCCGCGCTGCACCCCACATTTGCGCCGAGATCCAAAAGGTAGCAGGAACCGTGCCCTGAGGGTACAGACTTGCCCAGTGCCGGCTTGCGAACGCCCTCAATATTACCCAGAACACTGCGACTTAAGGCCAAAAGGGCGCCGGTATTTCCAGAGGTAACCATTGCCTGGGCACTACCTTCCGCCACAGCTTTTAGAGCTTGTGCCATGGTGGAGTTGCGCTTATGGCGAACCGCCTGCAAAGGGTTGCACTCTTGGGTAACAACCTGCTCACAAGGGATGATTTCAAGGCGATCGGGAATTTGGGCGTGGCGCTGCTCGAGGAGCAGAGCTTCTAATTGCGCGCGCGGGCCGAAAAGTTTCAACTGCGCTTCAGGGAAATTTTGAAGAAATCTAATACAGGCCGGAACGACAGAGCGGGGACCTAAGTCCCCGCCCATTGCATCCACGGCCAATCGCAATTGGCTGGACAAAGCTTACTCTTCTTCGGAGCCGCCGCCGATGTCGATCACCTTGCGACCACGGTAGAAACCATCTTTGGTCACGTGGTGGCGACGGTGCTTTTCACCAGTAGTCGGGTCTACGGAGAGAGTTGCACCGGCGCCTAGCGCGTCGTGTGAACGGCGCATACCGCGACGGGAACGAGTCTTCTTGTTTTGTTGAACAGCCATTGCTAGCTCCTAAAATAAACAAATTTCGCTGGAACCGGGGCGCCTACCGGCGAGCCCAAACTCTAAGAGAAAATCTAGGATTTTCCCGAAGAACCCTTCAACTGCTCCAGCACTTTAAAGGGGTTTTCCCGTTGCTCACCCGCTTCAGATGCCTTCTCACCAATATGGAAAGTCTCCTTAGAGACACACTCCTCATCGTGATAAGCCACCATCGGCAGATTGAGCAAAATTTCATCTTCGAGGATCTGGTGTAAGTCCAGCTCATCGCCATCCTGAATCACCGGATCCAAGTCTTTGGGAAGAGCCTTGCCCTGCTCTTCAGACCAAACGATACCCCAGCAAAACTGCGCCTCGAGCTGCTCGCCCACAGGATGCAGGCAACGCTGGCATAACAAATCCACCGTGCAGTGCACCTTACCGCTAACAGTGAGGTGATTTTGCAGGTCGCGGCCAAATTGGATTTCAGCCTCGACCTCCCCTTTCACAGACTCAACGGCTTCACGTAGTCGCTGCAGTGACTCCAGAGGCAAAATACCTTCCAGATACTGCTCGCGCTGCACCAATTTTCGAGCGTCAACGCTCTTAGGCAATACTGATTTAGAGGGGGCTATCGACATAAGCGCGCAATTCTATGGACTCACCCTACCCTTGTCAAAACAATTCAGTCACTGCAGTATCGCTCGGTCACAAACTTTGACCTAACAACCATGGAACCGCCCAAATAATGGCCTCCACACTGATACTAGCTTCCAGTTCCCCCTACCGCAGGGCGCTACTGAAGCAACTCCACCTCCCCTTTCAGACCGCGTCTCCCCATATAAATGAAGATGCCAAGCCAGGGGAGGCCGCTGGCGCCCTTGCCTTAAGGCTCGCACAGGAAAAATCTCGCGCTTTAATGCGAGACAACCCCCAATCCCTGATCATCGGCTCCGACCAGGTTGCAGAATGCCGGGGGCAAATTCTGGGCAAGCCCGGTAATCGCGACAAAGCCATTGCTCAACTACAGGCCTGCTCCGGCAACAAAGTTACCTTCCATACAGGGCTGTCTTTGCTGGAAAGCGCAAGCAACCGCCAAGTGAGCACCGTGGAAACCTTTACAGTGTATTTCCGGCCACTCAGCCTTCCGCAAATTGAAAAATATATTGAGCTGGAAGAGCCCTACGATTGTGCAGGCTCATTTAAAGTGGAGGGCCTCGGTATAGCATTATTTGAAAAGCTCGACGGCACCGACATTAACACTCTTATAGGTTTACCCCTAATTCGCCTGGTAGATCTGCTCGGCGAATTTGGTATAGATCCACTGAAATCAACTGCTAAGAGCTAAGCGGCGGCCAACCCAGCAACCCGGAAAACTCATCGATAATCGCCTGAGGATTACACTCCCGCAGGCGACTTGGGCAATGGGCGCCATAGCTAACCCCCACGGCGGGCATACCAATCGCTGCCGCCATTGCCAAGTCATAAGTGGTGTCACCAACCATCACCGCATCATCAACACCGCAGTCAACTTCAGCTAGCAGCTCACTCAGCATCAATGGGTCTGGCTTGGAAGCAGTTTCATCTGCACAGCGGCTCGCTATAAATAAGTGCTCCATGCCATGCTCTTCAAACTCCCGACTGAGGCCTCGACGACTCTTCCCCGTGGCGACCGCCAACTGATGCCCCTGGCAAAGCAACGCATCCAAAGTATCTAAAACCCCATCAAATAAAGGTAGGGGTTCCACTCGCGCCGCCATCCACTCCTCTGAATAGAATTGCTTCAAGGCTTGCCGATCTTTATCAACAGCCTCGGGAAAAAGAGTGGCCACCGCCTCCGGCAAACCCAACCCAATAATATTGCTCACCGCTCCAGGAGAAAGTGCCGGCAAACCAACTCGCGCCGCTGCGCGCAGCATGCAGTCAACAATCCGCGCCTCGGAATTACAAACAGTGCCATCCCAATCGAGAATAACCAGCATCGCCGCGCCCCTTTACTCGTCTCGCAACTTCTTTAATAGCGCTTGCATTTCAGTGGGTAGCGGCGCTTCAACATGCACATCGGTGCCGTCTGGAAGCGTGCAGCGCACAGAAGCCGAGTGCAGGAAAAGACGCTTAAGACCTCGCTCACGAAACGCACGGCTATCCTCATCACCGGTGTACTTACTATCACCCGCCAGGGGACAACCAACAAACTGGGCGTGCACGCGAATCTGGTGGGTGCGCCCGGTTACCGGCTCTGCGCCCAGCAGTGTTGCCGCTTTAAAACGCTCCAACACCTGGAAGCGCGTCTCGGAAGCCTTTCCATCCTGATGCACCGAGACCATCCGCTCACCACTCTTGAGGGTATTTTTACGCAACGGGGCTTCAACAACCCTCCTACCTCGAGGCCATTTACCTACCGCCAGCGCCAGATAAGACTTCCCAATCCGTCCGCCCCTCAGTTCCGCCTGCACATGCTGTAAAACATTACGCTTGCGCGCCACCATGATCGCACCGCTAGTATCCCGGTCGAGGCGATGCACAAGCTCAATAAATGGGCTCTGCGGATACATCTGCCGGAGCACTTCAATCAAGCCAAGCCGGACGCCACTACCGCCATGAACGGCAAGGCCGGCAGGCTTATTGATCACAAGTAGGCCCTTGTCATCATAAAGTATGGAGTCGTGTACCAACTGGCGCAGCTGCTCTCCAGCATGGGGGGCAGGAGCCTGCTCTGCCGCACGAATTGGCGGCACACGCACCACATCGCCCGCCGCGAGCTTGTATTCTGCCTTTACCCGTCCTTTATTTACCCTTACCTCACCCTTGCGCAGGATTCGGTAAACGCGTGAACGGGGCACACCTTTTAGGCGCGCCTGAAGGAAATTGTCAATCCTCTGCCCAGCCAGCTCTTCAGGCACAGTCAAAAACTGCACGCCGCCAGAGGGGTTCCAGGTATCAGAGGGAGTGTCGGCCGCAGCCGTTTTCAGGGGAGGTGTACTTCGCATGATGCGCATCATAGCGCCGCTGCAAGGACAATTGAAGCACCTCCCTGCCCGTGCTATATTCGGCCAGCCTGAATTCGGCTGGTTTTCGGTCATCGGCGGCTTCCCACATGAAGAAATAGCCATGGCTTCGGAGAAAATACTGCTGTTCGGCCAGTGCGCGGGCATACCCGTGTTATTGATAAAAACTTAGCTGATGAGCACTCCCCAAAACGAGAATCTCAAGGGGGCCTCACCAGCACAACAGCCCACAGTTAAGTGGGTAACAATCGCGAAGGTAAGACGGGCCGCGACCCGCAGCGCTTGAAAGGACGACTCAAAACTTGCGTCCCGCTCTGTAGATGATGCCAGCGACCGAACTGGCAACCAGGAGACAACTGCTTACTTTAACCTGGTCAACAAAATATAGAAGAAGAGTAGCGGCCAAAAGCCGAGCTACAGAGCTAGAAACGATGACGCAAACCTTGCCACCCAGCTTGAAACTGACCCAAGGGTGGCGCCCAACCCGGCCATGGAAACCCACGGCCCCGGTACAGGGCAGTACTAAACGTAAGGTACTAAAGGAAGAAAGGTACTAGTAAGTGCCAACGGATAGCAGCACAGCATCGCATATCCGGAGTTTTTGCAGTGGAATGTTGGGCGAACGCTCGTCTCGAAAGGCCGCGTAGACTGAATTTGCGGAACAGACAGCCTCTCTAACTTCCCTGCCCCGCCACCAGGTCATCTCCTCTTGGCGGCCCATAAGCAAGCCTGCAATGAGCGGTGTCTCACCTTTGCGCAACGCAAGGAAATCGACACGCATGAAGAGAATGTTGATCAACGCAACCCAGCCTGAGGAGTTGCGTGTAGCACTGGTGGACGGCCAGTGGCTCTATGACCTGGATATTGAAAATCGCACCCGTCAACAGAAAAAAGCCAACATCTACAAAGGTAAAATCACCCGTGTAGAACCCTCGCTTGAAGCCGCATTCGTCGACTACGGTGAAGAGCGCCACGGCTTCCTTCCCCTGAAAGAAATTTCCCGAGAATACTTCCTCAAGCAACCCAAGGACATCGAAGGCCGCATCAAGATTAAAGATGTCGTCAAAGAGGGGATGGAGGTTGTTGTCCAGGTAGATAAGGAAGAGCGCGGCAACAAAGGCGCTGCCCTCACCACATTTATCAGTCTCGCCGGGCGCTACCTGGTACTAATGCCGAACAACCCCCGTGCCGGCGGCATCTCCCGTCGCATTGAGGGCGATGAACGCTCTGAACTACGTGACGCCCTAGCCAGCGTGGATGTCCCCTCTGGCATGGGCATGATTGTACGCACCGCCGGTGTGGGCCGCAGTGGCGAAGAGCTGCAATGGGATCTCAACTACCTCCTGCAACTGTGGAGCTTAATCAAAGAATCAGCGGACAAAAATAGCGCGCCCGAATTCCTCTTCCAGGAAAGCAATGTAATCATCCGAGCGATTCGCGATTACATGCGCGATGATATTGGTGAAGTTATTGTTGATGATGCGGATGCCTTTAAACTAGTAAAGGGCTTTGCTGAACAAGTAATGCCCCACTACGCCCACAAGGTAAAGTTCTACGAAGATAGCATTCCGCTCTTCAACCGATACCAAATCGAAAGCCAGATTGAGACCGCCTTTGAACGCGAAGTAAAACTTCCCTCCGGTGGCTCAATCGTTATTGATGTGACTGAAGCACTGGTCTCCATTGATATCAACTCCTCCCGCGCCACCAAAGGCGGAGACATTGAGGAGACCGCGCGCAACATCAACCTGGAAGCCGCCGATGAGATTGCCCGCCAGCTGCGCCTGCGCGATATGGGCGGCCTGGTCGTGATCGACTTTATCGACATGCAAAGCAAGTCCAATCAGCGCGAAGTTGAAAAGCGCATGGAGAAAGCTCTCAGCATGGACCGCGCCCGTGTACAAGTTGGCCGCATCTCCCGCTTCGGCTTGCTGGAAATGTCACGCCAGCGCCTGCGCCCATCTCTCGGTGAAACCACCTTCCGCGTTTGCCCCCGCTGTAGCGGCCAAGGCACTATTCGCGGCACCAAATCTCTGGCCCTCTCTATCTTGCGCCTAGTAGAAGAAGAGGCCAAGAAGGAGCGCAGCGCAGAGATTCGCGCAATTACCCCGGTAAATGTTGCCACCTACCTCCTCAACGAGAAGCGCAAGGCGATCTCCCAAATTGAGTCACGCAATAAAACCCGCGTAGTGGTCGTACCTAATGCGGAAATTGAAACGCCGCACTTTGAGGTTCAGCGCCTACGCGATGACGACACATCTACCCTCGAAACCTCCTATAAAATATCTGGAAGCGTAGAGGAAACTGTCACCAAGAAAGAAGAGCAGCCAAAGCGCCCACAAGCACAACCTGTTGTACAGCCGCTCGCGCACACCGCACCGGCCCCGACTCCGGAGAAAAAACCGGAGCCAGGTCTGTTTAGCCGCCTGATAAGCGCTATTGCTGAGCTTTTCACCAGCAAAGAAGAAGAGCCCAAGAAACATCAGAAGTCCCAAAACCGCGGTAAAGATTACCAGCGCAATCGCAACCGCAATCGCAATCAGCGCGGTGGTAACCGGGGTAATCGCAATGAGCGCCAGGCTCGCCGCAAAGACGATCGCCGTGAAGATGGCAAGAGCGATGACCTGCGCGAAGCCAGGCAGGCCGCAAAGCCGTTCGATGAGCGTGATAGCGGAGCCGACCGCGGTGAAGGACAGCGCCGTCGCCGCCGCCGCCGCAGCGGAGACAATCGCCGTAAAGATGAAAATCGCGGCAACGTCTCCGAGGGTAACACTAACGAAAACATCGCACAGGTAGATGAAAGCGCTGATCAGGATCGCCCGGCACGTCGCCCCAGCAATGTTCGCGGCCGTCCACAAGCTCGTCGTCGTGGCCGCCGTACAGAAAACACTGCCGCCACAGCCGTAGCTCAGAGCCAGGAAGAGCTAAATCGCGAAGTCAATGAAGCGATTGACGAAGCGGAAAGTGAAGCCAGGAAATCCAGGGATACCGCAGCCAAAAACTTAAGCGAAGCTCCTGTGAGTGAGGCGGCGAAGCCCAAGCACAAAGAGCAAAAAGCTCCCGAGCCCACCCAGGAAACCGAGCCCAAGCCTGTAGTGAAGGCTCCCGAGCAAAAGCCTTTTGCGCCTAAGGTTTCTGAAAGCCAAGCGGAAGTAAAACCAGTTGCAGAGCCCCCCCCAAAGGCACAGCCAGTAACACCTGAAAAGGTTACTGCAACCAGAGAAGAGCAACCCTCACCTACCCTGGTAACCCCCAAAGCCTCTCAAGAAGTAAAAGCCACAAAAGTGTCGGCACCTGCTACTAACGTGGAGGCTACCTCAGCAACTGAAGATACTGAAGAAACTGCCCTAAAAGAAGCCAGTGAAGCCGCAAAGGCATCGGTAGAGCAAGGCGACGCTATCGCCAGAGAGGAAATGATGGCTGCAGAAGCTAAAGCTTCTGAGGAAATCGCTACGCCGGCAACTCAGGGACGCGCCGGCAACGACCCGCGCATCAACCCCAAGCCATTGCTGGAGTTGGCAATCGTGACTGAGCATCGTGACATAGGCTCCCAGCAGCCGCTAGACACCGCTCAACCAGCGGCCATCCAGCACAGCCCTCGCGCACTTGCACGCCCAGCCAATGACCCGCGTATGGCACGTCAAGTAACACAGGCCAATACTGACCACAATTCTGCAGAAGCAGGCTAAGCAACCATCAAAGCCGCCAGCAGTTTAACTGCTGGCGGCTTTTTACATCTGAAGAATTGCCCTTGACTGGTCAATAAATCACCTAACCCATTGAACTAATTGAAAAAATTTAAAACGGCACTTGTATGTAGCACGAAGCTATGTATAATGCACAGCACAATTTGGTGGGGTGGCTGAGTGGTCGAAAGCGGCGGTCTTGAAAACCGTTGACTGTAACAGGTCCCAGGGTTCGAATCCCTGCCCCACCGCCATTATTCATACAGAAAGCCCTGATTTTTCAGGGCTTTTTTGTTTCTGCTTTTTGTGGTCCCCCACTTAATTTTTGGAGCGCTTCACTCGACGCCCACCATTAGTCACCCCTGTGATACCTCACTGATGCCTGAACCACCCCCTCCACTATCAATTCTTGTCCCTCCCATATGGGTATTGCTGGATAGTTAGAGTTAGCCGGAAGCAATCTTCCACGACGTCGATCCAATATCTTGAAAGTGAGCTGGCCATCCAGAGCCACAACAACCACATCGCCGTGCACTGGCGCAAGAGACCGATCGACTATGAGAAGGTCACCATCGTGGATGCCAGCATTAATCATAGAGTCACCATTAGCGCGGACCATGTACGTTGCAGCCGGCCTGGTAACTAGATGGTCATCAAGGCTAAGAGCCGCTTCCAGGTGGTCATCTGCTGGAGAGGGAAAGCCGCATGGAACGCCGCCACTAATGAAAGGGATAGATTTCATGAAACACCTAAACACTGTATTTATATACAGCATACGGATGTAGAATGGTGACTACCAAGCGAAATACTTGACCAGTAAGCCTGCTTTAGTCATGCAGCTAAAGAGTGGCGATAAGCTACTGTCTCACGATGCCCCTTCAGAAATTCCTGCCACCCCTCTGCGCTGCCTGATTCCGCGTCAAGCCAAGCTTCCACGTAATCAGCATCAAGGAAAATTGGGCTGCGATCATGTCCTGCTGCTTCAACTTCAGGAGCAGGGTCATCAGTAATCAAGGTGCATGAGAAGTAGCCGACCTCTTTACCCGGAGACGTCCAGTAATCCCATAGAATTGGCGCCCACATTAAGCTCCCCCCCTCTGGTATGAACTGTATCTGGGTTTTCTTACCCTTCCGTTCTACCCATTCGAAGAAGCTGGTGAATGGTAAGATACCATGCCGATGACCTATCAGGGGTCGCCAAGTCTTTGCTCCAGCAACCTATCCAGGCGGGCGTTATAAAGGCTGTATTTGGTTGATAAGTCCCAAGCTGAATTTGATGGGCGGATCGAATATCGTAATGGGCGCAGCCAATTCTTGCTCTCATCGCACACGATACCTGGAGCAAAATATCGAGGGTATGCGCGCTGACCAGGCTCTACCAGCCGGAACTGACTCGCACGGGGCTGCCCCCTCAAGCCCAGCACATGTTTAATCTCTTCCTTACTAGAAGATTTCTCCCACTCTTGATCTAAGCGCAGCTGGTCCCAAGACAACCCGTCATTCTGGAAATTAATTGGTAGCTCCGAGAGCAATCCATTGCTGGGCACAGCAAAGGAGTAACACATGAGAGCCCTCCACACTGCAAAATTCAAGCTGAGTTTGAAAATCCAGCAATAATGATAGCAAGCGTTTAAATCAGCTATTCTTCCAGTAAAGCAAGAATCTGCGTTAACTCATCCGAAGAAAGCTAACGCCGGTAGCAAAGGCGAGCGTTAGCGAGTCCAGCCCGCGCCTTTTGCGGGCGATTTTGCCTACCATTGTTATATTTTTTTGATTTAAATACATAGTACCTGAACACTATTGCTTGAGCAGTTGCAGCTAGACCGAAAATAATACCAGCCTCTATGCTACTAACTACTGAAACAACCAAAGAAACACTTACACCAGCTAATAAATAATATATGAACTTTGGCTGAGACCAATTGCATACCGCCCAATGAAATGGGAGACCGATTACGAGCCAACCGACAACAGATATAGCCAAATATACAGTAGCGAAAAGCCCAAATATGGCAATGAAATCTTGAGGTGGATAAGTAAGGATAGGAATGCCAATTTCATAGAATGAATAAGCAACCACAAAGAGTAAAACCCAACCCACACTGCGAATTATTGCGCCATCCCAATTACCCAAACTATGTGGCTCCTATGCCCGCTGAAATATAACGCCAAGGTTTCGGTGGCTTTTGCCAGTACCCCCTCAGCTGCTGTAGCTGCTGCAGCCAAAGCAGTGGCGCCCTGCCCTGGGTCCGCCAGTGCTGCCCGTACAGATAAGATTGCCACAACCAAAAGCAACAACAGATAAACGCCAGTAAACGATAGAGCTATCAGCCTGCGGGCTATGTTCTGCCCGCTGGTAGACTTGATCCACTGCAACAAGAATTCACGCACCTGTGCGTTGCGCTGGTCGCTATCCTGGGCTTTTTCTTCAGCGGTATAAAACAGCGCATCGCCAGTTTTGATCAGGGCATCAGCACCTTTTTCCAGGGCTTTCTCACTACCCCATAAACGGGACCAAAAGCTCATGCCGCTATCTCCAGAAATAAGGGGCCACCCGATGCCAGGTGATATGGGGGGAGGAAGCACCGGGCGGCGAAAAAGGTTATGGGATTTTATTTCGGTCTGACTCTTCGCGCTGCTCGCGAATAAATTGGTTGTGCTGGTTGCGGGTAATCACTGCATAAACATTTCAAACAAGGCCGAGCACGGCGAGCAGCACCCCCACTACCTGCAGCCAATTAAATGGAACTTGGGTAAGCGCCACCCCTGCCGCAGTTACGGTTGTGCTTCCGGCTCCCTGTCCAGTCATACAGTTTCTCCAGGCAAAAAAAACCGGCCTGGGTGGGCCGGTCCAAGGGGTTGAACAATGCGTGGCATCTGGCAGAGGCAACAATCGCAAAGTGCCTTATTTATACCTCCCAAACGCAAAAGTACCAAAAACGCGTCACCCAAAAATAGTAATGGGTTAGACTTGAGAGCAAAGCTAACTTATATATTGCACTTAGCCGTTAACCCAACAGCCACCATTAACTTTCACTTGTGATTTCAGTGGCAAATTTCTTTGTGTGACCCATCTGTTCCACCAAAGCATAGTATTAATATCATACCAACTATATAAAGCCTGAATTACTCCCGAATAATCAGGGCAACTATCGTATCCACTGCGGTGTTCATCAGCCTCATAATAATTACTACTAGTTGCACTTTCGTATGCAAAATAAGAACAATAACTAACTTCTGGCACGAAGATTGTTCCTTCATCTTTATCTTTGCAATAAATCACCTCGCCGTGTCCAGGTCCAGGTCCAGGCTCACCATCCAGCGAAGCAACTACCACTGGGATATTAATACCCTCATACGGTATTAAAATAACTTCATCTGCTGAAGCTTTGGCGCCAAAGCATAAGATTACGACTATTGCCGCAAAGAGAAATTTAGACTGCATGATACATTCCATTGAAGTGAATACGGGGTATTGGCTTAACAAGCTCGTTAACTTTATATGGAGATTGGTTAAAAAATTTCCCTAAAGAAATAACTAAATTTAAGTTACTATAGCGACAGGTGTCAGATTTAACACCTATCACTATTATCACACCAACCTTATAGTGACAGTTATCACTACTCCGAAATTAATGCATTTAATTCACACAGCTTTGATGATATTCCATTCCAATCAGAATTCTCATCTGCATGGATAGTCACCGAGTTCTTTGCATGCTTTGCTGCTAATGCTGTGCTTACTAAAATTGCAGATCCTACCTTATCTCTGCCTTCGAACCAATAACCCCCAGGGCACTCAGAACTTGGATTATCTAACCTCACCACGACCTCTGAAACATGTGGCCAAGCAATTATATCAGTAATAACTCCTGTGCTAACGTCTGCAAACGCCACCCCACTAATAGAAGACAGCATGAGGATAGAAAGTAATTTTTTCATTATCAAACCCTTAACAGAAAAGTAATAAGCTCTACAACAGTGAGACTCTTTATATCTCACACGACTCCAAATAACTCTTTATCTGATTAGCTAAAACTATATCGAGGTTGGTTAAAAGAGATACCCAAAGGAATAATTGTTAACTATAGTAGTGGGTACCTAACTTGGTACCCACTACTATAAATACACCACTCGCATATCGAGTGGAGGCAAGTCGCTTAGTCGCTCTCTACCACTACATAAGAGATTGGGCAACCTGCTACATTTTCGTCAACTTTCATTACTATTTTTTTCTTGGCCATTTGCGCAGCCAATACCGCAGAATATACGGCATCAGCGCTGGGATTAGTCATATCCAATTTTCCATAAACATCTGCTACTGCACCACAGCCTAAGTTACGCTCATCACCAGTAGTCCCAACATATACAGTATTGCCAACAGTTGCATAAACCCTATCAACTTCAACGTTACTACATACACCCACTGTGCACTCTGCAAACGCCATTCCACTAATAGAAGACAGCATGAGGATAGAAAGTAATTTTTTCATCATATTTCCATATTTTTGGTTGTAATTTTCAATACAAAATCAGCCATATTGACTTAGTCAGCCCTTTAAATCTTGAACAAAGCGTACTGGTCCTGGTAGTTAACATACCCCACTTGCACACCATTTAATCTGACTTCTGCCTCAACCGCATTTACATGTCCATTACCCACCCCACACGATGAGGCCCAATTTTGTAAGCGCATAGTGTGAGACCCACGACGCAAATCGTACGAAAATTGGTAATTTCTTAGGGAGTCAATTGTCAGAATAAATTTCCCATCTACATATAGATCTGCTTTGCAATATCCAAAACCCTTCGCCTTAAATATTGTTTCTACTGTCTCGGGCTCGGGCTCCGGCTCCGGCTCCGGCTCCGGCTCCGGCGAAGCAACTACCACTGGGATATTAATACCCTCATACGGTATTAAAAGAACTTCATCTGCTGAAGCTTTCGCGCTAAAGCATAAGGTTGCGACTATTGCCACAAAAAGATACTTAGAGTACATAATACTTTCCATTGATTGACGAAAAATCCAAGCGCGGACTCTTCATACTTATTTAAGTATTCATATTTATGGGGTATTGAATCCGAGTCTCTTCCATTTCATGTAAAAAGAAGCAGAACAAACACCCCTTAAAGAATATCTATACTCTTAGTCTTTTAGCACGCTTAAATAATGAAGCGTATCGGAATATGTCTGATCTACGCAGGCGCCGTGAGTACGAATACTTACTGTCTTTCCTGAAGCGTGCGCGTACATAATTGCGCTCAGATATTCCTTGGCCATTGGTCTATCCATGCTGAATGAAATGTAATCACCATTTGCACCATGACATGCAGGTGGATTATTGACCCCGCCCTCTGGATAGACATAGACAAGCTTCGTACTATCGACCAGCAAGAATGATTCTATTTTTGCAACAGTAGCACCTGCAAATGAAACCTGAGAAAAAAGAGCGATTGCAGAAACGGCAAGATACTTAAACATTTAATAATCCTTCAAACTTTATAAAATATAGGAAGCGCGTAGTTTATAATCCAACCAAACTATAGCGTCAAATTATTTTGGGAATAAATTTCAATAAAAATTATTATTTTGGGACAAATTACCATCGGCCGGATTGGATTTTGAGCGACTGTAATGCCCCTCATTTATCAACCATATTCCTAAATTTATTATTCTGTTTGGTTGAAGTTATGACTCTCCTCATAAATGATCATGCCCGCGATGTAATTGATCGCCCCTAGCAATTCCCTCACACGGCGCTCACGGGTTGGCAGGCGGCGGGCTTCCTGAATCTTTTTGACCGCCTGAAAAGCCATACCGTCATCGGTCGCCAATAGCCCGCTAATGGTTTGCATAGGCTGGTCTTCGAAGCGCTGCCCATTAGCGTGCCGCTCCTCTCCCTTCCCCCGCGCAGCCTGATCGTATGCCCGCTCTAATACATCGGCTAAGCGCCGATAATTTGGATCATCCAGTTTATAAACCGGATCGCCATCGGGATGCCCTATCATTTCTTTGCCCTCTTCTTTTCGCTGCTCACTTTAATCTGCTGTTTGTTTTGTACTTTTGCCCAGCTGCGCCGGGTTGTGTCCGCAGTGCATGGCGCCACGCGCAGGCACTCACCAGATTGGTCGCGCGGTATCTGCTTAATCACTCCACCGCTGGCCAGAAACTGTGCTATTTTGCTGTCGATATTTTCCTGGGCCTGGCGTAGGGCTTCGGGCTGGGGGAAATGGGTTACTGTCACGCATCACCCCCTAAAACGACACATCGTCATCAAAGGAATTTTCACCCCCAGGCTGATTGGGGGCCTGTTGCAGGGCGGGCTGACCTATTGCGCCCTGGGGAAAGCCACCCTGCTCCCCCTTGCCGTCTAGCATCTGCATGCCACTGGCGACGATCTCGGTGGTGTAGCGGTCCTGGCCGGTTTGCCTGTCCTGCCATTTGCGTCTGCGCAGTGAACCCTCCACATAAACCTTGGCGCCTTTGCGCAAATACTCGCCGGCAACCTCTGCTAAGCGATTAAAGAACACCACACGGTGCCATTCGGTGCGCTCCTGCTCCTGGCCGGTTTGCTTATCCTTCCAGCTCTCACTGGTGGCCAGGCTGATATTGGTTACCGCCCCACCGCTGGGCATGTACTTGGCTTCCGGGTCGTTACCTAGGTTGCCAATCAAAATAACTTTATTGATCCCCCTGGCCATTACTCGCATTCCTCTTGCTTAAGCTCCCCATCGACAATGCGATAGGTGGTTATTTGGTCTGTTACCTTGTCGAAGATTTGCACCCAGCTGGTAAAAAATTCACTCCTGGCTATCTCCTTTGCCATTTCCTCTGCGGCCTCTTTGGTGGGGAGGGACTCTTTAAAATCTTTGGCCCCGCCCATCATTAGGTTGTAGGTGCCGCTAAAGACTGCGAAACGGTTTAAGTACTGCTTTCTCACTAGCTCCTCCCTGAGTTAAAAAAACTGGTATGTTCTGCGCTGAGTCAGCGCGGTGATATTCAATTGCTGGGCCTGGCGGGCGCGGTAGGCTCTGCGATATGTCGCCCGACAGGACTTGCAGCGGCTGGCATGGCCGCAGCGACTTAAAGGGCTGTTATTGCGCGGGAATTCTTCCGGGGCTTTCCACTGGTAGCAGCCAGCGCAAAAGAACTCACCACGCTCATTGGTTTTACGGCTCACTGGCTCACTCCCCCATTCCGTCGATGTTTTGCGTTGCGATAGCCGGCCCAAACAGCAAACCAGGGAGAAATAACCGCCCCTTGTGCAGGCGGGATTGATAGGTGCGCAGACTGATGCGCAGATAGCGGGCGCGTGCCCTTTGTTCGTCCAGGCCTTCGTGCAGCAGTAGCGAACGGGCCTCCACTTTCAGCACCTCGTACAGTTTCGGGCTTTCGCGTTTTATCCCTACCATGGCCCGCTCTACCGGTGCCGCTACCTCATCGCTAATACCCAGGCCACTGTTGCGGTTGCCTCGGCTGGCACTGGCCAGTGCGGTGCGTTGTTTTTGTCTGAGCCTTGAAGCACTGTGCGCGGTGTGAACCTCGATGGAACAGAGCACGCTGCTGCCGTTCACCCCACCCAGGTCCAGGGCCACCGAGCCCCACAAATACAACTTGTCTTCCAGCGCCTCGATTAGGCGTGGGCTGATACGCTCCCCCATGCGCCAGCCCCCTCAGTAGGTCCACAACCAGGGGCGTGGGCGCCCAGGGGCTTCAACGTTGCCGCCGATATGGATAAATCTCTCCAAGGAGGCGCCGCGCTGGTTAGGGCAGATAGCAGTGAAGGGCTGCGGCAGGCCTGCTTGGGCGTGCAAGCAGTTGTAAATGTGCAGCGCCTGCATGAGGTGGTGAGCATCTTTGCCATACACATGCACATCGGCGCCCACGCCCCCAGCATGATCACCGCGCACATAGGGCTTGCCGTTAAGTTCCGCAGATTCACGCTTTGCCACTACTACGGAATGACGGCGACAGCGGAAGCCGCTGGTCACTGGCATGGAGCGGCAATAAACGCGCTCGCGCACCCGGTTTAAATGCGCTAAAAATTCGGGGTTTATATTGCGAGCATCACCCGCACACAGCTCACCCCTGCCCCGCTCTGAGGTGCAGCTATTGCACTTACACTGCAGCTCCTTATCGGTGAAATAATTCCGGCTGGCTGGCGTATGGATATCGATTATTGAGCACCCCCAAAGCGGTAAGAAAATTCGCTGTCTTCCAGTACCTCGGCGATAAAAACTCGAGTAAATCCCTGGTCACGTTTGGCCGGGGCTTGGGTTACCTTGCGTTGCACCACGCAGCGGTTGCTGTCGTTGTCGATCAAGCCCAAGCCATGGGGATTGCTGCGACTCACCTTCTACAGCACATCCACCAGCGGCTTGGTACCGCCCTGCAGGTTGTCTTCATCCAGCTCACCAAAAGAACCGCGGTCAATCTCCAGATACACCTGCGCAAGCGGCTCATTGGGGCGGCGCTGACCACTGCGCACCAGCGCGCTAGTCACTTCCAGGGCCAGTTGTTTTTTCAAAGCACGACGCTTTGCCCAATGCATGCGCAGCAGCTGGTTGTTCGAAGGAGTGGCCAGGGGAATGGTGAATTCAATGGTTCTCATAGTGTTTCCCCTGTTACCACTGGTCGTTAAGCATGTCGGGGATGGAGATATCGCGAGAGGGGCGATTGCCATTTGATCCTCTGCCTGGGGGTGCTGGCTTTCGCCGCAGTTGGTTTTCATGGTTCAGCAACCACTCAAACTGGAATCCGGTCCAACCACGCAAGCAGCTGACAGCAAGGCAGTGGTCAACGCTGTAACCGTGTTGGTTGGCCAGATGGAGCTGTTTCGCGATCTGGTTGATTGCGATTTGGGTGAGCGGTTTGCTGCGGACCTTTTTCCAGTCCTGCAAGACTTCGCTCTCTGGATTGTTTGGCCAAGATGAAAAATCTGATCCCCTATTAATATTTTTAGGTTCTTTTAGATTCCTTTTAGATTTGTGGTCCGTTTTTGGTACTGGTGATTTGGCCAAAATTTAAAGTGAATTGATTGCTGGACCCGTTCGACTTGACGCGGATAATCAGAATTGGTTCTTCCAGCTGCTCCATAGCTGTGATGACAGTTTTCCGATTAAGGCCCGTTGCCTGAGCAATGTAAGCAATCGAGGGATTACATTGCCCGCTTGACTCGTTGTGACAATTC
This sequence comes from Microbulbifer mixtoriginis (SeqCode), assembly GCF_052467515.1. Lineage (NCBI taxonomy): Bacteria > Pseudomonadati > Pseudomonadota > Gammaproteobacteria > Cellvibrionales > Microbulbiferaceae > Microbulbifer > Microbulbifer mixtoriginis (SeqCode). The sequence goes on along the minus strand of NZ_CP174314.1, from coordinate 1,870,792 downwards.
GCAAGCGACAATTGGTGCCCACATCAAATCTTTACCCTTTGGGGTAAACTGGGCCTGAGCTTTCTTACCCTTGTGTTCGACCCACTCAAAGAAACTCGTGAATGGTAATATCCCATGCTGGTAGCCAATCAGGGGTCTCCAGGTTTTTGCTTCAAGCAATCTATCTAGCCGAGCGTTATATAGACTGTATTTTGCTGCTAGATCCCAAGCCAAGTTGGATAGGCGTATCGAGTAACGTAGCGGGCGCAACCAATTCTTACCTCCATCACATACTATACCCGGAGCAAAATAGCGGGGGTATACTCTTTCGCCTGACCCTGTAAGGCGGAATTGACTGACACGAGGCAGCCCCTTTAAACCGAGAGCATTGCGAACCTCTGCTTTAGTAGAGTAGCTTTCCCACTTCTGGTTGAACCGGAATTGATTCCAGGCATTCACATCCGCTCTAAACCCTACAGGTAGTGATGACAGCGTCTTGTCACTAGGGACCATCAAGGAGTAGCACATGGAAATTCACCGTAAAGTGTGGCCTGAACCACACTCATTAGATGGTTAAAAGAAGAAGGAGAATTTAAGAGGAACGTATCACCTGCCCTCGCCCTTCAGATAATCCACTATTTTATCAATCTCCTCTTCATTTTCGTCAATAAGCCTATCTGAAAGAATCTTAAGCTTGTCAATTGACTTGTAATCAAAAGGACCCACAAAGGGGTCAATAAGCTCAACATTAAGATAATCATATTTCACCCGCGAGGGTGCCAAAGACTCGGCAATTTCCAGAGAAAATATCTGCTGATAATCCATTGATCGTGTCATGCTAAATATTGCATCATGGAACCAGCGTAATTTACCCCAACTCTTTAGACTTCTATAATCAAAACCCATAGTATGAACAGGGTGTATTCCAGAACCAAGAATCAGCAAGTAGTAGTTTTTTCCTGGAAAATTTTTTATTACATCATGCAAGATGACGTTAGCCGGATCATTAGCCGTGATTGCTGCATCTGCAAAGTAACGATGGGTAATCTTCTTGTCTGGCCCCACAAAATCAACAGGGGTAAAAAAAGCCTCTGCACTCGATGCAGCAGCAACAAGCTGATAAAGCGTATTAGTAGGCAAATCTAAAGCTTTTATCCCTCTATTCTTAAATAGATGCAACCTTCCATTATGTACATCCAGCGACGGGATAATCACATAGTTATTTAAGCTGGTGAAATTCATCGCCGGAGAATAATTTCTCTCCAAGACTTCTGAAAGATGGGTACCCATAAATTGCGGCGAGAGGTATCCATTTAAAGTCAAGGCATTATGATACCAGGGCACTGAAAACAAAAACTCACTTTCTTTTTCATATACCTTTATTAACCTTTCACTTCTTGAGGAAATATTGTCATGATCAAAATCAAGCCGACCCAATTGAGAAAGGGGAATATTCAAGCTGGTGGCAATAATCGCACCTGTTGAAACTCCACTAAAGACGTCGAACACTTCCTCTACAGGCTTTCCCAATTGTTTCTCAATATGCTGTATCACATAGAGAGGAATAAGCCCCCTGACACCACCCCCTTCAATGATCAGAATATTAATTGTTTCCTTTTTCTCTAACGCCTCATTGCTTTTTATGAACTCCTCTGTAATTGGCTGGGAATCAAACTTGATACCGCGAACAAAAACATAATTGTAAGAAAAAACCAGCAAACCTAGAGCCACTACTAACAAAAATAAAATGACTACAGAATGCTTGATTTTCATTTCAGCACCTCTACCCTACATACAAAGTATAAGCACAAACCTTAAGTTTGACTCCACCATCATAAGCTAGCTGCAAATTCTATTTAGAGAGACTTGTGTCTTATCAAAAATAACATACCACAAACAAATTCCCCCAAGTAAAGTATTAAACCTATATAAAATTTCACTCCCCAAGACACTTATCCGAATAGACATAAAAAGAGCTAGATAATCCTTTTTTTTCGAAAAATATGAGAACGAATTACTAGTGGCTTTCCTTCCCTTTAGGCAAATACAGATATTGACTACTCATGCCCTACTGCCATTATCCTATTCATAGCCTTACAATTATCCTTAACGAACGTTACGCCTAGCCTCTCGAAGCTTGCTCACACTATATGCTCTAACAGACTTAACTGATTCATTAGCAGCCTGGTCTTTCAAATCTTATGCAAAACTTTATCGCTGGCATTTGTCAAAAAAAATGCATCAATCCCTACAATTAGCGTCAAATGTGAGATACTCCCCCCATAAAAGAACCCTAATAAACTGGGAAAAGACCTATGACTAAGTTCACCACCTACCTGTCAGCTGTCTTACTAGCTGGATGTAGCGCCACCACAAGCATCACACAAAAAAGTGCTAGTGAAGTTCGTCAGGCGGTAACGATACATAATAGTTCCGAAAATAACGCAACTGAATATAGCGGCCCTCCAATGCAGGCAACCACCGATGGCTCGGATCACAACCTGTATTACTATATGCTACGTGCTCTTGCCCCCAAGAATGGCGGAAGCCCCCAATACCAACTGCGTATTGATATCACATACCGGGAAAACTGGCGTAACTATGACACAGCCACATTTAGTGGTGGAAACGAGGTTGAGCTATCCCAACTCGATCGAAAAGTCCTCAACTGTGCATCAGCATTTAAATGCATGCTTGAAGAAACTCTGGAAGTCACATTGAGTGAAAATCAGATCACCAATGCTCTCAAGAAGCGAGAAAGCCTTAGAGTGAAGCTTTATGCAAAGTCAGGTCATCGCTCGGTTATCGAAGTGCCCAGCTCTTATCTGATGGGTTTTTACTCCAGTATTGTCAATAGGCGGGGCTAAAAACTGGAAGGCCATCACAATTACTTATTGTGTGACCTTTAAATTGTGGGATCTCTGAGTAGCTCCGGAATACCTATACAGACTTCAGCGCCTGGCTTGCTTAACGAGGCAAAGTCTTCATACCAGGTTTGTGAATAGTTTGAACACTCCCAAAAAATAGAGCCGAAAGCCTGGCGGGATCATTCAGATACTCCCAGGCTTCTATAATCTATAAACTAAGATTTCTGCAGGCTTTCAGCAGTCTTAGCAAGCCCCTCTTCTACCGATACCGGTGGCTGCCAATCAAGCAGGTTCATAGTTTTTCCAATATCCACTTGCAAAGAACCACATAGACGATCGGCAACAGCCCTTTTCCCCAGTAGGGAGAGAGTAAAGATCAGAACAGATGCTGGCACAGGTATCAATAGAGCCCGGTATCTTAGGCTCCTTGAAAGCCGCCGCAATAAATCCGTGATAGACATATCAAGACCATCAGATACAAGGAAGACTTGATTTCTTGCGTTCGGGTGTTCAATACAAACTGTGATCAAGTCGATCAAGTTATAGACAGAAACCAGGCTGCGCCGATTGTTAATTGAACCTAACGGCAGTGGAATACCTTTCTGCAGCCAACGCATCATGGATTGAAAGTTAGCTTTTACTCCAGGTCCATAGACTAGTGGTGGGCGAATAACAACCACTTCCAGGCCAGTTTCCTCTGCCAGAGCGAGCAAGGCATCCTCAGCTTCTTTTTTTGAAATCCCATAGGAGTCTACAGGATTTGAGGGCTCCTCTGCGGTAAATGGGCCTCTGCCAGTAGTGGATTCCCCATTCACCTTAATAGAGCTTAAGAAAATAAACCTTTTTACTCCTGAAGATGCAGCTTGGCGGGCCAGTTGTAAGGTACCTTCCAAGTTCACTTTGCGAAACTCTGCCAAGGGGTCGACAGCACTTTCTTGCATCACATGAACTCTCGCGGCAGTATGGATCACCACATCAATGTTGTTCAGTGTGGTACCCCAGTCAGTTTCCGCATCTATGCGAGGTACATAAAGCCCCCCTTCTACCTCATGGCGATACACGGGCAGTACCTTAACCCTTTTAGATCGCAGGGCTGATAAAAGAGCACTTCCAATAAAGCCACTGGCACCGGTCAACAATACTCGCGCTTCCACAAGCCCCGCCCATATCAATTAATTTCATCAGGAAGTAGTTTACAGATGGGGAAGCATTGAGTCACTGGTGGAAGGGTTGACGATAAAGAGCTCTTAGCGGGCAGCCTGAAAATAAAAGTATCTTGACTAAGAAATGATTAGACAACTCAAAAGTAATCAGCAGAGGGGTTCGAATACTCTCTTATCTATTATTCGAGCTTTAGTTTTGATCTCTAAGGCTGCAAAACCGAAGCTGAGCTTTGCCAGCATTTTTCACTCTGGCTCTGACATTCTCTAGAGCCCGCGCATGGGGTTCTGTAGTTTCTGCGGTTCCCCATTTAATCTCCCACTTTTCTCGGGCTGCCAAGCAAGCCTTGGCTTGCCGATAATGCCAGCGAGCCTCAGCACAGGGGTTAAGATCTCTGGGAACCTTACGGTCACAGATGCGATGGTATCTTTTGCGGGCCAAATTTGCTTTAAAGTCTTTATCTATTACCGCATCAAAGTGGCGAATAGGCGAAGCTATAATCCTTTGCGATGTCGCGCCCCCTTTAGCAATGGCCCTAGAAGGGATAGCCCAGCGTAACGTGGTTAACGCGGGCTGATCTGAGAAAAAACCAATGGGTGAAACGGCTAACAGTTTCCTCTTAGACAAACATATTACTGGAACCGGGCTAGTGCCACCCAAAGGAAGCTTCTTTAGATAGTAACTAGTCGTTAACCTATTAGGCGTTGGCCATGTCGTTAACCTATGAGACGTTGACCATTTAGAGGCACTAAAACCATTTAAAGGGGCGGTATCAAACCCCATAGTGACGGCTGAGAATGTGGAAATGACAACTATCAATAGACCGCTTAAACCAATTAGTGACTCTCCAATCCGTTTATTACCATTTGTAGGCATAAGCAGATCCTAATAAATTTAGATGCCCGGACAGTCCGAAGCGAGAGACTTAAACTGTAAACAAACTAAAACGCTAGTCTAGTGTCGCGAAGCTTAAGCCCCAACTACGCTCTTTCGGAGAAATCAAACTTGCCTACGTCAAGACTTAAAGGTGTTTTTGTAGTTCTTTTTGATTTAGCACTGGGGTAATCCAAATTTCCGCACCCAGAGCTGAAAAAAACTTTTCGTTATAAGCCATCAGATGATCCTGCCGCTTCTCCTCAAGAATAAAAATAGCCGCGCGCTTACCTTCCTCTAAAAAGAAATAGGAGGATTCAGGCTCAGCCGAAGCGATAAAATCATTGAAGGCTCTCGGCATGGACTTGTCTGCAATAGCATTATTGCCACTTTTAACGGGGATCAGGATTTTCATTAACAGGCGCATCGGGCTTCCTCTGTTGGGGAATTAAGGTTTAGGCTCCAACCATAGTCAATACCAAACCAATTAAGCGATATGAGGTGACTAATCCCGCTGAAGGACACTGGTGGCTAAGTAGAGTTCTTATGCTTCTACCATGTTTCTACTGCCGTCTTCCGCGCCTGAATCCCTCTCGTGCCAGTGAATCCACTTTAAATCCACCACCATCAGGGTATAAAGCACCGGCACCAGTAGCAAAGTACCGCAGGTTGCCAATATCAAGCCTCCTATCTGGGCAAAACATAAAGGCTGCCAAAGAGGACCACCATGGAAAGCGAGAGGCACCAGGGCACAGGTAGTAGCCGCTATTGTGATCAGGATTGGCCTTAGTCGTAGGATCCCCGCGTCCAACAATGCCTCTCTGAAAGGGTCGCCTGCGGCATGACGCACTTCTATAAAATCAAACAAGACAATAATATGGCTGACAATTACCCCTACCAAGCTTACTATCCCCAGAAAAGCCATAAACCCGAATGCCTGGCCAGTGATATAAAGCGCTGCAAGGGCACCCACCATACCCAGTGGTACGGTGGCAAATACCACCAAGGGTTTCAATAAGTTACTAAACTGGAAAACCAGAGCCAAAAAAATAGCCCCTGAGGAAACACCAAGTATCATGAGTAGCTGTGCAAACCCATGTGTTGAGTTAGCCGCATCTCCAGAAGCTTGTATTTGGTAACCACTGGGCAGCGTCTTTTGCAAGGCATCTAACTCATCTTTCACATCTCCCATAATATCTGAGGCAATAAATCCAGCATAAGGGTATGCAAAAACGGAAATCGTGCGAAATTTTTCCAAACGACGAATTCGCTCAGTTCTAAAGTCAATTCTTGTTGTAGCCACCTGCTCTAGGGGAACTCTTACTTCCGTATCTGATGAAAACACATAAAGGTTGTTAATATCCTGCAATTGCCCACGCTGATCCAGTCGGAGGCGAACAACAATTGGTATTTCTTTGTCTCCCTCCCGTAATGTGGACACCTCATTACCATTAATTGCCGTTGATGAAGCCTGGGCAATATCGGCATTCGTGACTCTAGACATCGCTGCCCGGTCTTCAAGAACATTCATATAAAGCACAAGACTCCTCTCTCCCCAGTTCTGGCGAACCGTACGAGCATATGCCGATTTCTGTACAATATTTTTCACTTTCTCGGCAATATCTCGCAAGATGATAATATCCTTACGCTCTTCCTCAGAACCGGTTGTCACACGCCCTGAAACCCTTATTTCAAAGGGATAATCTACCGGAGTAGTTTGCAATTGGCGCACATCCAGATCGGCTCCTGGGATATTCTTACTGAGGGCTTCCTGAATAATCGGGACCAACTTTGGAGTCAAATTTTTATCATTGATACGGATAATAATTTGACCATAATTAGCCTGCTGTGGCCGAGGGTTCACTGTATACCAAAAACGCGGTGCGCCTCCACCAACGGTAGTACTCAGCGCTTGTAGAATTGGCTCATCAGAATTTCCACCATTTTCTTTTTGATACTTTTCTATTGTTTGTCTAATCACCTGCTCCGCTTGTTTGGCAACACTATCTGTTTCATCAATGCTTGCATCATTCTGCAACCAGACATCCACATAGGACAAATATTGAATATCATCTGGAAAAAAAGCATTCTTTAACTGCGTTTTCAATACCACTCCTACTACCAGAATAAGTAAAAATGCCAGTAGCACAAGTTTCCTGTGATCTATTGCCCAGCTGGCGGTTCGATAGTACACACCTGTAAGCCCATATTTCCGCCGCTCCTCCAGTGTTGGCTCTGTACGCTTTGGTGGGCGCAAGAGAAGATTTCCTATGAAAGGCAGAAAAGTCATAGATACTATACGGGAGGCGATCAATGCACAGGCCATAACAATTGGTAAACTATGCAAAAAATCACCTTGATTACCGGTTAGCAGTAAAAAAGGTAAATACGCAACCACATTGGTGAGCGTCGCAAAAAAAATGGCTTTCGCAAGTAGGGTTGGCCCAAGCCAGGCAGCAATAAACGATGGTTTACCCGCGGCCATCTGCCGCTTGATCGCATCCCCGGCAACAACAGGATCATCCACTAAAAGCCCAAGGGCAATAATCAAGGCTGCAATAGAGACTTGCTGAATATCCACCCCCATAAACTGGATAAAGCCGAAAGTCATTGCCAAAGTAATCGGGATTGAGATCATCAGTAGGACAGCGGAACGCCAATCAGAAAACCCGATAAAAGCAACAATAACCACAAGGATAATGGCTTCAACCAACGCTTCAATAAAAAGCCCCACACTTTCCTTTACTTGTCTGGGCTGATCAGATACTTTTTCAATAATTAAATCTGGCGGCAAGTCGGCCCTAACCTTATCCAACAGCTTAGTGAGTGCCTTACCCAACTCGCCGATTTGCTCACCATCACGCATCTGTACCGATAAGTTGACACTGCGATGCCGTTGCCATGTTCCATCGTGTTTAGACTGGCTAACATAGTAATTTAATAGTTCTGGCGGCGACTCATACCCCATTGAAACATCCAGTACACCCCGTAAGTACACCGGTGTACCATCATCACTTAAAGTGATCGGTACGTCCCCAATTTCTTCATAATTGCTAAAGTCCCCACTGGGGAATATTGCGACATCCATATCTTCAACGGTCAGATTGCCGCCAGGAATGGTTGTATTGCGAGCATTGAGTATTGGGCCAATCATATCCGGGCGCAGGCCGTAAGAAGCAAGCCGCTCCTGGGAATAAACCAAATCAACTTGCTGTTGCAGCACCCCGGAACGCAGCACCCGTTTCACCTGAGGCATAGTATAAATATTCGAAGCAATCAGATCAGAGAAATCGTCCAGCTGCCGATAGCTATATTTTGCCCCGGCTACTTGGGTAAGACGTTCACGAGTTTTAGCAAGATCTCGCACAATAAATGGATCCCAGGCATCGGGAAAGAATCTCTGTGCACTGAGTCGTTCATTCAAAAAACGATATCCCGCGCGCATCAACTCTTCATCGCTTTTATCAGAAGTAAAATCTACGCCGATATAACCGGGGCCCGACAGAATTTTAAATGCAGTGCCATAACCTTGCTTCTCCATCCACCGGGACAAGACCTTGAAGGCAGCCAAGCTATTCACCCCATGCACTGAAAGCGGCAGGGCCACCATAATACTGACCCTCTGCTCTACTCCCTGGTTTTTATACTTGGCGCGAACCTCCGATAATGCTTCTCGAATGTTTTCTGCTCGGAGGCTAATTTCAGTAGTTCCAGCCCTTGGGCTGGCCACTGCCAAAAGCACGGCAGCCGTATCCCCAAATTCATCATTGAATTGAGTAGCCTGTGTCCCTGAAGGCAGTTGACTCTGCGCGTCAATAAGTTTCAGGTTTATATCATTAAATGCCTTGGTGACATCGGTGTGAGGGGCAAGCTGAGTTTGTACTACGGACACACCGTTAAGGGTCAGTGATTTTATTGCAAAGGACCGCGCATCGGGCTGGTATAGATATTCACTCTGGGCGATGGCATCTTCAATTCGTCGTGTTACCAGCTCCTCAACTTTGATAGCACTTTGCCCTGGCCATTTAGTTGTTGCTGTGGCTATACGAACAGGAATATCTGGGTCCTTACTTTTGGGCATCGCGATATAAGAGATAAGTCCCCAAAACATAACCCCAACCAGTAGCGCCCATGAAATGGAGGAGTTATCGACAAAAAAGCGAGCGGTATTAAAACGGTGCTCACTTTCAGCTTCCAGGATTTCTTCTCTGGTTTTTTCGTCTTTAACCGCCATTGATATTCCCTTGAGGCACTAGGGCACTATCCTTACCGCCTGACCATCCTGTAATTGTGACGCACCATTAGACACAACCCGCTCCCCCTCCTTGAGGCCGTGTAAAACAACAATGTTGTTACCCACTACCGGCCCTGGAACCACTCTGCGCAGCTTTGCCTGTAAAACATTGTTGTCAATTTCCAATACAAAAACGGCAAAGCCTTCCGATTCATTTGACTGCGGGACCAAACATGAAAGGGGCACCACAACCCGGTTTGGCTGAGGCTGCATTTTGTCCAGTAAAAGACTCATAATCATGCCCGGTTTTAATATTGCATTGGGGTTAGGCACGGTTACGGTAACGGCAAAAACTCTGGTGCGTTCCTCTGCTTTCGGGGAAACTTCTGTGACCTGGCCAGTAAAAGTCTTGCCTGGTTGGGACTCTGTCATCATAGAGATAACACTACCCAGTTTGGCAAAGCTCAACACCACATCGGGCACATTAAAAACCACTTTGACACGAGAGATATCGGCAACCACAAAACCAACGGCATCCCTTTGCACCAGAGTGCCGACCTCTATATTGCGTTGAAGAATAATTCCGGTAAGGGGTGAACGTAATACCGTGTCATTGAGATTCTCTTTAGCGTTATCCAAGCGCGCCTTAGAACCTACAACAGAGGCCTGAGAGATCTCATACTCCTCCCGGGCGGCGTCGTAATCCGGTGCCGTGATACTTGCGGTGGCAAAAAGAGCCGAAGCTCTTTTGTAATCCAGGTCCGCCTTCCTCCGTGCAGCCTCTGCTTTACTAACATTCGCTGCCGCTTCAATCACCTTATCTCTGTATTGCTCGTCGTTGACGATAGCCAGTGGCTCTCCCTGAATCACACGGTCCCCGCCCTGCAATATTCTTATTTTTCCAAGAGCCCGGCGAGTTGGAATTTCATCGATATATCCCTCTGTTCGAAATGCTACATCTACTTGGGTATAGGGATGGACCACAGCAGAGTATGGATAACCCTCAATACCACTTTCTGTACGAGCCACTGTAGCTTGCACAGGCACCGGACTTTTCCCCGGCGGCTCACTTTGGCAGGCTGACAGTAAGAGCAGAAACATCAGTAAAAGGAGTAAACGCAACATCGTTACACCTCCCCCACCGCTCTTTCGTATTCGGCTAGCGCCCCCCAAACAGAAAGTACCGCTTTGTTGTAGTCGCTGTTGGCGCGATCGAGCTGGGTTTCCGTTTCCAGTACGTTGGTTAATAGCGTCGTTTGCTCACGATAGCGATTGATCATTACCCGTAACTTTTCCCGATATGCCGCTTGTAGTTCTCGCGCTACGGCTACCGATTCCTGCGCAGTCCGCAACTTGCGCAAGCTATCACGCACCTCTATTTCAATTTGGCTGCGAACCTCCCCCATTTTGACTTCAGCCCCAGCAATTTTACTCGCGCGGCTGGCCAGCTCATCCCGCTTGCGCCCCCAGTCAAAAATCTCCCAGCGTAAATCTAAAGCAACGATTGCCTCGGCATCGGGCACAAGGCTTACGTTAAAGAGCTTGAGATAGCTGAAGTGAAAGTCTATATCGGGAATATATTCAGATTTCTTAACATCGTAGCTGTATTCAGCCTTCTCAATGGCCAACAGTGATTCAATAAAATCAGGGCGTTGATCAAAGGCCAACACTAGGGATGCATCGGTGTCATACACGACTTGATGAGGTACAGGGAGGTGCTCGACGCTAAATGGCGTTTCTACATCGCGCCCTAATAGCGCATTGAGTCGCTCCTTGGCCGTAATCATCTCATCAATCCTGCGCTGGCGCTCCAGTTGGCGCTGGGCCAAGCGGGCACGTACATCCAGCAACTCGTATTCCAGAGCCACCTGTTGGTCGACATAATTGCGCACCAGGTCACTCAGGGAACTCAAGAACAAAATAGATTCATCAATTGCCTGGAGGTCACCGATAATCCTGCCCACCTCGAAATACTGCAGCTTTACCAAAAAAGCGACATCCTGCTGCGTCCAACGCACTTTTTGTACCGCCATCGCCGTGGTGACATAGCCCTCGCAGATTTCCAAGGCAATAGTGTAGAGACGGGTAAGAGGCTGGCGCGCACTGAAGGAGACAATCTCAGTAGTTCCCTGCTCGGTGGTGATCTCCACATTGTTTGGTGGGATTGGTCCTATTTCAGAATCGGGAACAAGGCTACCCTCAGGGAAGGTATAGCTCTGGGTGGTGAGGTTGTGATTGATGGCGGCATTCAGTTCCAATCGCGGGTAACGGCGTGTCTTTAGCGCCTCAACCATATCACCCGCCTCATCGACTTCTAGAGCCGCGCCCTGCACCCGCAGGTTGGTACGAATGGCCGTTTGTACTGCATCATTGAGCGGAAGCACAGGCTCAGGGGCAGAGCTCCAGGCAGCGCCGATAAAGATCCATATTGCGAACCCGCCCTTGAACAACGATCACCCCTTCTTGGCAGCAGCACACACCCGCACAATATGCAATTATTCCAGTAAGTATATGTGCTTCATGCTCACCGCTTAGTCAGCACGCCTATCCCCACGCCAACCAGTGTACTCCCCCTACATATTTCTTTTTTTTATATCTGCCTGAGCCATTTCCCCGCCAATAAATCCTTTATAGGTGCTAGCGCCCGATAAAATCCGGGTGCGTCAAAATGAAGTTTCACCTGCCCTTTTCCATTGGCTAGGCTAATAACTGGCGGCGATCAAAACCGCTTGTTGTTGGCTCCCGAGCAGTTCTATGGCGGTGAAATTCCTACCGGTAATTGTGATTCTGATTTGCCTGATCGCCGTGGCCGGTGCGCTCAGCCTGATGATGTATTTCAACCTAGATGAGCGACTGATCGAACTGTTCCAGTGGCTCAATGAGCAGGGCTGGCAAACCAGCCTGCTATTCGTGTTAATCGTTGCCCTGGCGATCGTATTGTTGTTGCCTGGTGTTATTTTCACCATGGGCGCAGGATTTGTATTTGGAGTAATCAAAGGCACTTTGTTGGTACTGGTGGGAACCGTCCTAGGCGCAACCCTGGCCTTTCTGATTGCCCGCTACTTGCTCGGAGAGAGGCCATCACGCTGGATTATGTCCCACATAAAGCCCGCCACGGTGGGCGAAGTGATTCGTCGTGAGGGCTGGCAGATGATCATGTTAACCCGCCTGGTACCACTGTTCCCTTTCAAGCTCTCCAACTATTTCTTTGGGCTAACACCAGTTCGATTGCGGGATTTCGTACTGGGCAATGCTCTGGGGGTAATCCCCCTCACTCTGAACAATGTATATGTAGGCTCCATCGCCGCGGATCTAACGTCCCTGGGTGAGGTGGAGGAGCGCACTACGGTGCAATGGGCGCTTTACATCATGGGCTTTGTACTTGCTGTACTAGCCTTGATCGGCCTCACACGCATGGCGCGACGCGCCCTGAAGAAGATCGTGAAAGAAGAGGATCTCTGATGCCCTGGATGAAATGGCTACCGTGGCGCTTCTTCGTACGCCGATTTGCCACCGCCCACGGTTTTCTTGATCCGCTGACATTGATGGCTCGCTTACAGCGCTTCGCCGAACCCTCAGAAGTCAGCGAGCCCATTGAGCTACTGCGTGCGGGTGCGGTATTTCACGCCCGTGCACTGATCAACAGCAAAGTAATCCAGCACAATCTGGACTGGGTCTGGCCCTATTGGATACAACGCCAGTTTGACCCACGAGATAATTCGTTTATCCCCCGGGCTTTTTCTATTACCCACTGTAACCTCAGCCACCGCAATTGGACCGCTGTGGGGTTGCCGGACTGTGAGGCTTTGCCGGTGGTCGATCCCCGTGGCCTGGTCACACCCTACTACGACGGGTGGTCTATTGATGCCTGGGTAATCGGCGACGGTGGCGAGGAATTAACTCCCGCCTCCCTCACCTATTGTGAGCAACACCAGGAACTGGATGATCACCTCTCTGTGGTTACGGAATCCGCTCGCCACGGACTCAAACTGCGCAACACTGTAGCCGTAGAAGCCATTGATGGAGCCCCCCACTGCAACATCAAACTTACCGCCAGTTGCCGGAACAGCGGCTGGCTACTGGTAGTCCTGCGCCCATGTAATCCAGAGGGGGTCAGTTTTGTACACAAGGTGCGCCTCAATGACCAAGGCCGGGGGTGGCTCATTGAAGACAAGCAAGCGGTTTTATTCAGTCAACCCATCGACAAGCACTTGGCCTCAGATTATCGCGGTGGGGATATTTACCTGCACTTGAAAGACGAAACTGGGCGTATGCAGGGTGAATGTGATGTGGGCATGGCCTCCGCTGCAGCCATGTTTCGATTAGAGCGTCACAAACCCCTGAAGCTGGAAGTTTCAATTCCCCTCGACAGCGAAACCCCTAAAGACACAGAGACGAAAAGCTGGGCGGAAAGCTTGGCAGGCCACTGCGCGCTCGAGATTCCAGATCGGGACTTCCAATTCCTTTACGACTCAGCCATTCGCACCCTAATTCTGCACTCCCCCAAAGATGTGTACCCAGGCCCTTACACCTACAAGCGATTCTGGTTCCGGGATGCCGCCTTTATGATCCAGTCACTGCTTTACGCAGGCTTGATTGATCGCGCAGAACGGGCTTTGGATCAGTTTCCCCATCGACAAAAACGCGATGGTTTTTTTCACTCCCAGGATGGTGAGTGGGATTCCAACGGCGAAGCTCTTTGGATATTCAACTTATTTTGCCAACTGGCAAATAAGCCGCTTAAGCAATTCTGGTGCGAGCCCATCCTCAAGGGCGCCAGATGGATTATCAACAAGCGCCTGCCCCAGGATGGCAGCCTCTGTGCGGGCCTGCTACCAGCGGGCTTCAGTGCAGAGCATCTGGGCCCCAACGACTGTTATTACTGGGATGACTTTTGGGGAGTAGCCGGATTACACGCCGCTGCCGCCATCTGCACCAGAGAAGGCATCGACGACAATGCACACCGATTCAGCACCGCCGCCAATGATTTTCAGCGCACCATTGACGAAAGCCTCAGCAGTGCTCAAGAACGGCTCGGAAGATCCGCCATGCCGGCCTCTCCCAACCGGCGCCTGGATGCCGGAGCTATCGGGTCCGTGGTGGCAGGCTATCCACTACAGCTCTACCCCCCGGATGATCCCCGCTTGATCGACCTGGCTGACTTCTTGATCGACAACTGCTTTGTCAGCGGCGGTTTCTTTCAGGATATGATCCACTCGGGAATCAATGCCTACCTCACACTACATATTGCCCAGGTCTTACTGCGCGCCGGGGATCGGCGATGCCTGGAGTTGATGCGCAGTGTCGCCAAACTGGCCTCCCCCACCGGCCAGTGGCCTGAAGCCATCCACCCCCACTCTCTGGGCGGTTGCATGGGCGACGGGCAGCATGCCTGGGCCGCTGCAGAGTGGGTCGCCATGCAGCGCAATTGCTTTGTGCGAGAGGAACAGGACGCCTTGATACTGGTCTCAGGATTACCGCCGGAATGGCTCAAGGATACGTCTGCCAAGGTCCCCATTCGCTTCGGCCCAGCGCCGACGCGCTTTGGAGTGATTTCCCTAGAGATCACTCCCGGAGTCCGCCCAAAGGTCTCCTGGACCGCAGACTGGTACGGAAAGCCACCGGCCATTGCTGTTAACCCCATTGGCTTTCCACCCACACTGGTTGGCGAGGGGCTGCAATCTGTGGAGTTAAAGTCCCAGTGAATATCGTCATGCTGACCAACACCTACTTACCCCATGTCGGTGGCGTGGCGCACTCGGTCGCTGCTTTCAGCGAGGAATATCGCAAGCGAGGGCACAGGGTTTTGATCGTGGCCCCGGAATTTCCAGAGAAAATCGCCGGGGAAAAGCACGTTGTACGCATCCACGCCATCCAAAATTTCAATGGCAGCGACTTCTCAGTAGCACTGCCTTTTTCACCGGATTTGAGTGATCGGCTAGATCAATTCAAGCCAGATATCGTTCACGCCCACCACCCTTTTCTTCTGGGTATGACTGCCCTTCGGGTAGCCCGGCAGCGGGAGCTACCGCTGGTTTTCACCCACCACACGCTCTATGAGCACTATACCCACTATGTACCCGCTGACTCTCAAGTGCTGAAACGCTTCGTGATTGAGCTGGCCACACGCTATGCCAACCTGTCCAGCCTGGTACTGGCACCCAGCCACAGCATTGTTAAATTATTGCGCGAGCGCGGCGTTCAAACCCCCATCGCCGAGGTGCCCACGGGCGTTCAACTGGAGGATTACAACAACGGCGACGGCAGCAAGGTGCGTCGGCGCCTGGGTATTCCCAAATCCGCATTTGTGGTGGGCCACCTGGGCCGCTTTGGTCAGGAAAAAAATCTGCGTTTCCTCTGCAATGCAGTGACGAGATTTATGCGAGATGAAGGCAACACTCACTTCCTGTTTGCCGGCAGCGGACCACTTGAGGATGAGCTGCAGGCAATTTTTGCCAGCCGGGGGCTTTCCCAGCGTCTGCATATGCCCGGTGCAGTGCTCGGCGAGGCGCGCCGGGACATGTACAACGCCATGGACGCTTTTGTTTTCGCCTCTACTAGTGAAACTCAGGGGCTAGTGCTCTCTGAGGCCATGGCTGGAGGGGTACCGGTTATTGCCCTGGATGCCAACGGCTCCCGGGAAATGGTACGCAATGGTAAAAATGGGCGACTGGTGACAGAAATAAACCTGGAAAGCTTTATTGAGGCAATCCGCTGGCTTTACCAGCTACCCCCGGAACAACGCCAGGCTCTCAACCGAGAAGCCCTAAACACCGCACGGGATTTCTCTATGCACAGCTGTGCACAGAGAGCGCTGGATCTCTATCAACCTCTGCTCAAATACGGATGGGCCCTGGATGACTCCCTCTTCGCCCAGTGGATGCGCATGCGCAATCTTATTGGTGCCCAGTGGGAAATTATCGAAGGGCTGACCGGAGCCGCCGGTGCGGCATTTGGCCAGGCACCGGAGCCATAGCCGCCCATTATGTTAAGCAGAGTCGGACTTTCCATTAGGCGCTGGCGCCGCCGCTTCAGCCGCAGCGAGTGGATCGCCAAACTGTTAGGACTCTCCACCAGCGGCCGTCAACCCCACGCACCGGGTTTGATCCTGATCCAGATTGATGGTTTGGCACATCCGGAACTCTTAAAGGCCCTTTCCGGGGGCCGGATGCCTTTCTTAAAGGGCCTGATCCGCAAAGAACACTACCGCCTGGAACACATGTTTTCCGGGATTCCCTCCACCACCCCCGCCGTACAGGCAGAGCTGTTCTACGGTGTGCGCCAGGCAGTACCGGCCTTTGGCTTTCTTATTCATGAAACCCAAAAACTCGGCCGTATGTACGACCCGGAAGTGGCCGCGCTGGTGGAAAGCAGGGATATGTTCAAACAGCGTGACCCCCTTCTGCGCGATGGCAGTTGCTACCTGAGCTTGTTTCGCGCCGGTACCAAGACCGGCGAGGCACACTTTTGCCCAGCCGATCAGGGCTGGGGCCCAGCCCTGCGCAGTGCCAGTCCCTGGACTATTGCCGTTCTAATCCTGACCAACTTATGGAGTCTGATACGCACAGCTGCACTGATTGTGGTGGAGTTGCTGTTATCCCTTGTAGACTGCATACGCGGCGTGATGCAGGGGCAAAACCTGCTCAAGGAGTTGATGTTTGTCCCCACCCGGGTCGGTATCACCATTCTCTCAAGAGAATTTTGCACCATGGGGGTCAAGGTGGACATCAGCCGCGGCCTACCCATTATTTATGTCAATTTGCTCGGTTATGACGAGCAGTCCCACCGACGCGGCCCACGCTCGGCGTTCGCCCACTGGGTATTGAAGGGTATCGACGATGCCATAGCCCGCATTTGGCGTGCCGCCCATGCCTCCGATCGGCGCCACTACGATGTGTGGATTTTTTCCGATCACGGCCAGGAACAAACCAAGCCCTACGAAGAGGTCTTTGGCCGCAGCCTTGGCGATGCCCTCTCAGAGACATTGTCCGATCTTGCAAAACCGCCAGAAATTGAGCCAGGCCAAAGCAGGCACGGCGTGCAGCTGGAGCGGGCGCGCTTATTTGGCAGCGAATGGATGGATAAAAAAGACATAGAAAAACAGGAGGAGTCTGTTGATTGCAGCACCAGTAAAACCCCTCTGGCACTCACCGCCCTTGGCCCTCTGGCCATGCTCTACAACCTGGAATTGGGTAATATCAGCCGAGAAGAGGTCGCTCGCAAAATAGTTGAACAGGCCCATGTGCCTCTGGTGCTCTATCGGGTGGACCCCACTTCGGCAAAGTCCCCGGTGCACGGATGGTGGAAACACGGCCCGGTGAGGTTGCCCGAAGACGGCCGCAAGTTGATGGGGGACGAACACCCCTACCCCGAGCAATCCATTGCCGACATGATCAGCTTGTGCAGTCACCCTGACTCCGGCGACTTTATGATGTACGGCTGGTGCTCTAGCGAGGAACAGCCTCTGACTTTCGCCATGGAAAACGGCAGCCACGGTGCCGCCGGTCCCAGGGAAACCCACGCCTTTGCCCTAATGCCTAAAGATATACAGCCGCCAGATCCGCGGCTGGGCTACTGGCGCCCCCAGGATCTACGCACTGCTGCGAGGGCCTACCTGCGCGGCGCCCACCCAATGAAACTGGATGAGCACCAGCTGCCACAAAAAACTCTGCGAGTCATGACTTACAATGTGCATAGCTGTAAAGGAACCGACGGTACTCTGTCACCGCAGCGTATTGCCAGGGTAATCGCCCGCTACCGCCCCGATATTGTCGCCTTGCAGGAACTGGATGTGAGACGTAAACGCACCGGGGGGCTTGATCAGGCTGAGCGGCTGGCACGGTTGCTCTCAATGGATGTGCATTTTCAGCCAGCCATTAACCTCAATGAAGAGCGCTACGGCGACGCCATTCTCACTCACCTGCCGGCAAAACTGATCAAAAAAGGAATTTTACCGGGGCCACCCAAGGGTAAGGGGCGCTTGTTCAATCCCGCTGCAGATGAGCCTCGCGGCGCCATTTGGGTAGAGGTTGAGCATAATGGCAGCAAAATTCAGGTGATCAATACGCATCTCGGACTCTCGCGCGCAGAGCGGTTACTGCAGGTGGATGCCCTGCTGGGACCAGAATGGCTGAGCAACCCTCGCTGTAAAGGCGAACGGATTTTACTCGGTGACTTCAATGCACTGCCCACTTCCGCCGAGTGTAAACGCCTCTGCGGCTACCTGCGCGATGCCCAGGAGCAAGCACCCAGGCATAGCCCTAAAGGCACTTTTCTCAAGGTGCGAATCGATCATATTTTCTTGAGCGCCGGCATTGTGATAAAAAAAGTGCGAGTGCCACGTACCGTGCTGACCCGACAAGCTTCGGATCACCTGCCTTTGATTGTCGATATCGAGGTGCCTTTTAGGCCCGAAGCAAGCAAAACCCCTTGAAAAATCTCCAGCGGTCCCTATTAATAGCAGGAGAAGATTCGACTAAAACCCTGAAAAAACTGCGGTTTTTCGAATTCAACTCAATTTATAGCCAGCGCCTAAAAGGGATTTCCCGACTTGATGGTCCCCACCGCGAGCTATATGATTCCGGTATCGATTAAATAGCAGGAGTCGCTAAATGCAACCGCAAGCTTATACAAATACCCGTGCACTGGACCGCTCGGAATCGGCGAAGGTGTTGCGCAATACCTATGCCCTCTTGGCCATGACTGTACTTTTTAGTGCTGTCACAGCCGGTATCTCTATGGCCGTCGGCATGGGCCGCGGCATGAGCCTGATCTGCTCTCTGGGAGCCCTGGCCCTGATTTGGTTCGTTCTGCCACGCACTGCCAATTCCAGCGCCGGCGTAGGTGTTGTTTTCGCATTCACCGGCCTATTGGGCGCATCTATCGGCCCATTGCTTAACCATTACCTGGGCCTCGCTGGCGGCGGCCAGATCGTAATGCAAGCTTTAGGTACCACAGCCCTGATTTTCTTTGCACTGTCTGCTTACGTACTGACTACCCGCAAAGACTTCAGCTTTATGGGTGGTTTCCTGGCTGTTGGCCTGATCGCTGTACTGGTCTGCTTCCTGGCAGTCATCATCGCAGGCTTCTTCGGCATTCATATGCCTCTGGTCAGCGTTGCCCTGAGTGGTGTTGTTGCCCTGCTGATGTCAGGTTTCATCCTGTATGACACCAGCCGTATCATCAACGGCGGTGAAACCAACTACCTGATGGCAACGGCTTCCCTGTACCTGAATATCTTCAACCTGTTCACCAGCCTGCTGCACATTCTTGGGTTCGCTTCCTCTGACGACTAAGCATAAGTGCTGCTGAGCTAGACCCAATGCCCCGCTCTGCGGGGCATTTTACTATTTGGCCCCCTATGAAGTTTTCCCTGGCAATTTACTCCGCTCCACACGCCTCGCAATCGGCAGCCAGCGCATTGCGCTTTGCCAAAGCACTACTGGCCGAGGGTCATGAAATCTACCGGATTTTTTTCTACTGTGATGGCATACAAAACGGCAACAATATTGCCGCGCCCCCCCAGGACGAAGCCGACCTGATCGGTGAGTGGCAATCACTGCAACAAAAACACAACCTGGATTTGGTCGTCTGTATCGCCGCCGCGCAGAGACGCGGTGTCTTAAGCCAGCGGGAAGCAAACCGCCTGGAAAAGCCCGCAGCCAATCTTGCAGAAGGCTTCGAACTGGCCGGCCTTGGCCAGCTCACCGATGCCGTTGCCAACTCTGAGCGCCTGATCACTTTTGGAGGTTAACAATGGGTAACCAGACCCTGGCCCTATGCAGGGCTGCACCCTATGGTAGCGCCCTGGCACGAGAGGGGATTGAAGCTGTGCTCGCCTCAGCGGCTATGGAACAGGACGTTGATTTGTTATTCCTGGGCGATGGCGTATTCCAACTACTGGACAACCAAGCTCCAGAGGTCATAGAACAAAAAAACCTGTACCGGAACCTTATGGCACTCCCCATGTTTGGTGTCGAACAGCTCTATGTGTGCCAGCACAGCCTGGAGCAAAGAGGTATTCACCCTGACCAAATACAGATTCCCGGAGCGGAAATCTCCCTGGTTGCTAAGCCTGGGAAGCTAATCGCTGTTTACCAGTGCGTGTTGAGTTTTTGAAATGACCTTACATATTGTCAGTAAATCGCCTTTTAGCAGCCAGGCCCTATACGATTGCCTGCAGAGTCTCACCGAAGGCGATGCCCTGCTCTTACTTGAAGACGGGGTCTACGCCCTGAAGCACCAAGCCTTGCACGACCTACAAGAAACAAAGGTCTACTGCCTGATAGCCGATAGCGAAGCCCGTGGCATACAGGCCAGCTCGCCACTCGCCTCAGTAGAGATGATCAACGATGCTCGCTGGGTGCAATTATGTACCGAGCATAACCCCATCGTCAGTTGGTTCCGGTGATAAATACAATGAGCAACCTAACTGTAAATGGCCGGGAAATCCCTCTAGATAAAGAGGGTTACCTGCGAGACCTCAATGATTGGAGCCGCGATGTGGCCGAAGAACTAGCTCACGCCGAGAAAATCGAGCTGACCAACGCCCATTGGGAGGTCATTGAGCTGCTGCAGGAATTTTATCGCCAGTTTGAACTGTCTCCCGCTATGCGTCCGCTAGTAAAGTTTATCGGCCAGCACCTGGGCTCAGAAAAAGGCCGCAGCATCTACCTCATGCAGCTGTTCCCACCAAGTCCTGCCAAGATTGCCAGCAAAATTGCCGGCCTCCCCA
This sequence comes from Microbulbifer mixtoriginis (SeqCode), assembly GCF_052467515.1. Classification (NCBI taxonomy): domain Bacteria; kingdom Pseudomonadati; phylum Pseudomonadota; class Gammaproteobacteria; order Cellvibrionales; family Microbulbiferaceae; genus Microbulbifer; species Microbulbifer mixtoriginis (SeqCode). The sequence goes on along the minus strand of NZ_CP174314.1, from coordinate 1,849,944 downwards.
AGCCCACCAACTGCCTCTAGGCCGAACATTTAGATATGGAGAATGACTCTGCGCTCACCGTGGTGGTGTCGGTGCTCCCACAAATAGATACCCTGCCATGTACCCAACATTAGCCGCCCATTTTGAACGGGGATCGAGAGACTGGTGGCAGTCAGGGCCGCTTTGATATGGGCCGGCATATCGTCCGGCCCCTCAAGTGTGTGGGTGTATAGGCGATCATCCTCTGGCACCAGCCGATTGAGCCATTGCTCAAGATCCCTGCGCGCGCTGGGGTCGGCATTCTCCTGGATCAGCAGGCTCGCCGAAGTATGTTGTATAAATAGCGTACAAAGCCCCTCCCCCACATTGAGCCTCGACACCCAATCGGCCACTTGGCTGGTAAACTCCTGAAGCCCCTGCCCAGACACTCTTATTGCAATCTCACCTATTGCCATACGGATTCCTATATAATTCGCGCCCGCTCTACCATTGAGACTACCGTATTTTAATATGGCACTGCACCGCGTTAACACCGACGACTATCAAGACCAGCTCCATGCAAAGGCCAAGCGCCTGGCCGAGGCCTATCGTGAATTTACTAATCTGGAGCCTGAGCTATTTCCATCTCCGCCCATTCACTACCGGCTTCGCGCCGAGTTCAAGGTTTGGCATGAAGGCGGCGTAGCTCATTACGCCATGTATCGCCAGGGTGAGTATAAAAAGCCTTTTATCATCGATACATTTACCGTGGGCTCGGAGCTAATGAATCAGCTAATGCCCAAGGTCTTGGAGGCCGTTAACAGCAGCGAGATACTGCGCAAGCGCCTGTTCTCCGCCGAATTCCTTACCACTTTGAGTGGTGATGCGCTCATCACACTCATCTATCACAAACAGCTGGAAGAGAGCTGGGAGCGGGAAGCAAGGGCCTTACAAGAAAAACTGGGCTTCCCTATCCTTGGGCGCTCTCGCAAGCAGAAAATGGTGTTAGAACGAGATTTCGTCACCGAAAAACTGGATATCGATGGCAAGAGCTATCAGTACAAACAAGTAGAAGGCAGCTTTACCCAACCCAATGGGCACATTTGCCGCTCCATGATCCAGTGGGCCAAGAATGCCTGCGGCCAAAACTCCAGCGACCTGCTTGAACTCTATTGCGGCAATGGCAACTTTACCATTCCACTCAGTGAAAATTTTGAGAAAGTACTGGCCACTGAAATCTCCAAGGTTTCGGTCAACTCTGCCCAGGAGAATATTCAGGTAAACGGCATCAATAATCTGGATATCGTGCGCTTATCCAGTGAGGAGTTTACCCAGGCTATCGATAAGGTTCGCCCATTTCGCCGCCTCGCTCATATAGACCTTGATAGTTACAGTTTTGACACTGTGCTGGTAGATCCCCCCCGCGCCGGTCTGGATGAAGATACCTGTGCAATGGTTGCGCGCTTCCCTCGCATTCTGTATATCTCCTGTAATCCGGAGACCCAGCTGGAAAACCTCAAATTCTTGAGTAGGACCCACCGCATCGAGCGCTTTGCCTTATTTGATCAATTCCCCTACACAGACCACACCGAAACCGGCTTGTTACTTGTGCGCAAATAACGTCCAATGAAGGTATTACTCGGGGGCAACTTCTTACTGCCCCCGAAACAGCCTTACATCGCTCTAATCATCACTGTAAATCAATTGAAGACCTGACAGTCCCAAAGCAAGAGGAAACCTTGAAGGGGAACTTTTGAGGAGAGGGACATTACTTCCTACCAGTTATTGCAGCAAGGCGAAACCTACACCCGAAGGAACAATTGAAGTACTTACATTTGAACAAAATAAGTACTTCTCGAAGACATCCTCTCAGTTCGGATCAAAACTGTTATAAATAAGGAGCAGCACAAAGTGATACTCCTTATTACTTTCGTTCTGTGCCTAGCTATCCATCAAACAATTTTCGACCAAAATGTCATATCAACAGATTCCGAGTCAAGGAGCTGCAAATACTTTCTTGTAACTTCATTATCCAGCCACAACTGATAAATCTGTTCAGCCCTTTCCTGGGTTGAGGCTAAAGCGACATCAGCGTAGATGTCATTTTTACCTCGCAGAAGGAAATGAGATAACAAACCTTCTTGCTTGGATAAAAACGCATCATCCACCTCTTTTGAGAGTGCTATCAAGTCTTTCTCCGAAACACCTTCCCCGAGACGAAATGTAGCAAATTCAAAACCTATAAAATCAGCCGTTCGATTGTGATATAACATGATTCACTCCTTCTGTGGAGGTCGCATTATCGGGTTAGACTCCTGACAGCATTGTGTCAGTAGTGTTTTGCAAAGATGAGCTTTTCTGCACTTCAATATAATCTGACAAGCTTACATTAGTGGGAAGTTCACGCTGGGGCACTTCCAGGTCAAGGCTTTCAATACGATCAATTCTAAAGTCACGATAATCTTGCTTTAAACCACACCATCCACCAAGGGTCCATTTGCCACCCCAATAGAAGAGACCCAAGGGATAAACGATTCTCTTTGACCTACTGCCTACCAGGGAAGTATATGAAAGATAAATCCATTGCTTTAGACTAATCGCTTTATGAAGCTGGTCCCACAAACTGAAGTCCACTGATCTTAAATGCTTACCTGGTACCCTAACTGTTTTATGGAGGTCATACTTCCCAAGATCAGGTAAACCAGCTTCAATTTTACTTAACAGTGAAAGTGAAGATTGCTTTAACTCAGCCCCAGTCCATGAAGACAGTAAATTTAAACCAATAATAAGTGCTTCAAATTCTTCTTGTGTTAATTGTAATGGGGGAAGCTCAAACCCATTTGAAATGGCGATACCCTACACATGCTTCACCATAAACAGGAATCCCCGATACAGAGAGATCATCCATATACCTATATATTGTCCGTTCAGAAACAGATAATTTTTCGGCAAGTTCTTTTGCAGTTATAGGCTGGTAAGCTCTTAAAATGTTCGCAAGCTGAAAAAGCCTATCTGATTTCCTCATTTTGGTTACATCTCTCTATCCATAACTAAGGAAAAATTAATCAAAATAACAAACACTTTAACAGCTCAGGAAAATCTAGTCACCTCACCCAAGTTCCGATACGCCGCTATGACAAAGCGGAAAGATTGCGCATTAAGGAGCAAGACGCAGAGTGTAATCATTAATCATACCATTGAATCAGCAAATACACTCTCCGCCCCGATAAATCCTTATTATTCGCCTGCCACTTTTGAAAGATAAAATTGATAGGCACGGCTCGCAATTTCACGACCTATCTTTTGGCCCGCTGGTACTGAAGGTTCAAAGTGCACACCAGCCCAAACACGGCTGTTTCCGCAGTCTTCCTCAAACGATGTCCAGGTCGGGAAATGCAAATACATATCAGCTTGCGGTGTTATACCAGGTTCAATCTGTGAGCTTCCCGCAGGAGCAGGTACGCTATACCCTAACGTATCGCCTTGAGGTAAAAATAGGCGGCTTGTTTCTGCGTGAGCTGCACAAAAACTGGCAGATGCAGAGGGATATTCCGGATGATCTGCTACAGGTAAATAACTTGTCCATTGGCTAGCTGGCAAGTCGTTCACTGTTCCTTTGCCTACGCCACCCCAAGCAGTAACTAGCTCGTCCTTATAAATATAACGAACGGCAGAAAAAGGCCGTACTGAATTATGGCGACGCTTTTCTTTCCAAATTGCAATAGCGGTATCAAAAGCGGCCATATTGGTGAGGAAGTCATAATGAATGAAGTCCATCAACGAAAGACCTTGAGATTCAGATGCAAATACAGCAGCAAAGCCCAAGCTGAATATCTTCATATCAAACAGCTCGGCTTTCATCTTCTGTTCATCCGTCAAGCTTGCTGACGTATTCAGTACATCATTAACTTGCGCAACATAACTTGGATAGTTCCAAATTTTTGACTTTAGAGGTATTGGAGAAGTGAATTCGTCCGGAGACTCATAGCTATAGGGTGTTGTCAGTGCAATTTGAGGGGTTACGAATTGCTGAACCCGGAATACGCCAGGGCGCTCCATTAAAACAGCTGGTTGCCACTTAGAAGGGAAACGTAATTTGTATGCCGTATTAGCTGGCTTGAAATCGGTATAGTCGGCATAGGGTAAACGATGATATAGCTGATCTCCCTCATTACCCAATTGATTCATACCGTCATTGACGCGCCCTTCCAATACCTTTCGGCCGGCATAGTTGCCAATACCAATCGGCGTAGTAGTATCTTCAGAAAGGTTGTAGGGATCCAAACCTAATTCAACCAGCATGTTATCCCATTCCGGTACCAAATGTGGAAACAACCCACTTAGCACTTTATGAGATGCGTAAGAAAGTGCAATATTTAATTCACTGTTATCCGATGGCTGAGGCATCCTTGCAATGTCAGAATAAACACCTTTTGCAGTAGGGTGATAAGGTGCTGTTGCATCAAACCAGGAGTTGGTTATTAATGTCGTAAAACGTAGCACTAAAGTTGCATCATTAGCAGCGGGCGAAACCTCAAAAATTGCGCAGGCCGCAGCAGGAATTATATTCTGTACTGCAGCATTGCAACTCTCTAAGTCTACAGAGCTACACTTTGGTGGCAATGTAACATCGGCCAATTGTGGGCAAGTGAAGGCTTGAGCCTGCCAGCTAGCTGAAACAACTAGAAAACCCAAAACTCCTTTTAGAGCCTGCTTATAAAATTTATTTTTTTGCATAAAATTTCCCTTTTCATTTGATTAACATTAATAACAGAACTTTCGTCCCATAAGACATTTCCGTCGTCAGAAAAAGCCACATAGGCTATTTCAAAATTTTGACACTACTACCCCCCATTACCTTTTATAGTGATCATAACGCCCGCATTACTGCAATATTGTCACCCAACGCAAGCATTCTAAATATGTAGTGTCAAGCCAAGAAGAGACTAATCACCATTACAGTTCTTCTCGTATTAAGTACTTAGAAGCTGCTGGCTGTTAAGCAAACGATACATATAAAGTTCTTATTAGATCGCACCTACTATTTACCAAGCAGCCTAACCGATGGAAGGGACACAGCCAAATACCTCAGAATACAAGAACTTACAGACCTATAACTAAATAGGCGAGAAATTAAAGTAGCAATAGATATCAAACAATGAAAACTAAAGCACACATAAACACTCTTCTCATGAGCTTTAAATATGTTATTTAACCTCTGACCTGTACAATAGGCTGCTTTTAATTTGTGTGGCGCGCCATTCAGCTACATGCGAAAATATCAACTTATTTCAATGAGCCAAAATAGTCACCCGGAAAAATTCCTCAGTCATGACTTTCATGGTGACTACAAAGTTTTGTTAACGGCTCTAACACAAAATTCAGTAAATACCCCGGCAAAATCTTTCACTCGCAAAGAGTCCCTAAAAAGAAAGCCGCTCACTTGATGTACGACGAGATGAATCGTACGTACAGATAGACCAATTGAGTGAATAGGAATCCGTAGAACTGGCCTGCACAATATTTAAAATACATCAATCATGCTTCTACGAATATAGGAAAAGCAAGGTTTCCGCTGGCATACACAGAATGGCACTCTGCTCCAAAACCGCTGAGGTATCCAAGTACAACCATAGCTCTACCGGAAGCAACACAATCGTATACTCAATTTTTGAGTCGGAGATCACTTTTAAGTCCAAAGACTAATGTGCAAGGCGGGCTTGGTGTGTAAAGGATCTGATCCTTACAAGCATGAGAGAGCAAGCGCTGAGCAATTAGACACACCAAATGCAATTGATCTCCAGTTTAATTTAGAAAATCCAATCAAGTTTGGCAAGTGAAATTACCTTTATCTGGACTGGTTTAAGCTGGTGTTACCTAGCTACCATTATAGATTTACATACCCACCGTATCTTTGAATGGACCATCTCAGGGGAACCTGATACTGCACTAGGATAAAGACACTGGAAATGACCTAGGAGCAGCAAGGAAAGCCCGATGAATCTATGTTCCACTCGGGTCAAGGGAGCCAGCACACAAGCCATCAGTTCTGCCAACGATTGTGGCGCTTCCCTATGACCCAAAGTATAAGTCGAAGTGGAAATTGCTGGGATAATACACCAATAGAAAGACCATTTCGAACTCTGGAAAGTGAGTGGGTTCCCTCTCGCGGTTACACCGCCATCAGAAAACAAGCCGAGAGATTAGCCATTATTTAATGACCCACTACAACAAGGAGTATCCCCACCAACAAAATGGCTAAGTGACGTCCACGAAAGCGGTTGAAAACCATAACATACCACCCAAAGATAGTTGACCACTACAAATTGGAGTTACCTCCCTAGTATCAAGGTAGGATAGGAGGCGGCCCAAAAAAGTAAGCAGCCTTAAAAATTGAGATCACTATTGCATGACCAGAAATCATCACAACTTGGAATAAAATGGAATTATGATTTATCCTCGTTTCGTACCTTTTCCATATTGCATGAAGGTTAATTGCACTATAAATTTTTAAAGCTACTTAAAGAATTTGAGCATTAATTCGATATAGATATTATCAGCGTATCCCTTTGAACTCTAAAACGAAACTCGACATCCAGATAGGGGCACCCCCTCCAGCAAGCTGACCTTAAGAACTCAAATCAAGCTGGAAGTTACGCAGATCATCCAACAAGCAACGCATAAACGACCCAAAAAACATAAACCCTTTAAAGTTATTTATCAGTTCGAGCCACACTTAAAATTGTATTCCCTGTAAAATTACTTATATACTACCAAACTTCAAAAAAAGGAATAAACATTGAAAACACCACCAACAACACACCGGCTCCACACCTCAAATACAAAAACCTAAGCACCCAAAAGCCACTTAAATTTTGGACAACTATACACTCGCCATTTACACATAAGATGTAATTACTTGTTAAAAATTAACCTTCAGAAAAACTCATCATACCGCCCATTTCACAAGGTAGCAAAACACCAACAACTGCACAAACAACAGGAAGCCTTCCAGCTCCCTGCTTAAACCTATTGTTGACGCTGATATGTAAACTCGGTGATGCGCTCCCGCTTATTCGACAAAACCAAACTAACCAACCCAAATGGATTCATCATCTGGCGGGCTAAAACCTTTAAATATCTCAAGCTCAACACAGGCAACAGAAGCAATGAGCCGAGAATCAAAAAAACAACCTTAAGGGAACTATCAACATAACTGAACACTCCCAGAAAAACCAAACCTTTAACAACAAACCCATGCAAGACATATATATAAAGCGAATTTTCGCCATAACTCGTAAAAATATTTTTAGTCTTTTGCACAATAGAAAGCAATGAAAGGCCAAGAATCAGCGCCAAAATATATAGAGAAAACCGGTAAAAGACACCATATTCCCACTCAGCACCCAATCGAGCATAAGATCTACTCCCATACAACCAGCCAACTTTAAATTCCTGAACACCTGGTACAGCCAACAGTATCGTGAAGACCAAAAAGATAACACTGGAACCCACTAGCGCACTACCATTAAAACCTTGCATTTTCCCAACGATACGCGAATGATAGAAATAGCCAACCAAGAAGAAAGGGAAAAATACAAAAGTCCTTGAGAAAGATAAATTGTAATCAAGATTATTTATTCCACAGGCTAAGCCTGCGATTACAGCTATAGCTACAGGAAACCTCAACTGAACAAAAACTGGAAGCATCAGCCTCCAAAAAATAAGACTTAACAAATACCACAAGATCCAGTACGGCATCAATGGCGACACATTTAAACTCCCCTTAGAAAAGAGAATATAGTCAAATATAGAGTAGACTAACTCCAAACAAAAGTAGGGGACCAACAGCTTAGCAATAAGCCCGCGAACCATTTTATCGTTTAAATCACGTGATGATACTACACCCGAAACATAAGCAAACATCGGCATATGGAACAGATAAATGAATACATAAATAGACTTAACCCATTCATACCTTCCCATCACAGGCTCAACCATGTGACCAAGAACCACCAAGAATATTAGAATAAACTTAAAATTATCTAAAGTTACATCTCTCATAATGCACTATATAACAGTCAATCTCAGTTAAAATTAGCTTAGCCCTTAACCACGGAAACTTAGCCAGCCTCTTAATACAAGCTTTTACATATGCCAACAGCTTAGAAAATCATTATCTTCTCTCATGTTTATTTTGCAGAAAATACTCACCAACACCCATAAAGCTCAAAGGCGCTGATTAACCTTTATATTTAACGAAAGGCAACCAGGCATCAATAGAGAAATGTGGCAGTCCCAGTAGCAATTAATTCTTCCCGGTCATTACTCAACTCCATACGCGCAACCACGAGTTTATTGCCTGTGCGTAGAATTGAGCCTTCACAGAGAAAGTGCTCACCCCTTCCGGGCTTTAAATAATCCACGCGCATATCTACCGTACCCAGCTTAGAAAGGCGATCGGCTTTTTCTTTCCAGTGCAGATCCCCCATGCGCTGATATGCAGCAACCATTGCGGTAAGGCCACCGACAGTATCCAGGGCGGTGGCAATTACGCCACCGTGCAAAATATTCGTCCAGACGTTACCTATCAACTCCGGACGTTGTTGAAACCCGGCGGAAAGGGTAAGGGCCTCTAGGTCTAGGGAGCGCATTTCAAGGCCAATCTGCTGATTAAAAGGGATCTTTTCAAAAAATCCCTTTACCAACTCCTGAAATTCATGGGGAGAGGGCTCTGTCATAATCTTGCAACCCGGTTGAGACCATCCAGTGCGGCACTACGGTAGGCCTCTGCCATGGTGGGGTAATTAAATGTGGTGTTAACGAAATAATCGATGGTGTTATTTGGCGAGGGCTGCTTCATGATGGCCTGACCAATATGCACAATCTCTGCCGCTTCGGCACCAAAACAGTGAATGCCGAGAATTTCACGGGTTTCAATATGGAACAGGATCTTGAGCATGCCCACGCGCTCACCAGAGATCTGTGCGCGTGCAGTGTGTTTAAAGAGCGCACGCCCCACCTCATAGGGTACCTTGGCGGCTGTCAGTTCGGATTCTGTTTTTCCTACTGAGGAAATTTCCGGCAGGGTATAAATACCAGTGGGCGCATCCTCGATTACACGGTGCCCGCGGCCGGCAATAGCTGCTGCTACCGCCCTACCCTGGTCATAGGAGGCACTGGCAAGGCTGGGCCAACCAATAACATCGCCCACTGCAAAGATATTATCCACTTCCGTGCAGTAATGATCATCTACGCTTAACTGGCCGCGGTGATTCGCTTCGAGGCCGACATTTTCCAGGCCCAGGGAGCTGGTATTACCTGTACGACCGTTGCACCAGAGCAGCGCGTCTGCATGGATACGCTTACCTGATTGCATTTCCATAATCACGCCCTGATCATTAGGGAGCACACGCGCATACTCCTCCTGGTGGCGAACGGTAACGCCCATATCTCGCAAGTGGTAACTCAAGGCATCAGAGATCTCATCATCCAGAAATTCCAACAGGCTACTGCGGGTATTGATCAAATCTACCTTGATACCAAGACCAGCGAAAATAGAAGCGTATTCACAGCCAATCACGCCGGCGCCGTAGATCATGATGGAATGCGGTGTATGCTGCATATCCAGAATCATATCGCTGTCGTAGACACGCTCATGATCAAAGTCCACATCTGCGGGACGATATGGACGGGAACCCGTGGCAATAATAAATTTTTTCGCGGTGACAATTTCTGTGGCGCCATCGGGCAGCTGTACTTCTACACTATTCGCATCGCGGAAATTTGCCGCCCCAACGATTAGCTCAACCCGATTACGCGCATAAAAAGAGGTGTGCATTTCCACTTGATAGGAAATCACTTTATTGACCGTTTGCATCACCTGAGGAAAGGTTAGGCGGCGCGGTTCACCCAAAGCACGAAAAACACTCTGAGTGTTATAACGCATTAATTGTTTGACAGAGTGGCGCAGAGCTTTGGAGGGAATGGTGCCCTTATGGGTACAGTTACCGCCCACTACTTGGCGTTTTTCAATCACTGCGACACGCATGCCTTTTTTCGCAGCGCTCATTGCGGCGGCCTCACCAGCGGGACCAGAACCAATTACAACCAAGTCAAACTTTTGCTCTGCCATCTATAGCTCTAATTCTATTTTTCCAAAACGGAGTATGAGATTTAAGAATGCCTCACACTCACTACTAAAATCAGCACAGAAGGTGCCAATGATATAAAACAACAAGCCCGTTAATTACGGGCTTGTGAGAGATTGCTTACTTGCGCTTAGTCGCGTCGTAAGCGAGGTCTTCAGCGGCAACCTTTTGCTGACGCTTACGCTCTTGCTCTTTTTCGCATTCGTCGTCGTTGCCACCACAAATGGTGCAGTCCTGCTTCATTCCGATATTATTCAGGCCGCCACAAGAGCCTTTTAGTGGCTTATTTTGCACCATGGCGCCGAGTGCCATTCCGGCAACTACTAACAGCATGGCAATAAAAGCAAAGATAAATATTGTCATTACTCAGACCTCTCTAAGTAGGGTGCAAAGGCGCGGCTATAGCGCTCCTCGAAACCCTTATCAGTTTTTACCAGCATGAAAACAGCCAGGTTTTCACGTTCGGCCAAAGCCAACCCTTCTTCAGCCCCAAGTACATTGAGAGCGGTAGCAAGGCCATCTGCTTCAGCACAGGTATCTGCCAGCACGGTTACCGAGGCCAGCTTGTGCTGTAACGGTCGACCAGTGCGGGGGTCGATACTGTGTGCATAGCGCACTCCATCGCGTTCATAGTAATTCCGATAATCACCACTGGTAGCCACCGCCTTACCACTAACACCAATAGGCTGTTGAACCATCTGGCCAAATGAGTCAGGTGCTTCAATACCAATTATCCAGGTCTTACCTTTTGGATTCACACCCAGGGTACGCAGTTCACCGCCGATTTCGACCAAGTAGTTGCGAATTCCCTGCTGCTCCAGCAACAGTGCAACCCGGTCGACGCCGTGCCCCTTGGCGATAGCCGAAAGGTCAATTTCTACCGGTCTCTGACGAGTGATCGTATCCGGTTTACGGGTCACTTTAAGTGCATCGGAGCCGACTACCTTTTGCAGGCCGACTATCTCCGCATCGGAGGGAATTTTCTCAGGCTCTGGTTGGGGACCAAATCCCCACAAGTTAACCAATGGGCCAACGGTAACCTCGAAGGCACCCTGACTGCGTCGATAAATATCCAGAGACAGCGTCACAATATCTACCAGCGGCTCACTGACCGGGATGGCCTCACCTACAGGACCGCGGTTGAAACGCATCAACTCCGAGTCCTCGATATAGGTGGACATCTCCTGGTTGACCTGCTGCAGCTCATCGTCAATTAACGATTGCAGCTCGCTACGCTTTACGCTTTGCGGTACATCGACAACCGTGATGTGATAAGTGGTCCCCATGGTGCGGCCACTAAGCTGCCAGTTTTCCACTGCCGGAGTACAGGCAGTGAAAATTACAGTCGCCCAAAGCAAAAACAGGGCCGGAAGAACGGGCCCTGTTTTTGCTTTTATCGGGGCTTTGATTGCGTTTAGCAAACTAAGCTCTCCGTTTAACCACCGAAGTCATCAAGGAGGATATTTTCATCCTCTACGCCCAAGTCTTTGAGCATGCTGATTACTGCGGCGTTCATCATGGGTGGCCCACACATGTAGTACTCACAGTCTTCCGGAGCCGGGTGGTCCTTCAGGTAGTTTTCATACACCACGTTGTGAATGAAACCTGTGTAACCCGTCCAGTTGTCCTCCGGTTGCGGATCAGACAAGGCCACATGCCACTTGAAGTTATCAAACTCAGCAGCCAGACCGTTGTAGTCATCTTCGTAGAACATCTCGCGCAGAGAACGCGCGCCGTACCAGAAGCTGATCTTGCGCTTGGAATTCAGACGCTTGAGCTGGTCGAAGATGTGTGAACGCATCGGCGCCATACCGGCACCACCACCGATAAACACCATCTCGTTGTCGGTTTCCTTGGCGAAGAACTCACCGAAGGGTCCATACACCTTGATCTTGTCACCCGGCTTCAGGCTGAACACGTAGGAAGACATCTGACCCGGCGGGATACCCTCGGTACGGGGTGGCGGAGTCGCAATACGGATGTTGAACTTAACAACACCTTTTTCTTCCGGGTAGTTAGCCATAGAGTAGGCGCGAACCACAGGCTCGGTCACCTTGGACTCCAGCTTGAAGAAGCCAAAGTGCTCCCAGTCACCGCGGTACTGGTCTTCTACTTCGAAGTCGGCAAATTTAACGTGGTGAGCTGGGGCTTCCAGCTGTACGTAACCGCCAGCACGGAAGTCAACGTTTTCGCCTTCGGGCAGACGCAAGGTCAGCTCCTTAATGAAGGTGGCAACGTTGGGGTTGGATTCCACAGTGCACTCCCACTGCTTCACTCCGAACACCTCTTCCGGCACTTCGATTTCCATATCTTGCTTAACCGCAACCTGACAGGAAAGACGCTTGCCTTCTTTTGCATCGCGCGGGGTAAAGTGAGCCGCTTCAGTCGGCAACATATCGCCACCGCCCGCAGTCACTTTACACACACACTGCGCACAACTGCCGCCGCCACCACAGGCGGAGGCCAGGAACAGGTTATTGGCAGCCAGGGTTTGCAGCAGCTTGCCGCCGGCTGGCACGGTGAGAGTCTTCTCACCGTTAACCAAAATGTTGACGTTGCCGGTGTTTACCAGGCGCGAGCGGGCCGCAAGGATCACCGCCACCAGCGCCAGTACGATGACGGTAAACATCGCTACGCCGAGGATAATTTCAATACTCATTCTATTGTTTTCCCCGCTTAGATATCGATGCCGCCGAAGGACATGAAGCCCAGGGACATCAGGCCAACGGTTACGAAGGTGATGCCCAGACCTTTCAGGCCATCCGGAACGTCACTGTACTTCAGCTTTTCACGAATACCGGCCAGAGCGGTAATCGCCAGTGCCCAACCGAGGCCGGCACCGAAACCGTAGGCAACACTCTCACCGAACGCGTATTCGCGCTCAACCATGAACAGGGAGGCACCCATGATGGCGCAGTTCACGGTGATCAGCGGCAGGAATACACCCAGGGCGTTGTAGAGCGCTGGTACATATTTATCCAGGAACATCTCCAGGATCTGTACCAGTGCCGCAATTACGCCGATGTAAGACAGCAAGCCGAGGAAGCTCAGGTCCACGTCGGGGTAACCGGCCCAGGCCAGTGCGCCGTCTTTCAGCAGGTAGGTGTAAATCAGGTTGTTCACCGGTACTGTCAGAGTCAGTACCACGATAACCGCAACACCCAGGCCAATCGCAGCTTCGATCTTCTTCGATACGGCCAGGAAGGTACACATACCGAGGAAGAAGGCCAGCGCCATGTTTTCAACGAAAACGGCGCGAATAATCAAAGAAATATAATGTTCCATGGATTAGGCCTCCTGCGCTTGGGAATTAGGCGCAATCTTGAACTCGTCTTGCTCAACCTGGGCAGGCTTCCAGGCGCGGATTGCCCAGATGAACAGGCCGATCAGGAAGAATGCACTGGGCGGCAATAACAGCAGGCCGTTGGGGATATACCAGCCGCCGTTGCTTACGGTGGTCAGGATATCTACACCGAACAGTTTGCCAGCGCCGAACAGTTCACGGATTACCGCGAGACCAATCAGGATAACGCTGTAGCCCAGACCGTTACCGAGACCATCGAAGAAGCTGGGCAGCGGCGGGTTCTTCATAGCGAAGGCTTCCGCACGCCCCATTACGATACAGTTGGTAATGATCAGGCCAACGAATACGGACAACTGCTTGGAGATGTCGTATGCCAATGCCTTGATCAACTGGTCCACCAGAATTACCAATGAGGCAATCACGGTCATCTGAACGATGATGCGGATACTGTTCGGGATCTGGTTGCGGATCAGAGATACCGCAACGTTGGAACAGGCCACAACCGAGGTCAGAGCGATACACATTACCAGGGTTACCTGCAGCGAGCTGGTTACAGCCAGTGCAGAACAGATGCCCAGGATCTGCAGTGCGATCGGGTTGTTGTTAAAAATCGGCTCTAGCAGAGTCTCTTTGATTTTCATGCTTATGCCTCCCCTGCTTTCAGGTTTTTCAGGAAGGGACCATAACCTTGGTTACCCAGCCAGAAGTTCACCAGGTTGCTAACGCCCTTACTGGTCAGAGTTGCACCGGACAGGCCGTCTACTTCGTGAATCGCATTCGGGCTGTTGGGGTTAACCTGGCCTTTGACTACAGCGATATCTACGTCGCCTTGCTTGTTGAAGACTTGCTTACCAACCCACTGGGCTTTCCAGTTAGGGTTGTCCACTTCGCCACCCAGTCCGGGAGTTTCCTTGTGCTCGTAGAAGCCGAGGCCCGCTACGGTGTCTAGGTTGCTCTCCAGCGCGAGGAAACCGTACAAGGTACCCCAAAGTCCGTAGCCACGGACAGGCAGAATGATCTTGTCCAGTTGGCCGTCTTTCTCTACCAGGTAAACCTCTTTAATGTTTTCCCGACGGATAATCTTGGCGGTGTCCTCGTCTGCCGGCAGTCTCTCACTGGCAGAGGGAATCTTGGAAGCAGCGCGACCGCTGCCGCCAGCCGGCGCTTCATCGGTGAACTTACCGGTGTTCAGATCAACGTATTTGATCTTCACATCGGCGAAGGCTTTCTCTACTTCCGCTTTGTTAGCGCGAGAGTCCTTCAGCAGGCCACCAGCCATCAGTACGTTGCGCTTCATGTCCAGCTCGGCATTCGCCTGCTGGGCAGGCTTCAGCATTACTGCCGCAGTGGAAACCACCACAGAGCACACCAGGCACATTACCAGCGCGACAATCAGAGTACCGGTTACGGAATCTTTATTAGCCACGTGCCAACCTCCGTTTGATATTGGACTGCACCACAAAGTGGTCAAACAGCGGAGCGAACAGGTTAGCGAACAAGATCGCCAGCATCATGCCTTCCGGGAAGGCCGGGTTCACTACACGAATCAGGACAACCATCACCCCGATCAGGATGCCGTACCACCAGCGACCAGTGTTGGTCATAGCAGCGGAAACCGGGTCAGTGGTCATAAAGATCAGGCCGAAAGCAAAACCGCCCACCACCAGATGCCAGTACCAGGGTACCTGGAACATCGGGTTGGTTTCGGAACCGATCATGTTGAACATAAATGCGGTGGCCATCATACCCAGCAGAGTGCCGGCTACGATGCGCCAGCTGGCGATCTTCATGCCCATCAGAATTACACCGGCAATCAGGATAGCCAGGGTAGAAGTTTCACCGATGGAACCATGTATCTTGCCGAAGAAAGCGTCGAACCAGGTTACCTGGCCAACCGCAGCATTCACGATACCGTTCTGGATACCTTCACTGGCCATGACAGACAGCGCGGTAGCGCCGGTGTAACCGTCAACCGCAGTCCATACTGCATCGCCAGACATCGCTGCCGGATAGGCGAAGAATACGAACGCACGACCGGTAAGTGCCGGGTTGAGGAAGTTTTTGCCGGTACCACCGAATACTTCCTTACCGATCACCACACCGAAGCTGATGCCCATAGCCACCATCCACAGAGGCAGATCCGGCGGACAGGTTAAGGCAAACAGAATGGAGGTTACGAAGAAACCTTCGTTCACTTCGTGACCGCGCACAGCGGCGAACAGCACTTCCCAGATACCACCCACAATAAAGGTGACCGCATAAATCGGCAGGAAGTACATGGCTCCGTAGACAAAGTTGTCCCACAGGCTCGCAGGGTTATAGGAGGTCAGAGCACCAATAATGGCGTGACGCCAGCCGGACAGATCCGGATTGGTCATACCTTCCAGAATAGTGTTGGCCTGGAAACCGATATTCCACATACCGTAGAAGGCAGGGATCATCGCACAAGCCCACACGGTGATCATAATACGCTTCAGGTCGATACCATCGCGCACATGAGAGGTGGTCTTGGTTTTATCAGCCGGCTGGAACAAGCCAGTATCAATGGCCTCAAAGAGGGCATAGAACTTTTCGAACTTGCCGCCTTTGTGGAATTTCGGTTCGATGGAATCGAGGAATTTACGCAACATACTTACCCCTCCTTCTCAATACGGGTCAGGTTGTCCCGCAAAATGGGGCCGTATTCGTACTTGCCCGGACACACAAAGGTGCACAGTGCCAGATCTTCCTCATCCAACTCCAGAGCACCCAGTTTCTGGGCCATAGCGGTATCACCCACGATCAGGGAGCGCAGTAGCTGGGTCGGCAGTACGTCCAGCGGCATGACCTTCTCATAAGTGCCGACCGGTACCATGGCACGCTCGGAACCGTTAGTACTGGTGGTGAAGTTGAACAGTCTGTTCTTGAACAGGCGCGAAAGGTAAATCGGGAAAACTGAGAAGCGCTTGTTACCGGCACGCAGATAGTGCAGGAAAGGACGCTCACCACCCTCTTCCAGCACAGACACCTGATTATGGTAACGACCCAGGTAACCCAAAGGACCTTCAGCAGTGCTGCCGCCAAATACGGAGCCGGAAATAACGCGGTCGTTATCACCTTTCAACTCACCGGAAGTCAAAGTTTCCAGGCTGGCGCCGAGACGAGTGCGCACAAGTCGGGGCTGCTTAACTTGAGGGCCGGCCAGGGAAACAACGCGATCGGTGAACAGTTTACCGGTGGTAAACAGTTTGCCTACGGCGATCACATCCTGGTAATTAATGGTAAATACACTGCGAGAGCCAGAAACCGGGTTCAAGTAGTGGATATGGGTACCGGACAGGCCCGCCGGGTGGGGGCCGGCAAAAGCTTCGCGGCGAATATTCGCAGCGCTCGGTACGGGGATATCTGCATCAGGAGCGGTACAGACGTAAGTGGTTTCCGCCAGCTTGGAAAGAATCTCAACGCCCTGAGAGAAGGCTTTGGGATTCTCGGCAATGACCACTTCTGGGTTGGCAGCCAGAGGATTGGTGTCCATCGCATTGATAAACACCGCTTCCGGTTTAGCATCCAAAGCGGGCACGCGGCTGAACGGGCGGGTACGCAGTGCGGTCCACATACCGGATTCAACCAGGTTCTCAACGACCTGTTCGCGCGTCAGACCAGATAGCTTATCTACGCTATAGCTCTGGAACTGTTCTGCTGCATCGCCGTCTATGCCAATCACAACGGATTGCAGAACACGGCGAGCACCGCGATTGATAGCAACAACACGACCGGCGGCCGGCGCGGTGTAGCGCACGCCTTCGGTTTTTTTGTCACTGAACAGTAGCTGACCAAGATTGACGCGATCCCCTACAGCCACTGCCATTGTCGGCTTCATCCCGTGATAATCGGGGCCGAGAACAGCAACGGTCTTGATCGCAGGTCCTTTGTGGATGACCTGCTCGGGCGCGCCGGATATGGGTAAGTCCAATCCCCGACGGATCTTTCTCATACGCCTATGCCTAAGTTTCTAGTTTATAAAATTGCAATAAAGCCCACCCGCCCAGGTTCAAACTGAAAAACAGTCAATCCCGGACTGGCGAGCCATACTGTGGAATTCTGTGCTGCGAGGGCTTATGCCGTTTCACCCGTAGACCGGGCGGAAGGAAGCTAACTAAAGGTTGTGCGCGCTAACTTCTCGGCGCACGGCCGCCCCGCAAAATCGCGCGCATTATAAAGATGGGGCAAAAGCTTTACCAGTCTGGAAGCGTCCAAAGTGGCACTAAGAAGGGAAATTTCTACTGAAAAAACAGGGATTTGGAAAGATGTGGGCGGACGGCTGTGACTGCCGCCCCACCCTCATGGTCAGCCCAAAGAGCCGACCTGCAGACTTTAAGCTGACGCCTTAGTCTTTCTTAGGGAACAGCTCATAACGAACGCCAGCCATATCTTCCAAGCAGCGAACCACTTGACAGCTATAACCGAACTCGTTGTCGTACCAGCAGTAGAGCACTGCGTTCTTACCATCCACGATAGTCGCAGTGGAATCGAATACGCAGGCAACGCGGGAGCCAACAAAATCGCTGGATACCACTTCCGGGGAGTTGGTGAAATCGATCTGCTGACGCAGTGGCGAGTGCAGTGCCACATCGCGCATATATTCGTTCAGCTCTTCCTTGGTGGTCTCTTTACCCAGGTTCAGGTTCAGGATCGCCATGGAAACATTAGGGGTCGGAACGCGAATTGCGTTACCGGTGAGCTTACCTTTCAGCTCGGGCAGCGCTTTGGCAACCGCCTTGGCAGCACCGGTTTCAGTCAGAACCATATTCAGCGCTGCTGCGCGACCGCGACGCTCACCTTTGTGATAGTTGTCGATCAGGTTCTGGTCATTGGTGTAGGCGTGTACAGTTTCTACGTGGCCGTGCTCAACGCCGTAACCGTCCATCATCGCCTTCAGCACAGGCACGATGGCGTTAGTGGTACAGGAAGCGGCAGACAGCACCTTATCTTCCGGCTTGATGTCGCCACTGTTGATACCGTAAACGATATTCTTGATATCGCCCTTGCCCGGTGCAGTCAGAAGCACTTTGGAGGCGCCGGGGCTCTGCAGGTGCTGGCTCAGGCCTTCTTCATCGCGCCATACACCGGTACTGTCAACGATAATCGCATCGTTGATACCGTGCTGGGTGTAATCCACTTCCTGCGGGGAGTTGGCGTAGATAATCTTGATTTCGTTACCGTTACAGATCAGGGAGTTGGTCTCCTCGTCTACACGGATAGTGCCCTGGAAAGCACCGTGTACGGAGTCGCGACGCAGCAGAGAAGCGCGCTTCACCAGATCGTTGGGGGCCTTACCCTTGCGCAGTACGATAGCGCGCAGACGCAGAACGTCACCACTACCGGCCTTGTCAATCAGCAGGCGGGCAACCAGACGGCCGATACGGCCAAAACCGTAGATCACAACATCTTTGGATTCAGGCAGAGGCTTGCCGGCACCCGCTGCGTCGGACAGCTCTTCACGTACAAACTCATCCACAGACAAGCCGCGATCGTCGCGCATGTACTTGTTGGTCATGGTTCCCAGGTCGATATGTACGGGACCCAGCTCCATCTTGCAGATGGCTTCCAATACAGGGAAGGTTTCAAACTCGGAGAGTTCATTTTCCTCAACCTGGCGCACGAAACGGTGCGCTTTCATAATGCTCAGCACTGAGCGATTAACCAGGTTGCGGCCGTACATATAAATACCGACGTTGCTCTCACGGTTGAGCTTTCCAATCATCGGGATCATGGATTCAGCCAGTGCTTCTCGCTGTTTCCAGTCCTTGAAAAAGTCCGCGGGCTTCGGTCGCTTCTGAGTCACTATCGGACACCTCTGCAATGTGTTTAATAGGCAGGAAATCACGGCCCACAAACCACTCGGGGCCGTATGGCTGCGCATTATCAGTATTCACCCGCTGCTACGCAACTGCGCAAAAAAAAACCAAAAAAATGTAGTAAAACTACCTTTTTGTTGTCACAAGCCCTCGCGATACGCAATCCCCTAAAAATTGCAGCCGTTTGAGATCGAAACCACAGGCACAGATATCATAGACTGCAGCCCGATCCGATCGCGGCTACAATAGCCGCCCCTGGCACTACAGCAAATGAAAGCGCGGATATTTAAGGAACGATGACCGATATACAGCCCCTGACTCCCCCCAAATTTCACAGCACCACCGACCGGCAATTCTGGGGACAACTTCACGGCGCAGCGGCCGCACTCGCCATTCTGAATGCTGCTCGCAACAGTCAATCCCCCACACTGCTGATCACTCGTGACAGCCTCGAGGCGCACCGCTTAGAGGTACAGCTGAAATTTTTTAACAAAGCGCGGAGAGATGCAGCCTCAGAGGGCGACTTTGAGATCTTTCATTTTCCAGACTGGGAAATTCTCCCCTACGATACCTTCTCCCCACACCAGGATATTATCTCGGACCGCCTGGCAACCCTCTACCGCCTGCCGCAAATGGGGAGCGGTATTGTCATAGTGCCCGTGAGCACCTTAATGCATCGCCTGCCGCCAAGTGATTACGTAGCCGGCAATGCGCTGATCCTCAATGAGGGGCAACAATTTGATATTGATATCCAGCGTCGCCTGTTAGAGCAGGCAGGCTATCACTGTGTAGATACCGTCTATGAACACGGTGAGTTTGCCGTGCGCGGCTCACTCATGGATATTTTCCCTATGGGCAGTCCACTGCCCTATCGCATCGATCTATTCGACGATGAAATTGAATCCCTGCGCACCTTTGACCCAGAAACCCAACGCACAGTGGATAAGGTGGAAACTATTCACCTGCTGCCCGCGAGAGAGTTCCCAATGCACAAGGCCGGTCTTTCCGGCTTTCTGCAGAACTGGCATGAACAATTCCAGGTGGACCCCAGTCTTGTGCCCATCTACCAGGATATCAGTGCAGGAATTGCCCCAGCGGGTATCGAATACTACCTGCCACTATTTTTCGATAACAATTGCGCGAGCCTGTTCGACTACCTACCCGAGAACAGCCAAGCTTTTATCCAAGGAAATGTGCAAGCACCTGTTGATAGCTTTTGGCGCGAGGTCAGCAACCGCTATGAGAGCCGCCGCGGCGATCTGACCCGCCCAATTCTTCAACCACGCCAGATTCTGCTGGATATCGATGAATTCAATGGCGCGCTCAAATCGATGCCAAGGGCCATCTTCTCTGCAGAGACGCTGCCCGATGCCCAGGGCAATTACAACTTTGCCACCCAAGTACCTCCAACCCTACCGGTAGACGGCAAGGCCGAGCAACCAATGGCCGCCCTGGAAAGTTACCTGATGGAGTACTCCGGGCGAGTGCTCTTCTGTGCCGAAAGCGGTGGGCGCCGCGAGGCATTGCTGGAGCTTTTAAAAGGTATTCGCCTGACTCCCCCAACCTATGCTAGCTGGGAAGAATTCCTCCAAAGCAATGAATCCATCGGGATCACCGTAGCGCCCCTGGATCAGGGCCTGTTACTTACCGATCCTGCCGTCAACCTGATCGCTGAGCCGCAGTTATTTGGCGAGCGGGTGCTACAACAGCGCCGCCGCAAAAAAGCCAAAGATGATGCAGACAATGCAGTCAAAAACCTGGCCGAATTGCGTATCGGCGCCCCGGTAGTGCATATCGATCAAGGAGTGGGACGCTACCGCGGCCTGCAACACCTGGAAATCGATGGACAGCCTGCCGAGTTCTTGACTCTGGAATACGCCAATGAAGCTAAGCTCTATGTTCCCGTAGCCAGCCTGCACCTGATCAGCCGTTACTCCGGTGCCGACGAGGCCCTGGCTCCACTGCATAAAATGGGCAGCGAACAGTGGCAGAAAGCCAAGCGCAAAGCCGCCGAAAAAGTTCGTGATGCCGCTGCCGAACTCCTGGATATCTATGCGCGTCGTGAAGCCCGTGTAGGTCACGCTTTTGCCGACCCCAAGCTGGCTTATAGAGAATTTTCAGCCGGCTTCCCCTTCGAGGAAACGCCAGACCAGCAGCAGGCCATTGAAGCCGTGATTGGCGACATGCAGTCGAAAAAGCCCATGGACCGACTGGTGTGTGGCGATGTGGGCTTTGGTAAAACCGAAGTCGCTATGCGTGCGGCCTTTGTCGCCGCCCATGCCGGCAAGCAAGTGGCCATGCTGGTACCCACCACCCTATTAGCGCAACAACATTTTCAGTCTTTCCAAGATCGCTTCGCCGACTGGCCCATCAATATTGAAGTGATCTCCCGCTTCCGTTCAGGCAGAGAAGTGGACAGCGTGAAAGAGAAGATAGCCAGTGGCAAAGTGGATATCCTTGTCGGTACCCATAAGCTTCTACAGAGCGACCTGGATTTTAAGAATCTCGGACTGCTGATTATCGACGAAGAACACCGCTTTGGGGTACGCCAGAAAGAACGCCTCAAGAGCCTGCGCGCCGAAGTGGATATCCTCAACCTAACCGCCACACCGATCCCGCGCACTTTAAATATGGCAATGGCCGGCATTCGCGATCTATCAGTCATCGCCACGCCGCCGGCGCGACGCCTCTCTGTAAAAACTTTCGTGCGCGAGCGCGACGATGCACTGGTGAAGGAGGCCATACTGCGGGAGATCCTCCGTGGCGGCCAGGTGTATTTCCTGCACAATGAAGTGAAAAGCATTGAGCGTATCGCCCGAGAATTACAGGAGCTGATTCCCGAGGCCCGCATCGGTATCGGTCACGGTCAGATGCGTGAGCGCGAACTGGAGCAGGTCATGAGTGACTTTTACCACAAGCGCTTTAATGTTTTGGTGTGTACCACCATTATCGAAACCGGTATCGACGTCCCAACTGCTAACACAATACTGATCGAACGCGCAGACAAATTTGGCCTGGCCCAGCTGCACCAGCTGCGTGGTCGTGTGGGGCGATCCCACCACCAAGCCTATGCCTACTTGCTGACCCCCAACAAACGCTCAATGACTGGCGACGCGGTCAAGCGGCTGGAAGCCATCAGTGAAGCCCAGGATCTTGGGGCTGGATTCACCCTGGCCACCCACGATCTGGAAATCCGTGGCGCCGGCGAGTTACTTGGTGAGGAACAGAGCGGTCAAATCCAGAGTGTCGGCTTCAACCTGTATATGGAGATGCTCGACCGCGCGGTAAAAGCCATTCGCGAGGGGCGCACTCCCAATATCGACGACCCCCTGGAGTCCCCGGCTGTAGATGTCAATCTGCGGGTACCGGCGCTGATTCCAGAGGACTACTTGCCGGATGTCCATGGCCGTCTAATGATGTACAAACGTATCGCCAATGCCGTTGATCGCCAACAACTGAAGGAGTTACAGGTGGAGATGATCGACCGCTTTGGTCTATTGCCAGAACCGGTCAAACACCTGTTCCGCACCACCGAAATAAAACTGAAGGCCGATAAAATGGGCATTCGCAAATTGGAAGCCTCCGCCGCCCGAGGTCGCATCGAGTTTGCCGAAAATACCCAAGTAGACCCCCTCACCCTGGTGAAATTGGTGCAAACACAGCCGGGACGCTACCAGCTGGCCGGCGCCAACCAGCTGAACTTCAGCCTCGATGAAGAGGGCGCCGACCGCAAGCTACAGGAAATAAGCGAAGTGCTGGAGCGCTTAGCCCAGTGATAGTATCCGGTAGCTAGTGACCTGATCGATCGACAGGGGGGCCACCCCCTGCCACAATCCCGGCCTATATAGCTGGCCGCGAAATACTCACCCTGCTCTGACGATAGACAGGACAGATGGAAGAAAGTGGTAACCCAATGACCATAAAAAAGATAGTGCACCTCTGCTCTACACTTGCCCTGGCACTCTCCGCCACGACCTCACAGGCGGCGAACTACGCCGGCAATACTTTCGAAATCGAGATGATCGTGTTCGAACGCCCCCAAGGTATGGCACAAACCAATGAAACCTGGCCTGCGGAGCCGAGCCTCACATACCCTGCTCGCTGGGTGGACTTTGAAACCCCTGCACCCCGGGAGGAAAAAGCAGAATCCCCTGTCGCAACCGCATTCCCTGAATCCACAGAGCTCCCCCAAGAAGATACAGCATTGGACGAGGAGCCTGTCAGCTTTGCAGTCAGCGAGTTCGGCGATCACAATATTGACCAAGCTCCCCCCCTCCGCTTACTCCTCTCCCCCGTAGACACCAAGCTGGATACTAAGGCGGCAGCTCTAGTGAGAGGCGGGGATCGCATTTTATTCCACAAAGCTTGGCACCAAGTTTTGGAGCAAAAACATAAGTCACCAGCAATCCTGATTGATGGTGGCGAAACCTTTTCAGGGCACAGCCAGCTGGAAGGGTCAGTTACCCTGAGCGTCTCACGCTATTTGCACCTGAGCACAAACCTTTGGCTCAATGATTTCTCTGCTCCCGCATCTGCGGAGGGTATCCGCCTGCCTCATCGACCCAAGGCTGCTCCAACACCCTCCGAGGAGACAATTTCTTTCTCTGCCACGAATGAGGGGCTTATTGCTTCCAATCCGAATAGGCATAACTTCTCAAACGCAGCAGGAGATCAGGAGCCCATAACCTTAGATGCCCCAGCTGAGCAACCGGTATATGTTATGCGGGCCGCTCATTTACAACATGAGCGCCGTATGCGAAGCGGCCAACTGCACTATATTGACCACCCGGCTTTTGGTATTTTGATTGAAATTCGCACTGTGGCTGAAAACAACGAAGAAGTCACAGAAGAAACCACCCCAGTTACCTTATAAACAGCCAATTAATACTCTTTTAAATACCCCCTTCAAAGGGGGTATTCCATATGCAATAGCATATTTAACCAAACAAATTACACTTTCTTAAATCTATAAAAGCCGAATCGAATCCGGCATAACAGATAACACAACCAAACCAATTTGACTGCAATTTATAAAATAAAATTTTACAAAGGCAGCAACTTAACGATATCCGGCAAGAAACAAGTACAAAGACACGGAAGGCGAAGAGAAAAACTCACCCCATTATTACAACACCCTCGCTCAAGTGAAAATCACTAGAAAAGCAAAATAGCCAAATAAAATAAAAAAGCTTAATAAAGAAGCAGCGATAAAGATTTTTAAATTTATTCCGCCAGACAGAACTGAAACCCTGACTCCTAACATTAAATTGGTTTCAAGACTATTAAAGCTTCATAAATAGCCTGGAGTGCTTTCAGAAACTAAAGGCGCAGGTAATTAATACATTTCAAAATATAACGAAACTCGTGGAACGGGTCATATATGCATGCAGACCGCCATAAGACACATATTGAACCAAGCGAATGGAGAAATAGAAAAGCGAGCTGAAAAGCCCGCTTTGGAGGCGCTGGCAGAGCTGGCGGCTGGCACCGCAAACTCTACGCGACAACAGTTCTTTCAACGAGTGATCCGAAAATCACTCACAGGGAACAACATCTTCCGCCAGCAGTCCTTTGTCACCTTGTTGCATTTCGAACTCAACCGCCTGCCCCTCGTTAAGGGTTTTATAACCCTCTCCGCGAATGCTGCGATAGTGAACAAAAATATCTTCAGTTCCTTCTCCACAGGTGATGAAGCCATAACCCCGTGCGTTATTAAACCACTTCACTGTACCTGTAACGCGATCACTCATTGAGAAAACCTCATTATTGTTATTGCGCCTACCTCTATTACCTCACTGCTCAATTCGGCAAGAGGGGCAAACGCCACCCCATTGTTAACAAACTGCTCCATGCAGAATGCTATCTTGCTTCACCCTATTGAGAGTAACCCAAAGGGCGTAACCTGATTCTTAGATAAAACAGCGCCAGTGTCTAGGTTTCTATGTGAAATAAATACTACGTTTTTACCAATAGGCGTAATTAACCGTCAAAACCCCAATTAAGCGCGATATTTAAACTAAACATTTGTACCTTATCGCACTCCCAATACTCAACTGTCTAACGCGGCTTCTCGCGCTAATGAAGGAATATCGGCAATATGTACCGTCGAGGTCGGAAATGCACAAGAAGCACCATGGCGCTCAATTATATTGAGTACATTCAACAAAACATCCTGTTTGATTTCATGGTATCTCACCCACTCTGTCGTTCTGGTAAAGGTGTATATAAAGAAATCAAGGGATGAGGCTGCAAAACTATTAAAATTAACAATAAGAGTTCGGTTGGCATCTATTTCCGGGTGATGCTGTAACATTTTCTTAACATCTGCCACTATCTGCGCCATTAAATGACCATCTTCATAACGAACCCCAATAGTTTCAAAGATCCTGCGATTGAGCATTCGCGAAGGGTTCTCGACAGAAATCTGCGTGAAGACACTATTAGGCACATAAACTGGGCGCATATCAAAGGTGCGTATGCGAGTCAGGCGCCAGCCAATATCCTCTACAGTCCCCTCAATCTCCTTGTCCGGGGAGCGTATCCAATCGCCAACCGCAAAGGGGCGATCTAAGTAAATCATCAGCCCACCAAAGAAATTCGCCAGCAAGTCTTTAGCGGCAAAGCCTACCGCCAACCCCCCAATGCCACCAAAGGCCAAAACGCCGCTGACGCTATAGCCTAGGAACTGCATAATCACTATACCCGCAGTGATAGCGATCGAAGCCCGCACGAGCTTGCCGATGGCTCTAACCGTGGTGGCATCCATCGGCTTGCCAATATAGCGGGGATTGCAAAGGTTACGCTCCGCGCTGTGCGAGAAGCGCCAAGCGAACCAGGAGAGGACCAAAATAAGGCCTATCTCGCGGGCAGGCTCTGCCAGGGAGAAAATCTCTGCACCCGTCGCCTGACCCGCACGCTGGGCGGCCACCGTGAGCCCCAACAGCCAGATTAATACTTGTCCAGGAGGGGAGAGAGCCCCTACCAGCGCATCATCCCAGGGATTGACGGTCTTCTCAGCCCTGGCAGCCAGTTTTTGCACAAAGCGGCCGAAAATCCAGGCCGCCAGTGCGGAAGCTAATACAATAAGAAAAACAGAGATTATCCAAACCCGGTTATCACCCAGCCAGGACAACAGCACACTCTCTACGGACTCCACAATTCCCCCTCCGCTTATAAAACCGGCTCCAGCCGCCCATAGGTTCTTGGAGCAAGCTGCGGAAACCGGTATTTCTCAACTACTGCATTATTGAAGCTAACCAGCTGCGAGTTCTATGCCAGCGCTCACTTTTTTCGAGTTCCGCCCAGGAGGTGATTAAGGGTCTACCCCGCATGGCTTTCAGACGCTCACTCGATTCCGCTGCGGGAATAAAGTTCTGCAGCCCAGCGAGAGACTCCAAAGCCCCTGCACGGTTATTGCAGACTACGCCCATATCACAACCCGCTTCCAGAGCAGCGCGGATTCTCTCCCCATAACCACCGGCAGCTCCCGCCCCCTCCATGGACAGATCATCACTGAAGATAACCCCATTAAAACCCAGCCGTCCTCGCAAAATATCCTGTAGCCAGTAACGGGAGAAACCCACCGGCTGACTGTCTATATTGACGAAGCGAATGTGAGCGGGCATCACCGCATCCAGTTCATCGGCCCCTATGCAGTCAATAAAGGGCAAGGCATCGCTGGCCAGCACCTGCTCCAGAGAGCGCTCATCTTGAGGAAGCTCCACATGGCTGTCTTCAAGCACGTGCCCGTGTCCTGGAAAGTGCTTGCCGGTTGTAGCCATACCGGCCTCACGCATCCCTTGAATAAATGGCCTTGCAATAGCCGTCAGGTGATGGGGGTCGGGACAAAAACTGCGATCTCCAATAACTCGGCTGTGGCTGTCATCGGCATCCAATACCGGGGCGAAACTGAAATCCATCCCTACAGCCAATAACTCAGAGGCGAGCAACCAACCCACATCCTGCAACTTTACTGCTGAAGCCTCGGCGGACAGCTTTTGCATGGAAGGCAAACGCGTGAACCCCTCTCGAAAACGCTGTACTCGCCCACCCTCCTGATCAACAGCCAGCAGTATCTCTGGGCGCACAGATCGAATATCGGCAATCAGAGCTTGAATCTGATCGCGATCGCGATAATTGCGCGCAAAGAAAATCAAACCACCCACAAGTGGGTGGCGCAAAAGCTCGCAATCCTCATCAGTGAGCTTCTGCCCTTCGATATCGATCATCACCGGTCCAAGTGATGCAGGCATATTCAGTTCCTCTAAGATTCACCAGCTGCGCAGTTTAACCGGACTCCACCTTTAGCATTGCCGAAGCGGCCGGCACAAGGCGCTCCAAAGTTTCCGGCAGGCTGCTCTGAGCACCAAAATCCTCTCTCAGGATAGCCTCTATGGCATCGTAGCTCGACAAGGTGAAAATAGTGGCCCCTAACATAAAATACAGGCGCCAGTAGAAAGTCACGGGATCAACTCCCGGTAAGGCCTCGGCCAGTAGGCCTGCGAAGCGTCGGTAACTATCACCGTAACGAGACACTATAAAGCGGCGTAAGTGCCCCTGAAACTGCGTATAAGCTAGTCCCAGCAGGCGCATAAAGCGCTGAGCATCCAGCCCAAGTTGGCTCAGACTGCCCAATCCAACTCGGTATAGGCTCTCCAACAACCCTTCAACCTTAAGTGGCTGGCCAGAAGCTATGCGTCGATCCAACTCTGCTTCCAGGGCATCGGTAAATGGTGTTAGGAAACGCTCAAAGACCGCCTGAATCAACTCTTTTTTAGAACCAAAGTGGTAGTTGACCGCCGCCAGATTGACTCCGGCAGTACTCGTAATAGTCCTAAGAGATGTCTCAGTAAAGCCGCGCTCGGCAAAGAGCGCTTCGGCAGCATCCAAGATGCGGTTAACGGTATCCATCTGACTCATAGATATCAAACCACCATTTAAAACAGCTGTTTAATTTCGGCCAGAGTAGCACACTCCCCAGCTCGCTGGCGGCTTATTGCACATACAGAAAGAACGGTTGTATGGGAAATCCGACCTGGCGAATCCCCATGGGCAAAATTGGTTTGGTAAGTTGGCAGGATAAGATTTAATTACCGAAGCGACTGACCACTACCTCTTCCCATAGGCCTTAGTGCATTCCACTGCGCGGGAAGAAAGATAGAGGTGCTTACTACTATTTAGGGACGAGGCACAGCCGTAGGCTCTGTATTTGGCCTCTACTTCCTGTATTCCTGTTTTTTCTGCCTCCCCTACTCCTCGCCCTATCCGATTGTTAATTAATAAAAAAAGTAACCTAGACATCTCGAAAACTTTTTAATCCCTGGCTCGCATATATTTCATAATCAAATCTGCAGCCTCTTCTACTGCATCCACCACATGAAACAGGTCTAGATCAGCAGAGTCGATACAATTTCGTTCCAATACCGTATCTACCAGCCAATCGTACAGCCCTCCCCAATAACGCTTGCCCACCAAAACTATCGGGAATCGCCGTACTTTTTGAGTTTGTACTAATGTCAGCGCCTCAAATAATTCATCCAGCGTGCCGTAGCCCCCGGGTAAACCCACAAAGCCCACGGCATGTTTCACAAACATAAATTTACGCACAAAGAAATAGCGAAAATTCAAGCTGATATCTTGGTAAGGATTGGCTGCCTGCTCAAAAGGCAGCTCGATATTTAATCCGATTGAAGTACCAGGCTGCTCAAAAGCCCCACGATTACACGCCTCCATCAGACCCGGCCCGCCACCGGTCATCACAGGTATCCCCTCTGCTGCTAAAAGCTCCCCAAGCTTCACCCCTTGCTGATATTCCTGGCTATCTTCAGTGAAACGCGCACCGCCAAAAACTGTTACCGCCCCGTTAAGCGCAACCAAACGCTCAATTCCATCAACCAACTCAGATTGAATGCGCAGAACTCTCCAGGCTTCAGCCATTTTCGCATCAAGCATTATTGTTCTCCCTTGCTGTCAGTTCTTTCAACTATTCTTTTCATTCCTTGTTTTCTTAAACAATGTAGCAGCTGGACTACAGGCAGGTACTCAGTTTGCGAGATCCTTAAATCTGTATATAATCCCAGCAACTGTATAAAAATACAGAAACGCTAGGTAAATCTATGACCAATCTCACCGCACGCCAGACTCAAGTATTAGAGCTGATAAAAGCCTACCTGGACGACACAGGTTACCCTCCCACCCGCGCAGAAATCGCCCAAGAGCTGGGCTTTCGCTCGCCCAACGCTGCAGAGGAACACCTCAAAGCACTGGCACGAAAAGGAGCCATTGAGATGGTTGCCGGTGCCTCCCGAGGTATTCGAATTCCCGACCACCAATCGGGACTTCCCATCGTGGGGCGTGTCGCCGCAGGCAACCCTATTCTGGCAGCCGAGCATATTGAGGATTATTGCGACCTGCCCGCCAGCTTCTTCCACCCACCGGCAGATTATTTATTGCGGGTACACGGCATGAGTATGCGAAATGCCGGCATTCTCGATGGGGACCTTCTGGCAGTGCAGAAGACCGAACAAATCAGAAACGGGCAGATTGTAGTTGCGCGGATTGATGATGAAGTAACCGTTAAGCGCTTCCGCCGTAAAGGAAATCAGGCAACGGTACAACTCCTGCCTGAAAACGAAGACTTTGATACCATTCAAGTAGATATGCGAGATAAGAACTTTGTGATCGAAGGATTAGCGGTGGGCGTTATTCGCCAAACTCCGTGAGACTAAAAGATTTACCGCCAATCAAATACAATAACAGCGGCTTCTAGCCGCTGTTGTTTCACTTAATTTTTCGCCTTTACCATAGATTAGTGAATCGTATGGTTAACCGGCATCGACTCTTCCTCTTCAAAGTAACCTGGCTCCAGGTCATCGAGATTTTGCACGGCTTCTATACCCGCCTCTAACATGGCCCGGGCTACTGCTACCTTGTGCTTTCGCAAAAATTGGAGACTCTCGGCTGAGAAACGAATACTCACCAGAGGGTCCTCCTCATGGCCGGCACGGCGCAGAGCCACATCGCCATTGGCCAACTCGATAATCTCAAAAGTTTCGGAGGACATTTGCTTTCCCTTCACTGCACATCAGTTTGCGCCCAGTGTACCACAGGCAATTTAGAAGTTTCAGTGGGCGCAAAAAGATGAATAGAAAGGTAGCGGAGCCCTCTTAGCACTCCTCGAGATTGGCACGCTGTCTAAGTATCAGCTCACTGAGAGCTTTGTGCCATTTAAGCAGCGCTTCAAAAGAAAGCTCAATTGGTACTGGTCCGGCGATATTGTGGGTCGGAATAAGGTTATCAGCTTGCCCTTTTTCCTCCGCTAATGTAGGCAGCCTTAAGAGCTGGTTCCACGCGCGTAATAATTCGCTAAGCCAACTCCCTGGCTCTGAGAGCAATAACTGCAGTTCACCTACTTCAAGGCTCGCTCTCCCCTGACTGTTCAGGCTATCTAAAATAACCTTTACAGACTCCGGCTCAAAACCCAATTGCAGCTGGTGTGACAGTTCAGCCAGGAAAGCCTGATAGGCTTTCCACAGCTGCAACAAAGCACCTTCTTCCAGGGCTATTCGCTGAATAGTAGAGTCATAACTACTTGTGGCCAGCAGCTGGCTCTTACGCAATGCCGAAGTGACTAGGCCGGTATAGGGGTTACTCATTTACTTTTTTGCCGCCGCTTTCTTAGCTGCCGGCTTTTTCTTGGCCGCCGCTTCGACTTTCCAGGCGCCATCCCGGTAAAAAGCCTTCCAACCCGTGGCCTTTCCATCCTCCTCGGACTGAACATACTGCTCTTGGGTCTTACGGCTGAAACGAACTACGGTATCTCGCCCCTGATCATCCTGTGAAGGAGCCGAGAACAAGAAGCTGTACTTAGGGTCAATCTCACTTTGGTGAGGCAGTAGCTCTTTTATCAGCGGGGCACGGGTCTCACGGTTTTTCGGAAACTGGCTGGCGGCCAGGAATAATCCGGAGGCACCATCGCGGAGAATGTAATGATCCTCAACCTTCAGGCAAGCCAACTCCGGCATAGGAACCGGATCCATTTTGGGTGGCGCCGGCTGGCCATTTTTCAATAGCTTGCGGGTATTCTTACAGGCTTCGTTAGTACAGCCGAAGTATTTACCAAAACGACCTGACTTCAGCTGCATGTCGCTACCGCACTTATCACACTCAATAATCGGACCGTCGTAGCCCTTAATTTTGAACGTGCCCTGCTCTACCTCGTAACCATTACAGTCTGGGTTATTTCCGCAGATATGTAGCTTTCTCTGCTCATCAAGCAGATAACTATCCATCGCCGTGCCGCACTTGGGACAGCGGCGCTTCTCCCGCAGCTGGCGGGTTTCGGCATCTTCGTCCTTATCCGCGTCCACGGCCTCATCGCCTGAGACCAGATTCATCGTGTTGGTGCAGCGTTCCTTAGGAGGAAGCGCGTAACCGGAGCAACCAAGGAATACACCGGTAGAACCTGTGCGGATCTGCATATGGCGACCGCACTTACTGCACTCGATATCGGTATCTGTCGGCGTGTTGCGCCGCATACCCGCATCACTGGACTGAGCTTTTTCCAACCGAGAAGAGAAATCCTGATAAAACTCGTCGAGTAACTGCTTCCAACCTTTATCGCCATCGGCAACCGCATCCAGAGATTCCTCTAGGCTTGCGGTAAAACCGTAGTCCATCAGATTTTTAAAACT
Organism: Microbulbifer mixtoriginis (SeqCode); assembly: GCF_052467515.1. Classification (NCBI taxonomy): domain Bacteria; kingdom Pseudomonadati; phylum Pseudomonadota; class Gammaproteobacteria; order Cellvibrionales; family Microbulbiferaceae; genus Microbulbifer; species Microbulbifer mixtoriginis (SeqCode). The sequence continues at coordinate 1,818,002 of NZ_CP174314.1, read as the reverse complement.
TTCACTGAGGCGGTCGGTGACAATATCACCCATTTTTTCCGCATAAAAACGGCGGTTCTCAAGCCGCACATAGCCCCGATCCTGAATTGTGGAAATAATAGAAGCATAGGTTGAGGGCCGGCCAATACCACGCTTTTCCAGCTCTTTCACCAGAGCGGCTTCGCTAAAACGAGCCGGAGGCTTGGTGAAATGTTGTTTCGGGTCCAGCTGCTGCAGAGACAGCTTATCGCCAACCTGAACATCAGGCAGCAGCAGATCTTCATCTTTCTTGCCCGCAGGAGGGGCAACTTTGAGAAAGCCATCAAAACGAATCACCCTGCCGCGAGCACGCAACTCAAAGTCACCGGCACTCACCACAATTGAGGTTGAAGTGTATTTTGCTGGGGTCATCTGACAGGCGACGAACTGCTGCCAAATCAGATTGTAGAGCCGCTCCGCATCCCGCTCCGCATCCCGCTCCGCACCTGAGAGCATATTGGGGGCAACACGTACATCGGAGGGACGAATTGCCTCGTGAGCCTCTTGCGCTCCCTCCTTGCTGCTATAACTAACGGGCTTTTCTGGCAGATACTTATCGCCAAAATTCTCACCGATATATTGCCGGGCCGACTCAACCGCCTCTTTACTTAGATTGGTCGAATCGGTACGCATGTATGTAATATGACCGGCTTCGTAGAGACGCTGTGCAAGGGTCATGGTTTTCTTGACACTGAAACCGAGGCGATTACTAGCCGCCTGCTGCAGTGTCGAAGTAATAAAGGGAGCACTAGGCTTGGAACTGGTAGGCTTATCGTCACGACCGCTAACAACAAACTCACTACCCTGAAGCAATTTCACCGCGCTATTCGCATCGGCTTCATTGGTGGGGCGGAAAGTTTCACCAGCTTGTTTTTTAACCTCTAGCCGCAGCTTGTTCGCTTTGCTGGTAGCGGTATCAGCGAAAAGCGTCCAGTACTCCTCAGGAATGAAAGCGCGGATCTCACGTTCGCGCTCTACCACGAGACGAACTGCCACTGACTGCACCCGGCCAGCAGAGAGTCCTCGGGCAACTTTCTCCCACAATAGTGGGGAGACCATATAGCCAACAATACGATCGAGGAATCGGCGAGCCTGCTGGGCATGAACCCGATTGATATTCAGGCGGCCGGGATCTTTGAACGCCTCCTGGATCGCGGACTTAGTGATTTCATTAAAAACCACTCGGCGATAGCGTTCGTCATTACCGCCAATTGCTTCCCGCAAGTGCCAGGCGATCGCCTCTCCCTCGCGGTCCAAATCCGTTGCCAGATAAATGTGATCAGCATTCTCAGCCAGCTTTTGCAACTCGCTAACTACTTTTTCCTTGCCTGGCAAAATTTCGTAGTGAGCCTGCCAGCTATTATCCGGGTCGATCCCCATGCGCTTGATCAGCTGCGCACGATTTTTCTTGCGCTTGTAAGCCTCTTTCGCCTCAGGGGAAAGCTTACGAGTCTCTGCCGCACGCCTTGCCCGTTCTTTTGCGTCAACGGGCTGTTTGTTGCCGCCACCGGTTGGCAAATCGCGAATATGACCGACGCTAGACTTAACAACAAAGTCCTTGCCGAGATATTTATTGATGGTTTTCGCTTTGGCCGGTGATTCGACGATGACCAGTGATTTACCCATAAGCCTTTGATTTCAAATGAAAGATTTACTGCTATCCGAAGCATTTCAGGCCCATCAATCGGGCCTACGCTGCGCGAATATATAAGCCTCAGTCAAGGCGCGGTCAAGCAAAGCTGACAACTTTTAGTGCTTATTCGCCAAATTTCACCCCCAGAAAAGGGTAAAATTGTGACAATTTTCCCTATTTGAGCAGCCCGCTAAAATGCCTGTCGCCCTAGTCTTCTGGGAGCTTAATGGGACTGATCTTGCGTACAGATTCTTCTATAAGAGGGGTGTACTCCGCCAAACTCTCAGACAGCTGCGAAAAAGCTTTGACCCCACCGTTTTCCTGCCATTGCACGCCCAATCCGACATCGGTTGCGATAATCGCACAGCAATCCGCCGGCAAGCTATCCAACAACTGGTGCAATTGCTGCCATGCTGCCTGGGGGGCTCTCACACTGTTGCCCCAATCCCAACTACCGGCAAAATTCATTTCGTGCGTAATCCGCTGGCGCTGTAGCTTCCAACCAATCTGTAGACGCTTTCTATCCTTCCACCGATAGTAATAAACCGCTGCGGTCCCCTCCCCCAAAGCTTCAGGTAAGGCTTGAATTTGCACGGTAATACCTGCCCTGGCGGCACGGCCACGCAAATCAGCCAGACGGCTGTCGCGCTGATTGGGCTTCAGCCACATCACTGGCCCCAGCACCAGGGCAATAGCAAAGCCAATTATGATTACCGGTAGCCATTCGGACATAAAAGTTCCTTGTGATGGTTTTACAAACGGCCTATTCTGCGGCGCCATATATGATCCATGTCAAACAGTTTTTTTTGCGATAGACTGAAAATAGCTGTCGTAAGAGGCCCCACTGGGCAAATAGAAAAGACAGGAGCTAATGGAAAATGGCGAAATATGAACGAATATTGGTGGGCCTGGACCTCTCGGAAGAATCCTCACAAGTACTGGAAAAAGCGGCCTCCCTCGCTGAAGCTTTCAATGCCGAAATCAGCTTGATGCATGCCATTGAGCCACTGACATTTGCCTATGGTGGGGATATCCCCATGGATTTATCAGAGGTACAGGATCAGCTGCAGAGACAGGCCAAGGAACAGCTTCACAAAGCCGCTCTACCGCTGAATATCCCCACTGAACGACAGCATGTAATTTTGGGCCAACCATCCACCGAGATACATCGCCTAGCCAAAGATCTAGAAGTCGATCTTATTGTTATCGGTAGCCATGGACGCCATGGCCTGGCTCTTCTGCTGGGCTCAACCTCTAATGGGGTTCTTCACGGCGCCAAGTGCGATGTTTTAGCTGTCAGGGTATATGTGGACGAAGAGTAAGCCCCCTCTTTCGGCGAGAGAAGGGGTGCATGGCACCACTTCTCTCCAATGCTCAAGCCTTACTCTTCGCCCCCCTCCAACTCCGACCATCGATCAAAAGCGGTCTCTAATTGAGTTTGTTTCTCCGCCAGTAAATTGAGCCGGTTTTGCACCTGGGCTTGCTCCTGTTGGTAAAAAGAAGGGTCTGCTACTTCAGCCTCTATAGCGCCAATTTCAACTTCAAGCTGTTCGATCAAGGCTGGTAAGCCATCCAGTTCACGTTGCAGCTTATAGCTGAGCTTCTTTTTCTTAACCTGAGGCTTGTCCGCTTCGACCGGCTTCGCTTTCACCTTGCCTTCGGGGACTTTTTCCTCTTTTGACTCCTGTTCAAAACTACCTCCCTGGCGAATGAAGTCCGCATAACCACCCACATACTCTCGGATACGACCATCTCCCTCGAAGGCCAGACAGGAATCCACAACATTATCGAGAAATGCACGGTCGTGACTGACTAATAACACTGTGCCTGTGAATTCCAAAAGTAACTTTTCAAGCAGCTCCAGGGTTTCTACATCCAGGTCGTTGGTCGGCTCATCGAGCACCAGAATATTGGCTGGCTGACTGAATAATTTCGCCAGAAGAGCCCTATTGCGCTCACCACCACTCAACGCACTTACCTTGGTCCGCGCTTTCAAACCGCTAAAGAGGAAATCGGATAAATAGGACATGATGTGGCGGCTTTTGCCGCCAATGGTGACAGAGTCGCGCCCTCCACCAACATTATCCAATACGGTAAGTTCAGGATTTAATTGGTCCCTGCGCTGATCAAAGTAGGCTACCTGCTGCTTTGTACCCAAACGCACCTGACCAGACTGAGACTGAAGGTCCCCGAGCAACACTCGAATTAAGGTGCTTTTACCAACTCCATTAGGACCAATCAATCCCACCTTATCACCGCGCATTAAGGTAAATGAAAGGTCGCGAATCAGGGGGGACTCATTGGGGTAGGCAAAGGTAACGTTACTAAGCTCAGCCACCAACTTACCGGATGTTTCTCCACTATCGAGAGACATTCTGGCAATGCCCTGTTGAGTTCGGCGCGCCTCTCTCTGGCGCCTGAGTCCTTGCAAGGCCCGAACCCGCCCTTCATTACGGGTGCGTCGCGCCTTGATACCCTGGCGAATCCAGGCTTCCTCCTGGGCTAGCTTTTTGTCGAATAGCGCTTCGTTCCTGGCCTCTTCTTCTAAAAGTTTCTCTTTTTCTTCCTGGTAACGCCCAAACTTGCAGCGAAAAACCCGTAGGTATCCACGATCCAAATCCCAGACTGTACTGGCCAACCGCTGCGCCAAAGCACGATCGTGGCTGACGAACAATAACGCGCCTCTAAAAGTATCGAGGAACCCTTCCAACCACTCCACAGCGGCAATATCCAAATGGTTGGTGGGCTCATCGAGAATGAGCAAATCGGGCTCTGTAACCAGTGCGCGCGCGAGAGCTGCACGGCGCTGCCAACCTCCAGAGAGATCAGCCACGGATTCATCGGGACTCAAGCCGAGGCGGTCGAGCACACTATCGACTCTAGGCAGGAGATCCCAGCCGTGCTCCGCTTCAATTTTGGCCTGTAGCTCGGCCGATGGGTCCTCCCGATAACCAGCCAATACCCCCCCTATAGGGCCCAGACCCTCGGCAACATATCGGTAGACAGAGTCGAGACAGCCTGCGGGCAACTCCTGCTCAAGGGTTGCCATAACCATCCCACTCGCGCGCACAATCTCCCCAGCATCTGGGTCCACCTGCCCCGCAATTAAACGCAACAGGCTGGACTTACCCTCTCCATTGCGGCCAACAAGGCAAATACGATCGCCCCGCTCAATTTTTGCACTGACGTTTTCAGCAAGTACCTGGGTCCCGTAACGCAGACTGACCCCATCCAATAGAAGCAACATAATTAGGCACTACAATTAACAGACCCGGTTAACATTCTCGCTAGTTAGTTGAATGAAACGAAAATTGATACTTCGGGTCCTGTGAAAAATTCGCTATTTTACGCTTTTTTGCCAAGCCGTCTCATAAACTTGCGCGACCAGACTCAACTTTGGGGTTACTGTCATGTCAGTTAGCACAAGTAGACTCTTCCAGTTTATTGCCCCTTTAATGGTCTGGATCTGCCTCAGCGCCCAGGCAGAGCCACAAGCATCATCGAAGGAGTTGTCTCAGCAAGACAAGCCAGCCACAGGTATATCCAACCAGCGCCAGCTATTACAACAAGCCAGGATAGCGATCAAATACGGCAATAAAAAACAGTTAAAGCAATTGAAAGCCAAGTTGGCGAATTACCCTCTAGTGCCCTATCTCGACTACTGGACGATCGGAAGAAAATTACGCCAATTGCCCCTAAAAGATATTGATCGCTTTCTCGTTGAGAATCAGGGAACAGCGGTGGGTGACTGGATGCGTATTAGGTTACTTAGAGAGCTGGGGCAACAGAGACAATTTCAGACCTACCTAAAATATTTTCAACCTGAGAAACACAAGCGCGCGGCACTGCGTTGCTATTATGCCGACGCACTGTTTCGCCATGGCAGCAAAGACAATGCCGATCAAGTAACCACCGAGCTCTGGCTGGTTGGGCACTCACAAGTAGAGGAGTGTGACCCAGTTTTTGCCCGCTGGAAGCGCAATGGCGGCTTAACCCAAGAAAAGATTTGGTCCCGCCATTTACTCACCCTAGAAGAGGATAACCTAGAACTCGCTTCCTATATCGCCAGGAAAATGGACAAACCCTTCCAACAAAGAGCAGCCCTGCTAAGGGAGGTGCACAAATCACCCAAGCTTCTTCTCAATTACCCCCGCTTCTTACAGTCACCGGAGCATCATAGGGAAATCATTCTGCATGGATTGCATCGATTAGCTAGGGAAGATGCAGCCGTCGCTGAACAGGCATGGCAGCGCTATAGTGCCAGCCTCCTGTTTAACGATAAGGAGCAAGCCAATATGCTCCGCCATCTGGCTCGACAATTTGCTCGTCAAGACGATACCCAGGGACTGCTACAACTGACCAAAAATCACACAATGGATGATGGATATTCCATTGAATGGCTGGCGCGGCAATCCCTGCGAGAGCTCGACTGGGAGCAGGTTGCCTTTTGGATTGATCGCCTGCCACTCGAACGGCAACAGCGCGATCGCTGGCTCTACTGGAAAGCCCGCTCACTGGAAGAACTTTATGGTAAAGCGCAGTCTGGCGCAGCCTCCCTGCTCTATCGAAAAGCTGCACGGGAACGCAGTTATTACGGTTTCCTTGCTGCCGATACCCTCGGACAAAATTACAGCTTTGTAGATCGTCCCGCGCCAATCACGCCAATTCAAGTACAGCAGATGGCCCAGCACACCGGCTTACAAAGGGCACGTGAATTGCAGGCTATTGGTGAACTATTCCATGCTCGGCGTGAGTGGAGCTACGCTACTCGGGAAATGGATCACGAGGAGCTATTAGCCGCGGGCAAAGTGGCAAGCGCATGGGGTTGGTATCACAAATCCATTCAATCTGTTCTTGCGGCAGACTACCTGGATGATCTGGAACTCCGCTTCCCCCTGGCCTTTGCCGATATTGTAGAAAGTGTAAGTGAGCAGGTTGGACGGCAGAGCACGCCTCTAGAGCCCTATATGATTTACGCAGTTGCCCGCCAGGAAAGCCACTTCAGCCACGACGCCAAATCACGGTCTGGCGCATTGGGCCTAATGCAATTGCTACCCTCTACCGCACGCGCAACGGCAAAGCGCGCCGGTGTACGCTATCGACGCAGCTGGGATCTACTAAGCCCCAAAACTAATATTGCCCTTGGCAGCTTTTACCTGAGCACCCTGTTAAATCGATTCGATAACAATCGCTTCCTCGCCGCTGCCGCTTACAACGCGGGGCCAACGCGGGTTGCCAAGTGGTTAAAGGAGACTCGTCAGCGTCTGCCACACGATGTCTGGATCGAGACGATTCCCTATAGTGAAACAAGGAATTATGTACAGAATGTACTCGCTTATACGGTAATTTATGCCTATCGGAGCGGCACCAAGCTGCAACTTCTCAAGGCGCATGAGGCAGGGAATAAACTTTAAGGTGCCTCAGAATAACCTTACAAACCTCTGCCCTAACGTTGATACCGTTTAAATAGGAATAGAGCCCCCCTTGGGCACCCGAGTCATTAGGACTTAAGGTGGGAGTTATCTCCCAATAAATGAAGGGCGCCTAACCAATTCGTTTGGCTAACCAGGCTTGCAGCTGAGATTGCTGAAAGGGCCATGCATAAGTGTCTTCAGGATCACCGAGCCCCACCACGGGTATCAAAAGACTAAAGCGCTCGAATAAATTGTCATCATCTGCAATATCTACCTCCCTTAAACGCAACCCAAACTGCTCTAGCAGGGGCCATATTTCCAGCTTGGCCTTTTCGCACAGGCTGCATCCAAGGGTGGTATAGAGCAGCAATTCACGGGACGAACTCATGAGAACACTCCCTGGTTATTAACCCAAAAATATCCGGCAGCACCGGCAACCAATAACAGAGTCAAGCCCAAGGCTTTTATAGGGATACGTGGCTGAAGTTTTTCCTCCTGGGGCTCAGCCAAACTTGGGCTCTCTTCCCGCAGCCCGGCGATAGAAGCCGAGAAGGATCTCTGAGTGACATCTTCAGCTGCCACTTCACCTGAGCCAATTTTTGGAGACTTCATAAGATGTGAAGAGATTGCAGGGCGCACTGCAGTGCGATCAAGATCATCCACAGGGCCCACAACAGAAAAACTCAACGAATCAAACCGCAGCTCATCGCCTCTTCGCACACGGCTTTCCGTGATCCGTCGACCATTGACGAATGTCCCGTTGGCCGAGCCGAGATCAATTGCGAACAGCAACCCTTCACGCACCTCCAACCTTGCATGGCGACGCGAAAGGTGTGACAAGGAAAACGTGATATCGCACTCCTCAGAGCGCCCTACCACCGCGCCCCCTTTTACAGGAAACACTTTCCCCGCTATTGCCTTGTGATTTGCTCGTAGCGCCCAGGCGGTATTTTTCGACTTGCTCGAATTAAGTTTTGTTACTTTGGGGTCAATAATTTGTAGTGTTCGAGTACCGATTGTTATCTGATCGTTCAGCTTGATTCGACAGGCTGATGCTATCGGCTTCCCATTAACCAATACATGGGAGTCTCCAGAAACATTCCCCAGGGTAAGCTGCCCCCCCTTAATCGCGATCTTTAGATGTAACTTCGCAATCGAGTCATCCGGTATACACAGATCACAACCCTGATCACGCCCCACCGTTACACCGGGAGCCACCAGCCAAACACTCTGGCCAGAATCGTTTACATCACAAAGTTTTAGCATTGATCACGCTCCTCAGCCCTAAGGAGACTGAATATAGGGCAGCCTAAATAAAGGGACTGTCCCAAGTAACAGTAAAACCTGAAAAAAATTTGCAGATTGAAGATAAAACCGAGTTTAACACGGGCAATATCATTAGCGTGTGATTGGGTTTGCAGCTTACAATGGCGCAAAGGTCTAATATCCGGCTCAGGCAGGGGTGACCAATTCAGCTGCCAATGGTGTCGTTGGGTAAAGTACACTTGCAGCACCACAAGGAAAAGACGGATCTTTGCCAAATCGGCTATCACCGTCAGTTACGATGAGAAACCATAACAGGTAGTTGCACACCAGTGAGTGAAGCCAAAGTTCGCGAGGTATCGCGGCACAGCGAAGTAGTTCAACACACCCCAAGTGCTACACGTAGCGCTGGCGCCACTCATCCCGGCTACCGGCGAGAGCAGAATGAAGATGCCTATTGGGCAGATGAAGAAAAAGGCATTTGGGTTGTCGCCGATGGTTTGGGCGGGCACCACGCCGGAGAGATTGCCAGCCAGACCGTAGTAGAAGAAATCCAACAGTGCGCGTCAACTGACCGCCACTATGAACGCGCCCTACAAAGGGCCCACGCCCTACTGCTTGGTGATGAGCACAGCACTGCCAATATGGGCTCAACCGCAGTAGTGCTCGCCGAGGAAGGCGATTACTATCACATCTATTGGGTTGGAGATAGCCGAGCTTACCTCTGGACACCGGGCGACAAAAACGGCGAACTCAGCCAACTGACAAGTGATCACTCCTATGTTCAGATGCTGATGGATTCTGGTGCCATCAACTCAGAGGAAGCCGCAACCCATCCAAATCGCCACGTTATTACCCGATGTATCGGCGGTAGTACCAACCCCAAGCTCGAAGTTGACCGGGTATCTCATCGCTGGAGCTCAGGACAAAAACTTCTACTTTGCAGCGATGGACTCAGTTCCGAAGTACCCAATGAAAAAATAAACCGGATCATCGCTGAAACCCCCAATAACCACCAAATAGTTGAGCTTCTCATAAACGCAGCCCTTGATGCCGGTGGCAAGGACAATATCACCGTTCAAATTATCGAAGCACCAGCTATCGCCCCTCCCCCAAGCTTTTCGCAAGAATCTCACAACAGCACTGCACAAAACGAAACTAATAGTGACAGCCAAAGCAATAGAAGCTGGCGACCACTTCTGGTCTTACTTGCTGCTTGCGGAGCAATTGCCGCACTGGCAGGCGGAATATTCCAGCTATTTTAACGAGGCCATAACACACCATGGAGCTCGTAAAGAGTGGCAATTCGTCGCTACAAATCCCCGGCTATCGCATTCTCCGCAAAATTAACCAGGGTGGCATGTCCACGGTATACCTAGCCATTCAGCGCAGTGTCGGTCGACAAGTGGCCCTCAAGGTTATGTCGCCGGTTCTCAATGCCGACCCAATTTTCAGTGAGCGATTTCAACGGGAAGCCAACATTGTCGGACAGCTCTCCCATCCAAATATCGTTGGCATCCATGATATTGGACGCTATCGCAGCCTTAACTATATCGCCATGGACTATATGGCTGGGGGCTCTGTTTCTGAAAGACTCGCCAAAGGGCCATTGGAGCCACTGGAAGCCCTCAATGTTGTACGCCAAATCGCCATGGCCTTGGACCACTCCCACAGCAAGGGGTATGTGCACAGGGACCTAAAACCAGAAAATATACTGTTTCGGGAGGATGGCTCTGCCGTATTGAGTGATTTTGGCGTGGCGCGCGCTGTTGCACATACCACAAGAATGACCAATAGCGGCATGGTGGTAGGCACACCACACTATATGAGCCCCGAGCAGGCCAGAGGTAATGCTATTGACGGCCGGGCCGATCTCTACAGCCTAGGTGTTGTCTTGTATGAAATGCTCACTGGTGCCGTCCCCTACCAAGCAGAGGAAGCGGTGGCTATTGCCATCAAGCACCTGACCGACCCCATCCCCAAGTTACCTGCTCGGCACGCGCTATACCAGCCGATCATTGATCGCGCCCTGGCCAAAGAGCCGGCCAAACGATTTCAACGGGGCTTGGATGTCGCAGATGCAACCGATCAGTTAGTTGCAACCCTAGCCGGCAAGCCCAGCCAGCAAATCAGCCAGTTAAACAACGCCTCTGTCGGTGTTTCCAGTTTGGCCCGTGCACTTTTTCTCACTCTGTTGAGCAGCCTCCGGGATCGCTTTATTAAAGGCTGGCAGGTGAGACTGGAAAACCCTCAGCAAGTGGACTCCGTACGTAAAGATCAGGATACCCTGGTGCGTTTACGACAGCTGGTCAGTGAACCAACAAAGCACAGGCGCCCATGGGCACTAACCGCCATCACCGCCATTACGCTACTCTTTGGCTGGAGCGTTCATAGCACTTTCAGTGGTAAGGAAACTTGGCTTAGCCAGATCACTTTATCCGACAGCGCAAGACGCCATACCTCCGATACTACGCCCAGCGCCGATCGCTCTGAAGAAGTACAAGTCAGAGATGTAGAGAAGCCTCCAGTTAAAGATCTGGTACAGACACAAGGGCAGGAGATCTCTCAAGATGATTCCATAAGCAACCAATCCTCGGATAATTCACTATCGGGCAATCTACCCACCGAAACCTCGGTTGTGATTTCACAGGAGCAACCAAACTCTGTACCAAAGTTTACATTTACGGTCAAAACTGAACCCGAAGATGCCCGCGTGCGTATTATGAATATAAGCCCGCGCTATGCACCGGGCATTCAACTAGAGCCCGGGCGATACGATGTAGAGGTCAGCAAACCCGGCTATGACCGCTATCGTGACTGGATCATTATCGAGGATCAGAACCACCAGCTTTCTGTAAAGCTACAAAAAGCCTATTTTGCCGGAAAGAAAATACGCTCCAAGCTCTCCTCCGGCGGTGAGGGCCCTCAGATGATCGTAGTAGGCCCGGGAGAATTTATGATGGGCAGCAATAAGCGCAGTAATAGCCGCCCCGAGCACCAAGTAAAAATTCCCAAACCGTTTGCCATTTCAACTCAAGAAATCACTTTTGAGGATTACGACCGCTTTGCTCTCGCCACAGGGACCAATCAGCCCAGTGACTCAGGCTGGGGCCGAGGGAGGCGACCGGTCACCAATATTACCTGGCGGGATGCACAAAAATATGTTGAGTGGCTTTCAGAGCAAACGGGACAAAAATATCGTTTGCCCAGCGAGGCCGAATGGGAATATGCAGCCCGCGCGGGCACTGACCAACCTTTCTGGTGGAAAAGCAGTGATGCAAGGGGAAAAGCCAATTGCAGGCGCGGATGTGACAGTGAATTTAACAGTCTCTTTATCACGAAAACCGGACCGGTAGCGAATTACCAAGCCAACCCTTTTGGACTATACGATACGGCCGGCAACGCGGCAGAGTGGGTGCAAGACTGTTACCAACCCGGTTACGATAAAAACCACAACACATCTGCACCACTGAAAATCAAAAACTGTCAGTTACGCAGCGTTCGCGGTGGCTCAATGCGGGACCCGTCTAGCAGAATTGGGGCAGATTATCGCAAGGGCCTCAATGAAAATAGTCGTGCAAGGGATGTAGGAATGCGGATTGTTATGGAACTTTATTGACCGACCCCAGGCTACTTTCGAAGCAAAAAATAACCCTGTTTTTCATTGGGGCTGTAGCTTTTGATTTACACCAACCAAATAGTGATACAGAAATTCTTTATAATCTAACCCAATGACTGCCAGCAGCGGTAACACCTCCCTGTGCCGCATTAACTCACTGCATCATTCAGACCCTAGGTTAGCAGCCAACTCCCACTACTTAGCCCGAACTTCCCAAACGTTGTGGATTTTAGGGTTGCGTTGAAAATCCTTATCCAACAACTGTAAAGGCCGCACGGCAAAGGCATCAGTAATCGCCACATCCATTTTAAAACTGCGCAAATTATTGGAAAAAATCAGAGTGCCCCCCGGGGCCAATAATGCCATGCATTGGCTGATCAGCTTGGCGTGGTCGCGCTGAATATCCAGCACCCCGCGCATTTTGGCCGAATTGGAAAAGCTCGGGGGATCGAGGAAGATCAGGTCGTAATGGCCTTTGCGATTTTGTTGAGCCGATGCCAACCACTGCAGGCAATCAGCTTCCACCAGCTGGTGCTTATAGGGATCTATACCATTTGCACGGAAGTTTCGCGCAGCCCAGGATTGATAGGTTTTGGACATATCCACACTGGTACTTTGCATGCTGCCACCCAAAGCAGCTTGTACAGTGGCCGTTGCGGTATAGCAAAACAGGTTGAGAAATTTCTTCCCAGAGGATATTTCGCGCAGGTGCTTTCTCACCGGACGATGGTCTAGGAACAGCCCTGTATCCAAGTAGCGCCATAAATCCACTTCCAGCTCAGCGCCGTACTCCTGCACCTGCAAGCTAGCCCTTTCGTCAACCTGTTTTTGATACTGGCCAGCGCCCTTATGGCCACCTTTATGGCTGTGGCGGCGACGCTCCTTAATACTAATTTTCCCTCTAGGCAGCTCCAAAACGGATTGCACGGCTCTCAACAGATCCCTTAACCGGTTGCGCGCCTTACCCTCATCAATACTGGCCGGCGGGCGGTACTCCTGAAGGTGAGCGTAGAGCTCCCCCTCTAAGGTGCGATATAAATCTACTGCGGCGGCGTACTCCGGTAAATCAGCATCGTAGAGCCTATAACAGTCAATAGCGTTTCTAGATGCCCACTTGCCTGTTGTGCGCAAATTTTTGCGCAATCGATTGGCCACCATTTCAGCTTCCGGGGAAAGCTTGCGTTCCTTGGGTGCGCTCTCGGCCTGCTCCCCCTGTTCGCGCACCTGAAACAACAACAACTGACTGGGGATTGAGCCGTTATACAACTGGTAGTGCTTGTGAGAGCGTAGCCCGGTGGAATATCCCAACTCAGGGTTGCCGGTAAAAATTCCCACCTGCCAACCGGGAAACTCCGCCTTTAACTGCTTACCCAACTCCGCGTAGGTTTCTCGCAGAGCCTCCTGTTCACCAAGGCGTTCACCATAGGGGGGGTTGGTCAATACCAAACCAGTATTGATCTCTCGATGACTCGGAACCTTGAATGCGGCGACCGGCCGGCAACTCACCCGCACCTGGCGCTCGAGTCCCGCCCTATCAATATTGGCTTCGGCAGCAAATAGCACCCTTGCATCGGCATCATAACCGCGAATTTCCGGCAAAGGCTTCTCCAAACCGGCAATGCGACGCTGTAGAGCCTCTTCACGAAGCTCATTCCAAATATCGCTCTGATGGTTGAGCCAGCGCTCAAAACCAAAACTCTCACGGAAGAGACCCGGAGCAATATCAGCAGCCATCATGGCCGCTTCAATCAAAATAGTGCCCGAACCACACATTGGATCCAGCAGAGCCCCGCCCTCAGCCGCAATCTGCGGCCAACGAGCGCGCAACAATAGGGCTGCAGCCAGGTTTTCCTTGAGGGGGGCAGCACCGATATGCGTTCGGTAGCCCCTTTTATGCAAGCTATCCCCACTGAGGTCTATGGCAATATCCAGCCTGTCCCGCTGCAGTCGCAAAGCCACAGTCAGGTCGGGATTGTGCTTATCAATACTCGGTCTCGCCCCGGTTTTATCACGCAAGCGATCAACGATGGCATCTTTTGTTTTTTGGGCTCCGAACTGACTATTACGGATTTCCCGATTTGTCCCCGAAAACTGCAACCACAGTTTGCCCGAAGGGCCAATATGCTCCTCCCAAGGCTGTGCAGCCACCGCCCGGTAGAGGTCTTCAGCATCACCGATGCGAACCTGATCGAGTTGCAGCAAAATCCGGTTTGCCAGGCGACTCCACAGACAGCAACGATAAGCAAGCTTCAAGGAGCCTGCAAAATGTATAGCCGCAGGCTGCTCCCGAAGGACCTTAGCCCCCAGAGACCCAAGCTCTACAGCAAGTAAGCTTTCCAATCCTTTCGGACATGTCGCAGTAAACTTAAATTCTTCTATACGTGAGTCGATCAAAACTTTTACTCGATAACCCCTAGCATCAGGGGGATAAATATGGCGCCCCTTGGCGCAAATTAGATTTTCAAGAGCCTGGTAGACATACCCGGAGGTCAGTATTCCCCTCAACAGGCCAGATTTTCTGGCGTGATTATCCCACTTTGTAGCGGCGGAGCCTATGTAGTCGGGATATCTTGCTAGTGTCTACACAGTCACCCCCACTTTTAAATGCCTCTCTGTAGATATCTTAAGAGCGACGCCCAGCCGTTTTCCGTTTTTGCTGTCTCCACCATATTCTTGCTATGTGGGAAGCGATAGGAGTCACACAACTGCCCGCGTAAAAGTTTCGCTAAGCTTTAATTGTCGATGCAACAAAACCGTAATAAGCATCCAACGGACTGCGCCGCAGTTCGTAAATCTACAAGCAGAGGTGCCGTATAGATGAAACGCCAAAAACGCAATCACGCCGACAGGGCTTTCTACAAAGGGTATTTGGCAGCCCTGAACAATAAGTCTATTGATAGCTGTCCCTTTGTCGAAAATGACCCACACCAGGAATGGGTTAACGGCTGGCGTGAAGGGCGGGAAGATTACTGGAATGGCTTTGACAGGACTACCAAGGCGCAAAAACTGGAAATCTATGGCGCCATTTCCACCGATATCCAATATCCAGACGGCTGGAGTACTATTTAGCCTGCGGGAAAGGTGCAGGTTCACCTGCACCTTTTACAAGACCACCACCAGGCTACACCTGCATCCCTCTGAACCCGTTCGACATAAAGATGAAATTCAACATCTCAATCTAGTTTTATAGGACCAGGCAATACTGACGCTATTCACCAGCTGAGCGGCGACGCTCCATAGCTATAGACTCCACCGCTTCGCGAACAAGCTGCGGTCCCCGGTATATAAACCCGGTATAAACCTGTACGGCAGTTGCCCCTGCGCGAATTTTTTCTGCTGCACTGTCACCGTCGAAGATACCCCCAACACCAATAATAGGGATCTGCTTGTCCAGAGCCTTCGACAGCTGCGCAATAACCTCCGTGGAGCGGTGCTGCAGAGGCTTACCACTCAGCCCACCCTGCTCGTTACCATGGGGCAGATTAGCCACAGATGACTTATCAATGGTGGTATTAGTGGCAATGACGCCATCAATACCGTATTCGCACAGAGCCTCGGCGATCTGCTCTATGGCATCCCCTTCGATATCTGGCGCGATTTTTACCGCAACGGGCACGTAGCGATCGCTCTTTTGGGCCAGTTCCGCCTGCTTCTCCTTGATACTTCCCAGCAGCCTGTTGAGGCTCTCACCAAACTGCAGGTCCCGCAGCCCCTTGGTGTTCGGCGAAGAAACATTGGCGGTGATGTAATCCGCATAGGGATACACCTTTTCCATACAGAGCCGGTAATCATCCGCCGCCTTTTCTACCGGAGTGTCGAAGTTTTTACCAACATTGATTCCCAAAACACCTCTGTAACGGCGGTGCTTCACTCTGTCGATTAAGTAGTCAACTCCCAGGTTGTTAAACCCCATACGGTTGATAATGGCACCCGCCTCTTCCACACGGAACAGTCGTGGCAACGGGTTGCCCGGCTGTGGGCGCGGAGTCACGGTGCCAACTTCAACAAAACCGAAACCCAAAGCACCCAAACCGTTAAAAGCCTGGGCATTCTTATCCAATCCTGCAGCCAGACCAACAGGGTTTGGTAGGGTCAACCCCATCAGCTCTACCGGGTCGTGAGCGACTGCCTGTTTGAAAAAAGACATCAGGCCAAGGCGCTCAACGGCACCAATTGCATCCAGAGAGAGGTGGTGGGCCCGCTCGGGATCGAGCGCAAACAGAGCTTTACGCAGAGTTGAATACATACCTTTCCTTACGTGGGGACTGAACCCGTCCGCCAGGAGTAAACGAACGGGGATAGAATTTCATTGCCACCCGTGAAATAGCGCCAAGGAGAACTAACTCCCTAGCGCTATTTCCCGAACTCACTTCGGCCTACTCAGCCAGGGTTTCGCGGTCTGCAGTTGCGTGGGCAAGGTACATCAACTCGCGCAGCGCTACTGTAAACATCGCAAAATCACCGACGGCAGCTGCCTTCAGCTCGGCAATCATGTTGTGCCAACGCTGAATAGCCGGCGCCATAATAGCGCCCCAGCGCAACATTGCACTATCTACGTCCAATTTCTCCACAGTGGCAAGGCGCAGGATATTCACTGCCAGGGTGGCGAGCTGGCTGTCTAAGTCATCCATACTCGTTTCGCGTGCCTGGGCTTGCCAGAAGCTGTCCACCGGTAGATCGACAATCAAATTGCCAAACCAGTGTAGATTCAACTCGTCAGAGAGGCTGAAATAGACTTTGGCCACCTCTTCTACAGGGCGGTCACTGGCATAAGCAGATTCGGAAATGCCCAGTGCAGAATAAAGGTAGGTCGGGGATGCTGATAGCAGGGCAATCTCCTCTGGCAGCCCCGCCTCCAATAATTTTTGGTAGCGCTGTTCCCACTCACCCAGCGGACCACCACTCAGGACTTTCGGCAGGGCCTTGATCACCCTCTGCACCTGAGACTGGAACAGTGCGCAGTTTTGTCCCGGCTCCAGATCACTGCGACGATTGCGCAGGAACCAGCGGGTGGCACGACGGACCCGACCGATCATGGAGTTGAGCAACTCGGTCTGCAGCTCGGCCGGTACTTTGTAGTCCAATTCAGCCAGTTGCTGCTGGAATTCCACCATCTTATAAACATCGCGGGCACTGATATAAGCCGCAGCGACATCATTGACATCTGCGCCTGTTGCCGTGCTGATGCGGTTGTAGAAGGTGATTCCCATGCTGTTCACCATTTCGTTGGCCACCTGGGTGGAAACGATCTGGCGCAGTAGGGGGTGCTCGTAAACCTGGCCCTTATAACGCTCCACCAATGCCGAAGGAAAAGCGGATTCCGCGGCTTCACGCACTCGTGGGTTATCCGTGATTTCCGCCTCTTGAAGCTCCTCTTTTAACTTCACCTTCACATAAGAAATCAAAACGGAAAGTTCCGGCCGAGTCAGGGTCTGCCCCTTATGTACCCGATCGGAAATCTGCTCGTTATCGGGGATAAACTCCAGAGCCCGATTCAGTCGACCGTCATCTTCCAGGGTATTAATAGTGCGGCGGTATTCGTCAAGGCGTTTGGAAACCTGGTATTCCGCCACACTCAATGCGCGAGTTTGATCATAGTTATTGTGCAACACCAGATCACTCACGGAGTCTGTCATACCATGCAGCAGCTCATTGCGCTGCTTCTCGGTCAAGTCACCGTTGGCAACCACTTTATCGAGGAGAATCTTGATATTCACCTCATGGTCGGAACAGTCCACTCCTGCCGCGTTATCGATAAAGTCGGTGTTACAGCGGCCGCCATTGAGGGCAAATTCGATACGTCCTTGTTGGGTCATACCAAGGTTGCCACCCTCACCAAAAACTTTGGCACGCAACTCAGCACCATTAACCCGCAGATGGTCGTTGGATTTGTCACCCACCTCACTGTCGGATTCAGTCCCGGCTTTCACATACGTACCGATGCCACCATTCCAGATTAAATCAACCGGCGCACGCAGCAGTGCGCTGATTAATTCGTTTGGCGTGAGTCGGTCTTCTTTGATATCGAAGGCTTCTTTCATTTCAGGTGTGATGCTAATTGCCTTCACCCGGCGCTCAAAAACACCGCCCCCTTTGGAAATGAGAGTGCGATCGTAATCCCTCCAGCTGGAGCGAGGCAGCTCAAACAGGCGCTTGCGTTCTTCAAAGCTAGCCGCTGCATCAGGGCTTGGGTCGATAAAAATATGCATGTGGTTGAAGGCGGCCTTCAACTGAATATGCTCAGATAGCAACATACCGTTGCCAAAGACATCCCCACCCATGTCGCCAATACCGATGACAGAGAAGTCCTCTTTCTGAACATCCACCCCCATCTCGCGGAAGTGCCTCTGTACAGATACCCAGGCACCGCGCGCGGTGATTCCCATCTTCTTGTGGTCGTAACCCTGACTACCACCTGAGGCAAAGGCATCCCCCAGCCAAAAACCGTAGTCCTCAGCAATACCATTGGCGATATCGGAAAAAGTCGCGGTTCCTTTATCTGCAGCCACTACCAGATAGGGGTCATCCTCATCCCTGCGCACCACTTGCTTAGGCGCTACTATCTCACCATTTTTCAGGTTGTCGGTGATATCTAGTAAACCGCGAATAAAGGTTTTGTAACAGGAAATGCCCTCTTCCAGCATGGCTTCGCGACTGCCATCCGCCGGAGGACGCCGCACAACGAAACCGCCCTTGGCTCCACTGGGGACAATCACGGCATTTTTTACAGCCTGGGCCTTTACCAGCCCCAACACCTCGGTGCGGAAATCTTCTAAACGATCGGACCAACGCAAGCCGCCACGGGCTACCTTACTACCGCGCAGGTGAACACCTTCCACTCTGGGGGAGTAAACGAAGATTTCAAATTCCGGGCGAGGTTCGGGAATACCGGGAATATCCCGCGGGCTGAATTTAATAGAGATGTAGTCTTTAGGCTGGCCGTCAGCACCCGCCTGGAAGAAGTTGGTCCGCAAAGTAGCCAGGATCAATTCGAGATAACGACGCAGCACCAAGTCTTCGTTGAGATTTTCAACAGCATCCAAACCGTCATGGATCTTAGCGATTAATCGATCAACTCGTGTTTGCTCCTGCTTGCCACTGCTAAGACGCGGGTCAAACAATGCGCGGAACAAAGCCACCAGATTGCGGGTAATTTCAACTTGATTGGCCAAAGTCGCAGCAATAAAGCTCTGGCTAGCGCTAGATTTTGTTTGTTTCAAATAACGGGCGTAGGCACGCAACATAGAAACCTCTCGCCAATTCAGGCGAGCCGCCAGCACCAGACGGTTAAAAGCATCACTTTCCGCAGTGTGATTCCAAATAGCAGCGAATGCATCCTGGAACAGCCCGCGCGATGCTTGGGCATCAACTTTTGTTGGAAGGCCAAACTCCAGATGGAACTCATGCATCCATACATCACTACTGCCACAAGGGCGAATGGTATATGGGAACTCGCCCATAACTCTAAGACCGAGATTTTCCAATACTGGGATCACATCGGAGAGGGTTAAGCCGCTACCCCAGTTAAACACCTTAAAGCGCAAGCTACCCTGGGCCGCACCTACCGGCTGGTAGAAACTCATGGCCACCCGGTTGTTTTCGTTGAGATTCTGGATTGCTGCCACATCCTGTACAGCGATACGCGGCTCAAAATCCTCACGGTAACCAGCAGGAAAGGCTCGACCAAAGATACGGAAAAGTCGGTTACCCTCTTCCTCTCCACTGCTTTCAACTAAGGATCTTTGAAAAACGTCTTCCCAGGAACGGGTAATATCCACAATCTGCGCCTCCAACAGCGCTACATCTATATCGACAGGTTCATCGGGCGAGATGCGGAAAACAAAGTGCACACGCGCGAGAATGGATTCAGAAAAATAAGTCGTAAAGTCCGATTCTTTGGCTTTAATTGCCTTGGAAATATGGGAGCAGATCAACTCACGTACGTTACTGTTGAATTGATCTCTCGGCACATACACGGTGGCCGTAACAAATTTTCCAAAAAGGTCTCTACGCATAAACAGGCGAACATGAGCGCGCTCATTCAAACTGAGCACACCCATCACCACTTTAAACAGGTCCTGACTACTACTTTGGAACAACTCATCGCGGGGGAAGGTATCCAAAATACGGCGCAACGCCTTGCCATCGTGGCCATAACCGGAAAGGCCACTGGACTCAATAATGGAGGCCATCTTACGTCGGATAATCGGAATTTTGGCTGGGCTTTCCGTATACACAGGGGAAGTGTATAGCCCCATAAATGCCGACTCTCCAATTACCTCACCCTCGGCGTTGTAACGTTTGATCATTACATAATCTGAATAGGCACTGCGATGCACACGGGATTTCACCGAGGATTTGGCAAAAGTCAGATAGTTAGGCCCCTGGTAAAAGCGCTGCTTACCCTCGCTAAAGGCAGCTTCGAGCATTGGAGCTGCAGACTCTTCCAGTTTTTTGAAAATACCCAGGCGGCGATCTTCCACCTCACTGAGAATTTTCTTGTCATCAACCTGACTGAACTCGTATTCCCGGTAGCCAAGGAAGGTAAAGTTGCCATCGCGCATCCACTGCAGAAACGCACAGGCCTCGAGAAGATTGGTATCGTCCTCCGAGACCCCGGCTTTCAGCTGCCCTTCCATACCCCCACAGGTCTCGAGCATCGGCGCATAATCATCCACTACCAGCTCTACATCGCCTAGGACATCTTTCAGCGCCGCACTGAGTTCAGAGGCAAACTTGGCGGAAGTGTCATGATTGACCTCAATATAAATGAGGGCCTCACTGACCAGCTTCGATCCCTTGGCGGGCTTATGATCCTTGGCCGTAACATGGTCGAAAGATAGATTTGGAATTTCATCCCGCGGAGGCAGTAGGTGTTTTAATTTGCCACTGGCACTGCGCTCTAGTTTTAACACCGTACTCTTAATGGAATGAATAACCGTGTTTCTCTGGTTGACTTCCATACGCACCGAGTCCACCAGGAAAGGCATATCTCGCACCAACAGCCCAATTACAGTGTGCGAGCATTCCCAGCCATCGTCTTCCAGGCGTGGATTGAAGATCCGTACCTTCGGCAGGCCGTCAGAACGTTGTTGGATAAAGTTCCACCAGGTGTAGATACAACCGTAGATATCTACCAGGCGTCGGCCCTGCAGGTCTTCCAGCGGGTACTGGTGCAGGAACTGCTGCGCAAAAGCCACTACTGGTTCTGCATCAGATGCCAACTTGTCGCGAATCAGCTCACAAATCTGTGCTACCAATTCTTCACGGCTTTCGGTAATCACCGTCGCCATATTCACGGGGAACCTCCCAATCTCATTTTTGTCACATCGAATCCAATGACTGTAGATCCGAAAAGATCGTCATCTCATCCCTGAAGTGCTGCAGGGACGAGTCCTAAAAATTAAACTTTCACGTAACCTTGTAAGTGGCACTGGTGCCACCGAAAAAATGTCGCCAAAAAAGTGGGCTTGGGCGCGGTGGTTGCCTCTTCCTCTGGTGCCGTTAAAATCAACAGGCCCCACCGCTTTGGCGGCGACTATATATAAAAGATGGTAGATAGCCACCCGAATGAATAGGGCGGGTACATTTGTAGAAGAAGAGACGCTATGGAAGCAAACCGGAATAACAGAGATCACATCATCGCACTGGGCGACTGGCTTAAAGAGCAGATCATAGGCCAGGAAACGCTGGTTAATCGCATTCTTATCGCTCTGCTTGCCGATGGACACCTGCTTGTCGAGGGGGCGCCAGGCCTGGCCAAAACCAAGGCGATTAAAACACTGGGCGAAGCTATTGAGGGTGACTTCCATCGAGTTCAATTCACGCCAGACTTACTGCCGGCTGATATTACCGGTACCGACATTTACCGGCCGGAAACCGGAGAGTTCCATTTTCAACCGGGACCAGTATTTCACAACTTGATCCTGGCGGATGAGATAAACCGCGCGCCGGCCAAAGTACAGTCGGCACTGCTTGAGGCTATGGCTGAGCGACAAATTAGTGTGGGTCGAAAAACCTATCCGCTGCCGCAATTATTTTTAGTGATGGCCACTCAAAACCCCATTGAACAAGAGGGGACTTATCCTCTGCCCGAGGCTCAACTGGATAGGTTCCTCATGCAAGTGAATCTTGCCTATCCCGATGCCGAGGCGGAAGCAAAAATCCTGCGCCTGGCCAGATCCGAGGCCACCCTTGGCGAAAATCGCCCTACCGAAATCATTAGTCAGGAGACCATTTTTCAGGCTCGCAACCAGATTCTGGAAATGCAGATGGTCGAAGCCGTGGAAACCTATACTGTCCAACTTGTCATTGCTACGCGCGAGCCGGCGAAGTATGACAGCGAGCTGGCATCATGGCTAGATTTTGGTGCAAGCCCAAGGGCAACAATTGCACTCGACCGCTGCGCCCGTGCACGCGCATGGTTAGATGGCCGCGATTTTGTAACGCCCGATGATGTCATGGATGTAGCCCCGGATATTTTACGCCATCGCTTGCTACTCAGCTTTGAAGCCGAAGCCGCAGGTATCACTACCGACCAGGTTATTCAGCGCCTGCTGCAACAGGTGCCGGCTATCTGATGCACACAGCAACACCTCCATCAGATTTGGACCTGCGCGGCGCCTATCCGGAAGTCAATTCACTCGTACAAATGCGTTATGTCGCACGCCAACTACAACTCTTTAAACCGCGCCTGGTACGTAGCGACCAGGCTGGTAGCCTTCTTACCCGCTACCGTGGGCGAGGTATGAATTTCGAAGAGGTACGGGATTACCAAGCCGGCGATGACGTGCGCTCAATTGATTGGCGTGTTACTGCTCGCACCGGCACTACCCATACCAAGTTGTATCAAGAGGAGCGGGAGAGACCCATTGTTATCCTGCTCGATTTGCGCTCACCGATGTTTTTTGGTAGCCATCGCGCTTTCAAATCTGTAGCAGCGAGCGGCATTGCCGCCGCGCTGGGCTGGGCTGGGCTGCAACATAGCGATCGTATTGGCGCCTTGCTCTTCTCGGATAACGACATCGATACAGTGCGCCCAAAACGCAGCCACCATGCCGTATTAGCGATGATTCACAGCGCAGTGGACAGAGCATCCAAATTACAGAGCCCTATCGCCGAGAATGGCAGCCAATCCATGCAGACTCTGCTGGAGGAAGCCCGCCGTATCGCTCGCCCCGGCAGTGCACTTTTTCTTATTAGTGATTGTCATGACCTCAATCAGGATTGCTCACAATCATTATATTTGCTGTCGAGACATGCGGATTTACAGGTACTGCGAATCACCGACCCGCTGGAACAGCATTTACCCGATCAGTCCCTCACAATTTCTGATGGCCGCCAGCGCACATTTTTGTACGCAGGCAACCGCCCCCTGCGTGAGCATTTTGCAGAGAAGCAGGCCCAGGCCCGCGCCGATGTTGAACAATTATGCCGGAGGCACCGACTTCCGCTGTTAGATTTTGACAATACAAAACCCATTGTCGGGGAATTAATGTCTTTTTACGGTTCACGCCAGCAAAACGGTTGGCATAAAAATAAAAGGCAGTAGCCGTGAGCAATAGGCAACACTCTATATTTTCGCCAAGCAGGCTTTATGTAATTGGAGCGATTAGCGCTACCAACAAAGTCATTCCAACGGAGGGGCAACTATGCTGAGAAAGCAGCAACAACTACAGCCCCCCTCGCCTGAGGCCCAGGAATTACTGGCACAACTATACGATATCCAGGAACCAGCACCAGTAAGCTGGTGGCCACCTGCCCCCGGCTGGTGGCTCCTAGCCCTATTAATCATGTTATCTCTGTTGGGAATTGCCCTATGGATCAGATTTCGGCGCAAACAAACTGAGCGCAACCGCTACAAAGTTGAAGCGGTTAGTTTATTGAATGCAGTGGATATAAGCCGACCTCAAGCCACCGGGGAGATCAACGAAATTCTTAAACGTGTTGCTGTCACCACTTATGGCAGAACCCGCTGTGGCAACCTCACCGGTAGTGCATGGTTAAGTTTTTTAGAACAGAGCGCTTCTCTAAAGTGCCCTGATGAGGCACGCACAGCATTGCTCGAGCAACTTTATCGCGGCACTTCCAAACCAGAAAGCAGCCAGGCTTTTCAACAATACGCTATTCAGTGGGTCCTGCAGCATCAACTGTCGATGCAGGAACCTGAAAAACAAGTTAGTGAGGAACATGCCGGTGTTTGAGTTTGCCTGGCCCTGGGTTTTCCTGCTCACCCCACTGCCACTACTCGCGCGGTGGCTAATGCCCCGCTCAAAGCCATTGAGCAGTGCCTTAAAAGTACCCTTTTACTCCGAACTCTCCCAACGCAGCGGTGGGGAGCAAAGTAACTATCTCAATTTATTATTGCTCACACTGATTTGGTTACTGCTGATCAGCGCTGCCGCGCGGCCTCGCTGGTATGGGGAGCCGATTTCCCAAGCCAGCAGCGCAAGGGATCTATTGGTTGCCGTAGACATATCCGGCAGTATGGAGACTCCCGATATGCTCCTTGGCGGGCGCCCGGCAATGCGTATTAATGCGGTCAAACAGGTAGTGGGAGACTTTGTCGAGCGACGCCAAGGCGACCGACTGGGCCTAGTGCTATTCGGCACCCGCGCCTACCTTCAAGCACCACTAACCTACGATCGGGAAACTGTAGGGACCCTACTGCGCGAGGCGCAAATCGGATTCGCCGGCCAGGGTACCGCTATAGGGGATGCTATAGGCCTCTCTGTTAAGCGCCTAACCCAGCGCCCAGCCGAGCAGCGCGTGCTAATCCTACTCACCGACGGCGCCAACACTGCCGGTGAAGTCTCCCCACTGAAAGCCGCCGAACTTGCACAGCAAGCGGGCATTACGGTTTACACCATCGGTGTGGGTGCCGAAGAAATGGTTCAACCGGGCTTATTGGGCAGCCGCTATGGCAGCCGCAGAATTAACCCCTCCAGGGATCTCGACAGCAAGACCCTGCAGGCGATTGCCGATACAACGGGGGGGCGCTATTTCCGCGCTCATAACCCCCAGGAACTGGCAGAAATCTATTCGGAATTGGATGAACTGGAACCTGTGGAGCAGGAAGCAGAAAGCTACCGCCCACTGAAGTCCCTATTTATATGGCCGCTTGGAGTAGCCCTACTCCTGTCTTCTATTTGGGCAGTGGCTCCTCTCACCACTAATTTCAGATATTCCGGCAACGGCAATAAACAAACCACTACCAACGGAGGCCAGGCATAGTGAGCATACCTGAGCTACTCCAATCGTTTCATTTTCTCCGCCCCTACTGGCTATGGCTATTAATCCCCGCAGCACTCATTTGCTGGGGCTTAGGCAAAATCGTTCTAAACAATGCCCAGCTACAAAAGGTGATTGATGCAGATCTTTTACCGCACCTTTTAATGCGCGGCGGTGCCAAGCGCCCCTGGTTATTCGGGCTAATCTTTGCATTACTCGCCGCCATGATTATCGCTATGTCAGGGCCCACCTGGAGAAAATTGCCGACACCGGTTTACAGTAATCAAGATGCCCTGGTGATTTTATTGGATCTGTCTCCCTCTATGATGGCGACAGATCTCGCCCCCAACCGTCTCACCCGTGCAAGATTGAAAATTCTGGACATTCTTCGTGAGCGCAAAGATGGCCTGACCGCCCTGGTAGCCTATGCCGGCGAAGCCCATGTGGTCACACCACTGACAGAAGATACCGCCACTATCGCCAACCTGGTCCCCGCATTATCGCCTGCCATTATGCCGGTACCGGGAAGCAATATTGAGATGGCTGTATCGACCGGCATTCGCCTACTCAGGGATGGCTCTGCGGGACGCGGGCAACTGCTCGCAGTCACAGACGGCATTGAGCCTGCAGCAGCGGATATCGTCGCAAAATCCCTGGCCGAAGCTGGAGTTGAACTCAATATCCTCGCTGTCGGCAGTGGCGAGGGCAGCCCAATCCCCCGCGGCAATAGCGGCGGCTTCGTCACAGATAGTAATGGCGCAATTGTGATTGCCAATTTTGACCCACGGGAGCTGCGTAAGCTGGCTAGAGGCAGCGGCGGCCGTTACGCCAAGATCACCGTCAACGACGCCGACATAGAACACCTGTTACCGCAAAGCGAACCCCCCGAGCAGGCCGAATTGACCGAGCGAGAATTCGACCAATGGCGCGATGAAGGCCCCTTGTTGATTTTACTCCTCCTGCCCTTTGCCGCCCTACTGTTTCGCCGTGGCACTCTCGCCTGCACCCTGCCCCTCGCCCTATGCTTGGGCCTACCGAGTGAAGGTCAGGCTTTTGAATGGAAAGACCTCTGGCAACGCAAAGATCAGCAGGGACAGGAATTACTCAACAAAGGGGAGTCTGCCGAAGCCGCCGAAACTTTCCGCAACCCGGAATGGCGCGGCACGGCAAATTATCGCGCCGGTGATTATGCCGCTGCTCAGCAGGACTTTGCCCAATTAAATGATGCGCAAGGCCTATACAACCTGGGCAATAGCCTAGTGCAACAGGGAGACTATGAGCGCGCCATTGAAGCCTATGACCAGGCTCTGGCCCAAGCCCCGCAATTCTCCGATGCGCAACACAACCGGGAAATTGCCGAGAAACTCAAGGAGCTTCAAGAGCGCCAGCAGCAACAAAACCAACAGCAATCCGGTGATCAACAAGAACAACAAGATAAGCAGGACCAACAACAGGAGCAGCAGGCCGGCAACCAACAGCAAAACCAACAAAGTCAACAACAGGAGAGCCAACAGCAGCCCTCCTCTGGCGAACCTCAGCCCTCCGAGCAACAATCCGGCCAAGAGCAGGAGCAATCAGACCAACAGCAATCTGAAAATGCTGAGCAACAGAAAAATGAGCAGGAGCAGCAGTCTCAGCAAGGCCAACAGGGCGAAGGCGAAGAAGAGCAAGGGAAGCCCCAACCTGCCGGCGCCGAAGAGCGCCAATTAGATCCTGAAACCCAGCAGGCTCTTGACCAATGGCTCCGCCAAATTCCCGATGACCCCGCCGGCTTAATGCGAGAAAAATTTAAATACGAAAGTCTGCAAAGACGCCGTGCCTATCGCAGTGGCGAGTGGGAGCCTCCTGAAAACGGCGCTACCCAGAGGTGGTAGAAAGATGCCCACAATGCACAACATTATTTTCGGCTTTAGATGTGACCAAACCCCAGGAAGGCTTATGGATAGCTTTTTTAGAAAACATAATCTTACTCGGCCACTAAACCTTACAGGACTTCATTGCCTGCTATTTTTTCTTGCTCTCTTTTGCCTGCCCGCAAGCAGTTGGGGCAGCGACCTCAATGCCAGCGTGGACCGCAATAAAATTGGTATTGATGAGACCCTGAATCTGCGCGTACGCTACTCCGGTGATGAGAATGGCGGCCAACCCGATTTCGAATTACTTGAGCAGGATTTCGATATTCTATCCCGTCAGCAGTCCAACCAATATCGGGTAATTAATGGTCGTGCGGAAAGCTTCGTCGAATGGACGCTCACACTGGCACCAAAGCGGGAAGGAGAGCTGTTTATTCCCTCTCTGCACTATAAAGGACAAGTTTCGGATGCAATCCCCATAAAAGTCAGCGAAGCCGGTAGTACACCCGACGGTGCCGATCGCAAAGCCTTTCTGGAGATCGAATTAGATAAAGATAAAGTCTACGTACAAGAACAGCTACTTGTTAAGGTGCGCCTATACACAACAATCGGTCTGCACGATATCGCCACCGAACCTTTACAAGTAGCCGGCGCCCATGTAGAAAAAGTCGATGAACAGCGCTATGAGCGCAAGCTCGGGGGTGTCAGCCATGCGGTATATGAACTCACTTATGCCGTTTTTCCCGATAGCTCTGGCCAGCTCTCTATCCCCGCAATGACTTATGTTGCGGTTGCCGGTCGCCGAGATCCTTTCTCACTGTTCAATCGCAACAGCCAGAGATTACGATTGCGCTCCCAGGCAAAAACTATTGAGGTCCTTCCCAAGCCTGACAGCTACAGCGGCGTCCACTGGCTGCCCGCTGCAAGTCTCGGAATCGTACAAAGTTGGAGCCAAAATCCGGATACCTTCACTGTCGGCGAGCCCATAACCCGTATTCTCACCATACGGGCAGAAGGTCTGCGTGCAGCCCAACTACCACCTCTCCCCAAGTTGGATATTGAAGACCTTAAAACCTACCCAGATCAACCACAACAAGAAGATCAGATAGGCCCAAATGGGGTAACAGGTAGCCGCATAGAAACTACCGCAATCGTCGCCACTCAGCCCGGTAATTATCAGCTACCCGCCGTCACACTCACTTGGTGGGATACCAAGAGCCAAAAACAGCGTGCCACCCAGCTACCCGCCTTCCGCTTTGAAGTCAGCGGTACTGCTGCAGCCACACCCCAAACTCAAGAGCCGGGAAATCTCCCCACATTGGTACCTGGAACCACCACTTTGGAGGAGCAAGATCATTTCTGGCGCAACCTAGCCATAGCCGCCCTTGCCTCCCACCTACTGTGGATTTTTTATCTCTATCGATATCGCCCCCAACGGCTGGAACAGCCCACAACGAGCGCCAAGCCAGCAAGAAAAATGCACCACGAAGCCAAGCTAAAGAAGGCTCTTGAAAGTGAAGACCCTAGACACATTCAACAAGCCCTACTCGACTGGCTTCAGCAACGCTGGCCACAAGTTGAGGGTAATAATTTAAGTGAGGTTTCGCACCAGTTAGGCTTTGAGGAGCTTCATGAGATCCAATCGCTGCTCAGCGCAGCCATCTATCAAGAACCTGTTAAACCGCTAAATATAGTGAAGATAAAAGTTCTGGTTGATAGGTTGATGAGTCGAGAGGGTGGTATGGACAAGGCATCGGAGGTTGAAGAGTTACCGAAACTCTTCACCTGAATTTTAGTAGTGGGCTTGACCTGACAGCTACCAAATCCTGTTATCGATTTAGCCGGCCAAGCCCCAACCCAGGTATATCTTTGATCAGCGCGCTATTACTGGGCCCGATTCAAAGTAGATTCCATCACTGAGAGAGTCTCAGCGGCTGCCTTATCCCAAGAAAACTCACTCGCCCTTTTCAGTGCACAGGATTGCAACTCAGTTACTTTCAAATGATCTTCAGTCATTACTGCGAGTGCCTGTGTAATTTCTGCAGTGGAATCTGGATTGACCATTAATGCTGCATCCCCAGCAACTTCAGCCATAGCACCTCGGTTAGCCGTCAAAACAGGGGTTCCCTGACTATAAGCCTCGACTATTGGCAAGCCAAATCCTTCATATAACGATGGAATTAGTAGTGCTCTAGCCTCCCGGTAGAGCTTTGGCAGTTGATCGTCGGCCATATAACCGAGAATCTCAACGCTTCTCTCTAGGTTCAACGCCCGCACTCTCTCTTGCAACTCAGGCATTCCCCATCCCTTACCACCACAAATTTTCAGCGGAAGCGGCTCTGCCACTATCGTACGATATGAGGCATAAGCTTCTAGTAACCTCCTAAGGTTTTTGCGGGGCTCAATCGTACCCACAAATAGAAAATACCCACCAAGAGGGCCTGGGACTTCAGAAACCTTCAGAAAAGGAGCCTCATAAATAGTCACAACCTTCTCAGCACAAGCGGAAAATGACTGCTTCAACTCACTTGCTGTAGATTCAGAAACGGCAATAACTGAGCCAGCCGACTTGACAGCCGGAGGCATCAGTAACCTCTCAAGCTGCAGCCCCAAGCGCGACATAGTCTTAGGAAAGCGCTGCCATACCAAATCGTGGATTGTGAGCACCTTAGATACCGATGCCCCCAGGCAAAGCGGTAGGTGGTGACGGGGGGACCAAAACAGATCTACTTCATCCCTCCAAGCCCAAAATGGAAAAACTGCCTGAGCAAAGAAAGTACTGAGACTCCCCCTTTGAATGTTTCCAGACCGGACAGTCACATTTGGTAGGGATTGAAAATCAACCAGAAGAGGTTGATGGCTATATAAGTACCAATGATGCTCACTTCTTAACATTCGTTCCAAAAGTGCACGGGTATAACGCCCAATGCCTGTAGTGGGAATTGAAAGTGGCCGAGCATCCACTGCTATTTTGGCCATTAATCCACCACTCCCCTTTCCAAGAGAACTTCCCGATAGAGTTGGTGATATGCTTCTGCCATTTTGTCAGCAGTAAACAACCTCTCATAACGACTACGACCAGCGCACCCCATCTCCTCAGCTTTAACAGCGTCAGACCACAAATCATCCATCGCTTCGCGTAATGCAAGATGATCAGCCGGTCTCACAACATGGCCCGTTACTCCATCTTGATTAACAAAACTGGTTCCAGTACCGATTTCACAAGAGATAAGTGGCTTGCTGTTCATCAACCCTTCAATCAAGGTTACCCCGAAAGCCTCTGAGCGCAAATGCGAGGGGAATACGACGGCTCGGCATAATTTCATTAGCGCGACTTTCTCCTCATCACTGACAAAACCGGCAAAACATATGTTACTTGCTCCAAGCTTATCCACCAGAGATTTCAAGCGACTGGCCTCAGGTCCTTTACCAGCGATAACTACACGATAGGGCTGATTCGCGGCGGCTCTAATTAAAAATTCCAACCCTTTGTAATACCGGAGAACACCAACAAATAGCATAAAATCCCGGCCAAATTGCAGCTCAAGGCCTTTCATTGTCTTATCCGAAGGTTCAGGGTACCCATCCTCGGATACCCCAAGGGGAATCACCTTCACTTTATCCTTATAAGCAGCAAGAACAGGGCTGCTTTCTTGATAATTGTACGATGTCGCTACGATACGATCTGCTCGAGCCAAAAACCAACGCATCAAAGGCCGATATATAGCACCAAGTAGTCGTTGCCTGACAATATCGGAATGATAAGTCACCACCAGCGGACGTGACTTTCCAGCCACAAAATAAGCTAGATCACCGAACGGCCAGGGGAAATGAAAATGTAACAGCTTGGCTTTTGAGCGATATAGAGCCCCCAAAAAACCCGGCCCAATACAGCAAGAAGCAATTGAGAACCAACGCTTTTTTGCAACAACAGGAAGCCGACCATTCACATTTAAATTTGCGGGAGTATCGGCAAGAGTTAGCACACCACACTTGTCTGTTTTTTGTGCAACCTCTAAGATTACCTGCTCGAGCCCCCCTTGAGATTCTGGGTAAAACGTACGGTAACAGTGGAGAATTTGAAGTTCGGGGGACAATTGAGACTCGCTTAATTGATGGGTTAGTAACCTACTGGTAACCTGTTGTTTTATAACACATTAAGGTATATTAACGCCCCCCAGCGGCTCGGTGTCAACGTGAAAATACTATTCTCTACCATGCAATTCGGGCCCGGATATAATCAAGGAACCGAAAAATACATACGCAATCTTGCGCTAGATTTAAGTAAGCGCGGTTGTGACGTAATAGTCGCGGGCGGCGATCCTGAAGGGATATTAGGTAATCGCACATTCATTGATGAAGGAGGATTTCGCCAAATCAAACTTCCAACTTTTGGATGGGGGACAACTGAAGGTGACTCAGTAGACAATTATCTTTCTTTACTTTCTGAATTGAAGCCCGATCTCCTGCACATGGTGAATCCGGCACATATTGGTATTAATTTACTCAATGCAGCTCAGAAATTAGGCATTCCATACTTTATTTCGATTACTGACTTCTGGTGGCTATGCCCCAAACATACATTGACTCTCAAATCCGGCGATTTCTGCTCAGGCTTTATCGATCAAAAAACTTGTTTTCAATGTATTGCAGAAACACATCCTAACAAGCTGCTAAAAACTGCTTCTCAGCTCACCTTTGTTAGGAATTCTGTCGCTAAAATTCTATATTTAAAGAATACTTCATTTGCGACCACACTAGAAAACAAAAATCGTAAACAAATATTGGCCTCAATCCTAAATAAAGCAAGAAAGGTAATTTGCCTATCTAAAACAAGCCTGAGACTGATAAAAGAGTACTACTCACTCAGTAATTGCCACTATATTCCTGCAGGTCTTTCGGATACCTGGTTCGAAACAGTTCCTGTCCGACAAACGAACACTACCCCTTTCGTAGTTGGGTTTCTTGGAGCTGTCGCTCCTCACAAAGGCCTGCATACTCTAACCCATGCACTAAATACTCTTAACGATTCAAAAATAAAACTCAAGGTCGCAGGAAGAATTTCTGACCAACGCTATGCCAAACAGTGCCTAGGCTCCTATAAAATTACCGAGTATGCCGGTGAGCTTTGCGAGTCACAGAGTAAAGAATTCTTAGACTCTCTGGACTTGTTAGTAATACCTAGCAACTCACCAGAAAATCAACCTCAAGTGCTACTTGAGGCAGCCGCCAGGAAGAAGCCCGTACTTGCTTCTAATACTCCAGGTTGTGCAGAACTACTTTCTCCAGCCGCCATTTTCTCTGTTAATAATGCGAACCAATTGAAAGAACTGCTAGATATAGCTAGAAAAGACATATCGAAAATAGGTCATCCTACTTTGGGATTATCCGCGCAAGCAGTTTCTGAAAAAATTTTCTCCGAATACCAAAAAGTGTTTTAACCCCGTGATCTTTTTACAAAAACATCATAGAGACATCGTCTTTTACAAGGCGCTCTGTAATTTACGATCGGAAGCCTCAAAAACCTACTTGAGTTTCCTCTGGTGGATAATAGAGCCAAT
Organism: Microbulbifer mixtoriginis (SeqCode); assembly: GCF_052467515.1. Lineage (NCBI taxonomy): Bacteria > Pseudomonadati > Pseudomonadota > Gammaproteobacteria > Cellvibrionales > Microbulbiferaceae > Microbulbifer > Microbulbifer mixtoriginis (SeqCode). Next base: position 1,785,411 of record NZ_CP174314.1, on the reverse strand, counting down.
TTTTTCGATGGCGATCTATTACTTTATATTTGCTGTTGTATTTCAAAGGGGAACAGATGATTTTGTCCCCTTCCTTCTTGTGGGATTGGTAGTTTGGCAATGGTTTGCCCAATGTGTCAGCCACTGCTCAGCCGCAATCACTCAAAATCATGCACTGATCAGCCAAGTCAACTTTCCCAAAGTTGTACTCCCATCGATTAATATCGTCATGGACACCTTCAAGTTCAGTATTGTATTCACATTACTGCTAATCGGCTTGTGGGTAATGGGGTATCCACCCACATGGAGCTATATTTACCTACCACTAATTTTGGCAATACAATTCCTGTTGAATTACGCCTGCGGCCTGATCGCCAGCGCGCTCATTCCATTTGTACCAGACCTCTCTAACTTGATTCCCCATTTACTACGACTCGGCATGTATGGCTCAGGTATCCTCTATACCGTCAGCTCATTACCAGAAAACATTCAAGCTATTCTCGCTTACAATCCAATGGTCTGGATCATTGAGAGTTACCGAGACATATTGATGTATAACCAAATGCCTAACTTAGCTAGTTTGACAATTTACACCTGCGCAGCTATTTCACTTTATGCCCTAGCTAGGTTGATAATGAGAAAGCTAAATCCCGTATTCGCAAGAGCACTGATGCAACGATGAGTGGAAGCAAGAAGCCAGCCATTAGCTTAAAAAATGTACGGGTGACTTACCGCTCAGGAATTCCATTCACCCGAGAAACCAGTGTATATAGCCCCCTAAAAGATATCAGCTTCGAACTAAATCAAGGCGACTCGCTTGGGGTTCTCGGCCGGAATGGCGCAGGGAAAAGCACCCTTCTTCGCCTATTAAACGGTATTATCAAACCTGATTACGGGGAAGTGATTAACCATGGCCACAGGACCGCGCTACTCTCTTTGACCGTTGGATACGACCAAAATCTTTCCGGCCGCCAAAACGCGGTTATCAGCGGCATGATGATGGGCCTGAAAAAGCGTTTTATCGTCAGCAAACTTGATGAAATTAATGAATTCGCCGAGCTTGGGAATTTTTTTGATCAACCGGTCAAAAACTACTCTACCGGCATGAAACAGCGGCTTGGAATGGCCGTAGCAATTCATTTAAAAGCTGACATTTTGTTAGTCGATGAAATTTTAGCTGTTGGGGATTCAAAGTTTAGGATAAAGTCAGAGGCAATAATGAGAGATAAAATAACTTCAGGTGATACCGTAGTTCTGGTTTCTCATTCTGCGGAAACTATTAAGCGGCTTTGTAACAAGGCTATATGGATTGAAAATGGTGTTGTGGCACAATATGGCGATAGCAAGGGTGTAGTAGCATGCTATGAAGAGTCACAGAAGTAATGCGTGTTCTTATATATGAGCCAATGCCAGATATTCAGCGGGCAGATATAATCTTAACAATCGCACGCAAAGAGTCCGAGCAAGGTAACTCTATTCTTTTATTGGTTGAAGAAGAGGTACAACTTCTTAGTAGAAATCATATTAATTACCCACACAGCGTTAATTGCACAAACATAATAAAAGCAAAGATTGCAATAAGTGGATTTAATTTCACCTACTTACCAAGAAATAAAACTCTGGCAGAGCAGTTCATAAAAAAACCACAAGAAACCCTAGAACATATAAAGCGCTATCGAGCAAGTTATTTCTATGAAGTAATCAAAAATTACAAGCCAGAGAAGATAATAGTTTGGAATGGGCTACCCCACTACCAACAAGATTTTATTGATCTTGCTCTTGAGATAAATCCGAGTCAAAAATTTTCTTTTTTGGAAGCAGGCTGGCTCCCTCAAACGGGAACCTACTATGAAGATCCCCTCGGAGTAAATGCACATAGTACAATTTCTGCTACAAAACCTAGGGATATTGGCTCAGAGGAACGCAAAATTGTAACTCAGTGGAAGATGCTCTATAGGAAAAAATTTAAAGATAATATTATATCCGACAATGGGTATATTTTCATCCCTCTACAATTAGAAACAGACACGAACATAACAAAGTTCTCTCCATTTACCACAATGAAGAGTTTTCTTGAGTGGGCAGAGTCTCATGTAAACTCCAGCGTAAACATTATTGTACGCCAACACCCTCTTGATCGTAGCCCCTCACTTAACCTACTCCCTAAGAGTAGTCGAATGACGATAGATAATAAAACCCCACTACACCAATTGATATCGAAGTCTAACTGTGTTTTAGGGATAAATAGCACTGTTTTACTGGAGTCATTGATATATGAGAAGCCTGTTTACGCAGTTGGCGATGGAGTTTTCTCAGGAAGCGAAGCTATTATCAAGGTAGAGCTAGAGAAAATGATTCCTAATCATCATACATATTCTATTAAACGACAAGAAGAACTACTTCACCTTCTTCTTTCCAAGCAAAAAGAACTTGTCTCACACCAAATTACCCTTGCCAATAAGTTGATATCTCTTTCTAAAAATCGGAGAATTTCAGGCTACTCTTTATTTAGCATTATCCTTGCTACCTTGAAAGTATGGCTTAGGAGTAAGTTAACCAAAGTTATATAATAAGTCTGACTTTATCTCTCAAAAACAACGACAATATTACCTAACCCATTGTTAGATGCATCTGCTCTTGACAGCGCTCTTCAACCTCTAGATTCTTGATATACTCCCGAATCACCTGTGCATAGAACCCCCTCTGTCCTCACGAAATAGCTCCGAGCTCGAAAGTGTCTCCCTGTAAAATCTCTCTGTACATTCAGTGACTTTCGAAATATCTGGATCGCAGATTTCCCTTTTCAAAACCCAATCATATTGGAAACACTGAATCTTGGAGGAATCATTATTAACATATGGAGGTGACCCCTCATAGTGTTCCTGTCGCGCAACTTAAATCGCCATAACTCTCAAAATATCGCTCCAATCTGCCTTCTCAATATTCCAAATAACGCTTTCTTTCAATACTTAGGCGCAAGTAGCATTAGGTAACTTCATTAATGCTTCAAGTGAGCTTGGTACTGCCAATCTCGTATATGGGATCTTGCCGGTTCATGGAGGCCATATCTTTCATTCTCCGCGCTGGAACGTCAGAGCCCTATTTAGCCTCACCACCAGAGGCGGCGGTTTACCTATGTATTAATTAAAAAAATCTACTTATTGGTACATCTCAGCGGCTGCTTTGTGTATTTATCCAGTTTACTCCGACTATAAGCCTGGATTCTTTAGCCTTTGCCTAGCTGATAATAAAGGCGTCATCTTCGCCTGCTGGCTCACACTATGCCATTTGCATTCGCAACCTAAAAATAAGATAAACTTTATTCGCAAACACAAGAAGTTAAAGTCTCGCGGTCTAGACAAATTCTTAAACTTTCTTAGAAGCTGTTTCATAACTTGAAATCAGTTATTCTTGCGACCTCATGGAATGATAAGACCAGTAAGTGTGAGTAGATTTAAGTCAGAATTAACCGGCGCTCAGTGGAAATTGACTGAGCCTTGCCTTCCCCAGCTAAAATGTGGAAAAGGAGGTCCCAAACCCATTGATAACCGTGCATGTTTTGAAGGTATCTTGTGGATTTTGCGCTCAGGAGCACGATGGAAGGATCTCCCCCCATCTTACCCTTCGCCGAGTACTTGCTGGAGAAGGCTCCAGTTTTGGGAAGAGCAAGGCGCTTGGTTGGAGGCTTGGAGAAAATTTCTCGGACAGCTCGATCAAAGATCCCTGCTTAATTGGGAAGAAGTCTTTTCGGATGGTAGCTTTGCTTCAGCAAAAAAAGGGGAGCAGAAGTCGGAAAAACTAAGCGAGTCAAGGGTACAAAGTGGATGGTGGTGGTCGATGGCGAAGGTATTCCATTGGGAGGCACCGTTACTTCGGCCTCACCAGCAGAAGTAAATTTATTACATCCACTACTCGATGTTACCTATGAAAATACAAAAATTCGACGGCTAGTGTACGACAAGGCTGCAGATTCTGATCCACTACGCCATAGTTTGGCCCGCCGTGAAATTGAACTGATTTGCCCTCACCGTAGGAATAGAAGAAAACCTTCGAAACAAGATGGCAGAAAGCTTAGGAGATATGTGCGACGTTGGAAAGTTGAGCGAACTTTTGCATGGCTAGGGAACTACCGTCGTTTAGTTGTCAGGTGGGATCGCTACTTATCTTCATACAGAGCTTTTTTCTATATTGCCTGCATGTTAATTACGCTAAAGAAGTTATGAAACAGCTTCTAGAAAAAATTGCATTTATCGAGTAAGAGAAGTATGTTTACGCGAGAATTAATAGTGAAATAGGTTTTCCATGAAGATTATATCGGCAAAATTAATGACACTGAGCCTTATCTGCTTAATTGGCTGCAGTAACGGGAAAAATGGAAAGGGCGAGGAAACACCAGTACCAACTCCATCTGTAACTTCCTCAGCATTAACTCTAAGTGGCAAAGTAATAAGTGAAATAGAAACTAATGCCGAAGTAACATTAGAAATTGGGGGCACTAGGTTATCAATACCCTCCAATAAGGATGGAAGCTACTCCTTTACCCTGGATATGGATCAACTTCTCGAGGATGATGTTGCTCGAGTAGTTGCAACATACCCAGAAAATGACAAGGTAAAATTTGTAAGCATATTAGGCTCAACAAAACACTAATAAATTCTTCAGGCGAAGACAACATTGTTGACCCCTCTGAACTAATAGAGCTAAACATATCTAGCCTATCTACTGTGATTTCAGCACAAATTGAGAACGGAGACTTCGGTAGCATAAAAAAAGATGAGCAACTTCTTTCTCACGAAAAGAACATTCATACTCCAGAAGCGTTACATATTGCTGCAATCATAAACCTTCTAATAGAGAATCCTTGGGAGCTTAAATCTAAAAAAATCACCTTCCCTGAGCACATAGAGAACACATATCAACTAGCAAGCGATAATTCAGCTATTTTAGAGGTTTCAGATTCAATAGAAAAAGAGATACTTGAAGAAGCTTTCGAGATAGTTCAAAGTAAACCTTTATCAAGCCCTACCCCTGGAGCAGAACAAACAATCTCGGATACTTATTTACTTACTTCATCCAAATTTTTTGAAGCCGAAAGTTCATCAGAATTATTTGGAACAAAAGTTGTATTGCGACCTACAGGAACTGGAAATCTCAGTCATCTAACTGGATCTGAAGAATTCACCTGGAACGAAACAGCTAATGGAGTTGAGTTTATGAGTGCCATATTCGTCACCAGTAATCAAGATGATTTCAAATCATGGATTGAAATAAGGAGTATGAAATGGATATCAAGTAGAAAAACTATGGACTCCATAATAATAGAGTACACTAAATACAAAGACTGGGCAGATGGAAATATACACAAAGAAGATAAATATTTAGTGACAAATGCTGTACGAGCATTTGGAATTTTACCTCCAGAACAAATCATATCCATAGGCGAGCAATATATCTTTCCGTCCCCAAACATGCCTTTTGAGAGTAACGATATCTATGGCACGAAAACTGAATCATTAGATATAAGCTTCAACGGTAGCTTTCCTGATGGGGGCACAGCTAACATATCTTATCCTTTACTAGACTCCTCAGCTGGAACCTCACCAGTAAGTATATCAGCGACTTGGAGAACAGATGAAGAGAAGAAATTGATAATAGATATGGGAAATAGCGCAGAATTATCTTATTATTTTACCCAAAAAAATAACAACGATGAATTCACTGCATTATATTATAGCAAAGTTTACCAAAATGAAATTCCCTCCCACAGCCCTTTAGTTGTTAAAAAGATAGGTTCCATATGGGAAGCTGAAGAAGTCCCTGGAGTGTACCAAGTTAATTCTTTTACTTATGAACTGAAAAATGATGGAACCGGAGACTATAGGGATACGTCGGGTGGCCTGTACCCGCTAGTTTGGAAAATTTCTGGAACCGGAAACTTGATTATAGGTTCTTACATTCAACCTTTTGCTGTCCCAGGGGTCCATTACTGTAAGCCTAAAACCTGGAACATTGGACCTTATAGTACAAATGATAAATGCCAACCTATGTTCTGGTTTGAATGGGAATTAATACAACCAGTAAATCACAAGACTTTTTGGGTTAAGAAGCTTAGCTATAGTCCCAGAGACGGCTTGGTTACCAATCTTAGTGTCACTCATCAAAAAATTGCTAAGGAGCCGCTAGCATCTCTGTCAAATTAAATAGCTATTGCTAGATAGTTCAGTCGCTCTATCTCATGGTGGAACCTCTCAAAAGTCCACCATGAGCCTGAAAGGACTATTGAAAGTAAATTATAATAGTGCAAGCCAGGCCAGACTGCTCTGTCAATAAAGTTGAGCTTCAGAGACATTATTCATTTCCCCTATCAAATAAATGGAAGCTCAAAGGTCAAAATAAAGCACCTAAAAGTTTTATCAAAACTCGCCTTTAATTTATACGACTAATCAAACTCTCATATTTTTGTATCTGACACGAGGATTTGACAGCATCTCTAAAGCTACAAGACCTTCAACACCTTTAGAGATATTTATTGTTAGTATGAGATAGAGTTGTATATGGTGTCAGTATCAAAGTCTTTATAAATACTAGAAGCCGTAATTAACATGCATACAACATGTAAAAAGGTATCACAAGGGGGTCAGTAGCGCCCACTCCCGACGACTAAACTACGGCAACTTCCTAGCCATGCCCCCCTCAACCTTCTAGCAGCGGATATAACTATTGATCAACTCTTCCCCAACAGTAAATTAAGTTTTCCTTCCACTTTTACGGATTCTGGCGACCAACTAAACTCGAACATCAATTTAGGTGGCAAAGTTACCCTGAAAATAGAGGTGTTCAATGAATATACAACGTCGATCCTTTTCTCCCGAATTTAAATTAGATGCTGCCCCTCTAGTGTGGATCAAAGCCATACAGTCCTGAAAACAGCCCGGTTACTGGATGTTGGTACAACGGCTATCCGCCCCGTTGGGTGAGGCAATTAAAAGCGGAGCGTGGCGGGGAGGCGCCTACAAATAAAGCACTTTTTGCTGAGCAACAGAAAATCAAGGAACTTTAAGCCCATTTTAATCCGCCTAGAAAGGGAGGAAGAAATATTAGAAAGGCTACCGCTCTCTTGATGTCCGACGAGATGAATCATACGCGTTGATAAATTGATTAAGTGAGCATGAGTCCGTGGAACTGATATGAAAAGCGTTTGAAAAATACCTCTATCATGCTACTAAGAATATAGGAAAAAGAAAAACGCTATTGATGTACGCAGAATGCAGGCGTAGCTCTGCTGGAAGCAGCCCAATCATAGCTTCACTTTCTGAGCAGGAGAATACTAATCGGGCGCTTTAAAGTTAGAAGACTCATGAGTGAGGTGGACTTGATGTGTAAGCAGCCTGATCTTCGCAAGCATAAGAGAGCAATCGTAAAGCACTTAGATATACCAAATAAACTTGACCGTCATTTTAATTTAGAGAAACCTAATCAAGTTTGGTGCGGCAATATTACCTTTGCCTGGGCTGATTCAAGCTGGTGATACCTTGTTATCGTTATAGATTTACAGGCCCATCGTGGGGTGAGCCCTCTCAGGACAACCAGATATAGCATTAACTCTAAAAGTACTGGAAATGGCCGGAAAGCAGTAAAGAAAGCCCGCTCAAATTATACTCCCCTCAATCAAGGCAGCCGCTATTCCGGTCATCAGTTCTACCAACGGTTGCGGCGCTACCGAATGATTCAGAGCATGAGCCGGCGTGTAAATTTCTAGGATAATGTACCATTGGAAAGACTGTTTCGGAGCTTGAAAAGTGAATGGATACCCTCTCCAGATTACACATCCATCACTGAAGCAAGACGAGACATCAGTCATTACTTAATGACTTACTCCAACTGGAAGCGCCCCCACCAACACATTGACTGAATACCGCCAGGAAAAGCGGAAGAAAAACTTAACTTACTGTCCGGAAATAGTTGGCCTCTACAATATTTTCTTATCTTTCTACCATCCCGCCTTGAGGTCTGCTCCCTATTTCATATGATTAATTTCATGATTCAACAAACTATCTCAAGGAGAATCAGTGTCAGCTACTTTATCAAACACCAAACGATGAACCTTGTATTTTTATACATAACTGTAAGCAATTGATACAACAACTTACCGCTGCTGGTGAGATCGGTACAATGATGCCCCCCAATGGAATACACTCGCTATAGACCTGTGCTATCCACTTCGAATACTTACCTCGCAAGTTATCCCAATTTCAAAGCCCTTTTTTGCTGGTGCAAAGCTGTCATCAGGAAGACCTCCCCCAGTTAAGTAAAGGCTGTTACTCTAGCTGCTCCGGGAGTTTTCTCAAGGCTTGTAACAAAGCTCCTCGTTCTTCAAAAAGTTGAAACTTTCTTCAGCAAGCCTCAAAGATGGATAGCTTGAAGGAAGACCTTTCCATCATACTCCTGAGCGTAAAAACCACAAGATATCTTATAAACACACTCGACCAGCAGTGAATTTCAACCCCCGCTCCTCATTTTAGCTCAGGTAATAAGATTCGATAAATCCCACTTATCGCAATTAACTCTGACTTGAGTCTGCCCACTATTACTGATCATTTTCTATGTTCTTTTGTTAGAGCAGCCGATTTCAAGTTGTGAAACAACTTCAATTCAACATCGGGTGAGCTGATGAAGGAATTTAATAGGATATTCTATATATAGTCTTCAACAACCTATCATAGGAAGGTCCAAACGTCTAAAAGCTACGCAGGCAAAGTATTTCGGGGAACCCTTAATTCACTCAGTGTATAGAACTTTGGAGTGATCAAGCCCATACAAATTTAACCTAAAAGGTCTTTAGGCCAAAAAAATCGATAGTCATCGATAAAACCACAGAATTAAATTTTGAAGCAAAACCGACATAAAAGTGAAGCCTGCATTAAAAGCAATAATCTACAGTACTACTATCAAGACTCACAAAAAATTTAGGAGACAATATATTATACTCGAAGCGACATTAAAAATAGCTCATGTCTACATTTGTGAATATATGCACCCTAATACATATTTTATCCCCTCCTAAACAACGACCTATAGAATAGAGCAGCACAATAATCATACCCTATACTTTCAATCTATATATAATCAACTAATATTCCGTACCTTATATCACCACAAATTAGGGCGCTACTGGAAGCGGTTGAATTGCGATCGACAACATTCCCTAAAAATAAATCATATGATCATATAAATTCGGCAGCTAGTCATTAATTAATAAGCCGTTTTAAAAGATAAATCCGTCAAACAATTTAACAGGTGCTTTATCGATTTTAATATTGTAGCACATAGATAGACTCCAAAAAAAATCGGCTAAGTTCTTTTATTATAATGGTGGCTAGCTGCAGCCACCAAAGAGCTGCAGCCAATGACAAGCCTAGAAGTAGTATAAGACGGTCTTAACACAAAAACTTGAATATTAAATTTGACTGGGCAAAGTACCTTATAAGGAAACGGTAGTTATTAAGTCAATTCTTAACTGCAAGCTAACATGTAAATTACAAGTCAACTACTATCACATTTTAATCGAGAGCCTAAATCTTAAACTCTCCAGTTTTTAGATAGGAATAAACATTTATGATATCTCTCTTAATTTGAGAGCGATCAGCAACTAATTTTCTTATATTCCTTCTTATAAAACCTTCATTTTCTTTTAAAAATGGGCTCTTATCAAACTCTTCAGCTCCGCCTAACAACAGGTTGTGCCCCTCTTTCCAAAGGCCCTTAGCCCCCCCCCTACCAATAATATATTCTAAATTTCGACCGCTATACTTATTCTCAAAAGCAACATTCATAAGCATTTGAGCATCACAATATGCAGGCTTTCTGATAAACTCCAAATAGGGCGTGATGGACTCTTCAGCATTAAGCTGAAACACTCTCCCTAGATTTATTCTTTTGTCTTCTAGATCTGAGCAAAACTCAACCACCCCACTGTGCAGTTTTTCACAAAACTCAGACCTAGCTAGATCTCCCTCCGTAGATAAAAATTCCTTCTGAACATTACCAGCTTCATCTTCAATGCATCGAACAAATGACTGCTCTTTGTTAATAAAAGCCAATTCAAACATGATCAAGTTTTGTTTGTATGCGTGACGCGGATCTTTAGCATCTAAAAACTCCCCCAGATAACCTTTGGCCTTCATGCCTAACTCGATAACATTAGACTGCACACCAACGTAAGTCACGAAATAATATCCGGCAAGACCGTCAACATCCATAAATTTAGATATATAACGCTGTAAAGTACCATTATGTCCAATATCTACTACCGCAGCTTTACCTGTATTAAAAGCGCCAGTCATTGAATAATATTTCTTTAAAGCCGCTCTCTCAGCGCCCGATACCTCCAATAAATGGCTTACGCATGTCCTCAGCACTTCACCTAATTTATCCAGATCTGCCGCACTATCTGATTTAACAAGCTCCTGCTTACCAAATAGCTCTGAGATTACAGGTTCAATTACCTCTCTATCGAGGCCAAAGCGAGCAACAAGTAGATCAGCAGGAGTTATAGGTGAAAAATTAATTTTAAGAATCTCTAATGCATCACCCAGAGTATAAATTGAAGCAACACTTAAACTTCTACGCGAAGCATAAAGATAGTGGGTTCTAACATTGTTAACAGAATTTTTCTCAATAAATAAATCTACTACTCTCTTTACGATCTGACCATCCCTAGACAGGAATATTAAATCTTCGACCTCGTCCTCTAAGGCAGACTCTAAAATCCATTTTGCAAAGCCATACATGAACAGTCCAACCGTTCGGTACCCTAGTTCTTTAGCGCCGCCTCCTGTAAATGACTTTGCAACAATCTTACTAAGGTTAACATCATTTCTTTGAGCCAATAACCCCTTGTAGACAGAGTTCATTACTTCATCCCTTAAATGATGCTTTGGCGTCAACTTATTAGAGTCTCTAAAAAAGCTTTCGACACTAGGGAGAAAAATACTTTGAATACCATGAGCTAAAGCATTATCGACATCAGAACGCTTATTGTCGCCAATATGCAACATCTCTTTTGGTGTCAAATTTAGACGCGAAAGGATTACTGGAAAGATATTTCCAGTATGTTTTGTATAACCAATCTCTGACGAGCTAAAAATTTTATGATAACCCTCATAATTAAAATGTCCGAGCAATTCTTTTATAAAGGATACTGAGTAATATGTATCGGTACTTATTACAATTATTTTTTTCTGGCTTAAGGCGTAATCGAACAGCTCCTTGCCTGAAGGCCTTACATCTAGACACTTAATATCAATATCAAACTCTTTCCTCTCTAACTCTTCAGCACTTAACTCTAGATTGGACCAGTCATCCTCACTAAGGACAGCCTGATATCGATCCTTAAGTAAAACCTCCTCAGCCAAGCCCTCACTCTTAATTTTATTTCTACTTGCTTTCCGTGCAGCAGAAAACTTCCTAGATAACTCTCTGTCTCCCTCAAAAACATCTAGCGATACGAGGTCAAGCAAATCATTCGGGCTTTCCAAACAACGGTAAACTAGGGTGTCAAATAAATCAAAAGAAACAACCTCCGCCTTATCTATCGCAAGCTTTGCATTCTCGACATTAAAAGCCTGAATCACTTTATCTTTAGCTTCTTTCTTTACAGAAACCTTACCAGAATTGAATTTCTTTATACCTGAGCCGGCTAAATTTTGAAGCTTAATGTCAAGGGCCTTCACGGTTCTACGTAAATTTTCACCTTTGTCTACTTCAGCATAGCTCCAATAAAAACCTAACATGTCTCTCAAATTTTCCTGTGGAGCAAGATATTCCACATTTGGGAGAGATTCGACAGTTTTACAAAAAGGCTGCAATATATCTGCCCAAAAACTTGGATTAACTATACTCCTAAAAATAGTAATATAGCTTCGAACAGAATAATCTGCATATAAATCCATAATTGGGCGATACAAAAACTCTGTTTCTTTTTCGAAATATTTTGCTTCACAGGCAACAGAAGATGAAACAGTTGCAACCTTTTCAATATTTGGGTGCGCCAATAAATGGTAAGAAGGTATATTCGTGAGCTTAATATTTCGACTACTCTTTATAAATTTTATGACATCTTCATCTCCATTCTTTAGATACGGATGCCTACTATATAGAACCTCCGAATATTGAGATGAAATTTCATCTAATCGATCCTTGAAATCCAAAATTGAAAGCATCTTACCATTCAGAGACACAGCTTTGTCGTATAAAGTCTGGCCAACAAATAGTGCACTATTTGGTTTGACGTCTAATTTGTCACTGACCCTTTTCCAACCCTTATATGTTGAGATTTTATACTTAGTAGCATACTGATATAAATATTCTTCATCCAGTTGGTACTTTTTTATCTTCTCAAATACTTCTTTGCTGCCACTGGAAACCCCAAACAAGATGTCAGCCATATACCGAATAGGGTGCAGCCAAATATCTATATAATTAATCCCTGCTCTGCTTAAAACTTTTCTTGTCTGCTCTGAAAGTTCATATCCAATAACAAGAGAGCCACCTAACGTACTTCTTAGGTATCCGATAGATTCTTCTGATACGCAAGCTTCGTCAAAATAGAACTGTAGCTCTTTTGCATCAAATGTAATCCCAGATTTCTTAAAAAAGGTAGCACGGTTAAAAGTGGAGGCAGCTGAGAAATCACTTCTTAGCTGAAATGGCGAAATGCCCGTGCTTAATCGTATAGGTCGATCCAACAAATCATAAAGCCATCTTAGATTAGAATACTGCTCATCTTCTCGGGTCATTATGAAATCGGATGATATATAGATGTTCATTTTTTTCACAGCTTAATTAAATTTAAATTGTATTATTGAATTTCACTTTCACTTGAAAATCATCAATAACAATTAACTTATCTTTCTATCTAGCAGAGAGTTTTTAGAAAAGCACACAAGTTGCCTAATACACGGCCTAAAGGTTCAAATAGTCGCAATTTAGGTGAAACATTCACTTGCTCTGCCACCCAAGTTTAGTTCGACATATCTCATAGAAGTTGTGCTCCAAAGGGTGAATCAAAGTTAATCTATGGGGTTTTTTGTGAATTCGAATAATATCCCCTGGTTCTGTAACAAATTGATTATGCCCATCACAGGTCACGTAGGGGAAAGTGAAATTATTGTCTCCAATAACAACTTTAAACTCACTACTCCCCTCCACAACTATCGGACGACTGCTTAAAGTGTGAGGATTTAGTGGAACTACAACAATTGCATCCAATTTTGGATGCATAATTGGCCCTCCGCCTGATAGGGCATATGCTGTAGAGCCTGTTGGAGTAGAAACAATTAGGCCATCAGCTCTTTGCGTATAGACGAACTGACCATCAATGTAGAGATCAAATTCAATCATGCGGATAAATTCACCTGGGTGTAAGACGACATCATTTAATGCGGTCCCCTTATCGATCGGCTTACCACCTCTTGTCACAGACATATCCAATAAGAAGCGGCTTTCAGCCATGTATTTACCAGCTAAAACCTCCCCTACTTTTCGCTCAACCTCATCCGGAGTGATATCAGTGAGGAAGCCTAAACGACCACGGTTAATACCTAGTAAGGGCACACTGAATTTTGCCAACGCACGAGCGGCTGCGAGCAAGCTGCCGTCGCCACCTACGACAATAACTAAGTCGCAGAGTTCGCCTAACTTTTCTTTTGACGAGACGCGCGCTTTATTGGCATATACTGCTGTCGCAGTCTCCCTCTCCAATACGACGGAATAGCCCTCCTGCTCAAGAAAAGCCATAAGGCGTTTGAGCGAAAGCACAGCACTATCGCTACCTGTGCGGCCGATCAGGCCGATATTTTGAAATTCCGACACCGCTCCCTCTCAGGTGCCCGAACCTGGGCCTTGCGATTGTTGCTTTGCCTGTCAATCGCATAATCTCACTTTACACGTCGACAGAAGAAGCTTCCCAAAAATGTGACAGGAGATTATGCCTTAGCTTGGAGTTGGAGTCGAACAAGGACGCCTGGTCAAGGAAAACCACCAGCCAAAAAAAGTTGTTTTGAACCTAGCCGTCAAGCTGTAATCCACGCCGCCCCTGTAGTCCACCAGAATGGAGTGCGAGAATCTTAGTACCACATTCGAAATGGCCAGCATTAGCTCTTAAGTGAATCGCATTCAACAGCTTGGCGGTATAAATTGGATCCAGAGGGATACCGGATTGACGCTCGAAAGCCTGCTGAAATGCCTGCAATTGGCTGGGGTATTTACCATAACCGCCACAATGGTACTCGTTCATTAGATCCCCATCCTTCGCGACGACCTGGTCGTACCTGCAAGCTGCGCTTGTTGATAGTGCCGAGAGCCAACGCTGTGCGTCTCGGCGGATAGACCCACCCGCCTTTAAAACCTCAACGCCGCACACAGGAAAGCTATTTACAGCTGCTCTCAGCCCTCCTAGAGTCAGGCCTGTACCGCAAGCCACCCAAAGTTGATCAAACCTAATTGGCTTAGTAGCTTCAATAATCTTTCCCAATAAGAAAACCCCTCTTGCACCAGCAAAGTTTGCCCCACCTTCGGGCAAATAGAGGCAATTATGTTGCTCAACTCCTAAATGATTGAGAAATTCCTGCTGGTTGCGCTGCCTATACAGTTCTCGGGTCACAAATTTGAATTCCATGCCCAAGCGCTCTGCATCCAGAAGCATGGCACTTAGCTCTGGCCCGCGCTCACCGCGGATAATGCCATTCGTACGAAAGCCAAAGCGGGCCCCTGCAGCAGCAGTGGCATGCAGGTGATTTGACCATGCTCCACCACAAGTGATTAACGTCTCGACACCCAGCTCCCTTGCTTTTATCAAGTTAAAAATGAGCTTATACGCTTTATTACCTGAAATAAGTGGATCCAGCAGGTCATCACGACGAATCCAGACCTCAACTCCCGGAAAAAGATTACTTCGGACCTTTTGGTAAGGAATCTCGCGCGCAGCTTCAGTGAAAGCATTCAGATCAAGAGTAGTTAGGTAGGAAACTGTCACGTATCTCTAATCTCTTCATAAAGAGGCAGCCTGACAGGGCTCACTCCATAAAAGCAGCCCTTTACCGATAAGAACACAACCCCCCACAAAAAAAGTTCACGAGCAAAGTGTGCATCCCAACCTATCCAGAGCCAGCAATACGATAGAGTCTAACGCCCTCCGTATTAGGTTAGCGCTCGGCACTTAGCCAGAGATCATATGAACAAGGTGAAGAGCCCCCTAGCGCAGGGGTAATATAACTGCTGCAAGCTCCTTCGCTCCAGCCAAATACCACAAGCTTGAGCACAAGAAAAAAGAGTTGTGCCACTCACCTAAAATAGCTTGAAGGGGCCAAGCAAGGCGCAGTTCCAGAGCTTTTCAGACCTAATACCACTTCGCCCACACACAAATAAAAAAGGCCCGTACGTATGTACGGGCCTTTTATCGTATCTGGCGGACCGGACGGGACTCGAACCCGCGACCTCCGGCGTGACAGGCCGGCATTCTAACCAACTGAACTACCGGTCCTCGGTAGTAAACTTCCATTTAGGAAGTTGGTGGGTGGTACAGGGGTCGAACCTGTGACCTACGGCTTGTAAGGCCGTCGCTCTCCCAACTGAGCTAACCACCCGCTGCTCATCTTCTTTAAGGGCCTTGCCCCTTGAGCGAGGCGCATATTACTGGAATATAATTTCCTGTCAATAATTTTCGCGCCAAGTCCCACTATTATTCATCGGGCATACTTTCCGAAGGTACAGACACCGGCTGCATCTCCTCCTCCCCAACACTTGCCTCCTGCAATAGCTTGCCCTGTCGATAATCTGGGTCAATTAAATGACCCGCAATTCGCACTGGGACCCCTTTAGGAATCAACTGCTCTCTTGGGCGGGCCAAATCCTGTTCATTGTAGTTGCACACCCCTGTTGGAAAGATGCGGCGTAAGTCATCGAGACGACCTGATATCTCTTCCGTATGAGAGCCATAGACGCCTTTTGCAAGAGCCCTCTCCACCGGCTGAAGCGCGCACTTAAAGATGTCATCAGTCACTGGTGCTCCGGCTACCTGCCTTGAAGTACTGTGGGCAGGGTATTCCCGCATACATTTCCCTTTCGACTGGCGGTTCCAGTCTCCATTCCAAACATCAGATCCTGATGCTAGAACATTACCTTCGCTATCAAAGCATTGGTCACTGGCATCCTCAGGTCGATTACCAACTACACCTTTAGCAGGGTCATTAATGATGTTTTGCATCCATCGGTCGACCAGATCAAGTGCATCATCCAATGGGTTGTAGTCTTTGTGACTCATCCAGATCAGTTGATTGTCAGCGTGGCCACGGGCCCTCCGGATACGCTCTCGAGTCGAAAAAGAAGCCGAGCTGTGATGCATATCTGGTTCTTCGTCCAGATAGTGGCGCATATCAATTATCGGAATTTCTACATCCCCAAGGAAAACATGACCAGACCTATAAATCCCCTTGATTGCCTCCATATCCGCGCGGCTACGCTTAGCTGGGCTCGCCAGAGTCCCCATGTTTAAATTTTGCTCACTCCATACTGAAAGGCGCACAGGAAAAAGCCCACCATTGAGAAACCAGAGCTTTTCTTGCGACTGATTCTGCGGGGCTTTCCACCCACCTATTGCAGCATTGATTTTTAAGAAATTATCGATGCTTATCTCTCCATCAACCAACGCTTTCAACCCATACTGAACCCCTTCATTATCCCAAGTTGTATTCGCATAGCCATTTTCAGCAGCACCATAGAACTGGCGAAGATTTTCCCAATGTGTCCAATGCACTCTATCCGGCAAATCACCGGAAAAACTTTTAAAGAAGTGTACAAAGTTTGGGTTATTTACCAGTGGTACCAAACCACGCCAACCTTCTACGCATTCAGTCGCGCCGCTTGGTCGTCCCCTATAACGGCCATCAAACAAACCAGCGGCTAAAGTAATCAGCTTAAAGCGGCTATCCGCTTCAGGGTTCGCAGCCAACCCCTGTATCCGTTGACGTTCCTCAACATCCTGCCAGCGGGGGTTGTTAGCATCCAGGACATCGAAGAAATACTCTAAAGGCTCACAGTCAAAGGCATAGATAGTCTGAGTTACCATATCTGGATAGGAGTAAAGTGGTATCGCCGCATCCAGTAGCCCCGGTGCATTTTGCGCCAAGATGTACTGCTGAATAGCACCTCCCGAGCCACCGATACCAACCGTATACATGGGCTCACCATAGAGTGCTTGGAACTGTTTTTTTAGGCGCCGTGCCGTATCCTCTGCCAACCATAAGTTATAGTGATTTCTGGTTTGATTCGCCGTCGAGTAAACGATGGCATATCCTCGAGCCAACTGGTCCATTCGCCGAGTTGTCACATCTCCTTTGCTCAAATTACCTTGGCGCCAACCTATACCTACTCCCCCACGAAACTGATAGATCAGACGACGGTTCCAATTGCTGGCATTTGGTTTTTCGGCAGTTTCGCCGTCTCCTCGCAGAGCTGCAATAGCATAATGATGCCGGTTAATCGTGCCTGTTTCGACACGGACAATAAAATCTACTTGGCGACCATTTACTGTTACCTTATCAATATCGTTACGTGCTTCATGTAGGTAATAAAAGCTTCCATCCGTTGTACTCCTATAGAAGTACGTTACCTCCGTTGCATGGCTACAGTCTCGGCTATAACCAATCACCTCTTTAGTTTTCTTCCCATCTGAACCTAAAGCAAAAACTGGGACTCCCTCCTTAGCTTGGTTATCAACCAATGGCTGCTTATCGGTGATCGCATTACGACCACAAAAGAAGGGGTACTTTGAGGGGCCAGTAAATAACGTTTCTACTGGTCCAACCTCACCAATTGAGATAGGGAATGGGAAATACTCAGGCGGACGTGACATCATTCTAGGGTGAGGCCCCGCATAAGCCGGTGTAGAAGCATAATCAAGAGCTCCAGCCGGCACCCCTATTACTGGAGCATCTGCTTTACCATGTACTTTTGGCAATTTCGCATACGCGATCCAAGCGACTACCCCCAGCACTCCGAGCAGCGCCAAGAAAAATACAGAGAGAAACCAAGCTCCCCTTGTCGACATAAACGCCTCCACAGCTGTCAACTTCACCAAGTGATACAGCTTGAGTATATGAAGGGATAAAGAGGTCAACCGACAGTTGGCGCCGGGGAGGACTTATAGGAAGGATGTATCAGAAATATCGAACCAAGTAGCCCAACAAATCAGGCAAAGACAAAAAGGAAGCCCATCAGGCTTCCCTTATAGTATGCCTCAAAAAAGTCAGCTTAATCCTTGGCAATAAGACCTTTCTCTTGCAGGGTAGAAATAATTACTTCCACCTCTTGCTCTAAGGTCATTTCTGCCGTATTGAGACGCAACTCAGGGGAAATAGGCGCTTCGTAAGGGTCATCAATTCCAGTAAAACCCTTAATTTCACCCGCACGAGCCTTTTTATAAAGGCCTTTAGGGTCACGAGATTCTGCCTCCTCCAGTGGACAGTCTACAAACACCTCCAAATAAGGCAGATTGCCATCCTCATGCATCTTTCTAACCATATCGCGATCTTCTCGATATGGACTAATAAAGCTACTGAGAACCACAACCCCAGTGTCCGAAAACAGTTTAGAAATCTCACCTACACGACGGATATTTTCTTGGCGATCTTCAGCAGAAAAGCCTAGATTGGAGTTGATACCCAGACGTATATTGTCACCATCCAAGCGATAGCTCAGGACACCACGCGCAGCCAAAGCCTTCTCAACTGCTACTGCTACCGTGCTCTTGCCGGAACCCGACAGGCCGGTGAACCAAAGGGTCACGCCTTTGTGACCAAGAATACTGGCCCTATTGTCACGAGTTACATCGCCATCATGCCAATGTACATTGGTCGCCTTGCGTTCAACTGTTGTCGCCACCGATCACTCCAAGATTTTGATTCAATTCCTATTCCCTCTGCAGTGAGAGGTTCGCAGGAAACCACTCCCCCAGAGGCTAGGCGGCCAATTATCAGGCATTTGAAGCATTAGCGTAAAGGCTTTGCTTATAGCATATTCAACCACATATAGTGGTGGATGTGCATAAGTACCTCTGGCCACTTAATTCTAAATTTCGACACCAAGAAAGAACATAGTAACCTAAAAGAGGAAAATTTTAGGTGATAAATCCTAAGGAAAAGCGGCTTTTTTCCTGGTCGAGAAGTAGAGACTATTTTTACATTGACTGTTGTGGGCCAGCAAATAGATTTAACCTAAATTTGATAATGATCATAATTCTATTGAGAGCACCATAAATTCAATGCCTCAATACTGTGCACTTTCAAATAAGCTTCATTAAACAACAATCAGTATTAACCAAATAGCAATTAAAGTATATCACGCAGCATTATCTCACTGCGTTCTATATTGCAGTTATAACACATATAAACAATTGAATATTACGTTATGGTTATATCTTTGTTTCATCTAATGACATTATGCAAGCACATACAACTATACCTTTAAATATAATCCGCATTCCGCATATAGAAGTGCCACATAAGGACTATGGCACAACCTATCAGAGGGTTAGCAAACCAGTAACCCTAAAAAGTTATAAGGTGGGATAAACCCTTTAATAATTAGCTGATATTCAAAAGGGAGATTATCTTTTAGTATGTGCCATGCTTCACACTCCAATTACATATGTAAGCAATATCATACATATAAATTTGTGCTTACTTAGTGCCTACTCGTAAACAAGATATGCCTATCTCTCCCCCTATTTTCAAAGCTAAACCCAGTTACACCCTACTCAATAAAACACGCCAAATATAGAAAATGACACTATGACCATGATAACCTCTGCTTTGAATAGGCATGAAATAGCCCTGCATTTAGTGGGGCTTAGCTTTATAAAAGGAGGCAATTAGCCGATGGCAAAAAGTGTTCTGGATAGATTCAAAATTCGTAAAGGAAAAGTCTTTGAGGCACCGCTTGAGGAGGCCTTTGGCCGCCTGGTTACACCTTTTGAAGAATTTATCCATCGCCAAAGCAGCAGTGGTATCTTACTGATGTTCTCTGCAATGGTTGCACTGATTGTTGCCAACTCCCCCCTACAGGATGCTTACAAGCACCTGCTGCACATGCCAGTCAGCATTGGCACTGGTGACTGGGTGCTTTCTTTATCACTACATCATTGGATTAATGATGGCCTAATGGCCATCTTCTTTTTCCTGGTAGGGTTAGAACTTAAACGTGAATTTTTAGTTGGAGAACTTTCAGATCTACGCCAAGCAGTCCTGCCCGTAATGGCAGCGGTTGGCGGCATGGTAGTTCCAGCCTTGATTTATAGCTCCCTAAACAGTGGCGACATCGCAGAACGCGGTTGGGGCATCCCTATGGCTACTGATATCGCTTTTGCCGTGGGCTGTATTGCATTACTAGGAAACAGAGTACCCAGAGCTGTGGTAACTTTTCTGGTAGCCCTAGCCATCGTAGATGACCTAGGAGCAATTCTTGTAATTGCTATTTGGTATACAGAGCAAGTGAACACTACCGCTTTAATGGCCTCCGGATTTCTAGTTGCAATCATGGGCTTACTCAATGCCGCCGGGGTTCGCCGCTCCTCTGCCTACGTCTTTACCGGTATTTTGCTCTGGTACGGACTTTACAAGGCAGGCGTTCATGCCACTCTAGCAGGCGTAATTACGGCAATGGCACTACCTGCCAAGCCAAAGTATGATCCCGTAGCGTTCAGCACCTTTGTTAAAGATATTATCCGCAGCTTCGATCGATACTTTCGCCCCGGTGATAAGATCATTGCAAACGATGCCCTCCATGCACGTGTAATGGCCTTGGGTAACGGTGTAAATCTAGCTCAGTCCCCCCTACAGCGTATGGAAACCCGCTTACATATCCCGGTGGGCTTTATAGTAATTCCAATTTTCGCACTGGCTAATGCGGGCATCCCTTTCGATAGCTTTAGTAGTTCAGCAGCGGTACTCAACCCAGTAACACTTGGTGTCATTAGCGGCTTGGTTGTTGGCAAGCTAATTGGCATTGTAGGCGCAACTTGGATTGGCTGGAAACTTGGCTGGGGCAAGCTACCCAAGGCTGCGAACTTTCAGCATATCGTAGGTGTGGCATTACTCGCCGGCATTGGCTTTACTATGTCTATCTTTATAGCCGAGCTGGCATTTAGCTCCCAGTACGAACTTCTGGTGCAGGCGAAAGCCGGTATTCTACTAGCTTCTGTAATCGCCGGAGTTGCCGGCTTCCTAGTTCTACGCAATGCACCTATCTCTGCAGAGCAAGAGGATGAATTCAAGGAAGCAGAGGAAGCTGAGAGCTCAAGTTCTGGACTGCCGCCTCATTCCGTCTCGTAGCAGAGTAGATTTGTGGTAGGCCTAAAATTTCCGCTTTAAATTGTACAGCCTGAGCCGAGTAACTATAATCAATAGTTACTCGGCTAAGATTTACTCACATAACGATTACTTAGATAACAGCACCGGCTAGGCTTGGTATCGAATAACTCAACTAACAACAAAAAATAAGTTCAGCATCAATTAAATCCGCACCAAAGTCACATCACAATGAGCATAATTTACGATACTATTTGCCGTAGAGCCTATTAGAGAGCTTATACCTTTCTTAGAGTGAGTCCCGAGCATGATTAAATCTACATTTCTTTTTTCAGCTTCCTTGCAAATCACCTCATAGGGCTTGCCTACTTTCAGGAGTCTATTTTTCTTAGAGATACCGAAATCTGAAACTATCTCCTCAAACTTCGGAATAGCATCCTCTTTAAGCTCTCGCTGATAATCCTTAGGCAAAAAACTGTAGGGAAGCACATTTAATACGATTAACTTACTTTCATGCTGCCTTGAAAGTTCTACGGCCCTAGAAAGCACAAAGCGCCCTTCTTTGGAAGCCTCTATAGCGCAAAGAATTGTTTTATACATCTAACCCCCTCCCCTTATTATCATAACTAAACACTTCTAAAACCAGCCGATCAACAAAAAACGCCAACTACTAGATTCATTGTCACACAGAAATCCCCTCCTAAGCACCCAGAAAAAACCAAATACATCAATTTCCAGCCTACTCATACGGCACCCCTGTATTTGCAAATGGATCCAAACTATTCAAACAGGAAGGAACTTAATTCATTAGGAATCGGGGCTCAAAGGAGTCACCTTGGAAGCAACTTAGTATCATTAGAGCACCCAAAACACAATAAGGTCCCAATTCACTTTAAAATTTATTACATTTCAACCTTCCATAGCCTTTAAAAATAAAGTGATCAGTTAACGCTCACCAGCATCAACAAGCGCTCGATAAATTCGGCCGGGATAATCACCAATAATCCCATCTACACCCAATGATATACTGCGCTCAATATGGTCTTCATTGTTCACTGTCCAAAGGTCCACAGCCACTCCTTTTCTCTGAAAAAAGCGCACATAGGGCTTGGTCGCAATACTATATGGCAATTGTGCAACATCAAACTTGGGCTGAAAAGCCCAGCCAAAACCTGTACTCCAAGCAAGACTTGCTTCGATAAGCTCACCTATAGTTGCGCTGGTTCTAACCTGACCCCCGCTAAGTTCACGGAAGTGCTTCATGGCTTTACTATGCTGGCTAGCAACAGTAACTTGCTGCTCCATACGGTAATCTGCAATGACTTGCCAAAGCGTCTCAGAAAGAGTCTTATCATTGGGCTTAATCTCTATATTAAAATAGCCATCCGGGTAACGCTCAAA
Source organism: Microbulbifer mixtoriginis (SeqCode) (assembly GCF_052467515.1). Taxonomy (NCBI): domain Bacteria; kingdom Pseudomonadati; phylum Pseudomonadota; class Gammaproteobacteria; order Cellvibrionales; family Microbulbiferaceae; genus Microbulbifer; species Microbulbifer mixtoriginis (SeqCode). The sequence goes on along the minus strand of NZ_CP174314.1, from coordinate 1,762,669 downwards.
CAATTCATTGAGAGTTAACAGAGTGAGTCCTTGCCCCCTAAAAGGGTAGCTACTGCCATTATCTAATGTGAATTCGTGACCAGCATCAAGGGTTTTAATTTCACCCAGCGTCAAATCCGCAATTTTTTCAGATATCCCAACATTATCCTTTAGGTCTGAATCATGATTAATGATGACAAAATAGTCTTTCGACAGATGAACATCTAACTCTAATATATCGGCACCTTGCTCCAATGCTTTATCAAACGCTAGCCTTGTACTTTGAGGGTATTCACCAGATGCCCCCCTATGTGCGAGAATCTCAATAGAAAATGCCTGATTACAATATCCAACACAAAAAACATAGAAAGCCAATGCACGCATAAATATTTTCATCTTTCAAACCCATTTCATGTTAAAGGAGAAGCTTTTCAATAAATAGTCAAAATATCTTCATCGCACGTAAACCAAACAAAACCGCTGCTCTTCAAGGCAATTGTCAAGATTCAACTAGGCTTTTATTTACAACCAATTCAGCAGAATTAGTTAAACAACAATTAAATATTTTCCAGCAAGCCTTACCAGCTAAATCACATCATTGCCATAGACGTTATAATTTTTCCAAACCAGCCCCACCTTAACCTTCCTCGTTAAATTAGTACAACTACAACTTCTCCCAACAATAGGTACCAGCTCACAAGTTTCTATTTTCTAATGCCACCATGCTATTTCAGGCAAAAATATTCGCCAAAATTGAGACATCAAATTAAACATGACACCTAAGAAATCCGCCAGAAATAGATTATAGCGCCACTAAACTATCAACATTTTGATATGAGACAGAACGTATGGAGACATACCCGCAAATAAAGCGCTAACAACTGAGCAATAGAAATTAAGAGCTTAAAGCCATACTGACAGCCCAGTAAGAGAGAAAAAGGTTTAAAAAGGAGCTCGCCCTCTTGGTACTCAACGAGAAGAATCGCACACGCTGAGAGACTGATTAGCTTGGAGCTGGCCTGTAAAGTGATTGAAGCATGTCGGACATACCGTTTCGAATATAGCAGAAAGAAAAACTCCTCTGAACTACCTAGAATGTAGCACCGCTCCCAAGTCACGGAGCCCTTCTAACGCAGCCATAGCTCAGGAGAAAGCCACAAAATCGTCAATTTACCTTATCGGCAGGGATATCAATCGTGAGATTCAAAGTTAGAAGGCAAGTGTGTGAGACCGATTTAGTATGCAAGTATTCCTAACTCTCATCAATACAGAAGGGAAATAATTGCGCACTTAGACACGCCAAATGAACTTGATCGCCAGTTTAATGCAGAGAAGCCCAATCAAAATTTAGCGCGTTGATATTACCTATATCCGGGCTTGGTTAAGACTGGTGTTGCCTAGCAACCAGTATAGATTTGCATACTCACATGCATCGTCAAATGGTCCCTCTTAAAGCAAGCAGATGCCACATTAACGACAAAGGCCTTAGTAATGGCCTGGGAATATCAAGAAATACCCAGTGGAGCTATGCTGCTCTTAGATCAAGGCAGGCTGTATACGAGCCTTTGATCATTCCTTAATGTATTACTACAACTGGAAGCGTCTCCTGGACGAATATTTTGTTGATTCGATCCATCTCCTATATAGCCTCCCTTATTCTGAACAATTGCCCTGGTGGGAGTAATCTCGATATGCCCCATTCCTTCTTTCATAGAAAGTCATCCTGGACGGTTTAAATTCGCAACAATCTTTCCCCTCCCGATCGTACAATTACGAATGTCATCGATGGAGTAAGGAGACTGTATAACAGCTTTGCTGCTCTGCTGAAGTAAAGGGTAAATAAAGAAGTATTTATTAGTGGAGCTACAATATTAGTTTACATTTAAAAGCTTTTACCCTCTTATTCAGGTGAAAAGCATGAAAACACCGTGAAGTATCGCATGATAGAGAAGTCTCCTAATAAGTTATTAAATTCGCCTTGGGGGCAAATATCGCACCCTCTCGAGGTAGCCTAAAATGCATTCTGGCTGTCATTTAAAATAATTATTTAATCAAGGAGTTTCCGAATGGTTGCTTTAAGAGGTTCTACAAAAGTTCCACCTTATCAACTCACAGAACATGACGAAGACTTACAAGACAATCCACCAAGCACTGGGTTTGCCGCAAGAGGCAAAGAGGACAAAGCTAGAGCACGTGCATTAGCGCGAATTAACGATGCAACTGGCTTAAACCTAACAATGGATGACTTTGAGGTAACTATGACGGCTTCAAGCGATACTAGTCGATATACACCAGTTGAGTGGAAATGCTCACGAACGGTGGGGCATGGTACTCGGGAGCGCACCTGGTCTCTTATTATAGATATGGATGATATCCCACCAGGTGCCGCAGGTAATGGGCCCGATCGTCCTCACATTGGATATTCGTATTGGTGCAACGGTTACGATCCTATAGGAAGGGTTAACGGTCATATCTTTATCGAATACGTATCTGCATCAAGACTAACCGAGTGAATAAAGGGAGTGGCTTGAGCAGTCCAGCAAAACTCAAGTCACTCCCAAGGGAAATCTTCCCATCTAGCGATTCAAGTAGGCAATGTAAATACTTACCGCACATTCAATTTTCTCTGGACACCATTGTCCCCTATAAACAAAGAGCCACTGCTATTTTTTTGCTGATTCAACCCATCGTCTATATGGCTACTTCTACTCAGAACCATTGTCCTGAAGTGAATTAAACCCAGTACACAACTCAATTGCCTGAGGCTACTGACACCTTTTGCGCTAAGATACAGTAGAAGATAACCATAACCGAAACTTAGATTGCAACAATTGTATAGTTAAATGTGATGAGGCTCTTTATTGGTTTTAATAACCTCTCTAACCGTTGCACCACCAATATCTCTGCAAGTTTGACCATTACTAAAATAAAGCTTGACAGCTTCACCTCTAACCACTGGGCGAACAAAACGCCAAGGCCAAAATCCGAAACGCTGAGAGCCGACATAATTTACTACTGCATTAGCTCCTAAGGCATCAGCCTTATCAGCAAATACCTGCAAAACATCAGTTACACTGCCATAAGAATTTTTACCTATTTTAATTCTTTGGATCTTTTCGTATTTTATATCTGATGCTGGGTGCCCCGTAACTAAGCATATATCTAGTGAGTCACTTGCTGAAACTGGAACTGAAGCAAGCATTAAAGTTGCAATTAAGCCTAAATTTTTCATTATCAATCCCTAAAACTAATAAAACCAAGTGTACATAATTCCCAAATCGACCGCACCCAAAAAAATGAAAAAATTAGACGATATAACACTAAAAAAGTACAATTTCTTGCCAGCTGCATTTTTTCAAGACAGAGTTCAAAATATTCCCTTTCAACTCCAAGACTCCCTCAAAACGGTAAAGCTAAGATCTGACCATTTCTGTGCGGATGGCTTATCGACTTAAAGCCTACAGAAAAATGTTAAATCAACCATGAATCAACCAATTAGACAAGGCTTCCACAGAGATACTTTCAGAAGGAATAGATATGACAAAAACAGCTGTGCGGCGCTGCACCCACTGCCATTTCTCGGGAGTATCCGATGCATAGACGCCATCGCACTTGGGGATCTTCTCGGCCGAGCGGTTGGCGAGCCTGGCCAGGGTTTTACTGGGGGCGATACCCACTCCGACAGGCATACGAATATTACGACAGAGCGTGTTACGGATCTTGCAGCCGTAGCCCTGCCAATCCTCCTGCAGCCCTTGCAGATCCAAAAACATCTCATCGATGCTGTAAACCTCCACATTGGGGCCTAACTCGCGGAGGGTGGTCATTACCCGGTGGGAGATATCGCCATACAGGGGATAATTGCTGGAGAAGATAGCCAGCAGGTGCCAAACCTTAAAGAAAGGCTCCAAGTCGCCAATGCCCAACAGCTTCGCCTCCTTGGAGCACGCCACCACAAAGCCATCGTTATTGGAGAGCACCACCACCGGGCTCCCGCGCAGATCGGGCCGGAATATCTGCTCACTGCAGTCCACCAATACCAGCATTCAGCGCGGCCGGTGATAACGCACCGAAGCCTTCCCCCCCTCCACAATCAATTCCTGCCCCTCCCAAATAGGGATCGGCGCGTAGTCATCATTCGCAGAGAGCAGCCGCCCCTGCTGCTGGTCCAGCACCTTGCAGGTCAGCTGCCCATCCAGGGCCACCACCACATCCCCATGGGTAGGCTTTAGCGAGCGATCGACAATCAACAAATCCTTGTCGAAGATACCGAGCCCCATCATGGAATCCCCATTTGCCCACGCCATAAAGGTCGCCGCCGGCTTGTTGTTCATGTGCTCATCCAGGCTGAGGGCCGCCTCCTCACCAATCAGCTGCAGCAAGGCGGTGCGCGCATTCTGATTGGGGCAGCCAACCACCCATTCCAGGCCGCCGGCACATAGATTATTAACGTGGAGAAGTTGTTGAACGTGAGCGGTCAAAGGCATGGTCTACCTCCTTGTAGGAACGACAAACCCTAACCACCAAAGGCACTGGCCCCGGTGGCTTACCCCTGCCAAGGCCCGCTACTGATTTATCGGGGCTTTTGGCGATAAACACCGATCAAAAGCCTTGCCCCGTCGAACGACATGACGAAAAACGAGGTACGCAACGGCATAGAACACTGCGATACACAAACCAGTATCGCTGGCCACCATATCCCAAAGCTTTGAACGCGAACCCGGTTCCGTTAAAAGCAATACAGGAGCCGCGAACTGGAAGAAGAAATTGTGAGCAGCGTGGGCGATGGTGGCAACCCAGACTGATCCAGAGCGCATTCTGAGCTCGCTGAATACAAAGCTCATGGCGATAATACCGAGGCCATAGATCAACGCCATGAGCAACGTATAATCTGTCTGGTAGAAACCTCCGTAAGCAATGAGTGGAAGATGCCAGGACGCCCATACAAGTCCGCTGACGAGATAGGGGTTCTTAACACCACCACTTACCAACTTTGGCAATAGGAATCCGCGCCATCCGAGCTCTTCCCCAAATGCGCCGATCAGGCCAAGCACTAAGACGGATAGAAGAACAGGGCTGAGTTGGATCAGTTGCTCCAATGACACCAACGAGAATTGCCGGATATCGATGGCTGCAGATACCAGCCCCGTTAGCAATACTAATAGGAATGGAATTGCGACTGCATAGACGTAGTAGCGTCCCTTTCCGATCCGAAAGCTGACATCTTCATATCCAGATTTTAGGGTGAGCCTCAGCACTATTGAAAGAGAGCCAGGGATGCACATCAGGGCGACTATCCAAAGCGGGCCGAAATTCCTGACACCCCCGCTGGCGATGATGAACGCCTCCAAGCTCCAACTAATTGCAAGTACCAAGACGATAAAGACTAATGCTTGGTTTCTATCCCTCATCATACCTCCGTGTGTTCAACAGCTTACGCCCGTATAACCGGTGAGTAGTACTGGGGAGATTTTTGCCCCGAAGGGAATAGCAAAAAGCGTCACGGTAGTACGAATCCGTGTTTATACGTTTATTAGGCATCGTTTTTTTCAATTATTATAAATGGTTTTTCATCCCTAGCTGGACCATTAGGAGCTACTACAGGCCGATAACTAGTAAACTCTGATAACTTATACAAAATATCAACTTCTGAATTATCACTTAGTTTCAAGTTTACTTTGAGAGATTTTATGCTCTTTTGATTTATAGTGAGCATACAGGTATATTTTTCTCCGATATCATCCTCCGAACTCTTGGAAAATTCACAGCCTTCCCCTGCCGCACTGACAGCAATAAGTTTTAATGGTATAACATTAAAATCATCAGTCTCAGAGTATGTTCTAAATCTAAAGTACAACTTTCGTTCCGATGATTCCAATCCGTTATTACCACCCAAAGGAATTACCGGTAGTCCTAATGGGCCAGCAGCGATCTCCCTATGACTTACAAGAAGTGGATAGATAACAAGGTATCCTTTATCTACTGGGAAAGAGTAAAGAGGGGGATTATAAATTCCAAAACAGTGATCTCCAAATAAACCCAAAGTAGCTTGGTTTTCTTCACACCAATCAAAAACGTAAGTTCTTTTAAGTAAAGAAGTTGGTTCTATTTCGTAATTAATAGTTTTGCTAAGTGTCGAGCATCCAGAAAAAATTAAAACTGTCAAAAATTTTACCAATAACTTCAACATCAAAGCCTCCTCTAGATGCCCAACACTGCTAGCAAGGGTAGCCGAAGCGAAGCGTTGGCTATCCACTGTCCGATAAATTTACAGGGAAAATACCATACTTTCCCCACCAATTAACTATCTGATTGGCTTTCCACTATGGTGCTGCTGGCTTACAGGGCTTGCCGACTTAAAACGAAGGCACTTGTATGAAACTGTGGTACCAGCTGGAAGAAAAAACTCTCTGGAGAAGTGTGTCCAGTTAGAGATTGATACTTGCAGCAACTACAAAATATCTAAAAAATGACCACCACAATAACGTCACAATAACCGGTATTCTAAAACGTGATCTTGCCCCGATAAAACAGACACACTACATTTCATTTTGCTATTCGCTCATGTTCCATTGGTGATTGGTAGTCTAGCGCTGAACTGACAAGTACTGCCACTGCCCCTTAGCCATAAGGTATGGTTACGTCAGCACCCAAACTTGATTCCTGCTTTTAGGCACAGCTCCATCCGGTCTAAGATTCTCCCCAGAGGCTAGGAAACGTATTATGCCTGGTGCCCTACATGTCACTCTCATAACTCTGGCTACGACCCCTAATTCCTGCATCAGCCAGGCTACGCGCTTACGGCTAACTTCATAGCCCTTGGTCAGCAAGGCTTTCCAAATCCTTGGACTACCATAGCGCCCTGCAGAGTCATCCGAAATCTTTTGAATCTGAACCTTGAGATCATCATCTTGGTATTTTCGTTCTGATCGCGGCCTCTTCAGCCAATCATAATAGCCTCTGCGCGATACTCCCAGCCACTGACAAGTTCTTTTGACTCCTAGTTCTGATTCGAACCTCTGGATGAGTCGATATCTTGCTGATATTCCTCCGAAAGAAACCGTTGCCACTTTTTTAGCAAATCAAGCTCCTGCTTTAATTTACGACTCTCCGCCTCTAAACGCTTTACTCTAAAAAGTTCCTTTTCTGCTCTAGAGACTACCCCAGTAAGCTTTTTTCGTTTATCTGCCACAATCTTCCCTTCCTGATACTATTTTCGCCATCGTGACAGCATGAAAAAGTGAATGTTGATAGTTTCAGCCACTTCCTTAACTTGAATGCCCTCTATCAAACTAGAGGCTGTTTCATAACTTGAAATCGGCTATTCTCACGCAATTACATAGAAAAAAGGCCAGCAATAGTGAGCCGATTCAAGTCAGAGTTAACCAATGATCAATGGAAATTGATCGAACCTTGTCTTCCTGAGTTAAAACGAGGAAAGGGAGGCCCAAAACCCATTGATAATCGAGCTTGTTTTGAGGGCATCCTATGGCTTTTGCGTTCTGGAGCGCGATGGAAAGATCTTCCTTCACATTATCCATCACCGAGTACATGCTGGAGAAGGCTTCAATTTTGGGAAGAGCAAGGAGCTTGGTTACAGGCATGGAGAAGATTTCTGGAGCTGTTGGATCAGCAGTCTTTGCTTAACTGGGAGGAGGTCTTTTCTGATGGCAGCTTTGCACCAGCAAAAAAAGGGGCTTCGAAATCGGGAAAACCAAGCGGGGCAAGGGTTCAAAGTGGATGGTGGTGGTCGATGGCGAAGGTATTCCACTGGGAGGCACCATTACTTCGGCCTCACCAGCAGAAGTGAAGTTATTACACCCATTACTTGATGTTACGTATAAAAACACAAAGATTCATCGCTTAGTTTATGATAAAGCGGCGGACTCGGATCCTCTTAGAGATAGCCTGTTGAGTCGTGGAATTGACCTTATCTGTCCACACAGGAGAAATAGGAAAAAAGTCTCAAGGCAGGATGGCAGAAAGCTTAGAAGGTACGCTCGCCGTTGGAAAGTTGAGAGGACTTTTGCGTGGTTGGGAAATTACCGCCGTTTAGTTGTTAGATGGGAGCGATATTTGTCCACTTATCGTGCTTTTTTCTATATTGCATGCATGTTAATTACGTTAAAGAAGTTATGAAACAGCTTCTAAGCATTACCGCTTTCACTTTGAATTCGTTTGAATACTGCCAAGTCTTTCTAGGTTTGTAGTATTTCGGCATAAGACACCTTGTCTGTTTGACTTTGGTGCCCATTAAAAAGGGGAAACATTACGGCCCAGTCGCGGTGCCTGTTAGTACTATACAGCAGTCGCCATCGGCATCAGACCAGCGGGGAAGCCATTGCTGGCGGTCGTAGGCTTGGAGTTCGGCTTCGTAGCAGCCAATTAAAGCGGCTGCTACAGCAAGTAAGCAAAAAATACAACAGTGTTTTAACATCGAAAGGTAGTCTAACATCCAACACTTATTTTGGTGGCTGAGCTAAATATGATTAGAACGAGACAGCTGGGACACAAGGGCACCCCAGCCTGCCGAAAGCTTAACGTTTAGTCTGCACTTTTAGTGAAATACAGACTGTCTTTCACCCGAACGCCGGTACTTGGGTCAGTGACATACCAGGTTAGCTCATAATCTCCGGCCTCAAACCAAGCAGGAATACTTAGATAATTTCTAGTGTAGTCCTTGCCTCAGAATAATTTAGCACCACATCCCGTGATTTATGGATGGGATAATTATCCCCGTTGGGAAATTTAAGTACACTCCACTGTTCGAGTGTCACCAAAGATTGCGTAGAATCTAAATTACGAATACTTGCATCATAATTGACTCTCCCTCCGTAAGAAGGAACTGAAAACTCGGCAGGTTCGTCAAGTGCAATTGTTAACTGAGTATCAGAGATATCACCTTCAACTTGCAATCTAAGGCCCGACAACTCTACATAGCCACCGGACACAGTGAAATTAATCTCACCTTTTCTGTCAAGAAGATTCTTTGGTAATATATTATTGCCATCCATACAATAATTGAAATCTTGCAACTGCCTAATGGGATTAGGATTTTCTGGAGTTGGGAGAATAATGGGATAAAATAAAGGCACCGAAATCCATTGACTAACTACAGGCGGGTAACCTGGGGATTCATTTTCTACTATGAAACCTGCATAGTCCGCATCTCCACCATTAACTTCAGCTTGGATACAAAGCCTTTCAATACTATTGAATTGAAAGCCAATGTCTAACTTCACCTCATGAGTAATTCCATCCTCCATCATGAAAGGATACGGTTCACTCAGGTGTACTGGGGCACTGATCATGTCTGCCTGTACGGATGCCGATGCGCAGATTAAAGTAAAGCCAGCGATGGATTTTCTCAACACAGTATTGTGCAGAGGTTGATTTATACTCAGCTTTTTCAAAATAACAACTCACTCAATATATTATGAAGTATAACAATTCTTCCAAATAGAGTAGCTGGGACACAAGAGCGTCCCGGCCTGCCAGGAGCTTAAAGCTTAGTCAGCACTTTTAGTGAAATACAGGCTGTCCTCTACCAGATTCCCGGTGCTTGGATTAACCACATACCAAGTCAACTCGTAGTCTCCAGCCTCAAACCAAGCAGGTATATTGAGGTAATTTCGCGTGTAATCCTTTGCTTCAGAATAATTCAATACGACATCCCGTGATTTATGAATGGGATAATTAGTCCCATTGGGAAGTTTGAGCACACTCCATTGTTCGAATGTAACCAATGATTGCGTATAGTCTAAATTACGAATACTTGCATCATAATTAACTCTTCCCCCATAAGAAGGAACTGAAAACTCAGCAGGTTCATCAATTTCGATCGCCAACTGGATGTCAGAGGATTCACCTTCGACAACTAGCTCAACGTCCCAGAACTCTACGTAACCATCAACCGCTTCGATTGAAAACTTAACTTCCCCATCGAGAAGGTTTTTCGCCAAGAGAGAATTTTGATCTAAACAGAGACTAACATCCTGTAGCTCTGAGACAGGGTTGGGATTTTCCGGAGTTGGATCATCGGCGGTGTAAACCATAGACATAGGATACAATATCTCATAGGACATATGGCAGGGTTTAACATATTCCGGTCCTACAATAACAGCCATCCTGTCAGCATTTCCGCCTTTAACTTTAGTTTTGAAACAAACTTTTTCAATGGTATCAAACTGATGGGCAATATCTAAATCCACCTCATGCTCAACTCTATCTTCGAAGCTGAAGGGATACGGCTCACCTAGATCTATTGTTGTACTGATCGTATCTGCCTGAACTAATGTCGACGCGCAAATAAAAGAGAAACCAGCGATAGAATTTTTCACTACAGCCTTGTGTCGAGGGGATCTATTTGTCAATTTTTTCAAAACTACATTCCATTACATACATTTTGAGACACAAAAATACTTCGAACATTTTTTATAACCCAATCCTGATTAAGTGCGATCCATGCTTTGGTAATCAGTATTTATCGCACGTCTTAGATAGCTCCAAACTACGAAAAATAGATTTACAGAGCACAAACCCCAAAATCAGTAGGCTAAAAATGTTCGAATTATTCTATTCGATCATTTCCTTATACCTCAAAATTTTTACCTTAGTATCCGTACCATCTAAGCCAACAACTAAAACAACACGACTAACTAACCTGATTTCCCAATAAATCCCATTCAACGCGCTTAACATCTGCCCAACCACCCCAACCAAATCGCTGCTTGTGTCGCCAGTAATCTGCGGCAGTGCAGCCGGGCGGTTGGCAATCTGCCAGCCGCTGCTGCCATTTACATACAACAGCCCATCCACTTTATTCAGAGCCACTTTTGCCGGGAAAAATTGCCAGTAGCCAGGGTCCGCAACATAGCGGGCGAGCTGGCCGTCTTTGCCGGCCCAGGCGCCGGTGCCTGCGCCTACTAGGTAGCGATCACCATCGCCGGCGGAGCCCGGTGGATCATTCTGTATGGCCTGCACTTCCAGCTGTAGCAGTGCGTCGGTGGTATCCAGGGCTTGGTTAAGGCTGGCGGCGGGGTCCAAAGTCCCCTCTTGGGCGTAGGGGATACCGTTATTCGGTGTGTTGCTCATGGGATTTGTTTCCTGCTTATACGCTGATTTGTGCAGCCGGGCCTGGGCCGGTGATGCTGTTTAGCTGGCTGACTTTGATTGTCGCTGTGCCTGGGTCTGCGATGGTGAGTGTGGTTGCGGTGGTGTCTGTGCTTTGGCCATTCACCGTTACCCGATAGCCGGCAAAAAACTGGCTTTGATCGTAAGCGGCGCGGCCACCCAGGCGCCCTACTCCGAGCCAGTGAATTACCAGTTGGCCATTTGCGCGGTGAGCTCTGAGATTGGCCGGGGCGGACTCGGTATGGCTGGCGCCGGTGAAAGTGCCGCTGGTAACTGTCTCTTTACCACTGCCAATACTGGTGGTGCGGAAGGTCAGCGTCTGGCCGAGGTTATAGCGCTCGGTGGCAATAAAGTTGAGCGTGTTGCGTTCCAGTAATACAAAGCGCGTGCCCGCCGGGTGGTCTGTGGGCGTGGTGCCGAGGCGCCCGCGCAGGAAGTAACCGATTTCCCACACGCCGGGGCTAATTTCTTCGGCCTCGCCAAAGCTGACAATTTCATTGCCGATCAGCGCCCTATTCTGGCGGTTAAGCAGATCCGCCAAAGTACGGTTTTCCAGTGCGTCGCCTGTGTCGTAGAGGCGCAATTGCACGCGATTATGAGTATCGGGGATTTCCGGCTTGTGGCTGCCGAGGCTAGTAGTCAGCTCGCCCATAACCGCCTCGATATCGGTATTATCGGATTCGATATAGTTCTGCCCACCATCCAATGAGAGAGACACTGTGGCACCGCCCCAGGCGCTGTTGCTGCCGGCAATGGCGACGTAGTAGCCCAGCTGTAAATCATCACCGCTGGCCAGTATGGGCGCGTCGATAAATTCTATATAGGTAGTGCCCGGCACTAGTGGCACCGGGGCCGGTGGGGTCATGGGGGCCACACCGAAGGCCTGGGACTGGTAAGCACTTTTGCGGTCGTGAATCAGTTTGACTTTCTGCTCGCCGTTATCCAGGGAGACTTCATCGATACGGCATCGGTCCCCACGAAACAGCACCACGTCACCAGGGGTGAGTTTTAGGTAACTGTCCGGCAGGGTAATTTCAAACTCGCCGCGCTGCTCTTCGATCATCACCTTGTGCATAATCACGGCGATCTGCGCGGCCTGGTCGGTTTCTAAAACCAATGGGGTTTCTATATTTTTTTCCCCCTCGCCGCGGGTGTCGATGCTGCGATCGCTAGTCTGCTTGCTGGTATCGATACCGCCCTCCGCGTCGTAATAGTTCAGGTTTAAAACCCGCACAATTTCCTGGGGGGAGCGGCGGGTTTTCTCGTCGTCACTATCGCCGATCAAATCGTTTTCATCGATAGTCATTACCGGTTCGGCGCCGCGCGGAGTAAATACCAGGGAATCACCGCGATTGACCGGATCAAAAAAAAACGCCTTGGCCAGCTCCTGAATATGTTCGAACGCGGGGGCCTCGTTGCTGATCTGCATTCCCGAGACATAGCCCTCCAATAGAGTGGTATCGAATTTGCCAAACGGCAGGCCGGCGCGCTCGCAGATCTCTGCAACCACGGCATAGAGGGGATAAGGCATAGGGTTTTATTCGAAGGTTTTCTAGTCGGGATTTTTGAGAAGAAACTGCAGACGAAATTGCCGGTGTAGTCCTATTTTTACCAGGCCGGGACTGGGTACGTTTTGCTGTAATACATATTCGCTCTGGTAGCGGTCGCGCTGCTGGCGGTAGCAAAGATCGCCGTTTTTTAAATAGGCAAAAATCACATCACTGATGTGCAGCTGCGTGGGCCGCTTATCATCCAGAGTCACGCGGGGCGTGATCAGGCCGGGCCAGTTTGTAGTTATCTGGGCTCCCTGGCTGCTGTCGTACCAGTACAGCTTGGCGGTGCCGCCCTCTACATAGGCAATCACCGGGCGCATATTCTGGTCGAAGGCCAAGGAAACCTCGGTGATATTGGCTCCGGTAATCACCGCAAACGGGGCCACCTGTTCGGCATCCAACACTATCTCGCTGCCATCCTCCAATACCCGCGCACGCCAGTGCTGATAATCCAGGCCGCGGCTGGTGTCCTGAATGGCGATGCCGCCGGTTTCATAGTCGGTAATGGCGCGCACCGGTAGCGCGCGGCCACCAAGAAACGGGGCAAAGATCGGCTGAGCACTGAGCGCGTTATCGGGCAGTGCCATCAGACGGCCACCCGGTAAAAACTTTGGGTAAAAGTCAGCACCAGTGCCTTATCCGAGTTTTTGGGGATGGCATCGCCGCTGCCCTGGGCGGCAAACTCGATCTGCCAGGCAGCAAAACCCATGCGCGGCTCTACCGAGCGAATACCGTTAGTAAAGTTGGCTTTGTCCGGGGGATAGGTTGCCGTCCACACCGCTTCAAAACTGCCGTCCACATAGGGCGCAACCTCAATGGTGTTGTAGTGGATAGAATCACTATTACCGCTGGGGCGGTTGTACATATCGCCTATACCACCCTCATAAGCTATCGAGTTAATACTCACGGAGGGCAAGTAGCGTGGTGAGGTCACCATCCAGCCGGGGGTTGTGTGGCCAACATTATGAAAGTCTGCGTTGCTGGGGCGAGCGCGCCAATCGTAAATAATGCCCCCCAATGCCACAGTGCCAACCGCATCCACGGTGGGAATATAAAGGCGCAACTCATAGGTAACGTCTAAGTATTCATCTGGCAACACGGTTAGCGAGGTAGGGTTGCCCTGGGCATCAGTGATTAAGGTGCGGGAAAATAGGTCGGTGTGATTCGTGCCCCAGCCCACACCGATCTCGGCTAGGTTGCCGGCGGCCTCGCCTTCCCCAAAGGAAAACACCGTGCGTTCCCACACAAAGGGCGCACCGCTGTTATCCAACCCGTTGGTGAGCGAGGAACGGTCCTCGGTGTAGGCCAGCGGGCTGTTTAGGCCGGTATCGGTGACCGCCGGTGTGCTGGAGCCGGCACCCACATGACAAACCCGGTTGATATCCTTATTCACTGCCCAACCATCCAGGCCCTGATTCAAAATCAGGTTGCTAAACCAGGGGGCGGCCACACGGCGACTGCCGGGGATTTCCGCACCGCTGGCATCGCGTTTATAGGCTTCGATTTTAAACCTTCCGGCTAGGCCGCTTTTTAATTTCATTCCAGTGATCCTTCGATTTTGACAAACAGGGCGTTGACGGCCTCGGTCTCGACCGTGTGTTTAATACAGTCCGGCATACGGCCGCTGACCGATGCCAGATTGGCGTTGACACTCTCTGTGGGGATTTCAATGTTGTGTTTTTCCCGTATATAACCGCTGAGGCCAGTAAAACCGGCAGCGGTGGCTTCGCCGTAGGCATGGGACTGATACACTGAACGCAGGCTGCCGCTAATACCGGTAAAGCCGGCCTGGGTGGCCTCCGTGAATTCACGGGTGTAATCGGGCTTGGTGCGCCCGCCCTGCACGCCGGGGCTGGTGGTCACGCCATCGGTGGCCTCAATGGCATAGGGTTTACTGGTGAGGACAAAGCCCTCGGCCCGCTCCACCTCAAACGCATACTGGGGAATGGCACCGCCGGTGCTGGTGAGGTTTTCGTTGTCGATCACCAGGTAACAGGTACCGCGATAGGCGGGCACGTTGTTGATACCGAATGCGGCCTGCAGTACCGCACTGGGCATCTGCCCAAAACCGCCGAGGAAAAATTCAGCCAGTTGTAAAAACGCCTGGTTATTGTCGATCCGGGTGGGGTCTGTGCTGTCGCGGTCATAAACTAATTCGTTGTTGCGCCAGACTTTGCAGATACCGGTAATCGGCCCCTCGCAAATGCGAATGGCGTAGGTTCTGTAGACTTCTTCGTTAACGACTTCAGTTTTACCGCCGCCCTTGCCGGATTTTTGCTTTTGTTTTTTCTTAACAATTTTTGGCGGCGTGGTGGCGATAATATTGCCCACCACCGGTTTTACCCGGCCGAAAATAATCTGGCGCGGCACCCCCGCCTTGCTGGTCTGCAGTTTGATCTTGTCGAACTTGCGGCCCTGAATGGTGGTCTTGCCGAAAATCAGGTTTCCCATGGCGAGTACACCTCCACCAGCAAGCGGCGCCAGCGCGCATCCAATACATGCTCTCTGCAATCCTGATCGGCGTGGGCATGGATCAAACTAAAATCACCCGGGGCGCCCAGGGGATAATCCCCTAAAAAACCCACATGGCTGGGATCGCTGCGCTGTGGAGATTTAAAAACGGCAATATCTCCCGGCTGCCATAAATCTTCCGCAATCGGCTCGCCGAAGCGCGCGCGCATTTTCTGGCGCACACCATCCTTCCAGGGTTCGCGGCCGTAGTGTTTTTCATCTTCGATTTCCAGGCCGGCGGCTCGCAGGCTAAGCACGATCATGCCCACGCAATCCACCGCCCAGGCCGTGCGGCCCCGGTGACGCCAGCGCACGCCAGCAGCCACCAGGCCGCGGGCAAAGGCCAGTGTGTCGATTCTTTGTTGTTGCATGATTTTTAGCGTTGCTGCTGGCTGGTATTTCTGGAATTGTAAGAGGAGCCACCACCGGTACTGCCGGGCACACCGGCGCCGGGGGTATCACTGGCCTGGCCGATGGGAATTAGGTTTTCACCCTTAAAATCCAGGTGATTGCCGTACACATCGCGACAGACTGAAAAGGTCTTATCGCAGTCTGGGCGGATCTCCAATTGATCCCCCACGGCTACCGCAAACGGCAGCGGTTCGATTTGGGTGATCTGGCCTGTGGCCGTGTCCACGGCCTCCACCTGATACAGGCGCGAGGAGACGTTATTGCCGCTTTTCCAGCGCACCCGCCAGCGCTTGGCCGCCGTGGGCAGGCTGGCAATATTGCTAACCACATAAGTGACTTTGGGCTCATCCCCAGAGACGGCGGTCACGGTGGCGGACTGCCATAGGGCTTCCGCATTTACACCGCAACCGGTCTGGGAATTGGCCGGGGTGCCGAAAATCGCGCGGCAGGTAACGGAATCTACATGGCCGATACTCTGCCGCAGGCGCATGGCGTAGCTGAGTAATTCCGGCATAAAGACCGTATTGCGCGCGGTGCGCACCTCGCCCACATCACCGCCATCGAGCAACAGCGCACCCATGGACAGATCGCGGTAATTCACCAGAACCATGGCCCACTCCGCCCCATCCAATTCGCCGCGCTCCGCCATGGCTACGGTGATGCCAGGCACGTCGGTGCTATACAGCGAATAGCCCTCGGCATTGTCCACATCAAAGCTGGTATCACTGGCGATAATGCTGGAATCGAAACCGTTCTGGGCGTAATAGGTGAGCCCTTCAAACTCGATATCCCGATCCAGGGTGGTGGCACCGAACTGGCGGCCATCGGTGAGGGTGATTTTTAATAAGCGGCACAGGGTGGTGACGCCGCTGTCCAAGTGGGCTTGCAGTGCTGGGGGAATCTGTCTCACAGGCGAATCTCCAGCAGTTCCACATTGCCATTCAGTACCGGCATTGCCTGGTGGCGATTGTCGATACTGAAACCGATCTCATCGTCTTCAAAGCGGACCGGTACATCGAATTCCCCGCTCCAAGTAATTTCTGCACCGTTATCGGCACTGAGCTGCACAAGGCCCGTGCTGTAGTCGATACTGGCGGCCACCGGATTGCCATCGGCAAAAATGGTTACCCGACCGATCACCGGCTTCGCTATTTTGCGCTGATAGGAAAAGGCCCCGAAGACATATTTTTTTTGCAGTTGGTAGCTCTCGCTATTGCCAGTACCGAAACCAATCACTTCCCGCTCCGCTTCAAAATCGCTGGCGTCTTTAAAGCGAAAACCAATCAGGGCGCCCATACAGGCGTGATGGGCGGCGACCACGATTTGATGGTCTGCATAATCCAGGTTTTTAAACAGCACCGAGTAGCGGCCCAGCGGGCGCTCCCATTCGGCATTGCGGCGCTCTACCCCGCTGCGCAGTTCTTTAATATCGGTTTTATAACGGTGGCCGTATTCGGAGCCATAGGCCACTTTTTCCAGCAGGCGACTTTCGTTAAACATTAAGAGCCGAGCCTCCTGCGGTTAATCCGTTGTTTTCGCTCGCTCTCGCGGGCGAGCTGTGTGGCAGTGCGATTATTTACCGTGCCATCGACGCGAATATTCTGTGTCATGGAAACCGGGCGGCTGTACTCCCCTGCACCGCCACCACCGCTGTGCATATCCGCCTGAATCATGGCCAGGGTGCGGTCCAGTTTTGCGCTGGTTTCCGAGGTGGTCACCCGCTCGCCTTTTTGCAACAGCCAGGTGCCGTCTTCCGGCACGGCATCGATACCGTCGTGAGCCATACCGGTAATTTTTGCCGCAGCCAAGCCGCCGGTAACATAGACCGCACCCGCCGCTGCAGCACCCAGCACCGGGCCCACATAGGGAATAGAAGCCATAGCGTTGTAGGCCCCCATTGCGGCATCCTGGGTATTGGCGATTACGCTCTGCAGGGCATTGCGTTTTTTCTCATCCAATAGGGCCCCGCCGATGGAAAGAGCCGCGCGCATATAGGCCGCCTCTTCGCCCTCCATGCCCGAGTAATAATCCGAGGCCACTTGCATCAATAAGCTATAGCCATCCAGCTGCTGCTGGCGGCGCAGGTCTTCATTGGCCTGGGTGATTTCGGTAAGGCGCTCTTCATACTGCTGCCGCAGGGATAATTCCTCTTCATCCCAGGTAGCATTGAGGTCGGCGCGCTCGCTGCGGAATTGCTCCAGCATTTGCAGCTGGGTGGAATACCAGTCTTCCAGTTCAGTGCGGGCGGCTTCGATATCCTCACCGCTATCGAGGCCACCCAGGGTTGGGCCGTCTTCGGTGGCGGCGTCGGCGATACGGCCGAGGGTGCTGGCCCGCTGCTCTTCGGTGAGGCCGGCCATGGCATCGACGATGGCCAGGCGCTCGCGCATCTGATCGGTGAGTACTTCTTCGTCGGTGCGCAGATCTCTTAAAAGACCGGCATAGGCCTCCTGATTGCGCTGCAGGGCCTCGGCTTCTTCCTTGGCAATTTTAAATTCAGTGCCGAGTTCTTCGATGACCTCATTAAAAATCAGCCAGTGGTCCACTGGCGGCAACAGTTCGCCGTCTACAACCTTTGCCGCCGCAGTGAATTCTTTTTCCAGGTCAGCAATGACTGCCCTGAAATCATCACCGAGCAGATCGCCAAAATCGGTCTTTGTCGATGTACCAAAGAATGTATCCCGCTGCTTCTGCAACACTGCCAGTTTTTCACGCAGGTCATCGACTGAAGTGCCCTGATGAATATATTCCCCAGTGGCCAGGCGAATACCGGTGAGCAATTTGCCATCACCAATCACGCCACTATTGATGGTTGCGCTCAACTGCTCCAACGAGCGATCCAGCTTTAAGATTTCCGGCTCACCGTGCACCATACGGGCGACGGATTTACCCACCTCTTGGGTAAACTCCACCAGCTCAACCACAGCGGATGCCGCAGCCGAACCGACATTGATCAATGCAGTGGTGAGCGCTGAAAAAGCGGCTTGCGTCTTTTCATCCTGAATCAGTTCGGTCAGGTCTTTGATGGCTGGTAGTGCGCCGGTGACCACCTCTTTTTCAAAGCCGTCGAGCGCACCTTTTAATTCATCTAAATTTTCACGCACTTCCCCCAGCTGCTGCAGATCCAGATCCGACAGCACCGCGCCCACATCCTGGGCCTCATCGCCGAGCCGGTTTAACTCAGTGGCATTGTTGCGCAATAGCGGTAACAGCAGAGTGGCATCACTGGCGATGGCCTCCATGTAAAAGGTCATCTCATTCTGACTGAGATTGGCCTTTTCCAGACTCTTTACATAGAGCCCCAGCGCATCGCGGCCAGAGAGGTGGCGAAATTCCTCGGCAGTCACGCCCACCTGCGGGGCGATATTGTCGAAAAAGTCTTTGAGCGGACCGCCGCCGTTTTGCAGGAAGTCCCCGACCTTATCCGAGGTGTCCTTGAGAATATCCGCGACCTTGTCCTGCTCAACGCCATAGCGCTGTGCGGCGTAGGTCATCCGCTGAAATTCCTCGGTGCTGGTATTGGCCACTGCAGAGAGGTTTTCAATCTCGCCGGATTGCTCCACCACGCGCGCGGTCATTACCGCGAGGGCGCCGGCGGCGGCAACTGTAACCGCTCCGAATGCCTTACTAACGGCTTTGACGTTCTTCGTGACCTGCCGCTTCCACTTTTCTGTACCACGCTCGGCCTTATCCAGCCCCTTTTCAAAACCGCCCACTTTGGCGATTAAATCCAGCGTTAATGTACCCAGATTTTTTTTAGACATAGCTATCCACTGGCCCCTAGTGCCAGCTCTTCATCGCCTCTTGTAGCGATAGCTCTGGCTCTTCCTCGTGGGGCATAAAGTCGGTGATTTTTACGGGATTGCCTTTGCCACGGTGAGCATTGGCGTAGAGGGTGGCGAGTAGTGCCGATGATCTTTCGATGCGCATCCCCGGGTGCAGGGAGCCGCGTTTTTTACGGTAGTGCGCCCAGCGCTGGACCTCTTCATAGCTGAGCCGCTGCTGGGCCTCGGCGATGGTGCAACCGCCGATGCCGTTCAGCACCAGCTCGTGCCAGAGTTCGTCTAGTTCACTGAGCTGGGTGTCTTTCCCAGATTATTGACCGCGCCGATTTCCAATAGCAGGGCCTGGGTCAGATTCGCATTGAGCGGGCCGCGCTCCGGGTTTGCCTCGCCGGTAATATCCTTGGCGGTAAATACCGGCTTGCCCTCGGCATCGACAATACAGGCTGCGATCCGCCCGGCGATCATATCCCCCTCTCCACGCATCGCCGCCACATCATTGACCGCGCTGTGATAAGAGAGGCGGCGCACATAAACGGTTGCCGACAACTCCTGTTCGCCCTGCTTCCAGGTAATGGAACGCTTCACAGGCGCCCCGGAAAAAGCCCCCTGCTGCTGCAGGGATTGGATTGATAATTCCATCATTCAGCCCTTAGCTTGAGGATTTCTTGGTCCAGTTAGAACCGCCACTGCGCTGGATCGACATCTCGCCGGAAACCAGGGAGTTCAACTGGAAATCAAAGGGGAAATCGGCCACATAGCCTTCGAAGGTGAACCAAGTGCGCGTGGTCGGCAAAGTGAAGTCACCGGTAGTTACCGTGGGCGGCTCTGTGCCATCGCTCCAGCCCACCGCCCATTTAATGCTGTCCACGGTGTCATCCTTGGATAATTCCCACAGGCGATAATGCACCGGGTTCTCTGGGTCTATTTTGAGGCCCACCGATGCCTGCCCCGGCGTACGCAGACCGCGCTTGAACTTCTTATCCAGGTCCTCCAGGGAGGTATCGTCGAGCTGATCGGCGGGGCTGCCACCGGGATTAAAAGAAGTGACCCCGGTGACCTTATTCACAGAGTCATCGGCGGGGTCGATAAAAAACAGATTGGTGCCCTGAGCCAATTGAGACATAGGGGTTCTCCAGTTGCTTTAGTAGAAATGAAAGTCCGACGCAGGGTGCGTCATTCAGTGGAATATTGGGCGGTATAGGTCAGGCGTACTTCGCCTAGGGGGTGATCCTGATCCAAGGCAAAATCGGTTTGCGAGAGCGCAAAAATCTCACAGGCACCGCCCAGTGTTCGATCCTGCAGGACGCTCTCAACATCCTCAGTAGCCTGATCCAGTAATTCATAGATATCCCCCCGGCTATGCACCACCACCGAAACGACAAGATCGAGCTGGCGGGTGGTGCCTGAGAAGCCTTGTTCAGTTTGTTCCGTGGCAAAGCCCACAAGGATGGCCGGCAGTTTTTCCCGTTCGATGCCTTCTGTGGTGCCCGCTGAGGGGAATGTGTAGCCAGGTAGGGTTTGCAAGTTATTTAGTACGGCATCGCGGATGGTGATGCGTTGGGTCATTGGGAAGTGCTCCAGGAATTTTGGGCATAAAAAAACCCGCGATTGCGGGTTTATAAAATTACAATTCGGAAGAACCTATTCACACTAGGTGTTTTTTGATGGCACCTAAGGCTCAAAGGACCTCATGAATCAAATTACGAATTTTTATGTTTAAATCCTTAACGTCTCGATCTGTGGCAGGCCGTGTGAATCGTGGACTGGTCTGTGAAGACCTGCGGGGCCAGAACGAACTGCATCGACTTGTTTCATGATGAACTCATTATTAACTAACTAAACCTGCATCGAACAATGATTTAACAACGTGCATTTGCTGATTGTACTTTTTATTCGACACATGCTTCCACAGCTCCATTTCTGTAAGGCTTGGATCGTCTCGCAACAACTCCAACCCCCTTAAAGCATACCTCTTGTTTAAAGTTGAACTCGTATATTTGCCTTTCGGAACACCACATACATATCCCTCTTCACACACGCCAAGGAATGCAGATTTTGGGCAGCCTTTTTCCTGTGCCGAAACGCTATCAGGAAATACTACTTGAGCAGAGTTATGCCATGCTTGTAAAGGAGAAGACTCCTCACCCTTCATCAATAATTCTGCGGCTTTAACAGCAATAGTCGAATAATTATTCATTTCATTGCCTTTGGCTTTGGCTTTGGCTTTGGCTTTTCATGCAGCGTCAACATAACCGGCATCCGAAGCACTTCGTAGGCTGCCCGGCGCCACAACGCGCGTAGTTGATTGATTTGTTAGGCATTAATATTTCTCAGATTCAGCTTTGATCAGAGGTGTAAGATTCTCCGTTTTATCACCTATAACCATTAGCATTCGAAATACAGCACCCATAAACTTCGCACGCAATCCATTTTCATCTATGCCGTGCTTTCTCAATAATGCCTTTATTCCTACCTCAATAGATTTGGATACATGTGCATATATTTCCTTGATTCTCTGAGAGAGAACTTCGGTTTCGAGATTTAGGTCGTCGATTGTGTGGGCGCATTCATTTCGCATTTTACTTAATATCGTAAGGTCCCTGGCGAAGCCTTCAGAAATAAGACCAAGCTGGTGAGAAATATTAATTCTAGATGAGAACTCTCCAAGGGGGCGACTATTCTTCAATAGCTCAGCATCGCTGCATCGCTTTGGCACCAGAAATTTCTCGATCATATGCCGGAGACTTTCATCAACCATTTGCCCTGCAATTAAGACAAGCATTCTGTCCTGTTGATGAACCAACTCTTCCAACAGCTTGTTTATCCAAGCATCCGCATTTCCAGAGTTTTTCGTCATATCTCCCCTTAATACCTAACGCCCGCCGTATAGACGAGCAACCTGTTGCGAATCCATTGCGCGATTATTCCGGCACTTGTGATGTTTATTTTCGTTTCACATACATTTGAAGATTTTTAATTGCACTAATTAGCGTATCCGGATTGTTAAAGACAAATCTCCCAATTTCATTCCAAAACCCTGATTCTTCACGTGCCTTCATATATACTTTGACTGCCTCATCAAATCCTCTTTGCTTACAGGGAGGAACCATGCGTTTAACAGCGATAAAAGTCGATTCATCTGTTTTGTTAGCTGAATTTGGATAGCTACCAGATTCAGCCTCATGCCTCTGCTTTTCCAGCAACTCAAACACTGGATCAGCAGCATCATTGAATTCTTTTCTGCGATCTCTTCCAATAGCCAACCTGTTTCCTATTAACATCCCTAATAGAAGAGTTATAAAAGGAATGACATATTTAGCTTCCATTCTTACTGACACCCTCTGAAACATAACGCCCACAGCAGGGACGGCCGAAGCGTACCGTAAGCCGTCCCACAGAGGCCCCGCCAGGGGCCGGCGCAAACTGTCTGTGCTTGTTAACATTATTGACCGAAGAACAAAGCCACTGCTTGAATAAATGCTCCAAGCCCAATTAAACATAATAACTGAGGAAACCTCTTTTGCCTTTTATACATGGCTACGCGCTTATTCTTGTCTGGTTGACCTGACAAAGAGACCGACCCATCTGAGTTGTATTGAGGTGCAGGCGTACCTAGTGCGGCAAAAATACTGCCGAAAGTGATTAACAGCAGTCCAATCAAATTTAATACTTCAGATAACTCCATGGCTGTTCTCTCTTTTTGTAATGTTAACGCCGCAAGCAACGGCCGTAATGTAGCAGCGAAGCTGCGAAATGGAGGTCCAGCCCACGCAGTGGGCGGTGTTGCCTTGCTTTGTTAAGCATTTTCCTCGTACCTAACCTTGGTAAAGCCGGCAGCATTTAGAATGCTGAATAACTGGGAAAATATAGCTTCTTCACGTGATAGCTTATTTTTGCCAAGGATACCCTCAATAAATGATCTCTTCTTAGAGACCATAACCCTCCACTCGCCGAGGTTGGATAAGCCGTTTTCGGGAATTCCGCCAACCCCCAGATAGTAGCCACTGCAATCTATTTCCCAACCCCAGTCTTCCTGGTAGATATCAGACACCTTGATGCCGCTACCTTCGAGATGAGGTTTCAGCCAATTGGCAAAGTCTTCACCAAAGCAGCCTGGATTAATAAAGTGGTCATGCTCTTCAGTGAGGTTAAACTGGTCAGTTTCGAAAAATATCGTATCCATGACTTAGTGCTTAACGCCCGGCTTTGGGGCTGCGAAGCGTGAGCGTAGCCGTCCCGCCGCGTCTTTCAGCGGCGCACAACAGCCGTTTGTTAAATACCATGTAGGTTATTAAAGAAAACAAAAGCTACTCCAAAACCACATAGCATTCCACTTGCCATCCACATTGATTTCATATTTCCCTGCTTAAGCTTTCGCTCCTGGCAAGAATCCGCTTTTAAAAAGAATGTCCGTAAGTGTACACCTCGATAGCAAATATACTGTAACGAGATAAAGTTCAAGAGCCACAACACCCCTACCGTCATTAGCAACTTATCTTTTCCAACCTCATAAATCCAAAGAGGATAGATGAGGCCTACAGCAATCAAAAGCTCCATAAAACCGATACTGAAATACCTTAAAAACAATTACGCCGGCTCCTGAGCATTTAACGCTTTTAGCACCAGCGCCGCAGGCGTCGGGTGCCTAAACTTGTTAAATGTTGCACATATTCGGCTATGGTGATTCCGCCTGCAATACCACTAATCAGTGGCAATGCAACAAATTGTGCATGATAAAAATCCATAGATTGAACTCTCAAACTATTTAAGGCCAAAAGCACAACAGAGATAGCGAGACCTAAAGTAAAGACAGCGTGCTTAGAAACCCCTAACTTCTTAGCAAGGACCAAGCCCACCATCCCTGAAAGTAGCCCTTGAGCAAAATAGCTCTTAATATTTAGAAAGATGTCCAAATAGCGCGGCAAATCGAACACACTTGGCGGACGAAAGTAAAGTGACAAGCACAACATTGCACTCACCATAGCGGCCATTAGTACTGTGTATTTACCGATCTTATTCATATGACATTTAACGCCGCCAACACGGGCCGCAATGTAGGGGCGAAGCCCCGAAATAGAGGTCCAGCCAGCTTTGCTGGCGTTCGTGCTTGGTTTTGTTAGCCATGCTATAGCAGCTTGCTAGAAACATCATTAAGCACTTTGAACAAGGAATTTAATGTCAGGGATAATGCGGCGCTAGTAATTATTAATGGTACAAGTAGATCCCAGACAAAGACTTCTAAAATAAAGCGCGCATAGCTAAAAGTAGTTAATGCCTTAACCTTTAAGTAGCTTGTTCCAACCTTTGAAACAAAATCTCCGTATTTTTTAGCGTTTTCTTCAAGGTCTTGTGCAAATGGAATGCCTTTCCTTGCGTTGCTTTCAATTTGAATTAGATGATTCTGTATTAAATAGAGCGGATAGACCAGTGGCTCATGAGCAAGGCCTACCTTTGCGTGGAATAACCTGTTTACATCTCTAGCATAGTTCAGCAGGTATGACGCCAGTTGATAAATAACAATAGAAGCGAATGCTCCTGGGAGTATATATGAGTCTTTGGATAGAAGGCCTAAGCCAAAAACCTTAGCCTCAGAAGTTGACACACCATATGTTGCCAAAAGCAACAGGAGGCTTGCGGCTATTAATAGGTTGCGCTTTGCTATCCGAGTAGTTCGGGATAAAGGATCTTCTACCAAATATTCCTTTGTAGGTGTTAGTTTGTCATAAGTATCCAGCAGATCTTCAACAATCTTACGCCACCAAACTCTATGCTCAGTGCCAATGTATTCTTCATTCTTATCAAGTAGATCAGAGAATCTCTTTTTCATTTCGAAGTACCGATTGGCTAACGCCCACGGCAGGGGCGGATTGGCTTGTGCGCGTTTTGCGCGAAAATGGGAGCGTAGCGACTCGCGCAAAACGCGCGCAAGGTAAGCCGTCCCGCGGAGGCCCAAAGGGCCGCAGCATTACTGCCCGTGATTGTTAGGTTTGCCCCGACAGCCCCGCAATTGGACCCCGAAAATAGAGCCAATATCCTACCACCAATGCAATTGCAGCCAAATAGAAGAAGCCAGACATGAATGAGAGAAATAGATACACAGCTGCCCCGATTAATGCAAAGCTCTTTCCGTGGGCGCAGAAGGAGACCCAAAATACAAATATTACAGCAAGGAAAGAAACAAACCCAACTACCATAAATCCAATGCTGAGTGCTACCGACTCACTACCGATCGGAAGGAACTCCAATGAAGGAAGAATAAGTAGTGCGAGAACCAACCAATAAAAACTCTTATTTTTTACTATATTCATTCGAAAACCTAACGAAAATAGATATGCGGAACCGTTAAGAAAGTTGGCAGTGCCTTTGCCCAAGCAAAGGGAATGACAACTTTTAGGTTTCCGCATCATCGGGTTGTTATTTGTTGCTCGTGGCATTGTGTACAAATCCACTACAAATATCTTTCTTGCTACTGTCTACCACGATTCGGAGAGAGAAATTAGCAGCTCTAGGTTCGCGGCCTTGCTTCGAAGCGGCTGCGCCGTCCGCATCAACTTCGTTATGCGAGCGTCGCTGAAGCTTCGAAGCTTACACGAAGGTCGAACCGTTGACTATGGGCTCCCCCGCCAATGCTGGTTTTTTATACAGCACCCCAATAATCATCTGCTATTCTTAACGGAACCTTCACAAAACTGGAGCGAGCGACCAATAACATTTATATAGTGGTCATCATGACCACTATCCCCAATATAAGACGCTCACTTAATCTGCTGATTTTAAAGCATTTTTGCGTAAGTTTAAGCCTCTCTATTAAATAACAATCACAATGATCATAAATCCTGGGCTGACCTACCCGCTCAGGTTACTCACCCCACCAACGCCCGCCAAACCACCCCATCATCCGACAACCGCTTGCGCACCGTATAAGCCACACCACCAAGCGCAATCACCGCCTCTGAGTTGTAAGCCCCCACCTCACTGACCAGCAGGCTCAGCTCAATACGCGCTACCCGCACGCGCTCATCATCCTCGAACGCGTCAATCTCCTGATCCTTTATCACTCGGCAATCTATAGGCTCAGCACCGCTACCATCGTTATAGGTAGCGGCCTTGCCCCATTTGCGAAACGCGCGCTCTGCGGCTCTTTGGTCCAGGTCCATGGATCACCTAGGCCTTCACGGTGCCCGGTACGCCGGTAAACTTGACGGCAAAACTGGTAACGCCATTCCCGGCAGCCTCTGCGGCGAAGGCGGTGGAGCCGGTGATATCGCCAGTGGCTGCGGTGGCTGCGTTGTTATCGAATGCGCTGGAGGCGGTTACCCAGGTGAGGGTTTCGCCCTGATTGATTTCTGCGGCGGATACCTTGGGCACGGTGAATACGCCATCAATGGCAATCACGCCGGATGCGCCCACGGCGATATCATCCATCGCCACACCCAGGACGGCACCGACCGGTACTACCTGGCCGGAAGTAATCTCTGCGCTGGTATCGTTAGTGACATCGAGCATGCGCCCGTCTTGTACAAAATTCGTAGCCATAATCTTTTTCTCAGTGGATAAAGCAGTAGAAATAAAAAAGGCCGCGCAGTGCGGCCCTTTCCGGTTTAATTTCAGTTGGGATTGGGGTTAGGTCTTGGGTGTTTTCACCATGCCTTTTGCATCCCAGGCTTTGGCGGCGGCATCCAGGCGCACTTTGAATTCGACCCCATCAACACTCCAGCCATTTTGCTCTTCTAACACCGGGGCCTGCTGGCCATCCAGATAGAGCACCTCAATGGTGTCATGCACTACTGGATCGGCATTGAGGTACCAGCCGTTGTGGCCACTGAGGCGCGCATCAGACAGCACTTCAGCAATATTGCGCACGCTGTTCGGGGTGGTGTTGTTTTTGGTGGATGCACCCACTTCGAATTCGGATTCCAGGGCAACCTTTGCGCTACCCTCATCGGCAATATCACACAGCAGGAACTTGGGCCGGATATTGAGCACTGCGCTGCCATCCTTTTGATTACCCATCAGTACCCGTGCGGCATCGATGCTGGCGGTGTTGATACCGGCGGTGCTGGCCAAGTTGCCATGATCGGCGTGGAACAGGGCTTTACCGTCTGCCATTTCGGGATTATTGAGCAGGATGCTGAACACCAAGTCTCCTACTGTGCGCACGGCGGCGAGGCCCATCTTTTGCGGGATTCGGGTGAAGGCCCCCAGGTCATCATTAATAATCGCCTGACGGGTAATGGAGAAGAGTTCCCCGTAAGTGGCCAATGCGGCGGTTTCGGCGCGCTCGCCGATACTCACATATTTAAATTCTGCCCCCGGTGCGACTTGGCGCAGTGAGGGGAAGCTGCCCAGGTCTGTGCGGGTGGTGAGCTTAAAGTCACTGAGGTTGCCGACACTGGTAAAGCGCGGGAAGATCTCCTGTGCTTCTTCATAGCCTTTGAGCATGGATTTATTGGCGATATTGCCGAGCACCGTTGCGAAGTCACCCGAGCTATGGGTGAAGGCTGCGGCAACCACACCCATTCTGTCCAGCCCGGACAAGCTTTGGCCGTGGGCCTGCATGAGGATGCGGGCAATCTCCATCATGGTGTAGCCGCTGAGTTCGTTGCCCTCTGTGCGTTTTTCACCGAGGGCACGTACAGCAATCGCATTTTCGGCATCGGCCTTGAGGCGCTTAATGCCTTCACCTTCCTGCACCACCAGGCTGTAGCTTTGCACGGGGGTTGGGGTTTGGCTGCCGAGGGCTTCGAGCAGTTTGTCTTTGGCTTTTTCGGCGGTGCAGTCCATATCCTCCAGGCAGGATTGCATTACCGTGCTGTGCGCTTCGAAGCCCTTAAATACGGCTTTGATAGTGTCTTTGCGCTTTTTCTCATCGGCGGCAAATTGCGCTTTGGCATCGGCGGCAATCTGCGCTTTCATTTCTGGGGTAACCTCGGGCGCAGCGGTTGCAGCTGGCGTGGTGGAGGTAGTTGTGGTCATAGCTTGCGCTTCCTTGGTTTGGGTTTGGGTTGAGTTGCCTGCAACCGCAGACGGGAATCTAAATTCAGTGGGCCCCTGCATGACCAATGCGTTAATGGCTTGCGGGGTGTTTTTAAATTGGTTTAAGTGATCAGCACTGAAGCTGGCAGCCATCTCGATGGCTGCAGTGGTATCGGTGGCGAAGCCTGCTTCTACCGCTTCGGCGCCGGTATACCAAGTCTCGTCATCCATCACTTGGCTGATTTCCTCATCCGACATTCCGGAGCGGGAGGAATACAGGCTTTTCATGGTGGCTTTGACTTTGGCCAGCAGGCTCTTGGTTTTTTCCAGAGCGCGCTCGTCACCGCGAACACCGGCACTGGGGTTGTGCACCATGTAATAGGCGTTCTCGGCGATATGGACCCTATCCCCGGCGAGGGCGATCACGCTGCCCATACTGGCTGCGATGCCTTCAATCCAAGTTTCCACTTCGGCTTTATGGTCTTTAAGCAGGTTGTAGATGGCGGTACCGTCGAACACATCGCCGCCGGGGCAGTTGATATGCAGATTGATCTTGCTGACATCTCCGAGTGCTTTGAGATCGCGGGCAAAATCTTTGGCGGTCAACTCCCAGTAGCCGATATAGTCGTACAGATAGATATCAGCTTCACTGGTATTGGCGGCAGCGGTGATGCTGTACCAGGATTTATTCGGCATGGCTGCCTCCTATTCAGATTCAGTTTCTTGCGCGGGTACGGCTTCGCGTTTGCTTGGGGTGGTAATGTCGTTTTGTTTGAGCTTTCGCTGCCAGGCAGCGGTTTGCTTAATCACATCGTCCGGCCTTTTGCCTCGGCGGCGGATGGTCTGCTGTGGGCTGGCCAGTACATTTTCCAGCAGGGTTTCATCGGCGCTGGCTTCATGGACCGGGTTAATCCAGGGCATCACCGGGGTAATAAAATCGACGTGCATTAATGTGGATGGATCGACATCACTCGGCACTTTGAAAGCATCCGCCAGTAAGCCCATTTGTACCCAGCGACGGGTGGCCGGCTCTACAATTTCCTCGCAGAATTCCAGGCTGAGGGTTTCGTAGTTTGCCCACTGCTCTACCAGCTCCTGGCGCTGGGCGCTATAAGTCCCGTTGTAGTTTTTGCTGATACTGCTAAAGCTGGCCATGGTGCCGGCGGCGGCCATGCGGTGCATGGTTTCTAAAAATGGCGTTAGCAGACCACTGGGGCGATTACTCTGAATGGTGCCGACTGATTCCCCAGGGCGGAGATCGTCATAGATGGCACCGGCACGGATATCGAGGGTGCGGTTTCCATTCTCATCATAAGACTCAGCGTCATAAGTATCAGGGCCGCCCTTTTGAATAAAACCCACCATGGCTGAGGCAATCTTGGCGGCGACGCGCTCGTTTTCTTCATAGTCTTTAATATCGTTGAGGCGATTCATCACCGCTGCAAAAATGGAAACTCCACGGGTTTGGTGCAGCCTGCGTACAAATTTCAGGTGCTCGATATTGTCGGCACTGTGAAACCTGCGCTTCATGCGCCAGTTCAATGAGGCCCCCGGATGTTCGTCGTACAACCAAAAGCCCGAAGGTTCACCCCAGGCGGATTTTTGAATGCCCTGCACTATGCGTTTACTGGGATCGTTGTAATCCACCGGCAGGAAATCCGGCTCCAGGCATTCGATGGTGTAAGGCACGGGGGTGCGGTGTTTTAAGCCGGGCACGCTGCCCTGTAGGTGCCGCATTAAAGTTTCACCATCGCGCAGCCAGGTATTGCACAAAAGCCGCTGGGCTTTGCCCCAGCTAAATTGCCGGGTACATTCCGGGCGCCGCGCCCATTCCTTATGAGCGTCATTCATTTGGCTGGCAAGATCGTCATGGATATCACCATCCCAGGTTTTGGGTTGGAACTCCACATCGATGCCGCGTGGGCCGACGATGTTGTTGACCAAGGTGGTGAGAATGCCAAAGGCAAAGTCGTGGTTTTGCTCCAGGTGTCGGGCCTGGCCGCGCAGGGTTTCCACACTGCCTTCCAGCACCAGGTCACCGCTGCGATTATCACCGGGGTTTTTACGCAGGCGACTGGGGCGCGCGGCTTCATAGGCGGCGGCGATCTCCAGGGCACGCCGAGCTTGTACACGGCGCAGGGCAGCCTCGGGTGCAAAAAACCCGATAACAAAATCCAGTTTATTCATTAGCAAAAATTCGCGTAGGCGGGCCCAGGGCGTTTGCCGGCGGCCTTTAAGGTTTCAGCAGTTGCGCGGCGCTCCCACTCCTGACGGCCCGCGCGGATTTCCTGCAGGTTCTCGGCGGTAAATTGGCGGCCGTTAATGACCGTGGTTTTTCCGGCGAGCACGTCTATCTCGGCCTCGATATAGAGGTCGACCATCTCTTGTGCAGTTTTCGACATTTAACTATCCAGTAGAGAGCCGGCTGGCTGCGCGGGCTGCCTTGGTTTTTTAACGATGGGCTGTTCGGTAGTTTGTTGAGGTTCGCTAAATAGCGTGCGCTGGCCCAGGCGCGATTCGATGGTGGACCATTTTTTTTCGTTGTATTTGTGCATGCCCATGGCGTGGGCGGCGTGTAAGGCGTAGACCTCAGTATCCGTGCCCTCATTGGGCCTACCGGGGCGCTGCTGCCAGGTTTCTCTGCCTCGGTTTTTCTTACTGGGTGCTTTAACCTCAGCGGTGACCTGCTCCCAATAGTCCTGCCGCACATGTTTGCAGCTGTGCATATAGGCACTGGTGCCGAGCAAACGTTTGGCGATCAGATCCTTGGCCTTGTGGGTGCCCACCATATAAACCCGAACCCCGTGGCGGTCGGCCTTGGTACGGCGCTTGGGATTGTTGTAATCCACCTGCCTGGGTTGGGTGAAGATTTCCTTGGTGCCCAAGTCTTTACTGTCACCCTTGATGGCCATCACCAGCACGCTGCGATGTTTTTTATCGCGGGTTCGCACCCAGTGATACACCGCGTTGCTGGTGCCGCCATCGCCGGAATCAATACTGACTGCCGCTGCGCGGATCTCGCCGAAGCGCTCGTGCTCAAAACTTTGGAACACCAGCTTATCCAGGGCATCCCAGCAATCGTCGCGCTTGTCGGCGGTATCGCCATCGATCTCGCCCCAGTACTTCTGCCAGGATTCTTCATTGCGGCCAAAGGCGCGTATCGATATCGCGAGGCGGTCGTGCTGAACGTCGATGCCGACCGTTACCAGTAGGCCACCAGCAGGGCAAACTAATTCCGGGTAATCCTCGGCGGCCTCTTGTAGTTTTTCATGGTCCAGCAAGCGACTGGCGGCGTACTGGTAGGGCCGGCCCAGTTTGTTGTTCTGGAATACGATACGTGCGGATTCATCGCCGCTTTTGGCTTCGTGTTCCGCTTCGAGAAAATCTCGCACCACATCGGCAAGGCCGGTGCCGGGGATACACACATAGAGCTCGGATAGCTCCATAAAGGTTTCTATCGGTTCGATTTCGTCCTCGGCAAAATCCTCACCGCATTGGGTTTTGGCCCAGCCGGCAAAGTCATCGCTATTTTCTCGAGCGGTTTTACAGGTCTGCAGAATATTGGCCTGGCGGCGGTAGTCATCCCAGGCACTGCCACAGTGCGGGCAGCTATATACCGCGCTTTCTGGCTGGTGCAGGCCGAATACCGGGTGTGGCGTGCCGCCCTCTTTCTCCAGCCAGCTGACGTTTTCCCAATCCAGTACATGGGACTCACCGCAGTCGTGACAGGTCACTGGCAGCACGCGCATGGTGCCGAGCTTGGTGTAGTGCTCTACCTGGGAAAGATCGGCAACGGCCGGTGTGCCGCCGATAATTAATTTCTTATTGCGCATGCGCTTGAGGCGTTCGCGCAGGTGGCGAATAGAGTCGCCCTGATCGCCGACGTCTTTGTTGGTATCGTCCGGCTCCTCCACATAGCCCCGGCGGGCCGTGGTGGATTTCACATTGGATATTGAGTTGGAGCCAATGGTGCGCACCTCACCGCCGGGAAATTTCTTGCGCGTTGAGCGGCTGCCGCCTTTGCGGCTGGTGGTGACATCGATCACCCGATTCACTGCTGGCGAGCCTTCGATAATCGGCACCAGCTTTTCATCCATGAAGTTCTGGCCTTTTGAATCCTTCGGAAAGAGCATCAATACCCGCGCGGGATCAGTCACCGCCACCTTACAGATATCTGCCGCTAGCAATACCGTCCAGCCAATCTGCGCCGCTTTTTGCATTACAACCATCCAGGAGACTTGGCTATCGAGCGCGTGCATTACGCCCCAGAAATAGGGCACAAAATCTACCCGGTAATAGCCAGCGTTATCGCTATCTTCGGATGGCAACTTGATATTTTCTGGCAACCACTCAATCAGCGGAATTTTAGGCTGCTGTATCCAGGTCTTGCGTACCTCCTTCACCAGCCTCTGTAAATTTAATCTCGTAACCGCCAATAGTTCTGAGGGCAGCTTCAATGTTTGACTGTAGGGGTTCTCTGTTGACGGTAATGGCATACTGACTTTCGATAGCAATAATGATGCTCTCTACCGCTCCTATAAATTCATTCTTTCCAACGGTGGACCACTCCACCATCGCTTTGCGTACAGACTCAATATCCAGAATTAATTGATCCTGCTTGTACAGCTCGCGCATTTTTAATTGGGCATTCGCCTCAGATTCAACCGCCTGCGCCATATCGCGACGGTTTCGGGCCTCATTCGCCTGGCGGCCTGCGGCCTCGGTTCGCAGTCGCTCGCAGTATTCATGAAGCCAAACTCTGAAACTGGCACCTACAGTAAAAACCTCTGCCTTGTAGTGTTTGGCAATAGCCGGTTGAGTAGCGCCAACCAAGCGAGCAAAGCCCAATTGTGTGGCCTGATCATCAAGAGAGATATCACCAGCCAAGGTATAACCCCCTTTGAAATTTTGGATATCTGTTAAAAAAGCGGGGTCCGAATCACCCGTGTGTTGGCCCCCACAGGAGGACCCGTTCAACGTCTTTTTGCGGTCGAAATCGCATGGTCCATGGCCTTATCCAGTTCAATCGGCAGGTGACGCCGCGCTATGCCTTCGGCAGTACGGATAAATGGGAAACGCTTGCGGTAATCTGGCTTGCCTTTGAGGAAAATCAGGATGGGCTTAACCGTTGGCCGGCGTTTGCCGCCTGCCCTCTTCCAAACGCCTAAGATACCATTAACTTTGCCAACGAAATATTTCCCCTTCTTATCCTGCGTACTACCTGCCCCCCTTGTAGAGCCAGGGTTACCCCGTAATTCAGCCAGGATTTTTTTATAGGTTCCGACCGAGATATTCCCATGCTTGTTTAATCTTGCCGCCTCACCATGCACCACATACATACCAGCAGGCAGGACACCCATATGCCGAAGGGCTCGCTCAAAGCGCTTATCGTTCCGGTTCACATCCATGACTGACGGGGCCAGATATTTACTCGGTGCAGTTCCGTTGGAAACCTGATCACGTATAAAGACTTTGGCAATACCTGACCGCTTAGTGGCTTTCTTTACCAATACAGAGTTCAGCGTTAACTTTGCAGGGTTTGTAAATACACGCCCCATCGCTGAGCGCTCTTCTCCCCGTATACGAAAGGCCACGTTATTTAGGGCAACCGAACTGGCATAAGGTAATTGCTTTTTTAATTCAGCAGATGCTCGATCAAACTTTGAAGTATCCAGCTTTACACTAACGTCCATCGTCCCCGCCCTGCTGCTCCTGCAGCTTCAAGCGCTTATGGTTGTAATACCAATTAACTATTAAACCTGCCGCAGCTATCAGCACACCAGCAAGACCAAGCCAGTTGTTTGCAAGCCAACCCGCGAAAGTTCCAGCACCAATAGCAGTCATATAGCCAGCCTTATCCGCTATTTCTCTGAGAGCATCCTGAAGTGTCATGACTGCTTCCAGGCAATAGTTGCCTTCTCAACGCTGCGCCCCACGACATAACCACCGAGGCCAATTTTTACTATTTCCAGAAGGGCGAGAGTCTGGTTCTCGCTGAGGTTTGGCGCTGTCCACCCCAGCCAATGAGAGACGATCAGCCCCACGAACGTGAGCATTGTTACTGGCCGCCAGTTTCTTTGTAACCAAGACTCTCCCCCAGTTTCTGCAGTGATCACCTGGGTAGCCGCTCTCAGCTCCTCCAGGTCCATTGAGATTAACTTTGAATCTACCTGCGCCTTTAGGCGGTTGGCCTCTGTCTTATCCGGGAATGCCTTGTCTATGACCTTCCCGAATAAGTCGGATATAGCGGAAATCATTAGTAGCTCCACACCGTAGGGCGCGCACGCTCGCCAGGAATTGAATCAAGGTCATCCAAATGGATAAACCGCTTTTTGATCGGCCCCTTCTGCTTCACCCCTATACCACTGAAACCTTCTTCTAAGGCAACTTTCATAAGCTCATGTGCTCTGCCTACGGCCACAGAAATATCAACAGCTTGCCCGGTGGCATGAGTCATGGTCGCATTTAATCGTTTGTTGTGAGCTGGGCAACGATAACCGGAATTGATAACCATTGGCTTGCCGAAGCGCTCCCTGACTCTAATCAGGCGCTTTAGCGTTTCATCTTTGAAATGATTTTTGCCACAACATCGGCAGGCCAATTCCGACTCTTTGAAATGGTCATTCTGGAACATGGTGCCTCGGTGTTTAAATGTTTAAGAGATGAGAAAGCCAAGCGTGTGGGAGGGGTAGATTTATTTTTGACTAGGGGTACTTGGCTATTGCATTATGCGCCTAACTTAAGTTCTGACATTTTTCCTCTGCTGTTAACAGAGTAATTACTTCTTGACACTCTCCCCACAATGAAGAACACGGTTTTAGTTGTACTATCGTATAAGTTATACCAGCGTCTATTTTGAATTAGACAGCTCTTTTGCATTTATTGAAGGATATCTTTTGAACAAATTAATTCTTGCCTCTGTCATCCTCTTTTCTGCATCCAACTCAATGGCGACGGAAAATAACTTTTACCTGAGATCTTCTTATGGAAAGGTAGACACGAATGTTTCTTCATATGAAGCTTCAGCAAATATCGGTGTAGACCTTTCCACCCCTAAAGGCTGGACCATAGCTTTAGGTTACCGTCTTAACCGCTTCTTTGCCCTTGAAGCTGGTTATGCAGATCTGGGAGATGCTGATGGCAGCGACAATTTCATTACAGACGAGTCATATGACTTAGATTCTGGCCCCTACACCTCCCACCGTGAAGTAAGCAGGGAGAGAACCCTCAGCATCAAATCAAAAATGCTGGGTATATTATTTACCACAGATGTAACCAAAGATTTTTATGCTGGAGTACGCACAGGGTTCCACTCGTGGGATGCAGATTTGAAATATAAAAGTACTCTCAACATGCAACAAACCTGGACTGATTACAACGGGAATGTAATAGACACCGAGAGTACTAACTTTGAAGGCTCTGGCAAAGATGGTACAAAAGATAGTGATTTTTACTATGGAATTTCCGCAGGGTGGAACTACAACAACTGGAGCCTTAGCTTAGAGCACACTATTTTTAACATGGACAAAAAGAAACCCACCCTTTCTTCCCTTGCCCTGACCTACAATTTCTAAAGGCATTTTTCAGCAGCCTAACCGGCTGTTGATTTTCCTGTGATTGCTTGCCAACCTATCGGGCGACGCCCTCACTCTCTCAGGCACAAAAAAACCGGCAGGGAAGCTGGTTTAAGGAAGGATGAACGGTCGCCACATGAACACCTTGGCAGCCTTACATATATTAATACCTAGGCTCCAACAAAATACTGCCCATATAAACAGCTTTAATTAATGGTCAACAACCCCCCCTGAAACCATAAGGATTTATTGGGCAAATACTTGGCACGAACAGATTGCGTTTTTTCATTTTCAAAAGGTCTTTTGCTAATGTAAAAACTCGACAACGGAAGTAATAAAATAATTTGGATTATCTATGAAATATTTTGGAATCGCCCTTTTTGCAACAGTTATGGCACTATCGGCTGCAACATTCACTCACGCATCATCGAGTGATAACGAATAAGAAGGCACCCCTGAGCAAAGATGCACATTCCCTTAGTTAAACTGCAAAAAGTAAACTAAGAGTTTAAGGCCCGTTTCCGAGCGGGCCCCTCAACCTATTGAGACTTTGGGGAACCTCGGAGAGTTATGGGGCTTACAGGAATAAATCCCTTCAGAAATACAGCTCTCGAGCGGACGATTCCCCAACCACGGGCGCTCTACCGTATAAAACACACAGTCACGCACTCTCAGCCGCCCCAATGTGGCATCAGGCCCATAGGCGAATCGCGTTAATTCAAACATGAGGTAATAGCTCCCGGATTTCGGGCAAAAAAAGCCCGCATAAAGCGGGCTCCTTGAAAGTAGCGAAATTAATTAATCCGCTGGATTGGTGCAGAAGGGATCACATGGTGTTGCACCGCCTGCAACTCGCACTTGCCCTAAATTTACACTCTTTGAATGTGCGCCATCATTAATGGTAGCCATCACCATATAGGTGCCACCAAAATCAGTATAAACAGTTGTGTATGGTGTTGTAGTAACTTTCTGGTAATTAGTACCAGGGTAAGTCATATTTGAAAAATACCAAGTATAAGTAACCTTCGCTCCCTCAAGAGCTGCCTTTGAGTATGAAGTATCATAGGAGCTGTTTACTGCAGCATATATTCCAGCATTAGCATTCAACGCTTTTACCGAGATAGTGGGAGCAGACTGAACATTAATGTTTTTACACAGATTAGTTTTACCGCCAACCTCAGCCGGAACCGGTATCCCTATTGATACATAATTTGAGCCACGGGTTGGGAAGTTGATATTCTTTTTCGCCACCCACTTGAAGTCTTGGTAACTGTAATCATCAGCACCAACATAACCTTCCTTAGTGTTAAATAAAGCAGTTTCTTTATAGAATGCCGAACCACCTTCATGCTCATAGGTTTTAGTAGAGCCAGCTATAACGTACCTATCCCCTTTAACCTTGCTCGTATCTCCACCAAGCCCTAAAGAAGTGCAATAGTCATACTTATATGGAGTTGCTGCAAATGCAGCAGATGTAGCAAAAACCGAAGCAACAGCCAAAGCAAATGGCAAAACTACTTTTCTCATTCAAAATTTTCCTTGAGATTCTTTTTAACTAGTAACCCAACCTTCATTAGCATTCAATTTAAATATTTCAAATGGTTGGCGCGCAACACATTACAAATTAATTTCGCTACAAACAAGAATCATGAGATTCAGATCACCTCAGTTAGAACATCTTCACAAAAAACACCTGACTAACCTGGCATAACAAAATATGTATACAATCATTAATGTCGGTTAATCCATTAATGGTTTTTAACTTTTAAACATTTAATAAATTCAGAATAAAAAGAGCTAACCATCAGGACGTCCAGATATTTTAGGCACAAAAAAACCGGCTCAGAGGCCGGTTTAATTTTGCAAAGCAGAAAAACTGCACGCTAGGGAATTTATACCTGCTCAGGACAAAGCTGTCAACAAGCAGTCCTAAATCGCTCTTTGTACACTCGCACTAATTCAGACACAGACCCCAAAGCTCTTGCAGGTAAAGGGTCCAAACGCCGTTGCAAACGCTTCCAAATTTTTACCCACTTCCTATCCCACCGCTTTTTGTCACATCCCAAAATTATCCGCGCTTGGACCAGATCTATTAATCGGCCATTTACATCGCGCAGTGCACACGCATTAATACAAAATAGCGCTAGCTGGCTAACCTTTTCTCGCGGGTGCGGTTCCTGCCATTTGTCGAACTCACTCATCAAGTATTTCAGTAGTGTCGCTCGCTCTTTGACTCTTGAGGCTGGCGGGGCGTAGGCGGCCATGCCCCAGCAGTATGCCAACGGATCACTCGCTCGCAGCTTTGCAACTGCATCTTGGATTAACCCCTTTTCACAGGCATCCATGATGCGATTGCCGCTGTCCTTAGTTCCGGGGGTTTCTTTCGCAACTAGTGTTGGGGCTGTAACCCGGCAAATGACTTGGTTGGCCTTGCCCTGCACCTCTCCACGAATTACAACTTTTCGCCCTCTCCCAACTGAGGAAACCGTACTTCTGCCGCCCATGGCTTCATAATCAAATGCAGCTGTGGAGCTATCAAAGGCGTCGTGCCACGCTTGTCTAGCACTTTCGAATTTCATGTCATGCCCCCCAAGCAATTTTCAAGCAACCAAAACCAGCCAAGCACTCCATCAAGCAGCCTGCGGCATGCTCTCGAAATAATCCTGAAGTCGCCTTTCGGCCGCATGCAAATTGTCTCGGTGATAGGTGCCCAGGTAATTTATATGGCCCTGGTTTATCCAGAATTGGGTAACCACCGTATTTGCGAACACAACCTCCACGAGGTGAGAGTGCTTGGTGCAGTATACGGCTAGGGGGCTGACGGGGTTGGTTGTGGAAATCCTTTCGGTGGCCTCTGGGATGGTGACTGTGCACATGGTGAGCTCTCCTTGGTGATTGGGTTTTACCAATTAGTATCCGTTGCGATTTCTACTGCGCTGAGGCTTCGCGTTAGCCGCTGCCCTGACGCCTGAGGTTGGGGTGCGAAGTACTTCTCGCGTTTTAGCCAGTTGCGCCAGGTGGCGAGCCAATCGAGTTTTACACCCCGCTGCCCGGGCTGGGATATCCAGTAATCGCGGAAACTTTCGACAATGTCGTGGATTCTGTGGATCAGGTCTGGGCGGAGGCGTTGAGCTTCGGTGCGGAATTTGTCCGTGAGAACCCAGTTTCCAGGCAAGCGTATGCCGCGTTTAGGGTTGGCGCGATTTAGAACTGTACCTCTCTCTACTGGTTTCTTGTTGGTTCTTACTGGTTCTATAGAGAAAGACGTGTTGTCATTTTCACCGGTTTACGTGTAGAAAGAGGTCATAATTGGTCCTGCGCCCGTTGGATTTTTCGGTGCTCAGGTAGCCCAGTTATTCCAACTCTTCGACGGCATTAATCACCGAGCGCTTTGTACATTGCGCAACATCGGCCAGATAGGCATTACCCAGGCATCACTGTTATGGCAATCGGCCAACGCAATTAAAACCAGCTTTGCTGTTGGTATTCT
Organism: Microbulbifer mixtoriginis (SeqCode); assembly: GCF_052467515.1. NCBI lineage: Bacteria > Pseudomonadati > Pseudomonadota > Gammaproteobacteria > Cellvibrionales > Microbulbiferaceae > Microbulbifer > Microbulbifer mixtoriginis (SeqCode). The sequence goes on along the minus strand of NZ_CP174314.1, from coordinate 1,723,257 downwards.
GGTCCTGCGTTTAATGGCCCATGCCGCAGCTTCAAAGCTCACCACCCACCTCCTGTATAAATTTCCATGTAGCGCAGTAGATCTATTAGAGCCAGGGGAAGCCGAAGCTTCGCTGCCCTGCCCCGGTACTCACTCAGGCCGCTCTTACGCATTACGAGTGAATGGTGATAGCATGACTAGCCCTTACCCAGGCCAGCGCTCTTATCCAGAAGGGACAATCATTTTTGTCGACCCCGACAAACCTCTGACCAATGGCTGCCGAGTTATCGCCAAAATAAATGGTGAGGTCATCTTCAAAAGCTATGCAGAAGATATGGGCCATATTTATCTACGCCCCATCAACCCAACCTACTCTCCGATGGAAGTTACAGGCAAAATTATATCCTTTTGTGGCGTAATTATTGGCTCCTACACCCCTAAGTAGGACAAAAAAAGCCCGCATTAGCGGGCCTTTCTGAATGCTGAGAGTCACAACAGAATTTTTTTGACCATCTCAACTTCAATAACACCCCGAGAAACACAGTTCAAAGTGAGATCTTGTGCCGGCTTCCCCGGTAAGTATTCGCCCTGAATGTTTGAACGAACAATCACATCCCTATCATCAACAACCACATTAAAGGCAACTTCTGTCTTGGTGTAATTATCCTCTAAATAATCTCTGCCCTCGTTAGCACCACAATTGGCCTGCTCAGGCGTAAGTTTCCAGTTTTTTAGGGTTGTAGAGATATAACCCGCCCCTAAATCAGAGGATAAAATCTGAAACCCATCCCTCAACAAAGCTTGCCTCGCCTTACTCAATACCTCTTGTTTTGTTGAAAGGTGCTCTAAAGCAAAGTACTCACTAATAAACACTGGCGTCTTGTTCGTTGCACTACAGCCACCAAGGCCAGCCGCTAGCAGAACCCCTACTACTGCATGTCTTATTTTTTTCATTCTTATCCTCCGTGATAAGCGCTCCCTGAGCATATCAAGGAGAGGACCTTTTAAAAAATTAACTTACGGCTACTGACCGAACAATTAACTTTCGGCTACCGTGATTGCTAACCAAAGACAGGGCATCAAAATGCACACAGCCAGCAATCTAAGGCCATTGGCGCCACGCCAAGCTGAAGCGCTTACACATCGCGCCCGTGGCCTCTCCAACAAAGAAACCGCCGAAGCTATGCGGTGCTCTGTAGCGAATGTCACCAACTTGCTGGCGGAATGCTTTTACAAGCTGCATGCCCGCAACAGTACTGAAGCGGTAGCCAAGGCTGTAAAGCACGGATTGATTCAATTCGCTCTGCTCGCCTGCGTACTCAGCAGCATGGGAGTTGATGCTAAAGACCAATTACGCACCCGCTTCCAGCGCCGCCCCACAGTTCGAACCATTCGCATCCGCAACAACCGGGGGGGGAATCGCATGACCGCCACCGTGTTTGCACTTCCAACGGCTACGAGCAAAAACGATATTGATCGCCTCAAGCAGCGCACCGATATCGCCAACGCGGATCGCAAAACGCTCATCCGGTTCGTACAGCCAAAACCCACTTTTGCTCGGCCAGTGCACAAAAATGTCTGGCCACCTTTTGGAGGTAATGCAGCATGAATACTTTCAGCCCAACCCAGAGTGTGGAAACGCTGCTCACTGTAGCCAACGGATACTCCGGTGCTAGTGCAATTGCCGCACAGGTGTTGCTTTCGGCTTGGAACAGCAACGACTTTACGGTTCCCGTTGCCGAGTTATCACTACTTGATGGGGAGAACTATCAGCACGCTCTCAACGTGATGACACTTCGCTATCAAGGCAAGGAACCCCAAAACGTAATCGCACAGGGCGATAAAAAATTTCGCACCCTTTGTGTCGAGTGGTCTCACCTTGAAACCCAAAGGAAGGGGGCAGCGTGAACCAACCGCAACAGCTGCCACGAATACACTGTGCCCACTGCGAAAAACCCACAGAGCCAGTATTCAACGGAAAGCTGTTATTGCGTGGCTGGAGTTGTCAGCTTTGCAAATACTGGGAGCCGGCAATTGGCAGGGAAAGAAAGTTCAAGAAAGTGGTAGGCACAAACCATGAATGAATTCTCCCAGCTTTTGCAAATCACCCAAGACCTAATGGCCACGGTAGAAGCCCAGCAATTACAAATAAACGGTATGCGCGAGCAGATAGCCGCTCTCTCCGAAGCTATTCAGGGCCAACCATCAGAACAAAATTTGAAGGACCAGGAGGCAGCGTGAAAAAGGAAAAACTCTTCACCATCACCCAGGCCGCCCGAACTTTAGAAATGGGCAGAAACAACCTGCTGAAGCTACTGCGAAATAGCGATCTTTTGCATAGCCGTGAACCTATGCGCAACTCACCGACAAAGACCGCCGTACAACAGGGGCTACTGGTTGCAGAGAATGCCGAATATAACCGTGGCCCGGTGAAGGTGCCGTATATCAATACCAAGGTGACATCGAAAGGTATGGTGTGGATTCGGGACCTGATCGAAAAGAGTTCCATCTCCCAAGCCAGCTAGAAATTTAGCCGCGCCCCGGCGCATTCAGTCAGAGGTAACCATCCTTGGGCTGCCGGTATGGAGCCCATTTTTAAAAATGGGGAAATCCAATGAAAAGATACGCACTGCTCACTGGCTCCTACAACCTATTGATGGGCGGCATCAAAGATTTCAAGCGCTCTTACGCCACCAAAGAAGAGGCCTTCGAAGAAGTGCAGCGCATTGCTCAAAATGACCTGTTTACCGACTGGGCACAGATATTCGACAAGAAAACCGACAAGGCAAAAATTTATCGCATAGTCGATCAGAAAATCATTGAAAACAAACCCAAAGACTGCCCTCACCCAGAATCAAAACCCCAGGCAGAACCGCAATACGCCTGAGGTTAATTAAAAATAGTTTTCTCAGCCCGCCAAGTGCGGGCTTTTTAGGTAGAAGACAACAACGCGAGGGATGTGCGATGAGTAACTTGCTAACCAAGCATGAGATAGCCCGCCTAACGGGCGCTGGTGCCGAGAATGCTGAGGAACAAAAGCGTATTCTCGATGCCAATCGGATTCCTTATGTGCTGAAAAAGGACCGATCCCCCGCACTCACCTGGGAAATGGTAAATCAAGCCATTCTGGCCCGAGGGGCCTCAAAACCCGACTTAGCCGGTGTTAATCTACCCCCAGGCTTTAACCTTGGAGCAGCAAGCTAATGGGCAGAAGGCGCAACCCCGAAAATGCATGGATGCCACCTTACGTTGTCCGCTACCCTCGCGGATACCGCGTAAGGCGCAGAGGCTGGCCTATACAGCATCTAGCCGACCTCAACGCTAGCAAATCAGAAGTGTGGGCCGCTTACGAAAAGTATCAGGCAGGATTGGTACAAAAGACATTCACCCTCACAGACCTAACAGAACTCTACTTCGCCTCCCCTCAATACACTAAACACATCAAGCCTCAAACCCAGAAAGATTATCACCGCTATAGCTTGCGTATTCTGGCGGTATTTGGGGAAATGGAACCGGATAACATCACCTCACCTCTGGTACAGATGTTCCTTGATGCCCGCGGAGCTGAGCGCCCTACAGCCGCAAACCGTGAGAAAACATTCCTCGGCATTGTTATGAAGTGGGGTAAAGCCAGAGGATTCGTGAAGATTGAAGACCCAACGGCGGTAGTTAAAAGCCTGAAAGAGAAAGCAGGCGGGCGCTACGTAGAAGACTGGGAATACCAAGCCTTCTGGCAATGGCTGGGCGATCGCGGCCATGTGATGCACCAATGCGCCATGGAAATCAGCTACCTTTGCGCTGCAAGACAACAAGATGTACTCGCCCTCACCCGCGCAGAGATTCAAGAAGACGGCCTACTTATTGTGCAAGCCAAGACAGGCAAAGCCCAGTTAAAACTTTGGAGCTCAGCGCTCAAAGAAGCCGTAGATCGCGCAGTAGCTACCAACACAGAAGCACAAATCCAAACCACCCACATTATCCGCAGCCGTGCTGGCCGCGCCTACACCCGTACTGGGTTCAATGCCATCTGGCAAAGGGAACAGCGAGCAGCACTAGCGGCTGGGGCAATTAAACAGCGCTTTCGTTTTCACGATTTGAAGATCAAAGCGGCTAGTGACTTTGAAGGGGATGTGCAAAAATTTACGGGGCATAAGACGCGGTCCATGGCGGAGAGATATAACCGGACGGCGGATCGGGTGGTTAGTCTTGATCGCAACAGTAAAAACCCCACAAGGTAGTTCCTAAATGTCTCTTGATTTTATCATCAATACAATTAAGATTAGCTAATTACCCTTATGTGACACCCCCTTGTTTCACCAGCCTAACTCTCCAGTACTTAGTAGGTAAGCGCTCCACCCATCAAAACCCATCCGCCACCTATAACAAAAAGCTACTGTGCATTTTATTTTCTATAGATTTATTGCTGAAATTGCCAAGCCCGCACCATGAAAAAAAATAGAGTTTTTAAGTTTAGATATGGGACTGAAAATGACTTTGATGCCCTCTTCGAAAACTATATTTGGTTTGCCGACTTTTCGAGTTTAAATGATCCTTTTGAAGGCTATGTTAGATTCAACGAGAACGGCGTTGAAGATAAACTAAGGAATGAGTTCTTTTCCCAGGTTATTCAGGACAACCAACCCCACGCCACAACTCATAATATTGAAAGTATTAACTCCTCCAAAGATATCGATGCATTAGCTAAAAAGGAGTTTCAAAGGCGGCATAAAAACTACAGAAAAAATTATTTTACCCTATCCTTATCATTAGATAAGGGCGACCACCCACTCCACCCCTCACCTCTAAATGATCTCCAAATGTGGGCACATTATGCAAATGGGTTTAAAGGGTATTGCATAGATTTCGACTTGGAAAAGCTAAACAAATCTATAAAGAAAAATTTATCAAACGAAGAAAGAGAGCCCCGACTCGGGCAAAGGTATGTAAAATATTTACAAGGTAGTTTTCCTGAAGTTAATCTAAAAACCCTCATGGAAGATTACCTAAATGGCAATACAAATTCCTCTTACGAAATCTTGGATGCTTTCAACGCCAAAGAACACAGTTGGCAATATGAAAATGAGCTTAGACTAACCTCAACAAAACGCGGAAGACACTACTACAATCCATCCTGCATCAATGCAATTTATATCGCAGGAAATATGCCTTCTTGGGCAAAATCTAATATCACTTCAGCAATTAAACAAAAGAACTCAGAAATATCACTGTTTGAAGTAACTCTACACGATAGCGAATATAAACTTGGCTTCGAGCAAATAAAATAACATGAAAAGCCCACACTAGTTGGGCTCTCTAGAAAACAAGAATTATTATGTGCCAGCTAACGAGAATTGAAATCACACCAATAATCTATACCTTACACTACCACTGATAAGCCACCTTCAAGCTCGCACCAGCTTTATTGCCATCAAAATACCGCTCATCCTCGGAGCTAGCGCCCGCATAGACATCAACACCAATAACAAATGAAGCCTCAGAAAACCCTGAAAAATAGTAGTTGTAGAGCAAGGAAATCCCATGATAGCGGGCAACTTTCTCACCCACAGTATCATGGCTGACGGTGCCTAAAAAAGTCCCCACAGAATGACTATCAGAAGACACTAGACGCTCCCAACCTATACCATATCCCTCAATCCAACCGACCTGCTCCGTATAACCCAACCAACCAAAAGCGCCGAAGTACTTATCTTTACCTCGGTTAATAGCGTACTTTGCTCCGAGCCCGGCATGATCCCCACCCAAACCTATTGAAAAATTTGAGTCTCCTGCCGCAGAGGCTAAAGCAGAACAACTTAACAAGACTACAGACAGCAGATACTTCATTACAGCTCCTAGCTACTACTTGAAAAAAGAAAAATTGGATAATTTTAAGACTAGAATCTAGTTGGGATTGTCAACATCCTTAGCCCATCGTACGAACTCTCGAAATGCCTTTAGCTGCGCTGAGTTAAATTTGAACCCCATGTAATTGGAAAGTGGCCCACTCTTTAGTGGTGCACATTTATTTTTCCTAACGGTAAAGAACATTTTTAAATCTGGATGCCGCTCATCCCAAAACCACATGTCATAACACCAACCACCAGCTACGACCTTAACGATATCTACTGGATTTTCAGAAGGGTATTTACGACTGTCAGGCCGAAAATCCGTGCTTGCAACAGAAAACACTGTCATCAATAGCTCTTTGCGCCGACCAAGATCTATCCAGCTATCACTTGCTGGATCATAGACATACAGTTCAGATGCCATCTCGGGGGCAATGCTACTAATTTCACGCCCGAGCTCCTCCTTCTCCTCGCGCTCTGAGTTTGACACCCACATAAAGCAACAAAAAACTATGAAAAATATAAAGAAAGGGAGTTTAGACTTTTTCCGCACGTTCATATTCAAATAAATAAAATAGGGCCGATGAGCAGCGCTACTTTTCCGCATCAAAATGTACAGCCACTGGAAAAACATCAAAGCTGAGGGCTGAAAATCGATTCAGGCAGGAATGCATATTTCAGACAGCCCCGTCATCAGGCTAAAATCACAAGTTCTTAAAGATAGGAGATTGCTGAGAAAACCAGGTCGCCCAAATACCCATCAAATTGAAACCTCAACATTGATTGAGGCAAAAATTGGCACCATGAATTGGCACCACGGGGCCCGAAACTAAAAAACCCCGCACTAGGCGGGGTTTTAAGTCCTTGATAAACAAGGAAGAATCTGGGGTGGCCGACGGGGATCGAACCCGCGACCTCAGGAGCCACAATCCTGTGCTCTACCAACTGAGCTACGGCCACCATAAAAGTGATATACTTCAGCACCTTGTGGCAGTACTGATTGCCGGATACCTCTTGCAGCCAATCTGGCTTCAGACTAAGTCCTTTTTGCCAAACCAGCACCATCTTGTGAAGATGGCACGCCCGGCAGGACTCGAACCTGCGACCATCCGCTTAGAAGGCGGATGCTCTATCCAGCTGAGCTACGGGCGCAAGGTGAACCCGGAAAATTGGTCGGGGCAGAGGGATTCGAACCCCCGACATCCTGCTCCCAAAGCAGGCGCGCTACCAGACTGCGCTATGCCCCGTTTTTCCAATCATTCGCATCTCTTTGACCCTGTTAACCGCCCCGTAGGTGGTTGTGTAAGTCGCTGTAGCTGCGAAGTGCGTGCATAGTAATGATACCCCCGGTCCATGTCAACGCTTCTAAGCTATTATTTTTAAAGAAGTTTATCCTTTTGCCTATCTGGGCCCAGAAGTGGCGAAATTATTTCCAACCTGTGCGAAAATGGCGCACTTCGCGAATCCGACCGGATAAAAAGTAAGCGTTTTTAAAAATCGCCTGCTTCCTCCCTTCTATATACAGTAGGTGCTGGAGCAGACTCCGGTCTATTAGCCATCGATTTTTTATTGTTAGAGATAGCATCTATGTCTGCACTGGTTCTGGACGGCAAGGCCCTGGCACAGAAAACTGAAGAAGAACTCTCGGCTCGGGTAGCCGTACTAAAAGAGAAGAGCGGTGGGCAAACGCCAATCCTGGCGACCATCCTGGTGGGTGATGACCCCGCTTCAGCTACCTATGTAAAGATGAAGGGCAATGCTTGCCGCCGTATCGGCATGGATTCCATGCAGGTGGAACTGCCCTCCTCCACCACCACTGAGGAGTTACTCGCCAAGATTGAGGCGCTCAATGCCAACCCCAACGTCCACGGTATCCTACTTCAGCACCCGGTGCCGGCACAGATCGATGAGCGTGCCTGTTTCGACGCGATTAGCCTGGAGAAAGATGTAGATGGCGTGACCTGCCTTGGCTTTGGCCGTATGGCCATGGGTGAAGAGGCCTATGGCTGTGCTACCCCTAAAGGCATTATGCGCCTGCTGGAAGCCTACAATATCGAAATGGAAGGCAAGCACGCCGTGGTCGTGGGCCGCAGCCCCATTCTGGGCAAGCCGATGGCTGCCATGTTGTTGAATGCCAATGCCACCATAACCATCTGCCACTCCCGCACTCAAGACCTGGCCGAACATATCCGCCGCGCCGATATCGTAGTGGGCGCCGTGGGCAAACCGGAGTTTATTAAGGCCGAGTGGATTAAAGATGGCGCAGTGGTTGTCGATGCCGGCTATCATCCAGGCGGTGTGGGCGATATCGAACTGGGTCCGCTAACTGAGCGCGTTGCCGCCTACACCCCAGTGCCCGGCGGTGTTGGCCCCATGACCATCAATACCCTGATCTACCAATCTGTCGATTCCGGTGAACGCAAGATTGGCTAGTTTTATACGACTAGATAAGGCGGTCAGCCAGGTGACTGACCTCTCCCGTACCGATGTGAAGCGCGCTGCCAAGGCGGAGCGCATTAGCGTTAACGGCGAGGTAGTCACCGATCCGGCCGCCAAGGTACAGGCCAGCGATGCACTGTACCTGGACGGCGAGCCCCTGCACGAGCCGGGGCCACGCTACATTATGTTGAACAAACCCCTGGGCTATGTAAGCGCGACCAAAGATGGCGAACACCCTACGGTGCTGGACCTGATTGACGAGCCCAACAAAGCCAAGCTGCATATCGCCGGGCGCCTGGATATCGATACCACCGGGCTGGTGCTACTCACCGACGATGGCCAGTGGTCACACAAAGTGACCTCGCCAAACCACCACTGTGAGAAAACCTATTACGCTCTGCTGGCTGAGAAAATTGAGGAAGATGCGGTGGCAAAGTTTGCCAAAGGCATCTGGCTCAACAATGAAAAGAAAAGAACCAAGCCGGCCAAGCTTGAGATTCTCTACGCTAACGAGGTGCGCATCACTATCGGTGAGGGCCGCTACCACCAGGTCAAGCGTATGTTTGCCGCCCTGGGCAACCGGGTAATCGAACTGCATCGGGAGAGAATCGGCGATATTTTCCTGGATGAAGAACTCCAGGAAGGCGAATACCGGCTGTTAACTTCTGAAGAAATCGCTTCGGTACGATAAAGACTATGTCCTCGCTTCTCCTCCAGGAAATCTCACAGGTGCCGAGTGAAACCCTGTGGATCGCCGATGAAAACAGCAAGCCCTTGCTACAGCCGGGTTTCCACTTCCAAGGCGATCTCCTTACCAACCGCTGGGATATTGCCGAGCTGGCCCAGGGTAAGGTTGGGCGCAGCTTCTATAACGACTTTCACTTTGAAGAGCTGGATCGCCGCTACCGCCGCATTGTTTATTCGGTCTCCAAGGAAAAAGCCGTCGTTCACCATATCATCAACCAGGCCCCACGGTTTCTCGGTGAGGGCGGTGAACTGGTGTTGTTAGGGGAAAAGCAGAGCGGCATTAAAAGCTATGCGGCTAAAGTTGCCGAGCGCCTGGATGGCAGTAAGCATCTGCAAAAGTACGGCAACGATTATTGCAGTGTTAACCGGGTGGAGCATCCCCAGGGTGGAACACCTATCGGTGAGGAGGATTACCCGCAGCTACGCAGCCTGCCGGAGCTTGGGGGTCTTTATAGCAAGCCCGGCCTGTTTGGCTGGAATAAGATTGATAAGGGCAGCGCCCTGCTGGCCCAACAGCTCACCACAGAGCTCCCCAAGGAGGGCGCTCAAGTCATCGATCTCGGCTGTGGCTACGGTTATCTCAGTGCCCGACTAGCGTCACTGGGGAGCTTCCACTTTACCGCTATCGACAATAATGCCGCTGCCCTACTCGCCTGTAAGAAAAATTTTCAAACTCAGGGTATCAAGGGCGTAGTGCTGCCCTCCGATGCCGGGGCAGAGCTGGAAAGCGGTGCTGCGGACCTGGTGCTGTGCAACCCGCCCTTCCACCAGGGATTCCAGGTGGAGGACGATCTCACCGATCGCTTTTTGCAACAGAGCGCACGGTTATTGAAAATAACCGGAACGGCGCTGTTTGTGGTGAACGAGTTTATTCCGCTGCTCAAGAAGGGGCCGCGTTACTTTTCTGAGGTGCAGTTGATCACCAAAGAAAAAGGCTTCTGTGTATACCGGCTGCGCCCTTAGGGCGCAGTGTGCCGGCGTTTATCTAAATTAGGCGAGCAGTCGCCAGGAGGGAAAAATCAAATTTGCGGACCAGCTGAGTCGGTAGGATTAGTAGTCGCGCAAATTAAACAGGTTCATCGAGAGGGTGTGCTCCTCCAGCTCTTCCAATTGTCGCAAGCGCTCGAAGGCTTCACGTGCCGAGGGAGTCTCCGCCCCCTGGGCCAGATCCCGGTATTGGTCAGCCAGATAAATCTCAATATCCATAGCCAGTTTGGCAATGTCATCTAGATTATCTATATCGATACTGCGCAGGCGCTGCAGAAACTCCTTCTCGCGCCCTTCCGGGGCAAATTGCACCCAGGTGTGCAAGGCACCTGGCGGCAAATCGGCGTGGAAGTTCTCCAGTGAATGCTTCATGGAGTCTTCCCGTCGTCGAAGCTGATCTAGGAGCAGCTCAACCCGCTTGTTGGTGGCAAGCTGCTCATACTCTTCGTATTGCAGCGCCAATTTGGCATGAAAATCCCTTCCTTCCTGAATAACTTCCTCAACTGTTTTGTACCGCATTAACGAGCCCTGGAGTAATAAGTCGCTAATGTCAGTATAGACAGGCAGTGAGAAAGGGCGCCAACAACACCCAACAAAAAAACGACAGTGGCAGTTTTCTCTTTGCCTATCGAGCCGCCAGGGCGCTCCAGACAGATAACTCAACGCAGAAGTCGATGATGAGCATACAGGCGACAACTGGGGCTACCGGGATTGATTTTGGCTGGAACGCGCTTCTTCAGCTCCGCCAGGGAAAGCGTATTCCTGCTCACCGCCAGAATATGATTTTCGTATTGGGGCATGTAGGCCATCCAGGCGCCACGCAGACGGCTGCGCAAAGCCTTTTGACGCCAGGCACTGTCTCGGAGCTCCTGAAGATCGCCAAAGTTACTCACTAAAACCCCATCCCGATGCAATAGGCGCATCAAGTTGGCGCACCATTCTTGACTTGCGGGCACGGCGCGCTGTGCCACCCCCTGAAAATGACCAAATATGTCATCGATTACCAGATCAAACGGCTCAGCAGAGGGGTTTTGCAGGTAATCTGCCACATACTCTTTGGCATCGGCATGTACCAGCTCTACATCCTTAACTCTGAAGAAGCGGCGGGCCACCTGTAGGTGAACCGGGTCCAGGTCCACCCCAACAATACGTTTCGCCGAGGTGTAAGCCTGTAACAAGCGGATCAAGGCACCGCCCCCAACACCTAATAACAATACAGAGTTCAGACGCTTCTCGGGCAGAAAGAAGGCCGGCAGCAGAAGCAGCTCCCACAGGGAGCCCTTAAGGGGATCGCGGGGATTCCACTGGGAATGGAAAACCCCGTTGCTGTACAAACGTACGCTGGCGCCGTGGTTGCGCACCTCATAACAGGTGTCTCCCACCTGCTTCTGCCACAGTAGTGCCATTAGCTTTGTGGCAGGTCTGAAGATTTCAGCAGCACTTGGGCAAAGCCCTGTAAGCCAGCCAGGTCTTCTGCGGTGAAACGGGCAATGGTCGGGCTATCGATATCGAGCACCCCAAGGCAGCGGTCGTTATTATCGTAAAGTGGAATGACCACTTCAGAAGCAGAAACCGCATCGCAGGCGATATGGCCTGGAAACTGGTGCACATCCTCTACCAGTTGAGATTCTCCGCTGGATACCGCCGTACCGCAAACTCCGGCACCTACGGGAATACGTGTACAGGCGGGCTTACCCTGAAAAGGCCCCAGACGCAGCTCATCATCATGCAAAAAGTAGAAGCCCGCCCAATTGATATCCTCCAACTCCATAAACAACAGAGCGCTGGCATTGGCAGTATTGGCCAGCCAATCCCTCTCGGCGGACAGCAGACCTTCGAGTTGACTATTGAGCGATGAGTAGAATTTATTTAACGACATGGCCGGATCGCCCCCTCACAATCAGTGGCTATAAAACGCGTTTGCCAGACACAGCAAACCCGCGAAATACCTGGCGCATTGTGTGCCAAGAGGCAGGTATTTTGCGGGCTTTACAGCAGGAATCAACCGGTGATTGAAAATTACTGGTAGGGGTCCAGCACCTCCTCTTTTGAGGACTCCCGTTGATATTGGTCTGCATCCATCGTGGGACGTGACCACTCATCACTCTCGCGGCCACCCTGCTCCTCCCCCGATTGGATAGCAGGGGGTGCCTTGGTGACATCGGAGGCAATTAAAGCGGAGCGTTTTTGCTCGAATCGCTTTTCCACGACGGGCTTGGGCGGCATGGAGGTGCTGGACTCCCGTCGGATACGGCTGGCCATAGTGCTTAGCGTTGGTCGTCGGCGCTCGGCCAGCTTAACCGCTTCCAACTCGCTGTTGAGCCGATTGACCTCTGCCTGCAAATCTCCCATCTGCGCCTGCAGTTCGGTAATCTGAGTCAGTACGCCTTTAACTTTACGGCTTTCCTTCTCATATAAAACAGCGGCGCCGCCGAAGGCCAAAGCAAAAATGACCAAAATGGAAAACTGACGCATAGAGATCTCCAGAAGCTTCCCTTGTTATTTTTAAAGGGCATTTTTACCGTATATTTTCTGTATCTTCCGAGATCTCGCGCATAAAAAACAAGCTTTAAGGCTGACTGAAACGACTGCAACAGCCAGCACAGAGTTAAGAGGAAGAAAAATTTATCCGATAGCGACAAAAAGCCCAGCGTTAAGGGAGAGTCTCCAGCAAAGCCTCTGTTTTGACGGCCTCCTGATCCACAAAACAATTATTGGCCGAGATAGCTGGGATCAAATAATCATCCGCATATTGGCAGCCGATCATTTCGATGGGTTTTTGCCCGAGCTTTTCTGCCAAGTCGGGAGAATGGGCCTTGCCGGCGTGCAGAGAGTTGAGTAACAAATCATAGCCGGGCCGCCAACACTGCAACCCAGGAAAACTTTTCTTCAGCGCGGCGGCTATACGCAGCCCTTCATAATCCAGATCCCCCCAAAAGAAAACGGGAAGTGAACCCAAATTATCGCCATACCACCACTGTGAAAATTGCTTCCGAGAAACTGTAGTGGCCGAATTAATCGTGCTAATGCGAGTAATGCCATGATTGCGAATCCGCTCCGCGCCACCCTGATAGCCCTCGCTGTACACCAGCGCTGTGGAGCTGGACTGCAATTCCGCCAGGCTGATAAAAGTATCCTGGTTCTCTATAAAAATCACTTGCGTAAACTGTTCCGGCAGGTAGGCGTGAAGTAATAACTGGCGCTCGCGAATTTTTCGGCTCAGCTCCGGAAACAGGTTACGCACCAGAGACTGGCGACTAGCTAAATCAAGATATTTGGAATCCCCTTTAAAGCAGCGCGCGGCCAATTGCCGCCAGGTGATTTGCTCGGCAAAAATCAATTCCCGACTTATAGCGGCCCAGCAGGAGACCATTTCCTCGGCAGAGTCGAACCCCGCTTGAAGCTCCAAACCCTCTACGGGAAAAGCCGCGGGATTCTCAAAGCGATCGGCATAAGGCTCCAGCAGACTGATCCAGGCTGACTTGCGCAAGTTGGGGGATGGACGATTGAGCCACAGGCGCAGCTGCTCTTCACTGGCGTCCCGAAAGATCAGCTGAGCGCCCTGCCACTCGGCAACACCCGGTCGCCGTTTAGGGTTCGGTTTTACTGCAAAACATTGATACTCACTGGCAAAGTGCTGCAATTCATTCCACAGCTCTTGCTCGTCTTGGTCGGGGTCCCTGAGGGGCTCCAACACTTCCAACCAGCGCTTACTGCCAGCGCGCAAATCCAGCCTGAAACTAATGCGGGCTTCCTTGCCCCGTTCCAGCTGGCTATCCCGCCGATCCAGAATAAAATTCAGGATGCCGATTAACAGCGGGTTTTCCTCTACCCAATAGGGCAATGCCTTTTCCATCGGTTGCCTCCCTGCCAATGGAGGGGTTTCCCCCGAAAATACCTATCCCGCTACTTCTACCAAGTCCATAAAATCCAGCGATGCCTGCTGGCGAATCGTGCGGCGGTGATTGGCCCAGAGTTCGGCGATACGCTCCTGGTTGCACACCTTGCGATCGACATACACCCGCGTATTCAGCTGGCCGATGGGCTTGGCACTGGGGCACTTACTGAATACAAACTGATTCGAGATCAGGTCCATAAAAGGCCCCGATTTACTGCTGGGCATAATGAACAGCAGCTGTAGCCCAAGGGTTTCAGTCAGGTAACGAATCACTTCCTTGGAGCGGGACTCATCCATTTTGGAGAAGGCTTCATCCACCAGCACCATTTGCAAATGGCTGCCGCTTTCACCAAAGCGGAAGGCCGAAGTGACCGCTGCGGAGCGGATAATATAAGCCGGCGTTTCCAGCTGACCACCGGAACCGGTGCCGTACTGGCTGAGCGCAATCGGCTCCTTACCTTCCGGTTCCTTATAGATCTCATAGCTGCGGTAGTTGCGGTAGTCGCTGATTCGATCCAGCTCGCGCCGTGCCACCTGCTCGTCCTCACTCAGCAGCATACTCAACAGGCGATCCCGCACCTTACGGTGCTTGGGCGCCAAGTCCGTGTCGAACAGGCTCTGCTCTTCGCCCAGATTCGGCAGTTCAATTACCGCCTTAAAGAAGCTCCAATATTCCTTGAATTCCGCCACCCACTGGTAGTCGAAACGGAAGCGCTCGCGGTCGGCACCAAAGCGGTGATGCTCCAGCTCTTTATTCAGATCATCCAACACGCGCTTACCATCGTTAATGGACTGGTAAATAGCGTGGCACAAGTGGGTTACAAAAGTGGTGTTAAAGGATTTTTTCAATCCCAGCAGTTGATCGTGGCGCTCCACCAGCAGGTTATTCTTCAGGCGGTTGCGCAGGGTCTCTACCTGATCTCCGAGACCGCTGATCAACTTGAACAAGCCATCTTTGTGGCCGCCACTCAAGTCCGGCTCAAACACCAGGGTATCGACGCTGGCACAGGTGGCGTTGTACTCCATCACCGCGCGATCCAACTGGCGACTGTATTTCTCCAGCTGTCCATGCCAACTTTCGATATCCGCTGAGAAGTCGAAGTTGTCGGCGGCGCGCTCTACCTGCTCGTCGGCAGTAACCAGCACTTGCTCGGCATCGAAGGTGGGATCGATGGCGGTAATGCGCCTTACCATTTCCTCGCTGTCACTGGCAGCATCGTCCAGGGATTCCAGCTCGCCAGACAGCGCGTATAAGAGTTTTTCGTTGCTTCTTAGCTTGGTCTCCAGAGAGCCATGCTTGCGCTGGAGGTCAGACAGCTGCTTTTGCTGATCTTTGAGCTGGGCCTTGAGTTCATCGACCTGCTGCTCGAACTGCTCGAAGTCCTTCAGGTCCAGGTTTTCCAGAGCCCGCTCGGCGCTGCGCCATTCCCGCTGTGCCGCCAGGGCGGAATCCACAATGGACAACAGCTTGATATTCGCCAACCCTCGCACCGCGTTGGTGACCCGGCGGTAGAGCTGGTGGCGCTCGTTGACGTGGGCGGCCTCTTCCAGCAACTGCTCCATAGCGCGCTGCTGCGCCGCCAGTGCGCGGGCGCGGGCGCCCTGGCCGAAGACCAGCTCGGCATCGTCCATATCGCAGCGCCACATGCTGTAGTTGCCACTGGCCATACCGTCGGCAGTCAGGCCCCGGCGGGTGCCGCGCAGCTCGTGCTCATCCTCCACCTGTACCACGGCACCGTAGGAAGCGCGCAGATAATGCTCGGCAGTTTTATGGGTGAACTCCATCAGTTCGATAATGGAGCCCGACGGCGTATCCAGGCGCTCCGCATCGCGGCGGGCTTTGTCCCCCTGGATCACACGGGCGCGGTTGTTGCGCCCGGGCAGGCTGCGCACGATGCGAATCGCGCGGGCCTCGTGTTCCGGCTCCACAATAATCGAGAAGCGCGCGCCGCCCAGATAGCCTTCAATCGCCATCTGCCAGCGCTCATCCAGCACTTCCACATAATCACACAGGACACGGGGCTCCGCCTGCGGGCACTGCTCGCGAATTGCGGCCAGGGCCGCTTCCACCGATTGGGGGTAGCGTACGCGGTTGGCCTGGAGATGCTGAATGCGGCTCTCCTGGGTGCGCAACTGCTTTTGCAGCTGCTGTACTTTTTGCTCCCAGCGGGAAGCCTGCTGGGCAATCTGCTCTTTGGGGGAAACCTCATCACCGACGCCAGCTTTGCCACTACTATCCAGCAGGTCGTAGAGGCGGTTCTGTAGGGCCTCACTGCTGGCAGCGCGCTCGCGCAGTGGCTCCAATGCAGCCAGGTCAATCCAGTCCTTGCCTAACAGCTTGTGCAGATCCGGCAGGTCTTCCTCGCGGGCTACCTGCTTGATCGCCTGCACCAGTGCTTTATCAGAGAAAGCGGGAATTTCCAGCTCGGCGGAGGTCGAGTTGAGCAGGTTTAATAATTCTTCGGCGGCCTCACGGTTCTCGCGCCAGCGGGCCTCTTCGGCAGACATGGGGGTGTGCTGCTGGGACAGAAGGCTCAGGGCATTGTTAATACGCTGCTCCAGTTCGTCCTTATTGCGCAGCGCATCAATACCCAGGCGCTGGGCTTGAAGCTCTACCAGCTGGCCGTTGAGCTGCTCGACGCGTTCGGAGGCGACGCGCACTTCACGCTCATTGTTGTCCAGATCGCTGCGCAGTTTTTTCTGGTCATTCTTGCCACTCAGATAACTCTTTTGTACCCGCTGCTGGCGATGGCGTGCGCACAAATATTCCTGCACCCGCAACTGCAACCACTGCTCCCGGTAGAGCTCTACCGACTGGGCGATGGCCTCCAGGGAACTGACCCGCTCCACAATCTGGCGGGCTTCCTGCTCCATGCTGTGAATGGTTTTCATCAGTTCGGAGACGGAGCGGATGGCATCACCCAGATCGCGTTTTTCCAACACTTCCTGGGCGACAAAATCGTTGATGCTTTTTACCGGCTTATAGGCCATAAAGTTGGCAAAGGTGCGCGCGGCGTGCATGGCCTCGCGATCGGAGACCGCATCGCGGCGTCCGCGCAGGGCACCGTAAAGGCGGCGCAGGTAGGCCTTTTTCTTGTCGTACTGCTCTACTTTTTCGAACTGCTTGCTCAGGACTTGATTGAATTTATCCAGCGGCAGCAGGTGTTTGCCATCGGTGTAGTCCCGGACAAAATCCCCCATCACCAACTGTTCACCGGGGAATACGAAAAAGCGCAAATCACTTTGGCGAGCCTGGGCGGGCTTGCTGCTGTTATCCAGGTGCGCACGAATACCCATCACTGCAGTAAAAGGCTCAGCATCGTCTTCACCGCTGGTGGGATGGAAAATACCGGCGATGTAACAGTCGGTGGGCTCTACACGAGCGTAACTGCCGTCGTCACAACCCAGTACATAGGAAGCTAGCGTCCGTACCTGCTTGCCACCGCGCCCGCGCTGGGTGGTTTCATCCTGCCCCGGGTTAAAGGTAAACAGGGTATCGTGGGCGGCGGTCATCAATGTCTGGATAGCATCAGCCGCCGTGGTTTTACCGGAACCGTTGCCACCGGAAAACAGGTTGATCGGGCCGAAATCATATTCCAACTGCGGGATATTGCCCCAGTTAATCAGGATCAGTTTTTTTAGGAACATAGTCTTTTCAAAAAAACGGTCTTTTCAAAAGCAGGGTCTTTTTGCTGGCGGGAAGCCGACACCCTTCTCCGAGGCTCCCGGGCGCGATTTACGCAAACCCGGACGGTCGAATGTTTTCGATTTTTTATAGCCGCTACTGCGGCCTCAATTTTTAACTAAGAAGCCGCTTCACTCTCAAACAGGCTGTTATCTTCGACTTCTGGAGTGATGCGTTCGAGCGCTTGCTCTTGTTCCGCCTCTTCAGCCTCATCAATTTCATCAGTTTGAGTGGCCTTGCTCTCCACGACGGGCGGGACTTCGCTGTCGATCAGCTGGTGCAATACCGACTCGCTGACAAAGTGGGCGATAGTCGGGCGCACGCGCAGCCACACTTCCGCACTAGCCTCCACCTCTTCGCTGCTGAACTGTACCAAACGCAGCTGGCGCAATTTCTTCAGCAGGTTTTTACGCTCGGCGTGCTTATCCGGCAGGGACATTTTCAGCAGATTGCGCATGCCCAGTTCCAGGGCTTCCATCGATAGCGCGGCGCAACCACTCTCATCCACCTGCCCTTCCCGCAGCGCTTTATCGTATTCCACGCGCAGGGCGAGAATCGCGGCCACTTCCTGCTGACTGAGGCGGGCGCGGAAGCCGCCGTGGTGCGGCTCTTCCTGATCCGGCAGTCCCGGCACTTCGGCGCCGGGCGGATACACTCGGATAAACTGGAAACGGCTGTCGTGCTGCAAACGCAATCCCAGCGGGGCCAACCACTCGCGTACCAGCTGCTCGCAGCGCTGGAAGCGATCGTAAAGCGTGGTTTCGATAACGCTTTCATCCCGGCAGATAACGCCGTAATCCAACAGGCGCACCAGCAGCTCGGAGAATTCACTGCGGTTCAGGCGACACTGCGCCAGGGCCTCTTCCAAAGCCTGTTCAATCACTGTTTTTCAGCTCCAGGATATATTCGTCAAATTCGGTGAAATAATCATTGCTGGCGATTTCACCGGTAAATTTCACCTGCAAGTCGGCGGCACCGCTCTGGTTCACCGCCGCCGCTTCGATCACATGGCTCATAGCGAGCAGATCACGCGCATCCCGCAATGGCAGGTTGCGGCTGTTGATCTGGCGGCCGGTGCCGAGGGCATCGCTCAGATAATCGCGCAGGTTACTGTTGTTGAAGTTAAACGCCTGGTCGAGCAGTTGTTGCAGCTCGATCTCGCGGCGGTTCTCCTCACCGATGGGGGTTTCATCTTCGACCCGGGTATTTACCGGTTGGCGGCGGTTGCGCTGCCACAGCTGGGTTTGCTTGGGGTCAAACAGGCGCAGCTGGAAGCCGCCCAGCTGTTCGCCCAGCTGTTCGAGGATATGTGTTTTTTGCTGGCTCTCACCGAGACGCTGGCACAGGTCGGCAAACTCGCCCTCGGCCTGGCTGTGCAGGTAGCTGAGCTGGCGAATAATAATATCCGCGCGCTTGGTAAAGCCCTGTAGTGCGCGGCGCAAAGCGGGCAACTTCACCTCGCAGGCACGACGCATGCGGTCCTCGATGGTATCGAGCATTAGCCACAGCAGGGAGTGGCCCGGCTGCATCAATTCCGGCAGCAGCTGGCGCAGGCGCTTCTCCCACTCCGCTTTCTGCATATCCTCCTTTCTGCGAATGCAGTCAATCACCCGATTGATGGAATCGCGATGTTTTTCCACGCTGTCCGCAGACAAACGGATAGCCAGGTCCGGCTGGAAGCGGCTCTCCATAAAGGAGAAAAACTCATCGGTAGCCTGCTGCACCAGCAATTGGGCCTCCACCTCGCGCACCATTTCCCGCTTGCGCTCTTCCAGCTCGGCGATCATATCGGTGAAATCCGCCACGATACGCTCGGAGTATTCCCAGGCATCGATCAAGTCGTGTATTTCACCTCGGCTGGCAAAGGCCTCCAGGGCATTCAAGGTGTTGCGGGTATTGCGGTGGCGGGTGCGCACGCGAGTGCCATTCACTTCCACTAGCGGCTGAGTGAAAAGTCGGCCTCGGCGGCTAAACGGATAGGTGGCGGTGAGCGTGGCGCTGTCCACCTGCTTCTCCAGCCAACCGAATTCCACCAAACTGTTCAGTACCCAGACGGCCTGATCGCGCAGGTTGCGGAAGCGGCCCTCGGGGTCCTGCACTCCATCTTCACTATCGAGTTGGGGCGCGCGGGTCAGGGCCTCGGCAAAAATTTCCAGGATCTGCTCGCGCAGCAGAGACTCACCGTAGTCAGCCTTGGCTGTGTACAGACGCTCATACAAAAGACGCAAGCACTCAACCACCTGTTCGCGGTATTTACCGGTCAGCGGGCGGAAGAAGTGCTGGTAGGAATCGACGAAGAACAACGACTATAGGCCCGCTTATTCCTCTTCCGGCTTTTGGTTGAATACGCAGTACTTGGTGTAGTCGCGTCCATCATCCAGGGTCCATTGGCCCTTGGGCACTTTATCCATTTTCTCACACCAGGCATCGGAGCCGCGCTTGGGCTCACAGGCGGTCAGTGCGACAAGGGCAACAGCGGAGCAGATCAGAAAGAGTACTTTTTTCATGGTTCGCTTCTACAAATGAAATTCGAATGGCTTTTTTCCCCAGCTGCGAGCAGCCAGGGAGAAATCAGTGAGCGTAGTTTAAGGATGTCGTTTAGGGTTAGAGACGCCCTACTCGCGGCGCCACTTAGTGCCCTCGCGGCTATCCTCAAGCACCACACCTTTTGATTTTAACTCTTCGCGAATCTCATCGGCGCGGGCAAAGTCACGGTTTTTCTTGCTCTGCACGCGCTCTTCAATCAGCGCTTCAATTTCCTCTGCGGAAATAGTTTCTTCGCCACCGCGGGCCTGCTTGAACCAGGCTTCCGGGTCTTGCTGCAAAATGCCAAGCATTTCACCGGCCGCCAGCAACAAACCTTTCAGGCGCGCTTTATCGGCGTCTTCGGCCTTGTTTAAATCGCGGGCAATCTGGTGCAATTCGCTAATGGCGATCGGCGTATTCAGGTCGTCTTCCAGCGCTTTCAGGAAAGCAGTGTCAGTCAAATTTGCCGCTTGCGCCTCAACCACTTCGGTTTCACGCAGTGCACCGTAGAGGGTATCCAGGGTGCGCCAAGCCTGGTCAAGCAGGTCAGCACTGAAATTCAGTTCTGAGCGGTAGTGGGCAGATAGCAGTGCGAAGCGCAGTACTTCGCCAGGGTAAAGTGCCAACAGGTCTTTGACCATGCGGAAGTTACCCAGGGACTTGGACATCTTCTCGCCATCGATATTCACGTAGCCGTTGTGCATCCAGTAGCGCACAAAATCCACGCCATTGGCGCAGCAGCTTTGGGCCCGCTCGTTCTCGTGGTGGGGGAAGGTCAGGTCGCGACCGCCGCCATGGATATCGATAGTGTCACCCAGGTGCTTCTTGATCATGGCCGAGCACTCCAAGTGCCAACCTGGGCGTCCACGGCCCCAGGGGCTGTCCCAGCCGGGCTCGTCATCGGCGGACGGCTTCCACAGTACGAAGTCGCCAGCGTACTTTTTGTAAGGCGCTACTTCCACCCGCGCACCGGCGAGCATATCGTCGAGGGAGCGCTTGGACAGCTGGCCGTATTCCTGCATGGACTCCACGGCGAACAGCACATGGCCCTCGGCGGCGTAGGCGTGTCCCTTCTCCAGCAGGCTTTCGATCATCGCGATCATTTCCGGCAAGTGCTGGGTGGCGTAGGGGACAATATCCGGCTCCAGGTTATTGAGCGCGGCCATATCCTCGTAGTAAGCCTGGGCATAGCGGGCAGACAGTACAGCGATTTCCTCGCCGTTATCCCGCGCGGTCTTCATGATTTTGTCGTCAATATCGGTGATATTGCGCGCGTAAATCACATCGCTGAAATTTCTTTTCAGTACCCGGTACAGAGTGTCAAACACCACCACAGGGCGGGCATTGCCAATATGCACGCGGTTGTACACGGTGGGGCCACACACATACATGCGCACCTGATCTTCCACCTGTGGTACGAAGGGTTCTTTCTTCCCGGAAAACGTGTTGTAGACCTGTAGAGACATCTTTTCTCTCGAATTCTTTTTGCTGTGTGGTTGGGCCAGCCCCTGGCCCAACCGCGAAAACTGCCGCTCGGGCAGCTCTCCGCTTTGCTATTTGTTTTGCTCTTTGGCCCAGCTGTCGCGCAGACCAATGGTGCGGTTAAACACCGGCGCTTCTGCGCTGCCGTACTTGCTGTCGCGACAGAAGTAGCCGTTGCGCTCGAACTGGTAGCCCTGCTCTGGTTCCGCTTTGGCCAGGCCGATTTCCGCCTTACAGCCTTTTAGGATTTGCAGGTTGTCCGGGTTTACGCAGTCGAGGAAGTTCTTACCGCCGGCATCCGGCGCCGCATCGTTAAACAGGCGATCGTAGAGACGCACTTCGCAATCGACATTGTTATCGGCAGATACCCAATGAATCACGCCTTTCGGCTTAACGCCGTCGGCCGGGTCCTTACCCAGGGTGTCCAGATCAACCGAGCAGATCACCTCAACAATTTCACCGGCATCATTCTTCACGACTTCTTCGGCAAAGATCACATAGGCGTTACGCAAACGTACCTTTTTGCCCAACACCAGGCGCTTGTACTTCTTGTTGGCCTCTTCGCGGAAGTCCTCTTTCTCAATATAGAGAGTGCGGCCAAACGGAAGTTCACGGGCCGGCAGATCGTCCCGCACTGGGTGGCCCGGTGCTGACAACAGTTCTTCCTGACCTTCCGGGTAATTTTTCAGGGTGATCTTCAAAGGCTCCATCACGCACATAGCGCGCGGTGCATTTTTATCCAGGTCGTCGCGAATGCTGTACTCCAGCATGCTCACATCGACGACGGAATCGGAGCGGGTTACACCAATCATCTCGCAGAAGTTGCGAATGGAAGCCGGGGTAAAGCCGCGACGGCGCATACCGGACAGGGTCGGCATGCGGGGATCATCCCAACCGTCTACATGGCCTTCGTCTACCAGCTGCTTGAGCTTGCGCTTGGATACCACGGTGTAGTTGAGGTGCAGACGTGCAAATTCGTACTGACGCGGACGCGAGGGCACCGGCAGGTTCTCGATCAGCCAGTCGTACAGCGGCTTGTGATCTTCGAATTCCAGGGTACAGATAGAGTGGCTGATACCCTCAATCGCATCACACTGGCCGTGGGCAAAATCGTAGCTGGGGTAAATGCACCACTTATCACCGGTCTGGTGATGGGCCATTTTTTTGATGCGGTAAATAATCGGGTCGCGCAGATTGATATTGGGTGCGGCCATATCGATCTTGGCACGCAGGCTGCACTGGCCCTCTTCCATTTCACCATTGCGCATCTTTTCAAACAGCGCCAGGTTTTCTTCCACCGTTCTTTCGCGGTAGGGGCTGTTCTTACCCGGCTCTTTCAACGTGCCGCGGTAGTGACGGGCTTCTTCTGCGGACAGGTCGCAGACGTAGGCCTTGCCATCTTTAATCAGGTGCAGCGCCCACTCGTACAATTGATCAAAATTATCCGAGGAATATTTGGCCTCGCCATTCCACTCAAAACCGAGCCAAGAAACGTCGCGCTTAATCGCATCGACAAACTCTTCCTCTTCCTTAGCCGGGTTGGTGTCATCAAAACGTAAATTGCAGGTGCCGCCAAACTCCTGAGCCAAACCAAAGTTCAGACAGATGGATTTGGCGTGTCCAATATGTAGATATCCATTCGGCTCCGGTGGAAAGCGGGTTGCCACCTGGGATACCCGGCCCTCTGCCAGGTCTTCGCGAATAAGGTTCTGTAAAAAGTGAGCGGGCTTGCTCTCGGATGTCATAGGATTCTCTTATTTACAGCTGTGCGAACATAAACGGCGAATTATACCCTAGTTGAGCCACAGAATATCCTATTTAGCTGAGCGCCAGACGATGATTTTTGCTGTTGGCGCACACTTTTTAGGCAATCCATTATGATATCGCGACTCGGCGTTTTACAGCTCCTGACTAAAAGGTATCATGCCGGCCGAAATCAACCCTCATAGGACATTTTATGATCACCTTGCACACTACCCACGGAGATATTGCTATCGAACTGGATTTCGACAAGGCCCCAAAGACCGCAGCCAACTTCCTGCAGTACTGCCGTGACGATTTTTACACTGGGACCATTTTCCACCGGGTGATCGACAACTTCATGATTCAGGGTGGCGGCATGACCCCCGACATGGAGCAGAAAGAAACCCGCGAGTCCATTGAAAACGAAGCGGACAACGGCCTGAAGAATGATACCGGCACCCTGGCCATGGCCCGCACCATGGACCCCCACTCCGCCAGCTCCCAGTTCTTTATCAATGTAAAGGACAACGACTTCCTGAACTTCCGCAGCAAAGACACCCAGGGCTGGGGTTACTGCGTATTCGGCAAAGTGGCCGACGGTATGGACGTGGTCAACAAGATCAAAAGCGTAAAAACCGGCAGCAAGGGCTTCCACCAGGACGTACCCATGGAAACCATCGAAATCACCGGTATCAGCATTTCTGACGACTACGCAGACAAGTAATTTTTCGAGCCCATTTAGGCTCTAAGGCGGGGACATTGTCTATTTATTTTATTTCCGATCTGCACCTCGATGAGAACCGACCGGAGATTACCCAGGCTTTTTTTGATTTTCTGCGCGGCCCCGCCGCCGGTGCCGAAGCACTGTATATTCTCGGCGACTTCTTCGAGGCCTGGATTGGCGATGACGACGATGCCCCCCTGATTGAAGAGGTGGTTCGGGAGTTAAGCCACTACAGTGGCACCGGGGTGGAACTGTACCTAATGCATGGCAACCGCGATTTCCTGCTCGGTACCGATTTTGCCCAGCGCACAGGTGCGGTGCTACTGCAAGACCCAACTACCCTCACCCTGGCTGGCCGGCAGGTTCTCTTAATGCATGGCGACAGTCTCTGCACTCGCGACGAGGAATATATGACTTTTCGGCGCCAGGCGCGGGACCCCAATTGGCAACAGGGGTTGCTGGCCAAGCCTTTGGAAGAACGCCGCGCTATCGCCGCACAGATTCGCGCCGCCTCCAAAGCCATGAATAGTCGCAAAGCGGAAGACATCATGGATGTTACCCCTGAGGAAGTGGAAAGAGTGATGCGTGAATACAACGTAAATACCCTGATCCACGGCCACACCCACAGGCCCGGTCGCCACTCCTTCTCACTTGATGACGCTGCAGCAGAGCGCATTGTACTGGGAGACTGGGATCGCAATGCCTGGAGCCTAAAAGCGAGCGGGGAAACATTGGAACTGATGCACTGGCCAATCGGCTGAAGCAGGGCTACCCACATCCAGCTTCCCAATAGTTAGTGACAGAGCTTTTGTTCGAGCTTCACAGCCTCCGCCAAGAGGCGCAGGCTGTGGCGCAGACGCTTCGCCCCACCAAAGCGGAACCCTTTGGCCTGTAAATAGGCGCAATCCATTATTGCTGGCCGCTCCCCCTGAGCTTCTGGAGGCAGAGGGCTACGCTTACCCAGCATGGACTGCAAAATCTCCGCCACCTCTCGGGAACTCACCAGGCGATCACTGCAATTCACTGCCCTCCCCTTGGCATCCGCCTCCGATAGGACCAACTCCACTGCCCTGGCGACATCTTCCCCATGCACTTCTGTGGCAACTCTGGTTTGAGTGAAGGGCTCACCGCTCACCACTGCGCGAGCAATGTCATACCACTTACTGCGCTCGAGGGGATTCACCACACCATAGACTCCGGTGAGACGCAGGGAGACCGCGTGCCATTGACGCTGCTGGGCCCAAGCGGAAACCATCGCTTCCACCGCTGATTTGTAAGCCCCATAAAATGTATCGGGCAAGGCCGCCTGATGCTCGTACAAGTTGCCTCGCAAACACCCCGTCGCGTACACCGCCCTGCTGGAAATAAAAACAAATTTATCCACGGAGGCAGTATGAGCCACTTGCATCAGTAGCAGCGTACTGTTCAGGTTAGATTGGAGATAACCGGAAAGATTCTCCCCTTCCCCACCACGATAACGCCCAGGCAAGTGATCATAGGCACAGTGCACTATCGCATTCAAACCACTAACAAACCTGGATAGAACTGCACGATCCGCCATATCGCCAGCAACCCACTCAAAGTTGCTACCTGTAGCAAAAGGAAATAACCCAGATTTATGACCTGTGCGGGATAGTGCTCGCACTTTATAACCATGATCGAGAAAGTAACGGACAATAAACTGCCCCACATAGCCACTGGCGCCAGTGATGCCGATATTCACTGGGCACTACTCACTGACTGACTCTGCTCATGGGTCAACTGCTCGATTCTCGCACCGATATCACGACCCTGATTGACTGCCCACCACAATTCGATCAAGGGTCTGAGCTGCTCCATTTTCGTATGGTCCTTTTGCCAGGGTTTTTCGTATTGATAGTGAATCACATGAATGCTACTCCACAACCATAATTGCGGTAGATTAAAAAACAGATACTGCAGGGCATTGTAGATATAAGGCATGCCGTGCCAGCGGGGGAAGAATGCCTGCAGAAAAGTCTGGTCGGTGCGCCGCCAAAATGCGCCCGGCCTATCCAATAATGCCAGCATTTTCCGGTAAGTTTCTACACTAGGTACGGCGGTAAACAGGCCAGAATTCATTCGGCCAAAGCCGTCCAAGTTTTCATAGAGATTGGGCGCGGCACAAAATTCAGGGTATCCCATCAGGTGGTCGATATTGCGCAGTACCAACATATCTGCATCGAGAAAAATTAGCTTGTCATATTCCTCCAGCTGCCAGAGGGACAGCTTGCAAAAATTATTCAGAGGAATATGGAACCGAGGTTTTTCCCCCTTATCGAAAGGCGCGCGCATGTGAAGTCCTGCGCGCTCGTGGCGCTGGATAAATGCCTCAGAAAAATCTGGTGGGCTGATCTCCCGCACCAGGCATCCAGATAATTCCAGCGGTTCCGTATCAACAGAATCGGCAACCACCATTGCTATCAAAGGGTGTGTAGCCCTCACCCTTTCCAGCGAACGTTTTAGCGCAACCGCACCAATCACATAATCCGGGCTGTTTACGAGGGTAATAAAGGCACAACGAGACATGATGGCTACTGCAATCTGTTTAACACTAGTTAGGTATACGCACTGCCTAGCACTCAGAAATGCCTATGGGAGACTCACAGGGGAGGCATTTTCTCATCCGCTCCATGGATTAAGCGAAGGCACCAGCGATCTGCAATGCTCTCCACCTGCTTAAGGCTGAAACAGTTCACATTATAGATAAAGCTCGCCCGTAACTGGCCGCCATAGACTGCCAGTGAGAGGTAAATTCCGTAAGGGGTGAGACGCGTTGGCAACGGGGTCGTATGTATTTTCAAATTCTCACTAATTTCTACCCACTCTGAAGTTTCGCCGGTATACACAGCGGTAAACCCTTCATGATGCTCCTCCGCCTGAAGAAAAGTAATTAGAAAGCAGCTTGAGGCGTTAAGGTTGTGACCGATACTGCCGTGAGGGCCAATTGAGTCAGCAGCGTAGGCCGTGCGCATCGCATGCCGGATCTCTCGTGACAGGCGCACGATTTTTTCTGACCAGGATTCATTTCTGCAAACTGACAAATTGCCATAGCGAAACATGGGGCCAAGAATATAGCGGTGCTCTCGCTTTAAGCGCAGAGACAAGCTGGTATTTAGCCAAAAATCATGATGAAGAAATTCACATAAAGTTTGCTGGTAGGCGGCGCATAAGAAGACAAACAAGCTGATTTCTGCATCACTGACATTGGCTTGAATCTGCGTAAAATCGGCTCCGTCAATATTGAGAATCACCTCATCACAATTAATTGAGACAATCTCTTGGTGCGAAGCCTGCCAAACGGCTTCTCTCTGCAGCTCTAGCTTATTGCGCCAATAGTAACTGGCTTTTTGCCCACGCTCCGTCCCAAGATATGTCTCTTCAAAATTTATATAGTCGGCAAAATCGGTGGACTCCCCGCGGGGTTTATAGGATTTCCCTGCTCCCATTGCCAGGTAGGCAGCTAGGGATTCGGCCCACAACAGAGACAGACTAATACCATCGGTAATAATGTGGTGGCACTTGGTCAAGAAAATATATTCATCCTCACCGGTGCGAAAAAGGCTGAGGCCTAGCAGCTGGTCCGAATTTAAATCCATGGGGGAGCTACTGAACTGGCGCAGGAAGCTGGTGATATGCGCCTCGCTCATATGGCGAATATCCATGTAGTCCAGTTCGATATCATCAAAACTTCGAATAGCCGGCTCATCCCGGTAGCGGCAGCGGAAAATAGGATAAGCGTTTACAACCGTGGGCACAGCCCGCTCAAACAGTTCGACATCTACGTCCCCCTTAATACGCATAGCGCGGGTAATCAGGTCCGCCAGTACTTTGCGGTGATTCAGGTTGTAAATACTCTGCTCCGTAATCGACAGAGGCACATTCGCAGAGCAATCCCAGCCTGGCATAGGAGTTCCAGTCGTCGGCTAAGAGTTAGTGGGCCGAATCAAATTCTGGGCCCCCTCAAGTACCTTGTGCAGGTGTGGTGTCTCAACATCTGGAGTACTTTCCTGGACTTTGTGGGTGCGCCAGTAAGAGCGACACGGGATCAGGTCTGCATTGCAGCGATAGGCATATTTACCTGCTACTTCAGAGATTTCCTCCAGTAATCCCTGGGCCAAAAAAGTCGGCTTTAACCCCAGGTTGCAGAGGCTGGCATTCTCCACAAATAAATCATTTTCCGCAGCCTCATTGCGCGGATTGTCGACAAATGCCACCTTGGCTCCGCTCACATCGGCAATCATTTTGGCGAGATCACGCACCCGATGGGTTTCGGTCATTTGGTTCATGATACGCACCCGCTCTCCTGCGACAGGAGGAGAGTTAATCGCCAGCTGGATACAGCGCACGGTATCGGAGATATGAATAAATGCACGGGTTTGCCCGCCGGTACCGTGTACAGTCAATTCATGGCCGGTAGCGGCTTGCATCAGAAAGCGGTTCAGTACAGTGCCGTAATCACCGTCATAGTCGAAGCGGTTGATTAGGCGCTCATCCAGGGAGGTTTCCACGGTTTGCGTTCCCCACACTATCCCCTGGTGTAAATCTGTAATTCGCACACCATCATTTTTGTTGTAGTAGGCAAAGAGCAGCTGATCCTGGGATTTCGTCAGATGGTAAATACTGCCAGGGTTAGTGGGATAGAGTATCTGCTGGGACACCCTCTGGCCGTTTGCCATCGGTATTTCCACATCCAGATAACCTTCTGGAATCTTCATGCCCGCAGAGCCATAACCATAAACTCCCATAGTACCGAGATGAACGATATGGCAATCGACGCCGGCGTCCACCACTGCGGCGAGAAGATTATTAGTGGCATTGATATTGTTGGAAACGGTGTAGCGTTTATGACGCGAGGATTTCATGGAATATGGCGCTGCGCGTTGCTCAGCAAAGTGCACAATAGCAGTGGGCTGGGTCTCGGCAATCAACTCCATTAGCGGCTCGTAGTCACAAGCCAAATCCAGCCTGTGCAGCCCGATATTTAGCCCGGTCGTCTCCCACCAACACTGCAGGCGCTGCCCAATACTCTCAATCGGTGTCAGGGATTCCACCCCCAACTCCTCATCGATACGACGCCTTGAGAAGTTATCCACGATAGTGACCCTGTATCCCTGCCGCGATAAAAACAAGGCCGTAGGCCAACCGCAAAAGCCATCTCCCCCCAACACCAGAATATGGGCATCACCGTTTTGCCGCATATTAACCTCCCCAGAGAAAAGTCCGCGCCAAACACCAAAAGATATGAATAAATAATATACAAGACCGCCGATCAGGTTACCGTCAAGTAAGTGAATAGTGTCATCGATTAGCCCCTGTAAGACACAAACTAGATAAGGCTAAGGGATAGCGCCTGGTTTTCTTTAACAGCCGATAAGGCGTGAATAACGAACCCTGCCGGGGGTAATCCGTTGACCCTTTTTACGTCATAGTTGTCCCCCTAAGATTACTATTTATTCGTCGGTACTCACCAAGCAAAGGCAAATCGCAATAAGCCGCCAGCCAGTCATTTAATCAATAGTCACTAAGATTCTCTTGATTTACGTCACTGCCCCATTGCATGATCCACTCTAACTAACCTCAGGGGAGAGGAGTGCGATCCAGGTGATTAATAACCTGAACAAACGCGTATTAATACTCGGCGGCTACGGCAACTTTGGCGCGCTCATTGCGCAAATGCTGAGCTCCGAGCCCAATATTCAGCTGATTATTGCCGGCCGCAACAAGGCTCTGGCAGACCAGTGTGCCGAGGGACTCGGCGGGCTCGCCGAAGGTTTACGCCTGGAGAGAGATGCCGTCAACTTGGCTGCACAACTCAAAGCCCTCCACCTGGATCTTTTGATTCACTGCGCAGGCCCCTTCCAAAAAGAGAGTGATTATCGGGTTGCAAAAGCCTGCATTGAGTCACGCACACCTTACATTGATATTTCCGATGGTCGTCGCTTCGTGTGCGATTTTCACCGCCTATCCCCCGCCGCAGAGGCCGCGGGCATTAGTATGGTATCGGGCGCCAGTAGCCTACCCGGGCTGAGCTCCGCCGCAATCGCCGAGATCCAGCTTGAACTGCCAGTGATTCACTCCGTAGACATTGCCATAGCACCTGCACACCGAATAGATCGTGGCTTGGCGACTGTACGCGCTGGCTTTGAGTCCCTTGGCCACAGCTTTCCACAGCTGCAGAGCGGCTACTGGCGCGAATCCCACGCAGGGAAAAATCTACGCCCCATCAACCTGGCCCACCCAGTGGGCAAACGCTGGCTGTGCGACTTTGATGTGCCCGACCTAGAGCTCTGCCCGAAGTATTTTCCCAAGATGCACAGTGCTCGCTTCGCCACTGGCCTTGAGCCTCTAACCCTGCAAATCGGCCTATCCGCTTGCGCCCAATTGGCGCGCCTACAACTACCGGCAACCACTGCGCGCCTAGCCCAGCTTGGCCATAAGATCAGTGACCGCTGGCCGGGAGGCACGCCACACGGCGGCATGATCGTACGTGCTACAGGGGAAAATGCCCATGGAGAAAGCGCCTCGCGCAGCTGGCAGGTATTAGGCCTAAATGGCGATGGCCCCTGGATTCCTGCAGCCCCAGCGGCAGCACTAGCGCGTAAGTTTCTACGCGGAGAAATGGAAGAGGCAGGAGCAAGAGCCTGCTGGCAGTTACTAAGTCTGGATGAGATTCTGCTTGAACTGAATGATCACTCTATCGTTACGGCTATAGAGACCCACTCCCGCGAGCGAATGCCTGCACTTGCTGGCTAGGGAGGTGACCAAGCCAACGCTTGTGCAAAGTGAATGATTTGCCCCAGTCCCCACTGAGAGTTTGCTGATTTTTTTGGCGCAGTAATTCAAGCAAACTCGGCCTAACAGCCATTCTCCAAGATAAAACGCCACCGATCGCTGAGTTTTTGCACGGTGTCGCGGCTGAAACAGTTGGCGTTATAGACAAAGTTACTATGAAGGTGCCCACCGTAGGCCGCCAGAGAAAGATAGATTCCATAGGGTGTAATTCGGGTGGGCAAACTCATTGAGCGCATTTTTACTCTCTCATTTAAATTGATCCAGTTCGAGGAAGCATCGTTATAAATCGCTTGTAGTCCCTCCTGCTGTACCTCTGTTTGTAGAAAGTTAATCAAATAGGTGCAGGGAGCAGGCAGGTTATTGCCAATAATGCCATGGGGACCAATCGAGTCAGCCACGTAAACCGTTCGCACGGCATAGTGTATTTCTTTGCACATCCGCCGTAGTTTTTTCAACCAGGTTTCCTCAGCTACCACTGCCAGATTTACCTGGCGAAACATTGGCCCCAAAACCTTCCGATGTTCTCTTTTTACCCGCAGTGACAAGCTGGTATTCATCCAAAAATCTTTTTGTAGGAGTTCTAACAAAGCCTGCTGAAATCCTGCACACAGATAGACAAAGTGACTGACCCCGGCAGCCCTTGCCCGCTCTTTAATATGAGAGAACTCTTTCTTATACAGGGTGCAAACCAAGTCTTCACAATACAGAGAGACCGTTTTCCCCGATGAGGCCACCTCAACCGCGCTTCTCTGTCGGGCTAGCTTATTTTGCCAATGTTGTAGAGCTTTTTGTCCCCGCTGGCTACGGATGTAGTTATTTTCAAAACCCACGTAATCGGCGTAATCAATGATTTCCGGCTGAGGACGGAAACCAGCCCCGCTCTCAAGGTCCAGATAAGTGCTCAGTACCAATCCCCAAAGCAATGTCAAACTGATCCCATCGGTAATAATGTGATGACATTTCGTTAAGAAAATGTATTCATTCTCTCCGGTGCGAATAAGGCTTAAGCTCAGCAGCTGATCAGTATCCAGTGCTAATGGCGCATTACTGTATTGGGTTAAGAAGCTCTTTACATGAGAGTCACTCATGCCCCGGACATCCAATATATCCAATTCGACATCTGCAAAAATCCGCCGAACGGGTTCGCGGGTATAGCGACAACGAGCAATAGGATAAATATTGACAGTTCTTTGAACCGCCTCTTTGAACAGGTCGATCTGGAGGGTGCCCTTGATACTGATTGCACGGGCGATCATATCTGCCAAGGCTTTTCGGTAATGTAAGTTGTAGATACTCCTCTCGGTAATCGATAAAGGTACATCCGCAGCATGCTTCCATCCCGACATGCTTCTCTCCCGTGAACGCTCAATCAATCTTATTTCTGCCAGAATTTTGTCAGGCAACTACTGGAATGCTCTGGCAAAGAACTCAGCCATTCGCAATGGCCCACCCCATACCACTCGACCTTCAAGCCTCAATTGAAATTAATGAATTATTCAGAGGCCCGTTCCCTTATTAAGTATTGCAGGCCTCCCCGCATGGAAATAAACAGCTGCATACACTCAGTGCCTAAAGCCAGAATTTACGCGCCTACAGACAGTAGATTGGCAAGATTCATACTGGGGGTGGTCAGTTTTGCGGCAGATCGTGGACCGATAGCGGCAAAGCCCCCTGTGATGATCTAGGTTCATTATCGGAACTCCCAGTAATGAGATTGAACCCACACACTATGATCATCTCCACAGCCTGGCGCGCCTATGCCAGTCGGAATGGAATCAAGCGCGCCATCATTCCAGTGACCGCCCTGGTTCTGACACCGATATTTTTAATACTCACCATTGCTGTCGATGCCTGGTGGGTGATCGCATTGCTACTCAGCCTGTTCTTAGTGCTACTGGGCATTTATGACATGCTTCAGCCCAACTGGAGTTTGACACGTAACTTCCCCGTTGCCGGGCGCATACGCTGGTTATTTATGAATCTGCGCCCCTACTTCCGCGCTTACATAGTGGAGGGTGATGAGGAGGGCAGACCATTTAGCTATGAGGCGCGCCGACTGGTCTACGCCCGCGCCGACGGTTTCTCGGATATGCACCCCTTTGGTACTGAGCTGGATGTACGCAGTGATGAATACATGTGGCTCACGCACTCCATTAACCCGGCCAAAGAGGCTGATATAAAGTCCCGCATCGAAGTAGGTTCTGGCCGCTGTGCAAAACCCTATTCGGCAACGCTATTAAATATTTCTGCCATGAGCTTCGGCGCCTTATCCGCCGCTGCGATTGAGGCACTGAATCAGGGCGCAGCTATCGGTGGCTTCTATCACGACACCGGAGAAGGTGGCATCAGCCCCTATCACCGCAAACACGGCGGGGACCTGGTGTGGGAGCTGGGAAGCGGCTATTTCGGTGCCCGTAAGGATGATGGCAGCTTCGATCCCGACCTTTTTCGCGAAGCCTGCAATGATCAGGTAAAGATGACGGAAATTAAGCTGAGCCAGGGCGCTAAACCTGGCCATGGCGGTGTATTACCCGGAGCAAAAGTTACCCAGGAAATTGCCTCAACCCGCAAAGTCCAACCGGGCGTCGACTGCGTATCTCCACGCGCCCACTCGATGTTTTCCACCCCTATTGAAATGCTCGAATTTGCCGATCAGATGCGCAACCTCTCAGGTGGCAAACCGGTGGGCGTCAAACTGTGCGTGGGGCAAGTCTTTGAAGTACTGGCCATTATGAAAGCCATGCTGGAAACAGAGAAATATCTCGACTTTATCGTGGTCGATGGCGCCGAAGGCGGGACGGGTGCCGCGCCATTGGAATTATCCAACCATGTGGGTATGCCGTTGCTGTCGGGACTGATCGTAGTCCGCAATGCCTTAGTTGCTACCGGCTTGCGCGATAAAGTGCGCCTGGCGGCGAGCGGTAAAATCTACTCTGCTTCTGAACTCGCAGCCTGTCTGGCGATAGGCGCCGATTGGTGCAATGCCGCGCGGCCTTTTATGTTTTCCATCGGCTGTATTCAGTCGCGACGCTGCCACACCGATACCTGTCCTACCGGTGTCACGACCCAGGACCCCAAGCGCCAGCGAGGCCTGGTGGTGGATGTGCAGAGCAAGCGCGCGGCGGCTTTCCAGGCCAAGACCCTGGAGGCCCTGGGAGAGATTGTCGCCGCCGCCGGTTTAACCGAACCGCGCGACCTACAGCCCTACCATCTCTATCACCGCATCAATGGTACTGAGTCATATCCTATTGATCGCATCTGGCACTTTCTCAATGAGAACGCTTTGATAGACGCCCCTGAGGAGACGCCTTACCGGCATTGGTGGCAGGCTGCCAGGGCTGATTCATTCCGGCCCGCGGTCAACCTGGCTCACCACGATGATCACTCCGCTCTGCGGCGCTTGTAAGCCCTGCCCCTTACTCTGGAGATTTCCATGGAGACCGTTTCGGAAATTATTGTCGATGCCCTGGTCAAAGCCGGAGCAAAGCGCTGCTATGGCATCGTCGGCGATACCATCAATCATTTCACCTCCGCCGTGCGCCAGTCCAAGCTGGAGTGGGTTCACGTTCGTCACGAAGAGGTGGGTGCCCTGGCTGCGGGCGGTGAGTCTTACTTGAGCGGAGAGCTCAGTGTCTGTGCCGGTACCGCTGGCCCCGGCAGCTTGCATTTTCTCAACGGCATCTTTGAGAGCCACCGCAATGGCGCACCGGTATTGCTGATCGCCACCCGCATTGACCGAGCCGAGCAGGGGTTGGGATTCCCGCAGGATGTCGATCAGATCAAACTCTACGAGCAGTGCGCAGTATTCTGTGAAACCCTTTCCGACCCTGAGCAGGCTCGCCGCATTGTGAGCCAAGCTGCTCAGGCAGCCCTCAACCACAGAGGCGTTGCCGTGGTTGAGGTCAGTGGCGATATCTTCAAGACCAAGATCAAAGACTCAATTCCCTGGGCTGTTCACCGCCCCCAGTGGATAGCACGCCCCACTGATGAGGAGCTGGATGCGCTGGCAGAAAAGCTCAACCAAGCAGGGAAAATTGTTATCTATGGCGGTATCGGCTGCCGCTTCGCGCACGATGCAGTAGTTAAGCTGGGACAGCAGCTGGCAGCACCCATAGTGCATACCACCCGCTCCAAGGAATATCTGGAATACGACAATCCTTGCAACGTGGGCATGAATGGTATCCTCGGCAACCCTGCCGGTTATCGCGCAGTTCAAACCTGTGACCTGCTGTTATGCCTGGGTAACGATTTCGCCTACACCCAGTTTTACCCGGAAAAAGCCACCATTATTCAGGTGGATATTGCGGCTTCCCATCTCGGGCGACGCACGCCCATTCATATGGGCCTGGTCGGCGATGTCGGCGCGACCATTGAAGCCCTATTGCCGAGATTAAAAGACCGCAGTGACAATGCATTTCTCCAGGACCTGCTCGGTCGCTATCAAAAAGACCTGGAGCAGTTGGAAGAGCGGGGCCACGAGCCAGATCCCAAACTGATTCACCCACAGTACGTTGCCCAAGCCCTGGACAAACTTGCCAGCGCCGAAGCTGCATTTACCGCCGATGGTGGCTCTCCCATGGTTTGGCTGCTGCGCCACTTGCGCGCCAATGGCAAGCGCTCCTTCCTCACCAGCCTCTCCCACGGCACCATGGCCAATGCCTACCCCCAGGGTCTGGGTATGGCTAAGGCAGACCCCAACCGCCAGGTAATTGCGATGTGTGGCGATGGCGGAATGACCATGCTAATGGGCGATCTATTGACCCTGGTGCAGGAAAAAATCCCTCTCAAACTATTGGTCTTTAACAATCATTCCCTCGGCTTTGTGGAAATGGAACAGCGTATCGAGGGGCTGCTGGATAGCTACACCGACCTGCAGAACCCCGACTTCAGCCGCATGGCGGAAGTGATTGGTATTCCTGGAGAAAAAGTCGAGAAAGCGGGTGATCTCGAAGACGCGATGAAACGCTGGCTGGCAGTCAAAGGACCTGCCTTACTGGACGTCACTGTAAACCGGCTGGAACTGGTGATGCCCCCGGAGGTGACAGCGCAGCAGGTGTCTTCCACCGCGCTATTTGGCCTCAAGGCCATACTCAACGGACGCGCAGATGAAGTGGTCGACCTGCTGAAAGACAACTTTCTGCGCTGACGGGGAGCCGGCCAACTCGACCCGAGACGCAACCCAGGCGGGAGGTTCATGCACCAGCTCGGAAAACAAGTGCCCACCAATATGTTGGCCCTGCTCGCCAGTGGGGAGATCGCCAGCAACAGCGCTCCTGGCCGCGCCGCCACACGCCTGCAGGAGGAGCTGGCGCAGCGCCGCATCGACCTGATCACCACGGTTTCCAGTGACGATGCCAGTGCCATGTTGCGCGCCAACCCAGCAATACAATGTCTGCTACTGAACTGGGAACTGCCCGGCAGCGGTCACCCCCCAGCGCTGAATGTGCTGGAGCAGTTGCGAGCACGTAATCTGCATCTGCCGGTATTTCTGCTCGCCGACCGCGAAACCGTCAGCAATATGCCGCGCCGCGCCCTGGAGCTGGCCAATGACTTCATTTGGATTCTGGAGGACACCCCCACTTTTATCGGCGGGCGTATCCAGGGTGCAATAAGGCGCTACAGCCAGGCGGTGCTGCCGCCCATGTTTGCCGCCCTAACCCATTTTTCCCATGTGCATGAATACTCCTGGCACACGCCCGGCCACACTGGTGGCACCGCTTTTTTAAAGTCCCCTGCAGGGCGCGCCTTCTATGATTTTTTCGGCGAAAATATGCTGCGTTCAGATTTGTCCATCTCTGTGACAGAGCTGGGCTCCCTACTCGATCACACAGGCCCCATCGCCGCAGGGGAACGCTACGCAGCCAAGGTATTCGGCGCAGATCGCACTTACTATGTCACCAACGGCTCCTCCACCTCCAATCGCGTGATTGTGATGGCCTCTGTAACTCGCGGCCAGCTGGCCCTGTGCGACCGCAATTGTCACAAGTCTGTAGAACATGCCATCACCATGTCCGGCGCTGTTCCTACTTACCTGATACCTTTGCGCAATCACTACGGTTTGATTGGCCCGATTCCCCCGGATCAGTTGACGAAAGCAGCCATTTCACAAGCCATTGTTAACAATCCCCTGGCGGGCAGCGCCGATAGCCAGCGGGCGGTACATGCGGTGATCACCAACTCCACCTATGACGGCCTCTGCTATAACGTGCGCCGGGTGGAGGAATTGCTGGGTGAGTCCGTAGACCGGCTGCATTTTGATGAGGCCTGGTACGCCTATGCGCGCTTCAACCCGATCTACCGGGATCGCTTCGCGATGTACGACAGCGAGGACGACAAGCCTCACACAGGCCCGACAAAATTTGCCACCCAGTCCACACACAAACTGCTGGCGGCCCTATCGCAGGCCTCCATGATTCATATCCGCGATGGGCGCAGCCCCATCGAACACGGCCGCTTTAACGAGGCCTTTATGTTGCACGCCTCCACTTCACCCCTCTACTCCATCATGGCCTCGAATGATGTCAGTGCGGCGATGATGGATGGCCCTGGCGGCACTGCGCTCACGGGCGAATCTATCGCTGAGGCGGTGGCTTTTCGCCAAGTGTTGGCACGACTGAAACGAGAGTATGGGGAAAAGGGGGAGTGGTTTTTTGATGGCTGGCAGCCGGATCAGGTAACAGAGCCCTCAAGCGGCCAGAAATACGCCTTTCACAGCGCACCTACAGAGCTACTGTGCAGCGAAGCCAGCTGCTGGCTGTTGAATCCCGGAGATTCCTGGCACGGCTTCGGCGAGCTAGAGAAAGGCTATTGCATGCTCGACCCCATTAAGGTCTCCATCACCACCCCGGGCATGCAGCGCAACAGTCAGCTGGCGGAATGGGGTATTCCTGCCGGCATTATCAGCAAGTACCTGGATAACCTCGGCATTATTGTCGAGAAGACCACTGATTTTACCATCTTGTTCCTGTTTTCCATCGGCATAACCAAGGGCAAATGGGGCACGCTGATCAACGCACTACTCGCCTTCAAACGGGACTACGATGCCAACCAGCCTCTCAGCCAGTGTCTGCCCAATCTGCTGGCCAAACACTCTGGTTATGCCGATATAGGCCTACGCGACCTAGCGCAAAAAATGTTTACCCGTATGAAGGAATTGCGCAGCACAGCAAAAATGTCCGCTGGTTTTTCTGCTCTGCCACAGGCCGACTGCAGCCCTGTGCAGGCCTATGAAGCCCTGGTGCGCGGCGAAGTGGAATTGCTTCCCTTGAGCCAGTTGGCTGGGCGGAGCGCAGCAACCGGGGTTATTCCCTACCCACCGGGTATTCCGCTATTGATGCCGGGGGAAAATTTTGGCAGCGAGGGCAGTCCTGCCCTGGAATACTTACGCGTGCTGGAGTCCTTCGACCGGGAGTTTCCCGGCTTCGGCCATGACAACCACGGAGTCGAAGTACACAAGGGGCACTATCATGTCTACACCCTGAACCGGGGGACCGCGCCATAACCCCCCAGACGGCGGAGAGTAATAAAATCGGCCTGGTGCCAGCCACGCTGATGGTGGCCGGCAATATGATGGGTTCCGGCGTATTTATGCTACCGGCCAATTTGGCAGTTATAGGCAGCATCTCTCTGATTGGCTGGTTAATCACCATCGTGGGAGCCGTATCACTAGCACTGGTTTTTGCCCGCCTTGCCGCCCTGGACCCGGCCGCCGGAGGCCCTTATGCCTACGCACGCAGGGCATTTGGCGACTATATCGGCTACCAGACCAACCTCGTGTATTGGCTGGCCAATGTCATCGGCAATGTCGCACTGATCACCGCCGGGCTGGGCTATATCACCCATTTCTTCCCCCCGCTCCAGGACCCTATGACCTTTGCCCTGGCCCAGGTGGCCATGATCTGGCTACTCACCTACGCGAATATCCTCGGGCCGCGTATGGTTGGTCGTATCCAATCGCTCACCACCAGTTTGGTGTTTATTCCCATTCTCGGTACAGCACTCTTCGGTTGGTTCTGGTTTGATAGCCAGACATTCAACGCCAGCTGGAATGTCTCCGGCAAGAGCAATGCCAGTGCCATTATGGCCACGCTCACCTTTACCCTGTGGGCATTTATCGGCGTGGAAACCGCATCTGTATCCGCAGCAGTGGTGAGAAACCCCAGCCGCAATGTGCCGATCGCCACTGTTGGCGGGGTATTGCTGGCATCGGTAGCCTATGTCCTGAGTTCTTCGGTCATTATGGGCATGCTGCCTAACAAAGAACTCATCGCCTCTTCGGCACCTTTTGCCGACGCCGCACGTTTGGCGTTAGGCAATACCGCCGCGAATATTGTTGCAGTCTGTGCAGCAGTAGGTTGTATCGGCTCTCTCGGCGGCTGGATTCTTTTGGTGGGGCAATCTGCCAAGGCTGCAGCTGATGACGGTCTCTTCTCCAAAGCCTTTGCCAAAACCAATCCTAAAGGGGTGCCCTCTGTCGGCCTGACTTTGGTAGCCATTCTGATGTCCTTACTGGTACTCGCCACCATTTCTCCCAGCGCCAGCCAGCAATTTGGCAAGATCGCCTCGGTGGCGGTCATCATGACATTACTGCCCTATATCTACTCGGCAATTGCACTGCGGGTACTCGCTTACGGCAAAATACCGCAGCAACAATACACACTGTTTACTGTAATACTGCTAATTGCCGCAATCTATTGCCTGGTGGCACTGGTGGGCTCCGATGGCCAACAGACGCGCTGGTCGCTGATATTTGTTATTGCCACCGTTATTTTCTATGCGCTGATATTAAATCGCCGCCGCAGCGTCGAAGAGAAACACTGGCTACCCGGCGGACCGGAGCCAAAGTGGGTGCAATACTTTACCCTCGGCGCAACAGTCACTGCACTGTGCGTTTTTTTCTGGTTTTCCGTGGGCCAGCATGCAGACCTAGAGCTTCGCCTGCGCGCCCCACAACCACAAGTTTCGAACCAACAGCCTCAACCACTTAACCACTAAATACGCGCTGTATGGTCTCGGCCGTGCGCCAGGTAATTCCCTGAGAATTTGATTCCCTATTCCCAGCCACATTTAAAATATAAGGTTTATTTTTACCGATAAAATCGTGGATTTGTTTGCAACAGTCATCCCATGGATCAATCACCAGAAAGGGTTTACCCAGCTCTCGGCAAAACTTAATGGTATAAGAGGTACCATCACTGCCGGGATTGTCGGTAAAAATCAAAGTTGCATCAGAATTACGGATATTCTCCCGAGTGCGCTCTGCTAAATTCCCAGATGCCAGTTCAATCAGCCCAAAGCTTTTGAGAAAATCGGCGCGCTCTCCAACTTCGGTCCAATACCCCTGCGGAGCAGTACCACCGGTGGCAATACCCAATCGTTGCCCGGCGATCAAGCCACCAGTATCCGCACCGGTCTGCCCACCGCTGATAATTTTTTCTGGTTTGAAACTCATAGCCAAATCAAACCTATAGGATTGAAAGTTCTGCGCTAAAACTCTACCTTATTGCCGGTTTATTTTGGTCTGCCGCTTTATGAATTACTACCTCGCACTCAAGACACTACATATTCTCTGCGCCATTATCGTACTCGGAACCGGCACCGGGATTGCCTGGTATACTTTGCGCGGCTGGCTGTCCGGTGATTCCCAGGTGATTCAGTGGGTAAGTAAGGAAACGGTGCGAGCAGACTGGATATTTACCGGCAGTGCAGTTCTCGGTTTACTGGGAAGTGCCATGGGGATGCTGGTGATTAACCCGGCATGGATAGAACAAACCTGGCTGCAATTGGCTGCCGGGCTAACCCTAGCGGTTTTCCTATTGTGGCTCCCGGTTGTCTACCTGCAATATCAATTGCGCGCACATGCAAACCAAGAAAATAGCCACAGTCAAATCCGCTGGATCATGCGCACCTGGTGCCTGCTAGGTGCTCTGGCCTTTCCCTTAACGATTGCTATCGTTTACCTGATGGTTTCCAAGCCCTCCTTTTAAACAGCATCACGAAAATTTGATGATGGCCAAATACACGTTTTCAGTCTTAACTCCCTCCCCGCAGTATTTTATAGCTCGCTCTCTCCCCCATATCTTTCCACTGCCGCTTAAAGTCTTCCAGCACAACCCCTGCGATAATATCGGCAAAACCGTCAGGGGTTTTACTCAACCGCTCTAAGGCTTTCTTTTTACATAGTGGAATAATAATTGCAGATTTCTCGCGTCTATCACACCTCAGCAAGCGACTGCGAATTTGCTCAGCCTCGCCACCGGAACAACTTGCATCGGTAATGACAAAAACATTGGTATCACTATCGAGATCAGGGCAGATCAGGTCCCACCCAAGATCAAACTGCCGGAATACAACCCCGCGAAAGCGCCCCCTGCCCACCTCACTACCTGTGATAAAGGGCCAGGCATGGGCTAGGGTCCAAAGATAAGATTTACTGAGCACATATTGCAGGTGTTGATTTCTCACCAATCCCAACTGACACTGCTTTTTGAAAGTTTCATCATCCAGTTTTGCCTTGCTGCAGATTGCCTTGGGAATAAGCTCCCCTTTATAACTGGTGGTAGGAATTACCACGACAAAGTCATCGGCCTCTTTCTTTTTTTCCAAGGCTTTAACAATGGTGGCCTGTAAGTGCAGAATAAATTCTTCAGTAGAAATTACATCATGGGGTAAAGACGCCCTCTCTTCCCCCAGGTTCATGTATCGCGCTTCATTTCGATACGCCGAAATAATTGGCTCAAGTTCTTCTCTGCTAAACAGCAGTTTCTCATCCAAAACCGCTTCTTCATTAATTTTTCTGGCATAGCAATCCAGGAGCATCTGGTCAGCCTGGTAAATTCCTTTATTTTTAGATGAGACACAGCGTAAATATTCAGCATCCTGAAACGCAAGAAAACGCTCAACTACCGGCCGGCTGACATCCCTGCCAAACAACTCATACAAAACCTCTTCATCTCTGGGTAAAAAATAATTGTTCGGGCGAAATAGATTTTGCAATTGCCTATGAGCCATTCATCCAACTCACTTTTAACCTTCCTCTTAAAATCCTGGTGGCATTCACTCAGTGCCCTCAAACAACCTGGCATATCTCATCGAATTCAAAGCGCGGGTTGCGCGGATGTAATTTGGCTTCCACACCGTATCCCAGATTACAGAGAAAGTTGGATTTAATATGGCCAGGACAGTGTTCCTGTACAAAGGCTGGGGTTGAGGACTGATCACTGAAAAATTCATGATCTACTAGGGCATTATCAAACCCAGACATAGGGCCGCAGTCCAGGCCCAGAGCCCTAGCCGCCAGAATAAAGTAGCCACCCTGTATTGAACCATTGCGAAATGCCGTGGTTTCTGCCAACTCTGGATTATCGGCAAACCACTCACGCGCCGGTGTGTGGGGAAACAACTTGGGAAGATATTCGTAAAAGCGCATATCAAATGCGATGATTGCTGTCACCGGTGCCGACATGGTTTTCTCAATATTGCCCGCATTCAAAGCCGGTTTAAGCCGGGCTTTTCCCTCCTTGCTCACAATAAAAACAACCCGCATCGGGCAACAATTAGCGCTGGTGGGCGCCATCCTGACAAGATTGTGCAACTTTTTCAGCAACTCTTGCGGCACCGGTTTATCTTGCCAGTAACTGTGTGTTCTAGCTTCAAAAAATAATTGATCCAATGCTGGAGGGGCAATCGATTTCATACCTGGCACTCTCGTGTCGCTTTATGGTGAAAGTCTAGCTTTCAGAACGACGGAGAAACGGTTACTCCAAGTGTTAACGCAGCAGTATCATGCCGATATGGCAAGCAATCACCAGATAGGTCACGATACTGCGAGTACGAAAATACTGCTCCCGACCAGGCAGATTGGGATTTAAGCGGGCCTCCATCCAGGCCACAAAGGCAAAACCTATTGCGAGAATGGTCAACCCCCAAGCACTTTGATAAAGCATTAATCCCACCCACCCGGCAAGCGCAACCACATTACTGAGCACGATCAACGCCAACCGGTGAGGATGGCCGGGCCGGTTCAGCGCGCCCCCCCACCAGATACCACACAAAAAGCTGAGAATCACTGCGCTGTAAGCGGTAAAGAATAGGCTGGCATCAATACCCAGGAGGGAGACTTCTGTTAGCTGCAACAATAGACCGACAACAAAAGGACAGAGCCCCAGGTAAGCCAGCGCATCAAATAAACGGGTATCCACCACCGGCTGCTGATAGCCGCTACTATCCATGCTGTCTAATCTTCCATACAGTAAGGGAGAACAGAAACAACAAGTTTAGTGGCACGGGGAAGCCAGTATGGAAGAGGAGAGCAAAATTGATGTCAAACAGGCCTTGCGGGTATTTGATCGTGTCACCCGGGAGGGACACAAGGAAACAGACGGCTGGCACTACAAGGGGCTGACAGTGAACACCGACTTTGATGGCTACACCGTATTTATCAACTCAGCAAAAGTGAAGCTCACCGTCTTTTTTCACAATAAGTTTTCTATCGATTATTCGAGCGACAGAGAGCTGCAGGATTTTATACGCCTACTGGCTAGTCTTGATCAGAAATGAATACCTTAAGCGCCGTTGCTCCCCAGTGGACTAGCACCGTGGTAGCGCCTAAACCGCGGTAGCACCTAAACCGCGGTAGCACCTAAACCGCGGTAGCACCTAAGTAGCACCTAAATAGGCACACAGCATTTTGGTGTCCAATGTACTGCCTGCAACTGATGTAGCACAACTTCATAGCCCTCCTGTCTAGTCAGGCAAGAAAGTAATCTCCATCAGTGACAGTTCAATGATTTTTAACGGACCCTAGCCCTGCGACTTTCCCGGCACACCGCTATGGAAACGAAACTCACCATCGCCACTCAGCACGAGCTCTTTCTCCAGCGCTAACAACGCCTGCACCCGCGGCTCAATATCTTCATCTGCGGCTTTTTGCGCGAGATGTAGATAGTCGCGGAAATGGCGAGCTTCAGATTTCAGCAGAGACAGGTAAAATTTTTGCAGCTCTTCATCCAAGTGTGGCGCTATACGGGCAAAGCGTTCACAGGAGCGTGCCTCAATAATGGCTCCACAAATCAGAGTATCCACAAGGCGCCCTGGCTCTGCGCTGCGCACCTCGGCGCGTAACCCAGCCGCGTAGCGGGAGGCGCTCACGTGGGGATAGGCAATGCCGCGCTTTTCCATAATGGCCAGTACTTGCTCGAAGTGGCGCAACTCCTCACGAGCCAAGCGCGACATCTTGTGTAGCAGCTCAAAATCCCCCAGATAGCGAAACATCAGGTTGAGCGCTGTACCGGCCGCCTTCTTTTCACAGTTGGCGTGGTCCACCAGCATCATTTCCGGCTCAGCCAGTGCTGCCTCAATCCAGGCATCCGGGGTGGCGCACAGCAGGAATTCGTGAATCGCGGACAAATCGGGAACTTGGGCACTCATGGGATCAGTATTTCATCTG
The DNA here is from genome assembly GCF_052467515.1 of Microbulbifer mixtoriginis (SeqCode). Taxonomy (NCBI): domain Bacteria; kingdom Pseudomonadati; phylum Pseudomonadota; class Gammaproteobacteria; order Cellvibrionales; family Microbulbiferaceae; genus Microbulbifer; species Microbulbifer mixtoriginis (SeqCode). Next base: position 1,678,941 of record NZ_CP174314.1, on the reverse strand, counting down.
GTATCAATCATTTGGCGCGGGATTATAGCGGCACAACAGCAGAAAGGCAGGCCCCAACAGAAATCAAGCGTTGCTCTCCAGGGCAGCTTTTACTGTAAACAGCTATCTATACTTTTCTCTGTGACGCCCCCCCCTTCAGACAACCTCTAGCCAACCTCTAACCAACTTCACACGCCAGGCACCCCCCAGTTTTAAACAATCCAAATAGAAATTTGTTAACGGTTTATTAAGTGCATTAAAATATTGATCTTTTGGATAGTGGAACTCGGCGATGAAAGACCATCGGCAATTGGCACTCAGCATCCCCCCCTTACTGGAGCAGATCCACAGCAGCGCAGCAGAATTACGCGACTCTCTTGAACAACTTCAAACTGCCGGTAAGCCCTGGCAACACTATCTGCTGCAGCCGCCCTTTGCCCTGGAAGCTGCCCAGTCCTTGCAGGAAAGCTTTGAGCGGCCCTTTTCTCTTGCTGGCGCCCTGTATAACCAGCTGGATTATGCCGAACCTCTAGGAACCGGAGGCGATGCCCGTGCAACCCTGCAAATCCCGGGTCTATTGGCAGTTCCAGACAAGACTCTGGCACTGGCAAAACAACTCAACAGCGACAAAGAGGCTTTTGCCAGCGCTATCGCCGAGTACCGATCAGCCTTAGCAGAGCGGCCCATGGCAGAGCGAGACCGCAACGTGCGCGAGGTACTGGCGCAAGCGGGCTACCCCCGCGCGCACCTGCGTCAGTGTTACCGCCTGGTTTTACTCTGCGAACAGCATCCGGATGCCATTACCCTCTCCTGGATAAAGGCGCGAAAGTCCATTCGCAAAGTCACAGTGCAGTGGTGTGAAAAAAAGCTGGTCCAGATGGACCCAACCGGTGCAGATCCCGGCATCCAATACCAACGGCAACTGCTTGCCGGCCTGCACAAAAGCCAGCAGGAGGACCTGCGCCAGGTACAGGTGCAGAGCCGCCCCAATCTACAGGTCGCCGAAATTTTCTTCGCACAGGAAGCTGGAGGGGAAGACCAGTATCGACAAGTGGGTTACTCCTCCATGCCGATACTAGTGGCTGCGAATGAAGCCGGGCGATTGCCTGAATTTACTCGGGTCGATCATCAACCCAGTGTCAGCCGGCGCCGACAAAGAAGGGACCTGGCTATTTCCACAGAGCCATTCCTACCTGCCCTGCGTGTCTTCTTGCGACAGCAACGCTAGTGCCGGTCAACCGGAACGCCCAAAGGGCTACCGGAGCCTTTGAGCCAGCTCCGCCAATGTTTCTTCGAGTTGAGTCCGGCAGGCTTCTTTAAGCGCCTTGTGGGATTTATCAAGAGCACTCAACTCATCATCGTTAAGTCGCGCAAGTAGCTCACGATCGGCGTCTTGGCGCTTTTTGAAAATCTCTTTGGTTTTGTCCTCAGCCAGTAGGGGCGCAAAGCTCTGCAGTAGCTGTTCACCAGCCTTGAGGTCCCTATCCGGCTCAGAGGGCAAACTATCTTCGGCACGAATCGCCTGCTCTAACTTGTCCGCAAGCACCTGCCGGCGTTTGGTAATTGTGTTTAAGAAATTAGCTGCCGACTTTTCATCAAGTTGCCCGGCCGCTGCACGGTAATCCTCCTCGCTACGGCTAATAAGCATAAAAAGATCATTCAATGCTGCCTGGATATCAGTGCGAATGAGTGTCATTGCCCTCTCTCTTTTCTACTGAGGAGTTCTTCTGAATTGCGTGGCACCAGAACCTCAAGCGCTCTGGGAATCACCGAAAAGGTTGCAGGGGTTTCAGCAACCGGCTCCCCATCCGCATGAATCTGCACACGCGGCTTGGTTTCTACCTCTATTCGCTGGGCACTGGCATTAAAAACCCCCTCGGTTAGATGGTGCTTGCCACCGCGGAGCAAAAATGCCATGCCCAGCAACTCCAACAGGCCGCGCGGACGCAGACTATAGAGGTTAAGCTTGGCATCATTGATGCGTGCGTTCTCTGCAACCAGGTTGCCGCCACCGTAATAACGACCATTGCCCACGGCCAATTGGATTGACCGCATTTGGCAACGCTCTTCGTCCAGTGCCAGATCTACCCGGAATTTTTGTGTACGCCTCAGGGCAATAAAGAAGGCTCTCAGATAACTTAGAACCCCCCAACGCTTTTTAATCTCGGAGTCCTGTGCTTCAGTCACTTTTACCCCAAGCCCCATATTGGCCACATTGAAAAAATAGTGACCATTGACAACACCGAGGTCGATTAGCTGGCGATGGTTGCCGATAATGACATCAAAAGCCTGCTCCAAGTCGACAATGCCAAGGGAGCGCGCCAAGTCATTCGCGGTACCCAGCGGTAGAATTGCCAGGGCCAATTGGCACTCTTTCAATACCCGAGCGGTGGAGCTGATGGTGCCATCTCCGCCACCGACTATCACAAGGTCGAGGTTCTTGTGGCTCTGCCGGATCACAGCCTCGGTCTCCTCTGGACCCTCGGAGTGCAAGATTTCAACCTCTATTCCATCAGCGCGTAAGCGCGCTAGGCCGCTGTCGATATCCGCCTCGGCACCATTCCGGCTTTTTGGATTAACCACGAGAAGTACTCTACGCGGATTTTTGTGAGCTGAGCTGATAGCCGGTTCTCCATTACCGGAAAGATGAACCTCAATTCTAAAGGGGTAAGCCGCCTCGGGAAATACAGTAGCCCAGGCACGTAAGAATAAGTTGAGGCTGTAAGTCAGTCTTGTATCAAGCCAGGGGCGATAAAGCGCTGATAGTAGGCCACAGACAACGCATAAAAATCTTCATCGATGCGCCGGCGAATTTCCACCAGGCTCACTCCCCTGGCCTGAGCGGTCGGGCGCAGGCCGTAAGCACCCAGATCGCCAATCTGGCTGGCACCGGCGCGCAGCAGCTCAAAAACCCAGCAGTAGGCACTTTGGCTTTCATCAAAGCGAATTTGTTGATGGCGCAACTGGGAAAGCAGCAACGACTCATCAATGATTTCCAGCTGGCTGCGTACAGCATTGGTTAGATAGCCCTCCCGCCTGGAGGCAATAATACGGCGCTGCTCTTCGGTATAAGCATTCCAGTCAATCACCTCATGGGCAAAACGCTTGCACCCACGACAGACATCATCACCTATTCCCGTTGAACAGACACCAATGCAAGGTGTACGGACTTTTTTGTGCATCAATTAACCAGATTTAGCCGATCAGGCAACGCGGGCCTGGATTAAAATTGCGCGTAGACTATTTTGTTTCGGCCACTAAGAAAAGAGGTGAGGCAGCTGTAGTGGGCACAGTAAAATTTGCTCTGCGAATAGTCGAAATTCACTTAAATTATTGATTTTTCGATAAACTTAACAGCCGTAGGGCTTTGCTGTAGTATTCGCCACCCCGCCTTCAGCGGCCTCGAAAAAAAAATCCCGACAACAGTACAAAGATCGGGAATTCCACCCGCTGTTGGTGCCACCCCACACACCAAGAGGGACTTATCCGTGCTTGAAGCCTATCGTAAACACGTCGCAGAACGCGCCGAACAAGGCATCCCACCGAAGCCACTCGACGCAGAGCAAGTCGCTGGCCTGGTTGAGCTGCTGAAAAATCCGCCAAAAGGCGAAGAGCAGGAATTAGTTGACCTGCTAACCCACCGTGTACCCCCCGGTGTTGACGAAGCCGCTTACGTTAAAGCCGGCTTCCTGTCCGCCATTATCAAGGGCGACGCGGAGTCCCCGCTGATCGACCGCAAACACGCTGTAGAGCTGCTGGGCCAAATGCTGGGCGGCTACAACATCTCCACCCTGGTCGAGCTGCTGGACGACAAAGATCTGGCCGAACTGGCTGCCGAGCAGCTGAAAGGCACTCTGCTGATGTTTGACGCCTTCCACGATGTGGAAGAGAAAGCCAAAGCCGGCAACGAATTCGCCAAAGCGGTAATGCAATCCTGGGCAGATGCCGAGTGGTTCACCAAGCGCAACAAAGTACCCGAGAGCATCAAAGTTGCCGTATTCAAGGTCACTGGCGAAACCAACACTGACGACCTGTCTCCGGCACCGGATGCCTGGTCTCGTCCGGACATCCCCCTGCACGCGCTGGCCATGTACAAAATGAAGCGCGACGGCCTGGAGCCAGAAGAAACTGGCGTTACCGGCCCGCTGAAGCAGATCGAAGAAGTGAAAGCCAAAGGCCTGCCCGTTGCATTCGTTGGCGACGTAGTCGGTACCGGTTCTTCCCGTAAATCCGCCACCAACTCCGTGCTGTGGTACTTCGGTGAAGAAATGCCGGGCGTGCCCAACAAGAAAGGCGGCGGTATTTGTATCGGCGGTAAAGTTGCCCCGATCTTCTACAACACCATGGAAGATGCCGGCGCACTGGTATTCGAAGCCCCCGTTGACGAACTGGGTATGGGCGACGTGATCGAAATCCGCCCCTACGACGGCAAGATCCTGGCCGAAGACGGCAAGGTGCTGTCTGAGTTTGCCCTCAAGTCCGACGTACTGCTGGACGAAGTTCAGGCTGGCGGTCGTATCAACCTGATCATCGGTCGCGGCCTGACCGGCAAAGCCCGTGAAGCCCTGGGCCTGGCGCCTTCCGAGCTGTTCCGCAAGCCTGAGCAACCTGCCGACACCGGCAAGGGTTACACCCTGGCGCAGAAGATGGTTGGTAAAGCCTGTGGCGTTGAAGGTATCCGTCCGGGCACCTACTGCGAGCCCAAAATGACTACCGTGGGCTCCCAGGACACCACTGGCCCCATGACCCGTGACGAACTGAAAGACCTGGCTTGCCTCGGCTTTTCCGCCGACCTGGTAATGCAGTCCTTCTGTCACACGGCCGCCTACCCCAAGCCCGTTGATATCGACACCCAGCACACCCTGCCGGACTTCATTATGAATCGCGGCGGTGTTTCTCTGCGCCCGGCTGACGGTATCATCCACAGCTGGCTGAACCGCATGCTGCTGCCAGACACCGTAGGTACCGGTGGTGACTCCCACACCCGTTTCCCCATGGGCATCTCCTTCCCGGCAGGTTCCGGCCTGGTAGCTTTCGCCGCCGCTACCGGCGTTATGCCGCTAGATATGCCTGAGTCCGTACTGGTGCGCTTCAAAGGCAAAATGCAGCCTGGCATCACCTTGCGCGACCTGGTTCACGCCATTCCTCTCTACGCCATCAAGCAGGGCCTGCTGACCGTTGAGAAGAAAGGCAAGAAGAACATCTTCTCCGGCCGCATCCTCGAGATCGAAGGCCTGGAAGACCTGACGGTAGAGCAGGCATTCGAGCTGTCCGACGCCTCCGCCGAGCGCTCCGCTGCTGGCTGTACCATCAAGCTGTCCGAAGACACCATGGCCGAGTACCTGCGCTCCAACGTAACCCTGTTGCGCTGGATGATCGCTGAAGGTTACGGCTCCAAGCGCACCCTGGAGCGCCGCGCGCGCGCCATGGAAGAGTGGCTGGCCAACCCGAAACTGATGGAAGCGGACGCCGACGCCGAGTACCTGGAAGTCATCGAAATCGATCTGGCCGAGATCAAAGAGCCGATCGTCTGTGCTCCTAACGATCCAGACGACGCTCGCCTGCTGTCCGACGTTGCTGGCGATAAGGTAGACGAAGTCTTTATCGGCTCCTGTATGACCAACATCGGCCACTTCCGCGCTGCCGGTAAACTGCTGCAAGAACACAAAGGTGGCATCTCCACACGCATGTGGATCTCCCCGCCCACCAAGATGGACGAGCACCAGTTGATGGAAGAGGGTTACTACAACATCTACGGCTCTGCCGGTGCCCGCACCGAAATGCCCGGATGTTCCCTGTGTATGGGCAACCAGGCGCGTGTGGCTCCGAACAGCACCGTACTGTCTACCTCTACCCGTAACTTCCCCAACCGTCTGGGCGATGGTGCCAACGTGTACCTGACCTCCGCTGAGCTGGCTTCTGTAGGCGCCATCCTGGGTAAACTGCCGACTCCAGCTGAGTACCAAGAATACGCACAGAACCTGGACTCCATGTCCAGCGAGATCTACCGCTACCTGAACTTCGATCAGATTGAAGACTTCCAGAAGTCTGCCGAAGAAGGCAAGCGCATCGCCGCGACTGAGATCCAGGAAGTTAGTGTATAACTAACCGCCCTATCTCACTAAAAAGCCCCGCCATTTGGCGGGGCTTTTTTATTTCACACAAAATTGTATATAAACTTTAAAGGCAATTCGCGCCAAATTAAGTTTGTGATGGATATAAGCCTTATTCCCCTTAAAAACTATATTTACAAAAGTTAAAAAGCAAACTAGCTTTAATGCACTTCCGTTATGGCATAACCTGCGAATATTAGGCAGTACAAACAACTTATTACTCAATCTCTATCAAGTAGATTTTTCATTATTATTACAAAAATTCAAATGAAAAAGCTCTTACGAAAATTGGCCTTTACTCCCTCTACTGAGGATATTTCAGACGGAAAAGTTTCACATAGCCAAATACTCCCCCAGAACTTCCCTCCCCCCCCAAAAATCTATTTCAGTCATGTCCCTAAATGCGCAGGCTCATCAGTTTACTTATCTCTTAAAAAGGATGTTTATACTCCCCATAAACTGGGAGAGTTCGATATCAAACTGCAGGAAAGTAAATATGCAGCCGACATACTAGAAACCTCAATGATGTCTGTAAGAGAGACTGTACTTGCTTACAATCTATCCATTAAATCAAACTTTTTTGGCCGGGGGCACTGCTTCTGCCGTCCCAACCTGATAAGAAACTTCTATCACGAATGGAATTTCTTAACAGTATTAAGGGACCCTATCGAAAGATGGATATCACTCTATGTTTACAACAGCTTCAAAGAAAGTAAATGGTCTAAAAACACACTCCCCTTAAATAAATACATCCAATCTAACAAAGGAATTGTTGCCGGCCAAACCTTTCTCTACTATTTCTCAAATTTAAGCCTAACCCGTAATCCAAGCCCTGCAGACTACATCGAACAAGCACTTTCCAACCTGCAACAATTTTCAATCGTTGGCACAACCAAACACTTACACCTGCTGGCAAACCAGGTCAACGAAGACTTTAAAGTCAATTTAAACATACCCCAAATAAACATAAGCCCAAACAGTGAACTTGCTCAACAAATAAAATCCGAAACGGGGACATTGAAGAAAATTGAAAAGCTTTGCGAGCATGATATAGAACTTTACAATAGGTTTCTTGATAATTTTGGGCCAATCTACTCAAAAAAAACTCAGAGGAATATTTAGAAGTAATCAACGAATAAAATATAAAAGCTCCTATTTCAACAGCAACCATTCCCTACAATTCGCTTCCTTCCATTAATAAAAAACACACTCACCACCATACCTAACAAAGCCAAGTGTGCATTCATCAAAAAGGCCCTACTCATACCTGTTGCTAGATCTGGAGCCAGTGCAACGATTGTCGTATTCAAGCCCAGGCCAATAGCACCGCCAATAATCTGAAACATATAAATAATGGCTGCTGCGAGGCTTGCACGGTTAAAACGAAGGATCAATATCGCTGCCGTCGTCACAGTTGGATAGAACAAGCCCATACCAACCCCCATCAATATCAGGCCCGGGACAAAAGTAGTTGGATCAATTTGAGCACTGAGCCTCGAAAGTACCAACATACCCGCCCACATAAATAAGGCCCCCAGACTGGAAAGGCGCTTGGCCCCATACCGCCCATAGAGATGTCCAGCCAGAAAAGAAGTAGCACCAAAAGCAAGCATCATTGGGAGCAATGCAATACCAGATTGGATCGCAGAAAAACTCCAAATCTTGCTTAGAAATTGGGGGATAAACATAAGTGCAGCAATAAATGCCACAGAGACCAGCAGGGTCGCCACTCCCTCCGCTAAGAACTTCTTATTCTTCACCACATCAATGGGAATTAGCGGCTCTTCTGAGGAGTGGTAATCCAAACAGATAAAAACTGTTAAGAAAATCGCAAACGCCAAAAATAAAAGTATGGTTCGATAGTTAGTAAATCCCATATCTACCGACAGGTCCAATCCAACCAATAGCGCAAGTAATGCCAATGAGAGGAAGAGTAGCCCCATTAAGTCCACACGCTCAGAGGGAGCCTCAGGCAAGTCACTACCAATCAGTCGCCAACAAACCAACATTGCTACCAAAGTTATCGGGAGATTAAGAAAGAGAATCCACCGCCAGCCTAAAGAATCAGTCACAATACCGCCAATAATTGGGCCAAGTGCGTTAGCGACAGCACAACCAAGCATTAATAACCCACCAGCCACTCCTGCGCGTTTACTATCCAACAGGTGGTATGTCATTCCAATCACGGCGGGCCACATCAAAGCACCACCAATGCTCAACATTACGCGGCACCCCATCAACATCCAGATGTTAATGGAAAAGCCCCCCAGTAATGAGAACATCGAAAAAAGTGAGGCGCCTATGAAGAAAGTTCGGCGCCTACCCAACATATCGGCTAAACGCCCACACGATATTACAGAAACACCAAAAGCCAAGGCATAAGCATTAACCAGCCACATTGTTGTAGTAAGATCGATATTAAAGGTTTTTTGAATCGCAGGTAAGGCAACTGAAAAGGCCGTATAGTCATACCCAATAAGGAAAATAGAGAAAATTAACGCCGCCAGCCCCAAACTGCGGGCCTCGGAAACCGTTAACCCCTTTAAATTCATTATTTTTACTCACCTAGCCATAAAACATGTTTTATCGACTACTCCATTTTCTGCCCCCCCAACAAATACAGCAACTTTAAAACTCCGCTACTTTGCACTCCAAGCATTATTAAAGCCCTTTCTATAAGTCGTTAAATTTTACCTGCCAAGTCAAAACTCACACTAAAACAGCATCCCCCTCTCACTATTTCATTAGAGCATTCATTAGTGACCATCGCTTAAAAATAATCCTTAACCCCCTTCCACAACTGTAAATCATGAAGTGAATCATTCATTAGCCAAGCACAATAGAAAAATACTGAAAAAGAAGCTGATGTTTACCCAAACACAAAGCCTTCAATCTTCCATTCGGCAAAAAGAGTAAGATCTCACCCCCTGCAGAGCACTGTTAAATTGAATTGCTCCTCAAACAGATCATCAAAATTGATCTTAAAACTTTACCCAGCAGACAAGATATATAAAGCGTCAAAACGAACCTCAAGAAAAACGAGCACCAACACCTTTCAAAAAATAAAGCGGCAACAAAAAACCAAGAAAAGTTATATAAGCATCCACCTCAAAAATCCTGTAGACACCTTCAGCAATATCATCATAATAGGCTAGGATTATTGCGTTGAAACCAAGGGCAAGCGCACCACCCAAAAAACGGAACATATAAACAATTCCCCCCACGAGACTTGACTTACTGGGATCAGCCAAAGCAACGGCAGCAGTAACCGCGGCTGGTGAATAGATTCCTAAACTTGCCCCGACCAATGCCAACCCAGGGATAAAAAAAACATAACTTGTGGATTCATTGAGCACTGACAACCAATAGAGCCCGGCACTCATACCAAGGGCTCCGCTACAAATTAACAGCCTTGCACCACACTTTTCGTGTATCAATCCAGATATAAAAGAAAAAATACTGGAGCTTATCATCATTGGCAAAAGTGCAACCCCTGCCATAAGGGCACTATATTTATGAACCTTAATAAAAAGTAGAGGTATATAAACAAGTACAGCAAAGAAGGCTGTCGCAACCAACAAAACACTAATCACTATAGATAGAAAACTGGCATCTTTTATCAACTCAACGGGTATTAGCGCAGCAGATCCCTTACTGATCTCTCTACAACCAAACGCCACAAGAAATACCATTGAAGAACACAACAATAAAGTGGGAAATAATCCAAAAGCATGCTTTTGAGCCAGCACTTCCATAGCCAGCAAGAAACAAAATAGTGACACTGAAAGCAATAATGCACCCAGATAATCAACATCCTCCTCAATTCTCACTACTTCATCAGCTGGGTACTTCCTACAACACAAAAAAATTATTATAAATGCCAATGGTATGTTGACAAAAAGGACCCACCTCCAGGTTAGGTACTCACTAAAAAAACCACCCAATATGGGCCCTAGGGATGTCGACAAACCAAGGGCAGCCAGTATTAACCCTCCCGCCAAACCGGCTCTCTCTGGAGGTAACAGGTTATAAGCCATCCCAAGAATCGCGGACCAGATCAAGGCTCCAGCAAACCCCATTAATGCCCGACATAAGAGAAGCACCCATAGATCTTGTGCCAAACCACCCACAAGCGAGGACAACGCAAAGACAATAACGCCAAATATAAATAAGCGCCTACGGCCGTAAACATCTGCCAGTCGACCACCAGTCACAATGATCACTCCATAAGTAAGAGAGTAAGCATTTATTACCCAGTGGACTGAAGTAAAATTTGAGGAAAAATTGGCAGCAATCGCCGGCAATGCAGGAGAGAAAGCTGTAAAGTCCCCTGCAACCAAGAAGACGGCAAGAGAGAGAACAGATAAGCCCCAATAGTGAAGTGATGTGAGCGTACTTTTATCTGCCATCATAAAAAACTATTGAGTGATAACATTCTATTATTTACCAACCTAACAAGACAGATTTGACGTGAAATAATGTGAGGAAACTGTAGATATTTTCATATAATTCGACCTCATCAAAAATAGATATCCTTTACCACAACCACTAGCCTTAAAATATTTTTATGCTTACCTTTAAGAAATAAAAATCCCTATTGTAGGCACGAAAATCCGCTGACACATGATCATTACCCTCCTTCTAATTCTCGGCCTGGTTACTGGCTACATTTCTATTATGGCTGCAGGTGGTGGCGCACTGCTGCTGGTCCCCCTAGTAGGATTTCTAGTTGGCCCCCATTTAGTCGCCCCAGTATTAACAACAGGAAATGCGATTGCATCTCCATTCGGCGTGTATTTATTTTGGAAGCACATAGATTGGAAGGTGGCATTATGGCTAATCCCAGGCATCATACCTGGAGCAATTATTGGCGCCTACGTTTATACCCAGATGCACCCGCTATTAATAGAGTTTACTGTCGGCTTATTCTTAGTTTCGACCATATTTCAGTTTGGATTCGGGCATAAGAAACGCTCATTTGTTATGTACCTGCCGTACTTTCCCATGCTCGGCTTTGTCACCACACTCTTCTCTTCAATTATTGGCGCTGTAGGCCCCGTACAAAATCCTTTTTTCTTAAATTACGGACTTAACAAAGAGGAGCTAGTCGCAACCAGGGGGGTAAGCTCTTTAATGATGCACTCGACGAAACTTGTCGCTTACTTCCATTTTGGCGCGCTTAACACTGAATTAATCACTTACGGCCTGACCATTGGACTAGGAATTATGACAGGCATGTTTATAGCAAAACATTTCCTAAAGATAATAAGCATACAAAAATTCAACAGCTACGCACTTTCGATCATGTTTGTATCTGGGTTGATTTTAATTTTTCGAGTTAGCGTGCAGCTATGGGAGGCAGTTTCATGATCCACAAAATTACAATCAAAACTGACAAGCAACAATTCAATTTTGAAGCCTTTAAAAACCTTAAGATCTTATGATTTCATCTGACACAAAAGAACACCCCCTTTCAACAAACCCAGCCATAACATCTTATAAGCCCCACACCACCACAAAGACCAAGAGGCTATTATCTTTAACTCTTTGGATATACTCATAATTAGACATTAACCCTAATTTTCTTTCCCTTTAAGGTATTCTTCCTGAGATATTTCTTGCCCATACCGGAGAGCATCATTAAACAGTCGATTATTATTGGGAATTGGAGTTTGACCTTCCTCTTCACCATAAAATTTTCTGTATATATTTTTAGTCTGATGATCCCTCCTAAACATGACTGACTCAAAAGGATAGTCAATAAAAATATGCCTTAGATTTAAATATTCACCTGTTTTAATCGGCATCAGCTCAGACCTCAAAGACGTATAGTAATTTTTACTTTCAACTTCAATCTTCTTTCTTCGTGGATCATCTTCTTTCAAAGAGCGCCATTTCTCGTATAATTCATGTCCTTTTCCACCTTCAATTGTGACTCTATTTGCAATAGATGCATATGCGTCCCTACCCAGTAGAGCTATTGCAGACTCAGGGGATTCTTTTGCATATATCATCTCAGGGGAGTTCACCTGTATTTCTGCAACCAAACCACTACTCGTTTTAATTTTAGAGTTTACTCCGCTATAACCTAACGGATCCACAGATCCATCGATAACTTTTACCATTGCTCCTTTTGCCCTAAGCATTCCAACCACTATAGGGATTTTATCCTGCGGTACAACAATGGTATTCCTTGCAAGATCCTTGATTCGAGTTGGGTCACCACCATAATCATTAATAACTTTTTCCTTAGATCTCTCTAATGACTTTATCGGCACTTTAGCAACACTCCCCTCATTCATAGCCGCTATTTTATCAGCTAGGAGGTCAATTTCTTTCTTCGCTGCGGGAGCTTTTGCATATAATTCATCAAAGCCCTCGATCTTCTCAGAGTGGAATGATGACCGATCTCTTTTGGAAGCCTCATTTGATGCATACTGATGGGACTCAATCCCAACAGGCAACCAACTTTTATTTTTCTTTGAGCTCCCAACAAATAAATTAATGACACAACATCTAGAATCAATAACGCAACTGTCTTTAATGGCACTAGATTCCTGCCAGAACGGATTAGGCTCTGAAAAACAGGGCTGAGCCAGTGTCGCAGAATCAACCTTTAAAGGTACCAATAAGCCACATACTAAATAAATGACATTATAAAGAGTCAAATAACATAAAATTGAGCGACTACTCATGTATCGACCCCAATAGAAACGTTTACTCACAGTTTATATCTGGAGAGTAAAAAATGGATACCTTAAGGTAAACAGCGACAAGAGTCAGAATAAGATTACTCAGAATCACTATATCACTCAAACAACTTTGAAGGTGTAAATATGGATTTCACCCAACACCATTTAGACCATTATCAGGGAATGTCATCTTGCCTACCTGATTACCAATGGAAAACATTTGGCAAACTCCAGGATAACCGCTTATTAATTTCTAAACATATTATCCTAGGAGATAAGTAGGGTTCCCTGGCAAATCATTCATAAATTCTTGCCGCATAAATAATTTCAGCAAAGACTTTCCACTGAACATTTTCAGGAATACCCTTTCCTTGATTTGCATAAAATCCATCCATATCTTCTGTCCATGCAGCCATTGCTTCGAGAAAATTGGCTAAATCAGTATTTTCCCAGGTTGATGCGTTATTTTTGAAATCCTCAAGTACATCCAAAATGAAATTGGAAAAATCAGCCCTTGTTTTAATTTGACCCAGCTTATTTGGCAGATCTAGTGATTTCATCGATCTTCACCTTCTTCACGGATACGAATAGATGTACCATCGTTACGACTGGTAAACTTAAATGATCTCGTAGATAACTCCTCTGATGTGGCGGGAATTATTCTTATCGGCTTATTCGCCTCTTGGAAAGCTTTGAGTCTTCTATTATCCAGGGAGTAAATCTTTCCGTCACGACCAAAGACCCGAATAGGAGGGACATCATACGCAGTTACTTTACCCTCTTTAAGGTTTTGAATTAAATCTTCAACTTTACGACCATTTGAAAACGTCGGCTTAATACTATCTTGGGTAAATCTAACTTCTTTGGGATTTATCAGACCCTTTCGGATCACAGCAACCCTTGGGGATGCTACCCACTCACTGTAGGACGTAAAACGACCTCCAGTAGCATAAGACCGAACTCGAAACTTGTAAGAACCACTATTTAATCGATTATTTTTTTCAATTGGGAGGGTTACTGAAACAATTTTTGCTCCCATATAGACTGAGGACCATGTTGCGCAATCATCTTTACACTGCTCAATTTCATACCCCGTTACTTTTGCTCCAGTATCTGGAGCTTCCCATTGAACTTTGACCGTTCCATGAGATTCTGAGTTGTCTGAAGCAGTAATCACTGATAAGGGGGCTGACTGTACAGGAGGCTGTACCTGCTGAACTCGCTCTCCCTCGCCACCAGAAGCGGTAACATTTCTTGGCGAAGAAGGTGGGATAGCTACATTTACCCACTTTTCATTGGAGTAAGCGCCACATCCACTACTATTACAAGCCCGGACCTTAAATCCCCAAGATCCTGTAGGTAGCTTTTTAACCCGATAAGAATGCCCAGCAATTTTTATGGGCTTAGACCAAACTCCATCATTTTTTTGCTTTACAAGCTCATAGGTGTCTACCGTCTCTGGGGGAGGATGCCAAGTTAACGTTATATCCCCAGTTCGACTTTTCATTTCCGAGACAGCTATTTCAACTTCTGAGGGCGGTGCCACCCCAAAGGCTGACTGACTAGAAAAGTTATTAGCAAAGGTTATAAGAGAAAAAGAAAGTAAATATAAATATGTAATGATATGCAGTTTAAAAGCCACTACTATCACCCGAAAATTTATATTGGTGAGTGGGAACTACCAATTGCCATATTACGGCTGACAATTATAGGGTATAGCTTAGCTATAAAAGAAGATAGCTGCTGAATTACTGGTCAGCTTTAAGTGTGGAAAGTTGATGAACCACTACAGAAAAAATTTTAGGAAAGTAATACAATGCATGAAGATATACGGAGTCCAAAAGTTTATTCTTAAAGGTAACCCCGTACACTAATGTTAGATTCTGGCGAAATTTTAATTGACTATAACCTAGCCCCTTAACCTTTACCTATAAAAAATCCAGTGAGCAAGTCACTCATCCCGCCTGAACTCTAAAATATCACCTGGCTGACACTCTAGTGCCTCACATATTGCCGATAGGGTGTCAAACCTAACGCCCTTCACTTTACCACGCTTCAGTAGGGACAGATTAGCCTCAGTAATTCCTATCTCTGCTGCCAACGACTTTGAACTGACTTTTCGCTTAGCCAGCATTACATCTAGATTGACAATGATAGCCATGCTAAACAAACTCTTTGTTTTCTTGATCGATTTGTTTTGCTGCACGCAAAATATAGAGGACGCTCACTAGCACGAACAATGTAAATAGCCTGCCAATATCGAGTGCAAAGAATAAAGTAAACTCATTATTATGCACATACGATAGATAACTAAGCCACAGCGACTCCAACATACCTAATGGGATTGAAACTCCATATAGCCAAACTAGCCATAGATAGCATCGGTCACTCTCCTTACCAAAATAATCACCCTTGGCATACTGCCCAAAAAGTCGCCAAAGCCAGTAGATAAACAAACCGGAAAGCACAAAAGTTGGCAACTGGCCGAGGATTAGCATCGGTCTGAACTGATCACCTAACCCCCACAACTCTTGAAAAACCGGATTACTACTATTGAAGCCATTTATATCATAGAAAAAATAAATGATTGGTAAGCTAGTAACAGCAATAAGGCTAATTACCACGATTGCCCAACGTAGACGTGTACTTAAAACCTGGATCTTGTAGTTCACAATTTTGCTCCCACTGGATAGGCAGGCATTATACAACAATATAATATTTCTGCAATTAAGCAATAAATTATTGCTTTACAATAATTTATTGCTCATCTACAGTATGCCGCGTAGTCATTGTTGATAAGGAGTAAAACTCATGGAATTACAAAATCATCGCTGGTCAGTACGCAAAGCCATCTGTTGGCTGAGTCTTGCAGCCGCATTTAGTGGCTGCAGTGTGAACCTTCTCGTGGAGGATTCAGCATCGGCAGAAATTCAGCAGAAGCTACTCCCTGTTGAGAGCTTCTTTAATGACTCTGTAATTAGTGGAGTCAAACTATCATCTGATGGGCAATGGCTAGCTTGGCTCCAGCAATACAATGGAGCACTGAATATCTATGTAATGCCGAGTAACGGAAGTGTTGAAGATGCCTTCCCGTTGACCGCTTTTGCCGACGGCGCAGATAGCTTTTCTTGGGATAAGCATCAGCTCGGTATGTATGTCTCTAAAGATTCCAATGGAAATGAGCAACATCAGATTTATAAGTTGGATCTAGAGGTAAAAGGTAAAGATCTAAATTTACTCAATACCCATAAATTAACATCGAAAAATGGCGTAAATTATATACTTTTAGGACAAGCTTCAGAAAAGCCCAACAGTCTAACCCTCTTCGCTAATCACGACGATCCAAAGCTGTTAAGTTTTTACCAATTGAACACCCAAACTGGTAAGTTGACATCAATAATGTCGAATAATCAGCACTTCCATGATGTGCTGATAGACAAAGAGGGAATTCCTGTTGCCGGTGTAAGGTCCAACCCGGATTCATCCATGGAATTATTTATTCGTAAGAACAAATCCTGGCAAAAGTCTCTGAAAACTGAGCCGGGAGAAATCTTACACCTGTCCAGTTATAACTCAGATCTCGAAAGAGTCTATTTCGAGTCTAGTTACGGTGAGGCAGATACATCGGGGTTAAAGCAATTGAACCTGGCCTCAAGAGAAATTACTGATGTGCATACAGACCCCAATAAACGTGCTGATGTTTACAAGAGTCTTTTCAATAAAGATGGTGAGCTTCAGCTGGTTTCTTACTACTATGGATACCGAGAAGATTATCCGATTAGTAAGGAATTCCAAAAACACTGGCAATTTATCACTACTCAGTTTACTCGCAGAGTAGAGATCGATGTTATCTCTATAAATGAAGAGTCTGGCATCTGGTTGTTGGACATTGCTAGCGATGTCGATCTGGGAGCTTTTTATACCTACAATCAAACAGACCAGTCGCTAACGCGCTTGATTGATAAAGATACAAAGTTAGACCCTGAATCTCTGGCAGAAAGACGTTCTATTACCTATGAAGCCCGTGATGGCATCGCCATCCAGGCCTATTTAACGCTACCTAAAGGCAAGAGTAGTCAGTTACCGCTAGTAGTATTGCCGCATGGTGGCCCTTGGTATAGAGATTACTGGAGACTTGGTGCTGACTTTTTCAACCGTGTGTCTCAACTGTTAGCAAATCGTGGCTATGCCGTGTTGCAACCCAACTTTCGCGCATCTGCAGGCTTCGGGGAAACCTTTATTGCTTTGGGCAATCTCCAGTGGGGAACCGGTGGGATGCAACACGATCTGACGGATGGTGTTGAGTATTTAGTAGAACAAGGTATTGCAGACAAAAATAGAGTGGCCATCATGGGTGGCTCTTATGGCGGCTATGCGGCACTTTCTGGGTTGACTTTCACCCCAGATGTATATGCAGCCGCCATATCTTTTGTAGGTCCATCAAGTTTAATCACATTGATAGAATCATTCCCGGAGTATGAACGAGAATTTCTTTCTCACAGATTAAAAGCAATCGGTGACCCATTGGTACAAGCTGATCGAGAAGATATGCAAAACAGATCACCTATAAACTTTACTGATCAAATTAAAGCTCCTTTACTGTTGGTGCAAGGTGCAAATGATCCTCGTGTTACTCAGCTTGAGTCTGATCAAATTGCTATAAAAATGTATCAAAAAGATTTGGCTGTCGAGTATATTTTAGCTAAAGATGAGGGGCATGGATTTAGCAAGCGCAATAACCTGATGGCTTATTTAATAAAGATGGAAGAGTTTCTTGCTGAGCACCTTGGTGGTGAAGTGTACTCTGAAATCCCTAAGGAGCTTACTACTCACTTGGCAGGGCTTGAAGTTGATATATCAAAATTAGCCAAGCAATAATCTCAAGTTGATTTCTTGCGATCTTAATTTGATTGCCAACATAGCATGTCTGTCTTTGACCGATATTAATCAATATCGGTCAAAGACAGGCTACATTGAAAGCAAGGTCATTTCAGTTTCTAACAAACAATATTAAAAATTCCGTCACCCCAAGCACCTAAATGCCCTTTTCTCTTATTAGCGAAAAGATCTTACGAACATCTCACTTTCTATTTAGGTAGACTCATAACCTCAACTGGCTAATAGACATTATGAGTTAGCTACTAAACCATTATTCATTTGGAACATTCGTTCAAGTAAGACTCGACTCATAAAATCCCAGAAGATTAAATTAGGTACAGAAGTATCAATACCATCTTTTCCTAATCTTCAATTACATGTGGCCAAGTCTAAATTTGGCTCATTGTCACACAGTAGATTTTTGAGTATTGTTGTGCCTTTTTTACCGTAGCAGAGGTAGGGCATATCATAGAAGTAAGAAGTATCCACTGCTTTGTAGGGAGACAGGATACCTGTTGTCAGTCTTACCTAAGCAGTGAAGACCAAATGAATTTACTACTTCTCCACTACCTGACCTCAGTATTTCCAATCGAAGCAATGTCGCTATATTGATTGGTTTCAACCCGTTTTAAACCTAAGAACCCAGTCTTAGAAATTAAGAAAAAGCGTAGTAACCATATGGAGGAAGCCATGCATTCTCGTTTAACCACCGTTCTCGTAGCTCTTGTTATTTCAACTAACACTAGTGCAGCCGAGTTCGGCAACCAAAAGACACTAAGTTTCCATCCATATATATCCTTAAACACAGGATATAGCGAAATAGAACTTACTCGAGATTATCGAACAACTGAGAAAGGAAATACAAAGGAGTTTAGCTACTTAGAATTCACTGCTTCTGAGAGAGAGTCATGGAATAGTATTTCAATAGGGGCAAACTTTGACAATTATCCGCTGGAATTGCGATTAAGCTACAGCACCGTTTCTACTGATAAAATTGACGCGTGGGATTTTGATGAGAACGATCCCGTCACGGCGGTAATTTTTGATTCCTGGCAAAAGTTTGATTTAGAAGTATTCTCCCTGACCGGTGTTTTTGAGCTTTCGAAATCCTGCCAAAGAACCTGCCTGTATCTGCTAGGGGGTTATAGCTTTGGAGAGCTAGATTGGTCTCTATCTATGGAAGGGATAATTGAAGGAATCGACGTCCACGAGTCGAGATCATTCAACAAAAGCTTCGTCCACCTTGGAGGTGGGTTCCGCTACAACTTCACCGACTCTTTGCGTATGAATACTGAATATATTCAATATAATATCGGAGAGATCGGCAAATATAAAATAACTGAAAACGAACAAGTAGAATTCGATCTGGATAACCTTGGTGTATGGCAGGCAGGAGTATCTTATATTTTTTAATTGGAGATGAGTACGCGACTAAACACCAACTAGAGCCTCACTCCGATGGTCCTCAACAATAGTGACTTAATGAATCTGATACGCTAATTCCAAAAAAACAGACCGCGTGGAGTACAAATACTCCACTGGATCTTCTTTGTTACTTGTTGTGAGTGAAATCGAGTCTTTAAATCAAGAAGACCTGAGGTAACAACTTAATTACTAAATCCAACAGCAACTTAACTAGCAGTTTTCCCATATTTTCAGACTGTCCCTCACAACCCTTTGGTCACAACTTCCCCACAATATTCACAAACATCCCCTGGCTGTCGTAATCCAGCTGAGTAAGATCATCAGAGAAATCCGTAAAGTTGTAGCCCACCCCCAGCTTGAGGTGATCACCAATATGGTGATATAGGCCAATTAATGCACCGCTCTTGCTGTCCTGCGCGTCGGGTAAATCGAGCAGGCGCCCTTCGATGAGGAGATCCCAGCGTTTTACAAAATGCCAGTCTGCGCGCAGTACATAGAGGCTGGCGCGGCTGTCAAAGAATTCCGGGTCTTCTCTATCCAGACTTAGCTGACCGAGGCGGTAGGCGTATTTGCCTCCCAGGGTCCAGCGTTGGGTGAGATCGTAGCTGGCATCCACGGAGAAAATATGGCTCTTCTGAATAAATTCAGCCGAGGTGTTTTCTACGGTTACCTGATCTTTGGTGGGCACGTTATAGAAATAGGTGTATTTCAATAGCGTGTTGAGGCGATCGTGATTCACCGGGCGGTAGGCGTAGCCCATTACCGCTTCAGTAAATTTTCCATCATAAAACTCGCCCTGGGAACTTTTGCTATCGGAGTAATTGAATTTACCAACCAAGCGCCAGTCTGGGTTGAGCTGATAGCTCAGGACATTCTTCAACAGCCAGGTATCGCGCTCGGATTCCAGCACGGTGTTTTCATCCACTGCGGTTTCCATGGCATCGGTACGGTATTCCACCGCCGAGGCCAAACGGATCGCATCCAGGCTATAGCCCATATTGAGCCCCAAAGCGTTGCGCTCGGTTTTAGCACCGGTACGTGGATCTTCCAGGGTGCCCGCTTCTACCGTGGTGCCGTATGTCCAGCGGTCGTTGGGCGCCAGGTCCATACCCAAGGCATGCGTCAGGCCGGTGGAGATATCGCCGTGACTGTAGCGCTCCTCACCATACATACTCAGGGTATCGGAATAACGACTGCGGAAGCCGGTACTCATATTGCCTTTGCGGGCACGTACGCCGGTATCGCTGCGCTCGTTATCGAGGGTGTAATTCAGGTATACGCTGGTTCTGTCGCTCACCAGGAAGTCAGTGCCCAGTCGCGCGCCCATGCCGGTATCGCCGCTGGAAACCTCACTATCCATGGTGAGTCTGTCGCTCACCCGGTAGGCACCGCCGACACCAACACGATTGTTTTCCTCACGGGTGCCGGTCACCTCTACGGTACCCTGCACAAAGCCGAAAGCACTCCAATTTTCGCCAGAATCATAACTGGCCTCCACTGCCATATCAGTGCGGTCGCCCTGAGTTTGGGTGGCCGCCACAACTTGGGAGAAATCTTCACGGCTATCGCTGCGCACACCGGAACTGAGATGCCAGTGATCGTTGAGACGGTAGCCGAGCATCAAATCCGTTGCACTGGTGTGCAGGCCGAATTCCTCTTCTTTACTATCCGCTTTCAAGCCCACATCGAAACTTTCACCGAGAGGTAGGTTGATCCCCGCTCCAAACTGGGTGGTTTCACCGCGGGCAAATTGACCGGGGCCAGAAAAGCCCGCTTCCCGTTGCTGGTGATAGAAATTACCGGAGCCGCGTAGGCTTTCGAAGAAATCACCCAGCTGCAGGCTCGCTTCAATTTTGTTGGCAGCAGCGCTAGCCTCAGGATCAAAAGTTTGACCGCTATCGAAAGTAAAACCACCATCTAAGGAGTTGGTACTATCGAGGTTACCGCCTTCACTGTTGGCCACTTCTACTTTCAGCCAGCTGCCTGCCGTTTTACGTAACGTTAAATCAAAGCCTTGCAGCGCAGTTTCGTTGTCATCCTCATCCTGTTGGGTAGCACTGAGACCCAGCTTTACGTAATCTCCAAACCAGTAATGGGCGCGGCCACCAAAGGCAAGAGTATCCATCTCTTCAAAGCCGGGGGTGTATTCGTAGCGGGCTACCAGATACTGAGGGTTACCGTTATAAGAGCCATCCTGGATTAACAGATTATCGTTAGCCAAGGCAGACAAGGGCTTGTTCAGCAGTACGCGGCCTTGAATGTAATCGATATCGTAATCGATCACCGGGGAAAGATTTTTTACTGCCAGTACCAAACCGGAGTCTTTATCCCGCACTTCAACCCGCAGGCGTTCGGAGCCGTTTAGAATATCCTGATGACGCATGAAATAGAGGGAGCCGCCGGTTCCACGATACTCATCGCGCCCGGCAATAGTGCCAGGCTCCGCACCAAAGGCATCCACCTGAAAGCGTTTTTCCCCGAAGCTGGTCATGGAATCGCTTTCGAAGTGGCCGTTGGCACCATAGAGTGCGCGGTCTATTTGCGCCAGTTCGTTATCGGCATAGGTCGCCTTGAAATTACCCCACAAGCCGTAGTCGTCGTACTTGGACAACTTCACATAAAACTTGCCGGAGGTGGGTGCGTCTTCCACTACGGTGGAGTCGTCACCAAAGGTGGGATAATAAAGATCACTATCTAAACGGCGGAACAGGGCATCGGGCGTTTTTTCCATAAAGTTGGAAAATAAATCATCCACCGGCCCCTCTTCCGTATCCGCACTGGCAGAGAGGCGCCAGCCCTCACCGAAACCACCGCTGGTATAAAACGCCAGGCGGCCATCGTAGCTAACAGAATTGTCGTAGTGGGTTTCATCGCCGGTAACCAAAGCTGCCGGGCCGTTGGTTTTGTCATAGCCAATCGTGAGATCGGCAATACCCACGGTAAACCAATCGTTTTTGGCAAATTCCAGATCGCGCAGGAACAATTCACCATTGCCCTCTTCATCCAAAACAGCTACTTCCACGGTGTGCATACCGGGGTCGAAAATTTGTTCGGCGACAAACTGACCCTGCTCGTTGACCGGTACCGGGTTGCCCGCCAGCCACACAGTGTGCCCTGGCGGTACCTCGGCACCGTTCACCAGCACACTGTTGCCATCCAGAGGAATATTTCTTCGCGCTAGGCGATTTTCACCGTAGCCAACCAATAATTCCTGAGAAACGTTTACCTCTTTCGTTGACTCTTCAACCTTATCCACCAGCCACAGAGTCTGTTCGGCAGTTTCATCGAAGCGGCCTTTTTTATCGTACACCCGCAAGACATAGTGCAGTTTTTTTAGCGGTGCCTGGAAATGGGAAAATTCTGCAAACCACTCCCCTTCTCCGGCAGCCAGCGGGACTATGTCAACCGGCGTGTCTCTAAGGGACTGCCCTTCTTCAAACAGGCGTACCTCGGCCCGCTCAATAAAACTGGGATAGTTGGTGTAGCTGCGGAAAACCACGCGGTTCTCGCTGTGCTCGGTATCCGGGTTATCCGCATAGCGAATGGTATTGGGCCAGGCTGAAATATTCAGACGCGGCTGCATTTTTTTGTTATCGAAGCGGAACTGGATATTCGCATTATCCAGCGCCACATCGGTACAGCGCTGCAGATCGGCAGAGTTTTTATAGGGATCGTATTCGGGGCTGCCATCCACAGTAATACGCATTAAATTCAGTGAATAGGGGTTGTTAGCGATGGCTTCGCGGTTAATACGCTCGATCTCCAGGCGGTCGCTCTCCGCCAGAATCGCCAGCTCATCGTAGAGCACCTGCACTTCAACCCTCGCACCTTCATCCAGGGTGAAACCGTTGGCCACTACATCGTCGGACTGCACATAACCGCGCCCTTCAAATTCCACTTGGGAGTCTTCGAGGCTAAGAAGCTCTTTTACCTGCTCCATCGCACGGCGCGCGCGTGCACCAGAGAGCCCAACATCATCGCCGTAGACCATGGCTTCCCGGCGGTCCATGCGCTTGTTTTCGCTATAGCCAATAAAGCTCAGGCGCACATTGGCTTTGCTCGAAATTTCCCCCATGGCAGCGCGAATTTGAGTCAGCTGCGCCTGGGTAATAATCGGATCGCCATTATCGAAACGAATAGGCGCTATATCGCCACGCAGGGATTGGTGAGCAATGGTAATGGTTTCCGCGGCTGCCGCTTCCGGGCAGGCCTGTACGCCATCCACCGCCACTTCGAGGGGATCGTCGTACCAGAACTCCACTTCCACACGGCGGTTTAGGGTGCGCCCCTTGGGTGTGTCATTGGCGGCTATGGGCTGACTGGCGCCCTTGCCGCTGCTGGTTATCATCGTGTCCGGTAGGCCCAGGGCATCGCGCACCGCCAGAGCAACACGTCGGGCTTCGCTATGGGACTTTTCCTGATAAGCACTCTGTTGCTGCTCAGAGCTTTCACCAATTTGCAGAGGAAGCGCATCGGTATGACCAACAAAATGAATCACCAGATTTTTCTTGTTGGACAGATTTGTGCGCACTTCGCGGATACGCCGTAAGAACGCCTCGGGTAAATTCGCCTGCCCCGGCTGCCAGCGCAAAGGATTAACCAGGTTTTTTAAGCGCGCGCGCTGTTCAGTGCCAGCGGTATAATTCAATCTACAAACCGTTTCCTGGCGACACACTTTGACCCGGTTAAGTGCCAGGGCTTCAGCGCGGGCACGGGCTGCCATAGCCTCTGCATCCAGAGCATCGTAACTCACCTGCACTTGCACACGACGGTTCAGTTCGCGTCCGGCAGTGGTGATATTGTCGGCAATGGGCTCTGCGTCACCGCGGCTTTCCACCGCGATCATCTCCTCCGGCAGTTCCAAAGCCTGCTGGAAAAAATCTGCCACAAATTGAGCGCGGGCAAGGGTAAATTCTTCCTTACTTGCGTAATCCGCAACGAATTCTTTTTGCATCGGGTCCGAATCGGTGTGACCAATAAAATGCAATTGCAAATTGGGCGTCTCTCCCAGCTCATCCAGCTTTTCACGCAATAACGCGATGGCCTCAGGAGAAACTTCATCAGCTACAGCGAAGAACTGTAATGGCTCGATAAAGTCTTCCACCACAATCGGCTCGGGTGGGGCAATAAAAGTACCCGCATCCTGCAGCCATTGATTGGAAGGGGCGCGCAGCAACATCGTTTCCGTATTACTGCCTATGGATTTTTCCTCAAACTCCGTCTGCGGCTCCTCTACCTCTGGCGCCAGTCCGGGAATTTTTTGCCACACCTGCCACCAGCTGGTTTCCAGGGGTTCGGCTACCTCGGTGTCAGTTTGCTGCTGCGCGTGTACAGGCATTGCCAAGGCCAAAGTAATCGCTGTGGCCAGGCAACGCTCACGCCGACGAAATGTGTGAGTGTTTTTTTTCGCAACAAGCGCTGTGCCAGATCTGTGCGAACACTCCAGGTTACTGCGCTTTTTATTGCCATCTGCAAAGGACATTACTGCCACCCTCCTTTGCTGGGCGGCGCACCACGCCGCCAGAACACTTCCGTTTCAATCGTCAGTTCGTAGTCGCCATAACTACGCGCCCACTGCTCGGCAATATCCGCCTTGATCGTTTGCAAACGCTCTTCCACCAAATCCGGGTCTTCATTTTCCGCGAGGTAGGACAGGCGCAATACCGAGGGCGCTTCACTGAGTTTTTCCAGCAGCAGCTCAATACGGGACTGCCATTGGGGACGCATCTCGGTAGTTGTCGGTTCGAAGACCGCCTCGGCCATATCCAGGCGCACTACCCGGTGCAGGCTGGCGCCGAAGTTAAACTTCACCATCTTGCCTCGGGTCGCACGCACCACGCGCGGGTTTTCTGTGGTGAGACGATAGCCGCTTGGCAAACTGCGGTCGTCGAGCTTGAGCACAAAATTGGAACCGCGATCGGGGTTCGGCACCACCGCACAGGTGATATGGAATCGACCGTGGGCATCGGCAGTGGCATTGAGACCCGTAGCGCTGACTACTCTCGCACCGGCCAGTCCACCTTCACCGGCATCTTGGTAGCCGTTCATATTTTTATCGTCGAAGACCTTACCGATCACATCGGTACAGTCGAAAGTGGGGTCCGGTACCACACGCACGGTCGCCGAAGCTTCACCAGACGCCGTCTGCCCGGAGAGCTGGTTGAACATACGTGCACGGTTCACATACTTGCCCTCGCCCACACCGGAGCCCACGACCAGAAGCAGTTTCAGCTCGCGGGTCTGATCCGCCTCTACACGCAGGTCGGACCAGATCAGTTGCAAGCCTTTTGTCTCCGGTTCCACCGGTTCGCCGTCGAGACGCGCCGAGCCGGCCACGTATTTGAAGCCCGCGGGGAAAAAGTCCACCAGCTGCAAATCGGTAAGCGGTACCGGCAGGTTATTGCCGAAGGTAATGGTGTAAGGCACCAATTGGCTGCGGGTCACATTCAACATGGCCGCAGTTTTAGTAATAGAGAGCGCCCCCTCTAATTTCGGGTCCAGGGGGATATGGTTGTTGAACAACTGGCTATCCCCTGGAATTTGTTTGTTATCCAGAGTCAGGCGCAGGTAATAGTTGGTCAGGGTATCACGCGCTTCTATATCCAGTGGCGGATGTGTCGGGGACAGTTGCACCTCGCAGTGTTGCGCAGTACCCGGCACCATATCCGCATTTCTGCCGAGGCAGGCGCCCACATCGAATCCTGCCGTTTCCGCATTGGTCTGCGCTGGAATAACCAGGGATTCACCACCGACATAATTGTCATCGGCCAGTTCTACCCGAATCAGGTAGTCCGCATTGGCCGGACAGGCGGCATCATCGAAATTAATATCGAACTTGTAGTAGCCACCGGCACGGGTTACCTGACCCTGCTGCTTTTCATCATCGAAGCAACGATCCGGCAGTTCTTGTCCAGAGCTGGCACGCAGCATACTCAGCGTAGCGCCGGTAATCGGAGCACGCAGGATGGAGTTGTAAATGACTCCGTTTGGCGTAAGCGGTAGGTTTAAGTCTTGCGGATTAGCACCCGACTCCACAAAGATCTCACTGATACGCTGGGGACCATTGGTGAAATCGGAAACCGGATTACCCAGAGATGCGGTACTTTCGCTGGCATCCGGCGCGGTGTAGCGCATCTCGTAACTAAGACCACCATAATTGTTGGGTACCAGTCCCTGGAAATGGAAATAGCCATTTTCATCAGTCTGGATAGTTTCCAGCAATGCGCCGTTGAAATACAGATCCACTGCCCAGTTCAACAACAGGCGTTCATCGGCATCGGCCTGATTATTGAAGTTCACATCGTGCCACAGGTAACCGGCCAAATTAGCGATTCCCGGTGTGCCACCGACATCGATAGCAACACTGGCCTGATTGCTTGAAGGTGGATCATTCCAGTGCACTTCCGCGGTATTCACCACGGTGTAGCCAATTTCCAGGCTGTCGGAAAGTTTTGCCTGGAAGCGCAATGTCACACTTTCACCCGGCAGCAAATCTCCATAAGTTGTGGAGTAGTCAGCAGTAATTACCGTTCCGGCAACGCTGACTCCATCTACTTGGCCATTGAGCATGGCAGAGTCTGCAACGTAGGTAAGGACACCATCGCCGGCAACCATTAGATCATCAGTAATATTTACCATGGTCGCCGGCACACCACTGATATTTTCAATGGTCACCAGATATTCCAGCACTGCTCCGGCTTCGGCTGCGCCACCGCCGACAACGGCAACTTCTTTTACAATTGAAAGCAGCTGTGCATCACCCACCACCACTAGTGTCGGTTGGGCACCATTGGCCGGATTGCCATCTGCATCAGTGAGTACCAGTGGCAGTTCTTCTGCAGCAACACTGCCCTGGTTACTGATTACCGTACCCCTGGCAGCATCCATATTCACCATTACATCAAAAGTTACAGTGGCAGTTTGTGCAGAAGTAATCACCCCCTCGTTGGCACCTGGCAAAGGTGGGGTTAGGTCATCAGAAGATACCGGCAATGCAGTATTCAGCAGTGACATACCACCGGCATTATCAGCAACCGCGATACCATTTAAGGTGGTACTGCCGGCAATATAAGTGGTATTTACAGGCACTTGGTCAGTGAGTGCCACCTGCAGCGCATCAACCCCCCCCATATTGGTAATCGCAATGGTGTAACGCAGCACATCACCGGGGTCGACAATGCCCGTGGAAATATTATCCACCGCAATTGCCACGGTCTTATGAGCAACCAGCAGGGGAACATCGCCAACAATATCTATTGTTGGATCGTTGGGGGCATCTGTAGCGGGGTCATCCGATGGGACTTCATCGAAGGGGCCACTACCAGCACCTTCGCCATTAACAAAGCCTTGGTTTGAAATAATAGTGCCGTCATTGACATCATTAATGGTGACATCAAAGGTAACCATCACAGGCACAGCGCCAGTTGCCGCTGCAGCAATAAAACCATCGGCTTCGCCAGATGTATTAATGTTCATACCCGCTTCAAGCGGCGAAGCGTCACTTACATCTGTAAGCGCAGAACCATTCAAGGTGGTGGAGCCAGCAACATAAGTAGTGTTCGCTGGGATCTGATCACGCAACATCCCGTTAACGATATTTTCGTTACCGGTATTTTCCACGCGAATGGTATAGCGCAGGGTATCCGCCACCATCAGCAGGTCCGGGTCACCGGTCATATCTGCTGAGGTTTTATGAATTACCAGCAGTGGTTCAGATTCAATTAATACCTGAGTAGGGTCTTCATCCCCCGCAGCGTCAGGATCATCAGTACCGTTAATATTGGGATCATCACTGTTTTTCAGTAATTGACCGGGCAACTGTACCTGAGCCTGATTCAACACAGGTGTACCGCTGTCAATGACAGAGGCGAGACTTACTTCATAGATCAACTGAATGGAATCACCCGCACTGCCACTTGCCGCCAGGTCAAGATTGGTCACCTTCAACAAGCCACTGCCGTGGGTTCCAGCAGAAGCATCTGTCCCGCTACTATCGCTACTCGCCGGAGCAGTAACCAGTTGCAGGGAGCCCGACTGGAACAATGGCAAGCTGTTTAGGCGGCCCAAGTCATCAGTAATTTCAATACCACTGACATCCACACCGCTGATATTTTTCAAAGTGAGGGTGTAGCGCAATACCTCTGCAGGGCTGGCCGTGACAGCCGGGTTTTGTCCACGAGTAACATTCTCAACAGTTTTGTAGAAAGTTACCTTGGGAACTGAAGCACTCAGGGTATAGGCATCCTCATGATCGAGCACGCCAGGTGTACCATCGGTAGGCGCCGGACGGGTGTACTGACGCGCTTCAGGCGCACTGCTATCCCAACTGTGCCACAGCGTTACCCCGGCAATATTAGTGAGCGTATCGCCATCGCGGGTATCTGCATCCAGGGTAGCGTCGTAACTTAGCAGCAGATGGTGATCCGCAGCCAACATTGCCCCAGCGCCAATTGATGTGATGGTAAGAGTACAACTGGCTGCATCAAAGGCCGTATTAAAATCGGTACCTTCACTCAGGGTGGCAATCGCTGTACCGGCCGCATCGGTGATTTGAGCCGCAAAATTATTTGGTGCGGTTTCACACATGCCACCGGGATTATTGTCCGGCAGGATATCGGTCACGCTGATATCCCAGGCTGGGCCGGTACCAATATTGTGTAAGTCCAAAGTAAAGGTGCCGGGTAAACCGGACTGCACACTGGCCGGGCCGGTTTTTGTCAGGGTAATCGCCGTGGGTTCTACCACCTGCATATCCAAGGTGGAATTACCCGCACCAGCACCCTGCCCCATGGCCGGGTTGTCATTATCGTAGTTGTAGCTGTAACTGGCGCTGTTGCTAAACATGAAGCCATCCACATTGGGTGGATTGCTGTCGCGCAAGCGCAGCGTTACATCAATAACCACCTGCTCACCAGCGGGCACATCGATGCCGTTGGTAGTATCGGCAATCACCAGTGCAGAAGCGGAACCGGTATTTTGCGGAATAAATGCATTTTTACCGGAAACCTTGGCCGCACCAATAAATTCCAAATCCGCCGCGGAAGCACTGAGGTCAATCAACACGCTAACATCGTGCAGGGCTGCTGGCTGCGGCGTTTGCGGAATAGTAATGCGGTAATTGAACGGCTCGCCAATAGAAGCCGTGGGCTGAGTATTTTCAATGAAAAGCGGCGCGGCATTGGGAGTATTAAACTGCACACTCACCGGGGCTGTGGGGCCGTAGTCTTCGCGCATATCCGCAGTCACGGCCGTCGTACCGAGAGAAGGCAGATTGTCGCCATCCAAAGAGTAATAAGTCTCCACATAAGCGGCATTTTGCAGATTAAGGCCCGCGCCCAAATTAGCATCCGCCTGAACGCGGTACACCATTTGTAAAGTCTGGCCTGGGTTAATGGCGTAACCGGTACCCGCGGAGAAATCCCAAATCGCTGCGCCAGTGCTGCTGTCGAAAGTTGGAGCAACAACCGTTGCAGTAGCGCCATTGACAGTTACTGACTGCACATTGATACCAGCCTGGCGCAGGCCGATGGGAATCAAATCTTTAAAGAGCGGATCATAGGCGGGCGCAGAACCATTATTGGTAATAGTAATGGTGTAATCGACCCTATCACCGGCGGAGAGAGTGGTACCCCCAGCAGGGTTCGAACTGATTGCTATTGCCAGGTCTGGCTGTAGCAGATCCAGAGTTTCACTGTCATTGCGTGTTTCATTACCGGTAGCGGCATCGAAGCTGAAAACAACATTATTAGTGAGTGCAGTATTGTTGGCTGGCCATGGGTGCACATCGCGGTTTAATACCCGCGCGCGATAGCGCAGCACAAATTCATCATTAGCTGCGTTGTTATCGCCTTGGTTGCGCAAATCAGCAATATTCCAACTCAGTGTGGTCGGGCCCGCGGCCGGGTCACCAGCCTGCACCGGCTCGGCGATAGCGTTGTGGAGGAAAGGTGCCACAGCCGCGAAAGGTGCATTACTATCTCCATTGATCGACACAGTGCCGGCAAAGACCATGCCCTGCGGCAAAGTATCGACAATCTGCGCCTTCGGTGCTGTACCTTCTGGCAGGGCCAGACGCAGCTCGTATTCCACCAGATCGCCGATACGCAACTGCACATCAGTGCTACCGTAGCTATCGTCAACACGGGTTTTGCTCAGTACGCTGTCATTGGCGGCGGTCAGCTGTGCGGCAATATTTTCCAGTACATAATCATTTAAACCGCCGACACCGTCAGCACCATTGCGCTCATGGGGACTGCTGTTATCTTCATCCAGACTGGTCCACTCGATGCGCGCAGTGGTGGAAAGTGTGGCAGCTGCCAGCACTTCATCCAGTACCAGAGCATCGAATACCAACAGGCTGTTATTACCGGCAGAGATATCCAGATCGCTGTTGGCACGGCTCCACTCGAGAGTTTGCGCAGCATTAACACCATCGCCGGTTACCGTGGGGTCGGCCTGGGCGGCACCTGCAAAGGTGACACTGCCCGGTACGAATTGCAGCCCCAGAGAGAGCTGCTCAAGGATAGCCAAATCGAAAGCGGTGGAATTCTCCGGGCTGCCCGCAGCGGCTAGGTCCAGGGTAAAGCGCAGAATATCGCCCGCATCGGGGTCATTACCGGGGCTGGTCTGGTTGACCACCGTATTGGTTGCGGATAAATCCGGCTCCACAATAGTAAGCACCGGCGCAGTGCCGACACCGCCGGCCTGTGCAGCCCCACCTTTAGTGGCGGCAAAGGTATAACTGGCTTGATTGGCAAAGTTGTGCCCCGCTTGCGCGGTTGCATTATTGGCAACCCGTGCGCGCACTTCAAAAATTGCCACTTCGCCGGCCGGAAGCATGTCAACAGCCAGGGCAATATTGTTACTGCTGGTGTTATCGGTAAATGCGCGGCCATTAATTTCCTGCAGCTGCACCAGTGTCAGGCTGGGGTCGAGCACATCGGTAATCACCAAATCGTGAATCGCCGCAGTAGTGGCGCTACCCGGTACTTGAATGCGGTATATCACTTCCTCACCCACTGCCGCTGTGGGGGCAGTAAGCAGCGTTTTCTGCGGAGGCGTTACCGTAGTGGCAACAGTACCCATCGGGTAAGGCGTTGCCAGGGGAACTGCAGCATACTGTTCACCGCTCTTGCTGGGCAGTGACCAGAATTCATTTGCTGTAAAAGTGTTTACCCAGTTTTCACCGCCGCCGATATCAGTATAAAAGCCAATTTCATAATAAATATCCAAGCAGGCACCAGCGTCGATAGGCACCTGTAAAGTAAAGTGCATATCGTCACCGCGATTGACCGGTGCAGTGTAGCTGTAATCAGTACCTTGAGTCAGTACTGAGCCATCCAGGGAGACCCGTAAATTGGCGATGGAACTTTGCTCCATCTGCGTCGCCAGATCATCGGTCAAAGACAGATCGTAAGCTGGAGCCAAGCCAGTGTTACAGGCTTGTAAAGTAAACTGCATCACATCATTGGCCGGATCCACATTCATATGGGAACTGGGCCAGTTGGCATCGGTTTTAGTCAGATTCGCAAGGCGCGGCTGCAGTACTGTAATACTGGCGTTGTCCTGCAATGTGCTGGCGGCACCGGTGTAATTCAGTTGCGCAGTATTGGTGAGGGTGGCAGTGGGCACCGCAATGCCCGCGCCGGTTTGTACCTTGGCGGTGTACTCAATAATAAATTGATTGGTATTACCGAAGTTACTGAGAATATCGCCCAGATTCCAGGTCACGGTACCAGTATCCCCGTCGCCAGGCACGGCAATCGCCGCATAGGTGTAATCATTCAAGTTGTCATCGTAGGGCGCGGTGGTATCACCGTTCACGCTGACAATGGAATCAAACTCCAATCCGCTCGGCAGCGTATCGCTAACGGTTACCGCCGGTGTGGTGCCCGCCTGCAGATTCAGAACCAGCTGATAGGTAACAGTGTCACCAACCCGTACCGTACCCACTGGAGTGGCGCTATCGGAATCCGCAATGACTGTCTTGGAAATAGTGGTGTTATCCACCGTGTCGATACTGGCACTGGCCGGGCCCACACAGTAATCATCCGGTGCCGAAATACTTGGGCAGCCAGCACCATCGCGTTCATAGGCCTGATCATTTGTACTGCTGTTGTCGAGAGAGGTCCAATCCAACATCACACTATTGCTAATGGGAGAACCAAATACCCCATTCACCTGAGTGCGGTAGGTAATCACCAGAGTTTCACCCAACTGCAGGTCCAGACTGTTATCTCCGTTCTCCCGCCCCCAAAGCAAGGGGCCATTGGGCGCTGCCGCCGGTGCTGAGACAAAACCTGCCACAGCACCACCATTAATGAGTGCCGTTGGAGTAAAACTGCTGTCCAGGCGCAATTCCGAAGGCAGTGTATCCACCAGGTTTAAGTCGTAAGCAGCTGCTGTGGAGCCACCATCGTGGGCCACGGTAATTTCGTACTCCAGTACATCACCACCCACAGGCAAATTGCCGGGGTTGGTCGCATTACTGACGGTTTTACTGACCGCTAGCAAAGGCTCTACCACGGTAACCGCAGCGGTGTTGTCATTGAGGTTTTCCCCGGCTCCGGTTTCGCCATTGCGGTAAGACAGGGTGGCACCATTGCGACGGGAATCGCCATTATTTGTAGCCAAATCATTGGCGATACGGGCAAAGTAGGTAATACGAATCAGTGGTTCAATAGTACCGCCAACCGTGTCATTTTCACTGGCAGTATCCACGGTGCCAATATTCCAGGTGGCATTGCCGGCAGTATTATCTGTGGGGAAACTATTGAATGCTGTTTCAGATGGCGCTGCGCCGTTAATGGTTTCGATACCGACAAAATCATAAGTAATATCGAAATCGGCATTATGGATGAGCACATAGCCTTCCGGGCTGCCGAGCTGATCGGTAACCGCTACATTTTGGCTGATACCTTCTGGCAAGCGGATTTCCAGCTGGAATTTTTTATGAGCACCAATGGTGGGAACTACAGCGGGCTGTAAATCGGTTTTGTTTATCTGTAGCGGCAAGACTTCTGTCTGGGCACTGGCATTGGTTTCATAATCATTAATAGCGTCGCCACCATTGGGTAACACGCCGATACGCATACCGTCAGCAGCTCCATCATTGCCAATAGTCTTACTGCTATTCAATGAAATATCTTTGCCCGGCAGGGACTGCCATCGGGCCTGAATGGTGTTATCCAGAATCTCATGGGGCTCTACACCCTGCTCTACCCGCACATCAAAGGTGAATGACTTGGTAGCGCCCATGGCGATGCTGTAATCCGCATTACTGCGATTCCAGCTAAAGATCGGTGCATTAGCACCCACGGAAGTGATATCGACATTTTGGGGTGGATCATTACCTCCAATATTGCCGATATAAACCAACTTGGAGCCGGTAAGGTCATCGAGTACCTGTAGGTTATAGGCGGTGGCGGTACCGATATTTTCTGCAGTGACAGTTACTGTGAGAATATCATCTGCATCGCTGTTAGTTACAGCGAACGATTTGTTCAGCTGTATCTTGGGTTCCAGCACGGTAATTTCGTGGGAGGCAAAAGGTACCGTAACGTTTTGATTAGCCTCATCCACATAGCTCACCTGGGCAGTGGTGTAACTACCACCATTACCGAGCACATCACCGTCATCGGTATTGCTGCTATTTTCAATACGCGCAATAAATTCCACCGGAAAATCAAACAGGCTACCGGTTACCGTGGTAAGTTCCTGATCGCCAAAATTCCACTCCACGTAATCAGCGCTACCTGTACTGGTACAGGTAGCGCTAAAAGTACCACCGGGAATAAAGCCAGCAGCATCATAGGGCGATGCATCGAGGTTTACGGTTTGCCCTTCAATACAGCGCATTCCCGCCGGCAGTTCATCGCGGATAATAAAGTTACGCAATTTAGCCGCAGGAATTTTTGCAGTCAGCTGATAGCGAATTTCCTCGCCCACAACCGCAGTATCTTTATTGGTGCCGCTGGCAGCACCATTGGATAATTGCAAAGCCTGCTTCGGTTCCGCTTTCACCTCAATAATCTGCATTCGCGCTTGTGCATCCGCAGATTTATAATGGCGCGCACGCCCTGCTGCGGGAGTGCCATCGCCAACGCCATCATTGTCCAGGTCACTGTCGATCTGTGTGGCGGTCTGTTGGCCAAAGTCACCTTCCAGGCTGTCGTAGCGGGCATAAAAGGTATTGTTAAAAATTTGTAGTGGCGCTACGGAGCGATGTGGCTTAACGCGGTAGTAAAGGGTTACCGAGTCACCGGGATTAATCCGCTCCAGCGCTGTGGAATGCTCATAAGAGAAAGTGACAATCGCCGGAGTTCCACCACTACTACAATGGCTGGCTTCAGAATAATTATTAGCACCTGTAGTGGTGCCTACCCATCCATCATCACCGTTATTCGTTTCCGCTGAGCCATCACCATCGTTATCCAGGCCATCGCTGCTCAGGGCCTGCACACACATTTGACCGGAAGGGTCGAGCGTATCGGTGATCACCAGATCGTAGGCAGGAGCACGGTTTACACCGCTATCGGCTGTGCGATTAGTCAGGGTCAGGCGGAAAATGTAGGTCTGGTCCCGGTGGCCTTCGTTAGTAAAGTCCACGAAATTTGTACAGCTGGTACCTATACCGTAGAGATTTTCGTTACAGACTTTTTTATCAACCTCGATATGGGGCTCGGAGACGGTTACAGTTTCCGACCACTCGGTAATATCCGGGAAACCCGGTACGGTAGTAGGCACACCATCAATATTGGTAAAAATACCGCTGGTATTGTAGTTATCCACCACAATAGTTTCGGTGTCGAAAACCGCGGTAAATTGCGCGCGCGCGTAATCGGTGCTGGGATTGGCATGCTGATTCGGGTCGGTGTTCTCAGTATCCACCGGATCATTGAGTAAGCGCGTGGTCATATCTGCAAGGAACCAGCGGTCGCGCAGGGTTATCTTGGAGGTCACATCCCAGAGAAAGTCTGCTTCGCTAAGGGGAATATTCAAGCCCCCGGTCTCCACAATATCGCCACTGGGAATCACTACACAATTTACCTGAGAAACCGGGTGCGGCAGGGTGACATCCGCACAAGTAAGCGGAGCATCGGCGATATAGCCCTGACCATCCGGCAAGTCATCGCGCACATCAATATCGCGCACTTCAATCAGGGTAAATCCGGGCGTGTCGAAACCAAACCAGCCTCCGGCCTGGATTTCAAAGCGACACTCTTCACCAATCAACACACTGCTATTGGGGAATGCAGCTTCGGAAGTTAATTCATTACACTGATCAGAGCGCTCCTTGATCAGGTTAAAACCCATGACCCGCGCGCGCATACCGTCGAGGGTGTAGTTATTGGCCAACTGCTTCTGAGGCGTTGTTTCATTCAACACCGCTGGATTAGGGAAATACAGCGGAGTGCCATCGGACAAGGTTATCTCTCCCACCACATCGGCGCGGAAGGTAAGATCATCATCGGTGGCAGAATGGTTTTTTTCTACCTGGAAAATAATACGCTCGGTTCTGCCCGGTTCAATGACACCATCTAGACTGGTACAGCGATAAACCGCAGCCGAAGCTGGCAGAAAGTCCGGTTGGTTCCAAAGCGGGTGCGCGGGCACGGTGCCGGGGTTAGGCTTGCCAACTGGAGTACAGGCGCGGTCATTCGACAGCACGCGCATAGCTTCACCAAAGGTGACATACACATCGTAGTTATCAGCATCGTGGCCACCATTGTTGGTTACATCTACCGTCAGATCAGACGTACCGCTATCCCGCACAATGTACAGAGGATGCACGGTGCTGATATCCAGATCTTCCGGGTTCGGGGTAACCGACTGATTTTCAATCTGCGTGGGAGGATTGGTACTGGGGCAGAAATCCTCGTAGTCAATCGTTACAACATTATTGGCGAGGCTAATATTACTGTTCGGGTCCTTGCCGTTACCTGCCGATTCTACTTCCACATCGAGATCGGCCATCTTGTCGAAAAAGTCAGGCTCAGTGGTAACAATACGGAAACGGATTTGTATCTCATCGCCCTGACGCATCATATTACGCTGATCCGAATAATTCGGGTGCGTGGTGCTACTCAGCAGGCGGAATTCCGGCTTGTTATTTTGCAGTGGATCAGTGTGCCATTGATTCCAATTGCTACCCACACGCCATTGCAAGGTATCGGCCTTACCGGGGTAAGTGGAGCTGTAGTTGGCCCCATGCCCATCAACGCCACGGCGCGAGCGGGTAATTTGTGGTGTATAGGTGGTATCCACCACATATTCATCCGGAAGATCACTAACGAACTGGATATCCTTAACCGAGCCACGTGTCTGGTTATTGATGGTAATGGTTACAAAACCAGCCGAACCCAGTGGTTGATTCAAATTAGTGCCAGTAATGGCCTGGGTAATATCGAGTGCATCGGCAACTCGGGCATACATCGCTTCGGAATCTGAACCGGGCCCTGAGCCTACTGCAGGAGAGGAAATACCCCCAACACCGGTATCGTCATCAATTTCGCAACCCCACTGTATATCTGAAACCGTATTAGTGCCGTCACTACAGGAGGTGTTTACCTTACCTACCAGATAGATATTCAGGGTTGAGTTTGCAGGAACATCTGTGCGTCCTGAACCACCGGAGAAGCTGCCATTCAGCTCAAAATTATTGATATTGTTGCTGGCTGAAACACACCCAGAGACACCAGGATTGGAACCATTGTTATTGGCGATAGCCTGCGCCGCTGATTCGCTGGAACAGGCATAATTGATGTCCATATTCGGGTTGGTCATCAAATCATCAAAACGTACATCCTGCATATCTGCATCGCCAGCATTGGAGATAGCGATACGCCAGATCACGTCATCATTAATATTGCCATAAACATTATTGGTGTAATTAGTTTGACCCGCATCGATATTGCGCCCGCGTTTATCTACGGAGGGCAGCGGCTCTTTAATAGCCAGCTCCATACTATCGTAATCTGTCTCCGAATCACCACAATAGTCGAAAGAGGCAGATGCATTAATAGTGCGGTTGTTATTAACCAAATCCTCTTCACGGTCTGCCCTACTGCGCACACCGAAAGTAATCCATAAGGTAGTACTTTCATTACGTGCAGCGAGTGCAGACAGGTCGTTTTGGTCCCAACGGATAGTAGTGCCGCTGACAGTAGGTTCACTTAAAACAGCACCAGAGCTTACTGTAGTGGAACCGGGGATATATTCCAGCTGTGAAGTCCCCAGGTTTTCTGTGACCACAATATTTTCAATATGCTGGGTTCCCATAAAACCACTACGGATGCTGGGAACAACAATTCTGATGGTCACCTGGCCATCGCCACAGAGTTCACACCAGCTATTACTATAGCTATGGTCAAGGATATTAAAAGATGCGGGGTTATCTGGAGATGAGGGACAATTGTGATCCGCCCTTGCCTGCGGAGAAAATAAAGCAATGTAAATACAGAGCAGCACTAAACCAACAAGCGCATTATTCCAGGATTTCCGTCCAATTACTTCCGACATCATCGTCACTTATTAGCCGCCGCTTTTCTGTTTACAAAATCCTTGACAGCACCCTCAGGTACTGCCGCCGCACAGGGTCTGCCCGGTGCGCGAACTTTAATTGCAGAGGGGAAAAGTGGCCGTGAAGCAGGTCATAAATACCGCCCGGCAGGAGGACTTTTTTGAAGATTGCCAAGTGGTTCTCAGGCAAACCCAGGAGGGAAAAAGCTGTGAAAGCAGACAAAAACTGCCCGAAAAAAAGGGGCCCCTTCCCGCACAAGCGAGAAGGAGGCCCATTTGATTAACTCTGCGGTAGGAAGTCGATCGGGTAGAGAATGGTGATTGTTGGAACACCAGCCTTTTCACCGAAGTTAAACCGTTTGACCCTTGCAACAATTTTGGCATTAAGTGCCGGCGAATCCATATCGCTGGACTCCACTTGTGCCAGGGACACAGAGCCATCCGGTTCGATAGTGATCTTCAGCACCATCTTGCCCTGCAGAGCCGGGTTGTTGCGCAGCTCGCGGTTGTAAATGCGATAGAGCGCATTCTTATAGCGATCGAAGACAATCTGAATTTCCTCGTCAGTACGAGACGGGCCAACACCATCGCTGAGCGGTCGATCCTCACCGGCAAAGTCACCCTCATTGCCAATAGCACTTTCAACACGTGCAAACTCGACACCCCCCAGGGAAGAACCCGTTCCGCCCACATTGCGACTCACATCTGAAGCACTGATACCACCACTGCCCTTGGCTGCGGCAGACGTAATCAGAGAGCGCTGGCTGCGATTCTCTTTCTTACCCGCCGTGCTCAGCTGGGTCTGCTGGCCGAGACGGTTATCCAGATCATCCTGGATCAGATCCTGGAAATTATCCTTAAAGGCCAGAACACCTGTGCGCTCAGCTTTCTTGCGCGCCTGCTTCTTCTCAGTTTTGGTTGGCTTGGGCTCTTGCTTGGCCACCTTCTGCTCAGGCTTGGGCTCGGGCTTCTTCTCCTCTTTCTTGGGTTTGGTTTTCTCCGGCTCCGGCGGTGGCTTGGGCTTGGTTTTCTTCTCGATTACCAGCTTGGCCAAACGCTCTGGAATCTCAACCACTTCGCTTTCCGGTTCCGGCAACGTATAGAGTGGCACCAGATAACCTAATAAAGTGGCAATAAACAGAGAGGCGAATACACAGAGACGGAAACGCTTTTCATCTTCACCCTGGGTATGCCAGGGCATAACCATTGGGCGAAAATCCGGTTGCTCGAACTCACGGGTGATTTCGAATTCGTACTTGGACTCTTCCTCTTCACGGCGCAGCTCATCTGCCTGCTCGTCCAGAGCAAAGATTTCCTCGCTGCAGTATTCAATATTATCGAGCACTTGCCGGCGGGATTGATGCAGCTGCTCCAGCTGTTCGTTGAAATCGCGGGTGGACTCACCGATTCGAGCAATCACCCGCTCGGAGGCATCGACCCTGTAATCCTCGGCCCAGAACATTTCACCGGCGCCGGCCTCTTCGAGCTTGCGCAAGCGCTCGGAAATTTCATCAAGCAGCTGGAACTTGGTGCCATTGGCCTGCAACTCGGCCAGCTGTGCCTCTATCTGCTGCCGCTCATCCTCGAGCAGGAGCATGCGCTGGCGAACCGCATTGAGCGATTCGCTAAGTGCCTGCTGTTGTTGTAGAAAATTACTCACAAACTTCCATTAACCCTGAGATGCTTTCTGAATAACCGCCAGCGATACCTTGGTGTAACCAGCTTCCGTACAACTGGACATCACCTTCTTAAGCAAACTGAACGGAATGCCCCTGTCCGCGAGAATATTGACTTCCGGTGGCTCCGGCTGAACTTCTCCCTCGGTGCCGGCTTCTTCGGCCTCCGCCTCAGCAGAGGCCTGGGCCACACCGATAGCCTTACCCATCTCGGCGATCATCGCCTGCTTAATGGCCTCGATAATGATTTCTTCACTCTCAAGTACCTCGCTGGTAGCCACCACTGAATTGGATTCCACCAGAATTTCCTCATTGGTCACCATCAGGGTTACGGTTTCCCTTGGTTTGGTCTCCACCACCGAATCCGGCAGTGTGATCACCTTGGGTGGCTCCAACGCTTCATTACTGGAAGTGTTGGTCAAGAGGAAAAAAACCAAAATGGTGAACACGTCCATTAGCGAGGTAAGGTTCATACCCGAGGTTTTTTTACGCTTATGGCTGCGCGCCATGCGCTTCATACGTCGGCTTTCATGTCTCACGGCGCATCTCCTATGGAAATATCGGGAAACAGCACCACTTTCTCTACAGAACTTGGATCACTGGGATCGCTGCCTTCCACACGCACCTCGGCTCCGCGCACAGTATCCATTACACCCACCAAGTGCTCATAGGCAATATCCGCTTCCATCAACAAAATGGAGTCGGTTTTTTCTGGATAGCTGGCCTTTACCTGCAGTAAAAACTCGGTGAGTTTTTTCAGGTCGTAGACCTCCGCAGTTGGCAACAGAGCAAACTGTTCACCCTCCCCGGCACCTTCCTCTGCAACCGCTTCCAGCGGTGCAGACTCACCCTCTTCTGATTGCGTCAGGTTTGGAAAACGCGCAATGACTTTCTCACCATCACTAATCTCCAGCGCCTCTGTGCGAACGACGACTTCTACCGTGACCGTGGGATCATCCGGCGCTCCACCACCGGCTCCGCTCGGCATATTCAGCTCTAAAATTGTTACCCGTGAGAACACCGCCGATACCAACAGAAACGGCACCAGCACCACCATCAGGTTTAGGAAGGCGGTGATGTCCAGCTCCGGGGCCTCTTTATCTCTCCCGTGGCGCCGCCTTCTCATTACGCTGTTTCCGTTTGCTGTTCTTCGGTTTTGGCCTCGGCCACTGGTTGTGATTTGGTGTGCTTCTCAGACTTGCTAGCCGGCTTGTTTTCACCTTTATTTTTTGAAGCAGGCGCATCGACTTCGAAGCGACGGCGGGTTGAACTATCGATCAGATTGGAGGCTTTTACAGAAACCATTTCCAGGCTATCGATAATTTCTCCAGTGAGGGAGTTGAGCAGTGCATGCACAATCAACAGGGGAATACCGGTCATCAGACCGAAAGCCGTTGTGTTCATCGCTACCGAGATACTGGCGGAAAGCAAGTCGGCTTTTTCTGCCGGGTTGGCATTGGCCACTGCGGTAAAGGCTTCAATCAGGCCCATAATAGTACCGAGCAGACCCAGCAGTGTGGCGATATTAGAAAACAGTGCTACGTAGGGCGTGCGCTTTTCCAGCTGTGGAGTGATTTCCATCATGCTCTCTTCCATCGCGATTTCGATATCTTCGCGGCGGCGCACTGCACCCTGACGGGCCAGCCCCATGGAAAGTAGCTTTGCCACACTGGAGTTATCCTGCTTAACCAGATTGCGCGCACGATCGAAATCACCACTGGAGAGGATTGGCTGCAATTTATCCCACATAGTGCGGTTGGTACGACGCTCGTAATGCAGGCGAATAAATCGCTCAATAGCTACTGCGCCACCCAGGGCGGCCACCACAAGAATGGGGTACATAAAAGTACCGCCCGTCTGGAAAAACTCGATGACGCTGTTGAAAAAGTCCATTACAAACCCTCTTGAGAAATACTGCAGTAATTGGTTGCTGCTCTGGCTTTAGCCAGAGAAAGGACGGCGTTAATCGCCGGACAGGCTGAGCTGGTAGAACTCCAGCTCACGCATGAAAACTTCCTTGTCGAGCGGCTTGAGCTTGTCGTCCATCAAACTGGAGACAAGATCACTTTCGACACCCACCTCGGAACTTTTCCAGGGAACGATATACAGAGACTTGGGCGCTTCCTTATTACCAATAATGGAAATACCCGATAACTCTTTAACTTTGGTATCCACTTTCTTATCTGTGGCTTGGGTTTTATCACCCTCTTGGGTCTGCGCACCGGCAAAAGGAAAAATGGCAAACCCCATCATAAACGGCAAAATCCATTTACACTGCGCTATCACTTGCCCGCCCTCCGTTTGAGATCCGCCAGCCAGATAGACACATCCTGGTCCTCGGGTTCCAGCTGTACATATTGCTGGAATTGTGCCAGAGCGCACTGGAGATCTTGCAGATAGAGATCACACAATATGCCGAGATTTTTTATCAATGGCAGGTATTCGGGGTTTTCTGCCAAGGCATTCACATAAATTTTGCGTGCATCGGCAAAACGGCCCTGCTTGCGGTAAAGCACTGCCAGCTCATTAGTGGCCACCGGGTGCTCGGCATCTATTTCCAGTGCTTTAAGAAAAGCCTCTTCCGCTTTTTTTTCTTCTGCCACCTGAATTTGGGCAATGCCGAGATTAATATAAGGCGCAGGCAAACGCTGCTCGCGCTCGACAACCGTCTCCAACAATTCAATCGCGCGCACAAATTCCTTATCCGCAAGGAATTCCAGGGATCGCTCAAAATCCCGGCTCACACTGCCGGACACCCGCACAGAGGAATAATCAGAAACCTTGCCCGGCTTGGTCTGAACTCCTGCACAGGCAGCCAAAAACAACGTAACCACCCACAGGAAAACCACTCGCAGTTTTATTTGCATAGCCCTCTTCTCCATTCTCGCTATTACTGGCCGGAAACCGCTTCCGCTGATTCCAAGGCCTCCGGCTCCGGTGGCAGAGGGACAATACTCTGCAGGTAGTCCCCAGCCTCTTCGACACGGGCATAACGGGCCGGCATCAGACCGGCAAGTTGGCCGATACTCTTATCGATCCAGGGGTTGTAGATACCCACCCCAAGTAACTCGACATTTTTTTCATGCACGGAAATCGCTTTTTCCTCGAACGGATAAATTTGATCTTCCAGAGCCAGCTCGTACTCTTCCAGTTCCAGCGCACTCAAATTCGTTGGGCGCTCGGACTCTTTCAGAGACACACTGAAGTGCAAATAAATTTCCGCGAGGTAATAAGTGGCTGCGGCGGTCACATCCGCGGCCTGGTAATCAATCAGGGCAGAGAAATCGCTAATCGCTTTTTTCATGCGCTTGCGTTTCAAATTGAGGTTCTGCTCGATTGGCTTAACTAGCGCCACCTGGGTAAAGGCCCGATAACTGGGCTCAGCCAGCTGTAACGCGGCGCTACCAGCCAGGTAGCGGGTGCGATCACTGCGCTGGGAACCGCCACGCTTCTCTAT
Source organism: Microbulbifer mixtoriginis (SeqCode) (assembly GCF_052467515.1). NCBI lineage: Bacteria > Pseudomonadati > Pseudomonadota > Gammaproteobacteria > Cellvibrionales > Microbulbiferaceae > Microbulbifer > Microbulbifer mixtoriginis (SeqCode). The sequence continues at coordinate 1,636,202 of NZ_CP174314.1, read as the reverse complement.
GCGCACCATCTCACGCAGTTCCTGCATATAGCGTTTTTGCTGCCCAGCAGTTTTGTAGATGTCGGCGATTTTTTGCCGCGTCTCCAGCGCGGGCTCCATGGGGTTGGGGAACAGCTTCACGTAGCGCCTCAACACCGCCAGCGCCCTGTCGCTGTCTTTAGCGGTACTGTAGAGATCCGCTGCCTGCGTCAGAGCCTCGCGGCGAATTTCCTCATCCTCAGATTCTCGTTCAATACGCTCAAACTCCGCCGCTGCCAATAAGAGCTCGCCACTTTCCTGGTAGACCACCGCCAGTTTCTTGGTGACATCTTTGGCCAGTTCATGCTCTGGGAAATTCCCACGGAAATTGTTCAGCACTGTGGCGGCCTGGGTCCAATCCTCGAGCACAATCAGGGAGGCAGCAGCATCGTATTCGGCGGTGGCCAGTAAAGTGGCTCCCGGAGCCGCAGCGCGAATGCGCAGGAAGTGGCCGGCAGCAGTAGCGTGGTCCTCCTGCTTGCGCGCCATATCGCCCTGCTGGTAAATGGATGCCGCCAGATTGTCGACTAGGCCAGCACGATCCTTGGCATCGGTGGCGGTGAGATTCAAGGTTTCCCCATAGGCCACCTCCGCATCGGCATAGGCATGGGTATCAAAGGAGCCGTGGGCCACCACCATCCAGGCTGAGCGGCGAATCTCCTGCTCTGCAGCCGGGAATTTTTCCAATAGCTGACGCCCGTTATCGATCGCCGGCGTATAGTCTTTAAGACCGTACAAATCTTCCACCGCACCCAGCATTACCTGCGGCGCTTTGGCGTGCTGTGAGAAGGTATCGGCAAAGGTTAGCGATGAACGGATAATTTCACGCAACAATGGAGCGCGCTGATCTGCACTGGCTTCTTTCAGATTGTTGGCCAGGTGTTCGCGATAAGCGTAAACCGCAGCGTAACCCGCCTCACTGGAATCCTTGTGGGCAGGGTATTCGTAGGCGGTGCGCTCATATTCCAGAGCGGCATTGTGGAAATCGCGATTTTCTAGCATCAAGCCGGCGAGCTGGTAGTTCATTTCCGGCGCACGCTCAGCTTCACGGAAGGACTGCAAGTAACGGCGATACCAGTGAATTGCCTCTAGGTAGTGCTCTCCTTTTTTATCCTTCAGTTTTTTGTTTTGGTAGGCGGCATGGTAATGGCCGGCCAGGTCGATCAGGTTAGCCTGTAGAAATTCGACCACCTCACCAAATTCATTAATATCGAATACTGTCCAGTAGTCGGCATTGAGGGCATAGGTATTTACAAAAGTCTTCTTCGCTTCAAGCACCAGTTTGGGGAAGCCGCCCTTGCTGTAAATCTCGATCACACGAATGGAAAAGTCCGCAGAAACCTTGTGCAGTGGATTGCGCTCCACAAAGGCGATATAGGATTTGGCCGAATCCTGGTAGCGACGTTTATTCAGGTAATACTCACCGAGATGGCTGTACACCAGGTATTCATACTGGCGCGCACCCTTGCGGGAGAAATAGTCGACAATAGAATCCGGGCCCTCCATATATGAGAAGCTCAGACTCACCACGCGGAAAGTATCGTCCACATGCTTGCGTTCAACCGTATTGGTCTGCTGGTCAAAGTCGTAACCCTGGGAGACTTTGTAATCGAGCATGGCCACATAATCGTCCAGGGCCATCTCGTACATATCCTGCTTAAACAGGGACCAACCACGTTTATACAGGGCCAGCTCGTAAAAACTGGAAATCTGCCCGATGGTGATTACCCGGCCATAGGCCTCTTCCGCATCCAGATACTTTTTGCGGGTAAAGTAATATTCCCCCAGGCGAAACCAGGCTTCATCGATATGACGGGAATCCGGGTATTTGGCCACCAACTGCCGCAATACATCTACTGCAGCATCAATTTGCCCGGCCTCTTCATAAGCGCGGGAGAGCTGGTACATCACCTGGTCGTTGCGGTCGTAAAGAGGGTATTTCTTCAGCAGGTTGAGATACAGCGCGATGGCCTCTCGGGCATTCGCCGACATCAGCGCTTCCGGGTCTTCTTCAGGAACCTGCAGTGGAGTGGTGTCTACGACGATATCCACACTGCCACTAGCGCGAGCTTCAAAGTCCGCATCAGACTCCGCACCTGCTACATGCTCAGTGGGGATACGCTGTACCTTGGCAACAGGCGCGGTTACCTCAGCCGGGGCTTCCAGAGTATTTTCTGCAGTTGCCTCCGGTGCTTCGATGGCAATCACAGCACCACTGCCTGCTGTGGCAGGGGCAATACCGTCAATGGCAGCATCCTCGGCCCGGTGCGCCTGCTTAATTTTCAGGTCGGCAATCCGACGCATCGCTTCAGGGGTGAGACTCGATTCGGGCGTTTCCTGCAGGTAGCGCTGATAACTTGCCAGGGCCTTTTCCAGGCTGCCGTCGATATATTCCTCTTTAATCTCAATATCGACATTTTGCAGGCTGCCAATTGTTTTGCCGCTGTTCACCGCACAAGCGTTAAGTAACAGTAATGCCGCGGCGAATGCACCATAGCGCAGTGCATTTTTGGGCTTCCGCCCTGTAGCTATTGGCTCGATCGCAAAACTAGCAGAGAGACTTACGCGATGATTTACAGGTTTCACGCCTTATCCCCCTCAGTTTCTGAAACTTGCCGTTCAGTGGATTTATTCTCAGGTAAAATTTCCGGCTGGTCTGCTTGGAGTTGCCCGCCCTGCTCCAGTGGCCCATTTTCACTTTCTGGCACTTTCAATTCGGCAGGATTGCTCTCAGGCAGAGTTTCCGGCCGGGCTGCTTGGCTCTGCTCCTGCAGCCCATTTTCGCTTTCCGGTGCTTCCAATTCGGGAGGGTTTTGTTCTGGCAAAGTTTCAGGCTGAGCCTCACGATGCTGTTCAATCTTGCGCTGATCCTCGCGCTGCTCCTGCAGCTCATTGGCACGGTCGTAACTGTCGGCTAGGGCGAAGCGCGCTTTGATCTGGTAACTCTCCAGTTGGCTGCGGCGGCGCTCCAGCTCTTCAACAGCGAGCGCTTCCAGCATGCTGCCCTGGCGCGCCATCAACATCTCCAGACGCTGCTGGGCCGAACGAATCTGCGCACGAGAACGCTGGATATCCTTGTTATAACCGGTGTAACTGTGGGTCGCCGCCTGACGACTGCGCACATAGGAGCGGTACACCGTTTGTAACTTTTCGATCTCAGCATTGAGGGCCTGCAAATGCTTATAGGCCTCGGTGAGACGCTGGTGATATTCCGTAGAGAGACGCAAATCCAAAATACCCTGCAAGCGCTCAACACGGTTGCGGCTTTGCTCGGTAAAACCTTTAGGATTGCGTGCGATCTGCTTATGCAGCTGCAGTAGTTGCAGGCGCGCTTCCTGCTCTTCGGCGGTGGCGAGATACTCCGGGCGGCGGGAAACCAGCATCTGCTCTATGCGACTGGAAAATTGATCGCGCTGCTCCATACGCAGCTTGATCCGTGCATCCAAGGTACGGAACTGCTCATCCAGCTGTGGTAACAGGGGCTCGTAGTAAGCCCGACGCGCGCTGATAATATCCTCGAAGGCAGTGAGACTTTTAAGCCACTCTTTATTGCGCTCGTAGAGATCATTCAAGTCGCGGTAGTTCCGCAGGAATTCTTGGTAGTCATTGGAGGCCATGAGGTCGAGGAGATAGTGAGTCTCCGGTGCCTCCGGCAGATTGCGCAGCGCCACCACCCAGTTTTGTACCTGGGTAGCCTCTTTGCGCCGCAAAGCTTCGAGAAATTTGCCCTGACGAATACTGTTGATGGAAGCCGTCAGTGTGTCGATCTCACGACCAAAGGCATCCAGGGCGCGGCCGTAATGAATTGCCGCAGTACTGTGTACATCCAATTTTCCGTAGGCGTAAGGCACAGCCAGCATCACTTCCTGCACCGATTCATTGGTGCCCTTGCGGTTTTGCAATATCCGCCAGGGCACCAGGGCGCGATCGAAACGCCCCGCTCGGGCCTCCACCCAACCGGCACCGAGCAGCGCCCGATTGGAGAAAGGCCCTTCGAGATTCACCCGGTCAAAATAAGGGCGCGCCAGCTGCAGTTCGCCGGCCTCCATCAAGTGGGAACCCAGTAATAAATTGGTCTTGTCGTACAGGGCCTGATCGGCCGGGTCGCCACTGTGGCGCTTGCCCAGAGCGGTCAGCTCCAACACCCCGCGTGCTTCCTCGCCGGATTTCAACTGGGCAATGCCCAGGTTGAACTCCACAAAGCCCTCCAGGGATTCCTCACCTTTCAGGTCTTTCAGTAGCTCTACCGCTTCTTCGAGACGCCCCAACTCCATAAAAACCCGCGCGCGCAGGAATTGCTCCTCGGCACGCACCCGCAAGGGCACCCTGCCCTCAATCATTTCCAGCGCATGCAAAGCGTTTAGAGGCTGCTGTTTGTGGTAGTGAATTTTGGCCAGACGATAGGCGGCTTCATTGCGCACCTCCTGCGAAACATTGCCCTTCAGCACCGCTTCAATTGCGCGCCCCGCTTCCCGGTGCATACGGTAGGAAAGCTCCATGTCACCCACAGAGAATTCAGCCTGCCCAAGATGATTACTGAAGGGGTCTAACTCGGGCTCATCCAGACGGTGATACTGGGCCAGCTCGTTATCCAGCGCTACAATCGCATCAAAGTAGTTTTCCTGGTGGGCGTAGTACATGGCCGCACCAAAGAACAGATCGCGCAATTCTTCTTTATCATCGTCTGCGCCAGCCACACTAGGGAGTAGAGACAAGCTACATAATGTAAAGCTGAGAACACGCAGGCCAGCTCCAGCTACGCCGGGAAATGCCGAAAGCAGGGGTATACGCATGGTTACCAGTCCTTGAAGTTAATCTCGGACTCGGTTCCGGAAATTCTGATCTCGACAAACTTTGGCCCTACCGCCTTGTCGATTTGATAAGAAGCATTGGCTCGATACTCTTTACCGGAAGGGGTCTTGCCTATAAAGCGCACTTGTAACGGGTGTCCACCAGCCTGCACATTACCGGTATAGATTTTTTGCACCCCCCCTTTTTGTAAGGATTCAATTTCCCGATAGGTGTAGAGGTGGTGCGCCACGATTTCACCATTGAGAGTGACTTCTACGGATTCCAGCTCAAAAGGCTTTTCGTCTGCGACAGAAACAAACAAAGCCACCTGAGTATTGGAAGGAAACAACAGTTTCTCTTCCAACTGTGCCAAAGTTGCTGTCAGATCAATTACATCTTTCTTAACATCCTGGATTTGCTCGTCCAAACCACGGATATCATCACGACTGACATTCTGCGCATTCACTGCGGCAGCCAGTAAAAGAAGGAGAGCTATCTGTAAAATTCTGAACATGTGGCCTACCTCTGACCCAATCCTTATCAATGAAAACCAGCGATGTGCAAACCCCTTGAGGGCCACATTGAAGTGCCTGTAAACAGGGACCTTTCAGCCAGCGGCATTGTAGTGAATACAGAAATAGGCAGATGTGAGGAAAGTCAAATCTAGGAAAACCGGCAATTGCTAATTTTTTGCACTGAGAAGTGATGCGACTGAGCAATTATGTGAGGTGGATCTCATTAATTCTAAATTCGTGCCGAAATATTAATGGCTACTGTTTTATAGATTCATTGTGAAAGTCTTTCACAAGCAAAACTGCCAACCTATAAAATATTAAAAGTACCTGCTGTGCAATCGATAATCATTTATCATTTGCGACTAGCAATAAAACAAGAGTGGCTAGCCATTGGCAATCACCCAATAGATACAGGAATGACTGCCAACTTGTAAAGAAGCCGTTCAAATAGTCCGGCGATTTAATCGCCGCTGTTCAATGAAATGATCACTTTACCCTTTGCTCGCTTGCTATTCAGGTAAGAGAAAGCCGCCAGACTCTGGCTGAATGGATAAACTTTATCAACGACGGGAGAAATGATTTTGTCCCTGTATAAGGCGCTTAGCTCACTGAGCTGATCCCCATTCGCCTGCATAATGACCATACGGTAAAACGCATTCTTGTCTTTCGCCTGTTTCAATACCGGGAGAGACTTAAGCCCGATTAGCTTACGGAAAAACCAGTTGATACCCAACTCCCTCGCCGTCAACGGGTCCAGCACCCCAGCAATAGATACTACTCTGCCGCCTCTTTTCAATACTTTAAAAGCATCCATTGTGTATTGTTGGCCTAGAGTGTCATACACCACATCAATATCAGACAATAAATCCAGATAGTTTTCTTTCTTATAATCGATCACTTGGTCCGCACCGAGTTTGCGCACCCAGTCCACATTGGCACTACTGGTTGTAGTAATCACATAAGCGCCGTAGGCCTTGGCAAGCTGAATCGCCATAGAGCCGATGCCACCGGAACCCGCATGGATCAATACTTTCTCTCCCTTCTTCAAACCAGCAACCTGGATCAAGGCCTGGTAGGAGGTCAGCCCCACCAAAGGGATACTTGCAGCTTCTTCATGGGAGAGGTTTTCAGGTTTCTTCGCCAGATGCGTAGCATCCACCACCAGATACTGGGCAAGGGTGCCCACGTGATCCTCCCCCACCCTGGCGAACACTTCCTCTCCGGGCTGATATTGTGAGACTCCACTACCCACTGCGACCACCTCGCCACTCAGATCCCGGCCAATTCCCACCGGCAAGTTGAGCTTCTTTAGCGCTTTCATCTCGCCGCGCATCACCATTAGATCAATGGGGTTGATGCTGGCGGCATTGATCTTGATCAACACCTCGCTCGCACCTGGCTCGGGTACATTCGCTTCCTGGAAAGCCAGGCTGCTATCGATATCGCCATACTGGGTAATTTTGAGTGCTTTCATTAATCTCTCTAGTCATCAGTTCAAGAATGAGAGCGATAGTGCCCCCTGCCCCAACTGAGAAACAGAGAGCATTTAGTGGAACTCTTTTGTCTTTCTGACAATAATGAATGCTAAGTTGCCGTGTAAACAAGCAAGAATAGGGGCTTTATGGACAAAATCCGGGCATTACGCTACTTCAAGCGCGTGGCGGAACTCTGTAGTTTTACTGCAGTGGCTGAGGAATTCGATGTTCCCGCCTCTTCTATTTCACGGCGTGTGCGGGACCTTGAGCAGTCTCTGGGAGTAGAGCTATTGCAGCGCAGCACCCGCAAGGTGGAAGTTACCGAACTGGGTAAGCTCTATTACTCCATGATTAATGAAGCCATTCGCCAACTGGAGCAGGCAGATGAGCTGGTGAGCCAAACCTTCGAAGCCCCCAGCGGGTTGATCCGTATCAGCTGCCTACCTTCTTACGGCGAACAGCACTTAACCCCCCTACTGGAACAATTCGTCCAACGTTACCCAAACATTGTTTTTGACCTGCACTATAGCGACGATCTTACCCAGCTAGGTAAAGACCCTGTAGATATCGCCATTCGCGGAGGCTCCGCTCCCGATGAGCATGTCATCGCCAAGCGTCTATCCAAGAACGAATTCTCACTCACCGCCACACCCGAGTACCTAAACACCCTAGGGAAAGAGTTACCGCTAAACAAACTAGCTATAGAATCTGCCCACGCCCTACAATACCGCGGCCCCAGAGGACTGATTGACTGGCATTATTTCGATGATGATCACTGGGTGCCACTAAAGCTATCCACCCACCTGATCAGCAATAATGGCAAAGCTCTACTGGCTGCAGCACTGAATCATCGCGGTATGTTCTGTGTACCCTCATGGAGTATTTGCGAACACCTGGAATCTGGAGAATTAGTACAGGTTCCCACCCAAGGTAAAGTCTCTGTCAGCCCTGGAGGTGATATTGGCATCTTTCTTCTTTACGAGCGCAGTAAATATCAAATACCAAAAATTAAACTATGTGTGGATTTTATTTGTGAGCATTTGCAGCATCACCTAGATAGAACCAACGAGCAAATATAAGCAACCTGAATACCAATAAATGAACTTTTGAGAAGTGCCATATAGCTGACTAGGCTACCATTTTTACTGAAAAATTTACCACTCCTTAGTTAACCTTATTAATCACGACTTGAATTTTATGTTTTTGTCACTTTAAAGATTTACTCTCCAAAGAATAACCAACTGAACTATAAATCGTTGTAAGTGCCTGGGAAGCACATACATCAAATGATATATTGCGACTTCAATAAATGATCAGTCAGCCGTACAAAAGGTAACAATGGATTCCTCACTCGAGAAAAGAGCAACACTTAAGCACAAGATATATGCATGTATAGCTATTGGCATAGCCTGCCTACTCCCAATTGGAGCTTCGAGTGAACTTTTGATCAGTGATGAAAAAGCTAGGTTTCTTGCTTTTACTAGCATCGCTCTCTCTATAGTTCTACTCACAATCTTATTCATTTCTCTCCCCAGAAGAAAATCGACAATAAGGGAAATTATCGAAGATCAGAAAAAAAGCCCTCTCTTGATGGGGATAGCTTTAACTATGGGGATCCCAATTACCATCTATCTTTCAATAGCAAGAGGATTACCAGCAACATTACATTTTTTCATATCAACTCACGATAGCATAGATGTGACAGTTTCAGGAAAATCATCTAGATACCGAGAGAAGCATTGCAAAGGTAGAATCCTTCTGAGTGAGTACAACTCCTTAATGAGCAATCAGATATGCGGCGTGACAAAAAAGTCATGGGAGGATCTCAAACCTGGCGACAAACTACGTCTTTATGGTAGGAGGTCATTTTTTGGGTTTAACCATATAAATTACACAAAATTAACCGACACAGAAGTGTCCATTTGAAACCCACATTTATACATTAAAACCTTAAAACAGATGAACAATGGGGGCAGCCCAAGCTATAAATTTAAGCTAAAAAATATAACAATGAAAAGGGACTTCGATGAATACTCATTACCTTTTTACTAATCTTCTCGACGTACTCTCACTTTTCTTCGGTTTACTTATCACGATCGAGCACAGTAAATCTGATATCTTGGTGGTTCACAAAAAAAACAGATGAAGCATTTCATAATGGGGAAGGGTTTTTACTGATACTGCAAAGTAGGTACTACCAATGATGGTTCTTACCTTCTTGATTAGCCCTATCAACCTGCAGCATGGACTGGATGGTTTGTTGTACTGCTTCCGGCAACTATATTGTTGGCTTGGAGATGTATATAGCGCTTGCGCAACAAGTATTAGAGTTATAAAGCAAAACAACAGCCTCTTAATACCAAGGCATAACTTATAGCTAGTAGAATTGTTAGCATTCCTAGCCATACCTATATCCCTCACCACCACATGGATTGTGCTTTAATGATTCCTATGTCACTAGATGACTAGATCTCTAGGCAAAGTAAAAAATAAATTCATAAATTTTTATCCAGTTAGCACACAAGAACCACCACTCTTTATTTTCTCCAGCCAGCCCCATATGCACAGTATCTAATTCAGGAGGTTTGCACAATTAGTCCCTACCACGAGCATTCAAACAAGCGTAAGATATTACTATTAAGGTAATGGTTAGAAGCTGTTTCATAACTTGAAATCAGTTATTCTTGCGACCTCATGGAATGATAAGACCAGTAAGCGTGAGTAGATTTAAGTCAGAATTAACCGACGCTCAGTGGAAATTGATTGAGCCTTGCCTTCCCCAGCTAAAACGTGGAAAAGGAGGTCCCAAACCCATTGATAACCGTGCATGTTTTGAAGGTATCTTGTGGATTTTGCGCTCAGGAGCACGATGGAAGGATCTCCCCCCATCTTACCCTTCGCCGAGTACTTGCTGGAGAAGGCTCCAGTTTTGGGAAGAGCAAGGCGCTTGGTTGGAGGCTTGGAGAAAATTTTTCGGACAGCTCGATCAAAGATCCCTGCTTAATTGGAAAGAAGTCTTTTCGGATGGTAGCTTTGCTTCAGCAAAAAAAGGGGAGCAGAAGTCGGAAAAACTAAGCGAGGCAAGGGTACAAAGTGGATGGTGGTGGTCGATGGCGAAGGTATTCCATTGGGAGGCACCGTTACTTCGGCCTCACCAGCAGAAGTAAATTTATTACACCCACTACTCGATGTTACCTATGAAAATACAAAAATTCGACGACTAGTGTACGACAAGGCTGCAGATTCTGATCCACTACGCCATAGTTTGGCCCGCCGTGAAATTGACCTGATTTGCCCTCACCGTAGGAATAGAAGAAAACCTTCGAAACAAGATGGCAGAAAGCTTAGGAGATATATGCGACGTTGGAAAGTTGAGCGAACTTTTGCATGGCTAGGGAACTACCGTCGTTTAGTTGTCAGGTGGGATCGCTACTTATCTTCATACAGAGCTTTTTTCTATATTGCCTGCATGTTAATTACGCTAAAGAAGTTATGAAACAGCTTCTAGGCACGCATAAGATTTTTGAGTCTAATAACTGTGGCCACACGGCCCTTTGTGAGGCCCGTTAATACCCATAAGTACACTCAAAAGCCCTCTCAAAGAGCTGCAGCAAGCTTAGCAATACCATCTATCGCTCAAGTCTCCCAATCTGTACCTCTCCACCATTACCTCTTAAAATCTACAGCTGTCCTAAAATTAGCACGCCAAAAAATCAATTGCCTTTCACAAAAGGAGTTCGATATGAAAACTATGACCTGCAAGCAATTAGATGGCGCTTGTGATGTTGAATTTCAAGCAAACTCCTTTGAAGAGATTGCGGATCTTAGTAAGAAACATGGCATAGAGATGTATCAGCAAAAAGAACCGAAGTATCTAGAGTCCATGCATAAAATGCAGGAACTTATAAGAAATTCTGAATCCATGAAAAAATGGATGGAATACAAAAAGGAGCTTTTCAGCTCCCTACCCTCTCAGTATTAATTGTGAACCCAAAGATGACCAAAAATACTATAGAGAGAATATCGATGGCTACTTGGTATTTCTGGTAAAACCAACAAATCAATTTTCCAACCAAACAAGCCACCTCATAGTGAAAGCAATCACTATAGCAGTGTAAAAAAATAGACTTTCTAAGTTAAAATAGGTACAGACCATTGAACATGTTGAAATGTTATGCAAATCATAATAACTCTATCCATCGCACTTTTATCTAGCTCAAGCTCCAACCAGAGTACGCTTGAGATCCTTAAAATGTATGAACACTTTACCTTGTCTAGTGCCGCTGCTGGTAAGTGTTACCAACCTAAAAAGCCAGAGCTAGCTTCATTCTTGGCAAATTATGAGCTGGTAACACGTATGTCATCTCAATACCTTAAAGAGAAAAGGCCCCAACTAACAGAAAAACAAACAGCGCAGATACTTCTAGACGCAGGTAAACGAGCAACTGATAGGGTATATCAGGAAATAGAATCCGCAAGCTGTATGAGCCCCAAGATTCAGGATCTTATTAAGCGATTTAAGGTGCAATCAGCTTGGAAGCCGAACATACCACCTTCAGGTGGGTGATCATGAAAGGATTAACTAGTACTAACGATCAAGGTAAGACGATCTTCCCTCCCTAAGAGATCGTTAACTTACGACAAAAGCCAGAATGGCTACTCCCCAAAGGATAGCTTTAACAATATAATTGTTACCTAGACCTTAAAGGGAAATAAATCTAACTTTCAGCAACAGGAAACATAGTCAAGTTTGTATTAATAAATCTATTAACATTCCACAAGCTTAGGCCTGTGTATGTTTCCCTATCTACTTCATCAATTTTATCGAAAAGGATTACCCGTGGGACGTAAATTAATGTGGTCAAGCATTTTGATTGCTTCACTAAGTGGTTGCACCTCCCTCATGGAGAAAACTGTCACAAAAAGAGCACCCTTTGACTTAAACTGTGATGCTAAATCAATGACGATCCATCAACTTGACCGGCGTACATACGGCGCTTCCGGCTGTAATAAGCGCGCCACATACATTTTGAAAGGTCCCTGCGCTGGGCCAGGGAGTGCATGTGTAGCCATAATGAATTCCACCATTGAAGAGCAAAAACTTTAATAACCTCTTAATCTTTAGATATCTGCGAAGTTGAATTTATTTCAAACTTACTTCGCAGATTCATTCCCACTCAAAGGTGTAGATCAACTTTTAAACAAACCTGAAATATCATCAAAATTAATGAACTAATGGAATCTTGAGCAGACAATGAAAGTCAGTACCCAGCGCTTAACCATGTCACTAATCACCGAGGGTGATTGGTCACTTTTTGTAAGTCTGCATACTAACCCTCAAGTAATCCAGTTATGTTTCGATACGCCAGATGAAACAGTATTAAAGTCTAAGTTTGAATCAAGACTTACCCCCTGGGAAGCAAACTCTAATACTTGGTTGTGTATGGTTATTATAGATAAGCTCTCCGGCCAGAAAATGGGTGTAACTGGGTTTCATTTGGAGGATGGCATAGCTGAAGTTGGCTATTTACTGTTACCAGAATTCCATGGAAAAAGTTATGGTACCGAATCGCTTAGCGGCTTAATGGAATGGGCATATTTAGAGCATGGTATTGCGCACTATAAGGCAGTGGTAACAGAAGGCAACATTGCTTCAGAGCGAGTGCTCGGAAAGTGCGGCTTTCATCTTGATATGATCATCCCAGAAGCTCATATGATTGGCGGAAAAACTTATAGCGACCATATTTATTTTCGAAAAATAGAAACTTAGAAATAATTCAACTCTGCTATTTTAGTAATTAAGAGCGGATAGAAGCTTGAAAACTATGATAGTTACTATAAAGTGCCCTCCGTCACCCCTAAAATCATCACTCTTTTGAAGAGCTATTTACTTATAGATATTCTCAAAAGGAATACTAACCAGATACCTCTTTCTTCTGGCTAGCACCAACAAAAAATAGACAAGCAACCAACCCTGCAAGTGCAAGATAAGCATTAACCGTAAACGCCCGGTCAATACCTGAAGAGATATCTGGTGAAAAAGCCACAATAGTCGCATTCATCCCAAGACCAATGGCACCTCCAGCAATTTTAAACATATATATTACGGCTCCGGCCAAACTGGCTCGACTTGGTGATACAGCAGTGATTGCAGCAGTGGTAACTGCAGGGTTAAAGAGGCCAATGCCTGTACCCAACATCATCATACCCGGCAAAAGGCTAATGAATCCGGTATTGTCGCTTAGATGAGACAACATAAACATTCCTAGGCACATACAGAGTGTGCCTGCCCCAGCCAACCACCTTGGCCCAATCAGCTCATAAAAACGCCCTGATATATAAGCAAAGATTCCCGAAACAACCATCAATGGAATCAATGACATACCAGATTGCATCGCACTATACCCCTGTGTTTTTGTCAAAAACTGCGGAATATAAAGTAAGGCTGAAAAATATAAAACAGCGACTAACAGGGTAACAACACTTGCTGAAAGAAATTTTTTATTGCCGATAACATCACCTGGAACCAATGCAGTACGCCCTATGCGACATTCAATAACGGAAAATAAACATATAAAAACTAAAAATATCGTCAACAAAACAATAACCAATGGATGCTTGAAGCCAATCTGCCCAGAAATATCCAACGCAAACAATAGTCCAAATAGTGAAATAGAAAGTGTTGCTACACCTGGATAATCAATTTTCTCTTCTGTCTGCTCTGGTGGTGTAAACGGAACTACTTTCCAGCAGACAAATAGTGCGATTGATGCTATAGGGATATTGATTAAAAAAATCCACCGCCAGCTTAAAAGGTCCGCCAGTATTCCTCCCAGTACTGGGCCTACGGCATTAGCAAAAGCGCAAACTGCCATAATCAGCCCGCCAGCCTGGCCAGAGCGGTCATCGGGCATCAAGTTATAGGTCATCCCCAGAATTGATGGCCACATCAACGCTGCCCCAACTGCCATCAAAGCTCGGGAAATCAACAGCATATTAGCATTAACTGCCAATCCGCCTAAAATGGAGAAAAATATAAAAATCAGGGTACCGCAAAAAAATACACCTCTTCTACCGTAGAGATCAGCAAGCCGGCCACCAGTAATGATCAGCACCCCAAAGACCAGCGCATAGCCATTAATAATCCACTGGGAAGTGGTAATGTCTACATTAAATTCACTTTCAATAGCAGGTAATGCAGGAGCAAAAGCCGTAAAGTCATTTGCCACAAGGAACACAGCCACTGACAAGGCCGCGAGCCCTAAATATTGCTCCTTTCCTAGAGTAGAATTTAGCGCGGGCATTAATTGAAACCTCCTGCGCACTAGATCTCAAATCGAACTCAACACATTATCAAACCATGCTCCTGAGCACATTTACAAACCCAACACAGGATCTTTTAAAACGATTAAGTTTCATTATTACTGCCGTCTCGAGAAGGCTTTTGGTAACTGCCCGGGAAGAAAGAAAACAGCAATCACAAACGCACTAAGAGCAAAATAAGCATTTACCGTATAGGCCCAACCAATACCACTCACCACATCTGGCGCAAAACCTACAATAGCCGCATTGATTCCCAAGCCCAAGGCACCTCCTGCAATCTTGAACATATAAAGAATCGCACTCGCCAAGCTTGAGCGCGCAGAATCTACAACTGATATCGCAGCGGTAGTCACTGCCGGATTGAACAAGCCAATACCAATCCCCAAAATAATCAATCCGGGTATAAGCTCAAGATATTCTGTTTCTTTGTTCAGATAAGATAGTGAAAATATTCCAGCGCCTTTGCAGACAAGTCCCCCACATATCAACAATTTAGCCCCCAGCTGTTTATGCAGAACACCCGATAGATAGGAGGTCAGTGCAAAGGTTGCCATAATGGGGATCATTCCCACACCAGACTGAACTGCCGTAAACCCCCGATATTCAATTAAAAACTGGGGCAAAAACAAAATAACGGCAAAAAACATCACTGCCGATAAAAGAGTAACCAAACTTACCAGGGAAAATGTTTTATTAGAGACAATATCAGCAGGAATTAATGCAATCTCTTGATTGCGCTTTTCCACAATAATAAACAAGCAGATGAACACTAAGAATAGCATTATCAGATAGATCACAAATAGATCCCTGAAACCAATTTCGGCAGCCAAATTCAAAGAAATCAAAAGGCTGAACAGAGAAATACTCAACGTCAAAACTCCCAGGTAGTCTATCTTCTCTCGTGAAATTTTGGGAACATCATCTGGAACTGACTTCCAGCAAAAACAAATTATGGTAATCGCAAGAGGAATATTTATAAAAAAAATCCACCTCCAACTTAAATATTCAGCCAACACCCCTCCAGCCACAGGCCCAACAATATTTGCCACCCCCAATACTGCCATCAAGCCCCCACCAACCTGCCCAGCATACTCTTTGGGAACCAGGCTATAGGTCATACCTATAATAGAGGGCCACATTAACGCTGCACCTATCCCCATCAGACAGCGGACTACCAGTAACATGGCCATATCAATAGCGAGGCCACCAATTAATGAACAGAGAGCAAAAATGGCCGTTCCCACCATAAATGCACGTTTTCTGCCATAGATATCCGCTATGCGACCGCCAGTGACCACCAAAATACCAAAGACAAGTACATAACCATTAATCACCCATTGCGAAGTGGTGATATCAAATCCAAACTCACGCTGTATAGCTGGCAATGCAGGGGAGAAGGCGCTCATATCAATCGCGATCATAAATAAGGCCAGAGCGGCAGCAAATAAGCCATAAACCTGCCCTCTGGAAATCTGTAGCTGACTCACCCCTATAAATCCCTCAGCAATTCTGCAATCCATTCGGATAGATTCGCAGCTTCCTTCACTTTCATCACATGGTCTTGCACTTCAGTGACTACCCGCCTTCCCGCTCTGGAATTCTAGGAGCGCTCATAAACATGAAAGCAACAACAAAGCCCACAAAAGCAAAACAAGCGTTTACCTCAAATGCCAAGCTAATACCCGATGTGATATCTGGAGAGAAACCCAATATGGCCGCATTTACACCAAGCCCTACCGCTCCACCGGTAATTTTGAGCATATAAATAATAGCACTTGCTAAACTAGCGCGGTTGGGATTTACAACCGCAATAACCATTGTGGTTGTCGAGGGGTTAAACAGCCCCAGGCCAGCGCCTAATATAATCAGCCCTAAGATGTAGTTATACCCTTCTCCCAGCCTGGACAAGTAAAACATCCCCAGGCTCATGCCCAAAATTCCAACACATACCAATATTTTCCCTCCGGTACGCAAATATAATTTACCTGCAATAAAGGACATCATGCCAAAAGCGACCATCATGGGTACCAGGGACAAGCCGGACTGAATAGTAGAGAAACCCCGCACATTGGTTAAGTATTGTGGCAAATACAAGATCACGGAAAAAAAAGTTACGGAGGTAAAAAGGGTAACAGCTCCTGCGGCAAAGAATCGCTTATTCTTAATGATATCCTGAGGTATCAGGGCGAAATCTCGCTCTTTTGTTTCAATCAGTACAAAAGCAACCGTAAACAGAAGAAAGGAGGTTAATAACCCCACTACCAAGGGATTCATAAAGCCATTTTCAGAAGCGAAATTTAAGGCCAAGAGAAAACTTAACAAAGAACCCGTAAGGGTCAAAACCCCCAAATAGTCAATTTTTTCGTTTGGGTCATAAGGTATATCTATCGGGATATATTTCCAGCACATATAGACCGCCGCAGTAGCGATGGGCAAGTTGAAAAAGAATAGCCAGCGCCAACTCAGTAGATCTGCCAACACTCCCCCCACTACTGGCCCCAAAGTATTGGCAAGACCGCAGATGGCCATAATTAATCCGCCGGTTTCCCCTGCGCGTTCTTCTGGCATAAGGTTGTAAGCCATCCCCAGAATTGATGGCCACATTAAGGCGGCCCCAATACCCATTGCAGCCCTGGCAGCCAACAGCATTGGAACATTTACAGCTAGCCCTCCGAGTAGGGAAAAGATAAGGAATATACACGCACCAATGATGAAGGTACGGCGCCGCCCAATAATGTCGGCAATACGGCCACCGGTAACAACCATTACCCCAAAAACCAGCCCATAGCCATTAATTACCCACTGTGAAGTGGTAATATTCATATTCATCTCCCTTTCTATGGCGGGAATCGCCGGGGAGAATGCACTGATATCAATGGCAATGATAAATAGGGCAACATAAATGGCTAATAGGCCTAAACGGTTTGACTGCTGGGTAGGCTCCTGCATATGTGCCATAAATGGTACCAGCTTCAGAAACTCCAATTTGATTGTTAGGCCAGGGGAGTTCGACCACACCATGCAATACGCTAATCTATCGCAGATTCGATTTTTTATCCTAAAACCTGATTACAAAAACCGGTAAGCTTGAAAGGGTCACCCAAAACCGTTTCTTTTGGAGTGCCACAAAGGGTACTACTTAAGCTTAGTTGAGTTTACTCAGCTAAACTCCAATGTATTTAGCAATCTAAATAGCAGAGTTGTGATAATGCGTATACTATTTTTCTTGCTATTACTTATTCAATCCTTACAGCTTGCCGCTGAAGAAACAGCTATAAGTAACCTCAAAGATTTTCAATGGAAAAATCGTATTTTACTGCTAGCAAACCCACCAAAGCCCCCTGAAACCCTAGAGTCACTGCTCAAGCTGGGGCCACAATTTGCTGAGAGGCAACTTCTCTGGTTTTTATTTTCAGGTGACAAAATTGAAACGAATTATGCAGGAAAAATTACCGGGGATTTTGGTAAAAATATTCGCGATGAATATTTCAAGGGAAATAGTGAGCAAGTTGTGCTAATTGGCAAGGATGGCAGAGAAAAATATCGTACAGTTACCTTTTCCCCTGTAGAAATTTTTCAGCGCATAGACCGTATGCCTATGCGCAAGCAGGAGATGCAGGGCAGCCATCAGCCCAGTGAAGTACTTTTGGGTAAATGTACTGTATCTGTTGGTTCATTAAATATTGTACCAAGATTGACCAGAAAGTTTTGCCAGGAATGACTACACCCAATTTCTCCGTCGTGCACCTTGCTCTATATTTACTGCTTCAAACCTTGAGAGGACCTTTGAAGCCACTATAGAAACGGGCCCATCAAGATCCACACTATACCGATAACGATTATAACGGTAGACGCTTCATCCTCATTGGCATATGGGCTTTTCTAGCCCACCATAGGCATTTTATCAATTGAATCTGGCTCACTATTCCAAAGGGAGAGTAGCTTGCTACTTAAGCCCTATCCCTGGCTCTTTTCCCCACCATTTTAAACAAAATCGGGCGAACCTTGGCAAACAGCCACCCCAATGCCTTACCCCCGGCCGTCGTCTCACTTGCCTGGGCATATGTATCCAGCGCCAGTTGACTTTGTACCTGCTGACTTAACAGATCCACTTCTTGATCTAGCTCTATTCCTGTGGCGCTGGCAATACGATTCATACGCTGGAAACTGCCTATTAGCGCGGCCGTATCCACCAGTGCAGAATCACCATGCTCCTTGGATAACTTCTCCCTGGCGAGGACAAGTTGCTGATTATCATCCCCCATAGCAGCGTCCACAAAGCCAATAAGCTCCGCATACTCCCCGGAAATTCCCCCATTACCAGGTCCATTATTTTCACTAGCTGCCGCTCTTTCCGAAGAGAGCAAGTCGGTGATATTTTGCTGCTTACCCTGCACCTCTCCGCTTACTTGTAACAACATTGCGTGAGACGCCGAACAATAGAAGCACTCGTTATTCATCGACACCCTGGTAGCGACTAACTCAATTTCTATACGAGATAGTGCACGATCGTGACTCTCACCTACCTGCATGACTTCAGAGGGTAAAAAGTAATAACGATTCTCCATATAGCGCTGACAACGCACCGCCTCTGGCACCAAACTCAAAGCTCTAAGCACATTAGTGGGCTTGGGGACATCCCTATATAAATCTTGCTCCTCCTCGGCACACTGGCTCTTACCGATCATTGGCACCCAGGCTGCACCCTCTTCCAGGCCTTCGGGAATATATTTCGATGGCGATTCATTCACTAAAGTTTGAATTTCTGGCAATGCCTCCAAAGGTAAACCCAGTGCCCGATGGAAGGTATCCACATTCATGACAAATACAACTACAGCGACCAACTCCACATACTGTCCCTTGGAGATTTCTGAGAGTATTAGTCTTTTAAACCACTCTTCACTTAAGCGGGATGAGTCTGTCACTATACGGTGAACTGTATCGACAATAACTTCGGAAAGTTCCAAATTAGATTCATGCCGTCCCTCCACCTGATAAGGTGAAAGCGCTTTCTTCCGCTCTCGGCAAAATGCACATTCATGTGCTCCACGCACCTCTCTGGCAATGGCAAGGTGCTGCTGGGCAGACCACCAATTACCGGTCTCCCCAATAAACTGCCAGGCTTTTAAATTTGCCTCACGTAGACCTTCACGAATAGGCAACTTCTGTTTCGAGTAATCAAATAGCATTGTTCAATCCGACTCCCTAAAAGGGTTGATACCTTCACCAACAATTACGAAGGAGATTAATATGTAATAAGCAAACATTTCTACATTTATTTTTAGAATTAATTTTTTAAATAAATCGCCCATTTATTTAAAAAAATAGTCGGAAAATTTACAGCGGGGAAAGGGACCAATACACTTGACAACCCCGCCCCTAAATAGTGGATCATCAGCTAATTGGCAAATGTATGAGTCGGAAATTTTTATAATGAAGGCAATTATTATCGGTGCAACGGGACTGATTGGCAGTGAACTGGTTGAACTGTTGGCAAAGGAATCCGCTATCGATGAGATAATCACTCTTACCCGCCGAGATGTCCCTATTCGCCACCCCAAGGTACGCAATGAAATTGTGGACTTTGAACATCTGACGGACTATGCAGACTTATTCCATGGTGACTTGCTTTTTTCCTGCCTTGGCACTACCAAAAAACAAGCCGGCAGCCTGGAGCAACAACATAAGGTGGATGTGGAGTATCAATACCAGGCGGCAAAGCTCGCTGCGGATAATGGGGTGTCGCATTACCTGCTGGTATCCTCTAGCGGTGCCAATACCAAAAGTGGCAATGCCTACTTGCAAATGAAGGGGGAACTTGAACAGGAAATTTTATCTTTGCCCTTTGCACGAACCAGTATCTTTCGCCCTTCCCTACTTTTAGGTGAGCGGGGCGATTCCCGTCCAGCAGAGAAAATTGGCGCCATATTATTACCCTGGATCTGCCGACTCCCCGGACTACAGCGTTATCGCCCAATCGAGGGTGCTCAGGTAGCGGCAAAGATGGTGAGAGAGAGCCTTAAAGAGGGCAAAGGCCAAGAAACCTTCACTCTGGATGAATTGTTTTCCAACTAGCGCCTTTTTGGGCTGGCGCTTGAGGCTTTGGCGGCACAGACTATCTCTATAGGATTCCCTTTGCGGTGAACGCCATGCTGTTGTTTGTGCACTATTTATCTAGGCTGCTCCTGTCTTTAGCCCCCTCCCTGCTGCTTATCTACGTAGTCTATCACCGGCATAAGCGCCAGTATGGAAGATCCCGGATGGAAGATCCCAGATGGAAGATCCCGGATGGAAGATCCCGACTCACCGTTCTTGTCCGATCAATCAGTAATGGGCATTGAAGCCTAAGCCTATGCCCCAGGAATTTACCGGCCTATGCCAGCTGCTGGAACACATAGAAGCCAGCTGCCGGCATACTGAACGGGTCTCCCTAGAGTTGGTAATAGATGCCGTAGGGCTCGGTTCTTATGCGCCCTTTCTGCTGGTGGTGGGATTGATTCTATTTTCTCCCCTAAGCGGCGTGCCCGGCATATCTACCTCCATGGCAGCATTACTCCTACTAGTGGCCATTCAGCTGCTACTGGGGCGCAAACATGTGTGGCTGCCCCAGTGGCTATTAAACCGTTCGATTTCCAAGAAGAAGCTCACCCGAGCATTGCACTGGTTGAGGCGACCGGCAGAGTTTGCCGATCACTGGATGCAGCCACGCCTGCATTTTCTGGTAAAGCGCAGTGGTACCTATGCTATTGCCACTACTTGCTCACTTATCGCCCTGACAATGCCGCTGATGGAACTGGTGCCCTTTTCGGCCACTACAGCCGGCTTCGCCCTCACTATTTTTGGGCTGGCCTTGGTGGCTCACGATGGCTTGCTAGCGCTGATCGGCTTTACCATGACCGCCCTACTAACCCTACTACTAGCGCATACCCTGCTTTAAGGCTGACGCACTCAGCCACTAAAATGCGTCTGTTACTTGACCAGCCAACGGTCCGCACCCAGTACTTTCGGGTAATAGGCAAGTGTGGCCAGGGCAAAAAAATCGTAGAGGGCATGCCAGACAACCACCCCCAATAGGCTGCCGCTGGCTTGGTAGACAAAACCAAGGATTAAGCCAAATGCGAAAATTAGCAGCACATAGATCAGCGAAGCCCAGTGAAGAAGGGCAAAAACGAAAGAAGCTCCGAGCAACCCCAGCAGCGGGGAGCTCAGTTGCGACAGCCAGGTTTGCAGAAAGCCACGAAATAACAACTCCTCACAAACACCTGCGGCGAGAGACAACAGTACCACCTGGGCCAAGGGCATTTTGCAGAAAATTGGCGCCAGCTGGGCACAGTACCAACGCAGAGTACGCCCCACGCGGTGATGGGCGCGGGTCAATGCCACAACCACAGCAAAGCTAAACAGTGCGCCCAAGACTCCCCAGGCAATAGAACTCCACGGGTCGCCTCTTGCTGGTGATAGCGTCACATCGGAAAGCCAAAGTCCGATCACTGCCAACAACAGGCAAGCCCCCTGCACCCACATCATGGTGCTGAAGATATTTATCTGGCGCTTTTTTCCCTGTGACATAGATTCTGACTCCATTCTTTAGAGCTGTTTTTTTCCCTCGACTCTTGGCCCAATACAGCCTCGCGTTACAACTCCAAAGCATAACGTGAGTGACTCAGCCGCCCCCTATTACACTCTTGAGGCTCACCTGACCACTGGGCGCTACCATAAGCTCGGCAATCCCACCATCGCGTAATTCCCGCTCCAACTGCAGGGCCTTTTCTTTGGGGGCAAAGTAGGCCTCTATACCGTACTTGATGCGGTAAAATTGCTCTGCACTCCAGGGATTAGCACCGGCAATCCGCCCCTTAATAAATATCCCCTCGTTCGGTTTTTCCAGGCTCGCCGCAGAAAATTCATAAAGCCCTGAGGGGGATTTTTTCAAGGAGACATACACCACCTCCCCCTCTCGTATAGGGCGTTCTCCCGTTAAGGCTGACTTGGCAATACGGGAAAAGTCGTAATTCAAGCGCGCATAGTTGCCGCGAAACAGGGAGCGGGGGTCTACCGGTATCGTTTTTACCCGGATTGGCTCTCCAGTCCAAAGCGGCACCTGTGCCTTTACATACATGCCTACCAGAATCAAAAACTGTGCAGCTATCGCCGTACCCAAGGCAAAAGTCAGTCCCTTTTTCATTGTGCTCCCTCCCTGCCCTGGTGGTACTTCCAGTACTTGGCGGCGCCCAATAACAGGCCCGCAAATAAAATAAAGATCAGCGAAGCCCCCAGGTAATCACCGATCAGATCGATATAACGCAGCAATGCTGTGATCAGTATCGACATCACCCCAAGGAAGAAATAATGGGAAATACCATCGTGAATACCCCGGTAAATTAACCAGCTACCACAGCCAATAAGGGCGAAATTGGTAGCCACTTGCAAATACATCGCCAAGTCTTGGTTATCACTGCTACTGACAGTGATGAGGGCACCAATAAAGAACACATAGAGCAAACCACTCGATATCAAGCGCCTGGCCGGCAGTGCCAACAGCAGAGTAACAGTGGCCATCGCGGCCACCACCAGCCACAGAGACAACCGGTGTTGCCAATCGGCCTCGATCAACGCCTCCCAAGGCTGTGCAAAGCTGAATACCAACAGGCTGGCCAGGGCAAAACGCAGACACCACACCGAGATTACTGCAGCGTAGTCCTTGGCCACCGGCGAAGCCCTCAGCGCCAGCCAATGACTAAAGGTATACAGCAGAATAAACAGGGAGACCGCCACCGCCAGATTCTCTGAATAAAATTCCAGCCCCGCGCCCAGCTGCTCGCCACGCCAGAATTCCGATAGCGAGAATTCGATCCAGAAGCCGATGCTCACCACAAGCAGCAGCATAAGAATGGAGCTCGCTCGCCCGCGTAAAAGTACATAGAGAGATAGCGCTATAAAGAGCGGGAAGAGCGCCGGGTAATAGCCCATGCTCACCTGTAAAAAAAACCACAGCAGTGCCAGCACATTAGCCTGAATGGCCAGCCAAGGGCTGCGGGTAATCAAGGCAAATGGTAAACAACCCAGTGCCCACCAAAAGATTCCATCGGGCATATGCTCACCCAGATGGTAGATTTGTGCGATCAGGATTATCGCGGCACCAAAAAAGAAGTTCCCCAGTAGAAAGAGTCCTTCGCCTGCACGGCGGCCCCCTGTGCAATAAGCTCGCAAGGCAACACACTGAGTGACCAGCGTTAGCACAATCAAACCGCCCATACGCAACGCGCGGGGGATTTCTTCCCAATTGGCGCCAATCAGGGTGATCAGTGCGAGCGCGATAAATAGATAAGCGAGCCCCACTAACACGTTGTAGCCCAGTGAGCGCTGCCGGGCACTACGATAATCCACCTGGTAGCGGGCGCAGATTAGCTCTGCCTGTGCCTCGCTGATCACCCCGTCATCCACCCAATCCTCGGCTTCACGCGCCAAGTCATATTTCAATAAGCGTATCAATCGCATACCACTGTCCTGCGGCCAAATATCCATTGCGGCGCTGTTCAGCGCCCGCTGTAAGTCTTTGGAGTATCTCTGATGTCGTCTCCATCCACAATCTAACAACCAAGCCGGTCAAGCCCCAGGGCAGCAAGATAGCGACAAGCTATCTGACACATTTAAATTGTTAATTTTTATCAAAATTAAACCACCAATAGTATTAAGCCCAGAGAAATTACTGACACAACGCGGTATTCACTTAAGGAGTTACCCATGTCCCGTTACATCGAATCCGAACTTAAACCCTTCAACGCCAAAGCCTACCAAAATGGCGAGTTTCACGACGTCAGCGATGCCGATGTCAAAGGCAAGTGGGCGGTATTCTTCTTTTACCCCGCCGACTTCACCTTTGTTTGCCCCACCGAGCTGGGCGATCTGGCCGACAACTATGAAGAGTTCAAGAAGTTGGGAGTGGAGATTTACTCCGTATCCACCGATACCCACTTCACCCATAAAGCGTGGCACGATTCCTCTGAAACCATCGGTAAGATCCAGTACCCGATGATTGGTGATCCCACCGGCACTATCACCCGCAACTTCAGCGTAATGATTGAGGAAGAAGGTATCGCAGACCGCGGCACCTTTGTAATTGACCCGGAAGGCCGTATTCAGATCGTTGAGATCACTGCAGGTGGTATTGGCCGCGACGCCAACGAACTGCTACGTAAAATCAAGGCCGCCCAGTACGTGGCCGAACACCCCGGTGAGGTATGCCCGGCCAAGTGGAAGGAAGGCGAGGAAACCTTAGCCCCGTCTCTCGACCTGGTAGGTAAGATTTAAGTTTTCCCAAGCCCTCACAGGATTGGAACTGGCTTTGCCCACTCTTTGGTGGGCATTGTCATTTATAAATTCTGACAAACTGATCCGAACAAATTCAATAGAGTAAGCTTTACCACGGATTTCTTTTCAGAAAAAGCTCACCTGATCATCACAAATTTGAGTGCAGTAAGAATCTAGTTCTCCCTACTTTTGATGATACGATCGCACTCGGATAATAACTGAATAGCCAATAATGATTCATCCATAGGAGCTTGAGGGCATTCAGTGCGTCCTGCAGAAATACAGCGTTGTACCGCTGCAGCCTCATAAATGAGCCCCTCTGAACTTGGAAAGTTAAATTCCCCCTGAATACTAGGGAGATGGAAAACCTGTGTTTCAACAACATTTTTTGGATTACGGCGGCTTCCACCGTACTTAATTAATGAAAGACATGTTGGACTATGCGCGGGGGCTTGCACTCTAATCCGACCTTTCGACCCATATATATCCATCTCCTCCGCACCTTCATATAAAATGCTCCAGGTTGCTATTGCTGTTGATGACCCTTCAAAATGGATATGCATTGCGCCTGCGGCCACTTGCCCAAAACCATAGCCATCAATTACTCCAGCACAGTCAGTTTCTTTAATATTACTTCCACCAAATATTAAAGCTTGATGAATAGGGTAAACCCCAGCATCGAAGCTGCCTCCTGTTTTCCAGGTTGGCGAATTTAATCCTTCATCACGCTTTAGGTCAAAACTTAAATCTGCTCTAACTTGCTGGACCTCTCCGATATCACCACTTTCAACTATTTTTCGTGAGTATTCAATTGCTGGAAAGAAACGCATCCACATAGCCTCACTACAAAACAGGCCTTTTTCCCTGGCCAGAACTTTTATTTTAACGATATCTTCTACAGAAAGAGCGACTGGCTTTTCAATAAAGACATGTTTTCCTGCATTTAGAGCCAAAATGGCATGTTCAGCATGAGACTCTGTTGTGGTTGCGATATAGACTATATCTACAAGAGGGTCACTCACCAAGTTTGCATAATTCCCATAATATCTTTTAGCCCCATGCAATATTGCAAATGCCTGCGCACGGCCAATATCCCTTGCCGCAACTGCATAGACTTGGGCTGACTCAAGAAAATTCAGCACCAAGGCAAAGTCGTTTGCAATTTTCCCACAACCAATAAAACCCCACCTATACACCCGCTCACTTTCCATAGGTAGATTATCCATAGGCGATACAACCATACCCGACTCGGATGTATATAGGCCCACTGGGTTAATCTCCAATAAGTTGTTAAACACCAGTGTAATGAAAAAAGTTAGGCTTACCGCCAAATAAACGCTGCGGAGTTATAAATTGAACCAACCAAACATCTTGACCGACTAGTCATTTGCGATCTGGAAAAGTGACAATTATCCAAACCCCCTAATGAATTTTGAAATAGTACAACTTACTGAACGTCTTTTTCCTATAATGGCAAGTAATAGATATAGCAATATTTCATTAACCGAGATATCAAATCGAAGACAATAAGCTTGCCTCTATTACTACATCTTACTAAATGTAATCAAACCATCATGTACCAGCTATTTATTGCCAATAAAAACTACTCTTCATGGTCTTTAAGAGTTTGGCTCTTAATGAAGGAGATGTGTATACCGTTCGAGGAAAAAATGATCACTTTTGAGGGTGGGGATAGTTGGAAAAAATTTTCCAGTTTCTCACCTAGCGGAAAACTACCTTGCCTGAAAGATAACAATCTCTTAATCTGGGATTCTCTTTCAATTACAGAGTATCTAGCCGAAAAAATCTCTCTCATCTGGCCAATGAATAGGTCTGCCAGAGCTTGGGCGCGCAGTATTTCAGCAGAAATGCACTCAGACTTTGAATTCTTCAATAGCAAATCGCTAAGCTGCGCGACAGAAGTTAACACCCCAGTAATACCAGATAATCTTAGTAAAGCGCTCACCCGAATTGATGATCTGGTGCAGGAAGGACTTAGAAATTTTGGCGGCCCTTTCCTTGCCGGCGAAAAGTTTACCGCCGCAGATGCATTCTACTCTCCAACAATCATTAAAATAAATAACTACAATTTATCAGTTAGCACAGAGACAAACCAATATTTCAACAAGATATTGGCTTTACCAAATTTAAAGGAATGGATAGGTCAGGCCATACAGGAACCATGGAAAGTTTCAGAATATGAAGAAATGGAAAAGGATATTGGGAGGATAATAAGAGACAAGAGAGGACAAGGATAAACTATAGATATCCCACTTCCAGCTAAACCCAATTTAAACTAAGGCTTCATAGGGGTGAACAACAGATGTGTTGTAGATCTTACAGAGAGCTAACCAGGCTAAGCCCCCTGTACCCCCCCGAAAGATTAGCCAATCCAAGACTTGGAATTATGGTGAAAACCCACCCCAAAGCCTCTCGATAATAGCAAATGTCCAGAGATTATTGATAAAAAATACAAAGTAACCTAGCTATTATCATGATCAACTATATAGATTGCCACCTGTGACACACTACCTACAAACACCCCTTACCTACCAAACGATAAAGATTCTTCAATCCAAATTGAGCTGACTATCTACACCTATAGCATTAATAAAACTCAGATCATGTGAGACCAATAAGACAGCACCAGAAAAATCCATAATGGCATTTACTAATAGCTGGCGGGAATCCAGATCCAAGTGATTATCTGGCTCGTCTAGTAGTATGAGGTCTGTGGCAATGGTGCCCCGTGTAACGGCAAGTAATGCCACTTTTAGTTGCTCCCCTCCACTTAGGAGCCTGAGAGGCAGCAGCGGCGTATCTCCCCTTAGCCGCAAACTACCTAGCATGGTACGCCATTCAGATTCTTTTCTACCGGGGTGAAGATAGAAAAGATTCTCTAAGGCGGATAACTCTTTATTGAGAAAACTGAAGTCCTGATCTAAATAACACAAACTTCCACGATTTTGGCAGACACCACTTAGAGCTTTTAGCTGACCAGCTATGACCTTTAGCAGAGTGGATTTTCCACTACCATTGCCACCCGCTATCCTCCAACGTTCCCCCTTGCGGAGTGTTAAAGATATAGGCTTATTATGAGAACCATATGGGAGCTGCAAATTTTCAAGATGTAATTGTATTGATTTGCAAGAATCACACTTAGTGAGGGATAGCTTTTGCGGCCTTAGTCTCTGTGACTCAATTACTGTTATTTTACTTATTTCCTCTCTTTTTTTCTCTAACTGTAACTGGCGCTGCTCTAACTTTCGCTTTAATTTTCCAAGACCTTTCCCTGCACGATCTTTTTGTGAGTCCATAAGACTCTTACTTTGAGAGTTCCGCTTGCCTTTTCCCTGCCGTTGTCTAGTAGCGAAATTATGCAGACTTTTCTGCCTGACATTATTTAGTTGGTTGAACTCTTTTCGATTATCCTCTGCCCTTTGGAGTAGGGCTGCTTGCTCTGTTTCTTTTTGTTGCATATACGCACTGTATGCGCCGCCATAGGTTTTCAATCCTCGCTGATAAATCTCTATTATTTGTCCAGTATTTTCTAGTAACTCTACATCATGGCTAGCGACCAGTGCCCCTCCTGCATGATTTAAGATTTTCTCTAGCAGCCACTCCCGTCCACTCTGATCAAGATGATTGCTAGGCTCATCTAGCAGCAAGTAGTCGTTTGAGAAAGAGAATGCATGGATAAGGCTTAACTTGGCTCTCTGACCACCACTCAGTCTTTCTATCGGCGTATCCAATGGCGCATTGATTTTTGCTTCCTCTAGCTGGCGTTGCCAGATAAGAGGCAGGTGCCAATAGTCTGCAACAGATATCAGGTCATCCTCTGATGCATGCCCTTGCTCAACCCGTAAAAAAACTTCATACAAATGGCCATCTGCAAGACAATCGACGATCCGCAAATCAAGTCGGGGATTAAGCTGTTTCACCAGATGATGGCGTCTTCTCCAAGAGACCTTACCACCAGTAACGGAAGCTTGACCGTGAAGAACACTTAGTAGTGTGGATTTCCCGCTGCCATTAGGTGCAACTAATCCAGTGATTCCAATAGGTAATTCCAAGCTTACTTTATGGAAAATCGGGGTGTCCCCAAATATCAGGGAGATGTTTTCAAGAGTACAAATAGCTGTCATATGCCCTCCGATCATAGGACCGTGCGGCGTATTTCTGCTATCAGCCAAGATAGGTGTTTGAGGAAGATACGCCACCTGCAAAGGATTGATTAGGTCCGCAGCGATAGAGTGCGAACTTAGTTCCAGTTATGCGCAGGGCTTAATTCATCGGCGTAAATGACTCCGGACAAGATATTAGATTAGTATTTCCCAAGGCGTGGGCATCTATTAAAGGCGCTTAGCGTAATTAATATGCCAATATATTTCAAGCACTATTTGCAAACCAATCAACTTAGATGATACCTACTATCCTAGCGGCTAGAGTAACCTAACATGCTTCTCCATCGAGACTTGGTACTGAACACTGCGCCACCAATCCGACCATCTAGTAGCTTTCTAAGTCTCAACTTGTAGGAAGGGGGTACCTTAACAACCCGCCAGTATTTTCGTTCAAACCACTCTCTTATAGTCAGACTGATTCATCTGTAAGTGAATGGTTAGGATTAAATAACCCTGCACATTAAGAATTTCAACGGGTTAACTTTCTTTCTGAGCCATAAAGGTAATATGGATTGTCAGGAACTTACCGAGACTTTACCAACCTCTCAATAAAGGCTACCAGTGTGCAGAAAACAATCCCCGCCAGAAGAAATACTGGAACTATATAGATAGCAGTTTGTATACCATAATTCTCATCCAGCCATCCTACTAAGGCATGGGCAAATATCAAAAACACGCCCCCCATTCCAAGAGAAAATGAAACAGTAAACGGTGGATTTCTTGAACTACGCGTCAACCACTCCATCGTATAGGGAAAAAGGTAAGATAGAGTTAGACCACATACAGGCAACCACAAAGGATTAACCCAATAACCAAGAAGAAATACAACTGCTGTTGATACAAAAGAAATTATCAACCAAATAAATGCACTACCCCTTAGAAGGATGAAGGTAAAAAATATCCTTCCAATACACAGCAGGCCAAAAAAAATTGAAAGTAAAACATCTGCCTCAACAGCCCATGGACCACCCCTTGCATCAAGAAATAACACAAGTCGACTAGCAAGGATGTGTTCAGATCCATTATATGCAGAAACAATTAACCCACCCCCAATTGCAATCCACCATTCTTTTGGCTCTTTATCTCGTTTACTGTTTTCTCGATAAGCACTGGGATCAAAGTCCCCACCTCCTGTTTGATGCCTTCTTTTTCTTCTGAATAAGCCGACATAAATATATAGAAGAATGACAGCAGCAAGTACGCCAAATAAATAGAACCCCCCTTCCCAGTCAAAATAATACTTATAGGATAATGCAGGTATTAAGGGAGATAGTATCGATGCAACTCCATAGGTGCTATGCAACCCACAATATCCTTGACGCGCGAGATCTTGAGGAACAAAAAGAGGGATTGCTACATTAATCAGTACCATACAGCCCCCTGCTCCCATTCCAAAAATAAAACTTCCTAAAATAAGAGTGGGAAAGGAATGATAATAACCAGAAACTCCCGATAGTATTGAGCCAACCCCCATAAAAGCGACAAATAACCCCAAACCCGATATCACTCTAACTCTCTTTACCCATAAAGATCCTGATAGAGTCAATAATAAGGCAGAAAAAGTAGACAAAAAGAAAAAGGTAGAACCCTTAGAAGGGGTTACAGAAAAGTAATCCAAGATTTGAGGATAAATTGGCGCCTTATAAACCTCTATAAAACCTAGAAGAAATAGCGCTCCATAACAGGATAACAATCCAAACCAATAGATCTTTTGCTTCACGCAGCTCTTCTTTTAATATAGTGATCGCACTCTACAACCATCTGAATCGCTCGCACGGAGTCTGCTAGAGGAAGCTCCGGGCACTCAATTAAACCTTTCTCCAAACATTGCTGCACAGTCCGAGCCTCGTAGTATAGCCCCTCAGAGTTGGGATAATTAAATTTACCCCTAATTCTCGGCAGCGGGAATTCATACATCTTAGAAACATTATTCGATCTTCTATCGCCTGAAATTCTAGTTGTTGAAATCTTTGTTGGACAATGCGCCGGCGTAAAAATTTTTATCCTGCCTTCAGTTCCATAGATCTCCAACTCTTCTGCTCCCTCCACCAGATGACTCCAAGAAACAACTGCAGTAGATCCAGAATTAAAGTGGGCATAAATCAGTCCGGCTCCATCTTCCTTAAATCCATGATCATCAAGTACCCCGGAGAACTCCAGATCTGATGTATCCCGACCCAGTATCATCAACGCTGCATGTATTGGGTATACCCCGGCATCCAAACCTGCCCCAACTTTCCATTTAGGAGATTGAAGCCCTTCGTCCATGAGTAAATCAAAACTCAAATCAGCCCGTAGCTGACAAACATCCCCAATGCCACCGGAAGTTATAATGCTTCTGCAGTGTTGTATAGCTGGAAAGAATCTCATCCACATACCTTCCATGCAAAAAAGCCGCTTTTTATTGGCAAGATCCTTAATCTTTTGGGCATCTTCGACGGTCAGCGCTATAGGTTTTTCAATCAGTACCGGCTTCCCTGCCCTTAAAGCCAATTCAGCATGCTGTCGATGCAACTCGGGAATAGTCGCAATATAGACAATATCGACTTCTGGGTCAGAAACTAATTCCTGGTAATCTCCATATGCTCGACAGACTCCATGCTTACCTGCAAAATCTTTAGCCCGCCCAAAGTCCCTAGAAGCCACAGCATGAATTTCTGCAGATTCCAGATAATTGATCACTATGGCAAAATCATTCGCAATCCTTCCACAACCAATAAACCCCCAACGTAGCTTTTGGGGAGAGACCCTCTCTGGAGTATAAACATTCGCTATTTCTACGTCCTCAATCAGCCCCTCTTCATCTTCTATAGTATCGGGATCTAATACGAGTTCAGGGTGGTAGTAAAGCCTCTCTTGCAGGCTATTCCAGGCACCCTCAAGATGTTTACCCTTTATTTTGTTCACCCATATGCACCTTCCGAGAGGTGCAGGTAGAGGCGCGCGTAACGTTCCTGAACGGTGGATTGAAATCTGTTTAATTGCCGTTTTGTATACATCCAGACTCAGCCCCTTCACACTAGCGGAAAGTCCCAGATTCACGTAAATGTCAAACAGCAATTTAACTTCTGCCTTAGATATCAATCCCATCTGTTCAGCAACCAGTGAAGTAAATAGGCAATCAATACCCACAGCTTCACCATGCATCAACCTAAAAGCCTCATCACGTTCCAACCATCGAGATAGCGTATGTCCAAAGTCCATTGGCCTAGATAAGTTCTCCTCTTTTAAATCTCCCGCAATACTGTCAAGCATTGCATCGATACAATTTATTAATAATTTATAGGATGCTTCTCCCGGGAGCCCATCAGGTCCCAGAAATTTATTTTCTAATAATGATGCACCTTGGGCTGACAATGTATCGAGTACATTTCTATTAAATACCACGCCAACCTTGATCATTTCACCAATCGCGCTTTTCAGCACTCGCTGTGGATTAGTTTTTAAGAAGGTTGGATCAATTATTGTGTGCAAAGGGCTATGAAAAGCACCTATCCCATTTTTGATGTTGTGGTTTACACTAACCTTAATACCGATAGATGAGTCAATCATGCCCATTAGAGTGGTTGGGATACGTATCCAGGGCGTATTACGTCGCCATACCGCACTGACAAACCCTATTGTATCCGTTACCGCTCCCCCCCCGATAGCTACAATTGGCTCCCTATAACGAAGAGGGTTGACCTTCCATATTTCATCAATCATTTTTAAAAGACTGTCAATATTTTTTGACTGCTCACCGCCCTTCATAACAATTGGAATAAATTTAACCCCAACAGACTTTTCCCACGCAATGATAGATTTTTCATACAAACCCCAAACCTTGTCATCAACACAACAAATAATTCTGTTCTTTGGGGGCCTTAAGAGCTCAATAAGAAACCGATTGCCGAGGTCAAACAGCCCGTGGTGATACCAGATTCTCTGATTTGTAGGGGCCTGACAAATAGTGTCTGAAACTTGGACAATAGAGTGATGGTTTTCGTCTGCTCGCACTTGAGCCTTGATACTAGGCTCAATCAATGTGGCTAACTCAAGTACACTGCATGCATGATTTAACCGCGGTAGCCGCTGGTATTTTTCATTATCATCATCCAAGATAGATTCAATGAAAAGCCTCTTCAAATCACGATAATCTTGTTCAAATAAATAGCAATACCATATAGCCCCCTTTTCCTTTCTTGTAAGTTCAAGCGCGCGATCAAGCCTATCCGGCATAGCTTGTCGAATGAAAATCGGCCTGCCCCTGAGCCCTTTCCGCATCACTATACAGTTTTCTACACCTTCACAACGGGTAGCCAGAAAGGAGAAACTGATTCCCAAATTGGTTTTTAAAGTAAAAGATAGCTTTTTGAAATCCTCAATATCACCAAATTGCTTCTGTGCCGTCTCATCCTGATTCACCACTACATCCACAATGTTGTGGGGGGCTAGATTCCACTTTGCGACACAAAGCTCAAGCTCATGGCAGCATTGGTTAAGTAACATACCTTCGGCATTTTGCCTGAAGATGCTTTCCAAATTAGCTTCTGGATGTGGATTGTGATGTATAAATCCCACACTTCTGGACTTTAACTGCCATTGTTCATTAATTCTCTCAGCTTCGCTGACGTAGCTGGCGATATGCTTCTGATAGCCTATAACAACATTTACATGCTCCTCACCAGCACGTCTCTCCATGTCACGCAATTTTTCCAGTGAGTCGGCGCCAGGTTTTTCCAGGTAGATATTTCTATACCCTTTGCCTACTACAAAATCAAAAATCCTTTTCGTTGATTGAGTTCTAACTGAAATCAACACCAAACTTTTATGGGAAAGATTTGCCTTAGGTAATTGTTCTAAAGAGGAATAGAGTTTGAAGTCACCAAATTGATCTTTGAGCCTTGCCATCTCCTCATGAAATGCCATCCCTTTTTTAGAAGACGAAACAGCAGCAGACAGCCAGTGCTGCTCAACGATGGCATCTACTACGACATTAGGCATACTCATCAACTGAGAAAGATGCAGCCATCCGATTGACTCCCCTGGCAAGCCAACACCAATCACGATGACATGCACCACATTTTGGTTCATGGGGCAATCTCATATCAAATCGAAGCCTATCAGGCTCACATGAATCCGAGCTCCTTCTTTAACTCATTGCTAACGTCCTCCCATTTAGACTCCAAGTCTTTTCTGTTCTTGAGCCTGTAACGACAAGGCTACATCAGCCAACTGGCGTCTTCCCTCTCCTAAAAACCAATGATCGATTGGAAAAATTTATTAGAAGCATTTATATTGATAATTTTTATTAAATAACACCTATCGATAGTATCAATGCCGTTCCAAAGACAAAGACTGAATAGAAAGTGATGAATAAGGAGTTATCCATGTCACGTTACATCGAATCCCAACTAAAGCCCTTTAACGCCAAGGCCTACCAGAATGGCGACTTCTTCGATATCAGCGACGCCGACGTAAAGGGCAAGTGGGCGGTGTTCTTCTTCTATCCCGCAGACTTCACCTTTGTATGCCCCACGGAGCTGGGTGACCTAGCGGACAACTACGAAGAGTTCAAAAAGCTAGGTGTGGAGATCTACTCCTTATCTACCGATACCCACTTCACCCACAAGGCCTGGCACGACTCTTCTGACACCATCGGTAAAATTCAATACCCCATGATTGGCGACCCCACAGGCACCATCACTCGTAACTTTGGAGTGATGATCGAAGAAGAAGGCATTGCCGATCGCGGTACCTTTGTCATCGATCCGGAAGGTCGTATCCAGATTGTGGAGATCACAGCCGGCGGAATAGGCCGCGATGCCAGTGAGCTGTTACGCAAGATCAAAGCGGCCCAGTACATCGCCGCTCACCCTGGAGAAGTCTGCCCTGCTAAGTGGAAGGAAGGTGAAGAAACCTTAGCGCCCTCCCTCGATCTGGTAGGCAAGATATAAACCCAATACCTCTGACCCGGCCCATCTAGATGGTGGGCCACAACCAAGCCTGAATTAGTTAGAGAAAGGACACACCGATGTTGGACGCAAACCTGAAAAAACAACTGGACACTTACCTGCAGAATATCGTCAAACCGATCGAGATTCGTGTGTCCACAGATAACAGCGAAAAATCGAAAGAGCTGGAAACCCTGGTAGATCAAATCTCCGGGCTCTCCAAAAAAATTACTGCACAGCCGGGCCAGGCCAAGCGCGCACCAAGCATGGCTATCGCCCCTGCTGGAGAGGAACCCCGCGTGAGCTTTGCCGGTATTCCCCTGGGCCACGAATTCACCTCATTGGTTCTGGCACTCCTGCAAGCGGGTGGCCACCCATCCAAGGCAGACCCGCAGCTACTGGAGCAAGTACGTAATCTGGAAGGTAAATTTCACTTTGAAACCTATATTTCTCTCTCCTGCCAAAATTGCCCGGATGTCGTACAGGCACTGAACCTGATGGCCACCCTCAACCCGAATATTACCCACGAGATGATTGATGGAGGGTTGTTTCAGCAGGAAGTAGAGCAACGCAATGTAATGGCGGTACCTGCGGTCTACTTAAACGGCGAACACTTTGGCCAAGGCAGAATGTCCCTTGAGGAGATTATTGGCAAACTGGATACAGGTACCGCAAAACGCAAAGCTGAAAAACTGAATGACAAGGCTCCTTACGACCTACTAGTCATTGGTGGTGGACCTGCCGGCGCAGCAGCTGCTATCTACGCTGCGCGTAAAGGTATTCGCACCGGGTTAGTAGCCGAACGTTTCGGCGGCCAGGTGATGGATACTGTAGGTATCGAGAACTTTATCTCCGTACCTTATACAGAGGGCCCGAAGCTAGCAGCCAGCCTGGAACAGCACGTTAAAGAATACGGTGTAGATATTATTACTGACCAACGTGCGGCAAACTTACAGCGCAATGAACTGGTAGATATAGAACTAAAGAGCGGTGCCACCCTATCCAGTCGCTCTGTGGTACTGGCCACTGGTGCAAGATGGAGAGAGCTTGGTGTACCTGGCGAAGCGGAATACCGTACCAAGGGCGTAGCCTACTGCCCCCATTGCGATGGGCCCTTCTTTAAAGGTAAGCACGTAGCGGTTATTGGCGGTGGTAACTCTGGTATTGAAGCGGCTATTGATCTTGCTGGAATTGTCGAACATGTCACCGTACTGGAGTTCGCTGACTCACTGCGTGCCGATGAAGTACTGGTGCGCAAGGCACAACAAATGGACAACATCGATATTATCCTCAATGCACAAACTACCGAAGTATTGGGGGATGGTAACAAAGTCAATGGCCTTGCCTACACCGATCGCAAATCGGGAGAGAGTAAAAAGCTCTACCTTGCAGGAGTCTTTGTGCAAATCGGACTAGTGCCAAATACAGAATTCCTCAAAGAGAGTGATGTCGTAATGAATCGTATGGGTGAAATTCAAATCGATGAGCGCGGCGCAACTTCCATTCCAGGCGTCTACGCTGCCGGCGATGCCACTACTGCCCCCTACAAGCAAATTGTGATCTCAATGGGCGCAGGGGCCACAGCGGCACTGGGAGCGTTTGACTACTTAATTCGGTCTTCTGTGGAATAAAGACTAGAATATCAAACGGCCGGTCATTGACCGGCCACTCACTCAATCTTCACCTTCTATTTCTCCACGCCACGCCGCTATAAGGGCTTTCCTGCCAAGTTCAATAACAATCTCTTTTACTTACCTTTTCGTAAAACAAATAGCCTACTGCCTATTGAATGGTTCACAAGCTCATAGTGACATCAGCAACTTCCTCATGGATACGTACAAATCGGTGTACATACAAGCAATTTGAGGCATTCCAACAAACAGACTGCTTTACTATTCCAGAATGAAAAATTGACAACTTGATCTCGGTTGGCCCCTTTATTGGGATCGATTTCAATGGGCTGGTTAACGTCAAATTTATTGATCATCAAATCCAGGTGTTGATGGTCAGCTGGATTTTATAAAAAAATATTAGCAAGTGGCCCTACCATTTAAAAGGGAAGCGTTTCAAAAATTGAGCCTCGATTAAATACAATCCCAACAGACTTGAGACTTGATGTTGACTACATTGTTACAGAATATGGCTACTGTCAATTAATGGGAAAATCCACGACTTAACACACACGCACTGACAACATTGCTCACACAAGCTTTAGAGAAGGCCTGTTCAAGTGGGCAGAGAACACAACCTTAAATAAACCACCAAATAAGTGCCCTAAATAAAATTCCCACAGTGCCTTTAACCCCAAGCAATTTACCTGAAGCCCCTCAAGCAAACTGAAAGCGTGTTATGCCAAAATCGTCACAGTGTGGCCCTGTGGTCATTGAGTCACGATGTTTGCAATAAAAAGAAATGACCATACAGACTCTCCAGTTTTGTTATCCATCCCGGCCACTAAAACCAAACGTTCACGAAGCCACATATAAATCCGCTAAAGAGAAAAAAACCAGAAGTTTTACCCTTAACATCGTATTTTGACTTTATTTGGCTGAGATATCGGGATCAGAAAGGAGATATCTAGACCCAAATAGCAGAGCTGGTCATAGGCAATTTAGCCAGAAAGTGAAACCAAGAAGTTAGATTTTACCCTACCAACGGGAACCCACATCCAAACCGAATGTCTGTTTGAGTGGTGCAACTGAATAAACACAAATATTAATTCGAAATTTTTTCACATTTTTTACGTAATAAAAACTCAACCTTCGTCACAGTTCACACTGGATTTTAAATTTAGAGTGTCACTTAGATTTTTCGACATCATCTAGAGGAACACTCTACAAACAGATTTTTATTACAAGAATTCAACCACCATGAAACACTCTTATTCACGAAGTTAACGGACTCACAAAAATAGAGATACCAGGAGTAAATCCATGCTACTAAGAACAAAATGTGCCATTGCCACATTACTACTGATGCCTTTCAGCTTGCAGGTTCAATCTCACGGCTGGTCTGAATACCCAAAGGCGAGGCAAAAAATATGCTATGACCAAGGGAATGTCTGGTCTGGAACTCCCCCAAATCCTGGCTGTGCGTTAGCAAAAACCATCTCTGGGTCTTATCCATTTCAGCAACACAATGAATTTTCCATCAACATTCCTGACTACAATAATTTTACGGCCGTAAAAGCAGCCATTCCAGATGGAACACTCTGCTATGCCAATGACCCACAAAAAAAGGGCATGGGTGCAGCTACAGACACTTGGAGCCGAGTTGAAGTTAACGCTGGAACCTTTGAATACGTTTTCAATGCAACCGCACCGCACAACCCCTCTTTTTGGCAGTTTTATCTAACCAAACCCAACGCTGACCTTTCAAAGCCTCTCGCCTGGGATGACTTGGAGCTTATTCAGGAAGTGGGCGATGTGCCAGTTGTGAATAGCCAATACCGAATGAATGTTACGATCCCTCAAGACAGGGTAGGCAATGCGATTTTATTTGTACGCTGGCAACGAGTAGATGCAGCGGGTGAAGGTTTCTACAACTGTAGTGACATCACCATTGTAAATGGTGATGTTCAACCGCCTACCGAACCTGATCCGGGTACAACAGAACCATACCTTATTCAAGGCAACACCTTTATCCCGCAGGGTATTAATATCGATTCAGTAGCTGTAGGGGATACTGTCAATTATGCGGTCTTCAATAAAAATGGTGAGGAACACTCATCGTTTTCATTAGCAATTACTGAGGACAATAAAAATGATTGGGATAGACTGCTAGCATCTCAGATTACTGGCTGGTATCAATCCAATCACAATGGAAATGTCTTTATCGGTCGCTGGCATGAGGAAATGAACCATTACATGTATTTCCAAGGCGACTTGCATGGCAACTATTTTAACTCTAAAGATGCACGCGCTTCAGGCCAGTTCAGCATCACAAGTAATGGCAGTGAATTGATTGCGTCTATTACGCCCAAGGTGTTAAAGCCTCTCGACATAGCCAAGGTAGAGCACGGTGAATTACTGGTGCTCTCTACAGGAGAAAGCACAGGAAACATCACAGATACCCAATGGTCACAAGTGAGTGGCAGCCCAGTGGAGACAGCAGCCGGGCCGAGTGGTGCATTGGTTATTGACACTTCAAGTTTAACCAATGCCCGACACGAGTTGAGTTTTAAGCTAACCGTAAGTAGTAGTTCTGCCAATGATGATGAGGTCTACTCCTTTGTCGTTGAACCCTCGACACCCACAGATCCCACAGATCCCACAGATCCCACAGATCCCACAGATCCCACAGATCCCACAGATCCCACAGATCCCACTATTCAAACCTGGGACAGTAACCAAATCTACACTGCTGGGGACACGGTAAGCCATAATGGTAAAACATGGACTGCCGGATGGTGGACCAGGGGTGAAGAGCCAGGCACAACCGGGCAATGGGGTGTTTGGCGCTAAGTAATCAATCAATAATTTATCTCACAGGCTTCGGGGGTTTATGGCAATAAGCCCCCGTTTTTTAAATACCAAGAATTTAAAAACTCGATTAAACCTACGAAGGCACTGACGAATTTTTTATACAGCCCTCCTGAAAGCCCTCTCAAATCTGGTTTATGATATTTCACGGTAGCTTTACATCGCTACAATTTATAAGCTGAATTTCTAACTATCGGCAAAACCATAATCACCAAAATAAACCAACAATTTTCTAGATTATATTCCGCCGCTCACACAAACCTGATCAAACTTCTATTCCATATCACGCAAATACATGATTGTTGAATCCATTCACGATCTCACGCAGAACACAATCAAAGCAGAGCATCACAATTCATTTCCCATAAATTTAATTGACATTGCCAATATTTATCTTACGGAGAGAGTCAACTCTCTAGTGAGGAATAAAATAATATTAGAAAATGTTTCATAACTTGAAATCAGTTATTCTTACGATCGAATAGAATGATAAGAACAGTAGGTGCGAGTAGAGTTAAGTCAGAATTAACAGACACTCAGTGGAATTTCTTGAGCCATATCTTCCCCCAACTAAAACGTGACAAAGGTAGCCCCAACCTCATTGATAACTCTGTTTATTTTTAAGACCTCTTGTGGATTTTGCACTTAGGGACAAGATAGAAAACAAAGAAACGACGCCTATTCGTACAACAAAGCTCCGAATTGGGAATCCGCTACGATACAGCCTGCCCGCCGTAAAATTGGCCTTATTTCCCCTCACCGCAGGAATAGAAAGACACCTTCGAAAAAAATGGCAGAAGGTTTATAAAGTATGTACAACATCTTAAGTTTCAGCGAACTTTAACATGACAAGGAAACTGCCGTCGTCCGGTAGAATCGCTATGTATCAACTTAAAGAGCATTTTTCTATATTGCCTGAAAATCAACTGATTTAATGAAGCTTTGAAACAGTTACTAGAAAAATAGTCGCGAAACAACCCCAATATATCACTTGATCGATCTTAGCCCTCTAAATGTCACCTATAATGCCCTGAAACAATGGCATAGATGCGTAGCAAGGCAAGGTAAATCTGCAGAATATTCATCTTCCCCAACAGGTCAAAAGTATAATTTAATCCTTACGAAATCTACTTTATTAAAAATATTTCAAACCCTACATATAAAAATCAAGGCTCACGGAAGACAATAAATCCACCAAAAACACGGCAAGAACCCACCTAAGGCACCGAAAATTTAGCCACTATGAATCACGAAGATCAATACCACAGAAAGCTAACCACAGCCGATAATGCCGTAGCCTCTATACCCAGCGAGAGTATCATCTCCATGGGTATGCGCGTAGCAACCCCGCCAGCTTTACTTAAAGCTTTAGAAAACCGGGTTCGGACAGGCGACATAAAAAAACTCATGGTTTATTACATGCGTTGTGGCGGTGTCGCGATGAAAACAATCTTTCAGGAGGACTTGCTAGATCGCGTCAGACCCTTCTCATCCATGCTTACCAAAGACGAGGTCAAGCTTGCAAAGAAAGGCTTCGCCAAAGGAAAGAAGTATATCAATTATGTTCCCATTTCTTTTAGTCGATACCCGGAAATTATAAAAAGGCAAGTGGATCTAGATGCTTTCCTCGTAACTGTATCCCCAATGGATAAATATGGATATTTCAATTTTGGTACTAGTGGAGATTATGCGATTGAGTTATCCAGACATGCAGACCAACTCATCGTTGAAGTCAACAAAAACATGCCGAGAACTTCTGGGGGCACATTACTTCACATTAGTGAAGTAGATGCAATTATAGAAAACGACACTTCATTAATTGAAGAACCGCAAAGAGAAACCTCTGAACTGGATAAGAAAATTAGCGATTATATTGCACCGCTAATACCCGATGGCGCCACAATTCAAATGGGGATTGGAGGTGTTCCCAATGCCGTGTGCGAGCAGCTGAGAAACAAGAAGGATCTAGGGATACATACAGAGGTCATTACCTCCGGAATGATAGACCTAATCAAATCTGGTGCGGTTAATAATTCACGCAAAAAACTAAACGCCCACCTCAATGTGTTCACCTTTGCTATAGGGGATAGGACACTCTATGACTTTATTGATAACAACCCTTCAATGGCCTGCCTTCCAGTCTCCTACGTGAATGAACCACAAACTATTGCTCAAATTGACAACATGATCTCAGTCAACTCCTTTATTGAGATCGATTTCAATGGGCAGGTAAATGCAGAATTTATCGATCATCAATTCTCTGGGGTGGGTGGACAACTGGATTTTATCAGAGGCGTATATTACTCAAGAAATGGTAAAACTATATTGGCGAGCAGTTCTACGGCACAGGGAGGGAAAATTTCCCGGATTGTACCGCGCCTAAATACAATCACAACAGACTCTAGACTGGATGTTGACTATGTCGTTACTGAGTACGGTTGCTGCCAGCTTATGGGTAAATCAACCACAGAACGCACACATGCTCTAATTAACATTGCACACCCAGACTTTAGAGACAACCTG
Organism: Microbulbifer mixtoriginis (SeqCode); assembly: GCF_052467515.1. Classification (NCBI taxonomy): domain Bacteria; kingdom Pseudomonadati; phylum Pseudomonadota; class Gammaproteobacteria; order Cellvibrionales; family Microbulbiferaceae; genus Microbulbifer; species Microbulbifer mixtoriginis (SeqCode). The sequence continues at coordinate 1,594,648 of NZ_CP174314.1, read as the reverse complement.
ATAAAACAGGCTAAAGAACACAACTTTATCTAACCAAGCATATGATCAACCTACACATTTATCCTGCACTACTTTTTACGCCAGGCAATAAGCCCAATCTTTTTCAGAAAGCAACAGAGGTAGAAGCCAGCGCAATTATTATTGATCTCGAAGACAGTGTACCTGCTAGTGATAAGCAATTAGCCAGAGACAATGCTATTCACTACTGTTCCAAGATCCAAAGCGACAATACTGCCAACATTATTCGAATCAACCACCTAACGAGCAATGAAGGACTAAAAGACATACTTGCCATTACTACAACCAAGTTACAAATCGACGCTGTACTTTACCCAAAGACAGAGTCTCCTAATGATATCCAACAACTTGGTAAACTCCTCGCCCAAACTTATACAGACATAGCCATTATTGCTTTAATCGAAACTGCCTGTGGAACAATGAATATCCACAATATTGTTAAGGACAGCCCCAAAAAACTGCAGGCCTTAATGTTTGGTGCCGCAGACTATGCCAACGACCTCAATTGTGACAACTCAATAGACGCCCTAAGCTCTGCACGTAGTAAAATCGTGGAAGCTTCAACAGCAAACAATCTGGCCTGCTTTGACTCCCCCTATTTTGATTTCAATAATGAAGATGGACTAAATAAAGAACTAAATATCGTTAAGGGGATGGGATTCAATGGCAAGGCCGCCATTCACCCCAAACAAATTTCTGCTATCAAGTCTTCTTTCAAGCCTACTCAAGAACAATACGAAAAAGCAGAGAAAATAGTAGAAATCTATAACAATTCAAAGGGTAAAGCCTGTCAATACCAAGGGGAGATGATTGATGTACCGGTTTACTCCAAAGCAAAGCAAGTTATCTCTATATTCAATAAACTTAGCTAAAACCTAAAGGGAAGTGGTGGTCATGCAATTCCAGCCATATAAAAAAATTAACGATAATCGCTACCGGGAAGACTTTGGATTTTACTTCGAAGACTTCACAGAAGGTATGATCATTGAACATCGTCCAGGTAGGACATTAACTCGAACAGACAATACCTGGATGACGCTATTAACAATGAATACGGCACAGTTACACTTTGATGCCCACTATGCACAAAAAACCGAGTGGCAGTTACCGCTAGTGGATAGTACTTTAACCCTGGCGATTATAACTGGAATGACAGTAAACACTATCAGCAAGAAGGTAGTAGCCAATTTAGAGTGGGATAAGGTACAGCTACTGAAACCTGTTTTTGAGGGGGACACCATCTACGCAGAGAGTGAGATCCTATCTAAACGAGAATCGCATTCCCGCCCCACTCAAGGAATAGTGACGGTTGAGACTCGTGGCTTCAAGCAAGATGGCGAGCTATTTATGCGCTTTATGAGAACAGTATTAGTGTATAAGAAAGGACACTCACCAAACTATAACATTGACGAAGCCTCAGAATAACTCTGAGATTCCCCTGACTTTTAGAGCGATTGACAGTAAGAGTGGTCCTTTTGAGCTACTTATGCTGTATGCTCAACTGCTAAAACTGACCGTCTACACAGAACCATCTTTCGCCTAACGAACAAAAACAAGCTGAAAGGACATTACCCAAAGTAACTGGCACGATAGAACCTGTTTAATTTTCGCAGGACCTAGCCATTCATCATCTTTCTTTGCCGCTCATCCATTATATAAAACCTCCCCTACTAAATTAACTGCACAAAGTTAATCAATATCTAGAATGCCAGCCATTCAACTAACCTTATGGAATAATTACTGATGCAAACGATCAAAACGAAATTTAGAGTTACCAAGTGGCGATTAAAGTCATTAATCCTAGCCACTTTATTGACTTCCAACGCTATGGCCACTGACATTGAAGGCGACTGGAGATCGATGCTTAAAACAAATGATGAGAAGATAATACCAATAGTGATTCAACTAGAGGAGAATAGCGGTGAATGGACTGGCGTATTAAATAGCCCATCTTTGGAGGAAATGAAATTAGACATTACGGGGCTGGAGGTTATAGATAATAGAATTGTTTTCGAGGTAGAAGCCCTAGATATCAAATACGAGGGAAGTTACATTAATCAGGTAGACCTAATCGCTGGTGCAAACATTAAGAAAGGCGCATCATCTCTTACATTTTTTAGCAGAATAAATGACCATATTGATGGTTCTAGCAATCATTCACAAACACAAAAAAAATCTACTCCATATATTATTGAAGATGTCAATTTTAAAAATAAAGAGACAAGCAATCTAATTTCGGGAACTTTAACCAAGCCAGCATCCAGAATTAAAGCAACGGCTGTTCTTATCAGTGGTAGTGGTCCCCAAGATAGAGATGAATCTCTTTTTGGACATAAACCTTTTGCCGTAATAGCCGATCACCTAACCCGGCAAGGATATGCAGTATTACGCTACGATGACCGAGGCGTTGGTGGATCTAGTGGCAGCTATCAAACAGCAACTACAAAAGACTTCGCAAGTGACACCAGTGCAGCTGTTGACTATTTGAACAGCCGTAGCGACCTACCTCAGGGTAAAACTGGCTTAATTGGCCACAGTGAAGGCGGTATGATAGCTCCTATGGTTGCCAGTAGGCGTGATGATATTGCATTTGCCATTTTACTTGCTGGGCCTGCAGTTAAAATACCAACTATGCTTGCTGATCAGTGGTACCGTGGTCGTAAATTTAATGGTTTATCCGAAGAAATATTAAGCAAACTCAAAGAGTTAGATAAGGAAATCCTAGAGAAAATTGGTAATCTTGAATTAAATGAACCGCTTAATGATGCCATTCAGGATCTTATTTATTCCAGCATCAGGCTTGAGGGGGTGCCCGAAGAAGACATAAATACCCAATTTGAAGAGGTAAAGAAAGAGTACTCTCTTTTGATATTTCGTGATTACTTAAAGTTCAATCCAGAATTCTATTTAGAACAAATAAAAGCTCCGCTATTGGCTCTTAATGGTTCTTTAGACTTTCAAGTTGATGCAAAAATGAATTTAGGTAATATACAATCAGTGTTAAATAGAACCGGACATAAAGATTTTACGGTCATTGAACTTGACAGAATGAATCATCTTTTTCAAATAGCTAACAAAGGTTCAAGTACTGAGTATGCTGAAATAAAAGAAAGCTTTTCGCCAAAAGCATTACATGTAATTTCTGAATGGTTAAACGAACGATTCAAAATCTAGATTTGACTAGAATTTATGGCTCCAATTTGGGAGCCATTTTATTACATTCAAACGAAATGCTATTTAAAAAAATCAAATCGAGTGGGTATACTTAAATTAACCTAAAGATTAAAATCTATTGGGAAAACCTTATAGATATTGATAATAAACGCCCCATACTGGAGCTGATAATTAGTAAACCCTCAAAGATCTATCGGCCGACTAATTCCCTTATAGAGAGATCGATCACAGCAAAACTAGAATACTTTGCACCCTAGTCTCAAGTCTGTGGTCAACCACTTTATGAGCAAGATATCTATTTGAATTTCCTATTCAGAGTAATCCTAGACCGCTCATCGCCCCTCCCTACCATTCATCCCCTCAGGAAGCCACTCCTACTAAATTTATAACACCAGGCTAATCGACAGGTAGAATATCAACCATTCAACAAGTAGGTACAGGAAGAGTACAAATGCAGCCTATCAAAACACTCTTTGCAGAAGCCAAGTGGCACTTGAAAACAGTAATCCTCACAACTGGCTTAATATCAACCAATGTAATGGCTTCAGGTTTAGAGGGGGATTGGAGGTCCGTAGCCCAGATTAATGGTGAAAAGAATATACCTGTAGTCATTCACCTGGAAGAAGATAACGGTATGTGGAAAGGCTCCTTAGATAGCCCTTCCCTTGGGGCTAAGGGAGTAGAAATATCTATGCTGGAAATCCGGGACAGCAGTATCACTTTCGAAGTAGAAGACTTACAGATTAACTACAAAGGCACTTACAGTGCAGCAGTTGATCTTGTATTTGGGTTTATCAGCCAGGAAGTGACATCCCCTCTGAACTTTAGCCGGGCATCTGAAGATGCAAAGAACAGGACTAGCAATCGACCCCAAACACCAAAGGGCCCATTTCCGTATGCTATAGAGGAAGTAAGCTTTAAGAATGCTACGACAGGCAATATCATTTCGGGAACACTGACCAAACCAAAGTCTAATATCAAAGCAACTGCTGTTCTTATCAGTGGTTCTGGGCCTCAAGACCGGGATGAAACCCTGTTTGGCCATAAACCATTTGCGGTAATCGCCGATCATTTGACACGGCAAGGATATGCAGTATTTCGCTATGACGACCGCGGTATTGGCGGCTCAAGTGGTGATTTTCAAGCAGCAACCAGCAAGGATTTCGCCAGTGACGCTAACGCAGCTGTAGATTATTTAAACAGCCGTAAAGATCTCCCAAAGGGTAAAGTTGGATTAATTGGACACAGCGAAGGCGGTATGATAGCTCCCATGGTTGCCAGTAGTCGAGATGATATTGGATTTACCATCTTACTTGCTGGACCTGGAGTTAAAATCCCTGAGCTACTGGTTGATCAGTGGCACCGAAATCGTAAGTTCAATAACTTACCTGAACAAAATATGCAAAGACTTAGCCAGTTGGATAAAGAGATTTTTGAGAATATTGCTCAACTCGGAATGAATGAAAGTCTCAATGATGAGATTCATGAGCTGCTTTATGAAAGCGTGAAGCTCGAAGGCGCTCAGGAAGAGGAGTTGGATGCTCAGGTTGAACAACTCAAGAAGCAATATACTACTCCTTGGTTCCGCTATTTTGTTAAGTTCAATCCTGAACCTTATTTGAAACAAACAAAGTCACCTCTTCTGGCTCTTAATGGCTCACTTGATTACCAGGTTGATGCAAAAATGAACCTAAGTAATATACAATCAATATTGAGCAGCGCTGGACATAAAGACTTTAAAACTATCGAGCTGAATAAAATGAACCATCTTTTTCAAATAGCCAATAAGGGCTCATTTTCAGAGTATGCCGAACTAGAGGAGAGCTTTTCACCTATTGCTCTCGAAGTAATGTCCTCGTGGCTGAATGAACGTTTTTAACCACAACAAGAAAAAGCAACTTAGGCTCCTAGTTTAGGAGCCATTTTATTATGATGTATACTCTATGAAGTTTCTGAAGTCTCCAGCCCCCTCTAAAACATTCTTAGCCTACCACTTTGGTGGCTGGATACTGTTCTCACTCTTCAATACATTCACAATGGGGCTTTTGACCCAGGATAACCTCGATAAGATCGCCATAAGCATAGCAACTTTAGCTTTTACTATCGGTTTCTCCACTCTTATTATTCGAGAAATCATATATCGTTTTAATCTTTTTGAGAAAAAATGGTATAAACAATGGGCATATTTGCTCGTCACATCTCTCGTTCTTGGATTTGTCTGTGCCTGCTTTGCAGTTAGCATTGTATATACTTACTATAGTTTTGTAGGATACGCGGTCCCCCCCTCTTTCTGGGTAGCCACCTTTGACAACTGGCTTGTTCTCACTCTCCTTATGCTAGCTTGGACGCTGATTTACCTTACCGCGGTAAATCAAGATCGATTGAGCAAAGCTGAGCAAGACTCAACACAACTCAAGCTACAACTTAACGAAGTTAAAATGAGCGCATTAATGGGACAACTAAACCCTCATTTTCTTTTTAACGGATTAAATAATATTCGCGCTCTAATCCTTGAAGACTCTAGCAAGTCAAGAGAGATGCTAACTAACCTTTCTGACCTTCTACGTTATACATTATTGGCCCACAAGCATAAGACTGTACCATTAAGAGATGAACTGGAAATCGTTTGTCAGTATATCGAACTTCTGAAAATTCAATATGAAGATCGATTGTCTTTCATATTAGAAGTTAACGAGGATTTAATGGGAGAGCAGATACCCACACTCCTAATCCAGCTGCTTGCCGAGAATGCCATTCGTCATGGAATAGAAAAATGTAAACAAGGCGGTGAACTAGTGATTAAAATCACCAAAGAAGAAAAGCATATGGTAATCACTGTGATAAATCCAGGTACTCTCATCAAAGAGTCAACCAAAGAGAGTAGTAATACCGGCCTAGGGTTAATCAATATACAAAAAAGATTAACCATACAGTATGGAGATAAGACACATTTTGGAATTGAACAGCAGGGTTCTCATGTAGTTGCTCAGTGCCATATTCCCTCCTCTCCCTTACAATTAGTGGTATAAGAAGTGAAAGCCATTATCGTTGAAGATTCTCGACTCGCACGCAATGAATTAAGAGAGTTGCTCAAACCTCATACGAATATAAATTTAATTGCAGAGGCAAAAAACTGTGAAGAAGCAATTCTCCTTATATCAGAAGAAAAGCCTGATTTAGTATTCTTGGATATCAATCTTCCTGACGGCAATGGATTTGACATACTTGAAAAACTGGACTTCACACCTCAAGTTGTTTTCACAACAGCTTATGACGAATACGCCATACAAGCTTTTGAAGTAAATGCACTGGATTATTTACTTAAACCCATAAACCCTAAAAAACTAAAGAAGGCTCTTGATAAGACGTCGAATGGAACACCCAACGAGCCCATAAATAACTCAACGAGCTATTTAGACTCCAACAATAAAATATTCATTAAAGATGGTGAGCGTTGCTGGTTAATCGAAATTGGAAAAATTCGATACTTTGAAAACTGCGGCAACCATGCTCAAGTATTTTTCGATGACAGCAAGCCTTTTATCTATAAATCTCTAACTAAAATTGAACAACGATTAAACCCAGAAGTATTCTTTCGTGCAAATCGACAACAAATTATCAATCTAAACTTTATTAAGAATATAGAATCGTGGGTTAATAGTGGGTTAATAATAACCATGACCGATGGGAAAGAAATAGAAGTTGCCAGACGGCCAGCCACACGGCTACGTGAAATGTTAAGTCTTTAAGAACTTGCTCCGTATAGATAAATAGATACAAAGCAAAATCATAGTATACTCAAAGAAGCTGTCCAGGCAGACTTATGGTATAAAATTATTAACCCATGCCAATTTTATATCGCAAACTCTGCCAACTCTCCCTCTAAAACCCTCTGATAAGCAACCTACCAATGAACAAAACCACTAAACGCCACATTAATTAATTGAGAAATCACAACTAAATTATCAATTTTCTCTATCTGAAAAACTTACTTGATGGATGTTATTTTTTAATGACATGAGAACCTTTATGATTATATAATAGATCTGCTTCTCTAAAACCAACCTTAAATCAATACTTAAACTTAGCAATGAGCTCATCAATTATACTCATAAACTCATCAATATATGCAGAAACACTCTTTTTGCTGATTAATGGCTCACAATAACCAAAGATAAAAACAGAGTTACGATAAGTAGTATAATTCACAACCATCAACGGATTAATACCATTATTTAAAGTTATCATTGGCTTCCGTATTTCAAAATAGTGCATCTCATCAGCTAGAAGTCGCATATTACCTACATTTGACACAATAATTCCTGCAGGAAATGAGTTTTTTTTTGCGGTAATATCAGCCGCCATACAAGTTATATCTTCCATTCTGTAATCTAATCTAAGGCTTTTTGTCATCGGTCTTTTCTTAAGAAGAACTAAATCAATCTGATCATTCAGAATTTTGGCCACTTCGAAAACATTACTAAACGCAGAATTAGGTGGCAATTTAAGACTGGTAGTCTCTGAAAATGACCCAATATGATCAATAGGGATATTAGGGCTACACAATTGGCGAGCATCCATGGCCAAAATCACTTCATTTAAACTCTTACATGCTGGTATGGCCCTAGCAGCAACTGATGCGACAGCGCAATATAGAGCGGTAAGTTTCACTTGCTCTCTTTTAGCTAGCTGAGCCAAAAGTTCAACTTTGTCAGGTGGCATCAAATACGAAATGGCACAAGCTTTTCTCTCAGAAGGGGCAGCTTCCTGCTCAACGATCCAACTCAGCCCTTGTTTATTTTCATGTTCAACAACCTTTTCCCCATAATATCCTGAAGCCTCTAATTGGCTCGCTATACTATCTTGCAAAGGCAGTGACTTTATCGAACTATCTGTTTTCGTATCCGAACACAGTAATTTATCTAAATCCGAAAACAGTGTCATAACCGACCTGCCATCAAAGGTGGCATGAATGTTAATAATACAAATCCATTCAACCATATCCTCTTTATTTACATAAAACCTTAAGTTATAAACATGTTCTTCACTATTAAGACAACTGGTGGCAAGGTCCTTAAACTCCCTTTCTAGGTCTAACTGATCAACAGCCGGGTAAATTTCTATAGGGATATCTTCAAACTTAACATCACATACCCACCTTAATCGCTCCCCCCTTTTAACGCGTGCCCTCAAAAATGGATGACGCTTATGTATATAGGCCAAACTCTCTCGTAGGCGCTCTACATGCAAAGGCTCACAAACCTTTACAAAGGAAATGAATTGTAAGCCACCACAAGACAACCTATTCAATTCAATAAATAATGCTTCTTGGGGCCCAAGCTCTCTCGAAAATGGTTCTGGACTCATTGAAAATACCTTGTATTCATAACATTGCCTCTAACCTTTATGATGGAGACATGTAAATCAACAGCTATTGATCTTTAGTTAGCCTTATTTATTCCATGAGCATCAATAGATCGCTGAATAAAACATAGTATGCAATTAGACTTTTCTTACTCGTTGACATATACACTAACTTTCCCCCAAGAAATTTAGCAATGATCCCGGTGGTAGAGATATTTCAAGATATGTAATCCACAACAGATCATTAAAATACAATCTTTATTTCTTTTTATCATGATTATTACAATTCTTTAGATTGTAAATTTCTTGAAAAACAGGCAATTTTTGTAAAGACGCAAATAACTCCTTATCATCACTAATGCCGCCAAATGCAAGTCAATATCTTTTGCAAAGACCAACAAATTGCTCATTGTTTATGTTATAGGAAATTAAACTGTAAAATTATTATATTACTAGTTTGTCACTTATTAAGTTGGGGATCTCCTTTTGCAAAGGTGATGCTTCGGCTTTCAAAACACCAGAGTACATTTACATGGTCTCCTCTCCTTATAGAAGAAGCATGGCCAATGCGATTCGTGCTTTATCCATGGATGCAGTCCAAAAAGCCAATAGCGGGCACCCTGGTACACCTATGGGGATGGCAGACGTTGCGGAGGTCTTATGGAACGATTACCTAAAGCACAACCCAGCTAACCCGAATTGGCCTAACCGTGACCGCTTTGTCCTCTCTAATGGACACGGTTCCATCCTGTTGTATGCCCTGTTGCACCTTTGCGGCTACGACTTATCAATCGAAGAACTGATGAATTTCTGCCAATTGCACTCCAAGACCCCGGGCCACCCGGAATATGGTTGCGCACCTGGTGTTGAGGCCACCACAGGCCCCCTAGGCCAGGGGGTTGCTAATGCCGTAGGTATGGCCCTGGCGGAAAAAGTACTGGCGGCTCAATTTAACCGCCCTGGCTATCAGTTGATCAATCACCACACCTATGTATTTATGGGGGATGGATGCCTGATGGAAGGCATATCCCATGAAGTATGCTCTCTGGCTGGTACTTTAGGCTTGGGCAAGTTGATCGCATTCTATGACGAAAACGGTATTTCTGACGATGGGCAGATTGAAGGTTGGTTTACTGACGATACACCCAAGCGTTTCGAGTCCTACCATTGGCACGTCATCCCTAATGTTGACGGCCATGACGCAATTGCGATTAAAGCAGCAATTGAAAAAGCCCATGCATGTTCTGATAAGCCTACCATTATTTGCTGTAAAACCGTGATCGGTTTCGGCTCCCCGAATAAGCAAGGCCGAAAGGAATGCCATGGTCAACCACTCGGGGAGGAGGAAATAGCTCTCGTTCGCAAAACGATTGGTTGGGACCACCCTCCTTTTAAGATCCCTGAAGATATCTATGCATATTGGGATCAAAGGTCTAAAGGTAAAGCATTAGAGAAGGAGTGGAAGAGTCTCTTCGCTAAATACCGTGAGGAGTATCCTGAGATAGCACTCGAGTTTGTGCGTCGTGAGAGTGGAAAACTTCCACCAGATTTCCTGGTAAAAGCCGATAGCTACATTAAGCAATGTCAAAAAGATGCATTAAGAATCCCCTCTCGTAAAGCGAGCCAGAATACACTGAATGTTTACGGGCCTCTGTTGCCCGAACTCCTAGGTGGTTCAGCCGATTTAGCCGGCCCTTGTTTTAGCCTATGGTCCGGTTCTAAAAGGTTGAATGAGAAAGATGCTTCAGGCAACTATATACACTACGGAGTTCGTGAATTTGGTATGAGCGCCATAATGAATGGCATTGCCCTGCACGGAGGTTTTATACCTTATGGTGCTACCTTTTTGGTTTTTATGGAGTATGCTCGAAATGCCGTGCGTATGGCGGCATTAATGAAGCAACAAGTTATATTCGTCTATACCCATGACTCCATCGGAATAGGTGAAAACGGTCCAACTCATCAGCCGGTGGAGCAACTCAGCGCCTTGCGTTCTACACCGAATCTACACACTTGGCGCCCCTGTGATACCACGGAATCAGCGGTAAGCTGGAAGATGGCTATTACACGCAAAGAGGGGCCCACTGCACTAGTATTCAGTCGTCAGGATTTAGCTCCGCAGGAACGAAATACCACGCAGATAGCACAAATTGAAAAAGGTGGTTATGTACTGTCCGACTGCGAAGGCGCTCCTGAGGCAATCATTATTGCGACCGGCTCTGAAGTCGAGCAGGCCATAGCGGCTAAAAGAAAGCTCACTAGCAAGAGAATTCGGGTTGTGTCCATGCCTTGCATAGAAACTTTTTTGGAACAGGAAGAACCGTACCGTGAATCAGTTCTCCCCAGTACTCTCCGCGTTCGGGTGGTGGAAGAGGCTAGTCATAAAGACTATTGGCACAAGTTCGTAGGCTTTGACGGTGAAATCATCGGAATGGATAACTTTGGCAAATCTGCACCCGGCCAGGAAGTCATGCAGTACTTCGAGTTTACAGCTGAGAAAATTATTGAAAGTATCGAGAGGCTGCTGAAGTAATTTAGTATGGAAGTACACCCTTTCTGAAGAAAATACGGTGCCGAGCGTTAAAAGGGCAAATATTTCATCGAGTCATTGGCGATCAATTGCTCTGCATTTCAAAGTTATTTCCATAATTGAAAAAAATAAATCATTTTTTTTAGTCGAATCAATATCTATTCAGATTATCCCATCATCCTTTTGGCACTCGCACAATTTTTCTTGTCTGTATTCGTGAAATTTTTATAACCTAACTACCTTACAATGAAGTGAAAGTTGCCAAATTACCTACTCACGCTACAAATCCCCAAGTTTGCCTCCATACTCTAAAGCTATTTAGGACCTATCATTTTCACACCTAACCAGCTTATCAGGTAAAAAATTTTTCATTGGGAGAATTTAGATGTCCAAGCACCCTTACTCTTTGGCACTAACTGTAACTTTCTTGCTGTTAGGTATTGCCTCCAGTGCGATTGCCCAATCAAATAACCTTGAAGAAAATAAAAAAACTGCCATGCAGGCTGTCGACCTATGGCACAGTGGGTCAAAGGTCAATCCTGATTCAATTTTGGCACCTAACTATATCAACAACCTAGACTCGGCCACAAATTTGAGTATCGGCTCACAAAAACGCAATTTAAAGGAATTCAAAGCCGAAGTCGCCAAATTTCATACGGTTTTCAAAAATGTAAAACTGATTGATTCAATGCAAGTCGCCGAGGGAGATCTTGTCGCAACCCATGTGAAAGTTAGCGCCAATCACACAGGATCATTTATGGGAGAAACTCCAACAAATAAAACCATCACCTGGGATGCCGTAGAGTTTGTTAAAATCAAGGATGGAAAAATACTAGAAACCTGGGTGACCTGGGACAAATATGGTTTCTTGAAACAGATTGGAGTATTGAAATAGCTATTAGAAATCCAATATAACAGTGCAGATCAAGGCCCTCCAACAAAATCTGGAGATATACCAATTGGCTTTCACTTGAATGGATTTAGCTTTCAAGTGAAAGCCAAATAACTTGCACAGCAGCCATCGCCGTCTAAATTTAAGTTCAAACTTAGACGGCAAAGATTTCAAAATAATTACAACCACTCAATAACAGTCACCTTGAGTTGATTCATCTTGAGGCTCCCAATGAAAACACCTGTTTTAGTCTTTGCTTCCTTTTACCCAAAACCCGACAAGGAACAAGCTGTCAAAAATTTGCTCACAGAGATGGTTTCACCATCCAGAGCAGAGCCTGGTAATTTATTGTATGAACTTTGCGAACAGATCGACCAGAAAGATCACAAAATAATCTATAGTCTCATAGAGAAATATATAGATGAAACCGCGCTCAGTGAACACAAATCTTCAGCTCACTACATTAACTACCGAAAGAATATAGAAGATCTATTATCCAGACCTATAAGCGTGGTTGTGCTAAAAAATATTTACCAATCCGACTGAGCTCTTACTCTATGCTCAATAACTCTTGGGTACTTGACCAACTCCCACCTCATAAAGATGACCTACATCTCACGCCTCCTCAGACAGCCTCAGTTTAAACTCCAGCCTGCTATTGACACACACATTAATATTTGCACTCCCTAAAATAGGAAGAACAACAACTTTTAGACCTATAATTAAGCTGATTTAAAATCTTGAACTTTTACCTTAAGACTTGACACCCAAATCATCTACACTGCCATCTTTAACATGAAAGGTTCGCAGCTAATTAAGAAACTGCCAGCAGTTAGGTACTAACTGTAAGTTAAAAACCTAACATCACAACATTTACACTGTTAGCGGAGTTCAATGTTGAATCTTGGAATTACGAATAGAGTAGCTATTGTAACTGGCTCCAGCTCAGGAATTGGCTATGCCATTGCCAAAGAGCTTCTTGCCAATGGGGCAAAGGTAGTTCTGGTTGCACGAAACGAAGCACGTCTACAAAAAGCAGAGAATAAGCTACATAAAAACTCAAAGTCTGAGGTCACTTCTATATCAATAGACATAACTCGAGATCATGCTGCACAACAGATAATCGATAAAACCCTAAACACCTTTGGAGCACCAGAGATTCTAGTCAACAATGCTGGGCGCGCCCATGCTGGTGGACTTATGTCCTCAACTGAGGAAGACTGGGAACAAATGACTGCAGTAAAACTCACTTCTATGCGGAGAATGTGCAAAGCTGCCATCCCTTATATGCAGCAAAAAAGCTGGGGAAGAATAGTTAACATGTCATCTATTGGCGGCACCTACCCAAACCCAAAGCTACTCATATCTCATGTCCTAAGTGCAGCAATCAATAATCTATCAAAATCTCTTGCATTAGAGGTTGCACCATACAATATACTAGTTAACTCGATTGGAGTAGGCGCAATTAAAACGGATAACTGGAAAAATAACATGATCCCATTTATCCGCAGTAATACGCCAGAGTATGCAACACTTACAGATGATGAAATTCTTGTTCGAGTATCGAACGAATGTACGCCTGTAAAACATCCAGGGGAACCAGAAGACATTGCTACTCTGGCGGCCTTCCTTTGTTCTGCGCGTAATAATTTTATCACTGGGGATAGTATTGAGGCATCAGGCGGAGCTGACCGCTTTATGTAGGATTTAGCTTTCTCATTAACTAACATATACAGCGGCTAACCAACAATAATAGCGAGGCCTTTTATCCCTCACATGTCAATATGAATAACACTTTTTTCTTCATACAAGATCATAGCTCTGGAAACTATCATAACCTCTGTCACTATCACAAAGTTTAATCTTACCCTCTACCGGACAAACAATCATTAACACCGAGCGCACATAATAACAACCCTATACTAACAAGAACAGATTAGTGATCAAACAAACTGATTTGTCACTGGCATTTATTCGCTTACAAATAAATTCGGACGTCCTTTTACTCAAACTAACAGACAATTAAAATAAACTAAAAACTCATCAAATTATAATTTTCTTCAAGTAACAATAGAGATTTTCTCTTCCAAGAGACCGCCAAATTTTCTCAAGGAGAAATAAAGTGCCGGCTATCAACCCTATTCCAGATGCGATGAGTGTAGTGCTTGTCCAATTTTCGCCTTACCCAGCCTCTGATTCAGAAGGCATCAAACAAAACATAAAGAGAATTGAAGCATATGTTGATCGTGCATCTTTATGCTTCCCGGGCGTGGATTTAATCATTTTTCCTGAATACAGCACTTACGGATTTGGCTTCCATCCATATGCTGAGCATTTAAAACTTGCTACAACCATACCGGGACCTGAAACAGAAGCTTTTGGGAAAATAGCTAAGCAATATGGTGTTTGGCTGTGTGTATCAATTGTCGAGCTTGCACCTGAGCCACATATGAAACCATATAACGCAATGGTCCTGATCAATGGTGATGGTGAGGTCGCTCTTTCCTATCGCAAAATGGTTCCATGGTGTCCTATGGAGCCCTGGAGTCCCGGGCCTGAAATGTCAGTTTGTAATGGTCCAAAAGGGTCGAAACTGGCCATTGCGATTTGCTCAGATTTTGACTACCCAGAAGTGGCACGTGAAGCAGCTTGGAAGGGTGCAAATGTAATTCTAAGGCCTGCTAAATATATGTACCCATGGGATCATATTTGGGGGATTACAAATCAAGTGCGGGCTTATGAAAACCAAGCTTATGTAGTAGCGGTCAACCATACTGGAGAAGATAGTTCCTACTCTTATTTTGGTCGCTCAATGGCCTGCGATTATGATGGAAACATCATATGCTCTCTAGATGGCAGTGAAGGTATGACAAAAGTTGACCTTTATCCTCAACTAGCTGAAGAGGCTCGTGATAAGCGATTATCGAACAACTATCTTTATCAGATTAAACACCGCGGGTATACGGGAATGCCTCCTAAGGGGGCAACTCATAACCCTTTTAGCATATATAGTGACTGGGATAAGATCCCTAAGCGATGGAACCGTGATCCAAGCAAAGAAGCCGAGAAGATCGCGAATAGAGGAAGAAAAATTCTGGCTGAAGCTTCAAAGAAAGAAAACCTTAAATCACCAGATTCAGAGGAGTAGCAGTCTTTGCAGAGTTCTTTCTTAGAACTACCATATTTAATTCTGAAATAATTTGGTTACTTAACTCCCCCTTTAATCAAAGGGGGGATCTTACATCCATAAGATCAGCAACTTACTACTGAATTTTCATTGCGAAAGCGGCATCTGAATGATACTTCAGGCCGAAGCTAAATGATTCAGCGCTGCATTTAATTATTTTAATTACCACTTATAAACTATCCAGTATCGAGTATTTTATCTCATCATTATTAAAACCCAAAAAAACATCACTGTCAAAAGGCCCACGCTATAAATCAACTCCCTCACAACAATTCTACAATCCATAATGGGCCATTAAATCATAAATCATAAATCATAAATCATAAATCATAAATCATAAATCATAAATCATAAATCATAAATCAAATAACATTAATGAACACCCTATAGAAACACCACCCATGTAGATATTACAACGCACTCACTCACACATCTTTTTCGCCCCCTATAATTAACCACGCACAACCTCAGATAACAACATCACTAACCCTACCGTATTAATAAATTATCATTGAACTCAATCGTGACCCAGCTCACAAACATATTCAAAGCTAAACCACCACCAATGATTACGCCTGCAACCAATTGACATTGCAAATATGAATTTTGCAGTATGAGCCAACTAATTCATTGGGAGACGCCAGCAACAGAACGATTAATTGGGAATTAACACATAGAACTTACAAAGATTAACCGCTCACACTTTTCAAGGAATGGAGAGTATCAATGCTTAATAGAATTCTAGCACTCACACTTTGTTCAATCTTTTCTATCCCCACTTTAGCAAAAACTTTACTAATTGATGGTCAACAAATTGAGATTGGAGAAGTCGCCGTTAATGGTACAGGCTGCCCGGTAGGGTCAGTAACGGCTACGGCAACAGATGATAATAAAAATATCGCGATACTTTTCAGTAAATATAGCGCCGTAACAAATTCTTCAAATCCAATTGCTAGCTCTGATTGTAACTTGGCAATACCTTTAAGTGTAGAACCTGGATTTTCAGTAGGAATATTAGATATTGACTGGCGGGGTACAGTATTTTCTGCTGATGGATCCCTTATCAATTTCCATAGAGAATACTTTTTTTCTGGCAGTCAAGGCCCGAGCCATGACAATAACTGGAATAGCTCTGGCTTTGAGAACTTTGTCCTCAATGATCGCCCACCATTTGCCTACTATTCCGGGTGCGATGGTGAGGCCCTTATTGCGAGAGCAGATACCGTTGCAACAGTAATCGGCGTTGACAGTTTATTTTCTTTACGCTCTGCCGATGTTGGAGCACAGTTGCTTTTAAATATCCAAATTATTCCTTGTGATGAATAATTAGAGCAATTGTATTCACTCCCCCCTTAATAAGGTGGGGAGTATTCATTAAAATAAAATTTTTGATTTACATGGCAATATCAATATCTACTTCTTGCTTTCAATAATTGAGCAGCCAACCCAGTCAGTAGATCGTAATTCATACTGATGGCTTTATATGATATTTCGACCATTTTTCAATTATTGAACAACGAGCTACCTGAACGGCACTAGTCATAGCCCCTCCCCCTCCATTCCTCAAGACGCAAAAAACTACCACCTTTGCTCACTTGTACCGCAAATGCGAATCATTACCATGTGAGATGAATTCACTTCTGGGAAATCAACCCATGTTTCGCAAAAGCTTGATCGCCATCACCCTCTGCTCCGCAATCCCTGCCTCCTTTGCCGATGACGCGCCTTCCGGACAAAACGCTGTAATGGAGGAGACCTTAGTGATAGGTGTCCGCCAGCGACTTTATGAACGCGGCGCCCTTTTGGACGCCATACAGAAAACTGAAGTCGTAGACGAGAGCCTGATCAAGTCCCAACAAGCGGTAAACCTGACGGATGCCATTGAGAAATCCCCCGGTGTACGGGTTTCCAATGAGTGTTCTATGTGCGGCGTCAAGCGGGTAATGCTGAATGGTATGCGCGGGGAGCACTCCACCATCCTCACCGACGGCGTTCCCTTACACACGATGATGGCTGGCTACTACGCGGTAGATGCACTGGCCACCACCGGCATCTCACGTATCGAAGTGGCCCGCGGTGCTGGCGCATCACTGCTGGCACCCGAAGCAATCGGCGGAACCATCAATGTGATTTCCAAGGAGATAGAAGAAACTGGCGTCAATATAAATGCCTCCATGGAGGACAACGACAGTTATTTTCTTGGCTTGATGGCAGGCTATCTGAGCGATGATGAACGCACCCGCACATCGCTGGTCATCCAGGATGACAAACATCACCAGATGGACAACGATGATAACGGCGTCAGCGAAGCACCGTTACAGGAAAATACCAGTTACGTGGTGCGTCTCTCGCAAGACCTGGGCGAAAGGGACAACCTGATCCTTCGCACGGCCTACACCGACTCCAATATTTTTGGTGGCCCCCAGGGAGACAGCATTGGCTCAGTCTTGCACGGTTACGATGGTGTGGAGTCTGACCACTTATTTGTCGACGACGATGTGCGACAGCAATATATCGGTAAACCCTGGGAAACCACCGAATGGATAGCCACCACCCGCAGTGAAATTTCCGGCAGCTGGCTACACGAATTTAACGAGTCCTATAACACTTTGCTGACAGTTGCCTGGTCTGAGCATAAACAGGACTCCTTTTACGAGGGGTTCGACTACAGCGCTACCGACACGCTCAGTTACTTCGACCTGCGCAACAACCTGATCCTGAACGACCAGCATATGCTGACGTTTGGTGTCGACCTTCGCGATGAATCCATGCGCTCCGACTCTGCTGCAGGGGCGGAAAGCGACAACTACATCGAAGATAGTTTCGACTACCAAACTACCGGCCTTTACCTGCAGGATACCTGGACAGTCTCACCAGATCTTGAGTTGGCACTAGCCATACGCCTGGATAATGCCAAAGCCGATTTCGTCGCCGAGCAAAAACCCGGTACTGAGATCGATGAAACTGTGGTGGCCCCGCGTATAGACCTGCGCTACCTGCACGACGATCAATGGACCTCCCGCGTAGCGCTGGGGCGAGGCTACCGAGCCCCCCTATCCTTTTTCGAAACGGATCACGGCATCCTGGATGCCGGAGATGGCTTTGCCATCGACATTGAAAGTCTGGAGAAGTCTCTATCTGCAACTTATGCGCTGAGCTTCGAAGGAGAGCGCCTTAACAGTACCCTGTCATTGGCATTTACCGAAGTAGACAACCTCGCGGCATTAAGTGAAACCGAGGACGGGGTACCGCTGCTTACCCAAATGCAGGAAAGTGCCTCTGTAGGCGCTGCCGACATTACTCTCAATTATGCGCTGAACGACAATCTATCTATTGGCGGCACTCTGGAGACCTACGATTACGACGATGTTTTCCGGGAATCCTTTGCCATTGCCCCAGTGGAGCAACGTGCGCTATTCAATCTGGATTACAAAGCCGATTACTGGATGCTATACGCTAGCGCCACCTGGATCGGATCTCGTGACCTGGCTGAATTTGGCTACGAAGGCTTTAACCAGCTGGGCGATTCCACACTTAAGAGCACAAACGCAGACGCCTATTGGACACTGGATATGAAATTGACCTTTGATGTGAGTGAAAACCTCAGTCTGTACCTGGGCGGTAACAATCTCACGGATTACACCCAGGTCGAGGAAGGAGAAACCCCTCTTTTCTGGGATGCCAGTGGTGCCTATGACGTAGCCTATATCTATGGTCCCCTGCGCGGCCGTGAATTCTACCTGGGCTTCGACTGGAACCTGTAATGCGAGCCTGGCTCTTACTCTTCACACTTCTGTTCGCGCCAACTGGCGCGACTGAAGTTCCCACTTCCCTATTCGATTTTGAATTGCGCAGCCTTGCCGGGCCTGAGCGTATCAACTTGCAGCACTTCAAAGACAAGCCAAGCCTGATGGTACTGGTAGAACCCGACTGCCCCTGGTGCTTTCGTCAGGTTCGAGCACTCAACCGGCTTACACACAAGTGTTCACAACAGTTCCAACCAATTGCCCTGGGTATCAATGGGTCGCGCAAAGCCCTACTGGCTGAGTATCGAAAATTGCGCCCGGAATTTCCCATGTTCCAGGCGAATCGAAAACTCCAACAGGTGCTGGGTGAAACTCCCGGCACCCCCTTCAGTTTTCTAATAGCACCCAATGGTAAGCCGCTGCGTTGGCTCAGGGGATATATTCCTAATGAGCAATTGCAGCCCATTCTGGAACAAAGTTTTGGTTTTACCTGTAGTAATACTTCTTGATTTCAATTAATAACTGCAATTCCTTATGCTGTAGTAGATCATCTTGCTGCCCCTTAAATAACTCATTCGGTGACCTGTTACCCCGGCTCTCTCTAGGTTTACTACTCAGACGATCCATTACAAATTGAACCTGCTCACCTGTTACTTTATTTAAGTCGGCATCCTTTGGGAAATACTGTCGAATGGGGCCGTTAGTGTTTTCGTTAATCCTCCCCAGGATGAATATAAGTGGGCAAAATAAATATCGACCTCTAAATCTTCTGCAATCCTTTCATAACCAGAGAATTCAAGACCATTGTCGAATGGTAATTATTTAGCCTCGTCCGCACTAAGAACGTCAATTAAGTTTGCAGCCAAATTAAAATCAATCTTCATTCGACTTGCGTAGTTAAAAAGCCAGATACTTTACCTCTACTAAGAGATAACTCTCGCAGAAGATTTATTATCTTTGAGCGTCACTCTAGATTTAATACTATAGAATTTATTTGGGCCTAAGAGTCTCTATATACTGCGCATCTACCCACATTATTTCAAAATTCGGGGGGCTACAACGACGACAGTAGAAAAGATATTTTCCATCTGGTGTTACATATCCCCCACCATCTTCCCCCTCTGTATTGATTTTATCACCAAAGTTAATAGCTTCACCCCATGAGCCATCCTGCTGGCGAAAGCTGATATACATGTCGCTATCACCATATCCGCCCTCTCTTTCACTATCCCAGATGATGTAAGACTCATCAGGGGCAATAAAGGGGTGAGCAGTCCACTTGCCCGTGTTTATCTGTTGGCCAAAAGGCTTTGGCGTTTCACGCTTATCATCTAACAGTCGTGAATAGCGAAGAATACCATCACCGTTTTGACCTACCTCATCAAATACAAAGGTTCCTTTCGCAGAAGCAGTAAGGCGCATAATACGAATGTCTTCAAATTGTGAGCCAAGACTTTTAAGCTCTGACCAACCATTAGCGGTACGCTCTCTATATTGATTTCTAGCATACATCGTTTGACCATCCGGTGAGATGGAACCGCCCCAGGCCACTTCAGACTCATGCCAGCGATTATTCTCAAGCTTGAATACAACTTTCGAGGATTTGCCACTTTGGTGATATCTTCTTGTAACGTAGTACTCTTTCATATCTGGCGTGAAGTAACCGCCCCAGTCACGATACTCTTTCGAAGGCTTAGGGGCGAACAGTTGTGGAGTCAGCCCAGGTGGCTTCTGTCCAAGGTAAGGGCCTTCAAGCACTACAGGGGTATCCTTGCTATAGCTGGTACCACTTAGAGTTAGCAGGGAAAGTAAAATGACTGCCGTAGAACGATGCCTCATGACTTATCCTTATTTGATCAAGGGGTAACTGGCAATCACTGTAATCAACTTGGCTATATAGCGCCTGACGTCCTTGTGAATTTTGCCTGATTCTTATTCTGATGGCGGCAATCAGCTCACTGCATGTATAAAATATATACAAATACCACCCTCTTAGGCAGGCTTTCAGTTATGGGCGGTGGTAAGCTCAAGAAGCAATAACAATACGGATCAACCTCCATAGACTCCTCAACTGTTTCCAATCCACCATTCTCCCTGTTTCAGGATTTCTATACTTTTTACTTTGTGGCCACCCTCTACTTCAACGATTTCTTCCTCGTAAAATTTACTCTACTATTTTGTGTCCTTCTGGCAATTGCATCGCCTTATCCAGTAGTCATATCCTCTGAGTGCAATAAAAATCCATACACCCCACCTAACCGTAAAGCGGACTCAATGTGTATAGACTTTCCCACCCTCCTTATGGGCATCTACCCGCTTAGGGTCGCCAAAATTCAAAGGCCCCATCCGGAAGCTTTAAAAGCAACTCATCAAATACCTCTTCATCCACATGTTTCCGTATAGCTTTAGCAACATCTTTAATTGCTGTAACTGTTGAAAAATTGTGCTTCCCTCGTAATAACCGCACCTCCCTGGTCATTTCCTCAACACTATCAAAGTCTTTCTTTTCTTCGTTAACATCCCAGTCGGCCACAAACAAAGATCTCAGGCAAACGGGTAAGACATTGGAAAACGCAATAGCATCGGATGTAGAAATTCGACGGCGGAACACATGAAAAACGCCCTGTGTCATTGTATAGGTAACATGCGTACTCCAAAGCCCAGCTATATCTCGAGCATCAACTAAATATTCAAAAAATTTTTCAGATGCTTTCTCATATTCCAATGGCACAGTCATAATTAGTTTTACTAATCCTGATTAATATTAATTACGATTAACACCTTACATCAAACACTACTGAAGTAGCGTGATTGATGTATTCTATACTTATAATGATCTGATATTTTTTCCTAACGATTAATCATGTATGGCAACCAAACACGCTGTCTATCATAATTCATAACCTTAAGGGTGCAGGATTATGACTGACATGTACTAAGATTGATTCAAATTTTCATAAAAACCAAACCATGACAACGTCTCTACGCCAGCTCTCTGAAATGGTCCGCAAAAGGAAGATCACAGCGACATCCTTAATTGAAGATGCCTGCGATAATGCGGTGGCCCACTCAGATCTGGATGCTTTTATCTGCCTGGATAGGCAAGGCGCATTACAGAAAGCACAGCGCATTGATAACGAGCTGAAAGAAAGCAGCAATAACTGGCCTCTTGCTGGCATCCCTATCGTTGTCAAAGACAATATCAATGTGAGAGGTTTTCAAACGACTGCGGGCACACCTGGTATGAACTTCCAGGCCAAGACTTCTGCCCCAATAATTGAGAGTCTAGAGAAGGCCGGAGCTATCGTCATTGGCAAAACCAATTTGCACGAACTCGCCTTCGGCGTAACCTCGAATAACGCCGCCTATGGTG
This sequence comes from Microbulbifer mixtoriginis (SeqCode), assembly GCF_052467515.1. NCBI lineage: Bacteria > Pseudomonadati > Pseudomonadota > Gammaproteobacteria > Cellvibrionales > Microbulbiferaceae > Microbulbifer > Microbulbifer mixtoriginis (SeqCode). The sequence continues at coordinate 1,572,364 of NZ_CP174314.1, read as the reverse complement.
CAGTCAGGAATCCTTGGGATAAATCCTGTTTTCCAGGTGGTTCATCCGGGGGAACAGCAGTAGCCATTGCTGCCGGGATCGTATCTGCAGGCCTGGGCACAGATACCGCCGGTTCAATCAGGCTGCCAGCAGCCCTCACGGGAATTGTGGGCTTTCGACCATCCACTGGCTGCCTGAGTACTGAGGGAATAGTGCCCTCTGTACCAGCGTTTGATACCCCAGGCCCCATGGCCGCCAACGTAGAGGATACCGCTTATCTGTTTGAGATATTAACCGGGTCTGCCCTACCCCAGGCAAAACCACTTAATCAGCTGCGCCTTGGGCTTGCCCACCCGCTATTTGATAATCTCTCACCAGGTGTATATCAAGCTTTTAAAGCTGCGTTACATTCCCTTAGCTCCGCGGGAACCACCCTAATAGAAATCGATTTATCCTCGTCAGTGAGCGCAGTCCTTGATGTTGGGTTTCCTATCGGATTTCATCAAATGAAAACCGCTATGACCCAATTTTTGGCGAGTTACCAGCCTAATACCCAACTTGCTGAGTTGGTTGCAATGATCAAAAGTAATGATGTAAAGGCTGTCTATCAGGAGTCAGTACTCGGCCCTAAGGCACCATCAAATGCCGAGTATCAAACCGCTTTAAAGAAGATGCCTGGAGTACGCGACAACTACCTAAAAATCATCCAGCAGCACCAACTAGATGCGATAGTATTCCCTACAGCACCGATCGAAGCTCAATCTATTAGTACTTCATCAAACCAACTTGAACTAAACGCAAAAATACTTCCAACTCTGGACACACTCATACACAACAATGCCACAGCAGCTGTCACCGGTGCTCCCGGAATAAGTATTCCTATTGGGCGAGGCAATAATGGCTTACCGGTAGGTCTGGAACTGGATGGAGTGCCCGGCGCCGACTTAACACTTCTCGCCATAGCAAAGGAAATTGAGCTTCAGATACCGCCACTGGTGTCGAATGGTCTGAAGTGAAACTTCAAACCCCATTAGAGATGCCTCAATGACTGGCAGCTCACTTTAACCCTTCTCTTTTCTTTAAAACCATCACTTTAGCGAAAGACCGAACGCTGACAGTCTCAACCAAGTAGAAAGGACTCTGAGCAAATAACTTATTCCATTCACTGACCGTTCGTTCACGCCCTTTTGTTCCCATTAGCATCTGCATATCCATTGCCGCTAAATTGAGATCTGCCCCTTTCTCTGGCAGTACCGCATCAACAATCGCTAAAGTAGTATTACGTTCACCCATCGCCCGATGAATATTCATTAAAAGCTCTTTAGCCCTGGAATCATTCAGCAAGTGAAAAATAGCCACACACAAATAGATGTCCTTATCACTTACTGCATCTGGAAGTGGGTCATTTAGGATATCAGTAGGATAAAAATCCAATCGTTTCTTAACATCATCACCGAGGTGACTATCCCAATACTCTCGCGCAGTCGATTCTACATTGCTCCTGTCAACAACAACTGCTGTCAGGTGTTTGTACGAAGAAAGGATACTGGCACTTTTACTGCCTTTTGCACCGCCCAAATCAATAATTCGATCAAAATTCTTCCAGTTAAAGTCTTGCAGGTATTGTAAACCGGTAAGATGATCAACAGTATCCATTGCACCCGAAAATAGGTCACTAACCTTCGGGTGATCATTCATATAATCAAACATCTCCTTTTCATACACACCTTCAAAAGGTACGCTCCCCTCTTTGATATGCCCCTCAAAGTTGGAAAACCATGGTCTACTAAATTCAGGTGAATTATGCATCAGGATCATATTTTTTACGCTGTTGTCGGCGTTAGTACGAAGCGCTTTTGAATTTCTATTATGCGAAAAACATTTTGGTTCCTCTTCTTTAAAAATCCCCATTGCGCATAACATTCTCATCAATCGATAGAGGTACTGTTTATCGGCTTTGCAAGCATCCGCCAACTTATCTATCGAAATGGCTTTATCTTCAATATGATCAGCAACATTAAGACAGGCAACAGCATATAAACAGCGAGATTGCCAAAATAAAGATCCTATTTGCATCAAACGAAAGGGAGCCGGGATCAGGCGATTTGGAATATTGCATAAACTGTAAACCGCATTGGAAACCCTCTGAAAGATCCAATTAGAGACCCTATTCTTTTGCATAGACCTGGGCATAAGAACTCCTCAGAAAAAAATGTCTGACAAAAATATCCAACAAAATAAACAGCTCTGTTATTACAAACAGAGACTTGAAAGGTTACATATTTTGTAAACCGGCCTTTAAGATTCGGCCATTAAAATCGGCAAGCTGCTTTAAAAACTCAGGCCCCATTTCCTGGCCCATTTGCTCCTCAAGAACTGGTTTGGCCAGCATGGGCAACATAGCAAGACTAACAAACGCAATCCTGAGCAAATCATATTCAGTACCAGCGTCCGAAGGTTCAGCGCCCTGAATTTCCGCCAACCTTCTGGCCCCCCGTTGGCGCCCCCGCTCTAAGAGTTGGCGAATAACATTCTTTCCTGGCCCCTCGTTAAGCGCCATAACTTTCAAGATTAGGGCTGGAAACTTGGGATTCTCCTGCATTGTGGCATAGTAGAGGTCGAAGAAGTCACCAAAATCCCAGTCGCCATCTAGGCTCAGCTGCTCAACAGCATTAATCAGGGGGAGTAAGGTTTGACGAATCATATCTTCGTATAAGCCATCCTTACTGCCGAAGTAATACCGAATCATTGATACCGCCACCCCCGCCTTGGCAGCAATCTGGCGAGTGGTTACCCGGTGATACTCATCGTTCAAAAAGCACTCTCGTGCCGCTTCTATCAACCGATTGGCAACATCTGACTCCTGCATATTCCTTACCATCCTCGATTTGTAATGCAATGGAGGCTAACAGGGTCTAGCACCACCTTCCATAATGACTGTTGTTCAATATAAGGGGTTTGTACGAACACTGAGCGCTTAACTACCTTAGACCGCTATACAGAGATAAAAGGAGCAAGCTGATTCCTCACATTAGCTTTTAAATGAATAAATAGTCACTCTTTAGCGTGCCCATTCATACAGACAAATTCTAAGTCATCCAGGAGCTCGCAATAGACAAAATATCGGGAGCTAGTTAAAACACAAGAGTCTATAAAGAATGCAGATTTAGCTTGCGTTTCTTGAAAGAAAAATCAGATTTACCTAAAGGAAAAAGAACAAAATATAGGCACAAAAATAATCTTATTGGATTTTATTAAGTTTGTTTTAGTGTCAAAGCTGCGTAGAATTGGTAGATATTTATCGGTATTTTTGGCTGTCACTGTGCGAGTTTAATCGGCACATAGCTCAAGTTTAAAAATCCGAAAAGCTTTCCAAATAATCCATTTACTTATAGGAGAACAGTAGCGTGACATAAGAGTAAGTAAAAGGCGCTGACCCATGGTGCGGGAACACCAGGGGCCAGCTGACCAAATTGATACACAGACTATCAAGATGGCTATATGCATAGTACGCTAGAAACCCGCTCGTCTTCAATAAAGTGGAGTACATTCAGCAGCTTGGAGCGATTCCCCAGGCTCTGGGAGCGTTGCGCCCGCCTTTTCTTCTTCTATGCCTACCGTTCCCGTGCCCCACCTCAAATTTCCTGCAAGCACCGCCCTTCAAGCCGCCTTCCCATTACGGAATGCCTAGCCATAACTTGCATATCAGTAGGAAAAGAAAATGTTGATTTTAAAACGCCGGACTGGCGAAAATCTAAGAATTGGAACAAATGTCTCTATCACAGTATTGGAGGTTAAGGGTAATCAAGTAAAGATAGGAATACATGCACCCAAATTCCTACCTGTGCACCGTGAAGAAATTTATATACGTATTCAAAAGGAAAGAAAATTGATAAACCGAAGTGGCTGAGAGCCTACGCCTCCAATAGAAAGGGCCCACTATGGGCCTAAAATTCTCTATATGGATCTGGTTCCGACAACTTCGCAATATAAGTTTCTATCTTATCCCTCTCCCTCATGCTCCATATACTAACTATAATTAACTTCCATTGAGATAATGTTACTTTCGGGACAATAAAAATACGTACTCAAGAAATTTTGATAGATACTTTTACAAAAAGGCACTTTTATACCTGTGAAAGTATGCAGAGTGCCCACTAATACCATAAGCCGTTTAGTACTTTTTAAGCTGGAATAAATTACCCATTTCGTATGCTGAATAAATTTCCTGCATTGCCTCTTCGGTAACTTGATTGATCTTTTCTATCGTAGGGTTCAATCCAGTACCGTCAACAGTTGTTCGAAACGGTCGACTTGCAGGTTCTGTCTTCAGTAAATTCAGAACCGCATCTGCAACCAATTGTGGGCTGGGGGCATTCTCTGACTCATGGCCCTTCTCTGTACCGGCCCACATTTGCTCCGGGGCATCTGCATACTCACCATAACTCGCAGCCACTTCTTTATCACTTGCTCTTAACAGGTTTGAGCCAAAATCGGTTCCAAATCCGCCGGGTTGAACAATCAAAGATTGAATACCAAATTGCGCCAGCTCTACGCGATAATTCTCTGCCATTCCTTCTACCGCATGTTTGGTGGCATTATAAGAACCAAGGAAAGGTAATACGAACTTACCTAAAATGCTTGATATCTGAATAAGAGTTCCACTGCTGCGCTGTTTCATCTGCGGCAACACTGCACGTATTAAACGCTGAACGCCAAAAACATTGATATCAAAAACCTTTTTAAAGTCCTCGATGGTAAAGCTTTCCTGCCACCCGAGCGTACCGACTCCCGCGTTATTAATTAAGATATCAATTGGGCCGACTTCTTTAGTTGCTTGAGCAATACCCTTGGCAACGCTCTCATCATCGGTTACATCAATATCGACGACAACGATACCTTTAGCAATAAGCTCATTAGCTACAGAAGCATTGCGGCCACTTGGGTCTCGCATGGTGCCGATGACTTTGTAGCCATTATTTGCAAGTGTATTGGCAATTAGATAACCGAAACCACTATTTGAACCAGTAATAAGCGCTGTTTGAGTCATGATTGTCTCCTTAAAATTTGCATCACATCAGCTGCTGTAAAGATTAAGACTTGCACGTGTATTAATGAAATTGATTTAATGCATATAGCAATGAATAAAAATAATAGCCGCAAAACCAGTACGCAAAATGTTTTATAGGCCACCCTTATTGATCAAATGTTCAATCAGGGTTTTTTTAAAAATTAAGAAAAAAGGGCTTCAACACAAAGAGCCGGATTGGTTATCTATCAGATTTTGCATCTAGTTTTTTATTGAGAATAATAGCTAGACACAACGTACAGAATAAAAAACCATAAGATATTTTGAATAAGCAGCCTAAGGAATGAAGATCTTAAAAGCTGTCATCTAGCACCATACAGGTATAGGACTTAAACAATTACAAAATTGAGTTAAGCCCAACCGGTATACCATTTAGATAACTCTAGTTATTTTTTCCACAAGGAAAAATGTATTCTCATTGTTTACCCATCTCCGCCTCAAATGCCTCACGGTAGTCGGGGTGCCAACGAGAGAGTGGCGGACGGTTGTTAATAATATCCCCTATCGCCCAGCTCATGCGTTTAACATCAGTTTCACGATCTACGTCATTATCCGGGCAAAGAATGTAAAAATCACCACGCTCGACGCTCTCCAGCATAAAATTGACCACTTGATCTGCAGTCCATGCGCCATCTGGTTTACTAGGGCTACCAATCATACCCGTGTAAGTGAAACCAGGAATTAACAAGTGAGATGAGACCTGGCTTCCAGGTGTATTTCGAATAGAGTGCTGTAACGCCTCCGCAGTAGCTTTTACCGCAGCCTTACTGACGTTGTAAGCCGGATTTCCAGGTGGAGTGGTAATTCCCTGCTTAGATCCGGTTGTAACGATAACAGATGGGCTGTTTTGACTGATCATTTCGGGGGCAAATGTATGAATACAATGAATCACACCCCAAAGGTTTGTGTTGATAATCTTATTCCAACTATCTAAATTCTCCCAACTTCCATTTTTGCCAGCAATTCCTGCGTTATTAAAAAGAAAGTCGATACGACCGAATTCTTTTTTAACTTGATCTTTGAGCGCTAGTACCGAGCTAAAATCACTCACATCGGTTTCTACTATTAAAGTATCATTTGGTAGAGCGCGCTTAGCTTCTTCCAGTTTTTCTTTGTTAACATCTGCTAAACAAATCTTCATCCCTCTTTTTGATAGGGCCTTTGCTGCCGCAAAACCTATTCCGCTGGCACCACCAGTAATAACTGCAACATTATTCGGCTGAAAGATAGTAGATGTGCTCATTGGGATTCCTGGATTATCGTCAAAGACATAAATTAGAGTTTGTGGAATACGGTATTAATACTGCTCCTTCAGGCATAGGCTTTTTACCGAAATCATTCTTTACAGCCTTGGGACTCTCAATGGAGTTTTGCCTGAAGAAGCCTGCTACTAAGATAGACGACTATTTCATCAATTTTAGAAGCTCTTGAGCAACAGCAATGGAGGATTTGTTGTTCTGGCCTGTTACCAGTTCACGATCAACAACTACATGCGGCTGCCAATCTTCTTTACTACGGGAGTAATTACCACCGGCATTGGTGAGTGCATTTTGAGGCCAGTAGAACAGCTCATCACCACCTAAGTAGTATTGAGTAGCTACAGCTTCTTCTGAGTTACTAAAAGAGGTCATTTTGTAACCGTCATATACCCAGCCCTTGGCAGCTTTAGCTTTCTTACCGGCTTTCATTTGGGTTTCAAATTCAGAGCTATTAGGCAAAGCGGACAACAGCGCAACTGGGCCATGACACACTAAACCGGTAGGCTTGGACTCAGCGTTAAAATGACGTAAGAAGCTGCCCAATTGATCATTGGATACCAGGTCACCTAAAGGTGCATGCCCCCCAGGTACAAACAGCGCATCAAAATTCTCTATACCGATTTGCTCAATACGAGCAAAGCTAACTACTGGGCTGTGATCTTTGTCAGTCAGCATTAGCTGGTTGAGTAACGCTTTATGGGCATTGTAGTTTTCTTGACTAGTATCTAAGAAATGGTCAGGCGTGTCTGAGACCGGGTCCAATGTCGGCGCCAGCCCCATCGGGGTAGCGAATGTTATTGTGTGGCCAGCTTCCATCATCAACTTGACCGGCTCCATAAGCTCATTCAAATAGAAGCCCGTTTTGTAGTCACTACCACCCTTCAGCTTCATTTCTGACACATCTGACATCACAACCAGAACGTTATCTGCCACCGCCAGTGGGCTGACTAGCAATGCTGCCATCGCAAGCAGTTTCTTCAAGTTCATAATCACTTCCTCGAAATTAGGGTTGAATCAATTGAAGTGGCGACAGAATAGGACCCCAGGCTTCATTACTGAAATTAATTAACCTAATATAGGCATGAGCATAACTAATGGCTGAGACTGGTTAGAATGGGCAATATTTCGGACATTGAGCTGAACCAACTAAGGCTCCTGCAGATTATATTTGAGACCCGAAACCTGACCCGGGCTGGTGATCGTGCAGGGCTAACGCAGTCTGCGGTAAGCCATACGCTGAAGAAACTCCGCCACAGTTTTGATGACTCACTAGTCATAAGGCAAGGCAATCAACTGGTACTGACTCCAAGGGCTGAGTCCCTACAAACACCGTTAAGTCGCTGGCTAAGTGATTTTGAGCGGAATATTTTAAATCAAGAAGAATTCAATCCTGAAAGTACGCAACGCACTTTTTATATCGCGACGAGCGACCTGGTGGAGCAAAGTATCGCTCCCCCCCTAATAGCATTACTGCAAAAAGACGCTCCGAGAGTTCAGGTTATTTTTATAAAGTTAGATAAGCACAGGATCGCCAACCAGATTGAGAGTGGTGAGGCGGATCTTTCTATCAGTGTTATGGAATCAAGTCATCCAAGCCTGATAGTAAAAACCTTGTATAAAGACTCTTTTGTCTCAGCGGTAAGAAATAATCATCCATTTTTGAAAGACAAGAAAAATGTTCATAGTTTTTGTCAATATCCGCATATTATGGCAGGTACGGGGAGAGATAACCGCGGAACAGTTGACAAGGCACTAGAAGAAATTGGCTTATCCAGAAATGTTCAATTTAAAGTAGCGAATTTTTCCAGTGCGCCCTACATTGTAGAATGCAGTGACGGAATCCTCACCGCACCAAGAAAATTTATCCAGTCTATTGCCGGCAAATTCAATATTGTGCATTTTACTCCACCTGTCACCCTCCCCCAATACTCTATGAAAGCCTATTGGAACTTAAAAAATAAGGATGATCCGGCAAATAAATGGTTGAGGCAAAAGATCGTGGAAGTTGCTCGTATTGAATACTAGTTTCAAATGAGTTTATTTTTAACTATCTTAATTAGCGCATCAAGTATCGATGCTTTATTATGTGTGGCTACAATCAGTGAAACCTCTCAAATCTTTAGTTTATAAATTGATATCGTTATCAAGAGGCCGCCGAGAACCTTTTGGAGGCCCCCACCTTACACACACATCACCTTCCTCCAGGGTACCTTTCAGAATATCACACCTGATTTTAGGGGTCGTTATTTGCTGTCTGCAATTCTCTAATGACCTATCCGGATAGGAATCTCTGCAGTATTCAGCAAATAACTCACTTGCTTTTTCCGGTCTGGAAAAATAGACAACACCGACTATCAATATCATAACTACCACTACAACTTTCATAAATTAGGTCTTTAGAATATTGAGACTACAAATATTTCCGCTTGTGGATTGATTTTCAAATGCATAAACCAGCCGGAAAATTTGCGCTAGATATCGCTGCCTATGCAGTAATGGGCAATCACCACCACATCGCACTCTATATCGACAACGAGATAGTACTGAATATGTCAGGCACCCAGCCAAGACACTTTGAGATTCGAATTCCACAGTTACTGGTGATTTCTCTCCCAACTAGATCGCCCCCTGTCAGTACTACCTATTGATTTTCCCACTTGGAATTGAACATATCCGAGATTGCTCAAAGCTCTGTACACGTCATCTCTAGCTGGAGACCATCCAAACAGAGAGGATTCATATCATAATACTTTTTTAGACCCCAAGAGTTGCGTGTTCTCTAAATTTTTCAAGATCCTCGCTCAAAAAAGGTTCAGTGGAAAATATATTAAGTACTGCACAGAAAAGTAAATGAAGGAAACTAGAATGATCCCCCAAATTTACCTTTTCAACACTGTGAAGTGGTCCACAAGTTCCCACATTGCATTCGATTTAAATAATGAATCTTCGAGCAGACTATGGATAAGCTATTTAGCAAGAAAATTTTGGCATTGGCACTTACTATTGTATTGGCCTCATGCAGCGGCGGTGGAGGCTCCTCTTCGGATTCCGACCCAGCCCCATCCACAGGGGGAGATGGTAGTGGCCAGGGATCTGGAAGTGGTACGGGCGGCAGCGGATCAGGTAGCACTACACCACTTCCAGACAATGAACCCGGTACAGTGACTGTTGGCGATATTGAAACTGCAGACTTGGGATTTGCCCGAATCACTTCTCGGGATATCACCTTACCGAATGGCCAACCCAATGCCCAAGAGGTTCACGGGCTCCCACACTATATTGCCAGAACAGACAGCACCCAGGACGACACCCTAAAGTCGGTCCCCATGCGAAGTTACACAGCTGCCTGCGCAACTGACACCGACAAACCTCGAATGTTTGTTTCTAAGACCCTAAGCGAGGGTAGTGGAGATGATGAAGTCACTTATGGCACTGTTTATGAGCTGCAATATAACCCAGAGACTTCAAGCTTCGATCAAACCGGTAACACAACGATACTAAAACAATGCTACGAGTCGCACGGTATTGCGGCCAGCTCAGATTGCTCCCGGGTTGCGGTCTTATGCAACACTGAATACCAAGCCAACAAGCGCTATGAGGTGCAGGGTGACTTGGTAGAGCAATACGGTAGCGATTGGATGAAAATGGAAGATAACATCAGCCCTATTGATGCCCGTATTGAAAGGGACATCGGCCTGATGATATCAACCAATCATAGTCAGTACATCGGCTACTTTACTGATCATGCCACCCTGAAATTTGAGGACTTCCTCCCTGGGCTTAAAGCTAAATTCCCAGAGACCGATTTTGGTGATTCTCCATCCTTTAAGACCATTAAAGGGAAAGAGATGCAAGAGGAGATGGCTTATATTGTCGATCAGCTCTCTGAAGCCGACTATAACGCGATGGTCGAGTACATTCGTGAGAGAGGTTATAAATATAACGAACAGATCTGGCTCATGGAGTGGGACGATCAACCACTCAGTGAAAAGCCTGTGGCCTATGTTGTGAACAAGATGCACGGTGGTGGCCATGCCGGAGCCCAGGAGCTTATCTATGTGGACAATGATAGCCAAGGCCGCACCAGCTATGCCTTCTCCGTAACAGCGCGAGTATTTGACGGCAGCTATGGTGGCTCCCACTACTCTGCAGGAATGACGGTTATTGATCGAGATAACTGGTCCCTAAACATGAGTGGAAGTAATAATAGAGGTTGGTATTGGCTTTGTGGCTATGGCCACGTATTAAACATTCGCGCCTTCTATAATCCAGGTAATGAAAAGTATGGAGCAATTTGTACCAGCGATGGCGGAAAATATAATCAGTCTCGCGGGTTAAACACTATTGCGATCAAAATGGAGGATACTTCCTCTACCAGTAGATTCGAAGGAAGTTACAATTACCTTGTTCCCTCCGACAATGCATTCTTCTCCAATGGCGGTGGGCACACGGTAGTGCCGGTTGATAAAGACACAAATCTATCGCTTATCGTCTCCCCCAAGTATATTGATGACGAGGAAATGAATCGCTTCCTACAAAGCGAATACGGCATTGATACAAGTAGTGGCGGCCCCTTTGATGAGCAATGTTCAGATAGTACGAATTGCTTCTTCTCCTATATGTCAAGCAGCAACCCAACCATCTCCAGGCAGGGCCTACGCGGAGGCGATGCCTTGGACTCCTCTTCTTTAACCCGTATTGGTATCGCCAAAGTCGATGGTAACGGCAGTATCGAGGGGCAAGGCTTTAAATGGCTGGTAGAAGAGCCCGACTGTCAAATCAGTGATCCTCAACTTATTGATTTGAAAAATGGTCGCTACCTGTTTGGCTACGCACAATTTCAGTGCATCTCCGACAACCTGTCGTACAACCGAAGTTCAGCGAAGAATGGCGCAATGCGTATGCTGGTCCCCAAGGCCTATTATGTTATGGAGATTGATGCGGACCTCAATGTATTAGAAGGGCCAGTAAAACTAACCAAGTTTGGTTGGGGTGGCTTGGATGAACCCATTTTCCTTGGCAATGGTAAAGTAGCTTGGTCATATATCAAGAACCCCACCTATGATAATTACGGCGGCGGCAGTCAAAATGTTTGGCAAGCGATGATTTACCATTCAAACAGTGTTAACTAATTCAGCTATAGAGAAATCACTAACAACTTAAAAATGGAGAGCCCTGCTCTCCATTTTTATTGGATGAAAGGAATACCCTTTCAATTGGATCACTATTTGGGGCTTATGGACTGGAGTGACCGGCATTTAGACCCTAGAAAACTCGGAGCTATTGCCGAAAATACACCACCTATCCTCCAACGGCTGGGCGTATCCTCTAAACACTGGCTTTATCTCAATCGAAATTTTGAGAGCCGCTTTAAAGGTTTGGTAAGGTCAGTAGATACGGTACGGCAAGCCTGCACTCGGCTGAATAAACGCTGGGTACACGGTTTACGCGATTGCCAAGAGTTTATCTCCTCCTAATTTCAGCCACTTGAGGCTTCTCAAAGCTACACACCGACTTCTACCTCTCCTAAATACTGAATACTGAATACTGAATACTGAATAGATCTAAAATCACTTAAATATTCAGTACAATCATCCCCTACCCATTTTCAGTGACCGCAAAAAAAGTAGAAATATAATCGTTTAACCACTTTTTATGTACCATTCAATCTATGGGTGTCCAGAATTGCGCTGGCAACCACTTTTTATCTACTATTCAATCTATGAGCGGCCAGAATTGCCGACCAAGCAAATAAATGGCTTAGAGATAAGATTGTGGAAGCTCCTCACATTGAAAATGCGCATTACTTTAAACAAAAATCACTTTATTTAAATACTGAGGCGATTAGTTTTCTTCATAAGCCTTATCATACTGCAAAAATCATAAATCTAACCATCTTGAGTGGTAAGTTTCATCTCTTAAAATAGAAACTTATTACTTTTGACATCGCCTCAAAAATCTCTCTAATTATGCAATCGACTACGAACATAAATTTAGAGATATGGTAAGTAATCAACCTGAGCTTTGTAAACTTGTACTTTCAGCATGAAAAAATAACTTTTAGCTTCTATTAAAAAAGTGACTTTCAAGTGGCAAAACGGTAGTCTTGGCTCAGGAATCATCCAAATTTGGCACGACAGTTTCAATTGGAAATTTTCTCGTTGATTCCAGGAGTTTTGTAATAGGGAAGTTGGTATGAAAGATCGTATTCTAAAGTTAATACTCTGTGTCGCAATCGCCTCATCACTTTATGGCTGTAGTGGCGACTCAGGGGGTAGTGACTCAACAAACAGCGATTCCGAAAGTAGCCATGGAAATAGTTCTGGAAATAACTCTGGGGATGGCACAGGAACTAATTCCGGCAATGGTTCTGAGGGCGTTGATACTACACCTCCAACAACGGATGAACCTGACAGTGATACCCCACAACTTTCAGTAAGCCTCAAGCCAGCTAGCGGCAGCATCATTGGGCCAAATGAGGATATTCAGCTGAACTTTAATACTTCCATTCAACTAGATAGTGTTACGTTATCTGGAACTATGGGTGAAGACGGAGTAATTACTCAGTTTGATGAAGATACACTGATAGTAAACCCAAAAGCGGGGTGGGTAAATTTATCAGAATATACCTTAGTCATTAGTGCAGAAATTGATGCCGATAACATCATGGAAGAGGTGGTTGCCTCCTATCAGATAGATATGCAGCCTCCCTCTGTTGTCAATTTTACTCCAGGGACGGTTCGATTAGAGAATGACGACATAATCAAGGTTCTCTTCTCAGAGTCTATGGATGTCGAAAGTCTTCAATTGACAGGTAGCCTTACTGAAGATGGCTATACCATTGCTTGGTCTGAAACCAATGTTAGGAATGATACCTTATCCATTAAACCCGATACCGCCTGGGAGTCTGGCCAAGACCGAGACATTAGAATTGATGTTAATGACCAGGCAGGTAACAAAATATCGCAATATAGTAGTACTTTTACTACCCCTTTATATTTTGAGAATTTTGATTCCGCAAAAGTTGTTATTGGTCAAGATAACTTTTCTAGCAGAGATGTAGGAATAAGCGCGAAAAACTTTTCATTTCAGCCCAGCGGCGATGTAAGTGTTGACAATGAAGGAAAACTATATATTTCAGATACTTCCTCTAATAGAGTGTTAGTCTTTAACTCAATCCCCACCATTAATGGCGCTCCTGCAGATATGGCGATAGGTAAGGATGGACTGGATACTCTCACCCTATCTGACAAACGACAGGAATTATTTGGCCCATCAGATGTAAGCTTTGATGGTAATAACTTTCTGATTTCACAATATAAAGAAAGACTTATCTCTATTTATGACAAAATAACGATTGGGATGGGGGCGACACCTTCTCTAACATTAACAATCGGTGAAGATGATATTTCCCCTTGTGTAAGCCTGGGACTCTGGATTAGTTGGGGAGCCTCTATTGCGGATAAAAAAATTCTAGTTACCGACGCAGGAAACGATAGAGTTTTGATTTGGAACACGCAACCAGCAAATAACAACACGCCTCCAGATCTAGTGCTTGGCCAGACATCGTTAGTAGATTGCGTCTTGGATGAGCCTTCTGCAAATACCTTCAATACACCTACTGATGTATGGAGTGATGGAAAAAAATTAGCAATTATAGACAGCGGAAACAATCGCATTCTTCTATGGAATAATTTCCCCAGCAAAAATTTTGAGCCTGCAGATGTAGTTCTAGGACAACCGGACTTCATGAGTAGAAATAAGGAGTCAACTAATAAAGAAGGCATAGAATGGCCAGTCAACGAGTACACTTTTAACGAACCATCAACTGGCATTTGGTCAAATGGAATTCAACTCTTTGTTGCTGACAGCAAAAATAATCGAATTTTGATTTGGGACAAGTGGCCAACCACTAATTTTGAACCTGCAGACAGAGTTCTAGGTCAGAATGGATTTACTAATTTTACCGCAAATGATGCAAATCAAAACGGTATTGGGTATCCGGATGAAGCTGAATCGCCGACAGCATCTACTCTGAATGAACCCACAGGAATTTTTGGTTATAAAAATAACTTATTTATTACTGACTCCGGAAACCATCGAATCTTAATTTTTAAATCTCGCTAATACTCACATTAAGCAGCAGGGTTACTCATCCTCTGGATAAGAGTTTGTGGCCCTGCTTTTTACCGATCTTTTGAATGATCCATATTTGCCTTTCAATTAAATCACTATTTGGAGCTAGTGGACTAGAGTGACCGACATTTTTTTCAGCAGGTTGCCGATGGCATCGTAGTTATAATCGATACCGGGACCATCAGTGCGGGTGCTGTAGTCGAGGCGATTGAGGACATCGTAGGTGTGATTCTCTACATTTAACGCCGGGGATTCTGAGGGCAGTTGTACTACCTGTTCCGACAAGTTGCCGAAGCTGTCGTAGCTGTAGGCAATACCCTGGTGGTTTTGCACCAAGCTGTCAAAGGTGGTGCCGGCCATCTGCCCGGTTTCTGAATAGAAGCTGCGGCCGATGGTGTAGTTTCCGGCGGCGATATTGGCAAACTCCCATTCACCCCAGGCATCCATCTGGGTGATTTCCCGATAGGTGTAGCCACTGGCGGCATTACTGGTGCGGAACTGGTAACCGCTGCTGTTATAGCCGTATTGCAGGGTCAGCCCGGAGGGATAGCTAAGGCCTTTTAAACGGCCGTAGTTGCTGTCGAAATGACTTTGCGCAACAAAGTCTTCGCCATCGATAGCCGTGGTGACTTTGTAGGGGCGGCTGAGGGCGTCGTAGCTGTAGCTGCGCGCATAGCTGGCATCGCTACGGCTCTCCCTCGCGGGCAGGCCCTTGCCGTTGGCGGCGCTGTCGTATATCCAGCTGGTTTCCTCTGTGCCGTTGACACTGCGGCTTTCCATGCGGCCAAGGCGATCATAGGTCAAGCTGGTGACATCCAGGTTGCCGTCAATCTCCGTTTCCACTTCGCCAAAACCGGTATAGGTAAACGATTTGGAACCCATATTGGGATCGTCCACCCATTCCTTTTGACCGAAGGCGTTGTACTTGGCGGTGATACGATTACTGTTGGCATCCTGTAAAACAATGGGATTACCGGCACCGTCTAGGCATAGCGGGTAGTACCACTTAAGGCATCGACAGTTTCAGTGAGCTGTTGCAGGCCGTTGTAGGTGCGGCTCATGGTGCGGCCGTTCACCAGGATATCGGTAGTAAATCCACTGTCCTGTTCGTGGGTGTAGGTTACATCCAGTTGTTGGCCATTGGTCTGATTCACCGTCTTGTGCAGGGCGCGGCCGAAGGTATCGTAATCCAGGTAGCGGGTACCGTAACTGGTGCCGCTGCTGGCATAGTGCGGCACCGATTCGAAGGTGGTCTGGCCCAGAGCGTTATAGGTTACCGTTTGTGCAATCCAGTCGCTGCCGTCGAAGGCTTGCACTTCGGTGCGGATCACGCGGCCGAGCTGATCGTGATAGGTAATGGATATAAAAATCTCGGCAGGTTTTCCAAAGTTGATGGGATATTTAGGTTACTGGAAAATTATTTTAATCTGTATACAGAGGCCCTTAGGAAGGTTAGCTTTAAAAAGTCTTTATTTAAAACTTAGCTGTAAAAATCACAGAAACGCACCAATTTGAACTGCAACTCTTAATAGGCAACTGGGGATTTTCTAAGTAGCAACGCATAAAAATATAGGCACGAAAATAATCTTATTGGATTTTATTAAGTTTGTTTTCATGTCAAAGCTGCGTAAAATTGGTAGATATTTATCGATATCCTGGTCGCAATAGAGTAAGCCTGAGCAGGCTGAAGAACAAAAAGACCAAGAGAACCAAGAATTTTCTAAAAGACCCATCCCCTCAAAGGAGAACGGTAGCGTGACGTAAGAGTAAGTAAAAGGCGCTGACCCAAGGTGCTACCAACACCAGGAGTCAGCTAACCAAATTGATAACTCAACTATCAAAGTGGCTCAGTGGATAATACGCTAGAAACCCGCTCGTCTTCAATAAAGTGGAGTAGATTCAGAGGCTTGAAGAGATTCTTCAAGCTCTGGAAGTGTTGCGTCCGTCTTTTCTTCTTCTACGCCTACCGTTCTCGTGCCCCACCTCACATTTCCTGCAAACACAACTTTCAAAGCTTCCCCATTGCGGAATGCCGACCCATGGCTTGAGCCTCAGTAGGAATTGAATATGTTGATCTTGAAGCGCCGGACTGGCGAAAATCTAAGAATCGGAACAGATGTAACTGTCACAGTCTTGGAAGTTAAAGGTAATCAGGTAAAGATAGGAATACATGCACCTAAGTCCCTAGCCGTTCACCGTGAAGAGATTTATGTGCGGATCAAAAAAGAACAGGAAACGGGCACTAGAAATCGTTGATAGTATTGTCAAAGCTTCTCCATCCATCCTCAATCAGTTAGGTATTTCATCAGACCGCTGGTTGGATCTAATCCGAAACTTTGAAAGCCGTCTTAAGAGCTTGGCAGAGGCAGTTCGACAGACCGGTTCCAGCTTGATAAATACTGGAAACATGGCATAGGCGACTGCCGGCGCCACCTTTCTACAACACTCAGCCAATCCTGGCTTCACCCCTAGCCACCATCATTCCTGCCGGCTTTTACCTAAATCTACAATTTTCGAGTTCAAAGCATAATTCTTGACACTTTCATTTCGTCTTAGTATCAAATCAGGAAGAAATAGCTGCCAATGAGGACACCTGCACCACCGCTAGCCTCCCCTAAAATCTATGAGCACTCTGAATCATTGTATTTAGGGTTTTCCGATGTATAAAAAGAAAATTCCACTTCAGCGCAGTTAATAACGACTTGACGTTCATTATTCCAATCGATCCCAATGATTTGTTTCGGAAAAACTGCAAGCTCACATTCCTCATCGCATTCATAGCTAAATCTACTTACCCCATTAAACACAAAGTGCCTTTTGGATATTTCTTCATTATTTGGATATATTACAATTTCTACACTATTTTTAGCTTCATCATAATTTAGTGACTCAAGGAAAAACCAACGCCTGTCATTATCATATAATATTCTTTCTAATCTGTTCATCAAAACAAAAACTCCTGCCCATGCTCCCCTGTAGGAACACATTGATGGTTATATCTAATCGTATTCTGATTCTTTCCAGAGAATCGATAAACCTGACCATCTGGCCTTAAATATACTTTTGCTCCGGATTCATGATGATATTTATAATACCCTCCTGGAGTACGGAACTTTTCTGCTGGTAAAAATCCATTTTTCTTTAAAATCATATCGGCTTGAATAACTCCTTTTCCTTCTAGGCTTCCCATATTTTTGAATGCATTTACTTTAGCAGGATCCAATCGTATCCAAGTGCTGGCTGGAATCTTATCCAGGTGAGAGAAACCAGCTTCAGCATCTACATCTAACCTTGCTACTCGAGTAGAAACATCAGTACCTCTCCGCATAGCCCCTAACGGGTTTCTTGTAAATAACCCAACCAAAATTGAGGCTGGTAAAGCCAAATCATGGCCAAGCTGTGCTTCTGGAGAAACTGGTGCTTCAAATGGAGACTCATAATCAGCCCCCACTAAATTTGCAGGTGACAACTCCCCCGGGTAAAGCTCAACAAAAGGGTTAGGTGAATCGTACCAAGCCGAAGAAGCAAAAAGGTCAAACATGCCTTTGAGGAAGCCACTACCTATTCCATCGGAGTTTCCACCACTCCGCCCAGAAGAGTTGTTCCGACGCGAACCCGCCGCTATTTCCGCTACAACCCCAATGCAATCAAAGACTTAAAGACCACTCGCGCCAAGGCGAACCCCAGATTAACAGGTCACAACCCCCAAGGCACTTTTTCGCTTAACTTCGACGCACCCCAAACGACTTTGGCTTGCTTGGATAATGCTCCCAAACGAGCCAGCAGATACAGAGTTTTTTGATCATAAAAAAGCCCCTGAGTGTGGTGCACTCAGGGGCGGTATTTGTAGTGATTACGATAGGGCTAGGCGAGAACCTCTAACCCCTTGCGATCTACAAGATTCAGCAGCTTCAGGGACGGTCCGTTGGGCTTCTTGGCTCCTTGCTCCCACTTTTGCACAGTGGACTTGTTGGTGTTCAAGTAAAGGGCAAAGACGCTTTGGCTGGCCTTGGTTTTTTTGCGGATGCGCTGGATCTGCGCCGGGCTGTATTGCTTCACCGGCGGTAGGCACAGCGCATCGAACTCTTTCAGGGTGACCTCATCCATCACCCCAGCCTTGTGCAGCTCCTGCGCGCTTTCATGCACCATTTCCAGGATGGATTTATCCATTGCCTTTCACCTCGATCAGTATGCCGGCTTTCACGGCCTTGGCTAACTCTCTGTCGCTGTAGCCAAACAGATTCTTTGCGTACAGCTTCAGCGCTTTTAACTCGTCGTCCTTGATGTTGGAGCGGGCGTTCTTGGCGAAGCCGTAGACGAAGAAGGCTTTGTCATCGACCTTGTAGGCCAGCAGGGTGCGCACCCCGCCGCTTTTGCCCTTGCCACCCACGGCCACGCGCTTCTTATACACATGGCCCCCCAGGTCGGCGTCAATCAGGCCGCTGGCCATTTCCTCAACGGCGGCTTCCAGGGCGCTATCGCTGACGCCTTCCTTGCCCGCCCACTTGCTGAAGGCCTTATTTTTATAAATCCGCATAGCTGCCCTTTTGAGTTATCTAGAGTGTAGCACTAAGTGCTATAGGTGGCCACGGGTGTTTGTGACCCACTAGCCTGTAGCGTTTCGGGTGTTTTGATGCCCCGAGCAGCGTTATTGTCCACACTTCCAGAGTCCACCATGGCGCCCAGCGCCCCTTATACAACCCCCGCTCACGCCTTTTTATCTGACAGCGCCCAGGAGTAGCAGGCAGCTAAAGCAGAGGGGCGTTTGCCCCTCCTGATTGCCGGCTAGAACGGTGGTGCGGCTTCTTCGATGGCTTCGATCAGGTGCCGGCATTCCTGCTGCAGCAGCTTCACGTAGTACTGCCATTCGGTATCAAGCCGCTCCCAGGCTTCGATAACGCTCCAGCCTTGCGGCAGATATTCCATGCGCTCCAGCACGAACGCAGCGGCGATCTGTTCACCGGTGCTGGCACCGGTGGTGCCGGTTTTGAGCAGGCTATTGGCGGTGTTGAGGATTTTATCGAGCGGATACGACAGTTGGTTTATTTGTTCTTGGATCTCTTTTTGCGATGGCATGGCCATGCCTCCTTGAGTGGATGTTGTGTGGCGAACGTGCAGAACCCTGCGCGCAGGCCGGTCAAGGCTGCGCAGCGTTTTTTTGCGGAGCACCGCGCAGCGGCTTGGCCTTGAGGGGGCGAGCACGGGGTTATGCTGAGAAGACACACAGCAGACACGGACTTTCCGGGTGGCACTGGCCACTAGGTAAAGAGTTTTCGCGGCTTGCCGCGGCCTTATTGATTCCCCCCTTGGGGGCCAGGGGGGTAAAACCCTGCGACCAGCCCGGTCTGCCCGCCTTAAAGACCTGACGTTGGCACAGTGTTTGTTGACGGCACCGTTCACCCAGCCGGCACAGGGCTTGCCCGTGCCGGCGGGCAGGTGTTTTTCGGGCGGGGAGGCGCGCTGGCGCGCCGGGGGAGGCATGGCTAGAACAGCAGCCGCTAAGGGAAGCTGGTGGCTGGCGGCTTGCTTGCGCTTTTTCTGCAAGCGGGGTGACAGACGCAAGCTTGCCTTTGCAGCCACCTTTTTTCCTGTGCAGTGCGCAAGCGCTGCCCGGAGCCACGTTGTTTGTGGCGGAGGTGGAACGGACGCTGGGTATTTACTGCTGGCAGGGGGCGAGCCTGGCGCTTTGGCTTGCTGGCGTTTTTCGCAAGCCATGTGACAGGCGGATTGGTGCCACAGTGTCGGGGACCGTTTTGTACCACAGACCACGTATCTTGCCCCCAGACTCTCCTCTGCTTTCGTCCGTAAAAATTTCTACGTAGAAACTGTTTTCACAAAGCCGCTGCGCTACTCGTCGTCGGCCTCGTATTCGCTGTCCAGCATTTCCAGCAGCGCGGCCCGCTCTTGTTCCAGCTTTGCCGGGTGGGTGGCCCGGTGTACTTCGCGCAGTTTCTCGATGCTCACCTGGGTGTAGATCTGGGTGGTCGAGAGTTCGGCGTGGCCGAGCATGGTCTGGATGTAGCGGATGTCGGCGCCGTTATCCAACATGTGCGTGGCCATGGCGTGGCGGAACAGGTGGCAGGCGCCGCTCTTTTTCAGGCCGGTTTGCCGCAGGTATTTTCTGACCAGTGTAGTGAGATAACCCATTGCCCAGGGTTGGCCCTGGTCGGTGAGGAACAGGTGGCCGCTGTCTTTACCGCTCACCAGTTCCGGGCGCACTTCGCGGCGGTAGCGTTCGGCCCAGTGCAGGGCTCGCTCGCCCACCGGCAAGAGCCTGTCCTTTCTGCCTTTGCCTTCGCGCACCAGCAGGGTTTTGCGGCTGGGGTTGAGGTCGTAGAGGCTGAGATTCGCCATTTCCATACGGCGGATGCCGGTGCCGTAAAACAGTTCGAGTATGGCCCGGTCGCGCACGCCGCCGGGGTCTTCGGTGTTGGGAGCGGTCAGGATACGCTCCACTTCCTCCACACTGAGCACCACACGCGGCAAGCCTTTCGGCACCTTGGGCAGTTCCAGTTCGCTGGCCGGGTTGTAGAGGATGTGTCGGTCGCGGGTGAGCCATTTAAACCAGGCTTTCAATGGGGTCAGCAGTGCGTGCTGGCTGCTGTAGCCGAGGGGTTCGCCGTTGGGTTTGCGGTAGTAGTAAAGGTGCTTTTGGTAGCGCTCCAGGATCGGCAAGGTAATCGTCGCCGGGTGATCGATGTCGCGCTCGTCGCACCAGACAATAAAGCGATGCAGGGCGGTATCGCGGCCTTCAAGGGTGCGCGGGCTTAATCCTTTGGCGGCACACCATTCCAGGAAGTGGTGCATGTACGTGGACAGG
Source organism: Microbulbifer mixtoriginis (SeqCode) (assembly GCF_052467515.1). Taxonomy (NCBI): domain Bacteria; kingdom Pseudomonadati; phylum Pseudomonadota; class Gammaproteobacteria; order Cellvibrionales; family Microbulbiferaceae; genus Microbulbifer; species Microbulbifer mixtoriginis (SeqCode). Next base: position 1,551,081 of record NZ_CP174314.1, on the reverse strand, counting down.
TTGTTGTGGGCAATGGGGGGACGGGTTTTGCTTCTACGATCGCTGCGGTTACGACTGCTCACGGTTACACAGCCTGTAATGCACTTTTGACGTTACCCTGACTACTTTGCGCAGAAGCCCCGCCAACTCTGGATTTTGCGCTTTTTACCGGCCCTGACTTGGGGCTAACTTGGGCCTGACTTGGCCCTGCCTTTTGTACTTTTTGCCCTGACTTTTCCGCATCGTAACTGGATGTTTTACGCAGTCTTTCAGTATCCAGCAGCCCCATTAACTGGGGCCGGTTGCTGTCGCCGTTGCCGCTGTAGAGCAGTTCGTATTCCAGCGACTGGCCGCGGCCGCCGCGGTGCACCAACAGATATTCCATTTCCTCCAGACGCTTGCAGTGGATTTTTAATTGGCCGTCGCTCCACTGGGTAAAGTCGCGGATGTGTTTGCGGCTAAAGCGATAGTCGCGCTGCTCGATCCTCTGTGCCTGGCATTCCTGCTGCACCATACCCTGGATGGCTTTTAGCAGTTTGCGCGTCTGCGGCGGTAACTCATCGAGCGTGCGGCCCAGCACTTCGCTGGCGAGGCGGTTCGCCGTTTCGATATCGGCCAGGGTCACTTCCACATAGTCGAGTTGCTGGCCCTGGTATTCGATGCTTTTGATCGGCCTCTGCTGCTGGTGCAGCAGCGCGATGCTGTCGATCAGGGTGAGGTACTTTTCATGGTCGCGGCGGGTGCGGGTTTTGTCGTCGAGGAAGGTGAGTTGGTCGGCGTAGGGGTTGATTACGGCGAGCGGTTTTAACAGGCGCTGGGCGTTTCTGTGCAGTTGCAGGATGCGGGTTTTCTCCAGTTTGTGTTGCAGGCCGTGCAGGGTTCTTCTCGCCCGTTGCGCCTGGTGGATGGCTCGGGTTTGTTCGCGGCCTTCGTTGACGGAGAGAACCAGACAGCGGTTCATCAGTTCTTCATCGATATCGATGGCGGTGGTGGTGAGGAACAGCATCACCGGGCCTTCCACCCGGTATTCCCGCGTTACCAGCTGGCCGGTGTTGTCGTCTTTGCCGGTGCTGGCGATGGTCACTTCGCCTTCCGATTGCAGCAGCTTGAGCGCGTAGCTGGCATTGGCCGCGCCCTCCTCTTCGGCGATGGCCAGTATCTTGTGTTTGAGATTGGTTTCGCCCATGTAGAACAACGATTGCCCGGTCATGGCCGAGTACTGCACCCGCTCGTCTTCCGGCATCAGCGCGAGGATGGATTCCATCAGCGAGCTTTTGCCGGCGGCGGAGGAAGACTGGATGATTACCGCCAGCGGTCGCTCCAGTTTTCTGGAGACGCAGGCCAGATAGCCGGTGAGCTTGTTGGTTTCCTCGCCCACCACGCCGGCCCGGTTAAAGTCGTTGAGGATACGGTTTAGCAGGTCTTTGTCCTGCAACAACGCCAGGGCCTCTTCCCGCTCCCGGTCGTTCAGCTCTGTGGTCGGCGTTGTTTCCGGTTGCTGCTGGCGGTGCTGCTGTTCCTCCAGCGCCAGCAGCACCTTGCCCAGGTCTTTCTTGATCACTTCGTCTTTGACACCCAGCTCCAGGCTGGCCTGGTTGATAAACACCTGGCGTTGCTTTGCGCTGGTGAGATCCAGTTTGTCCATGTGGAAGTGGTCGTTGCGCTTCGCCAACAACTGGATTTTCAGTTCACCGGCCGGGTTCTTGTCGAGGCCGCGCACTCGGTAAACCCGGTCGCCCAGAGTGATAAACAGCGCTTTCTCGCTGCCGCTGATTTCGGTATCGGTGCGCGACAGGCTGGGCACTGGTGAAGCGGCCAGGTCGAGTTCGATCTGCTCTTCGGCGGGCGGTTCGGAGTCCGCGCTGGCGGCGGGTTCCGGGTTGGCGGCTAAGGCGGGAACCTCGGCGGGCGTCTGCGCGCTGCGAGTATTTTTCTCGACCTTTTCTCCCTCAACTTTTTCTCTCTCAACCTTTTCAACTTCCGGCACCGTGGCTGCACTGGTGATGGCCGGCCTGCTTTTGTCATTGCCCTTGCCCATCCATTCCGCCTGGCGGATGACCAGCGCCAGGGCTTTTTGCGGTGGCTGCATCTGCTTTGCGTATTCATTGGCATCCATGCTTTTTGGGAACTGGATGCGGAAGCAGCCGAGGCCGTGGGACTGGAGTTTTTTCGCCACTTCTGTGGCCGCTTTATCGCCGGCGGCATCGCGGTCGTAGGCGATTAGCACGCGCTGGATTTTGTGCTCGATAAAGGCTTGCAATATTTCATCGGTAAAACCGTTGGTGCCGTAGCTGCTGGTGGCGTGGGTAAAACCCCAGCGGTAAAACGTCAGTGCATCGATCAGGGATTCGCACAGGATCACTTCTTCGGTATTTTCCAGGCCGGACAGATTGAACACACCCCGATGCGGGCCCGGCAGATACAGGTGTTTGGGTGTGCCCTTGCGCAGATTATCCAGCAGCTTGCGACCGTAGACCTCGGTCACCCGGCCCTGTTTATCCATCACCGGGATCACCAGCGAGCCGTTGAAGTGCTCGCGGCCGGTGTCGCGGTAGAGGCCGATGTGCTGCAACTGTTCGCGCAGCTGGGCACCGGCCTTGCGGTTTTTTGCCGGCAGGCGCAGGCCGAGGGTTCTGTTGGCGTGGCCCAGTTTGAAGGCGCGGATCAGGGCGGGATCGTCGAGGCCGCGCTTCTTGAGATAGTCCTGGGCTTCGGGGGATTCCAGCAGGGTCTGGTGATAGAAGTCGCTCACCTGGTCGAGTACCGCCTGATCGGCAGTATCCAGGGACAATGGGTTTTCCAGCTTGGGCACGGTGCGGTGTTTCACCGGCACGCTCCCACTCACAGGATGGTCGGCGGCTAAGACAGAGACATCATCGCGCAGCAACTCCACCGCATGGCGGAAGCTGACACCCTGGGTTTTTATCACCCAGTCGATCACCGAACCGCCGGTACCGCAGGCGCCCAGGCAGTGCCAGAGATTGGTGCTGGGGCTCACCACCAGTGACGGAGTGCGGTCGTCGTGGAAGGGGCAGCGGCCCACCTTGTCCTTACCGTGCTTTTTCAGCTCAACACCAAAGCCCTCTACCAGCCGCTCCAGGGACACCTCCGCCTTGATCCGCTCGATCACCTCGTCTGCGATGCGTGCCATAGCCAAACCCCGTCAAGTATCTTGTTCTGTTTATTTTGGCACACTATACTGTGCTAATGTCAACAGCAGAAACTACCCCGGGGGTACAGTATGGGCACCACAATCTTTTGGTTGCTCACCATGGAATTTGTCAAACGCCTAACCACCCTGCGTAAAGAGCGCGGTCTGACTCAGCAAGCCCTGGCCAACGCCATCGACTTGCACGTCAATCAGATTAAACGGTACGAGGCAGGGACAGCCCAGCCTACCCTGGACACCTTGGTCAGGCTCGCCAAGGAACTGCACACCACCCTTGATGACCTAGTGTTTGGTGAGGATCACCGCAGCCCGAGCGACGACCTGCGCTTGCAGTTCGAGGCGCTGAGCCAGTTTGATGAAGAGGAACGGAAGATCGCCAAGGCATTATTGGAAAGCTTGATTCTCAAGCACAATGCCCGGCGCGCCTTTGCGGATGATTTGAAGCCGACGGGAAGGCAGTAAAGAAGCTGGACGCCACCACCAAGCGATAGATGATTCAGATGATCAATACGTTTATCAAGAATGCCAAGCTGAAGAAGCAGGCTTGATAGTCCATAACACAAAGCCCCGACAGATAACTCTGCCGGGGCTTTGGTGATTATTATTCAATGTAAATTAGTAAAGCCTAGCACCAGCGTCCGATTTCACTGATCTACCAGCCGATAATATTCATCCTCCCAGAACCTTTTCGCAGCTTCACTTCTTTGTACATTCAAGGCTCCACGGTCAGCGAATAATGACATAGTCTCAATTGCAGGTGGGTATCCAAGATAGGCTGAAATAAGCAGACGGTGCAGAGCTTGACTTTTATCAACATCCACCCCCTTACCATATTCGTATGCCACATATAAACTAAATTGAGCTTCACTATTCCGAATCAAGTCGGGGCTCTCAAGCAATTTTACTGCCTCAGAGAATTTCCCTTCACTCATCAGCCGATTTGCTTTGCCCAAAATTGATTCTGCATCCGCTTGAACCTGAACACTTACAAACAAGAACAGCAAAAGGGTCAATGATGAAAAAAATTTATTTAGGTCCATATTTTAACCCCTCCAAATATAAATCCTGAATTGCTTCAGATGACTTCGGAATTGGTCGCCCATTAAAATCTCGAATAAGCAAGTCCCCATGAGGGTTTCCATATGTATTCCTGTAAAACTGATGCTCAAAAATAGTTGCTTGCTGCTCAATATTATATGCTTTGAAAGCACCACCAAGTTTATAGTGATAATTTTCCTCATAAGGCTTCCCGTTCATGCTTAGCTTGGTGGCCGCCCACTTTAACCAAACTTTATTTTGGTGTTGCCACACATGCCCCATTTCATGAATAAAATGCCCCATCATTTTTAAATCTTCACTTGAAAAATCACCTCGGTAATTTTGACCCAACCAAATAGTATTGCTAGGAGTGACCGAAACATTGTCCTCTGAAAATGGGAAGTTTCGATTTGTAATCCGCACTTTGGTCATATCTATTTCATCACCAAAAACAGTTTTGGCTAGAGAAACTTCCCCCTCAGTAAGCTTCCTTGTGATTGATTTGGAATTTTTACTGCCAGTTGCCCCTGAAGTCTCCCCCATGGCACCACCAACACTCTGCCCAGAAGAGTTGTTCCGACGCGAACCCGCCGCTATTTCCGCTACAACCCCAATGCAATCAAAGACTTAAAGAGCACTCGCGCCAAGGCGAACCCCAGATTATCAGGTCACAACCCCCAAGGCACTTTTTCGCTTAACTTCGACGCACCCCAAACGACTTTGGCTTGCTTGGATAATGCTCCCAAACGAGCCAGCAGATACAGAGTTTTTTTGATCATAAAAAAGCCCCTGAGTGTGGTGCACTCAGGGGCGGTATTTGTAGTGATTACGATAGGGCTAGGCGAGAACCTCTAACCCCTTGCGATCCACAAGATTCAGTAGCTTCAGGGACGGTCCGTTGGGCTTCTTGGCTCCTTGCTCCCACTTTTGCACCGTGGACTTGTTGGTGTTCAAGTAAAGGGCGAAGACGCTTTGGCTGGCCTTGGTTTTTTTGCGGATGCGCTGGATCTGTGCCGGGCTGTATTGCTTCACCGGCGGTAGGCACAGCGCATCGAACTCTTTCAGGGTGACCTCATCCATCACCCCAGCCTTGTGCAGCTCCTGCGCACTTTCATGCACCATTTCCAGGATGGATTTATCCATTGCCTTTCACCTCGATCAGTATGCCGGCTTTCACGGCCTTGGCTAACTCTCTGTCGCTGTAGCCAAACAGATTCTTTGCGTACAGCTTCAGCGCTTTTAACTCGTCGTCCTTGATGTTGGAGCGGGCGTTCTTGGCGAAGCCGTAGACGAAGAAGGCTTTGTCATCGACCTTGTAGGCCAGCAGGGTGCGCACCCCGCCGCTTTTGCCCTTGCCACCCACGGCCACGCGCTTCTTATACACATGGCCGCCCAAGTCGGCGTCGATCAGGCCGTTGGCCATTTCCTCAACGGCGGCTTCCAGGGCGCTATCGCTGACGCCTTCCTTGCCCGCCCACTTGCTGAAGGCCTTATTTTTATAAATCCGCATAGCTGCCCTTTTGAGTTATTTGGAGTGTAGCACTAAGTGCTACAGACGGCCACGGGTGTTTGTGACCCGCTGGCCTGTAGCGTTTCGGGCGTTTTGCCGCACCGAGCAGCGTTATTGTCCACACTTCCAGAGCCCACCATGGCGCCCAGCGCCCCCTATACAACCCCCGCTCACGCCTTTTTATCTGACAGCGCCCAGGAGTAGCAGGCAGCTAAAGCAGAGGGGCGTTTGCCCCTCCTGATTGCCGGCTAGAACGGCGGTGCCGCTTCTTCGATGGCTTCGATCAGGTGCCGGCATTCCTGCTGCAGTAGCTTCACGTAGTACTGCCATTCGGTATCAAGCCGCTCCCAGGCTTCGATAACACTCCAGCCCTGCGGCAGATATTCCATACGCTCCAGCACGAACGCAGCGGCGATCTGTTCGCCGGTGCTGGCACTGGTAGTACCGGTTTTGAGCAGACTGCTGGCGGTGTTGAGGATTTTGTCGAGTGGATACGACAGTTGGTTTATTTGTTCTTGGATCTCTTTTTGCGATGGCATGGCCATGCCTCCTTGAGTGGATGTTGTGTGGCGAACGCGCAGAACCCCGCGCGCAGGCCGGTCAAGGCTGCGCAGCGTTTTTTTGCGGAGCACCGCGCAGCGGCTTGGCCTTGAGGGGGCGAGCACGGGGTTATGCTGAGGAGGCACACAGCAGACACGGTCTTTCCGGGTGGCACTGGCCCCCAGGTAAAGAGCTTTCGCGGCTTGCCGCGGCCTTATGGATTCCCCCCTTGGGGGGCCAGGGGGGTAAAACCCTGCGACCAGCCCGGTCTGCCCGCCTTAAAGACCTGACGTTGGCACAGTGTTTGTTGACGGCACCGTTCACCCAGCCGGCACAGGGCTTGCCCGTGCCGGCGGGCAGGCGTTTTTCGGGCGGGGAGGCGAACGGCTTTTGTGAGCCGGGGGAGGCATGGCTTAGACAGCAGCCGCTAAGGGAAGATGGTCGCTGGCGGCTTGCTTGCGCTTTTTCTGCAAGCGGGGTGACAGACGCGAGCTTGCCTTTGCAGCCCCCTTTTTGCCTGTGCAGTGCGCAAGCGCTGCCCGGAGCCACGTTGTTTGTGGCGGAGGTGGAACGGACGCTGGGTATTTTCCGTTGGCAGGGGGCGAGCCTGGCGCTTTGGCTTGCTGTGTTTTTTTTGCAAGCCATGTGACAGGCGGTTTGGTGCTTCAGTCGTCGTCGGCTTCCAGGTCCAGGGCCTCCAGCAGCGCGGCCCGCTCGTCTTCCAACTTCGCCGGGTGCGTGGCCCGATGCACTTCACGCAGTTTCTCGATACTCACCTGGGTGTAGATCTGTGTGGTCGATAGCTCGGCGTGGCCGAGCATGGTTTGGATGTAGCGGATGTCGGCGCCGTTATCCAGCATGTGGGTGGCCATGGCGTGGCGGAACAGGTGGCAGGCGCCGCTCTTTTTCAGGCCGGTTTGCCGCAGGTATTTTCTGACCAGTGTGGTGAGATAACCCATGGCCCAGGGTTGGCCCTGGTCGGTGAGGAACAGGTGGCCGCTGTCTTTGCCACTGACCAGTTCCGGGCGCACTTCGCGGCGGTAGCGTTCGGCCCAGTGCAGGGCTCGGTCGCCCACCGGCAAGAGTCTGTCCTTTCTGCCTTTGCCTTCGCGCACCAGCAGGGTTTTGCGGCTGGGGTTGAGGTCGTAGAGACTGAGATTCGCCATTTCCATGCGGCGGATGCCGGTGCCGTAAAACAGTTCGAGTATGGCTCGGTCGCGCACACCGCTGGGATCTTCGGTGTTGGGAGCGGTCAGGATACGCTCCACTTCCTCCACACTGAGCACCACACGCGGCAAGCCTTTCGGCACCTTGGGCAGTTCCAGTTCGCTGGCCGGGTTGTAGAGGATGTGTCGGTCGCGGGTGAGCCATTTAAACCAGGCTTTCAATGGGGTCAGCAGTGCGTGCTGGCTGCTGTAGCCGAGGGGTTCGCCGTTGGGTTTGCGGTAGTAGTAAAGGTGCTTTTGGTAGCGCTCCAGGATCGGCAAGGTAATCGTCGCCGGGTGATCGATGTCGCGCTCGTCGCACCAGACAATAAAGCGATGCAGGGCGGTATCGCGGCCTTCAAGGGTGCGCGGGCTTAATCCTTTGGCGGCACACCATTCCAGGAAGTGGTGCATGTACGTGGACAGGTTGTTGTGGGCAATGGGGGGACGGGTTTTGCTTCTACGATCGCTGCGGTTACGACTGCTCACGGTTACACAGCCTGTAATGCACTTTTGACGTTACCCTGACTACTTTGCGCAGAAGCCCCGCCAACTCTGGATTTTGCGCTTTTTACCGGCCCTGACTTGGGGCTAACTTGGGCCTGACTTGGCCCTGCCTTTTGTACTTTTTGCCCTGACTTTTCCGCATCGTAACTGGATGTTTTACGCAGTCTTTCAGTATCCAGCAGCCCCATTAACTGGGGCCGGTTGCTGTCGCCGTTGCCGCTGTAGAGCAGTTCGTATTCCAGCGACTGGCCGCGGCCGCCGCGGTGCACCAACAGATATTCCATTTCCTCCAGACGCTTGCAGTGGATTTTTAATTGGCCGTCGCTCCACTGGGTAAAGTCGCGGATGTGTTTGCGGCTAAAGCGATAGTCGCGCTGCTCGATCCTCTGTGCCTGGCATTCCTGCTGCACCATACCCTGGATGGCTTTTAGCAGTTTGCGCGTCTGCGGCGGTAACTCATCGAGCGTGCGGCCCAGCACTTCGCTGGCGAGGCGGTTCGCCGTTTCGATATCGGCCAGGGTCACTTCCACATAGTCGAGTTGCTGGCCCTGGTATTCGATGCTTTTGATCGGCCTCTGCTGCTGGTGCAGCAGCGCGATGCTGTCGATCAGGGTGAGGTACTTTTCATGGTCGCGGCGGGTGCGGGTTTTGTCGTCGAGGAAGGTGAGTTGGTCGGCGTAGGGGTTGATTACGGCGAGCGGTTTTAACAGGCGCTGGGCGTTTCTGTGCAGTTGCAGGATGCGGGTTTTCTCCAGTTTGTGTTGCAGGCCGTGCAGGGTTCTTCTCGCCCGTTGCGCCTGGTGGATGGCTCGGGTTTGTTCGCGGCCTTCGTTGACGGAGAGAACCAGACAGCGGTTCATCAGTTCTTCATCGATATCGATGGCGGTGGTGGTGAGGAACAGCATCACCGGGCCTTCCACCCGGTATTCCCGCGTTACCAGCTGGCCGGTGTTGTCGTCTTTGCCGGTGCTGGCGATGGTCACTTCGCCTTCCGATTGCAGCAGTTTGAGCGCGTAGCTGGCATTGGCCGCGCCTTCCTCTTCGGCGATGGCCAGTATCTTGTGCTTCAGGTTGGTTTCGCCCATGTAAAACAACGATTGCCCGGTCATGGCCGAGTACTGCACCCGCTCGTCTTCCGGCATCAGGGCGAGGATGGATTCCATCAGCGAGCTTTTGCCGGCGGCGCTGCTGCTCTGGATGATTACCGCCAGCGGTCGCTCCAGCTTGCGGCTGACACAGGCCAGGTAGCCGGTGAGTTTATTGGTTTCCTCGCCCACCACGCCGGCCCGGTTAAAGTCGTTGAGGATACGGTTTAGCAGGTCTTTGTCCTGCAACAGCGCCAGGGCTTCCTCTCGCTCCCGGTCGTTCAGTTCTGTGGTCGAAGTTGTTTCCGGTTGCTGCTGGCGCTGCTGCTGTTCTTCCAGCGCCAGCAGCACCTTGCCCAGGTCTTTCTTGATCACTTCATCTTTGACGCCCAGCTCCAGGCTGGACTGGTTGATAAACACCTGGCGTTGCTTGGCGCTAGTGAGATCCAGTTTATCCATATGGAAGGCTGCTTCGACACCTCGCGCTGTGGGCACCTCACGCTTCGCCAACAGCTGGATTTTCAGTTCACCGGCCGGGTTCTTGTCGAGGCCGCGCACCCGGTAAACCCGGTCGCCCAGGGTGATAAACAATTCGTTATCTGCGCCGCTGATTTCAGCATCACTACACGGCAGGCTGGGCACCGGAGAAGCCGACAGGTCGAGTTCGATTTGCTCTTCGGCGGGCGGTTCAGAGTCCGCGCTGGCGGCGGGTTCCGGGTCGGCGGCTAAGGCGGGAACCTGTACAGGTGCCTGCGCGCTGTGCGTAGTTTTCTCGACCTTTTCTCCCTCAACTTTTTCTCTCTCAACCTTTTCAACTTCCGACACGGTCGCTGCACTGGTAATGGCCGGCCTGCTTTTGTCATTGCCCTTGCCCATCCACTCTGCCTGGCGGATGACCAGTGCCAGCGCTTTTTGCGGTGGCTGCATCTGCCTTGCGTATTCATTGGCATCCATGCTTTTTGGGAACTGGATGCGGAAGCAGCCGAGGCCGTGGGACTGGAGTTTTTTCGCCACTTCTGCGGCCGCTTTATCGCCGGCGGCATCGCGGTCGTAGGCGATTAGCACGCGCTGGATTTTGTGGTCGAGCAGCGCTTGCAATATTTCATCGGTAAAACCGTTGGTGCCGTAACTGCTGGTGACGTGGGTAAAGCCCCAGCGGTAAAACGTCAGCGCGTCCAGGAGGGATTCGCACAGGATCACCTCTTCGGTATTTTCCAGGCCGGACAGGTTGAACACACCCCAATGCGGGCCCGGCAGATACAGATGTTTGGGTGTGCCTTTCCTGAGATTGTCCAGCAGCTTGCGGCCGTAGACTTCGGTTACCCGGCCCTGCTGATCCATCACTGGGATCACCAGCGAGCCATTGAAGTGCTCGCGGCCGGTGTCGCGGTAGAGGCCGATGTGCTGCAACTGTTCGCGCAGCTGTTTGCCGGCCTTGCGATTCTTTTCTGGCAAGCGCAGGCCGAGGGTTCTGTTGGCGTGGCCCAGTTTGAAGGCGCGGATCAGGGCCGGATCGTCGAGGCCGCGCTTCTTGAGATAGTCCTGGGCTTCGGGGGATTCCAGCAGGGTCTGGTGGTAGAAGTCGATCACCTGATCCAGTACCGCCTGATCGGCGGCATCCAGGGACAGCGGGTTTTCCAGCTTGGGCACGGTGCGGTGTTTCACCGGTACGCTGCCATGCACAGGATGGTCGGCGGCTAAGACAGAGACATCATCGCGCAGTAACTCCACCGCATGGCGGAAGCTGACGCCCTGGGTTTTTATCACCCAGTCGATCACCGAACCGCCGGTACCGCAGGCGCCCAGGCAGTGCCAGAGATTGGTCTTGGGGCTCACCACCAGCGACGGGGTGCGGTCGTCGTGGAAGGGGCAGCGGCCCACCTTGTCCTTGCCGTGCTTCGCAAGCGCCACACCAAAGCCCTCCACCAGCCGCTCCAGGGACACCTCCGCCTTGATCCGCTCGATCACTTCGTCTGCGATGCGTGCCATAGCCAAACCCCGTCAAGTATCTTGTTCTGTTTATTTTGGCACACTATACTGTGCCAATGTCAACAGCAGAAGCTACCCCGGGGGTACAGTATGGGCACCACAATCTTTTGGTTGCTCACCATGGAATTTGTCAAACGCCTAACCACCCTGCGTAAAGAGCGCGGTCTGACTCAGCAAGCCCTGGCCAACGCCATCGACTTGCACGTCAATCAGATTAAACGGTACGAGGCAGGGACAGCCCAGCCTACCCTGGATACCTTGGTCAGGCTCGCCAAGGAACTGCACACCACCCTTGATGACCTAGTGTTTGGCGAGGATCACCGCAGCCCGAGCGACGACCTGCGCTTGCAGTTCGAGGCGCTGAGCCAGTTTGATGAAGAGGAACGGAAGATCGCCAAGGCATTATTGGAAAGCTTGATTCTCAAGCACAATGCCCGGCGTGCCTTTGCGGATGATTTGAAGCCGACGGGAAGGCAATAAAAACAAAAGCCCAGCGCTTAGCTGGGCTTTGAGGCAATTCAGAACAATTGGGGCTGTCCCCATCGATTCATTTTAGGGCATTAATCATTTCCTCATATACATACCCAGCACTGTTATTCTCTAAATAAAAAATGAAGGCTTGAATAAAGCTATCGAGATACCTATCTAACTTACCGATATCGACCTCAAGCTCTTTCCACTCAAGGTCCATCCCAGCCTTACTTAACACATCAGACAAATAACTTGATTTACCGATAAAACACTGCTCTGGCTGGCACCGTCTATCATTTATAGTTATCAACAATGTTCCCGTTCTTTCCAACTCCCTAGACACTAAGCAAAATAACAAGTCATCCGTTATCACTATTATTTTTTTGCTAACACCAGAAGAAGTAAAATCTTGAAAAACTGAAAACTGCTCTGTGATACCTTCAGATTTAAAAACCCAAAAAAGGTTAGCAAATTTTTCATGCAGCAAGCTGCCAATCTCAGGAACATAGCTACTCATTTGAATTTTACTCTATACGTTGGATATTCTCTTATTGCAATCGCTTCCCTTTCTGCCAGATACCAAGGGCTAGTAGGAATACCCCCTCTCGCTGGGTGCGCACCAATATCATGAATTTCTAGGCCTGCATTCATAACCCCATGTATCCACCCTTTGTTAAAGGTTACAGATATTCTTTCTTTAAATGCATCATCAAAACCCTGCATATAGGCCGACTCATATTTATATCTTTCCGATATTGAAAAGGAGATGCCATTTACAGCTCGAGCATAAGGTATAACCCTATCCTCTTGACCCTCGCCAATAACTGCCACTGGATTTTTATTCCTGAGATTTTTCGCTTGAGTTTCGGCGCGGGACATACCGGCACTATAGGCATCACCAAGGATATGATCCTCCTCAGTTAGCTCTCCATTTCCCATCTGGGTTGGAAATATCGCTGCTACTACGCCAGCGCCAACAGGGGTTCCAAAAAGCGCTTGGCCAATGCGCCCTAAAATTCCCCTAGCTGCTGCACCTGCTGGGCTATCAGTCGCAGTTAGTGCCAAACCAGCGGAAGCAACCCCACCAATACTTGCTTGATTGGTTGCTCCTTTACCACTCTGCCCAGCAGAGTTGTACCGACGCGGAACCGTCGTTATTTTCCCTACAACCCCAATGCAATCAATGAGTTAAAGAGCGTTTGCGCCAAGGCGCGTAAAGATTATCAGGTTACAGCCCCCAAGGTACTTTTTCCCTTAACTTAAGCCCCATTTATTAATATTTCACTCAACCCCAGACGTTTTATCGAAACGCACCAGCGGTAATCTATATGTTTTAAGGGAAACTTCTTCCACTCTATTTATTACTTCGAGACATCTGGAGCTAACAATGGGTAACGTCTGCAATAGAAAATCTAAAATCTTATTAAAATAAGAAGATATATCTTCAGAATTCATTTGCTGCTTTGGACTAGGGACTATCTGATTAATTTGAAGCTCGCCCAAAAAATCTTGGTATCTCGCAGGAATAACTAGACTATCCTCAAAGTTTGAGTAACCTTTTGACAGATATTTTCGTCCATATGAGATCTGTAAAAAATCATCCATAGATTCCCACAATATCAGCAGACATATATCTCTTTCATCTTCAAATCGTAGCTTCCAGCCCCACCTTTGATACTCCTCCGAGGCTACGCGATAACCAAAACTGCTCATAATCCATTTTAACTTTTCCAAGTCAAAACATTCTATGTCATTTATCATCATATCACTGGCCACCAAATGAGAGGAAACTATGTGTATCACGCACTATTTCACGTTTATAATTTTTGTACATTCTGCTAGTTATCAGCCTAACCTCTTCTTTATAAAAACGTGTAACAGGTCTTCCCTCTAATGCATATTGTCTAGATCTACCTATATCAACTATCTGCATCCCTTGCCTCATAACGCCCGTAACCCACCCCATATTATAAGCAATTGAAATCGCTTCTTGCGTAGCATTAATTGGACGTTTAAAAGTAAGTGATTCAGGCCATCCCGGTTGGATTGTTAAAGCACCAAGTCGTCTAGCCTCCCTTTCAACTCTACTTTGTTGCTCACCAATTATCGCTAGTCCATTTCCTTTTCTTGTGTGTTCTTCAGCCTGCGCAAGCCCCAACTCAACTCCAAGTCTAAAAGCATTGAGCTGTGCTTGCTCCTCTTCTTCACTTATCATCCCTGTGTTTGGTGTTGCAACACCAACAATTACACCCGCAGCGCTACCTAAACCAGCTATAGCGCCACTCAATAGCTCACCTAAAACCCCTCTTGCTGCTGTTCCCGCGGCGCCAGCAGCAATCGCAACTCCAGCATTTGCTTGATTGGCTTCATTACTCTGCCCAGAGCCAAAAGTACTCTGACCTGCCCCCTGCACACTACCCCGACTGGCCTGACTCCCAATATCCGCCGCCTGGAAGCCTGCGCTTTTCAAAGTATCGGTGATCATTCCAGCTACAGTCTGCCGAGCCGCAGCACTTTTTCCAGTCAGATGAACCGTAGTGGTATTACCTGAAGCACTAGTTGTCGCCTTTACCTTATGAACAATCCGGCTTCCAGTTTGTGTAACTCTAAAAACCCTTTCCGTACAACTTTCTTCACATGCCGCATACCCACTCGGATCAGTCCCCGCTAGCGGATTATTCATGATATAGCTGTAGGGATTCAGACTCTGGCTGTTGCCTGGACTCTGGATTATTGGATCAACACTCAGGAACCGCCCAAGATTGTAATCATAGGCCCGGCCATTCATATGGATCAACTCTACATCATCCAGATGCTCATGATCGGTAAAGCCGCGGGTGCTGTAGGCGCTCTCCAGAATCGCAGTGTCTTTATCGAGGATATTGCCCTGGCGCGGCTTTCCAAAAGGATCGAAGCTGTGGCTTTCCTTAAGGTTACCGGCTTCTTCTCCCACGGCAGCAGCAGAGCCGAGGCGGTCGCGGTGGCTGAAGCCGATTTTGTGGGTGGTCTCACTGCCGTTATCGGTGGTAGTGAGCACGGCGATATCGCCGATAAAGTGGCGGTACTGGGTTTCACCGCCGCCGGTAATCTTTTCGAACAGCTTGTCGATATACAGGGTGGTCTTGCCGCTGGTTTGGTTGACCTGCTTGTAGCGCATTTGATCAGCGCCGTAGTAGAAGTACAGGTTGGCGCCGTTGCGCTTGATGCGGGAGGGTTTGTTAAAGGCGTTGTACCAGATCTGCTGAGTACCGTTCTCATGAGTGCGGTTGCCGTTCTGGTCGTAGCCATAGGTCTTGGTGCCGCCGCCGATCAGGCTGACGCTCTTCACTGCACTGGGGCCGCCATTACTGCCACCGGTGTAGCTGTAGCTGCTGGCGAAGTCGTCTTTCTTCAGCAGGTTGCCGATGGCATCGTAGTCGTAATCGATATTGGGGCCATCGGTGCGGGTGCTGTAGTCCAGGCGGTTTAAGGCATCGTAGTAGTGATTTTCTACATTGAGTGCCGGAGTTTTTGAGGGCAGCTGCACTACCTGTTCTGTCAAGTTGCCGAAGCTGTCGTAGCTGTAGGCAATGCCCTGGTGGTTTTGCACCAGGCTGTCAAAGGTGGTGCCGGCCATTTGCCCGGTTTCTGAATAGAAGCTGCGGCCAATGGTGTAATTGCCGGCGGCGACACTGGCAAACTCCCATTCGCCCCAGGCATCCATCTGGGTGATTTCCCGATAGGTGTAACCACTGGCGGCATTACTGGTGCGGAACTGGTAACCGCTACTGTTATAGCCGTATTGCAGAGTCAGCCCGGAGGGGAAGCTAAGGCCTTTTAAACGGCCGTAGTTGCTATCGAAATGACTTTGCGTAACAAAGTCTTCGCCGTCAATTGCCGTGGTGACTTTGTAGGGGCGGCTGAGGGCATCGTAGCTGTAGTTGCGTGTATAGCTGGTGTCACTGCGGCTCTCCCGTGCAAGTAGGCCCTTGCCGTTGGCGGCGCTGTCATATTTCCAGCTGGCTTCCTCTGTGCCGTTGACACTGCGGCTTTCCATACGACCGAGGCGATCATAGGTAAAGCTGGTGATATCCAGGTTGCCGTCAATCTCAGTTTCCACTTCGCCAAAACCGGTATAGGTAAACGACTTGGAACCCATATTGGGATCGTCCACCCATTCCTTTTGACCGAGGGCGTTGTACTTGGCGGTGATGCGATTGCTGCTGGCATCCCTCAGAACAATGGGATTACCGGCACCGTCATAGGCATAGCGGGTAGTACCACTTAAGGCATCGACAGTTTCAGTGAGCTGTTGCAGGCCGTTGTAGGTGCGGCTCATGGTGCGGCCGTTCACCAGGATATCGGTAGTAAATCCACTGGCCTGTTCGTGGGTGTAGGTTACATCCAGTTGTTGGCCATTGGTCTGATTCACCGTCTTGTGCAGGGCACGGCCGAAGGTATCGTAATCCAGGTAGCGGGTACCGTAACTGGTGCCGCTGCTGGCATAGTGCGGCACCGATTCGAAAGTGGTCTGACCCAGAGCGTTATAGGTTACGGTGCGGGCAATCCAATCGCTGCCGTCGAAGGCTTG
Organism: Microbulbifer mixtoriginis (SeqCode); assembly: GCF_052467515.1. Classification (NCBI taxonomy): domain Bacteria; kingdom Pseudomonadati; phylum Pseudomonadota; class Gammaproteobacteria; order Cellvibrionales; family Microbulbiferaceae; genus Microbulbifer; species Microbulbifer mixtoriginis (SeqCode). The sequence goes on along the minus strand of NZ_CP174314.1, from coordinate 1,535,018 downwards.
CACTTCAGTGCGAATCACCCGGCCGAGCTGATCGTGATAGGTAATGGATATAAAAATCTCGGCAGGTTTTCCAAAGTTGATGGGATATTTAGGTTACTGGAAAATTATTTTAATCTGTATACAGAGGCCCTTAGGAAGGTTAGCTTTAAAAAGTCTTTATTTAAAACTTAGCTGTAAAAATCACAGAAACGCACCAATTTGAACTGCAACTCTTAATAGGCAACTGGGGATTTTCTAAGTAGCAACGCATAAAAATATAGGCACGAAAATAATCTTATTGGATTTTATTAAGTTTGTTTTCATGTCAAAGCTGCGTAAAATTGGTAGATATTTATCGATATCCTGGTCGCAATAGAGTAAGCCTGAGTAGGCTGAAGAACAAAAAGACCAAGAGAACCAAGAATTTTCTAAAAGACCCATCCCCTCAAAGGAGAACGGTAGCGTGACGTAAGAGTAAGTAAAAGGCGCTGACCCAAGGTGCTACCAACACCAGGAGTCAGCTAACCAAATTGATAACTCAACTATCAAAGTGGCTCAGTGGATAATACGCTAGAAACCCGCTCGTCTTCAATAAAGTGGAGTAGATTCAGAGGCTTGATGAGATTCTTCAAGCTCTGGAAGTGTTGCGTCCGTCTTTTCTTCTTCTACGCCTACCGTTCTCGTGCCCCACCCCACATTCCTGCAAACGTAATCTTCCAAGCTTTCTCATCATCGCGAAAGCCCCACAGTTTGAGCATTAGTAGGAAATCTGTATGTTGATTTTAAAGCGCCGGACGGGCGAAAACTTAAGAATTGGAAAAAATATCTCAGTTACAGTATTAGAGGTTAAGGGCAATCAAGTAAAGATAGGAATAAATGCACCCAAATCTCTATCCGTTCACCGCGAAGAGATTTATGTGCGTATCAAAAAGAAACAGGAAGTGAGCACTGGAAATCGTTGAAAGTATAGTCGAAGGTGCTCTACCTATCCTTTCGTGCTGCGATTTCCGGCGAGCAACCGAAAGACCTGCTACCGCTTATCGGCGGCGAACGCCTTAGGCATCGGTGACCGAGTCCGGTTGGCCGAACTTGGCATTGATCTCAGCAGTTACCGTATGGCCTAGAGCATTTTTAACCGTTTTAGGGAAGTAACCATCGCCACTAAATGCAGTAGTTTCTACTACCCGTGTCTTTGCCTCCCCCTTCTGCTGAGGTCGTAATCTTGGTGAGCAGGCCGTGGTTATTGCCGAAAATACCCCACCTATCCTCCAACTGCTGGGCGTATCATCTAAACACAGGCTTTATCTCAATCGAAATTTTGAAAGCTGCTTTAAAGATTTGGCAGGGTCAGTAGAGACGGTACGGCAAGCCTGCACTCGGCTGAATAAACACTGGGCACACGGTTTGCGCGATTACCAGCAATTTCTTTCTCCTAATCTCAGTCAACTTGAAGCTTCTCAAAGCTACGCACCGACTTCTACCCCTCCTGAATACTAAATAGATCTAAGATCACTTAGATATTCAGTACAAACATCTCCTGCCCACTTTCTTTTGACCACAAATAAGTAGAAATATAATCGTTTAACCGCTTTTTCTCTACCATTCAATCTATGAGGGTCCGGAATTGCACCTTGACCGTCTTGAATTTACCTCCTTAAAGCTCTTCATGCCTTAACAAAGTAATTCTTTTATCCTTGAGTAAAACTGCTTGCAAAACACTCGATCTATCAGTTTCATTTACGTAGAAGATTAAAGGACTACGCAAAAATTCCTCTTCTATCCACTCCTCATCAATATCATCATAATTTTTCTGCAGAATAAAATGCTCTTGACCTACATCATGAAGACGGTAGTACTCTCCACAGCGAAATCCACTCTCATGAGCCAACAAAGTCACACCTAAAAGATTCTGAATTAACGCTTTAGCATTATCCAAACCGTTACAATCAATACCATAAAGATCATATGATTTTTTAATCACAATTAAAATCCTATACTTGGCGCTCTGCTGGCTGCTGCTCCAGCATCGCCATATATCATAAAGTTCACAGGACGACCAGCTTGGTTTGATAACTTAGTCTGCATATCTCCCAACCCTAATTTTCGAACTTGAGCGGCAGTAAGTGGTCCGGTTCTAGTCCCACCCGACCTCAGCCTAATGCCCAACTGCTTAGCTTGAGCAAGAATTTGCGGACTAGCAAGTGCAATATCAAAATCACTGACACGGCCAACATCGAATGGCTGTCCAGTTCTGAAGCTCTATTTGTTACACCACACTAGCATCAAGTCAAGAGTAATGATCGCTAGTGAAACATATGCATTATTGCTTGCACTTCTATTTAAACTTTGGGCACCCTTATTTGTTCGAACATTCAGTACAAACCTCCCTTACCAACTTTCTTTTGACTACAAACAAGTAGAAATATAATCGTTTAACTGCTTTTTATGTACCATTCAATCTATGGGTATCCACAATTAATTACACTCCAATCCAATCTACACGTTAAAATATATTCTAAGCTCCCCCTCTCAAGCAGCCTTCCATCAAGAGCAAATATTTTTCAACTAACTGAAAATATTCTCTATTTTCTTTGTCCTCCTTATTATCATGAATAAAATCCCTTGCACGGCAAATAAATACTCCTATGGGATCAAGATTTCCAGATAAATAGCACCCAGTAATATTGTTTACATAGCAAACCAACTCATAAATTGCTACATCTCTCCTAAACCCTTTTTTCGGACACACACCTTTCGAATTAATAGACTTTTGTATCTTTTCTATATCAGCAATCATCTAGTGCCTCATTGACAATTTTTACGGGGTGACATCTTCAACAACAAGATTAGGATTTAATTTTTTTAGCTCTCTCATATATCGATTTATAGGAACTGGGAATTTTGAATAACGTGGATCTATAACATATTTTCCATCCACGAAAACTCTATGATCTACAAACTCTTCAATTTTTCCGAATTCTCTTACTCTGATACTTCCTCCAGGAACAGTTAAGTCCAATATACTTCCCCGCTCACCTGAAGCTTTATAGAGTTTTCGAGCAATATCGTCACAATCTATACAGTCAACATCTCTCAGCATTTTCTGAAAGCTAGGATCTGAAAGTAACTCTAATACTCCTTTATTCGTATACCCGGGATCTGCATTCCTTATCAAAAGAATAGATGTAGCAGCTTTACCAACAATAAATTTTGCTGCTACGCCCTCACCGGGAATTAGCTCCAGTACCTGACTATAAAGCTGAGCTTCCTCCCCTGTGACTACTCCAGATGTTGTACCATCTACTGAGACATAATCTCGTTGCATCCCTTCAATTGCCGGCCCCGCTAAGACACCAACTGTATTAGAAATAGCTTTTGACAGGAGACCCGGCTCATTGGAATCATCACCATAGGACTGATCAATATTCCCCCTGGAGGATTGACTCCCAATATCTGATGGAGAGTACATTTCCTGCCAACCATTTTGGGTCAGCGCATAGTTCTGTGTTACTCCATTACTGGTGATACTACCTGAAACCATCCCATTAGCATGCATGGTTACGGAGCGAGTTTCCGACCGCTTTATGCGAGAACCAGTTTTAGCAACCTCTACCGTTTCGGTACAAGTGGTCGCCCCATCTTCACTGCCTGTGCAGGAGGCCGCATACCCGCTAGGATCAGTTCCAGCCAATGGGTTATTCATAATATATGAATAGGGATTCAGAGACTGTGAGTTACCTGGGCTTTGTATGATCGGATCCACACTCAGGAAACGCCCAAGATTATAATCATAAGCCCGCCCATTCATATGGATCAGTTCTACATCGTCCAGATGCTCATGATCGGTAAAGCCCCGGGTGCTATAAACGCTCTCTAAGATAGGGGTATCTTTATCGAGGATATTGCCCTGCCGCGGTTTGCCGAAGGGATCAAAGCTGTGGCTTTCTTTTAAGTTGCCGGCTTCATCACCCACGGCAGCGGCAGAGCCGAGGCGGTCGCGGTGGCTGAAGCCGATCTTGTGGGTGAGTTCACTGCCGTTATCAGTGCTGGTTAGCACGGCTATATCGCCGATAAAGTGGCGGTATTGGGTTTCACCACCGCCTGTAATTTTTTCGAATAGCTTGTCGATATACAGGGTGGTCTTGCCGCTGGTTTGGTTCACCTGCTTGTAGCGCATCTGGTCGGCGCCGTAGTAGAAATACAGGTTGGCGCCTTTGCGGTTAATGCGGGTGGGTTTGTTAAAGGCGTTGTACCAGATCTGCTGCGCACCATTTTCATGGGTGCGGTTGCCGTTCTGGTCGTAGCCATAAGTTTTGGTGCCGCCGTCAATCAGCCGCACGCTCTTCACTGCACTGGGGCCGCCATTACTGCCGCCGGTGTAGCTGTAGCTGCTGGCGAAGTCGTCTTTCTTCAGCAGATTGCCAATCGCATCGTAGTCGTAATCGATATTGGGGCCATCGGTGCGGGTGCTGTAGTCCAGGCGGTTTAAGGCATCGTAGTAGTGATTTTCTACATTGAGTGCCGGAGTTTTTGAGGGCAGCTGCACTACCTGTTCTGTCAAGTTGCCGAAGCTATCGTAGCTGTAGGCAATGCCCTGGTGGTTTTGCACCAGGCTGTCAAAGGTGGTGCCGGCCATTTGCCCGGTTTCTGAATAGAAGCTGCGGCCGATGGTGTAATTGCCGGCGGCGACACTGGCAAACTCCCATTCACCCCAGGCATCCATCTGGGTGATTTCCCGATAGGTGTAACCACTGGCGGCATTACTGGTGCGGAACTGGTAGCCGCTGCTGTTATAGCTGTATTGCAGGGTCAGCCCGGAGGGGTAGCTAAGGCCTTTTAAACGGCCGTAGTTGCTATCGAAATGACTTTGTGTAACAAAGTCTTCGCCGTCAATTGCCGTGGTGACTTTGTAGGGGCGGCTGAGGGCATCGTAGCTGTAGTTGCGTGTATAGCTGGTGTCACTGCGGCTCTCTCGTGCAAGTAGGCCCTTGCCGTTGGCGGCGCTGTCATATTTCCAGCTGGCTTCCTCTGTGCCGTTGACACTGCGGCTTTCCATGCGGCCAAGGCGATCATAGGTAAAGCTGGTGATATCCAGGTTGCCGTCAATCTCAGTTTCCACTTCGCCAAAACCGGTATAGGTAAACGACTTGGACCCCATATTGGGATCGTCCACCCATTCCTTTTGACCGAGGGCGTTGTACTTGGCGGTGATGCGATTGCTGCTGGCATCCCTCAGAACAATGGGGTTACCGGCACCGTCATAGGCATAGCGGGTGGTGCCACTTAAGGCATCGACAGTTTCAGTGAGCTGTTGCAGGCCGTTGTAGGTGCGGCTCATGGTGCGGCCGTTCACCAGGATATCGGTAGTAAATCCACTGTCCTGTTCGTGGGTGTAGGTTACATCCAGTTGTTGGCCATTGGTCTGATTCACCGTCTTGTGCAGGGCGCGGCCGAAGGTATCGTAATCCAGGTAGCGGGTACCGTAACTGGTGCCGCTGCTGGCATAGTGCGGTACTGATTCGAAGGTGGTCTGGCCCAGAGCGTTATAGGTTACCGTTTGTGCAATCCAGTCGCTGCCATCGAAGGCTTGAACTTCAGTGCGAATCACGCGGCCGAGCTGATCATGGTAGGTAACCTGCTCTGGCATACCAGCCTGCTGCTGAATGGTTTTAAACACTGCACCGGGTGCGCGGCTACAGCCGGAATTACACCACTGTAAAGCAGTAAAGCTATCAGGTGCAGCCTTAAGGCCCAGCGCAGAGGGGGCTGTCACTTTAGTTGTGCGACCAAAGGCGTCGTAACTAAAGCGGGTGGTTAGGCCATTGCCATCAGTAATGGAGTCCGGTTGGCCGAACTTGGCGTTGGTCTCGGTAGTTACCGTATGGCCCAAAACATTTTTAACCGTTTTAGGGAAGTATCCATCGCCACTAAATGCAGTAGTTTCTACTACCCGTGTCTTTGCCTCCCCTTCTGCTGACGTGGTGACCTTGGTGGGCAGGCCGTGACTGTTGTAAACGGTATCCACCTGGGTCCACTTACCATCGGAGGGCGTGGTTTTTACTCGCTTGGGTTTACGAACATTGCTATCCCACTGCAGGAAATCCACTACTACCGATTGCTGGGTATCGGTATTCGCGGCAATAGAAACCCCTTTGCGGCTTTGGATGGATTTTTTGGTCACCGTCTGCTTTGAGGGTTTATTGATCCACCAGTTAGTTTGATCCGCAGCGGCATACTGGGTGTTGGTAGTGGAAACCACAATATGAGAACTGTTCGCCTCCTCATAGCGGTTTTCCGCCAGTAACACATTGCCCCAGGCATCAAAGCTTGTGGTTTGGCTCTGGGTGTACAGATGCGTGCGGCTATTGCCTGACCTATTTAAAGTCCGATGAATCGAACTCTGCTTTTTAGGGCCAACAAAATAGGGGTCATTGGCTGAAACACTCCACGAATCCGTAAGGGCATCTACCACTTTCGGTGATGAATGCCCACCCTTCGCCCAGAACTGCCAGTGAAAACTGGATTCTTCAAAGGCATTCACACCACTGGTATCAGAAGAGCGATCCCCCAGCTCCCATTTACGCTGTTTATGCAGCTTACCGGCGAGTGGGAATATTTGGTGGAAGTCAGACTGGGTTTCGATATCTGCGGCCAGGTCTTCCTCAATAATGGTATGGAAACCCTGGAAACCACGGCCTTTATTATTAAATACCGCTCCCTTATATCGGTATTGCTTTTTGTTTAGGCCGCCCACACCATTGGATTGGCGATGCTCTGCCACCACGTACATGCTGGAGGTAAATTCAAAGTGATCATCCTGTACAGAGGAGGATAAGCTATCAAGGTAACCTCCGCGCTCGTAGAAAGGTTTTGCGCTGGAGTGATAGCGGTCATCGCGGGAGGATAAGGGGCGGTAGTGCCATTCATCGCGAACCCCGAATCCATTTTCTACGGCGGTCAGCATATCGGTAGGTTCATATAGCTCATTCGCTTGTGCTGATCCCCGGTTCCTTTGAATATATACCCCTTCCGAATGCCCTTGGGCATTGGGGACAGAGCAACTATCAGGATAATTGACACAACCGTAGGAATAGACAAAGTCCTGCAACCCATTGCCGAATGCATCTATGACCGCAGAGTTATAAGCTGTGCCTACGATATTTGGATCAAATTGTTCTACTTTGAAGCTGCCATCTGCCTGCTCAACAAATTGTAGACCTTCAAAAGCGTAGAGACTATTATCTACTTTGGAGACATCAAAATTTTCATAAATGGGGTTACCTGGAGTCATAGAATTGTAAGCTCCGTAGAGCTCACCACCACAGAACTGCCTTAAGCTACCTCCGTCTCGAGCCTTAATGCAGCTTTCTACCAATCTCTTTCCGGGGTAAATAAGGGTAATTTTTCCATCAGATCCTCGATCAAATCTTTTGAAGGCATTGACATATTTCAGGCCTGTTAGATCCTGATAACTTCTATCACCATCACCTTTCAAATTGTAACGATAAGTTCTAGTGGCAATAGAATCTTGCAATGACGCAAAATCCCAATCTGTAAAAATACCACCTTTATTTAAACGGTAGTGGAAGCCTTGCTGGTCCCCTTGCCAACTCACCCAATCTTGCAAACCATCTCCATTGATATCTAGAAGATGATAAGAGTGGAAATTATTAGAGCTATATTTTGAAAAACTGGTCAAAGATGGTACGAAGCTAACCCCATTGCCGCTACGAGTAGCAAATAGAAAGAGGGAGGGTACAGGCTGGGGTGATGTAACCTCACCAACATCACCCACTTGAACGGTAGTGCTGTAAAGCAAGATATCTGGTAATCCATTACCCGTGATATCTCCTACAAACTCTACGGAGTTACGATGGGTCCATTTCGTTTTATCATATAAAAATGAGGTTACATATTGGCCGCTATCTTTATAGGGAGCTTGAACATTGCCTGTATGAATGTATAGGTACAGCTCATTATTTGTTAGAGATTCACCCCGGCGAATTTGCAAGTCTACCCAGCCATCTCCGTTGTAATCTCTGGCATCGAGGATGTGGTCCAAACCGGGCAAGGCAATCGGAGTTGCAACCCAGGAAAAGCTACCATCTCCATCACTGATACCAATTTGCAGTTTTCCTGAAGCTATTCTCCAGGTATCACTTCTACCGTCATTGTTTGCATCCAGCTCTACGCAACGAAGACTCCCAGGATATGGCGTACAACCCTCTGTGTTGGCATTAAAGCTGCCAGTCAACTGCCCTTCGGCGCTGATAAAATGCCCAGGCCAGTCCCTAACACCATCCCCATTAAAGTCTCCCCTCGGAGCTAGTCGATCAATACTCTTCGCCTCCGGGAAGAGCGCACTAATCGTTCTGTCAGTATTCAAGTGGTTGGCCCCACTATAAGCGGCAGCCCCTAAAATTTCAGTTTGCTTACTCTCTTCGGTATCAGCCCACTCAAGAGCGGTAGGGGCAAAACAAATTCCATCCCCAGAACAGAGAGTTATGGTTTTTAGCAAACTACTCTTTGTAGCGTCACTCAATTGGTAGTCAAAACGGTATTCACGCACCTTATCACCCTGAGAGTAAACAGTTATCTCACTAAGGCGCTTTGATAAGCGTGTTAGTCCTCCAGCCAAATAACCAGATTCAATATCTGGTCTTACGCCATTGCCATACTCAAAACTGACACGGCGATCACCATTCTGCTGAGCGGCACCAGTGTAATAGATATCGGAGAGGTGATATTCCCCTCGCCCGAAATTCTTATATACATAGTTAATGGAATTGCTATTTGGAGCGGCGCGGTCCTGCTCGAAAGAGATACCCCACGATTTAATGGTGTTTACGCCCTGAGCAATATGGCGAGAATCCGCATTGTCTCCATACCGGCGAATTCGGCCATTTTTTAGCTCAACTTCAAACCAAGTGCTCCCACCATTAATGCCACCGTATTGCCTAACCCTTGTTTGTGTATCTTGCTCAGTTTGATAGACAGCCCCTGAAGCCCCATAGCTTCCAGAGATCACAACCAGCCTCTGGCCATCTAAACAAAGCCGGTCTGTGTTTTTGTAAAGGACAGGTATCGCCTGACCATCCTGCGCAAAAGTTTGTGGACAGCGCGTTATTTGAGAGCCGGCAGCGAGTGACCAGCCTTTACCAAGCACACCATTCCCCGCACGGCTAGAATAACTTAGGGAGATTTCTGGCTGCATACCAGCACGGCCCGGTGGCAACTCGATGGGCAGCTGATAAGAAGCAGCCCCACCAGATGAGCCACCAGCACCCTTGATTACACCCAGCGTTTCTTGATGTGTACTTAACTGTACCGGGGAATAGCCAGCGTCTAGCAGAGCCAGGCTGCCAATCGTCTTGGCCCAACCAGGTGCAGTAGGATCTGGGTCGGGAACCGTATAAGTGGTGGTTGTAAAGCTAGAGCACTTGCGATCACCAGGGGTATGGTTACATGCGCGAACATCAAAAGTATAAGGGCCGTAGCTACCTATAGGCTGGGTAGCTGTTAATGAAGTATTTGCCGAGCGCCAGCCTTCCCCATTCAAACGAAATTCATATTCATCATCAAAACCACCTGTTACCTTATCCCAAGCCAACTGTATTTCCTGATTGACCCGCGTAGCGACAAGATTACTCGGAGCGGCTGGTGCCGGATGCTCGATGGTCAGCTTTTCCGATCTAACTGAATTACTGCAGCCACTGCTGTTGCACGCTTTGACTTCATACTCGTAGCTGCCATCTGGTTGCGGATCTGGCTTGTAGTTCTGAGAGGTCCCCCTATCCAACCATTCACCCCAGAAACCATTCTTACTTTCTCTTAGGTAATAGTGGTCAACTGTGCCGCTGGCAGGGGACCAATTGACACTGTAGCTTCCTTCATCAAAATCACCGGTAAAGGAAATACTGAAACTTGCCTGCGGGCTGTGCAATACCGATACAATGGCACCATTGCTCCAGTTATCACTACACCCGGCACTATTGCAATTTTTACTGCGGATTTCCCAGTTTCCATCTGCCAGACCGGTTACCTGGAAGTTACCATCCGTTGTCACGTATTCGGTAAAGCTGGTGTCTGCAGGCCAAGCGCTGCTACTAACTCGCTTCTGCCAACGCACCTTTTGAATAGGGCCTGTACTTACAGAAGTAAACGCAGCAGAACCATTTTTGGAGTGAGTATTGCCACTCACTGACAAGCGGGGCTGACTGGGCACAATAACAACATTTGCACTAACACCTGTCCAGCCAACCGTTTCCGGTTCTGAACAATCTGGGAAACTACCAATTAAGCATTCTTCGCAATGGTAGTCATAACGATAGGTTCCACCACCAATCACCGTGTCAACAAAAATAGCTCCGTCATTCATAATGTTTCGGGCGAGGGTGGTGTTGCCCCGCTTGAGCTCACAATATTCGGCCTTTCCCCAACCGGTATTAAATAACAAGCTTACCGATCCATATGGAGAGATGGATTTCACTTTCAAAGGTGGGTGACTTACCTGCACGGTTTTCTTAGCCGTGTAGCCGCTACAGGCATTAACCCCCTGATACGTACTACAAGCGCGTACACGATATAAATATGAGCCGTTTAATGCCTTACTAAAACTCTTCGAAGTTCCCGATAGCGTCCAACTACCACTTCTGGTGCCCGTTTCCTCTATCACATACTTTTGTGCACCGGGTGTACTTTTCCAACTGATAGTATAAGAACCACTGGTAGTTGTAGCCGGCAAAGAGAGTCCACTCGGTACAGACGGCGCACGGGAAACAGTGACATTGCTCGAATTGCGATAACTACCGGTATGACCATTTTCTACTGCGGCAACCCGATAGCGATAAACGCCGTTTCCCCGCCCTGTGATAGTTTTGCTGCGTTGTGTGCCCGCATAAACCTGGTACCAGGATCCACTATTTTTTTGTTCCTGTACCACATAACTGGCCGCGCCAGAAACAGAGGGCCAGGAAATAGCTATGCTGCCATTAGTAGAGGTGCTTGGGACAGTTATAGCCCCCGGTGTGCGAACAACTGTGATAGCTTTCTCCGCTGTGTAATAACTACAAGCGGTGTAACAAGCCCTAATACGATAACGATAGATACCTGTGCTTTGAGCAGACAGGGATTTACTACGTGCGGAACCATCATAAATAGTGCTCCACCCTCCACTATCTTTACGCTGCTGAAGTTGATACTTACTTGGAGCCCCTGAAGCTGCCCCCCAACTAATGGTGTAACTACCCGTTGTATTTTTTGTGGAAAGAGAAATATTTCCAGGTTTTGGGATAGACACGACTATAGAAAAACCGCCCCTCGCTCCCCATGGCTCCCCGAACCCTGGTTCCGTACACCCAAACCTACCCTGCTGTAGGCATTCGGCTTCCTTCATGGTCCAGTGCGTTACGGTATAAGTCCCCGGTGAACTGACAGTAACTACTTTGCTTCCCTTAGAAGTACCTATGCTATAGGACCTTTTTTCAATGCCGTTTTGTGTTATCCGCAACTCCGCCTGATTGTGGGAGCTTGGTGCCGCACTATAGTTGACCGTGAATTGTCCTGTGGAATTGGTACTGGGTCCAGATACCGAGGCCAAAGTTTGCAAGGAAATCGAGAGCCCCAAAATCAATCCAAAAAACCTGAGCACTAAAATTCCTCAACTCAATATAAAACCACAAAAAAAATGATTCACTGCCTGTGCCACCAGAAGCAGAGCGCACGAGTATATCCATGCATTAACACTTAGCCAATCACATTAAAAAATATGGTTTTTTCGATACTAAAAAGACAGGTTACAATAAATTGCCCAGGAACCTAACTCGTAAAAGTTTACCCATCGCTTTCTATATTAATTTATTCAAATGAGCGATTTTCTCGCAATAAGTCAGCACACCGACTAAGCGGGCAATCAAACGGTATCAGATTAAAAGACAACCAACTCTTACGGACGCTTATCCATGAGGGGATAACCATCCAAACCTTGAACATTTGCAGAGCTGACTTCCTGCACGGGCATATACATTACAAAGAGGCAAGGAGAAAATCAGTCTTCAAAGGGGTTAACTTAAATCATCGGCTTCACACTCAATAATCTTACCTGAATCATACCCTAGCCCAATTGCACAAACGCCTGATACTGACTCAAAAACACCCCCCCGGAGAGCTTCTGTAAAAAACTACTTCTCTCCAGACAATCCATCACCGGCCCTTTAACTTCGGAGAGATGAAAACGAACCCCTCTATCAGCCAGGTTCGCATTCATAGACTCCAGAACCTCCAAGGCACTCCAATCTATTTCATTCACTGCGCTGCACATCAGAATGACATGTTTTACCTGTGAGTTATTGGCAAGGCCTGTATAAATGCGCTCTTCCAATACGCCAATATTGGAGAAGATTAAGCGGCCATCTACGCGGAAGGTGAGAATCTCGGGAACGGTTTTTACCTGGTGCCGGTGAATATTACGGAAGTGCTCGGTACCCTCCACCAGGCCCACTTCGGCGATATGGGGCTTGGAAGCACGATAAATAAATAATAATAAGGATGCGCCAACACCACAGGCCACACCGGGTTCGACGCCCATTAGCAGGGTAACGGCGATGGTCAGGGTAACGGCAATAAAGTCTGCTTTAGCAAAGTGCCAGGTTTTACGCAGGATGGAGAAATCCACCAAGGAGAGAACCGCAACAATAATGGTGGCGGCTAATGTGGTTTTCGGTAAGTAATATAGAAAAGGAGTTAAAAAGAGTGCAGCCAGGGCGATACCCAATGCGGTAAACAGGCTGGCAAATTGTGTCTGCGCCCCCGCTGCATCATTCACCACCGAGCGGGAGAAACCACCGCTCACCGGGAAACCGCCAGAAATGCCTGAGCTTATATTGGCCATCCCTAGGGCAACCAATTCCTGGTTGCTATCAATTCTTTGCCTGCGCTTGGCGGCCAAGGTTTTGGCCACCGATATAGATTCTACATAGCCAATAATGGCAATCATTAGTGCGGGCACAAATAAAGATTGCAGCAGCGGCAGTGAGAGGTGCGGCAGTGATAGGGGCGGTAACCCAGCAGGAATAGCGCCTACCAAGGCCACTTGATGTGCTTCAAAATTTATGGAGATGGATAAGACGATAGTTACCAGTACACCCACTACTGGGGCCGCCTTGGCAAACAGTTCGGCATTGCTGCTAGACAAGCCCATTTTCTCTAGCCATTTTGCAGCAAGGGCCCTACTCCAGTAGAGAAAAATCAGCACCCCTACCCCGGTGATCAAAGCAAGGCTATTGATACTGTTCAGGCTCTGCCATAGTGATAGCAGCAGCTCCGGTGCGGTATCACCCTCGGCGGCCACCCCCAATAAATGCCGCAACTGGCTGAGAGCAATCAGTAAGGCCGAAGCAGTAATAAAACCAGAGATCACCGGGTGGGAGAGAAAGTTAGCCAGCATACCGAGGCGTAATGTACCCAACAGAAAAAGTATTCCCCCGGAAAGCAGTGCCAGCGCAGCGGCGGCGCTCAGGTAGTCCACCTCGCCCGTGGCGGTGACCTCTCCCAGCGCGGCGGCGCTCATCAGTGAGATCACCGCGACCGGCCCCACAGACAACGTACTACTGGAACCAAAAATACCGTAAACCACCAGCGGTACCATGCTCGCATAGAGGCCGACTTCCGCCGGTAGACCCGCCAATAGGGCATAGGCAAGAGATTGAGGAATCAGTAGCACTGTAACAATTGCGGCGGCAATCAGATCGCGGTTTAAGGTGCGGCGGTTATAGGATTGAAAAGTAGTGAGGATGGGAAACCATCGGGAGAGTTGCTGCATAACCTTGGTTCACCTTCCACTCTGTTGTTTAACAACGCCGGTATCTCCCGCTTTATCACGGCACACCACGGGTATTTAACTGCGGCACACTTTCACAACTGTGCCGCAATTCTGGGTATGACCTAACTAGCCATTGAAATGTCTTTATTAGGGCTCAATAGCAACCAGCGCGGCACTAACATCGAAACCGGCCATCTGCGCTTGGCCGAACAAATGTTTTTTATCTGCGCCCATTAAAACTTTGGCGCCAGCCCACACCTGGCTGGAACGATTGCCAGTAAGACAAAATGCATGGATTTTTTCACCACCCTGCAATACATCAAGAAAGGCCTCACAGTGTTCCCGCGTCATTCGCCCACGGGTAAAAGGGATCGCAATAAAACGCAAGCCCGCGTCCTGGGCGGCCCGCTCCATAGCTTTGTAATTAGGATGTACTTCACTCTCTCCCTCCGGGCAATTGCAAACCACCACCTGTACACCACTCTGTGCCAACGGTGCCATTGCCTCACAGGTAATATGTTCAGAAACACTCACCTGTTCATCTAACTTTTTAATATTCATAGTCGTCTCGAAATGACAGCAGTCCTCATTAAAATAGAACTACAGCGCTGGGATTAACTGGTTTTTTATAGCTGATTCAGCGGCACCTTTAAATAAACAGTGCCATTGGATTCCGCCGGGGGAAGTTGCCCTGCACGGATGTTGACCTGCACCGAGGGAATAATCAGCCGCGGCATAGGCAGACTGGCATCGCGCTTTTTACGGATTGCCACAAATTCGCTTTCACTAATGCCGTCGCGCAGGTGGATATTCTCGCGGCGCTGGGCACCCACCGTGGTTTCACACTGATAGTCTCGCTCGTCTTGCGGCGGATAATCGTGACACATGAACATGCGGGTTTCGTCCGGCAGGGATAATATTTTTTTCACCGACAAATACAACTGCGCGGCATCGCCACCGGGAAAATCACAGCGGGCACTGCCCACGTCGGGCATAAACAAGGTGTCCCCCACAAACAGGGCATCGCCGATCAGCCAGGCCATATCCGCCGGCGTGTGGCCGGGGCTATAAATCACCCGCGCCTCTAGTGCCCCCACCTGAAAAGTTTCACCATCTTTGAATAGGTGATCGAACTGACTGCCATCGGCAAGGAACTCCCGCTCCAGATTAAAGACCTCACGAAAAATCTTCTGTACCTGGCAAATCTGCTCACCAATGGCGATGCGCCCGCCCAATTGCTCCCGTAGGAAAGGGGCCGCAGAGAGATGGTCGGCATGGGCGTGGGTTTCCAGTATCCATTCCAGGGTGAGGTTCTTTTCGCGGATAAACGACACTACCGCCTGAGCGCCCTTGCTGCTGGTGCGCCCAGATGCCGCGTTAAAGTTAAGCACGGCATCCACCACCGCGGCCGAGCCGCCGTCCCTGTCATACACCACATAACTCCAGGTTTCGGTCTCCTTGTCCAGGAATGGCTGCACCTGGGTGCCTTGCTCTAACTGCGACATTTTATGCCCTCCAAATTTCACTACCAGAACAATATACATTTTGATAATATATAAAACAATATATTATTGATCTGTAAATTATTGCCAGGCCAAGTTCATGCCCGATACCACAAACCTCGACTTAGACAAGATGCGTGATTCCGCCGGCCAAGCCGCGGCCATGCTGCGCTCCCTGGCCAACCAAGACCGCTTGCTGCTGCTGTGCCAGCTCAGCCAGGAAGAACTAAATGTAGGCGAACTTGAGGAGCGTCTGGGGCTTCGCCAACCCAGTCTTTCCCAACAGTTGGGGGTCCTGCGCCGCGAGGGGCTGGTAGATACCCGTCGGGAGGGCAAACACGTCTATTACCGGGTAGCCGACCCACGGGTAATGGCCCTTTTACAAACCCTCTACCAACTCTACTGCGCGGAGTAATCCCATGACCATCGACTGGACTGCTTTCACCCCAGCCACAGCACTCGCCGGCGGCGCTCTTATCGGCCTAGCCAGCATTCTGTTACTGATGTTTAACGGCCGCATCGCCGGTATCTCTGGTGTTTTGGGCGGCCTGCTGGAGGGCAACCCCGGTATCGGTTGGCGCCTGGCTTTTGTTATCGGATTGTTGGCTGCGCCGCTGGCCTGGCAATTATTTTTTGCCCTGCCGCCCATAGAAATTGAAGCCGGCTACCCCACCCTGATCGCCGCCGGTCTACTGGTGGGCTTTGGCACCCGCTTGGGCTCCGGCTGCACCAGCGGCCACGGGGTTTGCGGTCTTTCCCGCCTCTCCCCGCGCTCTCTGGTCGCCACGCTGGTATTTATGGCAGCGGGTTTTGTCACTGTTTACGTTGTACGCCACCTGCTGGCCGCTTAAGCGAGGATCGAATTATGAAAACCACTTTGACTGCACTGCTGGCGGGTTTGATCTTTGGCCTGGGGCTACTGTTATCCGGCATGGCCAACCCGGAAAAAGTCCTCGGATTTTTGGATATTGCCGGCGCTTGGGACCCCTCCCTGGCTTTGGTGATGGCTGGTGCCATCGCCGTGAGCCTGCCCGCCTTCCAATTATTTAAAGGCCGCAGCCAATCCCTGTTGAAGCAAACCCTACAGCTGCCGACAAATAATCATATTGATCGCCGCCTGCTGCTTGGCGGCCTGATGTTTGGTGCCGGCTGGGGGCTGGCGGGCTTCTGCCCCGGCCCGGCCATTGTGGCGAGTGGTGCCGGGCAGGAAAAAGCTCTGATATTCACCCTGGCTATGCTGGCCGGTATGGGGATTTTCAGACTCAGTGCCCGCAAGATGGTCCCGGGGCAAGGTTAAGGCCAAAGACTGTGGGCGGCGACTGCTACGAATAACCCGCGCCGCCGCAGCGGTCTATCTTGTTGTTTCAGGGCGCTCGCACAGCGGGTGCCGATACCCAAAAGATAAAGGTATGCGTGCGCACCAGCTGATCCCCTCCTGGCTGAAAAACTACCAGCCCAAGTGGCTGATAGGGGATGCCGTGGCCGCAATCCTCGCCAGCATGATGCTGGTTCCCCAGGCCCTGGCCTATGCGGCCCTGGCCGGCCTACCCCCCTACCTGGGCCTCTACGCAGGCCTGTTACCCCTGGTGGGCTATGCCCTGTTTGGCTCCAGCTCGGTACTCTCTGTAGGGCCCGTGGCAATACTAGCCCTGATGACCGCATCCGCCCTCACCCCCATCGCCACACCCGGCAGTGCCGAATATATCAACGGAGCCATACTGCTGGCCCTGCTCAGCGGGATCATGCTGCTACTGATGGGCTTTCTCGGCCTCGGCAGCCTCTCCAACCTGCTGAGCCTGCCGGTAGTCAACGGCTTCGTCTCCGGCGCTGCAGTGCTGATCATTGCAGGGCAAATAGCTCCCCTGCTCGGCACCAAGAGTGAGGGCCACACGGCCCTGGAAATACTGCTGAGCACCATAGACAACAGCCCCATGAGCGACCCGGATGCAGCATTAATGGGGCTGATCGCCCTGTTCAGCCTGGTTATCGCCCGCCTCGGGCTCCCCCTGTTACTGCGTACACTGGGCGTTGAGCGCACACGGGCAAAGCTTCTATCGCGCCTGGCGCCCATGCTCGTCGTGCTGCTCTCCATCGCCCTTACCGCCATCTTTCACTGGGAGCAGGATTTACCCGTGGTGGGCGAAATTCCCGCGGGGCTACCGGACTTCACGCTGCCGGCTTTTAACCCCACCATGATTTATCAGCTGCTGCTGCCAGCGCTGATAATCGCCCTGATCGGCTTTGTCGAAAGCCTCTCGGTAGCCCATACCATCGCCCTGCGGCGGGGGGAGAAGCTCGACGCCAATGCAGAATTACGTGGCCTCGGCACCGCCAATCTCCTCAGCGCTTTTTCCGGTGGATTTGCGGTAACTGGCAGCTTTGCGCGCACCGCGGTGAACGACGAGGCTGGGGCGAGATCACCACTGAGTGGCGTTATCGCCGCAATATTTATTGCCCTGGTACTGCTTTACGCCACCAAGGTATTCACCGAACTGCCGGTGTGCGTTTTGGCTGCAACGATTATTGTCGCGGCAGCCAATCTGATCGATTTGCGTGCGCTGGCGCACCACTGGCACTACGACCGCACCGATGGTCTGGCCATGGGTGGCACCCTGTTGGGCGTTATATTGTTTGGTGTTGAGGCCGGTATCGGCCTGGGTGTGGGGCTCTCTTTCGCCACCCTAATCTGGCGCGCTAGCCGCCCCCATATCGCCGTGGTGGGGCGCGTTCCCGGCACCGAGCACTTTCGCAATGTGCTGCGTTACACGGTAAAAACCCAACCAGATACCCTCTTCCTGCGCATCGATGAAAACTTGTTTTTCAGCAATATCAGCGCGATTGAAGACCGCCTGTTTGCGGAAGTACAGCGGCAGAAAAGCCTGCACGACCTGGTATTGATCCTTTCTTCGGTCAACCGTATCGACAGCACCGCCATTGAGCGCTTGCAACAAGTCAACCAAGATCTGCTCGAGCGCAATATCCGCCTGCACCTGGCAGAGGTAAAGGGCCCTGTTCTGGACCGGTTGGGGCGCTCCAAGCTGCTACAGGAATTAACCGGCCGGGTTTTTCTCTCCGCCTATATTGCCGAGCTGGCCCTGCGCCATCACAATATCCATGACGACGGCCAAGCCAGCACGCCACCCTCCCCCGCCGACCCCAGCTAACCCACAATTTGGTAAACTTGTCTGCCACCACCAATCACTGGCAAAATATCCAGTATTTGGGCGAAGGACACCATGGCTGGCGATACACTGACACAGGAACAGCAGGCCATTGCGGATCACTCCGGTGGCCATGCCAAAATTATTGCCGTGGCCGGCTCCGGCAAAACCACCGCCCTGCTGCACTACGTAAAAAATCGCCTGGATGCCGGCACTCCTGCCGCCCAGCTGCTGGTATTGATGTACAACCGCAGCGCGCGGGAGGATTTCGAACGCCGTATGGGCCAGCTGACCAGCAACCATACCCCGGCTGTACACACCTTTCACAGCATCGGCTACCGCCTCTACCAGCGCATGATTGCCAGCGGCCATATCGCCGCAGCGAATCTCAGCCCCCTGTCACAATCCAGTGTACAGCTACAAATCTGGAAGGCCATTGAGGAGTGTGCTCCCACCCATGAGCTGGAAGAAATCCGCGAGCGCAAACAGTCGGAAATCGAGGCCGCAGAGTTTTTTATCGACTACAGTAAAACCCTTCTCTGCGGCGAACACAGCGCGCTCAAGGAGCTGAAACTCGGCGACGAATACGGTTATTTTTTACAGGTATTTCACACCTTTGAAGACTGGCGCCACAGCCAAGCAGCCGTGACCTACGCCGACTTAATTTACGACCCGGCAAAATTACTCCAAGAAAAACCGGAGCTGGCACAACAATACGGTGGAAATTTTGAAGACATCCTGGTGGACGAGTACCAGGACATCAATGAGATACAGCACTTTCTGTTGCGAGTGCTGCACGGCGGCAATGGCAATGTGATCGCCATTGGCGACCCCGACCAGACCATTTATGAGTGGCGCGGCTCCAAGCCGGAATTCCTGCTCAAATTATTCGACCAAGATTTTCCACCGTCTCACATTTACCACTTGAGCCGTACTTTTCGCTACGGGCATCAGCTGTCCCTGGCCGCTAACCACTTTATTGAGAACAACCGCGACCGCGCCGAGATTTTTTGTATTTCCGCAGATGGCGAGCGGCAAACTCCAATTGAACAAATAAACACCGACAAGGAAGGCCACTGGCTGGTAGAACACTTGCGCCGCTGCCAACAGCAGGGCCAATCTTTTGCCGGTATCGCTATATTGGTGCGCCTCTGGTCCATTGCCGCACCACTGGAACTGGCGCTGCTGGCCAACAGCATCCCCTACCATTCCGCCAGCCGCAACACAGTGCTGTCGCGCCGTGAACTGCGGCCACTGTTCTGGAGCCTGAATATCGCCTCGGGCCGTTTTAGCGAACTCTCTCCCAAACGGCGCCAGCAAGGATTGTACGAATGGCTCACCGCGCCGCATGTGCGCATCCCGCGCAAAGTACTTGAACCCCTCTGTGCCACCCTCGCCACACAAGAGAAAGGCTGGGGCAAACAGCTGCTTGCGCAACTGCCAGAGACCCTGAGCAAACCGCAGGCCAAGCGCCTGCGCCAAAGAGCGGAGCTTTTGATACAAATAGAGAGCTGGCGTGGCCACGCCGGCGAGCTACTGCGCCGGCATATTGGCGAGCTGGAACTTCTCAGCGGTATTGCCGAAGACGCCTTCACCCGCCAGCAGGGTGAGGAGAGGCAGCAAACTATTCTGGCCTTCTGCCAATATCTGGATACCCTCAAGCAACCTCCGGCAGAAGCCTTGGCGCACCTGCAAGAACTACAACGGCAACACCGCGAAGGCGAGCAGACTGCGGCGGAGGCTATCCAAATTACCACCATGCACCAGGCCAAAGGGCTGGAGTGGGACCAGGTTATTATTCCCACCCTCACCCAGCACAATATGCCCTACCAGTCCCAGCGGGATTTCAGTACTCCCGCCTCCCTGGAAAGTGAGCGCCGCCTAATGTACGTGGCCATGACGCGGGCAAAGTCCAAGCTGTTTCTGCTGGCCCCCACCGAGGAGGCCAAACGCAAAGACCCCGAGGCCGCACAGCCCTCGCTGTTTATCGACGAAATGCAATTGCCCCTCAGCCAGCTGATGGCGCAATTCCTGCGCGAACGCCCCGAGCATATCCATACCGATATCCCGGTCTCCCGCCAAGCCCTGCGCTACCTAGAGGCCTGCGACTACAACCCAACACTCAGCGCACCCGCCGCCCCCATACGCAAGCCCATCCAAGGCGAAGCCCTGCGCCACAACAAGCTCGGCCAAGGCCGGGTTTTAAAATGGGAGGATCAGCGTGTGGAGGTACAGTTCAGCGATGGCAAAACACGGCGCTTCGACTGGGACACCCTGGCCCGCTATTTGGTGTAGCGCTTGGCAAGATCAATATGTATGGGGTAAGACAATGATTTGTAACGATTTTTTAAGAAAACAGTTGACTTGGGTAAAGCGTCTCTATAATATCCGCACCCGTAACGCGCTCGTAGCTCAGCTGGATAGAGTACCTGGCTACGAACCAGGCGGTCGGAGGTTCGAATCCTCCCGAGCGCGCCATACAAAGCAAAGGCTTACGTCTCAGGGCGTAAGCCTTTTTTTGTTGTGGTGCTGGTAATCAACTAGCGCCAAAACAACCCCCATAGTAAGTTCATGACCCGCGTATCTTCTATGGGGTAGCAGCTCCACCTAAACCACTTCTGAGGTAGCACAATCCTCTATCGATGGCAGTACCTTAAAGTGTCATTCAGTGGCTACGCCGGCACAAAGACTACAAAATGAAACACTGGTCGGCGCATAATCTACGCAAGATAGCAAGGGCAAATTTTTCCGAAAGGACAGAGCCCAATATCACTGAAATAATGTCGCGGTATAAATTGCTGGGCCAGTGGCAAGTCTATGAGCACTATGACTACCTGAAAGAACAACTGACGCCTATACAAAGTGGTGGGTGAAACTAACTGACTTCACTCACTCCACCCCCTAAAAGTTATCATTGCCTACCAAGATATACGCGAGAGGAAGCATTTTGAGAGTTCAAGAAGCCCACGAAAGGATGGTGACATTTCAGACTCTGCTACTAGAAGATATTCGCGCAGCAAGAAATTTTGCCCTGAATAAGCCCACACCTTACGCCTGTAGAACACTCTATAGAACTACTGCCGCCTATATTGAAGGTGTTGTATATCAGTTAAGACTGGTTTGCCTTGCCGCCCTAGAAGATGATCCGACCATTTATAGCCCTAGTGAGATATTAGCTCTAAAGGAAAAAACTGTAATCCTTAAAAAAAAATGGCGAGATTCAAGAAAAGGACTCATTCCAAAGGCTTCAGCCAAGTATATTATTTTTATTCAAGTGTTTCGCTAAGCTATTCAATATAGAGTTTTCCCCCAATACGAGCGATCACAGATGGGAAAGCCTAGGAAAATTTATTGATTTGAGAAACTCATTAATGCACCCAAAATCGAAGCCGGATTTTGAAATTAACGAACAAGACAACAAAGTCAGCCTTGAAGCGCTCAGTTGGTTTCAAGACAATTTCAAACAACTCAACAGAGAATGCGAATCTTCTGAAACTTAAGCCTGCAAGTAAAACCTCAAGTCACCACCCTAGGCAAATCCCCCCACCCCGTAGAATAGGCAGGCGATGTAAACGCCTGCCGTATCTTCCATTTCTTCTGGATGCCCTCAGCAAGTCCCACGGCCAAACTTTTTATTGATCCGGTCCATCGCCTGCATGGCCTACACTGCCTGAGCAGATTGCCCCGGGGTAATAGATCACCCTAACGAAGTACACGAGGACTAATTTCGATTAGCCCGATGCTCGCCTTCATAAAGCTGCAGCCTGTGCGGTGTAAATCTGTAATGATCTCTCTCACCAGCCGTACGGCCACCACATGTTGTCGGTGGGGTATCCAGCGCACAGACGCCATCGCACTTGGGGGGGGGGGCTTGGCCCCGCGGTTAGCGAGCTTCTCCAATGTCTTACTGGGGTCGATACCCACTCCCACAGGCATGCGGATATTGCGCCAGAGCGTGTTACAGATTTTGTGGCCGCAGCCCAGCCAATCCACTTGCATCCCGTGCAGGCCCATAAACACCTCATCAATGCTGTAGGCTTCCACATTCGGGCCGAACTCGCGCAGGGTGGTCATCATCCGCTGGAAGGCACCGCTTTACAGTGGATAATTGCTGGAGAAAATCACCACCCGGTGGGCGTGCAGGTCCGGCCGGAATATCTGCACACTGCTGGCATAGCAGCTATCCTACAGGCCCCAAGCCCGGAGCCTTCAGCGACCGCTTTAAGGTGTAAAGATTTCTGGTTTACATTCTCGCAGGTTAAGGGGTACAAATGGGGCAAATCAATTTATACCCAATAACGGTGCGCCCCATAACAACCAACAGGGCGACTGATTACCAGGCTGGAGTTTTCGATAGTACGGAAACAGCAGACAGATTTATTTGCGGTGAAGACTGAGGAGTAACCACTCAGAAGCTACTGCATCGCATGACTATTTTTAATAATGACTCAGGAGAAATCATGGACGAGCTCGAATTTGGAACAAAGATCATTCGCACTGCCGTTGTTACGATAACCTTTTCCTAATTAGCGCTTTTATAGTCTGGCGTGTAATAAAGCCACTAAAAAGCTTGGAAGACAGAGTTCCTGAGAAAAAAGTCCTTTACGATGAAAAGATGAAGGCATACGAAAATGCCGTGCTTTTGATAAGTGGCCTGGAGTCAAAACTAAACCGCCTTCTAGCTGAATTCGAGAAAATAAGTAAAGACGATGGTCCAGGCTGCAAAGCTACAAAATCCAAAAAAACCTTCATCTCGCACCTCAATAAAGCTGATAAAAGGCTGGGGAAACTGGCGCCGCATTTCGAGCCAGAAGTACAAACGCAGATTGAAGATCTGAGGAAATCAATTGAGCTTGCCTCGCAGTCGATTGGAATTTTTACTCAGGACCAAGAAAATTTTAAGCGGCTACAAAAGAAGTTGAACGCCCTCACAAAAAGCATCTTCAAAGATGGACATAACCACTTTTCCACTCTGTCGACTAGCGCAACTAACTAAACACCATGTAGAGTTAAAAGCCCGGTTTTCGGTTTTGCCAAAACTCCAGTATGCGGCGCTTGCTGACCTTCATTAGGGTTTTAATAGAGCGCATCCGCATATTGCTATCAATTTCCAGCCTCACCACCTTGGACGGCGGGCCGAAGCGGCACCAGTCTGTCCTCCTGGGCGTATTGCCACACTTGAGAACCCTTGGTGTCCTCCCTCAAGGCGAGAACTTTAGGCACTGCAAGAGTACCAGCAAAATGCACAGGATGCCTTCAATGATCTCGCTGTAGGTCATCCCGGCAATGAGTATCAGTGAAATGCTCTCTAGATTATTCTCGCCCTCTCAACACAGAGTTTGCGAACTATTAAATCGGGCTTGCATTCGATTCAGATCAAATTATTGCCTAGCATTGTCCGCCTCCTCAATACACGCACGAAACCGAGCAGTTGTTGATCAATGATTGTATATCTCCCAATTCATTTTTTCGATTAACTGCATTACACCGAGGGAAATTTATCTTAATAAATAATTTGTTGAATTAAAGGGCTAGTAAGTAGTCAATATATAGATGTTGAAACCTCTAAAAAAAGGGAAATTGAAGTACACACCGAAACCAATATACTTCAAGAAAGCGACTTCACTCTTAATGAAATCACGGAAGTCGATGGCGCAGGCATTGTGACCACTAGCTATGAAATCAGAACACCCGTAGGCGTCACCTTCACTCGCAGAAGCAAGGCTGCTGCGCTTACAAAACTTGAAAGCCTTCTGCAAGAGCAAGGTTTTTCAAACTCAGGTATGAGCATGCAACTAAAAAATAGGCCATACTTATCGAGCCTAATTTCTTTGCGCTACATCAGCCCATACTTACCAGCCACTATCCCAAACTGCCACTTGTAGATGGTTCTAGTGAGGGGGCCGCTCATCGGGGCCATTATCGCCCTTGCTCTGGTTATGGCCCTCTTCCATCAGCCACAGGTGGCCGGGTCTTTGCCGAAGGCGCGGCGCTGCTCGCAGGCCCAATTGGCACCTCCATACTTATGGATTCAAGCGAGCAGGACTATATGCTCAACATCCAGATCCGAAGCCTTTTGGAAAAACTGGCCACTAACTATAGGGGGCCACCCATAAGCGCGGCATAACGGTACAGGCCTTTTCATTTCTGAGGTTCACCGGAATCAAGGAGAGGTGAATCAGCAGCTCTTGGCGAGTATTCTGACAGCCACCATCGGCATTGGACCACTGGGGAAGCCACTGCTTGTGATCATAAGTCTCGGGCTCGGTTTAGTAGCAGCCGTTTAAAGTGGCTGTTACGGCAAGTAAGAGAAATATATAACAGTGCTTTAACATCGAAAGACAGTCTAACATCCAAAACTTATTTTGATGACTGAGCCATATATGATTAGAATGGGACAGCTGGGACACAAGAGTATCCCAGCTCAGTCGAAAGTTTAAAGCTTAGTCAGCACTTTTTGTGAAATGCAGACTGTCTTTCACCCGAATCCCGGTGCTTGGGTCAGCGACATACCAAGTTAGCTCGTAATCTCCAGCCTCAAACCACTCTGGTATCGTTAAATAATTTCGAGTGTAATCCTTCGCCTCAGAATAGTTCAACACAACATCCCGTGATTTATGAATGGGATATTTATCCCCATTGGGAAGAGTGAGCACGCTCCATTGCTCAAGAGTAACCAATGATTGTGAAGAATCTAAATTGCGAATACTTGCATCGTAATTGACTCTTCCCCCGTAGGAAGGCACTGAAAAATCGGCAGGTTCATCAAGCTCAATCGCCAGCTGAATATCAGATAGGTCCCCTTCAACAACCAGCTCAAAGTCCCAGAAATCCATATAACCACCGGACACATTGAACGTAAATTTACCTTCTCCATCGAGAAAATTTTTCGCCAAGATACTGGTTTCACCTTCACAAAAGCTGATGCTTGCTATCTGTGGGACAGGATTGGAATTTTCTGGAGTTGAGACGTCCCCAGAATAACTGATGAGCTCCAATTTATATACAGCACTAATAATATCGTCAGGCCCTACACCGGTAGATTCTTCTATAACCCCATAACCTACCGAGAAAGCATCTCCATCTTTAACTTCAGTATTGATACAAATTTTATCAATAGAATCGAATTGATAGCCAATATCTAAATCCACCTAGTGTGTAGTTCTATCTTCCATCCTGAAGGGGAACGGCTCACCTAAATCTATTTTTGTACTGATCGTATCTGCCTGAACCAATGTCGATGCGCAGATTAAAGTGAAACTAGCGATAGAACTCTTTAATACAGCCCTATACTGAGGGAATTTACTTGTGATTTTTTTCAAAACGATATTCCATTACATACATTATGAGGCACAACAATACTTCGGACAGTTTTTTATAACCCAGCCCTTAAAAGCAAAGCCCTTGGTTTGATAAAGGAAGAGCTGGGATACAAGAGCGCCCCAGCTCAGTCGAAAGCTTAAAACTTAGTCAGCACTTTTAGTGAAATACAGACTGTCTTTCACCCGAACCCCGGTGCTTGGGTCAGTGACATACCAAGTTAACTCATAATCTCCAGCCTCAAACCACCCTGGTATCGTTAGATAATTTCGAGTGTAGTCCTTTGCCTCAGAATAATTCAACACGACATCACGTGATTTATGAATGGGGTAATTATCCCCATTGGGAAGAGTGAGCACGCTCCATTGCTCAAGAGTAACCAATGATTGTGAAGAATCTAAATTGCGAATACTCGCATCGTAATTGACTCTTCCTCCATAGGCAGGAACTGAAAATTCGACAGGTTCGTCAAGCACAATCGCCAACTGAGTATCAGAGACATCCCCATCTACAACCAGCTCAAAGTCCCAGAAATCTACATAACCACCAGATACATTGAACGTAAACTTGCCTTCTCCATCAAGAAAATTTTTTGCTAATACGCTATTTTCTTCCTCGCAGAAATTGATGCTTTCTTGTAGCTGTGGTACAGGGTTAGGGTTTTCCGGTGTTGGAAGCTCTATACTCCTAACCAGCATTTGCGCCATCGAATCAATAATAGGGAGAGTGAAAGGCCCTGAAGGTTCACTTTCTGTTATATAAAATGCTGCGTCGGCAGTTCCATTTTTAACCTTAGTATTGATGCAAATTTTCTTAATGTTATCGAATTGATAACCAATATCTAAATTCACCTCATGTCTAACTCCATCTTCCATCCTAAAGGGAAACGGCTCACCTAGATCTATTTTTGTACTGATTGTATCCGCATGAACCAGTGCCGATGCACAGATAAAAGTGATACCACCGATAGAATTTTTTAACACAGCCCTGTGCAGAGCGGATTCTGTAGCCAGTTTTTCCAAAATTACAACCTATTACATATACTATGAAACAAATAAATACTTCGGACAGTTTTTTAACGCCCAACCCTAATAAGGCCTGCAGCTTGATAATCGGTATTAATCGCAGTCTTGGACATCTCCAAATTGTGAAAAAATACCTTTACAAAGCTACAACCCTAAAACAACTAGGCCAAAACTGTCCGAAGTATTTTATTTCATTCTTTCCCCATGCCCCAAAATTTTCACCTTTATATACGTACCAACTAAGCCAGCAGTCAAAAGCAAAGCGATCAAACAACCTGGTTACCCCAGCAATTGTTATTTAACGCGGATAACATCTACCCCAGCACCCCAGCCAAATCGCTGCTTGCACTCCCAGTGATCTTCGGCAGAGCCCCCGCGGTAAGCGATACGCCAGCCGCTGTTGCCTTTCATATACAGCAGTTTGTCCCCTTTATTCGGGGCCACTTTTGCCAGGCAAAATTGTCTGTAGCCTGACATTGCCACATAGCGGGCAAGCTGGTCGACTTTGTCGGCCCAGGCGCCGCTGCCTGAAGACTCTAGGTAGCGCTCGCCATTACTGGCAGTGCCCGGCGGATCGTTTTGTATGGCCTGCTCTTCTAGCTGCAGTTGTGCGTCGATAGTGTCCCGGGCTTGACGGCGGGCGCTAGGGTGTCCTCTTGTGCGAAGGGTTTGCCGCTATTGGGTATGTCGCTAAAGATGTTTGATTCCTGCTAACACGCAGATTTGTGCCTTCGGGCCTGGGCTGGTGATGCTGTTTAGCTAGCCGACTGCGATAGTGGCTATGCCTAGGATGGTGAGCGTGGCTGGGTTGATGTCAGCACTCTGGTCATTCACCGATAACCGCTAAAAAACTGGCTTTGATCGTAGACAGCGCGGCCACCCAAGCTCCCTACTCCGAGCAATTGAAATACTAGCTGGCCAACGTCACCGACCCGGACCTGATTTTTGATTTGCTCGACAAGCTGCGGGCATCTTTACCAGGCCGGAAGTAGAGCAGTTCTGCGCGGCCTTTTTTATCAAGAGTAAGAGCAATGCGGCGATTGACAATATCTGTAAGCCGGTGGTTGAGCGCTGGCAGGTCCGCTGCAAATCTGCCCTAGCCGCCAATAAACAGATCAAGGAAATGTTTGAGTGCAGCAAACGTGCGGGTGATACGGTGCTCATCACCAATATGGAAAATAGCTTTAAGGCGTGCAAGCAAGAATCAGATAATGCAGCTTTTATCCGATCCAGAAAAGATCAAGCAGTTTTCAGGCTGGTGTTTGATTTGTTGAATAGGCCGGAGTGACTTACACGGAAAACGGGTTAATGCCGGTTACACATATATAGTGGGTATCACCATAGCAGGCTCTAGGGCTTTGCGTCTCTCCGCTTCCGCCCGCTTTAGCAACCTAGGTCATGCCAATCTATAGGTAAGGGGATGATCTCCTACCAGAAAAACACATAAACGCCCCCGACTTTTAGGCATCTTGCCGGCTTACAATTCTTTCAAGAGGAAGTACCTCAGTAGACAATTAGTGTTTTCGTTCTGCCCATTGAGTACTTCCAACTAATGTCGTTCTTTCAGGGCGACTGGTTGGCATCAGCTCCCGTAAGATTCCCAGCTTACCCATGTTGAAAATAACTAGCCTGCAACCAATGGGCCCCTTTACTATTGCCAAGGGTAGTATTTGTTATAACAATCCAGGCATAAAATTCCGGGCATAATGGAGACATGAATACAATATAACATTAAATCTCTTTTACAAAAGAGCCACGCAACCTGTATGGGGTCTTTACCAGCAGCTACCCTGGTACACTGAGCCTGCACTTAATAGATTTTGACAACAAATGGTTAATAGTGACTACTAGGGACCAAAAGATATTTTCAAGCGCCAACAAAGAGCAGCCTGACTCTTTTAAGCAGCCATAATACAGGAAAACCCAAGGCTTTATTTTAACTGCACAAGCACAATCAAGAACAGCCTGAAAAACCCTCCACCTTAGAGCTCTGACATCAAAAAAAGAATT
Organism: Microbulbifer mixtoriginis (SeqCode); assembly: GCF_052467515.1. Lineage (NCBI taxonomy): Bacteria > Pseudomonadati > Pseudomonadota > Gammaproteobacteria > Cellvibrionales > Microbulbiferaceae > Microbulbifer > Microbulbifer mixtoriginis (SeqCode). Next base: position 1,506,202 of record NZ_CP174314.1, on the reverse strand, counting down.
TCCCCTGAAAAGTCAGAATAACGCTTAAGGTCGGTCACGGGTATTTTGCACTGCACATAACATTGATAAGTTATTAAGTTATGACAACATCCACTTAGCCCCACACAAAATTCAGATGCTGCCAAATCAACCAGATGTTAACAAATCAATCTCGATTAATTGCCTAGAGCCAGATAAAGTTCTAAGCCGGAGATAATTAAACTTAGTCAACTCTAGACCAGAGCATCCCCTTAAAACTTATTATGCAATCACATAAACCTTAAAGAATCATAAGAAAATGAACTTAGCTAAATATATTCTTCTAACACTCTGCTTTATGTCTAGCGCTTTATGCTCCGCAGACACAATTAAAGTAGAAAATATATCTTACTCTGCTTCCATACTTAAAGTTGGTGCCGGCCAACCTGCAATTGCAGTAACTGACCTTAATTCAGACGGAAATCAAGATGTAATTATTGCAAACAATTCGGACAACAACATAGTAACCTATCTTTCCAATGGCAATGGGACTTTGACACTAGCGGGTGATTTCCCCGCCGGTGACAGCCCTTCAGGTCTATCGACCTCTGACATCAATGGCGATGGGAACGTTGATGTTGTTATAGCCAACCACGAAACCTCATACGTCACCATGCTATTAGGAAATGGCAAAGGAGGTTTTTATCCTGCACCGAATTCACCATTAAACGTGCACGTAACACCTCACCCACATGTCGTCCGATTAAATGACCTTGATGGTGATAGCAAAGTTGACCTGATTGTAGACAACCGTAATCACGAAGGTTTACTCGTTCTCAAAGGACACGGGAATGGTGATTTTAAGCTGCCAGGGAGGACTATCAAAGTGGGAGGAGACCCCTACCGGGGGTTTGCCATCAAAGACTTAAATAAAGACGGACACTCCGATTTGGTAACTCCAAATCAGAATGATATAGGCATATTAATAAATAATAAATCGGGCAAGAATCCTTTCAGATTAAGTAACCTAGCACAATCCGAAGCTCCATTTACTGTTGAGGTGGCAGATATGAACGGAGACGGAAACATGGATTTACTTGTAGCGAACAATCGCAATATCATTACTATAATCCCAGGAGATGGTAGCGGTAGTTTTCTAAAAAAGAAACAAGTAGAAATCCAGGCATCTAATGGCGCCAAACAGATTGCGACAGGAGATATCAATGGTGATGACATTGACGACGCTCTAATCAGCAGTTGGTCAGGTGAAATTCTCGTTTTAATTGGAGGCTCGACAATCAAGTCGATCAAATTTAAGAATGCGAACACTCCCAATCCGTGGGGAGTCGGACTTTTAGATTTAAACAAAGACGGTAAAAGTGACTTTATTGTTGCGGATGGTAACAGCAATTTAGCAGCTGTGTATATAAGCCGGATAGAGTAACAGATGCCCTATTGGATATAATCTAAAGTTACTCCTGCAGCGTACCGGAATTAATTACCAGAGCAACATACCCACATAAATACAACCAACCTCTCAACCACAACAAACCGCAGAAGGTTATCACCTTGAAAATAAAATCTCTTTTTGTTTTAGCTGCAACGACAACTATAGCCGTCAACGCTTCTGCGCAAGAAAGTAATGACGCGGTATCCGATGAGACCATCGCAAATCAACGAGCGAATTTAGAGAAAAGCACCACAGGGAAAAGCTTTGGCCCACAATCTCCACGAGATATTGAATCAATTTCCGGAAACCATACGATTTTCTTCGCTGCCGCACCAGCTCATACAGTTATGAATTTGTGCAACATCCATTTTCATAAAAATGCTGAGCATAAAGGTGGAGAATTTACCCAGTATGCGGGCAATGGTGATGGACGTGGCTTTCTGTCAGGCTATAAATATTCCGGCACTCTTACCGCGGCCGAGTTAGCCCCACTTAATCAAGAAGTGTGCCCAAGCGATCATGGGAGTCTTTATCCGGGAGATACCATTGAAGTCCATTACGTCCACTCATCCGCCAAAATCAAGCCGGGCCCAACCTTGGGTTCCTGCTTTAATGAAGAGATTAAGAATCCACAATTGCGTGTAGAAACGCAAGTTTATGTCTTGGTGAATGATTCCACTGCTTTAGACTTTGTAAAGCTAACTGCCCATGATGAAAAAAGTGGTTTTCAACAAGCCTTGGGCATTCCCAGCAATACTGGAAAGCCAATTCAGTATTCAGGTTCCACCACTGGTCCAGATTACAATGAACAAGGCTCCCCTTATCAAGTCACCTGGAGTGTCCGCCCCAACGTTGCCAAGGTCAACATTACTTCTGTGGGCAACTGGTGCAAGGACAATATCTTTAATGAAGATCATGCTCACGGTGTAAGGAATCTGATCCAGAACCCCAAGCTTCTCTCCGAGATTAAACACTAAACACCCATGGCAAGAATAAAACTACCAGCGTGATCCTATCCAACAACAACGGACACGCCACTAAGCGGCTAACGACCCCTCAAACAGCTCAAGGCTACTAATGTATTGATGCCAAGTAATGCCATAGCTAAACCACCCCGCTTCTTGGTCAACCGGAGTAGGAATTGACCACTACTCTCCTTTACATGATGATCAATATTTAACCTCAAGTACTCTTTTTCATAAAAGTACTTGACGCCCCATGGAGAAATCTATATTGTGCGCACCCTCAACGACGCGCTCGTAGCTCAGCTGGATAGAGTACCTGGCTACGAACCAGGCGGTCGGAGGTTCGAATCCTCCCGAGCGCGCCATTTCAAAAGGGCTTGCATCTCCGGATGCAAGCCCTTTTTTTATTTCTTCAGTAGATAGATTCACAAGTAGCGATTGCAGGCATACGACCATACACTTCTCATTAGCCTAAGGTAATCTCGGCTTCGGCCCGACAGCATTCACTAACTCTTTAAGTAAGAGTGGCCTGCAGTCTTATGCTTAAGCGTGCGATTTTAGCCCTACTCTGTATCCTTGTAATTTATATTGTTGCCGCTTACGTCTACAACAAGCACTTTACTCAGTCTGCCACCTTCAAAAGCTCCCCCTCCGAGCCCGAACGATCTGAAAGCCTGGATTACCTCAAAGAAAAAGACACCATCAAAATCTTGATTGTAGATGGCGGCGGTGTCCGGGGGCTCATCCCCTTATATGTGCTCAACTATATCGAGAACAAACTAAACAAACCTATTAGCGAAGTTTTTGATGTTTATAGTGGTGTATCCAGCGGTGCTATTGTAGCCAGCGGCATCAACATCCCTGAAAAATTTATTCCCAAAAACTACACCGGGCATGATTCTGCCACAGAGTACTTAATACAACTCTATAAAGAAGAAAGTGACTATTTGTTTTCCTCACCCTGGTATCATGATCTATTGACAGGCTGGGGGCTTTTTTCCCCCTCCTTCATGGGGGAACGACTCCACCGTGTACTGGAAAACCACTATACAAAGTCGCTTTCTTTTACAGACTTAAATAACTTTGTCCTTATTCCTGCACTGGACATTCACAGTGGTGAAATACACCTTTTCAAAAATCGTGGGGACGCAATCAAACAATTACCTACCGACAGCTTATACCAACTTATCACGGCAGCAGTCAGTGCCGAGACCGCCTTTCCCCCGGTAGTCTTCAAAACACCAGAGCAAACCAGAGTGCACCGTTATTTTGCCGATGCAGGTCTAGCCATGAATAACCCCACCAGTCTGGTGCTACTTGATATCCTTAAAGAGTTCCCAAATAAAAACTACTACGTTCTAATATTGGGGGCAGGTTCACCACCATTGGCCAGTAGCGAGGTAGATTATAGCGAGCTAAAAAACTGGGGGCGCATTCGCTGGATACGAGATGCTTTTTCTAATATCCAGAGATATATGGACCTTCAACAATTATACGCTCTTGATCTCGCCCAACATTTCTCCGATAGCGACCGCCTGGAATACGATTATCTCAATATCGAAATTGCTGATCCATTCGTCGATATCTTTGACTACGATTCGCTACACCATTTAAAAATTTATGCCGACCGCTTGATTGAAGAAAATCAACAGGACATACAAAGAATTATCGAGCGGCTCAGCCAGCCAGATGGAACATCTTCTCAATAGAAGCTCATGACAAGTTCGAATATTTGAGCATCTATGTTTTCGCTGATTACTAAATATTTTCCCCTGTCCTTAACTTTCGATAGTTCACCTGCAGTTTTTATGCCCTGAAGATTACCTAGTTACTCAGAAAAACTGTACAGAATACGATTATCTCGATGATGATATTACCTGTCCTTTTGTTGACCTTCTCGACCATCAACGCCATTGCCCCTTGAAATGTCTCACTGTTAGACTGATTGGGCAGATAAAGATAATCCTAGGTTGTATTGTTAAGTTTTTAGACAAGGCACCCCGACAAATCCAACTCTCCCGGCTCCACAAGATCAATACTATTTGATTGACTATTTAATTTCACTTTACCATGCAGGAGCAGTTTCCCAGGCAATTCCTACTAGATATGAAACGTATCCAGGGCGTCAATCTACTGCACTTTATGATCTGGGTATGCCTAATACCTCCCATACCACTTTTTGTTCTCTCCTATTTCCTGGAGAGCCAAGACCCGTTAACTCTAATCATTAGTGCCAATCAGAAAACCTGGCTATCCCTTGCCTTTGTCAGCTACATCTCCACCCTAATTGCTTTCGCAATTTGGAGCTGGCTCCTTAGATCGCATCCCGCTGCAGCGGTTACCCCTTTTGCTCTATTGATTCCAGTAGTAGGTATTATCACTTCTAGTATTATCCTGGACGAAAAGTTACAGACCATAGAAATTATATGGCTTTGCGCTGATTATGGCTGGGCTTATATGCAACTCCTTATATGATAGATTATTAGGGCTGGAAAAGCCCCTGGGCAAACCGATCAGGCTCCCAAAGGTTGAGTAGACTTGATCTCGATGCTCTCAAAGAGAGCACCCTCAGAGAAAGATTAAACAATTTCATATTTAAAGGTGTAGGGCGCAAGCTGTTCCGCAAGGGCGCCCTCCAAGCTAGGGTTCCCTCCTGTGGTAACCCTGGCAATAGTGCCAAGTACCTTATCCTGCTCCACCTTTACCTGGTTGCTGGCAGTGGCCATGTCTGTTCCCCTCACCAACTGATCAATAATCCCCTGAACACACAAACGGATCTCTTCCATTTCTAAAGCGGGCTTGAAAATCTTGCCAACCGCTGTAGTAGGGAGTTCGGCACGGAGCACAATTCTTCTGGGAATGGCCGCTCGCTCAGTAATATTTTCTTTGGCATAGGTAGTAATTGCTTCAAGCAGGGCTTTGGCCAAATCATCCATTACAACCTCATGCCCTTTGATTATCAGGGGACTAATCGCTTCCTCTGATAACTTGACGTAGGCGACAGGAACCTCTCCCGCGTGGGCATCTGGTGTACCTACCGCTGCGGCCATGGCAACGGAAGGATGCTGGCAAAGCACCTCTTCTATCAATTTGGGTTCAATATTATGCCCTCCACGTACTATCAACTCTTTTTTTCGGCCTGTGAGCCAAAAATAGCCATCTTCATCCTGCCTGCCCAAATCCCCGGTGTTAAACCAGCGCCGTCCTTGAGCATCTTCTACCCATATCCCCTGGTTATGCTCAGGGTTAAGGTAACCATTAAATACATTATTCCCATGAATCAGCAGATTACCGATTTCATTGGCCTGGCTATACCGAATGAAGTTGCCTTGCTCATCCAGCTGGGCACTTCTCATCTCTTGCAGCGGTAAACGCAGCCCGATAGAACCCACCTTCTTCACGCCATGTGGTGGCGTGAGACTACTAGCGCAAGTACCTTCCGTTAAACCATATCCCTCTACGATTTGCACACCGGTTATACGCTCAAAAGCATTAAAAACCTCAACCGGCATAGGCGCCGCGCCGCACAAAGCCATTTGTAGGGAGGAGATATCGCACTGATTTACTGGCTGCTGCAGCAAAGTGGAATAAACTGTGGGCACAGCGCTGAAGCTGTTCACGCGGTAGAACTCAATAATTTTCCAGAAATTACTGAAAACACCCTCACCTCGGTAACCTTGAGGGGTCATTAATACCACTTCGCAACCATTAATAAAGGCTGCTAGCCCCGTCACAATTGCCGCATTCACATGAAAAAGTGGCAGGCCACACAAGATAACTTTTCCTGGCCCCATAATGTCGCCAGCTACCAGACCTATACTTTTTGCATTAGCCAGTTCATTCCCGTGTGTATGGGTAGCAATTTTTGGTAGACCTGTTGTGCCCCCGGTACAAAATAGAGAGGCGGTATCATCACTGTGGATGCTGCGTTTGAAATTCAAGTGGCTAGATGGTTGCTGCTTAAGTGCCGACTGGTAGGCTATCCGCTTTTTACCTTGCAGGGGGGGGAGCCGTCTGCGATATTGATACTGTATCGCACTAGCCGCAATACCTTTAAAACCACCTGCATGATAAGCTGGGTCCACATGGAAGATATTTTTAACCTCAGGCAAATTTGGCAAGATGCTTTCAATTTTTTCACAGATATCGGTACCAGGGAAAGGGCTCAAGGTAACGATAGCCTTTGTTTGGCTATGCCGAATCAGCTCTTCTATCTGCCTGGCCTCCAGTAGCGGATTAATGGCCAATACTTTAGCGGCCGCCTCTGCACCCCACAGTATATAGTGCGTTTCTGGTAAATTTGGCAACACAAACGCAACCGTATCATGTTCTTGAATGCCAACACTATTCAATAAATTAGCAGTTTGAATAATACGTTCAGCCAGTGTTTGATAGCTGATCTTTACTGGTTTTCTATGATCTTTGCCTGAGAGAAAAAAAGAAATCGCTGTTTGCTGGGAGTAACACTTGCACGCAGCCATTATTGCTTCAAAAGTATTGCCGCTGAACTTTTCAGTAAGCGCTTTAAGGTTGGAGAAATCTTCCCCCTCTGGTTGCTTGCCCGTTAGCAAGTAATTTTCCAAAGCCTCAATATCTTTCAAAGTTGAAGTGGACATAATATTACTCCCTGATAGCCAATCAGAATGTGGCTGTATTAAATTATTTTTTATTTTGATATATAGAAAGCAAAGCGAACCTAGCTGGATTGCTGTACGAGCCACTCCTGCTCATCTCCGGGCTCCGGCATAACTGCCCCGCCCTCAATCACCCAACTGGCGGGAACATCAATAAGATCCACCTCACAACGATCTGATGAACAACCCAAAAGCTGAGAGGCCATTTTTATAAAGCTATTAGCTAGAGCTGACTTGATTTTATCGCTACGGCCTGAGCGAATGGAACCCAGAATATGAAGACTACTCTTTGAACGCAAATGAATGCCTCGACTAAATACAACCTGTACAAATTGCGCGGGCGCGCCAGTTATTGTGCAGTGAGCTTCTGTGACCCCGGAGACAAGAGCTTGCTGCTCGGAGCCGGATAGTGGGCGCTGGGTGGAAATCGTGTAAAGCGGCATTTGCGGCCTCTTATAGATTGATATGAGTGTTGAAGTGCCCCGTGGTGCTTTTGGATCTCACTAAACGCACCAGTGTTTTGGCTATGTAGGCAATTTGCCGCAGCGGCGGCATACGCTTGCGATTTGCACTTAGAAATTCTCTGCTGAGAGACTGGTCAGGTGCAGTAATAACGACCTCGTTTTTATTGATCCCAGTGGTGACACACCACTGCTCCAGCAGTTCGTATAAAAACGGGTGCCGCAGTTCGTTTGATGTCCCATCAGGCACGGGAGCCATCAGGGTAGCCACCGAAGATTTCTCTCCCTTCATAAAGGCCTGATCTGGCGGAACCTCCATCCACACCACCCTGGGAGTGACGGGCTGGTCCAGATGACCCCGGTAAGCCTGCCGTATCACCTGCTCCAACGCAGCCTTGCTGAAACTTGCTTGCGAGCCCTCGACCAGGGCGCATAACACAATAGGTTTAAAATGCATTTCACCTCCAAATAAGTTTCATTTCGGAACTAATTTAATGCCATTAAGTTCCAAAATACAACTAAAATTGACAGACTATCGGCCGATCTCTCAATAACCTATGGCAATATGACGGCCCGAAGCGGCTTCCAGGAAGTTTTGTTTTGGAACAGGCTTGTGAGACCATGGCGCCTTGAGCAACCCTGGGACTGCTATGAGCGAGAGTAAACCCGCTGTTCAATGTGGGATCGAAGAGGCACTTTCTGTAATCGGCGACCGCTGGAGCCTGCTTGTTGTCCGCGATGTACTGAGAGGCGTTAATCGGTTCGACTCACTTCAGGACAGTTTACAAATCTCCCGAAATATCCTTACACAAAGACTCTCCAACCTGGAAGAAGCCGGCATTCTGATTAAGGCGCCCATTAAGCCCGGAGCACGGCGTATGCTGTACAGCCCTACCCCAAAATGCCTCGCGCTCGTTCCCGTTTTGGTCTCTCTGATTGACTGGAGTGCACACTGGTCTGAGAAAGCCAATGTGCGCTGGTCCCGTGTGATTGATAAAAGAACCGGGGAGCCTGTTCATATAGATTTGGTGAGTAAAGATGGTAAGCCGGTATCCCTGCTGGATCTGGATTTGAAATACTAAAGAGCAGCGGGTTAAGACCCACCGAGGGGCCTGCTCTCTCCACACTTACTTATCTCGCTACCCTCCCTCGTTCCCTCCCCTCGCTCACGGCTTATAGCTAGACTAGATTTATCGATCGGTAACTAATCCTAACCACCCGATGCAACTTTATTGTGATCATTGCGGCCAACTCTGGAATATCGAGGATTCAGCGCTTATTTCAATACAGGAAATCCTCCACGCTTTTCCCGATAGCAGAATTAGCGCAAAGCTGATCAAAACTTTAAAACCTACCATTGGCCTCCCCATGATGGCGGTGAAGCAATTCGCAGGCCACAAGACCTTAAAGAGCGGCCACTGTTTCTTTTGCAATGCTCAGCTGGACAATATTCCAATTCTCTTCAAAAACTGCGGCAGCTGCGGAGCACTAAATCTCGATATTCCGAAACAGGGTCAGCGAGCCCCTTATTAAAAATACACCTTCTTAAACATGTACTAATGGCAGTGCCTCCCAGCGTGTGGTGTAGGCGGGTGAGCGATAGGCTTGGCGCATCTTCCAGTGCTTATGCACCCCCTCAGCCCCTAGAAAAAGAGTGCCGCGGCCAAAGCGTTGGTTGACTCTATCGAGGGCCTGCATCATCTCCGCGGCACGGGCCGGCTGGCCGGCGGTAAACATATCCCCCTGCCCCAGGGAGCTGGGCACCAGCTCCACCAAGCCCACACCGGCTTTCATAAAACGATGACCAGGGCGGTAAAGCTCGGTTATGGCCCCCTTGGCCAGGCTCGCAATCAAGCGGGTGTCATTAGTGGCATAGGGACACTGTACCAGCGTACTGCGACTGTAATAGTGGGGCTCGTGGGGCGAGGTGTGCAGAAAGACATGTATCGAAGCCACCAAGCACTCCTGCCCGCGCAGCTTTTCTGCCGCCCGGCTGGCATAGAGACTAACTGCCTGCAGAATGGGCTGTAGTTCGCTCAATTTCTCGCCAAAAGAGCGCGTGCAATAAATCTGTTTTTTTGCCGGCGGCTGCTCCTCCAGATTCAGACATGACACCCCATTTAATTCCTCAATGGTTCGTTCAATATTGATATTGGTGTGTCGGCGCAAGATTTTAGGATTGGCCTGGGCCAGGTCATAGGCGGTCTCTATACCCAAGCGCCCCAATCGCTTGGCAAGACGCCTGCCGACTCCCCAGACTTTATCGACCGCCATGCGTTTCTGCAGCCATTGCCATTTCTGTGGAGTATCCAGGGCACAAACCCCGTTGCACTTGGCAATTTTTTTCGCTGCCCGATTGGCGAGCTTGGCCAGGGTCTTACTCGGAGCAATCCCCACACTCACCGGCATACGCACATCGCGCCATAAGGTTGTGCGAATCCGCTGGCCGTAATCCAACCACTCCTCCTGTAAACCATACAGATTCAGAAACATCTCATCGATACTGTACACCTCCACCTCTGGGCTAAAGCCCTTCAGGGTCTCCATAACCCGGTGGGAAATATCGCCGTACAGTGGATAGTTGCTGGAGAAGATGGCCACATTGTGCCGCCGCAACAGATGTTCAATCTTGAAGAAGGGCTGCAAATCCCCAATTCCCAGTGCCTTGGCCTCTTTTGAGCGCGCCACCACAAAACCATCATTATTAGAGAGCACCACCACCGGCCTCCCCCTTAAGTCGGGCCGGAATATCTGTTCACAGCTGGCGTAGCAGCTGTTGCAATCCACCAGTGCCAGCATTCAGAGAGGGCGGTGATAACGAATGGAGGCTTTAACCACCCCTTCAACAATCAGTTCCTGCCCTTCCCAAACCGGTATCGGCGGGTAACGATCGTTGGCCGATAGCAACCGCCCATGATGGCGATCCAGTACTTTGCAGGTAAGTTGACCATCCAAAGCCACAACAACCACATCGCCGTGTACTGGCGTTAATGAACGGTCAACAACCAAAAGGTCGCGGTCGAAGATCCCCAAGCCCTGCATGGAATCGCCATTGGCACGAGCCATAAACGTGGCCGCCGGATGAGTGATCAAATGCTGATCGAGGCTGAGGCTTTTCTCTTTGTGGTCATCCGCCGGGGATGGAAAGCCCGCGGCCACACCGTGACTGTAGAGAGTCGCTAGTTTCATAGGATTTCACTCGATACTGTATATGCATACAGTTTAGGGGGAGTTCGCCAATTCCGGCAAGAACGATGGCTGACCAGCGAGCCGCCAGCCGTGCTCGCAACAGGTCCATAGCAAGGCCACAAAGCACAGCACACACTAAAACGGGTACCCTGTAGCGGGGACCCGCAAGGTGTAAATACCTTCTACGGGCTATTCGAGCATACTGTGAACTCAGTGCCCTCCTGGGTAAAACCAAGCAACGGGCCACAACCTCTCTCCAAGTGGCCGCTTGGCAGCATAGCTGCCTGGGATTATGATCCGCGCAACAGGCGGGTAATGATCGATGACAAGGCCTGCCCTAAAAAGGCAACAGCCCCCCGGGCAAACACAGTACGGAGACGAGACAAAAAATGAATTTGGCTATAGCGGCACTGATCGTGGCCTCCTATTTTATCTGCATGAGGCTTAGCTCCTCCGCTATCAACCGGTTCGGTCAGGCCAGGGCGGTGAAGCCCTATCGCCTCAAATATATCTCCAAGACCATCAGTATTGCCGTCTTGGTATTCCATCTGGTACTGCTGATCAGTGCCCTGGGGTTTGAATACACCCAGGTTTCCATTTTTCTCTCCTCCGTGTTCGCAGTAATTGGCGTAGCACTTTTTGCTCAGTGGTCGATACTGAGTAATATTACCGCCAGCCTGATTATTTTCTTTGGCTTTCCCTACCGGGTTGGCGACCAGATTCGGGTGATAGACAAAGACGACGATATCTCCGGCACTATTGAGGAGATCACACTATTTCATGTTCTCATCAGGCGCGGCGAAGAATTAATTACTTACCCAAACACTTTAATTCTGCAAAAAGGCGTAATCAAAAACCCCAGCAAGCAGCAGACTGAAGCACCTGCAAAGCTGCCGGAAGCCGGCCAGACTGAAGCGCAATAGCTCTCTACTTTCCCGCCCTCAATTCAGGGCGGGAAACCTGAAAGCGACAAGTCCTCTCTGGAACTTTTGTACCAACGCGCCCTTCTCTCCCATACAGAAAACCATGCCATCTGGCTGGCTACACCTAAATAACAAAAAAACAGGCCCACAAAATCTCTACAAAAGGCACAAAAAAAGTTCTTACCACTTCCCATCTCCAGCGAAGTAATTTGCTTCAACCGTCTCAATAGTTAAAAATGCGCAAGATTCAATGAAATTGGCTTTAAGGGACTGCATGACCGATACCCTCAAAGATATACTCCACTTCGTACAGGAAATGGGCCTGAAAAATGGCTTGTTTGTCATTTTTTTCATCTTTGCACACTATTTATTGTTCTGGATGTACAGTGGGCGATTGAAAGATCGTCAAGTTGAAATTGATCGACTAGCGGCAGATAATAAGGAGTATCGGGATAGGTTCCTCAAGCTGATGGATAATGCCTTTTCCTATTCTCCGCCCACCAGAAAAGTGGCCCCAAAAAAGCCAGTTAATGAAAAGGAGTTTGAGTAGTGCTCTCCATATTGCTCGCGATCGCTCTTCTCTTCATTGCAATTCAGTTATACCGGCTTCATGAGATAAGAAAGCACGACCAACACCTGTTCGAGTTTTGTCAGCTGCGGAGAGATACGATCGCGTATCTCTCTAATTCCTATGAGAATCTCTCCAGAACAGATTATATTGCCCTCAGGAAGATCAATGATGCGCTGAGCAGCATCATAGCCGGCTACAAAGAACACAGAACCGTTGTCTTTAACTACCGCCTGTTTATCGAGTACCTGGATGAACTCAAAGCCTTTGAGAAAAAAGCCGAGAAGATATCCACCGGCAACAAAGATATTCAAGACCTGCTCAAAAGAATCCACTGCTCCATTTTCAAAGCCTTCCTGGCATTTACTCCCCACCTGAAATCAGAACTTGCATTTTCCCTCATGATGAAACTGATTTCCCTTGGCGTTAAGGCGGGGGTTAAATCTCTAAAAGACTACTTATTACGCCTCAAAGAGGCAAAGGTTATGGTGAATACCTTCAAAGGGTCTTCTACCCCCTGTTAGCCCCTAGTAGCAGATTTGGGGGCCTTATGCCCCCGCCATCGCGTCCACTCCCCGCACTCAAACCCAACAGTCCCTCCTGAGGCGATATCCAGCAATTTTGGTCAAGTGCCAGACACACACAAGTCCTAGAATACTTTCATAGAAAGAGGTGACAGCTATGGCAGAGTATAGGGATAGGTTTGTGCAGGTACTGCACTATATTGAGGAAAATCTAGACTCCGAATTCGATATCGACAAACTCTGCCAATACAGCAACTTGTCTAAATATCATTTTCACCGGCAATGCTCCGCCTTTTTTGGAATGCCGGTAATAGCCCTAATCAGGCGATTGAGATTAAAAAGGGCGGCTTATCAACTCACCTATAGAGACAAAAAGGTGGTGGATATCGCCCTGGAGAGTGGCTACGACAGCCACGAGGCCTTTGCACGAGCCTTTAAGAAACTCTTTGGCAAGAGCCCCTCAGAATTTCGCCGCGCTCCAGACTGGGAAGTTTGGCATAAGCACTATGAACCAGTTACAGCACTTAGGAGTCACTTTATGGGAAATACAGCGAAATACGAAGTAACCATTATTGAATTCCCCAAGACTCAACTCGCCGTCATGGAACATAGAGGCCCAGCCCACCACCTGGGTGCTACTATCAAACAGTTTATCCAATGGCGGAAGGCTCAAGGGCTTTCACCACGTAATAGCAGAACTTTCAACCTGGTTTATGATGACCCAGTAACCACGCCCCCTGATCAATACAGATTTGATGTCTGCTGTACCGTGCAATACCCCATTGATGCCAGTGAAAGGAATATAGTCAACAAAGTAATTCCGGCAGGGAAATGCGCAGTCATAAGGCACTTAGGCAGTGACGATACCATTGGAGCGGCTGTTCAGCATCTATACTTTCATTGGTTGGATCATTCAACTTTTGCAGTTCGTGATTTCCCGATCTTTTTTGAGCGGATAAATTTTTTTCCCGAAGTACCTGAGAGTAAAGTCATTACAGATATATTTCTTCCCATAGAAGAAAATATCTAACAGCAAGGGTTGAGAAAATACAATAAATATGCAGCTAAGAAGCGTTCCATAAATCACTCAAAATAATAAAACTAATCCTACCACCTGCACTCTCTATGATATGGATTAAAGAGCACAGGTCGCCCCATGAAAACCAGCCACATATCGACCATCCTGGTCGTTGTTATCATTGCTTTTGTGGGGCTATTGTATTTCTACAATTATCGCCTAACCCAGAGCATTAAATTTAACGCTTACCCGGTTACAGACGAGTTTATTAATAGCAATGACTCTCTCAAAGACAAAGATACTATTAAAATTCTGATTATAGACGGAGGGGGTATACGTGGATTAATACCACTCTATGTTATCCAATTTATAGAACAACAGACTGGCAAGCCTATTGATGAACTATTTGATGTTTTTAGCGGAGTATCAACTGGCGCCATCATTGCCACAGGGCTCAATGTCACCCAGATACCAAATCAAGAAGGTATCCCAGAAAAAATAGACTCAAGAACTAAAACTGAGAAAGTAATCGATATTTATAAAAATGAAAGCAGATACCTATTTTCATCACCCTGGTATCACAAATTAATGAGCGGGAATGGTTTTTTCTCGCCTCGCTTTAGCGGAGAGCGCCTACGCAACACCATCGAGAAACACTATACCGATGAAATAAATTTCACTGATCTAAAAAATTACATCATTATACCTTCTTTCAATATACATACAGGCCAGTTACATCTGTTCAAAAACCGTGGCGAAACGGTTAACAAACTGCCAACGGACACACTGTATCAACTGGTCACCGCCGCAGCTAGCGCAGAGACCCTATACCCTCCTGTCGATTTTATAACTACTGGGCGGGATATTCGTCACCGCTATTACGCTGATGCCGCTATATACGCAAACAACCCCACCAGTATTATATTACGCGATATCATTAAAGAATTTCCGGGGAAAAACTACTATGTGTTGATTCTCGGATCCGGCACATCACCATTGGCCACAATGGAGACCAATTACAGGAACCTAAAAAGTTGGGGGAAAATTAACTGGCTTCAAGATCTTATATCCGGTGTGCAAAGGTCCATGGATGACCAACAACTATATACTCTGGAGATTGCAAGCTCTCTAAGTCCTAAAGGAAGAATCAGTTATAACTATTTAAACGTGGAAATTATCGACCCATATGTCGATCCATTTGACTACAAATCAATCGATAAACTAAAAATTCTTGCCGATAGACTGATCAGTGAAAACCAAGTAGAGATTGATCAGGTAATCAGTAACCTCAAGCAGAATGGGTAATTATTACTCTAAAACACCTTCCACACAGGTATAGTTTGCTTTTCATCACGGTAAACATTACTGTTTCCCGGTGAGACATTCACAGATGCGGCAATCAGTATGGCAACTGGAAAATTGACGCTGGTAATATGCATACTCCTAGTGTTTTTAGGAGCCTCCTCACTCTCCTTGGCGAGGAGCCTCAATGAGCAGGAGGCCCGCAAAAGATGCCTGAGAACCTGCAAGCATGTTTACTATCGGTGCCTTAAAAATAACCGGGAGATTCCAGCCGACTGTGTTAGCGATAAGAGATTCTGTGATTTTATTTGCTATGACGATGATCTCTATTATCGCGAGCGGGACTACCTAAAGCGACTCCATAGGCGCAACCGCTGGTATTAATAGTTGATTCTGGGGCAGACCTCAAGACATAGAGATAAGAGGGATTAAATAGAGAAATTAAAGAACCAACATTCTCAAACCCCTGATGCCTTAAACTGCCCTTGCACACCCAGGCAATAAACCACTTTAAAATTGCAATATTCCAATCAGTTCTCCTGAAGCATTTTTAGAGTTCAACTTTTGGACAGAGCGCACAAAGTAACCAGAGTGACTTTCTAACACATTAAGCCTTATAGTATCTCCCGCCTCAACCGAGTCAAAAAAACGTTGATTTACACATGTAGAGTAAGGCTGACCATAATCAATACTATAGCAAGTATGTCCCAAGCGACCTGTCCTCACCCCTTTACGGGTAACAACCTGCTCAAAGCTAGCCTCTTCGCCAAACGTATTTGTATAGTATGCGGGGATAGCATAATACACCGTTCCCCAAGTCAGCCCATAAGAAATTAAATACCACAGAACCCAGTAAATACCCCGAATAACAATATTCGAGCGGATTATCTTGTTTGAGGGGTGCTTATCCAGGAGAGCAGGTAGAACCCAAATCGCAGCCAAAAGCCCAACAATTACACCACCATAGCCTGGATTCTCATAGAACTGGTATCTACCAACGCTGGCAGAACCCATCAATAAAAGCACTATCGTCATGGATACCAGGGTATAAACTTTTTCTTTGCCACTGGCCCCCTCACGAAAAATAAAACTCACAAGCTAAACCTCATCAAGAAGCAATAAAAAATATAATCGGCAATCAAGACTACCTGCCCAACCCAACAAACTGGCCGCAAGGAAAGCAATTTTTACAGCGCTATTAGTGCAGATATAAGAGAAAGAATACAACTCTATTTTTAACAGCGGAACGGTAGAAAAATATAAAGCCGGGAAGCTAATAATTAAACATCAGCCTCCCTAAAAACGCTCTAAGCATCCAGAAAGCTATTAATGGCTGTAATACCTTTATAAGCCATAACCCCCGCCTGGCGTATAATCGTCTCTTTGTACTTGCTGAAGGTGGCACTTTCAGCCAAGCGATGATCTATACAGCTCATCATATTAATAACCTTAGCCGTGTGGCTCTTGTAGATCAGGGGACCCTGAACCACAGAATAACCGAAACTTTTCAGTCCGATTAGCTCTCTACCGGTCACCCTAAAAATACGATCCAGAGGGTCACCACTCTTAAAGTCTTTATTAGCGATAGTCGAGGAAGTCGGCCGGGAAACCAGCTCCACCTCAGCTTTGGCGTGTACGGCTCCCAATATCCATGCGTCATTCAAAATAATTGACCAGGTTTTTGTTCTCAACACTGAGCCGTTATCTCTTGAATTGGTTGGCCCAAAAACCTTTAATGCCTCATGCAAATCTTCAATACTACCAGCGACGATCTTTCCATCCTTAGTGGTGGCAGCATTATTGTAAACCTGCCAGCAAGCTTCGATATGTTGCGCGGTACGATCCGCCGGATTCAAAAGCCCCTCGATCTCTTTTTTGAAATCACTTTCGATATACATATATAGTCCTTTAAATCTATAAGGGAAAAATTCCAGATAGTGCGGCCACCTTATGTATTAAATGCCGAGGCCAATAGTTTCCCGCCCCACAAGAGCCCATTCCTTTCATATGGGTTCTGCCACAAGAACCTGAACACCAGTACCAAATAATATTGCCCTGACCAATCACCAAACCAGTAGCTTTTGTGAAGAGCTAGGTATAGCCACAACATGTCAGAATTGACAAATGTAACCTTTTTCGAGATTACTTGCTTACCTTTGAATGTCAACATCCTTAATGATTTTTATTAGGGCAACTAGAAGAGGCTCACACTTTTTTCTATTGAACCCCTTCTCCCCCTAAAGCCTGCCATGTGGATTTTGATAAAATTCATGATCAGGTAAATCTCAGAAGCACAAACCAAAATCCTCAAGTACCATTTGTCTATGCAACACAAATAACACAAGGATACCAAGTGGAAAATTGCTAACGAATATAGCCCCGCATCACTAATGACATTGGATCATAAAGTGGGCCCAGACCCTAAAAATTTATCGACTGACATACAGGGAATATAAACTGAAAATGTAAAAGAAGCCCAGAAAAGCTGGGGGCCAAAAATCTGAACCCTGGCAGGAATTAACAATGCACCCCATACTTCGCACTCCACTAAGTATGCTTTTCATAGCCAGCTATAATCGTTGTACTAAGAACCGACAACTCAAAATACTTTTTCTTTACAGCCGTATATTTAGGACTGGAGAAAAAGTCATTCATTATCTGCTCAGATGGAAACCTGATTGTAAACACACGATTTATTTTAAAATTACTCTCAGATTTCAACACCTCTGACACCCTAAAATCATAGCCAAACGAACCACCATAAGACTCCAATATAGGCCTCATAGCGTTACGATATACTTGGTAGACATCATCATTACTGACATCCAAACCTACTAGCATCTCATACATTTCAGTACTCCAAATCCAACCTTCGATTACTCTCTGGGTGATACATTTCTGCCAAGGAACTTGGCTAATTGATAACTAGTCTCTCCCCTAAACCAAAATCATAACGTTTCGCTTTACACCAAGCATAATAGGATTTTGCATTGCGTCCCAAATACATACTGCTGCACCAACAAGCCAGAAAGCCCCCAGGAATTAATAAGAGGGTGGTATTCCCTTCCTGAGAACCCAGATATAGTAAAAACACTATACTAGCCAGCACAGAGAGAAGTGATACAGCTCTATACAAAGGATTATCAAAAGCCAGTAATAAAGCGGCCGCTAAATAACTAGCAGGTATGCCAATGAGCACCCAATGCTCCCACGAGGCCGCATAAAAATACACCATAGCGCTCCCGAGTACGGCAAGTAAGAACTGCAAAAACTCCCAAGCTACTAAATATTTCGGCTTCCGTATCAGCTCACCGGGTATATTTTTAATCCAGGGATACTGATCCTCTCCACGATTAAAATTTCGAAATCGGATTTTCATCAGTGTTGTGTGTCAAAAATGCCAGTGGCTGGTTATACATAACATTCTTACAATAGTATCCAAATAGCGAGTTACAAATATGCCGCGCAATAAACTCAACTCAGAAACTCATCCTTTTACCTCCTGTAGCCTCCTGCCAACCCTAAGCGCTACTTCTATTCTTCTGCAGATATAGAAGCTTCTATCCAATCCATAAAATAAGAAATACGAGCATTGTTTTACCCACCGTATAATCCCTCCATGATAGCTGAGCAAATCCCTTCCACTGGTATCCCAGCCACCAAACATCAATTCTTGTTTTTCATTGATATGAACCAAGCCCACACCCTCTCCATTGCCCGTCACCCCCACAAGTGGAGCCATGATTTTGTGGGATCAAAAGTGTAGGAGATACAACATCTGTCAACACTGGAAAGCTCTATGTAAAGAAATGCGATGTGAGCTATTAGGTTTCGCCTCTCTTTACCATTGTCGGTAACTCTCTTCCCGGCCAACTGGATATCCCTACCTACCCATCTCATCCCTGCCATGAGGGAGAGGTATCCGCTTCACAGTTTAATTAGCGACTCCCTGCACTACTCTAAAAGATGCTTTTACACCTAAAAAAAGGTTAGACTAAGCTTAAAAGGTATAAATGCACCTATTAATGACATGTTATCCAATCTTGCTATAATAGACAAAAAATCACCTATTAAAGTATATTTTCACTCATAAAAGATTGAAAAACAGCTATTATGAACTTCCATGGACAATCCGATAAGCAGATACTTGCGACACTGGGCGACCGGCTTAGAGAGTATCGCTTGCGCATGAATCTCACCCAGGATGATATGGCTGAACGCGCCGGCTTATCCACCTCCACCATCAAAGGTTTAGAGGCTGGTCGCGGCAGGCTAGACAGCCTGGTCGCCGCACTGAGAGTCCTACGCCGGTTGGACGCACTGGAAGCTTTTCTCCCGGCTCCAACAGTCAGCCCTATGCAACTTGCTCTTCACGGCAAACAGCGAAAAAGAGCCAGAGCCTCTAACGCTGAGAAAGCACTTAAAGAGACCTCTGCAGAAAGCCCCCCCAAGACACGCACAAGCAAAAATAAAAAGAGAGGTAAACCAGAATGGTAAGCCAAACAAATACAGCAGTGGTGCAATTATGGGGAGAGATAGTTGGAGCCGTCCACTGGGATAGTACTGGGTATGGAGCCTTTGAGTACGCACCGGAATTTCTGCAGAGTGGATTGGATATTGCTCCAATTACCATGCCTATCGAAGCTTCAAAGGAGCCCTATACGTTCCGCACTCTCAGCCGGGACACCTTTAAGGGCTTACCGGGGCTCCTTGCAGACTGCCTGCCGGACAAATTCGGTAATGCCGTTATTGATGCCTGGCTCGCCCGGCAGGGGAGAACTCCGGAAAGCTTTAACCCTATTGAGCGACTTTGTTATACCGGTACCCGTGGAATGGGCGCACTGGAATTTCAGCCTGCAGTAGATGGTAGTTTTAGGGATTCCGTCGATCTCAATATTGAAGAGCTGGTAAAACTAGCAGCAACAATCACTCATAAGCAGACGGACCTTAACGCCCAACTTGGCAACAGCGATGCGGAGAAATCCGGTGCACTGCTGGACATATTAAGAGTGGGCACTAGCGCTGGGGGCGCCAGAGCAAAAGCAGTTATTGCCATCAATAACAAAGGAGATATACGTTCAGGCCAAGTTCCCGCATCCCGTGATTACGATTATTGGCTACTAAAATTCGATGGTGCCGGAGACCTTGAGCTCGGTACAACCGATGGGTATGGACGCATTGAATATGCTTATCATCTGATGGCCATCGAAGCCGGTATTAACATGGCAGACTGCCAGCTCTTGCAAGAAAATGGCAGAGCGCACTTTATGACGCGGCGCTTCGATCGGGTAAATGGCAAGAAACTACATATGCAGTCTCTCTGCGGCATCGCGCACCTGGATTTCAACATGGCTGGTGCCCATTCATACGAACAAGCCTTTAGCGTTATGCGTGAACTTTACCTGCCCAAGAATGAGGCGATTCAGCAATATCGCCGAATGGTATTCAATGTTTTAGCCAGAAACCAGGATGATCATACAAAGAATATCGCGTTCCTGATGAACCCCGAAGGCGAATGGTCTCTATCGCCAGCATTCGATGTAACCTATGCCCACAATCCGGGCGGCGCCTGGACCAGCCAGCATCAGATGAGCATCAATGGCAAACGCGACCACTTCCAACTTGAGGATTTGCTTGCCGTGGGAAGAGCAATCAGTATTAAACGGCCCATGGATATTATTGAAGAGGTAGCAGCAGCCGTGAAGCAGTGGCAGGGCTTTGCTGAACGCGCTGGGGTTTCTGAAAGCTGGACAGTCGAAATCAGTCAAAACCTTCGACAACTCTGCTGATAGATAAGCAAAATAGTAAAGCCTGCAAGGAGCGCGGCCCTACAGAGGAGAAACACAACTGTAGAAACCCTGTAACCCCTCTGCTTCTGTAGATACTCTTATCTGAGCTTCCCAGCTACCATCTTAATTTGGATAGAGGCCCCGCAGCATTTGCCTAGGGGCCAAACATCTAGAGCCTTTTTGGCGCTAAGTTATTTCTTCACCTCAACTAGCAAACGGCTTGCTCGCGGCGCGCCGACTCTTTAGAGCCTCGCCGCAGATCGACCATGCGCGCGATAAACCAAATAAACACTTCCACTTGGCCATTTAACACACAGCCTCCTTCGCAGATGCTCTTAAGCAGACTTTGTACATCGGAGGAGTGCAAGGCGGAAATAGCCCCGCTGCTTTTAAAAAGTATTGAACACGTGGGCAGACCGGAAATTTCATGATCGCTCAAAGTGATATTGCCGTCGTAATACAAAATCCTTACTGGCTCTGACTGGTCAGAAACACGAATGGATAAAGACAAGTTTGGCGTTGGACCAGAGCGCTTGGCCAGTGATCGTTTAAGATAGCTGGAAAAACTATGAGCCCAATCTTCTACTTCGGACTGTGCAGAGTTTGAATCCATCGATAGCTCTTTACTTGCCACCAATGAGCTATCAACTTCCCGCTCCGCCTCAATCAAAGCTTCAACAGTTTTATCGACATCCTCTTTCGTGTGGGCTGCCGAGCAAATAAGTCGGAGTCGGCCACGCCCACTCTCCACTATGGGATAGGTAACCGCTGATGTCTGAACACCACGCTTATATAATTCCTGTACTATCGCAAACAGCTTGTCTTTGCTACTAAAGTGCGGCGTGACAATAGGCCCATCCCCTGTTCCCAAATCGTAGCCAGCTTGTTCGAAGCGCTGCCGCATATAGCGTGTCGTATCCCAGAGCCGCTCCCGTAAACCATCATCAGTACTGAGCCTGCGCAAAGCAGTCAATGCCGCGGCAATATCTGCAGGACTGATCGAAGCCTGGAAAATGTAAGCTCTGGATGATGATCTCAAAAGATCTACATATTCTTCCTTCGCCGCAATAACGCCACCGAGGCTACCAAGTGCCTTACTGAGCGTTGTCATAATAAAGTCTACTTGATCGGTAACTCCCTGAGCGGCACAAATGCCCGCGCCACCTTCACCATAAAAACCGAAAGAATGTGCCTCATCTACCAAGACAAGCGCGTCATATTTCTTGGCCGCGCGGACAATTTTGGCTACCGGTGCGGCGCCCTCTCCCATGCTGTATACGCCCTCCAGAACAACCAGGACCGTTCGGTATGGGGATACTTCCGACTCAAGCACAGACTCCAGGTCGGCCACATCATTATGTTTGAAGGTCCTTATCGTGGCACCACAAAGACGAGCACCATCCACAATAGATGCATGACAAAGCTGATCGATAACCACTACATCGTCTTTACCAAGAAGCCCTGCAACCACTCCAACATTAGCGGTATAACCTGTTGGGAACAGGCAAGCGCTCGGCTTTCCAACCAGCTGTGCAAACTCGGTCTCGAACTCCAGGTGAAGATCTGTGAGGCCTGATGCTGCCGCAGAGGTCCCCATACCAGTACCAAATTTTGCTACTGCGGAAGCGGCCTCCTGCATAACTTTCTTATCTCGGTTCAGGCCAAGATATAGATTGGTGGTCCAGATTATTGCTTCCTGTTCTTCATCGTTGTAAACATCACTCACCGTGCCATGAGTGGCGCTACCTGTGCGCAAGACTTTGCTGTAGGGATTTCTGCGCTGGTCGTTCACCATATACATGACTTCCTGCACCAGCTTACTCTTATCCAGTGCAGACCAGGACGGCGCTTTTGCAGCCTGGAATGTAGGATGGCTGGACTGGATATGCGATTGGAAGCTGGCAAGTGAATCCGATGCAGTGCGGTTCACTTTTTCATCCGAACCCTTGGCTTCGCCATCACTCAAAGTACCGAGGATGTAGTTCGCTAGGGCATTAGGAGTGGCGTAATTAATAATCGCCTGGGAAGCAACCGAGCGACCCAAGTTGTTGCTCAAACGTCTGGCCAATTCCAGAGTTGTGAGGGAATCGAGGCCGAGACCAGAGAAGGACTGTTCTGGAGATACTTCTTTCGGATCAGGAAAATTCAGGAGAACGGCCACCTCTCTTTGAATAATCGATAATAAGATGCTTTGCTGCTCTGAGCTGGAACCAATCAGGCGTTGCATCAAGTCACTGGAATTATTCTCTGTATCAACACTTAATTCCAAACCAGCATAGCCCTCCTCTAGCTCCATAAGCTTTTTGCGATCGAGCTTATCGTTGGGGAGCATAGGTAATACTTCAAGGTGCCTCACAATTTGCGGAACCATATATTTTGGAAGTCGCTGTGCCAGGAACTCTTTAACGGCTGTATCTGTTACCGTTTTATCCTGGTTAACAATATAGACCGCGAGCATTTTCTGGCCAATACCACCATCTACAGCGGCCGCTGCAGCAGCATCAATACCCGGCATAGTCTCAAGCATCGACTCTATCTCCCCAAGCTCAATGCGGAACCCCCTGACCTTAACCTGCTGGTCGATTCGGCCAAGAAATTCGATCTCTCCATTTTCCGCCCACTGACACAGGTCCCCAGTTTTATATAAGCGGCTATCTTGGATAAGGTCGCTAGATTCTATTTCGATGAAACGTTCTATAGTGAGGGCTTCGTCATATAAATAACCTCTTGCCAGCTTACCTCCTGCAAGATACAACTCACCGGCTTCTCCTGAAGAAACGGGTTGCATGGACTTATTTAAAATATAGGCACGGGAGCCTGGTACTGATTTTCCAATTGTGATCGACTTAGTGCCAGGCTTAATTTCGGCAATGGTCGAGTACACGGTATCTTCGGTAGGACCATAGGCGTTAAACAACCGCAGCCCTGGCCTCAAGGTATAAACTTGATCAACCAGAGACCGCTTTAATGCCTCTCCACCAAATACAAGACACTGAAGTCCAGCTGGCAACTTCTCGGAAGCTAATAATGTCTGCATTGCGGAGGCAACAGATACGCAAGTTCTGACTTGATCTGCTGCCGGGTGGTTTGGTAATTCCAGAATATTCTTACCCAGTATTACTGTGCCCCCAAGTGACAAGGTACCGAAGATTTCCATTACAGAAGTATCGAAACAGATTGAGGCCCCTGCAAAGACCCCCCGGAGTTCTTCCTCACTGAACAATTCATCCATAGAGTGGCACATGGCCACAATACACCGATGCTCAACCGCAACACCTTTTGGCTTGCCGGTAGAACCAGAGGTATAGATCACATAGGCCAGGTCACTGGCTGATGGTCCCGCAGAATCAGCTGAAAATTCTTTGTCTTGATCACTCACTCTGTTGATCCAGATTAATTCGCCCGCTTCGCGACATAGGTCCGCAGAGCTATCACTATCCACGATAGCTGCCACAGCACCTGAATGTTCCAGCATGTAACCCACACGATCTTGAGGGTAAGCTGGGTCCAAAGGTACATAGGCACACCCTGCTCGCATTACGCCAATTAAAGTTGCCACAAGCTCCCAGGAGCGCTTCATGCATACCCCCACCAAGACGCCGGGTTGAATATCCCGGCGCTCAAGCTCCGCCGCAATCGCGCCGGCCCGCTGCAGCAGGCACTCGTAGCTAACTCTGACCTCCCCATCAATAATCGCTATGCGATGAGGAGCTGCTTTCATTTGCTGTGCAATCAAGTGGCAGATTGAAATATTGAACTGGGATCTTATTTTGGAGTTTTTAACTGGACTACTCACAGAATCTTACCTTTTATCTTTATTAAAGATCTGGAAATTAACTTTCAATGCAAATTAATGTCTTTCAAACTTGGTCAAGTTTCTTACTTTTTAGAGCTCCCCTAAATTTAAAACCAAACGCACAAGTACAAATATTTATTTGAACCTTACAAAAAGTGTAACACTCAAACTGATACTAAATTCTCTATTTAGAGAAGTTTTTAGCTTACACCAAAGCTTCATCTTTTAAATAAGTACCTCCAAGAACTCTAAACCAACAAACAAACGCTACACAGACAAAAGCTCTAGCAAGTAAATTGTTTAGTTATCTTTCAGGGAAAAATTTTATAAACAAGCACCTAAACCCCTTCCCTCGCAACCCTGCAGCTCAACCTTACTATAATCACCTTATATTTATTTTTTATTGCCAAAGAAATTTATACGACTGCACCCACAGTTAAAAATTCACTAGAAAATGATTCCCTCTCATTGAGCATCCAAATAAATGGTACATGCATGCCTACCTGCATTTCGAAAATGTTCACAGAGAGGAATAACAACCAGAAAAAGGCACCTTAAGTGCCATCAAGATTAAGCGGTTTATTTACAGCTCACTAAGAACAAATAAAGAAAATAAAATCAGATCCCGCGTATCGAAAGGTTTGAGAAGGTCGCCATTGATCGCAATACCCTGCTGTTGACCCTAATAGCACCCCAATCCCTCCTATTACTCCCTGGACAGCACGATACGATACTTCGGATTGCCCGATTTCAAATGCTTAAAAGCTTCTTCTATCTGGCTCATAGGATAAATTTCCACCTGCGGCCTGATCTGATGGTGTGCGACAAAGTCGAGCATCGTTTCAATGGCTGCAGGGCTACCCACTGGAGAAGCTGAGATATCGCGCTGGCCAAATATCATGGGGAAGAGGGTAAACTGGATTGGATCCACAACAGCACCGACAAAATGCAGGCGCCCTTTTGGTTTTAAAGCCTGAATATATAAATCCCAATCCAGATTGACATTGACCGTGGAGATTATGAAATCGAAACTCATGGAGGCTGATTTAATTTCCTCCGGATCACGTGAATTCAATGTCTTGTGAGCACCGAGAGACAAAGCTTCGGTGCGCTTATGCTCACTGGAAGTAAATGCCGTTACCTCACAACCCCAGGCATTCAAAAACATCAAGGCCAAATGCCCCAGGCCTCCTATACCAATCACCCCCACTTTAGCCGTCGGTTGAATATCAAACTGTATCAGAGGGTTAAATACCGTAATGCCGCCACACAGGAGAGGCCCAGCCGAAACTAGGTCTACTCCCTCTGGAATAACCACCAGGCTACCCATATCTGCACGAACTTTATCGGCAAAGCCCCCGCCGGTAAGGGTGGTAAAGCGAGCTTCGGCACACAAATTTTGATCGCCCCGCCGGCAGTAGTGGCAGGTCTCACAATAGCCGGAATTCCAACCCAGGCCGACAACCGTACCGGGCTTAAAGTGCCCGGCCTGCTCTCCCGCAGCCAACACCCGTCCAATCACTTCATGACCCGCAACTATGGGGAACTTGGACACCCCCCACTCATCCTCAATCATGCTGAGATCACTGTGGCAAATACCACAGTAGAGCACCTCCAACTCCACCTCTGTTGCTCCCAGATCCCCCACTTCTACCTGATACGGTTTAAAGGGCCCGCCGGCTTGCATAACCCCATAGGCATTGATGGTAGTCCCACTGGTCATAACCTACTCCCGTGGTATTCACTGAAGATCAACCCTGTGCATTCGGCCTAAAAAGCCGCGGCTAAGAAGAGTGAAAAAAAAGAGCCGGGGGTTTCCCGGCCCAAGCCAAGTCCTGTGAGGTTGCCGAATATCAGAGGACCCACGAGAAAACCTGGCTAACTCCTGTGAGGGGAATTAATTGAGCACGCGATATCCGCGTCCGCGCAGACAGTTCTTGATAATCTGCTGGGCTTCTGCACCGGCACTGCCAGCACCAGAGAGGCCACCCACCAGAGCGCCCGCTCCAGCACCTGCCGCCGCTGCGCGACTGCTATCACCCACAATAGCGCCCAGCGCGCCGCCCACTACAGCACCGCCCGCAGCACCGGTTAACCCCCGGCGCCCCTGGTCGCTGTAGGTGGAATAAGCAATCCCCTTACACTCAGAGAGGTCGATTTGATACTGGTTCATATTGACGCCCCAGGTATCAATCACAATGCCACCGGCACCAGGTACCTGTTCCGGTTGAGCAGCACAGCCAGCTAATAGAGCTATGCAAAATCCTGCAGTTGCGCTAATACCAGTTTTCATCGGTCACCTCTTACAGCCTGAGCCTAGAGATTGCGTATATGTCACGCTTTTCATCTTTAGGTTTAGCTGTTGGTTGAAGATGGCGCCAGTCGACAGTGAGAAAAAGCGAAGAAAAGAGTGACCAAATAGCCTAACAATCGGAATTTGATATGGCTTTCGAACCTGCCAAAGCCATTGTGATTGCCTGGAGGAAAAAGTTAAGAGGTCTTTAGGGAGTCTTCAAGGAAAGGGGCCTACCTGCCAAGCAAAAGCTTAAAAACAAGCTTTCACATAAAAATTCACCCGTGAACAGAGCTAAAACTCTTTACCGATAAGCGGGATTAATAGCGCGAGCCAAGTAACTAAATCCCGGCAATATCAATGCCCAAATTAGAGACAGGATCATCAGTGATTGCCACAGGGGCTGACCCAGCTCTACGGTGCCATTCAGAAAAGCGCCGGTGTAATAGCTAAAAGGACCAAAAAAACCACCCAGCAACACTGCCAACCACAAATTACGCTGCAAAAACACCAAGCTGTAACGCAATGTCATCGCAAAGTTCAACCATAAACACACCAGCCAGATGGGTGGCCAAGAAATACCGCTGAGATTTTGCAAGACACCTAAATGGAATAGAATGGAATCCACCCCCACACCAAATAGAAAAACACCCCCCAACCACAAAGGCTCCCTACGCAGGTTTGCCACAAAAGTTAAGTGGATGAACAAATTGATCAAGGTAAAGGGCACTACAATCCAGGGGCGTGCGACAATCACACAGAGAGGCCAGGCAATATCAAATAATAAAGCGTTGACTATCAACCGCCACATATCAGTCGATAAGAGCGCGTGGCTTGGCGAAGACGAACTGAGCAGTACTAATCACCCGCTGCATAAAGCCACCCTCGCAGTAACACAAATAGAATTCCCACATGCGGATAAAGCGATCGTCAAAGCCCAAATTGCGCACTTGCGGCAGCTGATTCAAAAATGCTTTGCGCCAATGTTGCAAGGTACGCGCATAGTCTGCAGTAATATCCTCTAACCCCACAATCTGCATATCGGTAGCCGTGGCAATCTGCTGAGCAATCACTTGATTGGATGGCAGACAGCCGCCGGGAAAAATATAGTGCTGGATAAAATCAATATCTTTGCGATATTGATGGTAGCGTTGATCCGAAATGGTAATGGCCTGCATCAACATCAGGCCATCCTCTTTAAGCAGGCGCCCACAAATTGAGAAAAATTTGTGGTGGTATTCGTGCCCTACTGCCTCAACCATTTCAATAGAGACCAGTTTATCAAAGCGTCCCTCTAAATCCCGGTAGTCCTGTAGCAGCACGTGTACTTTATCTTGCAGTCCTTCACGCTCCACCCATTGGCGAGCGTATTGATATTGTTTTTCAGAAATAGTCGCAGTGGTTACCTGGCAGCCGTAGTGTTTTGCCGCATAAATGGCCATGCCCCCCCAACCAGTGCCTATTTCCAGCAAGTGGTCGCCGGGCTTTAATTGCAGTTTTTGGCAAATATGCTCCATTTTATGGATGGAAGCCTGGTACAAGGTTGTCTGCTCTGAGGGAAATATCGCCGAGGAGTAGAGCATGGTTTTATCGAGGAATAACTGAAAAAAATCATTTCCCTGATCGTAATGTGCAGCAATGTTTTTGCGTGAGCCACTGCGGTTGTTACTGTTGAGACAATGCAGGACACGCAGCAGCACACGGGGCAATTTACTCCAGCGGCTATCCATACTTTCAATCAGGGACATATTGTCAACCATCAGGCGAATGACATCCAATAAGCACGGGGAGTCCCAAACCTTTTCCATATAGGCTTCACCGGAACCAATAGTGCCGTTTAACAATACCTGTACATAGGCAATGGGATCCCGCACACGAATATGCGCCCGAACTTTTGCCTGTTCAATTGGTTGACCAAAACGGTAATGGCTACCCCCTTCTTCAATCAATAGATGGCCGCGCTCTATCACTTGCATCTTGCCCAAAACCAGCTTGCGGGCGAGCCTGATCAACCAGGACTGGCTCTCTCCTTCGACAATAACCTGTGAAGATTCTTTTGCATTCATAAACGCTTCTTCCCTCCCTGGACTTCACCCCTGCCACCGGGATGGGCATAGACAGGTGTGCGCTTGAACCATAATTTCAGCGCCTGCCAATAAATTGTGGCAATCACTTTTACGGTCATAAATGGATACTGGATCAGGATACGATTGAGCAGGTCACCACTCAGCTCACTGCGGCGCAGACTGAGAATGGCATCAAATAAGGGGCGCTCTTCCTGCTCCTCATCGCTTAAATCAAAATTCTGTAAATAAGCGGTTAGGCGATCGCCGGGAGTAATACTTCTCCAGCGATATCCCTGGGAAATCGGCATAAATGGGGAGACGTGAAAAGTCTTTGTAAAAGCTACTTTCTGTACACGAGCCCCAGAGCGGCAATCGAGTACATAGCTATGACGCTCCTTCCAGGGAGTATTATGAACATCCAGTAATAGCCAATGCACTTCCCTGCCCTCGGCATCAAAACAGTAATAAATACTGATGGGATTCATGTTATAGCCAAAGTAGCGCCAATTAGCGAGCACGCGTATGGGCCCTTGCGGGCGCTCTCCTGCAACCCGCTCAACTCTGAGACATACAGCCTCTTCGACACTGAGTTTCGGATCGCCAAAAAAATCCTCGCGACGAAATCGAGCCAGTGCCCAGGACTTTTTGGACCACCAGCGCGATAACGAGCAAAAATCATCCAGCTCCGCCAAGTCTAAATAAACCATAAACACTTTGTAGCGGAACTGATTTTGACGGGGCGCAAAACGACGATGCTGAACCCAACCAGTATAAATAGCGCTCTTCATGGCCGCGCCAGAAACGATAGCCTTTGGCTTTTCCTTCACCAATCAACCCCAAGCCCTTTGGCAACCCGCAGCGCACTGCATACCCCATCTTCATGAAAGCCGTTGGCCCAGTAAGCGCCACAAAACCAGGTACGATTCACTCCGTTTATCCTCTCCCACCGCTGTTGGGCACGATTACCCGCCACAGAAAACTGGGGATGCGCGTATTCAAAGCGAGCGAGAATTTTTTTAGGGTTGATACGCTCCTCAGCATTCAGGGTGACACAATAGGTTTTATCCGTTGCCAATCCCTGCAGGATATTCATGTTGTAAGTGAGTACCGGCAGCTCATCGCTTTCGGCACGCAAGCGGTAATTCCAGCTGGACCAACTGCGCCTGTGCTGTGGTAATAAAGTGGAATCGGTATGTAGAGCCACACTATTGCACGCGTAGGGGATGGCACTGAGCAGTTGTCGCTCCAAATTAGAGGCATCTTTAAGGCATTCCAGCACTTGATCCGAGTGGCAGGCAAGGATTACCTGATCAAACGTCAGCTGCTCGCCCTTACTGGTCACTAGCTCTACGCTTTGCTCATTGCGCCAGAGGGATTTCACTTTAGTGGAGAGCCGAATCCTGTCGGCATAGGGCGCACTCAGCGCAGGAATATAAGAGCGAGAGCCCCCTTTAATCACGCGCCACTGTGGCCGCCGCAGCAGATTGAGCAGCCCGTGATTGAAAAAGAAGCGCACAAAAAAGCTCACCGAGAATTCCAGCATCTGCGACACACTGGCCGACCAAATTGCCGAACCCATGGGCACCAGATAACGGTTGGCAAATTCGGCCGAATAGCCATTTGCCGGTAAATACTCCCCCAGGGTCAGGCCCTCGTGAAGACGCCCCTCGCGCCAATCTCGCATAGCAGTGCGATTAAACCGCACTATATCCCATAACATGCGCCAGTGGCCGGCACTGAGAAGATTGGAGCGCTGGGAAAATAATGTATTGAGATTGTTGCCGGCATACTCATAGCCCTCCCGATCACAGCGCACACTGAAACCCATAGAGGTCGGCTGGGATTCGACACCCAGTTCATTGAGTAAACGAATAAAATTTGGGTAGGTCCAGTCGTTATACACGATAAAACCGGTATCAATAGCCAGGGTTCGTTTGCCTTCTTCCTCTACATCAATAGTCGCAGTATGCCCCCCCAGGCGGTCCTGTGATTCAAACAAGGTAATCTCGTGCTTGCGACTCAAAAGATAAGCCGCCGTCATGCCGGCAATTCCACTCCCGACGATGGCAATACGCATCAACTCTTCCTTAAGGTACGAATCCTACTTATTTTTGGTGTGCAAAAACGAAACCAAAGAGAACGGAAAAATCCGAGAAAACGCAGTGGCAGGCTCAAGCGCAGAGGAAAATCGATTATGGATTTTCTGCGAGCCAACCCCACCTCAATATACTCCGCTGCTTGCTCCGCGCTAATCAAAAAAGGCATGTCAAAGTCGTTCTGCGCGGTAAGCGGGGTGTCGACAAAACCAGGGCGGATCAACACGACCTTGAGGTTGGTATGACAGACATCCCCACGTACCGATGCCAGAAAATAATCCAGCGCGGCTTTGGAGCTGCCATAAGCCTCTGCCCTGGGGAATGGCACTAGCGAAGATAAGCTGCCCAATGCGGCAAAAACCGGAGAAGCACTGACAGCCAGCAGCGGTAAAGCACAATGCAATGTATTCACTACACCAAAGAAATTGGCATCAAAAACCCGCCGGTACATTGTGGTATCAAGCTGTAAATCATCGTCGTACTCACAAGTGCCAGCACAGGCAATTACCGTATCCAGATGATCGGTTAAATCCTTGAGGCGCTCGAAGGTAGAGGCCATACCGCTGTCGTCGGCCACATCGCAGTCGAGTATGCGAATATGTGTGGGAGCGAGCTGTTGCAGCTCTTCTAGCGCTTCACGCCGGCGTCCACTGGCAATTACAAAGTTATTATGCTCGGCAAGGCGCAAGACCAAGGCACGGCCAATGCCGGAACTGGCTCCAGTAACCCATAGTGTCCTGTTGCGAATCTCCGTCACCAGTCAGCCCCGCTCCAGACGCAACTTAATCCTGCGCAACAGGGATCCCAGCAGGGGCACCTGCTCGTACACCATTGCCCCCATGTCATAGAAATCTTCGTGATAAAACACTTTGTCGGAAAAGCGCACCAAACTACAACCGCGTAAACGCAGCGGCCGGCCGCCCTTCAAAGACTGGTGTGCATAGTGCATATACCAGGGCAGGCAGGCACTATCACGGGTAATGGAAGCCTCCTCAAAGCGAAAGCGACACTGGGTAAGGCCGTGGCTCATATCAGAGAAATAGGCCTTGAGGGCGGGGAGCCCCTCGATTCGGTGCAGAGGATCGCGAAACACAATTTTGTCACTGTACATATTTGACAGTTCCGCCGGGTCTCTAACCAAAAAATCCCGATAATAAGACTGGACCTCTTTTACTAATGTGCGGCTGCTCATTTTCCCTTCCACTGTATTCCGCGGCGCTACCCCTCTGATTTACGTTAGCCTGCCAATGGCAGATCACAGCGCCAAAATAAAAATAACCCAATCCATTTAGTGCGCAGATGCGTAGTAAGGATCGACACAACATTAGAGAGCGCTAATATGGCGCATAGGCAAAGACAAAACGGCAATGGAATTGCGGTGAAAGCTTCCCAGGACTACAAGGATGACTGGAGCAGGCTGCTAACGCAGGTTGGCGCTCAGCGCGACCGCCAGGCGTTTGAGCGTGTTTTCCGACATTTTGCCCCGCTCATTAAGGGCTTCCACCACAGCCGCAGTACCCAGGCACTCAACGCCGAAGCGGCCGATGAACTGGTGCAGGAAGTTATGCTCAAGGTATGGCATAAAGCCCCCCGCTTTGACCAGGGCAAGGCCTCGGCCAGCACCTGGATATTCACTATTATGCGCAATTGCCGTATTGACATGCTGCGCCGCAACCAGCGCCATCAAAATCGCGACAACGATATTGATGTGGCCGATATTTGGGATGAGAACCTGGAAAGCCAGCCGCTGCTGTTCTTACAACACAAGCGCAACGAGCGCGATATTGCCGATGGACTCAGCGCCCTACCCGCTGAGCAGTGCCACATTTTGGAAAAGGCTTATATGGAGGGAAAATCCCACAGCGAGATCTCCGAAGAATTGCGCCTCCCCCTTGGCACGGTCAAATCCAGGGTGCGCCTGGCCATGAAGAAATTGCAAGCTCGGTTCGTCAGGTAAACGTCCAATGATTCGCCATCACCCGGATGAAAACCTTCTGTTGGAATACGCCTCAGGCAGCTTGGCCAGGGGCCCCAGCCTGGTTGTTGCAGCCCATGTGCAGATGTGTGCTGATTGCCGATCCCAGTTGCATACCCTGAACAATCTCGGTGGCTCCCTCCTAAATGGGAGCCCGGCGCAGCCATTGCAAGCCAACGCCTTCGAGCGCCTGATGGAACGCATCAGCCAGATTCCGGAGAAAATCCTCCACAAAAGTGAAGAAAGCTCCACCCCGGCCCCGGTCAGCAGGGAACCGGCTATGGACCACTTACCCAAAGTGTTAAATAAATTATTGGCCAGCAATCCAAACAGGCGCTGGAAGACCCTGACTCGCAACCTACAAATATGCCGGCTCAAGTCTGGACAGAGAGAGTATGAAGTGGCTTTTCACAGCCTGCGCAGCGGCAGCGGACTACCGAAACACGATCACCGTGGGCGGGAATTCGCCCTGGTACTGCACGGCAGCTTTTCCGATCACAACGGTATCTATGGGCGGGGGGATTTCGTCCTGCGCGAGCCGGGGCAGGTACACAGGCCCATCGCCACTCAGGACATGGACTGCCTGTGCTTTTCCGCAGTAGAAGCTCCGGTTTCACTCACTGGAGTCCGCGGTCTGTTTCTCAATCCGCTGATCCCCTTTCGGCCGGGTTAGACCCGATAGATTTTGCCTCCAGGTACACGGTAAGGAATATCACTGGCGTCCCTGCCATACATCCATTCCTTACTTATTTCCGATGCACTATTTACGTTGCTTACCCAGGGGCTCAGGAAACCGCCACCGGCGCCTGCTCCTTGTTCCCCGCGGTAAACTGGCTGAATAACTGCTGCCAGCGCTCCTGTACCTGGGCAAATTTCTGCTCACGCACATGCCCGTAACCGCGCACTTGCATAGGAATTGCCAGCAATTCCTGGGCTTCGGCAAGATTGTCAGCGCTCAGCTGAGCCGCTACCGATTGTACCGCTCGCGCCACCTGGCGTGCCCAGTCCCGTTCGGCGCGGCGCTCTTCGGTGTAGCCAAACACATCCAGCACGGAACCACGCAACGCTTTACCACGCGCCAACAATGGCATTAAGCGGCCCATCCAAGGGCCAAACTGCATCTTGCGCACCCGGCCACTGGCATCGGGGCGTGCCAGCAATGGCGGGGCCATATGGAACTTGAGGGAATAATCACCGCTAAAAGTCTCGCGCAACTGACGCTGGAAATCCTCGCCGCTGTACAGGCGCGCTACCTCGTACTCATCCTTATAGGCCATGGCTTTGAACAAGCTGTTGGCTGCAGTGCGGGTCAATTCCCCCGTCGTGCCGGCAAGAGCCAGCTCCGCTCGGTATAAATGCTCGATACCCTGTGTGAACTGGTGAGCGTAAGCGGCATTTTGATATTCAACCAGCTCGCGGCTCAAACGTGCGATCAATTGCTCCACAGATTCCTGCGGCTCGATCATTTTTACGGGCTGCGCCGGTACCGCCAGCTTTTCTATCGCCCTCGGATCCGTCGCCAACAAGCGCCCTGCACGGAATGCGCGCAGGTTATTTTCCACCGCCACACCATTCAGTTCGATGGCCCGCTCCAGTGCCGCCTCACCAATTGGCAGCAGTCCCTTCTGACAGGCGAAGCCCATAATCATCAGGTTGCTGGCAACCGTATCGCCAAACAGTGCCTGTGCGTACTTATTCGCATCGAAGGCGAAATACTCGGCACAAAGGGACTCAATACTCTGTTGGGTGGCATCCGCCGGGAAAGCTAGTTCGTTGTCTCGCACAAAGGCCGCCACCGGCACCTCGGCCGTATTCACCAGCGCACGCATTTTGCCCGTGGCAAATTTCGGGCGCTGGCCCGCAGCGGTGACCATATCGCAACCGAGCAGCAGCTCAGCGGCGCCATCGCGGATACGCGCAGTAGTAATGGCTTCCGGGCGTGCACCCACTTTTACGTGGGCGACCACCGCACCATTTTTCTGTGATAGGCCGGTGAAATACAGCGTGGTACTGCCCTTGTCTTCCAGGTGCGCGGCCATACCCAAAAGTGCCGCCACAGTGAGTACACCGCTGCCGCCGATGCCGGCCACCAAGATGCTAATAGGTTGTTCCAGGGCTGCCACCGGCGCTGGCGGCAAATCGACAATGGCAGAATCCAGGGACTTGGCCAGAGACTGAACCGGCGGTTTTTTCAGCTCACCACCCTCGATGGTGACAAAACTGGGACAGAAGCCATCGGCACAGCGCATATCTTTGTTACAGCTGGACTGATTGATCTGACGCTTGCGGCCATAGGGGGTTTCCAGGGACTCCACGGCGATACAGCTCGACTGCACACTGCAATCACCACAACCCTCACACACGCGCTGGTTAATCAGTAGGCGCTTGGGCGGATCCACCATCAGTTTTTTCTTGCGGCGCCGGCGTTTTTCTGCGGCGCACACCTGCTCGTAAATAATGGCGGTGACACCCGGCGTTTCACGCAGACGGCGCTGGACGGCATCCAGCTCTGAACGGTCTAACACTTCCACTTTCGCCGGCAACTGACCGCGGTGCTGATGCCAGTGATCGGGGTTTTCACTGAGCAGAACCACCACCCCAACGCCTTCTGCCAGCAGCTGCGCGGCCAGACTTGGAGCGTTTACCTCGCCATCGGCAGGCTGGCCACCGGTCATAGCCACCGCATCGTTGAGAAGGATTTTGTAAGTGATATTGACCTTACTGGCGACTGCCTGGCGAATCGCCAATAAACCGGAGTGGTTATAGGTACCATCTCCCATATTTTGGAAAATATGCTCGGCATTCGAGAAGCGGTGCAACCCCACCCAATGGGCGCCTTCACCGCCCATATGGGAGTAAGTATCGGTGCGCAGCCCCTTGCCCAGCGCCATGATATGACAGCCAATGCCGGCGCTGCCGAGGCTGCCCTCCGGCAGTTTGGTGGAAGTATTGTGGGGGCAGCCAGCGCAGAAAATTGGCTCCCGCGCCAACAGGCCTTGTGCTCGCTGAGGTACATTGCCTCCCAATTTTTCTGCCAGGGGGATCAAACGCTGTGCGAGGTCAGTATCTGCCAGCCAGCGGGTAATCGCCTTGGCCACCTGATCTGGTCCAAAACCCCAGATCGCCGGCAGCAGATCTTCACCCTTGAGGTCCTTCTTACCGACCACTTTCGGGCGGCGGTTGTCCTCCCAGCCATACAGTAGGTTCTTCAACTGGTCTTCCACCAGCGGGCGTTTTTCCTCCACCACCAGCAGCCGTTCCATACCGTCGGCAAACTCACTGATACCGCGAGGCTCCAGGGGCCATGACATCGCCACCTTATAAATGGCAATGCCCGCCTGGCGCAGATCTTCCTCGCTCAGGTTGAGCAGTTGTAACGCTTCCAGCAGGTCCCCATGGGCCTTGCCCACAGTCACGATTCCAAAGCGCTTGCGCTCGCTTTCATGCGTTGTTTTATCCAGGCGATTGACATAGGCAAAGGCCTGCGCCGCCGGCAAACGCTCCTCCAGCATACGGCGCTCGTACTCCAGGCGCTCAGCGGGCCAATTCAGGTGTGGGTCATAATTCAAGCCATGGGCAGGAATGGGGAAGTCCGCCGGAATAGTGAACTGTGGCAAGCTTGGAACCACCAGAGAGGCACCGGCCTCTACCGTTTCGGTAATGGCCTTGAACCCTACCCACAGACCGGAAAAGCGCGAAAGTGCAATACCAGCGAGACCGAGAGTGAGATACTCGTCGATACTGGCGGGAAACAGCAACGGCATCATTACCGATTCAAAAATCTGATCGGTGTTGTGGGAAAACATGGAGGACTCAGCGGTGTGGTCATCGCCACACAATGCCAGCACACCGCCGAGTTTGGCGGTACCCTGGATATTCGCCTGGCGAAATACATCTGCGGTGCGATCCACCCCGTGGCCCTTGCCATACCAAATGGAAAAGACCCCATCGCGGGTAGCCTGCTCTCGGTAGTGATCGACTAGCTGGGTACCCCAAATGTTGGTGGCCCCAAGGTCTTCGTTAATACCCGGTTCAAAGTGGATATCGTGCCCAGCGAGTAGCTTCTTATGACGCCAGAGCGCTTGGTCGTAACCGCCGAGAGGGGAGCCCCGATAGCCGGAAATAAAGCCCGCAGTATTCAGGCCAGCCAGCTCATCCATACGTTTCTGCATGAGCGGCAGGCGCACCAGCGCATCAATACCAGTCAGAAAGACTCGGCCAGAATCACGGGTAAATGCGGCTTTGAGAGAATACTCGGTATCAAAGCCCAGCTCCTGATCGCCTTCGACCATTGCCATGGGTACCACCTATTAATTCATTATTGCTTTTCTTTTGCCCGGTTTGATGACGATAGCCACGGTGCCACATTTCTCTCGGCACCTACTGAAACAGCTCAAAGCCAAACCGAAGCATCTGCTTATTAGCCGCTAAAATTAACACCGCCCGGCCGGGCAGGTCATACCAAAATAAGCCTGGCTAGGGCATAATACGGACACAACTCGCTAAAGATCACAAACTACCAGCAACAATTCACTCAAAAAGTCAGTTTTTTAGGGATTCATCGAATAGGCCCTACGCGGGGGCGCCACTGTGAGAGACGCAGAATCTACCCCCACACGTAACCACCTTCCTAGTTTGCAAGTCGGTTACAGGAAAGCTGAGTGAACGAGCAGTTGGCGGCTGGTCACTCAGCACAGATCTAGTGAGCGGATATTGATAACAAAGAATAAACGGTTTCACGGCGCAGTCATAAAACAGGATAATTGCCCAGAAAGGACTCAACCGGGATGTTTTGTCATGCCGGCATGGCAGTGAAGCAGCCGGATAATCCGGTGTTCGTTCAGAGAGAAGAGATACGGAAAAAACCATGGCCTATTTACTGGATGCCATCGATAAAAAAATCCTGGAGATCCTCCAGGAGGATGCCACTATTCCCAATATTGAGCTGGCAGAAAAAGTCTGCCTTTCCCCCTCGCCATGCTCGCGGCGGGTCAAAAATCTCAATGAACAGGGATTTATCAAGCGCGCCGTGACCCTTTTGGAGCCCGAAAAAGTAGGCCTTCCAGTTAGTGTCTTTATTCAGGTAACCCTCAACCACCAAGTGAAAAAAGAGCTACAGGATTTTGAATCTGTTATCGGCCAATGGCCGGAGGTTATGGAATGTTACTTAATGACCGGTGACTTCGACTACCTGCTCCGCGTGGTTGTTCCCAACCTACAGGCCTACCAGGAATTTCTCGATAAAAAACTGACGGAGTTACCGGGTATTGATCATATTAAGAGTAGCTTTTCCCTAAAACAGGTACGTTACCGCACTGAATTACCGTTGGATCAGTTGTTGGAAAAATAAATTAGACAGAAATACCCTCCTGCCACTGTCCTGATAAATTTTTAAGGCAATCCTCCAGTTTAAAGCGCCTGAGTTATACCCGGGCGCTCTCGCGATGCAGATCGTTTATTAATCTTGCTCTTGTTAATGGGGTCCATCAGGCTAACTCATTGAGAGACAGACTCTCATAGATCATTGAATTATCAATATACTTGGTCTGGGAAAAGCTATCCGCAAAAAAGAATATGAATAACTGGTGTTTTAAGGGAAGTCATTGAAAGCAATAATCAGAAAGATCTTACTGGCCACGTCAATTGCAGGCGGCTCTATTGGAAGCATTATGGTTGCAGCAGATACCATGATTTCACGAGAATTAACATTCAATAAAGTAATTGGTAGCAGCCTAGTATTTGCCTTTTTTGTATACTCAGTATACGCGGGCATAAAATTTTTGAGATTCCCTTCAAACATTAAGCACCTTGAGCGGGTTTTTATCGCACAGATCCCCTGGATCACATCTCCTATTCTGAGTTTTAAACTTGCCACCGGAGTAGGCGCATCCTTTTTATTGATATATCCACCCTTCAGTGATACATATCGCCTGAGCATCGGTGCTGAATACTCACTCTCCCCATTAAGTAAACAAACCTGGGGGATTGGAGTAAACTTGGCCGCTATCAGCTTCTTGGCCCTTATCAGACTTTACAAAGAGTAAAACTTTAAGGCATAGAAGCGCAGACCCAAGCTATTAGCGCTCTCTAATTCAGAGAGTGAAAAGTTAGAAATAAATAATAAAGTTTATATACCAAAGATGAAGCACTCACTAGAAAAACCTAAAG
Source organism: Microbulbifer mixtoriginis (SeqCode) (assembly GCF_052467515.1). Taxonomy (NCBI): domain Bacteria; kingdom Pseudomonadati; phylum Pseudomonadota; class Gammaproteobacteria; order Cellvibrionales; family Microbulbiferaceae; genus Microbulbifer; species Microbulbifer mixtoriginis (SeqCode). The sequence goes on along the minus strand of NZ_CP174314.1, from coordinate 1,467,027 downwards.
AAACTGTCCTCTTTCTTCATGGTGCACTTGCCGATGAAAGAATGTGGGAACCACACCATCGTATACTCGCAAAAGAATACAGGGTTGCTTCTCTTACCCAAAGACATTTTGGTGTTGATAATAAAGGCTCGAGTGGAAGTTTTGGCATTGAAACTCATGCCAATGATTTAATTAATTTCTCAGCCACGCTTGGCGATGGCCCCATTCACTTGATCGCCTGGTCTTATGGTGCTGATGTTGCCTTAAGCGCAGCAATAAAAGCCCCCAAATTGTTCAAAAGCTTATTTATCTATGAGCCTGGCTATCCAGGACATCTGGATACCAAGAAAATGGAGGCGTTTATGCAGGATGCCGAAGCCATGTTTGGCAAGGTATTCGAAGCGGTTGCCAATGGTGAGCTTGAGGAGGCTGTGACGTTTCTAATTGATGGCTCCGGGAACAGAGCTGGCTACTTCTCTTCACAAGCACCAGCGCTTCGGGCCCAGCAACTGGAGAATGCTCACACCCTGCCCTTGCAACTCTCTCAAACTGAAAAGCCCTGCCTGGATAAAGAGCACCTGTCGACAATCCAAATCCCCACTACGATTGGATACGGCAGTAATACCAGAAATCTCTTTCAGATAGTATCCAAATCTGCTGCCAGTCACACTCCTTCATCTAAATTATTGCAAGCGGCTTCAGAAAATCACATGTTGCCAATAGAAAATCCAGAAAAGTTTTGCCTGTATATTAAAGAGCACCTTTCAAAGAATTAACACTCAATCATCAATAAAATAAAAAGGAGTGGTGAAACCACCACTCCTTTTGTATCAATACAAGCCTAATCTTTCTTACATATCCGCGCCTCGGAATACCAATTACCTGCTTGGCAAGTTGCCCCTTGCTCACAATGTGCATCGGTTCTGCAATAGCACTGCCCGTCAGCATTACATTGGGGCGTTAGATAATTCTCAAGAGGGTCTTGGCCACTAACCCGCTGCCAGAATGGATTGGTAAAGACATTCTCAGGATCCAATTCCGCCTTGGCATCAAGGAACTGAGACCATTTCGGGAAGCGCGAGGGCATATCCTCAAAAATAGCCACCGAATTCTTACCCCAGTGCGGTCTGGCGCCATATTTGCGTAGCGACATCTGCTCAATTTCCAGGTTTACAAAGTAGTTTTTAGGCACCGCCTCACCGCGCTGGCGCAGAGTATACTCGATACCTACAAAAGCGGTGTCGCGCCCAGCACTCATTCCCAGATAGCTATCGGAGGCCTTACCAAAGCGGAAGTAAATACCGTTCAAGGGGAAGCAGGTGCGCTCACTGTGGGCAATAATCTGGCGCACATCGGCAATCCAGTTGGGCAGCTCCTCAAAAGGTATGGCCACTTCCTGCAAGGCAATCGGCAACTTATCCCAGACACAATTGTTCGGCTCTTTACAGACAAAATGCTGCATCAGATCCGCGTGCCCCGTGGGCTTGATGAATTTCTTTAGACCGGTATTTACATCGCGGAAATAAGAACTGGAGCGGGCCGTATAGCGCAGAGATGCGGCAAAGCACTGCAGGGCAGCACTGTCGGCTTCATGCAAGCTATCAAAAATCAGGCCAAAGAGATATTCGGAAAAATCCGAGACATCAGCTTGAGCGTTATAAGCATTGCCCCGGGTGTCCAAAGGAACCTTATTATAAGTAGTAACCGTATAGCGGCCGAGACCTGGGAACCAGGCAATATTTGCGGAGTGGTTATCCCGAGCCAAGCCCAAAATGACATTCTCCAGATCGCTGTCATCCCGGTGTCCCTTCACTTTGGCTTGTACCTTGTAGCCGGGTTCGGCTTCAATAGTCACTTCAACCACAACCCCCAAAACACCAAGGTTAACCCGCGCAGCATTGAGTAGTTCACCAGTGATTACACGCAGATTCCCCTTGCCATCAACGAGCTTTATCTCGGTGACATAGTCAGAAATCATATTGCTTTTCTGAGTAAAGGTGGATCCATGAGTGCCGCTGCCGAGCATCCCGCCAATCGAGAAGATCGCCAGCTCAGTAACCATCGGTACACTGAGTTCATGCTCACGCAAATAGGCTGCTAGATCATTAAAACGCATACCAGCTTGAACAGTTACCAAGCGGTTTTCTTTATCCAGGCTAACCACCTGGTTCATATTTTCCAGAGTGATTTGCACTTCGCCGTTGCCCGCACAAGCCGCGTCTATCTGGCTGTTAAAGCGCCGAGTGCCGGTCATGACCTTACGCCCCTGAGCGGCAGCATCGCGCACTATCGACTGTACCTCAGCGATTGTTGAAGGGTCATGAATAACACCGGGAAAACAATCCTGGGTGTCCTGATAGTTTTTCAAAACCTCAGGTACATCAATGGGGGGAGGTAACTGCTCCGCCGAAGCCCCCGCAGCAAAAAACAAACCTGCCGCACACAAGAAATTGGTAGCCCGGCGCAACAAATGACTTCGCCCGGAGAGAAGTGGATGGTACATGCCTTTGCTTCCTTGTTGTTGCATTATTGAGTTGTTGTATTTCAATTAATGGAAAAATTAACCAAATCTAGGTAACAGCTCCCGATCGATTATTTCCTGAACATTGCGACTGTGATCAGGCGCTTTACTACGCAGGAAATCCCCGTATCCAGAACGGTAAGACATAGCTGGACGGCGACCGATAGAGGGCACCCACAGGGCATGGTTGGTGGTAGCAAATTCCAAAGACTCACTGGCGAGGATACAGAGTGGCCCTCGGCTGAGTGCGGCAGCATCAAATATCCAGAACTCTTTACCGTTGGATTGCGCACTACTCGGATTTTTCCGAACAACCGCAGCAATTAGATAACCATCATTCTGCGCAGTGGAACCAGGCCGCGCCATAAACTGCGGTGTCCGCATCACACAGTCATCGGGGAACTGATAAGCATCGGCAATTTGCATGCGGGTGCAATCCATATGCACCAAAGCAGATGGCTTACTTTGCTCGGGCATATCCCAATAACTATAAAAACGTTCTGGGTAATTGCGGTATGCCCAGGAAACGCGCATAGAAACCAAATCTGGGCGGTAGCCCACCGCAGCCCAATACAGATGCTCAAATGTCTCTGGAAACTGAAAGTGCCCTCGATAAGCTGGGTCATTCATATCCCAAAGGAGGTTTTCATCGCGGATAACCCGGTAATCGTCTTTGATCTCCCGTGCAAAGTCAGACGTTACCTGAATTCTAGCCCGCACCAGACCTCCAACATCCACAGGCGCCGCCGGATAGCCGGACAACCACTTGGGCACTAGCCCACCCTCTTGGAATATTTCATAGCGGAACAGCTGTTCAGACTTGTCCATGGCTCCCATATACTGGCCATAGAGAGTGATTTCACCGGCGCTGTCGTCATAGTTGCAAACGATATCGGAGGTATCAAAGCCCAGCTCCAGGTAGTCAGCAATAATATCCTCACGCCCAGGCACCATATCTGACTTGCGTATCACCCAACAGCGAGTTTTGTGCTCCTGCGGAAGCACAATATGGGTACCGAGAATACGAGTGGATTCGACCCTCGCCGCGGTCTCAAAAATAATGACATGGTTACGAGTAACTCCCAGGGAGTGGGAACTGGCCGCGATATAAGCGTTATTTCCCTGGCGGTCACGAATATTCCAACTTTTGAAAGCCCCCCGCTGATCCCAGGAAATCAAGCGAATAAAGCCCGAGCGACCGGAGTCACCCATATTGCCACCATAATTGATGGTAATGCACTCACCGGACGCCAAATCAAAGAAGGGGTGGCCAGTAGTGCGAATTTGTGGGAACAACCACTTCTTTGGCGTTAGGTTATCCAATAGAGGAGGAAGACTGGATTCCCACTCTCCCACCTCACCAATAGGGGTTATCATTTCCAGAGTGGTAGCATCGAACTCATAGGGCACCCCCCCCTCATAGCTCATCGCAAAGCGGTTTTCCCCCATATAATTGGGGGCCGTATTGCAATAATTCATAAAGCCAAGATTTGGGCTGGAATAGATAGTTCCCCCCAGCAAATTAAACTTATCGAAACCACTCAGATCTTGCTCCTGCATAATTGCAGAGGCGGTTCTGATCATTTTTCGCGTATAAGCCACACTGCCATTACTGGCTCTACCACTGAAATCCAACCGGGTAAGCGCACCTTTTCCATTTGGAGTCAAATGGTTAGGAGCGAGAGGAATCCCCTCAGCCATCAACAAATGGCCGGTAACATCATCAGGCAAGTTACCTTGAACCACCTTAAGGAAACCGGAAGAATCCTGCAGGCTGCCATGCATAATTGACTTTGGGAAGGTGGAATCCTCTAGGCGATTACTTGCCTGAGCTGTAGAACTGGTCATACCAGCCAGTGGCAGTGCCGATAGAGCACCTGCGGCTTTCAGAAGATCGCGACGTTTCATTATTTTCCTTGTAATAAAAACGGCCGACTGCTTTAACTGACCTTATGTTTATAAATTTAGTGCAATGTATTCATATTTGATTTTTAACACCCTTTTCACCAAGCGATATATATTTATTATTTCCCAGCTTGGCGAACACACCAAAGGTGAAAACATTTAAACCCGAGCGGCAGTTAATTATATTAAACCGCAAAAATCAAGAACGAGATGATGACACTGTTAACCAGTTTTTCCGTAAAGCATAAGCGCCCTACAGAACTAAACAGTCAGGCAAAATAATATCAATAAAACATCTACTAAATCATATTTCCAAGCATTAACTCAGACGGAAATGAGAATCTTTTTCAGTATTTATTGTAATTCCGAACGCCTAGGCTAGAAAATCTCAAAGAGCCAAACTCTATTTTTATTACAACCACCGCAACCCCCTAAATATTCACCACTAAAAAATCGTGCAACTTAATGACGCCACAACGATTCATTCAGCCTTAAAGGCTAAAACAGGGAGTTTTTCACCACCAAACAAATATTTACATTAATCGGCATAGCATATATTTCCCGTCCACTCTCAACGCTCAATGTTATAGAAGTATTATTTGGAGAAAGCTTGTTGAGGCACCCTTACAAAGTCCTAAATTTAAACGATGAGAGCGAATTAATATAAGCTTTCCCACCTTAATACACACTGATTTCTCAGCCTATATAGGGCCCGATACAATCAATAAAAACCGCAAGGAAAATAGACATACAGAAGGTACCGAACCTTATAGAAAAATAAGGGCTATAATTCCAGCTTCAACCTCTCCCCATTAGAGTTATCTGAAAATCCTTCCCGACGATAAAAATCTGCTGTCCTGCTCCACTCGTCTTTCTCTGGTGTACTCACCTCCAAACGTGGCCACCCCTGCTCTCTTGCAAACTGAACCACTCGGTCCAGCATTTTTTTACCAATCGACTGACTTCGGCATTCAGGTTCTACGTAAAACTCTTCAATTACGCCATAATACCCTCCAGCATAAATAGCTGCAGACCTGGAAACGGTAATAACAGCAACAATCTCACCCTCAACTCTATAAAGAAAAGCATTATAAGCACTCTCCCTTACCAGCAGCTTGTTACTTGCCTCAATGAGTTGATCAGGTTTGATTTCACGCTTATGCCCCACCAAAGCCATTAATAGCTTGGCAACTAGATGCGCTACTATATCGGCATGCCTTGGCGTGGCAGTTATTATTTCACCCTGCATAGTTCTACTCCCAAATTTTTCCGTACTAAAGGGGCTAGTTGAGCTCCCTGGCCCATATAAATGTGATCACATTTTTAGGCTATCAGCCTGTAGGAGTTATAGCAAGCCAATCGAATGCTTACCCTTAAACCTACCACCAATGAAAGGGAGTATTTTTTCAGACGGATGTAAAGACAGCAATCAAAGCTTAACAGGAACTATATTTACAGTAAGCAGTAGAAAATGAGTGTAGTACTGCCCCTGCTACTTTTGGAATGTGGTAAAAATAAACAAATAATTGCAGCCAGGATTGAAAAGATCAGGGATCCCTTACCCGTGGTTATTTTGAAGTTAAAAACATAGGCTCAAATTAATAGATTCCATAAATGTTATTACAAGTTATCACATTGTGATTCTAATTTATTAGATGATAATTTACACTAAACAATTGGTCGCAGGGAGTTAAACGGTACTAACTTTGGTGTTTTTAACGAAATCAAGCATCTAAGTATTTTGAGGCAATCTTACGTACCACTTATATCGACCTGTGCCAACTTATCAATTGTTAATTATAGAAGGAACTAAGGGTGATTTTGCATTGGGATCAAATTGTACATCACTATGGGCATGGAGAGATTACGAGACCCAAACGTGGGACTAGGCAAGTAGAATGGAGTGCCGTTGAATTCTGGTCTGAATACAAGAAAATGTATCTAAAGGCGGAAAATCCGACTTATAGCTTTTTATTTTCTCCTTCCAGCATTGAAGAAGTATTTACATCAACAAGTGGAAACGGTTCTCACGCTGAAGAAAAACTCATGAAATCTTTAACATGGAAGGTTTGGATTCCTTCAGCAATTGACAACTCTATTTCAGGACTCAGCCAGAAATTCAATGTAATCCTTGGTGTAAGCCGAACTCCCTGCTCAAACTGCACCGACCTATTAGTGAGTCAAATTCAGAATATTCAACGACGCTACCCATTAAGATATGAAAATGCTCGCTTTATACTGGCCTCTTTAGGTGCATATAAGCCAGGCGAGACAAATCCTGATAATATGCGCACATCAATTAAAGATCTCACTAGGCTAGATAGATCTGGATGGGAACTGTGTGTTCTACAAACTAAGAATACTTTGACTAGAAATGGAAAAATTTTACAATGTGCACTTGAAAATATTGGTCGAAAAGGAATTCTTCGCCTGGAAAACTGATGCTCAAATAAATTGTTATTCTTCCTGTCTAAATATTTAGTTTTTCTTCACATTCTAGTGCGCTTGGCCTCCGATAATAAGTACAATTTACAAGGGAGGATTCAGCTGGTAGAGCCGGCATCTTTCCCGACCAAGAAAAAGACACTCATAAGCTACTACTAACTGAGCGAAAACGAACGATACCAGACCTACAATCTGAACACTCTCAGAAAACAATTGCGGAATTTTTGGAAAGGCATCTCTCGACGAATAGTCGGGAGCTACAACACAATACTGGCTTGCGAGGAGATCACTCTGGGCAAGCCTATAGGACATAGAAAGTGACCGATGGCATGTTACAACAATATGGGTCTGCAAGTTGATGTGCTTGCAGCACATGAGAATTGTAGTTATTACTTGCAACAAGGGTTAATTATTCTGGCGGAAGAGAAAAAATTTGAAGTAGTACTAGGCAGGGTCAAGTGTATTGGAGAACAATAAGCCTACTCTATCAGAAAACGAAAAGCTGGAAACCACTATAAGGATACAAAAAAGCTCCCACTTGAGGAGCTTTCACAACCATCAATACTTATCAGTCCCAGCGATTAAATACCACATGCATTCCGTGGTTGTCATCACTAACAAATACGAAATAACCTGCATTGGTGTGCCTGGAAGCACATATTTTAGTACCGCCAGAGGTCTCGGAACACTCCATTTTATTGGCTTCAATACCTATCGTTTCATAGGCACATTGATTAGATTGTCCAGCCAGATTTTGCACCAGATCACGTGTAGTTCTAGCCAACACAAATCGGAAATCACCAAAGTAACGGTAATTATAGGCATCCAGGTAATACGCCTGGGAATCCACACCAGACTTTAGAAGGTCGGAGTAACACTTCGCAGGATTGGCCATCCACAGCATGTCCATGTCATTAGAGGTGTGAACTGCAGGCCAGTTTTGCTGGTCATGCTTGGAAAGGACTACATTGGTGGAATCAACGTAGTCTTTTACAACAACATAGTCACCTTCATCACTTTCTATACGGCAAACTGGCGCACCGCCGATAAAATCATCACACTGTACATCATCTAATGTGATTTGAGTGGTGGAAGTGATACAGCTAGAGGCAAAGTTTTTTGCCCAGTTTTTCACCGCGGTAACGGCATACTCGCGCTTATCTTCAATTTCATAGTAGAAATCTGAAAAAATGCGATACACCTCACGGTCATTTGTATTGCTCTGGGTCGCAGCCTCGGAGCATTGGCTAAAATTCGGCAAATCAAACGTTGTGTTGGCCTGTGCAGGAATAGCAGCAGCAACAGCCATAGCTACTACAGATAAGGATGCAATGGTTTTCATTCGAAATCCTCCATGAACTTACTCTCTCAAAATCGTCGCGGATTCTAGCAAAGGGAAGCCATCGAATGAAACATTTTTGTAATATGGTGACAGAGCAGCCATTGCTAACTAAAGTTGATCCCTCTGAAGTCAGTAGCTACTTGGTGCAGGAACATAACAATAAACTTACGGATGCCTTCCGGACTAAGCTGTATAGTTTATGCAGCAACACTTCGATTGATCAGTTCGACCAACTGCTCCAGCTGTTTTTTTGCCTGGGAATACTCACCATTATTATCCCTCAATGGAAAACCACAATTAATCCTCAAGCAGTCTTTATAGTAATTCAAGGTACTAAAGCATACTCCGGTTCGGATATCCAAGAGTTGCCTCTTTAAAAGAATCGCGAATTCATCCTCATTTAACCCGGGAACTTGAAGCCATAAAACCAATCCTCCTGTTGGCATGCTAATCCGCACCTTTGGGATGAGGTGGTCGGTCAGGAAATTACGATACTGATCAACTTGCTCCCGCAACCGGGGTCTCAATGTCGCCAGGTGCTTAGCATATTGCCCACTACTGATAAAATCAGCCAAGCTCAATTGGAGTGGTGAATTTACTCCCAAGCTCTCGAGATGACGTTGCTGTCTGTAATCATTTAAATATCGTCCAGGCAAACACCAACCCAGTCGATAACCAGCACTCAGTGTTTTTGATATAGATCCACACCATAATAAGTATCCCCCGGTATCCCAATGGCATGCTGGGAGTGGAGGGGCTCCCCGGTGATCTAACTCATGGTAGATGTCGTCCTCGATAATCGGGATTCGGTATTTATTCGCTAACCCAGCCAGCTGCTGTTTCTGTTCGACACTGAGACAAATACCGGTTGGGTTCATATGGCTAGAGGTAAAAAGCCCAGCCCGAAAACCGCCTTTTTGCATCTGTAACTCCATCTGTCGCAAATCTAAACCATCCATTGTGGATGGTATCTCTACGACAGTCCGCCCCATTCCCCCGAGGAGCTGAAGTAAACCGCTATAGCAAGGAGAGCTGACCGCTACTACATCCCCAGGTTTTGTCGTTACTTCCAGTGCTGTACGTACAGCATCAAGACAGCCATTGGTTATCACCAGATCAGAAGCTTGGAAATGGAAACCCGAAGCGCCAAAGTGCTCACTGAGAGAACGACGCAAAGACAATTCTCCTTGCACATTAGGATAAAGACACACCCGGCTCCCCTGACTACGTGAAGCGCGACGTAAGCTTCGCTCTAACTTAGAAACAGGCTGCAACTCTACAGATAACTGAGTTATTCCCAGTGGGCCTGGCTCCTCCGAATGAAAGAAATGATCCGCAATCGGTGTCGTAGTCTGGCAAGAAAAAGCGGGCATCTCAGGAGGCCCAGAAACATCCAATGGTTTTCTTACATAAAAACCTGACTGCGGTAAAGCCTGAATCCATCCCGTCTCCTCCAGATAACGATAACAATTCAATGCGGTAGTCAGGCTAACCTCATTCACCCTAGCAAGCTGACGTAGAGAAGGAAGCTTTTGTCCAGGCTGCACCTTTCCCTGGCGAATATCTTCCACTAAATGATCAGCCATTTTCTTGTACCGCATCATACTCCCCAAACTCAATTAACCTTCCAGCCCCTTATTGGGCAGAAAGTAACAAACTGTATACTTTTTTTAATTGAAATCTGTATCTGTCTCTAACCTCAGAATGCACAGAAACTATCCCGATATCAATAGGACAGTAGTTATGAGATACAAAGATTTGAGTCTTGGAATTTTCGTGATGGCTATTTGGGGAGTCAACTTTATTGCCATTAAAGTGAGTACGACAAATCTCAATCCACTACTAGTTACCGCGCTGCGCTTCACTCTTGCAGCAATACCGGCCATTTTCTTTATTCCCAAGCCGCCCGTTGCCTGGCGCTATATCCTCAGCTATAGCTTGGTCTTTGGCACAGGGATCTGGGGACTTGCTACTTGCTCACTTACTGCTGGGCTCTCTCCAGGTATGGCATCACTGCTGCTCCAGCTCAATGCAGCAATTAGCGTATTACTTGGCTGGCTGATCCTTAAAGAGACGGTCAGTGCACAAAAAATATTGGGATCCAGCCTGGCAATCTTAGGATTATGGATTGCTTTCCTTATTGAAGATGGCAGTGTCAGTCCCCTTGGTGTGGTGCTAGTGATTCTGGCAGCAACTTGCTGGGGTATCAGTGGGCTGATTGTCAAAGCGGCCAATACCAAGGAGGTTTTCGCTTTTATTGTTTGGAGCCTTCTGTTTGCTCCCATCCCTTTACTGGTTCTTGCGTTGGCCCTGGAAGGTAAAGAGGTTTTAAACAACCTTTTTGAAATTGATAAGATTACCCTAGCCTCAATTCTATTTCAGGCTTGGCCCACCACCTTACTAGGCTATTGGATTTGGAATCGTTTGGTTGTCACTTACCCTTTATCGACTATCGCTCCTCTTACCTTACTGGTACCATTTTTTGGTCTCTTGGCTAGCTGGCTTGTTTATCAAGAGCCTCTTGGGATAATGAAAATCTGTTCAAGCTTATTGATCATTTCTGGGCTCATTGCGGGAGTCATAAAGTGGGATAAAGTGAAATTGAGCAAAAAGAAGCAACCAAATGTGCCCATAAATATTCAATAAGGTTTTAGAGTAAGTGCGGATTGGGCCTCCCAACCCGCCCTCACCTCCGCCACCTAGGGCAAACAAGAAGGCGTAGTAAAGAAGTATTTTACCTCGTAATCACTACAATTCTCTGTTGCACAGAAGAAACGATAATTAGAACCGTGATTCCCCACTAATATACTCTCTCCTATAAACCTGTAATCCAGTTTGGAATCAGCCAAGCGACCAACAACATTTACGACATCTTTCACTTCACAGGTATTGGAGATATTACCTGCCGCTTTGTGTTCATTAAAACTTTCGTAGTCAATGCCACCAGAGGAGGGGTTGTCATTATTGAGCCATTCCGTTGCGTAATAGCCAGCATTGATCAAAGAACTGGAAAGCTTGTGCACACCCAAAGCAATAACTTCATCCCCTTGGCGCCCATGGAAAGCAAATATCTGCTGGGTAGAGGTAGAAAAATAGCTCTTACAGGAACCCTGCTGCATGCCACCTGAAACTGTCTCCCCTGTACTGGAAGTCAGTTTTAAATAATAAATACTACCGGAACTGTACTTTTCATCATCCCAGCAGATTTTAACATCATCGAGATATTCACCACTGGCGGAGTCAAAACTAAGGACAGAGCCCATTGAGCCACCATCTCCGTCACCATACTCAATGCAAAGTTCACGATCACTCGCATTTGCATGGCTAACAGCCTGCTGGAATTCATAACAAGCCTTTAACCCATCAATACGACCTCCAGAACGAATTTGTACCGATTTCAAATTCATAGTGCCGCTACCAAGCAGTTTACGCTTGATTAAATCGATGGAATCAAATGCAGCACCACCAGTGCCACCAATCGCATCCTTTTTGAGGTAGCCATAATCAGAGTAAGCATCCTGGCTGGCAAGCCAAAAATCCTCAAATACCTTATAATAATTTACCCAAACCGAAGTTGTTATGCCCTTAGTATTTCTTTCAGCATAGAGTTCAGTACTTTCAAGGGCATTATAAGGCATACCGTATTGATAGCCCTCTGCAGCACAAGCGCTATAGCCATCAATCCAGGCACCGGTGGACTCACTGATGTGCCAATTTCTATTAGCATCTACACACGCAAATACACGGATCGTAGAGCAATCATAATCTCTAATCTCCCCATCATTAGTTAGCCAACTACAACTGTGCTCGGTACCCGGTGAGTCATCTCGCCAAGACCAAAGGAAATCTTCAATTTGTGGAGCTTTGGATGCTTCAATGGTTGTTGCATTGGCTTCAACTAAAGCCAACTCTATCAGCTGGTAACCTGCCTGTGCTTTTTCTTGGACGGTATCACCATAAATTTTGATATCGTTCTTACTGTACTCCGTAGTTGCATCCAGTACGACACTGAAATTTCCATTTTTATAGTGGGTGGTAGCGCTGCTATTACCATCAGAATCCGCTGTCAACTGGCTGGAATTTTGAGCCAAAGGTTCATTGGAGGTTAGATTGCCAGCAGCATCCATTTCATCTACGCCAATCCAGACATTCCTTAAATACTTGCTTGTTTTGGATTCATCATGATAATCGCAAAGATTATTATCCCCTGTGTGCGGATACTCTCTAGAGGCTGTTTCATAACTTGAAATCGGCTATTCTCACGCAATTACATAGAAAAAAGGCCAGCAATAGTGAGCCGATTCAAGTCAGAGTTAACCAATGATCAATGGAAATTGATCGAACCTTGTCTTCCTGAGTTAAAACGAGGAAAGGGAGGCCCAAAACCCATTGATAATCGAGCTTGTTTTGAGGGCATCCTATGGCTTTTGCGTTCTGGAGCGCGATGGAAAGATCTTCCTTCACATTATCCATCACCGAGTACATGCTGGAGAAGGCTTCAATTTTGGGAAGAGCAAGGAGCTTGGTTACAGGCATGGAGAAGATTTCTGGAGCTGTTGGATCAGCAGTCTTTGCTTAACTGGGAGGAGGTCTTTTCTGATGGCAGCTTTGCACCAGCAAAAAAAGGGGCTTCGAAATCGGGAAAACCAAGCGGGGCAAGGGTTCAAAGTGGATGGTGGTGGTCGATGGCGAAGGTATTCCACTGGGAGGCACCATTACTTCGGCCTCACCAGCAGAAGTGAAGTTATTACACCCATTACTTGATGTTACGTATAAAAACACAAAGATTCATCGCTTAGTTTATGATAAAGCGGCGGACTCGGATCCTCTTAGAGATAGCCTGTTGAGTCGTGGAATTGACCTTATCTGTCCACACAGGAGAAATAGGAAAAAAGTCTCAAGGCAGGATGGCAGAAAGCTTAGAAGGTACGCTCGCCGTTGGAAAGTTGAGAGGACTTTTGCGTGGTTGGGAAATTACCGCCGTTTAGTTGTTAGATGGGAGCGATATTTGTCCACTTATCGTGCTTTTTTCTATATTGCATGCATGTTAATTACGTTAAAGAAGTTATGAAACAGCTTCTAGGTACCTGAGTAAAAAGAATAATGTTTCGCCCTGTATCCAGCACATCTTGCTTGCTTAAAGTTTGCACTGGCAATGAAGCGCAATCCCCTTCCGCGTAACCCCAGTCAGTTGGCTTGAAAACATAGTCCCCCAGGCGACTCTCAATCTTTTCACCAATTTTGTTCCTAAAATTCTGATGATAATCTGAATCATAAGCCTCGAATTTTATAAATAGCACTTCATCCTGATTATCCTCGAGAAAATCCGTGATCTCATCAAAGCCATCCCCGAGAGTTGCCGCTGTGCCTGCCATGTATATGCACATAGTGGCCTCTTCAAGTCCCATATGACACATGTGTGGAGTAGAGCTAAACGTGGATGAAGGTTAGGTATCGTACTCCACTAGGCGGATACCACGATGGAACAGCTTCTCAGGGGCATACCATTGATTAACATCGGTATATACTCCCTGATCCCACTGGAAAGAAGCATAGGCATTATGTGCCCCTGCCCACAGCGTTTTTGACAACGGTGCCCTAGTATCAATTTGTCCCTGCAAATCCAACCGATGCACCTTTGCATCCCCTGAATCAATTTCTCCAGCAGCCATCATCCATACTGAGATTCCCAGTAAAAAAATAGATAACGAGTTAATTATTCTTAGCGTTATTTATCCCTGACAGATGTTTGATAGTGAAAACACAAATACAGAGTGTCTCTCCAGTTTTTCGGGGATTGACTAGCGCTGGCGTTTCAATAGGAAAATTACCCTAAAAGACCGCAGTAAAAGTGTATCCTTAACGTTACTTAACCATTCCATAATGCGTACACATTTTTGGACAGGAGATTGAGAGGTAATTTGAAAATTATCACTCTGGATCTTTCTTATTTTTAACTATTACTTCACACACCTAGTAGCTGCTCACAGTCAATCTATAAAGTTATTTTTCATAAAATTTCACAATAGGCACAAATAAATTAGCGCTGAACGCTATCATTTAGGTATGATTGTAAAGTTTCACTTTTACTTCTGAACGTCCCATCTGGATGAATGTTACCCCCCGAGGCAACACTGGATTCAGGCAGCATTTCCAACACATGGATGAAAAAATAGACGAAGCTATAAGCGTCCAACCTTTTCCAATAGAAATACCCTACCGTCAGTACCAAGCCACAAGATACGGAAAAATCATGGCCTATACCCTTGACAGCCAATTCAGCCAAGCAATCGAGCAATTTAGGGCTTTACTGGAATCCATAGAGCCAATAGCAGTAGGTGATGTGGCCACAAGACGTGAGGTTGGTGAGCATGTTCTCAGAGAGGTATTTCAAACCCATCCCATGCCAACCGATGTATCAATAGAAGATTTTCTGGTAAATCTGCCCGATGAATCCAGCATCTTATTGCGATGGTACTGTAAACAAAACTCAACGCCGGGGTCAGCGGTACTCTACTTACATGGTGGGGGCTTGATCTTCAATGATGTAGGAATATACGACCGATTAGTCGCAAACTATGTCTCAAAGAGTGGCGTGCCATTTCTCTCAGTGGATTATCGCAAAGCGCCAGAATATCCTTATCCAACCCCCATTGAGGATTGTTACTCGGCATTGTGCTGGCTCCATAAGAATGCCAAATTGCTGCAAGTAGACCCCGACAGGTTAGCTGTTATGGGCGATAGTGCTGGTGGAGGGCTGTCTGCGGCACTGACCATCTTAGCAAGGGACAGGAATGGCCCTTCTTTAGCAAAACAAATTCTTATATATCCAATGCTTGATGACCGGAATACTGTTGAGGACCCAAAGCTGGCTCCCTATGTACTTTGGACTAATGATGACAACCTTACCGCTTGGCAGGCTTATCTCGGAGAAACAATGGGTACAAGTAAAGTAACCGCTGTTGCCGCTCCAGCTCACTTAAAAAACGCGGAAGGATTGCCCTCCGCATATATTGAAATTGGGGAATTGGACATTTTTCGCAATGAAAATATTGAATATGCACGCTTACTCGCCAATGACGAGGTAAGTACAGAGTTCCACTTGCGTCCAGGCGTTAATCACGCATGGGAGGTATTTGCACCTACAATCCCAATCTCCATTAGAGCCATGAATGACCGTATTCGGGTTATTCAATCTGTTTGAACTCAATAGATTTTGCTGGGGAAATTAAAGGCTTTTCTCTTTATCTTTAGCTTGAAACCAAAACTCGATTTCATCTGTATCCTCTTCAAATGAGGCAGCATGTTCAGTATTTGCTGGAACATGGTACCAATCGCCAATTCCAAAGCGCTGAACAGCACCATTCATACTTAGTATCAACTCGCCTTTCGTAATCACCCCATAATTATCAGTCGCATGCGTATGATCTGGAATAACCGTTCCCGCCGGATATGATGCAAAAAGAACATCACTTCCTTTTGCCTCCAACTTGCAGGCATCAAACCGACCATCATAAAGAGGTAGCTGCTTAATTCTATCTGGATAACTTCCTGACATTCTGGATACACTCCATGTATTAAACTTTGAGCCTCGCTCCTGCAAATAAAATATTAGCCCAGGATGATAAAAAGCGCACTATTCGAAACAAAGTAACACAAGACATTAGTGGTTGTATCTAACCTATGGAGAAAAAATAGTTAATCAAAGAGAGGCAAAAGCTTGATAAAGCAAAACCCAAACAAACACTAGAGAAGCAATTATATTGACATATTACAGCAACCACCTTAGATGCAGCAAATTGCCTTTCTATTTTATTCTATCGTGTTTTAATTTCTATTGAGAATTCCACCCCCTCCAATGACTGAAGGTAATCAGGATTTTCAGGATCGTTTATTAGCTTACCACTAAAAGAGACATTCTCAGCCTTTTGCTGCGTCTCAAAAAGATTAGGCAATGTGCTTTTTCTGGAGAAATCATACTTCTCAACTGAAGATACGCCCTTCTCGAAAGCTGCACTGATATCTATCGGCCTAGAGCTTTTTTCAGTGGCGAGAGCGCTTTGAGGGCCATGTTGGTTATCAGGAGTTTCAGTGTGATCTTCTACACTTGAAATATCATCTTTAGATAGCTCACTGGAACTAACAAAGTCCTGTAATTGTTTTTCCTGCTCCAGCGTCCCCTCAACGACCTCTTCAGTACCAAGCCTAGCTTCCGCCCCAGATTCAACTGAAAGTGACTCGGGCCTGCCACATGAAGCCAAAATCAACAACAAAAGGGCCACAAAAAAATATTTAAACATAATTATTAGCCTAGAGCTCACAGCTTAGAATTCTTTACAAAACCAGTGGGTCTATATCTAGGGTTCGGTACACATCTATAATGACTCTATCTTAGCATAAGTCATAATTCGATCAGCAGAATACAGTGAGTCTAGGAGGTTATCCTAAATATCATCTTTTTGAAAGGTAGTTGTTCTCAATACCTGTGTAAAACGTTAACAGACAGTCAGAATATTGACTATGTAGATATCACAAGACCAACCAGCTTATATACTCTTCTGCAATATATGCATTTCGATAGAATTCCAGAGGGAATAGCCATCTCAGCCACTCCGATCAAAACACCAACAACCCTACCAACAATATAATTTATGAATAAGAAAAATAAAAATTAAATCAAAAACATCGCTAAAAGCCACTTGAAAATAAATATTATTGCTTAAATTATGCCTGAATTATTGGCAGGCTACTTGGGTGACACAATGAAGACCTGGCAACTTACACTCTTTATACTTCTATTGTTAGCCACAATTGGCATCACAATTTATATCTACAATCATCGCTTTACTGAAAAAACTAAGTTCCATAGGATACCGGTTACTGAAGAAGCCATTATCTATGAAGCCCCCCTCAAGGATAAAGAAACCATTAACATCCTAATTTTGGATGGTGGAGGGGTTCGAGGTCTTATCCCACTATATGTTCTTCAATATATTGAACGTCAAGTAGGCAAGCCTATAAATGAAATATTTGATGTTTTCAGTGGAGTATCCACCGGAGCTATTATTGCTACAGGAATCAACATTCCCATGAAACAACTACGTGAACAATATGGTGACTACGGCTCAAAAATAGACCTACTGATAAAACTTTACAAATCTGAAAGTAAATATTTATTCTCAACACCCTGGTATCATAAAATATTGACTGGAGCTGGAATGTTTTCACCGAGGTTCATGGGAGATCGACTCCATCAAGTTTTAAAATTTCATTACTCAGAAATCTTAAAATTTACTGATTTAGAAAAACCAGTCATTGTGCCTTCTCTTGATATCTACACTGGAAGGGTACATCTTTTTAAAAATTATGGTGAAGAAATTGCTGAACTCCCTTCAAACAGTGTCTATCAGCTAGTGGTTGCTGCATCCAGCGCGGAAGGGGTATTCCCTCCTGTAGACTTTATAACATCAAACAGGGACCTCAGTCATCGATATTTTGCAGATGCCGCGGTATCAGAAAATGATCCGACCAGCATGATATTACTGGACATTATTGAAAAATACCCAAATAAAAATTATTACATACTTATAATGGGATCGGGTACCCCGCCTCTGCGTAGCGCAAAGGATAGTTATCAAGACATAAAAAACTGGGGACGACTGCAATGGTTTCCTGACCTTATCACAGATGTACAACGATCTATGGATACGCAGCAGCTCTACGCTCTAAGAATTGCAAAATTATTATCTCCAAAAGGGAGGATAGAATTTGACTACTTAAACGTAAAAGTAAACAATCCCAAAGTCGGAATTTTTGACTACGAATCAATCAATTCATTAAAAATTCATGCAGATAGATTAATAGAAGAAAATAAGCCGGAAATTGATCAAGCCATTGAACACCTAAAGGAGAGATCAGAATAGAATGGGCTAAACGCCTATACTTTCGATCCCGCTTGAACCAACAGCCTACCTGTTTATACTTTCTTACCACTAAAATTATGGCTGCCCCTTACGAGGAGCAACAGGGTTTTCCATCTTTTTGAACCGGTGGGCACGCAACCGTTCCATAAGAGCAAAATACACAGCAATCGCCTTTCTTGGGACTTAATAGCTCTCCACAATTCTTACATTGATAGAACCATTGGCATGCATCAATCGGCATAGTTTCCGTATGATCATGACCACATAAAGGGCAGGTGATCCTGGAAGTTAAAACCTGCGCACTCTTTGTCATATCAATCCCTTTAACATTTGTGACTTAGGCTATAAAGACAAGTCCTGAGTTTCTCAAGCAGCAATCTGATAAGAATATTTAAATAGAGGCTATTAGTATCTGCGTTAATTCCTCAGGCTTATCAATCATTACATCATGTCCACATTGAATAGAGTTGGACTGCCATCCGCTATCTCGCTGTGCTATTTCATAAAATGGCTTACCAATTCCCGGAGCCCACCCTGTTGCATAGATATAAATGCGATAAGGAATTAGTTTCCAAGCCCCCTCCAAAAAGATTGGTTGCTCAAAGGTCTTGAGGGGTTGGTCTACACAGCGCCTATTTACCCAGGCCTGATCATGAATATTTACTCCAAAGTTTTTAGCCTGATCTGGGGCTACCAGAAAGCCTTTATCTGTAGACCTAGCACTTTCAAGCAAGGTAGAACCTATTTTTCCTTAGGTAAGAGTTCTAAAGTGCATAGCCCGCTCTCCGGCACCAAAGCATCAAGATAAACAAGAGTGCGGACATTGCTGGGTACCTTATCAGCAACACCGGTAATGACCATTCCCCCATAGCTATGACCACATAAAATGATGTTAGAGAGTTCTTCCGATTCAATGACACCAAGAACATCCTGAATATGTGTGTCCAGGTCAATCTTATCATTTAAAAGGTGAACTCTCTCTCCTAGACCTGTTAATGTAGGAGCAAATACCAAATGGCCAAAATTACGCAAGCGATCCGCAACCCGCCGCCAACACCAACCTCCCTGCCAAGCGCCATGTACCAAAACGAAGGTTGCCATCCGTTGCCACCTTTATGTACGTAATGAATTTACATGTAATAACCGGCCAAAGAGGCTGGTATGAAATGACTTGGAAAGCAGCATTTCATGCTGTCAATACTAAGGAAATGAGCCACCTATATTCAACCGCCTCCCTCTCATTATATGGAAGCGGTTGAGAATGTTTAAGTTACTCACATGAGCTCTGCTCCCAGTACTGGGGTGCAGCAGTGGGAGACCACCAGTTTGGCCCGTAGGTGGAAGTATATACCTGGCCCTCAAAAGTTACACGATCACCAGACTGATAGGCCTCATCGCCTGCGTAAGGCTGCTGAAATTCCGGGCAGGAAGCTGCCGTGTCGCCCTCTGTGCTGGTATTGTCATCAGAATTGTTATTAGAGGAAGTATTGCCTGATCCCATATCAGAATCGTTGTTTGATTCACCCCCTGCTGTTTCACAAGTAGTTTCAATCCAAAGTGCTGGCGCCGAGCTTGGAGACCACCAATTGGGCTCGTGTTTGGATTCGTAAGCGATACCATCAAAAATAACGATATCCCCAATCGCGTAACCCGGATCACCAGCGTAGGGCTGCTCAAATACTGCACAAGAGGCAGTCCCAGTATTCCCACTACCTTCGGTGTTTCCAGTATCATCTGAATCATTGTCATTGGTATCTGAAGTACCATCCCCCTGATCAGCACTAAGTTCGTACCCAATCTCAACGTTTCTCAGGCCACTATTTTCTAGCAGATAAATACTATTAATACCGTACAAGGGTTCAAAGCTACTGCTACCATCATAATCACCAGCTCTAATACTGGTTTGCTCTCGGTTAATCAATTCAGCCAAGTCGTGAGACCAATTTTCTGCGATCCCTTGCTCGCTTGAGGCAATCTCCAGAAGTGTAGAATAAGAGCTATTTTCACCGGAGCTATCAAACACACGGGTATATACCTTGTCTCCAATATTTAAGTCTTGTGTTGGATTAATTGTGCCTACAGCACTCCACGCAGTATTGGTAACATTATCACCATCAAACTCAACATCGATAACGTTATAAAAAGCATTCACTGTATCACCAACATCCCAAACAGCGAGGATGACATGGTAACCCTCACGATCTGGGACCTGACACTCATGTGTCATATTTGTTGGAGGTTGCTCATAGTTTCCATCCACTTCACAAAAGGGATTAAGATCAAACTGATCACGGGTTAAGGGCACGTTTGGATTCCAGTTCTCTTTGGTAATATAGTATTTCCAATCCCTGCTTACATGGTTCGCAGTGAAGTGCCATTTAAAGGTTTGCCAACCAGAACTGATATAATTCTTAACCCAGCGATCAGAAGACTGTTCATTTAGCTCTGACCAAGAGCTATTCCCCGCACTGGCAATCTGCCCATCAGCGGGTCCACTTTCCGGGAAGCCTTCATTACCCTCTACACTTTGTGGTTCCCACTGAACTGCACCGCAGTTTATATTCAACTCTCCAGAGTCGAGAG
Source organism: Microbulbifer mixtoriginis (SeqCode) (assembly GCF_052467515.1). NCBI lineage: Bacteria > Pseudomonadati > Pseudomonadota > Gammaproteobacteria > Cellvibrionales > Microbulbiferaceae > Microbulbifer > Microbulbifer mixtoriginis (SeqCode). The sequence goes on along the minus strand of NZ_CP174314.1, from coordinate 1,446,329 downwards.
GATATTTACATAGTGTCCCACGTGCGGATGCAACCCCGCCATCAGCAGCTTCTACATAACCATGGCCAAGTACATTAGAGCTAATTCCAGTTAAAACTACAGCCATTAATGTATGACTAAAAAAAGGTTGTTTAAATACAGAAGCTAATTTGGTTTTTCGGTAAATCATATCTTTGCCTGTTATTCAATCTTGTCCGATGTCCTTCCCCAGTTAAGCTAGATCCTTCACTTACCGAAGCAGGTTTTACTTCAGAAGTAGCGTTAGCGACAAAGCTATGGACCGCCACTGATTAACACGGTTCCTAGAAACCAAGCAAAAAACCATTTAGATTAAAAATAGAACCCTGCTCTCACTAAAATTCATTAAAAGCAATATAAAACCACTTAAAAAAGCCAAGAGAGCATAAAAAACTGAAATTATGATTCGAATTCACAATGCCTTGATAAAATTAATGAACACTAACGACAATTACGGCCAGATTTTTGGCGCAAAAAAACAAGCCAATAAAAAACAAGGAGTAGTAGCCATGTTTTCCATATTTCCTGCACAATTACGCTGTAAAATGCCCAATTGTGGAGGCCCATCCATAGTTATCTTCTACCCGCAAGCACAATAAATCCTAGTGACTGACAGGCAAACCGCACACAAAAAGATATTTCACAACTCTACTTTGATCCAATTCGAACCGGGATATAAATAAAATCTGAGCGAGCGCATCTATGTATAGTTGAAAGTCTACAAGTGTAAATATATAGAGCTATATAACGTCAATTGCACTCTGAAAACTCTGCCTTCTAAGTGAAGGACCCAAAACCACTAACCGAAACCACACGCCTATACTTTCGAACAGGAAGGACATTATCTCCACCTTAAAAAACTGAAAGAACTCACCAATAAAATCCCAAGCAATATTTCTCTTTCAATTTGTAATTAACTGATATTGATCAAGGTCACTGTGTGATGTACGGTTATATTGTTTCTGACCAATCAGTCAAATAATTGATAATTATCCGATAAGGAGGCAATGTTATGGCAGTTCAGCTAGGTGGTAATTATGCTGCTTATCGATTCAGACCGGAATGTACCTGGGTGACAGGCACCAATGCAGGAGAGCTGCGTTCTGATGGTTATGGTTCCTGTGTGGGGCTAGTGCTCTATAGCGGCGCCCCTAGAAAGATTGGTGTAGTCGCTCATTTTTCAGGATCAATGCAAGCTCCGCAGGTAAGAAATGATGCCCTTGAGATAATGGCAGCAGTCTGCCCTATTGCGCCGGGAAGAAAGTGGCGGGGATCGGTTTTTGGTGGCGTATCACTCAATGGTAGCTCTTCACATCAAACCATGCTTGGAAATGGATCCAGCTTGACACACACACGAGCGTTAGTTGATACCGTACGTGGCGTGTTGGAATTTAATCGCATGTTTGATGTTAATTTTAATATTACGAATATGGAAAAATTTAATTTCACTACCCAGGGAGTTTTCACTGAGATGACTTTACGTCAAGGTGGAAATTATGTTGGACATCAGGGTGTTAAGTTAGATCTTGCCAGCGGAAGAGTAACCTGGGATGATCTCAATCATGGTTCAGGCAACTCGAAAGCCAACAAGATGATTAATTCTATGTTTTGACCTTCAAAACTTGACCTGGCAGATATCTCACCAATGCTGTCAGGTCAAACCTTTCAGACCTAATTTTTATGAAGATGCCCACTTTATGAGAGCATCTTTTACCCTCAATCTCTTGCCTTATAATTTTTGCAGAATTCAACGTAATAACGCGAAGATATCAACAGATAAAAAGCTGCAGATGCGCTTATTATCAACCAAATATTTGATATAAAGTACAAGCTCCATAAGTATGCCAAAAATGGAAAAGTAAATATAATTAGCTTATCAAATCCAGCTTTTGTTATATGAAGCCCTGCATATATAGAGACCAAAACTGATAAAGATGCACATACTAAAAGCAGCGAAGAAGACTGTAATGTTTGCATTAATAAACCCAGTAGGATAAAAACTATCAACCCAAACCAACGAGTGTTAGGCTCAAGCGCTCCCATACTGATAGGCGCAGCCATATAACTAACAATATGGTACCCTGTTACTATTACCATAAGTGCTGCCCAACTATCCGCATTAACCAAAACAATAGCTGCCAATACCCAGTTAACTAGAATGGATCGTCTGGAAATATTGTGCACTGGATCTAGCACCGCTAGCCAGCGAGGCATTTGCCCTACCTTGGCCATCGCAAATAAAATCCTTGATGAAGCTCCAAGGTACGTATATCCAGAAGCTGAGGGGCTAGTGATACTATCTGCAAGTAATATTAACGCCAAAAAGTGGAGGCCAAGCAGAGTGGCTAGATCTAACAGTGGTGAAGCAAAGTTCAACCCCTGCCAGCCACCATTCTCCATCAACACCTGATGTGGAACGGCCTCCATAAAAGCAAATTGCAATGACAAATAAACCAAAGTAATGATTACTATCGACAGTGTTATCGCTAAAGGAATATTGCGTTTAGGATTTTTGATTTCACTAGCAAAAGCAACACTTACTTGAAACCCATTGTAGGAATAGATCAAACCTGCACCAATGATGGCTGAAAAGGCACTATGGAACTCAAATTCCTGACTGGAAGGAAGAGAAAAATTTGAACCTATGTGATTTCGGGTAAAAACTACAATGAGTAAAACTGTCAGAGCAAATAGTGGAGTAAAAATCTTGAGTACAGTTACAATATTATTGATTTTAGTTAGCCAACGAATACCATAAAAATTAATCAGTAGATATAACGCTAAGATGCTAAGGGCAAGTAATTTTCCCCAAATGGTAAGACTATGACTTTCAATCAGTAAAGAAGAGCCAATAGCAGAAGAAAGATATTGTGTAGTAGCCTGAGCCTCCGTTGCAACCACCATTAGAATGCCAAACCAATTGGCAAAGGAAAAAGGCATACCAAAGATACTGTTATAAGAATAAGCACAGGCTTGAGCTAGTGCACCTCGGACCGGATAAATCGACACGACGCGCGCAAGACACAAACCTACCATCAAAACTAAAACTGCTGCGAGTATCCATGCCACAAATGCCCAGTTACCCGCATATCTAGCCGTTAATTGGGCGCTAAACAGCCAGCCCGAGCCTACCATGCAAGTTGCACTGAGCAATGTTGCGCTTAGCAGTGTCGCTTTTTTCTTACCACCCTTCTTATGATGCATATTTGGTAGATTTTTATAATTTATATTTTGAGTAGATCACCATTTTACCAATCGAAGAATATCAATAGTTCTTATTCACCCATCTGATCAAAAAAATACACACAAGCTTTTGCATCTACTTATCTACAGCTCGTAGCGTCCAATAGTTTTTTTCGACCTTATATAAAATTACCAGATTCATAACCTCTAAGAAGTTATAAAGCCTAATATTTAACTATTGACCCTAGATATTCTGTGGTTAACAAATTCAATACCGATCAATTGAAGCACCTAGTATACTGTTTAACTATCAACCGACATCAAATAAGAATCATTCGTCGTGTAATACCTCTAAAAGGCATAGAATTCGTCATTTATCTACTAATATATTTATATTTTCTATCTACCTTTAGCCTACCCAATAAGGAAAATATATTTGATTAAAATATCTATACTGGTACAAACATATTGCAAACGTATTAGGGTCACAATTGATAGCAAATAACTTTTGGGGAACTCACCTGTATTGGCTAACATTGGATTCAAGACTTTAAGTAAGTATCAACAAAAAAAGCCATCATCTTAATAATTATAAAACTATAAAAACCGGCAGCTCATATGGCAATGTAATACTATTAAGTTAACTACCTGCAACTGTTTCAATAGATCGGCATACAAGTTCATCTTTTGTTTTAAAAAATTGTGCGATCACCACCTTAAATTGATTATGTAAGACAGTGAAGTATTGTACGGTTTCCTCTGAAAAATTATTAAGTTATTTTTCAACCAATTAATATCAATCAAGGATTGATTCAACTTCCATTCAAACATCTTCCCTAGCTTAATATTTCAAAGAAATTAAATACTTATACATACAAGCTTAAAACACAACACCCTACTTTTGTCGAGTATTAGATTTCAAACATTGTTAAAAAATCTAAAACTACAGCTATCGAGAAATTTATTAAGATAAATGGGTATACCAACAAATAATTATGTAAAACCTTGCACAGAAGCAGTACATTTGATTGCTAAATGGCACATCCCCAAAAAATTATTGGAGAAGAAGAGGATTTCCTATCAAAAGCATAAACACGATATAGCCAACCAACAGTTAGACTTCGAAGCTATCTAATAACTTCTGAGCTTTTCACCCTCCTGTCTTGTGCTGCTTCCTATTTCTCCTCTGCCGGCAAGTAAGATCCAATCCATAACTCACTAAATAATCTCGACGAAAGTTAGGGGCAGTCACTTTAGAATTTACAAAGCGACCAATTTCTTTACTTCAATGCATAATATGAATTAGGATGCAATAAATTTACTTCAGCTAATGAGTTAACGGTAACCCGTAATAAAATGTCTTCGCAGCCGACTACTATCATCTACTTTGTATCCTAACTCCGAATAGTTTCCCAACTTCAGCCCTCATTTTCTTGCTGTAGAAAAGCTGTAATCGGAAATGATGCCCCATTTCAAACAGAAACCTTTGATTAAGTTGTCCCAGAAATTTTCATCGACTCCTTAACAAGTACCTTGCTCTTCCTATAGTTAGTACCTTTTCCAGCAAGTGCTCGATGGGGATAGTATAAAAGAAGACGTTTCCATTGGGCTCAGGAGGGAAAAATTCATAACATGCTTCCTAGCCGATCAGTGGACTTTGTGCCTCTTTTAAGCGCAGAAAGGCAAGGTTTGATCATTACCAATGATCACCTGTTAATCTTGACATGAATCGGCTCTCAATTATCGGTCTTATTTTTTTGTGATTACGTGAGACCAACCAATTTCACATTATGTAATAGCTCTCAATAATAAAAAATATCATTATAAATAACTAAAAGAGATTTAAGAAGCGTGGAAATAGCTTTTTGAAATAAGAGTTATAGACACCTATTTAAACACAACATCTGACACACAGCCCAAATAAAATACTCGATGAAATTTTTTCCACATTGAATGTTATAAATTTAATAATGATCTATAAGGAGACCTCCAATTCTTCTAATGACAAACTAAGCTTATTTAGAGCTTTAAAATATGGTTTCTTAAAACTGAGATATTAGCTCGCACTCGCAGAGGGATCTAATGCAACTTTTCACCAAAATATTGATCAATCTATTTACTCCAGTAAAAACTCCAAAAAGTTTTGTACAGCAGTTTTTAAAAGAGAATGATACTGCAACAACATTAATGATTTATCGCTTTAAAAAATATGGAAAGGAAGAAGTTACGAGTTGCTTGAGCATACTTTATGATCTGGTAGAGCTCACTTCTGCTCCTCACTCTAAGCCTTATTATCTTTCACAAATAAAAGAATTACAAAATCAGGCAACCAAAAATTCAAGTAGAAATTTTGTTTATAGAAGCCTAGAAAAGATGAGGACTCCAATTTACATTCATTTTAGCGAAGATAGTACCTACTTCATTATTAATCACGAATTCTTCTCAGGATATACGGGGCTACTGGTTGTTAAATGTGCAAAACATATATTGCAAGGAGAAAAAGCCAGATCCGAAAAATATTATTTAAAGTTAAAAAGACTCTACCATGGGAGTAGAAATCGCTCTCTTTTGAAGTACTCAATAGATTTTCTCAAGGCCTTATTTCTCATTGTTGGACTAATTTTGTACAACAGGAGGGACTCTAAAAAAAACCCTTTTCATTTGAAGGGGTATAGAAATACAAAAGGAGACGTTGACGATATTGTAATGATATCGGCTAAAGTGAGAGCTGAAGAACCTTCTCTTGAGGATATCACTGAAAAGTTTATCGTTTGTTTTACAAAATTTATGGGCAGAAAAAAAGCAAATATAATAATAACACAGGAATTTACACAAAATTTACCTAAACAACACATCATTCAGAAAAGAATCGGTAATACTGCTTGCGGGTTTAAATTTTCCTTCAGCACACTAAATAAATCTGCGCGTCAGCAGATTCATCTATTGCAGAAATATGATATAGCCTACTACGGAATGGTTTTACTTGATGTTCTTGGAGTGAAGAAAAGATCTGACCAGCCGGAAAAAATAGATTTTATGCTGAGTTACTTACCCATTGACGATGATGACTTCATTGCAGTCTATGCAGTCGCTAGAGATACCTTGAACTTTACTATAAGCAAATATGACAAGGGCTATTGGATATACACCACTGTCAATAAAGCGGCCTTTGACATAAAAAAGATAACTTTTTTCTTAAGAAAATTTTCAGTTGAATGCAATGTAACGGGCATCTAATGGCTGAAGTCTCATTTCTTCACTAATATTGTGAATCATATCTTATTAAGAACCAGTAAATTGCTATTTTGATCTAGCACTATCCCCCAATAGACACAAAACAACTCAGAAAAATTTTAGCAACTTCAGTCAATTAAAAACCTGTTAAACCAAAACGCCTGAACTCACGAGTACTAAATTCATAGTATCCGTTAATTTTCTTGCAAATGTACTGATAGTTTGGGTTATTTAGCTTTTCAGTCTTTGAGACTGACTTGTCAATTTTCTCAGCCGGTGCAACCTCATCTTGATGATAAACAACGGCTTTATCTGCAAAAATTGGCTCAATATTTAATTCACTGATAACCCTGTAAGCCATATCAATATCATCATACCCCCATGTACCATCATAAAATTCGTCAAACATTCCCACTTTGATAATATCTTCTTTTTTATAGATCATATTACAACCATAGAAATGACCCCAGGGTTGCTCCGTATCAGGTAAGTCTTCTATCTTACCGATCCTTCTATCTTTTGTTAACCCATAATTCGATGGGCTTTTAAATCTGGGGCAAGCACTTAGATGTATATCAGTTCCGTCTATCATATCAACCTCAACATCCTTAAAGTGAATGAACTCCCTCAACCCTGCCATACAGATGTTCTTCCCCTTGTTATTAATTATATTATTAATCAGCATTAGGTAATTGGAGGATGGAATACAGTCGCTATCTGTAAAAACACACCAGTCATATCTAGAAATCCTTACTCCTAAATTACGAGCAGAATTAAGGGCAAAAGGATTATCTAAAATCTGGCGATAAAGTAAGGTTAGATTCAATTTATCCTTATATTCCTTATAACAAGAATAAATACCTGGATCACTTGAATTGTTATCGACAACAATAACTTCGAAATCATCTTTTGGGTAATTTTGGACAGAGAACCCTTTCAGCATGTTGCGCAAGAGATCCGAATTGTTATAACAAGGGGCGATTACGCTAAATTGAGACTTCATACTATCAATCACCACTTGTTACTATGAAATATACTTTTACTACATAATACTCAATAAAGTATTTAAGCAAACTTAACTCCCTCCCTGTGAATGTAATTCAGCGATTTGTTTTTGGGACAAGCCCTCACTCTCGCCTATCATCCCTGTAGGTTTAGTAATCGTTAAGGTATCAATTTCTCAGATAATATTACTCATTTGAATCTTACTTCTGCAGTAGTAGAAATACAATACTAGCCGCCTCAAGATGAAATCAATGCAGTTTGGTAGCTAGTGATCTACAATATAGCGGAGATTGTGAATAGATCAATTCATATCACAACCTATAGATATTCACTAGTGTTATATCCATGAATATAGCAACCATCATATCACCTTTTAACTATAGGTTGCAGCTCAAAAATTTAGGAGTTCTCATTCCTATCCCTTAAAGGACAAGCCGGCATATACCAAGAGGATGTTGATTTTTTACATCACAATTATTATGGAATCTTAAGTGGTCATGATCACACTTTCCCTAATACACAAAGGTAGGCTAAGGCCACGATTATTATTAGCAATGAAATCCATATTTAACATAAGCATTCATACCAATGATTCCAGAATGCTTATGAGTATTTACCCTCTAAATAAGTGTGAAATTTTACGCAATAAAGAGTCTACACTTCATTATTCGAAACCAGGCTTTAACATGTATTTCCCTCTTTTGTATTGAACCAAATCTACCTTTTTCGGGAAGTGGCTAACACCGTGAACCGCAGACTTTCCACAATTAATAAGCTGGCAAAACCGAAAATATCCATGTGTTCAGTATTTCTTAATGGCGAAATAATTTCTTACTTTGGCGCCAAAAATCTCCCTTTACTCCCCCCTTATTCTGCCTTTCTTACACGATTTTACTTACGCTTAAAGCACCTTGGTTTCTTTACGGTGTGCCACTTTACATCTTTAGATTCTAATTCATCGTATTTTTATATACTGGTGGAGCCAAAATCTACCTAGTTAGGGTTTACCGGCTCATACAGAAATTTAAATCTGTACTTATTGGCAGCTATTGTATCGGCACTATGTGTTAGCCCGCCAGGGCCCTATAAATCAACATCCAACTTTACTCCAATATACCTGAATTTTTTTGTATTCCGTTGTTTAGGTTAACGTTTCTTCTATTTTTTTTATGAAAGTGGATACCAATAAATCGGATCTCTAGTATTTTAAAAAATGCATTCAGTGACAATACAACTCTCAGTGGATACACAAGCAGCGTCTCTCTGGCCCGGTCGTTAATAAGTAAACACCCAAATTTCAGCTCCTTATATAAAGTGGGAACATTCAAAATTCCCCCACGAGTTTTAACTTATACTATGATTCGCCAAATCTGACTTAATGTATAAATCATACATACCCCAGCAGGAAGACAAACAATACCCCATCGGAATAAAATCATTCAAAAAACCCAAGTAGAGGTTCGAGCAGATTGAAAAATATTTTAGGGGTTGTAAGGGTACATAGGTTATAAGCAGTATTTCGCGAATGGCCACAACCCTTCGAAAAATCTTTAATACCGGAATTATGCCGTTCGGAGATTGTTACACCGATTTTTCAGGATGATTCGTATACACCATTATGAATTTAAAGACTTAGATGCCCTGCAAAGCCATACCTTGGTTACAAATTATTATTAGAGACAGAAATCTAAATAAAGCAACCAGACTTCCTAAAAATTACTTCACATGTAAAATATAATGTGACCTATTCAATCAGAGCTCTTCTAGTTGAGCAGACTGTAGACTTTAATTTATTTAAGTATTATTGACAAGATCCCTAAGCGCATTGATAAATTTTTCCGCGAAGTTTAAAACATTATCTTTCTTAGTAAGGGGAGAGCAGTAAGAGAAAATAAATACTGAGTTCCTAACCGTTGAATAGGTTAACAGTGATATTGGATGAGCACCATGTGTCTGGAAAGGAATAGCTGTTACAATTTCAAAAGATTTCATGTGCGTGCCCAAAGCTTTCATGCTTCCAACATTTGAAATACATAACCCTTCAGAAAAAACTGGTTTATTATTTTCATACTCTTGAGCCCAACCAATAATATCCCCTAGGATATAATCTTTAGGAAAGGCGAACTTACATGATTCTCCCTCCGCGGCTTGGCGATCAAGCTCAATTTGCAAGTATCTTGCTAGCTGCCAAATATTACTAGTATCAATATTAGGTATTACTTCTAAAGTGGTTACTGCAGAAAATGCACCCACTGCGCTTAAACCGATTTCCGATCCACATAAATCTCGAACATCTAAAGGTAAGAGAATTTTAATCCAGTCCCTATGATTAGGTAAAATTTTTGAGGCCTTAATAGCAACAGCACAAAAAAGTGCACTAGGTCTAACTTTGTAGCTCTTCCCCTGCTTTACAATACTTGAAAGATCCTCCATAGGAAATTGTCTATAAATAGCGTGCCCCTCACGCTCTGCAGCAAAGGCTGACTCTTCAACTGGCCATTTAAATAAATCATCTTTAGCGTTACATGACTCCTGTCTTGCGAAGTATTTGGAGGAGCGAAAGTAACTCTCAACCGCTTCATACAAGGGTTGCCTTCCTAATTTAAATGTCTCAGGCTCCCTAAAATATATATCTAAAACACAAAAAAGAGTCATTACTGACCGGCCATCCAGGGCTGCATGGCTGCTTACCAGGGATATCCAGTCAACTTTATCCTGGGAATTTATATAGAACGAGAGCGTATAAGTACATTTTTCAACATCAAGTCCAGCCTCGCCTCTACGCGTAAACTCCTCTTCAAAATCAAGAGGCCCATCTAATTTCACAACTTCGAAAGGGATAGAATCGAATGATACATCGCAACGCCAGCGAAGTTGCTCTCCAGACTCCACACGTGCTTGTAATAGAGGATAAATTTTATGAATCGATGCAAATCCAGACTTTAATTGCTCAACGCTTAGTGGTGTAAGAACTTTAATGAAGGAAATAACTAAAGTACCTCCACAGGTCCTCCTGGCTAATTCTGTGAATATTGCTTCTTGAGCACCTAACACTCTGGAAAGGTTTTCACTGGACACGAAATATCATCTCTATAAGGCATGTCTATGCTAACTAAAGTAATTCCTATAGGAGGTAATAACAAAGAAAATTTAGCATTGAAAAGTGATTTTGTTCATACATTTCACACTTAATGGCTGCAATATTTTTTTACTTTTTAGCATCAACCAGGAAATTAATCTACGAAACTGAACTCATACTTCTCGTGTATTGAGTTAAACTCAACTTGGCTTCAGCCTACCAAAAGGACAGGGTTATTTAAAAACCCGATATAAACCTTCGTTATAGATAGTTGCCAATACGCCTCCCAGAATATCTGCGTACATGACGGCAGTACACAAATTAATTTCAGAGAAAATCTAATAAGAAGTGATATAGATTAACGCCTCACCAATAATACTACGGGTGCTCCCCTTTAGGCTCCTTGAGCTCAGTATATTTAACTGGACAGTTTTTTTGAAGCCGCATAGTTTTAATCAAGGATGCAGTAAACACTAATTTTGCACTAAAGCGATAATAATAAAGAGTTTTGTACAAGCATTTCTCCCACCTTAATTTATCTTTAAAACTTTAGATCTAGCAATAGACAAAATGGTATCGATAATAATCTGATTTTGGACTCTTTATTTTTCTGCGGTTTTTGACGACAATTGATCCTAACCTTTTCCTACTCAGAGAATAATAATGAAGGATTTTTTGATTATAGGCGGTGGCCATAATGGCCTTGTCTGTGCCTGCTATTTGGCTAAAGCTGGAAAAAATGTAACGATTCTTGAGCGCCGGTCGATTGTTGGTGGTGCTGCGGTTACTGAAGAATTCTACCCAGGCTTCCAAAACTCTGTGGCAAGCTACACCGTGAGTCTGCTTAACCCCAAGATCATCGAAGACCTCCATCTACGAGAGCATGGCCTGGAAATCAAATTACGGCCGCAATCAAACTTCTTCCCACTTTCAGAAGCCAATAGTCTTTCCTTCCATAAGAATCTTGCAGATACACAGGCAGAGGTAGCACGTTTCTCTGAGAGAGACGCAGCTACCTTACCTAACTTTTATGCCATGCTGGAAACCGTTGCGGATATTTTACGCGAAGAGCTACTGCGCGCTCCTCCCAACGTGGGTGGTGGTCTTATAGACCTGGTTCGCGCTGGTGGATTTGGGCTTAGAGCGAAAAGGTTAAGCATGGTATCACGCCGAGACGCTCTGGACCTGTTCACCAAGAGTGCTACCAACGTGCTGGATGCCTGGTTCGAAAATGACCATGTAAAAGCTGCGTTCGCCTTTGACTCTATTGTCGGTAACTATGCCGCTCCAAGCACTCCCGGTTCCGCCTATGTGCTCTTGCACCATGTGTTTGGCGAGGTAAACGGTGAGAAAGGCGCTTGGGGCCATGCTATGGGTGGTATGGGTGCTATCACTCAAGCCATGCGTAAAGAGGCAGAGCAGCTTGGGGTCACTATTCGCACAGATGCTGAAGTCAAAGAGGTGCTTATCGATGGTGGTCGCGCTACCGGGGCACGGCTAAGTAGCGGGGAAACCATTGCAGCTAGTAAAGTAATCGCCAATGTCGGCCCTAAACTGCTCTATTCCCAGATGATTGACGAACAACATCTGGAGCCGGAATTTCACCGCAGGGTACGTGGTTTTAGAGTGGGGTCCGGCACCTTCCGTATGAATGTCGCACTGTCTGAACTGCCAGACTTTACATGCAAACCCGGTACTCACGTACAACCGCACCACAAGTCGGGAATCGTCATTGGCCCTTCCATGGATTACCTGGAGCAGGCCTATATAGATGCGGCTCAATACGGCTGGTCAAAGCAACCCATAGTAGAGATATTGATCCCCTCCACCATCGATTCCTCCCTGGCCCCCGAGGGCCAACATGTGGCCAGCCTATTCTGCCAACAATTTGCTCCAGAACTGCCGGGCGCTAAAAGCTGGGATGACTATCGCGAGCAGGCAGCACAAACCGTTATCGATACTATCACTAATTATGCTCCCAATTTCCGAGACTCCATCATCGCTCAGCAAATTCACTCACCTCTGGATTTAGAACGCAAGTTTGGTCTGATGGGTGGCGATATCTTCCATGGTGCCTTAGGCCTGGACCAACTGTGGAGCAACCGCCCTTTTATGGGCTTTGCGGATTACCGCACGCCGATTCAGGGCCTGTATCTCTGCGGTTCCGGTAGTCACCCGGGAGGTGGCGTTACTGGAATGCCTGGGCATAATGCTGCGATGGAGATTTTAAGGGATAAATAAAAAATGACCCGCAGAAAGCAGGCCATTATCTGTTTGGATTCAGTAGTGGGGTATGAGTCGAACTCAACCCCCTTTCAGGCGCTACAATGAACTTGTTGATCGCTATTACAATTAACGCGAGCTCACTCTAAATAGCAAATGATACTGCTTGAAATGCCTTTTTATTAACTCTTAGACTTTCTTAGTAGCAATCCAGCGGTCAACAAGTTGCTCTAACACCATCAGCGGTACGGCACCATTAGTTAGCACCACATCATGGAATTCACGTATATCAAATTTATTCCCTAACTTTTGACGAGCACGTTCTCGCAACTCCAATATCTTCAACATACCAGTTTTATAAGCTACAGCCTGACCCGGCATCACAAAGTAGCGCTCAACCTCAGTGGTGACTTCAGTTCTCGGAAAACCGGTCGTTTTCACCATATATTCAATTGCTTCTTCTCGACTCCAGCGCTTGTGATGTATACCGGTATCTACCACTAAACGAACAGCACGAAGCATCTCATCTTGTAATCGCCCAAGATCATCATAGGGATCATCTTGAAAACCAATCTCCTTGGCTAGCTTCTCTGTATAAAGAGCCCAGCCATCCGCATAAGCTGTATTTGATACGGCTTTAAGAAAAGTTGGCAATCCCTCTAAATCTTTTGCAATTGCCTCTTGAAAATGATGCCCTGGAATTGCCTCATGATAAGCCAAGGTTCGCATGGTAAATTTCTTTGTTTCATGGACTTCGCGCAGGTTTACATAAAACACCCCTCCGCGAGACCCATCAATTGCCGGTGGCATATAGTATGCCTTAGGTGCGCCTTGTTCTTTGAACTCCGCAATTCGCTTAACTTCAACACCCGCAGTTGGCTTTATATTGAAATAATCGTCAATACCTGCGTTAATCTCATCGATAATCAATTGATAGTCTTTGATAATCTGCTCACGTCCCTTATCTGAATTTTCATAAAGAAACCGAGGATCATTATTTATAGCGGAGAAACGGGTATTAATGCTTCCCGTATCAAGACCTACAGAAGCAAAAATCTGCTTCATTTCATCTTCTATGCGTTCTACTTCCATTAAGCCCGTATTGTGCAGTTCATCGGGAGTCAGATTTGTAGTGGTATGAGTACGTATTTGATAGGCATAAAATTCATCCCCTTCCGGAAGATCCCAAACGCCATTATTTTTTGTGACTTTATACTGCAACTCCCGATAGTAGGCGATCAGGCTTGCGTACGCAGGATAGACATCTGTTTCAATTAATTTCTTTCCTCTATTAAGAATACGTGTACGCTCTTGAGCTGGTAGAGTTTCAAGATTACCCAGGCGCTCTTCCAGAGAGGTATATAGTATGTTTTCATGCACCGGGACGTTAATAAACCCTTGCATTTCGCTTAACACACGATCAACTACAAAACGCGGGGGCAGGATCTTTTTTTGTTCACGGATCTTCAGCCCCTCCAATACTTGAGAAAATTTTCTATCCACTTCACTCAAACGAGAAAGATAATAATCCGCTTCTTTAACATTATTAATTTGATGCAACTCAACAAGAAACTCCGGAAGAGTATTTTGCACACCAAACACTTGATTGAGAGGATAATTATGATGTTTCCAGCGTTCCCCTTCTACTAGATTTTCCAGGTAGTACTCCAGAATATCATAGGAAATTGCCTGCCGGTCATTGAGGCTAGATCTATCATAGCTCCTTAAAGTAGATAGTTCATCCTTAACTATCTGTATCTCATGTTGCTTCATCTTTTCAGAAACATCATCAAGATGGGCATTATGACCATCAATCCCAAACCGTTCCAGTATGCGGAAAATTGAGAGTGTTTCCGGGCTGGTACTTTGAATTTTTATAAAGGCTCGCTCAAAATATACATTGATAGACCATGGTTTAAAATAAATTGCATTGACGGCAAAGACCGAGATTGCAACCATCCCAAGCAATAGTATCCCGCCAACCCACTTGGCTGTTGTTTTTATCATTATTAGATCCTCCTAATTTGTGCCACTATTTTCACTATGCCCTTAAACAAAGCACAACCATTAGATCTAGATAATGCGTCAAACAAACCGAATAAAGCGATAAGATGCACATTGTAGATAGATCATGACAGAACAATGACTTTCAGAGAGGCCTGAAGACCAAAGTAGCTCAAATATTACCAAGTGAGAATCTTCCACCATCCTTTCGATTCAAGCTGCGAAAACCACCATATCACCACGCTATTCTGCTAACAAATCACTCAAGAACTGCTGGAGGTCAAAAATTAGAGAACTATCGTGATTGGTCAGCGAAAACTATTACTGGTACCATCACCAACTACAATTCGAATATTCCTAATGCCATCATCGCCTAGAAAATTCACTCTCCCTAGATTTAGAAAATAGGTTTTGTTTGATCTATTGCGATAGATACCATATTACCTTGGGATTGTATCAAGCGTGGAGCAACTGGCTCTTTATTTACTTTGTGGATTGATGCACCCTGTACCAAGCCCCGTATATTTGTGACTCCGGTAATCTCGATAAGTGTAGCGATCTGTTTTGGGACTTAAGACACCAAGAATCAGGTGATACAAGGGCCAAATAATTTTACCCTTGACAGATGATAGATAACGACTGCTCAACATTGGTTCAGATTTCACCCTCTAAACCAAGCTCTAGATGCTAGAATAGACGCTTAAGGATGATACCATCTAACATTTTTTTAATATGTATATCCCACTTATAAAAAATACCTCAACACCGCTACTCTAGACATACCTGAAACCGGCATTAAAGCTCGACGAGGTTGAAAGATTGATAACCATGAATATGAAACGATCGATGATTTTAATTCAGCACAGGTCGCTAAAGAGCTGCTGATATGCGATACTTTACGACAGCTAATTGATAAAGGCCTGACAAAAGCTGAAAGTAAGATTTGGCATGGCCACCCTGTATGTTTTTTAGAGGGCAATCCAATTGTAGGATACAGTAAACTCAAAGACTGTATTCGCCTGATGTTCTGGAGCGGTATAGACTTTGACGAACCTAAACTCGAACCAGGGACAGGAAAATTTAAAGATGCTTCTATTCGTTATACAGAGGCAATGCAGATAAATACAACTGATCTAAAACGCTGGCTAAAAAAATCAAAGGTAATTCAGTGGGATTACAAGAATATTGTCAAACGAAAAAGGAAGTTATTACGCATAATATGAGTAAGGGTACGCATGTTGCTAAACATAGTATAGCTTGAGATTAATACTCGATTTTATGGTTTTGTCGCCAAATTGAAATTCCAACACATAAAAACACCGGAGTTCAACCCCAGCCTTTTGGGCTTAAACTGAATAATAACCTACTAAAGAAAACCAAAAGTAATTAACAATTTTTTATTTACTCGTGCAGCTTTTGAACAATGTAGATAACGCTCGGATAGTATCCACATAGAATCTCACCTTTACTTTTACGAAAGATTTATAAAAAAAGTTCTTCATGACGCAACGGGGATGATTACCCTGAGGCAAGTAAAAATTTATTAACGCTTTAAATTTTTCATTAGTCTTATCCTCCACCCCTTTATTTAAAACGAAACGGTAAAAATTCATTGCAATATTTTATCGGCTGTAACAGATGAAGTGTCATCTCTCACACAGCTTATTTTATCTAGTTGAGTACGGCTCAAAAGGCTCTCGCTGTGTTCGCTGGCCTGTAACTATTTCAATCACGATCATCGTTGATGATCAAGTCATCGTTTCGTCAGTGAAGTCAAAGGAGTTCCATTATTTGAATCGTAGTAAAGCCTCACATCTGGTATAGGCCAGCTTTATTCCAACTTTCTTGGTATCTGTTTTTCTTGATAATGATTACACCTAATTTGATCCTCGCCCAAAATGGGCATCGCAGGAATATAATCTTTTCAGAGAACTCAATAAATCAGTCAATCTTTCAATTCTCTAAAGCTCTTTGAATTGCTGGGCCAATTTGGCGTTTTCGCGAGATCACCCCTTTAGCAACAACCATGTCATCTACTACCTGGTCCCCAAAAGCGGAGATAATAAGATCTTTGTCTGAGGTATCACTCCAAAGTAGATAAGATTTATTTTTACGAGTGTCGACAATTGCGAAGATCAAGTGATCGATACCTTTCTCTTTTTTTATCTCGCCCATGGCAGACTTCAGTTCATACCTTCTGTTGATTAACTGCTGAGCTGTCAGTGTTTCAGCAACACCAATGCCAACTTTTTTTCCTCCGAACTCAAAATCTTTAAAATCAAGTAAA
Source organism: Microbulbifer mixtoriginis (SeqCode) (assembly GCF_052467515.1). Taxonomy (NCBI): domain Bacteria; kingdom Pseudomonadati; phylum Pseudomonadota; class Gammaproteobacteria; order Cellvibrionales; family Microbulbiferaceae; genus Microbulbifer; species Microbulbifer mixtoriginis (SeqCode). The sequence continues at coordinate 1,429,296 of NZ_CP174314.1, read as the reverse complement.
ACAATATCCTTGGCGGAAAACCCACCCAGATCTGATTTCTCTAGCAACATCCGCTCTGCAAACTTATCTACATCATCTATACCAGCTCTCTTTGCCAATTTTTTTACATAGACTTTGTCGTACTCGGTTGTGGTAGGTGATGTCAAGTTAACCGTATCCGAAAGAATTGCAGCCAACCCCATACACGCCAGATGAACTGGTAATTCAATAGCAAACTTCTGAGCATGATCAGTTAAAATTGTTGCGCTCGATCCCCATGGCCTAGTCTCTATACTGATTACATTTGGAATATTAATTGGCGATCCACCAATCGCATGATGGTCGATTATTGCTACGATTAAGTCTGGATCAATGCCAGTTGGCAATTGAGTGCCTTGGTTAAAATCCACCAATCCAACAGTCTTTCCTGAGAAATTCTCAATTATTTCGGGCTCCTCAGCACCACATTGTTCAATGGCGAAGCGAGTCTCCGGATTGATTTTACTGGGAATTGCTGGCTTACCACCATAAATGAAGGCTGAGAGCAAGCTCCCGCTAACGGAATCAGTATCGGGTATTTTATGTCCGGTCCAAACCAAATTCTGGGTGCCTTTTAACTCCTTCCTCAGATAATCAGCAGCAACATCTGTAGTAGGCGTATCTTGCCCCAGGTCTGAGGAACTGATTTCCTGCGCACCTAATGAAGCGCCAACAACCCAACTGAGTGAAAAAAACAAGGCTCTCGAAAGCAGACCGGGGAAGTCTATTGGGCGGTGATCACTTAGTATTGACAGGCATGAGATTAGAAATCTCACCGGCATCCTCCACAGTCATTTGCTAACAGAATAATAGAAAACTTAAAATAGCCGATGGCATGACTAACGTCCATCCATCACATTCACTCACTCACTCACTCACTCACTCACTCACTCACTCACTCACTCACTCACTCACTCACTCACTCACTCACTCACTGTATCTTAAGCGGATCGATAAACTATCAAAGCCCTCTGAGTAAAGAGGTAAGCAGTTCGAACTATAGACAAGGTATAGTCATACAGCGGACAAGCCAGCTACAGCTTAACTTTACTGGCACTATTTGTCGCATGCGGATACAAATAAACGTATTCCCTCGAAACTCTAGCTACTTCACTCACTTTTATTATTGACGCCAAATAACCTAAGGACACTTCTCAACACTCACCAAATATAAAGCCTAAACCGCCAACCCTACTGATGAAATTTAATAAAACACCTAATATTTATTCATACCAATATGAGAACAACCAAGGTCTCGGTCCAGAATCATCCAGATATTTCTTGGTGTAACCCCCTCTTATCAATGCATTTACCCCTACGCCTAGTACCAATGAATTGAAACGCCTATGAATAAGTTAGCATCGGATTTTACACTTAGTAACGTAGCCTATACCCTAATGAGTAATCATTACCATATCGTACTTTATATCGACAAAAAGGCTGACCTGACCAGATATCGAAGTGATTCTTCTCTACCTGGAGCTATTTAAGGCCTCGAACTTGGCACAACGACAACCCAGGGCAGCGCACTCGATCACTGTGAATCGCTAAAGCTACAAAGCGTTATCCTTCTATGGCAGAAAATTTAATCAATGTAAGCTGTTTTATACATCTCTTAAATGAATCCCAGCTAATCCTGAAGACAGCGTTACAGGCCACTTATTTAAATCCTGGGCTTTATTGGATAAAAGCGTTATCGCGGCCAGTATGGGCTATGTAGACCTAAACACGATCAGGGCCAATATCACAAATACGCCTAAACACCCTGATTATACTTTGATTCAACTATGCATTCGTGCAGCAATCTCGAATAAGCAAATCAACAGGCTATTTACGTTTGTTGACGGTGAGCGTTTGAATATACCGAATAGGCTAGCCCTTTCAGTTGGATCATTATTTGGTGCTAGTGGCCTGGAGTGGATAGTATTGATTTCCCATAAACGAAGTTATATTGTCAAAACATACCTCCTATCCTTGAGCGGCTTGGTATATCTTCCAAGAATAGACAATATATCAACTGGAACTTTAAAAGTCGTTTTAAGGGCTTGGCAGGATCAATGCAGCAAGCTCAATAAACATAGGGTACATGGTTTTATCCACTACCGGAGTTTCCTCTTTGCTAATTTAACCCTGCTCGAATCTATTAACACTACGATTTCTTACTTCTTACCACAAAGTGAGGTTTTCTAAAGCCCAAATACAAGCTCTTAACATTTCACCTCCCTTTATTTCCTAATCAGATATGAATAGCCACCTGAACCGATGCTTGTCGCAAAACTGAGACTTTTCTCCAATTTTTGGGTGCCCTGAATAATTCACTCTGCAAGGCTTGGTCTTATAATTTTGGCATTGTAATAATAACAAGGTGTAAAAAATGGCAAAGTACATTTACCTCCCGGTAAACAGTGATGAAATGCTAGAGTTCGCGGAGAATATGGCGAGTGCATGGGATATTCCGAAGAATCAAATTCTTGCCAACAAGGTAACATCTGGTATTGGTAAGTCTATGTACCGCTGGATAGATAAGTGTCTTAGTAGCCTCAAATCTGGAGACACTCTTTATATTGTTGCTCATGGTACCGGCGGTGGCGATGGCAAGCAAATTGGTGCACAACGCAATAGTGGCAAGAATAAACAAGCAAAAGTTTTCGATAGAGGAGTAGAGTCGTGGCAGGGTGGAGTATGGAAAACTTATACCCCCACGCAGCTAGCGGGCACTCTGGTTAAAGAGGGTTTGCCTGGCAATTTTGTCGATCTACATCTCTGCGCTTGTGGCTCAGGTTATGATGGTGAGAAGTTAAGGCCCTGGGCCCAGCGTTTACGTGAGGCGATGGCCACTACCCATAAAAGCCTAGAGGTTACCGGGTATCTCGGCTGGTTTGATGCTACCGGTAGCTCTGTAAAGATTAAGGTTAATACTCAGTATTATGATCTGAATGAGCGTGCAGTCACCTTTTCTTAATAGTTATCGACTAAAAAGTGAAGTGGGCATCTGCAAGGATATTCAAAACTCTGCGTGAGCCAGTCAGTTATAGACAGATTATTTCTTTCGGCGATCTGGAGAACAGATCGCCAGCTGTAATAGTGCCGGATTCCGGCTTTGAATTGGGCACGCCTAGCATTAGGCAGTTTTAGTTGTATTAATTCAGGACAAATCTGACACACCCTATTTTAATTGAGGGCTGCAAAGCGGACCATAACTACAAACTTCATGAATCAATTTCCCCTCAAAGAATCATACCTTGAAGAATATTGCTTATCACAAGAATAAACCTCCAGTCTCTATTTTCAATCAAGACTCGCAATTTAAAACACACGACTCACCCAAATTTTACTTTTGAAATTAAGTTCATCACTATTACGTGCCTCTAGAACGGCCTACAATATTTGATAAGATTCAGCTTCAATCAATTAATCAGCCGGCAAAGATATTAGTTCTACGTTATGCTTCCCCAGGACTGGCCCTATGGAGCCCATCCAAATCCATTGTGGTCAGACGGCTTACAGGGGCAAACGAACCAAACATTCCCACTCAAGGCAAACCAAGAGCTATTACTTCTACGTATCAATTCTCAATACAGCGGTGCTCCAGATTTAAACCGACACGCAGAGGCCTACGTCCTTGTGAGTTCAAGTAGCGCCGGGCTATGCGCTCCTTTAGTTTACAGTGGCCTAGTATATCAATACCAAATTACCCGCTTTGTTGAAGGTCGACCCTGGAATAGAAGTGATGCCAATGCTCTGGAATAGGTTGCCAATTTACTTAATGAAATCTGCAGCCTCCCCGAAATTGATGCCCACTTGGATATATCCTTTAAAGCTGATCATTATTGGAGCTCGATTAATGAACATGCAAATTTCTACCCCACACTAGTACAGCTTTACCAAACAATTTCTTCCCATATTGCTGCCGCGGAACAGCTAAGTAGTAGGTTCTTTCTTTGCCATAATTATTTTAAGCACTGGAAATCTCATCACTGAAAAGACCGGGCGGCTTTATGCCATTGATTGGGAATACGCGACTATGGGCGTCGCTTCTATGATCTCGGCGTTATCATTGAGGAACATCAGCTCAACAGAATTCAGCAACAATCCTTACTCGAGCTGTATCCTAGGTTTAATGTGGCTGGAGAACACTTGTAGTGGAGCTCTGAGATCCCAATATACAAATTTTTGCTGAAAAAATAGACGGTATCAACGAAAATCTGCAGCGATCGGAACTCGCCTAACATTTATAGCCTCCCTCACCTTAAGGAGTTTAGACATTTGATGAAGTAAATGTTGTAAAATCAACACTTCCGTTACTAATAATTAACCTCTAAAAACCAGGAAAATAACTTATGCGAAATATTGTTTTTACATTGATGTTGTTTGTTTTGACAATCGGTAATGCACAGGCACAAGAGAAGCCTGAAGCATTCAAAACTATCGAGAACCTTCTAAATTACCTATCCGATGTAGAGCATGAGCGTATGAGGGGCACCGTAACTGAATCTTTTCTCTTGCTCGAACATGGTGAAGTATGGACGATTGAAGATCTAATTAAGGTAGCAAAGCCATCAGATACAGTTAGAACCAATTACTTTAGCATTATTGACTTTGATGAGAAGCCAGATCTAGTCACAATCAACTATTGGAATAAGGCCAATTTTGCTAAAAAGAATGAGAGCCAGGATGTTTATTGGCTCGAAAGCGCTATTCTAAAGAAAGTGAAAGGAAAGTGGCTGATCTCACAATTGCACTCTACAAGACTGCCATCTGGAAAAGTGCCAGAAAATGTAGTGTTTAAGCAATAAGGCTACCTTAACCACCAATAAGTAAGAGCCAAAAGGGATTTTGGTCTTATACTTCAGCGCTAATGACGCATTGATATATCCTAATTGACTCAATCAATAGCCCCCTCCTCTCAAGTCAAATTCCTACTGTAAGTCATTTCCTAAGTATCAAACTCTATTGTTGAGCACTATTAAGTAACTAAACTAAAAACAGAAAGTATATCTCTCTGGGCTAATCCACTCTGACTGGAGAGCCCAGATAATTGAAGGCTACAATAAGCAGGGACTGGAAATCTGCCGTGACCAATCACTATGCCCGTGATACAGCTGGCGATGGTCATGGCGTGGAAGCTAACTCCTTCTGTCGAGATCATAAGTCTGCCTAGGTCAACGCGATACGGATTAAACACCACATTGAAAATTGTGACCGGGCTATTATCAGCTTTGATAAAAATATAAAAAATGGAATGCAGCGTTCGATGCTGGATACTGCGCAGCGCTTGGTAAATCCTATATTACTCTGCATGATCAATCCCTGGTACATGCGTTAAAAGAGGATGATGGTGCCGCTCAAGCCTGGGCACAAACACCTGGCCAGGTTGACTCACTACACAGGTATCAACTTCAGCTTTATGCCATTAGAGAATCCAATATACCCAGATTTCCCGTAATGACTGTGGGGAACTTGATATTCACGGGAACAAAGTCAGGGATATTAGAAACCGAAGTTTGTTCAGATAGCTTGCGGTACCAATAGAGGAACTGGCTGTAGTTTAGATTGTGATTACGAACATTGGCGCACTTGGATTGAGAGCTTTTCTCGTAGACCGCGATATAGCTTTGTCACTGCTACTGATTCATGGCGCTTTTCTCCGAAGTTGATTGAGGGGGCATCGTGCCAGCCTGCCAGGGCAAATTAAATAATGTGGCTCATGTACCGCTTACAATAGTGACAACTCCTTGCAAATCAAGCTCTCCAAATTTGATGAGGAAATATAGGCTTCCTACAATGCGTTCAGGATCACCTATCACTAGCTTAATCTTTCATTGTGGAAATTTAAAATCCCAAACAAGCGTACTCAGTAGCACGTTGGATCGCTTTGACTTTTTTCTACTGGGTTCACGGGCTATTGTTGTCTGGTAATCTGGGGCCCAATTTGGCTACTAGTTCACTCCGCTAAATAACAATGGACAATTTCCTATATAACCCCTCTAGTCTTTTCAATACGGGTACACCAGAGAGGCAAGATTATCCCTCCTGGCTGCCGCTTTAAGCGCTTTCAGGCCTTCACTTTCAGCTGCTTTTGGATCCGCACATAGATTTCTTCACGGTGGATGGGCAGTGACCTGGGTGCACTTATGCCTATCTTCACTTGATTACCTTTAACCTCCAGCACTGTGACTGAGACATTTGCTCCAATCCTTAGAAGTTCACCTGTCCGTCGCTTTAAGATCAACATACTTATTTCCTTCAATGGTCAAAGTTTGGGCGCTTCCGGGGTGGGGAAGCATGGGTTTAACGTTTGGAGGAAATGTGGGGTGGTGCGCGGGGGCGGTAGGCAGAGAAGAGGAAAAGGCGGGCGCTAGGCTTCCAGAGCTTGGGAACAGGCCCCAAGCCGCTGAATGCACTCCACTTTATTGAAGACGAGCGGGTTTCTAGCGTATTATCCATATAGCCATTTTGATAGTGTACTTATCAATTTGGTTAGCTGGCCCCGGGTGTTCCTAGCACCTTGGGTCAGCGCCTTTTACTTACTCTTACGTCACGCTACCGGTCTCCTTTGAGGGTATGGGTCTTTTAGAAAATTCTCGGCACTCTTGAAGCTTTCAAAATCTTTTAAACTTCTGAAGCCTTTTTAATCGGCTCGCTAAATTACGGCCAAAATACCAAAAATATCTATCGATTTTACGCAGCTTTGGGATTGAAACAAACTGAATAAATTCCAATAGGATTATTTTCGCGCCTATATTTTAGTTATTTTTTACTGAGAAAATCTCAATCAACCATTGGAAAGATCAATTCACATTGAAATTTACTCCATGATTTTTTGAAAAGATTAAAGAGAAACACTCTCAATCACATAGCTAACTAAAGGCAAAACCGGGAAATGTAAAAGTTCACTAATGATTTAATTGGCTCATTAGTTTTATACTCGTATCCGCACTCCTTTGTTAAATACAGGAAGAGCGGGGTTCCGTTGTAGGGATAAATATTGAGTTCAACGTGGAGTTACCATCTTGCAAGCCACCTCCCAACATTAGTGCTATTGCTTGGTTATTTCTGGGTTAAAACCAACCGTACAATTGGAGCTGGTGGACTGGAGTGGCCAGTCATTTAGATTCCAGAAAACCAGGCTGTATTACCGAAAATACGCCACCTCCCCTAGATCGACTTAGTATCTCTCTCAATCACTGGCTCTATCTCAACCGAAATTTTGAGAGTCACTTTAGAGACTTGGTGGGATCAGTGAAGGTGGTACAGCAAGCCTATAGCCAGCTCAACTAAAGTAGGTTACACGGCGTAGGCGACTGCCGATTATTCTTATCAGCTACTCCCTGCTAATCAAGCTTTACTCCAGACACTCCACAAATACCGACTTTTATCCAGAAACAAAGTTTCCTAAAGCCTGATTAAATCTCAAAACTATTACTCTCCTTACTTCTATATCAGAGATGAAGAGCCTCAAGGACTAATGCTTGTCATGTAATTGGCTCCTCCATCAACCCTTAAGCGATTTTAGCATACGGCTTCAATCGCCCACAAACTTGCACCTATTTTTTATTTTTTTCAACATGCAGATATGCCAGTCAAGACTAGCTTTTAAATTCTAATTTCTGTTAATGAGTTTAGATTTTTCAGCAAACTTATACCCATTCTCACAACAAGCGGCTTCAACTTGAATATACTTAGAAGCAAACCACAAATAATTATTATTTTCATGGCGAAGTTTTTGTTCGCCAGCCATGTTAGCCTCAAAGGTAATATAATATATTCCTGGATCAAAGACTTCCGTGAAAAAAGTGACTTTTTTTGATGCCCCTATCAGGATAGCTTGGGCAGGAAACACCTTGCTGCTTATCTCTTTAGGTGAATCGGATATACTCTTATAATATTGCGGATTATAAGTTTTTTCAGCCACAACCCTATCCCCATCAAAATTGAGTTTTGAGACTGTTAAGGGATTATTGTCAAAATTCAGAATCACATCTTTAGTACCCACGTTCTTTATTGTTACATCAACAATTAGCCCATATTTCCTGTCATTTAAAAAAACAACGTTTGAATCGATAGTAATATCACTGGAGAAATTACCCTCAAGACGCTTTTCAATCTCCTGAACTTCAGCCTTTTTCTTTGTTATTTCAGCTTCTTTTTGAAGCAACTCCTTCTTTACGTTCTCTAAGTCCTTTAAAGCCCTCTCTTTTTGCTCGAACGCTTTGTAAGTATATAAAGCCCACCAGCCGCCTACAGCGATAGCAGCAGAAAGGAACAAATAGTGCAACTTCTCGGGCCAATTCTCTCTAAATGGCTTCGCGAGATTTACAAGAAGAGAAAAAAGCAAAGTTATCCCCCCGTAAAACAAATTTGACAGCCCCCCAAAAAAACGGCCACTCATATAGGAACAGTCTCTGCTTTTTCAATTTTCGGGAAAATATCATCAATATCTCTCTTGGCATTAAGAACTTTTTTGTCCTGACCTTTTAATTTCAGCTCAAGCTCACCCTTAACCTCATCAAAATTTTCCGATTCATTTATTTTTGCACTTATCAGTGAAATTTCACGCCTATCTTTTTCAGAAATATCATTTAGACCATCATCTGCAAATACAACACTCACTCCGAAAAGACTTGCAAAAAGCAACGCAAAGACTTTGAGCTGACACTCTCTTCCGCTTAATTGAATAAAGTGATCCCCAGGCGACATGAATGCTTGCTGAGTAGTTAATACGTATTCATAGTCACAAATTTTATTTTTATATATTTCAAATTTGTCGACAGAAATATTCTCCCCGCTCTCAAGACAATCAGAAATATTCTTTGATAAAATTTCCAGCTGATCTAAGATTGACGAGAAGCGAGTAACAGGTCGATTACCAATCGCTCTCTTTGCCTCTATACGAGACGAGAGATGTAGTGTATCACCTTTAATATGCAAAGGAGTGAGCCAATGATTTAGTATTGATGCTTTAGTACCAGAGCTAACTTCGAAGACAGTTGAGGAATTTCTTAAACTATTAGCTAAAACAAAAGGTACAGCATCCTTATATTGCTTACTACCCCATACAACTTTTCTTCGTAATTTATACTCACATATACTACGCCTTTCTGAAGGGTCATCTCCACCAATTATCATATGATTTTCATCATAATAAACATCAGATAAAACTCTTCCAGCCATTACATGATGAGAGTCAACCGTTATAACGATATCATTTATCTGAATTTCATGTAGAAATCTTTTTATCTGTCCATAAACATTGCCAATTTGACTGCCAGTCATCTTCTTCGAGCTCAACATGCGGTTATGGCAACCATTCCCTATAATCTCCTTTTCCTCAGCAGACAAGCCTTTCCTCGGGTTAGCCACATTCCCTAACTTACCAGAAAGCTCTACCTCGTCGGCATGCCCAATAGCTACAATACTATATTTACGAAAATGTGGATTATAAATTCCCCCATTCCCAGATCGAACAACCCAATATCGACGCCCAGAATCCACTCTATATAAAGTTAAAGAACTCAACTTCTAACACCCCACAAAGACACATTAAACATTTGAAACAAATCAATTTAATTATATTCTTCAAAAAAACATATTAAGTTAAACAGCTTTAAAAGCTGTTAGAATAACTAAAAATTAACTCCATTTTAACGATTATAGATTCCTTTAATTTTCTTTGTGGCGCAAACCTAAAGGTTACTCCTGGCTGCAGCCATAGCTTTAAGCTCTAACCTTATTTCAGGCGACTTAGTTCGTAAACTCATTCAATCATACTCTAAAAAAGGCAGCATTAGAAACATGCATCTAAACTAAACCGTTAATTATTTCCTATAACTTTCATATAAATAAATTAATTTTACTAACCACATATCTCGGAGCGCTTTAAATGAACACCCCAATTACCTCCATTCAGCTTAATGGTCTGAATTTCAGCGTAAGAAATTGAAAGATTTAAAGCTACTCGCCCCTAAATCTACAGCTTGACTAAGACCTAAAAATCCGCCTAAAGCAATTATGGAAATGGTACATTAATACAATTATGAATAAAAACCATCCAGCTCTATAAAGTTTGTAGGCCTCTTATCTTTCAGCTAAATGATGGGTTTTAATAAATATAGGAGGTTTAAATTATTTTAGCTTTTATAATTCCTGCCAATTGAAAATTGTTGAGCAATTTCATCGACTAAAACGAAAATCTCTACAAAAAACACTAGGTAGCTTCATCAATGTTTAATATTGGGAACTTATAGAGTGTGCAACTGAAAAGCATCACCCCTCTAGTCGCGACGACGCTACGTAATGGCTGAGCAACCTACATACCTCCTCTTGAACTTTCTAGACTATGCAACCAGGCCGGAGCTGTTGTTGCCTTTTTTATGGTGAAATATTCAAGCCGAAGACACAAAAAAACCCGCTAAAAAGCGGGTTTCTTGGCCGTTGCTATATGCAACGATATGTATGGTCGGAGCGGCCGGATTTGAACCGACGACCACCACACCCCCAGTGTGGTGCGCTACCAGGCTGCGCTACGCTCCGATTTTGAAAAATCGCTCACTTCGCTAAGTGATTGATTTTTAAAGACATCGTGTCTCGATGTGGCGTGAATCATACCTGAGTGCGGCTGGATTGCAAGCCCAGGTTTACAGTTTTTTAGAAATTCTTTCTCCCATCCAGCAAGGCCACTACATCTTTGAGTTCCGCTATCACTTCCGGTAGCACCTGCTGTAACTGCACCACTTCTGCCCTTTCACTACCGGTCTCTATCTGCTGGCGGGCTCCTCCAATGGTATAGCCCTCTTCATAGAGTAGCGCACGAATCTGGCGCACCATAATAACGTCCTGGTGCTGGTAGTAACGGCGGTTGCCGCGGCGTTTAACGGGCTTCAGCTGTGGGAATTCCTGCTCCCAGTAGCGCAGTACATGGGGCTTCACGGCACACAGCTCGCTCACTTCACCAATGGTGAAATAGCGCTTACCGGGGATTGCAGGTAGCTGAGCATTATTGCTCGGTTCCAGCATGTTCCTCTACTCGTGTCTTGAGTTTTTGCCCTGGTTTGAAGGTGACTACCCTGCGGGCTGAGATGGGGATTTCCTCGCCGGTCTTGGGGTTGCGACCGGGGCGCTGGCTTTTATCACGCAAGTCGAAATTGCCAAAGCCCGAGAGCTTGACCTGCTCGTTGCTTTCCAGCGCATTGCGGATTTCCTCGAAGAAATACTCGACGATCTCTTTTGCTTCGCGCTTATTAAAGCCCAGCTCCTCGTACAACTTCTCGGCGAGCCCGGCCTTGGTCAGTGCCTCTGTCATTGGATCCTACCAATTGATTCAGAGGCGTCGACTCCAGATCGGAAGCGGCCCAAACCGCGGCGGCTTTCAACCCGGAAGCAGACGCTCTCGGGGTGCAATTCAGTCTGCACACCGAGAGCATCATGCCCTGTTAGCGCAGACTAGCGTTATATTTTTCTTCTAATTTACCGACCACCGCATCTACAGCGGCATTGATTTCTTCGTCATTAAGGGTGCGCGACGAATGCTGAAACGTCAACCCCAAAGCGACACTTTTTCTATTTAAATCAATACCTTTGCCCTGGTAGACGTCAAATATCTTGAGGTCCGTCAAGGTTTCACCGGCGGCCTCGGTGGCGGCCTCTACCAGATTGGCGGCGGGAACATCCGCGTCGATCAGCAGGGCCAAGTCGCGCCGCACTTCCGGGAACTTGGACAGCGGGCGGAATGCCGGGGCTTTACCCTGGCCGATCGCTTCCAGGCTGAGTTCGAATACGAAGGCCGGCTTGGCCAGATCCAGCTTCTTCTGCAGCTGCGGGTGCAGGGCACCGATAACCCCTACTTCGCGGTCGCCACGCAGTATTTTGGCGGTTTGACCGGGGTGCAGGGCGGAGTGTTGGCCGGCGACAAAGCGGAATTCATCGGCGACGCCGGTGCGGGCCAGCAGGGCTTCCACGTCGGCTTTCACATCGAAGAAATCCACGCTGTCTTTGCTGCCCGTCCAGTTTTCTGCAAAGCGGTTACCATAGGCGAGACCAGCGATCATCTGCTCCTGGTGCAGCTCCGCGCCAGGTACAAAGCGCAGGCCAGTCTCAAACAGGCGCACGCGGTTTTGCTGGCGATTGAGGTTGTACTGCAAGGCTTTGCACAGGCCCGGCAATAAGGTGGTACGCATCACCGCCAGCTCTGCGCTGATCGGGTTTTGCAGGGCCACTGGGTCAGCTTCCGGGTCAAACAGGGCAGCGCTGTCGCTATCGATAAAGCTGAAAGTGATCGCTTCGTAGTAGCCGCGGCTCAGTAGGGTCTGCTCCAGATTGTCCTGGGCAATGGTGCTCTCCGGGCGCGGGGCAATTTCCAGCTCGGCAGTAAAGCTCTCGCTGGGGATACGGTTGTAACCGTAAACACGGGCCAGCTCTTCCAGCAGATCGGCTTCGATGGCGATATCGAAACGGAAGCTGGGGGCGAGGAAGGTCCAGCCTTCGTCATTCTGGTCGATTTTTTCCAGACCCAGGCGGGTAAGAATATCGACGATCTCGTCATCGGCCAGCTTGATACCCAGGCCCAACTCTACCTTGGCACGGCGCAGGGTAATATGGCGCTCGGCGGGCATGGTTTCAGTCAGCTCGCGCACGTGTACCGGGCCTGGCTCACCACCAACGATATCCAGTAGCAGTTGGGTGGCACGCTCAACCGCTTTCTCTTGCAGGTGGTAGTCTACGCCGCGCTCAAAGCGGTGAGAGGAATCGGTGTGAAGGCCGTAGGATCGGGCTTTACCGGCTATCGCCAGCGGGCTGAAGAAGGCGCTCTCCAGGAAGATATGTTGGGTGCCTTCGGTAACGGAAGAATCCAAGCCACCCATAATACCGGCCATGGCCAGTGGCTTTTCTTCGTCGGCAATCACCAAAGTGCCTTCCTGTAGCTTCACTGCCTGGCCGTCCAGCAGGGTCAGCTCTTCACCGGCTTCTGCCATACGCACCTTGATACCGCCGGAGAGTTTCTCCAGGTCGAAGGCATGCATGGGTTGGCCCAGCTCCAATAGGACGTAGTTGGTCACGTCTACTACCGGATCGATACTGCGCAGGCCGCTGCGACGCAGACGCTCTTGCATCCACAGAGGTGTTACGGCTTTGATATCGATATTGCGAATGACACGACCTACGTAGCGCGGGCAGGCCGCTTCCGCCAGCAGGGATACGGGCAGGCTCTCCTCGATTTGCTGGGGTACCGAAGCAACTTCCGGGCCCTGAACGGCGCAACGATTCAGTACGCCCACTTCGCGAGCGATACCGGCAACACCGAGGCAGTCGGAACGGTTCGGGGTGAGATCCACTTCGATGGTTTCGTCATCGAGCTGCAAGTATTCGCGCAGATCGGTACCGGTGGGTGCGTCTTCCGGCAGTTCCCAGATACCGTCGTTGTCTTCGCCCAGTTCCAGTTCGGTCTGTGCGCAGAGCATACCGAAGCTCTCTACACCACGGAGCTTGGCTTTTTTGATTTTGAAATCGCCCGGCAATTTGGCGCCTACCAGGGCAAAAGGAATTTTGATTCCGATGCGCGCGTTGGGAGCACCGCACACCACCTGCATTTCACCGTCGGGGTGGCCGGCCACTTTACACACGCGCAGTTTGTCGGCATCCGGGTGCTGTTCACAGGCGACAATCTCACCCACAACCACTCCGGAAAAATCACCCGCTACTTTTTCTATGCCATCCACTTCCAGGCCGGCCATGGTGATTTGATCGGCCAGTTCCTGTGTGGTGAGTTTCGGGTTTACCCATTCCCGCAACCAGGAGTTGCTGATTTTCATAGTTGATCTCTTTCTGTATTCCGTCAGCGCAACTTGGTGCGCATTTCGCCCGGGGTATTTATTTCGCCACCCGGGCCTCCACAATTCGATTGCTACTGCGAACCGCCTCGGCCATTCGCGCTCTCACTGGGCTAGAACTGTTTCAAGAAGCGCAGATCGTTATCGAAGAACAAGCGCAGATCGTTAACGCCGTAACGCAGCATGGCGAGGCGCTCGATACCAATACCGAAGGCAAAGCCGGAGTATTTTTCACTGTCGATATCGCAGGCGGCAAACACGTTCGGGTGCACCATGCCGCAACCGAGAATTTCCAGCCAGCCGGTGCCGGAACATACGCGGCAACCTTCACCACCACAGGCGGTGCACTGGATATCCGCTTCTGCAGACGGCTCGGTGAATGGGAAATAAGACGGACGGAAACGCACAGGCACTTCCGCTTCGAAGAAAGCACGCAGGAATTGGTCGATGGTGCCTTTCAGATGCGCAAAGCTGATGTTCTCGCCGATTACCAGGCCTTCCACCTGATGGAACATGGGCGAGTGGGTCACATCGGAGTCGCAACGGTATACGCGGCCGGGGCAGATAATGCGCAGCGGCGGAGACTTTTTCTCCATGGTGCGGATCTGCACGGAAGAGGTGTGTGTTCTCAGTACTGTGGTGGGGTCCACGTAGAAAGTGTCGTGCATCGCGCGCGCTGGGTGGTGCGCGGGAATATTCAGGGCTTCGAAGTTGTAATAGTCCTGCTCGACTTCCGGGCCGTTCTCAACTGTAAATCCGATGCCCGCAAAGAAATCTTCTACACGCTTTAAGGTGCGGGTGATGGGGTGAGCATTGCCTTGCTCTTCACCACGCCCTGGCAGGGTGACATCAATGGTCTCTTCAGCCAGCTTGGCATTGATGGCGGCCTGCTCCAGCATAGTGCGGCGCGCATTAATTTTTTCCTGCACTTGCTGCTTGGCTTCATTGATCTTGGCACCCGCAGCCGGGCGCTCCTCAGCAGACAGCTTGCCCAGGCCTTTCAGCAGTGCCGTCAGCTGGCCCTTTTTGCCCAGGTAATCAACACGCACCTGATCCAGTGCGGCGAGGCCATCGGCCTTCTCCACCAGCTCCATTGCCTGCTCGGTGAGGGACTGCAAATCTTGCATCGAACTGTTCCCGTTTGAATCCAACTTCGATTGAGGCCGATTGGCCCTAGTTTTGTGCTTGTTTTAACCGGTGCATTTGCACCGCGGGGGTTCCCCTGGCACCGCCACCGGTAAAAAATAGCGGAAACCCCATAAAAAAATAGGGAAGGGCCGCTACAGCCCTTCCCTATTTTAAGTATTCAGTTTTACAACTGAAGTGACAGCTTACGCTGCCAGGGCTGCCTTAGCTTTTTCAACTACGGCAGCAAAAGCGGCTTTATCGTAAACAGCCAGATCAGCCAGTACACGGCGATCCAGTGCGATTTCCGCTTTCTTAAGACCTGCGATCAGGCGGCTGTAGCTCAGGCCTTCTGCACGGGACTGGGCGTTAATACGGGTAATCCACAGAGCGCGGAAGTTACGCTTCTTAACGCGACGGTCACGGTATGCGTACTGACCAGCTTTAATAACTGCCTGCTTGGCAACGCGGAATACGCGCGAACGCGCACCGTAGTAACCTTTAGCCTGCTTCAGAATCTTCTTGTGACGACGACGCGCCTCTACACCACGTTTTACACGGGCCATAACTCTATCCTCTTAAACCTTTGCGATTTGGGCCAATTACTTGGCGCGCAGCATACGATCGACCAGACCGGCATCAGACTTGTTCATAGTCTGGGTGCCACGCAGCTGACGCTTACGCTTGGTGGTCATCTTGGTGAGGATGTGGCTCTTGTTAGCGTGCTTGTGCTTATAGCCCGCAGCCGTCTTCTTGAAGCGCTTGGCAGCGCCACTGTGAGTCTTTGCTTTCGGCATTTTGTACTCCAAAGTGAATATTCGCCTGCATAACAGGCACCTTTAGTATCTGCCGACAACCTGAGCCATCGGCACGGTGAGAGTGAGGAGGCAGCCGTCGCCCAATCACTTCTCAAAGGAGGTTCCGGGAATTGCTTCCCCAAACCTCACTTTTTCTTTTTGCTGGGAGCGAGAACCATCAGCATCTGGCGACCTTCCATTTTGGGTCGCTGCTCTACAATGGCCAGCTCTTCCAGGTCTTTTTCGATGCGCTGCATCATTTCCATACCCAGCTCCTGGTGAGCCATTTCACGACCACGGAAGCGCAGGGATACTTTGGCCTTGTCACCCGCCTCTAGGAAGCGGATGAGGTTGCGCAGCTTGATCTGGTAGTCACCGATATCGGTGCCCGGGCGGAATTTCATTTCCTTGATCTGCTGCTGCTTCTGCTTCTTCTTGGCGGCATTCTTAGCTTTCTTAGCTTCGAATACGTGCTTGCCGTAGTCCATGATCTTACAGACTATCGGCGTGGAGTCCGGGGCAATTTCAACGAGATCCAAGCTAGCCTGCTGTGCAGCTTCCAGCGCTTCATTCAGGGAGACAATGCCTACCTGTTCGCCATCAGCGCCAATCAGGCGGATTTCTGACGCTTCAATCTGATCGTTTATGCGGGCCTTTTTGGACCGTCCCTTAGTGTCTCGTTTAATAGCTATGGTCTCCCAGTTGCCAAGTTGTTATGCATTATCTTCGGACAAACGGCCGCGGCGACTGACGTCCTGCTCGAGAATCTCAAGGAAAGACTCATAAGTCATGCTTCCCAGATCCTCACCGCTGCGGGTGCGCACGGCAACCGTCTGGCTCTCTACTTCCTTATCGCCAATGACCAGCAGATAAGGGACACGCTGGAGCGTGTGCTCGCGGATTTTAAAGCCGATCTTCTCGTTTCTCAAGTCAGCACTGGCGCGGTATTGCAGCGAACCAAGGCGGGCCTCCAAGTCACGACAGTAATCGGCCTGACGATCGGTAATATTCATGATCGCCACCTGCTGTGGTGCCAGCCAGGTGGGGAACGCGCCTTCGTAATGCTCGATCAGAATTCCGATAAAGCGCTCGAAGGAACCCAGGGCTGCACGGTGCAACATCACCGGGGACTGACGCGAACCATCTTCGGCGACATATTGCGCATCCAGACGGCCCGGCATAGAGAAGTCCACCTGAATGGTACCGCACTGCCATACCCGGCCGAGACAGTCTTTCAGGGAGAATTCGATCTTGGGTCCGTAGAAGGCGCCTTCACCTGGCAGCTCTTCCCACGGCAGGCCCGCGGCATCCAGCGCATCGGCCAGGGCTTTCTCTGCCTTATCCCAGCTTTCATCGGAACCTACACGCTTCTCCGGGCGAGTGGAGAGGCGGTAAATAACATCATTAAAGCCGAAGTCTTTGTACACGGAGTGCAGCAGATCCATAAAGTCAGAAACCTCTGACTGGATCTGATCTTCACTACAGAAGATATGGCCATCATCCTGTACGAAGCCGCGCACGCGCATCAGACCGTGCAGGGAACCGGAGGGCTCACTACGGTGGCAGGAGCCAAACTCCGCCAAACGCAGCGGCAGGTCGCGATAACTCCGCAAACCTTGATTGAACACCTGCACGTGACAGGGGCAGTTCATAGGTTTGATGGCAAACTGGCGCTCTTCACTGGTGAGCGTAAACATGTCATCGGCAAACTTATCCGCATGACCAGACTTCTGCCATAGACTGAAATCCACCAGCTGTGGGGTTTTGATTTCTTTGTAACCAAACTCGCGCTGACGGCGGCGCATGTACTGCTCGACAGTACTGTAAATAGTCCAGCCATTTGGGTGCCAGAACACCATACCGGGTGCCTCTTCCTGGATATGGAAGAGATCGTATTTCTTGGCCAGCTTGCGGTGGTCGCGCTTCTCTGCCTCTTCAATGCGACGCAGGTAAGCTTTTAATTCTTTCTTGTTGGCCCAGGCGGTGCCGTAAACACGGGTCAACATCTCGTTGCTGGAATCGCCGCGCCAGTAAGCACCAGCCACCTTGGTCAGCTTGAACGCCTTCAGTCTGCCAGTGGAGGGCACGTGGGGGCCGCGACACAGATCTTCAAAATCGCCCTGGCGGTACAAAGAAATATCTTCATCGCTGGGGATGCTGTCGATAATCTCGGCCTTGTACTCTTCGCCCATATCGCGGAAGTACTGCACCGCTTCTTTACGGGGCATCAGTCGGCGGCTAACTGTAATATCTTCCTTGGCCAGCACTTCCATACGCTCTTCGATCTTTTCCAGGTCTTCCGGCGTAAATTGGCGCTCGTAGGCAAAGTCATAATAGAAGCCATCTTCGATAACCGGGCCAATAGTGACCTGGGCCGTCGGGTACAGCTGCTTAACGGCTTGTGCCAGTAAGTGTGCAGCGGAGTGGCGAATGACTTCCAGGCCTTCGGGCTGGCGGTCGGTGATAATGGCCAGATTGACATCGCGATCGATGACATAGCTGGTATCAACCTCTTTGCCGTCGACTACGCCAGCAAGTGCAGCCTTGGCCAAGCCAGGACCGATATCTGCGGCAACGTCATGCACGGAAACCGGAGCGGAAAATTCTCGACGAGAACCATCGGGGAGAGTAACAACGAGCATTGTTTGTCCTTTCTCTCAGTGGCGATCCCTACCAAAGACCGCATGAAACTATCCATGAAGTGATTCATGGAACTATTAATTCAGATGGGTAACCATCCTTTTGAAGATGGTAGACCCGAGCGGATTTGAACCGCTGACCTCTGCCATGTCAAGGCAGCGCTCTAACCAACTGAGCTACGGGTCTAGAACTCTGCAGCGGGGGAACCCAGTGCTGCGAAGAGCGCGAACTTTAGCACCGCTTTTTAGTGTTTTCAACAACTTACTGAACTTTTTGCAGAGTTTTTTTAAGTTATCGTGGCGGTGAGGGCAGCCGAAAAAGCCGCCCTCAACTAAACTATTCCGCCTCCTTCAGGTGGGCAATCTCATCTCGCAGCTTCGCTGCAGATTCAAACTCCAGGTTTTTGGCGTGCTCATACATCTGGTTCTCCAGCTCAGCAACTCGCGCCCAGCGCTGCTTATCGGACATCGGTTTGTCATCAACCTTATAGGTACCCTTCCCTTCTGCCACCTTACGCTTACTTTTGGGCACACCGGGCGCCACAGCGCCCTCAAGAATATCCGCAACGCTTTTGCGAATCCCTTTCGGTGTAATGCCATGCTCTTTATTGAAAGCAATTTGTTTTTCCCGGCGTCGACGGGTCTCTTCCAGCGCGCGCTCCATGGAGCCGGTTACTTTGTCCGCATATAAAATAGCCCGCCCCTCAAGGTTGCGCGCCGCACGCCCAATAGTCTGGATCAGGGAGCGATCAGAGCGCAGGAAACCCTCCTTGTCAGCATCGAAGATCGCCACCAGAGACACCTCAGGCATATCCAGCCCTTCTCGCAGCAAGTTAATACCCACCAACACATCAAACTCACCAATACGAAGATCACGGATAATCTCCACCCGCTCAACGGTATCAATATCGGAATGCAGGTAGCGTACCCGCACCCCATTCTCCGCCAGATACTCAGTCAGGTCCTCTGCCATCCGCTTTGTCAACACGGTAATCAGCACTCGCTGATCCGCTTCCGCGCAGCGGTGAATTTCAGAGAGCGCATCGTCAACCTGGGTCTGAGCCGGGCGGATTTCCACTTCCGGGTCAACAAGTCCTGTGGGCCGCACCACCTGCTCCACCACCTGCCCCGCGTGATCGGCTTCGTAGGGTCCAGGCGTTGCCGAAACAAATACCGCTTGCGGGGCCAGGTGCTCCCACTCCTCAAACTTGAGGGGGCGATTATCCAGGGCAGAAGGCAGGCGAAAACCATACTCCACCAGGGTTTCTTTGCGCGATCTATCCCCGCGGTACATGCCGCCGATTTGTGGCACGGTTACGTGGCTTTCATCGATAAACAGCAGTGCATCGTTTGGCAGGTAGTCGAATAGCGTGGGCGGTGGCTGACCAGCATTGCGGCCGGAGAGATAGCGGGAATAGTTCTCCACACCATTGCAGTATCCTAACTCCTGCATCATTTCCAGGTCGTAGCGGGTGCGCTGCTCCAACCTTTGCGCCTCCAATAACTTGTTATTACCGCGCAACTGCTCCAGACGTACTCGCAGCTCATCTTTGATTTCATCAATAGCGCTGACAATGGTCTCACGCGGGGTAACGTAGTGACTCTTGGGGAAGATGGTAACCCGAGGAACTTTCTTAAACTGCTCTCCAGTAAGAGGGTCAAACAAGGTGATCTCTTCAATCTCTTCATCAAACAGAGACAGGCGTACCGCCTCCAAATCGGAGTCGGCCGGGTAGATATCAATAATATCGCC
Source organism: Microbulbifer mixtoriginis (SeqCode) (assembly GCF_052467515.1). NCBI lineage: Bacteria > Pseudomonadati > Pseudomonadota > Gammaproteobacteria > Cellvibrionales > Microbulbiferaceae > Microbulbifer > Microbulbifer mixtoriginis (SeqCode). The sequence continues at coordinate 1,409,138 of NZ_CP174314.1, read as the reverse complement.
GCGCACACGATAAGTTGCGCGGCGAAAATCAGCATCATTGCGCGTGTATTGCAACTCCGCCAACCTGCGTAAAATTGTGCGCTGATCCACCAGGTCGCCACGATCCAAGTGCAATACCATTTTTAGGTATTTATCAGGATCACCCAGACCGTAAATAGCCGATACCGTGGCAACGACCACAACATCACGCCGCTCTATCAGTGCCTTGGTGGCGGAAAGGCGCATCTGTTCAATATGCTCATTTACCGATGCATCTTTCTCAATAAAAGTATCCGAGGAGGGAACATAGGCCTCGGGCTGATAGTAGTCATAATAAGAAACAAAGTATTCGACGGCATTCTTGGGGAAAAACTCTTTGAACTCTCCATAGAGCTGAGCTGCCAACGTTTTGTTGTGAGCCATCACTATCGCCGGGCGCTGCAAGCGCTCGATAATATTCGCCATCGTGAAGGTCTTACCTGAGCCGGTAACCCCTAGCAGTGTTTGATGACTCAAGCCGTCATCTATGCCCTCGGATAACTGCTCGATCGCCAGCGGCTGATCCCCGGCCGGCTGATACTTAGATTCCACCTTAAAAGGTCGCGACTCCATACACTTCCCTCAACCACTCAATCGTTCATGCAACAGCGGATTGTAGGCTGTCGTCATACCACCCTCAAATACAAGAGAATAGCGTCCTACCCCGCCCCACCCAGACCTGAGGCATTTTGCGTACAGGTCAAATAAATAATTTCCTGACAAATCAATTAGTTAAAGATCAAAAAAGGGGTTGACCTCGCCAGGAGTGCTCTATAATATACGCGCCATCTCAACGGCACAGCCGAAAAGATATTCCGCCTTAGCTCAGTTGGTAGAGCAAATGACTGTTAATCATTGGGTCGCTGGTTCGAGCCCAGCAGGCGGAGCCAAATTTCAAAGCGCAGCTTAATTTGCGCTCTATAAGTTAGATTAAATTCCGCCTTAGCTCAGTTGGTAGAGCAAATGACTGTTAATCATTGGGTCGCTGGTTCGAGCCCAGCAGGCGGAGCCAAACAAAAACCCCGCATAGCATGCTATGCGGGGTTTTTCTTATTCACTTTCTTCATACTTCACCGCACTTCCCTCACCCCATGGGCAGAATAGCTTCTACCTATATTCCACTCTAGGACTTACAAGCCCCCAAAATCAGGAGCTCATCTAACAGCTTACCTGGCAAGCTAGTGCAAGCCGCCCTCACTGGTAACAGGAAGACGCTCTACCGTGGCCATTTTTATCTGGGGCTTCACAGTGCGAGACCGGGACCAAACAGCATCGACCAAACCTTGCTTTGAGGTGTAACCACTTACCGCCTCAGACAAAATCTGATGAACCCTTTCACAATGATGTTCTACGCAAGCCTGCCTCAACCCTGCAATCAACCGCTGCAAGACCCCAGACTCCAAAAACTCTTCTTCCGCACGCATTATCATTGAGTGATCAGTGCCCAATACATTGTCACCGAGTAGCAGCTCTTCATAGAGCTTTTCCCCAGGACGCAAACCTGTCACTTGAATCTCAATATCCCCATCAGGATTTTTATCATCCTTCACAGAGTGCCCCATAACCCTAATTAGCCGCTCAGCAAGGTCATATATAAGGACTGGTTCCCCCATATCCAGAACGAATACATCGCCATTGCGCCCCATATTGCCTGCCTGCAATACAAGCTGAGCCGCTTCAGGAATGGTCATAAAGTAACGCGTCACTTTTGGATGGGTTACAGTTACAGGACCGCCCGCATTAATCTGATCCGTAAACAGGGGTATCACCGAACCCGAAGACCCCAACACATTACCAAAGCGCACCATGCAAACCCGCATTTGAGTAGAGCGACGCCCATAATCCTGGCACACCAACTCCGCGAAACGCTTGGTAGCCCCCATTACGTTCGTAGGGCGTACAGCCTTATCGGTGGAGATCAGCACAAACTGCTCCACCTTAGAGCCCTCCGTAGCCTCCAGAACCGACAACGTGCCCAGCACATTATTGTCCGCCCCCAGAACAACATTTTGCTCAACCAGGGGGACATGCTTATAAGCAGCGGCATGATAAATGGTATTAACCGAGAAACCCTTGATGATATCCGCCATCCGGACTCTATCCCGAACATCGCCAAGCAGCGCGGTCACCCGAAGTTGATACCCCTCATCCTGTTGCTGCTGACGAAGCTCGCGCTCCATTTGATAAAGCGCATACTCTGAAGATTCCACCAGCACCAAATGAGCCGGGCCCCACTGGGCAATCTGCCTGCAAAGCTCCGATCCAATAGAGCCGCCAGCACCCGTCACCAGCACTACTTTGCCGCTAATGGAACCAGCTATCAAAGCCTTCTCAGGCTCCACCGGGGCCCTGCCCAATACATTCTCATAGGTTTGGGACATATCTTCGGTACGGCCTGCTGCATCAACCAGCTCCTCCACACCAGGAATAGCTTTGACTACCAACCCCTGATCACGGAGCCCTCTCGCTATTTCTCGGCGCCGGCGCTTTGGAACACCAGGCATCGCCAGCAATACTTCAGCAATATCATGCTCAGCGACCACATCAAGTATGCTTGAAGGGGAGTAGACCATAACACCATCTATCAGGGTCTTTTGCTTCGAGGTATTATCATCAAAAAAGGCAACCGGCTTGTAGACTTCACCGTGAAGCAGGGCCTTGTAAACTTGCAGACCAGCAGTACCAGCCCCATAAATTGCCACTCGCGTTTTATGAATTTCCAACGCCATTTGATAGTAAATTCGGACGAGCCACCGAGACCCCCCCACTGCTATCAACGCGAAACACCAGTAAATTACGGGAACCGAGCGGGGGACACCTGCGGTCGTCAAATAAGAAGCAACCGCAAGCAGAATTGAGGATGCGGTAACTCCCTGGAGCACAGCAATAACCGCTTTCTGCCCCATATAGCGGATAACTGTGCGGTAAAGACCGAGCTTTAGAAATATTAAACTGCTAGAGCAGATCGTAATAATCAAGCAACCCAGCATTGGGAGTGTTACGGCTTCAGCTAATCCATTCAATCGAATTGCCATCGCCATAAAAAAGGCAGCACTCAGCATTGCCAAGTCAAACAGCAACATCAAAACCGGCTTCCTAGCCCTCTCCAGCTTTCGCCAAATTCCCATCACAGGATTACCCCATACATAAAAATCAACCAATCCGTGGCGCCAATTAAAAGCGACCGTTGAAATCAAGTTGCCGCGAAAGCAGAAAAAGTGAACGCCAGGGCAGAGGCTGCGATCATCAGAATCAGCTGCAGGTAGAGCGCTTTTGCCACCCCGATACGAATAGCCAAGCGTTGATAAAAATGTTCTCGATGCGCCTCCCACCAACGCTGCCCGCTAGCCATTCGCCGCAACAATGTAATACTGGCATCCACCCAAAAAGGGCTAAAAACAATGATTGGAAACCATAACTCAAAGGCCCCTCTCTGCCATCCAAATAAGCTTAAGGTAAACGCCGCCAAGCCAATGCACGTCGACCCTGCATCTCCCAAGAAAATTTGCGCAGGAGGCCAGTTAAAGCGCAAGAAAATTAATGCGCACACAACGAATAAGACACACACCCCTGCCAACTCCCAGTCTTCCACCAAGAGGAATGCCAGACAAAGAGATGAGAAGCCGATCACGGTCATACTGCCAGCAAATCCATCTATACCATCCATAAAGTTGTATAGATTGATCATCCAGGCCCCGCCCAACACAAAAAGGGGAAGCCACCACCACTCCAGCCCTATAGGTAGCGCAAGGACAACCATCAAAGCAGCAATCAACTGGAAAGCTAAACGTACCTTCGCCGCCACATGCCTAATATCATCCATGGCAGATACGGCAAGGAGCAACACAAAAGACATATAAACCGGTAACGGGAGGGAAGCAGGCCCTACAGCTATGCCCAGTCCGCAGCCCGCCAACAGTGCCCATCCGCCTGTGCGCGGAATTGGAGCGCTGTGCATTGAACGGTGATTAGGAACATCTAAAGCCAAATTTCGCATGCGCAACAGCAAGACAAGCGTCACGCCATAACTCAGAGCCCCTCCAACTAGCAAGGGAAGCCACCAAGCTGACATCGGATCCACTAAACCTCTCTCCTCAATGCTCTACGATTGGCGTGAGATAGCGCCAACACTAAAAACTCAAATAAGTGCTGACGCCAAATTCACAGCTGAGGGGGTGATAGAACCCTCTCTCTAACCCGATTAAGCAAATAGGTAGACATAGACCCCTTACCCACTCAGCAAAGAAGACCTTAATCCACCGCTAGTCAGAAGCAGCTACAACCGAATGCGCTCACGATTCTTATCCAGGGTGGCCGCCCCAATCCCTTTGACATTTAGAAGCTGATCCAAGGATGTAAAGGGTCCATATTGTTCCCGATACTCGATAATCAACTGCGCCTTAGCCTCACCAACTCCAAGAAGCTTGCCAGCAAGCTCCTCAGCAGATGCACTGTTTACATTGACCTCAAAGGCAACTTGCTGCTCACTCTCAGCTCCATCGGCAAATACTACTGATGAGGAAAGAAATGAAAGTGCAATAGCTAACAGCAAAGAAAGTAATGAATGAGTTTTAATCATGTTCGACTCCCAGTGAAAGGGTTCTAGTTTCACATTGGGACAGCTCTACCTCCCCAAGCCGGGACATGATACCAACAGGTCAAACAACACTTTGCCCGAGGGCTATTACACTACATCACACCCGGTCTAGGCAAACAAACCTTAATTTCCTGCAATTTCAGTCAATATATCTTGAAGGGCGACCATGGGGTTCTTTGCTGCAGTAATAGGTCGACCTATCACCAAGAGGTCAGCACCTTGATCCAGCGCCTCAGAAGGGGTGAGAGTCCGTCGCTGATCGCCGGCATCACTGCCCGCAGGACGAATTCCCGGAGTCACCAGCTCAAAGTCGGGGCCGCAAGCCGCTTTTAACGCTTCAGCCTCACGGGCAGAGCAGACCACGCCATCGAGACCACAAGACTGTGCTTGTGTAGCCAGATTTAGCACCTGCTCCTGAAGCGGTTTAGCAACCCCAGTGGCAGCCAGCTCTTCCGGGGTGGTACTGGTCAATACAGTAACTCCAATCAACAATGGCTTGCGAGCACCAAATTCACTCAGAGCATCTACAGCCGCTCTCATCATGCGCTCTCCACCACTAGCATGCACATTCACCATCCAGACCCCCATGCGCGCAGCCGCCTTAACCGCCGCAGCGACAGTGTTGGGAATATCATGAAATTTCAGGTCTAGAAACACCTCAAACCCGCGGCCCACAAGGGCACGAACCAGATCGGGCCCAGCAATAGTGAAAAGCTCCTTGCCAACCTTTACCCGACAAAGCAACGGATCTAACTGGTCAGCCATGGAGAGCGCGGCATCAGCGCTGTCATAGTCAAGAGCAACAATAACTGGGGAGGAGACTTGAGACTGCAAAGAAATACCTCTTAAGGATTAGGTTATACGGTGGCCGAGGGAGCTGATCACTCACCCTCGATCCCTTTGACTGATCGGACAGAATCCCAGTGCTTACAACTGGGGCACAACCAATGCAACTGGTTACCAGAAAAACCACAGTTGCTACACCGGTAGTGTGGGCGACTAGCGATCAACTGATCGACAAGCGCTTTCAGCAGGGATAGATTTTCCCTCGATCTACCCTGCGCAGTACCTATATATAAGTCCAGAAAGCGGCCAAGCCCTCGCAAAGAAGGACGCAGAGCAAGCTGCTTTCCCATAAAAGCTGCAGCGGCAGCTTCGCTATCCTGCTCCTGAATTCTGCTAGTCAGGGCAATCAACACACTATTTGAAGGATGCTCTTTGAGAAGCGACTCAAGATAGCGGTCCAACCCCTTCCCATCATTAAGCTCCACGTAGCAGGTGACTAACAGCTCTAGAATCTCCGGGATATAGTCTGGACTTTGCTTGGGGATCCGCTGCAATACTTTAATGGCATCTCGCTGCTTGCCGAGCAAATATTCGAGTCGTGCCCACAACAGGCAAGCCCTGACCGAACTTCGATCATACCCTAAAGCCGCGTCGAGATGCTTTCGCGCACTCAAATAGTCTTTGCCGGTAATAGCCTCCTCAGCCAACTCACAGCAAAAGTGTGCCTGCACAGGAGCCCAGTCCGCTGACAGCCGCTTAAAGCGGCGGCCATGCAGTAGATTTACTGCATGAATAGCCTTAGCCCACTCTCTCTCATCCCTATAGACTTCTATCAAGTGCTCGAGGCTGGTTGCACGCAGCTCCTGTGAAGTCTCAACCAGCTCTTGTAATAGTCGCTCGGCTCTATCCAACCAACCAGCAGCAATATAGTCGCAAGCCAGCTCAAATTGGGCCTTGTGCTGGCTCTGCCTTGATAGACTAGGGCGCGCCAGCAGGTTCTGATGCACTCTAATAGCCTGGTCGTACTCCCCTCGCCTACGCAAGAGATTCCCCAAGGCCAGGTGTGTATCGAAAGTGACCGGGCTTACCTCAAGAGAATCAATAAACTTCTCAATAGTGTCATCGGGATGCTCGCTGAGCAAATAGTTGAGCCCCTGAGCATAGGAGCGGGCGAGGGATTGCTCCTGCTCACTAAAGTCAGGTTTTTTCCTGGTACCGCCTCGACCCAGCACCCAACCGATTGCAACGGCAGCCAGTAAAAAGAAGAAATAGGCTAAGTCCAGCAAGTCAGTCTCCGGTAGCCTTATGATGAACAGCCTGGAGTTCGCGCTCCATCTTTTTCAGCTGCTTGTTAAGACCTCGCACACGGCGACGCTGGGAAAAAATTGGCAAAAGGCTGGCGAGAAATCCGAGCAGGACACCCAGCAGCAACATGCAGATAAGCCAAACACCAACGCTGCCTGACTGCAATGAGTAGCCTGCAATAACCGGGGAGATTACCTGGGAGTTTTCCACCGCGAAATAGATTCCGAGAGCAACGCATACCAGGGCCAGAAGACCGAAAATAAAGTGCATCAGCCAGCGCAGAAATGACAAGGGAACCTCCACGTTCCACTAAAGGGTGACTCTAATAGCCAATAGAATTTTCTGGCGAACGGTACTGCCACTCGAGGAGCCCTGCCCCTCTGATCCCGCAAGCCCTAAGATGCAATCATACTTCGATCCCAACCACATCATGCATACTGCGATTGACTCTGTCGCGCAACTCTTTCCCCGGTTTGAAATGGGGTACATACTTACCCGCTAACGCCACAGCATCCCCCGTCTTGGGGTTACGCCCAGTGCGCGGCGCTCGGTAGTGTAGGGAAAAGCTACCAAAACCACGTATCTCAATACGCTCACCCTGCGACAGGGAGTCAGACATAGTATCCAACATCACCTTCACCGCCAGCTCTACATCCTTAACTGGCAGCTGATCCAACCTCAACGCAATCCTTTCGATCAGTTCGGACTTGGTCATGCGCTCCGCAACCTTTGTAAGTCATTGATTTTCTGGAGTAGAGCGCCAATCATCTAATAGAAAGCCGGACTGGGCAACCCCAGTCCGGCTTTCGGGTCACTCCAAGCACTAAACTTGGAGCAATGAACACTTAAAGACTATTAATCTTTGTTGCTCATCTGTGCCTTGATCAGGTCACCGATAGTAGCGGGCTGAACCTGCTCAGACTGCTTCTTGCTGTGATCCTTGATGGCTTGCTTCTCGTCGTCCTGATCTTTGGCTTTGATAGACAGGCTGATCACGCGGTTCTTGCGATCCACGCTGGTGATCTTAGCTTCTACTTCTTCGCCTTCTTTCAGAACGTTGCGAGCGTCTTCAACCTTGTCGCGGCTGATTTCAGAAGCACGCAGAATGCCTTCAACTTCATCCGCCAGGGTGATTACCGCTTGCTTAGCGTCTACTTCCTTCACGATACCATTGACGATGCTGCCGCGATCGCTAGTGGATACGTAGTCGGAGAACGGATCGGACTCCAGTTGCTTGATACCCAGAGAGATGCGCTCGCGCTCGGAATCGATGCCCAGGATAACAGTCTCGATTTCGTCGCCTTTCTTGAACTTGCGAACAGCTTCTTCGCCAGCTTCGTTCCAGGAGATATCGGACAGGTGAACCAGACCGTCGATGCTGCCGTCGAGACCGATGAAGATACCGAAGTCAGTGATGGACTTGATCTTACCGGAGATCTTGTCGCCCTTAGCGAATTTACGCGCGAAGGCATCCCACGGATTTTCCTGGCACTGCTTGATACCCAGGGAGATACGACGACGCTCTTCGTCGATATCCAGGATCATCACCTCTACCTCGTCGCCAACCTGGACAACTTTGGACGGGTGGATGTTCTTGTTGGTCCAATCCATTTCGGAAACGTGTACCAGACCCTCGACACCTTCTTCCAGCTCGGCGAAGCAGCCGTAGTCGGTCAGGTTGGTTACAACCGCCTTCACGCGGCTGTTCTCTGGGTAACGCTGCTTGATGGATACCCAAGGATCTTCACCCAGTTGCTTCAGGCCCAGGGATACACGGCTGCGCTCGCGGTCGAACTTCAGTACTTTTACTTCGATCTCGTCGCCAACGTTCACGATCTCGCTTGGATGCTTGATGCGCTTCCAAGCCATATCGGTGATGTGCAGCAGGCCGTCGATACCGCCCAGATCTACGAAAGCACCGTAGTCGGTCAGATTCTTAACGATACCTTTAATGCTCATGCCTTCTTGCAGGCTTTCCAGCAGCGCTTCACGCTCTTCAGAGGTTGCAGCTTCCATCACGGCGCGACGGGAAACCACTACGTTGTTACGTTTGGCATCCAGCTTGATAACCTTGAACTCGAGCTCTTTACCTTCCAGGTGCGCGGTGTCGCGAACCGGGCGAACATCGACCAGAGAGCCGGGCAGGAATGCGCGGATATTGGCAACATCGACAGTAAAGCCACCCTTAACCTTGCCGCTGATAACACCTTTAACCACTTCATCAGCTGCATGAGCTGCGTCGAGGATTTTCCAGGCTTCAGCGCGCTTGGCTTTTTCACGGGACAGACGGGTTTCACCGAAACCGTCTTCTACAGCTTCCAGGGCAACCTGTACTTCGTCGCCCACCTGCAGCTCAACTTCGCCTTTATCATTGGCGAACTGTGCAGCAGGGATAACGCCTTCAGACTTCAGGCCCGCGTGAACGGTTACCCAGTCTTTGTCTACGTCAATTACAACACCAGTAACAATAGCGCCCGGTGCCATTTCAACGCTTTTCAGGCTCTCTTCAAATAGATCAGCAAAGCTCTCGCTCATTACATTACCTATAGTGCTGGGTCCAGCCGTTGGTAACTGTTGAGTTTAGTCAACCGCCAGCCAAGACCCCAACCGCGATGCCAGAACGCGGGTCGGATTACAACAACGGCCGGGCAATTCTGGCAAAACCCGGCCGTTATCGTTAAAAACTATCTACTACTGACTTCGGTGGTTCAGGGCGCGATTCGCCTCTGCACCAGTGCCAGTACTTCGCTGAGAACCTCTTCAATTGTCACCCCAGTACTATCGAGCTCTATCGCATCTTTCGCAGGAGCCAGGGGTGAGGCTTTTCGGTTCATATCCTGTGCATCACGGGCACGGATGTCCTCCAGCAGGTCGCGGAGGCTAACAGAAACCCCCCTCTCCCGCAACTGAGCCTCGCGCCTTCTGGCGCGCTCTTCTGCACTGGCGGTCAAATAGACTTTGACTGGTGCATCGGGAAATACGGTCGTGCCCATATCGCGGCCATCAGCAACCAATCCAGGCTGTAGTCGAAAATCACGCTGGCGCTGCAACAGTGCGGCGCGCACCCCAGGAATGGCAGCGACAGTAGAGGCCGCCATACTCACCCGCTCCATACGAATTTCATGGCTGACTTCGCGCCCTTCCAGCAGGACCTGCAGACAACCATCACTGATCAGAAAGCGAACATCCAAATCTCTGGCAACCTGGGTCAGCGAATCCTCATCGGCCAGATCCACCCCTTTTTCCAGAGCCGCCAAAGCTGCAGCCCGATAGAGAGCACCAGAATCCAAAAGAACAAAGCCCAGCCTATCCGCCAACAACTTTGCAATAGTCCCCTTACCAGAACCACTGGGGCCATCAATTGTGACGACCGGTGGCAGCTTGTTCGTTTCATTCATATTTTTGTACAACTCAACTTCATTGTAAGCCGCGCAAACCGGCCCCTCCTTAACTCATACCTTAGGTCATGCCAACTGCAGCTTTAGACCTGCAACGACGGCCAGCTCGGCAAAATTTGGGAAGGAGGTCGCCACATTAGCGCAGTGGAGGATGCGAATTGTATCCTTTGCGCGCAACGATGCCACCGCAAAAGCCATCGCAATACGGTGATCCCCCAAACTATCCACAGTGCCGCCTGAAAATACAGCATCTTCAGGAGAACCATCGATTACAATTCCATCCGCGGTAGGCTCCGCGCTCACCCCTAAGGCAGAAAGGCCGTTAGCCATTGCCTGAATGCGATCACTCTCCTTCACACGCAACTCTTCGGCGCCGGTCAATACCGTCTGCCCCTGGGCACAAGCGGCAGCAATAAAAAGTGCGGGAAATTCATCGATAGCCAGTGGCACCTGACCCTCTGGAATGGCAATCCCCTTTAAAGGTGCATAGCGAATCCGAATATCCGCAACCGGCTCCCCCCCTACAGTACGCTTATTTAAAAGCTCTATATCGCCACCCATGGCCCGCAAGATATTGATAACCCCGTCGCGGGTGGGATTGATGCCCACATGTTCCAGCATCACATCGGCTCCCGGGGAAATAGCCGCAGCCACCATAAAGAAAGCCGCAGAGGAAATATCCGCCGGCACATCAATACGGCAAGCCTTAAGCCCCCCACTACCACGCAAGGTCGCACAGGCGCCATTTCGCTCCACCGCATAACCAAAGCCCTGCAGCATACGCTCGGTATGATCTCGAGTGGGGGCCGGTTCTTCGGTACTGGTCTCACCTTCTGCATAAAGGCCTGCTAGTAGTACCGCAGACTTCACCTGGGCACTTGCCATTGGCAACCGGTAATTGATCCCTGACAGAGGCTTGCCGCCTTTGATCAATAACGGCGGACGACCCTCAGGGCCAGTCTCAATAGCCGCGCCCATCTCTCGCAATGGGTTGGCAACTCGATTCATAGGGCGCTTAGAGAGGGACTCATCGCCGGCTAGGGTAACGTCGAAGCCCTGCCCCGCCAGCAAACCAGCAAGCAGGCGCATAGAGGTTCCGGAGTTGCCCAGATATAAGGGGCCAGGCGGTGCCTTTAAGCCATGAAGTCCCACCCCGTGTATTGTCACTCGGCCCTTGTACGGCCCCTCAATCACCACCCCCATATCGCGGAAAGCCTGCAGAGTAGCAAGGGCATCCTCCCCCTCGAGGAATCCCTCCACCTCTGTCACACCTTCAGCCAGGGAGCCCAGCATAATTGAACGGTGAGACATGGATTTATCTCCAGGAACACGGAGTTTGCCACTCACTGTGCCACCCGGCTGGGCAATAAAAGTTACTTCCTTAGCTTGCATAGGTTCTGAATACGCTTGTTTTGCCAACATTTTTGTAAAGTGATCCCGCGCCGCTTTAGCGCGGGTAAAAACTCCCATCAACGCCGAGCTATCACCGGAGGCAATGGCACTGCGCAGGGAGGAGAGGTTGAGACTGTAGAGATCGATCGACTGTAAAATGGCATCCCGGTTGGCCAACATAATGTCCCGCCACATCACCGGGTCGCTGGAGGCAATACGGGTAAAATCGCGAAAACCTCCAGCAGCATAGCGAAAGATATTTTCATTCTCGGCGTCGTGGGCCAAGGTATCCACTAGGCTGAAGGCGATTACATGAGGTAGATGACTGGTTGCAGCCAGCACCTCATCATGCTCTTCTACCGACATTGTCAGCACCTCAGATCCTGCAGCCTGCCAAGCCTGAGCCACCAAGCGCAGGCGATCGACATCGGTATCAGGAGCTGGAGTGAGGATGACACGGTGATCGCGATAAAGGTCTTCTCGTGCAGCACTGACCCCGCTCTTCTCAGAGCCAGCAATCGGGTGCCCCAGCACCAGGAAGTTCGGCACCCTGCCCCAGACCTTTTCCGCCGAGCGCTGCACACTTCCCTTAACACTGGCAGCATCGGTAACCGTTACACCTTCGGGCAGATTGTCCTTCAACTGCGCAAACACCGACTCCACCGCCAAGGTTGGCACAGCGATAAAAACCAGGTCTCCCTCCTCCAACAAGTCGAGCGCTTCCGGCAGACTGGTATAGGCACGATCGACCACGCCTAGCTTCTTTGCCTCTTCACAGACTTCCTCTTGGAGTGCGACACCGATCACCTCACGGCAGGCACTCGCCGCCTTTAGGGACAACGCGAAGCTACCGCCAATAAGGCCGACGCCAACCACCAATAAGCGACCTATATGAGACTTCTCCATCACAGAACACCGCGCGGGTAGGACCCGAGCACTTTCAGGTCCGAGGCACAGGCGCCAACCTCTTTGAGTGCCTCCGCAATATCATCTGTATTCCGGTGCCCCTTGAAATCCACGAAAAATACATAGGTCCAATTCCCAGACTGAGACGGGCGGGTTTCCACCCTGGTGAGATCGATTCCATAACGGCGAAATGGCTCCAGCAAATCGTGCAGCGCACCCGGCTCATTGCGCATAGAGACCATCAGGGAGGTTTTGTCATCACCGCTGGCGGGCACCCGCTGGGTACCAATGATTAAGAAGCGCGTAGAGTTATCCGGACGGTCCTCGATTTTCTCTGAGAGCACTTTGAGACCATATAATTCGGCAGCCATATCGCCAGCGATTGCTGCAGCGTTCCACTCCCCTTTAACACGCCTGGCCGCATCCGCATTACTGGAAACCGCCACCCTCTCCACGTTGGGGTAATGTGCATCCAGCCATTTTCGGCACTGGGCCAGACTCTGGGCATGGGAGTAAATCCGCGTGATCGATTCAGGGCGGGTCACGTCAGAAATCATTAGATGATGGTGAATTCGCAGCTCCACCTCACCACAGATACTGAGGTTGGAGTTCATAAAGTTGTCCAGGGTATGATTAATCACACCCTCGGTGGAATTTTCCACGGGCACTACACCGTAATTTACAGCACCGGCTTCCACCTCGCGAAAGACCTCATCAATGGCCGCCAGCGGACGACTCTGCGCAGAATTGCCAAAATGCTTCAGGGCCGCCTGCTGGGTAAAGGTACCTTCTGGCCCGAGATAAGCCACTTTGACCGGCTCCTCCAAAGCAAGGCAGGCAGACATAATCTCACGAAACAGCCTTGCCATTTCTTCATCCGTCAGGGGACCGTCATTGCGCTCCATAGCGCGACGCAGTACCTGCGCCTCACGCTCAGGACGATAGTAGAGCGCATCCTCACCTGTCGCTTTCTTTACTTCAGCCACTTCCAGTGCACAACTGGCTCGCTCGCTGATTAATCGCGCGATCTCTGAATCAATACTATCAATACGATTGCGCAGCTCCAGCAGGCGCTGGTCGCCTCCCACGGTTTCCTCTGTCATCCGCTTTCTACTTTCTCCTGAAGTTAATAATTGTCTGCTCTCTAGCCTTTGCGGGCCTCAAAGTCTGCCATAAAGGCCACTAATGCCACCACCGCCTCAAAAGGCACCGCGTTGTAAAGGGATGCGCGCATGCCACCCACAGAGCGATGCCCCTTCAAACTCAGCAGCCCAGCTGCTTCAGCCTCTTGTAAAAACGGTTTATCGAGGCGCTCATCGGCCAGCACAAATGGGACATTCATCCGCGAGCGACTGGACTTTTCCACCGGGCTGGAAAAGAAATCACTGCCATCGAGAAACTCATAGAGTAACGAGGATTTTTTAGCGGCCTGTTGGGCCATAGCTTCAACCCCGCCTTGCGCCTTAAGCCACTGGAAAACCAGGCCGGAAAGGTACCAGGCAAATGTGGGCGGTGTGTTATCCATTGAACCGGCATCGGCTGCCACTTTCCAGCTCAAACTGCGCGGAATATCTTTCATCGCCCGATCCAGGAGATCATCGCGCACTAAGGCGACCACAATTCCCGAGGGCCCGATATTTTTTTGCGCGCCGGCATAAATTACACCGAACTTCTCCACGTCGATCGGGCAGGAAAGGATATTTGATGACATATCCGCAACCAGAGGGCAGTCCACTTCTGGAACATAATCAAACTCGATACCGCCAATAGTCTCGTTGGGCGTGTAATGAAGATAGGCCGCACCCTCGCTCTGCTGCCAGCTATTCTGCGCTGGCACATAACTGAAATTGCGGTCCTCGCTAGTGGCGACCACATTCACATCACCATAGCGCCGGGCCTCTTTAATCGCTTTTGCGGCCCATTGTCCCGAGTGGATAAAATCTGCCTGCTTAGAGCCGGCGCCAAACAAGTTCCAGGGTATCGCGCTAAACTGCCCGGTAGCGCCCCCCTGCAGAAACAGCACCTTATAGTTATCCGGCACCTGGAGCAGATCGCGCAAGTCCTGCTCCGCGCGCTCAGCCACCTCAACAAATTCCGGCGAGCGGTGGCTAACTTCCATTACTGAACAACCCAGACCGCGCCAGTCCATCAGCTCCAACTGTGCTTGCTGTAAGACCGGTTCCGGCAGAGCCGCTGGACCAGCGCAGAAATTGTATTTCCTCATGACCTGATTTCCACAAACTAAAAATGGTTTCAAATTCAACTAGATATGCCGACGCACAAAACACCATCTTGGGAGATGGATATCACGCTTTTAAGCATTTCTTAGGGTGCCAGAGGCAAGAAAGGCCGCGATAATCGCAGCCTTTCTGTTGGTAGTTTGGGGTGGGTCACTCGGCCCCACCGTTATCTTCACCCTCTTCTTCCGTCTCCTCGATGCGCCCGAGGCCCACCAGTTTTTCACCGCTCTTGAGTCGAATGACACGCACACCCTGGGTATTGCGCCCCAGCACCGAAACCTCATCGACTCGGGTGCGCACCAGAGTACCCTGATCGGAAATTAACATCATTTCCTCACCCGGGTGGACCTGACAGGCTCCGACCAGAGCGCCGTTACGCTCGCTTTCGGCGATTGCGATAACCCCCTGGGTACCTCGACCTTTCGTGGGGAACTCGCTGATCGCGGTGCGCTTACCGTAGCCGTTTTCAGTCGCCATCATCACGGAGCCTCCCTCTTCAGGGATTACCATGGCGATCACTTCCTGCCCCTCCTGCATGCGGATACCACGCACACCGCGAGACACGCGCCCCATAGAGCGCACATTGGCTTCGGAGAAGCGGGCTGCTTTACCAGCACTAGTGAGCAGCAACACATCGCGCTCACCATCGGTTACCGCTGTAGCGACGAGACGATCGCCCTCCTCCAGCTCAATTGCGCGCAAACCAACGCTGCGCGGACGGGCAAAGGCCGTCAGTGGAGTCTTCTTCACGGTGCCATTGGCCGTGGTGAAGAAAATAAAGTGATCCTCATCGTATTCAGACACTGGCATCAGACTACTAATGCGCTCACCCTCTTCGAGGGGCAGCATATTGACCACCGGGCGGCCACGGGAGGCGCGGCCAGCAGTCGGCACTTCATAGACCTTGAGCCAATACACCTTGCCCTTGTTAGAGAAGCACAAGATAGTGTCATGGGAGTTGGCGATCAGCAGGTGCTCGACGAAGTCTTCATCTTTCACCTGAGTGGCCGACTTACCCATACCACCACGACGCTGGGCTTGGTAATCGGTCAGAGGCTGGCTCTTGGCATAGCCACCGTGGGAAATGGTCACCACCTTGTCTTCCGGGGTGATCAGATCTTCTACGGTCAAATCCTGACGGGAGGCAACAATATCGGTGCGACGCTCATCGCCAAAGTCTTTTGACAGCTGCTCCAGCTCCTCGCGAATCACTTCCATCAAGCGCTCAAAACTGCCGAGGATATGCAGATACTCAGCGATCTGCTCCAAGCGGTCCTGGTATTCCGCCAGCAGTTTGTCGTGCTCCATACCAGTGAGGCGGTGCAGGCGCAGTTCGAGAATGGCCTGAGCCTGAGCCGGGGACAAATAGTAAGCGTTATCGCGCAGGCCAAATTCTTTAGGCAGGTCATCTGGGCGGCAGGCATCGGCGCCAGCGCGCTCCAGGAACTGCTGTACGTTGCCCACCGGCCAACCCTTGGCTAGCAGCGCCTCACGGGCTTCCGCCGGCGTTGCGGAGGATTTTATCAGTTCAATGACCGGATCAATATTGGCGATAGCAATTGCCAGGCCTTCCAGAATGTGGCCGCGCTCGCGTGCTTTACGCAGTAGGTAAACCGTACGGCGGGTAACCACTTCCTGGCGGTGACGTACAAAGTGCTCAAGCAACTCTTTCAGGTTCAGCACCTTGGGCTGGCCATCAACCAGAGCTACCATATTGATGCCGAACACGCTCTCCAGCTGGGTCTGGGAATAGAGGTTATTCAGGACCACATCACCCAGCTCACCGCGCTTAAGCTCAATCACTACACGCAAGCCGTCTTTATCGGATTCATCGCGCAGCTCAGAGATACCCTCAATCTTCTTCTCTTTCACCAGCTCGGCAATTCGCTCAATCAGGCGCGCTTTGTTCAGCTGGAAGGGAATCTCAGTAATGATGATCGTTTCGCGATTGCTCTTGTCATCGCGAACAACGTCCGCCTTGGCACGCACATAGATGCGTCCGCGACCAGTGCGGTAGGCTAGCAAGATACCGGCACGGCCATTAATGGTTGCGCCAGTGGGGAAGTCCGGCCCGGGAATATGCTCCATCAAGTCATCGACAGACAGCTCGGGATTAGCGATCAGCGCCAGGCAGGCATTAACAACTTCCCCCAAATTGTGAGGAGGAATATTGGTGGCCATGCCCACGGCAATACCGGAGGAACCGTTTACCAGCAGGTTCGGTACTCGGGAAGGCAGTACCTCCGGCATCTGCTCGGAGCCATCGTAGTTGTCGACAAAATTGACCGTTTCTTTATCGAGGTCGGATAGCAGCTCGTGGGCCAGCTTATCCATGCGAATTTCGGTATAACGCATGGCGGCCGGGCTATCACCGTCGATAGAACCGAAGTTACCCTGGCCATCCACCAGTGTGTAGCGCATAGAGAACGGCTGAGCCATACGCACAATGGTGTCGTAGACCGCAGTATCTCCGTGCGGGTGATATTTACCAATCACATCGCCAACGACACGCGCTGACTTTTTATAAGGTTTGTTCCAGTCGTTTTTAAGCTCGCTCATAGCGAAGAGCACACGACGGTGTACCGGCTTGAGGCCATCGCGTACATCCGGCAGTGCGCGCCCGACGATCACGCTCATGGCGTAGTCGAGATAAGACTGCTTTAGTTCTTCTTCGATATTAATCGGAGAGATTTCTTTGGCTAATTCGCCCATGGCTTACGGCGTTCCTTTTATAGCGCGGGCATGGATACTGAGCCCGGATAAGCGGGCGATTCTAGCACAGTTTGACGCCTTTGGATGGCAGTCCCCACGCACTTCCGAGCCTCGCCTACAGCTGTTGCCGCGGGCAGACTCTGCCGCTAAAGTAAATCCCTATCTTAACCGTCGCCACTTACCTCCCATGCCCCAAGCAATAGATACCCTGATTCATGCGCGCTGGATTATTCCGGTAGTCCCCGAACAAAAAGTGTACGAGAACTGCTCACTCGCTGTTGAAGGCGGACAAATTACCGCTCTGATGCCATCGGCAGAAGCCAAGATACGCTTTAAAGCAAAGCGGGAAGTAGAACTTGGACATCACGCCCTGATTCCCGGACTGATCAATACTCACAATCACGCGCCCATGACACTATTGCGGGGTTATGCTGATGACCGCCCCCTCAAGGAGTGGCTGGAGAAACATATCTGGCCAGCGGAACAACGCTGGGTGGGGCCGGAGTTTGTCGCAGATGGCAGCCGCCACGCTATTGCTGAAATGTTGCGCTCGGGCACTACCACCTTCTCAGATCAGTACTTCTACCCAGAAGCCGTAGCAATCGCCGCTCGGGAAACCGGC
This sequence comes from Microbulbifer mixtoriginis (SeqCode), assembly GCF_052467515.1. Lineage (NCBI taxonomy): Bacteria > Pseudomonadati > Pseudomonadota > Gammaproteobacteria > Cellvibrionales > Microbulbiferaceae > Microbulbifer > Microbulbifer mixtoriginis (SeqCode). Next base: position 1,391,162 of record NZ_CP174314.1, on the reverse strand, counting down.
ATCCGCGCTCACATCGCCTTCCCGATATTAGACGTACCCACCCCTTGGAGCCGCCACGCCGAAGAGGCCTTGCACAAAGGCTTGGCACTGCGCGACAACTACCGCGCCCATGAACGCATTGAGGTGATGTTTGCACCACACGCCCCTTATACAGTTGGCGATCAGACCCTGGAAAAAATCGCCGTGTGTTCCGCCGAGGCGCAAATTCCCGTGCAGATCCATCTGCATGAGACTTACCAAGAAGTGGAAACTGCGTTGAAACAAAATGGTGAACGCCCCACCGAACGACTACAGCGGCTAGGCCTGATGAGCCCACAAACGCTCTGTGTGCACATGGTAGCAACCAATGAACGGGACATAGAGTTGTTAAAAACCAGTGGTGCGCATGTGGCCCATTGCCCATCCTCCAACCTCAAACTGGCCTCCGGCTTCTGCCCCACGGTCGAGATGCTCGACGCCGGTATCAATGTATCACTGGGCACCGATGGAGCCGCGAGTAACAATAGTCAGGACCTTTTTGCCGAGGCCAGTACCGCCGCCCTGCTCGCCAAAGCCGTAAGCGGCAAGGCCACTGCGCTTCCCGCTCACCAGGCACTGGCGATGGCCACCATCAATGGTGCCCGCGCCCTGGGAATTGAAGAGAAGACTGGCAGCCTGGAAATCGGCAAGAGCGCCGATATTGCCGCGATCGATCTATCCGGCCTCGAACAGCAACCAGTGCATGACCCTGTATCACAGTTAATTTATGCCAGCGGTGGGCACAATGTCAGCGATGTCTGGGTTGCCGGCAAACAACTGCTGGAGGAACGCCAGCTGTTGACCTTGAATGAAGCAGAGGTAATCCAGCGGGCGCAATTATGGCGTGATAGAATCGCCGGCCATTCACGCTAGGCGTAATTGGTTACGGTAATTCAACTGCTATAAGCAGCCAGTAATTAACGATTAACCGGGCATTTAAATTGACTCTCTTCGTCATTTATTGCCGCCCGTGAAGTACGGAAGTAGTCATTCGACCTCCTCGTATTCGCGGACTAGGACCGGCTAATAGCCGGCGACAGCACCTCAGTGCTGAACTAACCCGGCACAAATTTATTTGCGGGTTGATAGCGACGGAGTATGCAGAGAATTTCATGAGTAATGTAGATCCCGCGGAAATCGCCAAATTCGAACAACTCGCCAGCCGCTGGTGGGACAAAGAAGGTGAATTTAAACCCCTTCACGAAATTAACCCATTGCGTGCTAATTATATCGATAGATACGCCTCGGTGGCTGGTAAAAAACTGTTGGATGTCGGTTGTGGCGGTGGCATTCTAGCCGAGGCAATGGCTCAGCGAGGCGCGACGGTAACCGGTATTGATATGGGCGAAGCCCCTCTCAATGTCGCCAAGCTACACGCCCTGGAAAGTGGCGTATCGGTAGATTATCGACGTATTACAGTGGAAGCACTTGCCGAGGAAGCCCCTGGAAGTTACGACGTTGTCACCTGCCTGGAAATGCTCGAGCATGTACCCGATCCTGCCTCGGTAATCCGCGCCTGTGCCAACTTGGTCAAACCCGGCGGGCACCTGTTTTTTTCGACGATCAACCGCACCCCTAAAGGCTGGCTTTTCGGGGTGGTGGGAGCGGAATATATCCTACGCTTACTACCCAAAGGCACCCACGAATACAGCAAATTTATCCGACCTTCGGAAATGGGTGCCTGGCTGCGCGAGGCGGATCTGGAGTTACGCGATATCACCGGCATGACCTACAACCCGGTATCTCGCACCTATAAACTGAACCCCCGCGACGTCGACGTCAATTACCTGATGTATGCCAGCAAACCCGAATAAGCGAACCATAGAATGAAAGCAGTTTTATTTGATCTGGATGGCACACTCCTCGACACCGCACCAGACTTTATTGTCGTGCTCAATCAGTTGCGCCACCAGGAGCAACTCCCTCCCCTGCCCGATCAGGTTATCCGTGGCACCGTCTCTAGCGGCTCGCGAGCACTGGTCACCCTGGGGTTTGGCAAGCAGGAAGGCGATCCTGAATTTTCCAGCCTTTTGCAGCGCCTACTGGATCTTTACCTGGCACACCTCGCAGAGCAGACCGTACCTTTTCCCGGCATAGAGCCACTGCTTGATACGCTGGCACAAAATGAAATCCCCTGGGGTATCGTTACCAACAAGCCCGAAGCGTTTACTGTGCCCCTTATGCGAGCATTCGAACACCTGCCGCCAGCCTCCACTGTGATTTGCCCGGATCATGTGAGCAAGTCCAAGCCGGACCCTGAAGCCATACTGCTCGCCTGCAGCAAAATAGGCTGCACTCCAACGGATGCCGTTTATATAGGGGATCATCAGCGAGATATCATTGCTGGCCAGCGTGCGGGCATGCCCACCATTGCTTGCGCATACGGATATATTGATGCCTCCGACGATCCCGCTAACTGGGGTGCCGATCACCTGGTCAGCTCAGTGGATGAAATCTGGCCCCTACTCCAGCAACATTATATTTAACCTTCGAAACCATGCCCGGCCCGATGCTGGGCGCCAGCATCAGGATGTTTCATGTCTGAATATGCCGGCGACTATGTCGCTCCATCAAACCTACTAAAAGATAAAATCATACTTGTTACCGGCGCTGGTGACGGTATTGGCAAAGTTGCAGCAAAGACTTTCGCCGCACACGGAGCCACTGTAATCTTACTGGGACGCACCACTCCAAAACTCGAAATGGTCTATGACGAGATTGAGGCCGCAGGAGGACCGCAGCCGGCCATTTTCCCAATGGACCTCAATGAAGCCAAAATAGAGCACTTTGAAAGTTTTGCCGAGGCCATTGAACAGGAGTTTGGCCGTCTCGATGGGCTACTTCACAATGCCAGCCTCCTCGGGCAGCGCACCCCTCTGGCAAATTACAATTTCTCCGCCTGGCAACAGGTTATGCAGGTCAATGTTAATGCCGTATTTGGGCTCACCAAAACACTACTGCCATTACTAGAAAAATCCGAAGCCGGATCAGTGGTATTCACCAGTTCCAGCGTAGGCCTAAAGGGAAGGGCTTATTGGGGTGCCTACTCTGTATCAAAGTTCGCAACAGAAGGCCTTATGCAGGTATTGGCCGATGAATTGGATGGTGTATCCAATGTACGGGTGAATAGCCTCAACCCAGGCGCAACTCGCACCCCAATGCGCGCAACAGCCTATCCGGCAGAAAACCCCAAGTCTGTGGCGGCACCAGAAGAAATTATGCCCACCTACCTCTACTTAATGGGCGATGACAGCCGCAGTCAAAGCGGCAAACACTTTAGCGCTCAAAAACGCTGAACCCATGTAAATAGTAAAAAACCGGGTAAAACCCGGTTTTTTACTAAGAAGGATACCCTTGCATTACTTACTTGGGGATTTCTCTCCCAATGAATCTCTCTGCCCGACACCCTTATCGGTTGCCGCATGCTCAGGCACATCGGCAAAGATATCCCCTTCAAATTCCAACATCTCACTGCCATCGAGCATTTCACCCTTCCGAGCACCATTTCCAGAAAAGTTTTGCTCTATGTTTTTACCCTGCTGCTCCTGAGACAAAGTAACAACGCTCGTCGCGGCAAAGGCCTCCCCTGCAAAAAAGAGTCGCAACCCCTCCAAACTGAGACAGCCTAGTGTGGCCAATAAAACTGCGGGAGTGATAAGACTTTTCATTTTTCCGCTCCTGGATAGTTTTTGCCTATATTTTTAACCCAACTAATAGCTAAGCACTCGAAAATCCCCTAAGACAAGGCTGCTATTACAGACGAGCCCACCTAAACACTGAAGAACGTCAGGATGACCCGTCTTAATCAAGGGTATTTTTCCATGTAGGTTCCACTAAAAGCGTGCTGAGACGCACAAATCCAATTGTCCATTGCCAGGTGCTCAGGCAAATTAAAGCCAACAACCAGCAAAAACGTAATAAATAGTCTTGACTCAAATTTTTCTAATCTCCCTTTTAACGATTCTTACCCCGGTGTTTATACAGATTCACTAGGAAAGCAGCTCCATTGAGAAGCAAGCCGAACAAGATTTTGGCCAGGAGTTAAAGCAAATCAAAGAAGCTCCAGAGCCTGTAGAGGCGAGAATCGATGTGATTCAAGAGGGCACCCATAATAGAAGGATTCTCAATCTGGAGAACAGCCAGATCTGGAAGCAAAATGATACAGGGCGTGTATTCTGGAAGGCCGGCGATCTCGTTATCGTAGAACGCGCGATGATTGGATCCTTTTTTATGATACCCGCCAATGGCGGAAAGAAAATGCGAGTTAAGCGCCTAAAGTAATTTATCTTTTATTAACTAGACGTTTGCTGCGCCCAGCCCCTCCCACAAAAACCCATCAGTCAGCCTTTATTGGGCGCAAAATTCAACTTTCATCTATCGTTAAGGTGAAAAGGGCGCCAAGAGCGCCTGGAGAGACTGAACAAAGCATATCGTTCACGCAGTCAACAGAAGGTTTAAGCACTTGTCCCGAGAAAACTTTTACTCAAGGGATGAAGACTGGCTGAAGGATACAGACAACGCCCTCTCCGATTCCTGCTCCAATGCGGAAAATCGCGGTCAGGCAGAAGATGCCGAACCCGATATCGAAGAGATCCATTCAGTTGGGGAATCGCTCAGCGAAAGTGGCAGCACCCCAATGCAAAGCTATCTCAAGCACCTGTACAGACTTGAGCTGCTTACCCCCGAGGAGGAACACAGCACCACCTGCCTACTACGGGATCTCGAAGATACCCTAATTGAGAAATTACAGCAGTGCGGAACCGAGCTTGTGCAATTGCGTAGTGAAGGCGTGGAGCAGCGGGGGAGTACCGGTGCCTATGACCACGGCCTGATAATTGCTCGCACGGAGATGTTACTGTCACTCGAAGAACTCACCCGACGAGAAAGAAGCAAACTCGGTGGGCTTCTGAGACGCTTTCAGGAACAAAGAAAAAAGCTGATTCAGTGCAATTTACGCCTGGTAATCGCTATTGCCAAGCGCTTTCGCAATCCCTCGGTCCCTTTTATTGATCTGATTCAGGAGGGGAACGTCGGCTTAATGAAGGCCATAGAGCGCTTCAAGCCGCAAATGGGCTACCGATTTTCAACCTACGCCTACTGGTGGATTCAGCAGGAAATACAACTGGCTATGCGGCGCAATGAAGACTTGGTTCGCCAGCCAGCCAATGTGCAGGATGACTTACGCACAATTTACCGTGCCATCGGCGAGGTACGCGCATTAGGCCAGCCCGCATCCGATGAAAATCTAGCCAGGCACACGGGGCTTGACCTGGAACGAATTCAAAGCTTGCTCAAGCTACCCGGCCCAACAGGCTCACTGGACGACCCTGTCGCAGACGACCAGAGCAGTACCCGCTTGGATTACGCTCCCGCCGACGAACTTTACAATACCGATGAATTGGTCACCAACCAAGAGCTGGCAGAGCGACTACGCGAAGCTGTCGACCGCCTGCCAGCTAGGCAAAGGACGGTATTGAACCTGCGCTATGGACTGATTTCAGACAAGGATTGCTCTTTCAGAGTTATCGGCGAACAGCTTGGGCTCAGTCAGGAACGCGCCCGCCAACTGCACTCCGATGCCATTCGTCAACTGAAACGTCAGTGGCGATAACCGTCCAAAAACTCCGCGGCCTGGGGCTGATCTCAGCCCCTGCCAAACTTGAGGAAGCCGGTGGCGGTCGATAGGTAGCGTGCTTGCCTTCAATCACTTTCCCACTAGTCTTAGTTACAGCTCTTGCAACTATGATCCTCACAACCCATGCGTAAATATTCCAAAAATGGTGTAAGCGGCAACACAGCATTGGGCTGTACACTTTTGCTCGCCTGGATTCTCCCCGGAGCCCCTGCCACTATCGCCGAGCAGGAAATTATTATCAGCGCAGGAAAGGGGCTAGGAAATGTCCTGATGCAGAGAGACTCGATTTCAGCCGCCAAAGTAGGCGGTATCAACTATTCCTACCTGTTCACCTCTTTCAACAATGCCAATAATTCCTGGCAGTGGTGGGTACAAGGCAGTTATTCCTATATCCGCCTGGAACACCTCAATAAAACCCAACAGCAAAATATTCTTGAAATCAAACCGGTGCTGCGTTGGTATCCGCGCAGTGAACCCCTCGGTAGCTTTGGCGAGGCGGGTGTCGGCGCTTCTTATTTAAGCCAGCAGGAGTTTGGTGATATTCGACTCAGCACCAAGGTAAATTTTGCCTTACATTTTGCTCTGGGCTATCGCTTCAGTAGCGGCCATACACTATCGCTGCGCTATAGCCACTTTTCCAATGCCTATACGAATATCCCCAATCCCGGTTTTGATTTTGCCTCATTTAATGGGCACTTTAATTTTTAATCAACCTCAAACATAATCAGCCTCTGCCCGGATGGAAGAGCCAACTAAATCCCGATAGATATTTATGGTCTTTTTAACGATTTCTTCATGAAAAAAACCATTTAACTCCACTTTATCCTGCTGCTCCATTAAAGCCAGACCCACATCACATAAAGCTTGCGAATCTCCCCGCTCAACAACTCCCTTTGGGAAGCAGCCTTCCAGTACCTCTCCAGCACAAGTATCTTTATAGGCAACCACAGAACACCCCATCGCCAAAGCCTGCATAGCACTTTGGCCGCTAGGCTCACCAGGGCTGGCCAAACTGAAAGTCAATTGAGAGGAGGCATAGAGCTCCCGTAAATCCTTTCTCTCTCCCAGAAAAAGTACTTTCCCTTCCAGCCCCAACTCTTGAGCCAGTTGCTCCAACTTGCGGATATGGTGTAAATCACCACCCTTTGATGCCCCTACCACCAACCCCAATAAATCCTCCCGGCTAGTTACGGCCCGTGCCAGAGCGTGCAAAAACACCTTCAGCTCACCCTTTTCAGACAAGGGGCCCGAATACAGCCACCAATTTTTTCCCTCCAGTTGCGGATAGCTATTCAGGAAACGCAGATGCCATTGGCCTGATACAGGTTTACTGCGATCGAACTCCCGAGAGCTAATGCCCCAGTGCACGATATGGGTAGGATTAACCAATTTTTCCCCAAGATGCGCTTTCAGGTGGCTGGCAATTCCATCGGATGATGCGATCACACATGGCCCGGAAACCAACCCTACATCCCTTCGACTGGGCGAATAATAACCATCGACATGAGTGACCAAACTGGGGCGTGTATTGACATCCATACCATCCCAAGCTCGCCAGACCACCTGGGCGGTTAAACGCCCATGGACATGGACCACATCGGCATTTAAATTCTGTAGGACACTGCGTAAGCGGCGCACAAGGGCCATAGCCCAAAAAGGCTTCTTGTTCAAAGGCAATGGGATATGTTGGACATCATGCAGTTCGAGGCGCGCTACCAAGGCCCCCCCGGCTGAGATCACAATTGGTTTTGCGTCCTGCCGAGCCAACTCCTGAATGAAATCCAGCGCAGCCTTACCTCTATCTCCAGGCTCCAATTCAGGCCAGATTTGTACAATTCTCAAAACATCTACCGCAAAAGTGGAACAAAGAGAGTATTTTGACCCTCACAGAAGTAATTTCCCAGTAGATTCCACACAGATTTGCAACAAACCCCTCTGGCAAGGCCAATTTACCTACGCAGTCACTTGGTATCAGACGGGCTTCTCGAGTGCTAACATGATTCGCCTCAACACATTCAGGGAAAAGTAATGTTCCAACGCTACTTCACACGGTCAATCGCTCTTGTTCTTATATTATTTGTTGGCACAGCCTCTGCAGCCGAAACAGATCAAGGTATTTTCTGGAAAGCCACCAAGGAGGATAAAACTGTCTACCTGCTGGGATCTATCCACCTGGCCACAGAAGACTATTACCCAATGCGCTCCCAGATAGAGCGTGCCTATGCCCAAAGTGATGCCGTTGCTGTTGAAGCTGATATCCTCGCCGCCGAAAGCGATATGTTGATACAGCAGAAAATTATGATGGAGTCTGTTTATCAGGGAGAACGCAGCCTGCGTGATGACCTCCCTGCAGATTTGTACAAGAAATTACAAGCCTGGATGCACAAACGCAACATGCCGGAGGCTATGTTTATTCGCCAGCGCCCAGCCATCGCCATGATTTCCATGAGTATGATCGAAATGCAGGCCCAGGGTCTCAACCCGGAACTGGGTATCGATCGCCACTTCCTAAGTAAGGCTAAAAAGGACGGCAAACCGGTATTGGAGCTGGAGGGGGTCCTGCAGCAATTCCAGCTATTAAATGGCCTGGATAATCCCGCCCTTTTACTCCAGCAGACGCTTGAGCAGCTGGAAGATATCTCTACCTTTTTGCCAAAGCTCACCAGTGCATGGAAAGCCGGAGACGACAAAGCTCTCAATCGCCTGATTATTCTCGATGGCCTTGAAGAAAATCCCGAGTATCAGCCGCTTTATGAGAAATTGTTTTTTCAGCGCAACGAGAAAATGGCGAACAAAATAATCTTAAAAGCGCCGAAGTATCAGAAACTCTTTGTTGTTGTCGGCGCCGGCCATTTAGTCGGCCAAGGCAGCATTGCTGAGCTGATGAAGCAAAAAGGCTATAAGCTGGAGCGCATCTAAACTTTCACCTATCAGGAAAACAATCGAGCTACAACCCGCTTCATTTCCACCCAAGAAACACTTGTAGAAGTATACACAGCTGCAGGTGTTTCACGGGCTTACTTAAGAACACCCACCCCTAACTCGGCCATACCCCAAGACCTTCTCTTTATAAGTAAACCCTACCCCAGAAAACCGAAAAATCATCAAGCCAACTTGCTAAACTGCAACAATACGCAGCTAAAGATACAGCCGCCTCTAAGGACACTGCATGAAATACTACGCCCTGTATTTCGCCCTAACCTGTGTACTTTTATCTCCCTTCGCCACTGCTGATAAGGCCAAAACTGAAGGGGGGCTAAAAATTACGTCCAAGGATGAAAATTTTTCTGCAGAACTCGGCGGCCGCATTCACTTTGACACATATTTTTTTGACAAAGATAAAAACTACTATGACACCATCTTGTTTGATACAGAACTTGAAGAACCCGTAAACACTACAGATTTTCGTCGAGTACGACTAAAAATGCGAGGAAAATTGTGGAAATGGGAATACGAACTGGAAAGAGACTTTGCCTCCTCTGGAACAGGAGGATTAAGGACTGTATACCTGGGCACTAAAGTCTTTGATGGTAGTCTCCGCATAGGAAACTTTAAACCCAGCCGCTCGATGAACCAACTCACTTCCTCCAATCAAATCACCATGATGGAGAGATCCTTTGCCTCATCCGCTGGTATTTACGACAACCGCGGCAGGCAACAGGGAATTGGCTGGCATACCCATTGGTGCTGTCATACCTATGGGGTCACCCTTTTTAATCTGCGCAACCCCGGTGATCCACGCAACGAGGGTATTGGTGCCGCCACCCGATTTACCTGGGCCCCAATCAGTAACTTCGACAGTACTGTACATCTGGGCGCTTCATTCAGCTATGAAGACGCCAATGAAGACACGCCACCGCGCGAGGCACTAGTCGAATACGCAGGGCGTCGCGGCCCAGAACAACTGGTTGCACTGAGCCCCGGTGGTGGTGAATTTTTCTTCGGTGATTTTGGCGATGATGAATTTTATCAGGGCGACCCTGGTGGAGATGTGTGGATTCTGGGATTAGAACTCGCTGGCGCCTATGGGCCTTTTTACGCCCAGTCTGAATACGCTCTTGGGAATTTTTCCGGAGATTTCTATTTATCCGAATTTACATTTTTTGAGTTCTTTGGTGCGCCGCCTCGTTTTTTTTGTGACCCATATACCGGTTGTTTTATCGGAGACCAAGATGTACGCACTTGGTATATCGTGGGAAGTTGGGCGATCACTGGCCAGCACAAACCCTATGATGAGAAAAGTGGAGTTTTCAGATCTATCAAACCTACTCCACCAGAGAGCGCCTTCGAGATTACCGCACGCTACGATACCATCGAAAACCGGGATATTCCCGGCATGAAGGTAAGTAATTTTGTTTTTGGGTTTAATTACTATTTTAATCCCAAAGTGCGCCTGATGCTGAACGTGACTCTCGGGGATGATAAATTTACCGGCGATCAAACCAAGCAGCTTGCTATTCGTATGCAGGGGTTCTGGTAAGCAGAACAACCCCGGTGAAAACCCACCGGGGCTTTAGTAGGAGCGGAGCGTTAGCCCACTTGCTGAGCTTTGGTGGGGTCGAAAATTTCAACCTCTCTAGCTTGGCCGGTTTTACCAACAGGATTCTCAAAACGACTTAGCGCCTGCTCTCTCTGGCGTTGCGCCTCCAATACATTAGCCTCTTTGATCTGCCCGTAACCTTTAATAACCTCAGGATAACTGAGCAATTCAATAGCCGCCTGGTGGTTTTGTTCGTTCAACTGCCCCACCACTTTCTCAACCAATTGCTCATACTCAGTGATTAAAGACCGCTCCATACGTCGCTCAGCGGTATAGCCGAAAATATCCAGAGCAGTACCGCGCAAGAACTTTAATTTGGCCAAGGCTCCGAATGCTTTGTGCATCCAACCACCAAACTTCATTTTGCGAGGACGCCCCAACACTTTGTCGAAACGGGCCAGTAATGGCGGCGCCAAGTTGAATTCGAGGACAAAGTCTCCGCTAAAATTCTCCTGCAAGGATTGAGTAAAGCGCCCATCAGTGTAGAGGCGCGCAACCTCATACTCATCCTTGTAAGCAAGTAGCTTGGCATAATTTTGCGCCACCACCTCGGCGACCGCTTGGCGCCCTGGTACCTTAAGGGTTTCCGCCGCTTTAACTTTATCCACCAAAACTTGGTAGCGTTTAGCCAACTCTACATTTTGATAGCCAGTCAGATGCTCAACCCGGTGGGCAACAATTTCATCCAGACCTTTGGGTAGCTGTACAGGCGCTCGATCGTGAGCAAGCAACCGGTTTAGAGCTTTGCGGTCTGCGGCAGCAAGACGCCCGGCAGCAAAGCCCTGCAGATTGCCCTCCACTGCCACGCCATTCAGCTCAATTGCCTGCAACAGCGACGCCTGGGAAAGTGGCAATAGGCCTTTTTGCCAAGCAAAGCCCAACATAAATATATTGGCCGCCAGAGTATCTCCAAGTGCAGATTTGGTCAGACGGTGGGCCTCAACAGAATCCAGCGCGTTAACCGCGTTACTTAGGGTATCGAGAACGGCTTGCGGAGAGTGAGCATCCTCACGCCCCAAAACGGTGGCAGCGGTGGGGCTCAGGTGGGTATTCACCACCGCACGACTGTGGGTTTCATCCAGCTTGGCCAAACAGGCGGCGAGATTTCCCGCAGCGATCAAATCACAGGCCATCAGTGCATCGGCGCGACCATCGGAGATTCGCACCGCTTGCAATGCTTCTGGGTGGGCTGCAAAACGAATATGGGAATACACCGCGCCGCCTTTTTGCGCGAGGCCGGTCTGATCCAGGGTACTGCAGGCTTTGCCTTCTATATGGGCCGCCATCGCCAACAGAGCACCAATAGTCACCACCCCGGTACCACCCACTCCTGTCACCAGGAAATTAAAGGGCTCATCCAGACCCGGCAGCTTTGGTGCAGGCAGCTTTTCTGCCTCTGTGCGCAAGACATCGCCAACGCCCGCACCTTTAGCCAAGCGCCCACCTTTTACCGTCACAAACGAGGGACAGAAGCCATTGATACAGGAGAGATCCTGATTACAACCGGTCTGGTTAACACGGCGCTTGTCCCCCAAAGCGGTAGAAACCTTTTCCACGGCAATACAGCTGGATTGCTGCACACAGTCGCCACAGCCTTCACACACCAACTCATTAATAAAGGGGCGCCCCTCAGCCTGGGGTAGTAAGCCGCGCTTGCGCTTACGGCGCAATTCAGTAGCACAGGTCTGGTCGTAAATAATGACCGTACACCCTTCCACCTCACGCAACTCCTCCATGACCGCCGGCATATAATCCCGATGGAGAATCTCTACCTCGGAAGGGAAGCTCAGGGCGCCCTGATATTTGTCTGGGTTGTCCATCACCAGAACAACCTTCTGCACACCCTCGGCCAGCACTTGGCGGCAAATCATATCCGGCGCCAACTCTCCATCATGAGGCTGGCCACCTGTCATGGCGACGGCATCGTTGAACAGGATTTTGTAGGTGATATTTACCTTAGCGGCGACAGAAGCGCGAATTGCGAGGACCCCCGAGTGGAAATAAGTACCATCCCCCAGGTTCACAAATACATGCTTTTCATCGGTGAAAGGCGCCTGCCCCACCCAGTTGACTCCTTCGGCGCCCATTTGAGTAAAGGTGAACGTCTCACGGTCCAGCCACTGGGCCATATAGTGGCAGCCGATTCCGGCAAGGGCGCGACTGCCCTCAGGCACTTTGGTGGAACGGTTGTGCGGGCAGCCGGCACAAAACATGGGTAGGCGAGAAACATTGGAACCCGCCTGTTGCGCGATGCGCTGGGCCAGGGCATTAAGGCGCATCAAGCGATGTCGCCCGCGTTCACCCAGCTTATCCTGATCCAAAATCAGACCAAGCACCTGGGAAATAATGGCCGGAGATAGCTCACCATAGGCGGGCATCAGCGGTTGATCGTGTTCATCTACTTTCCCGAGAATACGCGGGAAATTGGGGTCTTTGAGATGGACGTTGTACAGCTCCTCTTTCAGCTGCACCTCCATCAGACTACGCTTCTCCTCCAGCACCAGTAGAGTATCTAAGCCGCGGGCAAACTCCTGAATTCCAGGTACATCGAGGGGATAGGTCATCCCCACTTTGAGGATACGAATGCCCAATTGACGGGCTTTTTCCTCATTAATCCCCATGTCCTCGAAGGCCTGCATCAAGTCCAGGTGAGCCTTACCGGTAGTGACGATACCAAGAGTGGCATTAGAGTTTTCCAGCACTACCTTGTTCAGCTTGTTCGCCCGAGCAAAGGCCAGAGCCGCCGGGCGCTTATAGCGCCACAGGCGCTCTTCCTGTTCGAGGGGGTTATCCTGCTTGCGGATATTCAGGCCACCTGCGGGGCGCTCGATCTCAGGATAATTGAACTGCACCCGCTGGGGATCGACTTCCACGGTAGCAGAACTATCCATATTCTCTGCCAGAGTGATCATTGCCACCCAGCAGCCACTGAAACGGGACAACTCCAGGCCATAGTGGCCGTAATCCAAGACCTCCTGCACAGTTGCAGGATTCAAGACTGGAAGATGCATATCCACGAAAGCAAATTCCGACTGCCCCGGGTAGGAAGAGGACTTACAGCCGTGATCATCCCCAGCGACAATAAGAGCACCACCCTTTGGCGAGGAACCCGCAGCATTGGCGTGACGGAAGGCATCACATGAGCGATCCACGCCCGGAGTCTTGCCATACCAGATACCACAAACGCCATCGACTTGAGCGCCATCGAATAGGCCAACCTGCTGGGAGCCCCACACGGCCGTCGCGGCCAGCTCCTCATTCACGCCCGGCTGGAATCGAATATTGTGCTGATCCAGTAACTTTTTGGCCCTTGAGAGCTGCAAGTCATAACCACCGAGGGGAGAGCCGCGGTAACCGGAGATAAAAGTTGCGGTATTTAAACCGCGAGCTTGGTCCATCCGCATCTGGTCAATGGGCAGACGCACCAGCGCCTGGATCCCCGAAAGAAGCACACGGCCTTTGAGGGTGGTAAAGCGATCATCCAGTGAGATTTGTTTTTTCCCCTGGGAGTCCACCGCGCGCTGGGGACTGGCTACTTTTTCAGTCATACACCTAGTTTCCGGTCATTTATTCTTCTCGAAACCCAGTTCGAGCTATAAGTCATTATTCTTCCGAATTGCTCCGTCTCGGTAGTTAGCTGATCAATTTTTCGGCACCCTGCAAAACTCTCTGGCGGGTAATCACAAAAAGCGCTCAGGCTGAAACGGATTGGTCAGGTCATACTAGTGCGTTAAGCGCAACAGAGCATTGCTTTATTTACGTAAATGTGCGTAAATTTGTGATGAAAATCTCGATCGAGCAATTTTTTATAGGATAGGAGTCTTTATGAAGCGTTCGACAGACCTGGATGATTTCGACCGCAAGATTCTGCGAGCGCTGCAGGAGAACGCCGATTATTCCATGGCGGAGCTCGGAGACAAAGTCGGTCTTTCCCACACCCCCTGCTGGCGCCGTATCAAAAGGCTGGAGGCAGAGGGTATTATTCGCGGCCGAGTCACCCTGCTGGACCCGCGTAAATTGGACCTGGGAGTCACAGTATATTGTTACGTGACCATCCACAACCACGATGAAGAGTCCCTGAATAATTTCGAGACTGCGGTACAGGATGTTCAGGAAGTGGTCGAATGCTATTCAACCAGTGGCGACAAGGACTATGTTCTACGTGTAGTAGTGGACAGTGTTGAGCATTACGAGCAACTGTTAAAACGCTCACTGGTGCACCTGCCCAATGTCGCCTCGGTGAATTCCACCTTCGCCCTTAAACAAGTGAAATATACCACTCAGTTGCCGCTCTAGCAGAATAAGAGGCAGAGGCAATACCAGAGCCCCATAGTATATGGGGCTCAAAAAACCTATCAAGCCAACGCCCGCAGCTTTTGCATTAATTGATCCAATGCCTGTTGCAGATTCAAACCATCACAGCACAAAGTAATATCCGCATATTTGCGGTAGAGGATCTGGCGCTCCTCAAATAAACTTTCAAAACTTTGCTCCGGTGCTTTGGCTATCCCACGACTTTCATAATTGTGGATTCTCCGGCGAAGTTCATCTGCGGAACATTCCAAAAACACGACTGTGCCCTGCGCACGCAGATTAGCCATTCCCTCAGCACTGTAGACCGCGCTCCCCCCAGTGGAAACCACATGCTTGGGCAGCTGCGCTGCGGCTATGACCTCCCCCTCTATAGCCCGTAAATTGAGGTAGTCACTGTCCGCCATAATTTCCTGTAGTGTTTTCCCCTCCCGCGCCTGAATCAAAACATCTGTATCAACAAAATCCAGGGCCAGCTCTTTGGCCAGCAACACACCCAAAGTACTTTTACCTGCACCCGGCATGCCAATCAGAACAATACTTTTTCTTTTTTTCATCTTTTTACCTGTTCGCAAAAATCAGAGCGAAGCAGTGATCAACGTTAATCGCCGCGGCGAGGGAAAAATACAGCGCGCAGCCAGCCAAATAGGCTATTACCTTGCAGCATATATTTATCCAGCTCATCCATATTGTGAGCCTGGCGGAAAGCATCGGCAAAAAGCGCCTCGCGGGTAATCATTCTCCGTTTGGGGCTAATGGTTTTTATCGGCTTGGCTGGATTCCCTGCTACCACTGTATTGGCTGGCACATCCTTGGTGACCACACTACCCGCGCCGACAACGGAATTATCACCAATGCTTACGCCTTTACAAATAGTCGCACTATCGCCAATCCAAACATTATTCCCAAGACGCACCGGCGCAGTGCAACGAAAAGGCCTGGTACGATTATAGAGGCCATGCCAATCGGAATCAGAAATATAAACATTAGCGGCGATCATACAGGCATCGCCAATTTCTATGGACTGCGCAGCCGATATCCGCACTCCGGGAGAAATCAGCACATAGTTCCCAATGGTAATAAAAGCCTCGCGCCCCTTGTGCCCAAAGGTAGTAAAGCGAATGCACTTTTCCGCATTAGAAATTAAATGGGGATAATTACCCAGGCGAACATTCCCTCCAAAAACATGTACTGAAGAAGGGTCCATCACCTCAGGGTCAACACCTACCGCATCAAATTGAGGAAGTAAAAAATAGTGCGTGCGCCAATTGCGCCAACGCAACTGCAGGCGCTTTAACCAATAAGGCCTATGATCCTTGCGCATAATTAAATATCTACTTGATGGGGCAAACTGCCCACAAAAAATCGCAATTGCTTTTGTGCAAGCGCCGGTTTAGTGTTTGGGCCAAGTAAAATAGCAAGCAGTAAAATATGTCCATTCATTTGCCCATCGATATCAGAGCCATCAAGGGGTTCCTCGCTGCCCACGAGGGCGAAGCGCTCTATCATCTTGCCGCTGAGACCAGCAGCCTCGGCCCCTGCCTCGAAGTAGGCAGCTACTGCGGTAAGTCCACAATCTACTTAGCCTCAGCCTGCAAACTAACCGACAGTGTCGTGTTTGCCGTGGATCACCACCGCGGCTCCGAGGAGCATCAACCGGGTGAGGAATACCACGATCCCGATTTGTTTGACCAAAAAGCCAACCTAATGGACAGCTTCCGAACCTTTCGAGCCAATATGAGAGCGGCCGAACTGGAAGACTGGGTTGTGCCCGTGGTAGCTCCCTCCTCGGTGGCCGCGCGCCACTGGAATACCCCACTGGGCCTGGTATTTATCGACGGAGGCCACTCCCTTGAAGCGGCACTGACCGACTACCGCAGCTGGTCCAGGCATATTGTGCCAGGCGGCTACCTGGCCATTCACGATATATTCCCCGACCCCGCCGATGGCGGCCAAGCCCCCTATGACATTTACAAGCTCGCTCTAGCTTCCGCTCAATTCGAGCTGGTCGAAACTGTCGACACCCTGGGCATCCTGCGCCGTATCTGAAGGCAGACACACCGAGGTAAACAAACCGCTTGCCGGCGTCAGGTCGGCGAGTGCATCTGCCGCAAGCAACATCGCACCCACAGTCCAGGTGGTTTTCTCCTCGGGCCAAACCGCCTGGTCTCGATAGACATACCCTGTCCAGTAGCCACCATCGCTGTCCTGCCAACGGTGCAGGCCGCGATAAATGATCTCCGCACGTGCCCGCTGCCCCGAGGCCAATAGGGCCATAGTCAACTCGCAGGATTCCGCCACGGTCACCCAGGGCTCATCATTGACACAACGGCAACCCAAACCGGCCACCACAAACTCATCCCAGCGCTGCTGTAGTCGTGCACGCGCAGCTTCGCCTGTAAATGCGCCAGTGAGCACAGGGTAAAACCAATCCATGGAAAAACGCGCCTTGCTCTCCCAGGTACGGTCAAAACGCTCGGGCTTACTCTGTAGGGCCTCACCTAATGCCGTGCGCCCCCGCACCCATTCCGGTCGAGCCACCCCCAACACACTGGCAATATTGATCGCACACTCAAGGCTTTTAAAAACTGAGGCACAGCCGGTAATCAGGGCATCCTCTTTGGGCTGTCCCCCGGCATCCACGGCCCAGTGAATTTCACCGTGTTCGGTCTGAAGACCCAGGACAAAATCGATAGCGCGCTCAACCATCGACCAGTACTGCTGTAGAAAACCTTTGTCACCACTGATCAGGAAATAGTGCCAGACCCCAGTGGCTACGTAGGCGACAAAATTCGTCTCCCGACGCTCACCGTTATCGATCTCTCCATCTTTATAAGCCGCCCACCAGCTGCCATCCGGCAATTGAATATCCGCCAACCAGCGATAGGCTTTCTCCGCGGCACCAAATTCTCCGGCGATAGCCAATCCCATGGCCGCCTCAACATGATCCCAAGGATCGGCATAGTGCCCTTTAAACCAGGGGATTGAGCCATCGGGTAATTGCTGGGAAAGGATATAGGCTGCGCTATCACGCACAAAACCTACGGGGAAAAGGCTTGTACTCTTTTTGGGGGGCAATATCGTTTCACTCATGGGTTCACCTCCCCTGCCAAACCCAGGGGCTCAGGCGCCCGCTGCTCCGCTTTCACAAAATAGAGCGCGACACTTTTCCCCAAAAGAGGATTCAACAGCTTTTCAGCCACACGCGTGAGTGCGGGCCGCTTCATCAAGTCCCACACTAACAAGCGATGGTAAGCTTTCACCAAGCGGTTATCTGGCTTATCCCAAAACAGACATTTCAACCACCAATAGGGCGCGTGCAGTGCGTGCGCCTTGTGCCGAGCGAAATGGCGATGTCCCAGGGCTTCAATACTCTGACGCAGCTCTCGCTCACGGAAAATACGAATATGCCCCCCCTCCACCTGATGATACGCATCGCTAAGCTGCCAGCAGACCCACTCGGGAAAATACGCCGGCACAGTAGCGGCAAAGATACCTGAGGGCTTCAATACGCGGTCAATTTCTGCGAGAACCGCTTTGTACTCATGAATGTGCTCCAATACCTCGGAGCAGATCACCACATCGAATGTGGCGTCGGCAAACGGCAGCTGCAAACCATTGGCAACCCCAAGTAACAGGCGCCCTTTGGCGTGTTCAGAATTATTAAAAGGCTCTGCCCGCTCATTGGCGGTACACACATCATCTAGGCACAGATCGATGCCGTATACATCCACCTCATCAGTGATCATCAAATGAATGGAGTGACGCCCCTCGCCACAGCCCAGATCCAAAACTTTTTGTCCCGGGCGAAGGTTCAGGTGTTGCGGATCTACAGTAATCATTAAGCAGCCTCCGCACCGCTAACATCTGTATCGACTAAGCCCGTTTCGTTCTGCTGTTGCACGACAGACTCGCCAAGTATTTCCCGGTAGTAAGCCACCAGGTTCGATGCCGCCAAACTCCAACAGAACTTGTTTTCAATACGCACCCTGCCTTGAGCGCCCATATCCGCTTGCAAAGATTTATCCGCCAGAACACGACCAAGGGCCTCCGCCAGCGCATTACTGTCACCGGCCGGGACGACGATGCCGGCGTCGCCGACAACTTCTGGCAGCGCGCCTCCATCACTGGAAACCACCGGGGCCCCACAGGCCATCGCCTCACCCGCAGGCAAGCCAAACCCTTCATACAGTGATGGGCAGGCCACTACTGTTGCACTGCGGTAGTGGTTCACCAGTTCTTCATTGGAAATCCCAGAAACAAACTGCACAGCATCTTGCAGTTTCAACTTCTGCAACAGCTTTTCGGTAGCGCCGCCTTTGCGCAAACGGCCAACAACCAATAGCTCCAGCTCAGGAAAGCGCTCACGCAATCCGGCCATGGCCTGCAGTAAGACTCCAAGCCCTTTGAGCGGCTGGTCCGCCGAAGAAGTCGTCATAATACGCAAGGGTTGGCGTTGCACCTTGTTATCGGGGCTGAAGATCTCTGTGTCGATACCGTTATAGATCAGGTGTATTTGCTCCGGCGCCACCCCGAATTGTTCGATGATGTCCCGCTCTGACTGGCGCGATACCGTGACAATATGGCGCAATTTCCTCGAAACCTTGATTTGCATATTCAGGAAGTTGTGCCAGCGTCGCACCAACAAACGAAAGCGCCAGTCCGGCGCCGCATCCAGGGCTAGCTGGCGATCGCGGGTAATGGGATGGTGAATAGTGGCAACAACTGGGAGGCCGCTGCGCTCGATATCCAACAGCCCATAGCAAAGCGATTGGTTATCGTGAACTATGTCGTATTGGTGACCATGCTGACGTAAGTATTTACGCACGCGACGACCAAAAGTATATGGCTCGGCAAAACCGCCGGTCAGTTTACTCAGCCATTCAAAGAAGTCTGCCCAAGAGAGCAGATGTTTTGGTCTAAGGGCACGGCTGGGTTTTTCTACTTCATAGAGATTGAGTCCGGGCATCTTGATCAAGTTCACCCGCTCATCCAGCTCTGGGTAGGGCTGGCCGGATATCACATCGACCGAATGGCCGGCATCAACCAGAGCCTTACTCAAGTAACGGAGATAAATTCCCTGGCCACCACTGTGCGGATGACTGCGATATCCCAGTAGACATATTTTTAGTGGCCGTGTCTCGCTAGCCATTGGACCGTCTGCACAATTTCCCAAGGCGGTCATAGATTCCCCATCTGCTTGTTCTGAGACCCACACTCATTAATCAAAAAGGCAGCGCCCTGCTGTGAAGCCTGGCTATAGCAATCGACCAATCCGGGGCTCTACGCTGATAAAGCGGAAGAATACACTGGCGGGGAAATGACTGCTAGGCAGAAGTAATCCACTCTCTTGGCCAGTCTGCCCTTCCGCGTGGCTTCTGAAGCCAAATAAAGTACGCGGCGAACTTCTATCAATTACATTATCGGCCGATGAACTACACCAGATCTCTGCGCTGCACATACCCCATTTAAAAATATTTTTGCCTGCGCCAGGTTTACTCTCAGCCCAGCCATCAGAGGCAGGATGAATAGAAAGAAAAGTGTGACAAGAGTTTTTTGGCAAAAGAGCTGAGAAAATAGCCTATGTATTTATTTTTGACCGGCAAAAAAATGCCCGCCAAAAGGCGGGCCAGGTTTCTCGAACACACTTTCAGGAGGAGAGTTTCAAGTACGTTACGCACTTAAATTTAGGTATAGCAGAGTATCGATCTCTCCTGTATTCCTGCCGGCATTCCTGTCGTAAAAGCCGTTCAGTATTTATGCCGCCGGTACACGAGAAACCGTGATTAAACCCGATGCAAATAACTTTGGTATTCCACATCGGTAACTCGAGCGCCAATCTCCGCCATCTCCTGACGCTTCAGCATAAGGAAAAGTTCGACAAACCGAGGATCGAGATATTCTCTCCACAAAGCACTCTTATCAAAGCGCTTCAGTGCCCCACTCCAGGTATTAATCAGTTGCTCGCTTTGCACCTGATAGGCATCGCCTTCAACTGGATCGGGAGCCTGTAACTGGTTCTCAATTCCGTGGCAGACACCGGCCAAAATACCCGCCAACACCAAGTAGGGATTCACATCGGCACCGGCAATGCGGTGTTCGATACGACGAGCCTCGGGATTACTGGCTGGTACTCGCAAAGTGGTGGTGCGGTTGTCGTAGCCCCAGCACAAATTCAGCGGCGCGTGAGAACTCTCTTGGAAGCGGCGGTAGGAATTGCTGTGTGGCGCAAAGAATGCCATCGCATCATTGGCGGTTGCCAACATACCTGCAGCTGCCTGACGCAGCAGCTCGGAGCCCTCTTCACTGCCATCATCAAAAACATTTTTACCATGGCTATCAATCAAACTCATATGCACGTGCATACCGTTGCCAGCCTGATCCCCAAAGGGTTTAGCCATAGTGCTTACACGGAAGCCGTGACTGCGCGCCACGCCTTTCAGCAGGCGCTTGAATAGCAGAGTTTGATCCGCCACCTTGACAGGATCGGCACTGTGCAACAGATTGATTTCAAACTGACCGGGCGCACACTCTGAGAGCACTGAATCAGCTGGAATACCCTGCTCCTCACAAGCGGCACGCACATCGGCAAAAAAGTGACGCTGCGCGTTCAGCTCAGACAAATCATATACATCGGTAGAGGGCACCAGTTCAGCATCGTTGTCGCTGACTGGGCGCGGGCGCGCCAAGTGATCAACGTCATCGCGCAACAAATAGAATTCCAATTCGGTGGCACAGACTGCGGTATAACCGAGCTTCTGCAGGCGATCCACCACCCGCTGCAGCTGGGCACGTGGATCGGCATAGAGCGAAGAACCATCCGCCTCGTGCAACTGCATATGCAGCTGTGCTGTTACCTCCCGGTGCCAGGGCGCCAGACTGATCGGCGATACCGGCAGACAAACACCATCACTGTCACCACTGGCAAACACCAGAGGGCTATCTTCAATATCCCGCCCCCAGATATCCAGGCTGACAGCGCTACGCGGCATTTGCAGGCTTCCCTTCAGCAGCTTCTCCGCCGCTTCTGCTGGTAGCCATTTGCCGCGGGGGACACCATTGATATCGAACATAAAGCCTTCAATCCACTTTAGGTCCGTGTGTTCTGCCAGGAATTTGCGCGACTGCTCCAACAGTTCTGGTTGGGCAGTAAATTCTTTTTCTTGTGACATAAGTTGCCTGAGGTAATCCTGTCAAACCGCAGAAGCGGCCCAGGGCGGTCACCTGCATTCTCCGTTGACGGATAGTGGGTGACAGCCTTGCGCCGCTTCCAAAAAAGGGGCTAGACCCCGAGTTTACGCTAGAGCTTTAGCGGTGTCGTCAAGTGCGCGATGCGCTTTTTCCACAAGCTCATCCACCTGCTCAGTGGTAATAATCAGTGGCGGTGCAATCACCATGGCATCACCCACGGCACGCATGACCAAACCGTGCTTGATACTCAGATCACGACATACGCCACCGGCAGTGCAGTCATCATCAAAGCGGGCGCGGCTGGCCTTGTCTTTCACCAGCTCCAAAGCGCCGACCATACCCAGGCTGCGCGCCTCACCAACGATGGGGTGCTCTGCCAACTCTGCCCAACGTTTGGCAAGATAAGGGCCAGTCACATCACGCACATTCTCGATAATCTTCTCATTGCGCAGGATATTAATAGTGGCCAGGCCTGCCATACAGGCCGCGGGGTGCGCAGAGTAGGTGTAGCCGTGAGTAAATTCCCCGCCCTTGCTCTTGATCACATCAGCAACGCGATCACCTACCATGGTACCGCCGAGAGGGAAATAACCATTGGTCACCGCTTTGGCGAAAGTCATCAGGTCCGGCTTGAGGCCGTAATAATCTGCACCAAACCATTCACCAGTGCGCCCGAAGCCGAATATCACCTCATCCATCACCAACAGAATGTCGTATTGATCCAATACTTTCTTCACTTCTGGCCAGTAGGTTTCCGGCGGGATGACCACACCACCTGCACCCTGGATAGGTTCGGCAATAAAGGCGGCCACTTTCTCAGGGCCCAGCTCCTGGATTTTTTCATCGAGGCTGCGCGCGGCTTGAATACCGAACTCCTCTGGGGACATTTCCCCGCCCTCGGCAAACCAGTAAGGCTGCTGTACGTGTTCTATGTAATCCAGCGGCTGGAACTGTTTGTGCATACCGCTCATGCCACCCAGGCTGGCACCGGCGATGGTGGAACCGTGATAACCATTTTTGCGGGAAATCACAATGCGCTTCTCGGGCTTGTCCTGGAGATCCCAGAAACGGCGAATCAGGCGCAAATTGGTGTCATTCGCCTCAGAACCGGAGCCGGTGAAGAACACATTGCTCATACTGGCGGGAGTTACTTCTGCCAGGGCATCTGCCAGCTCGATAGATGGCACGGTAGTGCACTGGAAGAAACTGTTATAGAACGGCAGGGTATTCAGCTGCCCATAGATTGCATCGCTAATTTCCTTGCGACTATAACCCAGGTTGCAGCACCACAAACCAGACATGCCATCCAGTAGACGATTACCATCGATATCGGTGATATAAGCGCCTTCAGCACTGGTGATCACCCGGGTGCCCTGTTGCCCCAAGTCATTGAAGTCGGTAAAGGGGTGCAGCAGGTGCTCGCGGTCGTGTTGTTGCAGCTCACTTTTGTTCATATTTCGCTCCTGGCTTTGCTCTGGGGGCTCTCCACAGCACCGGACGAGAGCCCGCATGCATCGAATGAGTCATCCCGCAATTGATCACCTACCCTCCGGAGCCCATTAACGCGCCTTGCCGGACAGGGTATTGCTTCCAAAATTTGTGATCACATTCTAGTGGCGAGACTGACGGAAGCGCAAGATCTATCTATGTCTCAGGGTAACGATAGGGTCCAAAACCGCAGTTACCCTTAGCTAGGAGAAAATCCTGACCTGAAATTGCGGCAACAAGAACCCTTACAACAGGGATACGTGAAGACTCTCACAGTGACCTATCAAGATGGCTAAAAAGGTCGGGCTTGTTGGGCTGGGCTGGGCTGGGCTGGGCTCCTATGAATATGATTGTAAAAGCGCTGGCCCAAGCCCTAGAGTAATTCTTCGGCGGGAATTGAGCCGAGCCCCTCCTCAATATCCTGACGAATAGCAAGGCGCACTCGCGCCACATCGCCATCGGCAATCGCACCAAGCAGGTCCTCGTGACGGTCCGGCAACTCTTGTACACCGAAGCGCTGGAACACCAGGTGCTGCAGGGGAGCTGTTTGCAGCCATAGGCTCTCTATCAGCGAGAGGATGATATGGGGATGCCCCAGGCGATAGAGGGTAAAGTGGAAATCGAGATTGGCCGTTACATACTCCTCGATATCCTTCTCTCTGAGCGCTTTAGTGACTCGAGCATCTAGCTGTCGTAACCGCTCAAGAGCCCCCTGCCCTACAAAGGGCAGCGCCTGCTCTGCGGCCTGACACTCCAGCGCAACCCGTGCCGCACAAATCTCTGCGAGCTTTTCTGGCGTCATAGTGGGCACAGTGACACGGCGGGTATCAGACAGCTCTAGTGCTCGCTCCGAGGTCAGGCGCCGCAAGGCCTCACGAACAGGCATCGGGCTGCAATTCAAGTCCGCCGCCAAACCCCGGATAGTGACCGGGTGCCCCGGCAAAAACTTGCCGCGTAAAATGGCATCTCGCACCTGAAAGTACACTCGTTCCTGGGTAGTGCGAAACTCCTCCTGCGGAGGGCTAAATTCCGGTGCCATCTTCATGCGGCCCCAACCTGTTGCAACTTGTGGGGCAAATCATCGGAACCCACTTCGATAAGATGATCTGCTACCCGGCCGGTCTGCCAGATTTCATAAAAGTCGTCTGCCACCTGCCGGCTCATTTCCACCACTTTTTTCCAATAGCGCACACGCTCATCCGAGGGCATCTTATAAAAGTCGTTGCGATCCGGGATCTTGCCAAATGGTAACCGCTCCACAAACCCCGGCGACGGTGCGATCAGTAGTGTCGACATCATGGCATCGCCACGCACACGTCGCCAGGACAACCCCTTGTCGAACCAACCGGGCACCATAAACGGGAAGAAATGCGGGTAGAGCACTAATCCACGTGGATGACTGAAGCGCAAATCAAAGTGGTAGTCTGTAATCCCGCCATCGCGATAATTTCCCAAGGGTGCGCCAGCCGGGTTGCGCACACCCGCCATTACCAGTGGTATAGAGCCACTGGCGAGCACCACCTCACGGACATTCTCCGGAGTGAGGGGGGCATTCGCCGTACTCAGATTGCCAAACTTCACAGTGGCCTGGGCCCGGGAGTGAAACACTACGCGCTCCCAGAAGGCTTTAAGGCTATGTCTGGAAACCGCATTGACCAACGCAGACGTAAAGAGCGCCGGGGCCAGAATGGCTCGCTTTTCACTTGCCAGGGGGCCACGCCCACGCGCTGTCACGAAGTGACTCTGCCACAAGGGATTCTCCACCACCTCGCGCGCACCACTTTCCCCTAACACTTCCTGTAGAATCGCGCCACCCGTCGCCGTAATCTCAGCCGGGGTAGGCTTGGTATCGCCGTAGCTCTGGTGAATATATCCATATTCCAGACGTTCCAGCGCCGCCAAAGGATTCTCCATGGCGTAGCACATATTGCGAAAACTGCCGATTGATGAACCCAGCGTCGCAATAGGCTCACTGCGACCTTTGAAAAAAGCCCCCATAAGAACCCGATCCAGCTGACTGATAACCAGCCACTTGGGGCCCCCAGAAGCTCCCACCAAGGTTGAGAACTGCCCTTGATGTAATCCCTCCTCGCGAACCCTACGCGCCGCTTTGGCGCCGGCCAGTAAAATGCAACTGCGGTTCTTCACATAAATTCCTTATCAATTTACCTAAAAGCCAAAGTCAAATGAGAGCCTTGCCAGGGCCAATTACCACTCGCCGCTGTTCTCCATCGACTTCCAGGGTTCCCTCGGTTCCAGGGGCTCGCCATTTTGTAACAGTTCAATTGAGATACCGTCCGGCGAACGGAAAAAGGCCATATGGCCATCGCGAGGGGGACGATTGATCGTAACCCCCGCATCCATCATTCTCTGGCAGACGGCGTAGATATCATTCACTCCATAAGCCAGGTGGCCGAAGTTTCGCCCGCCACTATAGGACTCCGAATCCCAGTTGTAAGTGAGTTCCAGCGTGGGCGCTTTATGCTGGCGAGCACTATCGACATCCTCAGGGGCCGCAAGATATACCAGGGTGAAACGCCCTTTGTCATAATCTTTGCGATGCACCAATTGCAAGCCCAACTTCTCACAGTAAAACTTTAAGGATTCTTCCAGGTTGGCCACGCGGACCATTGTGTGCAGGTATCTCACCCTCTACTCCTTCCTGTTGCCAGGATCTACAATCGCGGAATAATAAATAATTCAGCTTCGCCTGGCGAAAAGCAAATGTATAAAAAATTCTATCGTGCATTTTCTCAAGCACCCAGCGGCAGCCCATCCTCCATGCTGCACATGGCCTGTCACTCCCATCATTACTGGCCCGATGTGACATTGGAGGCAGTCCAACAATACTGGCAGGATGCGGCACTGCTCGCCGATGACAAGTGGGGACCTATTTTCCAGGAAAAAATACCCGCCTGGCAAAGTGCCGTCGCGCGAACACTAAACCTCCCCGACGCTTCTCAAATAGCTATTGCCCCCAATACCCACGAGCTTGTCTACCGGCTACTTAGTGCCTTTCCCATCACTGAACCCCTGCATATCCTCACTACAGATGGAGAATTTTACAGCTTCACCCGCCAGCTGCAGCGGCTGGAAGAATTGCCCAACATACAAGTAACCCGTATACCCAAACACCCCTTCTCCACCCTGGCAGAGCGCTTTGAGCAGGAACTGCATACGGGAGACTACCAACTGGCTTATGCCAGCCTGGTGTTTTTCGATTCTGGCGTGGTATTCCCCGACCTATTGCGAATCGTCGAGCAGAAGCCAACCCAAACCCAGTTTGTAGTCGACGGTTATCATGGATTTTTTGCCCGCCCAATCGACCTGAGCGGTATTGCTGACAAAGCATTTTTTACTGCCGGCTCGTATAAGTACCTGGGTGCCGGCGAAGGGCTGTGTTTTATGAGCATTCCTCGCAACTGCTCCCTACGACCACTAAATACCGGCTGGTTTGCCGAAATTGCGGAGCCTGAAAATCGCCGTGGCCATGTCAGCTATGCGGACAACTGGCTGAGATTTGCCGGGGCAACTATGGATTATTCCTGCCTGTACAAGGGTCTTTCCATTTTCGATCTATTCCGACACGAAGGTATCACCGTAGATAAAATCCACCGCTATGTCCTCAATGCCCAAAGCCGCTTCCTGAACACAATGGACAAAAACAGCCACCCGCTACTCAACCGGGAGCGCCTAATTCACCACGACCTGAAGGAGGGCCATGGCCACTTTTTCACGTTCGATTGCGGCACAACAGAAAACTCAGAAAAGCTACAAAAAGAGCTGAAAGCCCGAGCAGTCCTTTGCGACAGGCGCCAACATCTGCTGCGCCTGGGCTTTGCTATCTACCATGATGAAAATGAAACTTATCAGCAGGTTTTTGACTCTCCCCAAATAAATTCGGAGGCGCTGTTATGCTGATTAACAGGCTAAGGCAGCCGGCAGCCTCTATTGATCAATACTTTGATCCATACTTTTGCGGACGATGTAATCTTAAAAACGGGAGAGTCCGGACCTAATCATGAAGCTGCTTCTCCTCAACCCAAATACCACAGAATCTATGACGTCACTAATGGCGGGCGCCGCACAAAGGGTTGCATCTCCGCGCACCAAAATCGTAGCGACCACCGCCAAGATCGGCTTTCCTTATATTTCGAGCCGGGTCGAGGCCGAAATTATCGCTAGTGATATCCTCGAGACAATTGCTGAACACCACACACAGGTAGACGCAGTCATCATCTCTGCATTCGGGGACCCAGGTCTCATTGGTGCGCGCCAGTTATTCGACATTCCCGTGATCGGTGTTGCCGAGGCGGCAATGCTGACCGCTTGTGCACTTGGCCAGCGCTTCTCGATAGTCACATTTAGCGATAGTTTGGCGGACTGGTTTCGTGATGGTGTGCTGCGTGCCGGTCTCGAAAATCGCTTCACCGGCATTCGCCTACCTAGCGAGTGTTTCCAATCAATCGAAACTGTACAGGAAGAGCTTAGCGAGAGCTTGGTTCAGCTCGTAGAAGAAGCTGCATATACTGACCGGGCAGATGTCGCCATCCTCGCTGGAGGACCGCTCGCCGGTCTTGCCACAAAGATTTCTCGCAGACTGCCGATTCCTGTGGTCGATCCAGTCCCTGCCGCTGTCGTGCAGGCAGAGGGTCTTGTACGGCTCAACCCAGGTATTGCCCGCGCAGGTGGTTTCGCCCGTCCGCCCGCGAAAGACACATTGGGCCTTCCCGATAGCCTCTCCAGGCGAATAGAGCACACTGACTGAGCTTCTTCCAAGACTTCCTTATAATCTCTACTCTCCCGATAGCTCTGGCTCAAAGAAT
This sequence comes from Microbulbifer mixtoriginis (SeqCode), assembly GCF_052467515.1. Taxonomy (NCBI): domain Bacteria; kingdom Pseudomonadati; phylum Pseudomonadota; class Gammaproteobacteria; order Cellvibrionales; family Microbulbiferaceae; genus Microbulbifer; species Microbulbifer mixtoriginis (SeqCode). The sequence goes on along the minus strand of NZ_CP174314.1, from coordinate 1,363,153 downwards.
TACGGAGCTTGGATTTAGCCAGCCAGATACAGCCTGCGATTAAGCATCCTAAAAACGAATGCAGCTACGTGTTTCTAACAGACGTCGATAGCTTCTTCTCCTGAGTTTTGTTTTCTACCAAGAAAGATGAAACTTATCAGAAGAAATTTAGCTCTGATTAAGTTGGCAGCACTTTCCCGGCCAAGTGGCAAGCCAATATTGCCAAGCAGCTTGTCTACAGCTCCCCGATGATCCGTTATGCTGACCTTCTTGCTCAGCTACGGTTCAGAAAGGCACTGATAGTATTTGGCGCCTAATGCATCGGAGTGATGCCAAATCCATAGCGATTGATAAGGAAAAATCATGAAGTTAGTAAAATTCTCGACAATCACAGTACTTACTCTGCTTATCGCCGCTTGCGGAAATGGGCAGGCTCCCTCCGAACGGGGAACCCTGGTCTCTATTGCGGCTCAAGGTGAGGCACGTCAGGCTCCCGATGTTGCCAATTTGTCTGTAGGCGTGGTAACCGAGGCAGACGACAGTAAGCAAGCCATGCAAGATAATGCCGAACAAATGGCTACGCTAATGAAAGCGATTAAGAAGGCCGGCATTGCCAAGAAAGATATTCAAACCAGCGGCGTCAGTCTTTCTCCCCGCTACCATTATCAGAGAGATCAGAAGCCCAAAATCGTCGGCTATACTGCGCGAAATACCCTCAACATCAAAGTGCGCAAATTGGGTGAGCTGGGAGGCGTACTGGACGACCTCACCGCCGCCGGGGCCAACCAAATTAACGGTCCCAGCTTTGAGATTGGCGAGCCAGAACCAGTAAAAGCTGAGGCTCGCGAAAAAGCCCTATTGGATGCCCAGGAGCGCGCGACTATTTACGCTAAAGCACTGGGCATGAAGGTTCGTCGAATCGTGAGTATTTCTGAACAGGGTAGCGGCGGTATGCCCCGCCCTATGATGTTAAGGGGCCAGATGGAGTCAATGAAAGACAGTGCTTCAACCCCTATTGCCCCTGGTGAGACTACCGTAGCTGTCAATTTGGACCTGGTCTTCGAACTGAAATAATCAATTGCTTCTATGCCGGCCCCGCAACTCTATGCGGTGCCGGTATTCTACTCACAACTGTCAACCATTCCCCTCATGCTCCAGAAATACCTCCACTGCCGGCTCACTGGGGTATTTGAAAACCTTGCCTTCCTTCATGACAAACTGCACCCGTTGCAATTCGGAGATATCCTCCAGAGGGTTTCCTGCAACCGCAATGATGTCCGCGAGTTTGCCCTCGCTGATACTGCCAAGCTCGTCTTGAATCTGTAGTAATTGTGCGGCATTCCAGGTTGCAGAGCGGATGGCGTCAGCAGGAGTCATTCCCCCCTGCACCATCAAGACAAATTCCCGTGCATTCTCTCCATGCCGGGTCACACCGGTATCAGTCCCAAAGGCAATTTTAACTCCACGTTTATAAGCCTTGGAAAAAGTCTCTTGCATTAGAGGCCCCATAGTGGCGGCCTTGGGACGAACAATTTCGGGTAAAAAGCCATCAATCGCAGATTTCTCAGTTACCCACTCTCCGGCCATCAAAGTCGGAACAAACCAAGTGTTGTTCCTACGCATGAGATCCATCACCTCTTCATCCATGTAAGTGCCGTGCTCAATGGAGTTCACACCGGCGCGAATAGCTCGAATCATGCCTTCCTTACCATGGGCATGTACCGCCACGGTAAAGCCATAATCTTTGGCAGTGGCAACAATTGCCTCCAACTCATCCTGCATAAATTGTGGATTTTGCCCACTTTTGGCAACACTCAGCACCCCGCCAGTAGCAGTGATTTTGATGAGGTCTGCACCATCCTTATAGCGCTGACGAATCGCCTTGCGCGCGGAAATAGGCCCATCCACAACACCATCGGCCGGGCTGGGATTCCCTACTAAGTCATGGCGGCGACCATTCGTGGGATCGGCGTGACCACCGGTGGTTGCGATAGATTTTCCCGCAGTGTAAATCCTCGGTCCCTCAATAGTGCCTGCTTCAATCGCTCGCCGCAGACTGACGGTGACATTATCGTGATCACCCAGATTGCGGATGGTGGTAAAGCCCGCCTGCAAGGTACGGCTGGCCGCATCGACACCGCGTAGCGCAAAGTCTGCCGGATTCCAGGTATAAGATTCCGTATAAGCACGAGGACCAAACTCATAAGTGAGGTGGCTGTGCATATCCATCAATCCTGGAAGCACAGTGTAATTGCGCAAGTCGACAAGAATTTCCCGCTCCCGCTTGGCAAACCCTTTTTGTACCGACTCAATACGGCCATCCACAATATGAATGGTGCGATTCTCTAACAGTTTTCCATTACTGCTATTGAAGAGTTTCCCCGCATAAATAGCGAGCTCTTCAGCAGTAGCCTGCTGGCAAAACAGACTCGCAAAAACAGTCAGCGCCGTGACTGTGCGGCGAAAGAAGCAGCCTCTCTTGGAACTTGTGGTCATTGTCGTCACCAGTAAGTCTCTTTTAGATTTGTAATGTTTTTATGGACAGCTGCTCAATTTAACGCAATCGCCGAGGCGAGAGGAAGCCCTATGAAGATCTATGAGTTTGCAAGCGCCCCCAATTGTCGTCGAGTTCGCATGTATCTTGCGGAAAAAGGCATCGAAGTGGAATTTACCCATGTAGATATTACCAAGGGCGAAAACCTCAGCCCCGAATATCGCAGTAAAGATATCAACAAGAAAGTTCCCGTATTGGAACTGGATGATGGCGCTTATATCTCTGAGTCCGTAGCGATTCAACGATACTTCGAAGAACTACACCCGGAGCCGGCACTCTTTGGCCGCGATGCAAAAGAAAAAGCCCTAGTGGAAATGTGGAATCGCCGTGCCGACTTCAACTTAATGTTTCCAGTAGGAATGTGCTTCCAACACGTTTCTGGCTTTTTCAAGGACCGCATGAACGTCTATCCTGAATTCGGCGAGGATTCGGGCAAACGCGCGATAAAATTTATGGGGGCCCTAAACGACCACCTCTCTGATCATGAATTTCTGGTTGGAAATTATTTCTCAGTAGCCGATATCAGCATGGTGTGCAGTCTCGATTTTGGCAAAGTACAGAATCTGCGTCCGGATGCCGAAAAACACCCCCACCTGATCCGCTGGCGTGAGCAACTCAAGCAGCGCCCAAGCTTCAAGGCCTGAGGTAAATTTCTGAAAAACTATTCGGAATAGCCTGCCCAGTGGAGGGTATCAGGTTTTGAAAAAAACCACTAAACGCCCATAAAAAACGCCCCGGTTTATAAGAAACCGGGGCGTTTTTAGTATGACATCAATTTTTTATTGATCTTTTGCGGGTAGTACCTCTACAGGACCAATATCCAGGGCTTCAACCTCTCCCTTAATCTTTTCCAGATCGCCAACAATGACCCAGGTAAATTGATCTGGTGCAAGAAACTCTTGCGCAGAGGACTCTACCTGCTCCTTATTCAAAGCGGCCACCCTTTGGGGATAATCGGCAATGTAATCTTCCGGCAAGCCTTTTTCCACCTGCCAGTTGATACTGGACAATAACTGCCCTTTGGTTTGGAAGCGTGCGCTCTGTTTTAGCACTTCATCGTTTCGATAGTCCTCCAACTCCTTCTCGGTAATGGGGCGGTCAGTCAAATACTCCTGATATTCTTTGATTAATTCCTTGATGGCCGGGGCTGTTTTATCGGTCTGCACTGGGGCAAACAGAATGTAGGGCCGCTGACCTTCCGTATCCATGGAAACCGCTCGGGCGCCGTAAGACCAATGCTTGTCTTCACGCAGGTTCATATTAACCCGCGAGGTAAACTTACCAGCGATCGTATTGGCCATCGCATCAAAAGCTTCAGCACCCTGCGGCTGCCAAGGCGGCATCACCAATCCAGCCATAATGAAACTTTGCTGGGCGCCTGGACGATCCAGGAGGTAAACCCTGGCCTTTTCCGGGCGCGCCACCTTGGCCACATCAATTTGTGGCAACTCCTCTTTAGGCGCTTTCCAGCCACCCAGAGTTTCATTCAGCAGCGGTTCGATCTCTTTTTCTGTTACATCACCAACAATGGTGAGAGTGGCGTTATCGGGACGCACCCAGGTATTCTGGAAGTTCACCAGATCTTCGCGAGTGATCGACTTAATGCCTTCAGGTGTGCCAGAGCCGGTCAAGGGGGCGCCATAGGGATGCTCGTTACCAAAGAGCAGTGGCGGCAACTCACGCAGTGCCAATCCCTGGGGTTGTGCCTTTTCCTGGGCGATAGCATCCAGGCGATTGGACTTTACCCGCTCGAGATCGGACTCGGGGAAACGGGGCTCGGTAACCACCTTGGAAAATAACTCCAGTGAGGGTTTCAACTGTGACTTAAGGGCACTCATGCTGATGGAGTTGTAATCCAAACCACTGCCACCACCAATACTCACCCCTAGCTCCTCGGCTCTGGCGCTAAACTCCAGGCTATCGAGATTGCCGGCGCCCTCATTCAACATTTGTGCCGCGACTGAAGCGAGCCCGGGTTTACTTTTGTCTGCTGAGGCGCCACTGCGAAATTGCAGATTCATCAACACAACCGGCGTATCGTGGCGCTCAGCCAAAACAACCCGAAGACCATTTTTCAGGGTAAAGTTCTGCTGCTTAGGTAATTCCAGCTCTACATTTTTATCCACCTCCGGCAGCTTACTGCGGTCTGCCCCCTCGGTGGCTGCGGTGAACTGCTGCTGAGGTTGGATAATCAAAGTGTAAGAGTCATCTTTCAGCCACTGCTCTGCTACATCCTGCACCTCACGAGCGGAAACCTTGGCATACTCTTCAACACCTTTCAGAAGTGCGCCGGGATCGTCATAGTAAAATTCCGAACGGGCAAGGATATCGCTCTTACCACCAAAGCCACCGGTTTTTTCCAATCCTTTTACCAGGCTGGCGAATTCACCCTGCTTAACCCGGCGCAACTCTTCTGCGCTGACGCCGTTTTTAGCAAACTGCTGCAACTCCTTATCTAAGAGTTTTTCCACTTTATCGACAGGCTGCCCCGGCTTTACATCCACCACAATAATCAGCTGACCTGCCAACTGGCGACCGTAATAAAAAGCACTCACACTGGTCGCTACTTTTTCATCCCGAACCAATCGACGATATAAAAGGGAGTTTTTACGATTTGCCAGCAGCGAAGTCATCAGCTCCAGGGCATGCTCTTCCTCACTACCAATGGCGGGGACATTCCAAACCTTGTAAATACGGGTTTGCGGTACCTGGTCGTGAACAACTTCGCGCTTTTTCACCTGGGTGGGTAACTCCCAGTTTTTGATTCGAGGTTGCACTTTAGTACTGGGAATATCAGCAAAATATTTGCGCGCCTTAGCCATCGCCTCATCAACACTGATATCACCGGCAATAACCAGGGTGGCGTTGGCCGGTTGATAGTGATCTGCAAACCACTTCTTTACATCTTCAAGGCTGGCATTATCCAGGTCTTCCATGGAACCTATAGGTGTCCATGAATAGGGGTGATCCGCAGGGAAGGTACTTTTGGCAATAATGTCAAAAGCTTTGCCGTAGGGCGCATTCTCTCCCTGGCGTTTCTCGTTTTTAACCACCCCGCGCTGCTCATCCAGCACCTCCTGGGTAATAGCGCCTTGGAAGTGGCCCATCCGGTCAGACTCCATCCACAGAGCCATATCCAGAGCTCCCTTGGGAACTGTGGCAAAGTAATTGGTGCGATCGTTACTCGTGGTGCCGTTCATATCGGTAGCACCGGAGCGCTGAAAGGGTTCAAAGTATTCGCCGGTAAAGTTCTCACTGCCATTGAACATAAGGTGTTCAAATAAGTGCGCAAAGCCGGTTTTACCCTTCGGCTCATCCTTGGAGCCCACCTTGTACCAGATGTTGGTAGAGACAACCGGGGCCTTGCGATCCTCGTGCACAATAACGGTCAGTCCGTTAGGCAAAACTTCCTTGTGAAAGGGAATATCCAGTTGAGGAGGCGGTACGAATGCTTTCTGATCCGTAGCCGCATCTTTACTGCTGGCTGCGGCTTCCTTGTCCACGGAAAGAGCGTGGGGGGTATCATCGGTAGACTGATTACAGCCGGCAAGACCAGCAGTAGCGATAACGACACTGAAGAACACTGGACGCAAGTCCATATTGTCACTCCCTAGTAATAACCGCGGATTCAGGATGGCAAGTTTAGGCCAGTATCCAATCCATTTACCGGCTCGCCTTCCGCAGTAACGAACCAAAAACCTGACACCAGAATGAGGCACCAGGTCACTACATCAATCTTGAGACAAAAAAATGGGCACTAAAGTGCCCAAATAAATACATCACAGAGAGAAGCGATGATGCCAATCGCCAGGGATCAGGTCATCGGCACATCTCCCGTGCCGAATTAAGTTATGCTGCCACGGTGCCGGATTTGTTCTCCGTATCACCAGTCACAGAGTGGTGTCCGAAGCGTTCTTCAGCAATACGGTCGGCCACATGCGCTGTGGTCTCGCCAGTCTCGTCTGCACGCACAAACACTTCTTTCATGGTGCTGCCGATTTCTTCGATATGGGCCTTCACCTCTGCGGCGTCGTAGTCACCTTTTTGCTGGTAGTAAACATCAATAATGCCACCGGCGTTGATCACATAGTCTGGCGCATACAGAATGCCTTTCTCGCGCAGAGCCGCTGCATGGCGCTCCTCGGCCAGCTGGTTATTGGCTGCACCGGCCACAGCACCCACCTTCAGGCGGGAAATGGTGTCATCATTGAGGATGGCACCCATAGCGCAGGGAGCAAACAGATCCACATCCAGATCAAAGATCTCATCTGCGGTCACGGCAATAGCACCCAGCTCAGTTACCGCACGGTCGATATTGTCCTGGAAGATATCGGTCACAAACAGTTCTGCACCAGCGTCTTTCAGTAGTTTACCCAGGCGGAAGCCCACGTTGCCCACCCCCTGAATAGAGACCTTCAGACCCGTAAGGTCGGTTTTGCCCCAGCGGTGTTCGACAGCAGCCTTAAGGCCGACAAACACTCCATATGCAGTGGAGGGAGAGGGGTCACCGCCGAATTCAGAACCCGCGAACAGACCGGACACATACTCGGTGGTCTCGCCAATTACGCTCATGTCGGCAACACTGGTGCCGGAATCCTCTGCGGTAATATAGCGGCCGCCCAGGGTATTGATGAACTCACCCATGGCGCGCAGCAGCTCGGGAGTCTTTTCCTTACGCGGATCGCCAATAATGACAGATTTTCCGCCACCCAGCTTCAAGCCAGCCATAGCAGACTTGTAGGTCATGCCTCGTGAAAGACGCAGAACATCATTCAGAGCCTCGCCGTCATCGGCGTATGGCCACATGCGGCAACCACCCAGGGAGGGACCTAAATTCGTATTGTGTACCGCGATAATTGCTTTGAGACCACTCTTAGCATCTTGGTAAAACGCCACTTGTTCGTGCTTATCGTAGGCGGAATGGGAAAAAATACTCATTAACTGTTCCTCTCCGGAAGGCCGGTTCTACAGCTGGGGAACAACCACAGCCCTTATCTGTTTTTATTTAGGGGTAAGATTATATCTAGCTTCGGCAGATAAAGTTTGCATATTTTGCACAGAACAGCACTGTAATAGCTAAATCCTCATACGAATTATTTTTTTTTAGGACAGCGGCCCCTACGGAAATATACTGGGCCATACAGTCATCGATCTTGACTGCCCCTTCAACCCGGCATCTTTGCGCTTAATCAAACGGATATGATTTCTCCTTCTTTAGCCCCCTGTTACCCGCTTCATTCTGGTCTGGTAGAATCCGCGCCTAAATCGACCCCCGAGAGATCAACTCGATGCTGAATGCCGACGCTCTGAAACAACTTTCACAACTGAAAACAGATATTCGCTCCAGTAAGGAGTTTGCCGAGGGCCGGGTTCGCGGCAGCAACGGCAAATTTGGCTTTGTGGAGCTAGAAGATGGACGCGAGGCTTTTTTACCTCCCAATGAGATGGAACGGGTTTTCCCTGGTGATCGTGTCCGAGTCAGCCTCACGGAAGAGAAAAAAGGCAAGCTCAGCGCTGAGCTGGATACCCTGATCGAAAGCCAACTCGACTATCTGGTTGGGCAATATGTGCAGCGGGGCCAGGGGCACTTTATCCAGCCCAGCCAGAACGGCTTGTCGCGCTGGATTTTCCTGCCTCCCAAGGCCCGCGGTAAAGCACAGCCCGGAGAGTTTATCGCTTGTAAAATCAATCGACACCCGTTCAAAGATGGCCGCGCCCAGGCAAAAGTGGAAACGGTCATTGGCAAGCCCGATATCCCCGGTATTGAGCATGCTTATGTAGTAGCGCAATTCAAATTGCCTGAGCAGTTTGGCCAGCCTGCGCAGGCCCAGGCGCAAGAAATCAGCGCTCAACTCGCCGAAGTGATCTCCGAGCGCCAGGATCTGTCTGAACTGGGCTTTGCCACAATCGATGCGGAAAGTACCCGCGATATGGACGACGCCCTCGCCGTCACCACCCGCAACGAAGGCTGGACCCTGCATATCGCCATAGCCGACCCCTCCAGTGTGATAGAAACCGGCAGCCCCCTGGACAAAGAGGCGTTCGAGCGCGCTCACAGCCAATACCTGCCCGGTGAAACCCTACCCATGCTGCCGCGAAACCTGTGTGAAAACCTATTCTCCCTGGTACCCGGAGAACTGCGCCCGGCCCTGGTGGTTCATATTGATATCAACACTGATGGCAGCCTGGGCGAGAGCCGCTATGAATTTGCTGCGATTCGCTCCCAGCACAAGCTGAGCTACATCCAAGTGAGCCAGTTCATTGAGGGCGACGAATCCGCCGTACCAGAAGAGCAAAAACAGAGTTTGCGCAACCTGGCTGCCGTTTTTGAAGCTCGCTCTGCCTATCGCGCAAATCACTCCCTGGCGATGGAAGACCGCCCCGATTACGAGATTCACCTCGACGACAAGCGCAAGATCGCTCGTATCGAAAAGCAGGAGCGCAATATTGCTCAGCGCATGGTGGAAGAAGCCATGCTCGCCACAAATATCAGCATTGGCGGCAAACTGGCTGAGCTGCAACAGGGCTGCTTCTCGGTACACCTGGGTTTTCGCGAGGAACGCATGGGTGAGGTACGTAGCCTACTCAAAGAGTTACTACCGGAGCATGCAGAGCAAGACCTCGGCGAATTGCCAAATTACCTAGCCCTGGTTAAGTATCTGGAAAGCCATGGCGATGCACAGATGCAAAACCTGTTGTCGGTTCTGAAGCGCATGCTGCGCCCCGGCCAACTCGACAACAAAGCGGGAGCGCACCTAGGTCTGGGCCTTGAAGCCTACGCCACTGCGACCTCCCCCATTCGTAAATACAACGACCTGCATAACCATCGGGTACTGCGTGCCGCCCAACAAGACGGCCCTGCTGCGGCGCTTGGTGACGAACAGATCGAAGCCCTGCAGGACAGCCTGACCCGCGGCCGCCAGGCCAATCGTGCGCTCGAGCAATGGCTTTATGCCCAATTTATGCAGGACAAGGTTGGACAGGCGTTCAGCGGCAAGATCACCCTGGTCAATGGCGCCGGTCTCGGTGTGCGCCTGGACGAATTTGGTATTGATGGATTTGTTCGCCTAAATGGGGATAAAAAGAACCTGCCGAATTTTGACGGCAAGCACCTTACCCTTACCTACAACGAACAGAGCTACCAGCTGGAACAAACTATCAGCGTTAAAGTTTCCTCTGTAGATGTCGATAAACGCCGCATCTCCCTGGAGCTCTTACCTGAAACTTCAGCAAACGAAATGGCTATAGAGAAATAAGCCAAGTAGAACCCCAAAGAGCCCGGCACCCGCCGGGCTCTTTACTGTTATGCCCTAGCTGCGCCAATTTAAACGCAGAGCATAAAACCAACCCATAACAATGCCCGAGGCCACCAATGAGCAATATTGCTGAGCTGAACCCTAAACCGCTATGGCAACACTTTGCCAAACTCTGTGAAATTCCCCGCCCATCCAAGCATGAAGACCGCGTTGTCGAACACATTGTGGAATTTGCCAAGAATCGCGGCTTAGAAGTTCAGCTCGACGAAATTGGCAATGTCATTATCAAGAAGCCGGCTACCCCCGGCATGGAAAACCGCCAGACACTGGCACTGCAAAGCCATGTGGATATGGTGCCGCAGAAAAATGCCGATACTGATCACGATTTTCTGACGGACCCCATCAAACCCTATATCGATGGTGAGTGGGTAACCGCAGAAGGCACCACCCTGGGGGCCGATAACGGCATCGGTGTAGCTGCCATCCTCGCCCTGATGGAATCTACAGATATCCCGCACCCAGCCCTGGAAGCACTGCTGACTATTGATGAAGAAGCGGGTATGACCGGAGCGAAAAATCTTAAGCCAGGTTATTTCGAAGCAGACCTGCTGTTAAATCTCGATACCGAAGATGAGGGAGAACTCTACATCGGCTGTGCTGGTGGAGTGGACGTTAATGCCGCCTTACCCTACACCGCCGAGCCTCTGATGGCTGATGCTCAGGCTTTCAAACTCACTGTACGCGGTCTACGCGGTGGGCACTCCGGCCTGGACATTGACAAAGGTCGCGGTAACGCCAATAAAATTGCCAATCGTGTTATTGATACCGCTCAGCGAAGCATTCCCCAATTGCGCATTGCCAGCCTCGATGGTGGCAGCTTGCGCAATGCCATCCCTCGGGAATCTTTCAGCACACTAGTTGTACCGAATAACGCACAGAAACAATTACAGGAAATTGTTGAGCAAGAGAGCGCGCAAATTGCACGCGAATTCGACAATGAAGCATCGCTGGAGATTTGCTTGGAAGCAGCCGAAGCACCGAGCAGCGTTATGGATGAAGCGAGCCAGCTGAAATTAATCCGTGCTATTCGCGCCTGCCCCAACGGTGTAGAACGCATGAGCACCGCACTGGATGGTATTGCCGATACATCCAACAACTTGGCTCGTGTGGTAACTGTTGAAGAAAACGGCCAACATCAAGTAAAGATGCAATGCCTGGTACGCAGCCTCTCCGACAGCGCCCGAGACCACCATGGACTCGACGTAGCCGCCATATTCGAGCTGACCGGTGCAAAAACCAAACTGGGCAATGCCTATCCCGGCTGGACGCCAAACCCAGCCTCACCACTACTTGCCATGATGCGGGAAGTGTACAAGGAAATGACTGGGGAACATGCAGAAGTAAAAGTCATCCACGCCGGCCTGGAATGCGGTCTTTTAGCCAAGCCATACCCCAACTGGGACATGGTCTCATTCGGCCCCACTATCCGACGCGCCCACTCACCCGAAGAGCGAGTGCATATTCAGAGTGTGGCTAACTTCTGGGATTATTTTATTAAAGTTGTGCAGGCCATTCCTGCCCGTAGCTAGCTTAACGATCAACCTATAGAGCTATCTTTAACAGTATCATCCTTTTTTATTGCCTGCCCACTACAAATCATCTGAGTGGGCAGGCGACCCCCAACAAGTAAAAATCAAGTCAGCAGTCTTCTTTCTCAATCTAATTTACTTTTTTGTCTCATCAATTAATAAAATATTTTTTATTTTCCAAAGAGTGCTCAGCGCCTTTATAAAAATTCTTACTCTAGAAACCACTACGGAACTTCCCTTGAATGCCTTAGGTCAATAGAATCGCTTTAACACAACATGGAAGAACTATGAAAAGTGTGATTTTTGCCTGTATTCTTTTCCCATCCTTCGCATTCGCCTCTGCAAATCTGAATAACCACCTTAGCTTTGGTGTAGGTACACAATATGGAGGCCTTTTAGGTATCTAGTACTCAAACACCTATGGGGCCGACACTTTTTATATCGGAGGAGGGCTGGCCGACAACCTTGATGTAGAGTATGGAATAACCCTTGGATGGGAAAGAAGCTTGAACCCAAAACACTCCCTCGGCTTACTTATAAGAACAAAAGAGCTAGATTGGGAACATTATATTTATGAAAATTCAAACCTTCTCAGTGCATCGCCGAACAATAAGTCATTATCTGAATTCAAATATAAAGGACGTTATGAAAGCTTTATCGCAGGATCTTACACTTACTTCTTCAATAGATATGACGAGGCCAGCCTCTTAGGTGGTATCAGTTTGGGAAAATCCTACCTAAAAACTAATAAAGATGGCTCATTCAGAGATGGGACCGAGCTAAAACTACATTTCGGCTATCAATTCTAAACATTCACAGGGAACGATATTAATGAAAACTACCAGTCTAGCAATTTGCTCTCTTAAGTTAACGGGCTGTGGGACTTTCACCACCCTCTCCAGCACAGACCGTGAAATTTCTGCAAATTTAAAACGGCAAAAATCCAACTGTGAATCCATCCCGAGAGTCTACAGGGGTCTTTCCTACAATATATGTAAAATGCATTCAGACAGTGAATCAATAAATGTCGACTTACTTCTCGGCGTGTATCTCGAAGACAGCCTCTTTTCCACCGCAACTGACACAATAGTGCTTCCATTTACCATGATTGAGCAGAGGAAAAACGGAAATATTTCAGTCTCCAGCAGTCAGTATTAGCAATGGTATTTAAGTAAAAACAGAGAATAAAAGCCGCTGGCAGTCCCATGAAGTATCAATAGCTGCCAGCCTCTTATAAATCAACAACATTTCCTATGACAGTTGAAAAATCCTATTGACCTCGACAACACAATGAGCTTAATAAGGTTAACTACTCCCCCCCCGCTGAGGGATGCTGAGAAATCCAATGTTTGGCAATATCTGACCTTCTACAAATCCAAACTTTTTCATGATTTTGGATATAGTCAATAAATTGGAGTAAAGCCATTGCACGAGCGGGGTGGCCACTGATTCGGCCATGTAAACCAACCGTTAACATTTTCGCCTGACTCTCCCCTTCTAGCCAGAGAAGATCAAACGCATCTTTTAAAATTTGAAAAAAATCTTCTGCCGAAGCGCAGCCATTTGGGAAAAGATATCGAACATCATTATTCACAAGACTATAGGGAATGATTAGCCTAGGCTTTGGGGTATAACTCCAGTATGGCAAGTCATCACTGTAGGAGTCAGAACTATAGAGGACCTGGGAAACTTCCCCTAGAAGTTTGCGGGTATTAGCACTAGTGCGACCGATATACCAACCAACTTCTCTCTCTCCAGTTAGTCTTTCAATGCACTTATGGGTTGCTCGTATATGCTCTCGCTCAACGGCTTCATCAATATGGCGATAATCTAACCAGCGATATCCATGCCCTGCTATTTCATGACCTGCGGCTACCAATGCCTGTGCCACACTTGGGTTTAATTCCAGTGCCAACCCACAGGCGAAGGCCGTTAGTGGGAGTTTGTTCGAGTTGAAGATATTGAGGATACGCCACACGCCAGCCCGGCTACCATACTCATACATACTCTCAACACTGAGGTCTCTTTCCCCTAAACGCGGCTCCCTACCGAAGAGTTCATGTAAGTAAGCTTCCGATTGATCATCCCCGTTTAAAACACAAGATTCAGCGCCCTCCTCTATATTCAGTACAAATTGAACGGCTATTCTGGCCCCATTCGGCCATTTTGGATCCGGAGGCTGCCCTGCATAGCCTTCTAAGTCACGCTCAATCATCAACCCAGCTCAAAGGTTGTTACACCGAAAATACGCTCATGAGCAATATCGGGCTTAGAGCCTAGGTACATACGCGCACAACCAAATACCTCTTTCATATTATATTTTTTAACTAAAGCTATGGCTTCTTGATTATTTTCCGGCACGTCCAAAAATACAGCCCCTCTTGAAGAAAACTTTGTCAATTCAATTAATAGCGCTTCAGCCAACTGACCGTTATTGGCAAATAAAGGGCCCACTTTACAACCTTCACCACAGCGGCGAATTACCCCATAACCTTTCAACGTTCCCGATTGCAATACTCCCAAAGCCTGAGCCCCTTCTTGATTCAGCCAAGTACGCAAGAATTTTTCCCTTCCTGCAGGGAAGCAGGTCATGTCATATTGAAGAAGCTGATCGAAAGGAATCTCTGCAAGAGGTAATATTTCAAAATTTCCACTACCATTTGAAGCCACTTTTAAAGGCACGGCCATACTAAAACGCAAGTTGCGATGAGAGAATTTAAAGCCGCCTTCCCCATAAAAACCCTGCATCTGGAATGCAGCATCCAGCCCCACTGAAGCTCCTGGGCTTAACCTTTCAAGCATTCGTTGACGACGGAAATACCAAAGTTTACGACCAAGCCCCAATCCTCTGTACTCTGGCTTCACAATAAAGAAGCCCATAAAGCCATATATTCCCTCATACGAGGTAATAGCACCACCGCCTATCATTTTGTCCTGAACCAGTGCAGCGATAAATGCTTTAGAGTCCGTTTGCCAAAAAGTTTCAGCATCATGCAATCCTGGATTCCAGCCCTCTTGAGCTGCCCAATTTACCAAAACATCGACTTCAGGGCGCTGCATATTACGTATAGTCATCGTATCTTTCATATCCACCCCTATTTATAAAGAGACTGAGATCAACTTCATTTATAATCTAGTTAAATGTGACTTTTTAAATCCGGTTAACTCTTTGGTGCAAGAAATTTAAAGGGAGTTGCCGGCTTAAGCTGCGAAGATATTTCACCACCAATATCACTCGGGGTATCCAGCTTCATGGATAAAACCTTCGCCCCACTTTTAAAATCTAAACTACTAAAATCCAACCAAACCACCGAAGGGTTTATCACTGAGTCAAAGTAATATCGCATTCTCTTTTGATCTATCACTGAACGCCACAGGGTCGAGGCAATATTGGGTTTCCCTGGATCACTCATCCCCAGTGGCACACTCACAGCGCGTATTTGTGAGAAGACTGAGGCAACTGCCTTTCGATGATCTTTAAAATTTGGTGATGACTCAAGGGCAAAACTAGCACGGACAAAACGATCTGCTGCAGTTATGGTACCAGGCAGAAAATTCTCACCACCAATTTGGCTCCAATAAGTATTAATCGCCAGTTGTTGGCTATATATCGGAGAATTGGTCATGACCTTATATTGCTTGCCATGATGGACCTGTAGTGCTCCATTGATATACTCGAATATCGCAGAATCCCCACTGGGATCGGAGATTGAAATATGCGCTGTAGCGGGCTTACCATCAGGCAAATCAGCTCCTATCACAGTAAATGGATCTGCCTCCATCGCTGCAACCACTTCTTCAACAGTTGCATAATTGTCCAGCATATATTGAAGCCAGGCTCCAACTGAAATAGTCGGTTTTCCACGCTTTTGAGGGTTTCCATATTCAGCCTCAGCCAGATAAAGTAGATTCCCAGCCAAGCCTGCCTCATTAAGGCCATCAGAAGTTGCCGCCTCATAAATACTTATTACTACCGAACCGTACTTCGAAGTCCAAGTTATCGACTGTTGACCAACACCTCCATTTCTCTGCATCCCTTTTGGGAACAACCAAAAGTCCATTGCAGCGGTGGTATCACTCCAGTCCATACTTCTCCCTGTAATATAAGAACCATCACCAGCCTCATAAAAAATTCTAGTGCAGGCACTGGCATTGCTTTGGCTCAACCCAACAAACAAGATCAAAGCTGTACCAAGTAAACCGCGAACAAATTTATTGTCCATCATCTTTTCCCTGATATACATGCCATTAATTTCCTTTTAAATTTTTAAAGCCACACCGATCAACCACTAATCAACCCTATTTCAATAACGATCAAGTCATCTTTAATGGCCAAGTCTAGCTTTAGCTGCCAGCAATAAACGACAACATGTGGAAAGAGACGAAAGCGATTTAACTGAATATTTCCACTTAACCCTGATCTCATAAAAAGACGCTTAAAAATTCATTATGAAGATCGTCCACAAGCCTTAAAGCGATCCTGAATCTCACTATCTGATAACGTGAACAACAACCGTTTGATACATCTAATTAGAATCCCTTGTATTTAGGCACGATAGGAGTATTTCTGTCATATAATTCTACGCTGTGATTTAATCAAATTCTGACTGCAGTATTATTCAGTACAATAAAGCTAGTTAATATCAAGCCCTTCTATCAACATTCAATCAGCAAAGACGGGATTTTATGAACACTATAGGAAGATTGGTTATTCTTGTTCGTGACTACGAAGAAGCTATTAATTTTTACCGCGACAAACTTGGTTTCGAAGTTTTTATTGATTCAGAGGCTCCGCCATTAAGATTCGTTCACCTTCGCCTACCCGAACAGAAAGACATGGGCATTTGGCTCTTACAAGCCTCCTCCAATAGTCAATTGGATCAGGTTGGCAGGCAGACGGCGGGTCAACCCTGTGCAGTTATTTATACAGAGGATTTTGATAATGAATATAAGCGCCTAATAAATAATGGAGTAAAATTTACTAAGCCTAGGACCTCAGATTCCAACGCCGAGTTTGCCCATTTTGAAGACCTGTATGGCAATGAGTTTATACTTGTCCAGCTGCAAACAGAAGTGGTTGATTAAACTGCTTTTTCTACCAAACTTGCCACTGCTAGCACCCAACTACGGTGGCAGGGGTTCAATTTAAATCTCTCCGAACTCACTATCTGCGCCTCATTCATTCGTTAGTATAGAAGCCATACTATTACAAAACTTACTGTTTACTTCTCTTTCTCTATCACATATAAATCGGGCAAGACTCGCTCTACATGTACCAAGTCCCATACTTTTATACCTCTTGATCTAACCCGAGCTAATTACAGGTCAAATTTTCAGCATCGGAGTGTGCATAACCAGTCCAAAACTGGTGCGCCAAAGAATAAAAGGAAGTCTGTTTCTTAACATAATAACACTCAAAACATATTGGCCCCTTCAGGCCACTGAACTACGGGCACTAACTCAAAGAATGAAGCAGCCCAAGGCTCAACGCTATCATTTGGAAGTACCATGAAAAGAAACTTGATAATGCTGGTACCAGGACTTACCCGTGTCACCAGTACTGCACAATTGTCCGAGTTTACAGAGGGGCTTATTGCCGCGAGTGAACGTATACCACTCACCCCCATAGCAGCGCCCACTATTCCCCCGGGCGTTCAGCGTTTGCGAGCTACCTCCGCAGGGCAGGAGATGGAACTAGACCTGGTTGAAGCTTATTGGAACGACCTGGTACCCAGTATTACCCAACAGACATTAAAAACTCGCCTCGCCAGGGGCTTTTCACTTATCTGGTTCTGGCTCGCTAATTTACATATTTGGAAAGGAGTACTGCGGCGCAAATACCTCACCTTTGGGCTAACCCTGTCAGCACTAGCCTTTATAGTTTGGTACATAGGTACCATTATACTATTTGTTGAAGCTATTGAACCTGCCGCTGATAACCCATTCTTCCCTCTGGTAGAGGAATTGAAAAGATCTGTTGAATATATTGGTGGCTGGCGTATTTGGGCAGTGGCAACAGCGATTGTCGCTCTCATGCCCGTATCACTACTGGTTGATATCTCAGATTTTTGTAAGCGCTATCTAACTAATGAGCCCGCGGCCAGAGGTAAACCCGCTGTGCGCTTTGAGATTATCAGACGTGTGCGCGAGCAACTGCAAAGCAGCCTAGCCTTAGAAAACTATGAATCAGTTACAATAGTCGGGCATAGCTTTGGTAGCGTAGTTACTGTGGATCTCTTTGCAGACCTTCCCTCCTTTGGCACGCCAGTGCGAATTCTAACCATGGGCTCATTAATCGAAGTTCTGGGTAAACAGGCCCCATGGCTACAAAACGAAGTTCTAGAGTTATCCCAGCGCGATGATCTGATTGAATGGATTGATATCAAATCCCACTCCGACTGGTTTGCCAGCGGCTCAGCCGTACCTGAAGCTCATAATTGCTATGAGAGGGTAATCGGTTCTTATGGCACTTTTCCAGATAAAATCGCGGCTAAAGTACATTCCCGCTATTTCGACAATCAGGAAGCAGTCAGATTTCTATTGTCATATTTTGAACGGCAGGACTCCGCTAAAGTTTGTAAAAATGAAGTAGCCTTAGAACCAGCTTAATGAAAGTTGAGCGATAGTAGCCATCCAACTATCGCTTACTTGAAGTAACAATCAGAATATCCATAAACGTCAACAGCAAGGAGAGTACAGATGTTGTCCACCCCACCCAAGGTAGCATCCGCTCTGTTATACATAGTTCTGGCACTAGCCATCAGCAGTTGCTCCCAGCTAGCTCCAAGATATGATGCGGAACTCTATTCAGATCTCACTGAGGTAAATGCAGAACTCATGCAGTTCTTTTCCTCAGTTTCTCATGGTACAGATAAAGACTCCTATGCTAAAAGAGACCAAAACTACCATGCATTAATTGGCAAGATTGACGCCTTGGCGATGCAATCCAACACCCGGCCAATGCCCAATAAAGATACACTCAAGAAAATCAACAACTATTTTAGTTCTACAGGAGCAGATATCGTTTTCAATGAGCAGCCACCCAGTGTCAATTCACTAAAAAAAATCTCTAGCAGCCTTAATCGAATGCGCAAAGAAGACGAAGACAAGGGGCTTCGCTCTACCATTGTGGCGCTTTTCAAGAATGAAGTTGTAATCTCTATGGACCAGGCTTTAACTTACGAATCCTTCTTAAACCGCTGAGGACTTTGCCATGTCACTGGACGTAACCCAATTGATCTCAGATATTAAAGATGCAACCTCTACCGTTATTGAGCATGACATCACAGAAATCCGTGGCTTCTCAGAGCGCCAGTTATCCGCTCTAGCCCTTCAGGCAAAATTGATTGCCAAAGCCATCATGGAAAACGAAATTGGTGAGGACTTGAGAGATTACTTTCTTGATTCTATCGAGGATATGGCTTTGAATTTTGCCAGAACCCTCCGCGGCCTTCTTGCTGTAACCATAGAAAAAATCTGGAATGCCGTCGTGGGAGTAATTTGGACCGCATTGGAAGCCTGCACAGGTATTTCATTAAAAATCGCTTCCTGAGCATTCAGTAATTATATAGCCCCACAAATGTCACGGACTGACTGTGGGGAATGCCATGATGTAATTGTTTTTATATTTCAAGCAGTTTTACGGAAATAGCATTCTTCATTACCGCCACACTGCCCCTCTAAATCAGCTTCAGACTCCGCGAACAATTCAAGTAGCCATCCGGAAAATATCGAAGTAATCCTTTGCTAAAGATAAGTCAATCCGCTTACTTCTTCCTCTTCAAGGTTAATATCGATATGCGCCCAGCGGCTTAAAGACACATTAGCAAACAGAGAATAATAATTGGCCTAGCTGAAATATGGGATTAAGGTTGGACTACTGGCGTAGTGTGCCCGGCTCAGATAAAATCTGGCTGCAACCCTGCCCCCTACTTTTAAACGGTTAGGGGAGTTCTTCGATGACCCTACCCTTTAACAGAACCAAGTGTCTGCAACTGCACTCAAACTATTGCAGCTCAGCCACAAAGGCTTTCACAGAGAAAACGGCCCCGTTACGACCATCCTACTGAAAGAACAATAACCTACAATCTCTGCAGGCATTGATGCTGCACATTCTATCCTCCCCCGCCAAATTTCGGACAAAAAACAACCAATTCGTCATTTGGAAACAGCTCACTAGCTGCCGCGCCCCAGTTTCCGCATAATTAACGTCCGCACACGCAACTGAACACCAAATGGCCTGATGTATGTGGTTTAAGAACCTTCGTATTTACCGCTTAACCAAAGAATTCTCTCTGGATGCCGAAAAACTAAACGAGCTACTGGAAGCCCAGGCATTTGTGCCTTGCGGTAGCCAGGACAGTGTCCGCTACGGTTGGGTCTCTCCCCTGGGCAGACACGGCAATCAATTGGTACATGCCACCAATGGCTACCTGATGGTCTGCGCCAAGAAGCAAGAAAAAGTTCTACCAGCAGCCGTTATCAATGAGAAAGTAGAAGAACTGGCCCAGGCCATTTCAGAAAAAGAGGCCCGACAGGTGGGCCGCAAGGAACGTCAAAACCTCAAAGATGAGGTACTGCTGGAAATGCGCCCCAAGGCTTTTGCACGGTCCCGCTTGCACTTCGCCTATATCGCCCCACAGGAGGGCTGGGTAGTGGTTGATGCTTCCTCTGCCTCCGCCGCTGAAGAGTTATTGGAAAATCTACGCGAAGCCATTAGCAGCCTCGCGGTAGTCCCTCTATCAGCCAAAAACCTGCCACAACAAACAATGACCCACTGGCTCACCGCTCCCGAGGCCCCCGCTCAATTTGATTTCGGACACGAATGCGAACTGCGCGACCCAAAGGACAGCGGCAGTGTGATCCGCTGCAAAAACCAAGACCTATGCGCCGAGGAAATTCACAACCACTTGGTTGCTGGCCTGCAGGTACACAAGTTGGGGCTGATTTGGCGCGGCGGGGTCGATTTCCTGGTGGACGACCAACTCTCCGTGAAACGGGTAAAGTTTAGCGATGAGTTGCTGGAAAAGGCAGATAACACCGATGCCGAAAGTGCGGCGCAGCGCTTCGATGCAGATTTCGCAGTAATGGCACTGGAAATTTCAGCCCTAATCAAGGATCTACTCAATGCCTTTGGTGGCGTTAATACCGAATCTGCCAGCGTAGAGGAGATGGTCGCTAAAGCCTCCCGCTCTGAAGCTAAAGAGCTGGCGCGAGGAGTAGAAGAAGTGGTCTTCTGATAGCCCTGTTTTACTGCAAAAGAAATGAATGGAGCAGTGAACAATAACCTGACCCGGAGCGGGACGAAAGCCCCGCCCAAGGTCAAAGTGTCGCTTTCTGAAGCTCAGATCTCCACGACTGGTCGGCCCGGCTCACCCCACAACACATGGTATTTGCGCTGCTCGGGCTGATCTACCCGTGAAAAGGTGTGCGCACCGAAGAAGTCCCGCTGCCCTTGCAGCAAGTTGGCTGGTAGGGACTCTGAGCGGAAAGCGTCGTAATAGCTCAGAGCTGAAGACAGCGCCGGTACCGGAATGCCATTGAGAGTTGCACTCGCCACTGCCTGGCGCCAGTTAGCCTGGTGATCGGCGATCTGCTGGGTAAAGAAGTCATCTAATAACAAATTAGAGAGTTTGGAGTCTCGATCGTAGGCGTCACTAATCGATTGCAGGAATACCGCACGGATTATACAGCCGGCACGCCAGATTCTCGCAATTTCCGAGAAGTTCAGCTGCCAGCCCTGCTCCCGCGCAGCCAGTTTCATCAGGTCAAAACCTTGGGCGTAAACACAGATCTTGGCGCAGTAAAGGGCATCATGCAGCTGTTGGATCACCTCCTCACGCTGCTCTGCCGCTACCTGGGTGAGAACTGGGCCCTTGAGTTTCTGCGCGGCGCGGGTGCGCAAAATTTTGCGAGTAGATAGGGAGCGGGCGTAAACCGCCTCGGCAATACTCGGCGCAGGACAGCCTACTTCAAGACTGCTGATAGCCGTCCAAAGGCCGGTCCCCTTCTGACCCGCACGATCCAAAATCACATCCACCAGCGGTTGTTCGGTAACAGAATCTAGGGTGGAAAGCACTTCAGCACTGATATTAATCAGGTAGCTGTTTAACGGACCTCGATTCCACTCACGGAACACTTCGGCAATCTCCGCCGGTGACATCGCCAAGGCACTGCGCATCACATGGTAAGCCTCGCAGATCATTTGCATATCCGCGTACTCGATGCCGTTATGCACCATTTTTACATAGTGCCCAGAACCAATAGGGCCGATATAAGCCGCGCAGGGCTCACCCTCTTTCACCGGATTACCCGGCTCAAAGCGCTCTATAGGCTGGCCACTGGCCTTGTCCACTTTGGCCGAAATCGCGTGCCAAACGGGCTCGATACGGCTCCAGGCGTAGCGATCGCCACTGGGCATCAGAGACGGCCCAAATCGCGCACCAACCTCACCACCGGATACTGCCGTTGTAAAGAAGATCAGCTTACCTTCATAGCGCTTGGCACGCTCTACGGAGTCAGTCCAAAGGCTGTTACCCGTGTCCACAACAATATCATCAGCCTTGAGGCCAGCATCCAACAGTTTGCAACAAACATCATCTACTGGCGCCCCTGCAGGTACAGAAAGAATGATCAAGTGCGGCGCTTTGACCTTAGCCAACAACTCAGTGTATGAGTTACAGGTTTCCACGCGCGCAGGCCGATCACCACGTTCCTTTTTATCCTGTTCTAGCAGTGCATTGAGCCGATTGTGATCCAAATCGAAGGCACAGACCCGATAGCCATTATCAGCCAAGTTCAAGATCAGGTTCTTACCCATCACACCAGCGCCAATAAAGCCAATGTCGCACTGTGAATCAGACATCAAATTCTCCGTCATAAGATAGGGGGGCTTTCAAGGGCGCGGAGTATAACAATATGAGTCCAGGGCAGGGAGTGCAAAAACCAAACAAAACCGTCCCCAGCCATAGTAAAAACGGCTTGTAAAGTAGAAACTGGTACAGGTTATCCCTTCGCCAAGGACTTCCTCAAATTAGCCAGTAACGTGATAGCTTTTATCCTTTAATGCCAAATACACGCTCAGTATGCCCCACAAAAGCCTGCCCGAGTTAATTTAGATATTTAAAGCACTACAAAAAGACCTATGCAAAATTACACGCTGTCCGTTGATGCTAATTCAATCCACAACAAGACATTTACTGGAAGCCTCACGCTTTTCATCGGGTTTCTAACTATTTAGATATTTTCAAATATATTTCCTTTAATTCCCAACTCAAGTGAAAATCATACTAACGAAAGGCTATAAATAGTCGATATTTTCTTAACTGCTCAGGACTGGGAATACATCGATAGATTAAATCGACCCAATGGAAAAATTACAATCAACAAAACCTTCCCATAACCAGGAACCCAGCCACCGATAGTGTGTTGTTATTAGCAGTCATAACACCCCACCAGGAACCATTTTATATACAAACATGAAATAAGAATTGAAATAAAGTTAAGAAAACTGACAAACCAAAAGCTATATAAGCACTTTTAACTCATTCAATTTAATGAGAGAACAAACCCTAAACTCCTGTATCTTTGCACAACTCAAAACACATCAAAAATCTTAATAAAGATCAACAGAACAAAAATAATATAAATCTGCAAATGTCACTATCAACAATATAATACCTTTTTCTTATGTACGCCAACCTACCCCCACGCGATTCATAAATAAAACCAACCTATTAATAGATTGAGTTTGAGGATAGGAAATACGCCCCACAAATAAATCTGCGTCTATTTGGGCTAGACATCCCCCCAACGGTCGTCCCAACTCGTCTTTATAAATGGAAGGGGTTGGAACTGGGTCGGCTCCTATTATTTAGGTCAACTAAGTTTCATCACTTTCCAGCGATGATGAACGCTTCAAAAGGTAGCGCATATAAATTGACCAAGCATCAAGTAATGTGCCTGCATTAATAATTAACAGAAATATTAGGAACACGATTATTATGAAAAAGATCCTTACCGCTGCTTCTATCTGTTTAGCCTCTTTTGGGATAGCCGGGCTGGCGAATGCAGAAACCTGGTCTCCCCCAGGTGCAATCGCCCTAGCGAGTGATGGTAACCTCGAAGTAGAGAAAGGTATCCTGCTTCAATGTAAACTTTCTGGAAGTGTCGACTCTACAGGAGCAGATGCCTCGGTTGGAAGCCTGGCCCTCTCGGGAGGTTTCCTTAACATTTGCGGCACTATTTCTTTTAGCGGGCTACCATATGCCCTTGTAGGACATGCAAACAATACTGTAACCCTAAAAAATGTAAACGTAGCAGCTGTATCAGGTAATTGCGCGGGAGATTTGAATGGAAGTTTCGACCAGTCAACAGGCAAAATTACCTTTAATGATGCCCAAATACCTAGTACTGGATCAGGATCTCCCTGTGTTATAAATGGCGTTGTATCTACCAATCCACAATCATCATTCACTGTACCCTAGATAACCCCCTATAATTTAGACGCACGGGGTACTATCAGCAATAATGATGGTGCCCCTTATACAATTAATTGACCTATAACAAAACACCCGCCTAACCTAACTACCCTCAACTCACCCATCTCCAGCCAAAGAACCTAAGCTTTAGCAATCGGCTAAAAATTCATGAAGAAATATTCAAAAAACTGGCAAATTAACAAATAGCAAGTTTACATTTAAAAACGCACCTCAATTTGTCAGAAGAACCTATCCAACAGATCAAGGTGCCCTTAAAGAGGCAATTAACATTTAAATCTGTCAATCAGCCATAATCTCAGAGTTTAAAACCCTTTACTTATACTGAACCCAACAATACGAGGCTCTAAAGTAAATACATTTGTGGTGAGACCTGAATCATCACTATTAGTAAACATGTCTGTGATCGGTGCATCATCAAATATATTCTTCACATAGAGCTGCATATACAATTCTGAGTTAGGATGACTCAAACTGACTGAAGCATTGAGGTTACTCCAGGCCTTTAAACGGTCATATTCTGTATTGTAAACCCTTGCATAACTCTCTGATTGACGATAATAGTCAGTTCGCAAAGTTAGGTCCCAATCTTCAATAGGAATTGTATGCTCCACTCCCAAATTTACTGTGAACCGTGGGGCATTTGGCAGTTCATTGCCACTTAAATCGGCGGCAAAGCCTCTCGCTCCATTCGGTGCATCAGTGAGCGGGTTATAGGGGTCGATATTTAACCACTCATGGAAATACTGGCTAGACTCTATTTCCGGTGTGAAAGAACCCCATCTACCCGTAGTATCACATAAAGCCCAAAGCATTAATGGGTATGGTATTGCAAATGTCGCCTCCACCACATCTTTCGGCGCAACGCAGTTAGAAGGAACTTGAAGACTTGGGCGAACCACTAACCAATCCTCATGTCCTTGAGTACGGTTCATTACATCAATAGACTCTTCACCATCTGCAATACGGGTCTTTAGGTAACCCATATTCATATCTAGCCGAGTGTTGTCTGTAAGCTGCCATGCTAGTTCCAACTCAATCCCCATACTCTCTGCATCAAAGTTTTCGTTTAACGAAATACGGTCAACAATTTGGGAAACTTGATAGTCGCTATAGTCATAGTAAAAAGCATTAGCGTTGAGAGTTAAACTGCCATCAAGTAAAACATTCTTTGTTCCAATTTCAATTGCATTAACAAATTCAGGTTTAAAAGTTTCATCTAAAGGTTGGTATTGCACAACGTTGGGATCAATATCTGCGCGAGGGGGATTGGTGCCGCCCCCTTTGTAACCGTGGGCAAAGGAGAGATAAAGCATAGTTTCATCGGTAAAGGGCGTATCTGTACGCCAGTCTAGTACAGCGCGCCCAGTGTACTCCTTCCAGCTTTGAGTAACGGCATCACCCTCCGGATACCCTTTATAAACCAGCCCCCCAGAGGCAGGGCCAGGAACGATCTCACCGGTATCATTATCAGTTTCTGTTCCCAGTAATAACTGACTGGGTACCGGTGTGGAACGCTTGCGATCATTCGTGTAGCGTAGACCAGTGGTAAGCTTTACATCATTATTAATTTGCCAGTAGGTTTCACCAAAAATAGCCCAGGATCGGGTTTCCACTAGATTTCGACTGAGGAAATAATTATGACCTTCCTCATCAATATTCTCTAATGAGTTGTAATCCACATACATACAATCTTGAAAACCCTCAATGTTCTGAGGGTCCGTGCAATTCTCTGTACCCAAACCAGCCTCAGGATCATCAACGCCATTATATACATGCTCGGCAATCAGGGAGAACATATTATTAAATACAAAATAATCATCCTGAGTTTTAAAATCTAGATAATTAGCTCCCACAACAAAATTCCAAGGGCCATCAAAGGATGTTTGCAATCTGAATTCTTGACTCCACTGTTTGTTATCAGATCGGCTGATATCCACTGCCAAGACGCCATCCGAAGGACCTAACTGTGGATCGGTGTAGATCCCATCAGGCGTAGGGCCAGGATCCAATCCATATTCAGTAGAATCACTAAAAATCGAGTCTGACACATACCGGTTGTAATCTTGGGAAGAGTAATAGTCGTCCTTGGCATAAGTCGACTGGGAATAAAATGTAAGAGTATCACTCATTTCCCATGCAAAATTTAACTGTACCAAGTCATTCTCAGCGCGAAACACAGGATCAAAACTGGTAGCAATTTCACGCAAATCCCTGGACTGCTCAGCATTGGCATAAGGATTTGGAAGAAATTCCTTCATTACCGGATAATAGCCTTGAAGAAGTGCTTGTGGAGCAACAACAAATGCAAGCCCCTTAGCATTGGTTGTACCATATGCTTCATCACTATAGATTGAGCCGGGTAAACAACCTTGACTAAAAAAACCTGTGAAATTTTCTGGTACTTCAACATCTCCAATCATTGAAACGCCTGGATCTGTCGTACAGAGCTGCTTCCCTGTTCGTGAACGCTTATCATCCTCCTCAAAATGCTGCCAAATTAGATTGGCGCTAAATGTTTCTGATGGATCCCACTCAAAAATTGCCCGAGTGGAATAAAGATCACGATCATTAACGTCATTGTCTGTATAGGTATTAGTATCAAATCCATCGCGCTTGGTCATAGCACCGGAGAGGCGTAACCCCATGGTTTCCCCAATGGGTAAATTAAACATACCGCTAGTACGCTTCGAATTATAACTACCTATCTCCGCTTTAATTTCAGAGGAAAATTCATCCTCTGGCATAACCGGCAACATATTAACCACACCAGCTGTGGCATTACGACCATACAATGTGCCTTGTGGTCCGCGTAGCACTTCCACCCGCTCAACATCAAAAAACTCCTGCTCAAACAACCTGTTACGAATCAATGGAGCATTATTAAAACTCACTGCCACTGCAGGATCTGTGGCGGCAGAAACGGCCTTAGTGCCAACGCCGCGAATGGAAAAGTTATAGGTACTAAAATTTGATTTGGAGAAATTTACATTCGGTATCGCCCGTAGTAGTTCCTCACCACGTTCGATCTTCAAGGCATCCATGCTATCCCCAGAGAGTGCCGAAACTGCAATAGGAACATCTTGGATACTCTCCTCAATTTTCTGGGCCGTTACCGTCACTTCCTCGATCGGCTGTTTGGAGCGGCTACTTCTTTCCGTATCCTGTTCCTCCTGGGCTAGGGCCGCAGTGGAAACGGTAGACATCACCAGACAGGCTATTGCAGCGCTGTACCAGGGCGTTGTTTGATTGAGCGGATTGGTGGCACGAATCGCTTGTGCAATCAAATTTTTTTGCTTACGCAGGCTCATCATCATTCTGATTCTCTCTATTATATTTTCTCTGTTTTTCTGTCAGCCAAACACCACCTTATCTCAGGCCTAACTAGGTTTAAGACGCATTTACAGCACAGTCGGGGGGATCTAACCCCAGATTTTTCAGATCCACATTTACTAAATATTCGCCCCCAGAAATCAAGGAGATTAAATAAAACAACAATTAACACAACCAAACAATAGCGGTGACCAAAAGTTACAAAATCCGTCTTCT
Organism: Microbulbifer mixtoriginis (SeqCode); assembly: GCF_052467515.1. Taxonomy (NCBI): domain Bacteria; kingdom Pseudomonadati; phylum Pseudomonadota; class Gammaproteobacteria; order Cellvibrionales; family Microbulbiferaceae; genus Microbulbifer; species Microbulbifer mixtoriginis (SeqCode). The sequence continues at coordinate 1,335,729 of NZ_CP174314.1, read as the reverse complement.
CAGCGTTACACTCACTAAAAAGGGCAACTTATTTCAAGCAGGAAGATCTCACCTTTCATAAATAAAAAAGACTAGCCTCCAAAAGGTCTTTTCGAGTGTAGTTCAAGTAAGTGCAAGCGGATTTACAATTGGGGATAAATATAGCTTTTTAGAAAATCTTTAAATCTGCAAAAACCATCTGAAGATGAAGGAGACAATAAAAGTAGAGAAGTTTTCTATTTGAGAGGCAAACATCAATATGCTTAGGTGAATAGGCGTAAATTCAAGTACTAGATTCTAAAATTTGCACAGATAGACTTAACCTGCAATTTAAAATACTTGTACTTAACCAATCTTTAATTGGATGATAGCCTGATTAAATATCCAAGAAAAACAGGTTATGAAACCTCCTCCACTGCCCGCCTAACCCTAATTAATGCGCGCTGGATAAGTTCCTTTACAGATTCCTTGGAGATTCCCATGCGTTCGGCAATATCCTGATAAGTCAACCCCTCAAAACGGTGAAATTTAAATGCCGCCCCTGCACGTGGTGGCAGCCCCAGAATTGCTTTTAAGACGCACCGACAATCCTGCATACCTATTACTGTACGCTCCGGTGTAATAACATCGGGAATTTCATAATCAAGGGAAAGTGACTCATGGAAGGCTCGACATCGAGACTTGTGGTACCGACTGTGACTAACCAACAGATTTTTAGCTACCGTATAGATATAGTTTCTTGGATTTTCTATCTCTATATCGGACTGATTAAGGTGCCAGTGTAATTGAGCAAAAACCTCTTGCACTAAGTCATCAACATCAGCTGAAGCTACTCGAGAAGAAAAGTATCGTTTTAATCCTGGGCGATACTTATCCACCCAAGCTGAAATATCTTTTTGATAAAAATTATCCATAGTGAAACACACATGTGATTCAAATGATATTTAGTGCTCCCCAGACACAGAAAAGATTAGACAAACAACCAATGCAAAATCCACGAAATCCAGAAATTTATTCTTGTTATTTATCTGTAACAACCCCCCCTAAAAATCAGGCCAAGCAAAACATAAAAACTACTTGGTCACAACGAAAGAAGATTAAAAACAACCACGTTAAGGAGAGTTAACAGAATAACCTCACAAAATTTTTTGATAAATGCTTGAAAGGACTATTTGAGCAAAATGAAACGCCTTTTTATAACTGAGAGCAAAAAATCAAATAATCTCCAGAACTATTTTCCCACTTCTTATCCTCAACCTGAGTACCAACAAAATTAATCGAAGTTAATCTACCAATCGAGGACCTTTCAAGCAAACTGTGCCGCCCCCACCTTGTTCCAACGAGAGATTCCCAATGCTCATCAACTCAGAATTGCCAATCATTCTATGCAAAGCCGTCCTCACATATAGATAGCGCCAACCAAGCAAATCGCAAAATGGTACAAATGCATACCCTTCGGAGAGTAAAGAGTTATGAAATCAAGCCATAGGACTATCGTTTGAAGCAAGAGGTTGAATTGAATGACAATTCATAATCTCAATAACATTCAAGACTGAAAGCTCCAAGCTTACGAATATGAAAGGGTTTCAATCATTTCAGCAAAGGTAAGAGACCCACCTCTTTTACCATCAGCTGGCTCAATCAAGATTTTTCAAGTATAAAAATACAAAAAAGTCACTCTAGGGAAGGATTGTAGCCAATGAGTTTTACTTTCAATCTCCATTTTTTAAAGGTCTTTCTACTTTTAAGTTTCCTTGTTGGTACAACAACCACCCATGCCAAATCCCCTGTTAATGAAGAGGCATTTACTTTCACGACCTGGAATAAGCAGACTGCAGACGGCTATAAGGGCTTCTTTGAGGCAATAGAGAATCGTAATAATCCAGAAAGCCGCTCGCTGAAACTTCACTATGTACGCTTTCCGGCAACCGGAAAAAAGCCGGGCCCGCCGATTATTTATCTTGCCGGTGGCCCTGGTGGATCGGGCATCATGGCCGTCAACTATCGTTTTGATATGTTTATGGCTTTGCGGGAGTACGGCGATGTGATCGCCCTGGACCAGCGTGGCACCGGCCGCTCCAACGATCTGCCTCACTGTGAATCTCGGCAGGTTGTTCCCGCCCTGAAAAAAACAACTGATAGCCAATACATCGAATATCATCGCGAAGCTCTGCGTGAATGCCTAGCATTCTGGCATCAAAAGGGGGTCGATCTAGCCGGTTACAACACCCTGGAAAACGCTCGCGACCTGGAGGCCCTGCAACAACATCTGGGGGTAGAGAAGATTGTGTTATGGGGCACTTCTTACGGCAGCCACCTTGCTCTAGCGGCAATAAGGGAGATAGAAGACTCCATAGACAGAGTGATCCTTTCCAGTGCTGAAGGCCTGGATCAAACTGTTAAATTACCCGTGCGAACGGGTTCTTATTTAGATCGACTGCAACTCGCCCTGGACCAGCAACCCGCAGCCAAAGTGGCCTACCCTGACATCAAGGTTCTTTTCGATAGAGTGCACACAAAGCTGGAGCGGGCCCCAGTCAAAATCCAGATCCCTCAGCGGGAAGGCCACACTCTGGAGTACCTGCTTCAGCGTAGAGACATGCAACAAATTGCCTCCGCTTTTATTGCCGACCCCAAAAGTGTCGCCCACTTGTTAGGCTTCTATCGAACTCTTGATTTGGGGCATGTTCCGGCTTTCGATCGAGTTCCCAGGCGCTACTTTCCCGATGGATTCTTGAGTCCAGGCTCTCCAATTTCCCTGAGTGCCATGCCAACGGCAATAGATATAGCCTCAGGTATAAGCACACAGCGAAAGTCTGAAGTGAAGGAGCAAGCAAAAACCGCCCTGTTAAGTGACTATCTCAACTTTTCCTATCACTACGATGGTTTGGCTGAGCAGTTGGACCTGGGTGATGCTTTTCGCAGCAACCCCCATAGCAATATTCCCATTTTGCTATTCAGTGGCACTCTTGATGGCAGAACTTACATAGAGAGCCAGCATGAGGCAATGACAGGACTTAGTAATGCCACACTGGTAACAGTAGAAAATGCCGGTCACAATTTATTTATGGCATCCCCAGCGATACAAGACACCATCAACTCGTTCATGGAGGAGCGCCCAATCGAAAAAACCACTCTTACGGTGGATTTACCAGATTTTTCACCACAATAAGGCTTGCCCACCCAGATAGCGGCAGGTCAATAGTGCCTGCTGCCATATCCAGCCCATATTCCCTCGTTTACCCAGCCCTTGCACATTAATCTTTCAATAGATGAAATTGGAGGCGGGGGATGACCAATATCACCGACGAAGTTCATCGTGGTGCCATCTGCGACCTGCGAGCGTTGCAACAACCCGGTCTACAGACTTTCAAACGATATATTCGTGGAAGCTTGCCGGGACCGCCCTTTTGGCGGCTCACAGGTATGCAGCCAACGGAAGCAGGGTTGGGCAAAGCCACTTACTCAATGCCCATCACTCCCTGGCTGGCAGACGGCACCGGGGTCTACTGGGGTGGTATCTACGCGATGTTCGCCGACGCGCCCCTCGCCTCTGCAATTTGGACGACTCTCCCGGCCGGTAAAGTACTTAGCACTTCTGAGTTGAATATGTGTTTTATCCGGCCAATTACCAGTAATACTCAGAATATTGTTGGCCGGGCCACGACTGTGCATTCCGGTAGCCAGGTGGGGCTCTCCAGCATTCAGATCAACGATCAAGATGGCAGAACCCTCGCCTATGGAAGTACCCGCTGCCTAATTGCAGACTTCCCAGTCAATCCCGATCAGGAGCTACCTCTGCCAGACCTGGGACCAACCGATCCCCCAGACCCCTATCTCAGACCGCCACCTAAGCCCTATTTCTGTGATATGGGGCATCTGCCGGAACAGGTACCTATTGAGCTTCAGCGAACTACCATCAATGAGGGCCGCATTCACCCCGTATGGTTGCTCACCGGTTACCGCGCCATCGAAATCGAGAACGGCCGCTGTATTTCTACCATGCCCTCATCCCCCTGGTTCTCTAACGGCACCCTGTCTATCTACGGAGGACTGCTCGCCTGGGCGGCGGACTTCACTATGGGGGCGGCCGTATATTCCACCTTACCGGCGGGCAGTATATTTGCCACCTTAGATATGCATATCCGCTTTGCCAGACCGGCCAAGCTCAACAGTGGGGACCTGATCCTCGAGGCGCAAGTTCTTCACCGCGGCCGCCAGCTACGGGTTTCCTCTTGTAATATCGATACCCCCAGCGGCAAACGCGTGGCAATTGCCACGGGCTCAGCACTAATGATTCCAGGGGGTGCACAAATGTTGAGCGATGGTAAAGAGCCCGATGAGATCATTGCTACCGCTACCTCTGGTAAGCCCTGGACCCCTTAAATCAAATTCCCTGCCAGCACCGCGGCTATCTTCAGGTAAAATGCCCCACATCTATGAAAGGGGTAAGTCCCCAATTACACTTTGACCAAGTAGCCACCAAACTTACTGGTGGCACAATCCAATTACTATTGCAGGAAACATACTATGGCCTCACTGCAAGACCAGCTGTTACAAGCAGGACTCGTCGACAAGAAAAAAGCCAAACAGATCGGTAAGGAAAAGCGCAAGCAACAGAAAGTTGCAAAGAAATCTTCACAACCACAGGTAGATGAAACAAAGTTAGCCGCGCAGCAAGCGCGTGCGGATAAGGCTGCACGGGATCGCGCCCTGAATGCCGAACGTGACGCTGCGGCTCAACAGAAGGCCATCGCAGCACAAATCAAGCAACTGGTGAACAACAACCGCCAGCCCTACTCAGGTGAAACCGCCTATAACTTTACCTTTGATAAAAAAATCAAAACTATCTATGTCAGTGAAATCCTGCGGGATCATCTCATTGCCGGCCGGTTGGTGATTGTCGCCCAGGGTGAACAGTTTGAACTGGTACCCAGAGTGATCGCCGACAAAATTGCCGAGCGCAATACCGAAATCATTGTCAAACCTACCGAAACTTCGACCTCGGTGGACGAAGACGACCCCTACGCCGACTTCCAGATCCCCGACGACCTGATGTGGTAAGCCGGTACATGGAGCAACAAGTTACACAGACAGTGGAACAATGGCTCACCGATGTTGTGGTGGGCCTAAACCTCTGCCCTTTTGCGCGCAAACCACTACGCGCAGGCCAGATTCGTTATAAGGTCTGTAAGGCAAACAACGAGGATGCTTTACTGGCAGACCTCCTTGCTGAGCTTCAACGACTCGACAGTACGCCGGAAAACGAACTCCTGACTACCCTGCTGATTATTCCAAATTACCTAAAGGATTTTGCTGACTACAATCAATTCCTCGATCAGGCCGAATGGCTACTGAAGCGCAACCATTACGAAGGTATCTATCAGATGGCCAGCTTCCACCCGGAGTATCAATTCGCAGGTACTGCCCCAGAGGATGCCGAGAACCTCACCAATCGGGCACCCTACCCGATTTTGCACCTGCTGCGGGAAGAAAACCTAGCCAAAATGATTGATCTTTACCCAAACCCGGAAGCTATTCCGGAAAATAATATCCAACGGGTAGAGTCTCTTACTCAGGAGGAGAAGCTAAAACTCTTTCCTTACCTTTTCCAGCAGCTGAAAAAATAAACGATGAAGCCCATCGCAGAACTTCTTCGCCTAAAGAAGAAACTCCGCATTATTGGCTTTGACGATGCCCCTTTCCAAAAAGAGCGGGGCTCACCTGTAAACATCAGCGGGATAATATGTACCGATACCCGCTTTGAAGGCATGCTCTGGGGTGAGGTACAAAAAGACGGCATGGATGCTACTGAAGTTATCACGCAAATATTGCAAAGCAGCAAGTTTTACCCCCAGATTAACGTGGTACTGATTGATGGCGTCGCCGTTGGAGGCTTTAATATCATAGATCTCCCCAAACTGGCTGAATCCTTGAAGCGCCCCTGTATCGCGGTAATGCGTAAACCACCGGATATGTCAGCCATTAATAAAGCCCTGAAAAACTTCCCTGATTATTCACTACGCAGGGAGATTCTACTTAAAGCAGGCAAGGTTTATTCTCACCGTAATTTTTACTTTCAGGTACAGGGCTGTGTCCCGAACATTGCCGCCCAGATACTTGAGCAAGCTACTGATAACGGCAATGTGCCTGAAGCCCTGCGTTTAGCGCATATGATAGGCGCAGCAGTAATGACTGGACAAAGTGGGAACAGAGCCTGAAACATCTCTTTAATGTATTTTCTTATCCTTGGCACCTTTGAATTTATTCTTTCCACAATCCAATTAAGGCTAAGAGTGAGGACATCTTTCATTGGATACCAAACTATTATCGGCGACCTGTATCTCAAAATAGGCTGTTAGGAATTCTTTTATCGATCTTTCTGCTCAGCTCTTCTCCTCCCTATTGATCAACCCTCCCAAGATATCTCAAAATATCTATTATACTCAGCAGCAAGCAATAGTAATCTGAGTAAATCAGGATCACTCCAATGCCTCAATACTTCAATATCACCTACTGCCTTGACCTCAATATCACCAAGAAAGTAAATTACGCCTATATAGAGGATAATAAGCTGGAAGAAGGCTTTGTTGGTTACAGGTATCGAGTGGAATGTACATGCAGAGCAAAATACCAAGATCCTCCCACCGACATGTCATTCCTGAAAAAAATATTTAAAGCTGAGATTCAGGATCTCTGCGATCATGCTACGATTATTGATTATCAAGACCCCTTTTTAAAGGAAATTATTAACTCCATAGAATACATGGGCATAATCCATCAACAACAAAAAAAGGCACAATTTATTCAAGCGAACTCCAAAATTGGGAAATTGTGTATAACACCCTTTAAACCAAGCTCCGAAAACCTCGCTAAAGCTTGGCATGGTGCCATTCATCAAAGAGTTGCCGCCAATAGCTCAGACCTAGATATTAATTTCGAAAAGATCAAAGTCTGGGAAACCAACAATTGGTATACAGAGTTCTCTGTAGATCTGTAATTAAAATAGTGGATACTGATAGCAAAACAAGTTTCACTTAGAGTGGACCACTCGGGTACATTTCAAGGCTATTTTCACTGGTTTTTAATGAAAGTAGCCCTGAATATTAAAAGGTACTGCAATCTACAGAATAACAGCGCTATCCCTCGAGCCAGAGGTAAAAAGAGCGACTAAAGAAAACTGGCTAAACCCTTGGTCCGTTGAAAGAAACTCCTTGCACCAAAAGTGTAAATCTTCAGAAAATGCAGCTATAGCGGATTGTTTGTCGTCATCAGTTTTAAACTGAGATTCTTGAAATTGCTTTTCCAGCGCAGTGAAGTGACAGCGAACAACAGCCTGGGCATCATTCTTTCTTTGGTCATCCGTGACGGTCAGGGTTAATTGCGAGCTGATGGGTTCCCACTGAATAAGGAAGTAACGAGAACTATCATTTACATTTTTACTTAGCTTGGAAATAGCCAGCTCAAGGCTTTCGGCAAGATCCTGATAAATACCCTCACTGCTTAATGCCTGACTTTCCGCATTATATATTTCATACTCAGTATTATCCCCCTCTACCGCTTCAAAGGCGGATATCGAATGACTCATATCCCAAATTAAACCCATAACTCCTCCAGCCAGTCGATCGATTACTCTTACAAGTGAACTATTTTACGACGTTCACGGCCTCCGTACACCCACTTACGAGGTTCAATTGACTGTATAGATTATAAGCAGTGATCTAGGCCAAGACTGTTATATTTCAGATACTCAGAAAAGGACTATGAGGACTACCTGCCCTCAATTTCGGTCAATTTCCGCGATTTGTGACAGTCTAAAAACCTAACCCCATTTGCCAACCGCAGCCTTTACTTGTTTGTGGGGCGCTGAGATACACGCATGGTGATGTCCGCGTGAAACACTTCCTCACCGTTAGCATCGAAGACACCCACGGGCATAACCACATCACCAACCTGAATAGATGCAAAATCTGGATACTCACAAACCGCACGCAGGTTGGTTTTTGCCATTTTCAGGTACTTAACTTCCATCCCCACGGGTATCCAACGAAAGCGGCGATCCAGAGAAACATCCAAGCAGACCCCGCCGGCTAGTTCGGCAGCATTACACATCGCAATCGCATGCACTGTGCCTATATGGTTTGTCACTCCCCAACGTTTCTTCAGCAATACTTCTACACGCCCCGGTGATACCTCAGCAAAGCAGGGCTTAATAGACCTAAAGTAAGGTGCTTTGAAAGCGACCACCTTCGAAACTGTCCAACGCCCAAACGCCGAACCACCAAACTTCTTCCAAAGCTGCAAAACTGCACTCTTCGAGGACTGATACTCCATCTTGTCTCACTACCTTAACCGTTTACTGATAAGCCCTTTGCTAAGGGGCTTGTTAACGAGGGCACTATACAACATCTCTTCTCTAAATCAGGTAATCAGAACTATCAGGGTAATTGACCCTCAAGTGCGCCTAGGGGTTGCCCAAAGACAAAGGAAGCGGAAGATGACCTGTACTCAAGCCTGTGTAGGCTCTCATCCACAGTTTAACCATGCATGCCAACCCTGCACTGAAATTAGCATTTAAATAGAAAGTAAAAGTCGAAAATCTAAAAACACATTTACCGGAGCTTAAATATCTATCTATGGCTTGTGAATTGTGAGAACCATTCCTTATCGACAATATGTAATACTTGAAGAAATTTTACCTATAAATCTACAGCAAAATCAAAAAAACCTAAAAACCACCTTTAACTTGTATACTGGTTATTGTTTAATTTCGTAAGTTAAAATCATAAAAGTCTAAATACTAACATTTAATAAAAGAGGCTTACCAATGCCTATTGAGCGATTAAGAACTCCCGAAGAGCGCTTTTCCCTTCTGCCAGGCTTTCCCTATCAACCAAAATACATCGATACTCTGGATGGATACGATTCAATGCGTATGGCCTACATTGATGAAGGCACCTCTGATGCAGAAACAACATTTCTTTGCCTACATGGGGAACCAACCTGGAGCTATCTGTACCGAAAAATGATTCCAGTATTCATAGAAGCTGGGCACCGGGTTATTGCTCCTGATCTCTTTGGTTTTGGTCGTTCCGATAAACCAACAGATGACAATACTTACACCTTTAATTTTCATCGCAACAGCCTGATACAACTTATTGAACACCTAGACCTAAAAAATATCACTTTGGTATGCCAGGACTGGGGTGGACTTCTAGGCCTCACTCTGCCAATGGATATGCCGGAAAGATTTACACGATTACTGGTAATGAATACTGCGATTGCAGCGGGGGATGGCGCTTCGGAAGGTTTTTATCAATGGAGAAATTTTTCTGTCAGTGTTCCAGAGATACCGGTAGGCGGCTTAATTGCCACTGATGCCAGATCGGAAATCAATCTATTTGATATAGTGGCTTATGATGCTCCCTTTCCCGATAACCGCTATAAGGCCGGTGTTCGTCGCTTCCCCTCAATTGTTCCCGTTGATCCCGACATGGAGGGTGTAGAACTGGGGCTAGAGGCCAGAAATTTCTGGTCCAAGACCTGGGAAGGCGATAGCTTTATGGCAATTGGAATGAGGGATGCCGTACTCGGTGAAAAAGTAATGGAAATGCTTAGGGGGACTATCAAAAATTGTCCTCCGCCTCTCAAGCTTGAAGAGGCTGGTCACTTCGTACAGGAATATGGCAAGGAAATTGCTGAAAAAGCCCTATCTCATTTTCAGCTACAAAAACCTGCCCAATAGATAAGAGTTAAAAAATTAGTGTTCATTGCATCTAAATCAGGCCGAATTAACGGCCTGATTTACTAGTCGAATAATTTGATCAACACAACTCAGTTATTGACAGTAAAACTGCTCGACTTGCCTGAGTAGCTGCTAACCTTCCCTGTCCAGCCACTTTTCCAGTTTCCCTTGTGTTTTATGCGATAAGTACCCGCAGGAGTATCCTCACCAATTACCCACTGCCCTTCAGCAAAGGAGCAGGCCAGGCAGTCTACCGCAGTATCCCTTGTCCAGATAAAGCGAGTATCCAAGTCATTGTCAGTAAGATAGGTTTCCCAGTTGCCATTTACCTTACGTTGAATCTCTATAAAGGTATCTCCCGTTCTGAAATCGTTACGGGGATGACCGGAGCGAAAACTCGCGGAGACAGTATCACCAACAGAATAGTTGCTACGTACATCATTCCAAACCTGGCCGAAGGATTCCCATAGGCGCTTATCATCGTAGACGACACCAATGACATGAATAATTTGGTCATTCGATAAATCTGTTGGTGTCGGCCCTGCATCCACCGCCAGATTATTATTCATGGCGTTGGCCATATCTGTATAAATCTGTTGATAAGCCGCCAAGGTATTGGGCCCATAGATCGTGTGCCCCCCCTCATAGTGTTGTCTGTCAAATTCTTCATGAGTGGTCACATAACCGGTATAAGCATTGGCCAAACCGGCAATAACTACCCTGGTAACACCGTGCCCCTGCATTGAGGCCAATACCTTTTCTTCCAGGCGGCGACCAGCCATAGTGGTCATTTCACTCGGCGCGGCCACTAGGACCAGGGACCCAATGCGAAACATCTGAAATGGCAGATAAGGGGTATACAGCTGCTGCCCTACTACTTTACGCTCAACAAAAGTGGGTTTGGGATATTGGCAAGGATCATCCTGTGTATCCTTATAAACTGCAGCCGCAGAGAAAGCGTTCATTAACCCAAAGAGCGGGAAACCTCTGATCACTGATTCGAATAGGCTTTCGCTGCGATCCCACTCAATGCCTTCGTTTTCAACTGACATCCCCTCGAAAATACCATCAATCCCACTGGGACCATCCCAGGAAGAGCCAGCTGTGAATGACCAGCCCACGGCACCTTCGCAAATATTTTGCTGCCCTTCGCCAGTATATTCCCCGGCTACGGTATAACCGGGGAAATATATGTATTGATGGCGATAATCAAGATTGTTCAATAATTTATTGTTCGAGGTACTGTAAAGAGACTTCGCTTTGTTTGCCTGTTTTTCTGCAGCCAACTCAAGACTCTCATATTCACTGGAGCCACAACCATTCCCTGGGCCACAAATATTGGGAGAAGCGTCACCTAGATTGCTATTGGCAAAGGCCGCAACAAGATTTCCTGTCGAATCTGTCTGATTTGAAGCCCATTGCTCAAATAAATAACTGGCAGCCCCCTTGTGATCACTACTCAACTGACGTTGACCGGTACCGAGTGAAACATTGTGTAGCGCAAACCAGTTAATAATACCCAATGCTTTATTATTCGCATTAACCAGCTTGAGCTGCGTCATAGTTTTGTTGGTATCGTATTGGTAATTGCCCGTATCCGGATTTTGCGCGTAGGGCTCCGGGTTGCGGTTGACACTCGTGTTGAGCAAGGTACCTTGCTCCAGGTAAATGTCGCCCTCTGCCAAACTGCTATTTGCCATAACAATAGATTGGTAGATACCTTCTACGATCGCGTTATAGTTATCTTCCGCATAACCCAGTGCACTCATATTGAGCATCACATAGTGATCATAACCTCCAGGGCCTACGTGGGTGTGGGTGGCCGTGAGCATCACATTTTCATCTGTAAAGCGGTCGTTGCCATACCTACTCTTGAGCTTGGCAACCACACCCTGTTTAACACCTTGGGTAATACTCTGTAAATCGGCGGAAACAAATACCAGACGCTGACTATCATGAGGATTGGCAATTACAAAAGCACGGGACCACAAGCGGCTATGAATTCCTTTGGTTGTCTGACTGGTTTCTCCATAACCAACCATACCAACATCGGCGGCTGGCCCAGTGATATCGTATTTACCCGTACCTAACAGCCACTCTGCACTGAGAGCCAGGGGGGAGAATCCAAGCAGTATAAAAAATGTGGTATACCATCGAATTATTTTTGTCTTCATTTTTTCTCCATAATTTTTATACGAAAAGTCCTTTCAAAGGCCCTCTATCCTTGATTTCAAGGCGCCAAGAAACCAGTCCCTTCCGAAAAAATCAGCTTGATATTGTGTGATAAAAACTGGCCGAACCAGTGGATGCCTGTGAGTAATTACCAACTACTCACAACGGTTTTCTATTCCTGATACCGCTGCCTTAGCACTCTAGAAACTGCGAAGAATGATCGGCAGGGTCGATGTCCTTGATCGCACCAGGCGTTTATTATTCTGTAAAGGCACGCGGGTGCCAGCATACTCTAATTATCCCAGTCAGTGTGGTTAACAGAACTCAACGGCCGCCAAAATAAATCTGACATGATAAATTTCAAAGTAATACCAACCCAATAAAAAACAGAAATAACAATTAATTATTTCTGTTTGCGCCAACTGACAGCACTATTCATCTTATAAAGCACAACAATAAAAAGATGACTCGCGCGTTCTAACAAACACCTGATCAGCCGCTCATCTACCATGGCGATAAAGGGCGTAATGAAAAAAATAACCGATAAAATTCATAGGCTTCCAGTAAACAATCACTGAGGAATGCTGGGAAGGGGATCAAAGTATGGCCAGGTCTTTTCCGGATAAAATGACCTACAAATGGGATAAAATAGAGAAAAATATACCTTGGCTATTTAGTCACGAAAATCCAGATATTCCAGAAAGAAACTTTATTGCCCAGAAAGGGCCCTAAGATGAGTTGCAAATAATGAATAAGCAGTGGTTAGCAAATGCGTATTAAATTACTCAAAGCGGGTTTCACCTCCCTATTCTTACTCGGCATCACACCTCTCTCCATGGCCGCAACCAACTGTAAGGTCAATATGGTTGTCCAAAGTCAATGGGATAAGGGCTATATGGCCTCTGTAGTGGTCCGCAATACTGGCACAGAGCCTATTAATGGATGGAACCTTAATTGGCAATGGCCCGGAGACCAGGTAATTGACGGCTCCTGGAATGCCAGAATTTCCCAAAATGGCAATACTGCAACAGCGGAAGGTACAGGTGACTTTGCCAATATTCCTGTGGGTGAGGCTCGCTCTTTTGGCTTTAATATCGTCTACTCTGGAGGAACACAAGTCCCCTCCAAAATCAATGCCAGTTGTCAGAATCAGCAAACCCCTCCACCGACAACATCAGAGCCACCGAAAACCAACCCGCCCTTATCAGCAATAGAGAGCTACAACTATATTTTGGGCACCCAGACTATCAGCCCTAAGTACAGTTTCACAGGCGAAGGCTCTCTAGTCGAATCCGCTAAAGCCATCCGCGCAATGGGGTCCAACCTACTTAAGATCGCCCTGTCTACCGGCTTGTACGATGAGCTTAACGGCTTGGGCCTTGACTACCAGTTCAAACGTATGCTGGAAGAAGTACCCGCTTACCGAGAGGTGCTTGATATGGACTTCTCCCACTATATGTTCTGGGTGGAGGACTCCGGATCTTGGATGGACAATAAAGGCATGTCTCAGGAAGAGCTCACCTGGCAGTACGATAAGATTTATGCGATGGCCGAGTATCTGTTAACGAAATACAGCGGCTCAGGTAAAACGTTTATGATCGGTCATTGGGAGGGCGACTGGAACCTCGTGCAAAAAGCCGATGGAACACGGGACGACAACCAAGTGAAGATTGATCCGCTGCGTATTCAGGGATTGATCGACTGGCTCAATATTCGCCAAAAAGCCATTGAAGATGCCAAGGCCAATATTCCCCACTCCAACGTCAACTTATATCACTATGTAGAGGTGAATCGGGTTGAATCCGCAATGCAGGGTAAAGAGCGCATCACCAACGCCGTGTTACCACACACCAATGTCGACCTCGTTTCCTACTCAGCCTATGATCTGACTACCAAAGAGAAACATTCTGATTTTGCCACCCTACACGCCGAGCTAACCAAAGCACTGGACTTTATTGAGTCAAAACTGCCGCAAAAAACTGGCCTGCCCTTCGAAAAGCGGGTGTTTATCGGTGAATACGGTTACGGTGAATCTTGGTTTAAAGACTGGGGCACCCGCTCTGGTGAAGCGCAAGATATGTTGTCTCGCAATGTAATTAAAACCTCTCTTGAGTGGGGCTCTCCCTTTATTCTTTACTGGCAGATGTACGGGAACGAATACGATAGCTGGATTAAAGAATTTGTCGGTTACTGGTTGATTGATAACAATGGCAATAAAAAGGAGATTTATCAAACCCACAAGAATTTTTACACTGATGCCAAGAGCTATCTAAATAACTATCACACCAAGCAGGGGGCTTTACCCTCAGAGTCTGAATTCCGCGCTTTTGCCCTAAAATGGTTTGAATCCTCTACTGCTACTAAACCTGACAACACCACTGAGCCCACATCAGGTACGAACACTGGGAACGGCACTAATACTGGAACTGAGCCAACACCCGCAGAACAACCCCAAGCCTCAGGTCAATGTACGGTGGAATACGCCATTCAAAATGACTGGGGTAATGGATTTATGGCCAATGTTGTCATACGCAATACCGGGGATCAGCCACTGGATGCTTGGCAAATAAAATGGCAATGGCCGGGCAACCAAAAAGTAACCCACTTTTGGAATGCTGAGGTGGTTGACCACTCTGGCTCGGTAACTGCTAGCGGCCAGGATGTTATTCCACCAGGAGAGGCACGTGCCTTTGGATTTAATGGCGAGTATAGCGGAACCAATAGTCAGCCAACTCTTACTGCCACCTGCCAAGCCAGCGGTTCATCCCAGGTTGACACCGGCAATCCAGCAACTCCCCCCGTAGCCGGAAACCAACCCGACGATCGCGGAAGCTCCTCTCAGGATGGTGCCGGTAAAATCAAACTTTGGTTTATCGGGGATTCAATCACCTATGGTATGACCACCCTGCCCTACAACTCAATGGGGTTCCGCTCACAAATCTGGCAGCAAATCGTCGAGGCCTCTGATGGGAAATCCAGCTTTCCACTAAGCAGTAGCGATAATAACGGCAGCCTGACCATTAGCTATAATGGTCAACCCGTAGAAACTATTGGTACTGTGAGTGGCCCAACCGGACCCAATGGAGTAGAGAAGAAGACTGGAAATTACTGGCATACCGGAATTCCTGGAGCAAGTACGAGCGATATGCAGTGCTTTCTTAATCCTACAGGCCATCAAATTCCAGCAGGTTATAGCTCTGCCAGCTGCGCAGATGCTATTGCCTACTTTAATTCTGTCGTTACTGAAATGTGTCGTGAAAGTGGTAACAGCGCAGGGTGGTTAGACAACCAAGCCTGCCCATTAAACCTAAATCTGGCGGCATCAGATGCTATTATTGTGCCTATCCAGCTGGGCACAAACGATATCACCCATCTCAACCGGAATGGCGCTACCCAATGTAGTGCGGCTCCGAAGGCTGGGAGCCTAACGGCTAAGCGCCTAGACGAAGTAGTGAAAAGCATTATCTCTAGCAATAATACTCGAGATAAAACAACGTTGGTGGGCAAAATATACAGCCACCTAAGTGCAATGGGTATACCGGATAATAAAATTGCCTTTGTAATTTCCACTATTCCCCGTAGAACGAATTTGGATGGTCAGGACCCTTCCAACCATTGTACAGACTATTACAACAGGAAAATCAAGAGTACTATTGCTAGCATCACTCCTCCGGTAAAGATTCTTCTTGTTGATCAGGGCAATATTGTACCGACAGGTGATTCTGTACACCCAACAACAGCCGGACATAAAGTTATGGCCTGCAACTTGCTGTATGGCTATAACTATGGGCACTCAGAAAATTTTAACTGTCCTACCCCTAATAGCACACCAAAAACTGGATTACTGCAAGCTTTTGCTGCTGTATCAGTGAAATAGCCTCTATTAGCTATTAGAAAGGAGTTCTAAAAAATTCTAGTAATCCATTAAAAAAGAAGTGATTTATTGCGGAGCATTTTTGCAAGATGTAAAGTCCCCATGGATTGGTGCGGTATCATAAATAATTGTTACAGCCATAAAAGTACTGAAATCTTCCGTTAAATCGAAGAGGTCTACCACATCAATTGTGGCCGGACCTCTTCCTTCTACTGACCGGGTATAGCTAAGATGTAATGCAACTTGGTTAGTCTTTAACACACCCGAAAGTATATTATTCAGTTTCATAGCACGATCACTAATTGACTGAAAAATATAGGAATAAAAACTCTCTACTGAGCATTTCCCAAAAATTGGCGAATAGACCAAAGCATGTTCCGAAAACAGTGAAAGAAGTGTATCCAAGTCCCCCCGCTCCATGGCAGATAGATATTGGTAACAGAGCTGCTCGGTCTCTTTAATATCTACAGATTTCTTCATCATTTATCTTGCCTAGCCAAAGTTCGATCCACCATCTCACCACAAAGCCCAAGGTAATTATTGGGATCAAGCAGCTTATCCACTTCATTATCGGTTAAGGCCTTAGAAACCTCATTATTCTCCTTTAATAGATCCGCAAATGGTCGATCAGTTTCCATTGCTTGACAGCAAATTTTGTAAACAAGATCGTGAGCTTTCTCACGGCCAATCTTTGGGCCTAGCCCCATCATCACCGCTTCAGAAGAAACCAAACCTCCAGTCATCTGTAAATTTCGCATCATATTATCTGGGTGTACATTGAGACCCCGCAACGCGAACTTCGCCTGTGCCAATGCCGCAGCGGATAAACAAAAGATTTCAGGAAGAACCACCCACTCAATCTCCCAGGTTCCCGTCGCACGCTCGTGATCTTCCTCCATAGCATTGAGTAACGCCGCCACCTGTTGTCGCACAATGGGCACTATTCCACTCATATATACTGAGGAAACTGGGTTGTGCTTTTGCGGCATAGTGCTAGAAGCACCGCGCCCCGCAGTGAAGGGCTCCGTGACCTCCCCGACTTCTGTCTGTGCCATCAGTTTGATATCTAGGGCTATCTTACTCAGAGTGCCGGTGATTAACCCCAATAGACAGGCGACTTCAGCTATCCGGTCACGCATGGTATGCCAGGCGATAACAGGTATAGCGAGATTAAGCTCCTTCATAAGTCCAGCCTGCACCGCTAGGCCTTGATCTCCCAAGGAGGCTAGGTTTCCCGCAGCACCACCAAATTCCCCGACTAGGACTCGTTTCTTAATTTCTGCAAGCCGTTGCTGGTGCCGATGAAAACCCGCTAACCACACAGCTGCTTTATAGCCAAAGGTAATTGGTACAGCTTGTTGAAGGTTGCTTCTCGCAACCATTGGCGTATCCCGGTAATCCTCGGCTAGAGAGGCCAGCGCACCGGCGATTTCATCTACTTCCGTCTCCACAAGCATTAATGCTGCACGAATCTGCAATACAGTAGCGGTGTCGGTAATGTCCTGAGTTGTTGTGCCCCAATGGCACCACTGCCCTAGACCACCGTTACAACGCTCAACTAACTGCTGTACAACTCCAAATACCGGGTAGCCAATTAACTCTGTCTGGGATCTTAACTGCTCAAGGTCAATTTCTTCAGCACGACAATGTTGGCAAATCTCATCTGCTGCCTCTTTTGGAATGATATCAAGTCTCGCCTGTACCCTGGCCAAGGCAGCCTCTACATCCAAGCAGTACTGAACTCTTTGCCGGTCAGAAAAGATCTCACTCATGGCAGGAGTGCTAAAGAGACCAAAAAAGACCTGCGAGTCTATAAGAGTTGCAGCCATTGTTAACCTCCCAAATAACAGGTAACAGCAGCGCTTTAAAGCAAAGTGTAATAATCAAGAAGAGCATAAAATGAGGCAAATACAAGCATCAGTGTGCATATGCCACATTTTCTTTAAAGAGTAGACAATAGTCCCAACTTTCAGAAACATTGGTATGATCCATAGCTGGTAAACTTAACCGGGTCAAATTAAGAAACTATGTAATCAAATTGAAGCAAAGTTGAGATATTCGGCGCTAACCAGCACCTAGGCCAAATGCTAAGTATCCGGTAATAGCCAACAGGAGAAGAAGCCCAATTAATCCCGCCCGACCAGGTAATTCTGCAGGTGATGACTGTATGTTTTTTTCACGTACATAGGTGTTAACAATAATTCTTGCTTCTTTAAGATTAATATTCTTGTATTCACGCAGAAGCTTCATAGCTTGAATCATTTGGCCACTTTCAATTGCATCAACTACATCTTCTTCCAATTTCATCATTGGTCCAATTACCGCTCAAGGAACTATAATTTTGGCATATAAAACATGAAAATTCATGAAATCTACTATAGTTATGTCGAACCATTCCTATTAGTGTAATTGGTTCTATAAGAACATCCCCTCAAGAACCTGACTACAAATACCCACAAATTCTTAAATAATCTTTAATGTTACTGACTGAAAAAATAAACTATGTACTCTATAACCACCTAGAGCAAGCCGCCACTAAATCCTTTTTTGCAACTACAAAGAAATCAACTCGAACAGGCGAAAATAAATTAGTATCAACGCCTACTAACCAGGAGAAAGCCCTTTTTTGGAAATCCTAAAGACAGCAGCGTTAAAGCACTTAGATCACACAAAAACATTGCCTGTGAGGCTTACAAGTGCGACAACTATACCCTTCTCACACATCGACCAACACAAGAGCAACTCTCTTTAACCCAATAAGATATTGAAATCATTGATTGAGATCAATCACCCGCATCTCAAGACAGGAAATCAAAAACTATAAAGCACAAAATAAAAGGCATGCTTTTGAAATATTTTTGAGCACAAAAAAATTATTAACCATTCAAAAGAAAACAAAACAAACACTAAACCTGCATCAACTCTCTCTTAAAAAAAGCAAATACCTCCAAATAGGTATAGAGACCTAATCACCAAGAATCACAGCTAACAAAAAACCATAAAATAAGAAGCGCCCATGGGAAATCAATTACAATTTAACAATTGCCAATAAAAATCCAACTTCGTATACTGAAATTCTATCAAAAAACAATAAACTTAAAGCTAGTGGGCACAGGATGTGCATTGACAACCTGAAAAGCAAACAAGCTATACCATCAACATCTAGAAAAGGAATTTTAACATTAAAACGAGCAACACAAGCCGAGTTTGGCTGGAAGATCTATCCGAGGAAGCACTTAACCATAGGGCTGTAAATCATAGCTATTTAATACAATTTAGCGAGGCATCCCTGCCAAATTTTCCTTACGTTGTGGCTGATTTTGCACAACAATACAGCCTATACACATCCCGATTTATTAACTTATTAAGTGCAGCCATCTCCAAGCTGACCATTCCGGAGCACCGAAATATACTCTTGGAAAACCTGAACGAAGAATCTGGTAATTATGAGGAAGATGAACTCCGAATACTAAATCACCATGGAATAGATCCAAGGTGGATAAAAAATATCCCCCATGCTGATCTTTTTACCCGCTTTAAAGAAAAGGTCACACAGGGTAAACAAGAAACACCTCTTTCGGATGATGCAATCATCTGGTATGACATGCTTTCAATGGTATTACTTTATGGCTCTACCGAGGAAGCAATAGGAGCTTTAGGGATAGGAACAGAGCATGTAGTGAGTACAATTTATCCATATATTGAAAAGGGGTTGAAGCATTTACCTGACATTCAGCCCAAGGACTACTGCTTCTTTTCCGTTCACACTCTAATCGACGATGATCATGCTGAGAGTCTCAACCAGATCGCATTAACTTTTGCCGAGACAGAGGAAGGAAGGAGGCGTCTTCGCCAGGGTGCAACTAAGGCTCTGAATTTAAGAGCTGCTTTTTGGGATGGCATGCTTGCACGAGCATACAACAATACAAAAATCATCGACAACAATTATAACTCGACAACCACACAAGTATCAGGAGTGGCTCAGGATGAACCAATCTATATCAACTGAATCAATTTATAATGCACAAGCCACGAATTGGCTTAGATCAGAAAAAATACTGTTGAGCGACTTCACGGCAAGACCTCGTGTTTTAGAGGCTCTGGGCAAAATCAAAGACCAAGATATCCTGGACTTTGGCTGTGGAGAGGGCTATGTATCACGCATGCTGATAGAGGCTGGTGTCAAGTCAATTTTTGGAGTTGACTCTTCTGCTGAAATGATAGCTCAAGCACAATCGATGGCTAAGGAACTCAAGCTATCTAATGCAACTTATACCGTGGGCAATGCAGTTTCATTTAATCAATTTCCACAAACCAGATTCGACAAGGCCATTGCCGTATTCCTTTTCAATTACCTGACTATCGAAGAAATGACTCAGGTAATGAGTAAAGTACGTTCTTTGCTGGTAGCAGGTGGTACTTTTGTCTTTACCGTACCCCATCCATGCCTCCCCTTTATGAGGGAAGAAAGCCCACCGTTTTACTTTGAACATGGTGAAAAATCTTATCTCGACGGTATAAATAAGACCTTTGAGGGGAAAATCTGGCGTAGAGATGGTGTACCGGTCTCTGTTCGCTGTGTACATAAAACCTTTGCACACTACTTCGAAGCCCTTGCTAAAGCCGGCTTTAACAGCCTACCCGAAGTCAAAGAATTAGCTGTAACGGATGAACATCTGGCATTTGACCCTGAATTTTTTGGTCCACTAAAAGGCTATCCACTGCATGTGTTATTTAAGGTGAAGGTAAATGATTGATATAGCACCTGAGGAGACTATCCGTGCACAGGCATGGACAGCCGCAGAGTTGGAAGCTAAACCCAACTGGAAATTTAATTGGCCTAATGACTGGCCAAATGAAATCAAAGCCCTGCAAGAATGGTCTAAAGAGCAGGACAACCCTATTCGGGCTTTGCAAGCAGATTCTGTTGCCACTCCTCAATTTGATCAGCTCGCCCAAAAAATCAAAAGTGAAATCCATGAAGGCAATGGTGTTACTTGGATTCGAGGAGTAAAAGGCTTTGATCAAACAACACTAAATCTTCTGTTTCTCAAAATCAGCCTGGCAATGGGGCAGACTATTGATACCTACGGTAGACTCTACGGCATTTTAGATACGGGCAAAAGCTATAAAGACGAAGCCATTCCTGTTTCACAAACTAACGCAGCAACTGGTGTACATACAGATAGCTCACAACGAGCCATACAACCAAATATTTTAGGGCTCTGCTGTATTACCCCCGCGATTCAAGGTGGTAAATCTAAAGTAGTTTCTGCAGCCCAGGTACATCAAAATCTCAAGAAACAGGCACCTAAAAAGCTAGAGCTGCTCTACAAGAATTACATTCGAGATCTTGTCACACCAGGGAGCGATAAAGATATCCAGAATATTCTGAACAATCATTTCCCGATTTTCAGCTATGCCAATGGCAAAATTTCTATCCGCTATATGCGCTACTGGATAGAGAAAGGCCATCAACGAGTCAATAATCCCTTAACGGCAGAGGTACTTCAAGCACTGGATCTTCTTGATGGAGAACTAAACAACAAAGAAAATGTTGTTAGCTTTTATATGAATTCTGGCGATATGATTTTTATTGACAATACTAGAGTCTTGCACGATCGCGATGAATTTATAGACACACCCGAGCAAAAACGTATATATACAAGGGTGTGGATAGATTAAGTGCTTACAGGCTCCAGGAGAATCTTCTCCGGGGGCCTGGCAATTAGGTACATAAATCTACTGGGTAAGTAATTATAAAGTCGGATCCGCTTTAATCATTCTCACTAGCAACATAAGTATGAGGAAGCTGAATATATTCAAAAAACTTTCGCCCAAATCGGCCTCCAGTACTCTCTCTAACTCCAGATCTGCCAAAAAGCAGCTCCCCTATATTTACTCCAACTCCAACATAGAGCTCTCTACGCAAAGGGTCGTCTCGTTCTTTTTCTTTCAAAGTGAAACCCCGAGCAAAGTAACCCCCATGTAACTCCAGATAATTAAGAGGATTTCTCCGTGATAAGCCAAAACCACTTAACTTTAAGGCCAGTAGATATTTTTGCCCCGAGTAATCTGAGTGTGGCTTAAAGCCAGAGCGATTACCCGATGGAAGATATTCTAGACGAAAATCCAGCTTTTCCCTAAGCCCGGGGATATTCCGTCTTAGGTAAGAGATTCCTACCCCTGCAGTATTGGCAACAACGTCCTCCCAGGCAAAGCCATGCTCCTTAGAGTAACCATCGCCTAACTCCACAAATAACATACTCAACCAAGCTAGAGTAACTGCACTAGCCTCCGCCCCTACAGCATTATCAGCCTTGCAGTGAATGGCATCTGTAAAGAATTCACTGAGAAGATAGCTCCCATAGACATGACCGAGCTTATCCATACCACCATTGGCAGTATCATCCTCAAAGAAACCCTCACTAGTTGTACCAAAACTACTAGATCCCCAGTCCCAATCCACTAAACCAATCGCTAAAGTGGAAACAGCTACCCCTGCAGCCTCAAATGGAATGGTAGAAAGATGCTGCTTGAATTTAGGCAGTTTAAAGCCATGCCATCTAGAATCAGCCACCGGATACTGCTGTACACAACCAAATCTTTGTGATTCTTCTAAAGACACTGAATAAAGGTCTACAGGGCTGGTCACCTCTTTAGCTAACCCCTCAAAGCTCCATATAACAAAAAGCATGACCAAAGAAATTCTCTGAGCTTTTACACGATTCATCATTTCCATTTATTCCTTTAATAGGAAAATCCGACTTAAACTTTTATCACATTCAAGGGTAAGTGTTGTATGACAAAGCAAGCTACCTTAGCAATAAAGCCAAACTTGATAGCTCAACCTTCCTTATTATCTCTACATATACCAATCATTAAGCATAGGAATAAATATAGACAAGGTCCAGAAACAGACCTAAAGGTGATTATTGCGCCAAAAAAGTGGGGCAGAGCATATTGAATCAACTGATTTTATTACTGGAACAACTCATTTCAAGACAATGCATCAGCATATAAACACCGCCCCATGAGGGTAAAGCATTTATAAAGGTAATGTAATTTATTTAATATGAATAATCGACTAACCGCCAAGCATTGGCGCTAAAAATTTAAGATTAGTAAAGATCAACGTGCAACAACATTGCATCTTATAAATTTACTTCCTATCAATACTTGAAAGTGCACTCCAAAAATTACTCTCATAGGCTTGAATAAGCCTTACGCGAGTTTCAATATCCGACTCACTTACTCCGGAAGCTAAGCCTTGTGCCACTATAGCTATAGCCTGCTCTCTAAAATCAGAAGGTAAAGTGCTAAAATTGATTAAGAACTCCAACTGACTATCAGACAATCCCCTATGTTGTTTAAGTGCTTTTGCCATACGGCCGACATTTTTACCAAAACTTTGAAAGTTGATTAAAAGAGCTGCCGCAATCTCTGCAGGTTGCGCATAATTTGCCAGCCATGTTGTATAAGCTGGATACGCCTGTGCTCCAGCTAGTGGACGATACCTGGCAATTTGACTTTCCGAGATATTAAGCGCCTGAATTAGAGCCGGTAATTGCTCACTGGCTGACATCTCATTAACAACTAAACGATAAAAAAATTTGTTACTCACCTTACTTGAAGAATCACCGAATCGATGCAAGGAGAGTGCGTTATTGCGAAGGTCAGATTGAATAATCAAACGCTGCTCCAGTGCAAAAGCGTTTATAACTGACATTGACAACTCATTCTTTTCCAGTTTTTGGAGAATGGCAGGAACTTCATTACTAAGATATTTATTTTCAAGCCGTTGGATTAATTTCTCAGCCCTACTTCGTTTCTCCTCAATAGTTTCCGCAACAGAATTCGCCACAACTATTACTGCGAATATAAAAAAAAATCCTAACCTGATAAAAAAACCTGAAGTCACCTTATAGCGCTCCAAAACCTAAAGCGATAAGCATAGCATCTCAATCAGTAATTAGCGCAGATTGCGCCGAGATAATCACGCTACTTGAAAGCTTTAATGTCTATCTCAAATATCTACAACCATATATTGAAGATTGATTTCTCATTTATCTATGTAAAGTCTTTCTTCAGAAAGCGAATGATAATACTCGTTCTTAATCCTCCCCCAAGATAACCTTTTTAAATCGACCTGCCTGCTTGTACCAAAATTGGCAATCGCGGCTAAATTTTTTAGCTTGCAAATCGCATCCTCAACCTCAGAATAACGAAACCACTCAGGATAAAACTCCGGGTAGCACTGTTCATCAGGCACTAATGGCGTACAACCTGCTACGGCGGCTTCCATTACTGCCAACCCCTGAAATTCATGATAAGCGGTAGATAGAAATACATGGCTGTTATGCAAGGTTTGTCGGTATAGAGATTCACTCTCCACGTACCCCACCACCAGCAGATTCTCACTAAACTTCCGCTGTATCTGCTCAAACTCTTTTGGGCTATTACGGAAAGATTGACCCATCAGGTTGAGTAAGAATTTTACCTTTTTCTCTTTTAGGCCCCGAAGAATTTGCAGCAGGCGGTCTGCACCTTTGTCATATTCCCAGCGGGCGGCCCAACTGATGATTAGCGTATCCTCGCTTACTTCTCCCTGATAACCCTGCCCCCAGCGGTGACCCCAGCAAAAATCAGCTTGTGTGTACTCTTGAGTAAAGAGTGCATCCTCTAGTGGTACTGGCAGCACCTTCGACTTACTTGTAATTTCTTCACAAATTCCCACCGGCACATGGTCCGGGAAGCGCTTTAAAAGCTTGGCTGCGCCTTCAATCAGGGTGCGGCGGTTGTATTCCGAATTAAACAGCAACAGGTCACCGGCTAGAGCGGTATAGATATTGAGTAGCTGTGGCTCTATAGATTGGAACGCACCTGAACTGACTGGATAGGCAAACTGATTCTCGTGGAAGTAGACCACTGTGGGCACCCCCACTATCTCAGGCACTAAGCCGCGCAACGCACTGAGATCGGTCATAGACGTGGCGACAATTAGGTCCCACTGTTGCTTTAGTATTTGTGCCGTCTCCCCCCTGGCCCAAGAAAGGCTGTTGCCACGTATACGCCAGCTGAAATAGCGCGGGGGCAGTGTCAAGACTGTCCACTGCCACTCGGGAAAGGCAGCAACCAGGCCTTTACGCCAACGCTTGTGACTGTCGGCATCATAGGCCGAGAGCAATAAAACTTTCATGGGAATCTAAAACAACAAGGAACGGAAATACAGAGCTGGAAACAGAAGTATCCAGCTCCGTTATAGGCTTGAGAGGAGGTAAAGTCAGTCGAAAGAGCGCACATTCATCAGACGAGCAAACAGACTAGAGGTATCCCAGCGAGCACCGCCGATCGCTTGTACCTCACTATAAAACTGATCCACCAGTGCCGTCACCGGTAACAGAGCGCCATTATGCTGGGCTTCCTGTAAAACGATGGCCAAGTCCTTCCGCATCCAGTCCACGGCAAAGCCGTGATCATATTTACCGGCCAGCATAGTTTTTGAGCGGTTTTCCATCTGCCAGCTTTGTGCCGCGCCCTTGGAAATTACATCCACGACCTGTTCGGCATCCAGCCCTGCCGCTTTAGCAAAATGCAGCCCCTCTGCCAGCCCCTGCACCACACCGGCAATGCAGATTTGGTTGACCATTTTACAAAGCTGGCCACTGCCTACCGGGCCCAATAAGGTAACAGCACGGGCAAAAGTGTCTATCAACGGCTTTACACGTTCAAAATCTGTCTCTTCACCACCAACCATTACGGTGAGAACCCCATTTTCCGCACCGGCCTGGCCACCAGATACCGGGGCATCGAGAAAGCCGATACCTTTCTCTTTGCCAATTCCTGCCAGTTCACGCGCGACATCTGCCGAGGCAGTAGTATGATCGACGAACAGGGTGCCCTTTTCCATAGTGGCGAAGGCGCCCTGCTCTCCAGCAACTACCTGACGCAAATCGTTATCATTACCCACACAGGCAAACACCACCTCTGCACCTTTTGCGGCCTCAGCGGGTGTTTCGAAGCTCTCCCCCTCATACTCGCCCAGCCATTTTTCTGCACGGCTGGCGGTGCGGTTATATACCCGCACTGAGTGACCCGCTTTTGCCAGGTAACCCGCCATTGGGTAACCCATTACTCCCAAGCCAATAAACGCTACCGTTGCCATATTGATTACCCCCATATCATCCAAATAAGAGCCGCCCCTAAAATCAGGCGGTAAATCGCAAATGGCGCCATGCCGATGCGACTAATAAATTGCAGGAAAAAATGAATACATAGATAGGCACTAATAAAAGAAAGCAAAGTACCCAATAAAATATCCCCCCAGGGTACCGACTCTAGGGCGAGTAAATCATAGGTCAGTAACATGGCCGGCAGGGCTATCGCCGGTATGGATAACAAGAAAGAGAAGCGCGCAGCAGCTTCGCGCTTCATGCCGAGCATCAGCCCTGCGGTCATGGTAATACCCGAGCGGGAAGTACCTGGAATAAGCGCCAATACTTGCGCACCACCAATAACTAGTGCTTTTTTCCAGTTAAGTTGCGTTAGGGTTTGCACCCTGGCTCCACGCACATCAGCCCACCAAAGCAACAGACCAAAACCGATGGTGGTGGCAGCTATAACTGCTGCTGAGCGTAAATGCGTTTCTATATAGCCTTTAAAAATTAATCCTACCAAACCGACAGGAATCGTAGCCAGCACAATCAGCCAAGCCAAACGTCCTTCATCGCTAAATTGCCTCGATTTAAGCCCCTCTAAACCATCACGCAGGAGTAGCCAAATATCTTTTCGAAAATAGGTGACTACCGCGATCAGTGAGCCAAAATGTACAGCCACATCGAAAGCAAGCCCTTGATCCTGCCACCCTAAAACTTCTGCAGGCAAGATCAGGTGTGCCGAGCTTGAAATAGGGAGAAATTCAGTCAAGCCCTGGATCAGGGCCAGTACAACAATCTGAAATATTTCCATGAATTATCAGGATCGAATTTTTTGACGTTTTTGCCAGGTAACTTCATTGCGAAGATAAACGGGCTCCAAAGCTTCAGCAGATACCATTGCACCAGCTCGATAGAGAGGAACCGCTAGCTCAGCAATATCCCGTGCATGGATTAAGGCATTCAGATCCAGCTCTGCCGCTCGAGCCTTGCCTAATGCCTCATAGTGCCAACCGGGACCGGCACCGTAATATGTGTTTGTCAGCTTGGCCTCACTCAATGACAGTAGAACCTGCTCTGGATTCTGTACTGCCTCAGGTATCAAGCTGTCATTAGGCATCTCGGTGCCGTAAATACCCCAGTACACCTGCTGCATACGAGCGTCGAGCATAGCGACAATAGGAGCTCCTCCCCACTGCGGGTGCGCCCTTCTGGCCCCCAAGGCCAAAGCGGCAAGGCTGGAAACCGGCACTACTGGCTTATCGGCGGAAAAGGCCAGCCCCTGTACACAACTGATAGCGATACGCAGACCCGTAAATGAGCCGGGCCCCCTGCTTACAGCAAGGGCATCCAGGTCGGGAAGGCTCAACTGGGCCTCAGCCAATACCTCATCCACCATTGGTAGCAGGCGCCGTGTATGGTCTCGCTCTGCTTGCACAAAGCGTTCGGTAATCTGGCCATTACTATAAAGTGCCACTGAGCAGGCACCAGA
The DNA here is from genome assembly GCF_052467515.1 of Microbulbifer mixtoriginis (SeqCode). Classification (NCBI taxonomy): domain Bacteria; kingdom Pseudomonadati; phylum Pseudomonadota; class Gammaproteobacteria; order Cellvibrionales; family Microbulbiferaceae; genus Microbulbifer; species Microbulbifer mixtoriginis (SeqCode). Next base: position 1,308,313 of record NZ_CP174314.1, on the reverse strand, counting down.
CGTGGTATCCAGGGCAAGAATCTTCACAACTATTTCAAACCGGGTTATCGAAGGGAGTGAATTGTGGCACGGTCACAAGGTCTAGTCATGTAGATTAGCGATATTGAGGAAAGAGAAAACCCCGGTATTAACCGGGGTTGATGAAGAGTGAGCCATGCCACTAAGGCATGCTGTGAACTAGAGGAGGTTTAATTAAGCCGCACTCTTGGGTGGTCGACCACGGCGAGCGGCACCGGCCTTAGGTGGGCGCCCTCGACGAGTTGGCGTTTTCTTGGCCGCCTCCGCTTTACTAGCAGACTTCTTCGGACGCCCTACTCTTTTCGCTGGCTTTGCTGCGGAGGTGGCCTTCTTGGGGCGCCCTACACGCTTGGTGGCTTTAGTTTCAGAAGCAGCCTTTTTGGGGCGGCCTACTTTCTTGGCCGTAGTAGTCTTTTTAGTCGCCGCCTTTTTAGCTTTTTGAGCATCAGCTTTTAGCTTCGCAGCTGCTTTCTTCTCTAGCTCCTTGGCTTTTGTCGCAGCCTTCTTTGCTGCAGCTTTTATCTTAGCCTCAGCTTTTTTCTCGGCGGCTTTGATCTTCTTGGCATGAGCCTTAACACGAGACTTCATCCAGCGCGCTTCGAACGCCTTCAATGCCGCCGCCAGGTCTTTATCTGCCTTGGCAGAAAGGCTTTCAGAAAGGGTGGCCACCTTCTCCTTAGCCGCTTCTTCTGCATGACGCACGGCATCCATGGTCTTGGCCTTGGCAAGCTCCATTTTTGCCATCGCCAGCTTGGCGCGTAAATCTTTTGCTTTACCATTGGCGCTGGTCAAGGAAGCCTTGGCCGCTGCCGTACTACTTTTTTGTGCCCGCGCTTTTGCTTTTGCCACACGATCCATTTGTGCATCCAGCGACTTACTTGCTGCATCCACGGCTTTCTGTGCTTTTACGACTACCGGCGACGCTTTGGTCGATGTAGTTGCCTTTTTAGCACGTGTACTCTTTTTTACTACTCTTGCCATCCCTTGTCTCCTCATTAAAAAGAAGAAGTACTTCCAAAAGTGTGCTGGCAACGCGGCCTGTTAGCTATCGAATAAAACCCGGGGGTTATTTTATTGCTTATACAGAGCGGTGCGCTGCCTATTTCAATACAACTTTATCAAAGTTAATAAAAATACACGGCATTGCAAGTAAAAAAGCGAAAAATGAGAAATTTTTCAGCAAATAAGTCTCTTTTCCTTAACAAATTGCCTTTTGAAGAGGCAAAACACCTAAAAGTAAAAATTATTTTGGGCCTGGCAACTTATCTTCAACAACCGCAGCAAGAGCTTCGATATGATCCGCACGTAAATTTAGCGCGGGAATATAATGGTATTCACTTCCACCCGCTTCGATAAAATTAGCGCGATTCTCTACCGAAATTTCTTCCAATGTCTCTAAACAATCGGCCGAAAATGCTGGGCAAATCACATCAACACTCTTGATACCGCCTTTGCCCCATTCAATCAGAGTTTTATCGGTATAAGGTTGCAACCACTCAGCCTTACCAAAGCGTGACTGAAAAGTAACTTGCCAACGCTCCGGGGAAATTTGTAATTCTTCCGCAAGCAGCCTCGCGGTTTCCTGACAATGGCGTAAATAGGGGTCCCCTTTATCAACATTTGCTTTGGGGATGCCATGAAAAGAAAGCATTAATTTTTCAGCCTGACCGTGTTTCTGCCAGTGCTCCCTGACAGAGTTGGCGAGAGATTTAATATATAAAGGGTTGTGGTAATAATCACGAACCAGGGAAATATCCGGAATATCACGACTCTTTCGGAAAATTTGCGCCACTTGATCATATATTGCAGCAGTAGTGGTAGCCGAATACTGCGGATATAAAGGGAAAACAACAAAGGACTCATAGCCTTTTGATCGCAAGCTTTCAATAACTTTATCGAGGCGCGGCTCACCGTAAGTCATGGCATACTCTACCGCGATATCCCGCCCTTTATCCTTTAAATGCTTTTGCAGTAGCTGCGCTTGATGGCGGGTATAGTAGAGAAGTGGTGAACCTTCAACTTGCGCATCGTCCGCGCTGCAATTCCAGATTTCTGCATAAGCCGGAGCAATTCTCTTAGGGCGAAAAGGTAATATCAAACCGTTTAGTATTGTAAGCCACAGTGGTCGGGGTATTTCCACTACCCTGGGGTCGGAGAGAAAGTCTCGCAAGAAATCTCTTACGGCGGACGGCGTGGGCTGCGCAGGGGTACCCAGATTCATCAAAACTATCGCTGTGGACATACAAAGACCCGTCTGAAATACAATTTTGCCAGGAATAACCTGCCGGCCATCTTAATGATTGGTCAGTCAACTACAAGGTAAGCACTTGCGAAACTAAAAAGGAAACCATCGGAGAAGATACAAAAAAGCCCCCAAGAGGGGGCTTTCTTTAACAATATTCAGTGCGATCAGCTCAATGCTTCGATGACCTTATCGCGGATCTCATCCATGCTGCCAACTCCCATCACTTTGCTGTATTTCGGAGCTGCTTCAGGGGAGCGCACTTCCAGCTCTCGGTAGAAGCCAACCAGCGGCGCTGTCTGCTCGTGATAAACCGCCAAACGCTTGCGCACGGTCTCTTCTGTATCATCACTGCGCTGTACCAGTGCCTCACCAGTCACATCATCCACACCTTCGCTCTTGGGCGGGTTGTACACAACGTGATAGACGCGGCCTGAACCCTCGTGCACGCGACGCCCAGACAAGCGCTTGACGATTTCTTCATCGTCCACGGCAATTTCCAGCACATGATCGATATGCACATCGGCATCCAGCAGTGCTTGCGCTTGGGGAATAGTGCGGGGGAAACCATCGAAAAGGAATCCATTTGCACAATCTGCCTCAGCGATGCGCTCTTTCACCAGGGCAATAATCAGGTCGTCGGAAACCAGTTTGCCGGCCTCCATAATGTCTTTTGCCTGCAAGCCGAGAGGTGTGCCCGCTTTCACCGCAGCGCGAAGCATATCGCCGGTGGAGATCTGCGGAATGCCGAACTTCTCTGTTATGAATTGTGCCTGAGTGCCTTTACCGGCCCCCGGTGCCCCCAAGAGAATAATTCGCATGTTCAGTAAGCCTCCAAAACTATCGACGCACTAAGAGCCGCCGCGCCAAAAGAGCGCTACCTTACACGTCCACCCCAAATTGGGCAAGATTATGACTGTAGTACCGCCATTACCGCAGAATAAACTGCGGTCAATACGGCTACTTATCTGTCTGAATCCTGTCTTTCTATGTCTTTCGCGCGCTCCCAGAGTCGATCAAGCTCTTGCAGGCTGGCATCTTCTGGCCCACGTCCATCTGTCCTGAGGGCTGCCTCAACAGCGCCAAAACGACGCTCGAACTTACGATTACACTGTCGCAGTGCAGACTCAGGATCAACTTTCAAATGCCTGGCCGCGTTTACACAGGAGAACAACAGGTCGCCGAGCTCCTCCCCAGCATGCTCACGATCACCGGTTGCAATAGCCTCGCGCAATTCGGTGACCTCTTCCTCTATTTTGTCCAGCACACCGGTAATATCTGGCCAATCAAAACCCACCTGTGAGGCACGCTTTTGCAATTTGGCCGCACGTGTCAGGGCAGGTAAGCCCGCGGTAACACCAGCCAGGACTCCACTCTCACCCTTTGCGTTGCGCTCTTCAGCTTTAATGGCTTCCCAGTTTTGCTTTACTTGCGCTTCATCCATTGCAGAGGAGCCATTCTCGCCATAGAGCTCTCCGCTGGGGAATACATGAGGATGGCGTCGCACCAACTTGCGTACCAAGGTGTCCACAATACGGGAAAAGTCGAAATGCCCCTGCTCACGGCCGAGCTGGGAATAGAAGATCACCTGGAACAATAAGTCCCCAAGCTCTTCATGTAGATGTTCGAAATCTTCAAGCTCAATTGCCTCGGCCACTTCATAGGCCTCTTCAATCGTTGAAGGAACAATACTGGAAAATGTCTGTTTCAGATCCCAGGGGCAACCACCGTTTGGGTTGCGCAACTGGGACATTAGGTGAAGCAAGTCCTCCACCGAGTAATGGTCTTGCATGGGTCCCCCTCAACGCAGCATACGCCGCTTCGCCGATGCGACATTGGGCAGGCGATTAATACGGTGCAACACGTAACTCAACTCTTCAAAATTATGAATCTCGGCGGTAAGTACCATCTCTACAGTATGCTTATGCCTATTACTGTGTGTCTGCATCGCCGTAATATTGATTTTCTGACTATCGAGCATAGCGGTGACATCGCGCAACAGCCCCAGGCGATCATAGGCTTCGATAACGATTTCCACCGCATAGAGCTCCCTCGGTTTTGCCGCCCAATTAACTTCTAGTACTCGCTCAGACTCCTCTGCCTGCATACGCAGCATATTCGTGCAGTCTTTACGATGTATCGATACCCCGCGACCAAGAGTGATGTAACCCATAATTTCATCACCGGGAACAGGGTTACAACAACCCGCAATATGCGTCAGTAAATTGCCAACCCCTTCGATATAAACATCGGCTTTGCCCGCCCCCGTGGCCACCGGGGCAGTAAGTGAAGGCACACGCTCCGCATTGTCGACCTTTACCATACGCTGGGCGGTATTCAGCACCTGCCCCACACCGATATCCCCAGCTCCCACTGCCGCGTAGAGATCATCCAACGAGTGCATATTCAGCTTGGCGGCAAGCTGCTCAAAATTAAAATCACTCAGAGCGAGCTGTTTAAACTCACCATCTAAAATACTGCGACCATCGGCAATATTTTGATCCCGGGCCTGCTGCTTAAACCAGTGGATAATCTTGGCCCGCGCCCGCGAGGTTGTTATATAGCCCATACCGGACGAAAGCCAATCGCGACTGGGGGCTTCACGTTTACCAGTGAGAATCTCCACCTGATTGGCAGTTTCCAGTTCGTGGTTTAATGGCACTATGCGACCATCCACCTTAGCGCCGCGACAACGATGACCAATCTCGGTGTGGATTTTATAGGCGAAATCCAGCGGTGTGGCTCCGCGGGGCAAATCGACTACATGGCCATCGGGAGTAAAAACATAGATACGGGAATCCCCTTCCCCGGTCTGAAGATCTTCTTGTAAGGGATTACCCCCCACCTCTTCATGCCAGTCGAGCACTTGCCGCAGCCAAGAGATCTTTTGCTCATAGCTATCTTGGCTCTCTGTTTTCAGGTCAGTGCCCTTATACCGCCAGTGTGCACAGACCCCATATTCAGCCTCCTCGTGCATGGCAAAAGTACGGATTTGCACTTCCAGCACCTTGCGTTCGGGGCCGATCACCGCAGTGTGCAGGGAGCGGTAGCCATTCTCCTTCGGAGAGGCAATATAGTCATCAAACTCGTTGGGAATATTGCGCCAGAGGTTATGTACAATCCCCAACACGGCGTAACAATCCCGCACGGTAGGCACCAGAATGCGTACAGCACGAATGTCATAAACCTGAGAGAAGCCGATATTCTTGCGGCGCATCTTGCGCCAGATACTGTAGATATGCTTTGCGCGGCCATAGACATCACCCTCTATATCCGCCCGCGCCAGTTCTGTGCGAAGAAGCTCCAGCACCTCATCGATGTATTCTTGTCGCGCCATCCGCTTTTCATCTAAAAGACGCGCTATCTGTTTATAGTCTTCAGGCTCAAGGTAACGGAAGGACAAGTCCTCCAACTCCCACTTGATATGCCCTATACCGAGGCGATGCGCCAGTGGTGCATAGACATCGGCCACCTCGCGAGCGACCCGTTGGCGCTTTGTGGGCTCAGCATTCTTGGCCGCACGAATTGCACAGGTCCGCTCGGCAAGTTTGATCAGCGCAACGCGAACATCATCAACGAGCGCCACCAACATACGGCGAATATTTTCCGAGTGTTCCTCTACCGCACCGCTTTTGCTTTCCTCACCAGTATCGGCACTGCGACTGCGAATCGCCGCCATGCGCAGTACCCCGCGAATAAGCTTGGCTACAACCGACCCAAACTCCTCTTCAACGCTTTTTAGCGCGAGGCGCTTCTCTCGCACTGCTCGGTAGAGCACTGCAGCCACCAGTGCTTCAGAATCAATTTGCAAGTCCGCCAGGATTTCCGCCATTTCAAGGCCGGTGGCAAAACTGCTGGCACCCTCTGCCCAAATATTTTCCGCGGCAATAGCCTGTTGTTCAGCTTCAGCACTTACTTCTGCTGCACGGCGCAAGGTCACTATGGCAGCCCCATCCAGCCCAGCCAGTTTTTGCACATGGCGCAACCAGGCTTCCAGGTCGTGCTCTCTCTCACCTCCAAAGGAATGATGTTTTCTGACTTGAACCATGTTTTAACCGGGCCGAAACAGGAATTTGTAAGCTTACTAGCATTGCTCGATGGCTTGCATGATGGCAAAACCAAGCAAAAAGAATAACTTCCCAAATTAGGGACGCTTCTATCATAGGTTTGGTCAGACTAAAGTCCACGATTTTCTTTATGTTTTCAACAAGCTGCGTGAAATTTAGCGATAACTCACCCCAGTGGATATGGCTTGATACTGGAAACTGCAAACGACAATACCAATTGGTCAATTACATTGAGTAGCGAGAATTTTTACCGAGGAGAATGCGACTAAAGGAAGGCTTGCCGGGTTGAAAGGCTTTTACAAAGAGACCCGCTCATTTTCGACATTTCTGCGGTGACACTGGAAAACTGAGAAAATCAGCTTCTATTACAGCCTTTTTAGTGAAAGCCTATTCATTAGCCACATAAAGAGAGTTTTAAGCCCTCACCTGCCGCCCACCGCTAAGTAATAGTCTTTGTTTTAATAAAACAATCTACGCACTGACAATCTTAAACTGAGGACACGCTTAAAATCAGAGCATCAAAAAAATAAAAGTCGGAGAGAGAAAATATCAAATATACGCAGATAGATTGGCAGGCATATAAAAATTCACACTAAAGTCGGGGGCAACAAAAAATCTGCACACCCGACTGTGCCTTTTTTCCCAGCCTTACTGATTGAACAATCCCGAGGATAAATAGCGATCACCGCGGTCACAGATGATTGCCACAATTATCGCATTCTCCACTTGACTGGAAAGGCGCAGTGCTCCGGCAACCGCTCCGCCGGAAGAAACACCACAGAAGATGCCCTCTTCACGCGCCAGCCTACGTGTCATTTCCTCCGCTTCCCGCTGATCCATATCGATAACGAGATCCACTTCCTCCGGGACAAAAATTTTTGGTAGGTAAGCCTGTGGCCATCGGCGAATTCCGGGAATACTGGAACCATCGGTTGGCTGCAGACCCACAATCTGAACCTCCGGCTTCTGCTCTTTCAGAAAGCGGCCGCAGCCCATTATGGTACCTGTGGTCCCCATAGAAGAGACAAAATGAGTAATTTCCCCAGCGGTCTGCTGCCAAATTTCGGGTCCGGTACCCTCGTAATGGGCCAGAGGATTATCCGTATTGGCAAATTGATTGAGCACAAGGCCACGACCTTCGGTCTGCATTTGAAGAGCCAGATCCCGAGCACCTTCCATTCCCTCCTCCGCGCTGACCAAAATCAGCTCGGCACCGTATGCAGTCATAGAGGCCTTACGTTCTGCGGTAGCACTGTCCGGCATAATCAGGATCATACGATAACCTTTAATGGCAGCTGCCATTGCCAGTGCGATACCCGTATTGCCGCTGGTAGCTTCTATCAAGGTATCCCCTGGTTTAATCTGCCCTCTTGCCTCGGCATGGTTGATCATTGATAGAGCCGGGCGATCTTTTACCGAACCGGCCGGATTATTACCTTCCAGCTTGAGCAAAATCGTATTGCTGGTATCACCGGGGAGGCGTTGCAGCTTGATCAGTGGCGTATTACCTACGCAGTCAGCAATCGTTGGGTAATCCATAGTACCTTGAGTCCAGACATATTGCGGCCGCACAGTGTACCCGATGCTCCCTCTCGGGCTAAATACCGACTATTTTGGTGGACTATATAGTCGAGTTATTACAAATATAAAAAAATCGCAAAGCAGAAAACATTTACCCAGAGCAGCCCGTATAGGAGTGCGCCTCCTCTCGCATAGGGGTAAAATGGGGAAAAAATAATCGCACAAGACCCTTGATTTCTCATGGCCCCAAATAATACCGACCCTTCCATGCCGGCTCCTTCAGAGCTCCGCTCGTTGCGTTCAACTATGTTTCGCTTCACGGTTGCGCCAGCGCTGATTTTGGCCATGACTCTGGCCCTGGTGTTCACACTGCAACAAATGCACGATCGCCGCCAGCTCTTACTCAGCCACGGACGGGCAAGTGCCGAGCAACTGGCCGAGTTGATTGAAATGAGTGGCGGCCACCCTTTTGATCTGCGTATGGAATGGTTACGCAAGAGCCTGTTGGCACTGATGCTGGAAAAGGACATGGTGCGCTCGGTGCATATTTATTCCACTGAGGAAAGTAAAAAAATCTCACTGGATAGATCCACTGGGCTGGGGCTTCTGGCCAGTGTGGGCCCACGACCACGCACTCCGCTTACAAACCACCAACTCAATCAGCGCGAAGCTTTTATTTTTGAAGATGATGAAACCCTACAGGTATTGCAGCCATTAAAGGGGGACATCACCACCTGCTGGATTAGTATCGAGCTACACCGGCCCTATTTTCTTGTGGGCACCTACCAAGTATTACTCGTGGGCTTGGTGGGCTTAATTATTTGCACCTTGGCCGCCCTAGCCTGGTCGGTGATTTTATCTGAGCGTTTTGCTCACAGCCTGGTACGCATGGGACAGGTGTTACAAGCCATGGGGCGTGGTGAGTTTGACCGCCGCATTCACGAGATAGAGAACCGCGAACTCGCACAACTGGCCAATCAGATTAACGAGATGGGTGAGAGTCTAGCCAATTACCAGCGGGATTATAAATCGAACATGCTGCAAAGCATGGACGATCTACGCCAGTCTCTCGACAGTATGGAAGAGCAAAATATCGAATTGGACCTGGCACGCAAAAGGGCCCAGGAGGCGAGCCGTATCAAGTCGACCTTCCTTGCCAATACCAGCCATGAAATCCGCACACCACTAAACGGCATTATCGGGTTTACTAATTTATTGCTTAAAACCGAGATCGATGAGCTACAACAGGACTACCTGCAAACCATTCTGCGCTCCTCAGAAAACCTGCTCACCACAATTAACGATATCCTGGATTTTTCTCGAATCGAGTCCGGCAATTTGGTGCTCGACCATATCCCTATGGACCTGGGGCAGCTGTTTGAGGAGACCCTACAAATCCTTGCCCCTTATGCCTATGAGCACCACCTGGAACTGGTGCCACTGATTGACCCACAATTGCCTGTCACCCTGGTGGGCGACCCTCTGCGTACAAAGCAAATATTTACCAACTTGCTCGGTAACGCCGTGCGCAGTTCCGAGAATGGTAATATCCCGGTACGCCTCATTGTACAGAGCAATAAGGACTCTGAACTGGTATTGCGAATCAGTGTTACCGACCTTGGCAATCGCATTGATGAGCCCGGCCGCCGCGAGCTGGAACAAATTCTCAACGCCAAAACACCACAACATTCGCAGCAGATCAGCGCCAACGGTCTCGGTATCTCTATCGCTCGCAGCCTCGTCGAACGCATGCGCGGTTGCACGGGTATGGAAGTAGCTGCGAATGGTGCCAGCACCTGCTGGGTGGAGCTGACCCTGGTGCCCGAACGCAACCGCGGCATCCCGCCACGGGTGCTTTTCCCAGACTGCCGCATTCTGATTGCCGACCCCAACGAATTGACCCGCTCCCAGGTTGCTCAACTGCTCAAACAGTGGCAGGTTGAACCCATTGAACTTGCCGATACCGATACTCTGCAGCCAGCAATTGAACAAATGTGGCGGCACGATGCGCTGCCAGATGCGGTGATTATCGATACCGCCATCGCCAAGGGAGACTTCGACAGCTTCAGCATGAAGGTACAGTCCCTGGTCGATGCCTATCAATGCCGGGTAATCGTACTCGGTGCCCCAGCAGAGCTGCGCCGCTGCTATGAGCAGCTGCGCACCCGCACCTTAACTTTCCTTGGCAAGCCGGTAACCCGCGAGAACCTGCTTCGCGCACTGAAAAGAGCCGTCCCCCAACAGAGCCAGCCTCGCCCCAGTAATGGTGCCGTACCCGCCCTCCCCTGGCCTGCGCCACCGCGTGTCCTGGCCGTGGATGATCACGCCGCTAACCGGCGCCTGGTCGGCGAGTTACTGCGCGCCCAGGGTGTAGAAGTGGTGATCGCCGCCAGTGGAGAGGAAGCCTTACTACATTGGCAGCAAAGCACGTTCGACCTGGTCTTTATGGATATCCAGATGCCCGGTATGGACGGTATTGAAGTCACCCGCTGCATCCGCGAACGAGAAACCGGCCGCCGCACGCCCATTATTGCACTCACTGCCCATGTGGGAGCCGAGGAGAAGGCGAGGCTACTGTCCGCTGGGCTAGACGACTACCTGAGCAAACCAGTGAGCGAAGCCCAGTTGTCCCATATGATTAAACGCTGGCTCAAAATTATCACTCCACAAGTGGTAGAAAAGTTGAGCCCAAACCAGATGCGCCTGGTGGATATCGGCGAGAGTCTAAATCTGGCAAATGGCGATGCAAAACTGGCCAGGGATATGCTGCAAATGCTCGTGGATGGGTTGATAACCGATGAACGGGAACTGGAGCGACTACAGGGTCTAGGCGACATAAAAGGCATGTTTGAGTTGACCCACCGCATGCACGGCGGCTGCTGTTATTGTGGCGTATCACGCCTACGAGAGGCCACTTGTGTGTTACAGGAGGAGTTACGTATCCAGCAAAATCAGGAGAATCCCCAGCTCGACCGCCGCAAATTGGATAGAGCACTCAGGGAAATTCGCGCCCTGCGAGAATGGGCCTCCGAGCAGGATCTCGACACACTGTTTGGGTTGGAGGTTGCCTAACTCGCAATAAATAAAGGCCGGGGAGATGCTCCGGCCTAACTGCGAGCTTCAAAAATCACGAACGCTAGAGCTGCGTCCTTTTCATCGGAAAGGGAGAGGTGTATCACCTCCACTCCCATCGCCTGAGCCCGCCTCTGCGCTCCACCCCGCAGCAGCACCTGCGGAGCTGCACCCTGGCGCCGGCGCACTTCAATATCCTGCCAGGAAACACCTTCTCCAATACCAGTACCTAGGGCTTTACCCACCGCTTCTTTAGCTGCAAAGCGCTTGCACAAATAGGCCGCTCTATTGGCCTCGGCAAGATCGGCAAAATCGCAGCGTTCGCCACCACTCAATATACGCTCCACGAAACGATCACCATGGCGGCGCCAAACTGACTCGATACGGCTGTAATTGCAAATGTCGGTACCGATGCTAACAATCATTTCCCGTAAACCTGTTTAAATAACTCGCGGCTCTGCAAGGGCTTCTCCCCCAGTAATGTGCGCAACAAAATACGGGTTAAACGCTTTGCCGGGCCCAATACTTCTGCCGGCCACTTGCCAGACTCTTTAGCCCGCAGTATCCCCAGCAGCTCTGAACCAAAAAACTCCCGCTCACGCAGAGCAGTGGCACCCTGCCTGTGCACCGGCACAAAGCCCACCTCCAATTCCAACCTGTAGCTGCCGGCCTCACTCACAACGCCCTGACTCTGCACACAATAATCCAACGGTGGGCAACTACCCAACTCCGCGAGCAGCTGTAATTCGAAACTGCGCAGTGGTCCTTCCAACTCTGCACTGTCCGTACCGCCCAGATCTGATAGCTCCTGCAATAGACGCTGATAGGTGGCAAACAGACCTATGTGCGCCTCGCCCTCCGGTAGCAAGCGCACCATCAACTCATTGGCGTAGAGCCCGCCATAGACAGCACGTCCCTTAAGCCAGAGTGGAACTCCAACATTCTCCACGGGCCCGAGGGTTTTCAGGGATCCAGCACCGAGCAGAGTAACTAATAGAGGCGTAAAAGGTTGCAGCGCCTGCTGGCGCCGCTGCTTGTCCCTCCGCGCACCGCGGGCAACACAACCAATACGGCCATGGTTTGGAGTGAATAACTCAAGAATCAGGCTGGAGTCGCGATAGGGCCTGGAGTGGAGAATGTACGCCGGCTGCGCCGGCGGTGGTGTCTTCATGGCGGACGAGTCAGGGGAAGAGGGTTACTCGTCCCGATAGCCGAGACTGCGTAGGGCACGCTCGTCATCAGACCAGCCGGACTTCACCTTAACCCACAAATTCAGCATTATCTTGCTATCGAATAGGCGCTCCATATCTTCACGAGCCTGGCTGCCAATCTGCTTGATACGCTCACCCTTATTGCCGATGATAATGCGCTTCTGCCCCGATCTCTCCACCAGGATCGCCGCGCTGATATGCAGAATCTTCCCTTCCTGTTTGAACTCCTCAACCTCAACAGTGACCTGGTAGGGCACTTCCGCACCCAGCTGACGCATAATTTTTTCACGCACAATCTCTGCGGCGAGGAAGCGTGAGCTGCGATCAGTAACTTGATCCTCTGGGAAGAAGTGTTGCCCCTCTGGCAAATGCTTGAGGATTACCTCTTCTAAGGAATCGAGGTTGACGTTGCGCAGTGCCGAGATCGGCACAATTTCAGCCTTAGGGTGCTGTTCCGCCAAAGCCTGCAGCTGAGGCAGCAGATCACTCTTATCCTCCAGCTGATCGACTTTATTGACGGCGATAATCAGCGGACACTTGAGACCGCGCAACTTGTCGGCCACCAGCTGGTCTCCCTCACTCCAGCGGGTGCGCTCCACGACAAACACCACCACATCTACATCCCGCGCTGCACTGGATGCGGCGCGGTTCATATAGCGGTTGATGGCCTTTTCCTGATCCGAATGCAGGCCGGGTGTGTCCACAAAAATAATCTGATTGGAGCCATCGGTTTTAATACCGAGCATGTTGTGGCGGGTTGTCTGGGGCTTGCGTGAAGTAATTGCCAGCTTCTGGCCCAGCAAATGGTTAAGCAGCGTGGACTTTCCCACATTGGGGCGGCCGACGATCGCTACATAGCCGCAGCGAGAGGGTTGTTCGCTCAAGAAGTTTCTCCGAAAGGGTTGAAGTGCCCAGCGAAACCGGGCTCTGCTCGCCCCCGCACACAGGGGCTATCTGTCCGAGCCGGGCGATAAACCGCTGCGCTCTAATTGTAAGGTTAGTCCTGCCCAGTGAGGCGCTTATAAGCCTCTATCGCAGCAGTTTTCTCTGCGGCGCGGCGACTATTGGCCTCGCCGCGAACCGGCTGGGCCAAACCACTAACCCGGCATTCTACGATAAAGTGCTGGGCGTGCTCAGCACCGGACACATCCACGACTGAATACACAGGCAGTGGCTTTTTACGGGCCTGCAGCCATTCCTGCAAGCGGGTTTTGGGGTCTTTCACCGTCTCCAGTGACAGTTCCTGCAGCCGTGGTGCAAACCATGCCAGCACTCTAGCGCGCGCTGCCTCCAGACCGGCATCAAGATAGATAGCACCGATCAGGGCCTCCACCGCATCAGCCAGGATAGAGGCACGGCGAAAGCCGCCGCTTTTCATCTCCCCCTCGCCCAGGCGCAAGCAGTCGCCAATATCCAGCTCTCGCGCCAGCTTGGCTAGGGTTTCACCACTGACCAGTTGCGCGCGCAAACGGCTCAGCTGACCCTCGCGCCCCTGAGGAAATTGCTCATAGAGTGCGGCACCAATAGTAAAGCCGAGAATGGAATCGCCGAGAAATTCCAAACGCTCGTTGTTACGGCTGCCGTGGGATCGGTGTGTAAGCGCCAACTCCAAAAGAGTGTTTTGTTCAAATTTATGGCCAAGGCGCTGGCAGAGGCGCTCCAGTAAAAGGTCAGTCACGTTTGCGGAATTGCTCCAGATCTATCAAAGGATCACAACAAAGCTCAGGCTTGGCCGTATTGAGCTGTTTGTTAAATTTCATCACGACATCCACGTTATAAATCAGCGGCTGGCGCAACTCGTAATTAATACTGACCACAGTACTTTTCGCCCCACGCACCACCTGCAATGCTTTAGTGGGCTCTCCGCGCACATTGTTGATCAGAAAGAAACGGCCCAGCTCTTTCTTGATCTGGCCGGTCGACATATTTTCCAGCTCCGGGCTCTCACCCAGAGTTCTCAGGGCCTCACTCACATAACGCGCATCCACGTAGGCTGGGGCCATTTTAGAAACACAGGTAAGGGCAAAGCCCAACACCGCAATAACCAACAACCAACCCCAGTAACTCATGCCGCGCTGACGCTTTAGTGAAACCCGGATAACACTACTCATTACCTTTGCCCTCAATCCATATCGCCGGCACAACGCCGGCCATTTTCGTTATTGGATAGAGCCTACACGTTTAAAGCTGGGCAAACTGAGCCAGTTGTCCCAGTGCATCCAAATAGCAAAAGCTTTACCCACTACATCACGCTCAGGGACAAAGCCCCATGCACGGCTATCGAGGCTGTTATCGCGGTTGTCGCCCATCATAAAGTAATGGCCTTCCGGGACTACACCACTAAAGTTACCGTACTGGCTGGCAGGGATATTTTTTTGCATTAAATGGCGCTTGCCATAGAGATTTTCCCACAATATTTCCTGTCTCGGATTTACCGGGGGCATCGCCTGAATCAGCTCCTGCGGTGCCAGCTCACCGTTGACATAGAGCACATTGTTTTTCAGCTCAATTTTATCACCGGGAAGGCCAATAACCCGCTTGATAAAGTAGGTATCATTCATGTGCGGTGGGAAAAACACCATCACGTCGCCGCGCTGAGGTTCGCCGATATCTACTACTTTTTTACGGGAGACCGGCAAGCGCAAGCCGTACTCATACTTATTGACCAGAATAAAATCACCAACCTGAAGGGTTGGGATCATGGAGCCAGAGGGAATCTGGAAAGGCTCGACAATAAAAGAGCGCAACACAAAAACGATTGCCAGGATTGGGAAGAACGACTTTGCGTACTCCACAACCACTGGATCCTCTTGCTTGCCCCCGCCTTCTTTTTTGCGGCGACGGGCAAAAAACAGGCTGTCTACCAGCCAGATACCGCCACTGATAACGACTAACCAGAGCAGAATCAGAGGTAAATTAATATCCATTATGTATCTCTATTTTCCTTGAAGCCAATAGCGGGCCTAGCCGCTATTGATCCACCTTCAGCACGGCCAGGAAGGCCTCTTGTGGCACTTCCACTCGACCGAGCTGTTTCATACGGCGCTTACCCGCTTTCTGCTTTTCAAGCAGTTTTTTCTTACGGGTGACATCGCCACCATAACATTTTGCAGTCACATTCTTGCGTAGAGCCTTTACGGTGGTACGGGCCACCACTTGGCCACCAATAGCCGCCTGAATTGCCACATCGAACATCTGCCGGGGAATCAATTCTTTCATTTTTTCCGCCATGGCACGCCCCTTCTGCTGGGCATTCTCACGGTGCACGATGAGCGCCAGGGCATCGACTCGATCCCCGTTAATGAGGATATCCAGACGCACCAGTTTTGCCGCTTCGAAGCGTACAAAGCTGTAATCCAGGGAAGCAAAGCCACGGCTCACCGACTTGAGGCGGTCGAAGAAATCCATCACCACTTCACTCATGGGTAGCTCATAGCGCAGGGATACCTGGGAACCCACGTACTGCATATCTTTCTGAATACCGCGCTTCTCCACGCAGAGAGTAATCACGTTGCCCAGATATTCCTGCGGCACCAGGATATTCACCTCGGCAATAGGCTCACGCATCTCCTCAATGTTACCCACATCCGGCAGGCGCGATGGGTTATCCACCATCACCACTTCGCCGTCGGTCTGCTCAACCTCATACACCACAGTTGGCGCGGTGGTGATCAAGTCGAGATCATACTCGCGCTCCAAACGCTCCTGGATAATCTCCATGTGCAGCATACCGAGGAAGCCGCAGCGGAAACCAAAGCCGAGCGCATCAGAGGTCTCAGGCTCATAGAACAAAGAGGCATCGTTAAGAGAAAGCTTCTCCAGCGCAT
The DNA here is from genome assembly GCF_052467515.1 of Microbulbifer mixtoriginis (SeqCode). NCBI lineage: Bacteria > Pseudomonadati > Pseudomonadota > Gammaproteobacteria > Cellvibrionales > Microbulbiferaceae > Microbulbifer > Microbulbifer mixtoriginis (SeqCode). The sequence continues at coordinate 1,292,355 of NZ_CP174314.1, read as the reverse complement.
CGCGGAAGCCTTCGTAATCATCGGAGCTAACCGGGAACAAACCCGCGTAAACCTGTGGTTTGACCTTCTGGAAGCCCGGCAGCATTTCGATTTCATCGGCACCCTTAGCGTGGGTCAGGGTATCGCCCACTGGCGCGCCATGGATATCCTTGATGCCAGCCACAACAAAACCCACTTCACCGGCACGCAACACACCAGTTTCTTTGCGCTTGGGGGTAAAGATACCGACGTTGTCCACCACATGGGGGCGGCCAATCGACTTGGTGACAATCTTGTCTTTGGTTTTCAGGGTGCCCTGCACCACTCGTACCAGGGACACAACGCCCAAATAGCTATCGAACCAGGAGTCGATGATCAGGGCCTGTAGCGGCGCATCCACATCACCCTCGGGTGGTGGAACCTGACGCACCAGATCCTCAAGGACATCCTCTACCCCCAGACCGGACTTGGCGCTGCAACGGGTCGCATCAGCTGCATCGATGCCGATGATTTCCTCAATTTCCTCAGCGACTTTATCCGGGTCCGCTTGGGGCAAGTCCATCTTGTTTAGTACCGGGATAACCTCCAGGCCCTGCTCAATCGCCGTATAACAGTTGGCCACTGACTGGGCCTCGACACCTTGTGCGGCATCCACTACCAACAGCGCCCCTTCACAGGCTGCCAGGGAGCGGGATACCTCGTAGGAGAAGTCCACGTGTCCCGGGGTATCGATAAAGTTCAACTGGTAGGTCTTACCATCCCGCGCTTTGTAGTCGAGCGTTACACTCTGCGCCTTGATGGTAATACCGCGCTCGCGCTCCAACTCCATGCTGTCGAGCACCTGAGCTTCCATTTCGCGGTCTGAGAGCCCACCGCAATCCTGAATAAAGCGGTCCGCCAGGGTAGATTTCCCGTGGTCGATATGGGCAATAATGGAGAAATTGCGGATATGTGAGAGATCTGTGGCCACTGCGGAATAAAAACCCTTGAAAAATCAAATGATTAGCTGGCGGAGCTGCCAGCTGTGTGGCGCAAGTCTAACAGAACTCCCGAGCAGAGGTGAGAGGCAGGTGACCCAATGGGCCACCATTTGCCTCTTGTACTTAGCTTTCGATCTTAATTGTGCGGAAAGTTGACTGGCCAGCTCGGAAAAAGCGGATCGGCAACAGCTCATCTTTGGGTAGGTCATCGACCACCGTTTCGTAGTCGCTGATATCAGTCACTTCCTCAAAGCCCAGCTGGGCGATGATATCACCGCTACGCAGACCCGCCTTAGCACCTGGCTTGCCGGGAATAACCTGGCGCACAAGCACGCCAGTATCTACATTCCAGCGCTGCTTCATACCCTCCGGGATTTCCTCGACAACCACACCCAGGGGGCCACCCATTCTGGATGCCGGCTGATTGGACGCCTGGCTGCGCTCTTCATCAGAACCCGGCAGGGAGCCAACAACCACTTGTAGCTTTTCGGTTCTGCCCTTGCGCATCAGCTCTACAGGAACCTCGGTGCCGGGGCGAACCTGACCTACTACATGTGGCAGGTCTCCATGTACACCAATCTTGCGACCATCAAAACGGATAATTACATCTCCAGGTTTAATACCGGCCTCAGCCGCAGGAGTACCTGGACTCACCTGCTCCACTAGCGCACCAGAAGGTTTACCGAGCCCCATGGCTTCAGCCATATCACGGTCCACATTGCGGATACCAACGCCGAGCCAGCCGCGATCCACACGACCCTTCTCTTTCAACTGGGCAACCACATCCTGGGCCAGGCTCGCTGGGATAGCGAAAGACAGGCCTATGGATCCGCCGCTACGGGTATAAATCTGGGAATTGATCCCCACTACCCGCCCATCGAGATTAAACAACGGCCCACCGGAGTTACCAGGGTTGATGGCTACATCGGTCTGAATGAATGGCACATAGTTTTCACGACTCTCATTGGGAATACTGCGCCCCATAGCACTCACGATACCGGCACTGGCGGAGTAGTCGAGGCCGAATGGCGAGCCGATCGCGACCACCCATTCACCCACCTGCAGCTCCTCTGAGTCCCCCCAGCGCACTGCCGACAGGTCATCGGCTTCGATCTTAAGCAGGGCAAGATCCGAGCGCTCATCGGTGCCTATCACCTTCGCCTCGTACTCGCGGCGATCGGTTAGCGTAACTCTCACCTCATCTGCACCATCGACCACATGGTTGTTGGTCACGATATAACCATCTTCAGAAATGATGAAACCTGAGCCCATGCTGGCCACTGGGCGCTGACGACGGCGTGGCTCGATCAGGTGACGGAAAATATCGGGGATTTCCTGCTGATACTGCGGCGAACTGTTGCCGCGAGCCACTCGGCTGCGATCCACCGTGTTGATCTTAACCACCGCAGGAGAGTTTTCCTCTATCAATTCGGTAAGCTCTGGCAGTCCGCGCGCACTAGCAGCGCCGGAAACCAAGAGACAGAGTACCAAGAGATATTGTGTACAGCGTTTAACCATAGGTTTGTTACCCCTAGTGTTCCCTTCTAATATGAAACCATTGGAATTTGAATCCCTTCCAGGGCATGCCTCGACGGAATGGCTCCGGCCCCTTTAGGGACATTCAGTAACGATTTAGTGGCTGTATAGCCACGAAAGTTCTGCCGCCTAATGTAAATCTGTGTAAAGGCCAGCGATGTCCAAACTGCGCCCACGCCCACAGCGAGGCCAATTCCACCTCCCCAAAGAACTGTACGGATACAGTGCCCTGGGCGCACCACTTTTTTATTTTCCCGCTCAATCCGGCCACAAACCGGGCCTGGTGATGGCCGGCACCCACGGCGATGAAGTCGCAGCAGTGGTAGCACTCTCTTGTGCATTGCGCTCACTGGCGACGAACCAACTCAAACACCATGTGATACTGGCGGTAAATCCCGATGGTTGCCAGTTGGGTACCCGCTGCAATGCACACGGCGTGGATCTGAACCGCAACTTTGCCACAGAGAACTGGGACGGCGGCGGCAATGTTTACCGCTGGAATAGCACAGCAGATGCCCGCGATGTCCAACTCGGTACCGGCAACAGGCCCGCCTCCGAGAGCGAAACTTCCGCGTTATCCCAGTTGATTACCAAACTGGCGCCCCCTTGGACGGTATCCATCCACGAGCCCCTGGGCTGCGTGGAAGACCCCGACAAAACTACACTGGGAGCCTGGTTGGCCGAAGGTATGCAGCTGCCTCTGGTCGAACAGCTAGGCTACCAAACACCGGGTTCTTTCGGTACCTGGTGCGCCGAGCGCGCCCTGCCCTGTATCACCGTGGAGTTTCCACCAATCTCCGCTGATGCAGCCAGTGAAAAATATCTGGATATACTGATCGACCTGATTACTTACGACCAATAAACCCTGCCAGCAGTAAAGCGCAGTGGGGGCTCGGCATCTCTCGCCAGCCAGGTAGGGCCATCCAAATCCAGATAGCGCGCCTTTGACCCCAGAGGCCAAGCCGCACGTATTGCCCGCGAGGTACACAACATACAACCGAGCATCAGCTCAAAACCCTGCGCGGATGCCTCCTTCGCCAGAGCCTCAGCCTCACGAATCCCCCCGGTCTTATCGAGCTTAATATTGACCATCTCATAGCGCCCCTTCAGACGCGGCAGGTCAGCTCGGGTATGGCAGCTCTCATCGGCACAGATAGGAAGTGGATGGGGAAATGTGGTGAGAAATTTATCGTCGTCCGCAGGCAAGGGTTGCTCCAGCATGGCAACCCCCAACTCGGCCAACTGCTGACAGCGCTCGATCAGAGTGATGCTCTGCCAGGCTTCATTGGCATCAATCACCAACTGGGCACTGGGCGCAGCGGCACGCACGGCCGCCACCCGCTCACAGACCAGATGATCATCCAGCTTGAGCTTTAATACTTGCACTCCATGGGATACCGCATTGTCCGCGGCCATAGCCATGGCCTCCGGGCTGTCGATCACCAAAGTCTGTACGGTGGACAGGGAATCGGGGCCGGCAAAGGGCACATTATTGTACTTCGCCTCCCAGTCAGCCAGCGCGCAGTCGAGGGCATTGCGCGCGGCGCCAGCAGGCAATCGCGACGCCAAAGCACTTCGCTTCAAACCGGCAGCCAGCTCGGAAAGCAAGGGTTCCAGCTGCTGCACAACCGATTCAGGGCTTTCGCCATAGCGGGCATAAGGGGTGCACTCTCCAATACCCACGCGGCCTTCCAGCTTTACCTCTACAACGACGACTTCTGCTTCAGTGCGAGCTCCGCGGGAGATAACAAAGGCCGTGCGCAGGGGCCAGCGCTCTATATAGCAGCGGGCCAACATGGAAAGACTCCGATTAAACCTTGGAGTTATCAGTTTAGATTCAGTTATGAATGCCCGCTGCTGGGCTCTATGCGCAACAGCACCGGGGTAAAAGTGGGATTGGCAGCTTGGCGGCGACTGTACCAACGCACGCCGAGAGCACCGCCCAGCAGGCCCATTAGCGCGCCTATAACGGCGCCAGCCTCAGCGAAAAGATAGTCCCCCAATAGTGCGACAAGCACCAGGGAAACCAGGGGTAACAAATAAACCAGCAGGGTACTGCTGGTCAGGGCACTCTCAGTAATGCCGATTACGGCGGTATCATTCAGGGAAATTTTATCGGCCGGGTAGCCGTTAAGAACTGCTCTCACTCGCGTGGAAGAAGAAAAAAAGTCACCAAGTAGACCAGTGCCGCAGCCAGACTTGGCCTCACAACCATTGCAGGCGCTGCGCTGGATTGTTTCAACCCAGACAGCGTCGGATTCTATGGCGACAATACGGCCGCGCTCTTCAAGCACGGCATTCAGCCTTTTTCAGCAATAGAACTGGCTACTCTGCGCGCCGTGGCATCGGGGATTTCCCCAACGACAGTAACGGTATAAGCGACGCCATTGACTTCCATTCGGTCCATATAGGCCACTGTCGCACCGCGTATGGCTCTGCCTTTAAAATCCTTTAGCTCAGGTCCAAGGCGTTGCACAAACACGGTAAATACGCCTAGCCCATCACTAAAGACCATCATATCGCCATCGGAAAGGGGTTTTACCGATACCACCTTGAAACCTTCCGGCAGCCAGCGCACTTGCCAGCGACTCTGGGAGGATTCGCAGCTAGTTCGATTATCAACCCGTCGCGCATTATTGGAGACCGCCTCCAGGGCACCATCCTCTACCGGCGACAAGTCTAGCTGTACAAACTGGTAGCGCTCCAACACTCGGCCCTGGGTGCTCACCAACATAGTTTTAAGGGGCAGGCCGGTTTCCCGGTCTAAGCTGACCACCAGCCCGAGCCGGTAGCGATCCCGCGGCCTGGCCTCGATCACTACTGCATCGCGATCGGCAATACGCTCCTCGCCACGCAAAATAAACTGGTAGGCGCGCTGAACTTGTTGCTGTCCCACCGCATTCCATAGGGTAGCCCGAGCACTGGGCGAAACACCGTAGTCACAATTGCTGCTGCTACCGTGGCTGATCAATTCTCGCGGCTCGCCACTGAGGTAGCGCACACGCTCTACCTGTTCTCCGTCGCGGACCGCGTGTACCACCTGCAGGGTTTCAAGCATGCCGGCGTGCTCAAAGGTGACCAGCCCGCTGTATTCCAGCTCGGCAACCGCCTTGGCAAGCTTGGCCAACCACTGCTCTACCTCATTACCGGCAACCGCTACCGACACAGCACCAGGACTGGTCAGAGCTTCCGCAGAGAGCACTGTGGGGTCGACAGCCGGAGGTTCCGAGTTGGCGGTAGTCAGGGCATCCTGTTCACTGCTCGGGTTTGTCACCTCAGCAGCAGAAGCTGCCGCCTGGGTGCTGGCCATATCGAGGTTTACGATACTCGGCGCACTGGGTTGGATAGCATTATCGGCGCTGGCTGTCTCCTGGGCGATCGCCAGTGGCGCCAGCAGTGAGGTGGCCAGTAAGAGGTTACTGGCCCTGCGAATTCCAATACGGATAAGACTCCCCCTGAAAACGGCTTTCGTCACGCTACATACCAACTTGTTCGCCGTAGGTCGCGCGGGCAAAAGGCACCATGCCCTGGCTGCCGACATGCGCGGCCTGTTCTGAGTGTTGCATCATTACGCGGTTCAGATGGCGCATCAGCTCCGGTGTAGGCACCTGCTGAATCACCTGCTGGCCAACCACACCACGCTGCTCGGGTACAAAGCTCGGAGTGGCTGTGCTTACTGAGCGAGTAGATGGTGCCGGCACATAAAAACCGGACGGCTGCGGGGCAGATTGCACTACCGGCTGTGCCGGGCGCTCAACCTCCGCCATCAATTCCACACCCTGACCCTGTACTGGACTCTGCTGTGTATCGGTAATCTGTTGAACCCCAAGGATTGCAGCAAATGCTACAGTGGCCGCTACCGCACCGCGTGAAAGCGGACGCCACCAACGGTTATTGATCAACCCATTGGCCGCCACGGCACCACCACTCCCCGTTTGCGACAAGGGCTCTTCGAGATCAATTGCCGCAGAGATGTTTGCAGCGAGACTGCTGTTCACAGGGGCAACCTGTTCGCGGCGCATTACACTCGCCGCAAGTTGGTAGCGTGACCAGCGCTCACCCAACTCTTCAGAAGCCGAAGAGGCTTTTAACAGCCGCTGCAACTCCAACTCGCTGACTTCGCCATCCATAAGCGCCGAGAGCGACTCGTTGAGACGTTCCTGATGATTCCCGTGGGACATAGGGGTTAACCCTCTTGTGCAATCATTTATTCGGTGCCCACACGCACCATAGTTGGTATGAGATAAGACCGGGCTCTCGGCGGTTGGTTTCCCCAGTTGGGAAAATTTTCCGCAATTTTAACCCCGGTCACCCAGTGTTTCCGGCTCACCGGCCATCACGGCCTGGACTGTCCGGTCAATAGCTTCCCGTGCACGAAAAATTCTCGAACGCACTGTGCCTACCGGGCATCCCATTACCTCGGCGATCTCCTCATAGCTCAGTCCCTCTAGCTCTCTCAGCGTAACCGCTGAACGCAGATCCTCTGGCAGTGCGCGAATGGCGCGATGCACCGCAGATTCAAGCTGGTCACGAAACATCTGGTTCTCAGGTGTTTCGTTATCCCGCAACAGATCGGCGCCGGAGTAGAACTCGGCATCCTCAAGATCCACATCGGAAGACGGGGGCCTGCGGCTACGGGAAACCAAATGATTTTTAGCGGTATTAATCGCAATCCGGTACATCCATGTGTAAAAAGCGCTGTCGCCACGGAAATTGGCGAGCGCCCTGTAGGCCTTAATAAAAGCCTCCTGAGTGACATCCTGTACCTCACTGTGGTCCTTGATAAATCTGCTGACCACAGCAACAATTTTGTGTTGATACTTGAGTACTAACAGGTCAAAAGCGCGTTTATCTCCCTTTTGAACCCGCTCCACCAGCTCACGGTCACTCGTTGACGCCTGATGCGCTGTCATCCCCAACTCCCATATCCAGCCACACTGCGGGCACCACAACGATTTACTGAGGGGCTGCCGGCGCAGGCGTTTCTTTTACTGTGTTGAAGACACTGACAATAGGACATAAGTTCCACGTCAAATCGACGAATAATCAGGAGGCGCTATACTACGCGACCCTTAAAGATAAATGAAATCTATGAATGCCCCGGTAAACTACGACGTTCTCGTCATCGGCAGCGGCGCCGCTGGCCTCACCCTGGCCCTGCATCTCTCCGCCAAATACCGCGTAGCCTTGCTTTCCAAGCAGCGTCTGCAGGACGGTTCCACCTGGTTCGCCCAGGGGGGCATCGCGGCAGTGTTAGACGATATGGATTCGGTGGAGTCACATATTGCAGACACATTAGACGCGGGTGCCGGACTCTGCCACCCATCGTCTGTGCGCTTCACGGTAGAAGAGAGCACCGCAGCCATTCGCTGGCTGATTGACCAGGGCGTGAGTTTCACCCGCGAGGGCGAGGTCTACCACCTGACAAAAGAAGGTGGGCACAGCCATCGCCGTATCATTCACAGCGCCGACGCCACGGGCAAAGCCGTACATAGCACCTTGCTGGTGAAAGTACTCAACAGCCCCAATATTGACTGCTTTGAACATCACGTCGCCATTGATTTAATACGCCAACCGGACCCCGAGAAAGGGCGTTTTCGCTGTGCTGGCGCCTATGTGCTGAATAAAAATACTGAAGAAGTCGAGCTATTGCAGGCCAAGGCGGTGATCCTCGCCACCGGTGGTGCCAGCAAGGCCTATCTGTATACCAGTAATCCAGATGGTGCCAGCGGCGACGGCATTGCCATGGCTTGGCGCGCCGGCTGCCGGGTGGCCAATATGGAATTCAACCAATTCCACCCCACCTGCCTCTACCACCCCAAGGCTAAAGCCTTGCTGGTTACAGAAGCCCTGCGCGGCGAGGGAGCACAGTTGAAACTGCCCGATGGCAGCCGCTTTATGGAACGCTTTGATAAGCGCGGTGAACTAGCCCCCAGGGACATCGTCGCCCGTGCCATTGACCACGAAATGAAACGCCTTGGTGCCGACTGCCTCTATTTGGATATCTCCCACAAAGATTCCACCTTTGTACGTGAGCACTTCCCCACCGTGTATAGCAACTGCCTGAAATACGGCATAGATATCACCAAAGAGCCCATCCCGGTGGTGCCTGCCGCCCACTATACCTGCGGTGGAATTATGGTAGATAAACACGGTTGCACCGACCTGGACCAACTCTATGCCATCGGGGAAACCACTTTTACCGGCCTTCATGGCGCCAATCGCCTGGCTAGTAACTCCCTATTGGAATGCCTGGTATACGCCCGTTCTGCGGCCTTACACATCGACGAACATCTTGACTCGGTGCAAGCACCGCGCAAGGCGCCGGAGTGGGACGCCTCGCGAGTTACGGACTCTGATGAAGACGTTGTGATATCCCACAACTGGGATGAGCTGCGGCGCTTTATGTGGGACTACGTGGGAATCGTGCGCACCCGCAAGCGCCTGTTGCGCGCTCAGCACAGAGTAAAACTCCTGCAGCGGGAAATTCGCGAGTTTTATGCCAATTACCGCATCACGAATGATCTAGTGGAACTACGCAATCTGGCCTTGGTTTCCGATTTGATCATCCGCTCGGCTCTGGACCGCCGCGAGAGCCGGGGCCTGCACTACTCTCTCGATTATCCAGATCTCAGAGAGCTGGCCATGGATACGGTGCTGGTACCGGAAAACTACGCCAATCAGAGGCAATTTATCTGAACACAGGGGATGGGTGGGCAGAGCCCACCCTAGCGCGAATAGCGCAAAGCCACTTGCAATCTGCGCCAGTCGTCCCGATCGAGCGCGTCCCGCGCCAAAACCAAGCAAAGAGAGGCGCCCATCTGATCACGTCCGCGGATTACCAGCAACCACTGCCACACTACCAGCTCACCACAAAACTCAAATTCTCGTTCCACTCCACTTTCAGCACGCCAAAACCAGCGACGGTCTCGGGTTGATAAGATCCCGCACATCCGCTCCAGGCGACGTTTTTCTAAAAAGGTATAGAGGCACACAAGCAGCAGTGCCGACCAGAAAAGCCAGGAAGGGAGGTCACTCAACCACAACAGCATTACCGCCTGCCCTGTGGCAAGCAATAAAAAGAGAAGAAGGAAAGGCGATCGCGCAACCACGCAGCTCAAGCGTGCGCTGCGCTCAAAAATTTGAGGCGGCGGTCTACTGCTGTAAACCGGTGTTGTCACGGATGATCTGTACTATGCGCAATAGCTCCGGGTCGGCCGGATCTTCACGGCGCATGAACCAGGCAAACAGATCCTGGTCCTGCTCGTCCATCAGTCGCACATAACGCTGTTGATCATCGGGCTCCAGGGTCTCGTATATATTGTCCAGAAACGGCAGCAGCACCAGATCTAACTCCAACATGCCGCGGCGGCTGGCCCAAAACAGGCGGTTGCGATCCATACTTCATTTCCAACCAGATTAAAGTGCGCAGTATACCTGCTAGCTGAGCAAACTTGAAAAAGGGCGCTGTAATCCCCAATTAATGCCACCAAGACAACCGGAGGTGGCAACACTATGGACCAGCAACAGTGGCAGGATTTTCTCAGTAGCGAAGGCGCCATTTGGGAAGGCGGCAGGGCCCACTTCCCCCTTACCAGCAATGATGACCGCCAGGGCTTACACCTTATCGACCTCGGCCCCGTGGGCGCCGTTTCAGTAGTAGGCCCCGATAGTCAGAAGTTTCTGCAAGGCCAGCTCACTTGCGACCTTGTAAATCTACCCGACGGGCACAGCACACTGGGTGCTCACTGCAACCCCAAGGGACGCATGATCAGTGCCTTTAGTGCCCTTAAACTCTCCCAGAGCGAATTTATACTCCGCCTACCCCGCAATCTCGCCCCAATCGCCCGGCAGGCGCTGGCGAAGTACGCCGTATTTTTCAAGGCGGAACTTAGCGACATCAGCGATGACTCCCATTGGCTAGGCCTACAGGGAGAGGGTGTTGCGGAACAGGCGGCACAACTACTGGGCTTCGAGGCCCCTTCTCCAGGCCAGGTAGTGACTTTCGATTTCAGTGGCGAGCGCTGTATCGCCCAATCGGTCAATGAGTTCCAATTGGCTCTGCTTAGCCCCAGCGATAAAACACAACAACTCTGGCAAAAACTCTCTCCCCATAGTGAAGCCACAGGTTACGACCAGTGGCAAAAGGGGCAGATCGAAGCCGGCATCCCCCAGGTTGATGCCACCACTTCTGAGATGTTTATCCCACAAATGACTAACCTGCACCTACTTGGCGGTGTGAGTTTTAAAAAGGGATGTTATACCGGCCAGGAAGTTGTCGCCCGCATGCAGTTCCGTGGTGCTGCCAAGCGTCGTCTGTACCGTGCAAAATGTGAGGGTGGTGATCTTCCAACCAGTGGACTGGAAATCTTTGCCGACGGACAACAAAGCATCGGCAATCTGGTTGAAGCCTGCCACAGCGAAGAAGGCATAGAATTGCTCGCCGTACTGACAATTGCCAAAATTGCCGCCGGCGAAACCTTAAAGTTGAAAGATGGCCGCGCCCTGGAGATTCAAGATTTACCCTACGATGCTGATGCCGACCCCTTAGCATAAAGCTAATTACCCAGCTGATTCACTTTTGGCAGATAGACCGGTATACAGTTCATACCGGTCTCAGGCAGGAAACACCGACCCACACTGCCTTTAGGCAATATTTATAACCATTGCCTCCATAGGCCTGATAATCCACTCAGATATTAGGCAAAATATTCACAAAGTGATATTCCCCGTCGCCGCTTTTACATTCAGGCCACTAATTAATAAGCGCTTTTCTAATACGACATGTAACTTTTACACCAAATAATTACAGCTATTTCCACAAAAATATTTTGCCTTTTTCCGCTAATCTTATTCTGCTATACCCAAAACTTACACAGGCAAAGGGATGACTCCACTGAAAGAGATGAGCCAGATTATCGTTACTCTTGAATCCTGTGTTGTACTGGCAGGTTTCGCGGCAATCGTAGGCACCCTTCAGCCAAAGAAAACCAGGAGAATCACCAAGGGAAGAATTGTCTCCCTCGCCATGATAATTTATATCAGTCTAGTTAATGCTCTCCTCGCCGCTTTCACCCTAATACTTGCAAACTTTGGCATTAGTGATCAAACCTTATGGTCTGCAAGCAGCTTTGCCATGAGTTTGGCTACCGCTTTCTCCATTACTTATTTATGGATAAAAAAGCGCCTTAGGACAGTTTCCAAAGTAGCGAAAATTATTTACTTTGCGCTCTTTGGAGGCGCAGGGTGCATGGTAATTATCAACCTCTTAAATGCCTTTGGACTTGGCTTTAACAAAGAATACGGACCCTACTTCCTATCATTTGTTTTTAATTTGTTTATTGTTGGTTATGCCTTCACTAGACTGCTTATGCGACCTCTATGGGCAGTAGTAATAGAAAACGAACAACAACATGCAAGAAAGAGTCAAGCCGGTACAAGGTAGCTCTACCAAAACAGATAAGAATCACACCCGACTCTCAAGGACATATAAATTGCCCTTAACAACCAAGCGTACTTCATCCACCGAGAAGTACCTACCTTACCAAGAGCCCTCAATAGAAAATTTCGGCATGTAACAGAAACGAATAAAACCCTATAAAGTCTGCAAGCTACTAAAAAACATAAACTATCCTTTACACACCGATAACCCCCTCACAACATAACATCTCTGCCCAGGGCAACAGCGGAAGATGGATACACTGCCGGGACAAATTGAACAACTGCTACATATTATCGAAGTCTCCATTATCCTGGCAGGTTTTGCAGCTATGGTTGCAACTTTTCAGTCAAGAAAAATGGAAAGTATCTCCAGAGGGCATGTCGTCTCTCTCGCCATGATTGTCTATATCAGCTTGTGTAGCGCCTTACTCTCCGCTTTTTCACTTATTCTTTTAAATTTTCATGTCGAGGCTAAGCATGTCTGGTCTATCAGCAGCAGCCTTATGGGAATAGCCACCATGGGGTTTATTGCTTATCTGTGGAAGAAAAGACATTTTAAGTTTGTCTCCCCCATAATGAAATTCACCTACTACGGACTTTTTGGCATAGCTTCTTCCATTGTCATCATAAGCACTCTAAATGCAGCCGGGATAGTTTTTGAAAGAGAGTTTGGGCCGTATTTTCTTGCTTACATATGTAATTTGTTTTTTGTCGGCTTCGCCTTTGCCAGGCTCTTAATGCGGCCTTTATGGAAGTCCGTTGAAAAGAAAGAAGCCAGCCAGCCTCATAGCGAGCGTGCAAGGAGGCGCCGTTAACCACACCGGGAAGCCTCTGGATAATTCATGAAAAATTATTTTTTAGTAGATCCAAGATCTTAAGGAATCTGCTTCACAGTAAAATCAACAGCTATTTGAAGAACCAAAGACCCCATACCTATTTTTCAATTGATAGATACGGGATCTATGGGAACTACCCAGCTGTAACTTCAACTATTTACCAGGGCTGCTCTTCACCAAGGTGAATAAATTGACCGTTAGGGCCGTCACTATCAATCAAGGCAAGCTCCACAACAGTTCTCGCCCCTTCGGTCACATCCATTGGCGCCGCGCTGGTACCCAAATCGGTTTTAACCCAACCTGGGTGTGCGCTGTTTACCTTAATACCAGTATCTGCAAGACTTTGGCTCAAAGAAACTGTAAACATATTAAGCGCAGCCTTTGACGCATTGTAAGCGAAGGGCTTCACTGCACTCCAACCAGAGTTCTGGTCAGCATTCACAGCTAAAGAACCCAGAATACTACTCACGTTCACGATACGGCCAGCTTTACTCTTCTTTAGCAGTGGCAGAAGATCTTGCGTTAGACCAATTTGAGCGAATACGTTAATGCTAAAAGTGGTGTTCAGATCCTCCTGCGAAACTGTTTCACTATTGTTCTGGCCCCACTCCCCTCAACGATAACACCGGCATTATTCACCAGAATATCCAGCCGACCATATTGCTCCGCAATCTTTTGAGCAGCTCGTGCCCTATCTTCAGCTTTGGTAATATCCAGCTCAATAATATCAATTGGTGCCACCTCACCATTCCAAGTAGCTTGAACGGCCTCCAATTTCGCTTTATCTCGACCAGACAGGATTACTTTGACTCCCTGGTTAGAAAGCTGCTTGGCAGCCTCAAGACCAATTCCTCGATTTGAACCGGTGATCAATGCAATTCGATCGTTAGACATGGTAAATCTCCTGTGAGTTAGGTTGCTTCAAACACAGGAGCATTCTATTATTCGAGGAAATAGAAACAATTATATAAAAATAAAATGAATGTTCGTGAATTGGGAACAATCAGCCTTAGAACTTTATCTGTTTTTGTCCATGTCTGTAGGGCATTAAACCTATCGCTGGCTGCAGATCAGCTAGAACTTCCTAAGTCAACGGTTAGTAAGGAGGTTTCAAGACTGGAATCCCACCTGAAAGCCAAACTATTGGATCGTACCACCCGGCGTGTTGCACTGACAGAAGTGGGGGCTATTGCCTATGACCGGGCTCTGCATTTGATAGAAGACTTTAAAACCATGCAAAATGATGTGCTGGTAATGGATCAGCAGGTCCAAGGCTTATTGCGAATCTCAGCCCCGCCAGCCCTGGGTGAATTTCTCTCCAAGAGAGTTTTACCCACTTTTTTGAAGCGCTGGCCAAAAATTACCGTCTCCCTAAACCTCACTTACGACTTTGAAGACCTCTTCTCCCAAGGCATTGACCTCGCGTTTCGTGTTGGCGACATACATGATGAGCGCCTGATTTCCAGAAAGCTTGGCAGTTCAACGCGAATTCTCGTAGCCAGCCCTGAATATCTCACCACACAGGGAAAACCACAGCAGCCCAGCGACCTAATAAGCCATAACTGCCTGAGATTTCAATTTAACCCTGGAGATACCGAGTGGGCGCTAACCTCTAAACAATCGACAATGACTTTACCCGTTAATGGGAATTTCTTTTGTGCTAATATTTCAGCCCTGAAAAATGCGGCAGTCAATGGGCTGGGAATTGCGCAATTACCAATCAACAATATTATGGAAGAGTTAGGCAAAGGCTCACTCGTTAATATTCTTCCAGACTGGCATGTTCCACCAATGGACATTCATGCCGTTTACCGCCAGGGACTCAATAAACCCAAGAAACTCGCTGCATTGTTAGACTTTCTTAAAGAGGAAAAAAGTTTATTTAATTGGAGCATCTAGCAGCATGAAGGGAAACCTATACGGTCAACCGCCAATCGCCCCTCACCTTTATCGCCATCAGAGTATTCCCTAAGAGTATTCGAGGCTGAATTTTTAACCTTATCTCAAGTAACATTAAAACAACAAAAGCCCTTAAAGGGCTCCGCCCAAAATCATAATCCCAAAAGGCAAAGTTCTTTGCATTTAGGATTTCTCAGGGAAACACCCAGTAACCCTACCTCGCTAAAAACAAGTAACAAAATCAACCAAATGCAACATACCTAGATCTGGCAGGAAGACTCTATACTTCTCACCTTCTCCACCGTTGGAAAGCCTGTCACCAACCCCCTAACCGTAGATTTTGTGACAGCAAATAAAGATTTATTGTTTTTAAGGTGTCTGACTAACTCTTTTAAAGGTTTCCCCTTCTGGCACAAAGCCTGCACAGCCGAATAAGTCCCATGAGACCATATACCAAAAACTAAGCATATACAGCTATTTTTATGGTAAGGATTTTCTGCAAAAAAGATAAATCCGTAATCTTCGGTAATTGATCCTTTTAATGTATTCGACCTATAAACACTCTCATCAACCTCATCAAAAGCAGATCGACCAAAAAAATCCATCTTGAATTTTGCATCTAACTTCCTGGTAAGCAACAAATCACGACTCACAGAATTTACAGCTGCCCCCCCAATACAAATAAAACTTTTCCTAATTACCACTTATGCTAAGCCAATTTTTAGCAACCTTTCCGGCATCGGCGGCGTCCGAAGAGAGACGTAAACCAGTCTTGGAATGAGTGCCGATAAATCAAACCTCCGATTAAAGCGATATTGAAATTCTGCCAAATAGCGCTGTGCATATTTCGGCCTAATAGAATGGTAAGTACTACGCAGCGCACTCTTTAAATTACCAAGTACCGTATTTACCCAATAGAACTCAGGCTCTTCAACAGAAGCTCGGCCACCACCACAAACAATTTTGTCATGCACACAACCGGCCTCCTTAATGGCATTGAAGCATGGAAGGCCATCTGAGATGACTGTGCTGCCACTACAAAGGGACTTTTTACTCCAGGTTGAAATTTCACTGCTTTTGAAGCCCTTGATAATTGAGAGCTTAATACGGGTTGGGCATCCCTCCTTGGTTGTTTCAACGGCAGCTACAAAGGGAGTTTTACCCTTGGCTCCGCGCCCCGGCTTGCATCCAGTACGCTCACCACCAAGATAGGCATCATCTAGTTCAATAAAACCGGACAGTTTGTATCGCTGGTCTCGCTCCATCATCACTTGCATGAGTTTCTGCTTCATACGCCATGCTGCGTTGTAAGAGATGCCCAGATGTCGAGATAGCTCCATACAGGAAATACCCTTCTTATCCTGAGTAATCAGGAAGATACCGAGAAACCAGGTGGTGAGGGGGAGCTTCGTAGAGTCAAAAATCGTACGGGAGGTAATCGATGTCTGACGTCGACACCGGTTACATTGCTTAAGCTTGCGATAAGCGAGGTCGCAATGCTTGTCATGTCCGCAGTGAGGACAACTAAAGCCATTGGGCCAACGCCATCGCGACAGCGCATCGAAGCACTGTTCCTCGCTGCCGTACATTTTGAGGAATTGGATCAAACTAATCCCCTTCTGAAACTGTACCTTGTTGCGAGCCATGGTGCATCCCCTTGCAGATCAACGAGATAGCTGTATTTATATACAGCTAAACTTGACTTAGCAAGAGTGGTAATTAGGAAACTTTTTTGATCACCAGTGAAGTTTCTAGAGTCATGACATATTACTTTTTTCCTTGGAAAGGCTTTTTCAATAGCTTCTTTTAGAAGCTGCATCCCAACAGCCTCATCATAAGGCAAAAACAACACATTATCCGGAATCTGGCTTTGCCTATTGGCAAAATCAGAAAAAAGTGTTTTTTGTTTTATTAGAGGAAGCACCACATGAATTTCAGAGTCAGACTCACCAAAAAAATCAGCCCATAACTTTCTAAAAGCACTCGTATCAATTTTTTTCTTTAGAGCCGCCCCAGTACCAATAAAAATTGTAGTGAGGAAGGCCTCCACAAATGGCGCTGAGAGAAAATCCAAAATAGAATCGACTAAGTCCGTCAGCATTAGCGGCATTGGCTCCCCCCAATTAAGTCGTCAGACTCATAAAGCTTTCACGCAGCACTAGCCATACATATGAGATTAAACTTCTCATAAGCCCTGATAAAAAACTGCAACATTTCAGCCAAAATCATTATAGACAGTTTATAAAAAAGCAGATAACCCCCATCTGTGCGAGAGAACCTTTCAGGCACTTAAATACACCAGCACCAAGACTTTACTAGGAATAACCTTAAACACTTATAAATATTGCTTAGATTAATTGACCTAATATGCCCAGCCTACCCTTAACGATCGTAAGCTGGGTTTTTATTTTTAGAGATGATTTTTATCGAAGGGGGGCAGCTATTAAACTTCTACAGCAACTCTTTTTAACTGATTTTCTTCTGGCAGGGCCCATTCAATGGGCTTTTCACCTCGCTGCTGCAACCAGTGGTTAGCTTGAGAGAACGGCTTAGTGCCAAAAAAACCACGATGCGCTGAGAGAGGGGATGGATGAGGGGCGCGTAGTACCAGGTGCTTATTACGATCAATAAAACCGCCTTTCTTCTGTGCGTAACTACCCCAGAGTATAAACACTAGGCCTTCACGCTGCTCTGCCAGCTTATGGATAGCGGCATCGGTAAACTGCTCCCAACCGCGCCCCTGATGGGCACCAGCTTTACTGTCCTCTACAGTGAGGGTGGCATTGAGTAGCAGCACTCCTTGCTCTGCCCAGGGCTGTAGGCAGCCGTGGTGCGCTGGAAGTATCCCCATATCAGAGTGCAATTCTTTGTAAATATTTTGTAACGATGGCGGGATTCGTACGCCGGGCATCACAGAAAAGCATAAACCGTGCGCCTGGCCTATCCCGTGATAGGGGTCCTGCCCCAAAATCACCACTTTCACCTGATCAAATGGGGTGGAGTTGAAAGCATTAAAGATCTGCCCACCAGGTGGATAGATGCGCTTACCAGCCTCTTTTTCTCCCCGCAGAAACTGACGTAGTTCCGCCATATAAGGCTTTTTGAATTCCTCGCTCAGCACATCGTACCAGGAGGGGTGAATCTTAACTTTTTCCGGAACCGGCATTATCAAACCTTCAGAATCTTTTTTACGTACTTTTGCAACTCGGGCACCACAGCCTCTTCAAACCAAGGTCTTTGCCGCAGCCAAAGTGTGTTGCGCGGGCTCGGGTGGGGCAAAGGGAAATACCCTGCGGGCAGGGCATCGCGGTAATGGCGCACATTCTCTGTAATATTGCCATACCAATGCGGCAGGTAGTGTCGCTGGGCGTATTGTCCCACCAACAGCGTGAGTTGCAAGTGAGGTAGCTGTTGCAGCAAGCGCTTATGCCAGGTGACAGCACACTCCGGGCGCGGTGGCAAATCTCCTCCCTTACCTCGCCCCGGATAACAGAAGCCCATGGGAATAATGGCAATCTGGGATTCATCGTAAAAGATATCCCTATCGATCGACAGCCACTCGCGCAGACGATCACCAGAGGGGTCATTCCATGGGATACTAGTGGCATGAACCTTAGTTCCCGGCGCCTGACCAATGATCAACAAACGAGCAGATTCTGCCGCTCGCAGCACCGGATTAGCTCCCAGTGGCAGGTGATCCTCACATAGACGACAAGCGCGTATCTCCTCCAATAAGGTTGGTAACTTCTCGACGACCACCTATTGCGCCCCTTCGGGATAAGCTAGATGTAACAGAAGCGCCCTGCGATCTTGAGGGTCATGTATACGGCTGATATTGTCGTTGTCAAACACTATAAAAATGCCCGTATCGCCCACTGCCAACCCATCGCCTTTGCCCCCAGTGCGGGATACTTCATAGCCCAATTCAGAGGAGTTTTCTTGCTCCCAATAATCCAGGCACCACTGCGCCTTCAAGCTAGGTAATTCTCTCCGACATACCGCAGACGCATTGGGCTCCAGAGTAAACAGCGCGCCATCATAATAGGACAAACCCGCCAGGTTCTCTGATTGTCCGCGAAAATTTAGCCCCTCTACAGCCGGCGGTGTAAAAATTTGCACTCCCCCCTTAGGGCCAAGCTTAACTAAAGCACGGGGATCACGCTCTAGCACCATCCAAAAATCATCGCCAACTTTCTGTAAGCCTACGCCTGATAGATTGTACCCCTGCATATAGCCCTGAGCCTTAGCTGTGGTCGACCACATATTTTCCAGCCAACGGCCCTGCCCCTGCATATCAACTTCGGCAATGCGGTTGTAGCGCTCACTCAATAAATACAAATTATTATCTACACAGCTGATAGCTTCAAAATCCATTGCCGCTGCCGGTCGGGTAAGATCCAATAAAAAGTACCATACGTTTGTCGGCCGATCTTTCTTTGGAACATTCAAACCAGAGAGTGTGACAAAGGGCTCCAGCTTGGCATGAACACCCTTTAAAACGATCTGATAAACTTTCTCTGACTTTTTATCTGAGATAGTAAGAAGTCTGCCATCACAAAAAGTTAAACCAGAGAGGCTCAACCCTGCGCTGGCATTTACCCAATAATGCTGTACTTTTTTAGCGGGAATAATGTCAGCAGCCATCGCTGAAGGCACCAACAAACTGATAAAGAAAAATAAAATTCGCTTGATCACGATTTTTCCAATCCATCGAGAAATGAATGAACTAAAAGGATAATTAGTGATTTGGCGCATTCTTAGATCTTCTAATTCACCGTTTACCTTTCAGAGAAATGGAAAAGTCTCTCTCCATAAAGCCGCTGCCAACATACTCTAGATCGCTAATCACTAGGAAATAGCATAGCCACCATAATACCCATCGACAATTTTTGCGCTACAAGGAGGATAATACGATACCCGATTTAGGAGGCAGACTAAACCCAAGCCAAAAGTTGGCAAATAAAAGGAGAGGAAATGAAAAGAGTTCGACGCCGAGCGCAATAAACGTGACGCCGAAATTTATCGGCATAGTGCCAATAGATCTGCAATTAATTTGCCATTTCCGGCATTGCAAGGTGTAGCAGTAACGCGCGCTTATCTTCAGGCTCTTGCGCACGGCCAACATTGTTATTGTCCAGCACCACAAAAATGCCCTTCTCGCCCACAGCCAATCCCTCACCTTTTCCATAGCGGGTTTCCTCATAAACACGCTCTGGAGACTCTTCAAGCGAGCGATAATCTAGACACCACTCCGCCCGTAGACTGGGCAATACTCTGCGACAAACTGCGTGCGCATTGCGCTCCAAGGTATAGAGGGCGCCGTTAAAGAAGTCCAGGCCGGCTAAATCCTCAGAGCGATCAGCAAAATTTAAACCTTCTACCTGAGGCAAAGTGAATGCGCTGGCTTCTCCATCTGAATCCAGCTTCAACAGGCCCCTTGGCTCACGCTCCATCGCCACCCAGAAAGTATCGCCAGCTTTTACCAGGCCCTCACTGGAAGCGTTGCTCTTTTGTAAGAAACCTTGAGATTTGGCTTCACCCGACCAGATATGCTCTTGCCAGCGCGCATTCCCCTCTGGGTCCACCACGGCAATGCGATTGTAATGCTCACTAACCAGAAAGATCTGATTCTCACCACAACTAACGCCCTCAAAGTCCAGATCTTCTGCGGGGCGGAAAAACGCTTTAAAGCTCTCCCAGACATTAACAGGCTCGTCACGTTCCGGCACTCCTAGACCGCTCAAACGCAAAAAGGACACCAGATCGGCGGAACCTTCGCTGAGCTCTAATGAGTAAACCTCTCTAGAATTCTTATCGGAAACTGCCAGCAACTTGCCAGTACAAAAGCTTAGGCCAGAAATATCCAGACCTTCGCTATTATCCACCCAATAGCTGGCTTGCAGCTTGGCGGGGGAAATCTCCACTGCCGCCAGCAAGGGGGAGAACAGCACGATAGCAATGCCAGAGAGATAATTTTTGATCACTGTGTAACCATTTAATCGCGGAAGTTATTAAATTGCAGTGGCTGTTCCAGTTCCTTACCACGAAGTAAGGCAATTACCTGTTGCAGATCATCGCGCTTTTTCCCGGTAACCCGCACCTGTTCACCCTGAATAGCCGCTTGCACCTTGAGCTTTTCATCTTTGATCAGCTTAACGATTTTTTTTGACAATTCTTTGTCCAGGCCATTCTTTAGGGTCACTCCCACTTTAACCAGCTTACCAGACTGCTCTTTTTCACCTACATCCATAGCCAGCGGATCGATATCACACTTAATCAGGGCACCACGCAGCATATCCACCATTTGGTCTACTTGCATATCTACCTCGGCACGGACCACCAGAGAGAAATCGCTCATCTCCACTTCCGCATCCACGCCTTTAAAGTCAAAGCGATTGGTAACAGTGCGGTTTACCTGATCCACTGCGTTAGTCAGCTGGTGCTTGTCGACTTCAGATACAATGTCAAAAGAAGGCATTAAATTCTCGGCTCCTATTTCCAGATTTGCGGAGTAATCTCCGTATTGTGATCGTTATCGGCCAACCAAATATGGCCGTCTTGAATGGTGATACTGAAATCCATATTGCGCTCAACCATCTGCGCCAATTGCTCAGTCGTGTCCGCAGCGAGATGGAAAATTCTAAGGTTGTCAAAACGTTCGAGCTGATTCTCCAGCTTTTGCCACCAGATCGGTGCGGCACGACGCCCGTAACTGTATACCAAAACCCGCCCGGCACGGTTACAGGCCTTGCGCAAGCGCTCCTCGGCTGGAAGACCCACTTCTATCCATAGGTCGATTTCTCCACTGAGGCTCTTTTGCCATAAATCCGCCTCCTCATCAGATGAGAGGCCTCGGGTAAACTCCAATAAATCGGATGCATTGTGTGCAAACGCCAATAAGCGCACCATCATACGCTCATCTGTTTCTGAAGGGTGGCGCGCCAAGGTCAGCTGGTGTTCCGCGTAGTAGTCACGGTCCATATCGGCTATTTGCACCTTGGCTTTGAAAATTGTTGCTTTTAGTGCCATTTCGGCTCCATCTCTACGCCACCTTCAGCACTACAACTGAGGCGGACTATTCTTGGTTGGTTTACGGAAGAATAAGGATATTCCGCATGACCTCTGCTACCGGCAACAGCCTGCCAATTTGGCGCTGCACCATGCTGTGTCTGATGGCAAGTCTCATCAGTGGCTGCGGCGTAAACAATATCCCCACCTATGACGAACAGGTAAAAGCCGCCTGGGCTCAGGTGGATAACCAGTACCAGCGTCGCGCAGACCTAGTGCCTAACCTGGTGAAAACCGTTCAAGCCTATGCCGGGCATGAGCGAGAAACCCTTCAGGCCGTAACCGAGGCGCGCGCCAAGGTGAACTCACTTCAGCTGGACAGCAACCTGCTCAACGATCCGGCCAAATTACAACAGTTCGAAGCCGCACAGACACAACTCTCCAGCGCCTTGTCACGGCTGCTGCTTGTGGTCGAACGCTACCCCAACCTCAAAGCCAATCAAAACTTTCTCAGCTTGCAATCCCAGCTAGAAGGCACCGAAAACCGCATCAGCGTCTCGCGCCGGGATTATATCCAGGCAGTGCAGCGCTACAACCGTGAGATTCGCACTTTTCCCGGTCGTATTTGGCACGCACTCCTATATCGAGATATGTCCTTGAGGGAGACCTTCCAGGCCACTAGCGAAGAGGCCGAGAAGGCTCCGGAAGTCAATTTCCAGTAGGCCGCCGGGAAACCCTTATGACACGCTCCCTTCTGACCTTGTTGACGCTCATTACAGCATTACTGGCTTTGGCTCTATGGGCCGAGGTACAGCTCCCTCCTCTATCCGGGAGGGTGGTGGATAAAGCTGAGCTACTAACTGCCGAAGAGAGATACAAACTTACAGAATTGATTCAGCAATACGAATCTGAGAGCAGTAACCAACTGGTGGTGGCCACCCTCCCAGAGCTCCAGGGTATCACCATAGAGGAATACGCCAATCAACTGGCAAGAGAGTGGAAGCTGGGCCACAAGAAGAAAAACAATGGGATTCTCTTCTTGATAGCTCCCAAAGAGCGCAAGCTCCGAATTGAGGTTGGCTACGGCCTCGAAGGTGCTCTCACCGATGCGCTATCTGCCAATATTATTCAAACCAAGGTTCTGCCGGAATTCCAGAAAGGGAGTTATGCCGGTGGTATTAATGCCGGCGTGAACTCAATTATTGCCGCCACCAAGAACGAATATGTGGCCGAACCGATCGAGACCAAGGAGGGCCGACGCCTGGCCTTTGTAGTTGGGCTATTTCTCTTACTGGTAATGCTGCATCTGTTTGGTAGCTCGGTCCTTAGCTCACCAATTCATGGGCGTAATTATAAACGCGGTCGCTTTGGCGGCTACTATGGTAGCGGAGGCTTTGGCGCGGGGCACCCTAGAGGAGGCTTATCCGGGACTGGTACAGGCGGTGGATTTAGTGGAGGAGGTGGCGGATTTGGCGGAGGAGGTGCTTCGGGAGGATGGTAATGCTTAGTAATAGCTATCAACGCCAGGTGGCGGAGGCCATCAAAGAAGTGGAGACCCAAACCGACGCGGAGTTGGTAGCTATTGTCGCGCGGGAAGCCGATAACTATTTGTATATCTCCACCCTTTGGGCTGCCTTCTTGACCCTGCTGTTATCGCCACTATTCCAATTCCTACCCTGGTGGCTCAGCTTTCAGCAAGCCTTTCTGCTACAGTGGGTTCTCTTTATCGCGCTGGCAGTACTGTTTCGCTGGCGGCCGATAACCATGCGCCTTGTACCCAAAAAGATCAAATACTGGCGCGCCTCTAACCTAGCCCGCCGTCAATTTCTTGAACAAGAGCTGCATAGCACCAAAGACCGACTGGGTCTGTTGATTTTTATTTGTGAAGCGGAGCACTATGTAGAAATTCTGGCAGATCGCGGCTTGGCTCAGCATGTATCCAACGACAACTGGCAGGTTATTATCGAGCAATTTGTACGGGAAATTAAGCGCGGTAAGGCTGGGGAAGCACTGTTACTCTGTATTTCACAATGTGGAGACTTATTAAAAGATGCAGCCCCCTGTAGTGCTGTGAAAGATGAGTTACCCAACCACCTGATTCTAATTAACTAACCTAATTTACAGCCCTACTTACCCTTCAGACGTGATTTTAACGCCACAATACTTCTATACCTACGCTTTAACAACTCCTTCTACTAAGCTGCTGTAAAGGAGCAATAATCCCTATGAAAAATTAAAGCTTATGGTGATTATGCACTTTCAAAAACCATTAAAAGTGAAAAATAAACCAGATAAAAACAAAGTCAGCTACGCCAATTTAACAGGGCTTGTCAATTAATATTAAGTTTGAAAAATGTCAAATAAAAACCTCTATATCCGTATGAAAGCATCCAGCTCACAAAAAAGTCCAGCGCCAAATACTAGTTACGCCTGTAACTACGATGATCCCTCACAACCAAAAAATTAGAAAACCCAATGAGAAAGATCTTAATTACAATTTGGCTATTTATATCGGCTTCACTGTCCTCCACTATCTGCGCCGATTATATCAATCTCACCGGTGCGGAGACTGCACCAAATATTGCAGAAATAGAGATACTCAATAACAATCTTTACATCAGCCTAGAGGTTTCTGCAGCTGATGCGAACGCGTTTTGGCCGGGAATACCACCCACAAAGAGTATTTATGAAATAGCTAGACTTGCTCTTGCACAAAAAGAGATCGCCATTGAGGTGCACTCCCCAGAGGGTAAAATTGAGCCGACTATAACCTCTGTCAGAATTGCCGAGAGAAAACCGAGAAACTCACCTTTTGCGGGAAGAATAGATCCAAGGACAGGCCTGCTAAGGCCGAATTTTCCAGCCGACAAAACCATACTGTTGGCAGATATCGAGTTTCCAATAAAAGGCTTGAGCAATCTGGAAATACGTCCACCACTGGATTCCGATGGGGCTGTCTTAGCCACAATAGGATTTACCAGTCAACACGGCCACACTTCAGTAAGCAGTTTTCAATATTTGTCTCAAATAGAAAAGCTGAAAATTGATTGGGGAGATCCTTGGAATACTCGCTTTGAAAACCAAGCTATAAATCGGCACAATCGCTATCCCCTTAGATCTTTCCTCTACGTGGAACCTCGTCAGGTTCGCCACGAAATTTTATTGCGCCCAAGAGATTTATTACAATGGACCGACCAACCCTTTGATGCCTGGAAGCCCCTTACAGCCAAGCGAAGAAAAGAGTTAAGAGCAACTACAGAGAAATTCCTACAGAAAAAAAATCCCACTAGCATCAACCAAACGCTGGTTGAACCTATCAGCACGGAAACAGTTTTTCTCAAGGCAAACGATACAGGCTTTACCACAATAGGAGAGCATGAGCGGATCGAGATAGGTTCATTACTGATCGGTTACCGGGAAAAATATCATGTTAAGGAGCTACCACAAAGTGTTACTATTGACTGGAACCTCTTTACAGAGTCTATCAAATCAGTTCCCACACTCATACAAGATCCGGCTGGTCCTTTCCCAACACATGTTATGCCGGACTTTCCCGACATTCAATGGCGCAATTATTTATATGATTACCGTGCTCCCAATAGTGATCCAATCCCCATTGAGAATACCATAGCGGCCATACCCATGGCGGTGCTTTTCTCCTTCTGCTTTGCAGTATTTTTCATTCTCACCTTGCGAAGCAAAAAGGTTGAGACAAAAAACAAACATCCGATACTCTTTTACGGCATTGTGATTATTTGTGCCGTACCCATTTATTACACCCTTCCAAGTGAACTGCGCATCCCCCTGCCCGGCACCATAAACAAGCAAGAAATAAAAGAAATTACCGAGACAATACTTGATCGCCTTTCCGCTGCCTATGAAGAACCTCAAAGTGAAAAATTAAACGACCAGCTTGCCAATCTAGTAAGCAGCGAAAAATTTGATTTTACCGTCGCAAACTTGTCACAAGTTTACCAACCTCTAACCAACAGTGGCAATAAGGGTTCTATTAGATCTATCCGTGACCTGGAAATTGAGCACGCAGATCAAATGATCCTGAACGGAAATAAAACTTTCAGAATTGTTGGGAAGTGGCATTCAATGATTGAAGATTACAGCTGGGGACATATGGAGCAATTACCGCGAGAAACTCGTGCAAGTATAGAAATAACCCAATCAGACAAGTATTGGAAGATATCCGCCTTTACACCACTATCTATACGATAAACTTGCCGCTAGAGTTGGTAACCAAGTGCCATGAAAAAAAATATCTCAAATTTAATTAACCTCCTTTCTTTTGCTCTGGCTCTCCACCTATCTGTAATATCTCAAATCACTGAAGCCCACTTTTCACTAAATCTAAATATAAGAATTCTACATATTGAGCACACCGTCAATGGAGCCAGCCTCTATATGAGATTGCCTCTTTCCTATTTACTGGCGGATAAGGCGCAACATGGTATTGATCCCTACTCGGGGAAAATTCCATATCAAGTACCATATACTCGTAACAGCCTGGAAAATGATCGGCTGGTTCACTATGTGGATGTCGAACAATTCACGATCGACCCTGAGGGGGTGGGCAATATTGCCGCAGCAGCGACACATATCCTCTCTACTGATCAGGAGCTTAAAGGGTATGTAAAGTCAGTACGCCTTTATCCTATTGGCAACGAGCCAGCTTTTGCCACGCTTACAGAGGCAAAACGAGCCCTTTCTAATAACTTTGCACAGATGGCACTTAACAACTCACTCCATGTCAGTGACACACTGATTGATATCCACATCCATTACCCTACTCAGCAACCGCTGGAAGAATATCAACTCTTTAGCTCCCTGAATCCAGGGCTTCCCGATCAAGAAAATACTGCAAATTTAATCCTCAGTTATAACCCTGGAAAAATCCAGATTTTCCGCTCCAGGGGGCTAATGCAAGAGCCTATTCAAATCCGTTATTCCAGTATAGATGCCATCAATACCTTTCTAAAGGAGGGTATGGTACATATTATTCAGGGGCTAGATCATGTGCTTTTTGTACTTTGTCTTAGTCTTGGTGCCCTCGCTCTCCCCTTATTATTCTGGCGTGTCACGGCCTTCACTATCGGCCACAGCATTACCCTATCCGTAGGTTTCTTTGGTTTTATTCCTAGCACTGTCTGGTTTGTCCCACTGATTGAAACCGGAATTGCCATTTCCATAATCTATATTGCCTGGCTTGCAATGAGACAAAAATCGATCGCCTCTATATCCAGCGAGCGTACAATTTTTTTGACCTCCTTGATGCTGGGCTTATTGCATGGACTGGGATTTTCCTTTGTATTACACGAAATACTCAACATCAACTCACCTAATATTTGGCAGAGCTTGTTAGCCTTTAATCTCGGCGTAGAAGCTGGTCAAATTTTAATAATTTTAGCAGTCTGGCCTCTGCTTTATTTGGCCAGACGTCGACAGAAAAACTGGGAGTCTAACCTACGCTACACAATTGCCACTATATGCTGCGCCATTGCCTTACTCTGGACTTTTGAGAGGGGTTATGAATTGGTGAACGTAATACAGCAAGAAAACCAACCCAGAACCAATATTACAATCAGCAACAGTAAAATCTAATTCATGATTTTCCAGAGAGGAAGTTATAAGCGGCATTAAATCGAACAATAAATCTAACGATTTAAAGTTAAAGACAGCCACAATTCAAGCAGCACTCTATTTACTGGTTTTGTAACCAGAAACCGAAAGACAACCACCCCTATAGATTCAATGGAACAGGCGAACAAAAAGGTATTATTTTTAATAACCATCGCTATTCGCCCACAAGGGATCTTATTAAACTCACCAGCGGAGTGCATTCTGCACACTATTAGCCACCTCCCCCCTGCCTAATAGCCGAAAACAAATTCGACCACACCCTGCTTAGAGCAGAATAAAAATAGCATCCATATAACATATGGTCATCTCAGAACGAGTGGTATCTTTTAGCCTATAGGAGAAAATCACCGATATAATCATAAATTAAAATCCTCTCATAAATAACTTGGAGCATTTTTCGAGACAGATTGCATTTACCCAATTGAATCAGGGATTCTGCACGGACGCCTAAATGCCTTCCAACACTGGAAACATTTACAGATTTTCATGTATTTTGCACGGGATAAACCGGGATAAATAAATCCACTTCGCTAAAGCCCCTCCGGAGATCTCTCAGTATGCATGACTGCCAAACCTATACCCTAGAAGAGCAGCTCCTTGTATTATTTGCCCACCCATTAATCGACAATACTATTTCCATTAAACATGGCTAAAAACGAATAACAAGAAACTTACACAGAAAAAAATGGGGATGCAACCGCCCCTTAGTTACTCATAATTAAAACCACCTACCGCACAAACAAGAAGGCCTGCTCTTAGGCTAGGTCAATCTAGAACAAATACTAGTAGCCAAAAAGATGCCTCCCTCCATTTACAACTTACAAACATTCAATCTCGGGGGACATGATGATCCTTAGCAGATGGGTTGGTAAAGCACTCTTTCTTCGACAGCAAAACGAGGCCAGTGGCCACACACCAAATCAGATTATCCTCGCCAAGGCAATACCACCTCAATCAATAACAAGTACCAAAACATAACGAATAGCTTTGCTTTTATTTAACCACTACTTAAAGGCTTGAATCGCTGCTTTACATATTAGTATTACCAAGGGAATATTGGATAAAGCGAAGACAACAAAGCGAAATTCTATTTTATTCACCAAAGCCTGAACAAGGCTATGAATCACTCTTAAACCCACATATGCCCAAGCAGTATAAACGATAAACTCCGTGGCTGTGCCTAGAAAAGCCAATGAGAAAACTACTGCGTAAAATAGAGTAGGCTGCTCCATTAAATGATTATAATTATCCGCCTTCCATCTAACCCTTGCCGGAAGCTGTGACATCTGGACTCCGGATGGCACTTCAGAATCCAACTTCATTTTCATAGATGCAATCGCCGGCAATCTTGTTGCGTACATCCAAAACCACATAACCATTGACCAAACCAGCAAAGCCACCACCGGTTGAATTAATTGAACCGTTGAATTCATCTTATTTCCAATAGTTAAATTTTTATTTTCCAATAATGCACTGGACCTTTACGAAGCAAAATTACGAAGATTAAATTATATTACCTCGCCCACCAAGCCTAAACTATCAAATTTAACCCAACTCAACATGCAATAGCAGATACGAACTCCCTCAACCATCCAACTGCAATTCAACAACAGTAACGTCTAACTTTCTTAAAAACCCAGGGATTGACCTCTATATTCATCGATATTTTTCTAT
Organism: Microbulbifer mixtoriginis (SeqCode); assembly: GCF_052467515.1. Taxonomy (NCBI): domain Bacteria; kingdom Pseudomonadati; phylum Pseudomonadota; class Gammaproteobacteria; order Cellvibrionales; family Microbulbiferaceae; genus Microbulbifer; species Microbulbifer mixtoriginis (SeqCode). The sequence goes on along the minus strand of NZ_CP174314.1, from coordinate 1,263,353 downwards.
TACACCTAACTTTCATCAAACATCTAACACAGCAAGGGTACCGGCCTCAGACCCTATCAACTCAAGCGCAATAAGCAACATTTCAACAATCCTATCATTCACCCCGCAGAAACCAAACCCCCAACTCCATTTATCACGTACAGCAAATTAACTTTATCAAAATATTGCTACACAATAAAAACTTACATTTAAAAAAACACATCTATTTATTAGATGTTTGTTACCGCACATTCATAAAACCCTGGAGTTTCAGAGGACTAAAACTTACTGACTTTTGCTACATTAATTTTGAAAAAAACCTCTTAAAACTAAAGTGAAAATCTCCCTCCTTATAGACTGCGCCACATATCACCGACTGGTTTCCTTAAGCACAAAGCCCTAACTACTTTACTTGCCACCCCTTGACTGCGATATTTTGGAAGAATAAAGATATCAGATAATTTCGGTATTTCGACACCAATAATTTCGGCTTGCTCCATAGCTACAAAATCAGCAACCCCACTTTCAATCAGAATAATATATGCATCACATTCTTCATTGCCAGACATCACATCACTTGGATGCTCTTCATCTATATCGTACCGACCTCTACTATCAATATCTTCCAAATTAAAGGAGCTCTGATGATATTGATAGAACTGCCACAACATAAAAACGCGCCTGCATTATCTCTAACAGCTTTACACACTATAATTCCATATATCCTTGCAGACTCATAAAATGATAATTTCAACCATCATTGTCATAGCTGCCATTTAAAATGGAAATTCGCTCCTGGCTTAAAATTTCCAGAAAGTCAATCAACCACAAAATAGAACGTTAGAACCAAATAGAATCATTTGTTATATTTTCACCCCATTACCAGCGCCCACTTTAAAAAATTGATCACGGGAAAATTTTTTAACAGATATTAATCACTAATAAGAGGTATTTATAAAGGGAAACCAAGCTCAGCGCAGAAACAAAAAACTATTCTATTTACCAGCGCCAGGTCACCGCTAGATAGGGTCCATGCTGGGTAATATCATAGGCAAAGCGACCATCAGAAAGTCGATCGGAATAATTAATACTGTAATATTGGTAGCCCAGGCGCAAAGAGGTGGTTTTCCAGGCGCGCCAGTCTAATCCTGCCAATAGATTCCACTGCAAATCATCACCACCAGCTCCAAAACCGCCGATTTCGGTACGCGCCCCCAGGGTCAGGCAGTCATTCACAGCAAAGCCCACACGGGTACCAATAGTCGGCTCCCACCAACTTTTGCGGCCGCCCAAACGATTTTGGATTTCTGGCATTCTGCCGATATCAATACCCACGCGGGCTTTCACTTCCTGCCTCAGGCGATTCCAACGTACACCCACGCCTATATCCCAAAAATAGCGCCGCTCGCTTTCGCCAAAATGGCCTTGCAGTACCCGGTAAGCGCCAAATGCAGCCACCCACGCCTGATGAACATCCACATTCACATCGATATCAACATCTATATCCAACTGGGGATTTCGGGGTGGCGCAATCGTTGTGCCCTCATTTAAATTGAGGTGTACATAATAGAGGTCCGAAACCAGGCCAAAGCGTCCTCTCCAAGCTTCTAAACGTACAGAAAAAGCCGCATTCAGGAGCTCTAGGGTTTTTCTTAAGTTCAGATCTACATCCACAGTGGTATCCGCCACTGTGGCCTTTCCTTTGGTGCGAAGTGGCAGAAAAATGTAGGGGGTGGCCGCAAAGCGCCAGTCATCTACGGTTGTCGCAGGGGGGCGGCTCTGAGGCGAATATTGGGCTGAAATTGCACACGAAAAAAAAAGCGCTATTAATCCAGAAATAATTGCCACCGCCCTTATTACTGACAAGAGCATCTCCATTTAATGGTTTTACCGAGGTTCAATCTCAATAAGCATCCATTAAGAATAGATAGCGATAGCCAGGCGGGGAATTGACCGAAGGGAAAGCACCGCGCCGGAAATGGCGCGGCAGCTGTAGGCACTTGGGATAGTGCGCAGGGTTTACGTTTTTGTTCGCTTAGTCGTTCGCTTCAGGGCGCATATGCGGGAACAGCAGTACGTCGCGAATCGACGGAGAGTTGGTAAACAGCATTACCAGACGGTCGATACCGATGCCCTCGCCAGCGGTGGGCGGCAGGCCGTATTCCAGCGCGCGGATATAGTCGGCGTCGTAGTGCATGGCTTCGTCGTCACCGGCATCTTTCTCCGCAACCTGGGCTTTGAAGCGTTCAGCCTGATCTTCCGCGTCGTTCAACTCGGAGAAACCATTGGCAATCTCGCGGCCGCCAACGAAGAATTCAAAGCGGTCGGTGACAAACGGATTGTCATCGTTGCGACGAGCCAACGGAGACACTTCGGTTGGGTACTCAGTGATAAAGGTCGGCTGGTCGAGACGGTGCTCTACAGTCTTCTCGAAGATCTCGATCTGTACCTTACCCAGGCCCCAGCTATCTTTCAGCGGGATTTCCAGCTTCTCGGCTACCGCGCGGGCGGATTCGATATTGTCGATATCAGCCGCAGTCAGTTCCGGGTTGTAGTGCAGGATGGAGTCGAACACAGACAAACGCGCGAACGGCTTGGAGAAGTCGTAGCTGCTGTCCTGGTATTCCACAGTGGTGGAGCCCAGTACATCTTCACAGATACCGCGCAGCATCTTCTCGGTGAGATCCATCAGGTCGTTGTAGTCCGCGTACGCCTGGTAAAACTCAAGCATGGTGAATTCGGGGTTGTGGCGCGTGGACAGACCCTCGTTGCGGAAGTTGCGGTTGATCTCGTAAACCCGCTCAAAACCACCCACAACCAGACGCTTCAGGTACAGCTCCGGGGCAATACGCAGGTACATATCGATATCCAGCGCATTGTGGTGGGTAACGAACGGACGCGCACTGGCACCACCGGGAATAACCTGCAACATCGGCGTTTCCACTTCCATAAACTGCTGGCCGTTGAGGAAGTCGCGAATGTACTCGATCACTTTAGAGCGCACGCGGAACACTTCGCGGGCTTCCGGCGTGGCGATCAGGTCCACATAGCGCTGGCGATAACGCATTTCCTGGTCGGCGATGCCGTGGAACTTTTCCGGCAGCGGGCGCAGCGCTTTGGTCAGCAGGCTGTACTCTTCACAGTTGACGTAGAGATCGCCCTTTCCGGATTTGTGCAGTGTGCCTTTTACGCCGACGATATCGCCGATATCCCAGGCACCGAAGCGCTCTTTAATATCTTTTTGTGCCGCTTTATCGGCATAGAGCTGGATACGGTCAGACACATCCTGGATCACCATAAAGGGTCCGCGTTTCGCCAGGATTCGCCCCGCTACGCACGCCCGTTTACCCAGTTCTTCCAGCTCCTCTTTCTGTTTATCGCCGAACTCAGCTTGCAGGTCGGCAGCGAGGTTCTCGCGGCGAAAACTGTTGGGGAAAGCATTGCCCTTCTCGCGCAGAGCGGAAAGCTTGGTGCGGCGCTCGGCGATCAGTTTGTTTTCGTCTTGCTGGATATCAGTCATGGTGATCTATCAGTTTTGTGATTGATATTGCCCCTCATCGACGAGGGGCGCGGTGAGAGTGGAGACTTTAAATCAGAGGCCGGCTTTTAGGCTGGCTTCGATAAATTGGTCCAGGTCTCCGTCCAGTACTGCCTGGCAGTTGCTGGTCTGGACATTGGTGCGCAGGTCCTTGATACGCTGGTCGTCCAACACGTAAGAGCGGATCTGGCTGCCCCAACCGATGTCGGCCTTGCTGTCTTCCATGGCCTGCTTCTCTGCGTTGCGCTTGAGCATTTCCTGCTCGTACATTTTTGCGCGCAGCATTTTCCAGGCTTTATCGCGGTTCTGGTGCTGGGAGCGCTCGCTCTGGCACTGCACGACGATACCGGATTCTGTGTGGGTCAAACGCACCGCAGAATCGGTTTTGTTCACGTGCTGACCACCGGCGCCGGACGCGCGGTAGGTGTCTTCACGCACCTGGGACTTGTCGATTTCAATTTCGATATTGTCATCGATTTCCGGTGACACAAATACCGAGCTGAAAGAAGTGTGACGACGGTTGCCGGAATCAAACGGCGATTTGCGCACCAGGCGGTGTACACCGGTTTCTGTGCGCAGCCATCCGAAGGCATGGTCGCCGGCGAAATGCACAGTGGCACTCTTGATACCGGCTACTTCCCCCGCGGAGACCTCTTCCAGGGTGGTCTTGAAGCCGTGGGCTTCACCCCAGCGCAGGTACATACGCAGGATCATTTCCGCCCAGTCCTGGGCCTCGGTACCGCCGGAGCCAGCCTGAATATCCAGGTAGGCATTGTTCTCGTCATTCTCGCCGGAGAACATACGGCGGAATTCCAGAATCCCCAGCTGCTGCTGGAGACCTTCGATCTCAGTGGAGACCTCCCCTACGGAGTCCTCATCATTTTCCTCGACTGCCATTTCCAACAGTTCGCGGCAATCGGCAATGCCGGAGTCGAGGTTTTCGATGGTATTAACCACCGTTTCCAGGGAAGAGCGCTCGCGCCCCAGTTCCTGTGCGCGGTTGGGGTCGTCCCAAACGCTCGGCTCAGCCAGCTCCAGCTCTACTTCGGTAAGACGTTCTTTCTTGCTGGCGTAGTCAAAGATACCCCCTAAGAACGTCAGTGCGCTCTTCGAGGTCTTTTAATTGATTGAGGAGGGGATTGATTTCCATGAACTTTCGGTGTCCGGACAAAATAAAAAGCGGCGCGCATTCTACCGCAGCGCGCGGGGGTCCTTCCAGTCAGCCAGCCGCTGTAAATTGCGCAAAATCCCTATTTGCCAAACTGGCCGGATAACTGCTGCAAAATCGCGCAGTCCGGTGAGTCATCACCGGCACAACTGTCGATAAACGAATGTAGGGTTTCACGCATTGCCAACATATCGCGCAACTGGGTTTCCAGCATGGAGAGTTTTTCGTGCACCAACTGCTTGGTTTCGCGGCTGTGTCGCTCGGGATTACCCTTAAGCCCCAACAGAGTGCGTACCTCCTCTATGGAGAAGCCGCAGGCGCGAGCGCGCTGGATAAAGCGCAAGGTCTCCAGATTGTCCTCGGTGTAATAGCGGTAGCCATTGGCCTTGCGCGCGGGAGACACCAAACCGATCGATTCATAGTGGCGCAGGGCCTTACTACTGAGCCCCGAATGCTGTGCCGCCTGAGAAATATTCACTGCCAACTCCCAACCTATTGACCACTAGAGTTTACCCTTAGGCACTGTTATCCCGGCACTGGGAAAATTGATACTGCATCTTTTCGGCAGGGTCGTAACCCAGCTCCAGGGCGGCATCCAGAGCGTCCATACTGATCAAGTGCAACAATATATCCCCTGTGGGCGCACCACAGACAGCCGGAAACATTCGATCTGTGCGCACACCGCAGCGGGATTCCTGCACCATCAAACCATTTTCCCGTAACTTGGCCTGACTCTGCTGTAAAGTCATGCCACCGCCCTCGCACTGCTTGCGGCCACTCTTGCGATAGACCCAAACCAGTTCACCCGACCTAGTTGCGGGAGGGTTGGACGTCACCTCTGGCTGACTGGAGCCCGGGGTATTCTCTACCTGATTTTCCATAGCCTTTTCCTCCTTGGCTCCACCGCAGGCTGCCATAGCCAGTAAAGTTAGCACCAGCAAAGCAGACAATTTTATTTTCACCATCACACTTCCTCCATAAAGCAATGGCCACCCAGCCTAAGACAGCGCCAGCCAGGCTCCCACCAGTAACATCAAAGTACCGGAAATACGGTTAATTAAACGTACATTTTCAGCGCGTTCCAGCAGGCGACTGAGGGCCTGACCACCCCCAGCGTAAATCAGCAAACACAAGGTTTCCAGCAACAGTATGGTGGCGATCAACATAGAAAGCTGCGGTGCCAAGGGCTTGCTTTGGTTGATAAAGGGCGGCAACAGAGCAATAAAGAAGGCCCACCCCTTAGGATTTGCAACCGCAGTAATAAACCCCTGAACAATCAGCGCTTTTGCGGAGGGCCGGGCGCACCCCTGTGCCGCATCAAGAGAAGCCAGCTGCCCCCGGGAACGCCACATCTGTATGCCCATCCAGGCGAGGTAGGCGCCACCGCAGTATTTAAATAGCTGAAATACAGTGGGATACTGCACCATTACCACCGCCGCACCGAGCACCGTAGCCAAGGCCACTAGCGCTACTCCTACCAGCTCGCCAACCATCATCCACAGGGTGTGGCGCACCCCCACCGTAATACCAAGGCTTAGGGCCAGCATCATGCACAGTCCCGGGGTTACCGAGGCAAAAAAGCTGGCGGGGACAAAAAGCGCGAGTACAGACAATTCCATTGTATTTTCCTAGTGATGGGTACCACTGTGGTTCCCATAATGGCTTACCAGCATCCCAGCCAGCATCAGGCCACAGCCAATCAATTCTGTGGTGTTAAGCATCTCATTAAGGAATAACCAGCCTGCCGCTAGAGCAAACACCGCCTCCAGGCTCATAATCACCGTGGCGTGGGATGGTGCCGCATGGCGCTGAGCCAGCAACTGGAAAGTAAATGCCAGCGCAGTGGAGAAAATCATCATGTAGGCGATCGGCCAGGCCGCATCCACAGCGGACTGTATCGTTGCCTGCTCGGTGAAGAGCGACGCCAGGGCCGACAACAAACCACAGACCAGAAACTGAATACAGGCCAGACGCAGTGCATCGTAGCGTTTCACCAAGCGGTCCGCAGAGAGCACCTGAATGGCAAAGACAAAAGCACTGGCAAATACCATCAGGTCGCCAACTAACTGAGACTCTTCACTGAAGTCCGCCAGCCAGTAGAGGCCAAATAAAGCCAGGCCAATACCGCCCCAAGTCCAGCGATTGGTTTTATGCCCGAGGGACAAACCGATAACCGGCACCAACAAGAGGTAAAACCCGGTGATAAAACCAGCGCGGCCAGCAGTGGTGTAAAGCAGGCTGATCTGTTGCAGCGCCGCACCTAGGAACAACCAAAAACCGAGTAGAGCACCGCCGGGTAAACAGGCTCTCCAGCGGTGGCTAACGGTATGTCCGTTCGCCTCGCCAGGTTGGGCATCTCTGCGAGAAGATAGCCAATAAACGATGGGCACTAAAATCAGGCCGCCGAGGATAAAGCGCCAGGCATTGAACGCCAACGGCTCAATATCTGCCATGGCGATCTTTTGTGGCACAAAGGCGACGCCCCAGAAAAGAGCGGCTAATAACAGTAGGACTTCGGCCTGGACTTGTTTACGTTTCACTACTTTTTACTTCCAACCACTTTTTATTACTGCTGTGAACAAGCTCCAAGCAATTCACAACTTTCCGAAAGGTGCTCCTATATAGCCTCCAGCAGGCTCACCATTAATTGCAGGGATTCGCGCCCACGAAATTCATTGACGTCTAACTTGTAAGCCAGGCGCACTCGCTCGGTGGGCTGCGGCCACTGGTCTGTATCTATATTAAAAGCAATGGCATCAAGGGCCAGCTGTGGCGCCTGCAGCGGAGCGACCACCATTTTCAGGTGCCGCTCGCCGACAATGCGTTGCTGAAGCAATAGAAACTCGCCATCGAAGACCGGCTCGGGAAACGCCTGCCCCCAGGGGGCACAGGCACGCAACAGGGCCGCGGTTTGCAGGGTGTAGTCTGCAATATCCAATTCACCATCGGAATCGATCACGGCCTGCAATTGATTCTCATCCAGGCGCTCGCGCACCACTCGTTCAAACTCCGCCCGGAAAGCATCGAGGTTTTGTGCAGGCAGACTCAACCCTGCGGCCATGGCATGACCGCCGAATTTACTGATCAGCTCAGGATTAGCTGCGGCCACATCGCTCAGGGCATCGCGGATATGCAAACCGGGTATGGAACGCGCCGAGCCTTTTACCAGGCCGTTATCCCCTTCGGCAAAGGCAATTACCGGGCGGTGGAATTTCTCCTTGATACGACTGGCAAGAATACCCACCACCCCTTGATGCCAATTGGCATCGTAGAGACACAGGCTCCAGGGAATTTCCCCCTCCAGCTGCAGTTCTTCCAACGCCGCTAGAGCTTCCCGCTGCATACCCTGCTCTATGGCCTTGCGGTCCCGGTTGAGCATATCCAGCTCCCCCGCCAACTCACGGGCTTCACTGGGATCGCGGGTCAGGAGGCAGCGGATGCCTGTGCCAATATCATCCAGGCGCCCGGCCGCATTGATACGCGGCCCCAGGATAAAACCAATATCGGTGGTGGAAAGCCTGCGTTGGTCTCGCCCGGCCACCTCTAATAAAGCGGAAATACCGGGTCGGCAGCGCCCGGAACGAATACGGGCGATACCCTGGTGCACCAGAATGCGGTTGTTGTGATCCAGCGGCACCAGGTCAGCGACAGTGCCGAGCGCCACCAAATCGAGATATTCAGCCATATTCGGCGGAGCGATACCGCTCTGCGCAAACCAACCGCATTCCTGCAGGGCACTGCGCAGACGACTCAACAGGTAAAAGATAACTCCCACACCGGCGAGATTCTTACTGGGGAAATCACAGTTCGGCTGGTTCGGGTTCACAATGGCATCGGCATCCGGCAGCTCACTGCCGGGCAGGTGGTGATCGGTTACGATCACTGTCATGCCTGCGGCCTTGGCCGCCGCCACCCCATCAATGCTGCTGATGCCGTTATCCACGGTGATCAGCATATCCGGGGCGTAATCCTTGGCCACCTCTACGATTTCCGGGGTGAGGCCGTAACCAAAATCAAAGCGGTTCGGCACCAGGAAGTCCACGCCCGGCGCACCCATGGCCCCCAGTGCCAGCACGGCGAGCGTGCTGCTGGTGGCACCATCGGCATCGAAGTCACCGACGATCAAGATTTTTTGCTGCGCCCGCACGGCTTCCACCAGCAGTGTCACCGCTGTATCCAGCCCCCGCATCGACTGGGGTTGCTGCAGCTTGGCGAGACTGTGGTCCAGGGCCTCCTCGCTGACGATACCGCGACCTAGCAGTACCCTCTGCAAAATTTTGGGGGTTTCAGAAGCAAAACGGCCAGTGGAAAAATCCACTGGCCGCCGCTGAATTGTTGTATTCATTCTCTCTCAGCTATTTTTAATCCGGCCGCCAAGTCCCTCGCTGCGCCAGCTAGTGCCCTTCGGACAGCATGGTCGCCATATAATCGTGCACCTGGGACAAGTCGTTGGGCAGCACCTTGAATCGCTCTTCGCGTTGCCAGAGGTCCTGCATATGGGCCGGCAGGGGAATTTCGGTTTGTGGCAGTGCCTGCGCCACAGCATCGGGGAATTTTGCCGGGTGTGCGGTGGATAAGCAAACCATTGGCTGCTCGGCGGAGCGGCGCACCCTTCTTGCGGCCTCGACACCAATAGCGGTATGGGGATCGAGCAAATAGCCGGTCGCCAGGTACTGCTCACGAATCACCTCAATAGTACGCGCATCGTCGACCCTATAGCTGGAAAATGTCTTTTGGGCCTGCGCCAGGGCCGATTCGCTCAAGTGCATAGGTACACTGCGATCTGCCAGCAACTCCGCCACTGCGGCACCATCGCGGCCGTAGAGATCAAACAGCAGGCGCTCAAAATTGCTCGACACCATGATATCCATGCTGGGCGACAGGCTGTGTATCAGCGGTTTGGGCGTGTGATCGTTATCGCTGATGCAGCGGTGCAGGATATCGTTGGCATTGGTAGCGATCACCAACTGGTCGATTGGCAAACCCATCTGCTTCGCCAGGTAACCGGCAAAAATATCGCCGAAGTTGCCGGTGGGCACGGAGAAATTTACTGTCTTATCTGGTGCGCCCAGGCGCAAGGCCGCGTAAAAGTAGTAGACAATCTGCGCCATAATGCGCGCCCAATTAATGGAGTTCACCGCCACTAAACGGCGCCCATCGGGTAAAAAAGACTGGTTGGCGAAGCTGGCCTTCACCATATTCTGGCAATCGTCGAAATTACCTTCCATGGCGATATTGAACACATTGTCTGACAGCACTGTGGTCATCTGCCGGCGCTGTACTTCTGAGACCCGATTGTGGGGGTGCAAAATAAAAATATCGATATTGTCGCAGTGGCGGCAGCCTTCAATCGCCGCCGAACCGGTATCCCCGGAAGTCGCCCCCATCACCACCACGCGCTCACCACGCTTTTTCAGCAGGTGGTCGAACAACTGACCGAGAAACTGCAGGGCAAAATCTTTAAAGGCCAAAGTCGGGCCGTGGAAAAGCTCAAGAATCCACTCATTGGTATCGGTCTGTACCAAAGGCGCTACCGCCCTGTGACGAAACTGACCCTGCCCCAAACCATAGGAGCGCTCGATAATATTGCGCAGCTCCCGCTCACTGAGATCCTCTCCCACAAACGGCCGGATAATTTCAAAAGCCAACCGCTGGTAATCCATACCTGCCATAGCCGCAATATCCTTGCTGGAAAAGTGCGGCAGTGACTCGGGCACATAGAGACCGCCATCGCTGGCGAGCCCGGTGAGGACAGTATCGGCAAAAGAGAGAGACGGCGCGCGGCCGCGGGTGCTGACAAATTTCACGGTGTTGTTTCGCTCTTGGATCTCGTGGGCAATAAAGAAAACTGGCGCCTGTACATAGAGAAAGGCGCCATCTAGCAATAGTGGGAAAGGGGTTAACCGAGGCTCTCCACGCGAATACGCACCACTTCCCCTTCAACCGTATCCAGGGCCTCAATTTGCGCAACCGCTTCGCGCAGGCAGGCCTCCCTGGCACGGCTGGTGAGAATCACCACTGGGACCAACTCTTCCCCATCGACCGGCTCGTGCTGAATTAGGGCCTCAATGCTGATGCCCTGATCGCTACAAATAGTTGCCACCTTGGACATAACACCCGGCTTATCATGAGCGGAAATACGCAGGTAATAGCTGGTGACCACGTCTTCCTCTGGCAACACCAGGGTATCGCCCTGCTCTGCCAAGGCCACCCCGGCAGCCGGTACCCGCTGATCCGGCTTGGCATCCAGGGTGCGCGCCACATCGACAATATCGGCAATCACTGCCGAGGCTGTAGCTTCGGCACCGGCGCCTGCGCCGTAATACAGCGTTGGCCCCACCGCATCGCCGTTGACCAGCACCGCATTCATCACACCATTTACATTGGCGATCAGGCGACGCTGGGGAATCAAGGTTGGATGTACCCTCAGTTCCACCCCCTGCTCTGTGCGGCGCGCGATGCCCAGATGTTTAATGCGATAGCCGAGTTCATCGGCATAGCGGATATCCTCCGGACAAATGCGGCTGATACCCTCGGTATAAACCTTGTCGAAGGCAAGCGGGATAGTGAAAGCCAGGGAAGCCATAATTACCAGCTTGTGCGCAGCATCGATGCCTTCTACATCGAAGGTCGGGTCTGCTTCTGCATATCCCAAAGCCTGCGCCTGAACCAGAGCCTCATCAAAGCTACGCCCCTTCTCGCGCATTTCAGTGAGGATATAATTTCCTGTGCCATTAATAATACCGGCGAGCCACTCGATACGGTTGCCCACTAAACCTTCGCGCAGAGATTTAATAATAGGGATGCCACCGGCCACGGCCGCTTCATAGGCAATGGTGACCCCCTTTTGTACGGCCAGTTCAAACAGCTCATTACCGTGCTCGGCGATCAGAGCCTTGTTGGCGGTTACCACATGCTTGCCGTTTTCAATTGCCACCAGGACCAGCTCGCGCGCTACCGTGGTGCCGCCAATCAGCTCCACCAAAATATCAACATTGGGGTTGTTGGCGACATCGAAGATATCGCGGGTAACATCCAGCTCGCTGGTATCGCAATCGGGGTTGTCGCGGCGGGCCCCGACCTGCTCAATCACTACCGAACGGCCACAACGCGCGGCCACTTCGTTTCCATTGCGCGCCAGGACATTGATTGTTCCGCTGCCCACCGTGCCCAAACCGCAAACACCAATACGCACTGCACGCTGCGGCTCTACCGCAGGCATCTGATCCGCCGCCTCTGCGACGTCTTCAATTGTTGCGCTCACAAATTCCCTCCGCGCGTAGGCCCCCGGCAATGCACCCCAACCTAAAATGCCACACCAGGAGAAGACGCAATAAAAACAAATAAAATTAACAAAATATCGATAACCTTACCGAGCTGGAAGCAAAAAAGTCAATAAAATTGCGCCAGCCAGACTCCACCCTCAACGATGGGGTAAACGAAACTTTTGTCACCCAAAAGAACTCCTTGAAATAGGAACCATCCTCAGTAGATGCTATAAGTGCATCTACTAGCATCAGGTACCAGCAACCTGCGAAATTGCATCCACCGCGCCTTTTCCAAAAAATGGGCGCACTGAAAAACGGACTCAGATAGCGGTCGAGTGATGAAAAAAACCCTTATTCTTTATACTGGCGGAACCCTGGGAATGCGCCGCAGTGAATCCGGCTATGTGCCGGACGCCGATCTTGAAGGTGCCCTGCAGCGCCTGCTACAGGATGTGATCGGCCAACTGCCGAGCTATGATTTCCAGGCCCTCGACCCGCTCCTCGACAGCGCCAATATGCAACCCCAGGACTGGTACCGCATCGCCGCCCTGATACGCGACAACTATAATAGCCACTACACAGGCTTTGTTGTGCTGCACGGCACCGATACTATGGCTTATACCGCCTCTGCGCTGTCCTTCGCCCTGCAGGGACTGGCCAAACCGGTAGTGGTAACCGGCTCTCAGATCCCCTTGCGGGAAATGCGCAGCGACGCCTATAACAATTTAATCGCCGCCTTGCTGTTGAGCGGTTCAGATAGTATCGGTGAGGTCTGCCTCTACTTTAACGGCAAGCTGTTGCGCGGCAACCGTGCGGTAAAAGTTAGCTCCGGCTCACTGGATGCCTTCTCCAGTCCCAATTATCCGAGCCTCGGCGAAGTGGGTATCCAGGTGCATATCGATCCTAATGCTTTATTGATGCACGGAGACACACCGCAGTTTGAAATCCCCAATAACGCCGATGGCAGCGTTGTATTAGTGAAACTATTCCCCGGAATTACTCCGCTGTTTCTCAGTAAAGTTATTGAAGCACGCCCACGCGGTATAGTGATTGAAACCTACGGTACCGGCAATGCCCCCACCGACAATCAGGCATTTACCGAGCAGCTTACCAGAGCTACAGAGCTGGGAATTATTTGTGTGGCGGTATCACAATGCCTGGAAAACCATGTGGATCTCGGCAAGTACGCTGCCGGCTCCGCACTACTGCGCGCCGGTGTGATCGGTGGCCTGGATATGACCAGCGAAGCCTGCTATGCCAAATTGAATCATCTGCTAGCCATGAACTATACCAACTGTGAAGTTAAAGACTTAATGGAAACCCCCTTATGCGGGGAATGCACCCCCTAACAAAATCAAACGGGGTTTATTGAGCAATGCGCAGAAGAAATTCTGCCAGCCTATCGTTGTAGATATAAATCCCGACGGCTTTTTATCGGGCGACCAAATGTGGCCAGGTATTAGTTTAGAGGAAAATACTGGGCATTTAGACCAGAAGTAGATACTCCTTGATGAGCAATAATTTTTCACAAAACTTACGCTTGTTGTGCAGTTTCTATCGCTCCATCGCCGAGGTGTGTCGGCGCATGGGTGTGAACCGAGCACAATTTAATAAATACCTCAGTGGTAATACTCAGCCCTCACAGTACACTCTCAGTAAAATCTGCCACTTCTTTGGTGTTGAACCCCATGAAATTCTGATGCCCGCCGAACAGTTTGAGCAAATTGTTCGGGTACGCCGCACCGCTACGACTATCGAACCCTCCCGCCCCTACTCTATGGATATTGACTTGCTAATGCGGGAGTCACAAGGGCGCGCAGATAAATACCTGGGCTTTTACTTTGAATATCACTACTCGATGACTTTTCCAGATCATATTATTCGCAGCCTGCTGCATGTCGAGTCCGATGGGGAAGGATATTATTTCCAGCGCTTCGAGCGCATGCGCTATCCAGATAGGGAGGAGTGGTACAAATCCCGCTACAAAGGCATGCTGCTTTTTCTCTCGGAGCGTATATTTTTGATTGGCTATGAAGCGCTGACACGCAACGAAATCGCCCAGACAATCCTCTATCCCACCTATAAAAGCCGAGTGAGTTATCTATCCGGCCTCAAGCTGGGTGCCTCTGCCAGTGACCGGCGCGAACCCGTATGTACAAAAGTATTGCTGGAATCTCTCGGACGTAATATCAGCATCAAAAACGCACTAAAACTGTGTGGGGTATTTGGCCCGGATTCCGATGAAATCAATCGCAGTATTCGCGAAAATATCCGAGCCTCAAACACTGAAGGTCCACAGAGTTTTTTTGCCACTCCACTTTAAGCATGAATTTCTATTAAAGGCCCAACCAAGAGGCCCAAATGATAACAACCACGGGCACCCCGTAACCCAGGTTAATTCTGGTTATTGGTGCACTTGCCCTTATGCAGATGAAGAGAAAGCAGAAGTACCATGACAAACGATTTCCACACCCTAAAACCCATGCCGGTATTCACTACCAGTAATGAATACCGCACCGAAAAAGATTTGCTCGGAGAGCGCGAAGTACCGGCCGATGTCTATTTTGGCATTCAGACCCTGCGCGCCCTGGAAAACTTCCAAATTACTGGTATCACCCTCAACCACTTCCCTAACTTGGTCAAAGCGCTGGCCATGGTGAAGAAGGCTGCGGCTCATGCCAACTGCGAACTCGGCTACTTAGAAAAGAACCTGGAAGCGGCAATTGCCAAAGCCTGCGATGAAATTATTGAAGGCAAGCTGCACGATCAATTCCTGGTGGACATGATTCAAGGCGGTGCCGGCACCTCCACCAATATGAACGCGAATGAAGTAATTGCCAATCGCGCGCTGGAATTGCTCGGCCACAATAAGGGCGAATACAAAAACGCTCACCCCAACAACCATGTAAACCTATCGCAATCCACCAACGATGTTTACCCCTCCTCCATCAACCTAGCAGTCCTGCTCAGCTACAATGACCTGGTGCAGTCTATGGAGGAGCTGTGTATCGAATTTGATGGCAAAGCCAAGGAATTTGCACAGGTTATTAAAATGGGCCGCACCCAGCTACAGGATGCAGTACCCATGACCCTGGGGCAGGAGTTTGCCGCTTTTGCTGCAACCATTCGTGAAGATGTCGCTCGGGTTAAAGAGCTGGTAGCCCTGTTTAAAGAAATCAATATGGGCGGCACCGCAATCGGCACAGGCATTAATACCGACCCGCAATATCGTCAACTGGTTGTATCGGCACTGTCTGAAATTTCCAGCATCGATTTTGTCTGTGCGGAAAATCTGGTAGAGGCCACCTCTGATATGGGTGCCTTCGTCATGTTTTCCGGGGTAATGAAACGTATCGCAGTAAAAATTTCAAAGATCTGCAGCGACCTACGCCTTCTCTCCAGCGGCCCTCGCGCAGGCCTCAACGAAATCAATCTGCCACCGATGCAGCCTGGCTCCTCCATTATGCCTGGCAAGGTAAATCCAGTAATTCCCGAGGTGGTCAACCAGGTGGCCTACCAAGTAATCGGTAACGACCTGACAATCACCTTGGCAGCGGAATCGGGCCAGCTGCAGTTAAATGTCATGGAACCAGTTATCGCCTTCAACTTGCTACAGTCTATGCGCCTAATGACCCAAGCTATGCATACCTTGGCTCAACGCTGTGTCAATGGCATCAGCGCGAATGAAGAGCATTGCCAGCAGTTGGTAGAAAACAGTATCGGCCTGATCACCGCGGTAAATCCGTTTATCGGCTACGAAAATGCCACTCGTATTGCCCAGCAAGCATTGATGACGGGCGCGAGCGTCAAGCAGTTGATTTTGGATGAGGGGTTACTAAGTGAGGAGGAGTTAAATGATATTCTCGCTCCAGAGAATATGACTCAGCCACGTAAAGTAGCATTGAAGAGCCCGGCTTAGATAAAAAAGCGGCCGCTTTAGAGAGGCCGCTTTCTTCCGCTGATGTTAAATACCCAGCTCTTTGATTAGAGTGGCTGGAGGCAGATAACCGGGCACAACCCTGCCATCCTCCATCACAATAGTGGGCGTGCCGCGTACATCGATCACCTCGTTACCCAATTTATATTGGGCGGCAACCGGGTTGTTATTGCAGACCTGCAAAGGCACGTTTTCGCGGTTCTTCAATGCGGTGAGCGTTTTATTGGTGTCATCGGCACACCAGGCAGTAGCGAGCTTGCGATAACCCAGAGATTGCAGGCCGCCGCGCGGGAATGCCAAATATCTTACTTCGATCCCGCGCTTGTTCAGCTCAGGAACATCCTGGTGCAACTTACGGCAATAGCCACAGTCGACATCGGTGAAAACATAGATACGCGCTTTGGTCTCGCCTTTGGGCGAGAAGACGATCATATCGTCGATGCTTTGGGTTTCCATCACCTTGGCCCGGCGAGTTGCTCGGCGCCCTTCAGAGAGGTTCGCAAAGCCTCCGCCAGTCTTAGCCTGGAACAGGTCCCCCAGAATAAAATGGTTGCCATCGGCTGAGACGAACAGAGTACTGCTGCCACCGTCAAGCTCTACTTCGTAGAGCCCTTCAATTGGGGTCTCACGCACTTCACCATAGGTAGGCTTGGGGTTACTTGCCTCAAGGCGGGCTTTGATTGTCTTCGCAACGTTTGCGTCGACCTCTGCAAGGGCCGCTGGGCCAAGCAGACCGAGCAGCACTCCAGCGAGCGCCAGCGGCTTCTTGATAAGCATCATTACCGATTGCTCCTTAAATTCTCAATGAGGTTCGACTCAAACGTCGGCCTTCAGTTCCAGCCAGTATGGCAGCTATATGCCATTTCAGATCCACATGGCGCGTTTTAACATATTCAGGCACTGGACACTACGTACAAACTCCCAAGTTGTGCGCTGATCTAAAGGATACAGGGGTAGATAGCGTAACTGTCGGGGACAAGGGGAGAAGCGTGAGGCCAGAAGTTCAAATGCACTTCCATGAGCGATTCAGCCTTTCGGGCTTGGCACATGACTGGCCATAAAGGGAAGACTACGGATACAAAAAAGCCGGAGAATAACCCCGGCTTTTCTGCGAGCTGTATGAGAGGTGCTTAGTTAAGCTTCTCTTTAATACGTGCGGCTTTACCAGTCAGGCTGCGCAGGTAGTAGAGTTTAGCCTGGCGTACGTCACCACGACGCTTAACCTTGATGCTGTCAACCAGCGGGCTGTGAGTCTGGAAAGTACGCTCAACACCAACACCGTGGGAGATTTTACGCACGGTAAAGGAGGAGTTCAGGCCGCGGTTGCGCTTGCCGATTACCACACCTTCGAACGCCTGCAGACGCTCGCGGTTACCTTCTTTTACTTTCACTTGAACGATTACAGTGTCGCCCGGCGCGAAGGGAGGTACTTCGCTCTTCAGCTGTTCCTGCTCCAGCTGCTGGATAATTTTGTTAGTCATTTGGATTTGCTCCCAAATAAAGAGTTTATGTAGCTTCTCAGCTAGTTCACCGAACTACTCCCGCCTCCCGGCGAATCCGGCATCAAGTTTTATCGGATTTCCGCTCCTGTTGAATTTCTTCCAACAGTTGCTTCTGCTCCTTGTTCAGCTCCAGCCCATCCAAAAGGTCGGGTCGACGCTGCTGTGTGCGCGCCAGTGCCTGCTTCAGGCGCCAGCGGCGTATTCTTTCGTGATTGCCCGAGAGCAACACTTCCGGTACCGCCACACCCCGGTACTGTTCGGGCCGGGTATAGTGGGGACAGTCGAGCAGACCCGAGGAGAATGAATCCTCAACCGCCGACTGGTCGTGCCCTAGCGCGCCGGGAATCAGGCGTGTAATGGTGTCCACCAACACCATAGCAGCCAGTTCACCACCACTTAGGACATAGTCACCAATGGACCACTCCTCGTCGATCATTGATTCGACGATACGCTCATCTACCCCTTCGTAACGCCCAGCCAGCAAAACCAGATTGCCAGCGCCAGAGAGGTTTTCGACCCCGCGCTGATCCAGTTGCTGTCCCTGCGGAGACAGGTAGATAGTGCGCACAGCTTCGCCCTCTTCCCCAGCCCAGGCGCGCGCGGCCTGCAGGGACTGATAAAGGGGTTCAGCCATCATCACCATTCCGGGACCACCGCCATAAGGGCGATCATCCACAGTGCGATGCTTGTCACTGGTGAAATCCCGAGGGTTCCAGCAGCGTACTTCCAACAGGCCATCTTTGACGGCCCGACCGCTGACACCATACTCGGTCAATGCAGCAAACATCTCCGGAAAAATGCTTACCAGAGCGATTTTTTTAGTCATCGCTCAGCGCCTTAAAAAGCTGGGTCCCAGTCGACGGTTATTACACCGGCTTCCAGGTCAATATTGGTTATAAACTGATCCGGCAGATAGGGAATCAAGCGCTCGCGCTTATCCGCTCCACCGCGCACCACCATTACATCGTTGGCGCCAGTTTCCATCATGCGAGCGACAATACCAAAGTCGTGATCTTCGCCATCGAAATGGCTGACAACCTTTAATCCCTCGAGCTGGTGCCAGTAATACTCACCCCGCTCAAGCTCAGGCATCAGTTCACGAGCTACAGCTATATCGCGCTGGCAAAGTCGAGCCGCCAAATCGCGGTCATCAATGCCTTTCACATGTACTATTAAGCCCTTACCGTGACGCTTACCAGCGTCAATTTCGAGAGCTTCCCAACCTTTCGGCCCCTGCAAGCGCCAATTAGGGAACTGCAGGATGTTGTCCATCGGCTCGGTATAGGAGTGAACCTTGACCCAACCGCGCACACCATAAACGGTAGTAACACGCCCAACCGTGACCAACTCTTCGGAAGGTTTTCCGTTATCTGTCACAGGAGCACCACTTACGCGCAAATTAAGCAGATTCTTTCAGCAGCTTGCTGACGCGATCAGAAACCTGAGCACCGTGACCCAGCCAGTAGTCAACACGCTCACGATCAATGCGCAGACGCTCTTCCTGGCCACGGGCAACCGGGTTGAAGAAGCCAACACGCTCAATGAATCGACCGTCGCGAGACTTGCGGCTGTCGGTTACGGTCAGGTGATAGAACGGGCGTTTTTTAGCACCGCCACGAGCCAAACGAATGGTTACCATGTAACTTTCCTGTATTTTTTAACACTTGGCGACAGCAATAAGCTGTCACCCAAACATCTCTGCCGGCAGCTCACCCGGCTGAAAGGCGGCGTATTCTAATGTACCGCCAGAGATTTGTATAGCGATTCCTAGGGCCCTCAGAGCCCCGAAAACCCTTACTTTTTCTTGAATCCGGGGGGCAGGCCACCGGACATACCGCCCATTCCACCGAGACCTCCGGGCAGACCACCACCCCCGGTCATTCCACCGAGGCCGCGCATCATCTTGCCCATGCCGCCGCCTTTGAGCTTCTTCATCATCTTGCCCATCTGCTTGTGCTGCTTGAGCAGGCGATTCAAGTCTTGTAGCTGGGTGCCGGAGCCGGCGACGATACGGCGCTTGCGCGAACCGTTAAGAAGGTCAGGATTGCGGCGTTCGGCCGGTGTCATGGAGGAAATCAGGGCGTCCATACGCTTAAATTCTTTACCCATGTCGGCCTGTTGTGCGGCCTGCGCCACACCACCCATGCCGGGCATTTTCTCCAACAGGGAGCCAAAGCCACCCATGTTTTGCATTTGCTGCAACTGATCGCGCAAGTCTTCCAGGTCAAAGCCTTTACCCTTCTGGACCTTCTTAACCAGCTTTTCGGCTTTCTCTTTATCGATCTTCTGCTCTGCTTCTTCAATCAGAGACAGAATGTCGCCCATACCCAGGATACGGGAGGCGATACGATCCGGGTGGAAGGTTTCCAGGGCGTCGGTTTTTTCACCAACACCGATAAACTTGATCGGCTTGCCAGTAACATGGCGCACAGAGAGTGCCGCACCACCGCGTGCATCACCATCTGCCTTAGTCAGAATAACCCCGGTCAGTGGCAGGGCCTCATTGAAGGCGCTGGCGGTATTTACCGCATCCTGACCGATCATTGCGTCGATAACAAACAGGGTTTCTGCGGGATCCAACTCACTGTGCAGCTCGCGGATTTCATCCATCAGCTGACTGTCAACATGCAGACGACCCGCGGTATCGACAATCAGTACATCGGCAAATTGCTTGCGCGCCGCATCCACTGCACCCTTGGCAATATCCAGGGGCTTCTGATCAGGAGTTGAAGCATGGAACAGCGCGCCCACTTCACCTGCCAGAGTTTCCAGCTGCTTGATGGCTGCGGGGCGATACACGTCCGCACTCACCACCATAACTTTCTTCTTTTCCCGCTCCTGCAAGTATTTGGCTAGCTTGGCAACACTGGTGGTTTTACCGGCCCCCTGAAGGCCCGCCATCAAAATCACAGCGGGGGGCTGAACTGCAAGGTTGAGCGGCTCTGCAGCAGCACCCATCACCTTAACCAGCTCATCCTGAACAATCTTGACGAACTGCTGCCCCGGGTTCAGGGCCTTGCTAACCTTCTGCCCAACAGCGGCTGTGCGCACTTGCTGCACAAAGGCCTTCACGACAGGCAGAGCGACATCCGCCTCAAGCAGCGCTTTGCGCACTTCACGCAGGGTATCGCGGATATTGTCATCGGTCAGGCGGGCCTTGCCGGTGACTTTTTTTAGGGCCGCCGATAAGCGGTCACTCAGGTTATCGAACATAAATTCGTCTCGATTTCTCCGATTGCGGACAGGACCCCGGTGCGGAGGGCCGCGAAATTTTTTTGGGGAGTATCTCCAACTCCCACTCTGAGGCGCGGCAGTATAGCTCAGGTCCCGTCACAGCCGAAATATCACCAGATCTTCCCTGTTAAAGCGTGCTGTGACACACTCCTCCTCCACTGCTTAGAAGATACGGATCTAACCAATGGCGGCATTCGCCCACTGGACGGCCATCGCGCTATATATAGCTACCACCATTGTCGCGGCCAGGGCCCTTGCCCGCGCCCAACAGCCCAATCGTAAACTGCTCCTGGGCCTGCTCGCCGGAGCCCTGGCCACCCACGCAATATCCCTTGCGCAGACACTGTTTTCCTCAGCAGGCTATCGCTTTGATCTGCTAGCAATGCTGTCATTAATCACCTGGGTGGTGAACTTATTGCTGCTTATCCTAGCGGTGAATCGACCACTAACCCTGTTGATACTGATTTTTGCCCCGTTAGGAGCACTCACCGAACTGACCGCGTCCCACACCTGGGGAGGCGTTGCGCCACACCAACAGTTATCTTCTGGGATTGCCATACACGCGCTGCTATCAATCTCCGCCTACTCCCTACTTACTCTTGCAACCCTACAGGCCATATACCTTTATTATCTGAACCAGCAGCTGCACAACCATCGGCCAGTGGGTGCCATGCGCCTGCTCCCCCCCCTGCAAAGCATGGAGTCATTACTCTTTGGGTTAATCGCTTTCGGCCAATTACTGTTAACTGCCTCCCTGATTACCGGATTTATCTTTGTGGGTAACCTTTTTGAGCAGGGCCCCCTACACAAGACAGTGCTCTCCCTGCTCGCCTGGGTGCTTTACAGTATTCTTCTTTGGGGGCATTGGCAGTGGGGTTGGCGCGGTAACACTGCCGTGCGTTGGACTCTGTGTGCCTTTGCCGCACTAATGCTGGCCTACTTTGGTAGCAAGTTGGTTATTGAGGTTATCCTTCAGCGCGGCTAAAAATACTAAAGAGGAGCCGTTTAAAGTCGATTATAAGCAAACGGCACTGACATTCACTCGCAGGTGCCATTTTAGGCAGGAGACCGAACACCCCTTGATCTCCTCAACCGCCCCTATAGCCTTTACCAGGTTTATTTTGGGTTATAAGTGACCGGATAACTTGCGGAGGTGGCCGTTCTGTTTCAATATCTCCGCTCAGAAATAAAAAGAGTTCTCCCTTGAACGAGATGCCCCCGGGCCTGCTGTTTAGCCTGCTTGCCCTGCTGATTGTGATATCGGCTTTCTTTTCCAGCTCCGAAACCAGCATGATGGCGCTGAACCGCTACCGCCTGCGCCACCAGGCCAAGAGCGGCCACCGCGGCGCCAAGCGGGCCATGGAACTGCTTGCCCGGCCGGACAAGCTGATCGGCGTTATCCTGATTGGCAATAATCTGGTCAATATCCTGGCCTCAGTGATTGCCGGTGCTGTCTTTACTCAACTGTACGGCGATGCCGGCCTCTTCTACGCTACCGGCGCTCTCACTATCGTTATTCTTATTTTTGCGGAAGTCACCCCAAAAACCATTGCCGCTCTTCACCCGGAGAGAGTGGCATTTCCTGCATCGCTAGTTTTACGCCCACTACAATGGCTTCTGACACCGTTTGTATTACTCGTCGGCAGCATATCCAATGGACTTGCGCGCCTGGTAGGCGTTGAAGCAACTGCTGGCAATGAGGCGGAACACCTAGCGCCCGAGGAACTTAGAACAGTGGTGTTCGAATCTGGCGCCCTGCTTCCCAGCAAGCACAAAGGCATGCTTCTCAATGTGCTGGACCTGGATCAGGCCACAGTGGAAGACATTATGATCCCGCGCAACGAGGTCTTGGGAATCGACCTGGAAAACAGCGCCGATCAGATTCTCCAACAACTGGCAGAGAGTACTTACACCCGCCTGCCGGTATACCGGGGAGATATCAATCAGGTAGTGGGTATTTTGCACCTGCGTCGCGCGGCACAAATACTGCGAGACGGCCCAGACAAGCTCACAGCTGAACGCCTCAAGTCCTTTACCGGTGAACCTTACTTTGTTCCCGAGGCCACCCCACTACCCACCCTGCTAATGAACTTCCAGAAAACCAAGCGCCGCATGGGCTTGGTTGTGGATGAATATGGGGAGGTTATGGGGATAGTAACTCTAGAAGATCTACTGGAGGAAATTGTCGGCGACTTCACCGCGAGCCCAGTTCCCAGCGACGATGAGGAAATTGTCGCCATGGAAGGCGGCTGGTATATGATCGAGGGTGGAACCTCTATCCGAGATATCAACCGCACGCTAAATTGGGACCTGACCACCGACGGCCCAAAGACCTTCAACGGTCTCCTTATGGAGCACCTTGAAAGCATCCCAGATGGTAATATCAGTTTATTTATCCTCAATAATTACCAAGTGGAAATTGAAGAGGTTTCCGACAAAATGATTATCAGAGCCAGGATCAAAAAAATTGAGCGCTAGTCAAGCGCTCTACAACCTTGAGCTTAAGCAATATCCTCTAAGAGCTTCCTTACCGGGGCAAAACTTACCCGGTGCAATGGGCTGGGGCCCAATTCTTCCAGGGCCTGCATATGAGCTTTAGTTGGATAACCTTTGTGGCCGGCCAGTCCATAACCTGGATAGTGTGCATCCAACTCCACCATCTCTCGATCACGGGTCACTTTGGCCAAAATTGAGGCCGCAGCAATGGCGGCAACGCGACCATCCCCCTTAATCACAGTATCGCAGGGATAAGACCAGTCCGGTCTTTTATTACCATCTACTAACACAAACTCAGGCTGTAGTGGCAACTGCTCCACTGCACGGCGCATTGCCAATAAACTCGCCTGCAGAATATTGATCTGATCAATTTCTTCGACGGTCGCACGGGCAATAGAAAAACTCAGCGCACGCTCACAAATTTCCTCAAAGAGCGACTCTCGTTTTTTCTCACTAAGTTTTTTGGAGTCAGCCAGCCCCAAAATGGGCTCTGCTGGATCGAGAATTACTGCAGCCGCCACTACATCTCCAGCCAATGGGCCGCGGCCAACTTCATCGACTCCAGCGAGAAGATCACCTTTGTAAGGACAGATGTACGGCGGTAATTCTTTTTTAACACTCATGGTTTATAAAACCCGATTACTTCAAAAGAGCACAGATAGCATCGGCTGCCCGCTCAGAGGCATTTCGACGCAATTGCTGGTGAAGATCGTCAAATTCGCGCTGCAACTGATCACCCAGTAGTGGATCTTCAAAATAGCGCATCAACGCCGCTCCGAGATTCTCCGGGGTCGCATCACTCTGCAGGATTTCCGGCACCAGCTCCCTTTGTGCCAGCAAGTTGGGCAGAGAAACCCAGGGCGTGTGCAGCATACGGGAGACGATAGCGTAAGTAATTTTGCCCAGTTTATAGGCAACCACCATAGGCTTTTTCAGTAGCATGGTTTCTAACGTTGCCGTTCCTGAAGCTATTAACACAGCATCCGACACACTGAGCGCCTTGTGTGAATCTCCCTCCAATATCGTGACAGGCAGTTCCGGAAAATCCTTTAGCTGCTCCCGCAATTCGGCTAAACGCTGCTCATTTGCTGCCGGCAATACAAATTTGAGATCGGGATGGCGCTGGTAACACCAGCGAGCCGTCTGCAAAAATAGTGGCCCAAGCAAACGCACTTCCCCACCTCGGCTACCCGGTAACAGCGCAATAACACGGTCATCAACTGTGAGACCCAGCTCTTTGCGCTCTGCAACATTGCTAACCTGCAGAGGAATATCATCCGCTAACGGATGCCCAACAAAAGTCACCGGCACATGGTTTTCACGATAAAAAGCAGCCTCAAAAGGCAGCAAGGTGAGCATATGGTCAATAGCACGAGCAATCTTTTTTATTCGCCCCTGCCGCCACGCCCACACTGAAGGGCTGACATAATGCACAGTGCGAACCCCTTCGGCCTTGAGGGACTCCTCCAAAGGCAAGTTAAAATCTGGTGAGTCGATACCGATAAAAAGGTCCGGCGGATTTTCAGTGAAGTGCTCGCGCAGAGTGCGGCGAATTTTTAATAATTCTGGCAGTCGTTTTAGCGGCTCAACCAATCCCATCACCGAGAGGCGCTCCATTGGAAAAAGGGATTTCGCCCCCAAAGCCTGCATACGCGGACCGGCAATCCCTTCAAACTGAATTCCCGGGAGGCGCTTTTGCAGGGAGTCGATAAGACCTGCACCGAGGATATCTCCAGAGGCCTCACCGACAACAATACCAATACGAACCGGCTTATTATTTTCTGACACGCCTAACAATTCCCCCAGAGTGGAAATGGCTCAATTTTCATAGATACCGATTAAGATATGAAAAGACTAAATCAGGAAGTGCACAATAACAGCACTTCCCGCAAATGGTTGTGCTTAGCGGACAATTCCGCGAGAGGAGGTCTGCAGGGAATCAATCCAAGGCTGAATTACAGGGGACTGTTCACGCAGTTCCGTAAGGGCCTGGACAGCCTCTTGCAGAGTGAGGCCACGCCGGTAGACCGTTTTGTATGCCTTGTTGATTAGAGAGATATCCTCGCGGGAAAAACCTCTACGACGCAACCCCTCCGCATTAATAGTCTTGGCCTCTGCCGGATTCCCAGCCACCATGACATAAGCCGGCACATCTTTGCCGATCGCTGCGCCCATCCCTAGGAAAGCGTGCTCACCAATGGTGCAATGCTGATGTACAAGACTGTACCCGCTGAGGATTGCCCAATCTTTTACTATTACGTGGCCGGCGAGCCCCACATTATTAACGAGAATGGTGTGATTACCGACAACACTGTCATGACCAATGTGGGCATAGGCCATAATCAGGTTATCACTGCCGATAGTGGTTTCCCCACGATCCTGCACAGTGCCCCGGTGGATGGTTACGCCCTCACGAATAACATTGTTATCGCCAATTACCAGGGTGGTCTGCTCGCCTTGATATTTTTTGTCCGGCGTATCTTGACCTATCGAGGCAAACTGGTAAATACGGTTATTTTTTCCGAGCTTAGTGGGCCCACTCAATACAACATGTGAAGCAATTTCACAGCCATCACCGAGTTCCACATCGGCGCCAACTATGGAATAGGCTCCGATACTCACCCCGGAACCGATAACCGCCGTCGGATCGATAATAGCTGTGGGGTGGATATTTGTCTGCATTCTGGAATCTACTCCTCAGGTAGCGACACTTCGGACACTACAACTTCAAATAAACAACAACTGGAAGAGTTATCAAAAGCACCTTAGCAGCCACGTCAAGTGACGAATAAGCGCATTAAACCTGCTTCACCGCACACAGAAGATCTGCAGAGGCCGCAAGCTCACCATCGACACTGGCTTTACAGGAAAACTTCCAGATATTACGGCGCACTGAAACTGCTTCGGACATCAGGTCCAGCCTGTCCCCAGGGACCACCTGACGCTTAAAGCGCGCCTTGTCGACACCGCCAAACAGGTACAGGTAGCCATCCTCGGGCTTCTTGCCAAATGTTTTGAAGCCAAGAATTCCTGAAACCTGGGCCATAGCCTCAACGATCATAACACCGGGGAAAATCGGCATCTGTGGAAAGTGACCGTTAAACAGCTCCTCATTAATAGAGATATTTTTATACCCCTTAATAAACTTCCCTTCCTCGAGTTCAACGACACGATCGACCAATAAAAACGGATAGCGATGTGGCAGGTACTCGCGAATCTCAGTTACATCCATCATTCCAAATGCCCCCAGAAACCACTTCGGGGCGTTAAACGCCCCGAAAACATCAAATCAAAATTGTTTTTCTTAAAGCAGCTGTGAGCTATTTATCCCGATCGGGGGACAGGGCTTTAAGTTGCTTCTCCAAATCTTTCACCCTTCGTGCCACCTTATCCAACTGCCCGAAGCGCACCGCGTTGCGACGCCAGGACTGACTATCGGCAAAGGGTAAAGCGCCGGAGTAAATTCCCGGCTTGTCGATGGATTTGGTCACAAAAGTATTAGCGGTAACTTGGCAGCCATCGGCAATGGTTACATGCCCGGCAATACGGGAGCTGCCACCCAAAGCACAGTGCTTACCGATTACTGCGCTGCCCGCAATTCCTGTGCATGCAGCAATGGCTGAGTAGTCACCAATCTGCACATTGTGCGCGATTTGGACCAAATTGTCGATCTTGACACCACAACCAATCACAGTGTCACCAAGTGCCCCACGATCCACACAAGTATTGGCGCCTATCTCAACCTCATCGCCAACCTGCACGCCACCCAGCTGATAAATCTTAATCCATTCACGCTGATGCAGCGCAAAACCAAAGCCGTCTGCACCAATAACCGCGTGACTGTGGATGATAACATCGCGCCCGACCTGACAACCGTGATGCAGTATTGCACCCGCATAAAGGCAGCTCCCTTCTCCAAGGGTACTGCCCTCTCCCACAAAGCAGTTGGCGCCAACCGATGCCCGAGGTCCAATTTTCGCAAACGCCTCTATCACCGCACCAGCTGCAATAGAGGCACTAGAGGCCACTTCTGCGTCTGGATGAACTACAGCGCTCGGGTGAATACCCGCCTCAATCGTTGGAGCCGTATTGAACAAAGCACTCGCCCTGGCAAAAGCCAAGTAAGGGTTATCCACACAAAGTGCGCTAACAGGTGTCTCCTCAACAAACTCGGCAGTCACCAATACAGCGCCCGCTGACGTGGTCTTGAGGAAGCGGCGATAATTAGGGTTTGCCAGGAAGGTCAACTGCTCGGGCCCAGCATCTTGCAAAGTGCTAAGACCAGAAATTACATATTCTGCGTCTACCCCGGGGGCCAGACGCAGCTCAGCACCCAGAGCATTTGCAAGCTGGGTTAACGACAAATTGTCACTCATACAGACTATCGATTACTTATCAGCATTCATACGCTTTACGACAGCCTCAGTCAGATTGACCGAAGGATTTGCAAAGTAAGCGGTAGAGGCATCCAACACTAAGTCCAGGTTTTGCTCTTTAATGATCGCTTCCAGCGCTGTTTTAGCCTTGGGCCCCAGAGAAGTTTGAATTTCCTGGCCTACCTGAGCCTCCATTGCGCGCAGTTTTTTAACAGTAGTTTCAAAGTCTGAACGCTTGAAGTTCATCTTACGCTGATATTCTGTTTTCTGCTCATCGGACCAGGTAACGCTGTTTTTCTGCGCATCTTCTGCCATTTTTTGCAATTCTGAACGAATAGACTCGGCACTACTTTGCAGCTTGGAGTACTCGGAACTGGTCTTCAATGAATTGACCTTGGTCTTGGCCACATCGGTGCTCATAATCGCAGCCTGCAGGTTAAATACCGCAACCTTAGTCTGCGCCATGGCGGCGCCAGACAGGGTTATACCAGCCAGCAGGATTGCGAAAATCTTTACATTCTTAAGCACTTTAGTCTCTCCAATTGGTTTTATTTTTTATGCGCAGCAGCTGCACTCAATCCATTTATATTCGATAAAGTTAAAAGCTATTACCCAGGGTAAACTGGAACACTTCCGTCTCATCATCCTCGTTTTCCTTCAAGGCTTTAGCCAAACTGAAAGTCAATGGTCCAAAACCGGTAACCCATGTCAAGCCAATGCCCGCGGAAACATTCATTTTACCGAAGTCCACATCGTAACAGTTGATCTGGGTTTCATCACAACTGGTATCAAAGACGTTACCTGCATCAACAAAGAAGGCAGACTGCAGAGAGCGCTGATCTTTGATAAACGGCAGCGGGAAAATAACCTCCGCACTACCTTCTACTAAGATATTGCCACCAAAGGGGTCGGCATCCCCATTCTGACGGATATCCAGGTTTCCATTTTCATCTGTCTGATAACAGTACTCCGTGATGATCTCACCATCAGTCGCACAGGGGAGACGAGTATAAAACTCAGCCGGAGTTGAACGGGGGCCCAGTGTATTACGCTTGAAACCGCGCACAGAGCCAAAACCACCGGCATAGAAATTTTCAAAGAAAGGCAGTTGATCGAGATCGCCGTAGCCATCCCCGTAACCCAGGCGCGTACGCAGACGTAGCGTCAAACTCTTCGTTAGGGGGCGGAAATACTGACCAGTATAAATAAATTTGTAGTATTCAAGATCACTGCCGGGCACGGTAAATTCCGCGGAGAGATTCTGGGATGCCCCGCGAGTCGCCAATATACCGCGGTTCAAAGTGGAGCGGGCATAAGAAGCTGTCAAAGCCAGGTTATTAAACGCATCACCGTAACGATCGATAAAACCATCCGCTGAAGTATTAAACTGATTCTGATCAATCATCATTGCAAGATCATTGGCCACTCCATCATTGAGATCTGCAACAATCGTCTCAGCATTAGTGAGTGTCACCCCCTCACGAGAGGTGTCATCCAAAAGAGATGGGCTGGATTGGATTTCCTGTACAGAACCACTCGAGGCTGAGAGCTCCAAATGACTGAAATTAACATTCAGTCCCACACGGGAAATTTCTGAAACCGGGTAGCCGAAGCTAACACCACCACCATAACTAGTCGTATTGTAGTCCGACAGGTTGACCTCAGAGTAGTCATTTTCCCTATAAAAAACGTTAAACCCGCGGCTCACACCGTCAGGCGTAAAGTAAGGGTCAAGATAGGAAAAGTTCAGTGCAGTCTGGTAGGTAGACACGTTTAAACCTATACCTACCTGCTTGCCGGTACCCAGCCAGTTATTTTCCTGGATATTACCGCCGAGTACCAAGCCGCTACTCTGTGCCCAGCCGATAGTGCCGCCAATAGAGCCTGAAGGTTGCTCCTCTACGGTATATTCCACATCGATCTGGTCGGAAGTACCAGGCACCTCTGCAGTTTCTACTTCCACCTCTTTAAAGTAACCGAGGCGTTCCAGGCGCACCTTGGATTGCTCAATTCTCGCGGAGGAGGCTGAGGCAGATTCCATCTGACGCATTTCACGGCGCAACACCTCATCGGCAGTACGGGTGTTACCACGGAAATTGATTCGGCGCACATAGGCGCGCTTACCCGGGTTGATAAAGAAGGTAATTTTTACCGTATTCTCTTCTTTATTGGGTTCGGGAATGCCATTCACCTCGGCAAAGGTATAACCTTCATTGCCCAGACGCTTGGTAATATAGTCAGACGTGGTGGTCATCCGAATCTGGGAGAAAGTCTGCCCTTCACGCACCAACAGTAAGCGCTTGATTTCCTCTTCCGAAACCACCGGGTCGCCGGCGAGATCCACCTCACTGACGGTGTAAACATTCCCCTCTCTCACATTGACTGTGATAAAAACACTCTGCTTGTCTGGGCTAAGGGAAACCTGAGTGGATTCTATTTGAAAATCCAGATAGCCGCGGTCGAGATAGTAGGACTCTAGGCGCTCCAGGTCACCAGTGAGTTTCTCACGGGAATATTTGTCATCGCTGCGCAGCCAGGACAACCAACCTGTGGTCTGCAGCTCGAAAATTTCTGCCAATTCTTCGTCGGAAAATGCCTCGTTACCCACAACATTGATGTGCTTGATAGCCGCAACCGAGCCCTCGTCGACGATAACCCGCAGCTCGACCTGGTTGCGTGGCAATTCTTTCACTTCGGTCTTAACACTTGCACCATAGCGCCCCTGTGCCACATATTGGCGCTCAAGCTCCTGGGCGAGCCCCTCCAGAGTTGCACGCTTAAAGATCTGCCCCTCGGATAAACCGTTATCCTTCATGCCCTTGAGCAAATCTTCGGTGGCGATGGCCTTATTACCGCTGATCTCAATCTTGGAAATTGCTGGACGCTCGCGAACAGTGACCACCAGAACACCATTTTCACGGCCGATTTGGATATCTTCAAAGTAGCCGGTGCGGAACAGTGCCCGGGTAGCGCTCTGGATTTCCACGGATTCAATTTCATCACCCACTCGCACGGGAAGGGCAGAGAAGACTGTACCGGCAGAGACGCGTTGCAATCCTTCCACGCGGATATCATTGACCACGAACGACTGCGCTATTGCACTTAAAGGCAACATCAGGCCGAGGGAGGCCGCTTTGAGGAAATCTTTCATCTACTAATTCCGAGTGTTTTTATTCGCAATCCAGGAGTTACAGCGCTTTATTCAGCGCCCAGCTCCCCCGGAACCTGAGGGTTGCCCCTCTACCTTGTAATCGACATCAACCCGTTCTGAGTTCCCGGGTACCTTGACCGTTTCAACTTTCACCACCTTCAAGTAACCAAGTCGCTCAAGGCGAACTTTAGATTGCTCAATAAGAGCCGAAGAAGCTAAAGCGGACTCCATTTGGTGCAACTCTCGCCGCAAGACTTCATCTGCCGTGCGAGTGTTTCCACGAAAAGTAATACGCCTAACGTAGGTGCGCTTGCCAGGGTCAATAAAGAAAGTGATTTTTACCGTGTTCTCTTCTTTATTGGCTTCTGGAATACCGTTTACTTCGGCAAAAGCGTAACCCTTGTTGCCCAAACGCTTGGAAATATAGTCTGAAGTCGTTGTCATCCTGACCTGGGAGAACGTCTGCCCTTCACGCACTAGCAGCAAGCGCTTAATTTCTTCCTCTGGAACGACTGGGTCTCCAGCAAGTTCTACTTCACTAACAGTGTAAACATCACC
Organism: Microbulbifer mixtoriginis (SeqCode); assembly: GCF_052467515.1. Taxonomy (NCBI): domain Bacteria; kingdom Pseudomonadati; phylum Pseudomonadota; class Gammaproteobacteria; order Cellvibrionales; family Microbulbiferaceae; genus Microbulbifer; species Microbulbifer mixtoriginis (SeqCode). Next base: position 1,232,146 of record NZ_CP174314.1, on the reverse strand, counting down.
CTCAATCACGTTAACAGTGATGAAAACACTCTTCTTGTCCGGCCCAAGAGATACTTGGGTAGAGTCGATCTGGAAGTCGAGATATCCGCGATCGAGATAATAAGATTCAAGACGCTCCAGGTCACCAGTGAGCTTCTCACGGGAGTACTTATCATCACTGCGCAACCAAGAGAGCCAGCCAGTGGTTTTAAGCTCAAAAATTTCTCCGAGCTCTTGATCTGAAAAGACGCGATTCCCTACGATGTTGATATGTTTAATCGCAGCAACGGTCCCTTCCTCGACAATAACCTTCAATTCAACCTGATTGCGTGGTAACTCTTTAACTTCTGCTTGGACGCTAGCGCCATAGCGCCCCTGTGCCACATACTGGCGCTCAAACTCCCGGGTCAACCCTTTGAGGGTCGAGCGCTTTAAAATCTGTCCCTCGGCCAGACCGTAATCCTTCAGCGCCTTTAGCAGATCTTCCGAGGCAATCGCCTTGTTTCCTGATATATCTATCTTAGATATGGCTGGCCGCTCTCTTACGTTAACAACTAAAACGCTACTTTCACGACCGATCTGAATATCCTCAAAATAACCGGTTTGAAACAGTTCTCGGGTCGCCCCCTGAATATCCGCAAGCTCAATTTCATCGCCAACACGCACCGGAAGAGCTGAAAAAACGGTGCCTGCAGAAACACGCTGCAAACCTTCTACACGAATATCGCTGAGAACGAATGACTGAGCTAAAGCGCTGAGAGGCAGCACCAAGCCCAGGGATATCGCTAACAGCCAATATTTCATACTAATTCCGAACCGCTTCTGATAGGAGCAGAGGTTCCCAAGGTAACCGGCACCGCGCTCACTCTAAAAATCTATTCACTCCAAACGCCATAGGAAAATGCACTCCAGGAGGCTACAAACGTAAAATATCGTTATAAAGAGCCAACCCCATAATACAAAGCACTAAGGCCATACCTACTTGTAAACCGATCACCTGCACTCTCTCAGACACAGGAGAACCCTTGACCGCCTCAATACCGTAGTAGAGAAGGTGACCACCATCGAGTACCGGAATGGGTAACAGATTGAGTACACCGAGACTGATACTAAGCAGAGCTAAAAGCGACAGGAAAGACTGCCACCCCCTCTCTGCGGAAGTACCCGCCACTTTAGCAATGGTGATGGGGCCACTCAAGTTTTTGGTCGAAAGTTGACCAAAAATCAATTTCTTCAAGCTGTTCAGAGTGAACAGTGTTTTGTCCCAAGTCTCTTGCACTCCCTGAGAAAGAGCGCCAGCTACACCGTAGTGGAAAACTCGTACGCGATCCTCGGGCCAGCGCTCGGTGACGGGCTGTACTCCGATCTGGCCGACACGCTCACCACTGTCGAGCGTCACTTGCGCCGGCGTAACCGGCAGGGTCAACCGTTGCCCCTGTCGTTCAACTTCCACCTGAAGGGGCTCGCCTGCACGAGCGCGCACATACTGACTCCACTCTTCCCAACCGGAAAAAATTCGCCCGTCGGTAGCCACAATCTTATCGCCCGCACGCAGCCCCGCTGCACTAGCAGCGCTAGCCTCCACAACCTTATGCAACGTCATACTAATGGGCGGCGTCCAGAGACCAAGGCCAATCTCCCCCAATGGGTCAGGGACTTCCTGCCCTGCGAGCCAACGGTCGATATCAGCCGCCATATGATATTCGAGGTTAGAGTCCGGGTAGCGCACTGAGAATTCTATAGAGCCACTGTCCCCCAAACGGTTAGCTAAGCGCCAGTTGAGGGCTTGCCAAGTGGGTGTAGCTTCGCCATCCACCGCGATAATTTCCTGCCCGGACTCCAATCCCGCAGCTTCAGCAATACTTCCAGGCTTGACGGAATCTACGACAGGCACCGGACCCGCCGTGCCCCCCATAAAGACAATCCAAAACAGTACAATTGCCAACAGGAAGTTAGCTGCGGGGCCCGCTGCAGCAATCGCCATACGCGCCCAAACACTCTTTCGGTTAAATGCCTGATTCAGCTCGTGAGCGGCGACAGGCCCCTCCCGCTCATCTAGCATTTTGACATAGCCACCAAGGGGAATTGCTGAGATAGCAAACTCAGTGCCGTGCCGGTCATAGCGAGAGAAAAGGCGGCGGCCAAAGCCGACAGAAAAGCGCAGCACCTTGACCCCACAGAGCCGTGCTACGAGAAAGTGTCCAAACTCGTGGAAGGAAACCAGTATACCGAGGGCTACCAAGGCCCAGATTACCGTCTGAATCAGATCCATACTCAGTTACAGTCTCTTTTCATGCGCAAACACCGGCATTATATGCCCAGCAGCAAAATTAAAGGGCCCCAACAGCTTGTTGGGCCAGCTCCCGCGCATTGAGATCAATGGCTTCGACTACGTCCAGCCCTGTCAGTTCAACGGTGGGAGTGCTATTCATTACTTTTTCTATAGCCGCAGCAATACTAGTAAATGCCAACCGTCCTTGTAAAAACGCCTCTACAGCCACCTCATTGGCCGCATTCAATACCGTGGGAGCACTGCCGCCGGCATTCATAGCTTCGCGTGCCAGACGCAGGCAGGGGAATCGCTGATAATTTGGCGCTTCAAAATCCAGGCGGCCCTGCGCTATCAGGTCGAGTGCAGGAACCCCAGCATCTATGCGGGTGGGAAAGGCCAGTGCGTGAGCGATGGGGGTGCGCATATCTGGATTACCCATCTGTGCCAACAGGGAGCCATCCCGATATTGCACCATGGAATGCACAATACTCTGTGGGTGCACGACCACTTCTATTTGCTCTGGGCTGGCGCTGAACAAATAACAGGCTTCAATAAACTCCAACCCCTTATTCATCATGGTGGCCGAATCTACTGAAATTTTCCGTCCCATCGACCAATTGGGGTGTGCGCAAGCTTCCTCGGGGGTCACTCGATGTAAATCACCGGCTAGGCGTGTGCGGAAAGGGCCGCCGGAACCGGTTAGCAAGATTTTTTCCACTCCCGCCCCCTCCAAGCTGCCAAACGGCTGGGGCAGACACTGGAAAATGGCATTGTGCTCGCTGTCAATTGGAAGTAATTGGGCACCTCCTGCACGCAAAGCTTGCAGGAAAACTGGGCCGGCCATCACCAGAGCCTCTTTATTCGCAAGCAACACTTTCTTCCCAGCTTCAACTGCTGCTAAAGTTGGACGCAGCCCAGCTGCACCGACAATTGCCGCCATAACCACATCCACTTCATTCGCAGAAGCAACTTGGCATAGCCCTTCCAAACCCCAAAGGACTTCAGTAGAAACTTCCTCCCCCAGCATACTGCGCAATTGATCGGCCCCCTCTTCACCAGCCACCACCGCAAAGCGAGGGTTATATTGACGACACTGCTGGGCCAGCTCAGCGATACGCTCGCGAGCTGTCAGGGCATAGATGGTATAGCGCTGGGGGTGGCGGGAAAGCACATCGAGAGTGCTTACACCAATAGAGCCCGTAGAACCTAGGACAGTGACGACTTGTGGAGATTGCCTTTGCATAAGTGCTCGACTTACCTACGAAACTTCTTGTACCTCGACCAAAGCACCGACAGACAATGGCGGCGCTGGTCACAAGCACTGGATATAAATTGAAGTGTGGCGTACCCGTTATAAGTACTTAGGCAGCTCACTAGCGAGGGCCGCCATGGTGAAAACCGGCAAAGCCGCAGTGAGACTATCCAGCCGATCCATAACACCGCCATGCCCTGGCAGAATATGACTACTGTCTTTGATACCCCGGTGCCGCTTGAACATACTCTCCAGCAGGTCGCCAATGACTGAGGCAAGCGCAGTTACCAGTACACCAAAAGAGAACAGCACAGTATTTTTCAGAGGAAGATCAAACAGATAGGAAGTAACCAGTGCGAGTATCAAGCAGGCTCCCAAACCGCCAAAAAAACCCTCCCAGGATTTGCCGGGACTCACTTCGCGGGCCAACTTGCGCTTTCCGAACTTGCGCCCGACAAAATAAGCGCCCACATCGGCAGCGACAACAATAGCGACGACATACAATACCAGCCAGGCCCCGTGGTCGAGCCCACGTAAAACCACCAACGACAACCAGCTGGGCACCAGAACCACTAGCCCAATCAGGCCACGTACCCAACGATTGCCCCACAGCGAGGCACTGGCGGGGTAGCTCTGGACCCAGTGAAAAGCGAGCGCCCACCAACCGCAGGCTACTGCTAGGATTTGACGAGCCCGATCAATATCCGGGGATCCGAAATCCATGGAAAAAACATATTCCGCGGTGAATACCAGGGTTCCGCCCAGTGCGGCGAGAAAGACAAAACGCAGTGCGCGATTGAGGTTGGAAAGATTGGCCCACTCCCAACCACCAAGCAAAATCACCGCTACGAAAATCAGTGTGTACCATTGAATTGGTAGCAGGAACAAAACTCCAGCGAAAAGTACCAGCAATACCAGCGCAGTAATTATTCTTTGTTTAAGCACCGAAAACCCCTTTCATCTGGACCTACACTCAGCCTACTATCGCACAGCAAGCCTGAACGCCCCGGTGTAATATTCCTAAAATTTATTCGCGGACAAAAAAATGGCCGCGCATTTGGCCCGATCCCCGTCAGGCCTGCACAGCCGTGCCATCACCTTCAGCGCGCCCACCGAATCGCCGGTCGCGCTGTTGAAATGCTTTTATCGCCTCATCAAGGGCGCTTTCATCAAAATCCGGCCAGAGCGTATCGGTAAAAAATAACTCGCTATAGGCGGCCTGCCAGAGAATAAAGTTACTAATACGCTGCTCGCCACTGGATCTTATCAATAGATCCACCGATGGCAAATCCGCGAGCTGTATATGGCTTTCAACCGCATCCTCATCAATGGAGTCAAGGGACCGCTGGCCATTGACCACCTCTTCGGCAAGCTGCTTTGCCGCCTGGGCAATATCCCAGCGACCGCCATAGTCCGCAGCAATAACCAGGTCGCCCTGAGTACAGCCTCGGGTAATCTCTTCCGCTTCCGCAATGGCGCGCTGCAAGCGAGGCGAAAAACGATCCCTGCGCCCTACCACTCTCAGGCGCACGCCTTCATCACGCATACGCCTAGCTTCTTTGCGCAGATAGGAATGAAACAGCGTCATTAGCAGCTCCACTTCCTTAGGAGGGCGCTGCCAATTTTCGCTGGAAAAAGCGAACAATGTCAGCACCTCTACACCGCGACTCCTACACGTAGACAGGAGATCGCGTATGCGCTCAACTCCAGCCTTGTGCCCAGCCGAGGGCGAGAGCCCTCTGCGGGCGGCCCAGCGCCCATTACCATCCATAATAATGGCGATATGTCGGGGGACTGAGGAGCTCAAGCTGGTACCACTATTACCCATTAAATTTCCATCAGATCTTTTTCTTTAGCTGTGAGCGCCTTATCGACATCCGCTACAAACTGATCTGTAATTTTCTGAACATCATCACCTGCACGACGCTCATCGTCCTCGGAGATCTCCTTGTCCTTGACCAAAGATTTCACCTCAGCCAGCGCATCGCGACGAATATTTCGGATAGACACACGCGCAGTCTCAGCCTCACCGCGAGCCTGACGAATAAAATTCTTGCGAGTCTCTTCGGTCAGCATAGGCATCGGTATACGAATAACCGCACCCGCTGTGCTTGGGTTGAGGCCCAGATCCGATTTCATAATCGCCTTTTCGATGTCTGGAACCAGGTTTTTCTCCCAGGGAGTCACCGATAAGGTGCGCGCATCCTCAACTGTGACATTGGCAACCTGAGATAGTGGAGTATCTGAACCGTAATAGGAAACATGAATACCGTCGAGAATACTCGGATGCGCACGGCCGGTGCGAATCTTATTGAAATTATTGGCCAGTGCGTCGAGCGCCTTGCTCATGCGAGCCTTAGCGTCTTTTTTGATATCTTCAATCACGATGTCACTTCCTCTTCGATTAGCGTGCCTTCCTCGCCGCCCACGACAATATTGAGCAGCGCACCGGTTTTATCCATACGGAACACCCGAACGGGCATATTGTGCTCGCGGCAGAGGCAGATCGCAGTCAAATCCATCACGCCAAGTTTTTTATCGAGCACTTCGTCATAAGTCAGCTGGTCATAGCGGGTTGCGGTAGGGTCCAGTACCGGATCAGCCGAGTAAACACCGTCTACCTTGGTGGCTTTTAGCACCAACTCAGCCTCAATTTCAATACCGCGCAGGCAGGCTGCAGAATCTGTGGTAAAAAATGGGTTGCCTGTCCCCGCGGCAAAAATCAGTACCTCACCGCGCTCCAAGTAGCGAATGGCCGCGCGGCGGTCATAGTGGTCCACAATTCCGCTCATCTGAATAGAGGACATGACCCGCGAGGAGATATTGGACCTTTCGAGTGCATCTCGCAGGGCCAGGGCATTCATTACCGTAGCCAGCATTCCCATATGATCGCCGGTCACGCGATCGAGTCCGGCTGCACTCAGGGCCGCGCCGCGAAACAAATTGCCGCCGCCCACAACTAATCCAACCTGAACGCCGATACCTACCAGCTGGCCAATCTCCAGGGCCATTTTGTCCAGCACTTTAGGGCTGATACCAAAACCCTGATCACCCATCAGCTCTTCGCCGCTGAGTTTCAACAGAATTCTTTTATATTTGCGGTCTTTAATACCGGGCATTCTTCGGTCCTCTCAAATGTACCTGTTTAGTGGCCAAGTATTGCCGCCGAACATTACAACACTTTCAGTCATTTACACAGAGGGGCGCCCCGCTGTAAGCACATAGGCTCCAGCGAAGGCACCCCACCGCGAGTGAGCGCACAGGGCACCCACTATTATCAATTAAGAAGAGGACTTAACCTGTGCAGCCACTTCTGCAGCGAAGTCCACCTCTTCTTTCTCGATACCTTCGCCCACTTCAAAACGAACGAAAGAAGTTACGTCAGCGCCGGCATCTTTAACCAGCTTGCCAATGCTCACGTCAGGATTCTTAACGAAAGGCTGCTCGACCAAGCTGTTCTCTTTCAGGAACTTCTTGATACGGCCACCCATCATTTTCTCAACGATCTCAGCGGGCTTGCCTTCCATATCCGGCTGCGCCTTGATGATGTCCTTCTCTTTTTCCAGAACATCAGCAGGCATATCTTCAGGCTTATTCACCTGGGGGTTTACCGCGGTTACGTGCATAGCAACGTCTTTCGCCAGCTCAACCTCACCAGCGCTCAGAGCTACCAGGGCGGCGATACGATTATTGGAGTGTACGTAGGCACCTACAACCGGAGCCTCAACCAGCTGGATTCGACGCACACCGATGTTCTCACCGATTTTCTGAACCAGTGCTTCGCGAGCAGTTTCCAGATCACCTTCCATCAGGGCGGCTACGTCCTGCTGACGCTCAGCAAATGCCTTATCGACCACCTTGGCAACAAAAGCCTGGAAGTTTTCATCGCGGGCAACGAAGTCAGTCTCAGAGTTCACTTCAACCAACACACCGTAGCTGCCGTCCTCGGCTACTTTTGCAGCGACAACGCCGTCTGCAGCGGTGCGGCCAGCTTTTTTAGCAGCCTTCAGGCCGGAGGCTTTGCGCAGGTCTTCGATCGCTTTCTCGATATCGCCATCCGCTGCGGTAAGTGCTTTCTTACACTCCATCATCGGCAGGCCAGTACGCTCGCGCAGTTCTTTTACCATTGACGCGGTAATCGCCATGATTTTTTCCTCGGGGTTCTGTCACTAAAAATTAGAAAAAAGGGGCCGTAATTCGGGCCCCTTTTTAAGTTCGCAATGTAACGCTACTCCGTTACACCACTTAGCCCTGCAAATTACTCTGCAGCAGCTTCGTCATCGCTAGCTTCGACGTACTCGTCTTTGTTCACCGCGCTACCAGCTTCCACTGCACCGGCGAGCACCGCGTCAGCTGCAACAGTGGTGTACAGCTTGATTGCACGGATAGCGTCGTCGTTACCGGGAATTACATAGTCAACACCAGCGGGATCGCTATTGGTATCGACAACACCGATTACCGGAATACCAAGCTTGTTAGCTTCCTGGATGGCGATGCGCTCGTGCTCAACGTCGATTACGAAAATCGCGTCGGGCAGGCCGCCCATGTCTTTGATACCACCGATGGAGCGGTCAAGCTTTTCCATCATGCGGGTGCGCATCAGAGCTTCTTTTTTGGTCAGCTTTTCGAAAGTGCCATCTTGAGACTGGGCTTCCAGCTCACGGAAACGCTTGATGGACGCGCGGATGGTTTTGTAGTTGGTGAGCATACCGCCCAGCCAGCGATTGCTGACGAAGGGCTGGCCACAGCGCTCAGCCTGCTCTTTGATAGATTTCTGTGCAGCACGCTTGGTGCCAACGAACAGAATCTTTTTCTTTTGAGCAGCCATCCCCTTGATCACCTGCAGGGCTTCGTTGAAGGCCGGTACAGTGTGCTCCAGGTTGATGATGTGAATCTTGTTGCGGGCACCAAAGATGAATTGACCCATCTTCGGGTTCCAGTAGCGGGTCTGGTGGCCAAAGTGAACACCAGCCTGCAGCATATCGCGCATGCTTACTTGCGGCATAATAAACCTCTATATATACGGGTTAGTCCTCCACACATCCCATGCGTCAACCCCTATCGAGGCACCCAGACACATGTGTCGATGCGTGTGCGGCATTTTCACCCCGGAAGCATTCCGGAGCGGCGCGCTTTATACCACAATCGCACAGCTGAGTGAAGGACGCGGACAAATATGGTGCGAATGAGTGCGCCGATTCGCTCGCTGAATAGTGTCAAGCCCTGACGCTATGCCCCACCACCGGCAATCCGCTACAATGCCCGCCTTCACAGATAGACTTAAGGACACGCATGACCTCAGCCATAAAGACGCCGGAACAAATTGCCAAAATGCGCACCGCGGGCCGCCTCGCCGCAGAGGTCCTGGAAATGATTGGCGAATATGTGGTCCCTGGTGTCACAACGGAAGAACTGGACCGCCGCTGCCACGACCATATTGTCAATGTGCAGAAAGCCATTCCCGCCTGCCTCGGCTATCGAGGCTTCCCAAAGTCCATTTGCACCTCGGTCAATGAAGTGGTCTGCCACGGAATACCCTCTGAAAGCAAAGTCCTCAAAAAGGGCGACATCATTAATATTGACGTCACCGTGATCAAGGATGGATGGTACGGCGACACCAGCAAGATGTTCTTTGTCGGCAAGCCCGCTGCACACGCCGAGCGACTGGTGCGCGTAACCCAAGAATGCATGTACAAGGCTATTGAGATAGTGCGCCCGGGTACCAGCCTCGGTGATATTGGCCATGTGATCCAGCAGCATGCCGAAAAGAATTACTACTCCGTCGTACGCGACTTCTGCGGTCACGGTATCGGCGATGTCTTCCACGAAGAACCTCAGATATTGCACTACGGCCAGCCCGGAACTGGCGAAGTTTTGCAGGAGGGCATGACCTTCACTATTGAGCCGATGATCAATGCCGGCAAAGCCGCAACCCGCGTTCTCGGCGACGGCTGGACGGCAGTCACCAAGGACCGCCGCCTATCGGCGCAGTGGGAGCACACCATGGTGGTCACCAGCAACGGGGTTGAGGTACTGACCGCACGCGGTGAGGAAAAGTTTTAATCGCAAACTCTCCCCGCTCCAATTAAAGATGCACAGTCCCGCTGCCGCGCGGCGGGACACTGCCAAACGGACTTCAGTCATGCAGCCGGCCAATATCCCTTACTTCGAGCGCCCCCTGTTCTTCTTCGATCAAACCCGCTTTCGCCGGGACTTGGCTTCCCGTGAAAAACCGCCCTTGCAAGTATTTAAAGATGCGATTGGCGCTGCCGAGCACCAGATGGCTGAACGTTTTCGCGAGGGGGAAGATGTGGCCACCCTCGTGCATGAGCGCGCCTTATTCATCGACTGCCTGTTGCACTACGCCTGGCATCAGTACAGCTGGAGACCGGGCGCCAGCTTGCTGGCCGTCGGAGGCTATGGGCGCGGGGAGCTACACCCCCATTCCGATATCGACCTGTTGATCCTCACCGAAGAACGGGCCGATGATGAAACAGTCGACAACATAGAGCGCCTCATTACTTTCCTCTGGGATTTGGGCTTGGAGATCGGTCACTCAGTGCGCAACGTAAAAGAGTGCCTAGCGCTGGCCGCCGAGGACATCACCGTCATCACCAATCTCACCGAGTCCCGTACTGTGGTGGGTGATAGCAAACCCGGCGAACGGCTTGCGGCCGGGATGGAGGGGGGCAAGCTCTGGCCCACCGAGGACTTCTTCAAAGCCAAACTGGCGGAACAGGATGAGCGCCACAACCGCCAGCAGGCAGCGGAATATATTCTCGAGCCCAACATCAAAAACGCACCCGGCGGGCTGCGCGATATCCAGACTATCTCTTGGGTCGCGAAGTACTTTTTTCGCGTACGCACGCTCAGACAGTTGCAGGGCAAAGCCTTTTTCACTGAGGAAGAATTCGCCATCCTGCAGTCCGGCGAAAGTTTCCTTTGGCGTGTGCGCTACGGCCTTCACCTCCTCGCCGGGCGCGCCGAGGAGCGACTGCTGTTCGACTACCAGAGGGAGCTAGCCAAACAATTTGGCTATGAAGACAGCGACACCCAGCTGGCAGTTGAGCAATTTATGCACAACTACTATCGCATCGTAATGGCCCTACGCGAGCTTAACGATGTATTGCTGCAGTATTTGGGCGAGGTGATCCAACAAGGGGGTGAACAGGCTGTCACCCCCATCAATGAGCGCTTCCAACTGCGCGGCGGCGCGATTGAAGCCGCCTATCCGCAGGTGTTTAATCAGCACCCCTCTGCACTATTGGAAATCTTTGTGTTGATGGCCAGGCACCCGCAGATTACCCGGGTGCGTGCCTCAACTATCCGCCTGATCCGGGAGCACCGCCACTTGATCGATGAGCGCTTTCGCGCGGACTCCGCCAACAGCGAGTTGTTTATGGAACTGCTGCGTTCTGCGCGCGGACTCTCCACACAGCTGTCGCGCATGACCCGCTACGGTATTCTCGGGCGCTACCTGCCAGAATTCGGCCGCGTTACCGGGCAAATGCAGCACGATCTCTTCCATATCTACACTGTGGACGCTCACACCTTGCAGGTGGTGCGCAATATGCGCAGTTTTCGCGGCCCCGAAGCACGGGAGAAATTCCCGATCGCCGCGGAGATCCTCGAGCGGTTGCGCCAGCCCGAGCTGCTGTATATTGCCGGTCTCTACCACGATATCGCCAAGGGTCGCGGCGGCGACCACTCGAAGTTGGGCGTGGTGGACGCCGCCGAATTCTGCCAACGCCACCAACTGCCGGCACGCGACCGCCGCCTGGTGTGCTGGCTGGTGGAAAAGCATCTATTGATGAGCCAGGTATCTCAAAAACAGGACATCAGCGACCCGGAGGTGGTGCATGCCTTCGCCCGCGAGGTGGGCGACCGCGAACACCTGGATTACCTCTACGCCCTCACAGTAGCCGATATCAACGCCACCAACCCAGAGCTTTGGAACAGCTGGCGCGCCAGCCTGATGCGCCAGCTCTACCAGGCCACCCAACACGCCCTGCGCCGTGGTTTGGAGAATCCCGTCGACCGGGAGGAAATCATCGAGGAGACCCGCAGCCTGGCACTGGAAAAGCTGAGCGCCCTCGGTCTGCCAGAGGCCTCCATAGAAAATATCTGGGCGCAAATGGGCGAGGACTACTTTGTACGCGAGAGCGCCGACAACATCGTTTGGCACACCGCGGCCATCCATGAGCTGCACAGCAACAGCCCGCTGCTGCCGAGCGACACCCTGGTACTAACGCGCAACTCGGGCCCCGGTGAGCACGATGGCGCCACCCAGGTTTTCGTCTATACCCCCGACCGCGCCAATGTGTTCGCCGCCGCAGTCACCGGACTCGATATGCTCAACCTGAACGTGCACGACGCGCGCCTTTACAGCTCGGCTTCAGGTTACACCCTAGACACTTTTTATGTACTGGACGAATCTGGACAGCCCCTGCTCGACGAACCCCAGCGCCTGCAGCAAATTCGCGAAACCCTACAAGAGGAGCTGGAACTGGTGGAGGATTACTCCAAGGTGATCCAACGGCGCACGCCGAGGCGCCTAAAGATGTTTTCACTGGAGAGCCGCGCGCACCTATCCACAGAACCGGGAGATCAGTACAGCACGCTGGAAATTACCAGTGCTGATAGACCGGGCCTGCTGGCCCTGATTGCACGCACCTTTGTCACACACGATCTGCGCCTGCACAATGCCAAGATCTCCACTCTCGGGGAGCGGGTGGAGGATATTTTCCATATCACCGACGCCGAGGGGCGCGCGCTCTGCAATGCCGAGACCAACCGCGCTCTGGAGCAGGCCATTTGCCGGGAGCTGGATGACCACACAGCGCCGTAATATCACCAATGACGAGCGGATAAGAACGCCATGAATCCAAACCTGGACAAGCTGCAGCCCTACCCTTTTTCCAAGTTACAGGCACTGAAAGCGGGCCTGCAGCCGGCGAACAAACCCCATATCGCCCTCTCCATCGGCGAACCGAAACACGAGCCGCCCAAATTCGTACAGAGAGCGCTAGTCGCGCACCTGGATAAAATCTCCGCCTACCCGCTCACCATAGGCCTTGAACCCCTGCGCCAGGCAATTGCCGACTGGCTGTGCGCCCGCTTCCAACTCAAACAGGTGAGTGCCGATTCCCAGGTGCTGCCAGTAAACGGCACCCGCGAAGCGTTATTCGCCTTCGCACAGGCCACGGTCACGCCGGGCAGTGAAGTACTGATGCCCAACCCCTTCTACCAGATTTACGAGGGGGCGGCCCTGCTCGCCGGCGCCGAGCCGCACTTTATCAACTGCCTCGCCGACAATAGTTTTAAACCAGACTTCGGCTCGGTGCCCGAATCGGTGTGGCAGCAGTGTGAACTGCTCTACCTGTGCTCACCGGGCAATCCCACAGGCGCCCTGCTAGGGATCGACGATTTACAATCACTCATCGAGCTTGCAGACCGCTTCAACTTCACCATCGCCTCAGATGAGTGCTACTCGGAACTCTATTTCGACGAGAGCGAACCACCGGCCGGGCTGCTGCAAGCCTGCGAGCAAATGGGCCGCAGCAACTATCACCGCTGCGTGGTTTTTCACAGCCTGTCGAAGCGCTCCAATTTGGCGGGACTGCGCTCCGGGTTTGTCGCCGGCGACGCTCAGCTGCTGGACAAGTTCCTGCTCTATCGCACCTACCACGGCTGCGCAATGCCGCTACCCAACCAATACGCCTCTATTGCCGCCTGGCAGGATGAAGAGCACGTACGCGAAAATCGCGCACTCTACCGACAAAAGTTCGACGCGGTGCTCGATATTCTCGACGGCTGCTTAGAAGTACAAAAACCACAGGCCAGCTTTTACCTGTGGCCGCGAGTCGGCAACGGGGAGGAGTTCGCCAGAGAGCTATACCGCCAGCAAAATATCACGGTTTTGCCAGGCTCTTTCCTCGCCCGCAATAACGAGGGAGTAAATCCAGGCAGCGAGTATGTACGCATGGCCCTGGTGGCCACATTGGAAGAATGCATAGAGGCTGCAGAGCGCATCAAGGAATTTTGCCAGCAAACCTGACAGACGAACTAATCCAACAGACACCGTAACCCAGGAGCCCCCCAGGCACAGACGAGAATGGCAGTAAAAAATTTACTCAAGCAAGAGCGCGTGGATTTTATTCTACAGCGCCTGGAAGAACTCTATCCGCAGACCCCGATTCCGCTCGATCACAAAGACTCCTACACCTTGTTAGTCGCCGTACTACTCTCAGCGCAGTGTACCGATGAGCGCGTAAACCAGATCACCCCCGCCCTCTGGCAGTTGGCCGACAACCCGGAGGATATGGCTCTAGTACCCGTGGAGGAAATTCAAGCGGTTATCCGCCCCTGCGGTTTATCACCGCAAAAATCCAAAGCCATCAGCAAGCTGTCACAAATTCTCGTCAACGAATACCACAGTAAAGTGCCGGAAAATATGGCCGCCCTGGAAACCCTGCCCGGCGTCGGCCACAAGACCGCAAGTGTGGTAATGTCCCAGGCATTTGGTCACCCGGCCTTCCCTGTGGACACCCATATTCACCGCCTGGCGCAGCGCTGGGGACTCACCAGCGGTAAAAATGTCACCCAGACCGAGAAAGATCTAAAAAGGCTATTCCCCAGAGAAAAGTGGAATAAATTGCACCTGCAGATTATTTTTTATGGCCGCGAGTACTGCTCGGCACGCGGCTGCGACGGCACAGTCTGCGAAATCTGCACCACCTGCTATCCCAACCGCAAAAACCCCAAGAAAACCAAAAAGGCGTAACTGTGATTACTCTGTACGGCATTAAAAACTGCGACACCGTAAAAAAAGCCCGCAAATGGCTGGAAAAGAATGGGGTCGACTATCAGTTTCACGATTTCCGTGAAGACGGCATGGACAATGTGCCCCTAAAAGCCTGGCTGAATAAATTTGGCTGGCAGGAAGTACTGAATCGCCGCTCCACCAGTTGGCGCGCCCTGAGCGAAGCGCAGAAAAACACAATGGACAACGCCAGCGCTTTGACCCTGGCCATCGAGACCCCCACCCTGATCAAACGCCCGGTGACCACCTCAGGCGGCACTACCCACTTCGGTTTTAAAGAGCAAGAATTCGCCGCACTTACCGGCCAAGCCAACTAGGAGAAAAATATGAGCGATATCTACAGCATCGGATTTGGCGTTGGCACCTGCAATAGCAAGGGCGACTGGCTGGAAGTCTTCTATCCAAAACCGCTGTTCAAACCCAGTGCAGAAATAGCGAAAGCGGTGACCGAGACTCTGCATATCGAAAGCGGCAACCACAGCCTGCCTCTCGACGCGACCCTGCTGCACAGCCTCACTGAAAAACTGCACAGCGCCGGGGCGGGCGAACAGGCGGAGATCCTACAGCAGTTCGCCAACAGCCACCGACCTCTGGTAGTGGCCGTACTTTCCAGCGACGAGGCGCCACAGACAGTACCTGAAGCCTATTTAAAATTACATTTGCTTTCCCACCGGCTGGTGAAACCCCACGAAACGAATCTCGAAGGTATCTTCGGCAAACTGGTCAATGTGGCCTGGACCAATCAGGGCGCGATCGACCTGGAAGAACTGCCACAGCGCCAACTGGAAGCGCGCCTGAACGGAGAGCACTTGGAAGTTGCCTGTGTCGACAAATTTCCCAAGATGACCAACTACGTGGTGCCCACGGGCGTCCGTATCGCCCACACCGCGCGTGTGCGTCTCGGCGCCTATCTCGGTGAGGGCACCACGATCATGCACGAGGGCTTCGTCAACTTTAACGCGGGCACCGAGGGACCAGGCATGATCGAAGGCCGCATCTCGGCCGGCGTTTTTGTCGGTGCTGGCTCCGATCTGGGTGGCAGCAGCTCCACCATGGGTACTCTCTCCGGCGGCGGAAACATAGTGATTTCCGTGGGCGACAACTGCCTGCTGGGTGCCAACGCCGGTATCGGCATCCCCCTGGGGGATCGCTGCACCGTGGAAGCGGGTTTATATATCACCGCTGGGACCAAAGTGGCCCTACTGGACGACAGCGGCAAACTGGTCGAACACATCAAAGCACGCGAATTGGCCGGAAAATCCGACCTCCTGTTCCGCAGAAATTCCACCAATGGCGCCGTTGAATGTTTAACGAATAAGAGTGCCATTGAGTTGAATGCAGCTCTGCACAGCAATTAAAACCTGACCCTGCGGGGCCCCGGCCCCGCCCGCTCTCCACCTGCATAAATTCCGATAACAACGCACCTGATCAACTAAAAGGATTATTCCGTGACCCCCACACTGCAACTGGCCTTTGACCTTATCCGCCGTCGCTCCGTAACCCCCGAGGACGCAGGCTGTATGGATCAGATGATTGAGCGGCTGGAAAAAATTGGGTTCAAGGTGACAAAGTTGCGCCGTGGCGATACCGATAATTTTTGGGCGGTGCGCAACGGGCAAAGCAAAGGCCCTCTGCTTGCCTTTGCCGGTCACACCGATGTCGTGCCGAGCGGGCCGGAGGAAAACTGGAGCAGCCCCCCCTTCGAACCCAAAATCCACGATGGCTTTCTGTATGGTCGCGGCGCGGCCGATATGAAGGGTTCACTGGCAGCAATGGTGGTGGCCTGCGAGGAGTTTATCCACCAACACTCTGATCACAGAGGTCGCATCGCCTTTTTGATCACCAGCGACGAAGAGGGACCGGCAATCAACGGCACAGTCAAAGTCGTTGAGTGGCTTGAGAAGCAGGGAGAAAAAATAGACTGCTGTATTGTCGGTGAGCCCTCCAGCAGCGAGCGCGTCGGCGATATTATCAAGAATGGAAGACGCGGCTCCCTGGGCCTTGAATTAAAAGTCTTCGGTGTGCAGGGACATGTGGCCTATCCACATCTGGCGGAAAACCCAATTCACAATTTGGCCCCAGCTCTCGCTGAACTGGCCGCAGAAGAGTGGGATCAGGGCAACCAATTTTTCCCAGCCACCAGCTTCCAAGTTTCCAACATCAACGGAGGCACAGGAGCAACCAATGTGATTCCCGGTGAGGTGGATCTGCTCTGTAACTGGCGCTTTTCTACAGAATCCACCGCCGAAGAACTGGAGGCCCGTGCCCGAGCAATCCTGGATAAGTACAACTTAAAATATGAAGCGAACTTTAATTTGTCCGGGCACCCCTTCCTCACTGCCGAGGGTCCACTGGTCCACGCTGTAGAGCAAGCGATTCAAAAAATCACAGGAAAGGAAACAGAGTTATCGACGGCCGGGGGCACTTCGGATGGCCGTTTTATCGCTCCAACAGGAGCGCAGGTAGTGGAACTGGGGCCGATCAATGCCACTATTCACAAAGTTGATGAGAGAGTCAAAGCCGACGATTTGGATATACTTAAGGAAATCTATCGGGAAGTACTTAGGGAGCTTCTAACCTGAGCTTACTGCCCCAGATGATAATTATTTATTAATTGCACGGACTATCCCACTAAATACACGGATCGGCTTATTCGCCTCCTAACCAACTGCCTCTGCGGTATGCTCCTTCCGATAACAAAATGGAGGAGCCCGCAGATAATGAACAGACTATTGAAAATAGCCGCGGCGATATTAATCGCCAGTCCTGCCCTCGCTGAAGAGCAACCCACTAACTTCAGCTATGAGGATGTATTCAATCTCGAGTATGCCAGCGACCCTCAGTTCAGTAACGACGGAAAGAGTATTTACTACGTCCGCAACTCCATGAACAAAATGGCGGACAACAAGCGGGCAAACCTATGGCGCATCAGTGCCGACGGCAAGGACCACCGCCCACTGACCTCAGGAGATTACTCTGATTATTCGCCGCGCCTATCCCCGGACGGTAAAACAATCGCCTTTATCAGTTCCCGCAGTGGCAGCCCCCAGATACACCTATTGTGGCTCGACAACGGCCAAAATCTGCAGATCTCCCACCTGCCAAAATCCCCTTCAAATATTCAGTGGTCACGAGACGGCAAACAAATTGCCTTCACCATGTTTGTGCCCGAGAGCAAACCGCTCCCGGTTGAACTACCCGGTGCCCCCGAGGGCGCAGAGTGGGCAAAACCACCCCAGTTTATCGACCGCAGTATTTATCGTGCGGACGGCATGGGTTACCTAAAGCAGGGGCACACCCAGGTATTTGTCATCCCCCGTGAGGGCGGCACCCCGCGTCAGCTTACCAGCGGTGAGTTCGATCACGGCAGTAGTCTCGCCTGGAGCAAAAACAACGACGCCATTTACTTTTCTGCAAACCGCCACCCCGATCACGAGATCGAATTGATGAACTCTGAAATTTATAGAGTAAATCTCAAGGATGGCAACATCGAGCAGATCACCGAAAGATTCGGGCCCGATCACCATCCGCAGATTTCCCCCGATGGTAAAAAGCTTGCCTACCTGGGATTTGAGGATCAACGGCTCGGGTACCAACAACACAGCCTGCGCATCATCGATCTCGACAGCGGCAAGTCCCGCAAAGTCCAAACCGCTAAAGACCGCAGCATCTCCAGCTTCGACTGGCTCGGCGACAGCAAACGTATCGCTTACAGCTACGACGATCAGGGCTCCACAAAAATTGCCATTAAAAAAATTGGTGGCAGTGACACTGTAGTCGCCAGTGATGCTGGCGGTCTATCGCTGGGGCGGCCCTACTCGGGCACTCACTTTGCCACATCCAAACGCGGAGCTATTGCTTACACGCAAACTAATCCGCAACATCCGGCAGAGCTGGCTTTGGCCAACAATGGCAAAGTAAAAGCGCTGACCAGCCTCAATAACGATGTAATGCCGCTGCGCAATATGGCCCGCGTGGAGGAGATCAATTACAAGTCCAGTTTTGATGGCCGCGATATACAGGGCTGGGTCGCCTACCCGCCCAATTTCGACCCGAAGAAAAAATATCCCCTGCTGTTGGAAATTCACGGCGGGCCCTTCTCTAACTATGGCCCCCGGTTTGCCGCCGAGGTGCAACTTTTTGCCGCCGCCGGCTATGTAGTTCTCTACACAAACCCACGGGGCTCCACCAGCTACGGGCATGAATTTGCCAACCTGATTCATCACAATTACCCGAGCCAGGATTACGACGATTTAATAGCCGGCGTCGATGCAGTAATCGACCAAGGTTATATCGATGAGGAGCAATTATTCGTTACCGGCGGCAGCGGCGGCGGCACCCTAACGGCCTGGATCATCGGAAAAACCGATCGATTTCGCGCAGCAGTTGTCGCTAAGCCGGTAATCAACTGGGAGAGTTTCGTCTTGACTGCCGACTATTCCAGGTTCTTTACCAAATACTGGTTCTCGGGTATGCCCTGGGAAAAACCTGAGGAATATCGCCGCCGCTCGCCGCTAACTTATGTGGGCAATGTCACTACGCCAACCATGCTGCTTACCGGAGAGGAGGACTACCGCACACCGATGTCCGAAACAGAGCAGTTTTACCAGGCACTGAAGTTGAACGATGTGGAAGCTGCAATGGTACGAATTCCAGGCGCCTCTCACAGTATTGCCGCAAGACCCAGCCAGATGATTGCGAAAGTGGCTTCTATTTTGTACTGGTTTGATCAGCATAAGTCGGATAGAGAAAGAGTAAATGAGAACTTAGCTAGTAAATAGCCAATAATCTTAAAATAAAAATGTGGGCAAAAAGCCCACACTTTTCCTACCAATGCATCTAATACAAAATTAAGGGTGAATCAAAGTTGCCTATTAGCCACCCCTGAGTCTACAATTTTATTCCCCTCTGCATAAAGGCGGCATTTTCCATAAACCTTATAACGCTGCCGAGATTTCTCGCAGAGATTAAGGGCATCATCATTTGCAGATTCCTGATTAACATTCTTCTCAGAAAAGCCCACAACAAAAGCCCCCCTAAAATCTAAAGCCAACGCGAAGGCTTTTTCCCCTGACATACCCTGGTATTTAGTAATACCTTCTCCCAGACCTTCTTTCACAGGTTTAGCGGATACACGAGGGCTGCTAACATTTTCAATTTCCCTGCGCATTGAACTTAGGCGAGCCTCCCTTTCCAAATTGGATAGCTGTACCATTAGGGGGCTAACAACCTGAGAGAAATATTCTTTCTCACGGCTAACATAAAGCTCATGGGCATACCACCATGCTATACCTGTGTGCCTTGGCGCACGTAAATAAGCCTGCTCCAGCATTTCTAGATAACTTTCTCTTGGATACCCTAGTACCTGCATTGCAATTGCAAGTTCATACCAATAAACAGGCACATCATCATGGGAATTAACAAGCTTAATATACTCATCTCGTATATCGGCTACTACGCTTAAATTGAGACTCTCTGCTTTTGAGAGTTCTTCAGCTAGCCTTATGCGTGTCTGAACTTCCAGGAACCATTTTTCATCGTGAAATTCAACGGGAATAGAACTTAACCACTCTCTTGCCCGAAGATAATCTCCACTCTGAAACTCTGCAGAGGCCATCGCTGAATTTAACTGATAACTATGAACACCCTGCTCTTTGGCATAATCAATGAATTCTTTTAATTTGTTAGACTTCTGCCCTGAAACCGCCATAAATTGCGCAATCTCTAAAATTGCATCTTCTTGGGAAAGCTGCCTTACGCTCTTAGCAAAATTAGCCATATTCATTTTAGGCATGCGCATTGTATAGTATCCAAAATCAGACTTTGATAACCGCAGATATTGAGATTCTAACTCTTCAAAACTCATACCCAACTCATCCCAAAGTGGTCGCGCTTCATTTGAGCTCTTACTATATCCTTCTAAATACCGCTGCAAAGCTTTAACACGATGCGGATCAAAAAGCAGCCTATGCGCCAACATCCAACCGTTAGCATATAAGGCTTCTCTCTCATTATTATTTAAAGAGCCATTCTTTGCTGTAAGGAGTTCTTTTAAAGATAACTCATCCAAATGACTTAAAGTAATTGCTCGACTTACTGGTATCATCCCCAGCTCATATTCTTCCCCATGAAAACTAACAGTTGAAAAGACTTCCGCCACACCCTCACTAAACCAATAAGGAAGATTGGATGAGTTACGCCCATAAGTAAGAAAATGTATATATTCGTGAAATAAAATCTGGCGTGCCGGGTTACCAGGGTAATATTGGTTTCCAGATAGGTTCACTAAAGCAAAGCTACCATGAGAGGTATTTTGAAATAAACCTACAACTCTCCGGGTATCATCCCTACCAGTAACTCCTTTAAAACTCAATCTATCTGAAAGAGCATACACAGTTAACTTTTGCTGATCTGGAATAAAATTAATATGCTTTGTGGCTGCTACTCTAAGTCTTTCAAGATCATCAGCCAACTTCTCTACCTTGTCCGGCTTCCCATTGGTGACAATACGAAAATGCTCGGTCTCAACCTCATACCAATTCGAGCTTATTAATTTTTGAGAAACAGAACACCCTCCAAAAAAGAAAACAAGAAAGAAAAGAAATGCAGGAAAAGATTTAAAAAATAAGAACTTGTGAAATATTTTGGCGCTCACTTAGATCCCTTAAAGGCCTTATTAAAGTTAAATAAAATTTAAAACTACCCATTAAACGACCCACAAAGAAGCAACCTCAAGAGATCGGGGGCCTCGAATAAACTTGAAGACTCACTCTCCGATTTAAACTTGGTACCACTTGAGAGAAAAGAAAAGCTAGAAAAACCTTATTTTCGCTTATAATAACAAGGCCATAACTTTTTACATTGAGGGGAAGAATATGAAACCTTATACAGATCTTTTAGCCTTTATTGATAAGCATATTGGTGTTGGGTCAGTAGAAAAACACCCAGCTGTGAACCTGTAATAAGTTAATACCACTCCGGTCTCCTTAGTACCAGTTGATTTATCAACTGGTACTTCAAATCCAAGATCAGATAAACGATCTTTTAATGGAGCTGCCCTGAAGTTTCTGAGAGCTCCTCGACTGAACTCACTGGCTCGTCTAAGCCATGTGACAGCACAAAATAATAAATGACCTGCATCTGCCCGTGGATTTCTGTCATCAGATCGAAGTTAAACTCGCCTCTCTCCCCTGGGCCCACTTGTACAGAAGCAATATGTGAGGGCTCGATAAAAAATTCCGCTACCGGGCGTTTGCCGCGCATCACTTGTACCAGCAGTGTACGGGTATCCTCCTCTGCAAAGCGCCAGTAGTAGTCATCATCATCGTAAACGACGCTCTCTGGAGTACCAGCTCGGAGAATGCAGTTGGGATGCTCGGCCAGCCAGGGCCAGAAATCTTTAAAGGGGATCGTCTGTGGCATGAAGATTTAGTCATCCAGCTCGACGACATTGGCGGCACCGCCTTCAAGGTTAAGCTCGCCGGCTATCTGTTTGCACCAGAGATTGAGACGCTCGGCAGTCAGCTCTTCCTGCTGGTCTTCATCGATAGCAAGACCCATAAATTTGCCTTCGCCCTCGATTTCCGCCTTGGAAGCCTCAAATTCATAGCCTTCTGTCGACCACAAGCCGACAATGGCCGCCCCTCGACCGACAATCACATCATGTAGCATGCCCATCGCATCCAGGAAGTAATCGCCGTAACCGAACTGATCGCCCAGGCCAAACAGGGCCACCGTCTTGCCGCTGAAGTCAATTTCCTGCACATCCTCCCAGAACTCCTCCCAGTCGGATTGGATCTGGCCGAAATCCCATGTGGGAATACCAAAAATCAGCTGCTCGTAGTTGGCAATGTCCAACTGTGTGACATCGGCTATATCAAACAGGTCCACCCGCTCCTCACCCATGCGGGCGCGGATGCGCAGGGCTACAGATTCGGTATTGCCTTCGTCACTGCCATAAAACAAGCCGATTTTGCTCACAGTCATTCCTCTTCGCCCAATCCGGGCCACACTAGATACCTATTGGCGGGGCGGCGTATTCTCCCAGCAAAGGCGGGGCACGGCAAGCTGGCCAAGGCTGTACCTCGACACAAAAAAGCCCCCATAATTGTGGGGGCAAAGGGTTATGAACCGACCGGGCCTCTGGGGAAGGGTGCGCCCGGTGGATCGCACAAGGAGTCTGCGATTTGGGGAAGATCAGCTCTCTGTAGCGCGGCGCTCAAGGCGCTCTTCACGCCACTTCATGCGGCGCTCTTTGCGCTGCTCTTTCAACTCTTCAAATTTAGCTTTCTGCTCATCCGTGAGGATCGCTTCGAACTGTTGGCGCAGTTGGAAGTGGTTCTGCATTTTTTGCACCTGCAACTTACCCAATTCGGCCCCGAGCTGATCTAGGGTGGCCTGGTCTGCACCGCTCTCCAGGGCGGCATGGATTTGCTTGCGCAGCTCTTGTAACTGCTGGCGCTGGGCATTCCTGCTTTCGCTATTGCTGTCTCTGTTAGCCTTCAACTGCGCTTTCTGGCCCTCAGTCAGTTCCAGCTTGCGCGCCATATGCTCATATCCACGCTTGTGATGGCCTTCCTCTGCGCCAAACGCCATAGTAGCTACAGGGGCAGCCATTACTCCGGCCAGGGCCAGGCTACTCAGCACCAGTTTCCAGTTTTTCATCACTCCGTCCTCACGTTTGTATTCAGTGATTTCATAGTAAGTCGGGCCTGTGTAAACAGGGGCAAACCGCAGTAAACATTTGTTAAGAACGGTAAAAAGCCTGCAGAGCTGTGATAACTAGCGCCAACGCTTTGCATATAATGGCCCCACAGCAATTGAGAGAACATCATGAGCCGCATCCTTCTAATCGACGACGACACAGAATTAACCGATCTGCTGAGGGAGTACCTCACCGGAGAGGGCTTTGATGTAACTGCCGCCAACGACGGTGGCCGCGGATTGGAGTTGGCCCAGAGCCAGCACTTTGATGCCCTGGTGTTAGATGTGATGCTACCGGTGCACAATGGCTTTGATGTACTGCGCAAGCTGCGCGAGGAGGCTTCTCCCACCAGCCGCTCCCTGCCGGTAATTATGTTGACCGCCAAAGGGGACACCGTAGACCGAATCGTGGGCCTGGAAATGGGTGCCGACGACTACTTACCCAAACCCTGTAATCCCCGCGAGTTGGCGGCGCGCCTGCGCGCAATTTTGCGTCGCGGTCGGGTTGAGGTAGAAAATAACGACAACAGCCTTAGCAGCGGCCCGTTACGCCTGCTACCAACCGAGCATCAGGCCTATTGGAGTGACCAGGCCCTATCCCTGACAGGGGCCGAATTTTCTGTGCTCAAGGTGTTAGTGCAAAGTGCTGGGGATGTAGTGGGCAAAGAGGTACTCACCGAGAATGCCCTGGGGCGTAAACTGATGCCCTACGACCGCTCCATTGATGTACATGTCAGCAACATTCGCAAGAAACTCGCGGACAAAGGCGCCAGCCGTGATCTGATTATCAATATACGCGGCGCCGGTTATATGCTCACCCAGGCCAAGCAGTAGGTAGTATCAAAATGCGCAGCCTCTTCTGGAAAATGTTTTTTGGCGCATGGATCACCGCCATGGTGATGGTGGTTGCCGCCATTTACATTACCCATTTTGGCGAGTTTGGTGACCCCCGCCAGGAAGAGCGCTGGGAGGGGCCCGCACTGTTTCGAGAGGTCATGCGCAATATGCGTATCGCTCGCCGCCACGGGCCCGAGCAATTTCAGCACTGGCTGGAACGCGCTCCGAAGAAGGTTAAGCGGCGGGTTTACGCAATAGATAGCGAAGGCAACGACCTGCTGGGGCGACCGTTGCCACAGAACATGGCGCCGCTGATCAACAGCCTCGACTACCGTAATCGCGAGGCCCATATGCTGGTGGATAACAAACCTACCGTGGGCTTCTTCCTGCCACTGCGCACAGGCGACCCTCTACGTATTGCCCTGGTTGCCGGAGATAGTAAAGAGGGGCTGCTACTGCGATTCCTTTGGCGCAACTTCTGGCCCATGCTGCTGCTCTCGATGATTGCCTCAGGCATTGCCTGTTATTGGCTGGCCAGCTACCTGAGCCGACCTTTAGAACAACTGCGCGCCGCCACCAAGCGTGTCGCCGCCGGAGGATTGGATTACCGGGTCGCCCCCAGCCTGCGCACCCGCAACGATGAATTGACCGACTTGGCACTGGACTTCGACTCCATGACCGCCCAGCTTCAGGAGTCCATGTCCGAACAGCGCCGCCTGATTAAAGATGTGTCCCACGAATTGCGCTCGCCCCTGGCACGACTGCAGGTAGCCCTCGCGATCGCCCGCCAGAAGCAAGTTGTAGAGCTCGATACTGAACTGGATAAAATCGGCAAAGCGGCGGACTATCTCGAAGATATTATCGCCGACGTTCTCTCCTTGCCGGTCAGCAACCAGGAGCAGCGCCCACTGGATGACGTAGTAGAGCTCAACAGTTTACTCTCAGCGCTGATCGACGACCTGCAGATCGAGGCGACGGATAAACATCTCGGCTTTGATATGAGCGTCAGTGGTGAAGAGCTGCTTGTCGCTACTCGCGGCAGCTCCCTGACCGCAGCGCTAGAGAATATCTTGCGCAATGCGATCAAATACAGCCCCAGCCACGGACTGGTGCGGGTACTGGTGCAGGAGTCCACAGACAATTGCAGCATCTCTGTAATCGACTCTGGCTCCGGCGTGGAAGAATCCGACCTAGAAGCCATATTCCGCCCCTTCTACCGCACGGACAGCGCCCGCACTCGCGAGAGTGGTGGTTTTGGCCTGGGACTGGCTATCGCCCAGCGCACGATATTGCATCACGGTGGCAGCATTACCGCACGCAATCACCCCGGTGCCGGCCTCTGTGTCGAGATCAAGCTGCCACTTATCCATCTCAGCGACGATTAAACCGCAGAGGAACTGCTATAACCTTGACTAGTGCCGGCTATTCGCCGGCAATCGGGGTCAGCGATCCCGAAAATATCAAAGGGCCCCGCTATGCGCTGGATACTCTATATCTTCGTATTTCTGATACTACTGCTCCTAGCCGGTTATCTGTTTCCCCGAGAAGTCTCCTTGGAGCGCAGTATCTACATCGACAAACCACCCCAAACCATATTCCCCTACGTCAACGACTATCGAAAATTCAACAGCTGGTCCCCCTGGCGGCATATAGATCCCGCCATGGAATATAAATACAGCGGTCCAGAAACGGGGGTAGGGGCAACCATGAGCTGGCATGGTGAAAACTCCAAAGAGGGCAGCGGAACCCAGACCATCATCGCCAGCACGCCGGACTCAACAGTACTCAACAAGCTTAATTTTGGTGACGGCAGTGAAGCCTCCGCGGAATTCAGGTTAATGCCCCAAAACGGCGGCACCCAGGTTGTCTGGAGTTTTAATACCGATACCGGTGGCGGCCCAAGGGAGCGCTGGATGGGGCTGGCCATCAAAAAAATGGTGGGGGAGTCCTACGAACAAGGACTGGCAAAGCTCAAGCAACTGATGGAGTCCAGTACCAAAACCGAGGGAGCCAATAAGGAGGAGACTAATGACACCAGTAATTCGGTGTCCGATATTCCCTCCGATGTCGACGACGCCATGGGTGGTGGCCCGCAGGGCGTACAGTCTGAGATGCAGAATCAACAGCAAGAAGAGGCTGGAGAAACTCCTGAAAATGAAGAGCAAAAGGAGAACCAGCCGTAGGCTAAAGCTAGCACCCAAGCACGAAAAAGCCCGCAGAATGCGGGCTTTTTCGTAAAAAAACGTAACCGTATCAGGACTTATTACGACGCTGCGCCGGTACCGGTGACTTACGCAGTTTGCGCCTCTGGCGTTCCAGGTTCTGTTTCTCTCCCTGGGTTAGCGGTCGCTGGCCCAGCTTGGGCAGACCGGCGGTGATACACAGGTCGTCAATTTCCCTGGGCTCCATCTCAATCCACTGGCCCACACGCACGTGGGATGGAATAAATACACTGCCATAGCGCACCCGCTTCAGGCGGCTCACGCGCACCCCCTGGGACTCCCACAAACGGCGCACCTCGCGATTGCGTCCCTCCATCACCACGCAGTAAAACCAGCGGTTTCTGCCCTCGCCGCCGCTTTCGACAATATCGGTAAAGCGCGCGGAGCCGTCATCCAATAGCACCCCTTTAAGCAGGCGTCGCTTCATCTCCTCATCCACATCTCCCTGGATGCGCACAAGGTATTCGCGATCGATCACCGATGAGGGGTGCATCAACTTGTTGGCCAGCTCGCCACTATTGGTAAACAGCAGCAGACCACTGGTGTTGAAATCCAGGCGGCCAACGGATATCCAGCGGCCGGTTTTCAGCCGGGGCAGGCGGTCGTAAACCGTGGGGCGCCCTTCCGGATCGTGGCGCGAGCAGATTTCGCCGACGGGTTTGTTGTATAGGATTACCCGGCAGCGGTTTTCCCCGCTGGAGGGCAAGCCCTGGCCATCAAATTCAATATGGTCCGCGCCGGTCACCCGTTCGCCGAGTTCCGCTACTTTTCCGTTAACGGTCACGCGACCCGCATCGATCGCGCGCTCCATCTCACGCCGCGACCCCAGGCCGCTGCGCGCTAATACTTTTTGCAATTTTTCGCCTGCTGGCGAGGTGCCATCACTCATGGGGTGGTGTTTTCCGCTTGCACTACTTCTTGGGAATCTTCATCGACATCGCTACTTCCCGGCTCCTCTTGATCGATTGCAGCCTCAGTGTCGATATCACCAAACAGGCTGCTTTTGGGCAGTGTTGCCGCGATAGGGGCTTGTGGCTCCCTAACGTCGTCGTCCTGTTCAATTTCGCTTTCATGTTCTTTTTCCGGAGTTGACTCCTCCTCGGCGTCAACACTCAAAGGCTCAGAAGCCTCTGGGCTTTCAGACTGCGTCTGCGCCAACTCCCATTCATCTTCCGGCGCCGCACCCCCGATCTCTTCTTGCGCCTCTGTGGACAACTCAGCTACTGCCACATCATCACTTTCGGCAGCTTCAGTCTCTATCTCGGGCTGCTCGGCATCGGTCTCTAGCTGTATATTGGCCTCCGCAGCGATTTCCTCAAGCGCTGCAGCGACCCGGGCATCCTCCTCAGCATCGGTATCCGTTTCCGCATCTTCAGATTCCTGCTGCTCCTCACTTTCCAGTGCGCCGGCCTCCTCTTCCGTTTTCACACTCGCCTGCTCACCCTCTGAAAGTTCCTCTCCCTCAGCGGCGAGTGCAGCCGCGATTTCCTCGGGGGGGAGCCCCTCTGATTCGAGAATCTTATTCAAGCTCTCGATATCACGGATTTCAGCCAAAGTGGGCAAGTCATCCAGGGAGGACAGATTGAAATAATCTAGGAAATCCCTGGTGGTCGCGTAGAGGGAGGGCTTACCGGGCACATCTCGGTGACCAACCACCTTGATCCAACCTCTATCCAACAGGGTTCTCACTATCTGGGAGCTGACCGCAACCCCGCGGGTCTCCTCAATATCCCCACGGGTGACCGGCTGACGGTAGGCAATAATCGCCAATGTTTCCAGAGTTGCGCGGGAATACCTTTGCGCTTTTTCCTCCCATAGGCGGTTCACCCAGGGGGCCAGATCTTCCGGCACCTGGAAGCGCCAACCACTGGCAACTTTTTTCAGCTCAAAACCGCGCCCAGCATAACTCTCGGCAATCTCACCGAGCACATCCCGTAGGGTTGTGGCGGAGGGGCGCTCCTCCTCGTCCAACAAGGACAACAATTTTTCCTCACTGAGGGGCTGAGCCGAAGCTAACAAGGCACCCTCCAGGATTCTGCGCAGTAATTCCGGAGCGATTGTCATCTTATTGTTCCAACTCTTCTTCTCTGGGCTCCACCTGCCCTTCAGAATGTGACTCCTGATCACTCAAGTCTTGACTCAAGGCACTCTCGGCATCGGAAAACCGGGGTGCTTCCCCCGGCTCTTCTGCGTAGGAGTCATCTGTACTTTCGTCAAGTTCATCATCTCCGGCTTCATTGCCCTGGCTAGCTGCGCGCACATGAATGGGCCCAAAAGCTTCATTTTGCACCAGCTCGACCAGAGACTCCTTGACCAGCTCCATCACCGCCAGGAAAGTCACCACCACGCCAAGGCGCCCCTCTTCTGCGGTGAACAGACTCACGAACGGCACAAACTGGCCGTGGCGGATCTGATCCAGCACCTGAGTCATACGTTCGCGGGTAGAGAGCTTTTCGCGTTCCACTTGGTGGCTCTCAAACATATCGGCGCGGCGCAACACATCCGCCAGCGCAACCAATACCTCCTTGAGATCCACCTCTGGGTCGGGCCGGGTAATATTACGGTCCGGTCCTTCGGCACTGGCCTGATGGATATCGCGGCCCATGCGCGGTATTTCATCGAGATCCTCGGCGGCAGTTTTGAAGCGCTCGTATTCCTGCAGACGGCGAATCAGTGCAGCGCGAGGGTCCTCACCCTCTTCTTCTTCCGCTGCTGGCGGGCGCGGCAACAGCATGCGCGACTTGATCTCGGCGAGCATTGCCGCCATCACCAAATATTCCGCCGCCAACTCAAAACGCATCGACGTCATCATCTCCACATAAGCCATATACTGGCGGGTGATGTCCGAGACGTTAATTTCCAAAATATCCAGGTTCTGGCGGCGGATTAAGTAAAGCAGCAGATCCAGTGGGCCTTCGAAGGCTTCCAGGATAACTTCCAGAGCATCTGGTGGAATAAAGAGATCTGGGGGCAGGTCGGTAAATGCCTCCCCCAACACGAGTGCGAGAGGGCCTTCGCCCTCTTCGCTCTCCTCGGAGAGCGGGTTTTCCGTGGGCGAATCAGCAGGGGCGGCAGATTCGGTAGCTGCAACATCGGCGAGCACCTGTTCCTCCACCTCGGCTATTAGTTCTTCACTGGACACCCTGCCCCACCCTCAAAATCGCAAACGGCCGATTATACACCAGTGAGGCACTAATCAGCCCAGTATTTCATCTGTGGCGCCACAGCCCTGGCGAATTAGCTCGGGCTCATCGCCTGTCAGGTCAATTACCGTAGTCGCTTCCATTCCACAAAAGCCACCATCAATCACCAGCTCCACCTGGTGCTCGAGGGTGTCGCGAATATCATAGGGGTCGGTCAGCGGCTGCGTATCGCCAGGCATAATCAGGCTGCAGCTCATCAACGGCTCACCCACCGCCTCAATCAGCTCCAAAGCAATGGGGTTGTCGGGCACGCGAATACCAATGGTTTTGCGCTTGGGGTGGATTAGACGGCGAGGCACCTCTGCGGTGGCCGGCATAATGAAGGTATAGGAGCCTGGGGTGTGGTTCTTTAGCAGGCGGAACATCTGGTTATCCACCTTGGCGTAAGTGGCTAACTCGGAAAGATCGCGACACATCAGGGTAAAGTTGTGATTTTTATCCAGCTGACGCAGGGCGCGAATCCGCTCAACCGCTAGCTTCTCCCCTAATCGGCAGCCTATCGCGTAGGCAGAATCAGTGGGATAAACAATCACCCCCCCACTAGTCACTATATCTGCGGCCTGACTGATCAGCCGCCCTTGAGGATTGTCCGGATGAATTTGAAAGAACTGCGCCACAAAGCCCCCAAGCTTTAATCAATTGAAACCTCTTGCGGCGGGCTCTGATACCCGCCGGGGATTAGGGTTCGACCAATGCCGACTCCCCCTCTGTTGTGATATGAAAATTCACACCGTCAGGCAGATACTGCTTCCCCAGGTCGATCCCGGTGCAGAGTGTGCCACAGATTCCACACCGGCTCGACGTCTTCGGGTAAACGCACACAGCCCAGTTCCCTCCAGGGCTGCTCCGGCTGGTGGAAATCACTTCCCAAAGAGCTCAACAATGGAGCTTTGCAGGAATCGCCAACGGCCAACGCCATGAGGGTGCGCAGTTCTCTGGTCTGCGTGGGGTTCTGCCGACCGCAGAGCAGCTCTATAGCATTCCCGCCACTGCGGTAGAACTCTGTCAGCAGACGCAGTAATTGGGTTCGAGTGAGACTGTACTTGAGAGGGTGTGCCAACACTGCCGCACCACCAGCAGACTGTATAGTTTCAACAGTCTCTTGCAATTGTGGCCATTCCACGCGCACATCACCGATCTTGCCGGCGCCCAGATAGCGCTTGAATGCCCGCGCTGTGTCCTCAACGTGCCCGGCTTGCACCAGCCAACGGGCGAAGTGCGGCCGCCCCAGTACGGAATCACCGGCAATCTCACGCCCCCCCTGCAAAGCGCCCTGAAAACCGTGCTTCTCTAGACGTTCGGCAATCCGCTCGGCGCGCTCTTGGCGCAATCGCTCGCGCAGGTCAATTGCCTGCCGCAAGCACTCAGCTGCCGGGTCAACATTCAATCCAACTACATGGACGGAGCGCCGCCCCCAAAGGCTGGAGAATTCGATCCCCGTCATCACGGTGATGCCTAATTGGTCACCAACCGCCTGTGCCTCAGCCACACCATCCACCGTATCGTGGTCAGTGAGTGCCATCAGTGTCACACCTTGAGATTTCGCCCTCGACACCAGCTCAGCAGGACTTAAAATACCGTCGGAAGCGGTACTGTGGCAGTGAAGGTCTACAAGGTCTGTATTCAGATCTTCTGGCAGGAAACTCAACAGCAGGCTCTCACTCTCTCTAGGGGTTAAAAGTCGCAGTATCTATTATTTGGAACAATCATCCGGTGGCGCTGTCCTACTCGCAACCGGTGTTTTCAAGGATAGGGCCCGGACCATAGGTCTCCCTTGGCGGCCACGAGGAACCGGAGTCTGACAGCAGTATTGTCAGTGGGGAAGCGATTTTCCTTGAGGGCCATTGCAATATGACCTCTCAACCAGCTTCCCGCGGGCATTATCACCGGAATTGAGTATGACCGAAACGAATTCGACCACCCCAGTAGCCCAACAGAAGCCCAAGAAGAAAGAGGGCCTGCTCGGCAACCTGCTTCTCAACATCGTTATCCCCACCCTGGTCCTGACCAAACTCTCCGGGGACGACTGGCTTGGCACCAAATGGGCCCTAGTGGTCGCACTGGCGTTCCCTCTCGGCTACGGACTGCGCGACCTCATTCGCTCTGGCAAGGTCAACTTCTTCTCCGCCCTGGGAACTATCAGCATCCTGCTCACCGGTGGTATCAGCCTGCTGGAGTTGGATCCGCAGTATATCGCCATTAAAGAAGCCGCCATTCCAGGACTGCTGGGTATCGCCACCGTTGCCTCCCTCTACACTCGCTGGCCACTGGTAAAGACACTTTTGTACAACGACCAGATACTGGATACCGCCAAGATCGCCCAGAGTCTCGCCAACAAAGGCAACCAGGGTGCCTTTGAGCGCACCTTACAACAGGCGTCCTGGATGATCGCCGCCTCTTTTTTCCTCTCCTCAGTACTCAACTACGTACTGGCGAAAGTTATTTTACAGAGCCCTCCGGGTACGGAAGCCTTCAATGAGGAGCTGGGTAAAATGACCGCACTCAGCTATCCGGTGATCGCCCTACCGGCCACCATTATTTTAATGCTGGTGCTCTTTTTCCTCTTTTCCCGTATCGGCAAGCTTACCGGGCTGAAGCTGGAAGAAGTCATGGTTGCCCAATAACAAAATTTCCTGATCAACTAACAAGAGCAAAATTCACAATGTGGTACGCAATCATCAGTGAAGATGTTAGCGATAGTCTCCCTTTGCGCAAAAAAGCGCGTCCAGACCATTTAGCCCGACTCAACCGTCTTAAAGACGAGGGGCGCCTGCTGGTTGCAGGCCCGCACCCCGCCATTGATAGCGAAGAACCCGGTGAGGCTGGCTTTAGCGGCAGCCTAGTGGTTGCCGAATTTCCCTCGTTTGAGGAGGCTCAGGCCTGGGCCGACAGCGATCCCTATATGGCTGCTGGCGTCTACGCTTCAACTTCTGTCAAGCCATTCAAATTAGTACTGCCCTAATAACAACAAGCACAAGCTGTATCGCAATGAAGAAATTATTGTGCGGCCTGATCGCCGCCACACTGCTCAACGCAGTCCCGGCAACTGCCGCCGCCGAAACTCGCTATATCACCGACCAGCTACATGTGCCCATGCGCGCCGGTAAAGGCAATGGATTTCGTATCCTGCACCGCGGCTTGCCCAGCGGCACCCAGCTCAGTGTTCTCGAAGATGCCCCGCAAGAGGGGTGGACCCGCGTGCGCACCCAGGGTGGCACAGAGGGGTGGGTGAGGCGCCAATACCTGGTCTCCGACCCAGTGGCCAAACTCAAGCTGGAACAAGCGGAAGCGAACCTGGCACGCTTTGAGAAAATGGAAGGCAACCTCGGTGGGGAAGTCCGCCGCCTGGAGGAAGAAAATAGCAAGCTGAGTAGCTCCCTGGAGTCCGCCCAGCAACAGAGCCAGACTCTCGCAGCCGAGCTGAAAACCCTAAAGGCGTTATCGGCAGATGCCCTGGCACTCAATGAGCGCCACCAGAAGCTCCTGCACCAGCACGAACTACTCAAGCAGAAGAAGACCATGGCAGAAGCGGAAATTCAGCGCTTATCCGGCAGTGAAAGCCACAAGTGGTATATGTATGGCGCTCTGTCTGTACTACTGGGCGCCCTCCTTGCAATGATTGCCCCGCACCTACGCCCGCGCAAGCGCCACTCAGAGTGGGCGAACTGATTTCGCCCACTCTCGTCGAAATCGCATACTATTGAGCCCCGGGGGAAGTGATATCCCCCCAGGCCCTACATCCAACTCAAAAGCGGCTGTGTCGAAACACTGCCGTAAAACCTAAAGGACTTAGGATGATGCGTAAACTATTTGCAATGCTACTCTGTGCAACCCTTGCCCTTCCCGCATTGGCCAAAAACCCGCGCGTGGAACTTAAAACCGACTTGGGCATTATTCAGATCGAACTCTTCGCCAAAGAAGCTCCGGTCACCGTACAGAACTTCCTTACTTATACCGATAACGGCTTTTACAATGGGATCATCTTCCACCGGATAGTGCCGGGCTTCGTAGTTCAGGGTGGTGGATTTACTTTCGATTTCCAGAGAAAGGAAACCCAAGACCCCATCGTCAACGAATCTGCCAACGGCCTGCAAAACCTGCGCGGCACCCTCTCCATGGCAAGAACCAACGACCCAGATAGCGCTACCTCTCAGTTTTTTATCAATTTGGTCGATAACACCAGGCTCGACGCCCAAGAAGACAAGCCCGGCTACGCTGTTTTTGGCCGGGTGATTGCCGGCATGGATATTGTGGAAAAGATGGTAGAACAGCCAAGGGGCCTTTATCGACAGCACCCAAGTGCCCCCAACACGCCCATCCGCATCCTTGAGGCCAAACGTATAGACACCGGTGACAACGCCGTCGCCACCAACAGCAAGGGAGAATAAGCTGTGATCGCTCTCAGTGTTAATCTCAACAAGATCGCCCTGATCCGCAATTCCCGCGAGGGTAACTTCCCCGATGTCACTGCCCACGGTCGGATATGCCTAGATGCTGGTGCGCAGGGTATCACCGTACACCCACGCCCAGATCAACGCCATATCCGCCCCAATGACGTGCGCGAATTGGCTGCACTGTGCCGCGATCGCCAGGGTATTGAGTTCAATATTGAGGGCAATCCCTTTGCCCTGCACCAGGGGGACTATCCCGGCCTGATGCCGTTAGTACTGGAAACCCAACCAGACCAGTGCACCCTGGTCCCCGACAGCAACGACCAGCTAACCTCCGATCACGGCTTCAACCTCAAGCTCGATGGCCCGCGCCTGGTCCCCCTGATCGCTAGACTCAAGGGCGCCGGTGTCCGAGTTAGCTTGTTTATGGATCCGGATCTAGAGCAGATCAGCCTGGCCAAAGATGTGGGTGCTGATCGCATTGAGCTGTATACAGGCCCCTATGCAGATGCAGCCGCAAAACAGAGCGCGGAGCTGGAAGAAATCTTCAGCGCTCACTGCGCCGCCGCCGAGCATGCACGCCAATTGGGACTGGGGGTCAATGCGGGCCACGACCTGAACCTGGTCAACCTGCCCCGCTACCGCACCCTGCCAGGATTACAGGAAGTCTCAATCGGCCACGCCCTCACCGTAGACGCCATCGGTATGGGGCTGGAGAATGCTGTTAAAGCTTACCTGGACTGCCTCGCCGGCAACTAATGAAGACACTCAACATTATTGGTGCCGGGCGCCTGGGGAAAACTCTCGGGCGCTTGTGGCAACAGACCGGTTTTTTTCAAGTTCAAGCGATTTTTAACCGCGGTCTAGATAGCGCACAGGCTGCCGCCGAGTTTATCGGCGCCGGGCACGCAGTAGCCGCGCTGGAGTTAATGAAGCCCGCAGACTTCTGGCTAATCGCCTGCAGCGATAGCGAGATTGCCGCAACAGCTGAACGCCTCGCCAACCACCTAGGCGAACGCGAAAACATAGCTGCCTTCCACTGCAGTGGCGCCCTGAGCTCACAAGTGCTCGAAGTGCTACGCCCTGCCGCTATCGCCAGCGCCCACCCGGTGCACAGCTTTGCCGATCCGCTGCGCTCCCTCAACAGTTTCGCCGGCAGTAGCGTCGCCCTAGAGGGCGAAAGCTCTGCAACAAAGGCTTTAGCAGAAGCTTTCACTGCCATAGGCTGTGAAATACTCAACATCGAAGCCCAGCACAAGTCTCTATACCATGCCGGTTCGGTGATCGCGTGCAACTATCTCACCGTACTCATAGATCTCAGCCTGAGCAGTTTCGCTGCGGCGGGTATCGACCGCGATAGTGCCCTCAAGTTACTGGAGCCGATTGTTCTGCAGACTGCACATAACAATATAGCTCTGGGGCCGGAGAATTCTCTCACCGGCCCGATCGCCCGGGGCGACCTGGAAACGGTAGCCAACCAGCTGAAAGACTTAACCTCCACAGCCCCGGAACTCGCGCACCACTATCGCCAACTGGGCCTCGCCTGTGTAGAGTTGGCGCGGCGGGGCCAGCTATCCGATGAGAGCGCGGCCAAATTGATCGAATTACTGAGCGAGCCAATGCGGTGAAAGACTCCTCTGAATACCTAAAAAAAAGGGCCTTTTTCGACAGCCTACTGACTATTTATGGGCGCAAGCCGGTGCTCGAAGCACTGGAAGACCCAGAACTTCCGGTACACAAGCTGCACCTGGCTAGCAGCAACCGACGCGACCAGCTGATCAGTCGAATGGAGTCTCTGGCCGAGGAGCGCCAGATAGAAATCTCCTACTTGGACCGGAAAGAACTCTCCCGCATCTCGAAAAATTCTCGCCAGGACCAGGGTGTAGCGCTGGATCTGGCCCTACCCAACTACGGCAACTACAAAGCCTTCCTGCCCAAGAATGAGGCTAAGACCTACGAACTTTTAGCGCTGGACGGTATTACCAATCCACAAAATCTCGGCATGATTATCCGATCAGCCTGTGCCGGCGGTGTGGATGGTATTCTCCTGCCGAGAAAGGGCTGCGCACAGATTGACCCACTGGTGATCAAAGCCAGCACCGGCACTCTGTTTAAAACCCAGATACTACGGTGCAACACCCTGGCCGATGCACTAAGCGATTTTCGCGATTCCGGCACACGTATCTGTGGCCTGTCCTCCCATGCCTCAATAACCCTTGCAGAGGTTCCCGGTAACAAAGCAACTATTTTTGTTCTGGGCAATGAAACCCGCGGGGTTAGCGATGCGGTCACCAAGCAGTGTAGCGAGCTGGTGCGTATCCCCATGCAAAATGGTGTGGAGAGCCTCAACGTAGCGGTTACTGCGGCACTGATCAGCTTCCGGCGCCAGCTTTAATCCGCCCAGGGCATCTCTGTGCAAAAGGTGCCCCTTCTTTCACTTTCAGCTCCCTAATTACCAACTACAACCCTCTCGAAGAGTGGCTACCCACAGATTCTGTGGATATCTCTGAGGATAACTATTCTTTCCCTGTCGCAAAGGCCCATGGTTGCGCCAATGTGACAATCTGAAGAAAAAATGACCAGCTTTTGAAACGCCCAAAAAATCAACGAGTTACAGTGAATTACAAGATAAAAGCGAGAGACGTGCGCACCAGTTAAGCGCCATTTGAAGTAAAGAGCTCAGCTGTGGAAAGTGGCACGCTTGGCGGGGGAAATAGAGAAATGGGGCGCCAAGCGCCCCATTAAAGAAGTGAGATTAAGCGCTTACTCCCACTCGATGGTAGCCGGTGGCTTGCTCGATACGTCGTAAGCCACACGGGAGATATGCTCTATCTCATTAATAATGCGGTTAGAGACTTTCTCAATCAACTCGTAGGGCAAATGCGCCCAACGTGCCGTCATAAAGTCCACGGTTTCCACGGCTCGAAGCGCCACTACATATTCATAGCGGCGGCCATCGCCCACCACACCAACCGATTTCACCGGCAGGAATACCACAAATGCCTGACTGGTTTTGTGATACCAATCAGCCTTGTGCAACTCCTCGATAAAGATGGCGTCTGCCTCGCGTAAGATATCGGCATACTCTCTCTTTACCTCGCCGAGAATGCGAACGCCCAGGCCCGGTCCCGGGAAGGGGTGGCGGTAAACCATATCGTAGGGCAGCCCCAATTCCAGGCCGATTTTGCGCACTTCATCTTTAAACAGCTCACGCAGTGGTTCCACCAATTCAAACTGCATATCTTCCGGCAAGCCTCCCACATTGTGGTGAGACTTGATTACATGAGCTTTACCCGTTTTGGCCGCGGCAGATTCGATCACATCTGGATAAATAGTACCCTGAGCCAGGAACCTCACATCCTGCAATTTGGACGCTTCTCGATCGAAAATCTCGATAAAGGTATTGCCGATAATTTTGCGCTTGGCTTCAGGCTCATCCACACCTGCCAGACGTGAGAGGAAATCCTCTTCCGCATCGGCGCGAACAACCCGTACGCCCATATTGTCGGCAAACATTTGCATCACCTGATCGCCCTCATTTTTGCGCAACAGGCCGTTGTCTACAAAAACACAGGTCAGCTGATCGCCAATAGCCTTGTGCAGCAGTGCCGCCACCACAGAGCTGTCGACACCCCCGGAGAGACCCAGCAACACCTTGCCATCACCTACCTGTTCGCGCACTTTGGCAATGGAGTCCTCGATAATATTGGCCGGGGTCCAGAGCTTTTCACAACCGCAGATGTCGATGACAAAGTGTTCATAGATGCGCATACCCTGCAGGGTATGTGTCACTTCCGGATGGAACTGTACCCCAAAGAAGTTCTTGTCGGCGGAGTACATACCAGCAATGGGGCAGGAATCGGTGGAGGCCATCAGCTCAAAGCCTTCTGGCATTTGCACGACTTTGTCGCCGTGGCTCATCCATACATCCAGCAGCGCCTCACCTTCATCGTTGAGGTGATCTTTGATATCGCGCAGCAGATTGGAAGTGCCCTCTACTTTTACCTGGGCGTAGCCAAACTCGCGGACGTTACTTCCCTGTACGGCACCACCTAGCTGGTGTGCCATGGTCTGCATACCATAGCAAATCCCCAGAACAGGCACGCCTAAGCTGTAAACCACTTCTGGCGCGCGGGGAGAGCCCTCTTCCGGTACAGATTCGGGCCCACCGGCCAGGATAATACCTTTCGGGTTATATTCGCGGATCTCTTCTTCGCTCATGTCGAAGGCGCGAATTTCGGAAAAAACACCCAGCTCGCGCACACGGCGGGCGATCAATTGGGTGTACTGGGACCCAAAGTCGAGGATCAGAATTCGGCTGGAGTGGATATCTTGGCTCATGATTGACTCATTAACAGAATAAATAACGGCAAACGGACCTGAAAGGTCCGTTTGCGGCTTGGTACTGAAAGTTGTTCACCGAGAGGCTTAGCGTCCGCCCACCGGGTAGTTGGGCGCCTCTTTGGTAATCTGCACATCGTGTACATGGGACTCACCCATGCCGGCGGCAGTTACCCGCACAAATTCTGGACGGGTGCGCATGGTTTCAATATCCACACTACCGGTATACCCCATAGCAGAGCGCAGGCCACCGAGCATCTGGTGCACAATGGCAGACAGAGGGCCTTTATAAGGGACGCGCCCTTCAATACCTTCCGGGACCAGTTTTTCAGCGCCCTTGCTGGCATCCTGGAAGTAGCGATCGGAGGAGCCCTGAGTGCGCGCCATGGCACCGAGGGAGCCCATACCGCGATAGGACTTGTAAGTACGCCCCTGGTATAGCTCCACCTCACCCGGCGCCTCTTCGGTACCGGCAAACATAGAGCCCATCATTACGGAAGATGCACCCGCAACAATTGCCTTGGAAATATCACCGGAGTAGCGGATACCACCATCGGCGATCATAGGTACCCCTGTTCCTTTAAGCGCAGTGGAAACCTCAGCAATTGCCGTTACCTGGGGCACACCGATACCCGTCACGATTCGGGTGGTGCAAATAGAGCCGGGGCCAATACCTACCTTCACCGCATCCGCACCAGCTTCAACCAATGCGCGCGCGGCGTCGCCAGTGGCAATATTGCCGCCAATTACATCCACTTGAGGATGCATTTCCTTAATGCGACGCACGCGATCAATTACGTTGCGGGAATGGCCGTGGGCAGTATCCACAACCAACACATCCACACCGGCCTCTACCAGAGCCGCTACGCGGTCATCGGTGTCAGGACTGGTGCCCACTGATGCGCCAACACGCAGGCGGCCATCGGAATCTTTACAGGA
Organism: Microbulbifer mixtoriginis (SeqCode); assembly: GCF_052467515.1. Taxonomy (NCBI): domain Bacteria; kingdom Pseudomonadati; phylum Pseudomonadota; class Gammaproteobacteria; order Cellvibrionales; family Microbulbiferaceae; genus Microbulbifer; species Microbulbifer mixtoriginis (SeqCode). Next base: position 1,193,185 of record NZ_CP174314.1, on the reverse strand, counting down.
GTTCGGGTACTGCTCTGCCTTATTAAAGTCTTTAACGGTAATCAGGCCGCGCAACTCAAAATCATCGTTCACAACGAGTACTTTCTCGATGCGGTGCTTGTGCAGCAATTCGCGCACATGATCAGAAGAAGCATCTTCGTGTGCAGTTACCAGGCGCTCCTTTGGCGTCATGACACTGGCAACACTCACATCCAGGTCGGTAAGGAAGCGAACATCGCGGCTGGTAACAATACCCACCAGATCTCCTTTATCCATTACCGGAACACCGGAAATATTGTGATGGGTTGTCAGGGCAATCAATTCACGCACGGTGGCATCCGACTCGATCGTAATCGGGTCTTTTACCACACCGGCTTCAAATTTCTTCACCGCACGCACCGCAAGAGCCTGCTCTTCAATGGACATGCTCTTGTGGATAATGCCGATACCACCTTCCTGCGCCAGGGCAATTGCCAGGCGCGCTTCCGTTACTGTATCCATAGCAGCGGAGACAATGGGAATATTCAGGGTGATATTGCGGGACAGCTGGGTTTTAAGGCTGACATCCTTGGCGGTCACCTCGGAATAACCGGGCACAAGTAGGACGTCGTCGAAAGTGAGGGCTTCGCGCGCGATGCGCAGATTGGATTCAGACATTGTTGACACTCAAACCTCGAATAGGCGGGATTGGGTATCGGCGCGATTATACCTCTCAGGAACAAAAGCGCAAATGGCATTTCATAGAAAATCGGATTTAACGAGTAAAGCACTTTACCTATAAGGGGGATACTGCAATATTGCTCCGCCAGTTTTCACTTGAGAGGCACAGATGCAATCCAGCCCAGCAACTCCCAACAGCAAACGCAGTGTCCTGTCGGTAAGCGATTTGAACCGGGAGGTGAAACAGCTGCTGGAGGGCAGCATTCCACTGCTGTGGATCAGCGGGGAAATCTCCAATTTTACTGTGCCCAGCTCCGGCCACTGGTATTTTAGCTTGAAAGATACCCGCGCTCAGGTGCGCTGTGCCATGTTTCGCGGGCGCAACCGCAGTGTGGCTTTTCGCCCACAAAACGGCCGCGAAGTGCTGATCCGCGCACGGGTTAGCCTCTATGAGGGCCGCGGTGAATTCCAGTTGATCGTGGAACATATGGAGGAAGCCGGCTTCGGCGCCCTGATGCGCCAACTGGAACAGCTCAAAGCCAAATTACAGGCCGAAGGGCTATTCGACAGCGCCCGAAAACGCGCCCTGCCCTATTTGCCCACCAATATTGGCATTATCACTTCCCCGACTGGTGCCGCGATTCGCGATATGATCCATGTATTGGGTCGACGCCACCCTGGAGCGCAAATTGAACTCTGGCCAGTGGCTGTACAAGGCCAGGGAGCGGCGCAACAAATCGCCGGCGCTATTGAAAAAGCTGGGCGTAGCGGTCGCCACGACCTTCTTATCGTGGGGCGTGGCGGCGGCTCTTTGGAGGATCTCTGGCCTTTCAATGAGGAGGTTGTTGCGCGGGCCCTGGCCACCTGCCCCATTCCCACAATTTCTGCGGTAGGCCACGAAACAGACACGACCGTTTCCGATCTGGCTGCCGATCTACGCGCACCCACCCCTTCAGCAGCAGCGGAAATTGCCAGTGCAAATGCCGCTGAGTTATATCAACAGCTGGAAAATAGCAGGCATCGATTATATAGGGCCATGCAGCAGCAGGTTCGCCACCTACAGCAGAAAATTATGTTGAGCCGTAATCGTTTACGCCACCCGCGCGAACAACTGCAAAACCGCTCGCAACGCCTGGACCACTTGGAGATGCGCCTATTGGCCGCAGGCCAGCAGCAAATTCAGCAGCGCCGCAACCAATTAGCAGCAGCTCAGCGGGCCTTTACCCACTACCAACCCCAGAGGCAATTACAGAAAAAAGGAGAACAGCTGAAATTTGTGCAAAGCACTTTGCAACGTGCGGCTGAGCGCCTTTTGCTGCAAAAAGCTGACAGGCTCAACCACCAAGCGCAGTTACTTCACAATGTGAGCCCACTGGCTGTTTTACAGCGCGGCTATGCTATTGCCAAGGATTCCCAGGGTAAACCTCTAAAAGACAGCCGCACGCTCGAAATAAACCAAAAAATTGAAGTTCAATTGGCCCGGGGTCACTTTTCCGCCAAGGTAGAGAACATCAGTCACTAAAACCAGAAAATGGGCTGAAGAGGCACGACACTATAATCCACACATAGAGAGCTTTTGGAGCTATCTATGAGGTGCCCTTATAAAGCTATCAGCCCCTATTGCTGGATTTTTTTATACTTTTTTATACTAATTCTCGCACTTGCCGGATGCTCCCCAAAAGTACCCGAAGATTCAGAGAACTCAGGTACTCTACAACCTACGGCCTCTTCAGAAAGTAGCCCTCAGGCAAATACCCCAACCGAGGAGAAAAAAAGTCCTATTGTTATTCCTGCAAAAGAACAACAGGTCAATTACATTGAAACCGGAGACCTCAAGGAAATAAAAAAACACGGCACCATCCGCTTCGTGAACTTGACCGGAGCAGCGGAAAACCTATTACCTAGAGACGGAGTAGTCAGCCTGCGCCACTTCGAGCTGGGAAATAAACTCGCCGATCAATTAAAGCTGGAGGCCAAGTGGATTAAGGCCCCAACCCCCGACAAAGCAGTAGAAATGCTAATTGCCGGTGAAGCTGATGTCATTGCCTATAACCTAACAGTGACCGATGCGCGCAAGAAAATCATTGACTTCAGCGTACCCATGCGCCAATCCCGCCTGCAGCTAGTTACTGGCCCTTCCGGTCCAGATATTAGCGACCCGAGCAAACTTAACGATGTTGAATTAATTGTTCCGCAGGGCTCTGCCAATATAGAAGCTGCGCAACAATTAATTGCCAAATATCCTGATGCGAAACTTTCTGTGCGTGAATTTGTTATTCACGGTAATCGCGATGGTTTGATCGATATGCTCAATATGAAAAATAATCGGGTCGCGATTCTCGAGAACTTTTCTGCGGAGGATTTACGCAACTATAGGGACGACTTACGCCTAGGGGCTTATGTTAGCGAGATGCAGAATATCGCCTGGGGAATGCGCAAAGACACTAAGCGACTCAATTCCACCGTGGATAACTTTATTACTCGAAATCTGGTGAAGGCCCAGGAAGAGCGCATCACCGACTGGAAGGGCATTAAAAAATCTGGCGTTATTCGCTTGCTTACTTATAACGGCCCCACGACCTACTTTATTTGGAAAGGTCTGTTAATGGGTTTTGACTATGAATTGGCAAAAGCCTTCGCAGACAAACACAAACTGCAGCTACAAATTATTGTGGTGCCGTATGAAGAGAGCTTAGCGGACTGGCTCAGGGCCGGGCGCGGGGATTTTGCCGGATCGGAACTCAATATCACCCCATCCTATGAGCCACAAGGGATGGTATTCACCAAGCCCTATGTAGAGTCGGCAGAGCAAATCATAAGTAGCAAAAATAAACCCCCAATCGAAAAAATTCAGGACTTGAGCGGCCGAAAACTCACTCTACGTGCCTACTCTTCTTTTATTGACACAGCTAAAACTCTGCGAGACGCAGGTATTGACGTAGAAGTTCAGGTTGCACCGCCGGATATGTCCCAATCACAAATTTTCTCTTTGATCTCGGACGGTCTAATTGATGCCACCATTTCAAATTCTGGGCGCGCAAAAATTGAGGCTTCAGTACAGCCCAATTTGGTACTAGGTACGTTACTCGGAGACCCCCAGCCCCAAGGCTGGCTGGTTCTACGCCAGAACTGGCATCTACTGAAGAACCTCAATAAATTTATCGAGGGCTATAGAAAAACTGCGAAGTATAAAAAACAGTATGCGGCCTACTTTGAGCCCAACAAACGCTTTATGCAGAGGGTTAGCACCCGAATAATACCAGGGGAAAACCTCTCCCCTTATGATGACCTGGTAAAAGAATCGGCTTATAAATATGATTTTGACTGGCGCATGATCGTTGCACAAATGTGGCAGGAAAGTAATTTCAATCCGAAAGCGGTTTCACCGGTTGGTGCGCAAGGTTTGATGCAGGTAATGCCGGCAACCGCAGAGGAAATGGGCTTTCCACCCCCGCTGTTTGAACCTGAGCGCGCCATTAAAGCCGGTGTAAAATATATGGACTGGGTCAGAGACCGGTTTAACCCCTCCCTGCCCACGGTAAACAAGCTCTGGTTCACTCTAGCCTCATACAACGCTGGTTATGGCCACCTTCTCGATGCACAGCGCCTCGCCAAACAGTTGGGCCTAGACCCCAACGTCTGGTTCGACAATGTAGAAGTAGCGATGTTAAAGCTGGCCCAGCCCCAGTATTTTAAGCGTGCGCGTTATGGCTATGTACGGGGATCGGAGCCCGTGCAATATGTGCGTAACATCAGCAATCTCTACAAGGCCTATGTAGAAATGATGAGCGACGATGCCAGTGTAGCTGTGCCCCTACAGAAAGCACCGGGTATCAGCTATTGCTCACCACTCCACACCCCAGAGGGGGTTATCCAGCAGATACCCAATTACTCCACTCCGTAGGCTACCAACGTAGATTCTCCAAAGATCACAAGGTGAGCACAATTTTCCCAACGATCTTGCCAGACTCAAGAAGCCGATGTGCTTCGGCAACCTCCTCCAAAGGGAAACGTGCAGCAACCTGAGGGTGAATTTTACCAGCTTCTATTAATGGCCAAACTTGTGATTCCAAAGAGTGTGCAATACTGGCCTTAAACTGTGTGGATCTTGGCCTTAAGGTCGAGCCGGTAAGGGAAAGCCGCTTTAACATCACCGGTAACATATTCACTTCAACTCTGGCTCCCTGCAGATAGGCGATATTCACGATACGGCCATCATTCGCAGCCACTTGAATATTACGATCAATATAGCTACCACCCACCATATCCAGAATCACATCCGCTCCATGTCCTGAAGTAGCTTCTTTTACTGCCTGTACAAAATCTTCTTCCCGGTAATTTATTGCTTGCTCGGCGCCGAGTTGCACACAAGCCACACATTTTTCTGCGGAACCAGCTGTGGCGAAAACCCTGGCACCCAGCTGATGTGCCAACTGAATAGCGGTAGTCCCAATACCCGAGCTACCGCCATGTACCAAGAAGATCTCTCCACTTTTCAAACGAGCCCGATCAAATACATTGGCCCAAACCGTGAAGAAAGTCTCCGGTAATGTCGCAGCCTCCACCATAGACAAAGAACCGGGTATTGGTAGGCACTGCCCTTCTGGAACCGTCACAAAATCCGCATATCCGCCGCCATTAGTTAGGGCACAGATCTTATCGCCAACTTGCCAGCGTTCAACGCCTTCGCCCACAGCGGCCACCCGACCGGAAACTTCAAGCCCAAGAATAGGAGAGGCACCTGGAGGCGGAGGGTAATGACCATTGCGCTGAACAATATCGGGACGATTGACACCAGCGGCAGCTACCTCAACCAACACTTCACCTGGGGCGACCTCCGGTCTGGGCAGGTCCGCCAACTGCATGACCTCGGGACCTCCATACTCCGGTAGATCAATAGCACGCATTATTCGCTCCTTTATCCTTTAAATTCTTCACGACCCGATTCAGTGATGGCGACAAACCCTGAAACCATCAGAGAGATATTGAGCACTACTGTACCGCTAATAGAAGGGAATTACAGGAGGGTAAAAGCAATGTGGCCGGGAACACTTGCACAAATCACCGAAAGATTCTGTATGCAAGTGGCCCGGCCAAGAAATGCATTAACTGAGAACCAAAGTCCTAATTAATTCAAATGGTAAGTCCCGCGATTAGAGCTCGTATAGGAACTCCACTCCCATTACACGCCCTTTATTCAATGGTGTGAAACTGGCACCCACTCCACCCATTTTGTAAGGCAACTGAGTATTGTTACCCTCCGCCATTTCATCCAGCATATTTTTGCCGAACAATGAAACGGTGTAGCTACCATTGTCCGGGGTATAGCCGATGCTGAAATCCAGCATATCCACTTCTGACAGCATACCGCGGTTATCATCGGTGTAAGGGGCTTCGTCTCTATGATTAAAATTCACACGAGAAGTCAGGGTGCCGTAGGCGCCTAACTGCAAGTCGTGGATAAAGCCCACACCGTAGGTCCAGGGGGCCAGACGGGGAATCTCAAGACCGAGATCGGTACTATCTACAAGGCCATCGCCATTCAGATCACCCAGCACCTTATCGTAGTCACCGTCAACATAGCCAACATTGAAGGTAAACAGCAGGTTTTCACTGATAGCCGCCATTGCCTCCAGCTCGGCGCCGCGAATAGTGGCATCGGCGGTATTGCGAATTATCTGCGCAACGCCACTGAATGGATCAGGAAGATTTTCCTCGCGCTGCATGTCATAAATAGTGTTGTGGAAAACCGCCATATTGGTGCGTAGACGTCCATCCAGCCAATCCACTTTGGCGCCAATCTCGAAGCTGCTCTGCTCCTCTTGATCGGTAGCCTGTGGAGTATAAGGCCCTCCAGTTAATGGATTAATACCAGCATTGCGGAAGTTGTAACCGCCACTGCGGAAGCCCTTGGTCCAGAAGGTATACAGCTGGGTATCATCAGAGACGCTCCACTGCAAGCCAACCTTGGGCGTAAAGGCATTCCAACTCTCGCTATCCTTAAAGTCGTAACTTGTACAACCACTGAGGGTGCAGGTATTTAGAGGAATAGAGGCTATCTTGGCATCTTTCTTCTCACTGGAGTAGCGCCCCCCCAAGGTCAAAACCCAAGCCTCATTTAGGTCGATATCCGCCTGGGCAAATACGCCATAAGTACTGTGGTCCTGCTTACCGCCCCCAGTCCAATCGAATAGACCCTGAAACAGAAGTCGATTTTCCAAATAGGTGACGTCCTGGCTAAACCAGTAAACACCGGTGGTCAATGCGGTGCGACCAAAGCGGCCGGAGTAGCGCAATTCATTACTGAGCTGGCTCTGGTCCACACTGGAATCTGCATGAAACAGCGTGACCGGTAAGGAGTCGATATCTCCCAGCCCGTGAGCCTCATACTCACGCCAAGCGAGAATATTGGTGATGGTGCCATCACCAAAAGCGACATCCTTATTGAACTCGGTAATGATCTGGCTCCATTCATCTTTCTGGTAACCTTCTTCATTTTGGGCCACCTCAAAAGAATCCCTGCCATTATCCCAGTCATCAATACCTAATGAGGCGGCTATCTGGGTCGGACTGCCCCAAGGGACAACCCCGTCGTCGGTTATTTCGAAATAGGGCTCAGAACCGCGGTTCTGAGCCACCACACCATCAGAATCCATGCGGCCGTGCTCCATACGCACCAATAGCTCCGCTGTATCGCTCAGCTGGATACTAAAGCTTGGCCGAATAAACCAGCTGTCGGAAGCGCCGGCATTGTCGTTGTTAGTGGCAACGTTTTCGAACCATCCGCGGTCATCGTTGTAATAAACCGTTAAACGGCCGTTGACCGTATCGGAAATGGCGCCGTTAATGGAGCCGGCTGCGACAGTATCGAGATTGTCGGTGGTGGATATTTTAAAGCGTGTAGAAAATTCATCCGTGGGGCGGGCAGTCTTTATGACCACTGCACCACCAGTTACATTGCGGCCAAATAGCAGGCCCTGTGGACCCCGCAAGACTTCAACACCTTCCAGGTCGAACAGGTCGGTCACCACACCGGCGTTCACACCCAGATACATACCGTCCACAAACACACCGACGGTAGGATCAATAGAGGGAATAGAACTATTGATACCCAGGCCGCGTACTGTGAAGTTTGCGGTATTTTTTACCGTGCCCACATCTTCCAATTGAACATTGGGCATTTTGAAGGAAAGGCTTTGCAGATCCTTGGTGTGCAGAGCCTCTAACTGATCGCCAGAATAGGCGGTGGCCGCTACGGGAACCTCCTGCAGGATTTCTGCATCGGCGCGTTTGCGGGCGGTGACTTGCACCTCCTCCATTAGAGTACCTACCGAACCCTCAGCGGCAAAGCTGGGGGTCGCACCACTGGCCAACCAAAGAGTCGCTACAGAACAGGCGGAAAGCAGAGCGGAATGCTGCTTAAGTTTTGACGGACTTCCCATGTTTTCTCTCCATTGTTTTATTGTTTTTATCTACAACAACGGACTTATCGCAATCGGTACTGCCTTATCCCGCCGCTCTACTCTCTCTGTGGAGATTCCGACTTTGCGAGATTCCGATCCAAGACCGCGCTGATAAAGAGGCACAGAATTCGCATGTTTTCTGTGACTCAAACAGATTACAGGCTAGCCACGCCCGGTGGAAGTCTATTTATCGCGGATAACGATAAAAATAACTCAATTAGTCTGGAAAGTTCGTTGGAAGAGGGAAAACTAAATCCTGACTAAAAAAATAGAACTGAACATGCACTATTTAAGTGCGAACTTTTTCCTCGCCCACACCCCAAATTCCCCTTAAAAAGTAAGGAATAAAAATTTATTTTTGTTAAGAGCAGCCAAGGCGTGAGTTAAATCTAGCTTGATGAATTTAAAAAATACAGTGACAGCGAAATACAGGCTCAAACTTCGTTATCTTCAACATAAAAGACCTAGCAGTCAGCAAATTTACTCGGTTAATAGACTAGATTTTTCTGGGTGTGGATACTGAGAAATGGTACTTTTGAATATTCTGTTAAAAAAGTGTGACACTAATTATAAATTTCTCCACTTTATACAAAAGTGAATTTGACCATTAAGTCCGACCACTTTATTGCCAGAAGTAACAAATTATTTTCACCTTATTAGTAGATCGCAAACGAACCATTGGTAAGCTAGCCGAGCAATGCCCTATCAATTCATCAACTGCAAATGCAGCGCTAGGATGCATCCGATCCCTTAACCGCTTGCAGATCAAGAGTCTGCTTTGCCCCCAGTAGTGATTACTTGATGCATCTCAGAAGCATCGAGGGTTTCTTTTTCTAGTAGCGCTTGTGCCAGGGCATCAAGCTCCTTGCGATGGCCCTGTAGAAGATTCTGGACTTCCGCCTCTATTGCGCTGACCAGGGCAATGACTTCGTCATCTATGATCTCAGAAGTATGCTCACTGAAATCTTTTTGCTGCGCCATTTCCTTACCAAGAAAGATATGCTCCTCCCCGCGCCGAAAGGCCACGGGTCCAAGCTTCTGACTCATACCCCAGTGCGTTACCATATGCTGGGCCAAGCGGGTGGCCTGCTTCAAATCGGACTCTGCCCCACTGCTAACTTCATTAAACACGACCTGCTCAGCCACCCTACCCCCCAACATCACACCGATGCGATCACGCAGGTAGCTCACTTTCATGTTGTGGTGATTTTCTAGTGGAATCTGTTCTGTTGCCCCGAGGCTGTGTCCCCTGGGAATAATAGTGGCTTTCTCCAACGGATCGGCATGGGGTAGCAGCATCGCAGTGAGGGCGTGGCCAGCCTCGTGATAGGCAACCGTCTTTCGATCTTCCTCTCCCATTATCACTTCCCGCTCGCCACCAAGTACTACTTTGTCCCTGGCCTGTAGCAGACAATCCATATCCACGGCTGTCCTGTTTTGCCTGCCCGCCAACAACGCGGCTTCATTAATCAGGTTTTCCAAGTCCGCCCCGGCGAAACCCGCCGTTAAGGCAGCCAAGCGCTCCAGGTCGACTTCCCCATGTAGTGGGACATTCTTAGTGTGAATACTTAGGATGTCCCTTCGAGCAGGCCTATCCGGTAAATCCAGGGTGATCTTGCGATCAAAGCGTCCAGGGCGAAGCAGTGCCGCATCCAACACATCGGGACGGTTGGTTGCCGCTATCACAACCACCGCCTCCTGGGGATCAAAGCCGTCCATCTCGCCGAGAATCTGATTCAGGGTTTGCTCACGTTCATCGTGTCCGCCTCCCAGACCCGTGCCGCGCGCCCGCCCTACTGAATCAATTTCATCGATAAAAATGATTGCTGGAGCCTCTTTCTTGGCTTCAGCAAACATATCCCGCACCCGCGATGCCCCGACACCGACAAACATCTCTATAAACTCCGAACCACTGATACTGAAGAAGGGAGCATCACTCTCTCCTGCCAAAGCCTTGGCCATCAATGTTTTGCCTGTACCTGGGGGGCCCATCAGCAGAATACCGCGAGGAATCTTTGCCCCGAGTTTACGGTAGTGTTCAGGGTCTTTTAGGTAGCCGGCTATTTCTTGCAAGTCCCTCTTGGCATTGGCAAGGCCAGCCACATCAGCAAAAGTCACTTCGGATTCACTGCGTTCATAGCGTTTGGCCGGTGACCGGGCAAAACTGAATGGGTTGCCTGGAGTCATGGCGCCCATTCGGGCCTGCATTCGACGCCCCAACCAAACCAGCAAGGCAATTATCAAAACCCACGGCAACAGCAAGATCGCCATCCTTTGCCAAAATCCGCCCTGGGATGATTCCGCTTCAATTATTACCTGCTGCTTTTCCAGTAAGGGCATTAACTCTGGGTCCTGCACCGGGGGTATGGTCGTTTCAAAGCGTTTTTCTTCTGGCTTCTGGGCTTTATCTTTAGTCTCACTCTTTCCCTCGGGCTGCTTACTGGCTACTTGTTTGAAGACTCCGGTGATACGTTGTCCTTCAAAAAGTACACTGGCAATTTCCCCCTTGCTTAGCGCACTCTTAAAGTCACTGTAAGATAAAACCTCTCTTTCTGAACCAAACTGCCCATTCGAACAGTATTGAAGAGTGAGGATCACCAAGAAAAGGAGTACGACATACTGCAGCCAACCAAGTGGACTCTGCTGAGACTGGCCAGAGAGAGGGGAACCTGGCTCCTCGGCAGGTAACTTCTTCCCTTTCTCATCGTCATCCGCCATTGCCATAAGATCTCACTGATATTGGGGTAGCCTACTATCCAAAAATTGAAGCGCAGTCCCTTTATGCTGGAACAATCAGTATAGTTCTCCGCCAACTATGCTGAGCCGGCATATGTATAGGCCCATAAAGCCTCGGGCTAACGAATGAGGGCGGTGCTCTGCGGTCCCAATCAACCCCACCTAAAGGCCTGTAACAACTATTGTTAAAAAGGACTTGCAAACTCTCGTTCCACGCGGCAAAATTCGCGCCCTATCGAACTCTCTGGCCCTGCGCCAAGGGGCGAAAAAGTTCGATAAGTTGCGGATTTTTAAAGGATTTTCCTTAAAATCAGTTGACTTAAGCAGATCAACTGACTATAGTTCGCACCCATAACGCGCTCGTAGCTCAGCTGGATAGAGTACCTGGCTACGAACCAGGCGGTCGGAGGTTCGAATCCTCCCGAGCGCGCCATACAAAAAGGGCCTGTAACGCAAGTTACAGGCCCTTTTTATTTTTCTGACTTTTTACCTACCTTATAGCTAACAACCTTCAGCTAAGTTAGCTGGCAAGATAGCCAAGCTTGGTTAGTCCCTGAAAAATTGAAAAGGCCTTGATAACAACCGAGGCCCCTTCACTCGCCGTACAATACGGAGATTCTCACACCTGCTTACTTGCAGATATTCTCCTTCTGTACAACATCATATTTCTTCAACAACTCCTGATAGCGGCCACTACTGCACAGCTTGGCAAGCCCACTATTGAAATCATCGCGCACCTTCTGATCACGGAACCCTACACGGAAATCAGTCATTGGAACGAAGATCGGGAAAAGATTTACCTGATCCATTTTATGTCCCATTTTATTACTCAAATGCTTAAACAGCTCCATATCTGCAACCGCCACCACGTCTTTCATCTTCCAAAATTGAGCAACAAGATCGGGAGCTGTTGGAGCCTGAACAATATTCTGGCGCTGTGTACCATTGGGTCCATACATCTTTTCAAACTCCGGCCCTAAATCCATAGGCCCTCCCTGCCAAGTAATCACCTTCTTACCGGCCAAATCAGCAATGCTATCAATTTTCATTTTATCGGTAGCTTTGGTAATCGCGTAATTGGCAAAACTGATCATGTTATTAGAGTAAAAAAGACCATCATCTTTCTTCATCACATTAACAGCTGCCTGTACTTTACCCTGCTCAAGGGCTGGGGCTGTCTCTGCAAAACCCATCTGTTCAAACTGCACCGAATACCCAGGCAGCGCTTCCCGTACAATATCGACCTCCAAGCCACTGGTAGCATTGTTGATCACATAGGGGGGAGCATCGCCAGCTATTGCCACCTTTAAGGGTGTGCCGCCCGATTGGGCAACCGCCTGAATAAGAACACCGAACATCAACCCGAGAAAAACAACAACGGAGCGCATACGCATAACCATCTCCAAAGCGACAGAAAAATCACCCAGACGCCCTAAGTGTTGACACCGAATAGCTATTTATCAAGTCGCATCTTTCCACCATAGAAACAGACTTATACTCAGCCACCCCCTATGCCAGACATATTTTCTAGCCAAAGAACTTGAAAACGGCACGTAATCCCCCCAACTCAGAAAAGAGTAAAGCGATATGGCTATAGACCCCTATTGGAAAACTCTCAACATCAATCTTTTTCCTGAGAACTGCGAAGTCAAACTTGTATTTTGCTCAACCAGGTTTATACCCCCCCCCGCTAGAATCCCAAAGAGACTGAAGCAAAGGCCAGCCAGTATGGTATCGATTCAGAAACAACTCACTAAACATAAAAGAACTCTACACAATACAGATGATCGCAATAATCTGACAATCCTAGACTCACTATTGAACACTGAGTTTCGAGAAGTAAGAAAGCCTGGTCGCAGCTTTAATGTTAAATCGATAGCCTCAATGGTACAGATGGAGAAAAACTGCAAGTGGATAGCTCACAGTCAAGATCATAAATACATAACACTCTCTGAACCATTTCGGTTACGTCTTTATCGGACCGCACACAACGATCGGCAGGAAAATTTCTATGAGTTCTGCAAGCCACCCTCTATTTGGGTATTCAATAAACGGCAGAAACAAATAAAGTACCACCAAGGTACGACCTGTGAAACTTTTTCAATAGACGAGAATAATTCAGCCAAACAGCAGGCACATAATCTATGAGCGCTTTTATTGCAATTATCCTGCTCGCCTTGGCAATTTGGTTAATACCGATTCTTTATCGCCGCTGGCGCATCAACTATCGACGTGCACAAGTATTGACTCAGGAGCAGTTACAGCTCCTCAAGGAAGCGCTTCCTCTATATCACGATCTAAATAGTGGCCAGCAGAAAGAACTACGTGGAAATATCGCACTTTTTCTTCATGACAAAGAATTTGTCGGCTGCGACGGCTTACAAGTGAATGAAAAAATGAGAGTCACGATCGCCGCCCATGCATGCCTTCTGCTGCTGGGTCGTAAAAACGAATGTTACCCCAACCTCTACACCTTACTACTCTATCCGGACACTTACGTTGCCCAGGAAACTCACCGAGAGGGTTATATAGAGACCCACAAGCACAGCGCACGGGAAGGCGAGGCACACTATCGCGGCCCCGTAGTACTCTCCTGGGGTGATTTGGAGGAAGATTTAGAGTTCCCTCAGCGAGGACACAATGTCGCTCTACATGAATTTGCCCATAAAGTAGATGAGGAAGATGGCTACTTTGATGGCCGCCCACTCTTTGAGAAGTCCAACGATGGCGACAACTGGGCTGCAGTAATGAGCCAGGAATTCCATCGCTTGCGCCAAAAAGCTGAATTTGGCCAGCTCCCCGGTGACAGCCCTTCCGTGCTGGATTTATATGGAGCCCAATCGCCCGCTGAATTTTTTGCTGTGGCCACTGAGAGCTTTTACACCATCCCCATTGCTATGCGCTCCCTACATCCAGAGCTCTACAGGGAACTGAGCCGCTTCTATCGACTGGACCCAGCAACACTGGTCGGAGGAAAAGCAGATAGTTCTCCAGGGCTATAACTCTCTCTCTTTAAATTCAACATAGAAATACAATAAGCTAGTGGCAGCTTATAAAAGAAAAATGATATCGAGCATAATTCCAGAAAACTAATGCCAGGAAGTATCAATGGAAGCAATTGAGAAAGCGCTTAGCTTTATTATCGAAATAGAGAAGCTCAAAGACGTTCAACGGAAAACAAAACCAGTGGGATTGAATCGCTTCGAAAACTCCGCAGAGCACAGCTGGCATGCCTGTCTATGCGCGCTAATTTTGAAAGATTATTCAAATGACCCAATTGATATAAACCGGGTTTTAAAAATGCTACTAATACATGATCTTGGGGAAATTGATGCAGGGGATACCATAATCTACTCAAGTGAAACAAACGAGGCAAAGACTAAAGAAAAGAAAGGGTTAGAACGACTATTATCATTATTACCTGGAAGTATGAATATAGAATTGATGAAATTATGGGAGGAATTTGAGTCTGGAGAAACGGCTGACGCCCGATTTGCCAAGGCCATTGACCGAATCCCTCCCCTACTACATAACATTTATGGTGAGGGACACAGTTGGAAACAATACAGCATCACCAAGGATCAAATATTTTCTTTAAACGCACGTATTGGAAAGGGTAGCGAAGAACTTTGGTCTGAGATTAGTAGCATGCTAGAGGGGGCAATCAAAGATGGCATCCTCAAGTAAGGACCTACCTGAATAGGATCAAGCATATAAATTTGAGCCATGAACTTCCCACAGGGTAATGCTCAACTACCTTAGTCTGTTCTACAATCAATACCATTCTTGTATAGCTTCCCCTGATTGCTACCAATATCTGAATAGTTTCCAAATCCTTCTGGAATAAAAATCGTGCCAAAAGTAGCCCTGCCAATCCTCGGAGCCTTTATTCTTTTTTTGCTCCACACCGCATCAGCCAATTCGCCTATTAAGTGCCAACCCTTATTTAACCATCAGGATGATAAGGTTGCTCAATACAATAGGTGCACCCAAATTGACTTCCAACCCAGTAGTATCGACGGATCGGCAACGATCATAATGCGGCGCAATAGCAAGGGGGCTTGTGCCTATACCACAGCTGTCCAATGTGGCAATAAAAACATACAGATGGAGGAAATTGCTGCGATAGATTTCAAGATCTCTATTCCTGCGGGCAAATGTAACCCAACCGAGTGGATTGCTGTATACATGTTCCCCTGGTGTGGAGAATCAGGGGGATGTTGGAGCGACGGGGAACGAGAAGTGGACTTTGTAGAAACAATGGGCCCCAATGGCCCCGGTGACCTAGCCTCCAATTGGGGAGGTCGCCCCAAGCAGGCAGAGTGGATCAACCAACATGGCGCCATCAGAGTCGATAGTGGCACTAGCCAGCATATCACTTTTACTTCCAGCCAAGTTCTCTCAGGACCCAAAAGCGGCACTTATCAATGGGACATTCGAGTGTGTGCCCCTTCGGCGACAAAGTGTGAAAACACTAATCAACTCTGGCATGCTTACCGTGAGAAAGGCCCGACTATTTTTGATGAGTCGATGATGATCGTTATTGACAACTGGGGAGTTAATCACCCACCAAGAGAGGGCTGCACTTTAGAGGTTACAAATATGCTAATCACTAAACACTTAAGGTCATCTAAAGAGTAGGCAAAATTCTGAACATCCTTACCATTTTCCAAAAAAAGGGAGTAATTCAGCCATTTACCTATATATAGTCTTTGAGAATATCAAAAACTCAAAAAACTGATTAAATAATTGAATCATTCTATGATCCAGCCAAAAGTTCTTTTTACGAAAAGACTTAAATAAAGCGAGTTATCAGCCGCTAAGTCGAAAGCAAGCCCTTTCATTCTTATTGATAACTTTTAACCGTCGCAAATTAATAATCCTTCTTCCACTGCAATTCCACACTACCAGAACCACTATCGCCCTCGTCCGCTGTTTTAAACTCCAGATTAAGGTCTTCGCCTATCTCTATCTGCATTTCTGCTTGCCAGGGGCTTAGGGGATCGGTACTACGTTGCAACTCTACATAGATACGGTTGGTAATATATTTTCCCAGGCTCAGAGCATACTCATCCCCCTCATCACCTTCCTCTTGCTCAATATTCAGAGTATCCAGCCGCAACAATTCCCGGGTTTTGGCTACCGGGTCTAACACAGCGCGTCCGGTTTGCAAGCTGCGAACCACACTCACTAAACGCACCGCCTGCAGCGGAGAAATATCTGACAAGGACTTACCAAACAACAGCTGAGCTAAGATTTCATCCTGGGAAGCTGAGGGATCAGAGCTGAAAGTAATATCCATATCTGTTGCAGAACCAGAAATATTTGCAGTGATTTCACCGTCGCTATATTTGTAAACGCCTTCGACAAATACAGCCACTTCGTTATTTTCAAAGCGTACCTCCCCTTCCTGCAAATTAAATTTCTTACCTAGTAGATCAAAGCTACCTCTCACAATGGTCAGTTTTCCTGAAGCCTCGGGTTTGGCCGCAGTTCCACGAATATCCACCTGACCACGCAGTTGGGAGTTAAGCCCCAGACCACGCACATAAGATTGCTGGTCTAAAACCACTTCCACCCCCAGGTTAATCTTACTGAGTAGCGGTGGAGCGCGCTCCACTTGCGGGCCATCCACCTGGACTTCTACCACCTGGATTTCCGGAACACTGCTACCGATCCACTGTTCAATCTGTACCGCTAATGGACGTAAAGTAAAGCGCCCGGTAATTTCCGCATCCTGGCTGGAGCCGGACAGAATTGCCTCTCCCGAAATGGCACCGCGCACCCCCGGAGTATTTAACAAGTGTGCTCTATTTAGGTTTAAATTGAGGCTCATCTGTGGTGGCGACTGCTCAGGGAAGAACACCGCTCCTCCCAGGTTAATCGTACCGCCATCCACAACAGTGGCACTGCCACGCTCAATACGCCATTCCTCTGGTGTAAGGCGCATATAAAAATCGATATCGGCAATGCGGGTGTGACTGGGCCGGTGCTCATAGCTGGCCCCGCTGAGTTCTATCGCACCATTGAGCCGGGGCTCGCCAAGCGTGCCTGCACCATCAGCAGAGAAACTCAACAGGCCCCGCATAACATTCACCCTCGGGTCCATAAACTCCGCAACCACAGACAAGTCTGCAGTACCATCACTGACCAACTGCAGGGGAACATCACTTATAGGTCCAGATGGGTTATCTGCGAACAATCGCTCCATTATGGGTGTAATAAGCAGACTTGCGCTGCTATCTACTGCGCGTCGATTGCCATGATCAGCAACCAGAGACACTTGCAACTCACCGCCCTCGGTATACCACTCCAGGGCCATAGAGAGCGGCTGTACCTGAACCCGCCCTTTTTCCCTGCCTGGCATATAGCCGCTGAGACGCAGATCGCCCTCAAGCTGTGGCTGACGTGGGCTACCGGTGATACTCGCATGCAGGGAGATATCCCCTTGATCGGGGATATTAAATACTACCTCACGGGAGAGATCTTCCAGAGAAGCCCTACCTAAAACTTGCAGGTCCAGACGCTGTTCATTGAGGCTGCCATGGACCGACAATTGGTTGCGTCCCGCCCACAAAAACTCTAGCCCCTCAACAATCAAACTCTTATCGGCATAATCCAGAGCGCCCTGCAGCACCCAGGGCTCATAGCGGTAACCGCCCTGCGCCAGCACACTGGCCCTTACCTCCGGGTTAGTAAGCGATCCACTAATTTCTCCATCCAGGCTCAGCTCACCCTCCATAGTACTGGGCAATACTGCTCCAAACACTTCCACCAAGCTCAAGGGTAAGTTACGCACATTCACTCCCACCTGGAGCTGGTCCCGTTTAGGCTCAATTACTCCCTGCGCCTCCACCAATACGACGCCCTGCTTCCCCAGACGCTGTGCTTCCTCGGCCAGGGCTGTCAGGCGACTCGCGCTCTGCTCAGGCTGTACCGCGCCCTTGGCGATACCGGGGATAATCACTGGCGATTGCGGGCCCTGAAACTGTCGTGAACCAAAGTAGTTCATGGTGCCGTTGGCAAAGAGTTCCAGTCGCAAGCCTTGCAGGTCAATTTTTTCCAGGTTTCCGCTGGCATCACCTTTCAGGTTATAGCGGTATTCTTGAACCAGACCATCGGATTCCAGGCTGGCATTCAAGTAGGGATCAGACCAAGGGCCCTCGACACCCAGCAGCCCCTTTAAACCCAGACTAACCCCCTGTGCAGAGACAAATCCGAGATCTTCATAGGGGCTGAGGTTGCGAATATCCAAATGCAGCTGCAAATTCAGTGTTTTTGCCTCGATATCCACCGAGCCGCCACCGAATACATTCAGCTTTTCCCCCACCAAGCTCAGATCAGTAATTGTCAGTCCCTGTAAATTACCCTTCACCTTGCCCGTCAACTCATTTTGTAGGCCTCGGTAAGCGGTAACAGCACTCACATCCCCATCAAAAACCGGCTTGTCCCATGGCCCTTTTATCTGTAGCTGAAGTTGATGCAGGGTCCCAGAGAAGTCATCGGGGATTTTTAGTGCTTCTGTTTGCGGTAAAGCAGATAGCAATCGACGAATCTCTTCAACCCCCAGCTCTTGCGCCGCTACATTGATGTCCAGGGACTTGTTGTCGGTATCAATAGCGCCCGCCGTACGAATTTGCGCACCGGCAAACGCCAGTCGAAGTGACTCCAACAGAATAACCCCCTGATCAGTATTCACCTCACCCAGCAGACTCAGTGGCTGCTCCCGATAGTGACTATTCAGCTCAATCTGACCAGAGATACTGGGTAGTGGCAGTGTACCGGATAGGGTTAAATCAGCACTAAACCAGCCGCTGTGTAATACATCTTGCCAAGGGCGGGAGAGGGTAATTGGCAGGCGGTTGAGGTGAAGCTCAGCACTGATCTCATTTGCACCAATACTGCCTGAAACAGTGCTGCGCCGCCCATCCACCTGCAACCAAATACCTTCGGAGTGAATACGCCAGGGAAAAAGGTCAATTAGCAGGCTACCGGTCAATGCCAATTGATGCTGGGAAAGTGGAATGGAAATAGACTCTATATCGATCTGTACCTGCTCATCGCGACGGCGCAGAGCAATTTTGCCACGTGCATCCAACGCCTGCCCTTTCGGCAGGTGTAGCTGGCGACCCACAAAGCCCTGAGCTGTTTCACTGGCCGAAAAGTCCAGAACAAACCGCCCCGGCTGCTGCTCCCGCCCCTCGGCAATAAACTGCAGATCACCACCTTTTAACTCGCGAACTTCCAGCTGCAACTGAGTGGGCTGCCCCTCCCAGCGATACAGGCTATTAGCGGATACAGAGAGCGCTGGAATATCGCTGACTTTGCTGCTAATTAACTGCAATCGCTCAAGCTTTAACTCTCCTAAGCGAAAACTCGGCAACAGGGCTTCCCAGCTGGAAGTTTTTACTGTGTCCGTCTCATCCTCTACTACTTGTGCAGTTTCTTGCTCTGCTTCAGTCAAGGATTTAAGTAATTCATCCAGCACATCTAGATTCAGCAGAAAATCTTTGGCAGCGATACGCTCAATATTGACTGGATTACTGGAAAAACTCTGTAGCTGAAACTCCAGCTGGCTTCCCTCTGCCAGGGTATTGCTCTCAAAATCGACCCGAAGACGTTCGAAAAACCAGGCCCCGAGGCGCTCGCTGCCAATCCCTTCAGCTTCAATCGTAAGGCCGTCGATTACCTGTTCTGCACCGTAAAAAGCCGTGCGGGTCAAATTAACCCGCCCCTGCTCTGTGCCTAGAAAGTAAATTAATGAAAGCAGAGTAAATAGCAACAGACCCGTGATCAGGTAGCCCCCGGCTCCGAGGGAACGCCACAACCCCCGCAGAAAGCCTCGCAAAAAACCTAGCAGTGCGCCAGCAAAGCCCAGAGCCAATACGCTCCATCTGGACATCAAAATGCCTGCCCCAGGCTGACATAGACCTGATAGTGATCATCTACTCCGTCGCGCCTATCCAGAGGAAAGGCTAAGTCAAAGCGGATGGGAGCGAAGGAGGTATTGTAGCGAACACCAAATCCCGCCCCCCAGAAGAGGTTAGAGAAGTTAGGGCGTGGATTCTCATAGGCATTTCCTCCATCGAGAAACAGGACTCCGCCCCAAGTTTTACTAAAGCGGAAACGCCCTTCGATTGATATTTCGCTGAGGCCGCGCCCACCGATCGCATCGGACAGGGATTCCTGGCCGTCCTCATTAATTTCAACAATACGTGGACCCAACTCCTGGTACCCATAGCCTCGTACTGAACCACCCCCACCTGCATAAAAGCGTTCATCCGCCGGCAGTTCCAAATTGGGTGCGCCAGTAATGGCGCCGGCCTTGATACGCAATGCTAAAGTTGGTTCGTAGCGCGCCGATTGCGCCGTTTTATAAGCGGTCAACTGCAGGATATTTTTGACAAATGAAGTACTGTTATTTTTGAGATCCACATAGGGCTTAATCTCCAGTGCTGTGGTGGCGCCACGACGGGCATCGAGAGGCTTATCTGTTGTGTTTAACTTAAAACCCAACGGGAACGCCAATAAATGATAATTCTCATCCGGGTCCCCATCCTCCACAGCACCATCTACTTTTTCATCCACACGGCTGAATTTCAGTTCAGCCCCGCCACTGATGGTACGATGCTTACTCAGCTTGCGCGATACCAGCCCCTTAAGGGTTAAGGCCTTGGAACTGTAGGAGTCTACATCCTCACCGGTTAAGGCCACACTCGCAGTAAAGCGCTGTTTATCCCTAAAAAAACGCGGTATGGTCAACTTACTCTCTAGAGTTTGCTTGACCTTATTCACTTTACTCTCCACTTCCAGCTTTTCGCCACGGTGAAAAATATTTCGATGTTCCCAGCTGGCAGATACACCGGGGCCCTCATCAGAGGTGTACCCCACCCCCAAAGTAATAGTGCGGTGGTTGCGCTCCTGCACAATAAAGATGACATCAACCAGACCGTTATAGGGCTCTGATATCTGGTGAGTTACATTGGAAATTAAATTAGTGCGCAATAAACGCAATTGAGCCGCATCCAGCTTACTGCGACTGAAACAATCCCCAGGGTTAATATTCAACTTACTGCGCAAATAGTCATCTTCAACAGAAGTGGCACCAAGGATTTCTACCTCACCCACCAACACCTCTGGACTGGGTGCCACACGGTACACCAAACGTGCAGCTGCCTCCTGGTGAATCACTGTAGCTTGATAGGTAACATCGACATTGAGCAGACAGGCATTTTCATTAAGGTATCTGGTGATGGTCTGCACACCTTCGAGTACCTCATCTGCCTGTAATGGATCGCCGATAGAAATAGGCAAGCCGGGAAAGCCCGCCCGCAGATTCGCGGGCATTTCAATATCCAGGCTCTTTATCAAATACTGAGGACCGGGAATTACTTGGTAAATAATTTCACTACCCTGCACCGATTCCCGTACAGTAGCATCGTAATACCCCTCAGCGCGCAGTAATTTTTCCAGATTTCCACGCTCATAATGAGCGATATCCCGCAGATTTTCATAACTCTCAAGGGCGCTACTATTCTTACGCAACTCATTGAGCTCTTTAGTCAATTTTTCCTGCAATTGCGGGTCGCCCTGCACATACAGTGAAAAAGCGGGAAGTTTGGAAAAAAAAGGAATGGCTACTGCCTGCTGGAAGGGCAGTAATACAAAACCGATAAGCAGGAAGGCAAAGAGAACTCGCAAAATATTAATCCGTTGACTACGGCGGCTAGTCCGCATACTCCCGGGTATCCATCCCTTCACACCTGATAATGACCCGGTACAGATATTGCCCGGGTAGAGTTTGCCGACGAGAAACGAAATAGCTAATAGACCCGTTTTAATCGCCGGCCGAGAGAAAGCAAATGGTTTATGGCTGGCTGCTAGTGCTCGGGCTGCCAAGTAACGGATTACAGTCTTTAATAATCACCCGCCCCTCGAGAATATTGCCCTTGGAGTATTCAGTAAAAATACATTGATTGGTTTTGGGGTCGTAGTTCTCGATCCAGAGGTTATCCTCTTTCCAGGTGGCGCCAATATGCCGGAAACCGTCAGGTACAGAAATACGCATCACACCACCGAAGCGTTTTACAAAGACCTGTTCATAGTGGAAGTAATAAGCCAGCCAGCCTGCAAAGAAGAAAACTGCAGCCACAATGGCGCCAATTTTCAAGCTGCCCATGCGGCTGCCAGCAAAGAGGGAGAGAATAACCAGAGCGATAACCGCTGCCCAGTAGAGATAGGTAACCATACTTGCTCTTCTGCCTTGAATTTATTGGTATTACTACAGGGCAAGGGTAGCGCAGAACCGAGTCAAACAAAATGACGCCCGTCTACGCGCCCTCCCCCCTTAATCTCTTTAGTCTTCCGCCAAGGCTGGCAAATTTTCATAGAGTGCCAGAGCCTCTGGGTTGGCGAGGGCTTCTATATTCTTAACCTCCTTACCATGCACGACATTGCGAACCGCCAACTCAACAATTTTTCCACTAATAGTACGCGGAACATCGGCCACCTGAATCACCTTGGCGGGTACGTGGCGCGGGGTCGTATTAGCGCGAATGGTGGAGCGGATTCTCTGCACTAGATCATCATTCAGCTCTACGCCCTCGCGCAACACCACAAACAGTACAACCCGTACATCGTCTTGCCACTGCTGACCGATACAGATGCTATCAAGCACCTCCTCAACTTTCTCTACCTGGCGATAGATCTCGGCAGTACCAATACGCACGCCACCGGGATTCAGTACCGCATCGGAACGACCGTAAATAATCACTCCTCCATGGGTAGTAATTTCTGCATAGTCGCCGTGTGCCCAAACTCCCGGCCAATTTTCGAAGTAGGCGCTGTTATATTTCGCCCCATCGGGATCATTCCAGAAACCGATCGGCATACAAGGGAAAGATTTGGCACACACGAGCTCCCCCTTCTCTGAAGTTACCGGCTTGCCATCGTCATTCCAGACTTCCACAGCCATGCCCAATCCTCGACACTGAAGTTCTCCCGCATAAACTGGCAACGCAGGGTTACCCAAGGCAAAGCAGGAAATAATATCCGTGCCTCCAGAAATAGAAGACAGGCACAGATCCTCCTTTATATCTCGGTAGACATATAGAAAGCCTTCATGAGCCAGTGGCGAGCCTGTAGACAGTACCGCGCGCAGCTTCTCCAATTTGTGGCTTTCGCGGGGCTTACAGCCGCTCTTTTCCAAGGCGGCGATATACTTGGCACTGGTGCCAAATACGCTGATGCCCTCCTCATCCGCCATATCCCACAAGCCCCTAGCCTCTGGATAGAAGGGAGAGCCATCGAACAACACCAGGGTTGCACCACAAGCCAAGCCACTTACCAGCCAGTTCCACATCATCCAGCCGCAAGTAGTGAAGTAGAATAAGGAATCCTCACGACGCAAGTCGCAGTGCAGGCGATGCTCCTTCAGGTGTTGAAGCAAGGTGCCGCCCACCCCGTGCACAATGCACTTCGGCACCCCAGTAGTCCCTGAGGAATACATGATGTATAGGGGGTGATCGAAAGCAGTCTGAACAAAGGTAAGCTCGCGCTCAGGCGCTGTGGCTTCGAACTCCTGTAGCAACACCGCTTTATCCAGCGGCTCTGCTGCTAGTACCTGAGCCACTTTTTCCTGCGAGCGGGCAACTGGCACTACCACCAGTTTCTCGATCGAGTCGATACGGGCCACTATCTCGCGCAATCGCGGCAGGGAATCGATCACTTTGCCGTTGTAGAAATAACCTTCGCAGGCGATCAGCACCTTCGGTTCTACCTGGCCGAAACGATCAAACACGCCATTGATACCAAAATCCGGCGAACAGGAAGTCCATATAGCGCCAAGACTGGTGGTTGCCAGCATCGCCACTACGGTATCGATCACATTGGGCATAAAGCCAGCTACACGATCCCCTTC
Organism: Microbulbifer mixtoriginis (SeqCode); assembly: GCF_052467515.1. Classification (NCBI taxonomy): domain Bacteria; kingdom Pseudomonadati; phylum Pseudomonadota; class Gammaproteobacteria; order Cellvibrionales; family Microbulbiferaceae; genus Microbulbifer; species Microbulbifer mixtoriginis (SeqCode). The sequence goes on along the minus strand of NZ_CP174314.1, from coordinate 1,169,428 downwards.
GGATATGCCCTGATTGGCCAGGGCTGAAGCCAAGCGTTCTACCCGACCGTACAGCTGCGCGTAGCTGAGCTGGCGGCGGCTGCCATTCTCCAGGCGCTCAACCAAAGCCGTCTTATCGTCGCGGTAGCGCAGCAGGTTTTCGGCAAAATTGAGTCGTGCACCGGGGAACCACTCAGCACCCGGCATGTTGTCGCGGCCCAAGATCTCTTCTCCACGCGCACTAGCCCGCACTTCACAGAAATCCCATAAGTCGCTCCAGAAGACCTCACGCTCTTCTACAGACCACTGGTAAAGCGCACTGTAGTCTTCAAGCTGCAGCTGGTGTTTCACATTAACCAGGCGACGGAACTCATCCATCTGGGTGGCGGCTACGGCCTTGGGGCTCGGTTGCCAAAGGGCTTGTGCGTTGTCCTTCATCTCAGCAGACCTTGTAGATTCATTATTCTCGGTGATTGTTTGACCTTCGCCAGGGCGAAAGCGGCAATCATGCCTTGCCCGACAACTTTAAACTATTTTAATCTTTCGATGGTTTATTAAATAAAACTTAACATTCATAGAATGCATCCGGAGCCATAGTGAGCGCCACCATTAAACAGCTTCGCGCCTTCGTTGTTGTAGCCCGAAGCCACAGTCTGGCGCAGGCCAGTGCCCAGTTACACACTTCCCAGCCGGCGCTCTCCGTGGCTATCCGCAATCTGGAAGAGGCCGCTGGAGGGCCTCTATTTAGTCGCGATAGCCGCCAACTGGTCCTGACCCCAGTAGTCCCTGAGGAATACATGATGTATAGGGGGTGATCGAAAGCAGTCTGAACAAAGGTAAGCTCGCGCTCAGGCGCTGTGGCTTCGAACTCCTGTAGCAACACCGCTTTATCCAGCGGCTCTGCTGCTAGTACCTGAGCCACTTTTTCCTGCGAGCGGGCAACTGGCACTACCACCAGTTTCTCGATCGAGTCGATACGGGCCACTATCTCGCGCAATCGCGGCAGGGAATCGATCACTTTGCCGTTGTAGAAATAACCTTCGCAGGCGATCAGCACCTTCGGTTCTACCTGGCCGAAACGATCAAACACGCCATTGATACCAAAATCCGGCGAACAGGAAGTCCATATAGCGCCAAGACTGGTGGTTGCCAGCATCGCCACTACGGTATCGATCACATTGGGCATAAAGCCAGCTACACGATCCCCTTCGGATATGCCCTGATTGGCCAGGGCTGAAGCCAAGCGTTCTACCCGACCGTACAGCTGCGCGTAGCTGAGCTGGCGGCGGCTGCCATTCTCCAGGCGCTCAACCAAAGCCGTCTTATCGTCGCGGTAGCGCAGCAGGTTTTCGGCAAAATTGAGTCGTGCACCGGGGAACCACTCAGCACCCGGCATGTTGTCGCGGCCCAAGATCTCTTCTCCACGCGCACTAGCCCGCACTTCACAGAAATCCCATAAGTCGCTCCAGAAGACCTCACGCTCTTCTACAGACCACTGGTAAAGCGCACTGTAGTCTTCAAGCTGCAGCTGGTGTTTCACATTAACCAGGCGACGGAACTCATCCATCTGGGTGGCGGCTACGGCCTTGGGGCTCGGTTGCCAAAGGGCTTGTGCGTTGTCCTTCATCTCAGCAGACCTTGTAGATTCATTATTCTCGGTGATTGTTTGACCTTCGCCAGGGCGAAAGCGGCAATCATGCCTTGCCCGACAACTTTAAACTATTTTAATCTTTCGATGGTTTATTAAATAAAACTTAACATTCATAGAATGCATCCGGAGCCATAGTGAGCGCCACCATTAAACAGCTTCGCGCCTTCGTTGTTGTAGCCCGAAGCCACAGTCTGGCGCAGGCCAGTGCCCAGTTACACACTTCCCAGCCGGCGCTCTCCGTGGCTATCCGCAATCTGGAAGAGGCCGCTGGAGGGCCTCTATTTAGTCGCGATAGCCGCCAACTGGTCCTGACCCCAGAAGGGCGTGAGTTCCTGGTTCGTGCGGAGCAACTACTTAACAGCTGGGATCAATCACTGGATGCTATACAGCAGCGCTTCCGCCTGGAACGTGGACAACTGCAACTGGCAGTTATCCCCGCTTTCGCCTTAAACCGAGTACCCACTCTATTAGCTAACTTTCACCTGACATATCCACAAATCAATATTGTGCTGGAAGATGTGGTTATGGAGCGGGTTGTAGAATCTGTACAGGAGGGACGCGCGGAGCTGGGCATTAGCTTTCGCCCGGACGAACTGGGTGGAATGGAGTTCGCACCCATTGAACACGACCGTTTTATCGCAATAATGCCCGAAGAGCACATATTGGCGGAAAAGAAGGCCGTACGCTGGCGCGACTTGGCCGCTCATCCTTTTATATCGATGAACCGTGGATCGGCAGTGCGACGCTGGACGGATACTGCCTTCGACCAGTGTGGACAAGCTGCTCAATATAGTTGTGAAGCTAACCAGCTTAGTACTATCGGGCAGCTGGTCAGAGCGGGCTTGGGAATCAGTGCTGTACCAAGCCTTTGTGAGGCACAAATGCGAGAGTACGGTTTAATCTGCTTGCCTCTTACCGCGCCGGCGGTAATGCAAGAAGTTGGCGCACTATTTAAAAGCCGCGGTAACCTCTCTGCACCCGCCAGCGCTTTCCTGGAATTACTCACCGGGCAATAGTCACTACAGAATAGTCATTTACCCAGAGTGCCAGTAACTATTTACTACTGGTAGCGCGCAGCATCCAGGCAGTTTTTTCATGCACACGCATACGGTCAGATACCAGGGCAATAGTCGATTCATCCTCGCCCTTTTGCGCGGCCTTTAATACATCGCGACAAGTTTTTATTACCTGCTCATGGCCCTTGGTGAGAATTTTCACCATATCTTCTGCTGCGGGAACTTCTACAACTTCTTCAATAGAACTCAGCTGTCCAAAAGCCTGATAGGTGCCCGGTGCAGAAACACCCAAAGTGCGAATTCGCTCTGCAATGTCATCTACCGCCGTAGCCAGCTCGTTGTACTGCTCCTCAAACATCAGGTGTAGTTCACGAAAAAATGGCCCGGTAACATTCCAATGGAAGTTGTGCGTTTGCAGGTATAGAGTGTAGCTATCCGCCAGCAAGTGCTTGAGGCCGCCAGCAATCTTTTCCCTATCCTTTTCACTAATACCAATATCAATTTTTTTCATTAAACAAATCCTTCTTCCAAGACTTTGCCACCGAAATGGTTACACTCCCATTCTGATAGTTTTATGGTTTTACCACAAGCTATCGGGTTGATAGCTTATCTATATAGCCGAGCCAAGTTTATAAGACACTAAAAAGACAAACATATTTACCCTGGCAACTAACTCGGAACATGCCTTGAATCTAGCGGTATCCTGCCCTGGAACAACTGTGTGTCCAAACTGAAAAGTTAATTAATCCGCCAAAAAGGAAAAATAAATAAAACATGTTGGTTATGCATACACTTATAGTGCTAGCACTGTATCAATCTACGGAAAGAAAAATTTAAGAGAAAACAAAGTTAGCTAGGTATTACAAACCGGGCAATTACTATGACTCGGCAGCTGCAAAGTTTGCAGAGCTAAGGTTTCCGTCTCGATTAAGTGCAATTTATTCAAGCTCGATACCGGCAAATCCATCAGGTACTTCATGGCCTCCAGAGCCTGCATACTGCCAACGACCCCCAACGCAGGACCGATCACCCCTGCTGTAGCGCAGTTCTGGACTTCAGTCTGCTCCTGGGGCGGAAATAGACAGGCATAACAGGGGCCTTTTCCTTCAGAAAAATCAAAACTAATCAGCTGGCCGGAAAACCCCTGCACCGATGCCATTACCACCGGACACCCGGACTGATAACAAACCCGGTTGATCGTATGGCGGATTTCCAGGTTATCAGTGCAGTCCAACACCAGATCCACCTGTTTTATCCGTTCACGCAGCCAGGATTCATTCGCCATTTGGTTGTGGGGGTGAATGCGAATAGTTGGATTGGCTGCAGCCAATTGTTGTGCAGCCACCATGGCTTTGGATTTTCCCTGGTGATTGGTTTTGTACAAAACCTGGCGCTGTAAATTGGAGAGATCGATATGATCACCGTCTACCAGGTGCAGCTCTCCAATACCGGCTGCGGCCAGATACATCGCCGCCGGGCTGCCGAGCCCACCTAAACCAACAATCATAATTCGAGCAGAAGACAGCTTTTTCTGTCCCTCTTCACCCACTTGGGGCAACATTATCTGGCGACTGTAACGCTGTAATTCCTTACTACTTAACATGGCTCTACTTCCGCATGCTTTCCTTTCAACAGGACATTAAAATCGGCAACCGCCTGCTTGTAATCTTCCGCTTTAGTAATAGCGCTGACCACGGCGATACTGCCAACACCGCTAGCAATAACCTCACTGGCCCGTTGCATATTAATACCACCAATTGCCACGAGTGGATAATCGGGCAATAGTGCTGCCATTCGCGCGAGTTTCTGCACGCCCTGCAACTGATCCGACATATCCTTGGTGTTGGTCGCATAAATTGCACCCATCGCCAGGTAGCTGGGGCGATAACGGTAGGCCAACAGTAATTCATAGAAGCCGTGGGTACTGATACCCAGTTTTAATCCTGCCGCTTGAATTGCTCTGAGATCAGCAGATTGCAAATCCTCCTGGCCCAAATGCACACCGTAGGCGCCGCACTCAATCGCCAACTGCCAGTAATCATTGATAAACAGGCGCAGGTTATACGTCCTGCCAATAGCCACTGCACGCTCAATCTGTGCGCGCAGATCCCCACCCGGATTCTTTATTCGCAACTGTAAAGTACGCACCCCCAGCTCAGCCAGGCGCTGCAACCACTCCACTGTATCCACTACCGGATATAAACCCAATGCTTGAGAGTCTGTTTGGGCAAACCCTTGAAAAAGAGGCTGGGCCGCACCAAAGCCATAATCCGACGCACGCTCTTCTCCGGGCAGTAGAATCTCCGGGAAGTCGATTAAATCCAGGGGCCAGCCACAGTGGCCTACAGGTCCAGCACCAGCGCCGATGTGTGCATTATTTCCCCGGCGCAAACCCCGCTGAACATAGGCTTTACCCACAACGCAGGCATCTCGCAACGGGTAGCCCAAAGCGCGGCAAGCGGCAATAGCGGAGGATAGGGTGCAGCCAGTGCCATGTGTGCCTGTACTGGACACCTCCCGGCCAATAAACCAATCGGCTTTTTCACCATCCCACAGTAAGTCGGCAACTTCTCCCGCACGCAATTGCGTATGGCCGCCGGTAACTAAAATTGCGGTACCGCCGTGAGCGTGCAACTGACGCGCAGCCTGCACAATAGATTCCGCACCCGTGACACTGGCTCCGGTAAGCCATTCCAATTCATGTAAATTGGGAGTGGCCAGATCACACTGTGGCATCAACTGAGCCAACACCGTTGCGGTAATATTCCCTTCAGTGAGCCCGGCTCCGTTGGTAGCAACAGCAACCGGATCGTAAATAACCGGAACCGGCTGCACCGCTTTCAGCTGGCGCAAGAAATCTGCCACCGCAACAACTTGTTCAGCATTCGCTAGCAGACCGATTTTAATTGCGGCAGGAAATAGATCCCGCTGTAAGGCCCGCAATTGTGAAACTAAGACCTCTAGGGAAACTGCATTAATTGCAGTAACTTCCACCGTATTCTGTGCGGTATTGGCCGTGATAGCACTGCAACCATGGCAGCCGAGGTCTGCAAAAGTCAGCAGGTCCGCCTGAATGCCGGCGCCACCGCCGGAGTCACTGCCGGCAATGGTCCAGACAATTGGCTTTTTCAATTGGAGTTGATCGCGCATAAAAAATACTAATCCTGCAATATGCTCTCTGCCTGCTGCCAGAAAGGCATATCTAGGGTGGGGGTGCTGGGGCTGGCAGTTTGACGCCTGAGCATCAAGCCGGCATTAAAGGCGGCGCGCCCGGATTCCACAGCCAATTTAAAAGCATTAGCCATCAGTACCGGATCCTGGGCTTTTGCAATCGCGGTATTCAATAACACCGCATCAAAGCCCATCTCCAGTGCTTCTGCCGCCTGTGATGGCGCACCGATTCCGGCGTCAATAATAAGCGGTACATCACTCAGGCGCTCGCGCAGTGTTTGCAGGTTATATTTATTGAGCAGTCCCTGCCCGGTACCGATGGGAGCCCCCCAGGGCATTAATACCTCGCAACCCACATCCAATAGTTTTCGACACAGAACCAGGTCATCCGTGCAATAAGGCAAAACCTTGAAGCCTAACTGAATTAATTCCCGCGCAGCTTCTACCAGACCAAAGGGGTCTGGCTGCAAATTGTAATCATCACCAATCACTTCCAGCTTGAGCCAATCGGTCTGGAAAATTTCCTGGGACATTTTTGCCAGCTCCACCGCTTCTCGCGGCGATTTACAACCGGCGGTATTGGGCAACAACTGACAACCGGACTCGCGAATATAATTCCAAAATCGATTGTCCTGCTGCTGTGCCGGATTTTGCCGGCGAAGAGACAAAGTAATAATTTCCGAAGCTGAGGCTTGCACGGATTCGCGCATAATCGCTGGGGAGGGATACAGGGCGGTGCCCACCAAAAGCCGGCTGTTAAATGTTTTTCCGTAAAGTGTTAATAGATCGCTCACCTTTACCCCCCCACTACCGGAGCAACAATATCCAGGCTATCGCCGTTATTTATCTGTGTATTGCTATATTCCGTACGGGGAATAAATCCACCGTTGATCGCAACGGCAAACGTTTCTCCGCGATAGCCGAGCTGCTGTAAAAGCGCAGAGAGTTTTAGCGGGGATTCAAGGCTCTGTGTTTCCCCATTAATTAGTACCTGCATCAAACCACCTGTAACAGTTGTTGTGCCACTTGATTCTCCACTTGCTCCACTACTGCCGGTGCTAAAAGATAACCGTGACGGTAAAGGCCATTCACCCTAATCAGCCCATCCTCGCTGTGGATATAAGGCATATTATCCATAGTGGCGGGGCGACAATTTACGCGGGTCTCAACAATACGAGCCTCGGCAAAAGCCGGGTTGAGGGAGTAAAGCGCGGAAGAGAGTTCCATACTGGAGCGCACGGAAATGGGCGACAGATCTTCGCTCTCAATTTCTGTGGCGCCGATTACAGTGCGTCCATCGCTACGGGGTACAGCGTAGAGCTTATAGCGTGGGTGGAGCAGGCGCACTGGACGCTGCAAAACCACTTCCCGGGATTCCACCACCATCACCTCACCACGGACACCACGTAAGCCTTCAATCTGCCCCTTGGCACCGAGACCACGGCAGTCGATCACGCAATCAAATTGTTCGCGCTCCGAGTTCACAGAGATATACCCGGCTTCGCAAGTTGCCTTGCTGTGCTCTCGCAGAGTGACTGCACCTCGGTGCAATACGCTGAGTAACGCGGGCAATAGGCGGTGATTATTGATATCCGCCTCACCCCGCAGGTAAAGCCCTTGTTCAAAGCCATGTAAGCAAGGCTCTAATTTCGCTAAAGTATTGCTATCGAGGGGCTGCACCTGCACCCTGGCAGACTCGCCAAGCTTACCCTGTAGTTCCCGCAGGAATTGCAGCAGCTCACTTCTGTCCTTGCCGTGAGCCACCAGGACTGAGCCCGCCCTGCGGTATTCCACGTCCTGCCCGCTCTGCTCCTCCAGCTGACGGGCCCACTCAGGCCAAAGCTCAAGGCTTTTTAACCCCAGGCTATAAATGTGTTTGTTAGTGTGTACCAGCTCCGATAAAGGCGAGATCATTCCCGCAGCTGTCCAACAGGCTCCGCCTTTTGATTCCGATAAGTTACCGGCCTCAAACAGGGTGATATCTACATCAAGCTGGCAGAGCCTCCAGGCGAGTAATCGCCCCAACAGGCCGCCACCGGCAATAGCCACCTTAGCTTTAGTTTTGTTTGACACAGCTTACCTATCTTCACAATTCCAATTGGATACCAGCGATAGCAAGCTCCTTTTACATCACTGTATTTCTAATATGTTGGGGGAGTTACCCTCCCCCAACACCCGATCAGCCCTTGTGATAAATCTCGCTGCCCATATCCTTAAATTTAACTGCCATCTCTTCCATCCCGCGTTCCGCCTCCTGTTTGGCTGCGTAATCGCGCACATCCTGGGTAATCTTCATAGAACAGAATTTAGGCCCACACATGGAGCAGAAATGCGCTACCTTGCCGGATTCCTTCGGCAGGGTTTCATCGTGATAAGAGCGTGCGCGCTCCGGGTCCAAACCGAGATTGAATTGGTCTTCCCAGCGAAATTCAAAGCGGGCTTTTGACAGGGCGTCATCGCGCTTCTGTGCCCGCGGATGCCCTTTGGCCAAGTCTGCGGCATGAGCCGCAATCTTATAGGCCATCAGACCTTCTTTAACATCCTCTTTATTGGGTAGGCCCAGGTGCTCTTTGGGGGTCACATAGCAGAGCATGGCGCAACCGTAAGTGCCGATAAGTGCAGCGCCGATGCCGGAAGTAATGTGGTCGTAGCCTGGAGCAATATCCGTGGTCAATGGACCTAGAGTGTAGAAAGGTGCGCCGTGGCAGTGCTTCAGCTGCTCATCCATATTTTCTTTGATCTTATGGATAGCCACATGACCGGGGCCTTCGATCATCGTCTGAACATCGTGCTTCCAGGCAACTTCGGTTAATTCACCAAGCGTATACAGCTCACCGAACTGAGCTTCATCATTGGCATCGGCAATAGAGCCCGGACGCAGGCCATCACCAAGGCTAAAGCTCACATCATAAGCTTTCATAATCTCGCAGATTTCCTCAAAGTGGGTATAGAGGAAATTCTCCTTGTGATGAGCGAGACACCATTTCGCCATGATGGAACCACCACGAGACACTATCCCGGTCATTCTTTTGGCTGTGAGTGGTACATAGCGCAAGAGCACGCCGGCATGAATAGTGAAATAATCCACTCCCTGTTCCGCTTGCTCAATCAAGGTATCTCGGAAAACATCCCAGTTGAGGTCTTCAGCAATTCCATTTACTTTTTCCAATGCTTGGTAAATGGGTACGGTACCAATGGGGACTGGTGAGTTGCGCAGAATCCACTCGCGAGTTTCGTGGATATTGGCTCCGGTAGACAGATCCATTACCGTATCTGCCCCCCACTTGGTAGACCAAACCAGTTTTTCCACTTCCTCTTCAATGGAAGAAGTCACAGCGGAATTGCCGATATTTGCATTCACCTTACACAGAAAGTTGCGCCCGATAATCATCGGCTCCACTTCCGGGTGATTAATATTCGCTGGGATAATTGCGCGTCCTTCTGCAACTTCCCTACGAACAAATTCCGGCGTGATTTGTTCCGGGATGTAAATACCATCACGTGCTTTTTGGTATTCACTCTCACTCATCTCCGCCGCTAACTTTACGCGTCCCATATTTTCGCGGACTGCGACAAACTCCATCTCCGGCGTGATAACGCCACGGCGGGCATAGTGCATTTGCGATACATTACTTCCCGGCTTAGCTCGGCGCGGACTGGGAAGCTTTTCGAAGCGAATGTGGTCCAGCCCCTGGGCCGCCATACGCTGCTGACTATAGGCCGCCTGGCGGGAGTCCAGCTGCTCAGTATCTCCTCGTGCCTCTATCCAGCCTTTGCGTAGCTTGGGCAGACCTTGGCGTACATCGACTTTAAAATTGGGCTCTGAATATGGCCCGGAGGTATCGTATACGGTGAGAGGCACGTTGGGTTCTAAAATAGGGTTATCGGCATCCCCACCTACCACACTATCCCCAAGACAAATCTGGCGAGCGCCAACCTGGATACCAGGGGTTTCACCAGGCAAAAACACCTTGCGCGAATTGGGAAAAGACTGAACCGTGAGATTCTCAAGAAATTCTTTAGCGGAATCGCGACTGGCAGCGCGGGAGGACTTTCCGGCTTTACCGGATTGTTCAATGATCTCAGACATGCGTAACCTTAAAACTTGGGAATTTAAAGGTCGCAGCATCCAGGGCAGTTACAAAGAGAAAAGACGCCAAAATGTAAAAAAACAGGCGACTTCAGATCTTGTTCCCTACGCGGGGGTTACCCCGATCAGGTTCAACGGATCTCGCAACAGCGATCTCAGCCCACAGGCACTCCGACAAGTAATGCGCAGTATAGAGGAAGCCATCGAATATGAATAGGTGGTCTATCAAAGAGCCGTATCTAGGTCTAACAACAACCATCATTTGAAGTGAAACCAAAATCACTTAATGTTCTCGACGACAGAATTTCAACATGCTTCAACTTATTAAAATCTGACCAACCAGTCTAGCGCATTCACAGTAGCACCTCTCACCCACCAACCTAAACTCCTCAGGTTCACCGATATAGCTTTAAAACAATAACTATCTACGACGAAAGTCGGTGTGGGAGAAATCACAATGTGGAAAAGATACGGAGTTATAGCAGTCTTTTTTTTAAGTGTTATGTCGCTGCCATCAGTGATGGCAGCCCCGTCAAAATCTGTCGCTGCAGGAGACAGCATTACCATGGCATTCGGTGCAGACTGTACACGCAATAAGTATTTTTGGGACCTATTTTGTCTCCTAGGTGGAGATCAACCGGAACACTCTTGGTTTGATGGTGACAATAATTCTGTAGAAAGTATTTACGATAGATATAAAATTATTTCACCCAATATCGCTGCAAATAAAAAAGCGGCTGAATCCGGTGCCGAGATGCGTGGAGGTAATAAGAATTTTGCAGTGCAGGCCGATCGAATTTTGGCTCAAACCAATGTGGCAGATCATGTTGAAATCGTTCTTGGCGGGAATGACATCTGCAACCGAGATTGTGCCGATCCAGCCAACTGTAATAACCCACTATATACCGACAATGAATGGCGCTCAGCTGTTCAAGCCGGCTTGGATAAACTCGTCGACGGCCTTCCCAATGGCTCCACCATTCTGCTCGGATCTGTACCTAGGGTACAGGATCTTCGTGGAGCAGGCCTGGAAAAGCAGGCGGAAAACTCCCGAGTAGACTGTGAAAACGTTTGGTCAACATTTGGTATCTGCCGAATTGCAACCAACGGCGGTATCATGAACGGAGAGGATTTCACCACCCGCTATAATGCGATTACTGCAGCCCAACGGCGTTACAACGAGATTCTTGCCGAAGAAGCCGAAAGTTACAATGGTGTTAATGGAGTTGAGGTTATAGCGGAATACACTGGTGAAGATGAGGTAAATGCTGGGACTTTCCAGTTTGGAAAGGACGATGTGGGTGGTGGAGACTGTTTCCATCCCAGTGTACAAGGCCAAAATATCGTTGCCGATATCTTTTGGCAGGGTAATCCCGATAAGTAAATAACTTCCCTAATCGGTGAACATTGGGCTCTCTGACTAGAGCTTTCATGAGAGCCCAAGTTTATCTCACAACCTAAACTATTCTCTTTCTGTATTTGAATTTTTCTCAAAGTAGCTAAGCTCTTCAACTACATACTGTATGCGTTGTGGTAGTCCCTTTCTCATAAAGACCACATCAATAAGCTGGCCACTAGAAAGCGCATCCCACAATTTATTTTGACTGCTATGTACCCAACTATCATTCACTCTCAGTAATACATCATTTTCTTGAAAACCCAAGGCAGTGAAGAATTCATTATCTGCGACACCTTCAAGTCGCATCAAATGGTGTCCCTCAACTTCCAATTCGGCCTCGGTAAACTTAGCCTCCAAAGCATCTCGCTGCTCCAAGTGACGACTTAACCAAGCCTGTCCTAGAGTCAGCACACCAGAAGAGGCTATCAACTTACGGGTTCCAGGGCCCAGTGGCTGCTCTATACGTCGTTTCAACTCCTCACTTTGCCCATAAGAGTAGGTGAGTAAAAGCTCAGCGCCCTCTCTCCCCTTTAAGGGTAACTTTTCCAGTCCGCCTCTACTCTCAATCACTGCAAAATTAGAGTGGATACGCAACAATAAAATATTGTCTGAAATTTTTTGCCCCGCGCTGAAATACTCCGCAGTAGCCTCCTTTACTGCAATCAAAGCTTTCGACTTACCATCTACAGTTGATTCGCTAACTCCCAGTAACAATAGGGGCAAGCTGGTAGCCGGTAGATTTCTATCATCAATCGTTTCGCTATCTTTCCATCTATACTTTTCTTTTGATTTTATCCCCATAGATTGCAGTTCTTTATCTACCCAAAAAGCATACTGCTCAAAGTTACGCACCCCTTTCAGATACAACCCATTAATAAAAATGACCGGTACATTTTTAAGACCAAGATCTAGAGCACGATCCCGGGACCCTACTACGGAATCTTTTGGGCTATCACTGGATAAGCAATCTTCAAAAAGATGAATATCTAATTGCAATTGCTTGGCCAACTGAAGGTAAGTATCACTATCAAACTCAGGAGTTAGAACATACAAGGCATCGTGATACTCCCAAAATTTATTCTGCATCGCCGCACAACGCGCTGCAGATGCAGCTTGAATTCCTTCACGATGAAATTTAAGCGGAAAATCAAAGTGCGTTTGACGAACCCAACCATTATAAACCTCCAATAGACGGCGTATTACAGGCTGTATCGCTTTGCAATGTGAGGATTGAAAGGAACAATAGACCACCAAGGTGACTGGAGCATCCTGATTACCCCGAATAAATTTAGAGACTTTGGGCAATAGAATTCGAGGCGGCTCGGGCAACTTCAGATAAACCTCTATATCATCCCTCTTCGAACTAAAATTAGCTTTTTCATTCACCAAGGCATCCAGCCTAGCCAAACGCAAATTATATTTTTGCTCTGCAATATCATAAAAAATCAGCTGTAAATCATTATCCAACTCCTGTAATGTAATATTATTACTGCCAATACGGGCCACCACTTCAGAGCCAACACCTGGTTTAGAACTCCGCAAGCCCTCTTTTCCTTCTTCTGTACACGAAGAAACGACACAGGTAAAAATAACCAATATAATCAGCCGAAATCTCAGTTTAAAATTTTTCATTATAATCCCCTTGTCTTCCATGCCGATCCTAACAAGCTCACGACCTGCAACCTAACAATTACAAAATAAGCGCCAAAATCACCCTAAAACTGGGATCCTTGTTCATTTACCTGTCAGAAATTTCTTTATGGATCTACATCTATCTGGACAGATATGTTTAGCGCCATCACTGATAATACCTTCGACTAACACCTGCAAAACTGATCGACATTTAATGAGAAGCTGGCCAGCTTCCAACTTTTCTTATTTGATGAAAAACAGATCTTAGCTAATGAGTTAGCTATGAATGACATTCCTATTAGTGCTTCAGTATTTTTGATTTCCTGTTTTGAAAATGAAGGGCCTAAATTTATATTTGGAATACCCTCAGAAAAAATATACGCTTTATCGATGTAAAAAAATGGCGCCCTCTTATGATTTATTCTCACTTTATCAGAACAGGCCGCTTTATTTATGACAGTTATGTATGGCCTGGTAACTGGGAACGTCGGTGTCTGCTATGGAGCACTTGGACGAGAAGCTACTAATATGCTAGTGGGAATCGCCGAGACGTAAGCGGATAGCACGCCTCTCGTGCCCATCAATGCTCAAGCTGGTATCGACGGGCTTTTTAAAGAAAAGTATCAATATATTGCTCTAGTAAAGATGCTTGAGCTCATCCCCAAGCCATCAAAGATGATTACAAATCCAGAATCCACTTCCGAGCTGGTACGTGCAGCTTTCAAAAGCTATCAGGAAGATCAGCCAAGGGCCTATTATCTTGTGTGTTCCCGAAGACATTTTAGATATGGCGGCACTCCAAAATAAGTGGCCCTGCTTGTTAATACCAAGCTAAATCCCACCCCTCCAATCGCAAACACCTAAGATACTTAGATTCAATTCTCCGAGGCTCTAAATATGGTTTTCGTCAGCACATTTCATGGAAAGAGCACAATGCCAGAGGAGCATCCAAACTCTCTGGGTGTTATGGTTTACGACTATGCCAATTTTGGTTTTGATTGTGTCGATATTGTTATCTGTGTTGGCTATGAACTGAATGAGACGCCTCCATCCCCCATACTCCTAAATGCAGAAAAAAAATTATCTATAATCATAATTTCCCAGCAGAGGTTGATGCCAACATTTGCCTTAACCGTGATATAGAAGCCAAAATCTTTTTTTTACAAAAGTTGAGCACGCCTGAAAAAGCCAAGCCTGGTCAGTGAAGATTAAAAAATACAAAAACTTCTTTTCAGATAAATTAACAATGGCAAAGCCTCCAATACCTGCCCAATGAAATCCCAAAGGGTGGTCGCAGACTTTCAAGAAGCGATACAAATAGATGATATTGTGCTTTCAGACACCTGCGCAGTGAAAATGTGGATGGCACGCCTACCTAGCCTACAAGCCCAACACCCCTCCTAATTCCTAATAGGCTTGCCATTATGTCCTATGCCCTACCTGATGCTACTGATATCAACCTGGTCCACCCTAAATGCAGAGTACTAGCAGTGATGGGCGATAGCAGCTTTATGATGAATTTTCAAGAAGTTGAAACTGCAATTAGTGAAAGCATTCCCATTATTATGTTAATTTTTGTTGGCAGTAGCTATGGGCTTTTTAGATAGAAAATAGATCTGGAACTCAAGCGCCATTGTCATGTCGACTTCCAGAGTCAAGCAAATTGTTAAAAAGGCCTTGGCAGCCCACACAGTTCCAGTGGTTGCCTGCCCTGTATATTATTCTGAGAATGATAAGTTAACCGATCATTTGAGTGAGCTTGTAAAGTCTATCTGAGCACTTACTTTTAATTTATAAAAGCTTCACAAACTTAGTTGCAAGTAGCGATTACACTTTTACTTAAATATAGCAATCCCTAGAGAAACCAAGTTGCTCCGATTATTATCCACACAGCAAAAGAGTTTCACTACAAAGAATAAAACTGTGATCTACACAAGCCTGAGATTCACTAATCATTAATGAAACCGGGCCACTTATGTGGCCCGGTAATTGTCAAAATCAGCTTAAGAATCTAGATTCTTACCTGATCAGATTAAACTAATTAACAGTACACTTAAACTGCCAAGTCTTAGTAACACCGCTATCCGAATCACCGCCTGGAGCAGGAACATTAACCTCAACTTTCACGTACTCAGAACCTAACTCAGCGTCACTGGGGGCGACGATAGTAAATGCAACCAGTTCCGGGCCAAACTCAATCTCACTAGAGCCGTGACTAACCTCACATTTTTCTGAGTAAGTCTTCACGGTAGTACCCTCAGGCAAGAGCCCGTTGTAAAGGTCAGAAAGATAAAAATAAAGGTAAGTCGCGCCCCCTAAACCAACTTCAACTTCAGGACTGGAAGTATAATTACCATCTAAGGTTCTAAATATTCCGTAGGGTTCACTCCCTGCCACAAGAATTACGAGCTCCTCACTTACATGAACAAGTTCTTTAGAGCAAGTACCATCCGCTTCAGCTGCCTCAGAGCAGCTAAGGCCGTTATAAATACCATTGCCACTATCGTACTTTCCGTTGTCATTCAGTGGGATAAACAGCTCTTCATCACCGGCCTCTTCTGGGCAATTGGGATAGCAACTACCAATACTCCTCGAGTTCCCAAAGGCTCCATCTTCATTGTGATCTAAAAACGCTTCCGGTAAATCTACAAACGTTTCTCCGGTATCATATTGCCCATTACTATTCGCGTCGGTATAACTTTCCTGTCCCAGCGCATAAGCGAGGATAGTAGAGCGGCCGCCATAAGGTTGTCCCAATGGCTGTGGACATGGGTAGCCGCCCATTAGCCCAGTAACCGGACAGGTCGTGTTAAAAATAGTCCGAAGAGAATGCATCACACCATCGTCACCAAGGAATTTATAATCCAGAGGTGCTCGGGGGTTCTGGCTATTCCAATCCACTGAGCAATTCCCATCGACAGTAGTACAGTAGCCGGCAATGCGCCCATACTCAGTTTTAAAAGAAATAGCGGTACCATCAGGAGTCGTATTGTTATCGTCGCCAACCCTAATAGTGATCTCGGAAGTGACACCATCATAGTCATCACCATTCACTCTAAGGACGCTAGCAGATAAAGAAAACGAGTCTTTATCAAGAATGCCTGCTGAGACTACTAAATCACTAGAAAAAGTATAAGAAGTGTTCCCGTTGCTATCAGTAATTGTAGCTTTAACCCGAACCGGCAACGCTACCCTTCCAGCAGAAACCAAAGCAATTACTTCGCCCTCAGCATCGGTCGTTCCGGAACTACTAGCAAGGTTGACGTTTCCCTCTCCCTCTTCCAAAGTGAAGTTAACTTCCACCCCGCTCATTGGCAAGCCATCTTTGCTGAAGACCTGAAAACGTACTTCTGATGTTTCCTTGCCTCCAGAACCTTGGATATTGATTATCTCAGGTTCAGCACTCACAAACTCAATGGAGCCTACCTCTGGAGGCATTACAGTAAGCTGGCCGCTGGCAGATATACTTGGGTAAGCTACTAACGTTGCAGTGATGCTATCCTGACCTTCGCAACCCTCTGCAGTATATGTAGAAGTTGCCTTACCCTCTGTCATAGTAACCGGAGAATCAAGAGTAGCAACGGCTGGTTGGCTCAAACTGCAATTACTGGAAAATTCTACTTGCATCCTTTTGGAGTAAAGGTTGCCATCAGGACCCTGTAAATAGACGCTAACTGGCGTTGTGCCCTTAGAAGATAGGTTCTGAGCAAGAATCTCCAGGGCACCCGACACAAACTGCTGGTTATTATCCAAATAACCAAGCTTCAAAGCAGGCTCTTCGATACTAAATCGTAGTGGCGAGTAGGGTGCCTGGTCTGTACTAACGCTATCGTAGGCAACAACAATCTCACCAACACTGCCGATTTCCTGTCCTTCAACACTCAGTTCCAGAGTAGCGACACCACTGTCATTTGTCTTGACTATGCCACTTTTAGGGCTCAACTCACCCAAGGTTGTTGTAACAGTTACGTTCTCAGAGACAACAAGACCACTATTGTCACTCTTAACCGTCACATGGATACTTACCGGCTCTTCTGGATTGGGGTTTTCAATCAACTCATCCGTATCTAAGTCACGTAGCTCTACAGTAATGCTATAAGAGGGATCTGTTTCTGGTGAAGTTGGATCCGGGGAAGAAGCCCCGTCATCGCTACCGCCACTACCACCACCACAGGCGGCTAGTGAAACTGCAATGGTCAGCAATAGAAACCATCGCGAAATTGATTGGTACAGCGTAAGAATGTGCATCTAACTATCCTTCAATATCTTTAGCGCCCAATGGCAGCAACAGCCATCACTGCCCAAACTGGGTATGTATAGTCTTCCCCGACACGGCTGAATACGTCTTTAACTATCATCGACCACTCGTACAAGTGAGAAGCCTTAACGTGCCTCTATCGTGTTGCGTATAAGAGCAGATAAAAACCCTTCAACCCACAAGAAAAGGCAACGGGCGACTATCCTGAATCGCTATATTAAAATCAAGTTCTTTATGCCTATGTTGTACGACTGTCTCACAAAAATGAGGCCAGGATGAGATTTAGATCAAATAATTTCTTATAAGAACACCAAGCTCAAGTTATTACTTCAGCATAAACAAAGGACAAAGAAAGCTTCATTGATTATCCAGCAACATTATTGAGAGGATAAATTTGGCGGAAGCTTTTAATCTCCCTTTTTTATTTTTAATTCCCAATCGCGATTCGCTGATATTTCTTTCATCCATAAAAAAAGCCCGCCTGCTTAGCAGTCGAACCCTTTGTTATTGTCATGGAAAATAAAATCAAGATCAGATTGATGATCAATACTGGGGTTAAGTTTTAATTTGAAGTATTGCTAGCTTGAACCAGAAGATTGACCAAGCAAATTAAGAACTCAATTTTCTTCAACCCATCTTATCTTTTTCTGTAAATATTTTTACACATAAAAAAAGGGCCACCCTATTGGGTGGCCCTTTTCGGATTAGAAGCCTGACGATGACCTACTCTCACATGGGGAAGCCCCACACTACCATCGGCGATGTTGCGTTTCACTTCTGAGTTCGGCAAGGGATCAGGTGGTTCCACAACTCTATTGTCGTCAGGCAAACTGGCTTGGGTTGGCATTGGTCTTATAAGCAATCTGCTTGGCCTGCCGTGTTATCGCTGTTTGCCTCGGTCTGTTGACCGGCGATAACCCCAAATAAGTCGGTAAAACAATCTGTAGTAATACACCGCAAGCGATCATTGTGTGTCTTTCATTCCACAATCCGCTAGCTTAGCTAGTCGTTAGTAACCATCTCTGTTGTATGGTCAAGCCGCACGGGCAATTAGTACTGGTTAGCTCAACGCCTCACAACGCTTCCACACCCAGCCTATCAACGTGGTAGTCTTCCACGGCCCTTTAGGACTCTCAAGGAGTCAGGGAAATCTAATCTTGAAGGAGGCTTCCCGCTTAGATGCTTTCAGCGGTTATCCCGTCCGAACATAGCTACCGGGCAATGCCACTGGCGTGACAACCCGAACACCAGAGGTTCGTTCACTCCGGTCCTCTCGTACTAGGAGCAACTCTTCTCAAATTTCCAACGCCCACGGCAGATAGGGACCGAACTGTCTCACGACGTTCTAAACCCAGCTCGCGTACCACTTTAAATGGCGAACAGCCATACCCTTGGGACCGGCTTCAGCCCCAGGATGTGATGAGCCGACATCGAGGTGCCAAACACCGCCGTCGATGTGAACTCTTGGGCGGTATCAGCCTGTTATCCCCGGAGTACCTTTTATCCGTTGAGCGATGGCCCTTCCATACAGAACCACCGGATCACTATGACCTACTTTCGTACCTGCTCGACATGTCTGTCTCGCAGTCAAGCGCACTTATACCATTATGCTCATTGCATGATTTCCGACCATGCTGAGTGCACCTTCGTACTCCTCCGTTACTCTTTGGGAGGAGACCGCCCCAGTCAAACTACCCACCATACACTGTCCTCGATCCGGATAACGGACCAGAGTTAGAACCTCAAACATACCAGGGTGGTATTTCAAGGACGGCTCCACAGTAACTAGCGTTACTGCTTCAAAGCCTCCCACCTATCCTACACAAGTAGGCTCAAAGTTCAGTGCAAAGCTGTAGTAAAGGTTCACGGGGTCTTTCCGTCTAGCCGCGGGTACACTGCATCTTAACAGCGATTTCAATTTCACTGAGTCTCTGGTGGAGACAGCGTGGCCATCGTTACGCCATTCGTGCAGGTCGGAACTTACCCGACAAGGAATTTCGCTACCTTAGGACCGTTATAGTTACGGCCGCCGTTTACCGGGGCTTCGATCAAGAGCTTCGCCGAAGCTAACCCCATCAATTAACCTTCCGGCACCGGGCAGGCGTCACACCCTATACGTCCTCTTACGAGTTTGCAGAGTGCTATGTTTTTAATAAACAGTCGCAGCCACCTGGTCACTTCGACCGGCCTCAGCTTAGGGAGCAAGTCCCATCACCAAAACCGGCGTACCTT